>OZ247430.1:0-4120764 GCA_965232895.1 Dehalococcoidia bacterium | reverse complement strand
GGCGTGAATCCTTTCGGACATCCGGCGCCACTCGGTGGAGGGCGACGGAAAACCGTAGGGGAGTTCCCCGCGGTCCTGGCGGCTGGCCCGCTGCTGCTCGTACTTGGCCTCCTGCTCTTCCGCTTCCCCGGACAAACGGTTGGGCCGGTCCATCACAACGATGGTGTCCGCCGGAAGGTAATCGGCCAGGGTATGCCGGTTGAGGAACCCGTTGTAGAAAGCAAGGGTTTCCGGGTTGGGTTCGGTGAGCAAACGCGCCAGTTCTTCCTGAAACCTCGCGATCGTCCCCCCGTTGCACGCGCTCAGATCTATCCTGGCCCGGCGTTCGTCGAACCATGCAGTGTCGCTCAACTCTGGCAGCTGCTCCCGCGCCGCCACGATGCTGATACGGTCGGCATCGCCCACTGATCGTTGGGTTTCCGGGTCGAATCGCCGGATGGTGTCGATCTCGTCGTCCCAAAGTTCCACCCGGTAGGGCAAGCCGGCGTCGGTCGGAAAAACGTCGAGTATTCCTCCACGCAGGCTGAACGTTCCGGGGATCTCTACCTGCGGCTCCCGTTGGTAGCCGAGTTCAACCCATGCGGCCAGCAGCGAGTCTACCGATCCGATCCGCTGTCCCCGGGTCAATTCGTGAGCGTTGCTCACGGCCGGGTGTCGGCCGGTTGCCACCTCCGGCGGCAACGTCAACCTGAGCGCCGAAGCCAGCGAAGTCACCACGAGCGGTATCGCGCCGTTGGCGGACGACGCGTCATAGCTCGCCAATGCTACCAGCGCGGACAGTCGTTGGTTGCCGGTTCGCGCGTCGACCGCCAATCGTTCGAAAGCCAGCACTTCCGGTTCGGGTAACAGGTGCACGGGCGCGTCGTCACCCAAGTACTCTAAAAGTTGGTCGTGAAGTCGCCGGGCGTCCTCCAGGCGGGGAGTGATCACCACCACGGGCCGCTGTTGCAGTTGCCAGAGAGCGCCGACGTAAACCGCTTGGTGGTCGCCGTCAATTGCCAGGGGCCCGCTGGCGCCCGGACGATCCACGTTCCGCAGATGCCGCCGCATCCTCGGTTGTGCTGCAAACAGCGAAAGCAATCCGGTTAGCGCCATTGTTCACCCAAGCCATGGTTGGTCGTTCTTCGCACACCGATACGGGACTGACCATGGGCCAGCCCCGCGCAAAAATTGTACGCCTGTTCACTGCGCGTGTCCAAGCGTTCCCGTCGCCGGGCAATCACATGCGGCTACCGAGCAGCCGCTTGAGCAGTGCGCTGGATGTTGGGCGTCCGGTACCCTGGGCTCGAAATCGTTCAGAGGGCGTCTGTTCGCGACCGGCCCCCAACCCGAGGGTGTTCCGAACGGGTAAACACGGCCGGGTGATATAATTCAGCGGTACCTCCCTGAGTTAACCGGACTTTTTTCGATGTCAATCTCGCGGCACACGACTGACCCCGCCACGTTATCGCTTGAGACCGCTGAGGGCGTGGACGCATCTCCCTACCATCGAATTGTGGTCAAGGCCGGCACCAGCGTTCTCACCGGAGAGGCGGGCGACGCGCTGGACCTCAACGTCATGCGCGACCTGGTGGCCCAAATTGCCCAGCTCCACGCAGTGGATGGGGCTCAAATGCTCCTGGTCACCTCGGGGGCGGTAGCTGCCGGCCGTCAATCCGCCGCCGAGACGCCCGCCATCCCGGATATTCCCACCCGGCAGGTCTTCGCGGCGTTGGGTCAGAGCCGGCTGATGCATACCTATGCCGACCTGTTCGCCAGCCACGATATTGGCGTTGCCCAGGTGCTGCTCACCCTTCACGACCTCTCTCAACGCCAGTCATATCTCAACGTGCGCAACACCCTGCTGTCCCTGCTCGATCTCGGCGTTGTCCCCATCGTCAACGAGAACGACGTGGTCGCCACAGATGAAATCGGCGAGGTATTCGGAGACAACGATCGTCTTTCGTCGCTGATCGCCGCCTTGATTGATGCCGACCTGCTCATAATCCTGTCGGACGTGGATGGTCTTTACACGGCAGACCCCGGCTCGGATCCCACGGCCACCCGGATTGAAGCGGTTGACCGCGTGGACGAAAGCGTGTTTGCCATGGCCGGCGAGCACCGCAACGCCTGGGCGCGCGGCGGCATGCCCACCAAGCTCCACGCCGCGAATCTGGTCACGACTTCCGGTATCGCCATGGCCATCTGCCGCGGGCGCAACCCGGGGGTGCTGGTGGGTGTCGCCCGCGGGGAACCCGTCGGTACCTTCTTCAAGCCGGCCCAGAGCAAGCTTGAAGCTCGCAAGCGGTGGATGCTGTCGCGCGTGGGCGATACGGTGTGGGGCCAGGTGGTGGCGGACGACGGCGCCGTGTCGGCCCTGCGTCAGGGCGCGGTGAGTTTGCTGCCCGCCGGCGTCCGCAACGTGGTCGGCGAATTCAGTCGCGGCGATATCATCTATGTATCGGACCTGTCCGATCGCCACGTCGCCTGCGGTATCGCCAACTACGCGGCCGCCGACGTCCGGCGCATCCGGGGGATGCGCTCTGATCGAATAGTGGACACTCTGGGTTACCATTACGGCCAGGAAGTCATCCACCGGAACAACCTGGTGCTGCTGTGACAGCAATCGGGAATTCGCGACGGGAGAGAAAATGAACGCCGCTGATCGCCTCCGCAAGCAGGGCGTCGCCGCCCAGGCCGCCTCCGGCGTGCTGGCCTGCACGCCCGCCGAGACCCGCAACCATGCCCTGGAAAACATCGCCCACGCCCTGGAGGCCGAACCGGGGCCTGTTCTGGCAGCCAACGAAGCCGATTACCGGGACGCGGAGGCCGACGGCATTGACGCCGCTTTCCTGGATCGCCTTCTCCTGACGTCGGGTCGTCTGAACGACATGGCTGCTGATGTCCGCAGGGTCGCCGCCCTCGAGGATCCGGTTGGCGAGCTGATCGAGGGATTCACGCTGGAGAACGGCCTGGACGTCCAGAAGCGTCGCATCCCGCTGGGAGTCATCGCCAGCATCTACGAGAGCCGACCCAACGTCACCACCGATATCGTCGCGCTCGCCCTCAAGTCCGGCAACGCCTGTCTCCTGCGCGGAGGCAAGGAGACCCTGCGATCCAACACGGCTCTGGTTGACCTGGTTCACCGCGCCATCGGCGAAGCGGGTCTTTCGACCGATGCCGTGCAGTTCGTTGACGACACTGACCGCTCATTGGTCGACGTCATGCTCCAGATGAAAGACGAAATCAACCTGCTTGTGCCGCGCGGCGGCTCGGGTCTGATCAACTATGTGGGCGCCCACGCCACCATGCCCGTGCTGACTGGCGGCGTGGGCGTGTGCCATACCTACGTCGACCGCGACGCCGACGCCGAAATGGCCGCGAACATCGTTTACAACGCCAAGGTCCAGCGACCCACGGTTTGCAACGCGCTGGACACCGTGCTGGTTCATTCCGAGGTTGCCGGGCGTTGCCTGCCCGGAATCGCCAGCCAGTTGAACGATGCCGGCGTCGAGATGCGTTGCGATCACCGGGCGCTGACCATCCTCGGCCCCGACAGCGGATTCAACACCATCCCCGCTCAGGAAGACGACTGGGGCCGTGAGTTTCTGGCGCTCATCGCCGCCGTGAGGGTGGTGGATAGCCTCGACGATGCCCTGGAGCACATCCAGACCTACGGCTCTGGCCACTCTGAAGCCATCGTCACCCGGGACGGCGCCGCCGCCGAAAGGTTTCTCAACGAAGTGGACGCGGCCGCCGTCTACCACAACACCAGCACGCGGTTTACCGATGGGGCGCAGTTTGGCTTCGGCGCGGAGGTCGGCATCAGCACCGAAAAATTCCACGCCCGCGGCCCTCTGGGCGTTCGCGAGCTGACTTCCTACAAGTGGATCGTCCGCGGCGACGGTCAGATTCGCGGGTGAGGCGGGACTAATGCCCTTCGACTACGAACGCGAAGTTCGCACGCCCCAGTCCGAGGCATATCTCATCCTCGACGGAGAGCAGCCAGTGGGTCGGATCGACACCCACTTCATGCCCGGATTGGCTCACGTATCCATCGCGGTGAATTCCAACCTGACCGCAGAGCAGATTGAGGAGATCCTCTCGGATATAGACGCTGACATGCTGAACACCGTGGGTACCGAACACGACACGCACCACTTCCACGTGTTCCAGGGCAACGAGATCCGGGTGTTCAGCAATGCCGGATACGACGATTACCCCGGCGGCAACGGCAACGGTCGAGGCCACGGGCCACTATCCCCTCCCCCCGGTTCCGGAACCTGACGCCGTTCTTGCCGCCCAATCTCGTTACCGAAAAAACGGCCCGGGGTAGTCACCGGGCCGTTCGATCTTCACTGAGGCCAGCCACGTTACTGGCGACCTGAGCTAGCTCTTGCGCTTCAGCACCCGGTGGACGGCCGCTTCCACACCCGCCGCAGTCAGGCCGTTCTTCTCCATCAGCTCGTTGGCCGGGCCGGAGCTGGTGTAACCGTGCAGCGCCACCATTTCTACCGGAGCCGGGCAGTTGCGTGCCAGCACTCCAGCCACCACGCTGCCCAACCCTCCGTGAACGTAATGCTCCTCGGCGGTCACGATGGCGCCGGTCTCCTGCGCCGCGGCAATGATCGCCGCCTCGTCCGCCGGCGCCAGCGTGTGTAGATTGACCACGCGTGCGTCAATTCCCTGTCCCGCCAGGCTATCGGCGGCGTCCAGGGCCGGCGCCACCAGGGACCCCATCGCGATAATCGACACATCGCCACCCGACTTCAGCACGTCCGCGGCGCCGATCTCGAACTTGTAGCCGTTGTCATGGACGATCTGCGTAGCCGCTCGGGGCAGTCGCACGTAGACCGGCCCCTTCGTGCTCGCGATTGCCCGTACCGCCTGCTCCGTTTCGGGAGCGTCCGACGGCGTGATCACCGTGAACGATGGCAGCGCGCACATAAGCGACAGGTCTTCGATCGCGTGCGCCGACATGCCATCTTCTCCGGTAAGGATGCCGGCATGGGTGCAAACCAGCTTGACGTTCAACGACGGTTGCGAAATCAGAACCCGCAACTGGTCGTAGGGCCTTCCTGTGCCGAACACGCTGAACGTGCTGACGAAAGGCACCTTCCCGGCAGCGGCCAGGCCGGCGGCTACGCCGACGATGTTCTGCTCGGCCGGCCCGAAGTCGAAAAACCGCTCGGGGTACTGGTCCCGCCAGAGATGCACGAACGTTGACACGTTCAGGTCGCCGCCCAGGACCACGATGTCCGGGTAGTCGTTCGCCATGGTCAGCAGGGTCCGGCCGTAGGTTTCCCGCGTGGCCGCGGATGCCCGTTGTGTCGCCATCAGGCCAGCTCCTTGAGCGCTGCTTCGTACTCTTCAGCGTTGGGCGCTCGCCCGTGAAAGGCGGGATTGTTCTCCATGAAACTGACGCCCTTGCCCTTCACGGTGTTGGCGATGATCGCCGTTGGCCCGCCTTCCGATGCGGTTTCCAGGGCCCGCAATACCTCAACGTGCTCGTGCCCGTCGCAGGTTATGACGTTCCACCCGAAGTCTCGCCAACGGTCCGCCAGGGGTTCCAGGGTCATGACCTCGTCGGTGAACCGGTCGTTCTGGATGCGGTTGCGGTCGACGATGGCGGTCAGATTGGTGGCCCGGTGGTGCGCCGCAGACATTGCCGCTTCCCACACCTCTCCCTCCTGGCACTCCCCGTCGCCGAGCAGCGCGAACACGCGGTAGTCTTTTCCGTCCAACCGAGCCGCCAGAGCGTGACCCAACGCGAAGGAGAGCCCCATGCCCAGCGAACCGGAGTTCATTTCAACACCCGGCGTTATCGGGTGGGCGTGGCCCTGCAGCAATCCGTCGGTCTTCCGGTAGGAGGACAGTTCCTCCCGTCCGAAGAATCCAGCCGTCGCAAGCGTTGTGTAAAATCCCGGTGAAGCGTGCCCCTTGCTGAGGATGAACCGGTCTCGGTCCGCCCATGCGGGGTCTGCGGCGTCGTAGCGCATCACCCCGAAATAAAGGGCCACCAGGATGTCGATCTCTGACAACGACCCGCCGGGATGGCCGCTGCCGGCCCCGTAGATCATTTCCAGGCTGTCGCGTCTCAGTTGCAGGGACGTTGCCCGCATCTCCTCAACGGTCTGAAGCGGTTGGTTGACTGCTGCCAATACGTCACCTGCGATATAGAAGGGGATAATAATGCGAGCCAGAAAGATTATATTCCCGGCCTGTAAGCCTGTCCATAAGCGCGACGCGACCTCCGGCCCGATCAGTCGAATGCTGGCGTCGAACGCCTCCCGGATTGGCCCTCGGGAATATTACGCCCGTCTCCGCGTGACGACGTGCGCGCGGTCTGAACTGCGAACCGAAGCCAATGATCGTTGTTCGACGTTGGCCGCGTTGCTCCCGGTCAGAAGGTCGGGGCCTGCCGACAGGTGGTCTATACTGATCCGGTGAACTCTTACCCGTCGCACGGCGGAATACCGTAGATGATTGTCGATAGCCACTGCCACATTCTTCCTCCTGATTTCGCCTCTCGCCACGATGAACTGACGGATCGGGACGCCACTTATGCCGCCCTGTTCCCCGACTCCGGCGGCCGTTTCGCGGACGCGGCACAGCTGCTGCGAGCCATGGACGTCTCTGGCGTCAACCACGCCGTAGCCATGGGATTTGGCTGGACTGACCCGGATATCGCTGCACAGGTTAACGATTACCTCATACAGTCATCCCTGGCCCAACCTGACCGCATCACCGCCTTCGCGTCCGTCAATCCGGCATGGGGCGAAGCAGCCGTGCGCGAGGCTTCGCGGTGCCTGGATGCCGGGGCTGTGGGCATAGGAGAGCTTCACGCCGACAGCCAGGGGTTCGACATCGGTGATCCCACCGTCATGGCCCCCCTGATGACGCTGCTACGCACCCGTAACGCGCCGATAGTGGTCCATGCCTCTGAGCCCGTGGGGCACCAATACCCCGGCAAAGGATCTTCAACTCCGGATCGATTGCTGCAACTCGCGCAGAACTTCCCGGCAAACCGCATCGTATTCGCCCATCTGGGCGGAGGCCTCCCCTTCTATGCCGCGATGCCTGAGGTTGCCGACGCCTTGAAAAATGTTTGGTACGACACCGCGGCGCTGCCTTATCTGTATCGTCCGTCGGCAATCGCCGCGGCGGCCACGGTCGCCGGCGCCGACCGCGTTCTTTTCGGCACCGATTACCCGCTGCTCAAGCATCGCCGGGTCATCGATCACGTTCGGTCTGCCGGCCTGCCGCAGGGTGACACCGACGCAATCATGGGCGCCAATGCCTGTTCGCTGGTGAACCCCGGCGATCAGCCCATGGAAACCCTGCCCGACTATCTGGAACCCGGTTTGGACATCGTCCTGATCGGTCTGAACCCTTCGACCCGGTCGGTCCGGGCCGGCCACTATTTTGCCAACCCCCGAAACCGGTTTTGGTCGGCTCTGACTGCCGCGAATTTCGTGGGCCGGCCTGTCGGACCCGGAGATGACGCCTCGCTGCTGGCCGATGGTATCGGCTTCACCGACGTGGTCAAACGTCCCACCAGTCAGGCATCCGGTCTGACGTCTGCCGACTACCGCCGGGACGCGCCCACCCTGCGTGAAAAACTACTGAGTCACGTTCCGCGCATCGCCTGCTTCCACGGCCTCACGGCGTACCGCGCGTATCTGCGCCACGGCGAGGGCATCAACAATGCCGGAAACCTCGAGCTCGGCAGACAGGACCTTTTGATCGGCTCCAGCCGAGTGTTCGTGCTGCCGAATCCCAGCCCGGCCAACGCGCGTTACTCCCTGAACGATTTGGCCTTCTGGTATCTGGAACTAAATCGCTGGCGCGCCGAGTTGGTCTCGTGAGCGCCGCGTCCGAAACCCTGCGGACGTTCATCGCGCTGCCGTTGCCGGAGGAATGGATCCGTCAACTGGCCGAGACGATCGCGGTGTTGAGCCGGCCTCTGCCCTCCGGGGTGCGTTGGGTTTCTCCGGACGGCATTCATTTGACCTTGAAATTCCTGGGTCCCACGGACTCGCGAATCGTGCCGCGAATCCTGGACGCCATCGCCGAGAACTTCGATGAGGCCAGCCCGCCAACGCTGGCGCTGTCGACGCTGGGGACCTTTCCCTCCGGCAGGAACCCCAGGGTGATCTGGGCTGGAGTTTCCGGCGGTGCTGAAAGTCTGGAAGACTGGCACCGCCGTGCCGAGCAGTCGGTTTCCGGTCTTGGCTGGTCGATGGATGGCCGCCCGTTCCGACCCCACCTGACGCTGGGTCGAGTACGCGACCAGGTAACCCCCCGACAACGCCAGGCGATATCCGATGCGGTGACCCGGGCCAGGTTGCCGGTCATCCGCAGCTGGCGTCCCGATACCGTGCGGTTGTATCGAAGCGTGCTCACGCCCCGCGGCGCCCAATACTCCAGCCTGGGAGAGGTGCAAATCTGATGGAAACCACCCTGGTCACCACTGTCCGGCCGGTTCCGCCCTACGATTTCGAGCTGACGGCCGGTCAACCCAATTATTCCAGAGACCAGCAATTCAAGACCGAGGAGTACAACGACGGTCGGTATCTCCGGCTCCTGGATCTGGGCGACAGCGTCGCGCTGGCGACCGTGCGCTCGGTCGGAACTGTGGACCAACCCGAGTTGTCGGTGGAGCTCACCGGAGACGACCTCACCGGCGCCGACGCCGATCAGGCGGCGAAGCAGATCACCTGGCTGCTGGGTTGCGACCAGGACCTCAGGCCGTTTTACGATGCGGTTGCCGGAGATCCCGTGCTGGCGTCCGTGGTCAACGATTTCTACGGGTACCGCAATACCCGGTCCGCCTCAGTTTATGAGGCGCTGGTGCAGGCAGTCATGGGACAACAGATCGCGACCAATGTGGCCAGGATCATCCGCAGCCTGCTGATAGAGACCTACGGTGTCCGAGCCACGGTTGCCGACCGCGAATGGTATGCCTTCCCCCGGGCCGAATCTTTGGCAACCGCCGAAGTCGATGACCTGCGCCAACTCAAGCTCAGTTTCCGGAAAGCTGAGTACATCCAGGGCATCGCGCGCGCCGCGCTGGATGCCGGCGACGGTTTCGCCGGCATGCACGAACTCGAGGACGACGAGGTGGTGAAACGCATGGTGGCGATGCGAGGCGTCGGGCAATGGACGGCGCAGTGGGTGCTGGTCCGAGCTCTGTCGCGCCCGGACGGGTTCCCGATCGGTGACCTGGCGTTGCGCCGGACCGTCAGCGCCCTGTACTTCGACGGCGAAGAGATTAACGACACTCAACTGCTCGCGTTTTCCGAGCGCTGGTCCCCCTGGAGATCACACGCCACGTCATACCTGTTCGTGGCCCTTCGCTCCGGGCGTATCGCCGGGTCCTGACCGAAGGTCATCAGCGGAGCATCCGCATCAACCCCTTGGGGTTGTTCGAAAACTGGCGCATCAGCCGCTGGGTTTGCTTGAACTGGTTGAGCACCCGGTTCACGTCGGACGGGTTGGTGCCGCTGCCCAGCGCGATGCGCCGGCGTCGGCTACCCTTGATGATCTCCGGCTTTCCCCGCTCTTCCAGCGTCATTGAGCGGATGATGGCTTCGGTTTTCTTCAGCTCCGACTCGTCCAGCTGGTCCTGCATCTTCTTGGTCTGGCGACCCATTCCGGGCATCATTTCCATCACCGATGCCAGCCCGCCCATCTTTTTCACTCCCTGGATCTGATCCAGGAAATCGTCCAGCGTGAATGACGCGGTGCGCATCTTGCGTTCGAGTTCGCGGGCCTTCTCCTCGTCCACCGCTTCCTGCGCGCGCTCGATGAGCGTCAGCACGTCGCCCATGGCGAGGATGCGAGAGGCCATGCGGTCGGGGTGGAACTGCTCCAACGCGTCGCTGCGTTCGCCGGTACCGATGAACTTGATCGGCACGCCGGTAACCTTGGTGACCGACAGCGCCGCCCCGCCCCTGGCGTCCCCGTCCATCTTGGAAAGGATCAAGCCGTCCAGGCCCACGCGCTGGTGAAATTCCTCGGCGGCGTTCACCGCGTCCTGGCCGGTCATGGCATCCACAACCAGGATAGTCTGGAAAGGAGAGACCGCCTGCTTCACATCTTCCAGTTCGGACATCAACTCGTCGTCGATATGCAGACGCCCACCGGTGTCAACGATGGCCCACGTCAGGGCCAACTCGGTAGCCCGGCGAACCCCGGCGATGGCGACCTTGGCCGGGGTTGAGGAACCCGGGTCTTCGGAGTGCACCGGGATGTCCAACTGTTTACCGAGCGACTGTAGTTGGGCGATTGCGGCCGGCCTCCGGAGGTCCGCCGCAATCAACATCGGGCTGTGTTGCTGCCGTTTCATCTGCAACGCCAGCTTCGCCGCGGTGGTGGTCTTGCCCGAACCCTGCAAACCGACCAGCATCAGCACGGATGGCAACTGGCTGGCCGGCGTGAGGCGGTGGTCTCCCGCGCTCAATACGGAGGTCAATTCCTCGTGTACGATCTTAACCACCTGCTGACCGGGCGAAAGGCTTTCCAAAACCTCACCGGTCAACGCGCGATCTTTCACCGTCGCCACGAATTCCCGGGCAACGCGGAAATTCACGTCCGCCTCGAGCAGCGACCGGCGAACCTGGCCGAGCGCGTCATCAATGTCCTTTTCCGTCAGGCGGCCTTTGCCCTGCAGGCGGCCGAAAATTCCGGTCAATCGTTCGGTCAGATTGTCAAACATCCCGTTTCACTCCCGTAGCCTCGGCGCTTGTCTTGAGGGCTCGCAGGATCACTCCCAGCGGAACGTGCGGTTGGCTATGACAAACGCTACCACAAGCCACACCGCCAGGCCCAGAAAATTCGGCCATTGCATCAAAACCGTGTCCCCTTCCACCGTCATGCCCCGAATGGCTTCGACCAGGTAGGTGAGGGGCAAAAAATCGGTGACCCTTTGCAGGATATCGGGAAGAACGTCCCGGGAAAAGAATACACCGGACAGAAACATCATGGGCAGCGATACTATGTTGGCCAGTGGCGCCGCCTGTTGCTCCGTGCGGGCCCAACCGGACACGGCGAAGCCCATTGCCAGGAACACCGCTCCGCCCATTGCGGCCGCCAGCAGCACCGCGAAAAAGTTGCCGGCGAATTCCGCGCCAAACAGGAACACCGCCACCGCAGCGAGGATGACGGTCTGGATCACCACAACGATCAGCTTGGTGATCACCTGGGCGATCAGCAGCGAGGTGGGGTTCAGCGGGGTGGCGAGCAGCCGCCGCAGCACTCCCTCACGTTTCATCGTTACGAAACTGAACGCCACGCTGAACAACCCCAGCTGCATGATTGCCATGCCAATCACGCCGGGCATCAGGAAATCGATGTATCCCAGGTCCCGCGCCTCCACAGCCTCCTCGGTCAGCGTAACCACTCGCTCGGCGCCGGTGATGGCAAAATTCAGCTCGTCGACGGCGGACTGCATCACCGTGAGCCCCAGCCGCGCCTCGGTTTGCCGGCTTCCGTGGTACCAGGCGACGATTTCGCTGCCGCCCGGGGCTGAGGCCAGATCCTCCGGCAGCGCGATCACCAGGTCGCGCTTTCCGTCGGCCAATGCGGCGCGCTCGGCATCAGCCGTACCCGTCGTGATTCGCAGCGCGTCGATCCGGGTCAGGCCATCGATGAAATTCTTCGAGGCTTCGTTGTCGGCGCGGTCAACGATCCCGACGTCAACTTTGCCCAGTTCGCCGAAGTTCAACAGGCCGAAGATCACCATGATGACCAGGGGCAGGAAGAACGTCCAGAACATCGCCGCGCGGTCCCGCGACCACATCTTGATCGACCACCAGGTGAGATAAACGGCCGGCTTCGCGAGCATCCTAAAACTCCCGAAGCGTCCGGCCGGTCAGATCGAGGAACACGTCCTCCAGCGTAGCCAGCCGCACTTCCTGTTCCCGGTGGAACCCTCGGGCAATCAGTTGGTCGATCAGCTGGGCCGGCGACGCCATGGCGATGATCTTGCCGCTGTCCATGACCGCCACGCGTTCGCACAGTTCCTCGGCTTCTTCCATGTAATGGGTAGTCAGGACAACGGTGCGGCCTTCCCGCTTCCAGGTTTTCGCCAAATCCCAGATCAGCCGGCGGGCCTGGGGATCCAGCCCGGTGGTGGGTTCGTCGAGGAACACCACGTCCGGGTCGTTGACGAGCGAGGCCGCGATGGCGAACCGCTGTTTCTGTCCACCCGAGAGAGTCCGAAAGGACGCCGACCTTCGTTCCGCCAGGTCCACCGCCTCGAGGAGAGGTTCCGGGTCAACCTTGGCGCGGTAGATGCTTCCCAGCATACGGAGCAGCTCGGCGAGTTTCAGGTGTTCGAAGAAGGCGCTGCTCTGCAACTGCACGCCGATGAGTTGTTTGACTGCGTTGGGATTCTTGCTCACGTCGATGCCGGCCACGGTGGCGCGTCCGCTGTCGGCGGAACGCATGCCCTCGATGATTTCGACGGTGGTGGTTTTGCCGGACCCATTCGGGCCCAGCAGGGCGAACACCTCACCGCGTTCCACCTCGAATGAAACCCCGTCAACCGCCTGGATGTCGCCGTAGCGCTTTCGCAGTTCCTCTACAACTATGACGGGACCGGTTCCCTTGGTGGTGTTGTTTATGGGGTTCGGCATGTTCGTCGGAATTCCTAGACAAAAATTGTATCACTGGTAGTCCAACCGCTCTCCCGGGCCGAGGGGCGGGCGTCGTCGTCATAACCACCCGGATGCAATCTTCCTGGTGATACAATCGGCGCACGATGATCCCTCTGAGGCTTTCGGTCCGCAACTTTTTGTGCTACCGGGAAGATGTCCCGCCGTTGGATCTGAGGGGAATACATGTAGCCTGCCTGTGCGGGGCCAACGGCCATGGCAAGTCGGCGCTTTTGGACGCCATGACCTGGTGTCTGTGGGGCCAGGCGCGCACCGGCACCCAGAACCACAACGACCTGATCGCGTATGGAGAGTCGGAATGCCGGGTTGAGTTGGATTTTCTGGCGCGCGGGCAGGAGTATCGGGCCATTCGCCGACGGCGCCGCACGGGACAGGGTCGCACCGAAGTGGACCTGTTCATCCTGGATGACGCCGGAGAGCCGCGGTCCGTAAGCGGCAATTCGGTTCGGGAGACCATCTGGAAAATCCAGAACCTGGTCGGAATGGACTACAACACTTTCGTCAATACCGCGTTCCTGCTGCAGGGACGCGCGGACGAATTTACGCGCAAGACCCCGGCGGAGCGAAAAGCGGTACTCGCGTCCGTCCTCGACCTCAGCCTCTACGAATCCTTGCAGGTATCGGCGGCCGGGCGCCGGGACCACTGGCAATCGGAAGTGGTCCGCACCGAGGGAGCGCTGGCGCAAAATCGCAATCTGGTGGACGCCATACCCGACCCCACCGAAGAACTTGGGGAGATAGCGATCCGGCTCTCCCGGCTGGGCGAAGCAATCGAGCAAACTTCGGCCCATGCTGGCCGGCTGCGGGACGCGGTCGCCGCGTTGCGCCAGAAGCAGGCGGAAGCGGCCATTGCGGGCCAACGGATCGACAACCTCCGCACCGATATAGAGCATGCCGAAACCTCTGCGGCCGCCATTGCAGAACAGATCGACCGGGCCCGAGCCCTGGAGCGCCGTTCCGAGGAAATCTGCGCAGGGGCAAGGGAACTGGCGTCTGCGCAATCCGAAATGGAGCGGCTGCAAGTCTCGCGGGCTGATTATGGCCGGCTGCGCGACCGACGCAGCGAATTGCAAGCCGTAGTCCAGCGCACCCAGGCGCAACTTACAGCCGAAGCGGCACAGTTGAAGCATCACGTGGACAATGCGCTCCGCCCAACGGCGGATCGCTCCAGGGAAGTTGCCCGCCAGTTGCTGGGATTGGAAGATGCGGAGGCGGCTCTGGCCGCCGACCAGGCCATGCTGGACGAGGAGATCGCCGAATCCGGCGACCTGCAACGTGACATCACCCTGGCGCAGGCGGATCTGGCCCGTTGCGTCGCAGAGGGAAAAGATCTGCGGGCCAGGCAGAGGGAGATGCACACGGCGGACGCAGTGTGCCCCCTTTGCCGGACACCGCTCAGCGAGGACGCCTGCGGTGACATTTCAGCCTGGTACGACGCCGAGATCCAGGCCAAACTCGCCCTTCACGATGAAATCAAGCGGTCCCTGCAAGGTTTGTCCGCCAGGTTCGAGGGCCTGCAAACCAGGATTGCCGACGGCGACGCCTCCCTTACCCATCGTCGGCAGCGGATCCAACAGCAGCGCGGTCGCCTGCAACAGGAACAGCGCCAATGCGAAGCGGCCGCCGAGCAGCTGGCAACATCGCTGCCGCGCCTGGAATGGTTGCAGAAAACGTTGGCCCATGACAATTTTGCGCTTGACGAGCGCGCTGCTTTGGACGAAGTGGACAGCGCGATCGTCGCACTGGGATACGATGAGCAGAGGCTCGACGATGCCACCGCGAACGTCCGGGCCCTGCAACACTGGGACGACGAGTCGCGAAGATTGCAGGACTCGCGCGCCCGGTTGCCCGCGGATGAGACGTCGTTGGGCCAGACCAACAATTTATTGGTCCGGCTCAATGAAGAGATGCAAAGCGCCCAGGCGACCCTGGACGCTGCTCGATCTGCGGTTGCGGACCTGCCCGAGCGAGAACGAGAGGCGGCGGATGCGGACAAAGCCGTGGAGCGTCTTCTCGCCGACCGCGACGCGCTCCTCGCCCGGCAGGGAAGGCTGCACGGAGAAGCGGAGCGCCGAGTTTCGTACCTTGAAGAGATTGATGCATTGGAAAGTCGTCGATCATCCTCCAATACGGAACAGGGCGTCTACTCCGATCTCTACAACGCCTTCGGCCGCAGTGGCGTTCCGGCGATGCTCATCGACGCCGCCGTTCCGCGGATAGAGGCCGAGGCGAACCTGCTGCTGGGTCGCATGACGGACAACCGATTGGCCGTCAAGATGGAAACTCAACGGGTGCGCCAATCCGGCAACGTGGCTGAGACCCTGGACATCCTGGTCAGCGACGAGCTGGGGTCGCGCAGTTATGATCTGTTCAGCGGCGGCGAGGCTTTTCGCATCAACCTGGCGCTGCGCATCGCCTTGTCAAAGGTGCTGGCCCAGCGCATGGGGTTGCCTCTGCCGACGCTGTTCATCGACGAAGGCTTCGGCACCCAGGACGCGGCCGGGCGCGAGCGCATCGTGGACGCCATCGCGTCAATCCAGGATGACTTCGAAAAGATCATCGTCATCACACACCTGGATGAGCTCAAAGACCTGTTCCCGGTCAGGATCGAGGTGCTCAAAACCGGCGACGGTTCCCAATTCTGGCTGAGCTGACCATTCCAATCAAGTTGACCGGTGGCGTCCCGCCCACCAAAAGGAGATTTCGATGCTAACCGAAGCCCAACGCCAGTTTTTGTCAGCCAATCACAATGGCGCGTTGACCACTTTCCGCCGGAACGGCGCCGGACAGATGAGCATTGTTACTTGCGGCTTGTATGGGGACGGTGTGGCCTTTACGACCACTGCCGACCGTGCCAAGCTCCGGAATCTGCGGCGAGAATCTCGCTGCACGATCCTGGTCGGCACCGGCGACTGGCGCAACTTCCTGGTCCTCGAGGGGGAGGCCAGGCTGGTCGGGGTCAATGAAGTCTCGGCCGACGAATACCGGGAAACGCTGCGCGACGTGTACCGCACCGCCGCGGGAGAAGAGCATCCCAACTGGCCTGAGTACGACCAGGCGATGCGGGACGACCGTCGCTTCGCAGTCCTGGTGACTCCGTCGCACGTGTACGGACGGTCCGACTGAGGCGGAAAATTCGGGGCGGGCGTGAGCCCGCCCCGGTTCCAAATCCTGACGCCGTTTAGTCGGCGGCAACACCCTCCGCCCGCCTGAGGGCATCAACGTCGAAGTCGATTTCCGCGTCCTGGCCGTTCAGGGCGGCGAGCACCCGCTCGCCGGATAACGGCAACTCCTTGATGCGGACACCCACCGCGTCGTATACCGCGTTGGCTATGGCGGCCGGCGGACCGAATCCGGGGGGTTCGGCCACCGCGCGGGCGCCGAAGGGTCCGTCCGGCGCCGGGACGTTGATGAGCACGTTCTCGAGTTCGGGAAGGTCGATTGCCAGAGGCATCAGGTACGAAGCGAAGGACGGATTGCGGACCGCGCCCGTCTCGGGGTCGAACTGCTGGTCTTCGGTCAGGGCCCGGCCAATGCCCTGGACGACCCCACCGTCAAGCTGCCCTTCGACAGCCATGGGGTTGATGGCAGTCCCCACGTCCTGGGCCTGAATGTAGCGGAGCACTTTGATCTGCCCGGTTGCCCGGTCGACCTTGACCTCGGCGGCCTGGGCGGCGAATACCGGGGTGTAGGGCATGCTGGACAGCGAAGCGGTGCCGATGATCGGTCCGCCACGCGACGTGATGCTGGCCGCCGCCAACTGCGCGAAAGTGAGGCCCTGCGGTTCGTTGTCCATCACGTAGATGCGGCCGTCTTCACAGGCCAGAGCATCCTCGGGGAGGCCCAAACGCTCGGCCGCAAGGGCCGTCAGCTTTTCGATGGTGTTCTCGGCCGCGCGCTGCACCGCCGTGCCCTGGCTGTACACGATGCGGCTGCCGCCTGATTGACCCGTGTACGGCGCCAGGTCGGTGTCGCGTTTGGCCACCACCACCTTTTCCATCGGTATGCCCAGGGCCTCGGCTGCTATGGCCGCCAGGGAGGTGTCGCTGCCCGAGATATCCACCGAGCCGGTCAGCAAGCTCACCGTGCCGTCGTCGTTGACGCTGATCGACGCTGTCGAGGGGCCGCTGCCGCTCCTCCACTCGCACAAGGCCAATCCCACACCGTGGCCGTCCTCCAGGTCACGAGGCCAATCGATCTTTTCCCTGATGGCATCGAGGGTTTCCATCAGGCCATTGGTGGGGACGACTGCTCCGCTCACCGAGACATCGCCTTCACGCAGGGCATTCTTGACGCGCAGGTCGTATGGGTCCATTCCCAACTCATGGGCGATGCGGTCCATGTGGGACTCGACGGCGAAGGTCATGTCGGCGACCCCGGAGGCCCGGTACGAACCCACGTAGATCTTGTTGGTGTATACGCCGTAGGAGCGCAGTCGGAAGTTGGGCACCCGGTAAGCGCCAATGCCGTGACCAATGCCGGAGTTGGGGCCAGCGCCCAAGTAAGCTCCCACGTCGAAGATCGTGTAGGCCTCGCGAGCGACGATGGTACCGTCCTGCATCACGCCGGACCGGATGTAGTTGGTCACCGGGAGCCGGGGCCCGTTCATGGTGAAGACTTCCTCGCGGGTGTTCACCAGTTTCACGGGTCGCCCGGTTTTCATCGCCAACAGGGCCGGGAACGCCTCGAAAGCGAGCCTCAGTTTGGCGCCAAACCCGCCGCCGAGTTCCATAGCGACGACCCGGATTCGGGATACCGGAATTTCCAGGACGCTCGCCAGCGCCGCCCGGATCTGGTACGGGCCCTGGGTCGAAGCGTAAATCACCAGCCGGCCATTGGGCTCAACATCCGCGACGCAGGCCATCGGTTCCAGGAATCCCTGATTGATCCCCTGGGAACGATAGACGTCCTCCACCACCACGTCGGCGTCCCGGAAAGCCTGATCAACGTCGCCCCGGTCGGCGTCCAGCAACGTGCTGACGTTATGTCCTAGAGTGAACCCGTATCCTTCGTAGTTCTCCAACTCCGGATGAACCGTGGCAGCTCCGGAACCCATTGCCGACAGCGGATTTACGACCGCGGGCAGATCTTCGTACTCCACCTCGATGAGCTCGATAGCTTCCTGCGCGGCGGCTTCGTCGTCAGCCGCTACTGCCGCGATCGGCTCGCCGACGAAGTTGACCACCTCACGCGGCATGACGTACCGGTCGCGCAAAGCGCCGGAGCCGAACCGGAAATCCGGGAAATCCGTACCCGTGACGACGCATCTCACCCCCGGATGCGACGCGGCCTTGCTGGTGTCCAGCCGCACAATGCGGGCGTGGCTTCGCGTGCTGGGCAACAGCTTGCAGGCCAGCATTCCCGGCAGATACACATCGGAAGCGTACGTGGCGCGCCCGGTAACTTTTTCATACGCGTCGACGCGAGGGTAGTTGCGTTCCAGAACTTTGAACTGCGTTGTCATCTCAGACCTCTCGATTCCTTCTGCTGCCGGACGCTCTGCGATAGATTGCTTGACGAACTGGTAAGGGAGGAAGATCGTACACTGGCGTATCACTGAACCCCAGTGAACTCACATCACGAGGAAAACCTTCCACGTAGCCATCAATTAGAGGCATGACCCTACCGTCGGCATAAATCCTGGAGTGACGAGCATTGGTCATATGATGCGCCGCATAGAATTCCAAGTATTCCCCGTTTTCATCCTCGCCAAACTTGAACCAAATCATCCAGCTGTCGCCGTCCATCCAGCGGAGCACACCGGCTTGACGGTTTGCAACTGCCTCAGATGGCAACTCAATGGCCCAGCGCCCTCTGACATTTGAAGAATCGTCGTTTGTGAAATCAAAGGCCCAGCGTCCAAAATAGCTGTTGAACAGTGTCACTTGTTTTTCCATATCACGTGCTCCACTAAACGTCCTCGGCGGCAGGAGGGGTTTCCCTCATTCCTTGCGCTGCGGCCATGACCGCCTCCACCACACGCGCGTAGCCGGTGCACCGGCACAGATTGCCGCCGATGGCGAAACGGACATCCTCCTCCGTAGGGTTCGGATTCTCCTGCAAGAAGCCCGTGGCCGACATGATCAACCCGGGGATGCAGAACCCACATTGCAGGCCGCCATGTTCCACGAACGCTTTCTGCACGGGACTCAGACCATCCACGCCAGCCAGTCCCTCAATAGTGGTTATAGCGGAATCATGGGCGCTGTGGGCCAATACCAGGCATGAGGTCACGGGTTTGCCGTCCATCAGCACGGTGCAGGCTCCACAGTCGCCCTCGTCGCAGCCCTTCTTGGCGCCGGTCAACTGGGCTTCGTCGCGCAGGCAGTCCAGCAGGGAATAGTACGGTTCCACCAGCATCAACCGGTTTTCGCCGTTGATGTTCAGATTGAGTGGGTGTTTCATGTTGTCAACCTCGCGGCCGGTTACCAGGCGGTTTGCACGGCCAGGCGCCGGACATCGTCAAAATCGGGAACGTCGCCGAGCGCGGTGAGCGCGGCGTGTCGCAGGGTACGTTCGGTGAGGACCTGGGCGATTTCCCGGCGATACTCCGCGCCGCTTCGCACGTCGGCGATGGGACGGGACGACTGGGCCGCCAGCCGCGCGGATTCGGCAATGTTTTCGTCCGTAGGAACCTGGCCGATCAGACGACCCTCGGCTCCGAAGGCCCGTATGGGCGTGGGGGCTACGGCGCCCAATGCGATCCTGACCGAGGCGCAGGTCCCGTCGGATCCCACGCTCACCACGGAAGCGGCGCCCACTGCGGATATGTCCATCGCGCCCCGTGGACTGTGCTTGATGTACAGGCCGCCCGAGTTCGGCGGCGGAGTCGGCAGCCGAAGTTCCGTCATAATCTCTCCCGCGCTCACCGCGGTTTGACCCGGCCCGACGAAAACTTCGGTCAAAGGCGCCCAACGCTCCCCGTTGGAGTTCACGATACGGCATTGGGCGTCGTAGGCCAGTAACGCGGGCAGCGTGTCCCCGGCCGGCGAGGCATTGCAAACGTTGCCGACAGCGGTGGCGAGATTGCGCACCTGGACACCGGCAAAGGCGGTGGCGCCGGCAGCCAATGCGGGATAGCGGGTTCGCACGATGGCGTTCTGCTCGATGTCCTGGACAGTGACCATTGCGCCGATGGACAGGCCATCGTCATCGTTGAACTGCAGACCGTCCAACCCCGGGACGTGCTGCATGCAGACCACAATCTCGGGTCGCCACACACCGGTACGCCATCGAACCAGGAAATCGGTGCTGCCGGCAACGAGACGCGCTCGGGCACCGTGTTTCTCCAGCATCCCGAGCGCCTCATCCAAAGAGTGCGGCTCCAGATAATCGAAACGAGCCATATAAGCCCTCCCTCGCCGACGCCATTACGGCGTACTCAGGTACGAGCGTTCCCGCTCGGCGTCGGTCTGCGGGGATTATATGGCGGCCTCAAAACGCGGTCAACGAACTCGAAACGGGAAAAGGCCGGGGCGGGATCACTCCCGCCCCGTTGAAGATCTCTGAACGTCCCGCGCCACTGGCGGCGGACCATCAGTGATTGCCGTTGCCATAGGGCTCGATCAACACCCGCAGGGTGCCGTCGTTTTCCTTGCGCTGGGTCAACAGACGGTGTCCGGCCTGCTCGGCCCAGTAGATGACGTCGTAGATGTTGAGCGCGTCGTGGAGGATGGCCTCGATGAAGGAACTGCGGTCGTATTCCATCTGGCGGCTCAACGCCGCAATGACGCCGGCGCAGTTCTTGCCACGGCCATCGATCACGGTCCAACCGTTTCCGTGGCCGTTTCCATTGCCATTCCCGTAGCCGTTGCCGCGGGGTGCAGCGCCGACCGGAGCGCGCACGTCGATCAGGCCGCTCTTGCGGAGGTCCAACTGCTCCTTGAAGTAGGCCACCGCCTCCCAGGCCACAGCGCGGTCCCGCTCGCCGCTGGAACATACGGCGCCGCGAACACCGACGATGTCGGGATTGATGCGGGCCAGCTCGTCCAGGTTTTCCAGCTTGAGATGCCCGCTGAGCGCAGTGCTCAGGCCTTCCTGTTTTGCATGCATGACCATGTCACGGAGCACGGGTTCTGGCATGAAGTCGAACAGGTTGCGACCGTCTTTGGTCAGGGTGTCGATCAGGAAGCCGTCGCACTCGCCGTCGATGGCCAAATTGACCATGAGGTGAGGGTCGAGGCCTCCGTCGAAGAGCAGGTTGTCGGCGAACAGCGAGCCGATCAACTTGGTTTCGGCGTTGCCGATGGCGGCACGAGATTCCCGCAGCACCTCTACCGCCATATCGTAGTCAGCCACCTGGAAACCAACCTTTACCGAAGTGGCGTCCATCATCGCCGCCGCGTGCACGGCCATGGCCACGGTACCGGGCTGGTTGGGAACCACGCCGAGAGTAACGCTGACGTGCTTGTGCGGTGGGATGATCTCCCGCACTTCCCTGACCAGACTGGGATGGGCAGAGCCCACCAAGGCTTCTTGCAGGTTTTTCAGATCGATGATGTCGGCGCCGCCGCGGTCGGCTTCCAGCGCCTCGGCTTTATCCTGGGCGCTGACCAGCAGCATCATGCCCGACTCGGAAAGGCCGCTGCGGCCATCACGCACGCCGTTTCCGTTGAGCCACGGAGCATGCGCACGCCCCTGGATCACTTCGCGCTCCGGAGCGGCAGGCGCAGCGGCGCGGGGGAGCAGCGGTTCCAGCTCACTCCAAAGCTGGGCCTTCTCCTCGTGGGTCAGGTCATGCAGCGGAGCGCGAACGCTTCCTCCCGCCATGCCCATCATCTCGCCCCAAGCCTTGCACATGGACACCGGCAGCGCGCCGCCGGTCTTTTTCATGGTGCCGCCCCACCACTTGTCGGACAGCGCTTTGATGTCTTTCAGGTAGTGATTGTAGAACTCCACGTCGAGGTCGCCGGCGGTGGCGCGGTCGATGAACTGGGTGTAGTAGTTGTGCCTGGGAGTGTCGAAACGCCAGTCGGAGGTGTTGGCGAACATCACCTGCTGGTGGAACCCCAGTTCTTTGGCCTTGTGGAAGATCCACTCGTCGGGAGTGCTGATGACCGCGTCGCGGCCGACGAGCAAGTGGGTTTCGATGGAAATCTGCTGATTGAAACTCGCCTCTTTCACGCCGACCACGTTGGGGATGGCGCACAGGCGCTTCAACCCCTGGGGGCTGATGGTAATGCCGAACTGCGGTGAGTTGTAGAACATCATCGCCAATTCGGTGTTGTCGGCGACCTGGCGCACGAAATCGACCACCTGGTCCTCGGTCTTGGTCACCATGTACGAGGGAGCAATAATCAGCAGGTCGAACCCGCGGCGCTCAGCGTGCTGGGCCAGCGCAATGCTCTCCCGCACCGAAGTGTCGGTTACGTGGGCGCCGATGAGCCAGTGCCCGGCGGCTTCGTCGGCGACCGTGTCCATCACCACCCGACGCTCGCCTTCAGTCAGGCTCCAGAATTCGCCCATATTCCAGGTGCAGCCGCCGCCGCGCACGCCCAAACTCTGAACGTGGCGGACGTTCCGGCGGAGACCTTCCGTGTCCACCTGGTTGTCCGGCGTGAAGGGCGTTACCAGAGTGGTCCATTGCCCCTTCAGGGTTTGCCAGGCCCATTCCTGCGCTTCATGCTTGCGGTAACCGGCCATGATAAAAAGCCTCCAACGACAATTGCCGTAAATTGTGCGCTATCAACGCGGACAGCCGGCGAATTAACCGGCGGCAGGATCCGCTTGGCAAATCACAGTGTACGGGCGGAATTGCCATGCCGTCAATAAACCCGGCGCTCACCGCGTCGCGCTGTCGGAGCGCCCACTAAAGTGTCAGAAGTTGCCAGCGGCGGCCCTGGCGCAGGCTGAACGGTCTGCCATCAACCGGCCTCACGCGTACCCATTTTGTCTTTTACATCGATGCACCGGATGAACAGGATTTGATTGATTATTGTGAACGCTTCCGCGCTCTTGACGATGCTGAAAATTGAACGCCTCACCCGCGCGCCATCATCCGGTCTATCCTGTATGTCGATGTAAATTGGCTCCCGTAGTGGTCAAACTGGGTACGCGTGAGATCAACCGACCGGTTGACACCGCGGGCAGTGCCAGGAACTGCGTCCCCGCACGCGCACCATCTGCGCCGTGCCTCCGCAATTCGGGCATGGCTCGTCGGCCAACCTGGGAACCGACCACGGCGAGAGCGCCACCGGCGGGTCGGGCCATTCGGCTTCCCGCGCTGCGGCATAGGCGGCGACAGAGTGCGACAATGCCTGGACAATTGCCGAGTGCAGAGCCTGGGTCTCGTCATCGCCCAGCTTATTCGCCGTCCGTTCCGGGTGTATTCCCGACAAGAACAGCGCCTCGTCGGCGTAGAGGTTGCCCAACCCGGCGATCACCGATTGGTCGAGCAGAATAGCCTTTATCGGCGCTTTGCGGCCGGCCAGAAGCTCCGCCAGGACGGGGGGCGTGAAGCCCGGTTCCAGCGGTTCCGGGCCCATTCTTTTCATCGCATCGACCGGGTCGGGCAGCAGCCAGAGGTGCCCGAACTTGCGGGGGTCGACGAACCGCATCTCCCGACCATCGTCCAGCGGGAAGGTATGCCGGACCATAGGCGGCGGCTGGCGCCGGGCATCGTGGATGCGCAGGCTGCCGGTCATGCCCAAGTGCAGGACCAGGAACTGATCGTCGTCCAACGGGGCAATCAGGTACTTGCCCCGGCGCTGCAGGTCGGTCACCGTTCTGCCAGCCACGCCCTCGATGAACTCTCCAACCGACGGTTGGCGGATGGTATTCGCCCAAGTGATTTCCGGGACGCCCAGCCGACGGCCCACCAGTCCGCTGCGGAGCAGGTACTGGCGAGTGTTTTCAACCTCGGGAAGTTCCGGCATTCCCGGTCAGGCGCCGTTCGAGAGGCGCACTCCCAGCGTCACTTCCATGCCTTCAATCTGGGCGGTCTCAGATTTGGCGGCGTCCTCACTGACCGAGTCAAACAGATTGTCACTGAGCGTCTCCTGCTTGATGTAGTCACCATGGATGCTCATGACGCGAGCGACGTTGTCGGGGCCGTCGTAATAGGTGACGATGCGGTCGGTGATGTCAAACCGGGCGCCCTTGCGCAGGTTTTGGATCCGGTGGGCAAGCTCCCGGGCCAGTCCTTCGTCGGCCAGTTCAGGCGTGATGCGAGCGTAGACTGCGACCATGTAGCCGGAGTCGAAAGCCGTCGAATAGTCGGCCACCGACACCGCTCCATCCCCGTCCGCTTCCGCCTGCACTGCCGCAAGCAGCCCAGTGTCGGTATCGTCGAGGCCGCGGAGCTTCTTGATGTTCAGTTCTTCCAGGATCTGCGGCCCTACCTGATCAAGGTAGGCATCCTCCGATTCCGACCGTGTTTTCACCACAACCTCGGCTAGCGGCTGGCGCACCTTTAGGCCCATATTGCTGCGGGCCGCGCGGCCCATGCTGGACACTCGAATTGCCAGTCGGGTCGCGTCCATGATGGGACGGTCGATAAGCGAAGTGTCGGGCTGCGGGTAGGCGGACAAATGCACGCTGTCCGGCGCGTCGGCCTGGTACCGCAGCTCCAGGTTGCGATACATCTGCTCGGACACGAAGGGCGCCAGCGGCGCCATCAGCCGGGCCACTGTCGTCAGGCAGCGGTACAGGGTCGCGTAGGCGCCCAGCTTGTCCGCGTCGTTTTCCGACTTCCAGAAGCGGCGGCGCGAACGGCGGACGTACCAGTTGGACAGCACGTCGATGAACTCAGCGATCCGGCGGCCGGCGTCGGTGGGATTGTAGTTGTCCAGGTGATCGTCAACGACCTGGACCAGTTGGTTGAGCTCCGCCAGTATCCACCGGTCGAGATCGGCTTCCGGACGCCATCCCTCGGGTATCTGAGACGGCTCGAACTCGTCGATGTTGGCGTAGTTCGTAAAGAAGGAGTAAACGTTCCACAGGGTCAGCAGCACCTGCCGCAGGGTCTGTTGCACCAGGCGGTCGGAGAAGCGCCGCGGTTCGCCCGGATGCGACGCGGTGAACAGATACCAACGCAGGGCATCCGCGCCGTGGGTGTCGAGGATGCTGTCCGGCTCGACGATGTTGCCGAGCCGCTTGCTCATTTTGCGGCCGCGGCCGTCCAGGATCAGGCCCAGGCAGATGACGTTGCGGTAGGCAACGTCGTCCTTGAGCAGGGTCGAAAGGGCGTGGAGACTGTAGAACCAGCCCCTGGTTTGGTCCACGGCTTCGCAGATGTAATCGGCGGGGAGCCGTCCGTCGGTCTCGATGTCGCGGTTTTCGAACGGGTAGTGCCACTGCGCAAGAGGCATCATGCCAGAGTCGAACCAGCAGTCCATTACCTCCGGAATCCGCCGAAATACGCCCGGGCAATCGGAGGAAGAGCAGGGCCAGGTGACGTCGTCAACGTACGGCCGGTGCAGGTCCAGGTCATCGAAATCGCGGCCGCATCGCTGGGACAATTCCTCAACGCCGCCGACACAGTCCGTCTCTCCGCACCCGTCGCACTGCCAGATGGGAATAGGAGTTCCCCAGTACCGTTCCCGGGAGATGGCCCAGTCCACGTTGTTGCGCAGCCATTCCCCGAACCGCCCCTCTCGGATGTGCTCGGGGTACCAGTTGATCCGGGAGTTGTTCCCGACCAAACGGTCTTTGACCGCGGTGGTCCGGATGTACCAGGACGTCTTGGCGTAATAGAGGAGGGGCGTGTCGCAACGCCAGCAGAACGGGTAGGTGTGGCGGTACACGCCCTGGTGGTACAGGAGGCCGCGGGATTCCAGGTCGGCCAGGATTTCCGGGTCGGCGTCCTTGACGAACTTGCCGGCGAAGGGGTAATTGCCGGTGATGATGCCCTGCAGGTCGACGGGCTGCACGAACGCAAGCTGGCGCTCGCGTCCGAGGCCCAGGTCCTCGTCACCAAAAGCCGGCGCGATGTGAACGATGCCGCTGCCGTCGTCCATGCTCACGAAGTCGGCCGACACCACCTTGGTAGAGTAGGAATCGGCGTCTTCCAGCGAGATTTGCCCGTCCGCGTTTGCCAGAAACTGGCGGATCGGCGCTCCGTATTCGGACGCGTCGTAGAGCGGGCGGTAGGACAGGCCAATCAGGTCGCTGCCTTTCACTTCCCGCGCCACCGTGTAATCGCGTTGCAGAACGCTGAGCAGCGCGGTTGCCAGCGCTATTCTGATGGCGTCGCCGGCGCCGTTGGTGGTTTCAACGATGGAGTAATCGGCATCGGCGCTCACCGCCAGCGCGGTGTTTCCGGGCAGTGTCCAGGGTGTGGTGGTCCACGCCAGGAAATACGATGGAACGTCCGGCTCCGCGCCGTCAAGCCATTCGGTCGCTTCGAAAGTCACGAAGGTTGACGGGTCCGGAGTGTTCTCGCGGTATCCCAGGGCCACCTCGTGGGAGGACAGGCTGGACACGCAGCGGGGGCAATGGGGCGCGCCGCGGCGGTCCTGGTAAAGCAGGCCGCGATCCCACAACTGCTTGAGGATCCACCAGCCGGTTTCGATGTAGTCGTTTTCCAGCGTGACGTAGGGATCGTCCATGTCGACCCAATACCCGATGCGGTCGGTCATAACCTCCCATTCTTTGACGTACCGGAAAACGCTCTCCCGGCAGCGCCGGTTAAACTCGGCGATGCCGAACTCCTCAATGTCTCGCTTGGTGGTCAGGCCCAATTCCTGTTCGATCTGCAATTCCACGGGCAGGCCGTGGGTGTCCCAGCCACCCTTGCGGATTACCCGGCAACCCTTCATCGTGCGGTAGCGGGAAATGACGTCCTTGAAAACGCGGGCCAGCACGTGGTGAATGCCGGGGCTGCCATTGGCGGTGGGCGGCCCCTCGTACATCATGAAGAGAGGGGCGTCGGGCCGGTCGTCGATGGACCGGCGAAACACGTCGCGCTCCTTCCAGTAGTCGAGGATCTCGGCGTCGAGTTCCGGGAAACTGACCCGGCTGGAAACCACGTCAAAAGCCGGCATGGCGGTAATACCTCATCGTTGAGTGCGAACAGGGTCACGCACTGGCTGCGGACCCAACAAACCTGACCGAGATCCGATTATAGCGCAGCCCGGATTTCACCAATACGCGTGGAAATGGTGCAACGGGCCATGACCCTGACCAATCGGATAGGAGGCGCGAATGGCGGCGGTGACGTAATCCTTGGCCCCCGCCACCGCTCCGGGCACGTCCAACCCGTGGGCCAGGCCGGCTGCAACCGCCGATGCGAAGGTGCAGCCGGTTCCGTGAGTGTTCGTGGAAGGAATCCGCGCAGTGGTGAACTCCTGGAACGTATGGCCATCATAGAGAACGTCAGTGGGCGGGCCATCCCGATGGCCGCCTTTGACCACCACCGAGCGAGCACCCATGGACACGATGCGCGTCGCGGCCTCGCGGACATCATCATCGGACCGGATCGACCGCCCGGTCAAATCTTCGGCCTCGGGAATATTGGGCGTAACCACGGCCGCCAGCGGAATCAGGGAGCCGCAAATGGATTGGATCGCTTCTTCACGCAGCAGACGATCTCCGCTCTTGGCAACCATCACCGGATCGACCACGAGGTTGGCGACGGCGTGGCGCCGGATGGCCTCGGCGACCGTCTCCACGATTTCGCTGGATGACAGCATGCCGGTTTTAACCGCGTCGGCCCCGATGTCCGTGATCACCGCGTCAATTTGCGCGGCGATGATGTCCGTGGGAATCTCATGCACCGCGCTGACGCCCACGGTGTTTTGGGCAGTGATCGCGGTGAGCGTCGAGGTGCCGAACACACCCATAGCCGAAAAGGTTTTCAGGTCCGCCTGGATGCCGGCCCCGCCTCCGGAGTCAGAACCGGCGATGGTCATCACGGTAGGTGGACGCGCGTTGGGCATACCAGTTCCCGCCTTTGGGTTCGGATGTGTCTAGTCGGGTTCGTCGGGCAATCGCCAGGAATCGTCGGTTTCCTGGTCGACTTCGTCGGGGCCGTTGGGGACGCCAAGCGCTACCGCCACATCCCGCAGGATGCTGATGTGCTCTTCATCGGAAAGAATGCCGATGGGAAGCGCCGGCAGTGTTTCAATGTTCAACCCGGCGCGCACCCCCAGGTCAAGCGACAACCTTGCGGCGGACTGATTGTCCTCGGCCTCGGTGATGATGACGAAGTCATAGCGTCCCAGCACTGCATATTGAGTCAAAACCTTGCTGCTCGGCGTTTCCGAGTCGTTGGCGGCTTCGCTCAGCAGATTGGGGTTTTCCTGGCCCATTCGCCGGCCTCGACCGGTAAAGCTGGCGAGCATTATGTATAGAGGCATCGCAGTTTTCCCGATTATGAACGTGCAATTCTCGAAACGAAGAAATACCGGCGTTCAGTATATCATCGGCTACTTGAATACCGCATGGACGGGGGTGAGGGCCGATGCTATCATCCCGGCAAACGCGGCGTGCGACGCTGGCCCCTGGAGGCAACCATGGACATCGGTTTGAACATGTCGATTTCGACGAACTCTATAGACGTGGCTGACATCGCCGCTCGGGCGGAAAACGCCGGGTTTGAGTCCATTTGGCTGCCGGAGCACCCGGTGATGCCGGTCAACCCCGTGTCGAAGTACCCGGGGTCACCCGACGGGTCTATCCCGCCGTACATGGCGGACATGGGAGATCCTTACATAGGGCTGGCCCGGGCATCGGCGGTAACGAGCCGGATCAAGCTGGGCACGGGCATCACGCTCATTCCGGAGCGCAACCCGTTGGTGCTGGCCGGGGCCATATCGACCCTGGACCGGTTTTCCGGAGGGCGTTTCATTCTGGGGATCGGAACCGGATGGTTGCGGGAAGAAACGGAGATCATGGGCGGTGACTTCGACCACCGGTGGACGCAAGCCCGAGAGGCCATAGAGGTGATGCGCGCCCTGTGGACTCAGGACGCCGCCGAATACCACGGGCAGTATTACGACTTCCCGCCGGTCCAGTGCAATCCGAAACCGGCGCAGGAGGGCGGCCCGCCGGTTCTTTTGGGAGGCAACGCCAGGAACGTTTTCCGTCGGGTGGCCCGGTGGGGTGACGGCTGGATGCCGACGGCCTCCAGCCCCGACCAGATCGCCGCCGGCAAGGCCGCCATCGAAGAGCTTGCCGAGGCCTCGGGCCGGGATCCATCGGGCATCGACATCACCGTTTTCGGTCAGGCGCCGGATCGCGACATCCTTTCCAGGTTTGAGGAAGCGGGCGCCAACCGGGTGATCGTCAGGCTGGGTGATACGACCAGCGCCAGCGCTCTGGATGAAATCGACCGGATCGCGGAAGCGGTGATGTAGCGCCAGGTCACGCCGAACGGACACCCAAAGACGTAAGCGACCGCCCCCGCCAAGCGCGGCGGGGGCGGTCGTTGCGCGTTATCAATATCACCCCTGCCGATACATCGCCTTGCCCTATATTACATATTCGGAACTTTGATGATGTCTTTTCCGCGAAACGTAACCTGATCCCACTCCATGAACAATAACACGCCGTATATCTCCGATAATCACGTTGTATATGGTTTGAGTTTACGTATTTCGTAATGGCAAAGAGGAATTGCACGATTGACTAGGCTAATCCGTTTTCCTATATTGCCTTCACTATCAGGAGGTCCGGACGGACGCTGGCCATGGTCTGGCTACGATTGCCGCATCGAAACCGCACGCCAGTGATCGGATCTCCGCTATAACGCTACCGGAGGACCCGTATGGTACACCGACGTTTTTCGAGATTTCCCATTGTGTCGCTGGCGATTGCGCTGGCAACCACGCTGGTGATAATCGGTTGCGGAGGCGCCGCAGAAGAACCGGCCGCGCCGGCCGCGCCGGCGCCGGCCCAGCCGGCCGCTGCGACCCAAGCGCCGGTGGAGGTTCGGGCCACCAATACCCCGGTTCCGCAAGGAGCCACGCTGGCGCCGACCCCCACGCAGCGGGCTTCCGTACTGCAGGCTACCCCGCGGCCAACCCTGGCGCCGCAGACGGAAGGGGAGCTGGTAACCAATCGGCTCATCGCCGTGCTGGATCCCCCTTCGCTGGAATCCATGCTGGACTGCGAAGTGACCGGTTCCGGCGTAGTGAACTACCGGATGTCGTCCGAGTTCATGGTGGATGCGGGTCGGTTCGACGGTTCCTACGAGCCCATGCTGTCCACGGAATGGAGCATCAGCCCTGACGGAAGGATGTGGAACTTCAAACTGCGGCAAGGTGTGCAATGGCATGACGATTGGGGCGAATTCACCGCCAAAGACGTCAAACATTCTCTGGGGTACTACACCAATCCCGAGTGTCGGGCCTCCTATTCGGACTACTTCCGGTCTGATCCGGGCAGTGAAGTCGAAATCGTCAATGACTACGAGGTTAATATCCACATGCAGCGCCGGCCGGCGGTGGATTTCCTTTACTGGTTCTCCGGCTACCGGGGCGTGCCGATCAGCAGCGCTGCCCAGTGGAACCAGGACTGCCCCAACGGTGAAGCCGACTTCGGCGCCACCGAAGCCGGAGATCCCCTCGGGTACTGCAAAGCCAGCCGTGACGCCGTTTATGCCAAGTCGGCGCGGACCGGCCCCTACGAATTCGTCAGTTTTTCAGAGGGTGTCGGCTGGGAGTGGGAAAAGGTTGATTATGACCACTGGCGGGTAGATTCCGACTTCCAGGAAATCGAAATCAAGGACGTGCGCGAACCCGCTACCCGGTTGGCCATCATGCAAGCCCGTGAAGGTCACATCGCAGCCATCAACCGCGCGTTGCTTCAGGATGCGATTGACGACGGGCTGGAAGTATTCGACAGCTCGGTAACCGCCCAGACCTCCTTTGCCATCTTCGGAGGGATGTACTTTGCCACGGGCTCCAAAGGGGTTCCCACCGACGTATCCACCGAGGCTCAAGCCGAGATCCGGGACAGCTACGACATCGTGGCGGCCCGCGACGAGATGATGCCCTGGAACGATCCGGGTCCCAGCGGCAAGCTGGTCAGAATGGCAATGAACAAGGCGCTGGACCGGGATCAGATCAACGAGGCCATCTTCAAGGGAGCTGGCGGAAAGCAGTGGGTTGCGACCCTGGTGCCCGACTTCCCGGCCGGGTATCACGAAAAATGGGAAGCCGACTGGGAGGAACTCTACGGATACGATCCGGAACGAGCCCGGGAACTGCTGATCGAGGCCGGCTATCCGGAAGGTTTCTCCTTCCGTATCCCGGTGTTCCCCTTGTCAGGTGTCCCGGAACAGCCCGACCTCATGGAGGCCATGGCGAAATTCTGGACTGTAATCGGCCTTGATCCGAAGCTCGACCCCATCGAATTCTCCAACTGGCGCAACGAATATCGGGGATTGAACACCGACTGCTGCATCTATCCCTTCCGGGGGCCGGCGGCGCCGATCGACACGCGCGTCCACTTCTACTTCAGCGCCGAGCGGTTCTTCCGCGCTCACACGAGCGACGATATCCAGGAGAACAAGAACAAGGCCTTGCGCGCCTTGAACGAAGCCGACGCCACCACGGACTGGCAGAAAGTTTCGGACGAAATCTTCTACGAAGCGGCGACGATCCCCGGCTGGACACTGCCCGTCAGCGCGGTGGTGGATCCGGACGTGGTTGCCGAGTACATCTTCCTGGGACCCAACAACGGGAACTACGTGTACCTCGAGTACGTCAAGGGCATACGCGAGTAGAGACGGTGAAAAAGCCGCGCAACCGCGACGCCGGGGCGGTCGCCGCCCCGCGCCTCGCGGTTGCGTGACACCATGCGCATTGCTGGATAAGGGCGGACAACATGCAACGTTTCATAGTATTGAGATTACTGCAAGGGCTCCTGGCGGTGTTCGTCATCAGCCTGATTGTGTTTGCGTTGTCCCGTGTGGCCGGCGACCCGCTGGCCGCTATTCTGGACGATGAGTCGGGGAAGGAGCAGATCGAACTGCTCAGGAAACAGTGGGGACTGGACGAACCTCTGCACGTACAGTACTTCACGTACATGAAACGCCTGCTCACCGGGGATCTTGGAACGTCATTCAAATGGGACCGGCCCGTTGCGGAGTTAATCATCGAGCGTCTGCCGGCGACCATACAGCTCTCGGCATTCGCTCTGATTATCACCGGGTTAATCGCCTTCCCCATCGGGGTCTTATCAGCGGTCAAGAAGGATTCATGGTTTGATACCTTCGGCAAAATGTTCGCCATCCTGGGACAATCCGCTCCCACTTTCGCGGTGGGGCTCATCCTGATGTGGGTCCTCGCGGTACAGCTGGGCTGGCTGCCCACGTCGGGCCGGGGCGGTTTCAAGCACATGATCATGCCCGGCTTCGCCCTCGGCTATTACAACGTGGCCGCTATCATGCGTCTTACCAGATCATCGATGCTGGAAGTTCTGGATACCGAGTACGTGAAACTGGCTCGGATCAAAGGCATTCCAGAATGGAAAATCGTGTGGAAGCATTGCTTCCGGAACGCTTTGATCGGGCCGTTGACGTATTTCAGTCTGATCTTTGCAATCCTGATTACAGGTTCCGTCGTCATCGAAACGGTATTCGCATGGCCAGGGCTGGGTCTGATGGTCATCGAGGCCATCAACTCCAAGGACCATATTACCGTTCAGGCGGTAGTGATGCTCTTCGCGCTGCTTTACGTCGCGGTCAACATTGTCACCGACATAACCTATGCGTATGTCGACCCGCGGATCCGGTACGGTTAGACGCCGGGAGGAATTGATATGGCTGTTCAGGCAACAACTCCCGGAGGCCCGGCCGAAGGGGCCCAAACCACGACGGCAACCGACGGACTTTCCATCGGAAAAGCATGGGGGGAAATCCGTCGCATCCCAATCGTACCCATGTTCGTCCTGGTTTTCCTGCTGGTGGTGCCGGCGATATTCGCCGACGCGCTGGCCCAGCACGATCATACGCTGGGCGATCTTGACCGGGTGCTGGAACCTCCCGCCTGGGTTCCGGAGCGGCAGACTGAACGCGTTATCGTCCAGCGGGCCCGTGAAAACAACGAGGTCAGCATCAACAACGCCCGGCGCAACCTGAGCAACGAAGTCAGCATCTTGATCGACGCCAATGGCAACGGGGAGCCGGACATCGGTGAAACCATGGTCCGCATCGAGAAGGGCGGCAGCTGGGAGTATCCGTTCGGCACCGACAAGCAAGGCCGGGACGTGCTCAGCCGGCTGATGCACGGAGCCCGGATTTCACTTGCCGTCTCCGCTCTGGCCATCCTGCTGGGCGGTTTCCTGGGAACCGGACTGGGAATGCTCGCGGCATTTCGCGGAGGAATGGTGGATGCCGTTCTGATGCGCATCGTGGACATCAAGCTGGCGTTTCCTTCAATCCTGCTGGCGCTGACGCTGGTGGTGGCGATAGGTTCCGGGTTCAGCACCGTGGTGATCGTCATTGCCCTGCTGCTGTGGGCCCGATACGCGCGAGTCGTCCGCGGCGAGGCGCTGGCAATCAAGGAACGTGATTTCATTGATCGCGCCCGGGTGGCGGGAGCGTCCAACCTGAGGATCATGTTGCGCCATATCTTTCCCAATGTCTTCAATACGGTGATCGTGCTGGCCACGCTGGAAGTGGGCCACGTGATCATACTGGAAGCGACCCTGAGCTTCCTGGGAGCAGGCATTCCTCGTCCGCAGCCGGCTTGGGGATTGATGGCGGCCGACGGCCGCGAGGTGATCACCAGTTCCTGGTGGATCTTCCTGTTCCCGTGCCTGTCCATTGTGCTGACCGTACTGTCCATGAACCTGCTGGGCGACTGGCTTCGGGATCGACTGGACCCCAAACTGAGGAACGTATAAGGCATCAAAATCAGCCACATCGCGCCGCCAACGCGCTATAATCGCCCCTGATGCTGGTGGACAACTTGAAAGGCTGACGCCAAGAACCACCGCGACACTTTCCCGAAACGCCAGGCGCGCCTGATTAGAGGCCCAAGAGACCCAACCACAGGGGAATGCTGACATGACCGCTGTACAAACTGCCACGGATACCATCCTCGAGGTTAACAACCTCAAGACTTACATCTTCACACGGGCGGCGACCGTCAAGGCTGTTGACGGGATCTCCTTCGATCTGAAGAAGGGCGAGACCCTGGGCATCGTGGGCGAATCGGGTTGCGGCAAGACGATGACGGCGTTGTCGCTGTTGCGTTTGGTTCCGCGGCCGGCCGGGCGTATCGTGGAAGGGGAGATAGTCCTCAACGGTGAGGACATCCTGCAGAAAAGCGAAGACGAGATGCGCGACGTTCGCGGCCGGCAGATTTCGATGATCCTACAGGACCCGCAGACCTCGCTCAATCCGGTGTTCACCATCGGCAACCAGTTGCGCGAGGCCCTGGGCATCGCCCACAGAGAGAACAAGAGCTCGATGCTGGGCCGGGCAGTGGACGCTTTGCGGAAGGTGAACGTAGCCGCGCCGGAACGTCGGCTGGACGACTACCCGCACCAGATGTCGGGTGGCATGAAGCAGCGCGTCGTGGGCGCGATCGCCATGTCGTGCGAGCCCGGCATCATCATCGCCGACGAGCCGACCACCGCGCTGGACGTGACAATCCAGCTGCAGTACCTCCGGCTACTCAAGGAAATCCAGGCTGAGACCGGACTGGCGATCATCTTCATCACGCACGACTTCGGCGTCGTGGCCCGCATGTGCGACCGCGTGGCCGTGATGTACGCCGGCCGAATCATCGAGCAGGGGGACGTGCGCGACATCTTCAGCCGCCCGGCGCACCCCTATACTCAGGCGTTGATCAATTCCGTGCCCAAGCTGGAGGAACGGGTGGACCGGCTGTATTCGATTGAAGGTCAGCCGCCGCTGTTGTCCAACTTGCCGGAGGGTTGCCGATTCGCGCCGCGTTGCCCCTACGCCTCCGACCGGTGTCTTGAGACATATCCCACATCCATCCAAATCGCGGAGGCGCATCACGCGGACTGCTGGGCTCTGCATCCTGATTGGGACGGAACGCCCATAGCAGAATACGTGGCACCGACCGGGACGACCGGCTAGACTACGCGCACCACCGCATTCAGCAAACCCCTGGAGAGGAGGTCCCGACCACGATGGCAGTCGCTACTGACAATAATCTTCTGGAAGTCAACGGCCTGAAGAAGTATTTTCCGGTCACCAAAGGTCTCATCTTAATGAAGACCATCGGCTACGTGCAGGCCGTGGACGGGATTTCCTTCAACATCAAACAGGGGGAAACCCTTGGACTGGTCGGCGAATCGGGTTGCGGGAAAACCACCACCAGCAAGCTTCTGCTGCGTTTGGAAACCCCCACTGAAGGGGAAATCCTCCTTGATGGCGAGGACATAAACACTTTCCGCGGCTCCCAGCTCCAGGAATACCGCACCACTGTGCAGGCGGTTTTCCAGGACCCGTGGTCATCGTTGAGCCCCCGGATGCGGGTGCGCGACATCGTTTCCGAGCCGCTGGTGGTCAACCGCAACGTGACCACGCAGGAGAAGAACGAACGCGTCTCCGAGGTGCTGGCGCAGGTCGGGTTGCACTCACAGCAAGCCAACAACTACCCGCACGAGTTCAGCGGCGGACAAAGGCAAAGGATCGCCGTCGCTTCCGCTCTGGTGTCCTACCCAAAGCTGATAGTCCTGGACGAGCCGGTTTCCGCGCTTGACGTGTCCATCAGGGCGCAGGTGATGAACCTGCTGAAAGACCTTCAGGAACAATACAACGTCAGCTTCCTGCTCATTGCTCACAACCTGGCGACGGTGCGGTACATGGCGCACCAGACGGCGGTGATGTACCTCGGGCAGATCGTGGAGTACGCCGAAACCGAGGAGCTGTACGGCAACGCGCTGCACCCCTACACGAAGGCGCTTTTCTCCGCGGCCCTGCCTTCACATCCGGACCTGATCCGGGAAGACATCGTCCTCCAGGGCGAGGTTCCATCCCCGATCAACCCGCCAAGCGGATGCCGGTTCCACCCGCGCTGCCCGTTTGCGATGCCCCAGTGCTCGGAAGAGGCGCCGGTCGAAAAAGAGGTGTCCCCGGGCCACCGGGTTTCGTGCCACCTGTACTGACGAACCGCGCTCTAATCTTACAGAAAACGCCCCTGGCCGGATTGAGGCCAGGGGCGTTTTCTTGGTCCCGATCCACCGAGCCCTATTCGATGCCGTACACGTTGCCGTCTGCGGTCCGGACGATCAGCAGCCCGTTGCTGACTATCGGAGGGATATAAATGGGCGCTCCGAGGTTTATGCTCCAGTTTTCCCGGCCGGTCAAACGATCCAGCGAATACAGCGCTCCTGACTCGTCGCCAACTATCAGGTGATCCTTGATTACGAGAGGCGAGGCCCAGATCGCGTCTGCCGTGCGAAAGGTCCACAGGAGATCGCCGCTGATGGCATCCAGAGCATAGACGTTGTTGTCGTGCCCTCCGACGTACAAAGTGCCGCCACCATCTTCGTCCACCAGGGCGGGGCTGCTCTTCACGCCCTGCAGTGGGTTTTCCGGCGTGAACCGCCACAGTCCCCCCTGTTGGCCCTTGGGACGCGGTACTCCGGGAACCTGCCAGAGCCATAGCTGGGCCCACAATTGCTTGAACTGGTAAAGCCCCGGAATCTCACGGAGAGTGGCTTCAACCGCGTACAACTGGCCTCCTGCAGCGAAATACGCGCGTTCCCCATCTTCCGACACCACCGGCGAACCGGAAATGGCCCGCGGGGTCCGGAATCGGAACCATTCCTGGCCGGTACGGGCGGACAGAATGTAGAACACGCCCTTTTCGTCGCCAATCAGCAACTTACCCTCATGGATGGTGGCGGCGTTACTGGCGTTGCTGTCCAGCTGCTTTTTCCAGATCAGTGCGCCGGTGTGGGCATCAAGGGCGTAGAACCAGCTTTCCCCCGAGCTCACGTACACCAGACCATCTGAAACCACCGGAGCGGTTTCAACCGTGTCGGCGGTGGGGAAGCTCCAGCGCACCTGCCCGTCGAAGGCGTTCCACGAACTCACGGTATGATCGGTACTTCCGAAGAACAGGTACAAACCGATCACCGCGGCTCCGGAGGTGACCCTGCCCGGCGTCTTTCCCTCCCACTTTTCGATAAACGACAAATCTGCGTGGGACAACGCGTACATGCCATCTGACGAGCCGATGTAAACGTGCGTGTCCTGTGCTACAGGTTCGGACAGCAATGGGTCGCCGGGCACGTCAAAGTTCCAGTAGCGGATCTGACCGGTGGGGGGTGGCGGGCCAATATCCACCCGGCGGCTGTGCCGTAGGTCTCTCCCTACGCCCGTCCACGACCCGGGCCCAGCGTCAATTGTCAACTGGCTTTGGGTCCTTTTGAACAGCACCACGGGATCGGGAGCAAAGGGATAATTGACCCAGATCACGAACACGATCAGCAGTGCGATGATGCAAGCAGCGACGATCCGGCGCCACGAAAAACGCCGCGCGAACCAATTGTGACGACGATGTTGCGCCCAGGGCGGTATCCGCACGATCACCCGGTTACAGCGCTCATTGGCACACCGGGAACCGACCCGCTGGTCCTCCGCGCCACAATAGGGGCACACCAACGCCAGAGGATCTTCGGTCAGGGCGTCGTCGTCCGCGACCTCGACAATTGAGGGTTCCAGCACCCCGATATTGCTGTCATCGCGCGGGGTTGCGGCAAAACTCTCCTGGCGGTCAAACGAAGGCGGGACCAGCGTTTCGCGGGGGGGCTGGTCTTCAAAGGCCGCTTGAGACGATACCGGTTCAACGGGCGGCGAGAACCGGATTTCTTCCAACTCCGGTGAGGCCGCCGGCAGAGGCGTTTCGTCCCTCCCCTCCCATGGCGGCTGATCCCGCGTGGTCAAGTCGGGAACATCGGAATACGTCGTATCCGGCGGCGCTTCGTACGTTTCCGCCGGCGTGGCCCGATACGCTACTTCCGGCGCCGCCTCGTAAGATTCCGCGGGCGCGGCTTCGCGTGTTTCCGCCGGGTCCGGGTCCGGCGCCCGCGAGCGGCGCGAAAACCTGCGGAAAATGTCACCAATGCCTGCCATGGGTCACCGAATTGCGGTCGTCCAGGTTGGGGTTACGCCAATTCGCCGTTGATCAGCAAGTTACGCACGGCGGGGGTCAGCAGGCGTGCCCGCTCCTGCAAACCGTCGTCGGCGAGGTTGCCAATCGGGTGCGGACACATGAGATATGGGAAAGCGGGCACGCCCATGAGTCGGGTGTACGCGCGGGCGGTGTTGGCGAACACCGTCGTGATTATGGTCGCCGCCGGGATGCCCTGGCGTTCCAAGGTAATTCCGTCGTGCAAACTGCCCGACGAGCATCCCCCTCAATCACCGACACCTGCGATAACGAAATCCGAGTTGCGGTGTAGGTCGGCCAGGAGTTGAGGATGGGGCGGCAGTGACGCGCTGTGTTTCCGGGCGTAGAAAATGTCGGCAAACTCAAACTCATCGTTCAGGGCGTTCGCAATAGCCCAAAGGATCGCATCCGCATTGGCCTTGGAATTGTCCAACAGACCGAGTCGCCCGCCACGGAGGTCTATGGGACGGGCCGCCATGACCAGCGGGGCCTCCCCGGGATCGAATCCCGTAGGGTCTACCAATTGCACGGTGGGAATGTTCTGAGAGGCCATCAAGACTCCTTTCTGGGATCGGTGCGCTGGCGCTAGATCACGGTGGTGACCGCGGGCACACCGTAGTAGTTCATAATCAGCTCGCTGTAGATGCCGCTGTCGCCTCCGGCTTTGATAATCAGGATGTCCTCGGGTCCCTCCACGGACATGCGTCTTTCGTCGTCGTCTCCGGGTTGGACTTCACCCTTTACCATGCCGAGCCTTTTCATTTGCCCGGTGGATCGCCAGGCGCGTTCGTAAAGATACGTTTGCATATCCGGCCGGCTCCAGCCCAGGCGACCCAATAACTCGGCATGCCAGTAACCGATGACCCAGAACCATTTTATTCCCCGGCCGAAGTATGCGCCCAACCCGTGCGAGGCCATGCCATCCGCGATGGAATCCAGAAGGCTCTCCGCGGTGGTTCCATAGCGGTTGCTGTGCATGGAGGGGTCCTGGATGGTTGCGACCGTCACCGTGGACTGTTCAGCCGAATATCCCTGGTTGACGTGGAACGGTTCCCATGGGCTGTTCTCTTCGTCTTCACCGATGACCACGCCAAACTTGGTCAAGCTGCCCATGCAGCCCCGATCCAACACGCCCGGCCGCTGTTCAAACACGTTTATGAGGATCAACCGCAACGCCCGTCCGATGGTGGAGTTGGCGCGATGGCCGGGGCTGAACAGGTTGTCGGTGCAGTTCAAGTCGATTTGACGCCGGATCGGACCGTTCACCGCGACGAGCAATCCGGTGGAGTTGGTAACCGCGGACACTTCGTGGATGCAATTGGGATCGTGTTCGAAAAGCACCCGCAGCGTAGCCAGAACGATGGGGAAGTAGGACGGCAGACATCCTGCCATGACCGCATTGGCCGCCGCCTGTTCGGCAGTCAATGTCCTGCGCCTGACCGGGACCTCGCCGAGAACGTGACCCGGCTCCAGGTTGACTGCGTCCAGCATCGCCTGCACGCGGTCCGCGGTGGGGGGCACCACTGGGAGACCATCAGTCCACCCTCTGCGGTAACACTCTTCTATCGCGTCCAGGGAATCCGGGATCGTATGTACGGCCGCTCGGGGCGATGCTTCAACCACTCACATTCTTCCTGGCCGGTCCATGTTTCGTGAGATCGGCCTGCGTAGGCGCATTCTAACAACCGCCGATCAACTATCTCAACTGGGTTAGGCGGGTCCTTTGGCTTGGTGAGTGCCTGTCGCTTGGTCAGTGAAGGTGGACGGCCAGTGAACATGGGCGTCTGAGCCCGTAGCCAAGAGCGCGGAGGCCGGTGGTTCTGACATCACATCCCCGAACCGGACGCCGTACAGGGAGCGGGCGTCACATTCCAATTCGTAGTCCGTCACCGGCAACAACCACCAGGAGTCTCTGGAAATACGATACGATCTGACCCGGCCGCCGGATTGCCCGTTGTAGCCTCGGTAGCGGGCGGTGAGGAAATCGTCCAATGAGCCGGGCTGCGCACGGTAAGCGGAGCCGCTGCTGGTGAGTTGGAGGCCTTCGTCGCGGCCGTGGTTGCGCCATCGGTAGTGCAACCGTCGCGGGAAATCGTCGTTGCGTGGCGCCACCGGCGCAAATCCGTGCGACATCCCCGTCGGCGCCACCGACATCGGTTCCCGGAAAAGGTAGCGGGCGCCCAGGGCGACCAGTGGGTGAGGCACCAATTGTTTCAGGAACACCACGCCCCTCTGGCTGTCACTGCCGTGGACGGGTCGCACGTAGAACCTCAGGTTGATCTCCACGAATTTACGAGGCCAAACCGGCAATCCCATGGCACGCAAGTTTTCAACGAAAAGGCACACGAGGCTGATGTATGCCTCGCCGTCCCAACGATCCGGAACCAGGCCATTGGGGAGAAAGGGAGCCAGGTGATCGTCGCCAATCGGCCAGGACAGGATCGCAACGTCGCGCCAGCGCGCGCTTATCGCAGACGGGCGTGGCATCCGAACTGGCGACACGAACGGGTCGTATCCAAGGGTGCGGACGGTCTGCATCCGACCTGCGCCAGGCCGGCTAGGTCAGCTCCTCCAGGCGTCGCTCCAACCGGCGTTGCTGAAGGGAGATGGTGAGATCACCGCGAGTGCGCTCCAGAACGCCGCGCATGGCGTCTGTGCTGTGGCGGAGGCCCCCGGTTACGGCCTCCGGGAAATCGACGGTAACGAGTATGCCGTAAATCTCGTCCATAAATTCCATCAGCTCTTCGCACCGTGAGGTATCGTCGCGGCGCAAGGCATCCAGAATGTAGCGACGCAGTTCGCCGATTACCTCGGCCATGCCGTTCAGGTATGCCGGCGGGTCCATGTCGAGCGACTCGGCGTCCGGTATTTCGGCTCCGGAAATCACCGCCAGCGTTATGTTAGCCTCGGTGAACTCCTTCCGCGCGTCCGACAAAAACCCGGCGTAGTAAATCTCAGGGTTGTGGGTACGGATACCGCGGGTTTCTGCCAGTTGGGTTCCCGCCTCCGCGATGAGCCGGCGCGCTTCGTCGAAATCGTTCCGGTGCACCGCGCGAATAGCATTGGCGGAGTTCCGGATCACCTGCCGGGATACCCCCAGGGCCTGTTCCCGGGCGCGATGTCGGGCCGTCAGTTCTTCGACCGCCTTGGCAGACAGTGCGCTCAGATGGGGGCCATAACGAGTGGGCATAACGTATCCGGTCAGACTCGACCGCCGGCGGCGCGAATTGCATCTGTCAATGCCGCGGCCGCGGCTTCGGGTTCGGGGGCGCTTCCGATGGCGGCGGTGACACAGATCGCGTCTGCGCCGGCTTCGACCACCGGGGCGACGTTCCCCGCCGTAATTCCACCAATGGCGACCAACGGCACGCTCGCGGCGGCGCGCGCCTGCTTCAGGCGTTCCGGCCCCTGCGGCGCGCGAGTGACCTGCTTGGTGGTCGTGGTGTACATTGCGCCAAAGGCGACGTGGTCCGCGCCCATCTCCTGAGACTCGATTATCAAGTCGATCTCGCGATTGGACCGGCCTAGAACCTGACCCGGCCCCAGGATTTTCCTTGCCTCGGCCACGGGCAAATCGGTTTGACCTACATGCAACCCAACATGCTCGGGGCCCAACGCGGCAGCCAGGTCTGCGTGATCGTTGATGATCAGCAGAGCATCGTTGTTGGCGCACAAGTTGCGCAACTCGAGGCCCAGGGGCAACTGCTCGCCTTTGTCCCGCAGCTTGTCGCGCAGTTGCAGCATGCGGGCGCCGCCGTTTATGGCCGCCCGGGCGATTTCCAGGGGGTCACGACCGCCAGTGACTTCGGGGTCGATGATTACGTAAAGGCCGCGGATGCGGTCGGCCTGTTCTCGTCGCATCGTGGCGCCGATGCGAGCGACGGCATCATCCAGGGCGCGCCGCAATTGCAGCGCGCCATCAGCCGGAATTGCCTGGGTCGCCTCGAGGACGTGAAGCAGGCCGCCGGCGGCGGCCGCCATCTCCAGCGCCTGGTTTCGACTCGCGACCGCATAGGGCGCGGTGGATTGCCGATCAGGGTTGCTGAAGTCGCCGCCCAGCCAGCCGATTTCACCGCGCATCAAACCCTCCGGAAGCGCGTCGGAGGCCACGATTCCATCGAGGCAGGCGACCAGCGTCGACAACAGGTCGGGGGGAGAATTGCGTTCCTGCTCGGTCACAAGTCCATTCCTTTGGGCGCCTCGCCGCTGCGGGCGGAATCGATCGATTCACGGACAGAGTCCGGCATGTCAACGCCGTGGCGCGTGAATGACTCTTCGACGTGGCGGCCTATGTTGCGGGGATCGCTGTAGTAGTCCCGGGAACTGCTGTCCATTGGGGTTGCGCCGTGTACGTCGCTGGTGGTTTTACCCATCGCGAAGGTGGACATGCGGCGCTCCACGTCTTCGCTGCCGCAGGAACGACACGCCGGCGCCAGCGGGGAGTTGATCGAGCGCACGAAAATCGCGGAGATCTGCCGGCATTGTTGGCAACGGTATTCGTAGATCGGCATGCTAATTGTGGCGGACCGTAGCCAAGTTTATCCAGCGGTTTACGAAGAGATCGATTGCTGCTCAGGCATCGGGATGAGTGATTTCATGCCGGTGTTCATGGAAGTCCGGAGTGACCTCGCCGCCCATGGCATCGCCCATGCGGCCCATGTGGGCGTCGATACTGCCAATATGGCTGTTGTCCAGGTCCCCGGCAGCATTGTCGGGCATCCAGTTGAGGCTGTCTCCCCAGGAGCGGTGGAACGAAAACCCGGAAACCAATCGGGTCAAGTCGGCCCCGTCGCATCCATTGCAGGTCAACGATTCGGCCGGGGTCCAACTGAACACAAGGCGGGACTGCCGCACGTTGCACCGGTTGCAGCGATATTCGTAAACGGGCATAACGCGGGCATTGTAGCATAGGCCTCAAGCGCTCCTGGCCATTGCCTCATGTATAATGTGGCAACGGTCAAGGACCAGTCCTTGCGACCGGCTGATCCGCGCACGGAGACCCCACATGTCCAGCGCCAACCAGATGTCGATGCCGATGACCTTCGCATCCAGCGATCAGAGGTCTCCAATGCTGCTGCTGATCGATGGACACGCGATGGTACATCGTTCGTTCCGGGCAATCAGCGCCAACCGCAATCTCACCGTGTCGACTTCCGGAGAAGATGTAACCGGCGTCTACGGGTTCGCCAGCGTTTTCATACGGGCGCTGAACGAATGGCAACCGAGCCACGTCGCCGTTGCGTTCGACAACCCGAGCCCTACCTTCAGGCACGTGCTCTTTCCCGAATACAAGGCCCAACGCCCCCCGACTCCGCCGGAGCTCCGCAGCCAGTTTGATCGGGTGAAAGAGCTGATGGCAACGTTCTCAGTGCCCATTTACGAAATGCCCGGTTACGAGGCGGACGACATCATCGGCACGCTGTGTCGTCAAGCTGAAGCAGCCCACGTTCCCACGGTGATCCTCACCGGAGACCGGGATACCTTTCAGCTCATTTCTCCGTTGGTCCGCGTGGACCTGGCGAGCAGCGAGCGGGACCGGCGGATCGTGGACGAAGATGAACTGGCCGAGAGATACGGCGGACTTACTGCGGAACAACAGCCGGACTACAAAGCCCTGGTTGGCGACAAGTCCGACAACATACCCGGAGTACCCGGAGTCGGGGACAAGACAGCCACCACCCTCCTGAGCAACTACAGCACGCTTGAGGGCATCTACGAACACCTCGAGGAGATTTCCCAGAAGCGGGTGCACAACAACCTGGCGGCCAACCGGGAAGCAGCTTTCGAGTATCGCTTTTTGACCACCATCAAGTGCGACGTTCCGACCACCCTCGACCTGGAAGCCTGCCGGTTCGGCGACTACGAGCGATCCGAGGTGGTCGCGCTGATGACCACCCTGGAGTTCCACAGCATCGTCGGACGCGTGCCGTCGCCGGACGCGCCCTGGGCGACCGCGTCGGAATCCCCCGAACGGCCCCCGGTTCACCCCGCGGCCAAGGGGGAAGAGTCAACGGCCTACGATTACCGCATCGTGGACAGCCGGGAAGACCTCGATGCGATGATCGCGGCCATCCGGGAGGCCGGGTCCTTCGCGTTTGACACTGAATCCAGCAGCACAGACCCGATGGCCGCCGAGTTGGCCGGCCTGAGTTTCGCAGTTGACAGTGGCGCCGCCTGGTACGTGCCGGTTGGCCACCAAGCCGGCCGGCAATTGCCCCTGGCCGAAGTGATGGCCGCCGTTCGGCCACTGTTCACCGCTGAAGGCATGCCACGGTCCGCGCACAACGCCAACTACGATCTGACTCTGCTGAGCAACTATGGCATTGACCCGTACCAAGTGGTGGATCACGACACCATGATCGCGGCCCATCTTCTGGGTAACAACCGGTTGGGATTGAAACCGCTGGCCCTGTCGATTTTGGGCCGGGAAATGACCGAAATCACCGACTTGATTGGCAAGGGCGCCCGGCAGCAAACATTCAACGAGGTTGAAATCGCCGACGGAGCGCCGTACGCGGCGGCCGATGCCGACTGCACCTTGCGTCTCCGCCGGCACTTTGAGGCTCCGTTGGAGGCTCAGGGACTCGGCGGTCTGTTTGCCGACGTAGAGTTGCCGCTGGTGCCGGTGCTGGTCGAAATGCAGCGATCCGGCGTCCGGTTGGACGCAGGTATCCTCCACGAGATGTCCCGGGACCTGCACGAACAGCTGGAGCAAATCCAGGCGGAACTGTTCCAGTCCATCGGCCACAGTGTCAACATCAACTCGCCCAAGCAACTGAGCGATCTGTTGTTTGGAGAGTTGGGTTTACCCAAATCGCGTCGGACGCGGTCCGGCTATTCCACCGACGCCAACGCGCTGGAGGCTTTGAAAGGCCTGCATCCGGCGGTGGACAAGATCCTGGATTACCGGCAGGTGTCCAAGCTGAAGTCGACCTATGTCGACGCCCTCCCCGAGATGGTGAACCCGGCTACGGGAAGGATCCACACCTCATATCATCAGACCGGCTCGGCAACGGGCCGGCTCAGCAGCAGCGATCCGAACTTGCAGAACATACCGATCCGCACCGAAATGGGCCGGCAGGTTCGCCGGGCCTTCGTGGCCGATGCCGGTTGTCAGCTGCTCTCCGCCGACTATTCGCAGATCGAGCTGCGGGTGCTGGCGCACATGTCGCAGGATCCGTCGCTGCTGGACGCCTTCCGCCGCGGAGAGGACATCCATGCCGCAACCGCGAGCCAGATGTTCAACGTCCCCATAAACGATGTGGACGCGGACCAGCGGCGGATCGCCAAGGTGCTCAATTTCGGCGTGATTTACGGTTTGGGTCCTTACGGCATTTCCCAGCAAACCGGGTTCAGTCGCGAAGAGGGAAGGCACTTCATCGACACCTACCTTTCCCGGTACCCGGGCATCAACGGTTACCTGGAATCCGTGAAAGAGCGGACCAGGAACGTGATGTACGCGGAGACGCTGCTGGGCCGCCGTCGGTATTTGCCGGACATCCAGTCCACGAATCACAACAGCCGCGCGGCCGCAGAGCGCATGGCGATCAACATGCCGATCCAGGGCACCGCAGCCGACATCATGAAGATAGCCATGATCAACGTCCGGGAGCGCATGATCAACGAGCAGATGCGCTCCCGCATGATCTTGCAGGTGCACGACGAATTGGTGTTCGAAGTGCCGGACGACGAAATGGACGTGATGACGGAGTTGGTGATGGACGAAATGCCGGCCGCGATGGAGCTGGACGTGACTCTCAAGGTCGACGTCAAGTCGGGCTACTCCTGGGGCGATTTCTGAGCCATTACCCCACGTCCGGTAATTCGGCCGATAGCCGGCGGGATCACCGCCGTTGACCCTCCCAACCACCGAGTTCCTGCAATTCGACTCAACACGAAACTTTCAAGAGGTTTAATCCAGTGCAGTTGCTCCGCAGCATCGTTTTTGTTCCCGGAAACCGCTCCAACATGCTGGAGCGGGCGTTGGAATTTGGTGCCGACATCATCATGGTGGACCTGGAGGACTCGGTGCCGCCCGGCGAGAAGGCCGCCGCATGCGAATTGGCAACGGAATGGGTTCCGCGCCTGACCGAGGCCGGCAAACGGGTCATGGTGCGGGTCAATGCGCTGGAAACCGGGCTGGCTGCGGCTGAATTGGCTGCGGTGGTATCGCCTGATCTGGCCGGAATCAGCATCGGCAAAGGCAACACGGCCTGGGATATGCAGCAGGTCGACCAACTGCTCACGCCGCTGGAAGCGAAAGCCGGAATCGACCCGGGAAGCATCAGGGTCATCCCCTGGATTGAAACCGCGATGGCCATCGTCCACGTGTACGAAATGGCGCGGGCTTCCCAGCGGATCGTAGGGATCGCGTTCGGCGCTGAAGACTACACCAATGACATGGGGGTAGTCCGCAGCGACTTCGGTGAGGAATGTTATTTCGCTCGTTCGGCGGTGGCCGTGGCGGCGCGGGCTGCTGGCGTCGCCGGACTGGACGGCCCGTTCGTGGGGTTCCGCGATCCCGAAGGGCTGTGGTCCGACGCAAGCGCGGCGCGGCGGATGGGCTACACCGGGAAGTTCGCCATCCATCCGGCGCAGATAGATACCATCAACGAGACGTTTTCCCCCAACGCTGAAGACGTGGCCTACGCACGCCGTGTCGTGGAAGCATGGGACGAAGCCGAGGCGGCGGGTAGGGGTTCGCTGTCGATTGACGGGCGCATGGTCGACGTACCGGTGGTGAAACGCGCCCAGAACCTGTTGGCGCAGGCCACTGCCATAGAGGCCCAGTCCAATTGATCGCAGAGCATGACGGATCCGAAGCGGCTGGGATCCTACCCCGGGCCGGGCGCAGACTTTGCGGCGTTGGACGCGCCGTGAAAGGCTGGCGGCAAACTCAGCCGTAGCCGCGTTGACGGCGCAAAGAGCGGCTTTCTCACCTTATGTCTCCAGACCGTATAGTCCTGAATGGCCTCCAGTTCTACGGATTCCACGGAGTGAACCCTGAAGAACGGAGCCTGGGACAGCAGTTCGTTGTGGACTTGCAGGTGGAACTGGACCTGAGCGTTCCGGCGGCCTCCGACCGTTTGGAAGACACGGTGAGCTATACGGATCTGTACCGGGCGGTGAAAGTGGTGATGGAAGGCGAACCACGGAACCTGTTGGAGGCTGCTGCGGGAGCAATTGCCAACAGGGTATTGAACGAACATCCGCAAATCGATGCGGTCCGCGTCCGAGTTCACAAACCGCGCCCGCCAATCAAGGGTTCAGTCATCGAGGCCGCGGCGGTGGAAATCTACCGGTCGCGCCCCGTTTGACCGGCCTGACCCTACCCGAGCAGGATCACAACATATGGTTACCAACCAGACAACCGATGGCGCAGGCGTGGCAGCTTCGTTCAATGAGGCGACCAAACTCCGGTACATCAACCTGAGCAACAAGCCGCCACTGTACAAGACGTACTCCGGGCTGCGCGCAATACCGCTGCCGGACGTTGCGTCGTCTTCAGGGCTTGCTATGTCGACCCTGCAGTCTATCCGTGGAGCCGGCCAGAACGCCGCCGGGGAAGGCCCGGTGACCTTGCAGACACTGGCTGAGCTGCTATACCACGCGGCTGCGGTGATCCGACGCCGGCATCTGCGGGACGGCGAGGTGCACTACCGGGCAGCGGCGTCCGCGGGCGCGCTGTACCCGACCGAAATCTACGTAGTCTGCGGTGACCTGGACGGCCTGCGCGCCGGGGTTTACCACTTCAACCCGCTGGATTTCACCCTGGCGCGCCTGCGGAACGGTGACCTGCGGCGCTGGGTCGGCGCGGCGGCCCAGGACCATGCCGCCTATCCGGCAACGCTGGTGTTCACCACGGTATTCTGGCGGAGCGCCTGGAAATACCGCGAACGCGGCTACCGGTACTGCTATTGGGATCTGGGAACCATCGCCGCCAACCTCACGGCGGCCGGAAACGCTGCCGGAACCCCGGTGGGCCTCAGGTTTGGGTTTGTGGACCGGTCGCTCACAGGCTACCTGGGAATCGATGGGATTGATGAAGCGCCCTCCCTGCTGGCGACGGTGGGCAGTCCCGACGGAATGCTCAACCCGGGTTCGGGTGACGTTCCGGGAATGTTGCCCCAGGAAAGCAACGATCTCGCGGCCGGGGCCCTGGACTACCCGCTGTCGCGTGAAGTTCATCTGGCTTCATGGCTGCGGACCGGGGAAGACGTTGCGATCTGGAATGAACCCCGCGAAAACGCCCGCAGCAGCGACAAAGAGGAACTCGACGGCACCGGCGAGCATTTTCGCCCGCTGCGTTCGGGGTTGGACGGAAGCTTTGATGGCGACTTGGATCTGGCGTTGCGCCCAGCGCAATCGTTGGGCGATTGCATCCGTTCCCGCGGTTCGACCCGGCGCTTTGCGACCGAAGCGATGTTGTGGGAGGATTTCCGCTCCATCATCGATGCTGCTGGAAACGCGATCAATGCGCCGCACCTGGCGGATGGGTTCTCGCCATACTTGAGCGTCTACCTGATTGTGAACGCCGTGACCGGCCTCAACCCCGGCGCCTATTACTACAACCGCTTCTACAACGGCCTGCGGCTGCTCAGGGAAGGAGACTTCAGGGAAACGGCCGGACACCTCGGATTCGAACAGGCGCTGCCGGCGGACGCCGCGGCTGTTGCATTCATCACTGCGGACCTGTCGTTGATCGAGCGTGAATTCGGGACCCGGGGTTACCGGATGGCGCAGACGGTAGCCGGCATCATCGGCGGGCGGATCTATCTTGCTTCGCACGCGCTGGGGATGGGAGCCACCGGACTGACCTTCTACGACGATTCCGTTGTTGAGTTTTTCGAGCCCCATTCGGCAGGGCAAGAGGCGGTATTCGTGGTTCCCATGGGTGTGCCGCACCAGGACAACCGGGTGCGCCCGTTCCGATCCAGGCTGGCGGTAAGCCTGGATTCGCGCGCTCGCGGAGCCGGGCAGGCGTAAACGCCCTGCACCGGGTATCGCGCGGCTAGTCCCAATCCTCTTCGTCGTCCGAGGCGGGCGTCACCGGCGACCAGGATGGCGCATCGTCGTCGGTGTCCAGGGTGGGTATCTCATCGATCCCCACCGACTCGACCGATGTGTCGTCGGGCATATCCATTGCCGCGGTTTCGGTACCGTCCACGGGTTCATCGGGGTCGGCCGTGTCCTCTGGAGCCTGTTCCGGATCTTCGTTCACCGGCGGCATGAATTCATCCGGTTCTGCCACCGTGTAGGACCGATGTGCTTCGCTCACCTGCGCCGGAAATGAGACCACGTGGCGCAAAGCAGGAGCCTGGCCAATCTCGCGAAGAATGACCGATACGCCGTCCGCTTCGATTCCAACCACGGCAGCCTCGTAGCGGTTTCCACCGGCCATCAGCTTGTTGACACGTCGCCCCAATCGCCGTTGTAGGGTGCCCAGGTATTGCCCGTCCAGGGTATTGACGGAAATCCCGTCATTCCGGGCGTCCAACGCCACGACGTCACCGGCGCTGACTGAGGTGGTTTCCGACGCAACCGGCTGTCGGCACAAGGTTGTGGTGCATGATTTACCACTCTCGGCGATGAACATGCCCGGAGATTTTCCCGGAACCGCCGGTTGCGAGCGGCCTTCACCGGGGCGGCTTTCGAGCTGATCGAGCCGCGCGATATTCTTGCGGGCGATTACGTTGGAGGGTGAATGCAGGCGGAGCTGCTCGAGGGTCTGACGGGCCTCGGCATAATTCCCCAGCTCCATCAGGGCTTTTGCCAACCGGTTGGAGGCTTCACAGTTGGTAGGACAGAGGCGCAGGATTTGCCGATTTACCGCGACGGCCTGCTCCCATTCTCCGTCCAGCGCGCAACGGATCGCTTCTTTTCCCAGTTGTATTCTGGCGCGGCTGTCCGCTGGATCGCCCACGGGCGCACACCTTAGCGAATCAGGCATCTTGTTTACCATTATTGACCTCCGCCACCTTTCGACTGCCCAGCCCAGACCATTAACGATGTTTCGATATGGGATTACACCCATCTGGATGATATGTTCAATCTATTGCGACAGCCGATTTTGACGATTTGTCGCTCCGGCCAGTTTTATCCTTGACCGGGCGCCCTTGCGTTATGGGATCACCGATCATAGCGCCCGGTTAATGACCGAAACCGGACGATGACAAGGTCACGCAAAGTGCGCCATCCATCCCGTATCGGTCGCACTTTGCTCTCAGCCCGGTAATGCCAATCGATCCCGACCTCGGTTATTCGGAACCCGCGTCGGCGGGCGAGAAACAGGATCTCGGCGTCGAACGCGAAGCCGTCCAATGTCTGCAAGGCGAAGAGAGTCTCGGCGGCGGTAGCGTGGAATACCTTGAACCCGCATTGGGTGTCGGAGATGCCCGGCGTGGCCAGAATCCGCGTCATGGCGTTGAATACCCTCCCCATCAGCCATCGTCGTCGAGGTTCGCCGAAGCGCCGGGAGCCGGGGGCCTCCCTCGACCCGATAGTGATCTCCGCCGGCGCATCGTGTCCGGGGAGCAGGCGGTCCAACAGGGCGATGGGCATGGAAAGGTCGGCGTCGCACAGGAAGCGGTATTCGCCATGGGCCGCGAGCATCCCGTTCTTGACGGCCCATCCCTTGCCCCGATGCGGCAGGGTGAGCAGCCGGACGCGCGCCTCGTCTTGCGCCACGCGGCCCACGACGTCGCCGGTTGTGTCGTCGCTCCCGTCGTCGGCGACTATGATCTCCCACGCGTACGCCTTCGTGGCGAGGTAGCCGCAGACGGCTTCAAGCGTCTCGGGAAGTCGGCGCTCCTCGTTGTAGGCCGGAATGATGACGGACAGGTAGCAAGCGGACATCACCGTCCGGCCCGAGACCACCTAATGGGACTTGTCCAGTTCAAAGCCCTGGTGCAGCAAACGGACCGCTTCCTGCGCCTGGTCGCGACCGATGATGCACGATATCCGGATTTCCGACGTCGTGATCATATCAATATTGATTCCGCCATCCGCCAGGATGCGAAACATCCGCGATGCGTAACCCGGGGTGTTTTGCATCCCCGATCCGACGACGCTCACCGATGCCAGGGTCGGATCGCTGATCACCTGGCCATCCACCAGAGCGGTTTCCAGGGGTTCAATGACCCGCAGGGCGCGTGACAGGTCGTCGGTGGTGACGGTGAAGCTGATGTCCGTGGTCATCCGGTCCGCGCTGGTGTTCTGGACGATGGTGTCCACGCTGATGCCGGCGGCGGACAGTGGTTCGAACAACGCCGCCGCCACGCCGGGTTTGTCGGCGACTCCGCACACCGTCACCTTGGCAACATTGGTTTGGTACGCGATACCAGTAACCTTGATCCGGTCTTCCATCTGCTTGTCGTCCGATGCCTGATGTATGAGTGTCCCGGGCGCGTCGACGAAACTCGACGCCACGTAGATAGGAACATTATAAACCGCCCCCAGTTCGATGGACCTGGGGTGCATCTTCGCTCCCGCGGCGGCCAGTTCCAGCATCTCTTCGTAGCCCACTTCGGGCATTTTCGCGGCTTTGCCAACTACCCTGGGATCAGCGGTATAGATCCCCTCGACGTCCGTGTATATGTCGCAGCGGTCGGCCCGTAGAGCGGCGGCCAGGGCTACCGCAGTGGTATCGGAACCGCCTCGGCCGAGGGTGGTGATGTCGTCGTCGGGGGTTAGACCCTGGAAACCGGCTACTATGACGAGCCGGCCCGCATCCAGCTCGCGCCGAACTCGATCCGGGTCAACTTGACTGATGCGTGCCCGGCCGTACGAGTTGTCCGTTCTGATTCCTGCCTGCGGCCCACTCAGGCTGATGGCGTCATAGCCAAGACTGCGCAACGCCATGGACAGCAACGTGATCGATACCAACTCTCCCGTGGACAGCAGGAAATCCAGCTCTCGGGGGTCGGGTTCGCTGGACACGGTGCGCGCCAGATCGATCAGCTCATCCGTGGTGTCGCCCATCGCCGAAACCACCGTGACAATCTGGTGACCCTGGTCATGCACCGCGGCGATGCGACGCGCGACGTTGACGATCTTTGCTGCGTCGGCGACGGAACTGCCGCCGTATTTGTGAACGTAAAGCGACATCAGAGTTGCATGGACGGCCTAAGTGTGGCGGTACCCCCTGGACCAACAAGCCGATCGGTTGGATGACGCCGGTCTCCCCTAGTCATCCTGTACCTGGGTAGCCACGTGCGCCCCAAGGGTCGTGGGCTGCGTCACCTCCACGCGCCCTTCGACCCCAGCGAGTCGAGCGGCGTCGAACATTTCGTAGGCGACGGTCATGGCTCGATCACGGGCGAAGGCCAGGATGGTGCTTCCACTTCCGGACAGGAAGACGCCGAACGCGCCGGCCGCCTGGGCGGCAGCAAAAATCACCTTCATTTGCGGGAAGATAGTTTGCCTGTAGGGCTGGTGCAGGCGATCCTGGGTGGCAATGTTGAGGTATTCCGGGCGCTCCGATTCCATGCTCGCCACGAGCAAGGCGGTCCGGCTCATATTGTACACCGCGTCGGCGACGGAAATTTGACTCGGCAATACGCGCCTGGCGTCCGCGGTGGCAATCCGCCGGTCAGGGATGAATAGAACCGCCTGCATGTCTTCCGGAACGCGAATGGGCGCCGTGTACAAGCGGTTGTCTTCCAGGACCACCAACCGCATGCCTCCGTGGATGGCGGCAGCGACGTTGTCGGGATGGCCTTCGATGGTGGCGGCCATTTCCAGCAGATCATCCTGGCCGAAGACGTCGTCGAGAAGCCGGTTGGCCGCCACCAGGCCACCGGAAATTGCCGCCGCGCTGCTGCCCATGCCCCGGCTGAGTGGTATCGTGTTTTCGCATCGCAGCGACAGGGGAGGGATCGGGGAGTCAGCTTCGTTGAACAGAAACTCCATGGCCCGGTAGGTCAAATTCTGGGTGTCGACGTCCAATTCACCGGCGCCCTCGCCTGAAACAACCACCGCCGGTTCGGAGCCCGCCGGGAGAACCTGCACGGTCAGCGTGTTCCACAAATCCAGGGCCATGCCCAGGCAATCGTAACCGGGGCCGAGATTGGCAGTCGTGGCCGGGGCCCGCACTTCCACCGTAGTCAAGGGTTCCTCCTTGAGTTCTTCGCGACCGTCAGCCGAGGACGCGTTCTGATACGTACCGGCCCAGGTCCCGGTTCTCGCGAAACTCAAAACCGCTGAAGTCCCCGCCGTAACCGATGATCGGCACCTGCTGCTCGTGGGCAGACCCGTGAGAGCGCAGGCCCGCCGGCAGGGTAACCTCAGTGGGGTCACCGAACACCACGTCAGCCGCGCCGGTGACAACTATGTCCCCGATGCGCTCTTCCATCAGGACGAAACGCTCGGCCGCTTCGGCCCTGGGTAGCGCCTCCTCGATGCCTTCGGTTTGCCGCAGGATGCCCAACGCGTCGCCGAGCGCAGCCGAATCGTCGAGGTGCAGGTAGATGCACCCTCCGAGATTTGAGTGGTGCACCACATAGAGGTCCTTGATGATCGGCACGGCCCGAGCGGCGATGCCGTGCTTTCGCAACACGGCCGGCAGGTTCAGCATGCGCCGCTTGTCCGACATGCCGTGATCCGCGGTGATCAGCAACTGCACGTCAGGAACCTCATCTACCAACCGCCCCAGCGCTTCATCGAGGATTGAAATGTGCCGGCGCGATTCCGGATGTTCCGGTCCGTGCGTGTGCATCGCATAGTCGGTGGTGGCAATGAACGCAAGGTCGTAATGCTGCGCTTTCAGCGCGGACCGGGCAGCGTTGATGGTCCAGCCGTTGACCTCAAGGGAATAGATGTCAGGCGGGTCGCCGGCGACGGTCACGGCATCGGCAGTCGGGCTTTCCGACGAGAACGCGAGATCAGTGTCGTCGCCCAGCAGGCGCCTCAGCTTGTTCTTGGATGCGGCGAGCAACGACCGTCCGCCGCGCCGGTGGCAATGGGCGAATATGGTCTCGGAACAGATGAACTTCCCCGACTCGACGTACTCTTCGATCCCCGCTTGCCGATCCAACCAGTAGTTGGAGACGATGCCGTGCTGGGCAGGATAGTGTCCGGTGACCATGGTCGTATTGTTGACGTTGGTCACGCTGGGCATCATGCCGCCGCCGGTCACGTGGAACCCGTCGCGGGCAAAGCGCTGCAGATTGGGCGCTGGACATGCGGCCAAGTATTCCGGGTCCAGCCCGTCGATCATTACGAGCAATGTGGTCTGTGGCATTTTGTCCCATTCCTCGACCCGGCGCCGTGTGGCGCCAGCAAGTTGCGCGGTCGATCAGGCGAAGGTTCGGGCCCGACGAACCGCAACCATGTAATCATACAGCAGGCGCGGCGGGATGAAATTGTCGCGAACCCCGTCTTTTGCCTTGCGACCGATGTCCGCGCGCATTTCGAGGTGGGCAAGGAGCCGCGCGATTCGGTCTGTAGCTCCTTGTGGAGCCTCGGCCAGGAATCCCGGCTCGCGCTCCTGTAGTTGTAGATACATCCCACCAGCGCTTCCTCCGATCACCGGGTTGCCCCGCTCCATCCCCTCGGGAACATTCTGCCAAACCCTTCCCTGGTGGATTCTCGCAGCCAAACGTCGGAGCGGGCGGGCAAGGGATCATCGTTCGCGTGGTGATTGGCAGGCAGGGTCTTACCCGTCAAAGAACGGGTGGGCATCCGGGTCATCGCCGGAGTTGCTGCGCACCGTTCCGGGTGTGCTCACTCTTCGGGATCGGCTCGAAAGCCTCCAGCACGTTGTTTCGATAGACGGCGGCCTTTCAGCGTCGGATCAGACCATGCTCGACCAGAGGCGGCCAGGAAAGCGGGGGTTCGGTCGGCACACTCGCTCCCGTGGCGTACGAGTGTCGATTATTCGACGGTTACGGATTTTGCCAGGTTCCGGGGTTGGTCAACGTCACAACCGCGTCGAACGGCGATATGGTAGGCAAACAACTGCAGCGGGATCGTGGCGATCAGTGGCGTCAGGTTTGTTGGGGTTGCCGGGATAAACATCGCGTGATCGACCAATTGGGAAATACGATCATCGCCCCGAGTGAGGACCGCCAGCACGTCTCCGTCCCTGGCCTTCACTTCCTGTACGTTGTTCGCCATTTTATCGTACAGGTCGTCGCCGGGAGCGAGGGCCAGCGTAGGCATCGCGTGATCGATGAGGGCGATGGGGCCGTGCTTCATTTCGCCGGCGGCGTAGGCCTCGGCATGGATGTAGCTGACCTCTTTGAGTTTGAGCGCCCCTTCAGTCGCGACGGGGGCGTTGATGCCCCGTCCGAGGTACAAAAAGTTGCTCCGACCGTAGTAGTGTCGCGCCAGGCGCTCAACTTCAGGGGCGGCATCCAGAGCCTCGGCAACGTTCCCGGGCAGCCTCGCCAGTCCCTCAACCAAATCGCGCGACATCCCTGAATTCAGGTGGCTACGGGCTGTGCCCAACCGCATCGCCAGCAGATTCAGCAGCGTCAGCGATGAGAGGAAAGTCTTGGTGCTGGCGACGCCCACCTCCACGCCGCAGCCCATGAGCAGCGCATGATCCGCCAGCCGGGCGGCCTGGCTGTTCGGCGCGTTGCAGATGGTCACCAGTCGGGCACCGCTGTAGCGAACCGCTTCCATCGCGGCCACGGTGTCGGCAGTTTCGCCGGATTGGCCGATGGCCACGACCAGCGTCGACGGATCCAGGAATGGTTCACGATAGCGAAACTCGGACGCCGATTCCGCCTCGGCGGGCACGCCGGCCAATCGCTCCACCAGGTGCCGGCCCACGTGGGCGGCGTTGAGGCTCGTGCCACACCCGATCAAGACCACTCGTCTTACTTGGGACAACTCCCGATCGGTGAGGGCGAGGTCAGGCAAGGTCACCAGACCCCGGGTAAAATCCACGCGATCCCGGAGCGCAGCGGTAACGGCCTGGGGTTGCTCCATGATTTCCTTGAGCATGAAATGGCGGAACCCGCCGCGCTCCACCAGGACGTCATCCAGATCGACGTGCAACATGGGCTTATCGATGCAACGACCATTGCGATCCAGGAAGGAGATTCCTTGCCGAGTGACGACCGCGACTTCGCCATCCTCCAAAAAACCCACCGGCAAGTGGCCACGGCGACCCACGATGGGCAACAGCGCCGGCAAGTCGCTGGACACGATGCCCTGACCGTCATGGTGAGCGACGGCGACGCCGCCGGCGTTCCCGAGTTTCAGGGCGCACAGGCTGTCGGGGTCGCCGTCATGCACCGCCACGACCGCCTGGGGGCCCTGCACCCGCTCACTCATGTGCAGCATGGCGGCGGGCAGCGCAAGGCCGTCGTTCATGGCATCCTCAATCAGATGCGAAATGACTTCCGTGTCGGTTTCAGACTTGAACCTGTGGCCGATTCGCCTCAGTTCAGCCCTGAGGGCGACGTGATTTTCGACGATCCCGTTATGCGCAATTGCAATCTGACCGGTGCAATCGGTGTGCGGATGCGCGTTGGCCTCCGACGGTCGGCCGTGGGTAGCCCAACGGGTGTGACCGAGGCCGGCTGAACCGTCAGGAGCCGGGCAACTCGCGTCGTGGAGCAACCCCACAACCCGACCCACGGTCTTCCGCAACTGCAGCCCGGATTCGGCGCCCAGCACCGCGACGCCGGCGCTATCGTATCCTCGATACTCCAGGCGCCGCAGACCCTCGACGACGATGGGCCACGCGGGACGGTCGCCCACGTATCCGACGATACCGCACATTCCTATGTCACCGGGGGATCAGTCACCGTCGGCGTTCGCGCTGCCAACGGTCATGGTTTCTTGCGGCACCAGCACGTCGCCAAGGTCGTCGCAGTCGAAAACCAATGACGCAGCCGCCGTCTCCCGGCGTGTTCCGCCCGCGGGGTCGACGAGCTCCATGATCGCCGCCGCCAATGCGGTTGGGTTGTGGCGGATGAAAACTCCGGGCGCCAGCAGCGGTCTCTGCACTATTCGCCCGACCATGGTCAGAGACGCCGGCTCGTCCACAGCCACCGGATGTTGGCCTTCTGCGGCATAACGCTGCAACAACCTCAGGGGCGCGGGTGTATTGTTGGCCAGCAGGAAATCCAAAGGTTGGCTGGTGCCCAGGTATTCCATCAGGAGGGCGAGGAAATCGGAGGTGCGGAACCCCGCGCTCTCGTTGGGCTTGGTCATCAGGTTGCAAACGTGGATCTTCATGGCATCGGAATCGTTGATCGCCTGCGCCACGTCCTCAACCAACAGATTTGGCAACACGCTGGTGTATATGTCGCCGGGGCCCAGTATGATGGCGTCGGCTTCGGCGATGGCGTCCAGAACCGGTGGGTACACGTACGCCTTTGGGTCCAAATGGATGTAATCGATGGCGACGTCGAGGCGGTCGTTTCTCAGGTCGATGGCTGACTCGCCGGTCAGTTCGGAGCCATCCACCAGCCGGGCGCACAAGGTAGACCGCGTCAAGGTGACCGGTAGCACCGTGCCCCGAATCCCGAGAATTCGCGCCGCCTCATCAATTGCGGTGATCGTGTCTCCCGTGACTTCGGTGAGGGCGGCCAGGAGCAGGTTTCCGAAACTGTGGCCGTTCAGCCCGTCGCCGGTGGAAAAACGGTAATCGAACAGCTGCCGCATCAGGTTGGATTCGGGGGAGTCGGAAGCCAAGGCCATCAAACAACGGCGCAGGTCCCCGGGCGGCAGATGGCCCAATTCCTCGCGAAGTCGGCCACTGCTGCCGCCACTATCGCTCATCGCCACTATCGCCGTGACATCACATTCACGGGATCGCAGTCCGGTCAGGGTGGTATGGTTGCCAGTACCGCCGCCGACTACGACGATTTTCTTATTGTTCATCGATATCCGGCCGAAACCCGTCGAATCTTGCAGGCGGATAGCCTTGTCGCCGAGTTTGGGCCCGTAGCAGTATATGGACGGTCAGCTGGCCCAGTCAACCGCAGGGGTCAGTTCTCTGTACCGTACCGGCTTTCGAAATACGGAATGACCGTGTCGCCCATCTGTTCCACGACGCGCATCGCCATGCGGGCATCCATGCCCGGATACCAGATCCGGAACATGAAGTGGTTCGCGCCCACGCGCTGGTGGTGGTCTTCGATCTGTTGGATAACCTCTTCCCCGCTGCCGAGGATGAACCGGTCTCGGGCCAGTTCTTCGAAGGGAATCCGGAAATCCTCCTCGCCGGGCAGGGCTTTGTCCTGGCCCCAGTCGGCGTAGGCCTGATACTTGGCTTCCATGTAGGGCTGCGCATTCCGGACCGCCTCTTCATGGGTCGGCGCGATGTGCATCTCCTTGATTATGGGCATCTCGGCGGGCATCTCCTGTCCGCCGGCGGCCAGGCCTTCCTTGTAGATTGCCGTCTGTCGTTCCAGGGTGGCCAGGGTGGCGTGGGGATTGACGAACCAGGGCAAGCCGAGTTCACCGGCTCTGCGGACCACGGTGTCAAAGTTGGCCGCGACCCACATTGGCGGATGCGGCTGCTGCACCGGTCGAATAGCACAGGTCGCGTTGTCCAGATTGAAGTGTTTGCCGTGGAACGTGACTTCTTCCTCGGTCCACAGCCTGCGGACGAGTTCCAGGCTTTCCAGGAAGCGCCCAACCCGATGTCGCCGCTCTACGTTAAACGCCTGGTACTCGATGTCGCGGTATCCGAGACCGACGCCCAGCACCACGCGACCATCGCTGATGACGTCCAGCGTCGCCACGGTTTCCGCCACGTCAGCGGGTGAATACAGAGGCAGCAGCAGAATGGACAGCACGAGACGCATGTCGCCCGAGTCGGCGGCCAGCCGGGCCAGCAGCGGGATGCTCTGGAGGTTCTGGTACGGCGGCGAAAGGAAATGCTGGCCGCAGGCGATCGAACTGAAGCCGGCGTCCCGAGCCAACCGCGTCAACTCCACGGTTTCGTGGAATCGCTGCGTGGCGGAGTCGGTTGATGGATGCTGGGGCATCGCCATAATGCCGAACTTCATAGAAATTACTCCAGTGAGGTGATCGTTCGTTGATTTGGTCCGGTCGATGGGCTGGCCACCTTTCCGACATCATAGGGCTTTGTGTCGTTGCCCTTATTCGGCTATGGGCCGGCACACGCAAAACATCGTGCCGTGGAGAATGCGCTATTCGTAAACCCGGGGAGTTGCACAGCGCACGGCGCGCCATAAGTTCGGGGGCAACATTTTGGAGACGTCCTCAAGCGCCACCGGTGCTCATGATGGCCACATTGTGCCGGCCAAAGCGAGTTAGGTACCGTAGACGGCAAGAATTATATCTGCGGGTAGGAACCACGGCAAACGACACGCATTAGTCAGCAGGGCAATCGCATCATCGCTGTCATTCCTGCGCAAGCAGGAATCCAGTGATCGAATTCGTCAAATACGCTTCAAATTCGTTCTATGACCAATGGACTCCGGCTTTCGCCGGAGTGACGGGCGTGGAGCCTATGATGCGATTGCCCTGCATTAGTCAGGGCACCCCAGCTCAGGCCGGGGTTGCCGGGAACAAATCAATTCGGAGCCACTCAAGCCGCGGATCGGATGGCGTATCATGCTGTCGGTCGGGCACAGTCGCGCCCATCAGAATGAGGAGGTCCCAGGTGTACAAAATCGGGATAGACGTCGGAGGCACTTTCACAGACTTCGTGGTGGTTGGCGAGACCGGGGGGCCGCGCTTTTTCAAAACGCCGACCACTCCCGACGACCCGTCGCTGGGCGTCATGACCGGCCTGCGGGAAGCCGCCGCCGCGTACAGCCTGTCGCTGGGCCAATTGCTTGGAGACACTGACCTGGTGATCCACGGTTCCACCGTCGCAACGAACACGCTGGTAGAGCGGAAAGGCGCCAAGGTTGGACTGATCACCACCGACGGCTTTCGCGATCTGCTGGAGATGCGAGAGGGCTTGAAAGAAGACCGGTACAACCTGCGGATGACGCCCGTGGAACCGCTGGCCGCCCGCTACCTGCGGGTGGACGTCCCGGAACGGATCAGAGCGAACGGCGTCGTTCAGCGTCCGCTGGACACTACATCGCTGGAACAACAACTGGAATACCTGGTTCAAGAGGGAGCCGAAGCGCTGGCGGTTTGTTTCCTGTTCTCGTACCTCAATCCTTCCCACGAGCAACAGGCGGGAGAAATAATACGTCGCCGATTCCCGGATCTTTACACTTCCCTCTCCCACGAGGTGATCCCTCAAATCAAGGAATTTGACCGCCTGAGCACGACGGTGATCAACTCCTACGTTGGTCCGGTGTTCAGCAGTTATCTTTCCCACCTGGCAGAGCGCTTCGAAGCGTACCCGCAACTGAAAGACATGCTGATCATGCAGTCCAACGGCGGGGTTGCGCCAATCGACGACTCCCGCCGGATGGCGGTGCGGGCCATATTGTCGGGCCCGGCCGGAGGCGTCAGCGCCGCCGCGTACCTGGGACAGCTGTTGACGGAACCAAAGATCATCGCCTTCGACATGGGCGGGACGAGCACGGACATTTCGCTGATCGAAAACGGAGTCCCGCATATCACCAACGAGAAGTTCGAGGCCGGTTGGAAGATTGCCGCTCCGATGATCGATATCCACACCCTGGGCGCCGGCGGAGGCAGCATCGCCAGAGTGGATGAGGGTGGCATCCTCCACGTCGGCCCGGACAGCGCCGGCGCGGATCCCGGTCCGGCCTGCTATGGCAAGGGCGGCGTCAACCCCACCGTAACCGATGCCAGCCTGGCGCTCGGCTACCTGGACGCCAGCAACTTCCTCGGCGGTCGGGCCAGCCTCGACACCGCAGCGGCCCAGCGGGCGCTCGCTGACCATGTCGGTTCTCCGCTCAACCTCACCGACGCGGAGGCCGCGTTTGGCGTGTTCAAGGTCGTGTGCACCACCATCGCCGAGGGGATCCGGCTGATGTCGGTGCAGCGCGGCGTTGACCCGCGCGAGTTCAGCATGATGGGATTTGGGGGAGCGTCGGGTCTCCATGCTTCCGAGGTCGCCCGGCAGCTCCAGGTGGGGAAAGTGTACATCCCATCGTCGGCCCCCGTGTTGTCTGCATACGGGATGCTGAACACGGACATCAGGTACGACTTCTTCCGATCATATCCGGTGAGTCTGGACCGGCTTGACCTGAACGAACTGCGCGTCGTCTTGGCGGAACTGGGGGCACAAGGGAGGGAAAAACTGCTCTCCCAGGGCGTTGCCGCGCAGGCGGTGGAAATCCAGTATTCGGCCGACATGCGATACCTGGACCAAATCTACGAAGTAACAGTGCCGCTGCCCGAACCTGCGCTGCCGGACACAGAGTTCCTGGCCGAACTCACGTCCAATTTCCATCGCAGATACGAGGAGCTTTACTCCTACAACCAGCAGGATCAGGAGGTGCGGCTGGTCACATTGCGATCGGTGGCGGTAGGCAAACTGCCCAGGATTGCCCAGTTGGACCAGATGGAGGCTGGGGACCGGGCAGCGCCTGTAGGCTCTCGCCGCGTTTACCTGGAGGACTGGTGCGAAGCGCAAATCTACGCTGCGGACAAATTGCCCGCGGGCACGGAAATCACCGGCCCGGCGATCCTGGAATCGGAATTCACCACCATCCTGATGTGGCCCGGAGACCGCGCCACGGTTGACGCCATGGGTGGAGTGGAGTTGCAGGTGAGTCAGCAAGCCACTCCGGGCGGCCAGACCACCGCGGCCAGTTCCACCCGGACCGACGCTGCGGACGGCGCCGAGCACAACGACCCGATCACCATGGCAGTGGTCGAGCACCGGTTGGAGTCCATCGCCCAGGAGATGACCGAGGCGATGCTGCGCACGGCCATGTCCCAGATACTCAACTCCAGCCGGGATTTTTCCACCGCTATCCTTGATGGCGACTGCCAACTGGTGGCTCAAGGTGAAGGCATCCCGGTGCACATCAGCGCGCTCCCGGTGGCCGGCGCCGCGGTTCGGGACTACTTCGGCGAGGACATATACGACGGTGATCTGTTCATCCTGAACGACCCTTATTTCGGGGGCAGTCATCTGCCGGACATCACGATAATTCGGCCCGTCTTTCACGAAGGAAAACTCCTGTTTTACGGAGTGAACCGCGCGCACCACAGCGACGTTGGCGGAGGCACCCACGGAGGTTACAACCCGGGAGCCAACGAGATATTCCAGGAGGGACTGCGCATACCTCCGTTGCGGCTTTATGACAAGGGCGTACCCCGTAACGACCTGCTCCAGATGATGTCGGCCAATGTGCGGCAGCCCGAGAATTTCCTGGGCGATCTCAACGCACAGATAGGTTCCGTGACGCTGGCGGCGCAAAGAATCCAATCGCTGCTCGCGGACTACGGCGCCGACCGGCTGATGGCGGTGGTATCCGAGATCCTGGCGGCCACCGAGCGGCAGGTCCGGCAGTTCATTTCCGGATGGCCCGACGGGGTGTACCACGGGGAATCGCTGGTGGACGACGACGGTTTCGACAGCAAGCTCGTGCCCATTCGGGCCAAGGTCATCATCTCCGGCGACTCCATGACCATCGACCTCAGCGATTCCAGCCCGCAGGTGGAGGGGTTCATCAACAGCGCCTACGCCAACACCCGGTCGCTGGCTCACGCTGCCATCATGTATCTGGCCCCTATGGATGTGGCCCGCAACGAGGGCTCCATGCGGCCGGTTCAAATAGTCGCCCCGCGTGGCCTGGTGGTCAATGCCAACCCGCCGGCTCCGGTGTGCATGAGCACCAACCACTGCGCCGAGGAGGTGGTTGAGGCGGTGTTCAAGGCTCTGGCTCCCGCGATTCCGGCCGCCGTGTCCGCGGGCTTCTCCCGTCGTCTGCGCTACGCCATCACGGGGATGGATCCCAGGACGGGGCGGCAGTTCATCTGGCATTTCTTCCTGGCCCGGGGCGGCGGGGGAGCGTCGGAGGGTTTCGATGGCTGGTCCAACGTGGGCGAGATCAACGTGGCCGGCGGCATTCGGTCACCCAGCATCGAGGTGACGGAAGAGCGGTTCCCCTTATTCATCGAGCGTCACGAGCTGCTTCCAGACTCGGGCGGGCCGGGAGCCTGGCGCGGAGGGCTGGGTGCGGTGTGTGACCTGATCTACGAAGGTGAAGGGCCGGCCCTGCTCAACACCGCCGGCGACGGCGTTGTGGTCCCGCCCTTCGGCCTCTTCGGCGGCGCCGACGGCCGGCCGCACCACTATAAGATCGTCTCCGACGGCACCGAGCGCGTCCTGGGTTCCAAAGAGGTGGGCGTCCTGGTCAAGCCGGGTGACCATATTGTCTGCCTGTCCTCCGGAGGAGGTGGATACGGATTGCCGGGAGACCGGGACGAGGTCGCGGCAGCGTGGGACCTGAAGAACGGTTATGTAACCCGATAGAGAATTCAGGGCGGCAGACCACCCGCCCTTCACATCCATTCCGCCAATCACCATTGACGATCGTTGAGGGCGCCGCGGAGACAGCATATACTTCGATCGTCCAAACCTGTCGCTCAGCGTTGGAGATTTTTCATGGCCGCCACGCGAATAACCACCAATGCCTGGAAGATGAGAACCCTGCCCGACATCTTCTACGAAGAACCGGAGCGAATTGAGGACGACATGGAGCAGTGGCCCACCGTATTCCGAATATCCGGGCTGCTCTATGAGCGTTATCAGGATCGGCCTGACGTGTTCGTGAACGGCGGCGGCTTCGTCTCATACGACGTAACCGACGGCAACCGTCGGGTCGCGCCGGATTTGTTCATCGCTTTTGACGTTGACGTGGCGGGCATCTGCGAGAACCTGCCGAACTTCTGGATTTGGGAAATCGGAAAGCCCCCGGACTTCGTGATGGAAGTGGCGTCGCCGAGCACGGCGGCGAACGATTTAGGCTGGAAGCGGGATCTGTACCAACGGCTGGAGATACAGGAGTACTGGCGGTTTGACCCCACGGGCGGCAGGCTATACGGCACGCCGATTACGGGTGAGCGTTTGGTGGCGGGCCGGTATGAAGAATATGCGTTGCAGCACGGCGACGACGATTCGGTGCGGGCGCACAGCCAGTTGCTGGACGTGGTGTTTTGCTGGGATGGTGAGGAGTTTGATGCGCTGGATCCAGTAACAGGGATGACGATAGACAAGCGCACCGCTGCCGAGCTCCGGGGCGACCGAGAACAGGAAGCCCGCGCGGTCGCTGAAGCCGAACTCAACCTCGAGCAAGCCGCCCGCAGCCAGGCGGAAGCCCGCGCCGACGCCGCGGAAGCCGAACTGGCCCGCCTCAGAGCGCAACTGGGTGCACAGGAACCGTAGGCTGACCGGAGAGTACGGCACCCTGTCTAATTAGAAACTCTGTGCCGCTGACTTTGATCGGCTGGATAATCTTCTGCCGTTCCGCGCCGGCCTCGTTGTCGGGGCTCTCACCCGGCGATGCATATAAGATGTGCCACCCCTCCGATCTGCTGCTTGCGGATCGCCAACATGACAGCCTGTCCCGTAACCTCCGACCTGTACAATTCCACGGCGTGCCCTCCCAGCACCTCGCTCAAGCGCTGACGAGCATTTTTCTGCCAGTTTGGTCTGCGGGTATGGTGTTGGTACACGGCGACATAATCTCCCTCCGGAATTAAGGCATAAACGCAGGCGAGTTCCTGAAGGGAGACGTGCTCATTCTTAGCTCCTCTAGCGGGCTCGATCCCAGTATCGGGGTCAAATAACCAAAGCGTACGCGATGTTGATTCCCGAATTGCGTCATGCACTCTGTCGAAATAGTCGCCGCGCCCGGCATGGATAAACAGCTCCGGCCAAACCACGATTTCAATGCCGAATGGCCGCCTTTTCCGGTCGTTCGTTGCGGGCAGGATATAACCTGGCCTGCCCGCAGAAATCACCGAATATCTACATTGACCCTGGCCCGGGCGAGGAATAAGAGTCCAACCCACTCTACTCCTCCGCCACCACGTAGTTCCGGAGGGTGCCGATCCCGCTGATCTCCACCTCTATGGTGTCGCCGGGGAACATGTCGCCGTCCGCTCCCTGGGTGCCCATCCAGAGGACGTCGCCGGGGTGGAGTGTGGCGTATTTGCTGAGCTCGTGGATCCACGTAGCGGTGTCCCAGATCTGGTCGGCCGATGAGAAATCTTCCCAGACCTCCCCGTTGTGGCGGACGACGATGCGAAATCCTTTGGGATCCAGGCCGGTTACGATCCACGGCCCCATGGGTTTCCAGGTGTCACAGTTTTTGCCCCGGAACATGGTGCGGTCGGCCTGCTGCCAGGGTCGCTGGCTGATGTCGTTGCCGATGGTGTAGCCGAAAACATAGTCCAGCGCCTCGCTGACCGGCACGTTGCGGGCTTTTTTGCCGATGACCACCGCCAACTGACCTTCCGGCTGGACTGCGCCGGAGGATTCGGTGGGGACGACGATGTTCTCCTCAGTGCCGACGATGGCGTGGATCGACCGGTAGTTGGGCGACGGGCGATCCGGATAAGCCGGCGGAGCCCCACGACGCGCCGCCATACCCTCAACGTGGCCCCGGTAATTGGGGCCGGCTGCGTAGAGCATCCCGGGCTTGATCGGGGCCAGCAGCTTCACCTGGTCGAGGGAGTAGGTGTGACTGGTGACGGCGTAGTCAACCAGCGGGTCACCCCACACCTCGGTAACTCGGCCGGCGTCAACGATCCCGAAGCTGGTCTTTTCGCCTACTTGAAAGCGGCACCAAATCATTAAAACGCTCCTTGCGCAGCCTTACGGCGGTCAATGTCGTTTTTTCCGTGGATGCACAGGGTATGGATAACCCGACAGATCCTGTGCATCCGTGCTTGAACACGTCCGTCGTGGCGAACGTGCGTTTGCGTCGGTTACTCCGGCGTGACCAGCGACTCCGGCTCTTCTCCGGACAGCGTGCGCAGGATGTTCCCGTAGGCGAAGTGAGCTGCCCGCAGGGCCGTTTCCTGGCTTTGGCCCGCCATGTGCGGCGTGATAATGACGTTGTCCAGGTCGAACAACGGGTTATCCGTCGGCGTGGGTTCCACTTCCAGAACGTCGAGTCCGGCCCCTGCGATCTGACCTTCCGTGAGGGCACGGTAGAGCGCCGCTTCGTCTACCACCGGACCCCGACAGAGGTTGATCAGGAAAGCGGTGGGTTTCATCATGCCGAACTCGCGGTCGGACATCATGCCGCGCGTGCGCCGGGTGAGCGGCACGTGCATACTCACGATGTCGGATGTTTCCAACAGTTCGTCGAACGCGACCGGTTCAGCTTTCACCTCGCGCTGCACGTCGCCGGGAATCTCCTCGATGTCGTAGAAGATGGTGCGGGTATCGAACCCGGTGAGCCGCTTGGCGACCTGCCGGCCAATACGCCCGAGCCCAACGATGCCCACCGTCTTGTCGGTGACCTCGGACAGGTCGGTCTGGTAGAGATCACTGCGCCATGCTCGCTGGCGGGTGGTGCTGTCCCATTGCGCCATGAGATTCCTGCTGATTCCGATCATCAAGGCAAGCGTCTGCTCGGAGACTGAGATAGCGTTGGCCCCGCCGTTGTTGGCTACGGGTATGCCCATCTCCAGGATTTCTTCGAGCGGCAGCCGATCGTAACCCGCGCTGAGGGTCTGGATCAACTTGACCCTGGGACATGCCCGGATCAAGTCGAGTGACAGATCGCTGCTGATGATGGCGTCGGCGTCGCGGCACAGCTCGATTTTTTCGGGATCCGACAAGGCAGGGTCAACCAGGGTGACCTCGAATTCGTCTGGGGCGTTTTCCAGCATGATCTGGGGGCGTCCGCCTACTCCGCTGAAATACGCAATTTTCCAAGTCGCCATATGGCAATCTCCTTAACGTGCAGTCGGGAACTTCAAGCGCCATGGTCGAAATTATTCAAGCGCTATGTTCGCAATTATAGGTGCGGGGCGGGGCGTGTCAAAGACACTGCCGCCGCCCCTTGGCAGGCGACCCAGATCTGCCCCGGCGCTCCTCGGTACCACCCGAGGGTTCGGTAAATCTCATGCGTACCCAGTTTGGCGACTACGGGAGCCAATTTACATCGATATACAGGATAGACCGGATGATGGCGTGCGGGTGGGGTGTTCAATTTTCAGCATCGTCAAGAGTGCGGAAGCGTTCACAATAATCAATCAAATCCTGTTCATCCTGTGTATCGATGTAAAAGACAAAGTGGGAACGCATGAGCTCACGGCCGGCGTTGACAACCCCTGTGAAGGCCGTTCCCGAGCACGTCGCGGGTCAAGATAGCCAGCCTGGGATACATGAATGAATTTCGCGACACCAACCGGGAGCCTCTCCTTCGCGGAAACCGCTGCGGGGAAAGTCCGGTATGCCGGCTTTTTGGAGCCAAAACGCCGGTCGCCTCCGCAGGGTGGGGACGGTCGCCCGACCTTGCCAGAACTCGGGATCCCAGATCTCCGCAGGTTTGAGGCCATTTCCTTGTCGAATGCGAGACCTCCCCTATCTCGACAGGGGAGGTCTCCAGCGGTATCGCGTGTTGCTGTCCGGGGCTTATCTGTCGGCTGCCTCAGCCTCAAAGCTGGCTGCTTGAATTGCCAGGCTGGCGAAATCGGTCACTTCGGCCAAACCGGGGAGCAGCAGCTGTACGCGGCGAGCCTCTTCCGCTACGGCCTGGAGACTGCCCTCACGAGCCCAATAGCTCCCGCGCAGGACCTCGGCGAATTCGGCAACCACCGCGGACAATTGGAACGTTGGCACAGTCTCTTCAAAGGCGGCGGCCAGATCGCTGTGGTGGAACTCCTGGTCGATTTCGACCACCTCGTTGAGGCCCACGTCCTCGTAACGCATATAAACCATGCCGATGACGCCTTCTGCGCCTTCGCGGAGTTTCAGCTCATAGAGCGCGGTCACGCTGTGTCCGGCGCCGATCTCGCCCGCGTCCACCGCGTCATTGCGGAAGTCATCATCGGCCACGTCCCGGTTCTCGTAGCCCAGGAGCCGGTAACGGCTGACCACCTCCGGGTTGAAATCTACCTGCACCTTGGCGTCCCTGGCGATGACCTGGAGGGTTCCGGTGAGGTCATCGACGAATATGCGGCGAGCCTCCGACAGCGTGTCGACATAGTAGTAGGCGCCGTCGCCATCGTTGGCCAACTGCTCCATCAGGATGTCGTTGTAGTTTCCCATGCCGAAGCCTACGGTGGTGAGGGTCACGCCCTGGTCAACATATCTCTGGACCTCGCGCAGGAGCGATTCGTGGCCGGTGTTGCCGACGTTGCCGACGCCGTCGGAGAGCACCATGACGCGGGTGATGCGATCGGACGCCACCTCGTCCACCGCCAGCTTGTAGGCGACCTTCAGGCCATCTTCAACGTACGTCGAGCCGCCCGGTTCCAGGGAGTCGATGGCCCGCAGAATCTTGCCCCGTTCCCGGGCTTCGGTGGCTTCGAGCAGCACGGACCCACGGTCGCCGTAGATGACGATGGCGACCTTGTCGTCGGAACGCAGCTCGTCCACGAGCAGCCGGAGAGACCGCTGCACGAGGCCGAGCCGGTCCTCGCGAGCCATGGAGCCGGACACGTCGATGGTGAACACCAGCGTTGCGTCCTGCCGCTGCTCGTCAAAGAGTTCTTTCCCCTGCAGTCCGACGCGCATCAACCAGTGGTTGCCGTTGCCGAACAGGGACGGTGAGCCGTCGATGTGGATGGCGAACGCATCATCGGTTGGGGCTTTGTAGCCCTGGTCGAAGTAATTTACAAACTCCTCTACCCGTATGGAGTTCTGGTCGGGCAGGTGCCCGTCGTCCAGATACCTGCGGGCAATGGTGTATGAAGCGGTATCCACGTCGATGGCGAAGGTGGAGAGCTGGTCGTCCTCCGTGTCGATGAACGGGTTGACGCCGTAGTGCTGGAAGAAAGTCAGGTCATAGGGCTTGTCGTTGACGGTGGCCGAGCCGCCGATGTTGTTGAAGCCCTCGGGCTGTGATGGCGTCGAGGCCGGCATTGTCGTTGCGTGCTGCTGTGCGGGCATGGACGCCTGCTGCGCGAGCGTGGACGCTGCCGGCATTGTCGTTGCGCGCTGCTGCGCGGGTGTGGGCACAGCCGCCATTGCTGGAACGGACGTAACGGCGGGAGCTGATTGAGCAGACTGAGGAGCAGCCGCAGGTGCGGCGGGTACGGGGGCCTCCGCGCTGCCGCCGCAGGCCATTACGACCAGCGTCAGCACTATGGCCAATGGAACGATTGCCTTTGACATTATTCGGTTCATCTCATTGCCTCCTTGAATTTGGGTGTGGCGACGTCAAGGTTAGGTTTCACCGGTTGTACACTGAACGACAGATGTGTAACACTCGCCCCGTTGTGTGCGACAGGATTGTATCTTTTGCCAGATTTCGGCGAAATTCTCACCTCCCACATCAACCGGTCGGGCATAAGCGATTCCGACCTGGCGCGGCGCGTCGGAGTGAGCCGCGCGACCCTGATCCGCTGGAAGGAAGGGCTCACCGCAAGGCCGCGCTACCGCGAGGATGTCCTCCGTTGTGCCGAGGAACTGAGGCTCACGCCGGAGGAGCGGGACGAGCTGTTGATCGCGGCAGACTTCGAGCCCGAAGCGCCGCCAGTTGAGGTTCCGCCCCCGGAGCCGGCTCCCAGCCCGCAGCCCGTACAGCCGGCCGAACCGGTTTCGCTCCCGGTTCCTGACCGCAGACGCAACAGATTCTGGGTCGCTGTCTCGGCCGCAGTGGTCGCGGTGGTAGCGGCAATCGCGGTGGGACTGGCGCTGATCGATTTTTCCGGCGAGCCGGGCCATCCCACGGCGCCAACTGGAGAGGTGCCGATCAATGTTTCCGGCGAGCCGAACCATCCCACGGCGCCAACTGGAGAGGTGCCGATCAATGTTTCCGGCGAGCCGAACCATCCCACGGCGCCAACTGGAGAGATACCGATCAATGTTTCCGGCGAGCCGGACCGTCCCACGGCAGAATCTGGCGAGGCACTGATCGTGATTGCCCCTTTCGCCAACTACACGGCCGGTCAGGCCGGGTTTAACATCCGTGGTCGCCTCAGGAACAGCATAAACCGCGAGATTGCCGCCGCCGGGCTTGCGGGCATCAGAACCGACGATTGGGTGGAAACCGTCTCAGGGCACGGCGCGGCGTTGTCGGCCGCCGAGCAGTCGGGCGCAGCCATCGTGATCTGGGGGGAATACGACAGCGGACGGGTGCTGGCCAACCTGACTTCGACCCCCACCGAAAACGAATCCCTTGGCCCGCAGATCGTGGAAATCGCCACATCGCCGTCCGAGTTGCCCACTGCCATCAACATCGACCTGACCGCCGAGGTGCGTTCGGTGGCGCTACTGACGCTCAGCCAGGTGTACCTGCAGCGGGGCGAGTATGAACCGGCCAAGACCGTGCTGTACCAAGCTCTGGAGCGTCCGCCTGCGGATCCTGCTGCCCTGGCCAATCTGCGCTACCGGTTGGGCCAGGCCTACCTGGGCGGCGAGTACGCTGACCTGGACGAGGCCATCTGGAGGTTCACCGAGGTGCTCTCGGTACAGCCGCGGTCCGCCGACACCTACGGCATTCGCGGGCTGGCCTATCTGGAACGAGGGCGTCCGGGCGACGAGGACCTGGCGATCTCCGACCTGACCCGGGCGTCGGAACTGGCTCCTCACCTGACGACCCCGTACTTCAACCGAGCCGCGGCCTATATCGCCAGAGGTCGGACGGGCGATCTTGACCGGGCGTTGGATGACCTGGAGCGCGCTATCGACGCCGGCGTGGATGGACCCGGCGTGTACGTGAACCGGGCCGCGATTTACCTGGAGCGAAGACACGACGGTGACCTTGACCGGGCCTTCGGGGATCTGGAACGCGCGATCAAGATTGACCCTGACCTGGCGACGGCCTGGGTGAACCGGGGCAACGCGCGGTTACAGAGAAACGATGACGGAGACTTTGAACAGGCCATCTCTGACTTCACGAAAGCCATTGACCTCGCACCCGACAACGCGCTCGGCTATTACACCCGGGCGCTGGCGCACTCGGAAGCCATGAACTGGAATCTCTCCAATTCTGACTTGCGGGCGGCGCAGGAACTGAACCCACGGAATTCGGAGATCAACAACGCGTTGTGTCGGCAACTGGGTGTACAACGCCGGCCGAATGAGGCGCTGTCCTTCTGCGACCTGGCGTTGGAGCGCGAACCGGACGGCCTGGCACGCGACAGCCGGGGATTGGTGCGCGCCGTGGCCGGCTCGGCCGACAAAGCCATCGCGGATTTCAGGGTCTTTCTGAGCTGGGTAGACGCCTCGGAGAAACCGACCTGCCGTCCTCATTACCGACCCAGCCGTGAGTCGTGGATCATCGCGCTGGAGTCGAGCGGCAACCCGTTTGACGACGAAACCCTGCGGGAACTGCGGCTGCGGCCGGCCTCACAGTGGGACGCTCCCTGCTGAGCGTGAACCGGTTAGCCGCGGCCACGCCGCGTGCCAACTCCCGTGTAGCGGTCCCGGCGCGTAAAACGCCGAAACAACAATTGACCCATGCCGAGGACGCGATGTAAGTGTGCCACGAGTTTGCCTGAAAAAAGCGCCGTGGGACGACGAACGAATCGGCCAATGCTGTGAAACTGCCCGGGCGCGCCTTGAACCGTGGCTGCGAAGCCGGGCTTAGTCCGCGATTTCCGTCTCGCGCATACGGTACCCGACCCTGGGTTCGGTGAAGATATACGTCGGGTTGTCCGCGTCGTCTTGCAACTTGCGCCTGAGCCGGCGCATATGAGTGCGAACCACCTGGGGGTCACCGGAGTTGGTCACGCGCCAGACGCGTCGCAACAGCTGCTCGTGTGACATCGTCCGACCGCCATTCAGCGACAGGACGCGCAGCATCTCGTACTCGATGGGCGTCAGATGGACGGGCTGGCCCGCAACTTCCACCCTGCGCTTGACATAGTCGATGGTCAGGTCGCCCAGGGCGAATGGCGACGCCTCATCACCAACGTCAGCCGCAGTCGCCTTGCGGAGCGCGGCCCTGATCCGAGCTGTCAACTCAGTGGGCGAGAAAGGCTTGACCATGTAGTCGGCTGCGCCCAGGTCAAGGGCTCGCTCGATGTCCTGGTCCCTACCGTGGGCAGAAAGGCAGATCACCGGCACGTTTGCGATGTCGATGATGTCCTGCATCAACTGGAAACCGTCGACGCCCGGCAGCGCCAGATCCAAAAGGGCGAGGTCCGGTTTTTCCGACCCAACCTGGTGCAGCGCATCATCGGGGTCGGTGGCAAATATCGTGGTGTAACCGTCCATGGAAAGGATGCCGCGCACATGCCATAGCGTCTGTGGATCGTCCTCCATCACGAGGATGCGTGCCGGACCAACTGCGCCGGCGCGCGACCCGCCGGACTGCCGAAGGGAAATGGCGGTGTCCACTGGGGCGGCCTGGTCGGCGACCGGTATGGTGAAGATGAACCGGACGCCCCGGTCCGGACCTTCGCTCTCCGCCCAGATCCTGCCGCCGTGGGCTTCAACGATCCCCTTGCAGATGGACAGTCCCAAGCCGTACCCGGCGATGTCCCGTTCAACCATGCCGCCATCGATACGCGAGTATTTCCGGAATAGATTGGGCAATTGGTCAGGCAGGAGGCTCAAACCTGTAGCCACCACCGAAAACGCAACGTACAAACCGTCGAGTTCTGCGTTAACGCTGGTGGAGGATGACCCCTGCGAGTATCTGGATGCGTTGGACAACAGGTTGCCGATCACCTGGATGATGCGTGCCCGGTCTGCCATAACGGTGGGCAGTTCCGCCGTCACATCCACCTGCAGGTCGTTCCGGCCGCCTCCTCTGACATACGAGGTTGCAGCCTGGTCCACCAAGGCCGCGACGTCCGAAGGTTCGGGGCTCACCGAAAGGGTGCCCGACTCTATGTTAGCCGTGTCCAGCAGGTCGCTCACCATCCTGCGCATCCGGTCGGCCTGGTCGTTGATGATCGTGTGGAACTGGCGAGCCTCGGCGGGATGCAGGTCTGCCGTCTCGTCCAGCAGGGTTGCGGCAGAACCCTTGATGGCGGCCAGCGGGGTTCGCAGTTCATAGCTGACCAAGCCCAGGAATTCGGCCCGGAGCCTCTCCAGGTCCTCCAGGGGCGACATGTCCTGCAGCGTCACGACCACCGACTCCATCTCGCTGCGATCCTCGGAGTAAATGGACGTAGCGTTGACCAGCACTGTCACCGACCTGCCGTCGGGCGCCCTCAGCACGACCTCCTCGGCGCGCAGCGCGGTGTAGGTACTGAGCCGGTTGGCCAGCGGGAACTCTTCGAGCGAGACCTCTCGTCCATCAATCCGACGGATGCTCAATATGTCCATCATTTGCTCGACGGGTTGGTCGGGCGGCCGGATGCTCTCCACGATCCTCAGCGTCTCGCGGTTGTAGGACACCGGCGCTCCCGATTTTGCGTCGAAGACCACCACTCCCACCGGGCAGGTGTCTATCAGGGCTTCCAGATCGGACCTGGCCCGGCGCTCGTCCCGGTATCTCCTGGCGTTGGCGATGACCAGCGCCGCCTGGGACGCGAACATCACCAGGGTGTCTTCGTCCTCGCGGGTGAACTCGCCGCCCGTTTCCCCTTTCGCCACACCTATGAAACCCAACCGCACGCCTTTATTGCGGATAGGAGCAACCAGAAAGGAAGCGATGGCCACGGGCGGATCCCACTCCTCCATGCCCAGCGACCTCAAGTAGGAGGCCAGGCCGTTGATCCGCAACGGTTCCGGCACATGGTTCAGGTGGTGGAAGAATTCGGCGCTTCCCGGCAGGTCTGCCATATGGCGATGTTCTTCCGGCGTCAGGCCGGAGCTGACAAACTCCTCCAGCCGGTTGTCCTGGTCGAGAACCGTCGTTACAGCGTATTTGGCGTCCGTCAGGACCCGGGCGCTGTTGGTTACCTCCTGGAGCACGCTGTGATAGTCCAGGTCCTCGTTGATGCGCAGACTAGGTAGTGTTGACATTTGGGAAAATACCCGTCGTTCCTGCGAAAGCAGGAACCCAGAGACCTTTGCCATCGGAAAGCCTGCCGGATTTTACCCTTCTCTGGCACACTGGATTCCGGCTTTCGCCGGAATGACGCGAAATGTCAACACTGCCTAGCCTCACTCAGCTTGGTGAGGCGGTCCTGCAACGCTCGCATCCCGGGCGTAGACCGCTCATCTGTTGTCGCCACCTTTACTTCTATCTCCCATCGCTGCGCGTCGCACGTGATCGCATCGACATTCGCGAGCCCATGGGGCGCTATCGGCAAACTGTCATGCAAGTGTCATAACTATAACCTAAAGCGTTATGGATACGTCAGAAACAGGGCCGTACCATTTGGTTATTCAAACGCTCAACCGTAACGAACGCATCGATAGTTCGCGATGCTACCGGAGCCCAATCGCGGCTGGGAGGTTGAGCCTCAGGAGAAGGAACGATGAAGATTGCACTGATAGCCATGAGCGGCGTGCGCGCCTATAACGAGGAACTTACGGCCCTGGGCATGACCATGCCCGGCTTCATGGAGCGCGGTGAGGTGATCGCCTCCCTGCCCAGCCTGTCACTGCTCACCCTGGCGGGGATGACGCCGAAACGATTTGAGGTCGAATACCACCAGGTGCCAGACATCAGCAAGCTGGACCGGCTGCCTGACTGCGATCTGGCCGCCATCTCGACGTTCACCGCCCAAGTCAAGGACGCCTACACTCTGGCCGGCCGGTACCGCGAGGTGGGCGTGAGAACGGTCATTGGTGGTCATCACGCCACCGCGATGCCGCATGAGGCGATCCGCCACTGCGACGCGGTGGTAGTCGGCGAAGCCGAATTGACCTGGCCGCGGGTGCTGGAAGACTTTCAGAACGGTTGCCTGGGCGGCATCTACCGCGCTGACGGGCAGGAGTTCGATCTGGCGGACTCTCCCCTGCCGCGTTTCGACCTGCTGAACCCCGACGAATACAATCGGATCACCGTGCAAACCCAACGGGGCTGCCCGTGGCGGTGCAACTTCTGCGCCAGTTCCATCATGATGACCAAGCGCTACAAGCTAAAGCCCGTGGAAAACGTGATGCGCGAGATACGCGCGATCAAGGAAATCTGGCCGCGGCCCTTCATCGAGTTCGCCGACGACAACTCCTTCGTCAACCGCGCACATTCGAAAAACCTGCTGCGAGCCCTGGCGGAAGAGGACATCAAGTGGTTCACCGAGACCGACGTCGCCGTCGCCGACGACCCCGAACTCCTCGACCTGATGCGCCAATCGGGTTGCGCCGAAGTGCTGATCGGCTTCGAGAGCCCCACCGCCGGAAGCCTGGACGGCGTCGAGCTGAACAACAACTGGAAGCGCAAGCGTCTTGACGACTACCGGGAAGCCATCCGGCGCGTTCAGTCTCACGGGATCGCGGTTAACGGTTGTTTCGTACTGGGGATGGACGGAGATACGGAGGCGTGCTTCCCAGCAGTTCGCGACTTTGTCGAGGACAGTGGCTTGTGCGAGGTGCAGATTACCGTGATGACGCCGTTCCCTGGTACCCCGCTGTACTCGCGGCTCCTCGGGGAAGGCAGGTTGCTGGATGACACCGTTTGGGAGAAATGCACGCTGTTCGACGTCAACTTCCAGCCCCAGCACATGTCGATTGAGGCTCTGCAGCGCGGGCTGGTAGGACTGGCGGCAGAACTGTATACCGCCGACGCCAAAGCAGCTCGCAGGGACGCCTTCCGCGGGCACATCAGGGGGGCGCGAGGGACTTGGACCGAGGAGGCAACAGCATGCCTGGCAAAGGTGGCCTGAAGAACATGGGAACCTTGAATTTGGTGAGAAACACGGCTTTCCGCCACGCCCCTACGTCGGTCGAGATGGCGCGCGACGCTCGCTTCAGCATCCGCGTCATCAGGCTGGCGGCCACCAGCGTGGTTGCCCTCGGATTGATCTGGGGCTTCCAGTTCGCAACCTTGCACACGCCAGCGTTCGTAGGGGTCTCCCTGGCGGCCGGCTGGGCGTTGATGCCGGTTCTGCTGGTCGCGAGCCTGCGCTGGCCGTTGGCGCGCTACGGTCTGGCGCTCCCTTCGACATTGGTTAGCGTCGGCCTCATCGTCATTTGCCTGACGTCCCTGCCTGCAGACTGGGAAGCGGTCAGGGTCGGATGGTTGATGACCACTGCAGGGGTGTTTATGGGCGGTATCCTGGGTCTCTGGTTCTGGTTCCGCCTGGCGCTGGTGCCCCGTTTCCTCCACGATCCCTTTGGGCCGGGTCGGTGGGTCCTGGTCGCGATCCACATCATGCTCATCGTAGTGGGCCTGGCGCTGATCGGCATTGACGTGTCCCAAGCCTGCCTGGATTGTTGGGCGCTTCCGGCAGACCGGGCCTGGAGTGTGGAGTACACCGACGCCAGTCTGAGCGAGCTGGTGGCGGAGCTGATCCCGCTGGAGCCGCAGCGGGTCATCGTGGAGGCTACTGGGGGATTGGAAACCCGGCTGGTGGCGGAGTTGGGCGCCGCCGGGCTGCCCGTGGTGGTGGTCAATCCCCGCCAGGTCCGGGAGTTCGCCCGGGCTACGGGACGGCTGGCCAAGACGGACTGGCTGGACGCCCAGGTACTGGCCCAGTTCGGGGCCGCGCTGCGTCCGCCGGTGCGTCCCCTGCCCGACGCGGCCCAGCGGGAGTTGCAAGCTCTGGTGTCCCGGCGCCGTCAGTTGGTCGCCATGCAGACCCAGGAGCGCAACCGCCGGCGGCAGGTGTCGTCGGAACTGGTGGTCGCCCAGATTGATGACCACCTGACGCTGTTGGGAAGGCAGGTGGCCCAACTGGACCAGGACATCGCCGCACTGCTGCAAGACCACGCCGTCTGGCAAACTCAAGCCCAACTGCTGCGCTCCATCCCCGGCGTGGGGCCGGTCCTGGTCTCCACGCTGATCGCCCAGCTGCCCGAGCTGGGACACGCCAGCCCCAAGGCAATCGCCGCCCTGGCGGGGGTTGCTCCCTACAACCGGGACAGCGGACAATGGCGCGGCAAACGCTCGGTGTGGGGCGGCCGGCGCCAGTTGCGGGCCGCCTTGTACATGGCAACCCTGGCGGCCACCCGATGCAACCCAGCCATCCGAGCCTGTTATGAGCGTCTGCTGGCCGCCGGCAAGGCCCAGAAGGTCGCCCTCATCGCGTGTATGCGCAAGCTGCTCACCGTCTGCAACGCCATCATCAAATCCAACGCTCCCTGGATAAACCCTATTGCCGCCGCCGCCTAACCCCTTGACCATCAAGACAGTTGCTGTTTCTGACGTTTCCCTGCCACCGAACTGGGCACGCCTGAGCCAAGCGGTTTACTGGAACAGCTCTCCCACGGAACGGCCTTCATGTATGCGCTTCATCGCCTCACCGATCAGCGGCGCAACCGACAGTACCGTAAGGTTGCCCACTTTCTGGTCCGAGGTGAGCGGCACGGAGTCGGTGACCACCACCTCTTTGAAAGCGCTCTCCTTGAGGAGCCTGGGCGCCTGCGAGGCGAAGACGGGATGGGTCGCGCAGCAGAACACCTCGGTCACGCCGGCATACAGGAGGGCGTTGGCAGCGTTGACGATGGTGCCGCCGGTGAGGATCTCGTCGTCGAAAGTGAGGGCGCGCTTGCCGCGCACGTCGCCGATGACGTTCAGGGTCTCGGAGCGGTCGTCGTTGGCGGTGCGGCGCTTTTCGATTACGGCCACCGGCACGCCCAGTCGTGATGCCATGTCCCGGGCCCGCTTGCTGATGCCGAAGTCAACGGCAACCAGGACCAGATCCTCCAACCCTTTCTCAAAGAAGTAGTTGGACAGGATCGGCTCCGCGGTCAACTCGTCCACCGGGATGCTGAAGAAACCCTGGATCTGGCCGGCGTGGAGGTCCAGGGTCAGCACCCGGTCGGCCCCGGCGGTGGTGATCAGATCGGCCACCAACCGCGCCGTGATCGGCACCCGCGGCTGGTCCTTCTTGTCCGTCCGCCCGTAGCCGTAGTAGGACACCACGGCGGTGATGCGACCTGCCGACGCCCGCTTGCAGGCGTCGATCATGATCAGCAGTTCCATCAGGTTGTCGTTGGTGGGCGCCACCGTGGGTTGGACGATGAACACGTCCCGCTCCCGGATGTTCTCGCCGATGCGGACGAAGGTGTTGTCGTTGGCGAACTTGAAGGTCTCGCTCTCGCCCAGAGGAATTCCCAGGTAATCGCAGACATCGCGTGCCAGTTGGGGATGCGCGTTACCAGTGAATACCTTGAGTTCTTCGAGCGTGGACATGGCAGCACCTTGCAGTAAATTGCGTCGGGGGCATGGCAGCCGGCACGGAATCCGGCCAATGCAGCGGGACAATCGGGTGGTAATGGTAATTGGGCGAACCGATTCCCGTCAACGGCAGGCGCTCTCTCACCAGTGCTGGTGCAAAGTCATTGTCAGGATCAGGATTGCCAGGATTAGAAGATTTTCGGGATTTATGAACATCCTGAAAATGTCAAAATCCGGTAAATTCTGATTCTGACATTTTCCGCCGGAATGACAGTTCACAGTGAAAGGCCACCATACGGGACTATGAAAAGGGCAGGACCTTTCACGCGTACCCGGTTTGCGATGGAGAAACGTCAGGATCAGGATTTTCAAGATTTGGGGATTATCAGGATTGGAGCCGTCCGATGGGAAAGAACACCCAATCCTGAAAATCCGGCAAATCCTTGTATCTTGGAGAAGCCAACGACGCGGCAGACCGTTAATCCTGGGGCTCGCTGTGTGAAGCCGTTAAGGGGATTGGAAACCCGGCTGGTGACGGAGTTGGCCGCCGCCGGACTGCCCGCAGTGGTGGTCAATCCGCGCCAGGTGCGGGAGTTCGCCCGGGCTACGGGACGGCTGGCCAAGACCGACCGGCTGGACGCCCAGGTACTGGCCCAGTTCGGAGCTGCGCTGCGTCCGCCGGTGCGTCCGTTGCCCGACGCGGCCCAGCGGGAGTTGCAAGCTCTGGTGTCCCGGCGCCGTCAGTTGGTCACCATGCAGACCCAGGAGCGCAACCGCCGGCGGCAGGTGTCGTCGGAACTGGTGGTCGCCCAAATCGACGACCACCTGGAGCTGTTGGGAAGGCAGGTGGCCCAACTGGACCAGGACATCGCCGCGCTGCTGCAAGACCACGCCGTCTGGCAAACTCAAGCCAAACTGCTGCGCTCCATCCCCGGCGTGGGGCCGGTCCTGGTCTCCACGCTGATCGCCCAGCTGCCCGAGCTGGGACACGCCAGACCGGGGGCAATCGCCGCCCTGGCGGGCGTGGCTCCCTACAACCGGGACCGCGGACAATGGCGCGGCAAACGCTCGGTGTGGGGCGGCCGGCGCCAGTTGCGGGCCGCCTTGTACATGGCAACCCTGGCGGCCACCAGGTCAATCACTTATTCAATAGATGATGTGGCGGTGGCGCGTTGGGGTGCCGGTCGACGCGGAGCCCGAGCGCCTAAGCGTATGACCAGTCGATATCAGGCTCGGGCCGACCGTAGCGGACGCAGGCCGAGAGCGCGATGCAGGCGGCATCACAGACCGGGACGTTTCGCACACGGAGTGGTAACATTGCCTGCTCGGCCTGGACCTCGATGATCTATACGGGATCCACGCCAGGGTACTGGTCAATGCGGTGGACGAAGAGTACCCGGAGCGGGCACACCGCTGAGGAAATCACCAACGATGATGGGGTTAATCCCACCACTTGACGGAACGTTACTCAACAATCGCAGCTCCTCTCTGCCGTTCAGTGATAGTGATGAGGAACTTCCATGGTGGCACAATACCGAACTAACTCTGCCAGAAAGGGGCACCATGTCATCAAACCCTCTGAGCGGAACCAACGGCAAAGCCACTACCATTTCGCCATCCTGCTCATGCGTGCCGCCAAGCAAATGCCACCCGATTTCCGGTAGTATCCCGCTCGAGGCAATCACTTCCCACACGCAACGTTTTGATTGGGGTAACGCGTTGACGATAATCGAGCGAATCTGGTTGCCGCGGGACACCAGACCAACAAAACCAGCACGCGAACATGTTTCACGTTATCAAAATCGCCGGATACCAAACTATTCAACTGCGGGTGGCGACAAGAAAACGCCTCCCGCATTCCACCAGGAACGTGGTTGTTCCGCTCTTAGAATACCGCTTGGCGCCACGACAATACCTGCTGCCATCACAAATAGTGTTTGCTTTCGTCCCGGGACTGACGCCGTAGAAATCGGAAAAGGTCGCCCGCATGGCTCAAGCCCCCTGCGGTTCTCGCGCCACTCTGCGCGGCGCCTCCGGATCCCCTACGACGCGGTGTATGCCATGAAATCGCTGCTGAACGCCGTGTCGCTTGGACTGGTGGTTATCGCCTGTCGGCCTGCGGTGGCGTGCCAGGGCCCGCTCCATGGTCGGACGCGGCCGCCGATAGACTGGAACTGGATTCTGGCGTCGTGGTCACTTTCGTTGAGGGATTGCCTCCGGAGATGCCTGAAAAGGTCACCTACATCACTCACGTCGCGTCGGGCGCTCAGGCCATGCGGTTACTGGGGCCATGCTCCTGTCGGTGATGAACGGTGATATAGTACCGGCTCCGGACGGGGAAGCATCCAGGCGTGGCTCGCGATCAACTGGCGCACCGGGGAGGTTGTCCACCCGACACCCGCCGCGCGCATCGGCCTGGGGGGATCAGAAACCTACGGGAAGACGGACGAGTATCGATAACGCGCGGAACGCCACTATGGGTGGCCGACATCTTGGGTCCAACTGGTCGTTGCCGCGTCGGGAGGTTTGAACCCCATGCGGACAACCGGATTGATGGTGGCGCTGGCGACCACCGTTGCGCTGATGGCTGGCATCGCCTGCGACGGCCCTGATCAGCCCGAGCGACCCCAGAGTAACGTCAGCAGCGTTGCTCCGGAGTTCAACCTCACTCCGACCTCTACTGGCGGGGCGATTTCGGCGCCCAATTCCACCACAAGCGTTGCTGGAACCCCCGTTCCGGCCCTCAATCCCACAACAACTTCTGCGGCCACCGCGGTTCCCAAGCCTAGTCCGAGCACATCGTCAATTGACGGCGCTACCTGGATTCTGGAGTCGATCTACGGGCAGCCTCCGATTGCCGGAACGTATGCAACACTAACGGTCAACGGTCCGCGGTTCAACGGGTTTGACGGCTGCAATTTCTTCGGCGGCCGGCATGAGTCCGGCAAACCGATAATCAATGCAGACGGGGACATCTCCGTGCCGCCCTTTGGCGGAACCGCCATGGGCTGCATGAGCCCTCCCGGCATCCTCGACCAGGGTGACCGGTACCTGGATGCCATGCTACAGCCGGCCAGAGCACACCTCGTGGATGACCGGCTGCATATAGTCGACCGCTCGGGAGAGGTCGCGCTGGCTTTCGTCAGGCAACCGCCATTGGCCGGGCGACCTATGGATCTGTCGGGCACCAGTTGGCGCCTCGTGGACGATGACGGGACCTACGGCGAAGGGGATACGACCCTTTTGTTTTTGAACTCCCGGGCGGCTACCGGCGCCACTGCCTGCCGGGATTATACCCTAGGGTACACGGCGTCCGACGGGCGCATCCGGATACCAAGCAAGGGCATGTCCGGTTCCATTGAGGCGTGCTCCAGGGACGCCGTGAAACGGGAGCACCGGTTCGACGAGGACTTCGGCTGGGCGAACGAATACTCGGTTCATCAGGCTGAGGGGTCCAAACGATTGATGGTGCGTACCAGCAAGGGCAAGACGCTGACGTTCGAACCGTTGCCCCAACCGGCAGGCGCTATATTTGACGTGCGGTGGCACCTGACCCGATTCATCGAGATCCGTTCGGACGGTTCGGGCATGACCCGGCCCAGGGATACCGACGTGCTGCCCGGAGTGGACGTAACCGCCGCATTCGCCGAGGGATTCGTTGAAGGGTCGCTTGGGTGTCACTCGTACGCGTACCGCACGGTTGGCGGGCAAGGGACGATATTGATCGGCGCGGATGGGACGATTTTCAACGACGACGCAGCCCTGAGTACGAAGAATTCGTGCGGCGACCAGCGCACCGTGTCGCCTCAACAGCGCCAGTATCTCGACTTCCTGGCGGCCGCGGAGCGGTATCACGTCTTTGGCGACCGATTGGTGATTCTCACCCGCGCCGGGGACGGGCTTGTGTTTCAATCAGAGGTGGGAAATTAGTCCCTGCGGAAATTCGGTCGCAGTTGCACATGATGCCGAGAGCGGTGTCGATGGGCCAGGACCGGGGTGCCCGGCGAATGAGTGATCGCCAAGTTTGCAGCGGAGGTGAGCAAGTACGCATCGCACCAGGGCCCTTCAGCGGCCCTTGTTGCTCCTGACAAGCCGAGCGTTTAGTTTCGCAACTTCTTTTGGCCTCAGCCCAAACACGCATCATCCGCCGCCACGATCCAACTCACCACGGCGCCGGCTTCCACTAAGAGCCTATCCTAATAACCCGGCGGCTCTGAGGGTGATGAGGGCGCAGGCGAAATGCAGAAAGGCGATGTAGTTTTCGGGGGACTTGTCCCAGCGGACCAGGATGCGCCGAAAACGGTTCAGCCAGCCGTGGGTGCGCTCCACCACCCAGCGGCGCGCCCTGAACCCAGCCTCCCGCTTGATGGCCTTCGCCTCTTCGCCGCGACTGCGGATATGGGCGGTGAAGCCGAACTCCTCCAAGGTGCGACGCACCTCGTCGAAGTCGTAGCCTTTGTCCAGGCACATCCCCTGGGGCTGCTCCAGAGTGGGATCAGGACGCGCTATCACCACACTGTCCAGGGTCGGCCGCACCAGCTTCATGTCGTGGCGGTTGGCTCCGTCCACCGCCACACCCACCGGAATGCCCTGGGCCTCGGTCAAAAGGCTGCGCTTGACGCCCCGCTTGCCGCGGTCAGTGGGGTTGGCGCCGGTTTTTTCCCCCACCCAGGGGCGATTTGGTCATGGCGCCGTCCATGCTCACCCAACTCCAGTCCAGCCCCTTCAGTTCGTCGTAGCGTTCCTGTCCCACTCGCCACAACTCCAGGAACACCCCAGCGGCCACCCATTCCTGAAAGCGCAGGTGGGCGGTTGAGCCGGAACAGATGCCGGTGGCATCCAGAGCCTTCCACTGGCAGCCGGTGCGCAGCACGTAGAAGATGCCGTTGGCGCAGGTGCGGTTGGGAACCCGGGGCCGGCCTCCGCCAAACCGATGGGTGTTCACATGCTCTGGGATCAGGGTTGCAGCACTTCCCAGAGTTCATCGGAGATCTGGTAACCGCCGGTGGTGGGATTGGTCCTGGTGGCCGAGCCCGCACGCTTGGGACGCGGGGGCTTGGGATCTTTCGTTCTGCTCATTGCGCCAGTCTAGATGTAACCCTGGCCTGATTTCCCGGAACGGGACCGCGAGTTTTCACCAGTTATTAGGATAGGCTCTAAGGCCCCCGCGTTCGAGAAGTTGGTCATGCGGTTCGGCTCAAATCGATAGTGGTAACCAAACCCATAAAAGAAAAACCCCTACTCAAAGCAGGGATGAAGTGGCGTCCCAGGCAGGATTCGAACCCGCGGCCAGCTGCTTAGAAGGCAGCCGCTCTATCCACTGAGCTACTGGGACGCGTTGCAGCTAGGATAGTAAGAGCGGCGGCAGACTGTCAACGTGTATTTATACCCGCCGGGTACCGTCCATCAAGGCGGAAACTACTCGCCACCCCCAACATTGCGAGATGCCATGCGTGGCCGGAACGTACAATATCCAATATCCAATATCCGGTGTCCGATGGACGCGGCATCAGTCGCCCCGAACCGGGCAAATCTCCAGGGCTTCGCTCGCCCCGACCGGGAGCGCGCAGCCGGAATTGTAGTAAACTGAGCGGGACAATCTAAGTCCGCAATGCCGGTCGATTGGATACGGTACCGGAAGCGGACACATTTTCAACACCGGGAAACGATGTATGACTACCCTACGCGCCAACCCGATTCGGGTCCTCGTTGCCAAACCCGGATTGGATGGACACGACCGCGGAGCGAAGGTAATCGCTCGCGCGCTGCGGGATGCCGGGATGGAGGTCATCTACACGGGCATTCGTCAAACGCCAAGGATGGTCGTGCAGGCGGCCGCCCAGGAGGACGTGTCGGTCCTGGGGTTGAGCATCCTTTCGGGAGCGCACATGGAATTACTGCCAGAGATCATGCGCTTGCTGGACGAACAGGGCATGGACGACGTGATGGTGGTCTTGGGCGGAATCGTTCCCGAAGAAGATCGCGAAGCGCTATCGGCAATGGGGGTATCTGCGGTTTTCGGGCCGGGCACTTCGACGAACGACATCATCGATTACATCAATGCCCACGCGTCCGATTGACGCACCGATCGGAATTTTTGAATTCATCCGTATCTGAGCGAAATGTCGCTCATGGGTTTAAAAATCCATAAAATCGACAAAGCTCGCGCACAAATTTATTGTCGGGCCGGTTGAGGCAACCTATAATCTGGCGTCAATTCGCGAACCACTTGCGTTTTCAGATACTGCCAGCCATGAAATACAACGTCGCGCAATTGCTGAAAGAAGCAATCGGTTCACATCGCACTTTCGAAATTGAGGAGGATATCAACGACGTCGACCATCCCATGGAGCACGTGCAAGGCTCGGTAGATATGGTCCGCACGCACCAGGGAATCTGGGTACAGGCTCAGCTGATCGTCCGCGTGCCGCAACAATGCTCACGATGCCTGGACGGGTTTTCGCGCACGCTGCGAATTGAACTGGACGAAGAGTACTTCCCAGAGATCGACGTCAACACGGGAGCCAGGGTCATACTGCCCGACGATTGGGAGGCTTTGTTCATCGGCTGGGACCACAATCTGGATCTGGCAGAAGCCACCCGCCAAGCCACATTGGCCACGCTGCCGTTGAAACCGCTGTGCAAGCCCGAGTGTGTCGGCATCTGCGACCGTTGCGGTCGCGACCGCAACCAGGGATCGTGCGACTGCTATAATCGTGACATCGACCCCAGGTGGGCAGTGTTACGATCTCTGATGGACGATCAACAAACCTGAACTTCACATCCGAAGCGCGTACTGGTGCCGACCAGCAACCATAATACGCGAATTCGGCGTAGAAAATGGATATGAAAAATGGGAGCACTACCGAACAAGAAATTGACGAGAGCACGCAAAGGACGGCGACTTTCCTCACCGGCATACCGTCTGAGGACCTTGCATCCGGCGCGCTGTCCGAGGTGCCGGGCTGCCAAACGCCCGCATGCCGCCTGCCCCGCTTGCGGGTTTTATAGAGGGCGGCAAGTTGGAGGCTGAACAACGAAAACCTGCGATAATCACGATATAACTGGGCCGCGATTTTGCATCGCTAATTTGGAGAGCGGTCATCATGGCAGACATCGCCCGAACTCCGGTGTATTCGTACATCTTTCCCGGTCAGGGCACACAAAAAGTAGGCATGGGGCGTTCGTTGTACGAACTCTCACCTGCCGCACGCGAAGTTTTCGGAGAGGCTGATGACAGCCTCGGCATACACCTTTCAAACCTGATGTTTGAAGGTCCCGCAGAAGACCTGCAAGACACGGCCCACGCGCAGCCGGCCATAATGACCGTGTGCATCGCCATCTGGCGGGCCTGGCAAGAGTACCTGGGCCCGAATGCCCCGGATCCTGCCGCAGTTGCCGGGCACAGCCTCGGCGAGTACACGTCAATGGTAGTTGGTGGCGTCATGGATTTCCGTGACGGCATTCGCCTGGTACGGGAGCGCGGACGGCTGATGCATGAGGCGTCCGAATCGCGTCCCGGATCGATGGCCGCGATCATCGGTCTTGATGAGTATGACGTCGCGCAGGTAGCCCTCGATGCTGGCGTCGAAATGGCCAATATCAACTCCGACGACCAGATAGTGGTGAGCGGCGACAAGATGGCCCTCGCGAGGGCCATGGATCTGGCATCCGCCCGCGGAGCCAAAAAGGTCGTTCCCCTGGCGGTCAGCGGCGCCTTCCACTCACGCCTGATGGCGGAAGCCCAGGAAGGGCTTACTGACGCCATCGACCACATTCGGTTGAACGATCCGCAGTTCCCGGTGATCGCGAATTCCACGGGAACGGCGATTGTCAATTCGGCGCAGGCCCGCCATGAGTTGTTGACTGGCCTTTGCCACTGCGTCATGTGGAAGCACTCGGTGCGTTTCATGGTGGACTCCGGTGTCAACCGGTTCGTGGAGTTCGGGCCAGCCCGGGTATTGTCCAGCCTCGTCCGTCGCATCGACCCGGACGTCGAAGCATTGACGCTATCGGACCCCGACTCTATCCGCAAAACGGGCTCGGACGCGCCCTAACTTCTCAATACCTTACGTGTTGCCGGAGACAGCCGTAACGTCTTTCGTTACGGCTGTGAAAGGTTATGACCGATAGTCCTTTCACCCCAGGCGTCCGACAGGGTCCAGTCGGCAGGCAGGCTCGGGTGCTAGCGTTGCTGTCTCTCTACTCGGGCGACGTTCGGCCTGACTCTGCGTCCGGTACTATCGACTGGTTGTGCGCTCAGAACCCGGCCACAATCAGCACTCGAAAGGCCGCGGAATCAATGGTTGCTGGTATCATTGGTGAAGGTTCGAGCGTCGACGAAATCATCGGGCGTTATGCCCCGGCTCTACCGGTTCGTTTATTGTCAATCGTTGACCGCAACATATTGCGTGTGGCAATCTATGAACTGTTCAATCGCGATCACATTCCGAGGAACGTTGTCATCAATGAAGCTGTCGAACTTGCGTCCATGTTTGGCAGCGAGAGCAGCGCTCGGTTCGTCAACGGCGTTTTGGGCTCGGTTGCCCATGATTTGCAGACGCCCGTTGACAGTGCGGTAAATTAGTTTAGACTCCGCACGCCTCAGACCCAATTGCGTGGCTGTACCCACGACTATTTTCACGGAGATGAACCTGTGAGTACCGTGCTCGAACGGATTACCGATATTGTAGTTGACAAGCTCGGCGTTGATGCCGGCGATGTCAACGAAGGCTCGTCCTTCCAGGATGACCTGGGAGCTGATTCCCTGGATCTTGTCGAACTGATCATGGCTTTCGAGGAGGAATTCAGTTCCAGCGAAAACACCATAGAAATCCCTGATGAGGACGCCGGCGAGATCCATACCATCGCCGACGCGGTGAATTACCTGAAAGACAAGGGCGTGACGGACGAATAGGCCGACGCCTTGCCGGACGGAACAACGTTGGACATGGGTAACTTGACCAATGGACACGCTCGCCGAGGTAGCTCGTGTTGTCAATGCGTGTACGGACTGTCAGTTGCATGTTGGCAGAACCAACGCTGTGCCCGGGGAAGGTCCTGATGGGGCGGAGCTGCTCTTCATCGGCGAGGGACCGGGGTTCCATGAGGATCGGCAAGGCCGCCCGTTCGTGGGCCCGGCGGGGAATTTCCTTGAAGACTTGCTCCAATCAATCGGCATGACGCGAGACCAGGTGTACATAGCCAACATGGTCAAATGCCGTCCGCCGGACAACCGTGATCCCGTGCCCAGCGAAATTGCTGCCTGCAGCAAATATCTTGACCGACAGATAGAATTGCTAGACCCGTTACTGATAGTCACGCTGGGCCGATTTTCCACAGCCCGATTCATCCCCGGGCAAAGCATCAGCAGGGTGAGAGGGCGTTTGCGGCGAATCAACGGGCGTCACATCTTTCCGATCATGCACCCTGCCGCCGGGCTGCGCCGCCAGGAAATGAGGGTTGCCATCGAGGAAGATTTTGCCAAGATTCCGGGCCTGATGGACGTACTGCGTATCCAGTCCGAACCGGCTTCGGAAAATTCTCAAATCCGTGAGGCCGGCGCTTCCTTCGAGCCCGCGCCAGCTGAGCGGACGCGGTCCCTTTGGGACGTGCCCGCTACATCGGACCAGGATGATGCCTCGCCGCTTGATGACGCCTCGCCGCTTTCTGAACCTCCGACCCCCGACGAGACTGAAAGACCGAATGATCCACCGCCGGGGCAGCAAAGGCTGTTCTGATCCGGACCCACGTGACCGAGTTGACTGTATCCCGCCCGCTCCCTGACGAACCGCTGCGCATCCTGCCCCTGGGCGGGTTGGGCGAGATCGGCAAGAACATGATGGTGTTGGAATGTGGGGATGACATCATCATCGTTGATTGCGGCGTGCAATTTCCGACCGAGGACATGCCAGGCGTTGATCTGATCATCCCCGATATCTCCTACTTGACGGCTCAATCGCATAGGGTGCGCGGTATTCTGATAACCCATGGGCACGAGGACCACATCGGCGCCCTGCCGCATGTGTTGCCAGACCTCAATGCTCCGGTGTACGCGCCCCGGCTGGCGCACGGGCTGATCACGGTCAAGCTGAACGAGAGACGCAGGACGCGCGACGCCGTGGTGCACGCCGTGGACCCGGAGCAACCGGTCGATTTCGGTGAAAATTTCCGCGCCACCTGGTTTCGAGTGTGCCATAGCATCCCGGACGCCATGGGGATTTACATCGAGACCCCGTGGGGAAGTGTGATACACACGGGCGATTTCAAGATTGACCACACGCCGGTGGACGGCCACACCATCGATCTGCCCGCCCTGGCCGAGCGGGGCCAAAACGGCGTGCTCCTGTTGTTCTCCGACTCGACGTACGCGGAGTTGCCCGGATATACGCCGTCGGAGCAAATCATGAGTGACGCCCTGGACCGGGCAGTTGGCGACGCGCCGGGCCGTGTGATAATCGCGACATTCGCGTCGCTGATCAGCCGGATACAGCAGGTCATCACCGCTGCGGAGAAACACGATCGCCATGTGGCCTTCGTGGGCAGGAGCATGGTTTCCAACGTGCAAATGGCGACGGAGATGGGCTACCTGGATGCGCTGCCGGGCACCATCATTCCGGTCCGTGACGTGGCCGGATTGCCGCCGGAAAGCGTCGTTCTGATGACCACGGGAAGCCAGGGCGAGCCCACATCGGCGCTGGTGCGCATCGCCAACGGGGAAAGCCGGGACGTCGAGCTGATGGAGGGCGACACCGTGGTGATCTCGGCCACGCCCATTCCAGGCAACGAACGGGCGGTGAGCCAGACCATCGACAACCTGCTGCGGCAGGGAGCGCACGTGCTCTACGACCGCATCGCGCCGGTGCACGTTCACGGGCACGCCAGCCAGGAGGAGTTGAAGCTCATGCTCAACCTGACCCGGCCGCGCTACTTCGTACCGGTGCACGGAGAATATCGACACCTCCGGGCGCATGCGCAACTGGCATGGGAGTTGGGGGCTGCGCCCGACGGGATATTTGTGCTGGAGGACGGCGAAATCCTCGAGATCGACGGCTCCGGGGCTCAGATCACCGGTTCAATACCCGCGGGACCCATCTACCTGGATGGTCTCACGGTGATGGATACGGACAGCGTGGTGCTGCGGGAGCGGCGCTCCCTGGCTCGAGACGGCGTGGTAATAGTCTGCGCGGGGGTCGATCCGGATGGCGAGCTGAGTGGTCCCGTCCAGGTGGCGGGAAGCGGGTTCCTGGATCCGGCAGACGCCAAGGATGTCTTCAAGCGCCTGGCCGAGGCGGTGGAGATGGGAGTATCCGGCGATCTTCCGGCTGGCGACCCGGACAAAGCTCGCGCAAATATTAGAAAAGTTGCCCGACAGTTCCTACGCAACGACCTGAACAAACGGCCTATGATAATCCCGGTAATCCTGGATACGTGACGGGCCGCCGGCAAGTCGATACAACGTTACAGATGTTCCGCCGCGCCTGCCAGGGGCGGCGTTCTTGTTTGTCGGTGAGCGGTGGACCCTTGTGCCAGTTTAGGAGTCGAGCAAATGTCGACGGCCACCGCTGCCTACACCGGCGGCTTCAGTTGGTTCAAGACAGGTATAACCGTGGGCCCCCTCCTGGTGGGGAGCATGCTGTTTGCACTGGTTTACCTGTTGATACCCGAGTTCCGCGAATGGCTTATGGCGTCGTTGGGGGTTGGTTGGGCAGTGGCCGCGGGATTCGGGTTGGCGGTATTGCTTGCCATGATTTACCGCCCCACCGCGCTGGTACGCGGATGGCGGTGGTGGTCCGCGCTGGCGATAGTCGCTGCAATTTCCGTGGGAGGCCTGACTTTCTGGCAAGGAGAGACCGGAGCGGCCTACGCCTACGGAATGGCGGGACGATGGGGGTACGCCGTTACGGGCGGTCACCTCTGGTTGTGGACGATCCAGTTGCTTGCCGGACTGGTACTGATCAGCCTGTTGCTGATCCCACAGGCGGTGAAAGGGTACTGGACTGCCGGCCGGCTCCTGGGGACTGCTGCGTGGACCGGGCTGGTTTTCGCGGCCATCGGCGCCAAATATATTGCAATCGGGCTCGCGATGGCGTCGGTGGCGGTCGCCAGGGGGACGCGACGGTTGGTGGGAATGCGCCCCGGGAAAGCGCCGGCGACCCCGAAACCGGTGTTCCAGCCGGCGGTGGCCAGAGAACCGGACGAACCCGAGCCGCCGGAGCCGTCGGCAGCGCCGCAGAAGGCGAGCATGTCCCGGTCCGGCGGCTGGCAACTGCCGCCGCTGGAGACGCTGGCGCCGCCCGAACCGCATCAGATCAACCAGGCCGCCATAGCGGACATGACCGGAGAGATCAAGGAGGCGTTGGCGGAGCACGGGGTGTACGTGGACGTGGAGGACGTGAAGGCGGGCCCGCGCGTGATCAAATTCGGGCTGGTTCCGGGATACATGCCGGTGAAGGCCACCAAGGATGGTGACACGTCCAAGCAGCGGCCCAGTCGGGTTCGCGTCGGCGACATCGCCAAACGGCAGAAGGACCTGGCCCTGGCGCTGAAGAGCCCGTACATCCGGATTATCGAGACACCGGAACCGGGTGAAGGCCTGGTCGGGCTCGAAGTGCCGAATCCGTCGCCCGGAAAGGTGCTGATGCGCTCGATCGTTGAGGGGCCGGAGTTCACCAAGATCGTGGACAAGGGCGGGCTGGCATTTGCGCTGGGCGAAGACGCCGGTGGCCAATCGCTGGCGTTGGACCTGGCGGCGATGCCGCACCTGCTGATCGCGGGCGCTACCGGCTCCGGCAAGAGCGTGTGCATCAACTCGCTGGTGGCGTCGCTGCTGATGACGCGACCGCCGGACGAGCTGCGGATGATCATGGTCGACCCGAAACGGGTGGAGCTGACGCCGTTCAACGGTATCCCGCACCTGGTGATGCCAGTGATCGTGGAGCCGGACGAGGTGCAGCCGGCCCTGCGGGGACTGATCACCGAGATGTCGCGGCGATACAAGCTCATGGAAGAGATGGGCGTGCGCAACATTGCCGGGTACAATTCCAAGGCGAATGAGCCGATGTCTTTCCTGGTTCTGATCGTGGACGAGCTGGCCGACCTGATGATGACGGGCGGCCTGGAAGTCGAGCAGCAACTGGTCAGGCTGGCGCAGTTGGGACGGGCGGCGGGCATCCATATGGTGCTGGCCACGCAGCGTCCGTCGGTCAAGGTGGTCACCGGCCTGCTGAAGGCTAACGTGCCGGCCAGGGTCGCGTTTGCGGTGGCGTCGCAGGTGGACTCGCGGGTGATCCTGGACGGAGGCGGAGCGGAAGCGCTGATGGGCAAAGGCGACTTGCTGCTGCTGAACAACGATTTCCCGAAAGCGCGTCGAGGCCAGGGAACGCTGGTGTACGACGATGAAATGGATCGCCTCGTCGAATTCTGGCGCAACCAGCAGGGGCCGCCGCTGCCGCCGATTGACCTGAGCGAGGAAGACGAGGGCGGGGGTGAACCTGATCCAGAGAACATCGACGACATCTACCAGGGCAACGTGCTGGACCAGGCGCGGGACCTGGCGCTGCGCAACCCGAGGCTGACGTCGGCGATGCTGGAGCGGCGGTTCAAAGTCCGCAAATCGATTGCGGACGAGCTGATCGAAGAGCTGCGGGGAGAAGGGCTGGTGATTGGAGGGTGAGCCCGCCGGCCACTCGCTATCAAGCCTCGCTGACACACGGGTACGCCATATCGCGTACCCGAAATCCCAGGCAGTGTTGACATTTCGTGGGACCGTCAGAATCAGGATTTACGAGATTTTATGATTGGACAGGATTGGGAGATCTCCGCCATGGAACGGTTCCAATCCTGATAATCCCGAAATCTTGAAAATCCTGATAGGACTTACGCAGTTGGGCAGCACAATAACCGTCATTCCCGCGAAAGCGGGAATCCAGTGGCCGAAATCGCTAACCATGTTCCAGATTCGTTTACTGTAAAGTCTATGGATTCCTGATTTCGCAGGAATGACGGGTTTGTAATTTCAAGTGCGTAACTCCAATCCTGATAATCCCGAAATCTTGAAAATCCTGATTCTGATGATCCCCCGCCGCAAACTGGGTACGCGCGAGCGCGAAATGTCAACACGGCCTGGTCACCTGCCTGAGATCAAGGAGTGAGCACGTCCGGGACCGGTATGCCGAGGACGTGTTCCAGGACCCGTTTCCAGATTGGAGATAACGGGAAACGCCGGTCGATGTCCGATGGCGACTTCCACGTTTCAGGGTGACACGGGCAGGGGGAGGGAATGGCGCCGCGCTGGTACCATCCGTGAGGGTCGGGGCTCCGAAGCAGCGGCACGCGCTCCAATTCCCATTCAGACCTGATGGCCTGGTAGTTGGGCAGATCGAGGATGTCGCGCACGCTGACGATGGCCGAGACGGTGGCCCGCTCCGGGCGCGGAGGGAGCCCACGAAGCCAGCGCTGATGGTAACGGACCGGTCGCGGATTACCGGCGATTATGGCGGTAACGTCGCTGAGCAAGGCAGCCACGCGACGGCGGAGACGACGCAACGGGCATCCACGACCACCGACGGTCTTGCCGGCGCGGGCCGAGGCCAGGTAATCGGGGAAGGAATGGAGTTGACGAAAAGTCTTGATATGCGAGCGGCTGAGTTGACCCTGGGCGATATGGGCATGGAGAGCGATTTCCAGCCGGCGCCTGGTGTTATGCAGCATTCCGGCGTGCACCGCGAGAGCAGTGACCGCGTGAGAGGCGGACCGACGGAGAGCGGCCGCGGCGTCGTTGACGTCGTCGATTTCGACAGAACGAGCGCGATCGAGAAAAGCCGCGCTCCTGGCCTGATGGTGGATTACAGAACCCATTGGCATCCTCAAAGGGGAGGCAGGCGGCCGACTGTGGTCAACCGCCGCAGTTGACTCACGCGTACCCATTTTGTCTTTTACATCGATGCACCGGATGAACAGGGCACCGGATGAACAGGATTTGATTGATTATTGTGAACGCTCCCGGGCTCTTGACGATGCTGAAAATTGAACGCCCCACCCGCACGCCATCATCCGGTTTATCCTGCATATCGATGTAAATTGGCTCCCGTAGTCGTCAAACCGGGTACGCATGAGCCGCAGTTGATGCTCGCGCGGATTTCCGGGCGAGGGTGTTCCCGGTGTTGCAAGGAATAGGATCTCGGGTGATGCCCGGGTGCGGGCACTGCCCGGATTCGCGTCCCGGCAGGAGCAGCGAGGAACGTTGGCGGGATCGGTTTCCAGTGGTTGAACGGAGTTGGATGGTCCTTGAAGTTGGGCACTCCTGAAGTTGGGCGCTCTTGAAGTTGGGGACTCCTGAAGTTGGGGACTCCTGAAGTTGGGCGCTGCTTTCGGTTCGTGGTGGTTGCTTCAAGCGCTGGTTGCTGTGATGAATTTCGGCATCGGGGATCGGGTATTGGGGTCCAGGTTGTCGGCGCCACGGCCCGACGGCGTTGTCTGCGAATTTTGAGTGCCAAGCTTCCATGTCCCGACCATCGCGACAGGCGCGAAAGTCGACACGGGGCGGAGGTCACACCCGCCGCGCCATCCTGCAACCGCGCCGTTGAATAAGACGGCGTGAGGACACAGGATAGCGAGTTGCATATCCGACACGCTGCGGACCGAAGTCTACAGCGTCGAGGCCGTTGAACCTGAACCCGTTAACCCGATCTTTCCGATGTTGTGTTGAGACCAATGGACCGGTTGTCCCTTGCGCCGGGGACTCCGGACGGCGGGGCGCGCGCTGCCCTGCCGTCCAGATGGTATCCACTGTCTGCGTGACGTACATGTTATGGGACAAGCGGCGGTTCGCGCCCGCGGCCGATGTCAGCAATTTTTGGAACGGCATACGGGACGGGCGGGCCGGGTCACAAAGGACTCGCCGACCGAGGGTCCGGACGCTGAAAGGCTGCTGATCCGCCGACGCAACCGGAGAGTATCGCTGGCGAAGACATCGGTGAAGATGAGATACCAGGGCAATCGCAGCATAGGCTCCACGCCCGCCACTCCGGCGAAAGCCGGAGTCCATTGGTCATAGCATGAAAGAATTTGAAGTGTATTTGACAAATTCGACCACTGGATTCCTGCTTTCGCAGGAATGACGGCGATGGTGCGATTGCCCTGGATGAGATACCCGGGTTCCGTTTGGATTCAGTTGGTTCCTCGCATATCGGCCCCGCAGTCGCCAACCTTAACCAAACGGAACCGATACCCGGAGGGGGAGATCGCCGAGGGGGTGATAGGTGGTATGATTTTTCCTCCATAGATGCCGGGGGAAACATTGCTGATCGACCTGCACGCGCATACCTATCCGAAATCAGACGACAGTTTCGTGTCGGCGGACGAATTGGTGGATGCCGCCCGCCAATGTGGAATGGACGGGATCTGCCTGACGGAGCACGACGACTTCTGGCCACTGGACGCGGCCCGGGAGTTGACCCGGCGGCACGGGATACTGGTACTGCCCGGCTCGGAAATCAACACCGACGCCGGGCACGTGCTGGTCTTCGGGCTGCAACAGTACAAGTTCGGGATGCACAAGCCGGCTTTCCTGCGCGAAGAGGCGGACCGCCACGGGGCAGTCCTCATCGCCGCCCATCCGTACCGGCGTCGTTTCCTGGCCGACCCGGGAGAAGACCCGGAAGTACGTTCGGAGATGCTGCATCGGGCGCTGGATGACGAGATGTTCCGCCTGTTCGACGCGGTAGAGTCGCACAACGGCCGGGGCAAGGAGTCGGAGAACCGGTTCGCCGACGATTTGCGCCAGGGGTTGAGCCTGCCCGGAACCGGCGGAAGCGACACCCATTACCTGCGCCAGATGGGAACGGCGGCGACTTTGTTCGAGCGTCGGATATCTTCGCTGGAGGAACTAATTGCCGAGCTGAAAGCCGGCCGGATGCGGGCGGTTGACCTGGCGAGGGCCGAGCGCAAATCGGCGGGACGGAGCGGCTAACATGAACTCACTCCTTCAAGTCGAAGACCTGCGGGTGGAATTCCGGGTGCCCAACGGAGTGGTGCACGCCGTGAACGGGGTCTCCTTCGCGCAGGATGAGGAGGAGGTGTTCTGCATCGTCGGTGAGAGTGGGGCGGGCAAGAGCGCGTTGGCCCTCGCGGTGATGGGCCTGCTGCCGGATAACGGCGAGATCACCGGGGGGAAGATATTGTTTGACGGGGTTGACCTGGTGAGCGCCCCGGCAGAATACGTCCGGGACCTCCGGGGCAAGGCGATGTCCCTGGTGTTCCAGGACGCGCAACCGGCGCTCAACCCGGTGCAGACCATCGGAGCGCAGCTGACCGAGGTGATCATCACCCATTCGCAGCTGAACCGGCGGGCAGCAGGGTCGGTATGCCAGGAGATGCTGCGGGAGTTGGGCGTGCCGGATCCCCGGCGCATGATGTCCGCGTACCCGTTCACGCTGAGCGGCGGGCAGTGCCAGCGGGTGATGCTGGCGATGGCGATGGTCATGCGGCCCCGGCTGCTGATCGCAGACGAAGTCACGTCCAGCGTCGATGTGACGCTGCAAGCGGAGATACTCGAGAGGCTGAAGGAGCTGAGCCGGGATTCCAAGTCGGCGATCCTGCTGATCACCCACGACATGGGGGTGGTGGCCAACATGGCGCGGCGGGTGGGCGTGATGTACGCGGGGCACCTGGTGGAGACCGCGGAACTGCTGCCGATCTTCAAGCAGCCCCGGCATCCCTACACCTGGTCGTTACTGCAAAGTCTGCCTCGGCTGGATGCTGCCGGGAGAAGGCTCCAGGCGCTCCGGGGAGCGCCGCCTGACCTGATCAACCTTTCGGAAGAGTGTCCGTTCCTGCCGCGCTGCCCGAAGGCCGTGACGCAATGTCGATCAGAACGGACTCCGGGCCTGTCGGAAATGGATGCCAGGCATTGGGCCGCGTGCTACAACCCGGTGACATACACGAACGGTGAATGACGAGCCGCGTCGCCCGGTCACGAGCCGGTCGCCAAATCGGCAACTAATAACTGCAAAGACAGGGCAGGATCAAGGCGACCCTGCTTGATGGCAAGGTCGCTTTCCAGCACCCGGCGGTACTTGCTCCGGATCTGAGTCATGGTCAGGCGTCGGGCCTGGCCGAGGGTCTTGCGGACCACGAAGTCGGAATTGGCGCCCATGCGCCGGCCGAGGTCAGGCTGGGCAACGCCGCGATCGGTCAGGTCGCGGGCGAGGGCGATGAGGCGGAGCTGCCGCTGGATCATGGTGATGATGTAGAGAGGTTCCTGACCGTCCTCGATGAGCTGCATCAGCGAGCGCAGGGCGGGACCGGGGCGCCCATCCATGACAGCGTCCACGGCCGCGAAGATGTTTGCCTCCTGGGCGTAGGGAACCATGGCGCGGACATCGGTATCGGTGATGTCGCGACCGGTGGCGTAGAGGGACAGCTTCTCCAGCTCGCGGTCGATGGTCCACAGGTCTCCGCCCACGAGTTCGGCGAGCACCTGCATGGCCGGAGGCGTGATGCTGGAACCCTTTTCTTCGGCGCGGCGCTTGATCCACTGCAACAGCGCCTGGGCGTTGGGAGTGGTCTCACGATGGATGGTGCAGCACTCGGACAACGTGCGGAGCACCGGGTTGCTCTGCTGGACGTCGCCATCGATAAAGATGAGCAGGGTGGTATCGGGAAGAGTCGGGACGGCATCGGCCAGTTGGGTCCAGGCGCCGGCGGCGGACGCAGCACGGCGGCCGGAGCGGCGGCCCCCGCCGGTTCCCTGCTGGCTGGCGAGGACGCCCTCGATTTCGACGAGGCGCATGGCATCGAGGAAGGGCAGCGAGTTGCACATCGCCAGCACCTCGTCGGGACGCGCGCGGGCCGCCGAAACGACGTGCCGGTTGGAGTCCATGAGGTCGGCGGCGCCGGCCTCCGACTTGACACGGCGGAGGCGCTCGGCGACAAGGAAAGAATCACCGTAGATGACGTGGGCTGGCATACGCGGGCGACCGGCCGGATTGCCGCGCCACGGTCGCAAGGACCGCCGGGCGATCAGTTCTCGACGAGCTCGGTGAGGACGCCAAAGACCGACCGGGGGTGAACGAAGCCGATGGATCCGGACAGGCCGTGGCGGGGCTCGGAGTCGATGAGGGACAGGCCGTTGGCGGAGAGGATATTGAGCTTGCCGGCGATGTCGTCCACGTTGAGGGCGAGATGGTGCAGGCCCTCGCCACGCCGCTCGATGAAGCGGCCGACGGCGCTTTCGGGGGTCAGGGGTTCGAGGAGCTCGAGGCGGGTCTGGCTGATTTCAATGAGGCAAGCACGGACAGCCTGGTCGTCGAGTTCGACAACCTCCGCGTCGGGCGTTCCGAAGTTCGCGGAGAAGAAATCCAGGGCGGCCCGGATGTCACGAACGGCGACGCCGACGTGGTCGATGTAGTTGACGGCGCAGATTTCGGGCATCGTCGGTTCGCCTCCCTGGACGCGTGGGATCAGACGGGATACTGGGCGAGGACCTGGCGGGCGATGATCATGCGCTGGACCTCGGAGGTTCCTTCGTAGATGGTGGTGACGCGGGCGTCGCGGAAGATGCGCTCGATGCGGGATTCCTTGAAGATGCCGATGCCGCCGTGGATCTGCATGGCTTCGTAGGCCGCCTCGTTGCACTTTTCCGAAGCGATGAGCTTGGCCATGGAGGCCTCGTTGATGAAAGGCAGGCCGGCGTCGCGCAGCGTCGCCGCGTGCATGGTGGCGACGCGGGCGGAGTGCACGCCGGTGGCGATGTCGGCGAGCTTGAACTGGATGGCCTGGTGGCGGGCCAGCGGGCGGCCGAAGGTCTCGCGGAGTTGGGCGTAGCGCACGGCCTCTTCCAGCGCGGCCTGACCGATACCCACGCACTGGGCGGCGATGGAGATGCGGCTGGAGTCGAGGATGTCCATGGCGTAGCGGAAGCCCATCCCTTCTTCACCGATGATGTTCTCCGCCGGGATCTCGGCGTCCTCGAGAACGATCTCGCAGGTGCTGGAGGCGCGGATGCCCATCTTGTTGTGCTGGGGGTTGATCTGCATGCCCGGGGTGCCAGCCGGCACGATGAACGCGCAGACACCGCGATAGCCGATGGACCGGTCCTGGTTGGCGAAGATCACCAGAGTTTCCGCGACCTCGGCGTTGGTGATGAACTGCTTGGAGCCGTTGAGCACCCAGGAACCGTTGCGGCGGGAGGCGGTGGTGGCCATGGCGGCGGCGTCCGAGCCGCTGCCGGGCTCGGTGAGGGCCCAGGCCGCGATGCCCTGCCCTGAGGCGAGGGACGGGACGTAACGCTGCTTCTGTTCCTCGTTGCCGAAGCGGGCGATGGTCTCGAGGCCGAGGCCGAGGTGGGCGGCGAGGGTGACGCTGGCGGCCACGTCGGCGCGGGCCAGTTCCTCGATGGCGATGGAGGACTTGCGGAAACCGCCGCCGCTGCCGCCGTAGGCCGGGTCGACGCCGATGCCCGTGAGACCCAACTGGGCCATGCCGCGCCAGTTCTCGTGGGAGAATTCGGCCTTCTCATCCAGTTCCGCAGAACGGGGCATGATCTCGCGTTCCGCGTAATCCCGGACAAGGTTCTGGAGCATCTTTTCTTCTTCGTTCAGGGTCACGTCGATCACGGGGGTCCTCCGCGCGGGTTTGATGTTGAGAACGGGGTCGCTGAGCACGGTCAGAGTCTGAAACCTCTGAGCCGAACGAATGGAAGCTTGTTGAGGGTTTGGTGGTGAGGATCGACCTCTACTCCCGCCGATTCGAGCGCAGTTACGCCCAGCAGCGGCTCGGCGCCGTCTTCGCCATAGACGATGGCGCCGCCGACGATTTCGTCCATGAACTCAATTTCGCCAACGGTAACGTCCATCGTAATGTCGCTGCCGTCGGCCAGGCTGTAGGTACGATGGCCCTTTGGCGCCAGACCGATGGATTCGAGGTGACGCCGGGGCACCAGGCAATCGATCGCTCCAGTGTCAACCAAGAAAGGCCCCTCCCAAACCCGGTCCGGTTCAGCAGGGTTTCTAATTTTGACGTTGACACGTGTGATACCCATATCGTCACCGCCTCGGTCTGTTGGCTTTGAAGTTTATCACAGGCCCCCGGCGGGTTCGTATTCGCCGAAGACCTGGCGCAGCACGTCGCAGATCTCGCCGAGGGTGGCGTATCGTTCCACGCACTCCATCATGGGCGGGATGGTGTTGGCTCCGGCGGAGCGGGCGGCGTCGGCCAGGCGGGCCAGGCTGATCTGCACGGCCATGTTGTCGCGTTCGCGGCGGAGGGCGCGGAGGCGTTCCACCTGCTCGGCGGCGGCCGTGGCGTCGACGCGCAGGAGGCCGGCGATGGGGGGCGCCTCGGAGACGTACTGGTTGACGCCGACGACGACGCGGTCGTTTTCGTCGACCTCGCGCTGGTGGCGGAAGGCGGCGTCGCCGATCTCCTGGACCTGAAAGCCATTCTCGATGGCGGCAACCGCGCCGCCCATGCGGTCGATGCGCTGGATGTAATCCAGAGTGGAAGCCTCCAGGCGGTCGGTGAGGTTTTCGATGTACCAGGAGCCGCCGAGAGGGTCGACCACGTCGGCGGCGCCGCTTTCGTGGGCCAGGATCTGCTGGGTGCGGAGGGAGAGCTGCGCGGACTCCTCGGTGGGCAGGCTCAGGGCCTCGTCGCGGGAGTTGACGTGGAGGGATTGAGTGCCTCCGAGGACGGCGGCCAATGCCTGCACGGTGCTGCGAATGACGTTGTTGTCCGGCTGCTGGGCGGTGAGGGTCACGCCGGCGGTCTGGGTATGGAAGCGCAGCATCATGGAGCGGGGGTCTTTGGCGCCGAAGCGGTCCCGCATGATGTTGGCCCACAGACGGCGCGCGGCCCGGAACTTGGCGACTTCTTCAAAGAGGTTGTTCTGGGCCACGAAGAAGAAGGACAGGCGCGGCGCGAAGTCGTCAACCGGCAGGCCGGCGTCCACTGCGGCCTGCACGTAGGCGATGGCATTGGCGAAGGTGAAGGCGAGTTCCTGGGACGCGGTGGCGCCGGCCTCGCGCATGTGGTAGCCGCTGATGCTGATGGTGTTCCAGCGGGGCACGTTCTCGGCGCAGTAGCGGAAGACGTCGACGACGAGGCGCATGGACGGGCGCGGCGGGTAGGCGTAGGTGCCGCGGGCGATGTACTCCTTGAGAATGTCGTTCTGCAGAGTGCCGCTGAGCTGATCGGGGGAGACGCCCTGCTTTTTGCCGGCGGCGATGTAGAGGCACAGCAAGACGGATGCGGTGGCGTTGATGGTCATCGACGTGCTGACCTGGTCCAGCGGGATGCCATCGAACAGGGTCTCCATGTCGGCCAGGGAGCAGATGGGCACGCCGACCTTGCCGACCTCGCCTTCGGCCAGGGCATGGTCACTGTCGTATCCGATCTGGGTGGGCAGGTCGAAGGCGACGGAAAGACCGGTCTGGCCGTTCTCCAGCAGGTACCGGTAGCGCTCGTTGGTGGCGGCAGCGGTGGCGTAACCGGCGTATTGGCGCATGGTCCAGATGCGGCCGCGGTACATGTTGGGCTGCACGCCCCGGGTGTAGGGGAACTCGCCGGGGTAGCCGATGGTATCGGCATAGTCGCCGGCGCCCGGGGCTCCGTCCTCCGGGGTGTAAACGGTGTCGAGATCGAGGCCGGAGTCGGTGGCGAAGGATTCGCGCCGTTCGGGGAAGCGCTGGGTAACGCGGGACAGGGTAGAGTCCTGCCATTCCTGCTTGTTGGTGGACATAGTGCTCCTGCCTGTCAACCCGATGCCGTGGCTCACCAGGGCCTTTTCAAAGTCCCGGATGGCGGCCTTTCACCCCGAACCGTCATTCCCGCGGAAACGGGAATCCGGGAGGCGGTTGTGTTCTGAATGTTATGGATTCCGGCTTTCGCCCGAATGACGGATTAACTTTGAAAAGATCCTGTTAACTTTGAAAAGATCCTGGTGGCTCACGCGTACCCATTTTGTCTTTTACATCGATGCACCGGATGAACAGGATTTGATTGATTATTGTGAACGTTCCCGCGCTCTTGACGATGCTGAAAATTGAACGCCCCACCCGCACGCCATCATCCGGTCTATCCTGTATATCGATGTAAATTGGCTCCTGTAGTCGTCAAACTGGGTACGCATGAGGATGCCGTGGTCAAAGCGTGCGTGATCATTCTATCTACCACAGGTTGTTAACGTCCAGCAGAGCGGCTTCGCCCAGGACGGCGCGGGTTTCGGAGTACTGATACCAGCGGTTTATTGATCGCGGTGTCGGCGTGTCTTCCGCGGGGAAAGCGGTAAGGCGCAGCGAAGGGTATTCGCGTCCTTCCGGCTCGATGCGGACCAGCACGTCAACCTCGCCATGCTGGTAAGGTACGCGAAAGGTGTGTTCCCTTTGGTAGGGGTCAAATCCGCGTTGGAAAGCGTTCCTGATCTCGTCGAGCCATCGGTTGTAGGCGTCGAACCAGAACTGATCGGTAAATCCGGCGGCGCGCGCGGCGGCATTGCTGAAGACGTCGCTCGGGGCAAGAGGGGATCGTTCAGTCATCAGGGGAAACCTCCGGGAGGATCAGCGTTATGGAGTTGAGGCGAAGCCTATGGAGCAACTCGCGTTCATGGTGACGCCACCGGCGCAAAAGCAGGGACGCCCACCAGGGGCGTCCCCAACCCTGCGGTTGCCGCCGGCCTTGTCCGGAGGCGCGGACTAATCGCTGGTGAAGGCGTAGTCGGTGGGCCGCATGATGGAGTGGCGGGAGACGCGCACGATGGGTCCGTCGACCTCGCTGGCGGCGCGGGCCTTGTTCCACTCGGGGTCGGCCTGGAAGGAACGCCAACTCTTCTCCCGGTCGCCGAGGCTGGGGTAGCCCAGCATGTAAACCAGGACGTTGTTGACGCCCACGTCCTCGGACCAGTAGCCAATGTTCTCGATGCCGTGCTTTTCGAACAGGCCGATGGTGTGGTTGGCAAAGCGATTGTGCACGTCGGGCAGGCGGCCGGGCATGGCCTCGTAGATGCGCAGCTCCTGCACGGCGGTGGAAATCTTCGGTTCGGGGGAGTAGGGGGTCAGGCGCAAGAACCGGTTGGTTACGGCGTCGACCAAGGGGCCGTTGGCCTCGGTCTGTTTGCGAACCTCCAGCCAGTCGGGGTCGCCGCCGAACTTGGCCCAGCGGGATTCGCGGTCGGCCATGCTGTCGAAGACGTTGATGTAGGTGAGACGGTTGCTGCGACCGATCTCGTCGGTCCAGAAGCCGAGGTACTTCACGCCGTGCTTGCGGAACAGGGCGCAGGTATGATTGGCAAACCGGCCGCTGATGTCGGGCAAACGACCGGCGACGGCGTCGTAGATGCGGAGTTCGTAAAGCATCGCTTCTCTCCTTCCGGGTGTCGGGGTGACCAGCTCAATTCGCGCGACGGCGCTCATCTGGCGACCTGCCGCTTCTGGCGGTAGTATAGCACCGGGCCGCCAAAAACGCGGGTCAATCCGGGTTGCGACAACATCCGTAGAATAGGCGAGCCCGGCCATGTCGGAGCGCGCGGTCACCGGTACTCCGGCAGAGCGCGGGCGGCGTGACCGGCAGCGCGCACGTACATAAAACGTTAACATTGTCCTGCTTAGACTCTGCACGAAAGGAAAACGATCCAGTATCGACGACCGACTACAGCACAGGATACGAGGCGGCGTCCGCCGCCAGGGCGCTTTCAAAGTCCCCCGTCGTTCCCGCAAGCCCAGAATGGCGCTATTCACGGCGGACTCTGGTTCCTGCTTTCGCAGGAATGACGGGTTGATGGTATGACGGGTTGATGGTGCGAAGGTTCCAGAATGACTTTGAAAAGGCCCTGGTCCGCCGCGCAGGCCGGGCCCGAGACGGATCAGACAGGACAGGTGGGGAGCAACGTGAGCATCGCGAAGAAAGTTTTCACGAGACGACGACGCGTACCGCTGGGGTTGGCCGTGACAGGATTGGCCCTGAGCCTGGCATTGGCGCTGGCGTGCGGCCAACCCGACCCGGCGCAATTGGAAACCGTGGAGTTGACGCCACCGGCGGTGAGAGCGGTTGCGCAGTCCAGCGACGTGTCCACGGTCTCACCGCCGGCGGCGGTTGAATCGGAGGCGCGACCTGCGGTTGAGGAACCCACGCAAGGCGGCACGCCGGAAACGGAAACCCTGTTGACGGCATCGGCGATAGCGGCGGCACACGACGAGGTGATGGCCGGGATTTACGAGCGAACCGTTCCGTCGGTGGTCGGGTTGCGGGTGCTCAAGTCGATCACGATCGGCGGAACGTCGCGCGGGATGCCGCAGGGCGATTTTCTGTCCCGCGCGGCCGGGTCGGGTTTCGTGTGGGATGACGAAGGGCACATCGTAACGAACAAGCACGTGATCGACGAGGCGGACCGGATCATCGTGGTCCTCAGCGACGGGATCCAGACTGATGCTGAACTGGTGGGGGATGACCCGGATTCCGATCTGGCGGTTATCAGGATCACCGACGAATCGGTGCGGCCTCCGGCCATCGCGCTGGGGGACAGCGACACGATCAAGCCGGGGCAATTGGCGGTGGCCATCGGTGACCCGTTTTCGCGGGGATTTTCGATGACCTCGGGCATCATCAGCGCCGTGGGCAGGACCATCAACCCGTCGGACAGCAACTTCTCAGTGCCCCGGGTGGTGCAGCACGACGCGGCGACAAACCCGGGCAATTCCGGCGGGCCGCTGCTGAACCGCAGCGGCGAGGTGGTGGGGATCAACACGCAGATCATCAGCGAGACCGGGGGGTTCTCGGGCGTGGGCCTGGCGATACCGGTCAATCTGGCAAAGCTGGTGGCGCCGTCGCTGATAGCGGACGGGGGCTACGAATACCCGTTCATCGGCATTCGCGGGGTGTCGATGAGCCCGGACATCGCGCTGGCCATGGAGCTGCCGGCCGATACGCGCGGGGCGCTGGTGCTGGCGGTGGGCAGCGGGACGGCAGCGGAAGAAGCGGGACTGCGCGCCTCGGACCGGCTGACCGTGGTCAACGGGGCGGAACTGCCCATCGGCGGCGACGTCATCACCGCGATGAACGGGACGCCGATGTTCGGCATGGACGACGTGGTGGCGTACACCGTCGAGCACACGCAACCGGGTGACACCGTCGAATTCACCATCATGCGCGACGGCGAGGAAATGCAGATGGAGATCACCATGGGAGCGCGGCCGGAGTAGGCCCACGCCCGGTGGTCAATAAGAAACCGACGGCAGCGGGAACACTGCCGTCGGTGATTTATTTCAGGTGGCGCGCCTGGCAGGACTCGAACCCGCAACCCCTGGGTCCGAAGCCCAGTGCTCTATCCATTGAGCTACAGGCGCAATTCCCGAGAGATTGGAAGCGGGGTTGGTGGGGCGAGCAACGGGATTCGAACCCGTGATCTCCTGTGCCACAGACAGGCGCCTTAGGCCACTTGGCTATGCTCGCCACAACACTGCCGGCTAACACCGGGATACATTTTGAGGTTAGCATACATCATCAAATCGGACAATACACCGAGGCCAGGGCAATCGCACCATCGCTGTCATTCCTGCTTGCGCAGGAATCCAGTGATCGAATTCGTCAAATAGGCTTCAAATTCGTTCGTTCTATGACCAATGGACTCCGGCTTTCGCCGGAGTGACGGGCATGGAGCCTATGATGCGATTGCCCTGTGGACTCCGGCTTTCGCCGGAGTGACGGGCGTGGAGCCTATGCTGCGATTGCCCTGTCGCTGCAAGCCGTCACAATTGAACGGCGTCGGGGGATTGGATAAAATCGCTGCGTGAGAAGCCGGTAATATCTTGGCAATACCAATTGGGGCAAACTGATTCCGGTCAGTGTCTCGTAATCCCCTTGATCCTGAGAACTGATTCGGAGGACCTATGAAGCGCAAGATGTTCAGAATACTGTTGATGGGAGCCATGCTCGCCGCAATGGTCGGGTTGGCGGCGTGCGGCGGAAGCAACGAACCGGAGGCGGCCGCGCCCGAACCCACGGCAGCGCCGGCCGCAACCTCAGCTCCGGCCGCGGCGGCTCCGGCGGCCACGGCGCCCAGCGAAGCTCCGGCCCCGACCGCCACTACGGAAGCCATGACGGCCGCGGGTCAACCGACAGCCATGGGCGAAAGCTGCGCCCCGTCGGCAGACCTGACCTTTGACGACCGGCCGCCACAGGGCGGCACGCTGGTGAGGTTGTTCGCAGACCCGCCGACGCTGGACCCGCACCTGATGAGCGACGTCACGTCCAGCGTGATCGGCGGTGAGGTGTTCGGCGGGCTGGTGACGCTGAGCCTGGACTACCAGCCGGTGCTGGATTTGGCGGAGACCTGTTCGATAAGCGAAGACGGGCTGGTTTACACCTTCGTACTCCGAGAGAACGCGAAATTCCACGACGGCAAGCCGGTGACGGCGCAGGACGTCAAGTGGTCCATCGAGCGGGCGGCCGATCCGGATACCCTCTCCCACACGGCCGAGACCTACCTGGGCGACATCGTCGGAGTGAAGGACAAGCTGGAAGGGACGGTCGACGAAATCAGCGGCATCAGAGTCGTGGATGATCGGACTGTAGAGTTCACGATCGACGCGCCGAAATCCTACTTCCTCGCCAAGCTCACCTATCCGACTGCTTACGTGGTGGACCAGGAGCAGGTGACTAATGACGGAACCTGGCTGGAGGAGCCGAACGGGACGGGCCCATTCAAGCTGGGGACCTACGAAATCGGCGAGCTGATCGTGCTGGAGCGGAACGAGAACTACCACCTGGGGCCGCCGCACATCGAGAGCATCCAGATGATCCTGAGCGGCGGGTCCGCGATGATCATGTACGAGAACGACGAGATACACCTGACGGGCGTGGGCCTGGACGACCTGCCGCGCTTGCTGGACCCCAGCGACGCCCTACACCCGCAACTGCATCGTTCGCCGCAGGACTTCGACGTTTTATACATCGGACTGAACGTAGACCAGGAGCCTTTCGATGACCCCAAGGTGCGACAGGCATTGAACTACGCGATTGACCTGCAAGGCATCGCCGAGAACGTGCTGGACGGGCGCGTCTCGCCGGCGACCGGGGTGATACCGCCGGGGTTCCCCTCGTACACCGAGAGCCTGCGCAGCTACCATTTCAACCCGGACCTGGCGCGGGAGTTGATGCAGGAGTCCAAGTACGCGGACGCGCTGGCGTCGGGCGACTTCCCTCGCGTCACCCTGACCATATCAGGCAGTTTTGGCGCGGCGATACCGACCTACCTCGAAGTCATCCTGGAACAATGGCGTCAGGAGCTGGGGATCGAGGTCGATATCCAGCAGACGGAATGGGCGACGTTCCTGCAGGACGTCAACGACAAGAAGTACCAGATGTTCTCGCTGGGCTGGATTGCCGACTATCCGGACCCCCAGAACTTCCTGGACGTGCTGCTGCATTCGGAGAGCCAGAGCAACCACACCAATTACGGCAACCCCGAGGTTGACCGGCTGCTGGAAGAAGCGAGGACGGAACGGGACCGGGCGCGCCGCTTCGAGTTGTACAACCAGGTTGAGCAGATGATCATCGACGACGCTCCGTGGGTCTGGACGTGGTTCAGCGGCGAGGGCTACGCGCTGATCAAGCCGGAGGTGTCGGACTACTTCCTGCTGCAGATGAGCATCCCGAAGTACCGGTACGTGTACTTCAACCAGTAGGATTACCGCAGATTGCGGCGTGGGGGCGAACGGTCATTCGCCCCCACGGTTATTGCCACACCGAACGGACGGCTACAGATGGGAGCATACGCGGCGCGGCGGCTGGTATGGCTGCCATTCCTGTTGATCATCGTGACCTTCGTGACGTTCGCTTTGCTCCGGGTCGGTCCCGGTGACCCAGTGCAGGTCTGGCTGGGCCAACACCAGAACGATGAGGTGCGCGAGCGGTTGCGTGCAGAACTGGGACTGGATGACCCGCTGGTCGTGCAATACGTTCGCTACATCGAGGGTGTGGTGACGCGGCTGGACTTTGGCGAGAGTTTCCAATTCCGTGGCAAGTCCGTCGGGGAATTGCTGGCCAAGCGCATTCCGGTTTCCCTGCAGCTCAACCTGGCGGCAATCATCATCACCCTGGGGGTGGGAATACCGGTAGGGCTGTTCGCCGCCCTGCGCCAGGGCACGGGCGTGGACAACGTGGTGGTGGCGATTGCGTTGGCGTTCCAGTCGCTGCCCGTATTCATCACCGCGCCGGTGCTGCTGCTGGTGTTTGCCCTGTATCTGGACATCCTGCCGACCAGCGGCTGGGACGGGTTCTTTTCGCCCAAGATCGTGCTGCCAGCGACGGTGATGGGAGTGCCGGGCATCGCGATCGTGGTGCGGCTGGTCCGGGCCAGCGTGCTGGACGTGCTCGGTCAAGATTACATCCGAACCGCCCGTGCAAAGGGATTGTCCGAAACCAGCGTGAGGTGGCGCCACATCCTGAGGAACGCCATGATTCCGGTGGTGACCAGCTTTGGGTTCACCATAGCGGGACTGGCCGGCGGGACGTTCATCGTGGAGATCTACTTCGGCATACCCGGGGTTGGCTTTTTCACCATCAACTCGCTTTTCGCCCGCGACTATCCGGTGATCATGGCGTTTGCGATCATCTCCACGACGCTCTTCATGCTGGCGAACCTGGTGGTCGACATGATGTACCCGCTGCTGGACCCCAGGATCCGGCTTGGAGCTGGCAATGTTACCTGACCGCTCGGGCCCACGCGCCCGCGACCATGGTCATACGCAGCGCCTCGACACCGACCTGGAGGGCGCCGACTGGTCGGCCAACGAGATTGTTTCCGGGCAGCGGCTGGAACTGGAAGAACAGCCGGGACGTGGCCACAGCTACTGGAGCCTGTCGGTACGCCGGCTTTTCCGGAAGAAACTGGCGGTGGTGTGTCTCTCCGTCATCCTGGTGATGTACGTGGGAGCGCTGCTCTCGCCGCTGATCACTCCCTACGAGTACACGGCGCAGGACCTTTCGCAGAGCCGGGCCGGACCCACGCTGGCGCATCCCTTCGGAGCGGACCGGCTGGGGCGTGACATGATGACCCGGGTGATCTATGGGCTGCGGACCACGGTGATCATCACGATAATATCCCTGCTGGGCGGCACACTGGTACTTGGCATAGTGCTGGGACTACTGAGCGGATACATGGGCAGGTGGGTGGACTCGGTGATAATGCGCACCGGCGAGGTCACCTCATCCTTCCCTGACATCATCCTGATCCTGATATTTGTGGCGGCGCTGAAACCCAGGCTGGTGGGCCTGGTGCAGGGCTTCGAGGACGCCACGGGAATCGACTGGATCCTGCGCCTGGGCATCCTCGACTACGCCATCATATCCTTTGCGCTGTCGATCTTCGGATGGTTCGGCATGGCGCGGCTGGTGCGCGGGCAGGTGCTGCAAGCGCGCGAGAGCCAGTACACGGAAGCGGCTCTGGTGGCCGGCGCGTCGACAGCGCGAATCCTGCGGGCCCACGTACTACCCAACATCCTTAGCCCCCTGATCGTGTCGATATCCGCGGGTCTGGCCGGCGTGGCCGGATCGGAGCTGGTGCTGAGCTGGATCGGGATCGGAGTGCAACCGCCGGTGCCGAGCCTGGGACGGATGATGTTCGAGAACGGCAGCATCCAGGTGCTGCGGAACGAGCCGCACCTGATCCTGTTCCCCATCGGGGCGGTGACGCTCCTGTTCTTCTGCTTCAACATCCTGGGGGACGCGGTGAACGACGCGTTCAACCCGCGGGCACGGTGACGTGACCGGCAAACTATGACAGCGCCGTTGTGGCAACGGTTTCATTGCCCGGCTTGGGGGTGTACCCTATAATCGTGTATAGCCCAATGCCCAACGAACTCGGCGGACATACGGATCAGGAGGTGCAAGATGCCCGCCACTTTGGATGAGAATATCGCCGCGTACGAAAATATGAAGGACTACCTGGAAGATAAGCACTTCCTCCATTGGGTGGTTTTCTACGATGGCGAACTGGCGGGAATCTACGATGATAGCCAGGAGGCTCGAGTGGAAGCGTGGATGCGATTCCGGCTCAGCCCGTACATAATCAGGCTGGTTGGCGAGAATAATATTGAAAAGAAGAGGCAGCACTTTGCCGCTGCATTAGAGCGTCGCAGGCGTCATGGCAAGGACTGATGCCGGGTACAACAACCCTTTTGACTTGATCCGGTACGGTCCTAGTATCGACGTGCTAATCGGCTTTGATCCCGACTATGAGCCTAGCCCGGGACGACGGGCTCAATTACCGCCGGAACCTCTACCGGCCCTGGTGGATACCGGGGCGCAAGAAACCGCGGTGGATGCGGAGTTGGCGCACTCGTTGAACTTGCCGATCCTGGAACGTCGTCTAATCGCGGGTGCCAGTGGTCTATTTGAGTCGACCGTCTATCTGGCGCAGATCTACATTCCGGAACTGGATTTTACTATCGTTGGGCCGTTCGACAGCGCAAATCTGGCCGCCAGCGGGCAGCCATATTACGCGCTGACCGGTCGCACTTTCCTGCGGCATTTCAACATGGCATACGAGGGGCGGACAGGCAGTGTCATCATCAGTAACGATTGACGAAGTTTCCTGGCAGCCGTGGGGCGCCGCTGCCTTCGCTGCCGCACAGCATTACGACCGGCCCATCCTGCTGTCCATCAACGCGGTGTGGTGCTACTGGTGCCACGAGATGGACGCCGGCACCTACGCCGACGCAGACGTGGCGGCGTTCGTCAACGCGCACTTCACTCCGGTGCGCGTGGACACCGATCACCGGCCCGACGTCAACGCCCGCTACAACGTGGGCGGCTGGCCAACGACCTCTTTCCTGACGCCCCACGGGGGCTTCCTGGCGGGCGCGACGTACCTGCCCGCAGACCAGTTCCTGGCCATGCTGGACGAGGTGCGACGGGCCTACTCGGAACGCAAGCCCGAGATGTATGAGCAGGGCAACGACATTCTGCGGCAGCGGCGCGAACACGCGGGGCGCGTGTCCGCCGGACGGGAGGCGGACGCCGGCACGGTTGACACCATCTCGAGGCGAGTGGCGGGCACTTACGATGCCATCAACGGCGGGTTTGGACTGGAACCCAAGTTTCCGTCCACGCCGATGCTGCGCCTGCTGCTGCACCGGTACCGAACCACCGGAGAATATTTCTTCCGCGTGATGCTCGAGAAAAGCCTGGACGGGATCATCGGCGGCGATTTGCGCGACCGGATCGACGGCGGCTTTTTCCGGTTCACCATGAGCAGCGACTGGACGCAGGCGCAATACGAGAAAATGGCCGAGGACAACGTCGCGCTGGCCGGCGTCCTGATGGACGCGGGCATAGTCCTGGACCGGTCGGACTATCTCGGAGTCGCCGGCGAGGCCGTCGATTACATCTGCGGCACGCTGTACGATCCGACGGCGAAGGGCATACGAGGAAGCCAGGGGGCGCACTCCGAATATTACGCGGGTACGCGGCAGGAAAGATCGCTGTCCGCGGCGCCGGCAGTTGACCCGTTCTGCTACACCTCGGTAACCGCCCAGGCCGCTTCGCTGCTGCTGGCAGCCGCGTGGAAGCTGGGCCGGCCGGAATTGACCGAAAAGGCGGCCACGCTGCTGGACGGCCTGATCTCAGCGTCCGAAAGCGGGAGGCTGGCGCACACCTACTCGGAGGCCGGCGGATTGCCACAGGATGAGGGCGACCTGCTGGTTGACTGGGCGCATTTCCTGGTGGCTGCGCTGGACGGGTATGACGCCCTGCCCGGCGGTTCGGAACGTTACCTGAAGGCGGCCGAACGGGCGGCGCGCGCGCTGCTGGAACGGTTCCTGGACGGCCCGAACGGCGGGTTCTGGGACGTTGAGGCGGGACAGGAACGGCTCGGCTACCTGCACGCGCGCGAGAAGCCGCTGGCGGAAAACACCTGCGCGGCGGTGGGAATGATGCGGTTGCATCACGCCACCCTGGAGGGACGCTACCAGCAGACGGCGCGGCACACGCTGAGCGCGTACGTGGACGCCAACCGGGACTACGGCGAGCTGGCGGCGGACTACGCCATCGCCGTGGACCGATACCTCCATGCGGCGGTGGAAGTGACCGTGGAAGGCTCGCCAGGATCCGCCAGCGCGGACGCCATGCTGGCCGCCGCCATGCGACTGAACGATCCGCACCTGCTCATCAAGCTGGCTCCGGCCGTTATGGAAGACGCGCCCGCCCAGGCGCACGTTTGCCTGGACACGGTCTGCTATCCGCCGGTGACGGATCCTGCGGAACTGGCGCGAGCCGTGGCGGAAGGCGGCATGGTCACGGAAAGCCCGTTCCAAAACGTGTTCGACCTGCTGGGCTGACCCGGCGACACAAGCATCATCAATCCTCCCAGGAACCAATCCTCCCAGGAGTTGACGCCCTGAAGACCCAAGACTGCGGCGAGTTGCGCGCCGCCCACGATGGCACGACCACGACTCTATCCGGCTGGGTGAGCCGGCGCCGGGATCACGGCGGGATAATATTCATTGACCTGAGGGATCGCTCCGGATACGTGCAGGTAGTGCTGAATCCGGAGAACCTGCCGGCGGAGGACTATCAGACCGCCGAACGGCTGCGCTCTGAGTGGTGCGTCGAGGTGACCGGAACAGTCCGGCTCCGGCCGGAGGGTTCGGAAAATCCGTCGCTGCCCACGGGCGAGATCGAGGTGATGGTGGAAGGACTGACGGTGTTGAATCAGTCGCTCACGCCGCCCTTCTACATCACGGACGAGGTTGACGCGGACGAGGGCCTGCGGCTGCGTTACCGTTATCTGGACCTCAGGCGGCCGAAAATGCAGGAGAACCTGCGGCTGCGCCACCGGGCGGTGAAGTACATCCGGGACTACCTGGATGGCCACGGCTTCCTCGAAATCGAAACGCCAATCCTGATCAAAAGCACGCCCGAGGGAGCGCGGGACTACCTGGTGCCGAGCCGGACGCACCCGGGGAACTTCTACGCGCTGCCCCAATCACCGCAGCAGTTGAAGCAGTTGCTGATGGTGAGTGGCGTGGAACGATACTTCCAGATTGCACGGTGCTTCCGGGACGAGGATCTGCGGGCCGACCGGCAGCCGGAGTTCACGCAGCTGGACCTGGAGATGAGCTTCGTCGAAGAGGAAGACGTGCTGGGCCTGATCGAAGGGTTGTACGCCGGGCTGGTGCGGGAGTTGACCCCGCAGTTCAAGGTGAAGACTCCCTTCCTGCGCCTGTCCTACGCAGATGCGATGGCGCGGTTCGGGAGCGACAAGCCGGACCTGCGCTACGGTTTGGAAATGGCCGACGTGAGCGACCTGGCCGCCGAGACGGAGTTCCGGGTGTTCCACGGAATACTGGACCGAGGCGGGATCATCAAGGCGATGGCCGTGCCCGGGATGGGCAGCCTCACCGGCTCGGACATGCGGCGGATGGAGGAGACGGCCAAGGAGTTTGGCGCGGCCGGGATGAGCCACGTCAGGCTCACCGGGGAGGGTGCGCTGGGTTCGTTGACGGATGACGACGCATTGCTCTCTCCCGGCCTGAGGATGCCCGCGGAATGGGTGCGGCGGCTGGCCGACCGAGCCGGGGCGCAGCGCGGCGACTTGATAACGCTGATGGCGGGGCCGGCGCGGCTGGCGAACCAATGGCTGGCTGCGATGCGGGCGCAGCTGGCGGCGCAGCTGGAACTGGCCGATCCGAACACCCTTTCATTCGCGTTTGTCACGGAGTTTCCGCTGTTTGACTGGGACGACGATGCGGGCCGGTGGGACTCGGCGCACCATCCATTCACCGCGCCGGCTCCGGGATGTGAGGGGATGCTGGATGGGGAGGATCTCGCGTCCATCCCGTCACGGGCATACGACCTGGTTTGCAACGGATCTGAGCTGGCCAGCGGCAGCATCCGCATACATCGCCGCGACCTTCAGGAAAAAGTTTTCGGCATCCTGGGCTATGCCCCGGATCAGATCGCCGACCGGTTCGGACACATACTGGAAGCGTTCGACTACGGCGCGCCTCCGCACGGCGGCATTGCGCCCGGCATCGACCGGCTGGTAGCGATCCTGGCCGGGGCCGACTCGCTGCGCGAGGTGATCGCGTTCCCGAAGACGCAGAGCGGCTCGGACCTGTTGTTTGGCGCGCCCTCCGGGGTGGACGCCGGGCAGTTGCGCGACCTGGCGATACGGGTCGTGGAATAGCGGCGGAAGGAAACGGCAACAACGAGATCATTCCCCAGGGCAATCGCATCATAGGCTCCACGTCCGTCACTACGGCGAATGCCGGAGTCTATTAGTCACAGCATGAAAGAATTTGAAGTGTATCTGACAAATTCGACCACTGGATTCCTGCTTTCGCAGGAATGACGATGATGGTGCGATTGCCCTGGATCATTCCCCGGGGCGCGGCACTGGCGTCCGCACAGGAGGACAATCGATGAGCGAGTTCAGTTACGACGGGCTGTTTGCCGAACGGGCCCCGATCACAACGCGCGGGGCGAACCGGCACGCCAAGTATGACTTCGCCGTTGCCTACCCGGATCCGGATACGCTGCCGCTGACGGGTCTGGTCGAGGCCCTGAGCACGGCGCTGGAACGGGAAGGGCGCGACCTGGCGTATTACCCCGTTTCGGCGGGGTATCCGCCGCTGCGGGAACTGGTTGCGGACAAGCTGCGTCGGGACCGGCAGATGGACGTTACGGCCGACGACATCGTGCTCACGTCGGGTTCGGGCGAAGCGATCAACATGCTGATCCAGGCGATGACGGATCCGGGAGACGTGCTGCTGACCGAGGAGTACGTGTATCTCGGCACGATGCGGCAGATGCGGTTGTGGAGCGCGAACGTGGTGGGCGTCAAGTGCGATGACGACGGGATCATACCGGAGGCGCTGGACGAGACCATTCGGGCACAGCAGGCGGCGGGCCGTCGCGTCAAGTTCCTGTACACCATACCCACGTTCCAGAACCCCCTAGGATGGACGGCGACATTGGAACGGCGGCAGCGGATGCTGGAAGTCTGCCAGAGCCACGGCGTCCCGATCCTGGAGGATGACTGTTATGTGGACCTGCGCTTCGAAGGCGAGGACGTCACGTCGATCAGCAGCATGGCCGACAGCGGCGGCGTCCTGTACGTAGGCTCGATGTCGAAGATCATCGCGCCCGGCGTGCGCATGGGCTACCTGGTGGCCCCGGAGGCGGTGCGCGAGCGGGCGCTGAGCTTCAAGTCGGGCGGCGTGAACCAGTTCGCGGCGCTGGCGATTGAAGAGTACCTGCGCAACCACATGTACGACCACATTGACGAGGAGAACCAGGCGCTGCGGGCCAAGCGGGACGCGATGCTGGCCGCGCTGGGCGAGCATTTCGGCAACCGCGCCACCTGGTCGAAGCCTGAGGGCGGATTGTACCTGTGGCTGACCATGCCGGAGGGCACGGACCTGGCCGGGTTCCAGGACCAGTCGTTCAACGAAGGCGTCGGATACTACAACGGCGCGATGTTCTCACCGGAGGGCAACGGAAGGCACATGGCGCGGCTGTGTTTCGGGCACCCGACGGCACAGACGGTGTCCGACGGCGTCGCGGAGCTGGCGGCCATCTTCGAGCGCAACGGGATATTTTCCGGCTGATTGCGGCGGACGCTCGCCACGGCCGATCGCAGATGAAAGAATAAGGGGCGGGTGAAAAACCCGCCCCTTGGCGTCAGCGATGTTGATGGACTAGTCGTCGTCGCCAGTGGTGACCGGTTGGGCGGCCGGCTGGCGCCCGTTGGTACGGATCGCAAAGCGGTCCACGAGATCGCCGATGCTCTGGCGGAAGCCGGAGTACTCCAGCTCGCCGTAGGGGAGCATGGCGGCGCCGGACCAACCCTGGGAGCGCATGGCGATGCCTTTTTCCTGGGCGAGTTGGCGGGTGTAGTCCCAAGCCGGGTTGTCGAAGAAGTCCGTGGAGGACTCCGAGAACTTGCCCTCCCCGTTGATGCTGAAACCCACGCAGGACACCAGCGGCAGGCAGTACATGCCGGTCACGGCGGTGTTGATGGGCACGGGCATCAGGGGCATGACGTGGGAACCACGGGCGTCACCGCCGATGTAGTGAGCCTTGGTGTAAGGGGAGATGAGCTCCTCCGGCGCGGGGAAAATCCCCTGGTTGCGCACCACGGCCACCGGGTCATCCTTGCCGGTGTAGCTACCGGCGATGTTGTGCAGGCGCGTGGCCGAGATAGCGGCGGCGGTCTGGCCGGTGTAGCGAGAGGTGACGCTTTCGATGGCGAACCGTTCGTTGTCGCGCAGCAGCACGGTGATGCGATAGTAGTCCTCGGGGGCGTTCAGAGCAATGAGGCTGTCACCATCGGTGTTGTCCATGTCGATGATGTTGAAGGTGAAGCCATCGCCCAGGCGGGGGAGCATCAGGCCGGCGCAGTACATGGGGTCAGCGAAGCCGAGGAACGTGGGCAGGTTGTACGCGCCGGGGCCGCACTTGTCGGCGGCCAACACGAAGAAGGACTCTGCCGGACGAAGGGGGTTGGTCTTCACCGGGTCGTGGTCGAAGGTGATCTCGGCCACGGCGGGGCCGGCGCCACGGATATTGCCGGACGGAGCGTCGACGAGGAGGTCCTGGCCGGCGCCGTAGAGGCCGTACTGACGGGCGATCTCAGTGGCTTCGAGGAAGGAGGTCCAGGCAAATTGGTGGACCGCTTCGTCGTTGTCACCGCGGGTGTGGGTTGTGGTGATACAGATGTCATCGCCGGTGTGGCCGACGTAGGCATCGATGAGCAGGCCGTCGCGGACTGCTTTACCGGCGGCGGCGCGCACGGCGTCCATCATGCGGTCGGACGGCTTGGTGTGACCACCGATGGAGCCTACGTCCGCTTTTAGCACAGAAATGGTCAAATCCATGTGAGTTGTTCCTCCCACGCGAGTGCGACCGGGAACTGCAGCCGGCGCGAAATAATGCCTTGAAAACGTTAAAAATTGCCTTTGCACGATAGCATCGCGCGGGCGAAACTGTCAATTTGAAACCCGCAACCCAGGGCAATCGCATCATAGGCTCCACGCCCGTCACTCTCACGCGTACCCATTTTGTCTTTTACATCGATGCACCGGATGAACAAGATTTGATTGATTATTGTGAACGCTTCCGCGCTCTTGACGATACTGAAAATTGAACGCCCCACCCGCACGCCATCATCCGGTCTATCCTGTTTATCGATGTAAATTGGCTCCCGTAGTCGTCAAACTGGGTACGCATGGGGGAACCCAGAGACCTCCGCTAATGGAATAATGGAAACGTTCTGGATTCCCGCTTTCGCGGGAATGACGAACAGGCGGGAATGACGAACGGGCGGGAATGACGAACGGGCGGGAATGACGAACGGGCGGGAATGACGAACGGGCGGGAATGACGAACGGGCGGGAATGACGAACGGGCGGGAATGACGAACGGGCGGGAATGACGAACGGGCGGGAATGACGAACGGGCGGGAATGACGAACGGGCGGGAATGACGAACGGGCGGGAATGACGAACAGGGTTGTGGGCCACCGTCAGAGACTTTGAAAAGGCCCGGCACAACCCGGCGCGTCCGGGCTCATGGTGTGGGAGTTGCGGCCCGGCGGACAAGGAACCACCGCGCGGAGGCCGCGCGGACACTCAGCCACTATCGACCAGGGTTTGACCGATTCGTGCCCCATCGGACCCATCATCACGGATGCAATTTCCCTGAGAATCGCAAGTCAGGGGCTCCGGAGAGGAGGGATGGCATGATGCCGCGCAGGCGCAGGTTTGCCGGTGACGCAGCAATCCCGTTATAATGTGAACAAAGCCAGCAAATTTCGGGTGCCGATGAGTATAATTCTACAAATACTGTCCCTGCTTTTTGTGGTTCTGTGGACCGCGAGGCTCGCGCGGAACAAAGGTCGAAACGGACTGGTCTGGGGTGGTGTCGCCGCGATACCAGCCGTGGGCCTGCTCGAGATATTTCCCGAGTGGATCACCGTGCTTTGCATGCTGCCGATGCTGGCATTGGTGTTCATGCCGGCGCGGAGGCCGGTTGCGACCGACAGCGGACAGGACGGGCTGACTCCGTGCCCGCGGTGTCAGCACTCCCACGAGGCGGGCCCAACCTTCTGCACCAACTGCGGGTGGGAACTGACACGCCCGTATGCGACGACGGATGCCACGGCAACAGCGACCGAAGGGAGCGAAACCGCCGGCGCACCGGGGTTCACGCCTGGAACCGCAGAGGGTGTTGAGCCGAGCGGGCCGACGACCGGCGCATCCCCGACGCAACCGACCGCAGACCCGGTGATGGCGTCCCAGCAGGCGGACGAAACGGAGGCGGCGCAACCGGGCGCGGCGGAACCCGACCCGGCTCCGGCATTCTCCATAGCGCCGCTGACCATTACACGACCCCTGACCGCCGCGGGCATGACCGAGTTGGGACTCTCGATGTTCAACCAGGGGCGGGTAAGGGAAGCGGTGGACCAGTTCACCAAGGCCATCGCGCTGGACCCGCGTTACCGGGAAGCGTGGGCCAACCGCGCCAAGGCGTACACTGAGCTCGGACTGAGCGAAAAAGCCGCGGCCGACCGGCAGCAGCTGGAAGCGATCTAGACTGCCGGCGTCTCACACCGCCATGATGTGGTAACCGGCGTCCACGGGAAGGATGGTTCCCGTCACGCCGCTGGACAGATCGCTACAGAGGAACAGGGCGGTCTGCGCCACTTCGTCGGCGGTGATGTTCCGGCCCAGGGGCGCTTTTTCAGCGTGGGCGCGACGCATATCCAGGAAGCCGCTGATGCCCCGGGCGGCGAGGGTGTCGACCGGGCCGGCTGAAATGGCGTTGACGCGGATGTTGGCTTCCCCGTATTCGTAGGCCAATTGGCGCACCTCGTGCTCGAGGGCGGCCTTGGCGGTTCCCATGACGTTGTAGCCGGGATAGACTCGGCTGGACGCATGGAAGGTCATGGCGATGACGCTGCCGCCATCGGACATCAGCGGCGCGGCGTGGCGGACCATGGGCAACAGAGTGAAAGCGCTGATCTCCAGGGCGGTGCGAAAGCCGTCGCGGCCAGTGTCGGCGAGCCGGCCGGCGAGGTCGTCCCGGTTGGCGAAAGCGATACTGTGAACCAGGATGGACAACGAGCCCATCCGGTCACTGATGGCATCGAACACGGCTCGGATCTGATCGTCGTCCGACGCGTCGCACTCGATCAACACCGGATCGTCCAGCGTATCGGCGAGGCGTTCGACGCGGCTGCGCAGCCGCTCGTTCTGGTAGGTCAGGGCGATGCGGGCGCCGGCGTCGGCGAGGGTGCGGGCGATGGCCCAGGCGATGCTGCGGTCGTTGGCGACACCAAAAATGACCGCATTGCGGCCAGTCAAGTCGATGGGGAACACCGGGTTACCTCGTCACGTAATGGGTATGAGTTGAACACAAACCGGCAGGGTCAGCGCGTGAAATCGGGCGCGACCTGTTCCAGGAAGGTCTGCATCTGCTCCTCCTGGCGATAGGTGGCAAAGCGCACGATAACCTGGTCGGCTCCGGCCTCGACGTAGGCGTGGATTTTTTCGCGGACGCGCTCTGCGCTGCCGAAGGGACCCCAGCGGTCGCCCCAGATATTGGCGCCATAGTATCCGAGCAGCCAGTCCTCGGCTTCGGCTTCGGCCCGGGCAACGTCCTCGTCCAGGTTGACGGTGAGGTACATCACGGTGGACATGGAGTCCGGGTCGCGGTCGTATTCGGCGCAATAGCCACGCACCGTGTCGTTCAAATCGATGAGTTCGTCGGGCGTAGCAGAGATGGAGATCGCGCCGTCGGCCAATCGAGCGGCGCGGCGGGCCTGGCGCTCACGCTGGGCGCCCTGGCCGTCGCCGCGCCCATGCCAGTGAACGCCGAGGTACACGGGGACGCCGTGGGACTGCACCGGAGTCGGCTCCATCACCACGTCGTCGAGTTGGAAATGCCGGCCATCGTAGGAGAATGGCTTGCCGGTCCCCAGGCCCTTGACCACCTCCAGCATCTCCTCGAGGCGGCGGGCGCGGGTGCGCTGCGGCACCTCGGCGTTGCGCCATTCCGCCTGCTGCATCCCGTTGAACGCACCGCCGACCCCGACGCCGAGTTGCAAGCGCCCGCCGGAGATGAGATCGACGGTGCCCATCATCTGGGCCAGCAGCACGGGCTGCCGCAGGGCCATGAGCATCACGGCGGTGCCCAGGCGCACTCGGCTGGTGCGGGCGGCGATGGCCGCCAGGGTGGTCATGGCCTCAAGGCGAGGCTTGGCGGTGAGGCTGTCGCCGACCCACACGGAATCCATACCGGCCTCCTCAGCCCAGGCGGCCAGGCGGAGGACGGATTCGGCGTCGGTTGGCTTGCTGTCGGCCAGAAGCAGGCCCCGGGTGGGCAGCAGGCAGCCCAACTGTACGTTTGTGGTCATAGGTCAGCGGATCTCCAGGCTGGTGAGGTTCAGGGATTTGGGCTGGCGACCCAGAAGCCGAGTGAGCAGACCCGGCTCCATGTGTTCATATTCCTCGAGGTCGGAGCCATCGTCGAGATCAAACCCCATGCCCTGACTGTAGTAGAAGGCGACGGACACGCCCATGCGCGCCGCGGTAGCGACGTGCTTGCGGAAGCTGTTGTTGCCGAGTTCGGGGCGGAAATAGGGTATGAGGTCGTAGGGAACCAGGATGGCGTTGGTTCCACCGTCACGGCGGGCGGGGGAGAGCGTGATGTTGTGCTGGTGCTCGGCGCTGCGGATCAGCTGATGAATATCGGCGGGTTTGATAAAGGGCAAATCGCCGGGCAGGTAAAGAGCCGACACCTCGCGCATACGAGCGTTTTCGAAGGATTTGGTTATGGTGTCGTTGAGGTTGCGCCCCAGATCTTCCATCCAGTTAGCCCCGAGGGTCCGGGAGACGTTTCGGATGCGGTCGTCGCCGCCAACCACCCAGAAGGGATCAATTCCCGCGCCACGAATGGCCAGGAGGACGCGCCGGAACATCCCCATGGTGAGGTCTTCGCGGTCGTTGGGGCCCATGACGCGCGACAGCCGGGTTTTGCAGTTGGCGAGCGGTTTCATGGGGATCACCGGGACGACGGTGGGGTTGGCCGGTTCGGGCGATTCGGTCATGATCTCTGTTTCTCCATGTCGGCAGCCAACGCGAGCACGCGCTCGGCCAGTTGGACCTTGTCCTCGTCGGTCTGCATGATGGTGGGCATGACGGCTGCTCCAACTCCCTCGGCGCGCACGGCATCGGCCAGGTCCGCGTCCTGGGAATCAAGGACCAGCGCATCGCAGATGCCGCGATATTCGCGGGCGACGCCGACGGCAGAAACGTCTGCTCCCAGTTCCTGCATGATCTTGCCGGCCGGGCCGCGCACTGCCGCGCCGCCGACGATGGGGCTGACCGCGATGCGCGGCGCACGGTGCGTTGCGATGGCGTCGCGCACTCCTGGTATCGCCAAAATGGGAGCGACGCTGAGGAACGGGTTGGAGGGGCAGATCACGATCGCGGCTGCGGCATCGAGGGCGGCTGCGAAGCCGGGGGAGGGCTGCGCATCGGGCGCCCCGACGTAATTCATGGAGCGCACCACGGGTTCGGCTCGGCGTTTGACGAAATATTCCTGCATGGGAAGAGCGCCGGCATCGGTATCGAGGACAGTCCGCACGGGTTGATCGCTCATGGGGATGATGGGGTGCTCGATACCGAGGTTGGCGGTCAGTTGCGACGTGACCTGGCTCAAAGACGATCCCTGCGCCAGCAGTTCAGTGCGTCGGATGTGCATGGCAAAATCCCGACTGCCCAGATTGAACCACGTATCGGCGCCCAAGCGGTTCAACATCCGCAGGGTCTCGAAGGAATCACCGTCGATTCCCCAACCGGTTTCAGGATTATACAGGCCCGAAAGGGTGTAGGTCATCGTGTCCAGGTCAGGGGACACGTGCAGACCGTGGAACTCTTCGTCATCGCCGGTATTGACGACGATGGCCAAGCGGTGGGGCGGCAGGATTCTGGACAGGCCCAGGGCGAGTTTAGCCCCACCGACGCCACCGGCCAGGGCGAGCACCAGTCCCGTGGCAGGAAGGGTCACGGACTAAACCGGCTGCTGGGCGCCGCTCCGTTCCCGTTGGGCCCGGGGGTGCTCGAAGCGGTAGGATTCCATCTGCACCAACTGGTTGTAGGAACCGAAGATCTCCTCCACGTTGTCGCCAACGAGGTCCAGCGGATCGAAGGCCTCGTCGGAATCGCTGTAGACGCGGCGGAGGCCGTAGGTGGTGTATCGCTCGGCGGGCGTGCGGCCGGCCTCGCGGATCATGGCGCGGAACTCGGAAGGGCGCATCAACTGCCCGTGCATGGCCCCGGCGGAGGTGGAGATGCTCTCGTTGATCAGGGTGCCGCCGAGGTCGTTAACGCCGGCGTTCAGCAGTAGTTGGGACATCCGGCTGCCCTCTTTCACCCAAGACGCCTGGATGTTGGGGATCCAGTTGTTGAGCATGATGCGGGCGATGGCGTGGACCTTGATCACGTCCATGCCGGTAGGGCCGGAACGAACGCTTTCGACGGTGCCCTTCAGATACATGGGGGCTTCGGAGGCGACGAAACTGAGCGGCACGAACTCGGTGAACCCGCCGGTCTGCTGCTGGATGTCGCGCAGCAGGGCGATGTGACGCACGATCTGTGCGTTGGTTTCCCGGTGCCCGAACATGACCGTGGAGGTGGTGGGGATACCCAGATCATGGGCGTTGGTGATCACCTCGATCCACTGGTCAACGGTGATCCGTCCGGGAGAGATTATGTCGCGCAGTTCCTGGTCCAGCACCTCGGCGGAAGTGCCGGGCAGGCTGCCCACGCCGGCGTCCTTCAATCCCTGGAGGTATTCCCGGATGGTGCACTTGGAACGGATGGAACCGTAGAGCACTTCCTCCGGGGAGAACCCGTGGACGTGCATGTCCGGCAGTTCTTCCGTGATGGCCTCGCACAGGCGGATGTAGAGATCGCCTTCCATCTGGGGAGGCAGGCCGGCCTGGACGCAGACCTCGGTGGCTCCGTAGGACTGGGCTTCTTTGGCGCGGCGGATGATCTCGTTCACCGGCAGGAAGTAGCCTTCCTCCTCGCGGAAATCACGGCTGAAGGCGCAGAAGCCGCAGCGCTTGATGCACACGTTGGTGAAGTTGATGTTCCGGTTGACCACGTAGGTCACCAGGTCGCCCACCGAACGGCGGCGCAGTTCGTCGGCCACCATGGTCATGGCGGTGAACTCGGGTCCGGAGGTCGCGAAGAGGGTGTCAGCTTCGTCGACGGAAATATCGCCACCGGCCAACGCATGCTCCAGAACGGAAGCCACGTCCGGGCGCAGAGTTTGGATCAGCGCAACCAGGGTTGCGGGAGCGTCACGGTCAGTTGCTGTGGACATAGCGTCGAATTCCCCCTTTGACGTATCCGGACTCGTCGGTGAGTCGCAGCAGTTTTTCCTTGAGAGGCGATGGCAACGGCCACTGGGAGCCGTCGGCGAAGTATTCTGGATATACCGGCAGGCGCGGGCGCAATTCGCAACCAGCGTCGCGGGTGCGCCGTTCCAGTTCGGCAAGCTGAGGCCAGGGGGCCTCGGGATTGACGTAGTCGATGGTGAGCGGAGAGACGCCTCCCCAGTCGTTGATGCCGGCGTCGATGTAACGCTCGTAGTCTTCGCTCAGATTGGGCGGCACCTGGATGTTGACCCGCTCGCCCAGGATGAGCCGGGCGACGGCGGTGGTCCACATGAGTTCGTCGGGGGCGGCGTCGGGAGTGTCGGCCATGGGCGTGTCCGCCTTGGCGCGGAAGTTCTGGATGATGACCTCCTGGATATGGCCGAAGCGCTGGTGCAATCGGCGAATGTCCAACAGGGATTCGACGCGCTCCCGGCGGGTCTCCCCGATGCCGATGAGGATGCCCGTGGTGAAGGGTATGCCCAATTCGCCGGCGAGTTCCATGGTGCGGAGGCGCACCCGGGGCCGCTTGCTCGGAGCGAATTCGTGGGGTCCGCCGGGTTCGTACAGGCGCGAGCTCGAGCTCTCCAGCATGATGCCGATGGACGGGTTGGTGGGCTGCAACGCCTCGAGTTCGCGGCGGCTCATGGTGCCGGGGTTGCCGTGGGGGAGGAGGTCCGTTTCCTCGAAAACGGTGCGACACATGTGGGCCAGGTATTCGTGGGTCGTGCGATAACCCCGTCCGGAAAGCCATTCCGCTGCTTCGGGATACCGCTGCTCGGGTCGCTCGCCCAGGGTGAACAGGGCTTCGGTGCAACCGAGACGCTGGCCGGCGCGGGCTACGGACAGGACCTGGTCGATGGTGAGGTACAGACCGTTGGTTTCGTCGGGCGACTGGCGGAAAGTGCAGTATCCGCAGAAATCGCGGCACATCCGGGTGAGGGGTATGAACACCTTCGGAGAGAAGGTGATCGTCCGTCCCCGGCCGTGATCCCGCAACTCGGAGGCGGCGGCGCACAGGTCGGCTTCGTGATCGCTATGGAGGTTCAGCAAAGCGAAAGCGCCCTCGTCGGACAACACAGACCCGGAGGCCAGGCGGTCCAGCGAAGGCAGGCGGGAGATGGTCGGGTTGACAGTTATACCAGGAGGCACGTGGGTTGTCCGCAGGGGTGATCCGTGAAAGTCGGATCAATTGTATGTAAGGGGCAGGAGGGATTCAAGGCGAAGCGCGTTGAACCGCGATAACGCTGCCACTTTATGTCAAGCAACGCCGTCGCCATACGGGCAGCGCATGGGTTGCCGCGCTGTGACGCAAACAGTTATGTCAATCTACGAACAATTGGCCCTGTTTCGTCGGATCCACTCCCGGAGCTGACCACGGCCAACCGAGGTATTCGTAGGCCAGGCGGGTGGCGACGCGGCCCCTTGGGGTTCGTTCCAGAAGCCCCTGCTGGAGAAGGAAGGGTTCCAGGACTTCCATCACGGTGCTGGCATCTTCGCTCATAGAGGCGGACAGGGTGTCCAGGCCAACGGGCCCGCCGTCGAACTTCTCGATGATGCTGGACAGCAGGCGGTGGTCGGTTTCATCCAGGCCGCGGGCGTCGACGCCGAGGCGGTCGAGGGATTCGAGGGCCACGGGACCGGTGACCCGGTTATCGGCCCGAACCAGAGCGTAGTCGCGGGCGCGGCGGAGCAGGCGGTTGGCGATGCGAGGGGTGCCCCGGGAGCGCACCGCCACCTCGCGGAGGCCATCTGCGTCGGCGTCAATGTCGAGGATCCGCGCCGAGCGATTCACCACCGTCTCCATGTCGTCGTCGGAGTAGTAGTCGAGGCGGAACACCGAGCCGAAACGGTCGCGGAGCGGAGCGCTGATGAGGGAATAGCGGGTGGTGGCTCCGACGAGGGTGAAGGGGTTGATGCGCAGGTTGATGCTCCGGGCCGACAATCCCTTGCCCACCACCCAGGAGAGGAAGAAGTCCTCCATGGCCGAGTACATCACCTCTTCGACGGCGCGGTTCAGACGGTGGATTTCGTCGATGAACAGGACGTCGTTGGGCTGCAGGCCGGTCAGGATGGATGCGATGTCGCTGGCGCGCTCGATGGCGGGACCGGAGGTGACCTTGATGGTAGAGCCCATCTCATGGGCGATGATGTTGGCGAGGGTGGTCTTGCCGAGGCCGGGCGGGCCGTAGATCACGACGTGGTCGAGGGCCTCGCCGCGGATTCGAGCGGCCTGCATGGCAATGCTGAGGTTTTCCCGCACCTGGGGCTGGCCAACGAAATCGTCGAGGCGGGCCGGCCGCAGGCGGACGTCCTGCTCGCCGTCGTCGCCCTGTGTGGCCGGGGAGATCGGACGGGCTTCGGGGTCGGTAGCGCCTTCGGGCCGCTGTGTGGTGGTCATAACCGCATTCTAGGGGCCGCGTCGTTCGGGGGTCAACTACAGTGGCGACGACCTTGGGCGTGATCAGGTGGGCGAAGTGCCACCGGGGCGGTCCAGGGAGTTTGCGCTCGGGCGTCCGGTTGACGGTGTGACGGAACGCTTGCTACACTTCACTCCCCGTGGGCGGTTAGCTCAGTTGGTTAGAGTACTTGCTCGACACGCAAGAGGTCAGTGGTTCGAGTCCACTACCGCCCACCATCGCGACGCGCCTGAAACAGAAGCGGTCTCCTTGTGGAGACCGCATTTGCGTTTAATTTTTTCGGGCCCCTAACCTTCGACTCCGGGAGACCACTTGTAGATGTTGGCGAGCGCTCCGCCCATGAGGATTTCGCGATCCGCATCGGAGAGGGTGTCGGTCACGCGGAAGGCCGCGACGCCCTGCTCGTAGTTCAGCAGGTTGACGGCACGAGTCCAGTCGGTGCCCCAGATGCAGCGCTCCAGGCCGAAGGCGTCGAAGATGCGGTGCAGCGGTTCCCAGATGTCGGGGTACGGGAAAGGCTCGTGGGCCAGCGTGCCGGCGCCGGAGATCTTGATGGCGACGTTGTCGCACTCGGCCAGGGCCAGGACGTTGGGCAGGTCGGCCCAGGGTTCCGGCGGGGCGGGAGGCTCGAAGGGCTGGGCCAGGCCCAGGTGATCGACGATGAGCTGGGTATCCGGGTTGCGGCGGGCCAGTTCCAGCATCAACGGGAGCTTGCCGGAGCACATGAGGTTAACCGGAACGCCGGCGCGGCCGCCGGCGGCGATGATCCGGTTCACGCCGGGGTGGTCAGATTCGTAGTCAACGTCCCGCAGCATGATGCGCGCGCCGACCACGCCGGGGCGTCCGGTCCACTCCGCCATCTCCTCGTCGATTGACGGCGACTCAGGGTCGAAGGGCCGAACCAATCCGAACTTGCTGGGATGCTGATCGTAGACCTCCAGGGCGTAGCTGGCGTCGTAACGATACATGGCGAACGGCGAAATCAGTATCGCGCCGTCGACGCCTACGGCATCCATGGCGGCGACCATATCATCCCCGGTGGCCTGATCGGGGCCCTGCAAATAGCCGGCCCAGGGTCGAGCGGGGGTATTGAGTTCGTAGCAGTGAACCTGGCAGTCGATGGTTAGATTGCGGTCGGCCATCGTATCCTCCTTACGGACTGATTACGGACTGAGGAATTTGGACGCGGAACGGTTGGTTGCGCGGTCAGTGGGATTGAGTTTCGTTGCTGAGCATCCAGTTCACGCCGAACTTGTCGGTGCACATGCCGAAGTAGGCGCCCCAGAACATTTCCTGAGGTTCCATGGCGATGTTGCCGCCATCGGCCAGCCCGGCGAACAGGCGGTCGGTTTCGTCGCGGCTGTCGGTGGAGATGCTGATTGAGAAGTTGTTGCCGGCGACGGGCGGCGGGCCGAAGGCGGAGCAGCAGTCACTGCCCATGAGGACGCCACCGGCTACGGGCAGGGACACGTGCATGATGCGGCCCAACTCGTGCTCCGGCAGGGGCGGCATATCGTCCGGCCCCTCGGCAAAGGTGCTGATGGTGGCGAATTCACCGCCGAAAATCGAGCGGTAAAACTCGAAAGCCTCACGGCAATTGTCGTTGAAATGGAGGTAGGCGTTGAGATCCATTGATTGCTCCGAGTAGGGGATTGCTCCGGGTAGGAAATTGCTCCGGGTAGGGAAAGGGTGGGGCGTTTTCGCCCGCGGACGCGCCGCAAGCGGTGGAGCTATTCGTCGTCCGGATGGGTGGTGATGAAACGGCCGGCGCGCACGGGATCGACGTGGGGAGCCCGCACCTCGATCCCGGCCTGCTCCTCTTGCAACCGAACGGTGATGCTGCTGTCCGACTCGGCCCAGCCGCGGTTCATGGCCTGCATGGCGATCTGCTCGGCCAGGGTGGACATGGGCATGGGCACGTCGTACTCACGGGCCAATTCGGTCGCCAGCGAGATGTCCTTGTAGGCCAGGTTCAACGCGAAACTCGCCGGCTCAAACTCCCCACGGAACATCGTCCGCACCAGGCCCTCGTGGAGCACGCGCATGCGTCCGAGGGAACCGCGACGGATACATTCCCAGAGGGCGTCCGGCTCGACGCCGGCCTTGACGCCCAGCGTCAGTCCCTCGGCAATGGCCTGACGCACACTGTGACCGATCATGTTGTGCACCAGCTTCGCCACGCTCCCGGCGCCAATCTCACCCGCGTAGAACACCTTGTCGCCAAAGGCGTCCAATATCGGCTTCACCCGGTCGAACACCTCCCGGTCTCCGCCCACCATCACCGCCAGGTTCCCCGATGCCGCACCCGTCTTCCCGCCGCTCACCGGCGCGTCCAGCACGTGACAGCCCTTCGCCCGGAACTTCGGCTCGATCTCCCGGATCAGCGTCGGCCGGCTCGACGACAGGTCGATGTACACGCTGCCCGGCCTGATGCCCTCCAGCACACCCTCCGCGCCCGTGGACACCGCCTCAACCTCGTAGGGGCCCGGAAGCGACGTGAAGGTTACGTCGCTGGCCTGGGCCACTTCGGCCGGCGTGTTGGCCAGGCGGGCTCCGCCTTCCAACAGGGGCAGCGCCGCCTCCTCGCGCAAATCATAGACGATCATCGGGTAACCGGCCCGCTGTACGTTGGCGGACATGCCGCCGCCCATGTTCCCCAGGCCAATGAATCCTACGGTTTCCATAGCTCTGCGTTTCTCCATGCGATCAGGTTGGTGGTGGCAGTATAGCGTAACGGCACCGTGGGTTCGGCGGGATTACGATTCATTGATTGCCGGGTCATTGGTTGCCGGGCCCGGACGCTTGCGCTACACTCTCTGTCGTTCCGAAAACCCTTTCACCTACGATATGTTGACGATTACCGAGGAACACATAACGGACAGCAACGGCGAGTCCAGCGATGTCTACCGGTCAGTCCTGGGCGTCGTGGCTCGTCTCGCGAATGAAGAAGCGCTGGAAACGTATCTGGTGGGGGGACCGGTCCGAGACCGGCTGCTGGGGATACCGGCCACGGACCTGGACATCACGGTGGTTGGCGACGCTCCACGGATGGCCGAGAGGCTGGCCAATGAACTTGGCGGCAGGCTCACGGTGCATCGTCGTTTCGGAACGGCTACCGTGGACGCTGCCGGGGTGACCGTCGACCTCGTAACCGCACGGCGCGAGACCTACCGCTCAGCCGGCGCGTTGCCCGACGTGCAGCCCGGAGGAATCGAGGATGACCTCGCCCGCCGGGATTTCACGATCAATGCCATGGCCATTCCAGTTGGGGGCCACACGTCCTACCTGGTGGACCTGCACGGCGGAAAACAGGATCTGGCCGCCGGGTTGGTGCGAGTCCTGCACGAGCTGAGCTTCCACGATGATCCGACGCGGATGCTGCGGGCGGTGCGGTATGCCGCGAGGTTCGGGTTTGACATCGAACCCGTTACCGCAGACCTGATGGGCTCGGCCCTGGCATACGGCGCCACGTCCACCCTGACCGGTGATCGCGTGCGGCACGAGCTGGAAAGGATTTTGCAGGAGGCCGATCCGGCAGCGACGTTGCGGCGCGCCGATGAGGCAGGAGTCCTGAGAGCGATACACCCGAGCCTGAGCGCCGCGCATCTGCCAGTGACGTCGGCGATGCCGCGCGCCTCTCTCACCTGGGTAGCCGCACTGGCTTGGTCCATGAGCGCAGCAGAGGCAACAGCATTGGCGGCGCGATTGAACGCCCCTTCGGACTGGGAACGGGTTATCAACGATGCGGTGCGAGTGCGACAACTGTTGCCCCAGCTTTCCGACCCGCGAATGGACGCCGTGCGGCCTTCCGAGGTGTGCGGCTTGCTGGATGGCCTCGCGCCCGACGCCTTGCGCGCGGCGATGACGCTGGCGCCGACGCCGGCCGCCAACCGGATTGACCGTTACCTGGGCGAGTGGTGGGCGGTGGCGCCCCGGCTGCGGGGCGACGACGTTCTGGCCCTGGGTGTTCCCGGTGGTCCGGCGGTAGGTGAGGCGTTGCGCGCGCTGCGCAGAGCGCGGCTCGACGGCGTGACCCGGTCCCGCGCCGACGAAGAAGAGATGGCCCGACAATGGGCCGCAAAGCCAGATAATACGTCATGCTAAGGTCCGCCGATAGCGGGTCGCAGGGAGGTAGTGAAGTGGCAACGATTTTCCAGGTGTCCGGCCCGGTGTATTGCGTGGTGTGCAATGATGAGTTGAACGGCCCGCACCGGTCAACCTGCCAGATGTGCGGAGGCCCGTTCCATCAACCGTGGTCGCCGGACAGCGATGCGCCCCGTTGCGGGCGCGCCGCCAGCCATGATGAAACCCTGGCGGTGGTGTTTTTGTGCAAGGATTGTTACAACAATCGCCGCCCGCCGTCGCAATGACGGCCTGACAGGAGGGACGACCCAAGATGAAAGCGGTCTATATCGAAGCCCACGGCGACGCCGGGGCGCTGCAATACGGAGACCGGCCCGACCCGACTCCCGGTCCCGCGGAGGTGGTGGTACGGGTCGGCGCCAGCGCGCTGAACCGCCTGGACATCTTCACACGGGAAGGCCAGCGCGGGCTGGAACGGGAGTTCCCGCCGCCGCTGATCCTGGGAGGCGACACCGCAGGGGAGGTGGTGGCGACGGGCAGCGCGGTGAGCACGCTGAGCGTGGGCGACCGGGTGGTGGTCAATCCGCGGCTTTCGTGCGGAGTGTGCCAGTGGTGCGGATCGGGCCGAGACGAGCTGTGCCGGCGGAGCAGGTTCCTGGGAACAGCGATGGACGGCAGCTACGCGGAACTGGTGGCGGTTCCTGAAGTCAACGCGTACAAACTCGGCGGCGACGTGTCGTTCGCGGACGCGGCGGCGATACCCACCACTTACCTGCCGGTGTGGAACATGGCAGTGCGGCGGGCGGAACTGCAACCCTGGGAGACGGCGCTGGTGTTTTCGGCGTCGGCCGGAGTCGGCGCGGCGGCGATCCAAGTGTTCAAGAACGTGGTGGGAGCCACGGTAATCACCACCACCAGCACGCCGGAGAAAGCGGAGCTGGCCCGGAGCCTGGGCGCGGACCACGTCATCAACTACAACGAGGAAGACATCACCCAGCGCGTGCGCGAAATCACGGGCGGCGCGGGGGTGGACCTGGTGGTGGACCACGTGGGCGCGGACGTCTGGGCCCACGGGTTCCGGGCGCTGCGGCCGGGCGGTCGGTACTGCATCTGCGGGGCCACCAGCGGGCTGCGCACGGAACTGCACCTGGGCCTGCTGTTCAGCCGGCAGATCGAGGTCTATGGCGGCTACATGGGGACGCGGGAGGACATGCGGCAGATCGTGGCGAGCCTGAACCGCGGCGTGATCAATCCGGCGATACATCGCGCCTACCCGCTGGCCGATGCCGCCGACGCGCACCGCGACATGGAAGCGACCAACTTCTTCGGAAAACTGATCCTCGAGCCGTGAGCAAAATCATCCGGTATTTGCCAGCATCGCCTCAAGACACAACGAGATGCCCGGAGATTCTCTATGCCCTCCATCCCCCCCCCCCCCCCCCCCCGCGCTGGCCGGTTAAAATCCGACTGACTGCCGGAAAACGCCTGCTGGTAATAATGCTGGCGACAACGACACTGGCAATCATGGCCTGCACCAGCGCGGCGCCGTCGGAATGCGTCAAAGCCGCTGAAGACGCCGGCTTGCCCGAAAGCGTCGTCGATCAGCTTAAAGGCCCGGCGACCTGAATGCGATTGAGCGGGTTGCCCTGCGCGAGGTTTTGAAAAGGGCCGGTCTGGACGACATTTGCGATCAGATCAGCTAGAAGCGGCCCGCCGTGGTATTCATCAAGCGGGCCGCCTCGGCCCTTGCGGTTCTGGCGGCGCTGGCTTTAGCCGCCAATTACCTGCCATCCCCCACCAGCACGGCTGCCGTTGTTGCTTGCGGTTGTAGGGGTGGTATCGGTTTTTATCTCGGATGATGACGGCGGAGGATGGTTCGACGGCATCATGGACGTCTGGTTCATGTGGAGCATTCTTGACTGGTTCGGATTTGCGTTCAGATGGCCCTGGATTGTGATTAAGTGGCTGCTCACCCGGCTATGGCCGGCCTCTGCGGAAACTCGGAAACAGGAAAATGTCGAGGAACCGCCGTTCAATAGAGAGGCATAGCCCCGGTCTGCGACTCGGCTCGCGGATTACCTGGCGGATTCGCTACCGGCCAGTCTGCCGAAAAGGGCCGCGAGCCAACTGCGCTGCCGGGCGGCCTCCGGTTCCTCTTCCGCCGGATTGCCCACAACCACTACAGTGCGAGCGATCATGTCATAGATTGAGCGTCGCCGCTCCCGGTCGATCAGCACGATCAGTATGGACAGGACATCCAGGATGCGGAGGAACTCCACGTAGCCGTTGACCAGCTGCAGCAGGCTGCGCACGGCCTTTTGCCAGGTGCGCATCCGCCGGCCGGTTCGGGCGTCAACGATGTGAGCGCCGACTGCCATGTGGCCCAGAGAACGGCCCCAAGTGAAATAAAACACCCCGTACATTCCGCTGGCCATGACGTTAGGCAGGTAGTAGGTGTCCACCGCGTCCACATGGATGCCCAAACCGTTATCGAGACCGAGGGCGTAGCGGACGAAATGCCAGAGGCTCACGTTCTCACCGCTGAGCAGGAGGAAGACGGCCCGCAACGCGAACAGCGTGAAGCTGCCGGGGACTCCACCAAAAAGGGTGGCGAATCCCCGCTCCGGGATCGTCAGTGGGCGGAGCCCAGGCGACTCCTGAGGCAACGCTAGCCGGTTCCAGACCGCCCTTGTATCACGCCCACCACGTCGTCCAGGGCGACCATTTCGGCATCCTCAGCAGTGCGACCGCGCATTTCCACCGCCGACTGGCGCAGGTTGCGCGGGCTCACGACGAGGCGGACGGGCAGGCCGATGAGGTCGGCGTCGTTGAACTTGACGCCGGCGGCAGCGTCGGCGCGGTCGTCGAACAGCACCTCAATGCCGGCGGCCCACAGGCGGTCGTACAGGTTGGTAGCCGCCTCGGCAACGGCCGCGTCGGACATGTTGAGGCCGACGAGGTGGACATTGTAAGGCGCGATGGGCGGAGGGAAGACGATGCCGCGGTCGTCGTGGTTCTGCTCGATGGCGGCGGCCAGGATCCTGCTGACGCCGATGCCATAGCAACCCATGGTGATGGGCTGCTGTTCGCCGTCGGAGTCCAGGTAATATGCGCCGAGGGCCTCGCTGAAGAAGGTGCCCAGCTTGAAGATGTGGCCGACCTCGATGCCCCGGGTGAATTCCAGCCCCGCGCCGCAGCGGGCGCACCGGTGCCCGGGCTCGGTGAGGGCGATGTCCGTCACCAGATCGGCGCCAAAGTCCCGAGGGTAGTTGGCATTGAGGTAGTGAGTATCGTTCTTGTTGGCGCCGACCACGAAGTTGCCGCCGTTGGTGATGGACTCGTCGGCGATGCGTCGTATGTTGGTGATGCCGATGGCCGAAGCTGAGCCAGCGACGATGCCGGCGGCGGCGACCTCATCGTCTTCCGCGAGGCGCAATTCGTTGCAGTGGAGGGCGTTCTTCAGCTTGACCTCGTTGACCTCGAGATCGCCGCGTATGGTGACGAATACCACCTCGCCGTCAGCCGCGTAGAACACGGCCTTCAGAGTTTGCGCCTCTTCGACGTTCAGGAACTCGCACAGGGAGGCGATGGTCTTCATGCCCGGCGTGCTGACTTCCTCCAGCGGGAGCGGATCGGGAACCGGCTGGTCCGGATAGAGGCCGGCGGCCTTTTCAGCGTTGGCGGCGTAGCCGCAGGACGGGCACGTGATCACCGTGTCCTCCCCGGTAACGGTGGGCAGGAGGAACTCGTGGGAATCCTTACCGCCGATGGCGCCGCTGTCGGCCTCGGCCATCACCACGGGGATGCTGCAACGACGGAACACGTTTCGGTAGGCCTGGGCCATGGCCTGATATGAGGCGTCCAGGCCCTGGTCGCCGGCATCGAAGGAATAGGCGTCCTTCATGGTGAATTCGCGGACGCGCACGAGGCCGGCGCGGGGGCGCGGCTCGTCGCGGAACTTGGTCTGCATCTGGTAGAGGATGACGGGCAGGTCGCGGTAGCTCTGGACGTTGCCCTTGACGATGTTGGTGACCACCTCCTCGTGGGTGGGCGCCAGCGCCAGGGGCCGGCCCCGACGGTCTTCCAGCGAGAACATGTTGTCGCCGAAAGCGGCGGCGCGGCCGGACTGCTCCCAGAGTTCCATAGGCTGGAGGGCCGGCATACGCAGTTCCTGGCTGCCGGCGGCGTCCATCTCCTCACGGACGATCTGCTCGATCTTCTGCAAGGAACGCCAGGCCAGGGGCAGGTAGGCGTAAACGCCGGCGGCGACCTGCTGGATGAGACCGGCCCGCAGCATCAAGCGATGGCTGGCGGTTTCGGCCTCGGGCGGGTCGTCGCGGAGGGTACGGGTGACGAGACGGGAGATACGCATGGTTAGGGCGTTCCTTCGGTTGACCAGGGGTTGATGAGTTCGATGCCGCAGCCGGTGAAGTGGCGCACATTGCGGGTAGCCACCGTCATTCCCAGGGACAAAGCAATCGCGGCGATTTGTGTGTCAGACTGCCCAACAACATGGGCCGTGCGCGTCGTCGGGAGGCAATGACGGCATAGGCATAGGCCGCAGCGCTGTCAAAGGGCAGAATGCGCCCAGCAAAATCAATCTCCAGCAGGTCGTCTATCTGGCGCGACAGTCGAGAGCGATGCCTGCCCTCCGGCATAATGGCAACCCCATAGCGCAATTCCATCTCGGTGATAGCTGTAACGTACGCTTCCTCTATCGCTTGACGACGCCACCAGTCCACGACTTCCAATTGCGGTCGGTCATCGACGAGTTCCGACGCCACGTTAGTGTCCAGGATTATTGCCATCGTCTTCGTTGTCTCTGAAGACAAACTGGATAGGCTCGCCGGAATCCCGGGGCGGCAGCACTACTTCCTTGATGCCCAGAGGGCGAAACCGTTCGTGGATGGCCAGCGCCCAGTTTTTGGGCTGCGGCAACACCTTCCGGTTGTTCAGGACAAAGTTCAGGATATCGCGCGCCTCTTCCTCGATTGTGCAGTCATTGGCCAGGGCCCGGATACGCAGTTCGGCAGCGGCTTTTGCATCAAGGCCGTCTATGGTTATGCCATTCATAATGCCGCCTCCATCCCAAGCATCAGGGATTGTCTCCATTGCCATCTTCTCCCTTGAATACGAACTGTATCGGCTCCCCCGAACCCCGAGGCGGATGGACTACTTCCACAATGCCTAGATCCTTGAAAAGCTCGTGGATGGCGGCGGCGTGGTTCTTGGGATGCGGCAGCGCCCCCGGCGTATCCAGGGCTATACGCAGGACGCTCAGCGCCTCTTCCTCGATCGAGCAGTCGTTCCCGACGGCCCGGGCGCGCAGCCGCACCGCCGTTTCTTCGTCAAGGTCTTCCAGGTTTATGCTGGGCACCGTGCCACCTCCATGCGAGGCATCGGCTTATTTTAGCACGGTGGGGGTTACGAACTATCTGGGGTGGCGGGCGCGCCAGTCGGCGAGGCTACGAGGGGAATGGCGGCGGTGCAGCTGTCGTCGCATTAACGTTGCCTCGTTCGTGAACCTACCCCATCGGGTTCACGTCGGGCAGACCGAGGCGGAACTGGCCGAGGTTGTCGTAGGCGCTGGTGTTGACCATGAAGTGCTGGGCGGCCGCGTTGATGTCGCGCATGCAACGCTGGAGGACCCGGTCGTTGTAGATGGCGCTGCCGCCACCGTACCGGAAAGCGGTGGTTGCAATGTCACACGCCACGTCGGTGGCGTAGGCGCAGGCGCCGCGCAGGCGAAGTTGGCGCTCCAGGTCGGGACGCTCTCCACGCAGGCAGAACTCCCAGGCCTCGTCCAGGGCTTCGCGGCAGAGGGCGCGCGCGGCGCGGAGCCGCTGGTCGCATTTGCCCAGGTCGTGGTGCAACGCTCCACGCTGAGCGATGGTGGAGGTCAGGTAGCCGCGGCGGTAGGAACCCGCTTGCAACGCAATCTCGTCCAGGGCGCGGCGGGCCACGCCGAGGGCAAACGCGGCATGGTCCGGCGTGACGAAACCGGGCCGGCCGAGCCAGAACTGCGGCCCACCCTGGCGAGGGTCGGTGGTGATGAGGTCGAAAGCCATTTCCTCGGGAACGAAATGATCATCGAGCACGAAGTCACGACTGCCGGTGCCCTTGAGGCCCATGACCTGCCAGTTGTCCACGAACTGCACCTCTGCGATGGGCGCCGCCATCACCATGTGTTCGGGGCCCGGCGTGTCATCGCGCATGATGCGGAAACCGGCGAGCAGCCAGGAGGAATGGGCGGACCCGCTGGCGAAGGGCCACCGTCCGCTGACCCGCCAGCCGCCGTCAACCGGGGTCGCCTGGCCGCGGGGTATCAACGCGCCGGACGCGATGGGCATGGTTCCGGAGGGAAAGACCCGCCGGGCGCCGGCGTCGGGCAGGAAGGCTCCGAGCAGCGCGGCGCTGGTGCTGTTGATGAAGGCGCACCAGCCGGCGGAAGGGTTGACGTAGGACAGTTCGTCGCAGAGCTCCAGGTAGAGCTGCGGGTCGACCTCCGGCCCGCCCAATGCGCGCGGGACTTTCAGCGACAGCAGGCCCTCGCGGTACAGGGCGACCACGGAGGGCCAGGCGAGCGTCTCGCTGGCGTCGTTGTCCTCAGCGTCGGCTTCCAGCGTAGGGCGGATGCGGGAGATGGCATCGAGGAGGTGGCGACGGAGCGCGGCGCGCTCGGCGGGAAACTGCAGGATGCCCCCAGCCTCCAGAGAGGCCACATCGCCTGGGGCAATCGCGACCGCGGTGGTGGCGGTGGTGGAGGTCATGAAAGCCGCCAGAGAACTGCGTGACTGTCAGGCGTGAGCGGGGGTATTTTCGATCTCTTCCATCAGGGCGGTGAGCATCTCCGCCTCGGGCACCACGCGGACTTTCTCGCCTTTGCGGAAGATGATGGCGCGGCCGGCGCCGGCGGCGATACCCACGTCGGCGTCCTTGGCTTCGCCGGGGCCGTTGACCTCGCACCCCATGACCGCGACCTTGATATTCCTGTCAGTCTTTTTCAGCAGGTCGTCCACGTCGTTGGCCAGCTTGCGTATGTCCACGTCGGCCCGGCCGCAGCTGGGGCAGGCGACCATGGTCGTACCCTTGTCCCGCAGGTTCAGCGACTTCAGGATTTCGTATCCGGCGAGCACCTCTTCCACGCTGTCGTCGCTCAACGACACGCGGATCGTGTCGCCGATGCCCTCGTACAGCAGCACGCCCAGGCCCACGGCGGTGCGGATGGAGCCGGACTTCGCGGTGCCGGCCTCGGTAATGCCCAGGTGCAGCGGGTAGGGCACCATCTCGGCGAGACGGCGGTAGGCCTCGACGGTGGTCGGTACATCGAAGGCTTTCATGGAGATCTTGATCTGCTCGAAATCCTGCTGTTCAAGGAGGCTGATTTCCCAGAGCGCGGTGGCCACCATGTGGTCCACGACGCTGTAGTCACCGGTCTGGGCCTCGCCGGCTTTGGGCAGGCGGTTCACCAGGTCCATATGGCGCGAGAAGCCTCGGGTCCGGCCGATGCCACCCACGGGCGGCAGGCTGCCGAAGTTGACGCCGATGCGGATGGGGATATCGCGCTCCTTGGCCGCGGCGACGACCTGGCGCACCTGATCCTCGTTGCGCAGGTTGCCCGGGTTGAGCCGGAGGCAGTCGATGCCGCCGGCGGCGCATTCCAACGCCAACTGGTAGTGGAAATGGATGTCGGCGATGAGCGGTATCCGGATCTGCTTTTTGATCTCCGCCATGGCCTTGGCGGCTTCCATGTCGGGCACCGCAGATCGGATGATCTCGCAGCCGACCTCCTCGAGTTCGTGGATCTGGCGGACAGTGGCCCTGACGTCCCGGGTGTCGGTCTTGGTCATGGACTGGACAGTCACGTCGGCATCGCCGCCGACCTTGACTCCGCCGACGTATACCGGTTTGGTAACCCTTCGCTGGTTGACAGTCATTATCGTCACCGCCGTTTGGGAAGAGAGGAGTGGCGAACTCAAACACGCTGGACTTATGGCTGACAATGATACACGATGGCCCAACGCGAGTGCCAGCGCGGGGACGTTTGCCCAGGGCAATCGCATCATAGGCTCCACGCCCGTCACTCCGGCGAATGCCGGGGTCCATCAGTCATAGCATGAAAGAATTTGAAGTGTACTTGACAAATTCGACCACTGGATTCCTGCTTGCGCAGGAATGACGGCGACGGCGCGATTGCCCTGGACGTTTGCCAGAGCGTGAACACCAGAGGGTCAGGGAGATGCCGGCGCCGGTTAATCCGGCGTTACTTTTAACCCGATGCTACTTCCACGAGTTCGACAACGCGAATACAAAACATGCTTGCTGTATAATGAGGCTCGGGATTGGGGCTCACGCGACGGTGGGTTCCGGCAACAATCAGCGTACTTGCCCGACCGATTTCGGGCATCAGGCAGGTGATAGCGTGCGCGAGGTAATTCAGGAAGCGGTAAATCAGTTGGAATCGGGGAATCCGTGCGTGCTGGCCACGGTGGTCAGGACCAAGGGATCCACGCCGCAGAAGGCGGGAGCGATGCTGCTGGTGCGAGAGGATGGCACCGCCGTGGGCACGCTGGGCGGCGGCTGCGTGGAAGGCGACATCTGGTTCGCGGCGCGGGAGATATTGCGCAGTCAGGGCGGGCCGGAGTTCAAGGACTACTACCTGAATGAGGACATCGCGGCGCGTGACGGCCTGGTTTGCGGCGGCACGATGTACTTCTACCTCGAGCCTTTCTGGGATGGCGACGACTTCACCGACATCGGGTCGGAACTGCTGGGAGCCTACGACGGCGCCGAACCGGCGGCGTTGGCCACGATAGTCCGGTCGGATGGAGACACGGCGCGTCTGGGCGCGAAGCTGCTGCTGCGGTCGGATGGATCCATCGCCGGCGGCATTGGCGCCGCTGAGCTGGACGAAATCGCGCTGGAGGCGGCGGGCCGAGTGGCGGCGGTGGGGGCGAACGAATCGGTGACCATCGACGACCAGACCGAGCTTTTTGTTGAGGGTTTCACGACCCCGCCGACGCTGGTGATGGTGGGCGGCGGACACGTGGGCAAGGCCACGGCTGACCTGGCGCATCGGTTGGGCTACCGGGTGTACATCGTCGACGACCGTGAGGACTTCGCCAACGGCGAGCGGTTCCCCTACGCGGAAGAGACCATCGTCACGCCCTACACCGACTGGGCACAGCACCTGGACGTCAACGTCAACAGCTTCATCGTGGTGGCTTCCCGGGGACACTGGTTCGACGACGTCGCGCTGGAGTCGGCGCTGACCACCAAGGCGCGCTACATCGGGCTCCTGGGCAGCCGGCGCAAGACGCTGATGATCTACCAACGTCTGCTGCAGGAGGGCGTGCCGAGGGAACGGCTGGCCCAAGTCTACGCGCCCATCGGCCTGGACATCGGAGCGCTGGAACCGGAAGAGCTGGCGGTCAGCATCATGTCGGAGATCATCATGGCGCGGCGCGGCGGCAAGGGCAGTCCGATGACCATGGACGATTGGTACCTGGACCGCGCGGAGCAACGGGCCAACCGGGCGATGGGAGCGACGGCGGACTGATCACGGGAATTGGTCGGCTCGCAGGAGATCCGACCGAGGATGACGGCACGGCGCCGCCTGGAGACGATCAGCCGCGGGCGGGGCCCGGCAGGTGACTGGGGCCGGCGAACCCGTTTCCTATGACCGCATCCGAACGGGGCGGGCCTCCTCGATACCACGATCTGGACGCTTTGCGCGCGTTCGCGATGCTTCTGGGCGTCGTGCTTCACGCGCTGCTGTGGTTTATACCCGACGCCTGGCCGATCCAGGAGCCATGGGCGTACTCGTCGCCGGTGGAGACCAACGCGTATGCCTACCTCCTATCCGCAATTCATGGGTTCCGCATGCCGGTGTTTTTCCTGCTCGGCGGGTTTTTCACGGCCATGCTGCGGCAGCGGCGGGGGTGGCGGGGGCTGGCTGCCCACCGACTCCGCCGCGTCGGATTGCCATTCCTGGTCGGCTGTTTTGCCATCATCCCCCTGAACGCGTGGGTCATGAGCCGAGGCAAGATGGAGTTGGCCCACTTGCCATGGGCCTGGGTGGACAGCCTGCACCATCTGTGGTTCCTGTGGGCGCTGATGATCCTGGTGGGCGTGTTTATCGTCGCGGCGAGGGTCGGCGCAGTGTTCAGCAGCCGGTTGTGGTGGGCTGCGATTCCGCTCACCCTGTTGCCGCAGATGCTCATGGCGGAGCCGATATTCGGGCCTGACACGTCGGATGGCATCGTTCCGGATCCGGTCGTGCTTGGCTACTATGCCCTGTTCTTTGGGTTCGGGAGTTTCTGCCACCAGCAACGCATCGTGGTTAGCAAACGATGGGCCGCGACGCTGCCGTTCACGCTGTTGCCCGTGTTCTTTGCCGGGCTGATCGTCACCTACGAAGTCCCGGGCGCATGGGGACGGATACTATCGGCGGTGTTGCAGGTCAGCTACGCCTGGTTGATGTGCTTCGGGCTGATGGGGTTATTCCGGTGGATCGCAGGCGCGGAACGACAATGGGTGCGTTACGTCTCGGACGCGTCGTATTGGATATATCTTTGGCACCTGCCGTTGGTGGTGGGCGGTCAATGGTTGATGCTTGGCTGGCCGGTCAACCCGCACCTGAAGTTCCTGGCATTGTGCCTCGCAGTCCCGGGCATGTTGCTGGTCGTGTACGAATTGGGGGTGCGCTATACTCCGGTTGGCGCCATGCTGAACGGTCGCCGGACCCGTATCGAGTTGCCGGCGACCGGCGCGGCCTCGGGGCCGTAGTTCAAGTCACGGAGTGGTGATCGCATGCCTGAGGCATCGGCATTTACGTCGGCGATATTGCTGGCCGCCGGCGTGTCGCGGCGGATGGGCCAGTTGAAGGCGCTGCTGGATTGGCACGGCCGGTCATTGATCATCCACCAGATCGTCGCGTTGCGCGAGGCGGGAGCGGACGAGGTGGTAGTAGTGCTCGGGCACCGGTCGGACGAACTCCAGGCTCGCATCGGCGCGAACCGCGAAGTGTACGAGTTGGGGAGCGTCCGCTGGGTGATCAACTCCGACTATGCGCTGGGCAAAACCACTTCGATCAGGGCCGGGCTCAACGGCGTTGTGCCGGGGGTAGGAGCAAGCGGCGCCATCATGATGCTGAACGTGGACCAGCCACGCTCGGCCGGCGTCATCCGACAGACGCTGGATGCTCATCGCAGCGCAAGCGGCAAGCTCATCACGACACCGACCTGCGACGGCAAGGGAGGACACCCCATAATCGTGAGCCGCAGCCTTTATCATGAGCTGATCGCCATCGACGAAAAGACGCAGGGTATGCGAGCGGTCACGGAGCGGCACCGGGAGGCGACGCAGAGGGTGGAACTGGGCGCGCCGGAGTTGCTGTGGGACGTAAACACTCCGGAGCAATACCAGGCGGCGCTGAGAGCATCCGCGGCCGGCTAGCCGGCCGGGTCCGGCACGATGGGTCGCGCGGAGGCAAAACTAGACCGGGGCCCGATAAACAGTCGAGGCCCCGGTTGCTGGTCGTCCGTTCGTCCCTTCGCCAAGGATGCGTCAGGGTGACGGGTTTTACCCTGTCAGCGACCACCGGACATCGTCATGCCACCGCGGTTCCGCCGACAGGGCGCTTACAGGGGAAATGCCAGCTATGGTTCAACTCAATCAGCGTAACCACTTCTAACCTCCGGTTGTGACGACGGCTGGGCCATCGGGTTCGCAGTGGGTGGGAGTTCCCTGTACCCCCAGCACCTTGGATACATAGTATACCCGATACGGATGCGTGTCAACCCCAAATGGAATAAATGATATTGGAATTTCGCGGGGTCCACGCAACCACGGGGAAATGGTCTAAACTACTCGCACATCACGAGCGCAACGGAGAGAAGGCAGGAATGAGCGAAACCCATGGCAACGGGAGCCAACCGAAACGGGCAGTTCCGCAACGGGCAGTTCCGAGCGTTTACGGCGATGATGGCGTGACCATCATCGGGATGATTGGCGTGGTCCGCGAATCGCAGGCCAACCGGGGGGCGACGTTGAGCCTGTTCGGCGGTGGGATCAACCCGGGCGCCGAGGTGCCGTCGGGCGTTGATCCGGACTACATCCTGGATTTCGCGCGCACCCACGAGGAAGCAGGTTTCGACATGGTGCTGACCGGCTACTCCTCGTCGACCCCGGATGGATTTGAGGTGGCGGGATACGCGGCGGCGCATACCGAGCGGCTGGGTTACCTGATCGCGCACCGGCCCGGGTTCGTCGCGCCCACGCTGGCGGCCAGGAAGGCGGCGACGCTGGACCAACTCACCAACGGGCGGATCGCCCTGCACATCATCACCGGGGGGAACGACATCGAACAGCGTCAGGACGGGGACTGGCTGGACCACGACTCGCGGTATCGCCGGACGGATGAATACCTGGACGTGATGCGGCGCATCTGGACGGAGACCGAACCCTTCGACCACGACGGCGAGTTCTACCAGCTGCAATCCGCGTACAGCCAGGCGCGTTGCCGGCAACATCCCCACGTCCCGCTGTTTTTCGGCGGGGCCTCTGATGCGGCACTGGATGCTGCCAGCCGGCGCGCGGACCTGTTCGCCCTGTGGGGAGAGCCTCGAGCATCAATCGCCGAACGCATCGCCGACGTGCGCCAGCGAGTGGCCGCGGCGGGTCGTGATCCGGCGGGCATGCGGTTCAGCCTGTCGGCGCGCCCGGTCCTGGCCGAGACGGAGGAAAAAGCCTGGCAGCGGGCGGAAGAGATCCTGGGGCGAATCCAGCAGGCGACGGCCGGGAGGATCACGCCCGGCGTCCCAACGCGGCCGCAATCGGAAGGGGCATGGCGTTTGTTGCGTTTCGCGGCGGAAGGGAACGTGCACGACGAGCGCCTCTGGATGCCCATAGCGGCCGCCAGCGGCGCGTCGGGCAGCACGACGTGCCTGGTGGGCACCCCGCAACAGGTGGCGGACGCCCTGCTGGCATACTACGACCTGGGGTGCAGCGCGTTCATCATCCGCGGGTTCGACCCGCTGGCCGACGCCGCCGATTACGGGCGGGAACTGATACCCCGGGTGAGGGAAGGCGTCGCGCAACGGCGCAAGACTGCCGTTTGAGATCGCAATGGTCCGGGACGGCGATCCGAAACCGGGCTCAAGAAAGTTGCGTATCTGATACCATACGCGCACCGCAGCAACTGGAGGCCACATATGGTCGATTACGCATCGATGTTTTCCAGCAATTTGCCCAGGTCAGTGGCGACACCGCCGGGAGCGAGCGCGTCGGTGAAGTATGTTTTCTCGATCACCAACGCGGTGCCGGAAGTGGTCGACGGCGACGAGTACCTGGCCGCCATCCGAACCGGGCTGGAAGCCAACGGAGCCGCGTCCCTGGCGGGCTATCCGCCGCCGGGCGGGCACGTCGGCCTCAGGGAAATGATCGCGGAGCGGCTGGCGAACAACCGCGGCTACCACGCCTCGCCGGATGACGTGTACATCTCGGACGGCGCCGGGGGAGCGATATCGATCATCCTGGAATCTTTCATCAACCCGGGCGACGCCGTGCTGGTGGAGGAATTCACCTACATGGGCAGCCTGCGCATGATGATGGAGCGTGGCGCGGAACCGATTCACGTACCGGGCGATGAGGACGGTATGCTTCCGGACGCGCTGGAAGACGCCCTGGCGTCGCTGGAGAGTTCAGGGCGGCGCGCCAAGTTCGTGTGGATGATCCCGGTGTACCAGAACCCGTTGGGATTTACGGTGCCGGACGGGCGGCGGCGGGCGCTGCTGGAAGTATCCCAGAAGTACGGCGTGCCGGTGCTGGAGAACGAGTCCTACGCGGACTTCCGCATCGACGGTGATCCGCTGCCCCAGGCCATGTCCGGCATCAGCGACCAGGGGGACGTTTTCTACGTTTCCTCGTTCACCAAGCTGCTGGGGTGCGGGCTGCGCGTGGGCTTCGGGGTGCTTCCCCCGGGCGTGAAAGAGGCGCTGCCGCAGGTCAACGCCGAAAATCTGCCGCGCCGGAGCGTCAGCCACCTGGCGACCACGATGGTGTATGAATACATGCGCGCGCACGAGGCAGAGCACATTGAGGCCGTTCGCCAGGCGCTGCTGGCCCGGCGCAATGCGATGATTGGCGCCCTGGAGAGCAACTTCCCGTCATTCTGCGAATGGACCCACCCGCACGGCGGCATGATGATGTTCGTGAAGCTGCCCGAAAACGCCGACACCTGGTCGACGCTGGCCAAGGCAACCGAACGGGACGTCAAATACAATCCGGGTGGCATGTTCCGCTCGGATCGCGGGCGCAATAATCACCTGCGCCTGACCTACAGCCACAACTCCCCGGAGGAAATACGCGAAGGGGTGGCGCGGCTGGCAGAGATCTTCCAGGAGGAAGGCTACTTCGAGGGTTGAGCGGGGTTCGGATAGCGCCATCTCACAACCAGCAACCGTAAAGTGGAACAAGACCGGGGGTGGCAGTGATGGTCGTCGGCAGTTCAACGATCAATGTAACGGTTGACGGCAACCCGGTGGGAGTGCCGGCCGGGGCCAGCGCGCTTGACGCCGTCAATGCGGCAGGCGTTCCGCTGTCCCAATTGTGCAAGGACGCCGACATGCCGGCCATTGGAGCGTGTCGCACCTGCCTGGTGCAGATCGATGGCATCCGCGGATTCCCCGCGTCCTGCTCGACACCGGCCAGCGAGGGGATGGTGATCCGCACCGATACTGCCGACGCCAGGCGCATCCGGTCCGGGGTGATCGAGCTCACGCTGGGCATGGTTGGCGAAGCGGGCGGATCTGCGGGACCGAGCGAAGGATACGGTTTGCTGTCGGACGCTGCCAGGTTGCACGGCGTATCCGGCGCACGATGGGCGTCACGAGAACGACAGCCGACGGACGATTCCAACCCGGTGTTTGATCTCGCCATGAACGCCTGCATCCTCTGCGCCCGATGCGTGAACGCGTGCCAGAGCGGCCACCAGTTCATCGGGGCCATCGACGTGCTGGGCGCCGGCGGGTCGGCTCGGATCGCGACGGCGGGGGACAAGCCGCTGGCCCAAAGCATCTGCACCACGTGCGGGCAATGCCTGAGCGTCTGCCCGACCGGGGCCATCAGCGTGAAAGCGCCTCCCGACGCCGGAACGCCTACGCACCAGGTCAAGACGACGTGCCCTTACTGCGGAGTCGGCTGCGGCATCAAGCTGGAGGTCAACGGCGCGACCGAAGGGCCGGAAGCGGGCAGGATCATTGCCTCGCATGATGACCCGGAAAACCTGTCCAGCGTCGGGATGCTGTGCGTGAAGGGACGCTTCGGCTACACCTTTGTGCAGCACGGCGACCGGATCAAGGCACCGCTGATACGCGAGGGCGAGCGGTTCACCGGGGATTTCCGCGAAGCAACGTGGGACGAGGCCCTGGACCTGGTGGCCTCGCGCCTGACCGACTACCGGGGCGAGTCTTTTGGGACACTGTGCTCCGCCAAAGCGACGAACGAGGACGGCTACGTCCAGCAGAAATTCGCCCGTCTGGTGATGGGCAGCAACAACATCGACCACTGCACGCGTTTGTGTCATGCGCCGTCGGTCGCCGCGATGCTGACCTCGTTGGGAAGCGGGGCGACGAGCAACTCCTATACGGACTATGAAAACGCCGGCTGCCTGGTGGTAATGGGTTGCGATCCCACATCCAACCATCCGGTGGCAGCCTCGCGGATGCGCCGCGCCGTGGTGGAAAGGGGCGCCAGACTGATCGTGATCAACCCGCGCCGGATAGATATGTGCGACTACGCCGACCTGTGGCTGCGGGCATACCCCGGCACGGACGTGGCGCTGCTGAATGCCATGGCTCAGGTGGTGGTGACGGAAGGATTGGCGGACGACGGGTTCGTTAGCCGGCGCACCGAGCGTTATGACGAGTGGCGATCCGTGATCGACGGTTACACCCCAGAGCGGGCATCCGCAATCACCGGAGTTTCAGCGGACGACATCCGCGCGGCGGCTCGCATGGTGGCGCGGCCTCCGGTTCCGCGGCTGGGAGGAAACGATGCCGATCGCGGGGGGGCCTGCCTGATATGGGGAATGGGACTGACCCAGCACACCAGCGGGACCGCCAACGTCCATTCGGCGCTCAACCTGGCGCTGGTCACCGGGCAAATGGGCTTCCGGGGGTCCGGCATTTCGCCGCTGCGAGGCCAAAACAACGTGCAGGGATGCGGCGACGCCGGTTGCGTTCCCGACTCGCTGCCGGGCTACCAGAGCCTCCGACCCGAAACGCTGGAGAAGTTCGGCCGGGCCTGGGGCGCTGACGGCATGCTGCCTGATCACGCGGGACGGGTCGTGACCGATATGGTGGATTCCATCGGCCAACCGGACGGCGTGCGGGCGATGTACATCACCGGCGAGAATCCCTTGCTCAGCGAACCCGACCTCAACCGGGCCGAAGAACTGTTTCGCAAGCTGGACTTCCTGGTGGTGCAGGACATTTTCATGCACGAGACGGCCCGGCTGGCGGACGTCATATTGCCGGCAACCACCTTCGCGGAGAAGGATGGGACTTTCACCAACAGTGAGCGCCGCGTGCAGCGGGTGCGGCAAGTGGTCGAGCCGGTGGGCGAAAGCCGGCCGGACTGGGCGATTGTCGATGACGTGGCGACGCGGGTGTGTGGTTTGCTGGGATTGCCGGTGGCGGACCAGTTCGCCTACGGGCATCCGTCCGAGATATTCGCGGAGATGGTCAGCCTGACGCCGCAACTCGCGGGAATATCCTACGAGCGATTGGACGCTGAAGGCGGCATCCAATGGCCCTGCCCGACGCCGGACCATCCCGGGACCAGCTATCTGTACGGAGAAAATTTCCCCAGGGGCGAACGGGCGCAATTCGTAGCCTACGAGCAGGGGCCGGTAGCGGCGGAAATGCCCACGGAGCGGTTCCCCCTGGTGTTGAACACCGGCAGGGTGCTATACCACTGGCACGGCGGCACCATCACCCGGCGCGTGGGCAACCTGATGGCCCGGGCGCCGGATCTCGAGGTATCGATCAATCCCGCCGACGGCGAGCGGTTCGGTTTGCGCGACGGGAGCAGTGTGCGGGTGCGTTCTCGTCGCGGGGAACTCACCGGAGTGGCGCGATACACCTACCGCATGCGCACCGGCGAGATCTTCATACCCTTCGTCCGACTGAGCGACTCGGCGGCAAACTTCCTGACCAACGCCGTGTACGATCCGGATTCCCGGATCCCCGAGTACAAGGTATGCGCGGTGAGGGTGGAACCTGGAGAGTGACGAGTCGCAGGCCCGTCACTCCAGAATCTCTCCAGAATCTATTGACTGCGCAAACGGGCGCGCTCGCGCCCCTCGATGAAATGCACGGCCTCGTCCGGGCTCACGCGACCGACGGGTCCGCTGGCGTACATGGATCCCAGCACCGTGCCCCCGCGGCCGAGCAACAACTCGGTGGGTTGGATGTATCCGCCGCGGTCGTCAGACCACCAGGAGCCCAGGGTGTCGGCCTGCTCGCGGGTTACGCCGTAAGCCATGGGGAAGGTTACGCCCGACTTGGTGGCCATTTCTTCCACGACTTCCCTGGGTTCCACGCTGGCGCCGATGATGGACAGACCCATCTCGGCGAGGGAATCCTGTTGCGACTGCCACGCGGCCAACTGCCGCGAGCAGTAGGGTCACCAGACCCCGCGGTAGAAGAGAACCGCCAGGTAGCGAGATGACATGTCACCGGGAAGGGACAGTTTGCCGCCGTCGATCAAGTCCAGGGACAGTTCAGGCAGGCGATCGCCCTGTTGGAGTTTTTCGCTCATGGGTTGACCTCGGTATTCAGGGGCGCAGCATCATGGGAACGATCTGTCCAGAAGAGTTCGTAAAGACGGTCGGAGAGTTCCTCGCACAACGCGATCCCCGCAGCCACCTCGGGCTGCGCTTCTTCATCTTCATAGAAATTCGTGTGCAGCGAACGCGCCCGACTGAAAGCGTTGTTGATCCACGCTTGCGTCTGCTCGTCACCAGTCTCACCGACCAGACGGCTTAGCTCACGGATCACGTGCCATATCGAACGGTGGGCATGGATGATCCCGCCGTGTTGAGCGCTGACCGCCTTGATGGTCTCGGCGACCATGCCCCAAGCCTTGCTGGAGGCCTGGGGCAAATCGCCGTCCTCGTTGAGGTGACGCCACGCGCTCGCCCGGAAATCCGCGCTCAGTCGAGCATATTTCTCCGGGGATCTGCCGTCATCTGCAGGTTGGGCCGGGTCCCTGGAGGCAGCCAAAGCGCGCGCCACAGCCGCAGCGATTTCATCATCTTTCAGAGTCATAGCATTGGAGATAATCAGTCGCCAGCAGCTTCGGCGGCGCTCGACTTGAGACGCTCGGGCCACCATGGGTCATCGTACTCGTCGAACAGACCCTTGATGTGAGGCATCACCTCGTTGGCGAACAGGTCGGTGTTCTTGCGCACCAGCTCCGGTGGCATGCTGCCGATCTGGAGCAGGACCATGAGATGTCCCACGCGCAGCAGTTCGCAGGCCTCGGTGAGCTTGCGCCGGACGGTTTCGGGGCTGCCGCCGATGACGTGACCCTGTTCGATGTAGTCCTTCCAGCTGTTCTCCTGGGCAGTGCGCTGAGCCTCTTCGCCCATCTGGGGGCGCAGGGATTTGCGGATGGACTCCAGGGACCGGTAGCCGGGTGATTCAGCGAAGGGCGGGTACACGCGGAGCATCTTCTCGTAGAAGTACTTCACGTGCTCCTCGTAGTCCTTCTCCGCCTGCTCGTCGGTTTCGGAGACGCACACCAACTGGAGGAAACCCAGGCGGTGCGGGTTGTCGTCGATTCCACGCTCAGCCACCCGTTCCCAGTAGCCCTTGACGATATTGTGCCCGCGCAGATAACCATAGTAGGAGAGGTAGCAGTAAACGTAGTCCCGATCCAGGACCCAGTCCCAGGTTTCCAGGCTGCCGGAACCTGGAATCCACACCGGCGGATGGGGCTCTTGCATTGGGCGCGGCCAGATGCTGATGTAGCGCAGCTTGTTGTACTTGCCGTTGAAGATGGTGGGCTGGCGCTGCGTCCAGGCCTGCATGATCACGTCGTGCGCCTCGGTGTGGCGATCGCGCAGGGTGATGGGCACCTGGCCGTAGGAGAACGTCGTGTCCATGGCCGTGCCGACCGGGAACCCGGCGACCAGGCGCCCGTTGGAAATAACGTCGAGCATCGCCATCTCTTCGGCGACGCGCACCGGCGGGTTGTACAGGGCCAGGCTGTTGCCGAGAACGATAACCGCCCCGTTGTTGGTGGAATTGGCCAGCACCGACCCGATCAAGTTCGGCGACGGCATTATGCCGTAGGCGTTGTTGTGATGCTCGTTGACGCAGATGCCGTCGAAGCCGACCTCATCCGCGTAACGCAGCTGGTCGATGTATTGCTGGTAGTATTCATTGCCCTTGGCCGGGTCGAAGTTCTCGTTGGGCAGGTCAACCCAGGCGGAATGGTGCTGCTCGGCGAAATCGTCCGGCAGGTCCTGGTAGGGCATCAGGTGGAAAAAAGAGATTTTCATGGCAGGTTACCTCGGCGGCGCGCCGCCGCTGGTGCGGGTTCGGGATTGTAAAGTCGGGCTTTGGTTACCGTGCGGAACTGGCGGAAGATGGAGGGAACAGTTCAGTTACAGGGCAGGAGAAATCGGGGAGTACAGGTTGGGCAGTGATGGTATCGCCGGGCCTGAACACCGTCGCTCGGTTGGGCCAAAACGCAATGATTGTCCGATGTGGGGGTAGCGCCAGCCAAACTAGTTGCACTCCCGCCGCAAAGTACTCCTCGACTTTGTCCCAAACGTCCAGAGTCACGTTGCCAGGCGAAATCACTTCAACCGCCATTACCGGCACGAGAGCAAGGATTGCTTCCGGGTCTGTCGGAAGCTCGCCCTCTATGATGGCTAAGTCGGGACGCCTGGTGCGGCTCCTGTCTGCGCCAACGTCGAACAGAGCTTCCGCGAACACCTGGATGAGACTGTCCTTGTCAGCAGACTGTTCCAAAGCCAGCCAAATGAGACGCGCCACAGCAGCATGGGTGAGCATCTCCGGCGTCATTCCCATTTCCTCACCGTCCCAAACGTGCTTTTTGACGATCCTGCCGTCAATCAGTTCGCAGCCCCGGATAACGTCCCTGGGCAGGGCAACGAACTCCTCCCTCGAGTACAACTTTTCAGCGGTTGTCATCAGCACGCCTCGGACATCGAAGAGTGGCGGCGGAGCAAGGATTAATCGGCCAGCCAGGACTTTACGGCGGCGATGAAGTCGGACGGGTTGTCCTCGAAAACCATGTGCCCGGCGCGCTCAATGTTCACCATGCTGCCCTGGGCCAGGGTTTCCACCATGCGGTCGGCGGTTTCCTGGGTGAGCAGGTCGGTTTCGGTTCCGCGCACGATCAGGGTTGGGCAGGTGATGTTTTCCAGTGAAGGCCACAGGTCAGCGGCGGGAGCGGCCGTGCCATTGATGCGCTGCTCGCGTATTGCCGGGTCGAATTTCCAGCTGATCTTGCCGTCGGCCGATTGGTGGGTCTGACCAGCCAGACGGCGGCGCATGACCGGCTCGGACGCGAAACAATTGGCTGCCTGAACATGGGCAAGGGCGTCTTCGAAATTGTCGAACCCGGGCGGCAGGCCGCGCAACTCTTCGGTAATGCGGTTGCCGCCGGTGGCCTCTACGCGCGGTCCGATATCCACGATGCACAGGCGCTCCAGCCTTTCGGGGTTCGCACCGGCGAAAGCCATGCTGTTGCGGCCGCCCATGGAGTGGCCGAACAGGATGAACTTGTCCAGGCCGATGGCGTCGGCAAAGCCAAGCAGATCGGCCACGAAAGCCTCGGTGGAGTAATCTCCGCCGGGAGCGTGATCGGTGTCGCCGCGGCCGCGCTGGTCGACCGAATAGACGTGGTAGTCGCCGCAGAGCGCTTCGGCGGCGTCGGCCCAGACGTTGGCGTGGCCACGGAGGCCGTGCAACATTACCAGGGGAGGCTGGCCCTCCGTGCCCCAGTCAAGGTAGTGCAGGTTGATGCCGTTGGCGGTGACGTTGCGGCTCTTGGGTTGCACTTGCGTGGTCATGTCAATCCTCCTGAGGTAGGGCTGGCCGGCTCGTGATACGGCGACGGCGGGACGGGTTACTTGAGCTGCCAATTCGGGCGGCGCTTCTCGGCGAAGGCGCGCGGGCCCTCCTTGCTATCCTGCGTCGTAAGGATGTAGTCGTAGGCCACGTAGGTCTTGGCGCTGATTTCGGCGATGGACATGTCCAGGCTGCTGTAGGCCAGGTCCTTGATGGTCCGCACCGCCAGCGGAGCGTTCTGCGCGATGCTCTCGGCCATCTTGACGGCTTCGGGCACGAGATCGTCGGCCGGCACAACTTTGTTCAGAAAACCCATTTCCTTGACTCGTTCGGCCGGAAGCAGGTCGGCGGTCATCACCAATTCCAAAACGTTGGAGATACCGATCATCTTGGTGAGTTCGATGGCGAAGGGAGGCATCAGGCTCCACTTGGTCTCGGTGATGCCGAGGCGCGCGTTGTCTGCGGCCAGGCGAACGTCGCACATCTGGGCGATGGACCAACCGCCGGCAGCGGCGGCGCCATTGACGGCGGCCACCAGCGGCTTCACCGGACGCTCCCACATGTGGGGCTTGTTGGGGGACATGCTGTTTTCGGCGCGAGCCTGGACACCTTCGGCGTTATCGGAGGCGCGCTCCTTCAGGTCACGGCCGGCGCAGAAATTGCGGCCGGAGCCGGTGATCACGGCCACCCAGGCCTCGTCGTCCTCGTTGTCGAAGTGGTCGATAACTTCCCGCAGGTCCTGCCGGAGCTGGCGGTTGATGGCGTTGGACGACTCGGGCCGGTTGAGGGTTATGACCGCAACGTGATTGTCGGTCCCGGTCTTTTCGTAGAGAACGGTTTCAGGCATAGCGACGAGGTCTCCTTGAATTCGGGGGTTGTGTGGTCGGAAGCGTATCACGCGTAGTGGCCGAGGAATTGACCGCCGATGACGTGCACGTGGCCGTGGGACTGGCTCTGCAAACCGTCGTACCCGAAGTTGGACAGTATGCGGAAACCGTTGGGGCAATACATGCAGCCGAGGGTGGCCGCCACGTCGCCGAGGCGGGACATGATCCCGCTGCTCCACATCTCGAGTTGCGACATGTGGCGGCGCGGCATGACGAGCAGCATGACCGGCACCCAGGTGAGACGGTTCACGATAGCGATCAGGTCGTTGTCCAGATAGCGGATCCGCGCCGGTTCACGGCCGGCCACGATCTCGCAGAATACGCAATTGGTGGGTTCGGAGCTCATACAGGTTTCAGTGCGGCCCGGTTCAGAGTACCGAAGGGCGGTCGGACGGCATGGTCGCCGAGCGGGCCACCACAAAGGCGATTCGGGGCGTGTGATTACTATACGTACTGCCTGTTTGCAGTGTCAACGACGCGCGCCGGCGTCGACCCATACGGAACCTGAAACCAGCTGACCGTGTGGTATCATTGCGCTCGTCGCACTCTGTCGCAACACCTGTACCGAACGCGAAATGTACCGTCTGGCAATTCTCACCATCAGCAGCTCGGGCGCCCGAGGCGAACGTGAAGATACCGGCGGGCAGGCCATTCGCGACAAGCTCCCCCTGCCCGATTACGAAGAAGTCCGCTACGAGGTGGTGGCGGACGACGCTGACACCATCACGGCTCGGTTCCGCGAGTGGGCCGATTCCGGCGAAGTGGACCTGATAGTCAGCACCGGCGGGACGGGAATGGGCCAGCGCGACGTCACGCCGGAGGCTGCGCTGCGAGCCATGGACCGGGAAGTCCCGGGGATGGCTGAAACCATGCGGGCTCAGACCCTCAAGTTCACACCCATGGCGATGTTGAGCCGATCCGTAGTGGGCATACGGGGGCAGACGCTGATCATCACGCTGCCGGGAAGTCCCCGGGGCGTCGGTGAATGCCTGGACGTAATCCTGCCCGTATTGCCGCACGCAATCGAACTGCTGCAGCGCGAGTCGGTGCAGGAACACCCGCGCTGATTTTCGAACGTCAATCGCATATACACTTTCAGCATCATCAACCGGAGACCGCCGCAAAATGAGCACCGACACCCAACAGAATGAAGCCGCCCCCGTGTACTGGCCGCGGGTCAAAGAACTGCTGGATACGATCATGGATCGCTGGATCGAACGGCACGGCCGCCAGCCCTATCCCGGCATTCACGAATACTGGTGGGAGACGCCGGAAGAGCTGGCCGCATCAGTGCTCAACGGGTATCCGTCCATCGAACCGGGAGTTCCTGGAGCCGATACCCACCTGGTGCGTTCGCTGCGGCTGGGTTGCGGGACCTTCGGCCGGATGCCGCTGCGGGGTCCATTCCTTTCGCGGGCGGAAGCTGCCGAGGTTGCGGCGTGGATCGACGCCGGGATGCCGAAGGGGCCGGAAGGCTGACGCCCATCTTTGCCGCGGCAGCAATAAAGCAGGGGCGAATAATTATTCGCCCCTGCAAGTTTGCGAGCTACCGTTGCGCTTTTACAGCAGTACGGGTTCCTTTTCCTTCTGGTAGACCTGGATCCGGCCACGGGTGTGGTCGAGGATCGCGATCTGCCCGGAAGCGGTGACGCGCACGGCGCACGGGTTGGCAAACACCTTTTCGAAGGAGCCGCCATCGTGCGTGATGGCCATGGTCCGCTGACGGATCATGTCGGGGTTGGAGTTGAGCTTGCTCTTGCCCCAATCTGAGATCTGGTGGTCGCCCTTGAGCTGGGCGCGGAAGCGTCCGTCGGGAGCCAGGATCTGCACGCGGTCGTTCTCGCGGTCGCAGACGTAGATGTCGCCATCGTTGTCGACGAACACGGCGTTGGGCCGCTTGAACTGGCCGGGGCCGTCGCCGCTGGTGCCGTAGCTGGCCTGCCAGTCGCCGCCCTGGGTGAACACCTGGATGCGGTCGTTGCGCCAGTCGGCCACATAGATGAGGCCGTCGTTGTCGAGGCAGACGCCCCAAGGCAGGTTGAACTGACCGTTGCCGGAGCCGCCCTCGCCGAACTGGCTCTTGAAGGTTCCGTCGAGGCCGTAACTCTGGACGCGGTTGTTCTTGCTGTCAACCACCCACATGGTGTCGCCGACGATGGCGATGCCGGATGGACCATTGAACTGGCCAGGGCCGTCGCCGGCCGCGCCCCAGTGGGACACGTAGTCGCCGTCCTCGGTGTAGATGGTGATGCGATTGAGATACTCGTCAGCGACGTACAGATTGTTGTCGCCATCGAGGGCGCAGGAGGTGGGCCAGTACATGTCGCCCGGCGCCTCGCCGAACTGGCTGAACTCGCTGACGTAATCTTCGCTCAGCGTGGCCACGGTTACGTGCACGCCGTCGGGTCGATTCTCGTAGGAGCGGTTCAGGACAAAGACCTTGCCTTCGCTGTCGATAGCCATATCCACCGGATTGCGGAACCCGGTGCCGTTGAATTCATTGCGGCCAACGGAATGGCTATAAGGGAAGGCAATATCCACAAGGCCAAAGAGATGGGTACTCATAGACTTCCCTCTTTTTGTGTCGTCATTGTTCAGGATAAGGCGGAGGGTTCGCCGTCCAGCGACGGCCCTCCGCCTCGTTGGTTCGGAACCGTTGGCCTACAGGAAGGGGACCTTCTCGAAGACGCCGCGGTTGATGGGGTTGGAGTCGAGGCCCATCCAGTCTTCCAGGACGGTGGCGTAAACCTGGCGGAAGTCCATGTTGGACCGGAGGTTGCCGCCCTCTTCCTGGTCGGCCGGAGCCAGGGACGGGTAGACACCGTAGATGCCGCCCTTGACCTTCTCGCCTACCATGAAGGCGACGGAGCCGGCGCCGTGGTCAGTCCCGGAGCCGTTGTCGCCGATGCGGCGGCCGAACTCGGAGAACATGAACGTGATGACGTTGTCACTGGCGTCGTGCTCGCGGAGGTCGGTGATGAAGGTGTCGACGTTGGCGGACACGTCGGTCCACAGGCCGCTGTGCAGCTGGGCCTGGTTGGCGTGAGTGTCGAAGCCGTTGTAGGGGCTGGTGGTGAAGAGCACACGGGTTCCCAGATCAGCCAGGTGAGTCTGGGCGATGTTCTTCATGTACTGGCCGACGGTGCTGCTGGAGTACTCCACGTTGGAGGTGTACTTCGGCGGCGCGGTGGCCAGGATGTCGGCGCCGATGCGGGCGTAGGTGCCCGTGGAGCGCAGGTAGTCGCTGACGAAGCCCTGCCCGATGGTGGGGGCATAGATCTTGCTGAAGAGGTCCAGGGCCTCGGCGCGCTGGTCATCACCCTCGATGCCGGTGAGCAGGCCGTAGGTCTCGAGATTGCCGACCGAAGCGACCGGCACGCCTTCCTTGGCGAGGGCGCGGGGGAGGCCGCGACCGAAGTTCACGCCGGTGATGCCCTGTCCCTCGTTGTTCGGGTCGAGCTCGTGGATGACCTGGCCGAGCCAGCCTTCGGTCCCGATGGTGTCGGGCTCGCAGGTGTGCCAGATGTCCATGCTGCGGAAGTGGCTATAGGAGGGGTTGGCGTAGCCGATGCCGAGGAATACGGCGAGCTTGCCCTCGTCCCAGTACTTCTTCAGGGGAAGCATGGTGGGGTGCAGGCCGATCTCGCCATTCAGATCGATGACCTGCTCGGCGTCCACGCCCAGGTTGGGGCGGAAGTCGCGGTAGTGGCCGTCGTTGTAAGGAATGACGGTGTTCAGGCCGTCGTTCCCGCCGGACAGCGAGAGCACCACCAGAACGTTATCTTTGTTGGTAGAGACCATTTGATAGTCCTCCGTTTTGGGTATCTGGTCGTAGGGTTGGGGTTGGCCGGGCCGCCGCTGCATTACCGGTGCGCCGGGCCGGCCAACGTCGGGATGATCGCCGATTACTCGAACTGGAACTCCGAGGTGGAGGCGATGATCTGGAACATCTCGCCGGAGCGGCGGGCGAACTCGGCGCGCTCAGCGTCGGAGCCGTGGGTGAGGTTGCCACCACGGCCGGCGTGGTCGATGAGCTGCTCGCGAGTGTCCGCGGTGAGGTTCAGGCAGCCCACCAGATCGGCGCAGGTGTCGACGAACTGTTCGGGGCTGAGGCTATCGCCCTGGGCCATGAGCTTGGAGATCATGCTCTGGACGCCGGGGAGGTCGGTACGGCCCAGGTAGTCGGCGGCGAAGTTGATGCGCTCGACCAGGGTGCCGGAGTCGATCCACTCGTGGCCGGTGTGCCAACCCTCGACGGTGGGCGGGTTCATCAGGTCCATGCCCATGTACTTGGGCTCCTGGCTGAGCTCGAACATGCCGGGTTTGATCTCGTCGCGGTGGTCGCCGACCATGCGCAGGGTGCCGGCAACCATTTCGGCCGGGTTCTTGACCTTGGCGTAGCGGGCGTTCTTGAACGAGTCGGACGTGAACAGCGTGCGCAGCATCTCGGTGATGTTGTAGCCGCTGTCGAAATACGCCTGCTCCAAGGCTTCCAACAGAGCCTCGTCCTTCGGCGGGGTCTGGCGCCAGCTGGGAACCGGAACCTCGTCGGCGACGAAGTAGTTGTACAGGTGGCGGGAAATGAACCGGGCGGTGGCGCGCTGGTCGGCGATGATGTCCAGGATATCGTCGCCGTTCCAGTTGCCCGTGCGACCCAGGAACGTCTTCTCTTCGTCGTCGTGGTCGGCGGGGTCGAACCGGAATTCCCAGGGGCTGCGGCCGTAGGGGAACGGCGGGTACGGCGGGGCAATGTTCCAACCGGTGAATGCGCGGGCGGTGGCCTTGACGTCGTCCTCGGAGTAGTTGAACCCCTCATTCATGCCGACGCCCATGGAGAACAGTTCGAGCAGCTCACGGCCGTAGTTTTCGTTGATGGCCGTCTTGTGGCTCTCGCAGTTGTCCAGGTAGTAGACCATGGCGGGGCTGGTGGAAAGTTCCATCAGCAGTTCCCGGAAGTTGCCCATGCCCTTGTCGCGGAACATCTGGATCATCCGGCCCATTTCCTCGCCGGAGTCGATCTTGGAGTGGCCGGCGCAGAAGATCATGTGCCAGAAGAGGGCCATCTTCTCCTTGAGCTGGTACTCGGTGTTGACCATGCGATACACCCAGTTCTGGATGTTGATCTCGATGGCGCCCGGGTGGTTGTAGGTGGGGTGGTAGCGCAGCATCAGGTCGTCTTCGACGCCCGAGGCGCCGCCGGGGCTCAACAGCTCCTCCACCACGGTGTCATAACCCTTCGCAGCGGCGGCTTCGATCTCGTCGCGGCTGGCGCTGAAGCCGGCCCGGCGGAGAAGGTGCGCCATCAGTGCGATGTCGTTGCTTCCTGCCATTGTTTCCTCCTTTCGTGTACCTTGGGAACAGGGTCCCGATTGGCCGATTCTTTGTGATGCAAATATACCGCAATAACCGTTATTCTCGCAATTGGAACGGCCGTCAGCGGCTGCCCAACTGCGGAACGATTATCAGATTAGAATCGTATAGCCGGAAGGGTGGGATGTCAATAAGTTAACGTTCGCGCCGGCCGCGGGTTCGCACCCGCAACGCTATCCCGGAGACCGACCCCGTTCGGGCGGCGGCAACCTGGCGGATGCCAACCTAGCCCAGGCGAAAACGCTTGAACACCTCGGCATATTCCACGCCGATTCTGGGGCCATCGCGGCGACGCCATTGCCGAAGGTACTGGTCCGCAGCCGCGGCATCGACCTGGCTCCGATGGGCTCGCAAGGCGTCCACGGCAGTCTCAATATGATCGGTAACGTCCACGAAGTGATCGGGTTGGGTTCGGCCCATCACCCACACTTCGCGAACCTTGTGGGGTTCCAGCCTCTCCTCAGTGAGGAGTTCGGGAAAGGTGAGCGGGTCCCGCGCCGACGGGTACACGGCGCCCATGGCGGCATCCCCGGAGGCAAAGTGGTCCGGGTGATCGATGTAGCCGTCGCCGTCCAGGTTGCGCACGGGGTTCATGCAGATCAGGACGTCGGGGCGATGCCGGCGGATTTCCCGGGTGATGGCCTTGCGCAACTCCAGGTTGGACTGCAGATAAGCATCGTGGTATCCCAGGAACACCACGTGGGCGAGCCCGAGCACCCGGCCGGCATCCTCCTGCTCAGCGCGTCGGGATGCGATGACCTCGTCCGGGGAAATGGTCGGGTCCGAGGTGCCCTTGCTGCCGTCGGTGCAGACTACGTAAACCACATGCTTGCCTTCGGCGCACCAGCGGGCCACGGTTCCGGCGCAGCCCCACTCGGCGTCGTCGGCGTGGGCGACCACCACCATGGCTCGGCTGAAGTCTTCGTTATTGCCGTCAGTCAAATTCGTACCACCTGCTGTGGACCCGGTGCGCGCCAACGCGACGCGGATTCAGGGTTGCGCCGGAGACGACGCCGTGCCGGTCGCGCCCTGGCCGCGAGTTCGGGTCATGATGTGAAGGGTGAAACCCAGCCCGGCGCCGACAAGGGCAATGCCGGACGCCATGGCGAACGACCACCGGAGTGTGCCCGTAGCGTCGGCAATCGGGCCGGATATGGCGGGAGAAATTGTACCCCCAATGCCCGCGCCCATGCCCATCAATCCGAATGCGGCCGGCGCCATAAAAACAGGAACGAAGTCGCCAGCCGCCGCCGCGCATATAGTGTACGTTGAGTGGAGCGCGAATCCCGCGAGCACCGATGCGATGATGAAGAAGATCAGCTCGGGAAACAGCCAGAACAGGGCATGGCAGACAACCTCGATCAGGAACGTTACACCGAAAGCCAGCCCGCGGCCCACCCGGTCGGACAACGCGCCCGAGCCGACGCCGCTGCCGATGCTCAGGACTCCGATGAGCATGAACAACGCGCCGACCACTGCCACGTCCATGCCGTGTTCCACCTCCAGGTAGGCGCCGTAGCTGGAGGTCAGGATGCCGTGAACGAACCCGGAGCAGAAGGCCATCCCCGTGATGAGCCAGACGTAGGGATTGGTGTAGACCTGGACCGGCCAGCCGGCGGGTCCCCGGCGCGCCGGAGGGCGGCATCGCGGCGGGCGCAGCTTCGCGTATGAAGCTGACGCACAGCAGGCCGATCACCACGCTGGTGGCGGCCAGCACGTACCAGGTGTACCGCCAGGCCTCGTCGCCGAAGACGCCGGTCAACGGCGGGACGATGACGCCGGTGAAAATGATTGCCAGACTCCCGCCGGACGCGGCGATGCCGGCCGCGACTCCACGGTCGGTGATGCGAAACCACGGCGCCAACATTCCCATCATGGGGGTCAACGCCGCTCCCGACGACACCCCCACGGCTACCATCGCCGCCAGAGCAATCCAGTAACTGGGCGACCAGCCCAGGAAGGCCATGGACGCGGCCTGCACGAAAATGCTGGAGATCACCATCCACCGCCCACCGTATCGGGAGGCGGCGGCGCCGGATAGCAATCCGGACACGACGCGGGATATCGACAGGGCCACCACCAGCACGAACACCGTGGTGTAGGACAGATCGAAGGTGCCCTTCATCCCGGGGATGGTGAGGGCCTGCACGTAGAGGGAAAAACTGGTGATGAGGTTGACCGCCAGCGATACGGCCAGTATCACCGCGGCATAGGTGCGCGCCCATTGCGGAATCAGGGCGGCGGGACTGAAAGCCATGAGGGCTGAAACGATGAGCAGCGACGGCAAGGGAAGACAAGGAGCAAGGCGCGGGCATCATATCACACTGCCTGCGCCTGACATGCGCGGCCATCCTGGAAGTACCTGATACAATACCGGGGCGCTACAGCCGTGAGGTTCCGACCGTGACCACCGCCCCGCCGCAGACCCATACCCCACCCCCGGATGAAGCCGCCTATGGCGCGGCCACGTCGGAGCGTGAGGTGGGTTGCTTCTATATTGCACTCGTCGAATTCGGCCAGTCCCTAAACAGCCCCCACCTCGACGAATGGCTCGAAGCGTTTGCGGCACGCAACAAGCACGAAAGCGGTGGTTTCTTTGAGATTACCGCCCGGGGTGAACTGAAAATCATGCCTCCTACCGGCCTTCCCGGCTCCCTGTTCGAAAATGAACTTGCCACCGATACGACCGTCTGGGCTCGAACCTACGGCGGCAAAGTTCAGGGCCCCACCGGTCGTTTTCTGCTGCCCAACGGCTCCCGTCCCGGTCCTGACGTAAGTTGGATTTCCGACGAACGCTGGAACGCTATGGCGCCGTCTGGCGATCTGCCGACCTTTGCTCCGATCGCGCCGGACTTCATCTGTGAAATCGTATCTCCTTCCAATCGCGGGCCGGAACTGGTGGGTAAGGTGCAACTGTTTATGACCAACGGCACGCGGCTGGCCTGGGTAATAAATCCCGAACGCCGCTTGGTCACCGTCTATCGCCTCGGCCAGGAACCGCAAACTCTGGTTGACCCGGAAACTCTGGACGGAGAAGACGTGCTGCCGGGTTTCGTGTTTGAGGTCCGGGCCCGAATCTTCGACAACGCCGGCTGATCGGCTTGCAGGATGGGGTGGCGATCCGACAATGGATAGGGGGGAGCCGCAGCGGCCGGAAACGGCGGACGAACAAGGAGGAGGACCTACTGGCTACAAGCCGGTGCCGCCACCGCCTCCGGTGCCGCCGGACGCGCTGAAACCATGGTACTACCAGGGATGGTTCCTGGTGCCGACGTTCGTTTGGTGGCCGTGCAGCGCGATCCTGTTCATACGGTCGCCGTGGCACAACGGCGTGGTGAGCGGCGCGCTGTCGTGGGCGTGGATCATCACCGGCGGGGGCTGGATCTTCCTGAGAATGCAACTGCGGATTCAAAACGGCGACCCGCTGCTGGACCCCACGCTGCTGGCCTTGGCAGCGCCGGGGATCGCGCTCACCGTCATCACGCAAACGCTGTGGCTGACCAGAGACCGACCGCTGATCCGGCGCGTCCGGGAGGCCGGCGGGTTCGCGGCCTACGAAGATGCCGACGCTGACGGAACCGCCAGGATCGCAGACCCGTCCCCACCGCCAGAACGGAGCAGACGCAGCAACCGGGGCAGTGTGCGCAGCCGGCGAAGAAGACGCTAGGCGCGGCGCCGGACCCCCGAAATCAGGTCGAAGCGGCGCCCAGCGGCATCCCGTCCACCAGCCCCTTGACCATTTCCACGCGCTCGTCGGTGGTGGAAAAGGCCATGCCCATGGGAGTGATGCCGATATAGTTGGCCTTGCTGGCGTCGATATCGCTGCCCTCGCCGCCGGCCAGCACCGGGCGGTTGCGGGAGATCCAGTAACGGCGATGGCCGAAGGACTCCTCAGAGCGCACCGATTCCCCGTAGGCCCGGCCGCCCAGGCGCGTAACCTTCACGCCGGCGATGCGGTCAGCGGGCTCGTTGGGCACGTTCACGTTGAGGAAATACGCCGGCGAAACCTCCGGGGCGTCGGCCAAGCGGCGGGCCAAATGCGCCACCACCTGCGCCGCCAACTGGTACCGGGGAGCCTGAACGGAACCCACCGATATGGCAATCGTGGGATAGCCTCGCACCCAACCCTGTGTCGCGGCTCCAACAGTGCCGGACACGATCACGTCCCAGCCCAGGTTGGACCCGCGGTTGATGCCGCTGACCACCAAATCCGGTTTCGGATTGACCAACTGCTCGAGAGCCAGGATGCACGCGTCCGCAGGGGTGCCCTGGACCGCCCAGGCGGTGATGGGATGAGCCGGAGGCGGAGCGGCGTCTCCGGCGGGGACGAGCACGGCGTCCGCGCTGCGCGGCGGGGTGTCGTCGCCGGGGGCGAACTGAGAGAGGTACTGTTCCGCCGGCACGGAGTGGACAAACAGCGGCGCGTGGAGGGTCATCGACGCGCCCACGCCAGACTGCTCGCGGTCCGGAGCGACTACCGCCACTTCGCCGACATCGGCAAGGGCGCGAGCCGCCGCCCAGATTCCGGTGGCGTGGATACCATCATCATTGGTGAGCAGGATTTTCAAAAGGTAGCCTCTACATTTAGGGTTAGCCGATCAATGGCCGAAACATAGACCATGATCAGGATACCAGCAACATCAAACTGGCCGCCGTAATCGCTACGGCGGCCAGTCCGATTGCCGGATTACCACATGGAGTTTAGTGGTGGGCCAGACCGATGGCATGGAGGAGGCCGGCTGCAACTTGACGGGCGCGCCTCCGGCGCAGAACTCCGCGGAGGCATACACATCGCCGCTGACAACCGGAGGGAATCTATTGCAGCTCCTCCGGCGTGGGGAACGGTTCATCGAAAGGCAATCCTGCTGCTTCAGCCGCATCCCGACGTTCCAGCCATTCGCGGAGATGTTCATACATTTCGGCGCGGCCCTCCGTGCGGCCCTCCGTGCGGCCCTCCGTGCGGCCCTCCGTGCGGCCCTCTGCACGATGTCTGTCGATCAGAGGTTTGACCCACTTATTCCTGAGGTAATCCAGTGTTGCCATGATGTATTGCAGAGCCTCGGCAAGGATGATGACGATTACGGCGGCGGCTCCGCCGCTGGGAAATACGTTCCGCAAAACCGCCGCCGCAACATCCTTGGCATCGCTACTGGCGGTCGGGAGTAAGTCATACCAAGTCAGAAAAGTCGCAATTTCTATTGTAAGGACGCAAAAAGCGACGAAGCAAGGTCTCCCCCATCCAGACGGTACGCTCCATATAGGTTCCCTGGCGACATTCTCCGGTCGGCCAGGCACACTGGCATCGTTTTCATGGTCGGCCATTTTGAAGGGTTGCTACAGTGTGAACTGGAGAACGTGCGCCCTTCCCGGTGAGGAGATTATGAGAACGGGCGCACATTACAGTCAAACGAATGACGCGTACCCCGGATCAGTGGTGCGCCAGTCCGATGGCGTGCATCAGGGCGTGTTTCACCTCCACCGGCGCAACGCCGGCGCGGAACTCCGCGGAGGCGTAGACGTCGCCGATTATGTCCACTCCCGCCGCGGTGATGTCTTCGCTGAGACGGGCGGTGGCGTCGCCGATGCTGTCCGCCGTCAGAGTGGTTCCGGACAGGGCCTGTTCCACAGACGGAGCTTTGACGGGACGCGGGGTCAGACCACCCACCGCCACCGAGGCCGCGGTGCAACGATTCCCGTCCATGGTCACGACGACGGCCCCGCCGACCACGGCGTAAAAGCTGGCCGGATGGGCCATCTTGGCGTATTCAGCACGCTGGTTGGCGGCCAGCGCCGGCACGCTGATCGTGGTGATCAGCTCGTCTTCCGCCAGCGCCGTGGCAAAGGCGTCCTCGATCAGATCGGAGACCGCGATGGTCCGCGCTCCTGCAGGACCCTGCGCCGAGACAGTGGCGCCCAAGGCGGTGAGCACGGTGGCCCAGTCGGACGCCGGGTCGGCATGGGCCAGGTTGCCGCCGATGGTGCCCCGGTTGCGCACCGCCGGATCGCCGATGCCACCGGCCGCTTCCGCCAGCAGGCCGTTGGATCGCTGGACGTCGGCCGACGCGGCGATCTCGGCGTGGGTGGTGAGAGCGCCGATGTTGATGGTGTCGCCGCCGACGGTGATCCCGCGCAGGTTGACGATGCCACCGATGTCGATGACTACCTCCGGCCTGGCGAGGCGAAACCGCATCAACGGTATGAGGCTGTGGCCCCCGGCCAGAATCTTCGCTCCCGGATTATCGGAAAGCAGTTGTATCGCTTCGGCGATGGAACCGGCCTTCCGGTATTCAAAATCTGCTGCAAACATTGCAATCAGTCCTCCTGTGCCGGCGCCGGTTAGTGATTGTGACCATGACCGTGGTCGTGCCCATGGTCATGTCCGTGGCCATTGCCGGTGTAACCGCTGGCCTGGATGGCGCGCCACACCTTCTCGGGGGATAGCGGCATGTCCAGACTGGTAATGCCCAGCGGTTTGAGGGCATCCATCACCGCGCTGTAGATGGCGGCGGTGGACGCGATGGTCCCGGTCTCACCGATACCCTTCACGCCCAACGGATTGTGCGGCGAGGGGGTCACAGTGGAATGGACCTCGATGTCCGGTACCAGGTGGGCGCGGGGGATCGCGTAGTCCATCATCGTCCCGGTGAGCAACTGGCCGTTGTCGTCGTAAACGGCGCCTTCCCAGAGGGCCTGGCCGGCTCCCTGGACCACGCCGCCGTGAACCTGGCCTTCCACAATCATCGGGTTGATCTGGGGGCCGCAATCGTCAACGGCGACGTAGCGGTCAAGCGTGATGTGGCCGTTGTCCGGGTCCACGCTGACGATGGCCGCGTGGGCGCCGAAGGGGTAGCTGAAGTTGAGTGGGTCGTAGTAGGTGCTGGCTTCCATGCCGGGCTCGATGCCCTCGGGCAGGTTCCAGGCCACGTTGGCCTGCAGGGCGACGTCCTGGATGCTCTGGGAGCGGTCGCGGGCGCCGCGCACGAAGAACTGGCCGTCCTCGTACTCGATGTCGGCCTCGTCCGCCTCCAGAAGATGGGCGGCGATGACGCGGGCCTTGTCGCGCAGCTTGCGCATGGTGAGGGCCACGGCCGCGCCGCCGACCACGGTGGTGCGGCTGCCGTAGGTTCCCCAGCCCATGGGCGTAATATCAGTGTCGCCGTGGATCACTTCCACGTCGTCAACGTCAACGCCGATTTCGTCCGCGACGATCTGGGCGAAGGTGGTTTCCTCACCCTGACCGTGGGGGGACGTGCCGATGAACACATTGACCTTGCCGGTGGCGTAGATGCGCACGGTGGCGCTTTCCCAAAGGCCACCGCCGAAACCGACGGCTCCGGCCACCTGGGAGGGACCCAGGCCGCAGATCTCGCAGTAACAGGCGACGCCCACCCCGCGCAGCGTGCCATGCTCGCGTTCGTGCTCCTGGTCATGTCGGAACTGGTCGTATTCGATGTGTCCGAGGAGTTGATCCAGGGCGGCCGAGTAGTTTCCGCTGTCGTAGGTGATGCCGATGGCAACGTCGCGGTTGTTGTCGAAGGGCTCGATCAGGTTGCGGCGTCGCACTTCGACCGAGTCGATGCCGACGGCGTCGCCGACCTTGTCCATCAAACGCTCCAGCAGGAACGTAGCCTCGGGCCGGCCGGCGCCGCGGTAGGCTTCGACGGGTGTGGAGTTGGTGAACACGCCGTACACGTCGGCCTTGATGTTGGCGATGTCATAGGGGCCGGAGTACATCAGGCCGTGAAGGATGGTCGGGATGCCCGGCGCGGCGGTGGACAGATAGGCGCCCATGCCGGCGTACACCACGCTGCGGACAGCGGTGACCTTGCCGTTGGCGTCGGCTGCCATCTCGACGTATTCGACGTGGTCGCGCCCGTGAGTGGTGGCCACGTAGTTTTCGGAGCGGGTTTCAGTCCACTTGACCGGGACGCCCAGCTGCATGGAGCAGAAAACGGTGATCATTTCCCAGGGATAGACGGCGATCTTGGCGCCGAAACCGCCGCCGACTTCGGGGGCAATCACCCGGATCTTGTGCTCCGCAACGCCGGTGACCAGGCAGGTCACGAACCGGGCGATGTGCGGGTTCTGGGTGGTGTTCCACAGCGTCAGTTCGCCCATGGCCGACGACCAAGAAGCGATAGCCGAGCGGGTCTCCATTGGGGTGGGGATGAGCTTCTGCTGGTTGATGGTCTCGCTGACCGTCACGGCAGCGTCGGCGAAGGCGGCGTCAGTATCGCCGCCGGCCGCGACCCAGTGGAAAGCCTGGTTGTTGGGCGCGTCCTCATGCAACTGCGGAGCGCCGTCGGCCAGGGCCGCCTCCGGGTTGATGATGGACGGCAACGGGGAATAGCCGACGTCGATGAGTTCCAGGGCGTCCTCGGCCTGGTAGCGGTTCTCCGCCACGACCACGGCTACCGCGTCACCCACGTATCGCACCACGTCAGACGCGATGGCGGGGTAGGCCACGGCCTTCAGATCGGAGTCGGGAATGGCCCAGGCGCAGGGGATGGGGTTCAGCACGCCTTCGATGTCAGCGCCGGTATAGACGGCGAGCACGCCAGGCGAGGCCTTGGCCGCGTCGGTGTTGATGCCGGTGATGCGCGCGTGAGCGTGGGGGCTGCGCAGGATGGCCGCGTGGACCATGCCGGTCAGCTTGATGTCGTCGGTGTAGGCGGCCTGACCGGTGATCAGGCGCGGGTCCTCGCGTCGCCGGATGCCGGATCCGAAAATTCGGGTAGTCATGGCGTCAGCCTCCTTGTCCGGCAGCGGCGGCAGCCAGAGCGGCCCTGACGATGTTGTTGTAGCCGGTGCAGCGGCACATGTTCCCCTCGAGGCCGGCGCGAACTTCGTCGGCCGACGGGTTGGGGTTGCGCTCGATGATCTCGGTGACCGTCATAATCATGCCGGCGGTGCAGTAGCCGCACTGGAGGCCGTGGTTGTTCCAGAAGGCTTCCTGGACCGCGGTCAGGTTCCCGCCGTCAGCCAACCCCTCGATGGTGGTCACTTCGGCTCCATCCGCCTGCACGGCAAACGCGGTGCACGACTTGACGGTAACGCCGTTCATCTTGACTACGCAGGCGCCGCACTGGCTGGTGTCGCAGCCGATCTTGGTGCCGGTCAGGTTCAGGGTCTCGCGCAGGAAGTGGACCAGCAGGGTGCGGGGTTCTACTTCGGCGGAGTGCGAGCGGCCATTCACGGTAATCGTGATGGGTACTTTATTCGGCAAAATACACCTCCTCTATCAGGAACGGCCGCCATGCCGGCGGCAGTAGGGGTGAGGTAGTGAACAGGGGGCAACCGGCAACGAACAGCGGCGCCGGTTCATTCGGACGGCAGTATAGACGGCGCGCCGGCGGGCGGTCAAATTGGTGTGACGCGACGGCGGATTCGCCGGCTCAAGGCAGGCTTTCCAGGGTTTGGATGAAATCGGCGATTAGCAATTTAGTCAGGCGAAGCTGCTCCGGGCTGAACTGTCGGTCTCCGTAGAACCCGACGTGAAACTCGGAAGCGAAATTGTACTGGCCTGCCAGGTACTGGGGCGCTCCATCCTCAATAAGACGATCAACTGTAGTGCGCAACAGTGTGTGTGAACCGTGCTCCCATCCGCGCCGTTGCGCTATTGACTTGATGGCATGGGCGGCGGATCCCCACAGCAATTCGCACGATATTTCAAGTTCTCCCCGTTCCAACTCATCGTCAAACAGATCCAGAAAATGCCGGCTGCGCTCACGGTAATAATCATGATGCCGCGGCCTAACCATCAATCCATCCTCTCTAAAATTTGGAGGAATTCCTTGATCGGACCCTTGCTGCAATAGCGGATCCCGAGTTCGTGCGGCGGCAGATCCCGAGGCAACTTCCGGTCGAAGGCGGACGCCATGATGAAGTTGGTGTTCAGGTCAACCGGGCCGCCCTCGTCGTAGATCAGGCGGATGATGGCCTCGCCCATCTCAACAAAGGTGTCGTGGGGCCAGCCCCGGCGCGTGGCGGCGGCTTTGACGCCGTGGACGGCGGCGTCCCACAGCGCCTGTGAGGCTGCTTCCAGATCGCCGCGCTCCAACTCTGCGTCCACCTGCGCCAGCAGACGCCAGCTCTCCTTGCGGTGGCGGTCGACCAGGGCAGATGTTCCCGTGCTGGCCATGGCGGCTTTCCTCCGGGCGCGTCCAGCGCATTATGCGACGAGTATAGCAGGGGGCAGAGCCTCCCTCGGCTCGTTTGTCAGGGCTATTCGGCGGGGGGGGGGGGGCACAAAGGCAAACAGCTGGCTGACCGGAACTTCCAGTGCCGCCGCCAGGGCGTAGATACTGGTCAACGACGGGTTGCGGACGCCCCGCTCGATACCGGACAGGTAAGTGACGTGGATGCCGGCGCGGTGGGCTACCTCTTCCTGGGTTACGCCACGGTCAAGGCGCAGCTGTCGCACCCGCTGCCCGAAGGCGATCTGGTAGCTGTTCACGGGAACTGTGAGTGACGGTGCATAGCCGATGTGTCCACAGACGATGGGCTATGGACAGCGTTATAAGCCGGATTATAGAAAACCAGAGTATTGCAACACGCGATATTGCCGGCAGCAAGTCGCTTAATACTCCGGCTCTCCTGACGCAACCATCAGTCCATGCTCTCGAGCGTGTTGAGCAATTCGGCAACCGGTCCTTTGACGTAACGCACCCCGCCCTGATTAATAGGGATTTTCCAGGCCCGGTCGCGGCGATTGAAAGCGTGCGCCATGATGGCGTTGGTGTTGATGTCAACGGGACCGCCTTCTTCCTCTATCAGGGGGATGACGACGTACAACTGCTCGCGGACGATATCGTGGGGCCAGCCCCGACGGGCGGCGGCCTTGAGACCGTGAGCGGCGGCGTTCCACAGCGCCTGGGACGCTGCTTCCAGGTTGCTACGCTCCAACTCTGTGTCCACCTACGCCAGCAGACGCCAGCTCTCCTTGCGGTAGCGGACGACGCTGGTATCAGCGTTGGTCACATGAGCTCTCCTCTCTCCTCCACGCCATGACGCGGGCACATTGCGCCGCGAGTATAGCAGAGGGGCAGATAAGACCGATTTCTGCTCCCGTTAACCGAGAGCGGCCGTACGCCTCAATCGAACAGCTCGCTCACCGCAACGCCCAGTCCCCTGGCCAGCGCGCGAATGATCCTCAGCGACGGATTGCGGATGCCGCGTTCAATGCCGGACAAATAGGTGGCATGGATGCCGCATTCCAACGCCAAACTTTCCTGGCTGTAATCGCGCTGATCGCGCAAATGTCGTATGTACTGGCCAAAAGCTCTTGAATAACTTCTCATGATTGTGCCCTGACATCCGAGTGTGCCCTGTCCGTACCGGCTGTGCGCGCACGGCAAGGGAAATCCTGCCCATGGTGATGTCAGGCGCAGCTATTCAAAGAAACGCAACCTGGAAATCGGCGCTAAGCCCAGCCAATGGGCCAATTCACTCAGACCGCCGCCATGGGGCGATGCAGACGTCAGTCAATGCCGGCTGGATCGGCAGAGAGCAGCGTTTCGCATCCCTCGACTTTCTTTACCGTATCGAACGGTTGTGTCTGCGTCGCTGGTCATGGCGGTTCTCCTTCATCATTTGTGGCGCGGCCTGCCGGTATAGCAGGGACGCCTTGGTCGAGATGGCTGGCGCTGCGTGGTCGGACGCGGCGTCGCAACTGCTCTTCAATTACGGATGTGACGCACTGCTGACACCGGACTGATAAGCCGATGGTTGCCGGCGCGGTGGGGCGCCCTTTCCCGAGTGGCCCCACAGGTCTCTGCTGGCGGATATGCCAGAGGCGCTTCGATGAGCGTTCAAGAGTGAAGAGCGTTCAAGATTGAACGTCTTATAGGCTAACAAAATATAGATTATCAGCCAATAGACTATAGTCTATTGACGGCAATTTGGCTGCCGGATTACAGTTTCGTTCACTTGCGGGTCTCTCGCATTCGATTTGCGGACACACTATTCCGGCGCCGGCGGGAAACCGCCAATGGAAGGGGCAGCACGGCTGCCAAGCGAAACCGTGATCTGGGGAACCGGCGGCGGGCTGACGCTTGGTCTTTCCGAGCCGCAAGCAGGGTGGCGCGGCCATCATTGCCCACCAGCAGGCGGGGAGGCGCCGGCAACCCGTCAAGCACACAGGAGGATTCAAATGAGTTGGGTCGATGACAATTTATCCCCCGGAGAAGCAGTGCTCTACCGAGCAAAGCACAAGTGGACTCTCTTGCTACAGCTGAGATTCCTCTTCCCGATTTTTGGACAGATTGGCCTCCTGCGCAGCATCGTCAGCCTACAGCGCTCAGAGGCGGTAATTACGACGCACCGGCTGGTATATCTGGATCAGGGCATAATCGGACGAAAGCTCTATGAAATCAACCTGCGGTTTGTCGAAGGTCTGTCCGTCAAGCAAGGCGTCCGGGACCGGATTGCCAACAAGGGGGACATTGCCATCGGGACCGGGAGCGGCAACCGCGACATGGAGTTTTACAGCGTTCCCGACCCGATGGAGTTTCGCAGACAGGCTCTGGCGGCCATAGATGCGGAATCTGAACGCTTGGGCGCAGGCGCGCCGACCAGGAGGATTAACCATGGCAACTCAGAGCCCTACCGCAGCACAGACAACTCAGGATGATCTGCTCCAGGAATGGCACAAGAAAGCATGGCTGAAGCGAATGTTACTGCCCAGCGATTTTATGACCGGCGCCAGCGTAGTCGGGTCGGAAAATCTGGTCTGCCGCAAAACCACCATGCAATACTTGAACATGAACGACCAGGTTGAAGCAAAGACCATGAAAGGGTCGGAAGCCGGCAAATACTCGACGGACGTGAACTACCGTCCCCCGGAGTTCAAGAACGAGACCATTAAAATCCTCAACAATGCCGCGACCGTCCGGTGCGACGTCTGTTCCGGCCGAGGGGATGTTACTTGCGGGAACTGTTCCGGCAGGGGGGAAACTGCCTGCTCGCCCACGCAGAGATGCGGAAGATGCAGGGGGTCCGGCCATAGCCGCGGGAAATGCTATCAGTGCAATGGACGCGGCAAGGTGGACCAAGCCGGGATCTTTAATACGAACAAAGAGCGCTGCATGACCTGCTCCGGCAGCGGCAAGGCCATGGGCCCTTGCGACCGTTGCGGCGCCCGGGGTGAAACGATCTGCGATCGGTGCAGGGGCAGCGGCATAGCAACCTGCGACTCATGCAAGGGCAGCGGTCTTTTGGCCTGCGCCAGGTGCGGAGCGACGGGTGAACTTGTGCAGGGCAACGTGATTACCAGGAAATTCTCACACACTACGGAACGGTCGCACCAATTGACCGGGCTGGCTGTCGATGAGTTCAAGAATGGTCTTGACGGGAAACACTTCAAGTCGATGACCGGCGACCTGGTCAGCGAGGATTTCCAGACTCCAGCCAGCAGCGATATAGTGCTACAGCAACGTAGAGTCCATCGCTACGATGTGATTTCCCGGCGATACTCCTTCAACGATGGGGAATTCTGCCTGAACAGAATAACCACCAGTGACGGCATGAAGTACGTGACCTCGGGCTTGCCCTTTTCCGGGATCAAGGCCGGCATTGCGGGGGCGGCATTCGCCGTTGCCGCGGCGGGAGTGGCAACCCTTTTGATATTGCTATAAAAACGCAGTTGGCATGGAGGATGCGGACTCCCCCACCGGGCCAGTCTGAGGGCATTTTTCGCTGTGACAGGCAACGGGCGGTGTGCTACATTAGCGCGACTCTGGCACTATATCAAAACCTCCCGGAGAACCGCCCTAATGCTGCCCTCTCATCTGACCCACGTTTTCCCTGACACCACGGACACCAACGCCGCCGGACACCTCACCATCGGCGGATGCGACGCCGTCGATCTGGTTGAGCAGTACAGCACTCCGCTGTACGTCCTGGATGAGTCCACCTTGCGCTCGAGGTGTCGCCAGTTCGCGGGAGCTTTCGCGTCGCGTTACGCCAACGCGCAGGCCGTTTACGCTTCCAAGGCATACATCAACCCGGCGTTGGCGCGCATCTTCGCCGAGGAGGGGCTGGGATTGGACGTGGTTTCCGGAGGCGAGCTGGCCGTGGCGATGGCGGGCGACGTGCCGTTGGAAAGGGTCTATTTCCACGGCAACAACAAGACGCCGGCCGAGTTGGAGGAAGCGGTCGCCGCGGGCATCGGCCGGGTGGTGGTGGACAGTTTTCACGAGCTGAACCTGCTGGAGCGCATCTGCGCGGACGCTGGCAAATCGCAGGACATCCTGGTGCGCGTGTCGCCCGGCATCGACCCGCACACGCATGCGTACACCACCACGGGGATCATTGACTCCAAATTTGGGTTCTCCATCCAAACCGGCGATGCTGAACAAGCGATACTCCAAGCCATCGCCGCGCCGCATCTTGATCTGAAAGGGCTGCACTTCCACCTGGGCTCGCCGATTTTTGAGTTGGAGCCGTATCAGGCGGCGACCGACCTGGTGCTGCGGTTCGCCGCCGGGCTGCGCGAGCAGGGGCTGAACCTGCAGGAATTCAGCCCGGGCGGCGGGTTCGCCATCGCCTACACCCGGAAGGACCAGCCGCCGGCTGCGGACGATTACGCCGAGGCAATCGTCGGGACCCTGACGGCAACCTGCGACGAACTGGGAATGGAGCAGCCAGATCTGATCATCGAGCCGGGCCGTTCGATTATCGGTCCCGCCGGCGTGGCGTTGTACCGGATCGGCGCGATCAAGGACATACCGGGGGTGCGCACGTACGTGAGCGTGGACGGCGGCATGGGCGACAACATCCGGCCGGCGCTGTACCAGGCTTCCTACGAAGTGCTATCCGCCAACCGGCCGGCCGCGGATCCGGACGCCACGGTGACCATCGCCGGCAAGTATTGCGAGTCGGGAGACGTGCTGGCATCAGACATTTTGCTGCCGGCTCCGGCGGCCGGCGACGTGATCGCCATACCTGCCGCTGGCGCCTACTGCCCGTCAATGGCCAGCAACTACAACCTGAACCCGCGCCCTCCCATCGTGCTGGTGAACAACGGCGAAAGCCGGCTGATCCGCCGGCGCGAGTCCTACGCGGACATGATGCTGTGTGACCTGTAGCCGGCAAACGGCGGGCGGGCCAGCGGAGCACGGGGCGAATCAGCAGCATGTGGTCGACCATCGGGCAGGACCACCTGCTGAAGCAAATCGACGCCGGCCTGGGCGCCGGCAGGCTGGCCCACGCCTACCTGCTGTCAGGGCCGCCGCACGTCGGCAAGATGACTTTGGCCCTGGATCTGGCCGCGGCGGTCAATTGTGCAGTCCTCGGCGGGCAGCAGGCCGGGTCCATGTTCGACGATCGGGGCGACGCCCAGGGCCCGTGCGGCAATTGTGACCCCTGCCTGCGGATCCGACGGGGGGTGTTCGCTGACCTCAAGATAGTCGCGGTGGGGGATGATCCGAGGGTGTCCACCCGGATCAGCATCGAGCAGGTGCGCGAGGCCGAGAGCTTTCTGGCGGTCACGCCGGTGGAGGGCGCCTGGAAAGTGGTGATCTTTGACGGCGCCGAAACGTTAGCGGCAGGTCAAAGCGAGCCGGCCAATGCGCTGTTGAAGACGCTGGAGGAACCGCCGCCCCAGGTGCTTGTGCTGCTCCTCACTACCAACGAGGACGCGATTCTACCAACCATCAGGTCGCGGTGTCGGACGCTTCCACTGCGCCCGATGCCTGGCCCGGCGTTGAGCGAATACCTCGTGTCCACGCGAGAGGTTGCGCCCGATGATGCGCGCCGGCTCGCGAGGCTGGCACGCGGCTGCCCGGGTTGGGCGATCAGCGTGTTGGAGGATCCGGAGCGGTTGAACTCCTACCAGGAACGCCTGGCGCAGGTCTCGGAGATCTCCGCGTCTCCCCTGGATGCGCGGTTCAACTACGCCAATACCCTGGCCGGGAGCTTTTCCGGCGACCGCGAGTCGGTTCGGCAAGCGCTGTACCTCTGGGAACGCTGGTGGCGGGACGTGCTGCTTATAAAAGAGGGACTGGTCGGGCGCGTCCACAACGACGACTGGCGTGAGGAGTTGAGCGCGCAGGCCGATGCAGCGACGACCGTTGATATAGTCGCCTTTCTGGAAAGTGTGCGGGAAACGCTGCGGGCGTTGGACGCCAACGTTAACCCCAGGTTGGCCTTGGAGTGCATGATGCTGGCGGTGCCAGCAGGCGTGGCCTGAAAGATACTGCGGCCGATTACGACGCTTCGTAGGCCTTGTTGCGCCCCTTGTTCACCGCGCGCAGCCGGCCCTGCTTTTCGAGGCTGCGGATGGCCTGGATGACCTTGGGATCGCCGTAGCGGCGGAACTTGCCGGCGATCTTGCGCTGCGTGCGTGCGGTCTCGCAGTATTCCAGCACCTGTTCGGCCAGCAGGTCGCTCACTTCGGGCAAGGGTTGGATGGGCATGACCAGGGTGTGCCCGGGATTGCCGTCGGCGTCTTCCCCGGCTTGGAACTCCAGGCGGTTGCTGTGGGTGGCGAGGAACGAGCGCACACGGCGGCGCAGCGCACCTCCCGTGCCGGTCGAGCCGTAACCATGCACGACCTCAAGGACTTCCGACGTCGAACCGGTGGCCAGGACTCGGTTGTAGGTCGAAATCAGTTCATCCAGCGATTCGGACCAGGTCCTGCCGTGGAGATCTATGCTTGCCATGGACGTTCAGTCGGCAACCGCCATCAAAGCGGGCTCGCTTTCACTGCCGTTTTTTCCCTTGCCGGCAGTTTGCCACGGTATGTACTGCTTCCACTCTTCCAGGATCGTTCGGTTTTCCAGGATGCGGTACGGATTGGGCTGGGGGGCAGTCGGGAGCCGGTGCAGCTTCATGTTCGCCTCTTCCGGCGTGCGTCCGGCCTTGTCGAGGTTACAGCGCCCGCAGGCGGCCACCACATTGTCCCAGGTGTGCGGGCCGCGTTGTCGCCGGGGGACCACGTGATCCAGTGTGAGGTTCTGCGACCGCTTGCCGCAGTATTGGCAAGTGTAGTGATCCCGCAGGAAAACTTCCTTCTTGGACAGGCGGCGCGGCGCAAAGGGACGCTTGACCAGGTACACCAAGCGAATGATTGAAGGAGCATCCAAAGCGGCGTTGTAGGTGCGGATGCGGGAAGTTTCGGCCCGCTGCTCGAGGAGTTCCGCCTTGCCTTTGGCTACCAGGACGATGGCGCGGCGCACGGTGCAGACGTTGACCGGGACATAGTTGAGGTTCAGGACCAGCACCGGGGCGGTGAGACGGCCCGGGGCCGGCGCTTTTCCTTTACGTTGGCCGTCCTCCGAAACCGGAGCGACATTCGCCTTGCCGGGCTTTCCGCCCGAACTTTTGGCGTTAGGCTGGCGGCAGTTGTTTCGGTTCCTGGCCGCGCCCTTTTTTCGACCCGTTCGTCCCCGGCTTGCCATCTGCCAACCTCGTTGCAGGTAGCGCATTCGCTGCCGCGTCGTGCCGAAAGGTTAATTCGCTAATTCACAAGGTTCATATCTCTGCGCCCATTATAACGCCGATTTCCATAATGGGACATGGCAGCAATTACCCGCCGGATCGGACGAGTCAGGACTGCGCCACGCCGGCGCGAGGCACCTGAGCGCATGCGCCGGTGGTTTTGACCGGCCCCGGCGCCACCGGGCGGGCAATGACCGCTGGCCCGCAGGGAAAACGGATGGGGAAATACCGTGTGATAAACTACCGCCGATTTTAGGCAGAGCGTTACGGACCGCCGCGTACCGCTCCAGGACAAGGCTGCAATGGTTCCCCCTGATTCGCTTTTTGGTGTCATTCCCGTCTGGGCAGGCGTCTACGTGCTGACGCTGGCGACGCTTGGCGTGGCCGGATACGTGGTGTATCAACGGGTATTTCGACTCGTGCTCCAGGGTCTCCCGGTGGCCCGATTCGACCGCCCGATGACCAGATTGGCCGGAGCCGCGGGGATCGTCCTGGGGCAGCGGAAAGTCCTGCAACGGGTGGGCAGCCTGGATCCCAGGTCACGGAGCATTGATCTGGCGGGCCTCGGGCACGCCGCGATCTTCTGGGGGTTCCTCTCTTTCAGCCTTTCGTACCTGATTTTCATATTCGGCGGATCGATCTGGCATCCGTTGGGAGAAACCATACTCACCAGGACCGGCGTGCTGGTGTACAGCATTTACCTGGACATCTTCGCGGCGGTGATTCTGGTCGCGCTCATTTGGGCCCTGGTCCGCCGCTGGATCGCGCAACCGCACCGGCTGAGCTTTGACCTGACCCGCAAGGGCGAGTCGGTGGTCATCGTTGGATTGACCGCTGGCCTGATGGTCGCCACGCTGCTGGTGCATACGTTTTACGTAGCGGCCGGCGGCGCGGGACCCGAGGCCGCCGTGTTCATCGGCGGTGCAATTGGCAACTGGCTGAGCGCAGCGGGTATGTCCGAGGCGACCGCCGGCGCGTTGCAAGCGATCTTCTGGTGGGTGCATCTGCTGATCGTGCTCGGGTTCGGGCTGTACGTTCCCTTCTCGAAGCACATACACATGGTCGCGGCGCCGCTGAACGCCTTCTTCCGCAACCTGGAGCCGCGGGGAACGCTGGCGACCATGGACCTCGAGAACGTCGAGCGATTCGGCGCGTCTCGGGTGCAGGACTTCACCTGGAAAGAATTGCTGGACGGCTACGCCTGCGCGGTGTGCGGGCGTTGCACCGACGCCTGTCCCGCCCACACGACCGGCAAGGTCCTGTCCCCGATGCACATCGTGGAAAACATAAAAGAGCACATGATCGCCATCGGACACCAGGGCGCGCGTGATGCGGAGCACGTGGAGCCGATGCCGCTGATCGACGGCGCCATACCGGAGCAGGCGATTTGGGATTGTGTTTCCTGCGGCGCCTGCATGGAGGAATGCCCGGTGGTGGTGGAGCACGTGCCTACGATCATCGACATGCGCCGCAGCCTGGTATTGGAGGAGTCGCGAATACCCGAGACCGGCATGAACGCCCTGCTGAGCATGGAGCAGCGCGGCCACCCCTGGCGCGGCACCACCTTTGCGCGCACCGACTGGGCAGAGGGCCTCGACATTCCGACCATGGCGGAAAACCCGGACGCCGAAGTCCTTTTCTGGGTGGGTTGCACCGGAGCCCTGGAACAGCGCAGCCAGGGCATCGCGCGTTCCATGGCCAAGGTATTGAAATCAGCGGGCGTGGACTTCGCCATCCTGGGGGACGAGGAGAGCTGCACCGGTGACCCGGCGCGCCGCATGGGCAACGAGTACCTGTTCCAGATCCTGGCGCAGCAGAACGTCGAGGTGATGAACGGCTACAACGTCAAGACGGTGGTGACGATCTGCCCGCACTGCTTCAACACGATGAAGAACGAGTATCCGCAGTTCGGCGGTGAGTACGAGGTCCTGCACTACAGCCAGTTCGTGGACGGCCTGATCAAGGAGGGCAGGATCAAGCCGGTGAAGATGATGGACGTGTCCGTGGCGTATCACGACTCCTGCTACCTGGGACGACACAACGGCGTGTACGACGAGCCGCGGAACGTGGCCAAAGCCATTCCGGGCCTCAAACTGGTGGAGATGGAGCCACGATGTCGGGAGCGCGGGTTCTGCTGCGGCGCCGGCGGCGGTCACATGTGGATCGAGGAGAGCCAGGGTGAGCGCATCAACCACGCGCGCACCGACCACTTCCTGGAAACCGAAGCCGACACGGTGGGCGTTTCCTGTCCCTTCTGCCTGCAGATGATGACCGAGGGGATACAGTCCAAGGGGCAAGCCGACAGCAAGGATGCGCGGGACGTTCTTGAAATCCTTGCCGACAGCCTGGCCGACGATTAGCCACGCGCTGCCCGTCCAATGTGGATGGTCGCGCCTCTTCGGATCGGCTGCGCCGACAACGAGGCTAATCACCGGAAGTGGATCGTACTTAATGGTATGAGCTGCGCACTCGTGCCGGACGGTCACCGAGGCGATTTACCACACGTGGCCAGCTCAACTCTCGTTTTCAGGGATGTCGAACAATGCTCATGGGCATACTGGAACGCCGACTACTTTTCCAGCCCCGACCGGTCTCCGACGCCCTCCCGACTGACCTGGAGATGGACTTTTACGAGACCTGGTGCGAATCCGAACCGGGTCACAGATTGCAATGCTGGTTTGTCCCCGGTGACCGCAGAACCGACCTGACCTGGATGTGGTTCGGAGGAGCCGGAGGGAATCTCAGCCTGCGGGTCGGGGAATTCGCGGCGGTCAGGAAACACACCGGCGCGAACATATTCGGATTTGATTACGGGGGGTTCGGAAACAGCCGGGGCAGGGCGACGGTACGGAACACGGCCGCGGATGCCAGGGCGCGCTGGCCCACCTGGAAAAGACCTACGGAGCGGAACCCGGCAACACCCTGTTCATGGGCGTGTCGATGGGGGCGGCGGTGGCGATCCGCCTGGCCGCGGAAACTTACTCTCCACTGGGAATGGCGCTCGTGGCCCCCTTCGCCTCGCTGCGCGACATGGGCAGGCTGGCCTACCCGAGGTTGACGTGGTCGGGGCGCCTGGTGGGAGATCGATACAATTCGGTGGAGCTGGTTGATCGGATCGATTGTCCATTGCTGATCCTGCACGGCACGGACGATGAAGTGGTTCCGTTCACCCAGGGAACAAAGTTGTTGGATGCAGCGAGGGAGCCCAAGCAGTTGGTTGCCATCGATGCGGCCGGCCACATGAATGTTGGAGATTTTCCCGAATTCTGGGAAGGCATCTGCGGCTGGATGGATCATGTGGTCGGCTCCGACGCCAGTCAGGCGATGACCACCCAGCGCTGACGGCCCCCGGACGCCGCAGCCAGGCATTGCGCGGTAAACGGGATTGCCCTATCATCCGCCCCAACCAAAACGCCAGCGACGCCGACGAGACTGGAGGGAACCCATGGCTCAGAGACCTGACGTAAAGCGGATGGAAATCGAAATCGTCTACTGCTGGGATTGAGGGCATGCCGGACGCGCGGCCTGGATGGCCAGCGAAGCACTGACACGGACCGGTGACAACATATCGACCTTCAAACTCACACCGGGGGAACACGGCAAGTTCGACATCCTGATCGACGGTGATCTGGTCGGCGAGCACAAGCACACCCCGGAGGCTCACCTGTTCCCGGACCTGCAGGACCTGATGGCCGCGATCAGCGACCGAATGTAGCCCATGCGCCGATGATCGCCCGGATCTCCGGTTCCCCCGGAGGTTCGGGCGATTTCGATTCTCAGAACCCTCCCATGACTTCGATTTGGTAGTCGAGGAGTTCCAGATCAGGACGAACCTCTTCCACGAAGGCGACCACATCGTCGATCAGCAACCTGGCCTGGTCCGCGCTGGCTCCCACGCATGAGATTGCCAGCGTAAGGCTCTGCCATGCGTTGGCGTCAGCGCCGGCATCCTGGGCGACCGAGACGTTGAAGCGACTGCGAATCCGATGGATCACGCTTCGGGCGACCTGCCGTCGGGTCTTGAGGCTGCGACTTTCGGGCACGCGGATGGTGATGTGCGCTACGGCGACGTGCATGGAATGAAACCGCAGAGGCGCGGTGGAAAGCATGCACAGTCTAACCCGTCGCGCCACCGCGCGTCGCGCCGGCAGCGGAGCGCCGTGCATTTCCTGTGGTGTCCCCGTTGTTGGTGCAAGGGTTGCGCGTGCGAAAGCGCGCCGGTATTGACGATGTATTATCGGCGGGATAGATTATGACCAAGTTCCAAAGGGGCCGGGAATAGGAGCAAATTATCGATTTCTTCAAGAATACCGGAAGATTGCACTGAATGTTTGATGCATTCAAGCTAAGGCGCGATACGACCACATGTCATCCAATTACAGCGGACCTGGCTTCCGGCCTGCAACGGCGCTGACTCCCGGCGAGGTTCCCGAAGTGGTGATCTCCCGATTGCCTCAGTACGTCCGCATACTGTCGCAGCTTTTGGACGCGGGCGACGAGGTGACCAACTCGCAGCAGTTGGGCGAACAGTTGCAGGTTACGCCGGCGCAGATCCGCAAGGATCTGTCGTACTTCGGCCGGTTTGGCAAGCAGGGCCGAGGGTATGTTGTGCGCGACCTGCTGCGGGAATTGAAACAGATCCTGGGCCTGAACTGCGAATGGAACGTCGCCGTGGTTGGAGTTGGCCGGTTGGGCAACGCCATCCTGAATTACCCGGGCTTCAACCCTGATGGTTTCCACCTGGTGGCCGCATTCGACAACAACCTGGCCAATGTGGGTCAAGAGGTCGGCGGCGTATCGGTCCAGCCGATGGCGGAGATGGCGGAGACGGTGGCCGAACGGGACATCAGCATCGCCATCGTAGCCGTGCCCAGCGCCCACACGCAAACCGTGATCGACCAACTGGTGGGATGCGGCGTGCGGGCGATTTTGAACTACGCGCCCATCAACGCACAGGTTCCCGACGGTATCCGGGTGCGCAGCATCGACCCGGTACTGGCCCTGCAGTCGATGACGTACTATCTCACCGAGGGCGGTCCGTCGATCAACGGTCCCTCACCCTCAAACTGAGCTTACTGCAAACTGAGCTTACTGCCGGGCTTGCGGAGCCAGTGAGCGGTGCGGGGTGGAACGCCGACGACGGGCCACGGTTACCCGCACCTGTGCGCGGCGCAGGGACGCCACCGCCTGTTCCAACTCGATGTCGGATTCGCGGCCCGCGATGCGTTCCTGGGCGCGCACCAGGGCTTCCTGCGCCCGTGCCTCGTCGATTTCGTCCACATCTTCGGCCGCGTCGGCCAGGACGATAACCTGATTGCCCAGCACTTCCAGATACCCGCCGGATAGCGCAAGATAGCTGTCGTCGCCGCCGGCTCGAACGAGCAATTCGCCCGGCTGCAGCACGGTCATCAACGGGGCGTGGTTGGGCAGGATGCCCAGCTGCCCGGCGACGCCCGGAGCGACCAGCGCGTCCACTTCCCCGGAGAACACTTCGCGTTCAGCGGTGATGATTTGCAACTGCATCGGCATCGGGGTGAGCTCCTGTTGGACCGTGAACTCGCGATTATCAGGCGGTGGCCTGCATTTCGGCAGCCTTCTCGACCGCCTCTTCGATGGTGCCGACCATGTAGAAGGCCTGTTCCGGGAGGTCGTCGTGCTGGCCATCCAGGATTTCCGCGAAGCCGCGCACGGTGTCCCGCAAGGCGACGTACTTGCCCGGCTGGTTGGTGAAGGTTTCGGCGACGAAGAAGGGCTGGGTCAGGAACCGCTGAATTTTGCGGGCGCGGAACACGGCTTGCCGGTCGTCGTCGGACAACTCTTCGATACCCAGGATGGCGATGATGTCCTGCAGGTCCCGGTACCGCTGGAGCACCTGCTGCACGCCCCGAGCGACCCGATAGTGCTCATCCCCCACGATACGGGGCTCAAGGATCCTGGCGAAGGAAGCCAACGGGTCCACGGCCGGATAGAGGGCCTGGGCCGCCAGCGCTCGCTCGAGGGATACCACGGCGTCAAGGTGACCGAAGGTGGTCACGATGCCGGGGTCGGTGTAGTCGTCGGCCGGAACGTAGATGGCCTGGAAGGAGGTGATGCTGCCGCTCTTGGTGGAGGTGATCCGCTCCTGAAGCGCGCCCATCTCGGTGCTGAGGGTCGGCTGGTAGCCCACCGCAGAGGGCATGCGGCCCAGCAGCGCGGACACTTCCATGCCGGCGAGGATGTAGCGGTAGATGTTATCGATGAACAGGAGCACGTCCTGGTTCTCTTCTTCGCGGAAGTATTCGGCCATGGTGAGACCGGTGAGGCCGATGCGAGCGCGGACGCCGGGGGTCTCGTTCATCTGGCCAAACACCAGGACGGTGCTGCCCAGCACACCGGAGTCTTCCATCTCGTGCCAGAGGTCGTTGCCTTCGCGGGACCGCTCGCCCACCCCGGCAAACACGGATACGCCACTGTGCACGGCGCCGATGTTTCGGATGAGTTCCTGAATGATGACGGTTTTGCCCACGCCCGCGCCGCCGTAGGCTCCGACCTTGCCGCCCTTGGGGAACGGGGTGATCAGGTCGAACACCTTGATGCCGGTTTCGAGGATCTCAACCGTGGGGTTCTGGTCATCGAAGGCGGGAGGGTCGCGGTGGATGGGCCAGAACTGTCCGGCTTCCACTGCGCCCAGATTGTCAAGAGGGGTTCCGGTGACATCGAAGAGCCGGCCCAGGGTCTCGGGACCTACCGGAACGGAGACCTTGTTGCCGGTGTCGGTTACTTCGCTGCCGCGGGCCAGGCCGTCAGTTGATCCCAGAGCCAGACAGCGGGCCCAGTGGTTGCCGATGTGCTGCTGAACTTCCAGCACCAGGCGCTCGCCGGAGTTGTCGACTTCAAGGGCGTCGAACAGATTCGGGAGCTGATCGGCGGGGAATTCGACGTCCACCACCGTACCGATAACTTGGGCGATTTTACCGGGCATCTTGTCTATCCTCCGGATGGGCTAACTGAAGGCGGGCGGATCTAGGGGGTCTCGCAACTCGTTGGTTTCGCAAACGTGGCCGAAAAGATCAGCCCTCCATGGCGACCTGGCCGCCCACGAGGTCCAGCAACTCGTTGGTGATGCTGTCCTGGCGGAGCTTGTTCATGACCAACGTGAGGTCGGAAGCCAGTTGATTGGCGTTGTCGGTGGCGTTGCGCATGGCGACCATTCGCGCGGATTGTTCGCTGGCAATGCTTTCGAGGATCGCGTGGTACACCTGCATTTCGACGAATTGGGGCAGCAGCGCGCTCAGCACCGTGGCCGGGTCCGGCTCGTAGATGTAGCCAACCCGCTGGGCGGATTCGAGGGCAGCCGGTTCAACGGGCAGTATGCGCTCAATGACCGGTTGCTGTTGGACGGTGGATACGAAGCGCATGTAGGCCAAATGCACCTCGTCGAATTCCCCTTCGGTGTACCCTTCGATGACCAGTCGCGAGATCGCGGTGGTGTCCGCCAGGGAAACCCGATCGCTCAGATCGGTGAAAACGGCCTGAACGGTATCAGTGTAGCGCACCAGGAAATCCCGGCCCTTGCGACCAACCACGATGCTGCGCACCGTCGCGTCGCTGTCCAGGATGAACCGGGCGACCTGCCGATTGATGTTGGCGTGCATTCCGCCGGCCAGGCCGCGATCCGGCGTGATCACCACCATCCCCACCCTGTTGACCGGGCGGCTCTCGAGCAGCGGGTGGACGGTATCCTCATCCGTGGGTTGCGCCGCCAGGGTGGCGATGACCTCGTGGATCTTCTCCGCGTAAGGGCGCCCGTCCGTGACGGCGAGCTGGGCCCGTCGCATCTTTGACGCCGCGATGAGAGACATCGCGTTGGTGACCTTGCCGGTGTTTTCGACGCTGCGAATGCGTCGGCGTATGTCTCTAACGCTAGGCATGTATTGACCCTGGCTGCGCCCTGATGGGTGAACCTACAGACGATTTCTACTGGAAAGTAGGCTTGAAGTCGTTGATGGCCGCGGTGAGTTGCGCGGTGAGTTCCGCCGGCAGGTTGCCGGTATCGCGGATCGCCTGGCTGAATTCGGGATGGGTCGCGTTGACGTGACGGAGCATCTGCTCTTCGAATGCGCCGACCCGTTCCAGCGGGACATCTTCCATCAGGCCGGAGTTCACCGCGAAGAGGACTATTACCTCGTCGCCCAGGTTGAGCGGCTGGTATTGGCCCTGCTTGAGCGCCTCGGTGGCGAGTTGACCGCGCGCCAACTGGGCACGGGTAGCCGCGTCCAAGTCGGCCGTTCCGAACTGGGCGAACGTGGCCAATTCACGGTACTGGGCAAGGTCCAGACGCAGGCGTCCTGCAACCTGACGCACCGCCCGCGTCTGAGCCGCCCCGCCCACGCGGGAAACGGACAGACCCACGTTGACCGCGGGGCGAATACCGACGTTGAACAGTTCAGGCTCGAGGTAGATCTGCCCGTCGGTAATGGAAATGACGTTGGTCGGAATGTACGCCGACACGTCGCCGGCCTGGGTCTCAATGATTGGCAGGGCCGTCAACGAGCCGCCGCCCAACGTGTCGTCGAGCCGGGCGGCGCGTTCGAGCAACCGGCTGTGCAGGTAGAAAACGTCTCCGGGGTAGGCTTCACGGCCGGCGGGGCGGCGCAGGAGGAGCGACATCTGGCGGTAGGCCCAGGCGTGCTTGGTCAGATCGTCGTAGACGATCAGCACGTCTTTGCCCTCTTCCATGAACGCCTCGCCCATGGCGCAGCCGGCGTAGGGAGCGATGAATTGCAGCGGCGCGGAGTCGGCGGAACCGGCGTTGACGACGATGGTGTGGTCCATCGCGCCGTATTCTTCGAGGATACCCACCACCTGGGCGACCTTGCCCTGCTTCTGGCCGATGGCCACGTAGATACAGATGAGATCCGTGTCTTTCTGGTTGATGATGGTGTCGATAGCGATGGCCGATTTCCCGGTTGAACGGTCACCGATGATCAGTTCACGCTGACCGCGACCGATGGGGATCATCGCATCGATGGCCTTGATGCCGGTTTGTACCGGAGTGTCCACTGACTTCCTGACCACGACGTTGGGAGCCGTGCGCTCGACGGGCATGGTGCGGTCGGTCACGACCGGTCCCTTGCCATCCAGTGGCCGGCCCAACGGGTCCACCACGCGACCGATGAGCGCGTCACCAACCGGCACTTCGATGATCTGTCCGGTGGCCCGGACCCGATCACCCTCCTTGACCGCAGTGGGATCGCCCAGGATGGCGGCGCCCACGACGTCCGATTCCAGGTTGAGGGCGAGGCCGAGCACGTCGTTGCCGAAATCCAGCAACTCGTTTGAGCGGACGCTCTGCAATCCCTGGATGCTGGCGATACCGTCGCCAACTTGCAGGACGGTGCCAACGTCGACCAGGGAGAGGTCACCGCCAAACTCCTCGATCTGACGCCTGATGAGAGAAACTATCTCTTGTCCCCTGACTGCCATCGGCGAGTCTCCTAAAAGTTGCGTTGGTTAGGCCGCTTGAGCGCGGACCGTTTGGCGGAGCCGTTCCAGGGCGGAGCTTGCGCTGCCGTCCAGAAGCTGGTCACCGATCTGGATGATCAGTCCGCCGAGGATGGACTCATCCACCTGGGCGGTGACCACCACTTCCTTGCCCACCATGCGGCCGACGAGGTCAGTGATACGGTCGAGTTCAGGCTGTTCCAGCGGGACGGCGGCGGTCACTTCGACACGCTGGCGCCCCAGTCGTTCATCCAGCAGGTGAGTGTAAGCCTCCTGGACGTCACGCATGGCGTCCACGCCGCTGCGGCTGACCAGAAGCGCGACCAGGTTGCGAACCATCTGGTGAGTTTCGGACAGCACCTGGTCGATGGCCGCGATCTTGCGTTCCAGGGGCACTTCGGCGTGCCGCAAGAACAGGCCGAACTCCTCGTCGCCGAGCACGTCGGCGGCCAGTCGCAGTTCCTGGTCCCACGGTTCCAGCTGCTCTTCCTGCTCGGCCAGCTCAAAGATGGCCTGGGCGTAGCGCTGACCGGACAAGCGGTTTGCCACCGGTTACTGTCTCCCTAACTCTTGCGATTGCGCAGTCGCCGCAATGCGGGGCGAACACGCATTATTGATTGTCCCAGGAGCCGGCAAGGTGAGCATTCAGTTGCGCCGGAGCGCCTGCTCGCCTTCCGCCAGGACCTGATCGATCAAGTCCTGGTGGGCCTGGCGGTCCACGCTGCGTCGGATGATGCGCTCGGCGGCGGAGATCGCCAGGTCGCCGAAGGCGGCCCTGACTTCGCTGACGGCGGCGTCGCGCTCCCGAGCGATGTCGGCGCGGGCGCGTTCGGAAAATTCCTCAGCCGACTGGCGGGCGCGCTCCATTTCCTCTTCGCGGAAACGCTCGGCGGCTTCGCGGGCCTGATCCAAAAGGCGCTGCCCCTCCCGCCGGGCTTCGTTGAGCTCCTCTTCGATGGCGGAGCGGGAGGTGGCCGCTTCCTCACGGGCGCAGTCGGCAGCCGCCAGGCTCTCCCGAATGCTGTCGACGCGACTGTCGAGGGCGTTGAGCAAGGGCCGGTAGGCCAGCGCTCCCAGCAGGATCAGGAGGACGACGTAGTTGACCAGGTAGCTGATCAGCGCCGGAACGTTCAGTCCCAGTTCTACCATTTTGTTACACCACGAAGAGCAGGATCACCGCGACGATGAGGGAGTAGATGCCGAGGGCCTCAGCGAACGCGATGGCGAGGATCATGTTGGTGGTAATCGCACCGGCGGCGTCCGGGTTGCGGCCGATGGCATTCATCGCGCCGGCGCCGAGGATTCCGATACCGACACCAGGCCCAACCACGCCGAGGGCGATGGCGAGGCCGGCTGCCAGGAACTTTGCGCCTTCCGCAGTCAGCGCCTGAGAACCCACCGCCAGCAAAGTGGTGAACATCGAAAGGTCAAGTGCCATTGTTGATAATCCTCCGAACCGAAATTGGTCTCGTGATTTTGCCTGACCCCTGGCGATCAAGCCATGGGGTCATGGTGCCTTGATTGGGGTAATCCGGGGATCAGTGCTCCTCGTGACTGACGGCCACCGACAGGAACACCAGGGTGAGCCCCGCGAAGATGACCGACTGGATCAGTCCCACCAACAGTTCCAGTCCGAAGACGAACTGGGTGGCGATGAACGGAACCAGGAAGGTAATCATGACCACGAGGATCTCGCCGGCGGTCATGTTGCCAAACAGACGGAAGGTGAACGATACGATGCGGACCAGCTCCGACACCAGCTCGAGTATCCCCACGAAGATGTTGATCAGACCCGAAGGCCGACCGCGGAGCAGGTCGCCAAAGGCGAAGAATTTCTTGAGATAGCCGAACCCGTGGGCGCGGAAACCCCAATACTCAACGAATACGAAGGACACCAGCGCGAGCGCCAGCGGGAAGTTCAGGTCGGTGCCGGCGGGCCGAACCAGGTGCGTGGCCAGTTTGAACTCGCCACCGACGTTGGCGCCGTAGCCCACCGCCTGGTAGATCGGTATCAGGAAGATCGCGATCCAGGCGTTGAACAGGACGAAGAAGAAAATGGTGGCCACAACCGGGAAAGCGCGGCGCCCCATCTCGGGACCCAGGATGCTGGAGGCGAAGTTGAGCACGAGCTCAAACAGCATTTCCACCAGCGCCTGCAACCGGCTGGGGATGACCTTGGGGTTGCGAGCGCCTCCGATGAAAAACACCAGCATGACGACGCTGGTCAACCATGCTGAGAGCATGGTATTGGTGACCGCGAACTGCATTATGCCGAGGCCATGATGCTCTTCCTCCGCATGCTCCTTGTCGTCAGCCGCGCCGGGGTCGGATTTAGCCTCGCCATGGTCATCGGTCTTCTTTTCGGCCACCCGGTAACCAACCACGCTTTCGCGAACGGCAGCTGGGAACACGGGATCAGGAGGCAGGTGGATTCCCGGCTGGGACACGAACGGGCGTTCAAGCCCGAACATCCTCGAACCGACTGCGCCGACGACGAAACCTACGATCAGGAGGACTGCCGACACAATGCCGATCAGCAGAAGTACTCTTTTGGTGGTCACGACGGTTCGTTGCCTCCGCGGTCAGTACACGGTTTGTTCGAATGGTCAGGAGAGCGGTTGGGGCTGTTGCTTCCGTAAACGGCGGGGATGATCATGCGGTAGACCCCATAGAAGGCTACCACACTGCCCAACACCGTCCCCACCAGTACTAGGAGCGCCACCTGGCCGGTGAGATTGCCCAGCCAGAGCCCTCCTAGGATACCCAGGACGATACACACAGCAACAAACCAACCCAAACCGGTCAGTCGCAGCGCAGTGACTACCCACTGCGGCATGCCCGTTTCCAAACGGCAGGCATCGTAGCATCCGCTCTCCGAACTGTCAATCGGAGATTTTTGCCGAAATCGTCACCGAGCTTACGAAAAGGCCCCACCGGTAAGGGCAGGGCAGCATCCGTCGTCGCTACACACGTCCGCATTTCGAACCTACTTGCGCTCGAAGTCTTCCATGTCCAGTTCGTTGATCAGGTCAGTGAAGGCGGACAACCCCTGGAGTTCCTCCTCCGTAACCTCCGCCGGCGCGGATTCGGCGCCGGCTTCCGGAGACACCGCGGGCTGGCCGGTTTCCTGGTCCATCGATATAGCGGCTTTTTCCATGACCTGGTCGGCGACGTAGATCGGGACTTCGGCGCGCACGGCGACCGCCATGGCGTCGCTGGGCCGAGAGTCTATCTCGTGGATGCGGTCGTCGATTCGGACCACGATCTTCGCATAGAAGGTCTCGTTTTGAAGATCGTTGACCAGGATGTGCTCGAAGGCGCCACCCATCGATTTGACCAGATCTACGAAGAGGTCGTGAGTGAGCGGGCGCGGAACGGACATGCCCTGCATCTTTACCGCGATGGCTTCGGCTTCGGTGGGGCCGATCCAGATCAACAGGAACAGCTCGGTGGCCAACTCTTTCAGGACCACCACCCGTTGATAGTTCATCTGGCTGATCCGGATGCTGTCGATTACCAGTTCACGCATCTCGCTCCGTCACTCCAACCAACGCTTCCGGTATGGTCTGGTCGGACTGTTGACACAGAATTCCAACCAGCGGGCAGGCAGGATTGTACACCCGCCAGAGTCAGAGGTGTCAAGCGTACACCGCGCGCATGGCGAGCGTCGACACAGCTACGCCTGACACTGTCGTAAGACGAAAGGGCGAGAATTACCCCGCCCCGGTGATCATTGAATTCGAGCGGCCGGACTAACGGAAGGTTCCGTAGTCGGCCGTTTCCCGGTCGTCGACCAGGTTTGGCGCGAAATCATGCGGAGAGGGGACGCCGGCGCTCGTGCTGGCCGCCAGGGTCTCACCCGCGAGCATGTCGATGCCTTTCCGCACGGAGCCTACAGCCGAAGTCAGTTCCCGTTCGAGGTCCCTGAGGGTTCGCAGGGCGTAGGCATCCGCCTGGTTGCGATGGCTTTCGGCCTCCCGCTCCGCCTGGTCGATCATGCGTCGGGAAGCGGCCTCCGCTTCGCGCAGCATTTCCTCAGCTTTCAGGCCAAGTTCGTGCTCGCTGAGGCGAGAACGGAAGTCCTGCTCCAGATGCTGTCGGGCCTGGTGCGCTTCGGACACCGCAGAAGACATGATGTCATCCTTGCGGGACAACATTTCCTCGGCTCGCCTGATTTCCTGCGGGACAGCCATGCGGAGTTGCGCGACGAGCTCGCCGATCTTGCTCCGGTCGACCATCACGTTGTTGCTGAGCGGCACGGATTTGCTCGAGTCCACCAACAATTCGATGCGGTCAATTATGCTGTTGATATCGATGATGCCCCCTTGGCCGGCGGTTCAGATTGCACACGAAAGGCTACCGCTGCGGCAGTTGGTATTTTTCCGCCAGGGCCCGAGCCACGTGATCAGGGACCATGCCGGCGATTTCGCCGCCCAATTGGGCGACCTCTTTGAGCAGGCTGGAACTGATGAACATGTGCTCCTGATCGCTCATCAGCGACACCATGTCGACGTCGGGTTCCAGGCGTCGGTTCATGAAGAACATCTGCGACTCGTACTCGAAGTCCGGACCACTGCGGAGACCCCGGATGATGGCGGCGGCTCCCGCGTCGCGAGCGGTGCCAACCACCAGACCGTGGAACGGGCGAACCGTGACGTTGGACAGGTCGGCCACCGCTTCACGCATCAGACTGACGCGCTCTTCCGTGTTGAACAGCAGGCTCTTGGAAGGGGTGTCGTAGACGGCCACGATCAAGTTGTCGAAGAGCCGGGCTGCCCGTTGGGCCACGCTCAGGTGCCCCATGGTCACTGGGTCGAATGTTCCGGGATAGAGAGCGGTTACCATACGGGGATACTCCAAATCATTGCTAACGTCAGTCAATTCGCGGAGGCGCGAACGGCGTAGAATCCTACCGCATTATCCCCGTAGCTGCGTCGATCAATTTCATGCAGGGAAAAGACTTCGGGAGGCAAAGTTACGCGATTGCTGAAGCCGACTACTACGATGGCGTCCGGGTGGAGCAGCCCGGAGTGAGCCAGGCGTTCCAGCGCAGGTGTTGGTTCTCCCATTCGGTAGGGTGGATCCAGTACGACGAGATCATACAAATCATTGTCACCGGAGTGCGTGACGGACCTATTCAACCAGTCCAATACTTCCGCGCAAGTAACTCGACCAACGTCGCTATAACCCGTGAAGTCCAGATTTTCCTGTATGACCCGGCACTGGCGTCGGTTGCGTTCCACGAAGTCGGCCCGAGTTGCGCCACGGCTGAGGGCTTCGATGCCCAGACTGCCGGTGCCCGCGTACAGGTCCAGCACTCGGCAGTCTTCCACCCGGTCGGGTTGCAGAATGTTGAAAATCGCGGATCTGACCCTCTCCGTTGTAGGTCGAACTCCGGCAACCGCCGCCCCCGCCAATGGAAGGCCTCGGGACGCGCCGCCGGATATTCTCATGGAATGTGATTTGCGTGGTGGCATTTTAGAACCGATCGCACGGTGGCTGACGAATGCGGTGGCAGCAAATTTCAGCGCTTTTGCGTATCATGCCGGCGACTCCAACCAGTATATCGCCGGTTCACATGGACGAGTCTGCTTGCCCGGCCGGGGGCCCTGTGCTACCATCGGTTCCGCTAATTCGCGCCGCGATGAGTCTGACGCGAGGGCCCATTTCGGGTACCTGGTCACGTGCGGCTCTTTCTCAAATCTGCGAACTTGACCGGCCGCCTGGACGCCATGCTCTCCTCGGACAACGCAACTTCCGGAACTCCGGGCCGAGGGGCCTTCCATCAGGCATTGGCCGATGCGGCGCCCCAACACGCAATGGGCACGGTGGTCACCATCGGCGTGTTTGACGGCGTGCACCGGGGACACCGCCACCTGATCAGCCGGATGCTGGAGTTGGCGGAACCGCCGCTGATTCCCACCGTCATCACTTTCAGCAATCATCCTGCGGAAGTGGTGAACCCGGAACGCACCGTGACCAAGATCATCACCCCGGAAGAAAAGGTTCAACTGCTGCACGACGCGGGGGTCGAGAGCGTCATCTGCGTTGAGTTCACCAACGACATTGCCAACCTCGACGCCAACGAATTCACGCACATGCTGGTTGACTGCCTGCACATGCGCGGAATAGTTACCGGCCCGGATTTCGCATTGGGTCGGAACCGCAGCGGCAACCTGGAATACCTCCGTCGCCGCGGGGCCGCGCTGGGTTTCTGGGTGGAGACGGTGCCGCCCCTGGAGCTGGAGGGCAGCACCGTCCGCAGCCGGAGAGTCCGCAATTCCCTGGCCGACGGCAACGTGGACGGCGCCGAATTCCTGCTGGGACGACCCTACGCAACGGACGGCATTGTCGTGCACGGCGCCAAAATGGGCCGCCAGCTGGGCTTCCCTACAGCCAACATCATCCCCGTTGCGAATTTTGTGATTCCGGCCGACGGCGTATACGCCACCTACGCCACCGTAAACGGCGTGCGCCACATGGCGGCTACCAGCATCGGCGTGCGGCCAACCTTTGGGCTGAGCCAGCGTCTGATTGAAGCGCACCTGCTGGACTTCTCCGACGACATTTACGATGAAAACCTGAAGCTTGAGTTCGTATCAAGGCTGCGGGGGCAAGAGACCTTCGATGGGATAGACGCCCTGATTTCTCAGATGAACCTGGACGTGGCCAACGCCCGTCTGGTGCTAGAGCAGCACGACCGGCAGGAAAGCGACTGATCCGCCGGTCGATGTTGACCAACAAAGGCGAGGTGAGCGTTGACCAGCCAAGTTCAGATCCCGGAAAACCTGTCCACCATCACGCGGCGCGGCGTGAGCCGGATCATCTCTGAGGAAGAGTTCACCGCCATGCTGCGGCGGGGAACGCCGCTGCGCCTGAAGATGGGGTTTGATCCCAGCCGGCCGGACATTCACCTGGGTCACGTCGTTGGGCTGCGGAAACTCCGGCAACTGCAGGATCTCGGGCACCAGGTGATTCTCATCGTGGGCGACTGGACCGCGCAGATTGGCGACCCGTCCGGCCGCTCGGCTACGCGCACGATGCTCACTCACGCGGAGGTTCTGGAAAACGCCGAATCGTACCTGCGCCAGTTCTTCAAGGTCGTGGACCGGGACCGCACGCAGGTGGAATGGCAGAGCCAGTGGTTCGGCGAATTCACCCTGGCCAACGTGATTGAACTGACCAGCCGGTTCACCATCAACCAGTTCCTCCACCGGGAGGACTTCGCCAACCGCTATTCCCAGAACCAACCCATCGCCATCACCGAGATGCTCTATCCGCTGATGCAGGCCTACGACTCCGTGGTGATCGAGTCGGACGTGGAATTCGGCGGCACGGACCAGATGTTCAACCTGCTGGTCGGCCGCGAACTGCAGGGGATGATGGGCCAGACCCCGCAGCAGTGCTTCATGATGCCCATCCTGGTGGGAACCGACGGTGTGCAGAAAATGAGCAAGAGCCTCGGCAATTACGTGGCCCTGGAAGAGCCGCCTGAAGAGATGTACGGCAAGCTGATGTCCCTGCCCGACGAGTTGATCTCGTCGTACTACGAATACCTGACCGACGTGCCGGACGCGGAAATCGCCGCGATGACCCAAGCCATGGAATCGGAAACCGCCAATCCGATGGATTTCAAGAAGGGACTGGCACACCGGATCACGACCACCTTCCACGACAACGCGGCCGCCGACGGCGCACAGTCCCACTTTGAGCAGGTGGTGCAGCGCCGAGACCTGCCGGACGACATGCCGGAGGTCGGCCTGTCGGAAGTGTCCGGGTTGCCGATCCACCGCTTACTGGTGCAGACCGGATTGGTCAGCAGCAACGGCGAAGCGCGACGCCTGCTCTCCCAGGGGGCCGTCGAGTTGATCCGGACTGACGGCCAGCGCATGAGCGCGTCAATGGGAGACGAATTCAGCCTGAACGCCGGCGATGTCGTGCGCGCGGGCCGCCGGCGGTTCGTGCGGCTTATCCTCTGAAAGGCCCGTAGGTTCGCTATACTGTACGGCAAATGACCGATTTTCCTGTGGCGCACACTGGAGATGCCGGCTATGACTACTGCCAAAAAACTGCTGACCGCGGCCCAGCTGATCGCGTTACCCGATGACGGCAAGCGCCATGAATTGATCCGGGGAGAATTGATTACCATGGCGCCAGCCAGCGCCCCACACGGCGGAGTCACCGATCGTATCGGCCGGCGCATCGGAAACTTCGTTGAGGCAAATAACCTGGGTGAAACCTATGCGGCGGAAACCGGGATTTTCATCGAACACGACCCGGATACGGTGCGCGCACCCGACTACGCTTTCATATCCCGCCAGCGCATTGCCGGAGCGCCGGCGACTGACGGCTACTCCGAAATAATCCCTGACCTGGTGGTGGAAGTGGTCGCCGGAGACTATCGCGCCGCCGCGGTGGACGCCAAAACGCAGATGTGGTTGGACGCCGGCGTAAGGCTGGTTCTGGTCGCATACGTCCGCAGCCTGGAAATCGCCGCCCATCACGACGACGGCAGTGTGCAGCGGTTTGGCGCCGGGGATACTTTGACCTGTGAGCCGGTCCTGCCCGGTTTTGCCTGCGCCGTTGACGATATATTCGCCTACTGAGATCCAGACGATTCCCGGCATGACACCTCAGGAGTTCATTGCCAAGTGGCGCGGCAGCCGCGGCCGGGAATCAGCCGGGGCGCAGGAGTGGTTCCTTGACTTGTGCCGGGTGGTGGAACATCCAACTCCGGCCGAGATGGATCGCAGCCAGGAATGGTACACCTTTGAGCGGTCGGTGCGGGAGGCGTCTGGACGCCTGGGCCGCGCGGACGTGTACAAGCAGGGTTATTTCGCTTGGGAGTTCAAAGGACTGCACCGGGATCTGGACGAAGCGTACCGCCAGCTGCAGCGTTACCGGGAAGCCCTGAACAACCCGCCGCTGCTGGTGGTGTCCGACTTTCAGACGATCCGGGTTCATACGAATTTCACCAACAAGGTTCCCGCCGTCCACACCATCCTGCTGGACGATTTGGGTGAGCCGGAAGCGCTGGCAATTCTCCGCAATGCCTTTCACGACCCGGACGCGCTGGAACCGGAAATCAGCCCGGAGCAAGTCACCAAAACTACGGCTGACGTTTTTGGCGACATCGCGCGGTCAATGCGTGAACGCGGCATTGACTCTCTGGACGTGGCCCGTTTTCTTAACCGGCTGATCTTCTGCTTCTTCGCCCAGGATGTGGGATTGCTGCCGGAACGGATTCTCTCTCGCCTGGCCAGCGAGTTTTATCGCGACCCGGATATGTTCGACCAGGGTCTGCGGGATCTGTTTCATAACATGCACGGCGGCGGCCGGTTCGGATTTAACCGCATTCGCCACTTCAATGGCGATCTGTTCCGAGACCCGGAGACTGTGCGGATGCAGGAGGCTGAACTGGAAAAGCTGGTGGAGGTATCTCACGAAAATTGGGCGCATATCGAGCCGTCCATTTTGGGGACCCTTTTCGAGCGGGTAATCGATCCGGAAAAGCAGGGGCTGGTCGGTGCGCAGTACACTTCGGAGGAAGACATCCGCGCCGTGATCACCTCGGTAATGATGCGTCCCCTGCTGGCCGAGTTGGCCAGTGTTGAAAGCCAGGTGTACCGGACGATGCAGTCGGGCGGCCCGCAAGATGCCGTAGTCGCCCGCCGCATCCTGTCCGACTTCCAGAGCAGAATCGCGTCGCTGCGGATACTGGACCCGGCCTGCGGCAGCGGCAACTTTCTTTACATAGCCCTGCGGCAGTTGCGCAACCTGGAGAAAGAAGCGCTGACCATCGCCGCCAACCTGGGGTTGAGCGGTTTCCTGCCTGAAGTTTCCCCGGAGCAGTTTTACGGCATTGAAATTGACCCCTACGCCAGCGGCCTGGCCTACACCGCTCTCTGGGTTGGGCATTTGCAGTGGGCTATTGAAAACGGCTACCGCTACGATCAGGAGCCGGTGTTGAGCGCTTCCAACACCATCGTCTGCCGGGACGCCATCGTTGACCTGGCCGACCCGGAACGGCCCGCCGAACCCGAATGGCCGGCTGTGGATTACATCATCGGCAATCCGCCCTTCCTGGGACATCAACCGTTCCGCGAACAGCTGGGGGACGCTTACGTTGACGCAGTGTATTCGCTGTACGGCGACCGCATCCCCAACTCCAGCGACCTGTGCTGCTACTGGCTGGAAAAGGCCCGCGCCCAGATCGCCGACGGCAAATCCCGGCGGGCCGGCCTGCTGGCCACCCAGGCCATACGGTTCCAGTCGAACCGCCCGGCGCTGGAACGCATCAAGGAAACCGGCGACATCTTCGCTGCCGTTTCCGATCAGGACTGGGTGCTGGACGGCGCCAGCGTGCACATCTCCATCATCTGCTTTGACGACGGCAGCGAGACGACGCGAGTCCTGGACGGCGAACTGGTCAACAACATCAACGCCGATCTTACCGGCGGCGCCGACTTGACGCAGGCTAAAACGCTGGCCGAGAACGAAGGCATCAGTTTCATGGGCGACACCAAGGTAGGGCCTTTCGAGATTACCCACGAAATAGCACAGGAGATGTTGAAGCAACCCAATCCCCATGGCAAACCCAACAGCAACGTGATCAAACGCTGGATGATCGGTAGGGATATTAACCAAGTATCGCGTGAAATGTGGATCATAGACTTTGGCATAGACATGCCAGAGGATGAGGCAGCTCTGTATGAAGCCCCGTTCGAATATTTGATAACCAATGTAAAGCCGGAAAGAATACAGAACAACCGGCGCCGCTATGCTGAATTGTGGTGGATACATGCCGAGGCGCGTCCCGGCATGAGACAAGCATTAGCGAACCTGCCGCGCTACATTGGCACCAGCATGGTATCCCGCCACCGGATGTTTGCCTGGATTGACGGCGAGGTGCTGCCCGATGCCACCATCATCGTGTTCGCCCGCGACGACGACTATTTCTTCGGCGTGTTGCAGAGCCGGATACATACGCTATGGGCAGAGGGGGCAGGCACGCAACTGCGCGAGGCGCAAAGCGGGATGCGCTACACGCCCACCACCTGCTTTGAAACCTTCCCCTTCCCGGAGCCGACCGATGAGCAGCGGGAGGCCATCGCCAACGCCGCCGCCGAGCTGAACCAGCTGCGGGAGAACTGGCGCAATCCGGTGGACCTGTTCGGCAACCCGGCCCTCAACTCCGACCAGCTGCGCCGCCGCACTCTTACCAACCTCTACAACGAATATCCCACCTGGCTGGCCAACGCCCACGAAAGGCTGGACGCGGCAGTGACCGACGCCTACGGCTGGCCGGCGGACCTGGCGGACGGCGAGATACTGGAGCGGCTGCTGGCGCTGAACCTGGCACGGGCGGGAGCGCGATAGCGAGAGTCGGCTACTCAATCTTCCCGAACATGAGCACTACTATCGCAGCCACCAGGACTACCGCGATGGCCAGGGCGCAGGTGTACATGAGCCAATAGGGAACGTTCCACTGTCCTCCGGTGTCAAGCCCTGCCACAATGCCGGCAGGTATGCCAGTGAAAAAGATGGCATTGGTAACCCAACGCGTCGCGCGTGCGCTCTTCACGGCATTACTGAGCCAACTCATCACGCTTGCGCTCCTTGCCCCGGTTGTCAAGCAGGTACGGCGCTGCGCAATCCTGCTGTACTATAGTAACAAAACGGAAGGACAATCGTCATGGAACAATTTGCGCCGTACATTGGCATGACCCTGGTGGGTCTTGGCATCATTGGTCTTGTGGTAGCCGTGGGCAGGATTGTCGTGTGGCATCGTCGCAATCCCAGCAAAACCGGCCCGGTCAGCAGGTCAGATCGCCGATCATAAATTCCTCGGCATAGCGATGAACCTCCGCGAAATGCCCTTTCTGGCGCAACTTGCTGTGCCATCCGCTTTGCTTATTCTTGGCTTCGGAATTTGGATCTGGCTTTCGACGATTCCTGACGGCGAGTTGACGACAGCCCAGTCCGATATGCTCACTACTGCCGACTGGATTATCAAGGTTTCGGTGGGAGTGCTCTTGGGCCTGGGCAGCAATGCCAGCACCAGGGCAAGAAATGGCAACAGCGCGACGAAATGAACCGGAGACCATGCCATGACGACCGCCAAAAAACTACTCACCGCCGCCGATTTGTTGGCTATTCCCGATGATAATATGCGGCGCGAACTTATCCGGGGGGAACTTTTTGAAATGCCGCCTGCCGGGGATGACCATGGATTTGTGGGCGCGGAATTTACGGTTACGGTGGGGGGATTCGTCAGGCAGAATCGCCTTGGCACCAGCCGCATGGCGGAAACCGGGTTCTGGATCGAGGTTGCGCCGGATACCGTCCTCGCGCCTGATTACGCTTTTATCTCCTACGAGCGCATGTCCACCCGGCCGCGCTCCCGGGGGTATGCGCAAGTTATTCCCGACCTGGTCATGGAAGTTTTCTCACCCAATGACCGTCAGCCGCAGCTGGACCGCAAGATACGGCTGTGGCTCGACGCCGGCGTCCGCCTGGTTGTAGTCATCTATCCCGTGCCGCAAGAGGTACACACGCACCACGATGACGGCACGGTGCGGCGATTTGGCGCCGGTGATACCCTGGACTGTGAGCCGGTCCTGCCCGGTTTTGGCTGCGCCGTGGACGATATATTCGCCTACTGAGACTTGGAGTGGGAGGTTTATACCATGACCACCGCCAAAAAACTGCTAACGGCCGACGACTTGCTGAATATGCCGGAGGATAACCTGCGCCACGAACTCGTTCGCGGTGAGTTAGTCACGATGCCCCTCAACGACTGGCATCACGGCGGGGCTGTAGCCTTCATCAATTTGCGCGTCGGAGACTTTATACGCGCCCGTGACTTGGGCCGCTGCGTGGTGAATTGCGGCTTCCGGCTCGAGCAGGATCCTGATACTGTGCTCACTGCGGACTACGCTTTCATTTCACATGCCCGCTGGGGGAACCGGCCGCCCACTAATGATTACCCGACAACCATGCCGGAACTAGCAGTGGAAGTCGTATCCATCTTTGACGAACCCTCTTATATTGACGCCAAGACACAAATGTGGCTCGACGCCGGCGTCCGCCTGGTTGTAGTCATCTATCCCGTGCCGCAAGAGATACACACGCACCACGACGACGGCACGGTGCGGCGATTTGGCCCCGGGGATACCCTGGACTGTGAGCCGGTCCTGCCCGGTTTCACCTGCCTCGTTGACGATATATTCGCCTACTGAGGCGCGCTCATACCGGCAGGATTGGCGGCGCTTCTTCCGGCAGGGTCACGTCCCGCAGCGACAGTTGGCTGCCATCAGTGAACCAGGGATTCCTCGGATCGCGGGAAGGCAGCAGCACGGTGGCCGTTCCGGGAGCGGTGACCTCGCCTCGTTGATTCTCGGCCCAGATGTCCACGTCCACCAATGCGTTGCCCTGATGGATGTACTTGCGGGCGACGCGGCCCTTGCAGAACTGCGTGTCGCCGTAAACGTTGAACCGCCGGGTTTCCACTCGAAGGCGCTTCAGAAAGGCGTCGTCGCCCATCCAGTTGGTCATCAGGGTTCCCAGCCAGGACACCCGCTGCGGCCCGTAGTCGTAGGCGCCGGGCACGCCCACCGCCTCGGCGACCGAGTCACGCAGGTGCCCGATGCCGGTATATTCCAGGCCGCCGCCGGACTCCGGGTTCCGGAAGAAGTGGTTGGGATGGCGCATGGCCTCCCGGAGCAGCACGCCGTGGGCGCTGGAACGGCCGGTTCCCACCAGGAACGCGCTCACGTCCTGCAGTGATAGAGGGCCACGCACCACGGTGGGCAATTCCTCGCCGATCTCGGTGTCCTCCCAGTAACGCGGCTGGCCGCCACGAGCGGTTTCGTTGAGCACCTGCTCATCGATTTGGGCCAGTTCATCCTCGGTGTATTCGTGGCGCTTGGGCACGTCGGCGTACTTGCCGCGCTCCCGGGAGGCGCGCCGCTGGTGGCGGGTGCACCAGCCGACGACGCGAGCCACTACCTCGTCCCGTTGGTTGGAATAAGTGGTTTCCACGTACTGGATGACGAGACGCCCGGAATAGGCACTCTGCTTTTCCTGCACGTCCAGCACGCGCTCCACGCAGTTCACGGCGTCGCCGGGCCGGAGCACGCGAAAGAACTCCCAGTCGTTGCCGGCGAAGAAACCGTGGACGCCCGGCAGACCCCAACGGGTGCGGCCCGACCAGTGGCGCATGTAAGGAGCGCACGGGTGGCCGACGACGCTTCCGTACTTGGAATAAACTGCGTATTCCTGGTCACGAAACAGCGGGTTGGCGTCGCCGATGCCGTTGACGAAATTGATCATGGTGTCCAGCGTGGCCTGGCGCACGTACTGCTCGGTGCGCATCCGCACGCCGATCATGGCGCGGGCGGCGGCGAGGGCTTCATCGGAGATGCCACCCTCCACCTCGGGCAGAGTTTCGACGACCTGTTGCTGGGATTGTTGATGAACCATACCGATAGGCCCCCCAATTTAATTCGTCGGGTTTTCAAAGGCACCAACGATGAAGACCATCGCCACGTAGGCCATTTGCAGCGCCATGAAGAGCAACGGGCCATTCGCTACCTGTTCGCCGGTGACTGGATCACTTTGCCGAATGATTCGCCTGACCAATTCCACAACAATTCCATAATGGAGCAGAGCCATCAAACCGTAAATCCATTGTATTAGGCGGCTGGTACCCAAGATGCTTCCCCCATCCTGAAGTCCAGAACCGAACAAGCCGAATCCGATAACCGCGGTAGCGATGGCCAATACTGTCATCGCCAGGCTTTGGAAGTGATTTGATTGGGCGTCCATTGCTATGAATTGTCGCGTGCACCCTGAATATCGAGCCTTCCATTTCGTAAACCGCGAAACAGATAACCTGCGGAAGCTGCCAGCGCGGTCACAGAGATGACCACGGCTAGCCAAAGGTTGCCTTGATCGGGCGCAACATAGAGAAGCTTGACCGTGAGCGCCGTGGCGGCGGCTCCACCGACCGTTCCCACGAACGTGCCCAGGCCTTGCAGGGACCAAAGAAAACTTTTGTTCCGCCTACGCGTTTTCATCGTGGTTGCCGAGTAGCATCTTGATACCCTCTGAATGGATATCAGTGTCCGGGGTTGTAGCTAATATACCACCCGTCGCTCCCCCAACTCCGCAAGCTCGCTTTCGCTCAAACCCAACGTCCCGCATAGCACCTCGCGGTTGTGTTCTCCTAACAGCGGGGCATGGCGGCGCACTTGCGACGGTGTCTTGCTGAGGTTCCACATCAGGTTGAACACGGGCTCGGCGCCCAGCGCCGGGTGTTCCGTATCGCTGTACAGGCCCCGGGCCATGAAGTGCGGATGGAAGAGCCGTTCCGCGGCGCCCAGCACCGGCGCCGCAGCCACACCGTGCGATTGCAGCAGGTTAGTGATGGCCTCCGGCTCGTGCTGGGCTGTCCACCGGCTCAGGAGCGCGTCGAGCTCGCGCCGGTGACGCTGGCGCCGGTATTGGCTGGCGAACCGCTGATCGGCCGCCCAGGCCGGCGAGCCCATGGCCAGGACCAGGGAACGCCATTCGCCCTCCGACTTGACGGCAATGGACACCCAGGTATCCTCGCCGGCGCACGGATAGTTCCCGTAGGGCGCCATGGTGGGGTCATAGTTGCCGCGAGGCGGGAGAGAACGCCCGGTCAGAGCCTGCTCCATGAGCCCAACGCCCTGGGTCACCACCGTTGCCCGCAGCATGGATACGTCGATGTACTGGCCCTGACCCGTGCGGTTCCGGTGGAATAGCGCGGACGATATGGCGAAGACGGCGTGCAGGGCGCCGCAGATGTCGCCAAAGGCGTGCTTCAGCCCCAGGGGGCCACCGCCCTCGTATCCCATGGCGCTGTCCAGGCCGGACAGCGAGCCTATGGACGGCGCGTAGGCGCGCAGATCACGCAAAGGCCCCTCCTGCCCGGTGGAGGAAATGGACGCCATGACGATGTCCGGCTTGATCGCGCGCAACGCCTCGTATCCCAGGCCCAACCGGTCCATGACGCCCGGCGAGAAATTTTCGATGACCACATCGCTGCGGGCAGCCAACCGCCTGGCCAACTCCACGGCGTCCGGTTCCGCGATGTTCAGGGTGACGCTGAGCTTGCCCCGATTCACGTTGTGAAACATCGGGTTCTGCTCCGGGTCGGGCTGGTCGCCGACTATGGGACGGCCCATGCGCATGTAGTCCAAACGCTGCCGGGTTTCGACCTTGATGACTTCCGCGCCCATGTCGGCCAGGACCATGCCGGGCAGCGCGCCAGCCAGCACCCAACCGAAATCGAGCACCCGATACCCGTTCAACACGCCCGGGCGGGCTTCCGCGCTTTTGTTGTTGGAATTGGACGGTTCGACCATGTTGCACTCTTACTTTTGTTCGCGAGGCGGCACGATCCATGCGGCAACCGCCGGCATGACGGACAGCAGCGCCCCTGCCGCGACTTTCGTGTATCCGCCGCCGTAAACGAGGCTCAGCGTCCAGAGCAGTCCAAAGCAAATGGCGCCGACGATGATACCGGCAATGATTATGACTTCCGGACGGTGGTTCTTCCGGATCGCGATTTGCCGGGCGACCAGGCAACTGCCCAGAAAAACCACTACACAAGCAATCGCAATTCGGATCAGCATGTTCGGATCAGCATGGTGGATGGACGAGAGAAGGCAGCGATCGCCGCTGGCGCGGGACGGCACGCTGACGTTGGTGGTCAGATGATCCCGGTCTGGTACAGCTTCACCAGATCCGCGGCTGAGTATCCCAGTTCATCGCAGAGAATGGCCGGATTGTGCTGGCCTAAAGTGGGCGCAGGTCTGGGGTTGGATGCGTCCATTGCGGGCAATCGGTAAGGCGTTCCGGGGTAAGCCACCGGGCCGGTGTCATCGCGTTCGATCACCACGAACAGGTCAGCCAGCGACGGATCAGACCGCACTTCTTCGTAGGTGCGCACTGGCGCCAGAGGGATGCGGTTTTCCAGGGCGATTTCCAGTAGTTCGGCCTTGGTATAGTCGGCCAGCCAGGCCTCCACGTACCCGTCCACCTCGTCGGCGTAGAGGTTGTTCATGGCGGTGCGGTTGCGGAACCGCGGTTCCTGCGACCAGTCGGGGTTGCCCATGATCTCCAGGAGTCGCCGCCACTGCCGGCCCTCCGGCGAACCGACGAAGATGTGGCCGTCCTTGCACCGCAGAATGCAGTTGGGATACGGGAAGTCAAGGGCGTGGTGGCCGGTGCGCCGGGTGACGCGCCACTCATAGACGGCCATCAGGGCTTCCGGGCCGTTGTAAAGGCCGGCCATAGTTTCGGCTTCGGCAATGTCGATGTGCTGGCCACCGTGGGTTTCCCGACCGAGCAGCGCCATGACGATGGACGAAGCTGCGGCCATGCCGGCGAAGTATCCGACCTCCGGAGTGGCGAAGGTCAACGGCTCCCGGTCAGCTGCTCCCAGCCCCTCGCAGATTCCTCCGATGGCGGCCAGGTTGATGTCGTAGGCCCTGTAGTCACGCCACGGGCCTGACAGACCCCACGGGCTGATGCTGGCCATAACCAGTTGCGGATTTCCACCGGCAAGGGCGTCGTAGTCCAACCCCAATCGGTCCATGTCGGCCGGCGGCGCGTTGTGCACCAACACGTCGGATTTTGCTGACAGCTCACGGAGAATTGCGCGACCTGTCGGCGTATCGAGGTTCGCGGTGATGCCGTCTTTGTTCGCGTTGAGGTACAGGTAGAGCCCGCTGCGTTCGGGATGCGGCACGTCGTCCGGCCATGGGCCATAGCGCCGGGCGTCCTCGCCCACTCCAGGCGGCTCCATCTTGATTACGCTGGCGCCGGCGTCGGCGAGCAATTTGCCGCAATAGGGCGCGGAAATCATGGAGCCGATTTCGAGTACGCGGAGGCCGGACAACAGCGAGTAGGTCATGGTAAACGCAGGAACCTTGAGGGTGGTGGCAATGTTATCACAGCGGCCTCATGGCTTTGCTGCTGACATCCCAATGCCGGGGGCCGCCGGGGCATCCGTTCGAGGTGTTTCCAGTTACAAATGCCGGTGGGGCCTATGTTAGACTTAGCCCGATCCGTGCTCACGAACTCAAGATCAAGGAGAGCCACCATGCCCAAGAAGCGCGGCACCGGCCTGATGATGGTCTGGTGCGAAGTTCCCGCCGACGTCGAGGAAGAGTTCAACCAGTGGTACAACACCGAGCACCTGCAGGAACTCCTGTCAGTGCCCGGAGTCCTGAACGCCGCCCGGTACGAGGCCACCAGCAGCGGCCCCAAGCACCTGGCGATGTACGAGCTGGAATCGGCCGACGTGATCAACACCGATGCGTTCAAGAACCGGCCGCCCACGCCCTGGGGCCAGAGGGTCGGCCCCCGCGCGGTGGCTACGACGGTCATCAACAACGTCTATCAGATGATCCACCCCACGGATCTGAGCGACGAGCTGGCCAACGCGGACATGTCTCCCGCTTTGCAGATTGGACGGATGGACGTGCCCGAGGCGAGCGACGCGGAGTGGAACAACTGGTACTCGACCGTTTACGTGCCGAACTATGAGAAGGTTCCCGGTTGCATTCGCGGGCGCCGGTGGAAGTCGGTACGCGGAGAGCCGGCCTACGCCACGGTGTACGAATTTGAGAATCCTGAGGTCTCTTCCACCGCCCCCTGGCTTGAGCAACGGGAGGCCCACCCGGACAACGGTCGGATGCGTGACGTCATGACCCACGCCGCCGGCTCGCCGGGAATCTGGCGCAAGACTTTCCAGCCGTAGCGGAGCAGGTCGTTCAGTAGCGTAAAATGGAGGAGCGGACGCTGGTTCGCTCCTCCATTGCCAGGTGAACTATTGCCAGGTGAACTATGACCCTCATCCGCCAGTCGCTTCCCCCAACCCTTGCCGTGTGCGCCGCGCTAGGACTCTGGTGGTGGTTAGGGAGCGTCACCTGGAGCCAGGACATTGTGGGACAGGATTCGCGACGCAGCGAATCGGTCACCGGGCCCTACACGGTGGTCGTCGACGCGCAGACGCTACCTTCACTGCAGTCAGTGCAATTCTTCATCCGCATTACCGAGACCGCAACCGGAACGCCCGCAGAGGACTTGACGGTGTCAGTGCTCACCACGTGGAGCGAAAGCGATGAAACCGGGGAGAACATCGCGCTGAGCCCGAACGTTGCGGGGCTCTATACGGCCACCCTGCAGTTCGACCCCGGAAGGTGGGAAACCACCATCCTGATCGAACCGCCGTCCGGGGGATCTTACGGGGCCGACGGGTTTGTGTTTGACGTCCCCACGCCCACCACCGACCCGACGGCGGGTTTGGTGTTCATCGGCGTGGCGGTCATATTGATCGTTGGCGCCGGCTACCTGACGTGGAGGGTGCGCCAGAACCAGAAGGCGCGGGCAGCGGCGCGCGGGGACGGATCGCAATGACCACGCTTTTTGGCCACCGCTGGAGTCTCTGGGCCGTTGGAGCTGCGGCCGCGGCATTGGCCGGCGTGGCCCTGAACGTCGGCATCGCGTCCGCGCACCAGGGCATCCCGCCGGGCCAGACACCGGCGACGGCGTGGGGGTTCATCACCAATCCGGTGCCGAGCCTGTTCCTGATGGGAGCGGTCTACCTTTATGTAAACGGTCTTAACAACTGGCCCAACCCGACGCATCGCGTCAACGCGTGGCAGAAGGGCTGTTTCTTCGCCGGAATCCTGGTGCTTTTCGCGGCGCTGCAATCGCCCATCGAACCGCTGGCGGAGCATTATTTCTCCGTTCACCAGGTCCAACACCTGATGGTTCGCATGGTGGGCCCGCTGCTCATCCTGCTCGGCGCGCCGCTGACGCCCATGCTGCGCGGTATGCCCACTTGGGCACGGCAGCACATCGTCCGGCGGCTGGTGCGCTCACCGCTGGCCCGGTGGATCTACGGCAGGATCACGAACCCGGTGTTCACCACCGTCACGTTCCTCGCTCTGCTCTTCATCTGGCAGGCGCCGGGGCCGCACGACCTGGCGGTGCACAACGACTGGGTGCACGAACTGATGCACGGCACGATGCTGACCAGCGGGTTCCTGTTCTGGTGGATCGTGATCGACCCCAAGCCGCACCGTTCCCGGCTGCACTACGGACTGCGGGTGCTCTACCTCGGCCTGATCGTGCTCCCCAACACGCTGCTGGGAGCGGGCATAACGTTCCAGGAAGAGCTGATTTACTCGGCCTACCAGGACCTCCCCCGGCCGTGGGAAGGCTTCTCCCATCTGGACGACCAGCGTTTCGGCGGCCTCCTTCTGTGGGTGCCGGGCGACATGATGAGCATCCTGTCCGCCGGGATCGTGATGTTCATGTGGTACCAGCGCGAGATGGAAGCGAATCCGAACCCGCCCATGCCGCAGCCCGTTGTCGATGGGGAAGGCGACGACGCCGTAGAAGCCGAGCCGCCAGAGCGTTAGACCAACTGGGCGCGGGACAATCGCCTCCTGCATGCCAACCGCCCCGGCTCCGGAGAAAGCCAGAAACCAACCGACACAGCAGCATCCGCGAGGTCAGTCGGTGCGCGTGATGCGGATGATGATATCCCGGCGGTCTACTGTGTGGGTGCAAATGCAATCGACGACGGCGGCCAAAACCCAACCGATGGCGCCCGGTGTCCATTCGGACAGGGTCACCGGCAACCCCACATCGGCGGGTTGAGCCTCTTTATGGAGGTGTGACATCTTGTGGGGGTCGTTAATGCGGTGGTCAGCGGAAGCCTCGGTCAGTGGTCCGAAGGTGAATGGTACGTTCACTCCCCTTTGCAACCTCGCGAAGCGCTTGGTTTCGGCATCGCCGAGAGCTTCCTGGTCGAAGGTGATGATGGCATTAACCCTGCCTTTGGTGACGGTGTTGAACCAGTTATTGGAGCTGATCAGGTCTCCCAGGCAACTGGCAGGGCTGGGGGTAATCAAATACGCCTTCACCTGGATTGCCGAAAACTCGATATCGCCAAATCGACCCACGGCGTCGTGGAAGCACTGGATGAGCGCGGGCAGCCGGAGCGCCAGATCCGCAGGATGGGGCGACGCCATTCCAACCTGCGCGTAGGCGATGCGCGGCGCGCCGGGGCCCAGATTGTCCTCGCCCGCCGTGATCTCGGCCTCGTGCATATCCCAGGCCAGGGGGCGCCGGGTCGTCCAGTCCGCGCCGTACCAACTCATCAGCACGGAGCGTGCGTGGAAAACGCTGTACAGGTCTTCATCTTCGGCGTTGATCAGTCTGCTGGTATCGAACGCCGCCGAGAGCAGTCCGAAAGCCTCGACGAAAATTGTAGTACCGCCGGGCGAGAAGGTGCCGGTAAGTTTGGGCGTTGCGTTCATCGGAAATCCTCAACACAGGTTTGGGGTTCGATACGGGAAACCGCGATTCCGGAGTAGCTTGAGCCACCCCGGAAGGTCTGGTTTGCAGTTTCGGAAAAAAACGTCGGCCGCTCATTCGTCAAGCGGTCTGCCGTTGGCGAGGACGCGGCAATCGACGTTCTCGATCCGGTAGTACTTAAATGACGGCTTGCCCGGCTCACCAGGGCAACCGCATTTCAATTATTCATCACGGACAACACTACTACCCTCGTCGTCTTTCCCGCGAAAGCAAGAATACAGTATCTCGAATCACCAGTTTTGTTGACGATAACTTCACTTTGAGGACTCTGGACTCCGGCGAAAGCCGGAGTGACGACCGTGTAAATTCCAAATGCGATTGCCCTGCCGGCTCGCCAGCTCAAATTGACCGCCGGCGAACGTAACTTGTACGATGTTGCCCGTTGTTTGATCTATCCTTGAATCGACCGGTGAATTATGGCCACTAGCAACGGGTTTCGCCCTGAACCGCGTTTTGACTGGTTTATACCCATTGACGGCGATGGCGCGCGCGCCGGCACGGTCCGTGCGGACCGTCCACCTACTTTCGACTACCTGCGGCAAGTGGCGGAAACCGCGGAGCAGTGCGGTTTCTACTCGATGTTGATTCCCACCCGTTTCGCCAACGGGCTATTCTCGGAGGACGCTCCTCTGGCGGAGACGTGGACCACGGCCACGGCGCTGGCGGCGGTGACCTCCAGAATTCGCTTCCTGGTGGCGGTGCGACCCGGGTTCATCGCCCTGGGTCTGTTTGCCCAGATGGCGGCCGCGTTGCACCAGATATCCGGGGGTCGCCTGGACATCAACATCGTGCCCGGCGGGATCCAGAACGACTTTGAACGAGTGGGCGAGGTCAGCGACCACGCAACCCGCTACGAGAGGGCGGAAGAGTTCATCCAAGCCTGCCGCGCCCTGTGGCAAGACCCCCAGCCGGTGACCTATACCGGCGATTTCTACCAGCTGGCCGACGCCTACTGCGCGCCGGCCCCGGGTCAGGACGCTCCCAAGTTCTACCTGGGTGGCGCGTCGCCGCGAGCCCTGGGGCTCTCCGCCCGCCAAGCGGACGTGCACCTGGGCTGGATCGAGCCATTGGCAGACACTGCTCAGCGCGTGTCCGACCTGAAACAGCAGTTTTCCGGCACGGGTCGACCGCTCACGCTCGGGTTGCGCACCCACCTGGTGATAAGGGACCACGAGGACGAGGCCTGGCAAGCGGCGCAGCGGCTCATCGCCGACGCCGCCCCGGAGGTCAAGGCGCAGCGGCAGTCGGCTATAGCCGGCACGCCCATGGTCGGGCAGCAGGCACAGGCCCGGGAAGCCGAAGACCATCGATTGGGGCCCCACCTGTGGAACGGCCTGTCTGAGGTCCGGGTCAACTGCGGCAGCGCGCTGGTGGGCACTCCGGAACAGGTGGCGGACGAACTGCTGGACTACTGGCGGTTGGGCATCGATGAGTTCATACTCAGTGGCTTCCCCCACGTGGAGGAATGCCGGCGAGCGGCCGACGAACTTCTGCCGTTGGTACGCGAGCGCGTGGCGTCCGAAAACCGGTGATCGCAGATACTCGCTGGCGCTGGCGTTCGGCCCGGAGCATCACGCCTTGACCCGTAATTTTGCCCTGCTGCTGTGGTTGCTGCCCCGGCGGATACGTTCCGCTTGGGGGTTGTTGGCCGTCACCACCTTCGGCGTTCTGGCGGCGGTGACGATCATGGCGCTGGGCGCGATGTATTCGCAGGGACTCGCCGAGGCCGGCTTGCGGCACTCGCTGGCGGTCACGTCCTCCACCGTTATTAACACCCAGATCGTAGTGCGCAACCGTCCGCTGGGTCCCGAAGATTACGCGTCGCTACGCACCGACATCGAGCAGATCATTGACGACACCGTGGGTTATCTGCGGCGGGACCAGAACCGTTACGCCAAGATGCTGCCCACGCTGCCTTTCGTCCAGGTGGGCGCGCCGTTCGGGATCGTAGACGTCCCGCTGGGCCGGCCATTTTTCGTTACGGAGTTTGCATCCCACTCCCGTCTGGTGGAAGGTCGTTGGCCGACCCCCACGGTAGGCAATGACCCGGGGTCCTGCGTCAACCTCTCCGACGGGTGCCCCCGGATAGAGGGCGTGCTGGGTGTTGACACTTCCCGCCTCATGGGATGGGGAGTCGGCAAAGAAGCCTGGCTGGTGGTGTTCCCGGGAACCGACGACGATCCGCCCGAATACATCGGGATCGACATTGTCGGGATCGCCGAACCGATCGACCCGCGCGAAGAGTACTGGATGGGCTCCGCCGACTACTTCAGGATGGGCGACTGGGAAGGACGGCCCGTGGCGCCCATTTTCGTCAACGAGCAGGCTTTCTTTGACGGGATTGGCAAACCTTTCCCGACCCTGGTGGGTGATTACGGCTGGTTCATTTATGTCAACCCGGACGTCATCACCTCCCCCACAGTGCAACAAACCCGGGACGACCTGACCGCGTTGGAGACGGACATCAACAGCCGTTTCCCGCGGTCATACGTGTTGACCGGATTGGAGAACAGCCGCAACACGGGAGTGCTGGCCACGTACCAACGGGAACTCACGTTGGCGCGGGCGCCGCTGATCCTGTTCATTTCCCTGGTGGTGGTGGTCATACTGTATTTCCTGGCGCTGGCCGTGGGGCTGCTGGCCGGCGCTCGATCCGCGGAATCCTCGATGCTGCGCAGCCGGGGCGCCAGCATCGGCCAGGTGGGTGGCCTGCTCGCGGTGGGCGAAGGCCTGATCGTGGTCGTGGCGACCCTGATCGGGCCGCTGCTGGCCTGGGGAATCGGGAGCCTGCTGCTGGTGGAAACGGTCAACCCGGCGGCCCGCGTCGGCGCCGGCGAGGCCCCTCTCGAGGTCTCCCTGTCGTGGCAGATGTACGCCATGGGCGCCATTGGGGGGCTGCTGAGCCTGGCGGTTTTGACCGTTGCCGGCGGAAGCCTGGCGCGTCTCGGGATTCTCGATTTCCTGCGATCGCGGGCTCGTCCGCCGTCCGCGCCGTGGCTGCAGCGTTACTACATCGACGTGATCGCGGTGGTCGCCCTGGTAGTCCTGGTATGGCAGATCCGGCAACGGGGCGGCTTCGTGGAAGCTCAACTCGCCGGCCGGGGACCGGAACTGGATCCTTCACTGCTGTTGGCGCCCTCTGCGGCTTTGCTGACCCTGGCCTTTCTGTTGCTGCGCGCCCTGCCGTGGCTGATGACCGGGACCGCGTGGTTGTCCCGGCAACTGGCCCCGGCGTGGGTGAGCCTGTCGCTGCGGCGAATGGCCCGCCATCCGCTCCCCTACGCGTCATTGACCGTGGTCGTGACGCTGGCGGCGGCTCTGGGAGTGTTCGCCGGAACCTTTCAGACCACCCTGGCGCGCAGCGAAGCCGACCAGGCAAACCACGGCGTCGGCGGCGACATCACGCTGGGCGGGACGAGCTTCATCGGGCGAACCGAGCAGCAGCGCGTCGATCAGCTCAAGTCGATTGACGGAGTCGAAGCCGTGTCCCCCGTAATTCGGGAGCCGGTCGGGTTCATCGATGGGCCGTTCCAGCGCGGTACCGTGTTGGGCGTTGATCCCCTGACCATTGGACAGGTTTCCTGGTGGCGCGACGACTTCGTCGACGGGGAGCCCACTCCTTTGGACACGCTGGCCGCGCCGCTGAGACGGACCCTTTCTCCCGAAACCGCCGGAGTCGAGATCCCCCAGGGCACAGAAGAGATCGGCGTTTGGGTCCGGCGCGACGACACGCCGACGGTTGGCGCCTCAGTGCCGTTGCCCAGCTATCGCCTGTGGCTCCGCATAGGAAGCGACCGTGGTTTTTACCGGAACCTCGAGTTGGGAATGCTGAGCCAACACCAGACGGGATGGCACCACCTGACAGCCCCATTGCCGGAGGAAAGCGCCACTGCCCGCGCCGACGACACATGGCGGATGGTTGCGCTCTACATCTCCGGCGACTCATTCGCGCGGACGCCGCCGGGCGGCCTCTCCTTTGACGGCATCACCGTGTACGGGCCCGGTCAGCCGCCATCCGGTGAGGTCATCGAGGGCTTTGAGGACATCGGTCCCTGGGTATCTTTGCCCCAGGCCGGGAACGTTCCGGATCGCACCGAACGGACCACTGAAGCAGCACACACCGGCGACACCGGGCTCTCGATCAAATGGGAGGAGCCGCTGGGAAGGTCCCCCCGGGGTATCGTGATCCCGCCCGCTCCTTTGCCGTTGCCAGCCCTCGCCGGACCCGGATTCCTCCTCGACCAGACGGTCAGGATCACAGTGGATGGATACGTGGCGCCCGCCCGGGTCACCGGCATCGTCAATCACTTCCCCACGCTGGATGCCAGGCGCTCGTTCGTAGTGGTGTCGGTGCACGAGTTGCGGGCCTGGTTGAACCAGGCTCCGGGGGCGCAACCCATCACCCCGGACGAGTGGTGGTTCGACGTGGCTGAGGACGCAGACCGCGAACGGGTGGCCGATGAGATACTGGACGTCGGTTACCGCCTGTCTTTTCTCCGGGATCGCGACGACGCCGTCGATCTCGCAACGCGGAATCCGTTGGCCGGCGGAGCCTGGGACGCCCTGACCGGTATCGGCCTGGCCGCCCTGGCCCTGGCGGTGGCCCTGGCCCTGTGCGCCCACGCGGCGGTAGCCGTACGCGAGCAGCGGGTCGACATGTCAGTGGGAGCGGCGCTGGGCATCCCTCAGTGGCAAAGGATCGCCGGTTTGGCTCTGGAACGCGTAATGGTTGGCGTGCTGGGCATCGTGGTGGGCGGATTGGCCGGTTGGGGACTGGCGCGCTGGACGCTGGGAGAGTTGGCCGGCAACGCAGCCGGGGGACCCGTCACCCCGCCCATAATATTCGTGGCCGAGGGCCCATGGCTGGTCGCGACGTTCGTCTGTCTCGTCGTGGCGGCGATTGCGGCCATCACCCTGGCCGGCGCGGTGGCGCGGCGGCTGCGCCCACCGGAAGTCCTGCGAGAAGCCGAGTAGCCGACGATGACCGCCATCCTCAACCTGGGTTACGTACTGGCGCGGCGCCGGCTGATGTCGTCGTTCCGCATCGAACTGACGGTCCTGCTCGGCGTCACGCTGGCCGTTGTTCTGCTTTCGAGCGCGGTGGTCTTCAACGATCTGCTGGCGGAAACCGCGCTGCGCCGGTCCCTGGCCGATGCGGAATCCAGCGACGTGAATCTGTGGGTACGCGTGTTCAACGACCTCGACGACCCCCGGATCGCGACTGCAGCCAGCGACCGCTACCTCACGAGCCGGCAGTTCGTCGCGCAGCGCGTCCTTCCACCCCTGGGCGACGCCGTCGGAGCCGTTTCCTTCCAGGTCGAAACGGCGACCTTCTATTTCACCGGTCGGCCCAACCTCGACCTGCCCAACGACGTTCGCCCCCGGGGGCGAGTGCAATTTCTGTCCGGGTTGAAAGAGGGACAAGCGCAATTGGTCCAGGGGCGCTGGCCAGAGGTCACCGGCGACGGCGGCTACGACGACAGCACCGGGGAAACCGACGGGATCGTGATGGAGATCATGGTTGACTCGCAGGGGCTCGAATTCCTGGACCTGGAAGTGGGCGAGGGTTTCGAAATCGTGCCGGCAACCGGCGGTGACGGCCAGGCGTCAACCCCCGTCGTAGTGGTGGGCGTCATCGAACCGACCGACCTGGAAGACGAATACTGGTACCGCCGGCAGAAGTCGCTGTCGTACCGGGATGACGACTGGACGCTGGTTCCGCTGTTCACTTCGGAACAGGCGCTGCGGCAGCAGATTGGGCGACGCTATCCCGGTATTTACACCAGCTCCGCCTGGTTCGTGCAGGTGGACCGGGAAGGAATTCCCGCCAAACGGGTCGACGAACTGCAATTGGATCTGCGGCGAGTACGGCGGGACGTGTCCAACAACCTGCCAAACGGCAGCACCTCCACGGGGTTGATTCGCATCCTGGAAGACCATGAGGAACAACTGTTATTGGCGCGAATTCCGCTGTTCCTGATGGTGTTCCTGGTGACGGGCATTCTCGCCTACTACCTGACCATCACCGCGGGAATGGTGATTCGCGCCCGCGCCGGTGAGATTGCCATGCTCAAGAGCCGGGGCGCGACCACCTTCCAGATCGGAATCCTGACCCTGGTTGAAGGTCTGCTCCTGGCCGGCCCGGCTCTGGTCGCCGGAGCGCTGCTGTCCCCCTTGCTGGCCAGAGCTCTTGGCGGGCTGGTATTCGACGCCGAATCCGCGGGCGCCCCGGTTTCCCTGTCCTGGCAGGCTTTCGGCATGGGAGCGGCAGGAGCGGCTTTGGCCGTGATCGTACTCGCCATCGCCACCCTGGCCGCGGCGAACAAGGGCATAGTGGAGTTCCGCCAATCCGGCGCGCGACCGGCGCGTACGCCATTCATCCACCGCTATTACCTGGACCTGCTGGCGCTGGTGGTCATCGCGTTCCTCTGGTGGCAGATTTCCAACCGCGGAACGGTGTTGACCCGGAGCCTCGGCAGCCGCGACCTGGAGATCGATTTCGCCCTGCTGCTGGGGCCGGCGTTGGGTCTGATCGCCCTGGGGCTGCTGGTCATGCGGCTGTTCCCGTTGTTCCTGGGCATATCCGCCCGCATCGTGGGACCGGTGGGACCGGGATGGCTGGTGCAGGGTCTCCGCCGTATCGCCCGAGACCCAATCGCTCCGGGTAGCCTGGTCGCCCTGCTGATGCTGGCGACCGCCCTCGGCGTCGTAGGCAGCGCGTTTTCGGCCACGCTGAACCGCAGCCTGGATGACCGGGTCCGTTACGCCACGGGGGCAGACATCCGCATACAACACGATAACGGTCGCATCGCGCGGGCCTTCGCGGGGTTGTCGGACGTGCTGCCCAATTCCGCCGAAGCGATGCAAACCGAAGGCAGCCTGTTGACCGAGGGCTTCGGATCCCAGCGCGTATCGGTGCTGGCCGTGGATTCGCCTCGGCTGGCGGACGTCGCATGGTGGCGCGACGATTTCGCGGACGCCGGCGGCTTGCCTGACCTGATGGCCCGGATCGCGCCCAACCCGGACGCTCCGGAAGGCCTGCCGCTGCCGGAAGGCACCACCGCCCTGTCGTTGTGGGCCATGACGACTCAAACCGGGCCCGTCCGCCGGGAGCCGCTGGTGGGCGTCACCGCACGGCTGCGGGACGGTTCCGGCCGGTTCTACGACGTGCAACTGGGCGACGTGCGCGAGACTCGCCAGTGGCAAATGCTCCAGGGCAGCACCATGCTTCGCCTGGGTCGGGGCGGCCGACCCAGCAACGACCCCGATGCGCCCCGGCTGGACGTGTCTCCGCTCACCCTCATAAATTTGCAAATCTCCGGGCGGACCAGCGGAGATCTCCCCGGTGTGCTCTTCATCGATGGATTGACCGCGCACACCGACGCCGGCGAGGTGGTATTGGCCGCCCTGAACTCCGCCGACGGCTGGAGCGTAATCGAGGATTACGTGCGTCCGGGGCTTTATTCCGTAGAGACCAGTCGCAACGTGGCCCGGCCCGGCACCACCGGTTCCGCGGTTTTCAGTTGGTCGCCAGGCGGCATCGGGGCGCCGGGTTTGTGGCCCGGCGAAAACGCTCCGCCCGTAAAGGCTCTGGTCAGCCCCGGCATCCTGGAAGCGACCGGCTCCGAAGTCGGAGACCAGATCAGCCTCGGAATGTCCACCTTTGCGCTTCCGATCAGTATCGTGGGGGTTGCCGAGTTTTTCCCGACCGTGGACCCTCGGGAGCAACCTTTCGTCGTCACCGACCTCGGCGAGTTCGTCGAATACGCCAACCGGCACAGCCGGCGCATTTTCGGCGGTTCAGGCGAGGTTTGGCTGGATCGCGATATTGCTATCGGCGATTTGGAACACGCGCTGGCTGAGAGCGAAGCGGCAGTTTCCAGCATTGAAGATTTGGGCCTGACTGCAGGCAAGACCCATGTCGCGGAAGAGGAGGCGGCCCTGCGCGGCAAGGAGCCCCTGGCCAACGCGGGTTGGGGCGGGCTACTGGTGATCATGTTCCTGGCCCTGGCCCTGGCCAGCGCGACCGGTATCGCGCTGTACTGTTGGCTGGATACCCGGGAGCGTCAGACGGAGTTCGCCCTGCTGCGGACGCTGGGCAGCACGCGTGGCCAACTCAACGGAGTGGTCTGGTTCAACCTGGCAATCGTGGTGATCGCCGGCGTAGCCGTCGGAACCTGGGCCGGCGCGCAGATTGGCGCCGCGCTGCTGCCCGTCCTGGAGGTCGCCGAGGGCGGCGTTCGCGCCACACCGCCGCTGACCTTCGAGACCGACTGGCGGATGCTGGCGTTGGCCTACGCGGTGCTGGCCACGGTAAGCGTGGTCACCGTTATCTGGCTGGCCTTCGTGACCAGCCGCCTGGAAGTCCAGCGGGTGCTGCGCGCCGGCGAGGGTGGCTAGCGGCAACGGGTCGGATTACGACTGGCCGTTCCCGTTCTGCCTTCGGAGTTCAGCAATGGCGCCAGTCAGCTCGGCAATCGTGGACATCATCACTCTTTGAGTTTCGGCGGCAAGGCGGCGCTCTTCGGCCAGTCGTTCGTCAGCCTGCCGCCGTTCCTCGCGCAGTTCGTTCATCAACTGCTCAATGCGTTCGTCGGCTCGCTTGCGTTCCTCATCGACGCGCCGGTTGGCCTCCTCAGTGCGCTCTCGTTCTCGGTTCAGCATAATAGCGTTGATACCTCCCGTCAGGGTGGTTGCCCCCAACCAGGCGGCCGTGCAACGCGACATGATGTCCGCGTTGACGAACACGGCCAATACTCCGGGATTGCACAAGCCCTTGGCTGCATTATCATCCGAGCAGGATACTTTGGTAAAGTACCACACCAGCCAGGTGAGAGCGGCAAGAATGGCCCCCAGGATGATCGGCCCGCGCCAGAACTCGGCGTCGTAGCCGACCATATTCCAGGCGCGATCCAATACGCGCCGCAACACCATAGACCCGTTACGCGAGCCCCAGGCTGCGGCACATGTCCAGCATCGCCTTGGCCGTTTCCTCGTGGGCCACGTCGACCATGTCGCCGGCATAGGTCACGGCGGCCGTGCCCTGACGGCGGCTGTCCTCCATGGCGTCCAGCAACCCCTGCCAGAAGGCGATTTCCTCGGGCGTGGGCGTGAAGATCTCGTTGACTATAGGCACGTGCGAGGGATGGATCAGGTGCATGCCGGTGTACCCCAGCGCCTTCAGGTTGTTAGCCCAGTAGCGCAGGCCTTCCAGATCACGAATATCGAACCACCCGCCGCTGATGGGCCACTGGATCCCGGCGGCCCGGCTGTCCATCAGCACCTTGCTGCGCAGGTACAGGGTTTCCGCTCCCTCCAGGGTCCAGCGGTAGCCGACGCTGCGGGCGGTATCGCCGCCCTTGCCGCCGCTGCCGCCCATGTGCGCCACCCGGTCCGATGCCACGGCGATCTCGTAGGCCATGCGGATCCCCGAAGCGGTCTCGAGCCCCGGGTCGATGCAGACGGTGTTCAGTTCCATGCCGGCCTTGCGCTCGAAATAGCGCAGCAGCACGTCCGCTTCCACCACGTCCGCCGGCGTTTCCACCTTGGGCAACAGGATGCCGTACAGCCCGGGCCGGGTGACGGCTTCCAGGTCGAAACCGGTCAGTCCGGTTTCCAGCCGGTTCACCCTGACGAAAAGGGTCTGGCCGCGTTCCGACAACTCGTCGATCATTTTCGCTACCAGTGGGCGCGCGGCGTCCTTGTCATATTCCGGCACCGAGTCCTCCAGGTCGAGGATCAACGCGTCGGGGCCATACTGAGGCGCCTTGCGCATCCAGTCTTCCTTGTTGCCGGGCACGAACATGACGGAGCGAAGAGGCTTGGTGATGATACGGGGCATGGTTTGGTATCTCCTTCATGGGTTGATTTCGAGGCGTATTAAGGCGCGCAATTCCTCAATGGCCGCAACATCTGCTTCGGTATAATTGGACCCTCTCGCCAAGGCCAGAGCGGCATCGGCGTGTTGTAGGGCCGGCAAGAGATCATCCTGCAAATAGTAGCAAGTAGCCAGAATGGTATTTGCTTCAGCATCAGTGTGATAACCATCCGTTGACTTAGGAGCCATCGTCAGCGCAGCTTCGGCGTCGACCATCGCAGGCTCACACTGTAAATTGTTGAGGTAGGATGCTCCGCGGTTCGCACGATTAATTGCGTCATCTCCAAGGGCAATAGCGTATGAGTGATGCTGGATGGCTAAATCATAATTCTCGAGAGCATCATAAGAGAGAGCTATCCAGTTCTCCAGGACGCTTGATGGTTCCCCATGATGACTCTGAGCTTCCTTGAACGCTATGACAGCATTTTCATAAAGACCGATTCTGAACATCTCTTTCCCTTTTTCGACGGCAACTAAAGCTTCACCAATAAACCACTCCTCTGCGCCGACTTCATGGACTTTGTTGGGCGCAGCACTCGTGTTTGAGTAAGGGGTATAAGTAGGATAGCGGGTGTAAGTAGGTCTTGGGGTCGGCTCAACTTCCAAAGGGAAACCGCAGGAGAGAGTCATGATAAGCAAGCAAATGACTATGCTGACAGTTTTCATATCATTCCTCTAATTTAGCCGCAGACCCGTATCACGGCGATGAAGCACTCCTCATCGTCAAACAACTCCGTCTGCTACCAGCCGCTCCAACTCGCTCGCATCCACGTCGCAGAGTTCGGCCAGCACCTCGGCGTTGTGCATGCCCAGGGAGGGCGCGCCGGGGACGTCGGGAAGCGGTTGGCCATCGAACAACACCGGAAAGCCCGCGACCACCTCGTCCACCTCACCGTTGTAGGCGGCGTTCCGCATGGGCCGCAGGGCGCCCCGGTCACGGAAATGCTCGTCAGCCAGTATCTCCGGCACCGTCCGCACCGGCCCGCACGGCACGTCGCCGGCGGAAAGACACTCCAGGGCCTCGGCACGGGTCATTGCGCCAATGCGGGCCTGGACCTCCGCGCGTACGGCGGCGGCGTTCTCCGACCTGACCTGGTAACGGGCGAACCGTTCATCATCGATGAGTTCCGGCATCCCGATGGCGTTGCACAGGCGACGCCATTGATCGTCGCTGGCCGCGGTGATGATGACGGCGCCGTCGCTGGCGTGGTACTGCCCGGTCGGCCCGCTGCGGCTGTTGTTCCCGGTGCGCAGCGGGATGCCCGACGCCAGGTCTTCTTCGAGGTTTTCCATCAACATCAGCGACGTCAGGGTGTCCATCATCGAAACGTCCAGGTAACAACCCTTGCCGGTTTTGTCCTTCTCCCGCAGCGCCGACAAGATGGCGGTGGAGGCGAACATCGGGGTCACCAGATCGCCGATGTAAAATCCCACCCGGGTCGGCGGGCCGTCGGGTTCGCCGTTGATGTCCATCAGGCCGCTCATGCCCTGGATCTGCGGGTCGTGGGCCGGCTGCTGGGCATAGGGCCCGGTCTGTCCGTAGCCGGAAATGCTGGCGTAAATGACCCCCGGGTTCACGGCGGCCACGTCCGGGTAGCCCAGGCCCAGGCGGGTCATGGAACCCGGCGCCAGGTTCTCCAGCACCACGTCGGATTGGCGGGCCATTTCAAGAAACAGCTCCCGGCCGCGCGGGTTTCTCAGGTCCAGGGTCACGCTCTTCACGCCCTGACTGCGCTTCAGAAAACGGGTGGCGACGTGCTGTTCGGTTCGCTGCTCGGAGTGGATACCGTCCGGGCCGGCAAATGGGCCGTTGCCGCGCACCGGATCACCCCGGCCGGGTATCTCGATCTTGATTACCTCGGCGCCCAACCGCGCCAGCGTCATGCTCAGGAACGGCCCAGCGAGGAACACGGTTACGGCCAAAATCCGCAAGTCCGAAAGTGGCTGCATGCCAACCCTCCGCTATGCTTAATGTAATCCAACCGGCCGGCCGTGCCAGACGCGGCGGCAAACCTGAGTGTAACATGGGGAGGCATCCGGGTTGCTCTCACCGCGCATCGCCAGACTGTAATCCGTGCGCCGAGCCCACGTGCCTGATCGCGCCAACGCCGACTCGACCCCGCTACGGCGGACGGTCAAAGATTTCACAGGAAGCGGCCAATGCAACAGCATCACCAGGAAAACTTTCACCCGCCGGGAATGACTATCCTCACCGAGGTAAGTGAGGCCAGATGGGTTGAACAGGGAATCAATGGCGCCTCCAGGGGTATTGACGCCTTGATACCAGCTGGCTTTGCGGCGCACGCGCGCCTTTTCCACCCGGCCGATAATGTTTCCGGAAGCACTCCCGAGACACTGGTTCGCTGGTCGGAAGTGGCGAAATGGGCCGGACGGACGGTTCATCCGCTAATGGATTTTGAGCGCATCAAAACTCCCGCTGCGGGTTTTGGCATTGGGCCGGCGCCGTGGGAATATGATCCCGACGAAGAATTGTATGATGTCGGCATCGCCCTGGCTGATTTTCTGGCCGGCTACACGGATACCCCGCAGGATTGTTGCTTCGGAGTATGGGAGGGTTATGGGCATTTGGGCGTCGGGGGCATGTTTATGATGTCAACTGATGGTGGCATCCCATTATCTCCACCGGCAGAGACGCTGAATGCGGAAAGGTTCGTTTGCGATGATTGGCATTATTTGCTCTATCGGGGAGCCATTAGCGCCATAGACAGTTTTTACACCATTCCCATCTGGTGCAATTTGCCGAATATCTGGTGGCCGGCAGACCGGGCCTGGTTTGTCATGTCGCATTACGATTTGGATTCCACCTACGTTGCCGGTTCCGATGAGTGTATCGAGGCTCTGCTACAGCATCCGTCCTTTGAGGTTCTGCCGGTTGCCGCCAACGCTCCCTTTGGCTGGGGACAGGACCAGGTCAACCTATCGTAGATCATCATCGAGTCGTAGATCATCATCGAGCGCGGCGCGCAACAGCGCCCACTGTCAGATTTGGCTGACGTGATCAGATTCGTGAGGGTCGCCACGATGGAACATTCCCTCCGATGGCATCAGGCGCTTGGCATCGGCATAGCAACGCTGCTGGTACTGCTGGCCGCCGGATGCCGGCATCCCGTGGGCATTGCCCATCTGTGGTCGGCCGGGGATGGCGCCATAGCCGCGGGGCAGGTGGAGTCAGACAACGTGTGGTTCAGCTACGTTAGCGAAGACGGCGGATGGACTTGGCGCAATGCTCCGGTTGATTGGGAATGGAAAAGCACTCGTTGGGATATGAGTACGAAAACACCCCGAGGCTATTACCGGATCAGAGGCAATGAGGTTCTGTGGTCTCCAACCGCCTACGATCAGGCTCAAGCAGTCTATTCACCGTCATACCTTCAAACCAGTTCCAATATCTGGATGCAATATCGCCTCATGCAAGAGGCAAATGCCGGCGACGGCAAGGTAGTATTTCCCAACCTGTACTCGATCTATTATGAAGCCAAGTCGGACAACGTGGTGGTGGCTTTTGAGCACCAGGGCGTTATCGTAGGCGCTCCGGACGGAAGCTGGACGCAGGTAGCAGTCGGCCCTTACGCTCCCTATCCCCCAGATGTCTTTTCGTTCCGTTCCAAGCTTCGTCAGCTGTTGAAGTATCCGGCGCTATGGCTCACCGGATGGGCGATTGCAACTGCGGTCACGGCCATCGTCATCGCTGTATTCAATCGTTACCCGCAGAGCGGAGCGGAACAATGGCAGAGCTTTCTCAACGCAGCCATGACCATCGTAACATGGCTGTCCTCTTCGGTTTTCGGGTTTATGCTTTTGACACCTCTAATTATCGTCCTATTGAGGCATATCGCCCCGGACGATTGGGCGACGGCGCTTGCTCCAGCAATGGGTTTGGTGATGGTGACCGGGTTGTCCGGCGGCATCGCGTACTTATTTCGGGATCGGATGGACCAAAGATTCATGAGCTCAACAGCGTTGGCTCTGGCCGCTTTCTCCCTTGCGCTTGCCACGGTGGCGGGCGTGCTGTTCGGAGCCGTTGGCGAACTTATTGACCTGGTCCGAGCAGCTGTAATCGGCATGGCGCTGTTGAACGGGAAAATAGTCCTGGCGATGCACTGGCGCAGTTTCCGCCACTGGACGGTTATAACCATCGCTTTTCTGGGTATGAACACGGTGATGGCCTCGGCATTCGTCATGTGGATCTGGACGGACCAAGCGTTTGCATCGAAAATCGGCGCTGCAATCCTGCTCGCACTGATTGGAGTTGCTTTACAGCACTGCCTGAAACGCTGGTCAAAGCTGCCGAAAACCGGCCCCTCGGCGTCTCCGCCTCAACCGTCCGGGTCGCAATAACCCACGCGCGGCCATGCGTTTCCCCTGGGCCAACATCGCATTGATTGTCCTGGTCGTCGCCGAGCTGGTGACCGGATACCTGGGTCTCACGCACTCGAACCCCGAGTGGATCGGCGCGATGCACCTGCACCGGGTCTTCGGGTTCGCCATCCTCGCGCTTTTCGTGTGGAAGTCCCGTAACATCCTGGGTTCGCTGCATACCCGAACCAACTGGCGCCGCTCCCTGAACTCGATGCTGTGGTCCATCGCCCTGTTGGTGGGACTTCTGATAGTCCTTGGCCTGGGATTGGCGTGGAGCCATCTCGGCCCGTACGATTGGATGGGGTTCTCCGGCACGACCATCCACATGAACCTCGCATGGATGCTGATCCCCCTGTTATTGTGGCACTCCTTCCGGCACCGCATCAGTCTGCGCCGGCGATACCTGGCCGACCGTCGTCACGTCCTCCGGGTGATCGGACTGGCCATGGCCGGGTTCCTGGCCTGGCGCACCGCCGAGTTGGCGGGGGTGCTGGCGGCCGGCCCCGGAGCGGAGCGTCGTTTCACCGGATCGTACCCGGAAAATGGCCGTGATTTCCCGGTAACCATGTGGCTAAATGACAAGGTGCCCGCCATCGATGCCGCCGCGTGGAACCTCAGCATCGACGGTCACGTGGAATCGCCCTTTCGCATGGGACTCACGGAGCTCGAGACCTGGAGTGAAACCGTCACCGCGACCCTCGACTGCACCGGCGGATGGCAAACCACCCGCGAATGGGAAGGCGTTCCCGTATCTCAGTTGCTGATCCGTGCCAAACTCAAACCCGGCGCGGGCAGCATCACCATCCGGTCACGCACGGGATACTTCCGCCGGTATTCCCTGGCGGAAGCCGAGCGCGCCCTGCTGGCCAGCCGGGTGGACGGAATGCCGCTATCCGCCGGGCACGGCTTTCCCGCGCGAATGGTCGAGCCGCACAAGCGCGGCTACGATTGGGTGAAGTGGGTTGATTCGATCACCGTCAACCAGACCGGCAAACTGTGGCAGCCGCCATTGCCGTTGACGTGAACGTTCTGAAACGCCCATCCGTACTGAACCAGGTGGCCGCGCATCCTGTCGCCCAGCCTGATCCTCCCGCAGGATGCGCGCCGTACCCGCGGCCGGGGTTGGGGCGGCGGTGGGGGCTGTGCTAAAATCGGCCGGCAATTACTATCAGCAGCGAGGCGACCTATGACCAATATCGTGCTCTCAAACACCAACTATAATGTCGTCGGCACGCGGCCGGTTCGCCATGACGGCGCCGACAAGGTGACGGGGCGGGCCAGATACGGCGCGGACTTCGAGATGACCGGCATGCTCTTCGGCAAAGTGCTGCGGAGCCCTCACGCCCACGCTCGGATCAAGTCCATCGACACCTCGGCCGCCGAAGCGCTGCCCGGCGTGCGCGGTGTGGTGACCGGCGCCGACCTTCCCATCGCCGGCAAGGAGAACCCGCCGATGTCGGCGCGCTCGGCCAGCAACAATATCCTGGCCGCTGACAAAGCGCTGTTCCGTGGACATCCCATAGCCGCCGTCGCCGCCGACTCTGCCCACATGGCAGAGGAAGCAGTCAACCTCATCAAGGTGGACTACGAAGTCCTCAAAGCCAGCACCAACGTGCTGGACGCGATGAAGGCCGACGCCGACCTGCTCCACGAGGACATGACCACCACCGAGTTCGGCGAAGAAACCGACAAGCACAGCAACGTTTCCAACCGGTTCGTGTACGAGCAGGGGGACGTGGAATCCGCCTTCGCGGAGGCCGACTTCGTAATCGAGCGCGAATTCAACACGCGCACGGTGCACCAGGGCTACATTGAGCCCCAGAACGCGTCCGCGCTGTGGAACACTGACGGATACCTGACGGTGTGGACCAGCACGCAAGGCGCATTCGTCGCCCGCGACGCCCTGGCCGGCGTGCTCGACTTGCCCGTGTCCCGCATCAAGGTCGTGCCCATGGAGATCGGCGGCGGGTTCGGCGGAAAGATTCCGCTGTACCTGGAGCCGGTGGCCGCGTTGCTATCGAAGAAAACCGGCCGGCCGGTCAAAATGCAGATGACCCGCATCGAGACCTTCGAGGCCACCGGGCCAACTGCCGGCGCATACGTCAAGATCAAGATGGGAGCCAAGCGGGACGGGACGCTGGTCGCGGCCGACGCGGTCCTCATGTATGAGGCTGGCGCGTTCCCCGGCTCCTCCCCCGTAACGGCCGGCGCCCAGTGCGTGTTTGCGCCGTATGCCCTGGAAAACCAGCGGGTCGAGGGCTACGACGTGGTCACCAACAAGCCGCGTTCCTTTGCCTACCGCGCTCCGGGCGCTCCGATCTCCGCCTTCGGCGGCGAGCAGGTGGTCGATGAACTGGCCGCCAAATGCGGCATGGATCCGCTGGAGTTCCGCCTGAAGAACGCCAGCAAGGAGGGCAACCGCCGGGTCGACGGGCCCCAGTTCCGCGTTATCGGCAACATTGAAACCCTGGAGGCGGCCCGGGACAGCGACCACTACAAGTCCGAAATATCCGGTCCCAACCGGGGTCGCGGCGTGGCCAGCGGGTACTGGATGAACATCGGCCTGGCGTCCAGCGCGAGCATCAGCGTCAACGCCGACGGCACCATTGGCCTGGTGGAAGGATCCACCGACATCGGCGGGTCGCGCGCGTCCATCGCCATGCAGGCGGCCGAAGTTCTGGGCATCCCCGCCGAAGATGTCCGGCCCAGCGTGGGCGATACCGACGCGGTGGGTTACACCTTCCTCACCGGCGGCAGCCGCACCACCTTCGCCACCGGCTGGGCCGCCTACGAGTGCGCCCAGGAAATCAAGCGGAAGATGATCGACCGCGCCGGCCAGATCTGGGAAAAGGAACCTTCGGAGATCGATCTGGCCGACGGCATTTTCAAGCACAACTCCGACGAGGACCTGCAGATGTCCTTCAAGGAGCTGTCCTCACAGCTGGCGCGGACCGGCGGTCCCGTCTCTGCCCAGGTCAGCGTCAGCCCCGGAGGAGAGGGCGGAGCCTTCGGCACTCACCTGGTGGACGTCGAAGTCGACCCCGACACCGGCAAGGTCGAAGTGCTGCGGTACACCGTGGTGCAGGACGCCGGCAAGGCGATCCATCCCAGCTACGTGGAAGGGCAGATGCAGGGCGGCGCCGTGCAGGGCATCGGCTGGGCGCTCAACGAAGAGTACTTCATGAACGACTCCGGCGACATGGTCAACTCCAGCTTCCTGGACTACCGGATGCCGACCAGCCTGGACCTGCCGATGATCGACACGGTCATCGTGGAAAAGGCCAACCCGGGGCATCCCTACGGCGTGCGCGGGGTGGGCGAGGTACCCATCGTGCCTCCCATGGCCGCCATCGCCAACGCCATTCACGACGCTATCGGCGTTCGCATGGACAACCTGCCCATGTCGCCCGGCGCAATCCTGGAAGAGCTCTGGGACAAGAACGGCGGCTGATCCGTTGTAAAGGGCAGTTCCCCGACGCGGTGCGGTGGGTCAAACCGCCGCACCGCACGATTATCACAACGGAGGCCGCATGACGACGCAGGCAACGCCCGGGCCGGATATTGACCAGCGGCTGACTCGGCTGGAAACCACGTTGGAGCTGTTCATGGAAGAGCAGCGGGAATGGCGCGCTCAGTTCGTGGAAGAACAGCGGGAATGGCGCGCCAGGGTCGCCGAAGACCAACGGCAATGGCGCACCGAATTCACCGAAAATCAGCAGGAATGGCGCAGAGAGTTCAACGCCGGCCTGAACCGGATGGAAATACGCATCGATAAACTGGATGCCAACATCAACCGGCTGTACTTCGCGACATTCAGCGTGGTTGGCGCATTGGCCGTTGCCGTAATCATCGCCAGCATATTCTCATAAAACCTGCCAACACCGAGGAGACAACCCACCATGGCACGAGTACCCTTCGCCACCAGGGAAAATATGGACGCCGCGGGACAGGCGGTTTGGGACGACATCGAAACTTCACGAGGCGGAGTGCAGCGCAACTACGCGGCAATCCTGAACAACCCGCAGGCGGCGAGCAACTTCGCACACCTCGGCGGATACGTCCGCTTCCAGACGCCGCTGGACCCACGGGTCAAGGCGGTTGCCGTGCTGACCGCGGCTCGCGAGGCCTCCGGCCACTACGTCTGGACAGTGAACCAGCCCGCCGCGCGGAACGCCGGCCTGACCGACACCGAGATCGCCGCCATCCACGAATACCGCGCGCCCAACGGCCTGTCGGGCGACGATGCCGCCGTGTCCGGCTTTGTCATCGAGCTTCTGCGGCACCACCGCGTTTCGGACGCGTCGTTCGAGGCGTTGCGGGCGATCATCGGCGACGCGGGTATTGTGGACCTGCTGGTGGTAGTCGCCTACTACCACGGCCTGGCGCACACGCTGCAGGCCCTGGCCGTGGAACTGCCGGACGGCACGGCGGACGCGCTGACCTACTGATCGTGCCTTTCCGCCTCGTACTCGCGCAGGCAGTTGACGATTACCTCATTCATCGCCGGGAACTCGTTCTCGGCGAAGTTTTTTACCCAAAGCTCGATCTTTTTGCGGACGGAAGGGTCGTCCCACCTACCCAGGTCGGTTTCGTCCAAGATTTGTTCACGAACATCCACAAGCATCCATTGTTCCAATTCGCTTCCTGTCCGATTGAATAGTTTCGGGTTTCGATTGATGCTGTTGAGCAGCTTCTCTCTAATTGTTGTGTCGCTACCTGGAGAAAGGGCCAGTTGCAGACTTGGCAAATCACCATAGCAGGCAAATTCGAAAAGCATCAGCGATTGGGAGGAGGGCAACCAACCAGTGCCAGTGTTCATCCCTGCGAAATCGACCCATTGCGCCGGTCGAAATCTAACCAGCGATGGGCTTTCATGATTTGGTTCCCAACCCTCTTGTCCTGCGATTATCTCGCGAAATATTTGCTTGATCTCTTGGCGGTAGTCCGGTCGTCCGTTTTGGTATATGAGCTCAATCGCTTCTCGATGCTCCAGATAGATTTTGCGGGCCAGTTCAGCGATTTCTTTTGATTCAGGCACGATCTTCCTCCGCAATGTATTCGCGTACTGCCGCAGGAATACGCGAACGTCTTCACTTATTTTCACAGCATTATCTTCGACGGTTTGCTCCACCAGTTGCAAGATGGAGGTGTATGTTATTGGCTTCCAGAATTCACGCTCGTCTTCCCACTGCGATTCCATGCCACGCGGTGACAGGAATACGTATCGCTTAGTGAAATGGGGGGCGGGGTACTCGGCTTCCAGCGCTTTGCGGTAATGGGTTAGCTGCCGGCCGCCTTCAGGTGAAAATGTTTTGTTCTCGATGGCGCAAGCGAATTTCAGGTCAACGTTTGTCACCAGTATGTCCAGCCAACCGGCGCCACCATCCACCGCGCAGTACCATTCGCGTTGCGATTCCGACTTTGACCAGTCACCATCTTTGCTGATGCAATCGGGCAAATCGAGCTGAGCCAGGAACATTTTGAGAAAGTAGTCCCCGATACCATGGTTGTTTGTGGGTCCAAGCAGCCATGTAAGCACGCGCGAATGGGTATCTTCCTGCCACCACAGATTGAGCACCTCAAAGAGGTCAAACTCCACAGGCCGCGCTTTCGCCTCGGCCAACAGTTCTTCCAATCGCTGCAAATCGGTGTTGCGTTCGACGAAATCTCGCAACGCATTGGATTTGGCGTTGTCGGAGTCAGCCAAGGATTTTTCCAACATCGCCAATTCGGATGAAGCGGCAAAGTTTTCCAACGAGCCAACAGCTACCCGTTTCTGATCGCCCAGCAACCGCCCCAGCCGTTCCAAAGCACGCACGGCGTTTTGCAAGGAGGCAACTTGCCCCGTTGTTTCAACGTCGTTCGTTTGCATGATAGTTGCTGACCTGCAAAAATGATGGTGGCTCTGGTCGCCTGCCAACGCCGTCGATTGTACTATGGCGCGACGAACCCTGAAGAGGCAATCCCATGGCTACGATTACCAGCGACACCACCGACCGTGTCGCCGCCATCATCGGCGACACGCTCAACGGCTGGTTCCAGCCCCATCTCACTTTCGACCCGATCGTAGTGCGCCAACGCTATGACGACTGGTACGGTGAGGATTACCTCGAAGTGTGGATTGTGTGGGAAGGCGATTACGCCTGCATGGACCATTCCAGGACCATCGGCCTGTCGAGAATAATCCGGCCGCGGTTGGATGAGCTCGGCGTTGATCTATTTCTCCATCCCCACTACATTGCCAAATGGGACTGGGAGCTCAATAAAGAGCGCATCCTCAGATGAACCCGTCGGAGCTTATTGCCATTGCCCGCGCCCTGGTTAATGGTGTCGTTGGCGGGGAAGCAATGGCGCCTTCTCAAACTGAACTGCGCCGCGCCGTCAGCTGCGTTTACTACGCCATGTTCCACACCTTGGCCGCCAGCAACGCCAATACCCTGGTTGGCGCTTCCCCGGCCGACCAACAAAGATGGGCTTGGCAACAAACTTACCGTGCCGCCGACCATCGCCCAACCCGCAACAAGCTCAGTCACGCCAGCCTCGAGGACAGGTTCATGGCCGCCATAGACGATTTTGGTGAGGTATTTGCCGTTGCGCAGCAAGCACGTCATTCCGCCGACTACGACCCCCACAGCGAATTCTCACCTACAGACGTCTCTGGGATTATCGACAGAGTAGAAACCGCCATCAGCGCCTTCAACCAAACTCCAGACGACGTCCGCCGCGACCTGGCCATCCACATCCTCACCACCGTTCGCAGCAACTGACATCCCGATCATCACGCCCCGCCCACGGAGGTCCCGTCATGCCAGCCGATTACGCCTACTTCGTTCAGATGGATATTCCCTCCGACTGGGAGGCCGAGTTCAACCGGGTGTATGACTCGGAACACGCAAAGTTCCTGTGCCAGGCGCCCGGCGTTCACACGTGCAACCGGTACCAGCTTGAATCGACCAACGCGGCGCAGTTCGCCCGCTATGCCGCGCTTTACGCCATCGACGAACCCGGCGTTCCTTACTCGGAGGGCTGGCGCATCGAGGGAGAGAAGGGCGACTGGGCCACCAAGATCCGCCCCCACGCCACGAACCGCACGCACACCATGCTGAAGCGCATCGCCGACGCCGGCGACGAATCCGCCGAGGCTCCCTACATCTTCGTGGTCCGCACGGACATCTCCGATGAAGCGGAGGACGAGTTCAACCACCTGTATGACACCGTCCATCTGCCCGGCTTGTGCGCAGTCGACGGGGTCGCGGGAGCGCGGCGGTACCGGGTGGAGGCCACCAACGCTGACGGCTTCCCCAAGTACGTCGCCGTATACCAGATCGAAAGCCCATCGGTGCTTGAATCCGACGCGTGGAAAGCCGCCGCTCAGGACGAGTGGGCTGCCAAGGTGAGCCTCAAGTGCGTTGGGCTCACGCGCGCCGTCATGCGGCAGGTGGCGCGACACCCCGCAGCCTGACGCTCCATGGCGCCCGACGCTCAATGACAACCGAGGTCACCATCCACACCGACGGCGCCTGCCTGGGCAACCCTGGTCCGGGCGGCTACGGCGTGGTCCTGGACCATCGCGGGCGACGCAAGGAGCTGTCGGGCGGTTACTCGCTGACCACCAACAACCGGATGGAGTTGCTGGCGGCGATCATCGGGCTGGAGGCCCTCACCAAGCCGTGCCAGGTCACGCTGTACTCCGACTCCCGCTACCTGGTCGACGCCGTCAGCAAGGGCTGGGCAGCGAAGTGGCGCAGCAACGGTTGGATGCGCAATAAACGCGAGGCGGCGGTTAACGCCGACCTCTGGGAACGCCTGCTGGACTTGCTGGAACGGCATCCCACCGACTTCAAGTGGGTGCGCGGACACAGCGGGAACCCGGACAACGAGCGCTGCGATGCGTTGGCCTCAGCCGCGGCACGGCTCGATGACCTTCCCGAAGACCCAGGATATTCCCCCGCGAGCCGCCCGAAATCGCAGCGATAGGCCCCCGGATCAAGGCAAAAAAGGAGCGGCCGGCCCCAAAGGGAGGAGTCGCCGAGGGGCGGCTCGCTACCGGTCGCTGGCCTACTATTCTATCCGGGCCGCCCTCCGGTTGCAACGGGCGACATAATTTCGCTACAATCCGCTAATTGCAACCTATTTCTGGGACAAAAGGGGAACCACCATGGCCGTATCCGCCAGTACCATCCGTAACGTCGCTTTGATCTCTCACAGCGGGGCGGGCAAGACCACCCTCGCCGAGACCATGTTGTTCAACGCTAACGTGATCAATCGCATCGGCAGAGTGGAAGACGGCAACACCGTTTCGGACTACGAACCGGAGGAAACCAAGCGGTCTTCCAGTGTCCAGACCAGCCTGCTGCGGATCAGCGATGGCGACAACAAGATCAACATGCTGGACACCCCCGGCTATGACGAGTTTCTCGGCGAGGCCGTGGCCGCCATGCGGGTTGTCGAATCCGCCGTGATCCTGGTGGCCGCTCCAACCGGCATCGACGTCGGCACCGAACGCGCATGGTCCATGGCACAGGAGCGCGGACTACCTGTAGCCTTCGTCCTGAACAAGATGGATCGCGAGAACGCCAACTTCGAACGCAATGTTCAGGAGCTACAGGACATTTTCGGGAGCCGCTGTGTTCCGTTCCAACTCCCCATCGGCGAGGCGCAGGACTTCACCGGCCTGGTCAGCGTAATCGACCCGCCGTCGGACATTCCTGCCGGCGTCATCGGTGACTTCGACAGCGCACGCGAGCGGCTCATCGAGGCGGTGGCCGAATCGGACGACGCCCTGGCCGACAAGTACCTGGAAGGTGAGGAGATCACCGCCGCGGAAGTGACCGCCGGCGCTCGTCAGGCCGTGCTTAACGGGGACCTCATCCCCATACTCGTTACCTCCGCTACGCAGAGCATCGGTCTCGACGAATTGGCGCAGGTTATCCGCGACTTCCTGCCGTCGCCGGCCGACGCTCCACAGACATCAGGAAACGATGCGGTTGACGCTGACGAATCCGGTCCCGTTGCGGCGGTGGTGTTCAAGACCACGTCGGACCCGTTTGTCGGAAAGTTGTCGATGTTCCGCGTGTATCGCGGATCAGTGAAATCCAACGGCGAGATCTACAACGTGTCGCGGAACCAGTCCGAACGGCTGGGACAGGCCTATTTGCCGCAGGGAAGCAGCCAGGAGAACGTGACTGAGGTGGTAGCCGGCGATATCGGCGCCATCGGCAAGCTAGGCTCAACCCTGACCGGCGATACCCTCGCCGCCAGCGACGCCCGGGTTACCCTGCCCGGAATAGAATTCCCCAAGGGTTTCTATTCGCTGGCCGTCGTGCCCGCCACCCAGGCCGACCTGGACAAGATGTCGACCTCGTTGGCACGAATCGTCGAGGACGACCCCAGCCTGCAGTTCACCCGCAATCCCGAAACCAGCGAGAGCCTGTTGACGGGCTTGGGCGAGGTGCAAATCGAGGTCGCGCTGGACCGCATCAAGCGGAAGTTCGGCGCCAGCCTGAACGTCAAACTGCCCGTCGTCCCTTATCGGGAAACCATCACGCAGATCACTAACTCCGAGTACCGCCACAAGAAGCAGACTGGCGGCAGCGGTCAGTATGGCCACGTGCTGCTGCGGTTGGAGCCCAAGATCCGTGACGAAGGCTTCGAGTTCGGCAATGAGGTCGTGGGCGGACGCGTGCCGCGCGAACTGATCCCAGCGGTGGAGAAGGGCGTGGTCAACACCCTGAAGGAGGGTGTGCTGGCCGGTTTCCCGGTGGTGGACCTGAAAGCGGTGATCTACGACGGCAGCACGCATCCGGTCGACGGCAAGCCCATCGCCTTCGAGATCGCCGGCAGCCAGGCCCTGCGGCAGGGAATGACGAAAGCGTCTCCCGTGCTGCTGGAGCCCATCGTCAGGCTGTACGTCACGGTCCCGGAAACCTACACCGGCGACATCATCAGCGACATCAACAGCAAGCGCGGCCGCATCCTGGGCATGGTCCCGGAGGCCCGTTACACCGTGTTTGAGGCGGAGGTGCCGCAATCCGAGGTTCAGCGGTACTCGCAGGACCTGCGGTCGATGACCGGCGGGCGCGGCTCGTATCGGTTCGAATTCGACCATTACGAACAGGTGCCCCAGAACATTGAGCAACGGGTGATCGACACCGCCAAGCAGGCCAAGGAGGCGGCTACGGCGTAAGCGGGGTAGCAGTTTGCCGTTCCTGATCGCAATGGGACGGGACTGAAATCCCGGCTACGAGATATTCAAAAGATAGTATGACAACGCAAGCAGCAGCTACACCGCCAGGCGTAGAACAACGTCTGGCGGCCATCGAATCCCGGCTGGCCGCTTTGGAGGCCACGATGGCGTTGTTTATTGAGGAACAGCGACAGTACCGGGAGGAACAACGCGCCGAACAGCGCGAGTTCCGGGAAGAACAGCGACAGTACCGAGAGGAACAACGCGCTGAACAGCGTGAGTTCCGGGAGGAGCAGCGACAGTACCGAGAGGAACTACGCGCTGAACAGCGCGAGTTCCGGCAGGAGAACAACGTCCGGCTGGGCCGAGTAGAAGCCAGCCTAACCCGAATTTACCTCACTATCATCGGATTGATGGGCACCATCATCGTTGGCGGCATCATCCTCCGGGTCATGGGGTGAGGAGGCTCTTGCCTACAGGTCCCCCGCAGGAGGAACCGGCAATGGCTGCTGCCGCCGCCAAAAAGACCCGCTGCGTCGGCAACTACAAGAACGGCAACTCGTGCCGGGCCTATGCCGTGCATGGCTACCTTTGCGCCCAGCATCATCATCTCTGCGACAATGCCGAAGTGCAGAAGAAGATAGCCGAAATAGAGCGCCAGAACGCCGAAAGGGAGAGACAGTTCAACGAAATCCTAGCTCAGGATGCGCATACCAGATTGCACGCAGCCCCGAGCTTGCAGCCTCTCACGCCGGTCAGTTATATCAAGAGCAGGTTACGGTTCACCCCTTACCAGAATGGGCTGGAATTCCACAGAGAGGAGCAAGCCAGACTCTGCCACTTGGCCGGTGCTATCTGCTCTTGGAATTTGGTCACACGAGAGTACCCCAGATCGAATCTGCTATGCCGTGAGCCGAAAATTTATGGCGAAGTCTTTCCTTGGACAAAAAATCGCACCTCTATCATTCGCTGCTTCAACCCGCGTGTTCAAGGGCGGGCAAAATGCCTACCGTGCCGGCGCGAAACACAAACAATGCACAAATATTTTCGCCGGCTAAACGAAGAGTCCGGGGCCTGCGAGCACGGACCGAGTTGCTGGCCGTCACTGGATACTGTGATCGCCTTAGCCGGCGGACGCTGTTATCACTGCGGGGTATCGGTCACCAGAGGGCTCGGCAAGAATACCGACGCCTGCCGTGACCACTACACACCGGTATCTCGTGGTGGCCTGCATTGTAAAGACAATGCGGTACTGGCGTGTCGGCATTGCAACGGCAGCAAGCATGACAATATGCCGACCCCACCCCGCGAAACAGCGGCCTCGACTTATCAGAGACTATCACTGCCGGAGTTTGTGTAATTTTCTCACTTTTGAGCGCAGACGTCAGCGTTTACATTTTGGGAGGCCATAAGTCGCTGAAAATCTGGGCAATGTCAAAAGATACGCCGGGGATGGCTCCCGTGGCGAGAATATCGCCGGGACGGTAAATCTCTTCCGAAGCGTAATGACCTGCGCCGTTGCGGGTCATCGGGTTAGTCAGCGCCCGCAAGGCTTCGTCCTGGATACTGATTATCCAGTACTCTGGCACACCGTGCCGGGCGTAAAGCTCTGGCTTAACCGTCAGATCTCTTTCCGTGTTGGCGGGCTGGAACTCCGGGGAAAGGATTTCCGCCAGCAAGTCCGGTATGCCCTCGTAGGCTCGCTCGGTGAACAGATGGCAATGTTCCCGTTTGACGAACATCAAATCCGGCTCAACCACATTTTGCTCTGACAGGACAACCGCAAAATGGCCGCCGGCCCAGAACACCCCTAACCGCTCGTCTCGGTCCTGACGATTATACTGGTACGACAGACTGCCCAAAACTTCCTGATGCCACGTGCCGGGCGTTTCCGACGTGTGATACAAGACACCGTCAATCAGCTCCCACCGCTCTCCTTCCGGTGTGGCGAAATAGTCAGCAACGGTGTACGTGCCTTTCGGTTCTGCCGTTACCATAGTCCGCCTCCAATCAGAAACCCCACGTGGGCTGGTATTCGCCGAACACCTCGCGGAAGACGCCCATCATCTCGCCCAACGTGGCATCGGCCTTCACCGCTTCGATCAGCGGGTACATCAGGTTGGCGTCGCTTCCGGATCGGCGGGCCGCTGACTCCAGGTCGCGCAGCCGAGACGCGACCTCACGATCGTCGCGCCGGCGCCGGACCTCGTCTAGGTGGGCGACGTGCCGCTGCTCGCCGGCCTCGTCGACGCGCAGGATCGGAATGGACAGGCTCTCCTCCGCGTCCACGTATTCGTTGACGCCGACGGTGATACGCTCCCGGCGATCTTCTTCCTGCTGGTAAATGTAGGCCGCGTCGGCGATTTCCCGCTGGAAATAGCCCGACTCCAGCGCCGGGATGACGCCCCCCTGCCGGTCAATCTGCTCGAAATACTCGTAGGCGCGGGCCTCCACCTGGTTGGTGAGGGCCTCTACGAAATAGCTGCCACCCAGGGGGTCGACGGTATCGGTGACGCCCGTTTCGTGAGCGATGATCTGCTGGGTGCGGAGAGCCTGCAGAGCGGCGTCGGCCGACGGCAGAGCCCAGGCCTCATCCTTGCTGTTGGTGTGCAGGGATTGGCATCCGCCCAGAACCGCAGCCAGGGCCTGGAGGGAGACGCGCACCACGTTGTTGTCGGGTTGTTGCGCCGTCAGGGACGCCCCCGAGGTCTGCGCGTGGAACCGCATCCACGCGGAGCGTTCCGATTCGGCGCCGAAGGTTTCCTTCATCTCGCGGGCCCAGATCCGCCGCGCCGACCGGAATTTGGCGATCTCCTCGAAGAAGTCGTTGTGCACGTTGAAAAAGAAACTCAGCCGTGGAGCGAAGTCGTCCACGGCCATGCCCCGTTCGACACAGTGGCGCACGTATTCGAACCCGTCCGCCAGCGTGAACGCCAACTCCTGCACCGCGTTGCTGCCCGCCTCCCGGATGTGGTATCCGCTGATGCTGATCGGGTTGAAACGGGGCATCCGGTCGGTGGCGAATTCCACGGTATCAACCACCAGGCGCATCGACGGGTTCGGCGGGAAGATGTACTCGTTCTGCGCCATGTACTCTTTGAGAATGTCGTTCTGTATTGTGCCGCCCAGCGATTCTACGGACGCGCCCTGCCGCTCCGCAGCGGCGATGTACATTGCCCAGATAATCGCGGCGGGGCTGTTGATGGTCATGGAAGTCGTGACCTGGTCCAGCGGAATGCCGTCGAAGACGGTTTGCATGTCTTCCAGGCACGACACGGCCACCCCGCACTTGCCGAATTCGCCGCGAGCGCGCTCGTCGTCGTGGTCGTAGCCGTACAGCGTCGGCATGTCGAAGGCCACGCTCAGGCCGGTTTCCCCCTGGTCCATCAGGAACCGGAAACGCTCGTTGGTTTCGGCGGGCTGCCCGAATCCGGCGAACATCCGCATCGTCCACAGTCGGGACCGGTACCCCGCGGGATGCACTCCGCGAAGATAGGGATACTCACCCGGCAATCCAATGTCGGCCAGGTATTCGGTATCGGCCAGGTCCGCGGGGCCGTAAAGCGGTTCGACCGGCAGCTGGCTGAGGGTCTTGTACGCGCCCTTGCGTTTCGGGGCGGAATTGGCCCGTTGCCGCCAGGCCTCCGTGCGTTCGCGGATGGTGTCGTCTTCGTTCGATATAACCACTGGGAGCTCCTGCGTCGGCGGCGCCGCTCCCGGTCTGCATCCCCCGATGCAGGGGCAGAAATCCGCGGGAACGGCGGATAACCAAGTTTGCACGGTAGTATATCGCACCGCAGGAGATCGCCCGCGAACGACCGAGCCGAGAGGCGCTCAACCGGGCGCGTTCCGCGAGCCAACCTGCCCGCTCCCGCCGACGATTTCGAAAGCGCACGGTGCCTCCTCGCGCAAAATATGCTAGGGTAGATGCGCCATGAACCGCCGGATGCACATCACTCCCGCGATCCTGGGCCGAACCAACAACCGGGCGCTGCATCGTCTCGTTCTGGTCGTAACCCTCCTCGCCGTATGCGCCACGTTGATTGGGTGCAACCGGACGCCAGCCGAAACTCCGGGTGGCGATTACGGGGCCACTGTTGAAACGCTGCTGCCGACCGCGGATCCCACGGCTCCGCCTGCTCCCACTCCCACGGCGAGCGCGATCCCTCCCGCCGACACGCCGGCGCCTACGTACACTCCGCGGCCCCAGCATACCTACACGCCCTGGCCTACGCCCACCAAGGCCACCACCGAAGACCGGCAGCCGGCGATACCGTTCAACGCGCAGATGCTGGATGGGTCGGAGTTTTCCCTGCCGGACGCTTACGGTTCGCCCACGCTCCTGGCATTCTGGGCGCCCTGGTGACCCCACTGTGGGCGGGAGTTGCCCGCCGTAGCGTCCCTATACCGGGACAAACTGGATGCCGCCGGCGTCGACGTCATCGGGGTTTCGCAGTTCAACACAACTGAGGCGGCCACGATCGAATTCGTGGAACGCAATCAACTGACCTTCCCGAACGTGTTTGACGATGGCGCGCATCTGGCGGGGGCATACGGTATCAGGGGTGTGCCCAGCTACGTGTTCATCGACAAGCAGGGCCGCATCGCCCATGTCAGCACCGGGGCGCGGGGGGTCGACCTCATCGAATCCTGGCTGGATCAATTGACAACGGAGTAACCCGCTCCTGACGCATCGCCATGACCACTTGCGCTCATCCGTTGGCTAGCGTACACTTGTTCGCAATTCGAACATGAGGTCTAACGATGAACGCCTACTCTGCGATATTGTCCAATACACACTTTGCGGTTCCGGCGGACGCCCCGCGCATGATCGCCCGGTGGGAGCGATTGGGCCGCCCGGCCATCGAGCTGGAGCCCGGCGTGATCATCAGCAATCTGGAACGTTGGATTTACAACAACCCGCCGGCGTCGGGACCGACCCTGGGCCGGATCCGGGAATTTCTGTACGTGGATACTTATGGCCTCACCGCGAAGGCGGCCTGAACTCGCCGTGACCCAGCGCCTCTACCACGATCTGGCCCATCTTTGGCCCGTCATCAGCCCGCCCGAGGAGTACACGGTCGAAGCCGCGGAGTGGCGAGATCTGATTTGGTCCAAGTTCGGGTGGACGGGGAACCAGCCGGCGTGGGACCCACGACCCGGATTGTTGGACCTGGGCTGCGGGGGTGGCCACCTGCTGTCGCACTTCACCCGCTATTTCGCCACTGAGGCCGTGGATATATCCTCACAGATGCTGGACATTTCGAAGCAGCTGAACCCGGAGACCATCCATCACCTCGGGGACATGCGCACCATACGCCTGGGGCGCACCTTCAACGTGGTCACCATTCACGACGCGGTGAACTACATGGTGACTGAGGCGGACCTGCGGGCGGCCATCGAAACGGCGCGGACGCATCTGGTCCCTGGCGGATTGGTGTTGCTGGCTCCCGATTGCCTGCGGGACACATTCGCCGGCTCTCGGGTGGTCGACTGGACTCGCGCAACCGAAGAGAGCAACGTGACGTTCATCGAATACGTCGCGCAGCCGTCTCCCGATGCCACCACAGTGGAGTCCGTGTTCGTGTTCATCATCAATCGTGACGGTGACATCCAGGTCGAGATTGACCGCCATACCAGCGGCCTGTTCCCCAAATCGCTGTGGCTGGAAGCGTTAACCGATGTCGGATTACAAGCGGAATACGTACAGACCAACGCATACGAAGGCGGTTTCGGAGGAAACCTGTTCGTAGGACGCATGCCCGCCTAGACTGGCGGGAAAACGGATCGAACGTTTGAAGCCGCCCCCTACCGGCGGGTTATAATTCCCGCAGTTTCCAGGAGGCAGCCAACATGACCCAAACGAACGCCACCGCAGCCGAACGTCTTTGGACCTACGACGCCGTGCGCACCGGCCAGTCCGGCGCGGAAACGCGGGTGACTCTGTCGGCCGAGGACGTCGCCGAATACGCCGCATGTTCCCAAAATCCCGACCCGCGGTATTCCATGCCGGCCCCAGGGCATGGCTCCAGGCCGATCATGGCAATGCCGACCATGGCGTTGACCTACGCGCCTTTGCTCCGGGACGAGATCGCCGAAGCCAACGGTTTTGTGGCCCAGGAGCGTTCCCAGACCAACCGCCGTCAGACCCCTTTTGCCAAGTGCGAGATGCGCTGGTATCGGCCGGTGCGGTCCGGCGAAACGCTCACCGGCACCCGAAGGGTGTACCAAAAGTACGAACGCCGGGGGAGCAAGTTCGTGACGTTCCGGGTCTCAGCCTTTGACGAGGCTGGCGCGGTCGTGGCCAGCTACGATTACACCTGCATCTTCGAATACTCCGCAGGGCAACGATCCGTTCCGGAAATATCGACCGGTTCCGCTCCCGCCGCCGATGTTGCTGCCGTCCCCGACCCCGCGCAGTTTCTGACTTGGGAGAACGCGCGGGTGGGGACGCCGCTGCCGCGCACCCTGTCCGTGGGCGAGACTACGGAGAACATTCTGCGCAAGAACGCCCACCGACTGGCCGGCCGCCCCAGCGAAAGCAATATCCACACCGACGAAGAATTCGCCCGACAGAACATTTTCGGCGGCGCGGTCAACGCCGGGCCGGCGACCATGTCCTACGTCGACCGGTTCCTCGGCCTCAATGCCCCGCCTGAAGCCCTGTACAACGGCGGTAACCTGGTGATGCGGGCCATCACGCCGTTCCGAGCCGGCGACGTGGTGACCTTCTCCGGCGAGGTTACCGGAACGGGCGGCAATCTGTACGGCCAGCGAAAAGTCCAGTGCCGCATCAAAGGCGTCAACCAGCGCGACGAACTGGTGAGCCTGTCCGACGCCACGCTGAGTTTCGGATAAGCGCCATGGCAGCAGTCAACGACACCGACGCCCTGGAAACCCGTGTCCGTACGGCCCTGACCGAGTTGGGGATTGCCGATTGGGAATGGATCTCCATTGACCCGCAGTACGGGGACACCGCGGATTTTTGCGCCCAGTACGGCTACGATCTGCCGCATTCCGCCAACACCATCATCGTTGCGAGCAAGCGCGGCGCGGCCGCTTATTCCGCGTGCGTCGTGCGCGCCTGTGACCGCCTGGATGTCAACCGTTGCGTGCGCCGCCTCATGGGGGTGTCCCGCGCCTCCTTCGCCTCCGCCGAGGAGACCCAGGAGTTGACGGGCATGATGATCGGCGGCGTCACCATCCTCGCCTTGCCCGACGATCTCCCCATCTACGCCGACCAGCGCCTGCTGGAGATGGACTACATCATCCTCGGCGCCGGCAGCCGGTCGGCCAAGGTAAAGATGCCACCCCGGGAACTGGAGAAACTGCCTGGCCTGGAATTCATCGACGGCCTGTCCCAACCGGACGACTGATCGTCAGCAACCCGCCGCCAGACTCGCTATAATGGCGGCCAATCGCCGCATCGACCTGCCGCGTCCATGCCGCGGACAGGGACGGAGGTATCATGCCCATCATCCAACGTCCTTACGTGCCGCCCGAGGACAAGCCGCCCCAGGAGGAAAGTTACGTCAACCCGGGCGACGTCCCGGCGTTGAACGTCAACACCGCCGCCGCCCCAGCCCCGGCTGCAGCAGAAGGACCCAGCCCGCTGGATCCGATCACGTTCTACAGCGACTCTTTCCACATCTTCAGCAGCCTGTACTCGGCGGTGCTGTTTTTCGGCGAGCAGGTTGAGGAACGCGAACCCATCCTGAGGGCGCGGATCAAGGTCAGCCCCCAGATGATGAAGGCCATCGCCGTCCTGTCCGCAAAGCACGTCCGCGAGTACGAGGAAGCCGTGGGTCCCATCCCCCTGCCCGAGCAGGTGTATGCTGCCTGGGAAATCGACGGCGACGGTCACGGCCACTGATCGCGCGGAGGTCTGGATGACTACTCCCGAGCAACCGGAAGACGTCGCCGAGCCTCGTTACGGGTTGCGTGACCCTGCGGACGGCCAGGCGGACGGACGGCCACTGGCCGAGGACATCTCGCTTCCCGTCAGCGTCACGCCGAACTACAACACCGCGATGCCGGACGGCTGGTCGTGGCAAAACACGTCGACCAGCCAGCCCAACGCCGCGACGTTCCACATCAATCACAGCGACGTGACCCGGGCGTTTGCCGACGTTCTAACCGCCGCCGACAGTCCTCCGGAAGCGCCCTTTGTGGTTTCGAAAGACATTCCGGTGGTCATCATCGACAGCCTCGACCAGTACTGGTGTGGCGAGTCGCGTCACGCGCTGCCGCTTCACGGGCTCAGAGTGCCCATCGCGGCCGACACCGTAGCAGAAGCCAAGCGCAAGCTTGCGGCGGATCTCGCGGCCCAGGTGCGATTGTTGTTGCTCCTGTCACGCGGCGGGACTACCCTGGCGCCCGAGCTCCAGGCCAACTTTCTCATGCTCACCGAGGTGCTGACCCCGCGTTCCTAGTCGTCAGCCGGGGTTGGCGTCGCGTCCAGTTCCGGCGGCGCTGTGAAAACTGCTTGACCATCCTCGTTGTGAGCATGGCCGGCCAGCGCAAGCATTAGTTGCTGATGGCTGCGACGGAACTCCTCGCGGAGTTCGGTCATATCCGTCCTGAATTCTTGACGCAACTGGGCCATATCCATCCTGAGTTCTTGACGCAACTGGGCCATATCCGTCCTGAGTTCTTGACGCAACTGGGCCATATCTGTCTTGAATTCCTGGCGCAGTTCGGCCATATCCGCCTTGAATTCCTGGCGCAGTTCGGCCATATCCGCCTTGAGCTCCTGGCGCAATTCATTGTGCTCTTCACGCGTCGGAAGCCGCCCCAAGCGCAGCGCCAGGAACACTATGGCACCGATGAAAGCAGTAAGTGTCCCGCCATTAATGGCAAACAGCGCGACCAGGACGGAGAGAGGAATTTCGATGGTCATAGTCGGTTTGGGTTCTCGCTTAGGCCACTGCAGCAGGAGCGAATGGTTCGCCGGATGACATTGCGCCACCCGGCGAACGATGCCCGCAAATTTCTTTGGGGCGTCACTCCATGGAAATTATTGCCGACTATCCGCTTCCTGCAGCGCTTCCAGCACCGCCGTGGGCGACATGGGGAGCTTGTTCACCCGGACTCCTACCGCGTGGTAGATCGCGTTGTGCAGCGCGGCCAGCGGCGGAATAAGCGGAGCTTCGCCCACGCCGCGCAAACCGTACGGATGCCGCGGGTTGGGCACTTCCACGACCACGGTGTCAATCATGGGGAGGTCCAGCGCCGTCGGCATGCGGTAGTCCAGGAAGCTGGAGTTCAGCATCCGCCCGTCGTCGGCGTAGGTGTAGTCCTCCGACATCGCCCAGCCGAGACCCTGCACGGTTCCGCCCTGCATCTGGCCCTCCACATAGCTCGGGTGCACCGAGGTTCCGGAGTCGATGAACGCCGTGCAGCGCAGGATGTCCACCTTGCCGGTATCCGGATCGACCTCAACGTCGATGATGTTGCCGGCGATAACCGGACCAACTCCGGTTGAGGTCGCGGACGCCGACGCGGTCAGCGGCCCGCCGGTCCGCATCATGCGGTTCGCCACCTCGGCCATGGTCATGCGCTCTTCGGTGCTGGTGCAGGTGAACACCCCGTCGGCAAATTCGACGTTGTCGGGCTCGACCTCCCACACCAGGGCGCACCGTTGGGCCATCTGGTCACGCAGGTCTTCGGATGCCGCGATGGCGGCCAGGCCGGTGTCAAAGGCGATCCGGCTGCCGCCGGTCGTCGCCGTCCAGCCTACGGTGTCGGTGTCAACCACCGTGGGCGCAATGCGGTCCACGTCAATTCCCAGGGTTTCAGCCACCTGCATGGCGACGGCGGTACGAGTGCCCCCGATGTCCACCGACCCGGTGATCAGGTTCAGAGTGCCGTCGGCGTTGACGTTGATGGTGGCAGACGAAGCTTGACCGGCCTGCCAGCGGAACCCGACAGCGATGCCGCGTCCCTGGTTGGGGCCGTCCAGCGGAGCCTTGAAGTGGTCGCTGTTGACCATTGCCTCTTCCATCTCGATGCAACCGAACACCCGGTGCGGCACGCCGTTGGGCATGCGGTCGCCCTCCTGGACGGCGTTTTGCAGGCGGAACTGCATGGGCTCGATGCCCAGCATCTCGGCCAACTCATCCACCACGGCCTCGACGGCGAAGGCGACCTGAGGCTGGCCCGGAGCGCGATAGGCTTGGACCTTCTGCTTGTTGCATACGACGTCCAGGCCGTCGACCAGCATGTGGTCCATCTTGTAAGGGCCGAACCCGGTCAGCGCGCCGCCGCCCACCGGCGAGCCGGGGAAGGCGCCCGCTTCGTAGATCATGTAGAGCTGTCCTGCCACCATGGTCCCATCGTTCTTGACGCCCATCTTGCAGCGCATGTAGGTGGCCGACGCGGGGCCGCTGCCCACGAATACCTCGGTGCGGTCCATCGCCACCTTGACCGGTCGCCCGGTCTTGCGCGACAGCACCGCGGCTACCGGGTCGAGGTACGCGATGGCCTTGGCGCCGAACCCGCCGCCGATCTCCATGGGCACTACCTTCACCTGGGATTCCGGCACGCCGATAATCGCGGCGGTCTGGGATCGAATGTTGAACAATCCCTGGGTGCTGGTCCAAACCGTCACCCGGCCGTCGGCCGACCACATGGCCGTGGAGACGTGGGGCTCGATGTAACCCTGATGAACGGTTTGGGTTTCAAACTCCCGCTCGATTACAATGTCCGCTTCACCGAACCCCTGGTCCACGTCGCCAACCTTGTGCTGGATGTGACCGGCAACGTTGCTCTTCACCCCGGTGTCGTCGCCGCGGGCGAAGCGTTCCTGCCTGAAGTAGGTGGTCATGTCGTCATGGAGCAGCGTCGCGTCGTCGGCCATGGCCTCACGCCACGTGAGCACGGTGGGCAACACTTCGTAGTCCACATCTACCAGGGCAAGGGCTTCCTGCGCGATGTGGGCGCTGGTGGCGCAGATTGCCGCAACCGCGTGGCCGGCGTACAGCGCCTTGTCCTTGGCCAGCATGTTCTCGGCGATCATGCGGGCGTTCCCCTGGACCTCGGCGAAGTCGAGGATCCGGTCTTCGATGATGGGGAAATCGGCGGAAGTGGCCACCGCCACAACGCCGGGCAGCGCTTCGGCCCGGCTGGTGTCGATACTGCGGATGCGCGCGTGCGAGTACGGGCTGCGGAGCACCTTGGCGTGAAGCATCCCGGGAAGGTTGATATCGGCGCCGTACCGGGCCGCGCCGGTCACCTTGTCCACGCCGTCGTGCCGGACGGGACGGGTGCCGATGACACGGTATTGCTGATCGGGTTTTGCGGTAGTGGTCATGGGGTTCCTCCAGTGGTCAGCGGTGACGAAAAGGGAAACGTGCCGGCGGACGCGCCAGGGTCACGAGTGACACGCGAACGACGCCTAGTCCCGGATGAAATTGGGCAGAAAGTATTCCCGCGTGGGGTCGTGGGGCATGCCGGGCATGTCGGCCCGCACGACGCCGTCGCTTTCAAGGGCGGAACGGACGATGCCCTTGTTGAAGGGACTGATGTCGTCATCCGCCATGAAGTCCTCGACCGGCATCCAGAGGCACTCCTCGATCTCCTTTTCGCCCATCTTGATCTGCTCGGTCAGCGCTCTCAGTCGGCAAACGAAGTAAATGTCGGACTTGCCGTAACGATAACCGTGCCAGTGACGAAAACAGGCCAAGGCCTGGAACTCGGCTTCGATTCCGGTTTCCTCGAAGACCTCGCGGACGATGGAGTCGACGATGTTCTCTCCAGGCTCCAGGGCTCCGCCGGGGAGCTTGTAGAAGGGCGGGCGATTGTCGATGCGGTAGCGTTCGCACACCACCAGCAATTCGTCGCGATCGTTCACCACCACGCCTCCCGCTCCCACGTAGTGGGTCGCATACGGCGGGATGAAAGAGCCGGGGATCAGGGTCAGGGTCGCCGTAATCCCGTCGTCGTCCGCGTGGTGGTACCCGAAACCGCGCTGTACCGCGACCGGTACGTGTGAGGCCAGGCCGATGGGGATATCCACCCAGGCCACTTCGTAGCCTGCGTCACGCCACTCTGCTATCGACGCATCCAATCGCGCGGCGAATTCGGCGGGATCGGGCGGCAGTTCGGCGGTGTTGACAACCACTCCACGGAAGGGATTGGGGGTAGCGACTAGCGGCGAAACCATGGGGCGACTCCGTATGAATCTGGTCATATCGGGCAACGGCGGCAGTATAGCACAAGGCCGTTGACGGGCCGTGTCTGCCGGGATAGTAATCGTACCTGACCCGAAGCATTGACAGAGGTGATAGCGAAACCTAAAATCCGTCACGCGTAATCGGGTGGAAACCGCGCTGACTGAATAGTCGGCGGAATCCGTTATCATTACGCGAAGATATATTAGATGATCGTCAGTATTTGATGGCAATGCTGCCGGCCTGAACCTCCGAAACGCCTTCCTCGCGGGAAGGTCTATAGACAGGAGTGCATTGATGCAGCGTCGTTTTGTTTTGTCGCCGATCTCCGTGATCGCCGCTTTGCTGGCGATTTCCATGCTGGCCGTTGTGGCCTGTGGCGGCGCAGAAGAGCCGGAGGCCGTCGCGCCCGCCGGGAGCCAGACTGGCGACCAGGGGAGCGGCAACCAACCCGTGCAGCAGCCTGAGTCATCCGCGCCGGAAGCAACGCCCACCCCGCTTCCCGCCTCCCTTCCCACCGAGGTTGTAGAAAACCCGGTGACGAAAGACGCGTATGCCGACGCCGAGTACGGCGGCATCCTGCGGCGGGGCGGCTACGGCGACCCTTCGCACTATGACCTGATGCAGGTCTCCAGCGTGTCCAACTCGTTCAAGCAGATGATGCTGCTGAACGGGTTGCTGCGCTACAACCCCCTGGACGCCGGCAAGACCATCATCGCGGACCTGGCAACCACCTGGGAAGTTTCCGATGATGGCAAGGTCTGGACCTTCCCGCTGCGCGAAGGGGTCATGTTCCACGACGGCGCCATCATGACCGCCGACGACGTGGCTGCGTCCTGGGATCGTGTCCTGAGTCCTCCGGCCGGCGTAGTGAGCGCCCGCAAGGGCCTTTACGACCCCTTTGGCCCTACCGCCGAAGTGGTCGACCCGCAGACGGTGCAGTTCACCTTTACCAAGGCCCCACCGCTGAATTACGGTCTCAACGCATTCGCCCTGGAATGGCACGGGATTTTCCCCAAGTCTTTCCTCGACGCCAACAACTACGACCTCAAGCTCAACGGACAAAACGCTCCCGGCACTGGCGCCTTCCGCTTCCTGGACCACCAGGAAGGTGAGGTCTGGAAGAACGAGCGGTTCCCGGACTATTGGAACGAAGGTCTGCCGTACCTCGATGAGGTCTGGACCTTCCCTCTGGGCTCTCCCACCAACCGCTCGGCCGCGTTGCTCGCCGGCAACGTCGACTATGCACAGACCGTTGACCCGGCGGCCTACGAGCTGATGCAAACCGACGACAATTTCAAGGACAAGTTTGTAGGCCAGCCCTTCTCCTCCTATTCTTACTTCGCCATCTGGTTCAACACCGACCGCGAACCGTGGAATGATCCTCGGGTCCGGCGCGCCATGTGGCTCGCCATTGACCGCGACGCCCTCCACGAAGTCGGCGGAGAGTGGCTGTTTGGCTACAAGGGCGGCACCGGTTGGACCTTCCCCGAGCAGGCTTTCCAACTCCCGCAGGAAGAGGTTGATGCTCGCCTGATCTTCGACCGCCCCGCCGCAGAGGCTGAAGCCAAGCGCCTGCTGGAAGAAGCCGGATACGCCGATGGCATCCAGAACGTTGACCTGCTGTGGCGCGCCGGCCCGTTCCGGGAAGCGGCAGCCCAGGTGGCCCAGCTGGAATTCAACCGGATCCTTGGTATTGAGTCCGAACTGCGCGCTGCCCCATTCGCAGTGTGGTTCGAAGAACTGGCCAACCGCAACTTCGACATCACCGTGGGCGCCATCGCTTCGCCGTTCATAGACCCGTCGGCATACCTCAACAGCTGGTACCGGTGTGGCGGCGGCGAGAACCACTCCAACTATTGCAATGCCGAATTCGACGCGATAATGGACCAGGTCGACGTGGAGGCGGACGCCGAAAAGCGCTACGAACTGGTGCAGCAGGCCGCTCGCATTCTGGACAATGACCCTCCCACCATCGAGTTCTGGTACAACCGGACCCTCGCGGCGTGGCGCACCTGCGTCCACGGCATCGAAGGCAAGAACGGCGCCCTGGTCCACAACCTGGACCGCATGGACACAGTCTGGATGGACGCCGAGTGCCAGGGCCAGTAGTCGAACGATGGGTTACCACATGACGGGGCGGGGATATTCCCGCCCCGATAGCCACCGACAGCAATTGTCACTCGCGTAACGTCCCCGAGGCCGGAGACCATGCATAAATACGTCCTGCGCCGGGTGCTATTGGCCATCCCCGCCCTGATCGGATTGACCATTATCATCTTCCTGGTGATGCGCATTCTGCCGGGCGACGTGCTGACGGTGATGTTCGGCGAAGAGGGTACGCTGCAGCTGAGCGAAGAGGACCGCGCGCGCATCATCGCGAGTCTGGGCCTCGACAAACCGATCCACCTGCAGTACGTGGACTGGTTGAAGGATATCGTCACGCTCAAGTTGGGCCAGTCGTTCTGGCGGTCCAGTTCCGTGATGGACCTGATCAAGAGCCGCGGACCCATTACCCTCGAGATCGCCATCGTCTCGGTGATCCTGTCCTGGGTGATCGGACTGCCGGTTGGCATTATCGCCGCCATGAAACGGAACAGTGCGCTTGACTACGCCGGGCGATTCTTTTCGATCCTGTTCCTCGCGATTCCCAACTTCTGGCTGGGGACGCTGATCGTTCTTGTGCTCGTGTTAAGCTTCCAGTGGAAAGCGCCCCTGGAGGTAATCAACATCTGGGAGAACCCGTGGCAAAACCTGCAGATCGTGTGGGGCCCGGCGCTGGTGCTGGGCATCGGCCAGGCGGCCTATGTGTCGCGCATGGCCAGATCTGCCCTGCTGGAGACCATTCATGAGGACTACATTCGGACGGCACGGGCCAAGGGCCTGGCGGAACGGATGGTCATTGCCCGCCACGCTCTCCGCAACGCCATCATGCCGGTGATTACCCTGTCCGGCGTCCTGCTCGGTTTTCTGATCGGCGGGTCGGTCGCGGTCGAACAGGCCTTCGGAGTTCCCGGGCTTGGCCGGACGCTGGTGTTCGCTTTCCTCGAACGGGACTATGTCGTGATCCAGAATCTGGTTCTGCTCTACGGGATCATTTTCGTCGTGACCAATCTGCTCGTGGACATTTCTTACGCTTGGATTGACCCCCGCATCCGGTACAGCTAATCCCCAGGCGCGTTCAGGAGCAAATCCGTGGCACAGGCAGACCGACCCAGCATCGCCGAACCAACCGGCGCAATTCTAGACCCGCGGGCCGAACCCCGCCGGGACGGGTGGCTCGTTGGCATTGTCCATTTTTCCCGGCGTAACCCGGTGGGCGCGGTCAGCGGGATTCTGATCATCGTCATCCTTTCCGTTGCCATATTCGCTCCCGTGGTCGCGACCCATGACCCCATCCTCGACGCCGATTTCAAGTCGTTGCGGGAAGCTCCGACCGCCGATCATTGGCTGGGCACCGACGACATCGGCCGTGACCTGTACAGCCGGATCATCCACGGCGCGCGTGTTTCGCTCTTCGTCGCCTTCATGGCCGTCATGGTGGGTGACCTCTTCGGCGCCGCTTGGGGTGTCGCCACGGGCTACATCGGCGGCCGATTTGACATGTACAGCCAGCGGTTCCTCGAACTGTTGATGTCGTTCCCAACGCTCATCCTGGCCATGCTGCTGGTGCTGGCGATGGGGGCCGGCGTGTGGACCGTGATCGTCGCGATCAGCATCACGCGCGTACCGTTATCGGTGAGAGTAGTCCGGTCGGTAACCCTCAGCGTGAAGGAAAACGCCTACGTGGACGCTGCCCAGGCCATCGGCGCATCGGGCACCCGCGTGATGGTGCGGCACATCGCCCCCCAGTGTGTCGCGCCCTGGCTGGTGCTGGCGACGGCGCACCTGGGATCGGTGATCATCCTCGAAGCATCCCTGGGGTTCCTCGGAGTTGGCGTACCGTTGCCCACCGCCACCTGGGGCAACATGCTCGGCGGAACTGTGTCGGCCGGGTTGTTCCCGCGATGGTGGATGGTCATGTTCCCCGGGTTGGCGATCACCATCACCGTGCTCGCCTTCAACCTGTTCGGCGATTCGATCCGTGACGCGCTGGACCCCAAGCTGCGGGGACGCACGTAACCGGTCCCCGCGAAAACACGCAGAATCGACCGGTGCGTCGATCCCGAATCTACGATGAAACCGTCAGCCGAAGAGGCTGGCGGTTTCGCAGTATCCGGATTTGGCTGGCTCTTGGCCTGATCATCCTGCTCCTGCTGGCGCTGTGGTCGGTTCGCGCTTACCAGCTTTGGCCCTTGCTGAATCCTCCACCGCCGGCGACCTCCGCGCACACGACTTCGGACGGCCCCCACGATTGGGCTTCGGTCCGGGGAAACCCGGGCGGCGCCGGCTGGTCGCCGGAAGCCGCGCCGGCTCCCCCTTTTTCCATCCGGTGGGAGATCGATACCCCCGGGACCGTGCTGGGAACGCCGGCCGTGGTGGGCGACCGGCTGTTCTTCGCCACCGAAAACGGGTTTGTGGTTTCCCTGGACGCCAACGACGGCGAACCGGTCTGGACACGCGACATCGGCTCGCCCTCGGACAGCGCTCCGGCTGTGGCCGAAGACCTGGTGTACCTGGGCACGCGCGACCATCGCGCGCTTGCATTGGACCGAAGCACGGGTGAGGTGCGCTGGGAGCGTGACCTGGGGAACATCGTGCTGGGCTCGCCGATAGTGTCGGACGGTACGCTGTACATCGGGTCGACCAATGGGACGCTGGAAGCGCTGGACGCCGCCACCGGGACACCGCGTTGGTCCGCCGACGCCAACGGCTGGGTGGTCGCCCATCCCTCGACCGATGGCGCGGTCGTAGCCGCGACCTCACTGGGAGAACGCTTCATCACGGTCGACCCGGCAACGGGACGCCGACTCCTGGTGTTCTACTCAGGTACGCCCGTGGCCGGCGGGCCGGTCATCGCCGACGGTCGGGCTTTTTTTGCCACCAACCGCGGCGGGGTCTGGGCTGTGGATCCTTCAGCCGTCAGCCGGCCTTTCAGTCGCTTCGCCTACGTGGCCAAGTTCAACTTCTTCGCCTGGCGCCTGCGCTCAGACCCGCCCCGGCAAACGGGCTCGATGTGGGTCGGTTCGGCGCGCGGGAAGGTCAAATACAGCCCGGCCTACGCCGACGGAAAACTGTTGGTGATCAACGAAGCATCCCAGGTAACTGCCTTCAACGGCCACGATGGATCCGTGGCCTGGACGGCTCAACTGGACGCCGAAGTCGCCGCCGAACCCGTCATCGCGGGCGACACCCTGGTACTGGGCACGGCCGACGGGACGCTCCACGGCCTGGCGGTGGGCGCCGGCGAAGCAAAATGGAAGCACGACGCCGGCGATCACCCGCTGTCGGCAGCGCCGTCGGTGTCGGGACGAACGCTGTATTTACCCACGACGGACGGAAGGCTCGTGGCGCTGGAAGGACGCTGATCCTGCGGCGTCGGCGGCGCAACGGATACAACGCTTGGTTGACGCTCGAATCCCGCGTGCCTATACTCGCCGCACGTTCAGCCTGAAGTCGGGAGTGAGCAACTCAAAATGACGCAAGCAACCCCCCACCAGCGTGATTTGGCCGGAGAATCGTGGGACCCGGGTCAGTATCTGAAGTTCGCGGACCACCGCGTGCGTCCGGCGCTTGACCTGATGGGACGCATCCCGTTGGAGCGCCCCCAGGTGATCTACGACCTCGGGTGCGGCAGCGGCAACGTGACCCGCCTGCTGGCCGACCGTTGGCCCCAGGCCGAAGTCATCGGCATGGATAATTCCCCCGAGATGCTGGCGCAGGCTGCCGAATCGGGCAACGGAGCCGGAACGAGCCGGGTCCGTTGGGAGCAGGGAGATCTGGCCGGATGGCAACCGGCAGAAACGCCATCGGTGTTCTTTTCCAACGCCGTGATCCAGTGGGTGCCCGACCACCAGGAGTTGGTGCCACGCCTGTGGAGCATGCTGCCGTCAGGCGGTTGTCTGGCGATCCAGGCGCCCCTCTCGTGGGACATGCGGTCGCACCAGATCATGCGCGAAACCCTCGACAACGGAGGCGAAGGTGGCCGACCCGTCGGATCAGCCGAACTGCGTTCCGCCGTGGGGAACCGCTGGGTCCAGGATCCGGACTTCTACTACGACCTGCTGGCGCCCGAGGCCAGCCACCTGGATGTCTGGACCACGGAGTACCAGCACGTATTGACCGGAGATGACGCCGTGCTCGAATGGGTAACCGGAACCGGCCTGCGTCCCATTCTCAACGGCCTGGAAGACGGCGAAAGAGAAATCTATCTGGCCGAGTACCGGCGCCGGTTGAACGTTGAATACCCCAGGCGGTCGGACGGGGTGACCCTGTATCCGTTCCGGCGGCTGTTCTTCGTGGCCGTGCGCCGGTAACGCAGGGCAGCAGCACCCCTTTCGACAACTGCGGTGGCAGCGCCGCATCAGGTTTGATTATGACGCATCTGGAGGTGCAGACATGACGGTTCTGGTCTTGGGAGCATCCGGTTTCATCGGCCCGCGCGTGGTCCGCAAGCTGGTGGAGCGCGGCGAGGACGTGTACGCCACCGACATCAACCCGCTGCCCGACATTCCCGGCGTGGACGCCGGCGTGGTGCGCAGCTCCAGAGTGGACATCACCGATTTCGAGCAGGTCACCCGCGCCATCGTCGAATCGCAGCCCGACCGCATCATCAACCTGGCCTACCTGCTGGGCGGCGGCGAGGGCAACCCGCACCACCAGATGCGCCTGAACATCCTCGGCATGGACAACTGCTTCGAGGCCGGCCGCCTGCTCGGCGTGAACCGGATTGTTTATGCCAGCTCGGTGGCCGTGAGCGGGCAGCAGTCCAACTTCGGCGACCGTGAGATCAACGAGGACGAGGCGACCTACGGGGACAGCCAGTACGCGACGCACAAGATCTTCAACGAGTTTCAGGCCAAGATGTTCAACGAGAACTACGGCATGTCCATCTCCGGTATCCGGCCGGCCAACGTCACCGGACCCGACAAGGTTCGCGGATCCGTGGACCACGTGCGCTGCGTAACCCTGCCCGCTCGCGGCGAGCCCGTCAGCTTCCCGTACCAGGAAATGATGCGTCTGCCCATCCACGTGGAGGACATTGCCGAAGCCTTCGTGCGCGTGTCGCTGGTGGACAGCAGCGAGCAGCAGGTGTACAACTCCGGCGGCACTCCGATCAGCCTCGGCGATCTGGCCGACATCGTGCGCGGCTACCTGCCGGACGCCCAAATTTCCTTCGACAACCCCGGCGGCCGGGAGCACTCCGGCAACTACCTGGTCGACAACAGCCGGCTCCTGACGGAGTTCGAGCTATCCTACCCGCCGCTGCAGCAACGGGTGCTGGAAATCATCAACGAGGTGCGCGCTGACGAAGGGTTGCCGCTGGTCGGCTAGCGGGCCTTATCGTGTACTTGCCGCCGGTTCTGCGTTCGCGCCGGAGTTGCTGCTGGAACTCCGGCGCAGTTGTTGAGTCATCAGGAGCGGTTGGTGGCGTAGGGCAGATGCTCGCCGATGTATCCGACGATGAAGGTGTCGGTGATGTCGTCCCGATCAAAGTAAATTTGCAGGCCGCTGCTGGAGCCGCGGTAAGTGAGGTGGCGTTCAATGGTAACCAGCCGCCCGTGCTCCTGGTCACTGAAGGACCGTTTGTCGCCGTAACGTGACATTGTGAAGTCGGACTCCCCGTTAGCGTGAGACCAGCCAGTGAGATGATTGAAGTAGTTGTCCCAAGGACCGATGTTGCCGCTGGGTGTGTTGTACCAGGCCTGGGCCAACTTGTTGATGGCATCTAGCGCGGCAACAATTTCGGTTCCGCTGGGACGAGGCTTGCCGTAGTCGCTCAGGGCTCTGTCGAAGTTAGTCAGGAAGCGCAGACGGGAGAAACGGTCCGGGTCGGTAATAGCGTCCAGAACTGCGGTGTGCCGGTTGCTATCGGCGGCGGCTTCCGGCGAGAGGTCAGTGGATGTGCTGGCGTTGGCGTCCGCTTCGTCAGGGATGGCGCTGGCATAGTTTTCATATTGCGCCAGACGTTCGCGAAGTTCTGCAATGGTGTCGCGAGCTTCGCTCAGCCGATCTTCCAGGAGGTAGATACGCTGCTGCGCCGTGACATCATCTGAAGCATTCGTTTCCTCCGACTCGGTTTGCAGATTCGTTGAAGTTTCCACCAATGCGTCAGCTATGTCTTTGGCGTCTGTTGACATCGAAATCAGCATCATAACGGAAACGGATTCCATCAACTGCAACAATTCGAGAGCATTGCGTCCCGCAACGTTGTTCAGGTCGCGATCACGCTCTTCGCTGACGAAAGATGCTGCTCGAGCGCAGTCGGTTTCCACCATGAGGAGGCGGACGCCGTTGGAGTCTGCATAGCGTGAAAAGAGAGCGATCTTCGCCCGCACCCATGGGGCCAACTGATGATCGGGCAACTCGCGGCTTATAGCTATCTGCTCGGAAGCGTTGATGGCGACCGCGGAAGCCAATCGCTGTAACTGTCCGCCAGTTCCTGAAATTCGGCTTCGCGCTGCCCGTCTTCAGTCAACACGATTGCAGTATCGTGAATGTCGAACAGGTCGTCGATGGTGGCCACGGTTCGAGAACCATCGGCAGAAACGACAGGGCGGGACTGGTCGGAGCTGATGGATTCAATCAACCTCTCAAGGCCAACTGGCCCGGCCTTATCGTCCCACGGGAGTTCAGCTCTGACCAGGGTATCAGGCACCGACGAAACCGATATGCAGTGTCCACTACGCCGCCCTTCTTCGGAACTATAGATTACGACAAAAGCGACGTAAGGCTCGGCATCGCCAGCGGGTTCATACTTGACACTGACCAGCTGAACTTGCTTGAAAGAGCCAGTTGACAGCTTTGAGATGCGGATCGTCAGGTTATTCTTTTTCCACTCCCGGTACGGCAATGACCCTCCTAACTCTTTGCCGGCCTGGCTTCTGTGAGCGCCGGCATGGGCAATTGCCCATTCCCGGGCCTGTCGGTCGGCGTTCCGCAGTTGGTTCTGACTGTTGAGCGCGACAGCGCGTTGGATAATGTTCGTCATAGGGTTGACCTCAGTGTAAGTTGTCCAATGAAGGGGTTGCGATTATACCGGTCGTTAACCGGGCGTCGCTTGCCGCCGCCGGCCTCGGCCCATATAATGCGGCTAGCATTTTCAACCCATGGGTTCTACGAAGCGCCTATGCTGCGGCGGCGTTCGTCGCATTCGCGCATCGGCTCTTTGTAACGCATCCGCAGGCAGCGGACGAGGAGGAGGCTCCCCAATGGCATTACCCGACCGCATGAAGTTTGGCATCTTTATGGGCCCATTTCACCGCGCCGGCGAGAATCCGACCCTGGCGTTGGAACGCGACATGGAGTTGGTGCAGTGGCTCGATTACCTGGGATTCGATGAGGCCTGGATTGGCGAGCACCACAGCGCCGGTTGGGAGATCATCTCCTCGCCGGAGATCTTCATCGGAGTCGCCGCCGACCGCACCAAGCACATCAAGCTGGGGACGGGCGTGGTAAGCCTTCCGTATCACCACCCGTTCATGGTCGCCAACTGGATGACCCAGCTCGACCACATGACCCGGGGACGAGTGATGCTGGGGGTGGGTCCGGGAGCCTTGCCAGGCGACGCCTACATGATGGGCATCGACCCCACCAAGCAGCGCCTGCGCATGGACGAGGCCCTGGGCGTCATCATGCGGCTTTTCACCGAAAAGGAACCGATCACCCACAAGAGCGACTGGTTTGAGCTGAACGAAGCCATGCTGCAGTTGCGCCCATACCAGACCCCGCACATGCCCATTTCGGTGGCCTCAGTGCAGACTCCATCCGGAGTGGCTCTCGCCGGCAAACACGGAGCGTCGGTGCTTACGATCACGACGCCGCGGGATCCGGCCGCACCGCAGGGGATCGACCTGAGCGAACTGTGGGACATCTGCGAGGAATCGGCCGCAGAACACAACCAGACCGTCGACCGTTTCGACTGGCGGCTAGTCTTGCCGGTTCACCTGGCGGACACGCGCAAGGATGCCTTTGAGCAGGCGCGGGTCGGCGCCGGCAGGTATCAGCGCGAATACTTCGAGCACACCATGGGGCGGCCGGCAGTGGTCGATGGTCCGCCGGACAAGATAATCGACGTGCTGGCCGAACGCGGTGCGTGGATCATCGGAACGCCCGACGACTGCATCGAGGGGATCAAACGGCTCGAAGAACGAAGCGGCGGTTTTGGATCGTTCATGGTGCAGACCGTGGACTGGGCCGCCCGGGAGCACATGCTCCACAGCTACGAGTTGATGGCGCGCCATGTAATGCCACACTTCCAGGGCTCGGCCGAAGCGACAATCGCGTCCAACAAATGGGCCTACGAACGCAACGAGCAGCTGATGGCCGGCCGGTCCCGAGCGCTGGACCGGGCGCGCGAGGACTACGCCAACCGGAGCGCGTAGCCCAAGAACAAACGACACCCGGGCCGCCGGTTCAATCGTGAACCGGCGGCCACATTGACGTTCAGGGGCATCACGAGGGAGCGCTCCAATGAGCTTCTGGGATGAGGTTTATTCCCTGCGGAAGCAGGGAGCAATTCCGCGGGTGTGGACGCGAGACAGCTTGCGCCCTCATTTGCTGGGGCCATATACACCAAACTCCATAAATACTATCCCCTCCAATCGCAGCATAACCAGAGATGGCAAACAAGTGGGCAACTACGTCAAAAATGGTCAGGAGCCGAAGGCTTGGAGGATCGGGCCTGGGGAGTTCCAACTGATCACGGACCCGGACGACGACCCGGTCACACAGGATTCCGAACGGCGTCGTTCACGGGCATATGCTCAGATTGCCCGCGCCAAAGCCGCCGGCAATCCTTACCCCCTCCGGGGTCTGCCGCTAAAATATGACCGCCCTTTTGATCCGGTATATCCAGAGTTTGCGGAGCCATCAGTGTGATTATTCTGGATACCCACACTTGGGTGTGGTGGATAGATCAGCCTGCACGGCTACGTCGGTCGCAAATCGCTGCTATATTACACGAGGAAACTGACACTAACGGCACGATTGGAATCTGCGCTACATCTCTTTGGGAAATCGCCATGTTAGTTCAGTTGGGTCGAGTTCAGTTGGATACTGACTTGGCCGACTGGTTCGAAAACGCGCTCGCTTACCCTCATGTGCGCGTTATCAATTTGTCTCCAACTATCGCAATCCGGTCAACCACTCTACCAGGCAACGCTCAACTTCCCCGCGACGAGCAGATTCGCGACCCTTCCGATCAGATTATCGTCGCTACGGCGATGCTGCATAACTGCGCATTAGTGATTTCTGATGGAAAGATAATCGCATATACCGCCGTGCAAACGATTTAATTGGCGGGTGGGATTCACTGGCAACAGCCCAAATTCTCCACGCCCAAACACTACGCCGAAACGGAGGCCGAACATGCCACTGCATCCGCAAGCGCAAGAGGTTATTGAAGCGACCCGCGCTCTGGGCTTGCCCCCCAACCACACCGTCACACCTCAGGAAGCGCGAGCCAACGCGGCCAAGCGACCCCGGGGCGCCGGACCCGAAGTGGGCAAAGTGCAGGACCGCACCGTCCCCGGGCCCGCTGGAGACGTGCCGGTGCGCATCTACACCCCCGAGGGCGAAGGGCCGTTCCCGATCCTCGTGTGGTATCACGGCGGCGGCTGGGTGGTGGGCAACCTGGACTCTGCGGACGGCACGGCTCGCCAACTCTGCGCGGGCTCCCGGTGCGTGGTCGTATCCGTGGACTACCGCCTCGCTCCGGAGGCCAAGTTCCCCGAACCCTTCGACGATTGCTATTATGCCACCGTTTGGGCCAGCGACCACGCCGGTGAACTGGGCGGGGTGCCCGGAGTAGTCGCGGTGGGCGGAGACAGCGCCGGCGGCAACCTGGCGACGGCGGTGAATATCAAGGCCGCCGAGACGGGAGACTTCCGCGTCAGCCAACAGCTCCTGGTCTACCCGGTGACAGATTACAATTTCGACACCGGGTCCTACATCGACAACGGCGCCGGTTACGGCCTGGAGCGCGAGGGCATGATCTGGTTCTGGGACCAGTACCTGGCCGATCCATCGCAGGCGGAAGACCCGCTGGCCGCCCCGCTTCAGCTCAGCGCCGATTTCGAGGATATCGACGAACTGGCCCCGGCGCTGATCATCACCGCGGAGTACGATCCCCTGCGCGACGAGGGCGAGGCCTACGGCCGATTGCTCAACGAGTTGGGCGTGCCGGCCGAGATCAACCGCTACGACGGGATGATCCACGGTTTCTTCAGCATGGCCAGCATCATGGACACCGCCCGCGAGGCGATGGATGACGCCTGCCGGTTCCTGCGCGGCGCCGTCGACGACATGACCGAGGAATATCACCGCCGCCACGAGGGCAACCCGTCGGCGATGCGCAAACTTCTCGATCCCCAGGCCGCTCACGTGCTGGAACTCTTCGACTCCATGGGGATGAAACCCTTCCAGGAAATGGACGTGAACGAGTGCCGGGAGATCATGAACAGCCGTCCCCGGCCCGAAGGCCCCGCCGTGGGCAACGTCGAGGATCGGATTATCCGCAACGAGCACGGTAAGGAGCCGGGGGACGTACCGATTCGGATCTACACGCCGGCCACCGAAGGGCCGTGGGGTATGCTGGTTTGGTTCCACGGCGGCGGCTGGGTGATCGGCAATATCGAAACCGCCGACGCCACCGCCCGCGATCTCTGCGTGGGCGGCAACTGCGTGGTGATTTCAGTGGACTACCGTCTCGCCCCTGAGTACAAGTTCCCCACTCCTTTCGAGGATTGCCTCACGGCAACCATGTGGGCCATGCACAACGCCGATGCGCTGGGCAGCCGGGCCGACCTGATCGCCGTGGGCGGCGACAGCGCCGGCGGGAACCTGGCCGCCGCGGTTTCGCTGGCGCAGGATGACTTCCCGCAGCCCCTGGCTTTCCAGTTGCTGGTCTATCCCGCGACCGACTACGCCTACGACACCCGTTCGTACAACGTCAACGGTCAGGGCATGTTCCTTGAGACGGCGAGCATGCGCTGGTTCTGGGACCACTACATCGACAACACCGACCTGTCCGGTTACAACATCTTCGCGTCGCCCGGAAGGGCCCGGCTGTCGTCTGACCTGCCTCCCGCCCTGGTGATCACGGCGGAGTTTGACCCGCTGCGCGACGAAGGCGAGGCCTACGCCAGCGCCCTGGAAGACGCCGGGGTCGAGACCACGCTCATCCGGTACGACGGCGTCATCCACGGATTCTTTGGCCTGCCCCATGTCATCGACAAGGGAAGGCAGGCGGTTAACGCCGCCAGCGCCCAGTTGTCCGACGCTTTCGGCGCGGCCCTCGGGCAACCCGAAGCTCTGGTTGCCGCCGACAACTAACCCGCGACACTGCAACAGGAGTTACCATCATGGCTGAAACCATCCAGGAACAGTACATCCGCATGAACCCCCGGTCGCGGGAACTGCAACCGAGCTACCAGGCCCGGTTCCCCTCGGGCAGCGCGGGGCACGACGGCTATACCTCCGACCCGTTTCCGGTGGTGATTGCGCGCGGCAGCGGTCCCCGCAAGTGGGACATTGACGGGAACGAGTACGTGGACTACGGCATGGGATCAGCATCGCTGCTGCTGGGACACGCGCATCCCGAGGTGGTTGCCGCGCTCTCCGGCGTCCTGGCCGATGGCTCGCACTTCGGAGCGCCCACCGAGTCTATGCTCGAATGGGGCGAACGCGTCTGCACGCTGATGCCCTGCGTGGACAAGGTGCGTTTCGTGGGGTCCGGGGCGGAAGCCACCATGCTGGCCATGCGCGTCGCCCGCGCCTATACGGGCAAGGAGAAAATCATCCGCTGGGAGTCCCACTATCACGGCTGGCATGATTATGTCATGCCCGGCAACCTGCCGCCCTTCGACGTTCCCGCCTCTATTGGAATTCCCCAGGGCGCCATCGACTCCATCATCGTGCTGCCCACGGATCTTGCCGCGCTGGAAAACGCCTTGAACAGCTACGACAACATCGCCGGCGTCATCACCGAGGCGTCGGGCGCGTCCTACGGCACGGTGCCCCTGCCCGACGGATTCCTGGACGGGGTGCGCCGCCTGACCCGCGAGCACGGCGCAGTGATGATCCTGGACGAAGTGATCACGGGGTTCCGGTGGGCGCCCGGCGGAGCGCAGGAACGCTTGGGCATTGACCCCGACCTCTGCACCATGGCCAAGATCGTCACCGGTGGTTTGCCCGGCGGCGCGGTCGGCGGACGCGATGAGGTCATGGCCGTCATGCACCAGACCGGCGACAGCCACCACGACCGGTACGAGCGGGTCCTCCACGGCGGCACCTTCAACGCCAATCCCTACGCCGCCGCGTCCGGCAACGCCGCACTGCGTCTGGTCGCCACCGGCGAGTACAACGCCCAGGCCGACCTCATGGCCGAGCGTCTCCGGGTGGGCCTGCGCGAGGTGGTGGACCGGCGCGAGGTCAACGCAACAGTTTACGGCGAAGCCTCAACCTTCCACCTGTTCTTCGGCGCCCGCAGCATTGACGGCCTGGACGCATCCCAACTGAAGAACCAGCCGGCACAGATCCAGCGCAGCCTGCGCCAGGCCCTGCAGGTGCGTGGCGTGGACCTGATGTCGCGCACCAGCGGCGTGCTATCGGGCACCCATACCGAGATCGACATCGACTTCACCATCGAGGCATTCGACGGCGCCATTGCCGCCATGATGGAAGAGGGAATGGTTCAGCACTGATTCCCGAACAATCCAGACTGGCAACTCTCTGACCTGCCAAGGGCGCGCCTAACCGAACGGCGCGCCCTCTTTCATTTGACCGGTCAGTTGGCGTCAAGCAGTACTTGCAGCCTGACCCGACCTATGCCGGTTTGTTTTACACTCAGGATAGCCCCCAATGTAACATCGGGCAACGGAGTTGATTTGTCCGGAATTACTGTAGAACGCGGGCGGTTCTCTCCTGGGAATCTCTTGTAGTAAAGGATACCGTGAGTGCCTCGACCGCCGCGTGTCCAACCATCGCGTTCAAGCAGGCGCATCAGTTCGCGCCCCGAGATGTTCATACGATGGCAAACCCGGCCTGTCGATGCAATCCGATAGGCGTTATGGTTACCTGGTTGTCTGCCAGGTATTCACGGATGTCCGAGAGCCGTTCCATCTCATTCAATTGTAGTTCCACGGCCTCCCGCAGCTCGGTTTTCATCTGCTCCCAAATGTCGGCAAAGGCAGTCGTCCCCAATTCGTCGCAAACTCCGACCCACTGCCCCGCTTCCTGGTAATAGTTCAGTGTCAGATTGATGATGTAATCGGACGTGCCAGACTCATCGCTGTGTATGACTTGAATGGTTTCCGTCATCAATATCGCGCCGGACATTGTTCTGCCTCCCGTCTGTTGCGCCACTCTATTCGAGCGCAGTCAGCCCACTTCCACTCTATCACCCACCCGGACCGCCCCCGGCTTCTCCACGATGCCGTACACGCCAAAATACGCCGCCAGCGCGTTGGGGCGGTAACCCAGTATCGACTTCACTGCTTCGGTGTTGGTTTCACCGGTGACCGGGTCCTGGTCGATGATGGCGCAGCGCGGGTCCGGGGCCAGGACACGCACCACGGCATCGCCGATGGACAGGGGCCGGTTCATCCAGCCGTCTTCCTGGTGCTCCTCGCACCCGTCCAGCAGCAGGGTCGGGCGGAACCGGTCGGTCGCCAGACACTCATCGTCCGACATGCCCATCTGGTTGGAGAGGCGCTCTACCGATGCACGGGACAGGATCGACACCGGGAACTCGTCGAAGACCTGGCAGGGCAGGTCCGACATCATCAGCGTGGCCGGTTGGCCGCAAAACTCGCTGATGGCCGGCATCCAGTCGCCCATCAACGCGCGACTGCGCACGCGACGACCCCAAATGATCGTCCATACCGGGCGGTCCAGCTCCGGCGCTCCCTCCAATACGCTGCCGTCGGGGAACTCAATGCGCAGCAACTCGGACGACGAATCCCATGAAGTCACCAGCTGCGCCAGCTTGCCCACGTTTCGGCGTGAGAGCAAACGACCCTGGCTGTTCACGAGGTAGAACCGACGGTCGTCCAGTATCCCGCCGAGGTCCAGCCTCGTCTCAGTGAGCGGCGCCAGCGCCATGGACTTGACCGGCGCGACGTTGATTTCGGCAACGGTAATCACAAGCGCTACTCCAGGGACAGGAACTCGTCGACCATGTTGCGAGCGTCGGTGCGGTCATAAATCTGGTACAGCAACGCGGCATTGCGGGCCGCGTCCCCGCCGAAGTAGCGCTCGTACAGCGTCTGACGACCGCCGAACGCGCTGCACGACACATCCCACGCCAGCCGGAACAGGCGGATCCGCTCTTCAGCAGTGGCGGTGTCGGTGTCCAGGTACCGGCGGATATCCTCGGCCAGCGGCCCGTTCAGATCCGCCTCGGCCGGGAGCGCCATCAGGCTGCTGGAGCCGAGCAGGTGCAGGATTTCCGCCATGCGGGGGTACATGGTGATCATCTGCTTGCGCGCCACCAGCAACAGCCGGTAGTCCGGGCAGAAGATCCCCCACTCGTCGGTGGCTGCCTGGGCTTCGGACGCCGCCAGCAGGGCTTTCGTGATCTCCAGGTTTTCGATCAGCTCAGCGATCAGGCGCTGGGTCTGCGGCAGGTCGCCGGACCCCAGCGTGTCCACCATCAGCGAGGCCAGACCCAGCATGAACTCGCACTTGATCACGTTCTTGGTGACAACCTGGTGGCCGGTGTGCGCGTTGCGGTTGGTGCGCTCTCCCCATTGGTTGCACCGGGCCACGTCGTTATACAGAAACACCCGCTCCCAGGGAACCAGCACGTCGTCAAAGAACACGATGGCGTCCATCTCCTCGAACCGGCTGCCGGCCGGGTGATCGAAGTGGGACCTGCCCAGATCCACGGTATCCCGGCACTGGAATTTGAGGCCGGCAGTTTCGCAGGGGATCGCAAAACCGAACGCGAATTTCCCCTCTTCTCCCGTGGGTACACGTCGCGTCCGCGCCGGGTAAACCGCGATCTCATCCGACAGCGGCCCGAGGGTGGCCAGGACGCGAGCCCCGCGCACCACGATGCCGGCGTCCGTTTCCCGCACCACCGACAGCGCCACCTCGGTGCGATCATCGAAGGGAGTCTGGCCGACGGAACGGCTGCGCTGCAAGTTGACCAGCGTGTGGGTCATTACCACGTCGTTTTCGCGGATGTACTCGTAATAATCGACGATGTTCTGCTTGAACTCGGGGCGGTTCTGGCCGCAGTAGTCTGACGCCGCCGCCATGGACATCACCGCCACGTTGAGGAAGTCCGGCGTGCGGCCCATCATGCCGCACGAAGCCAGGGCCCAGTTGGACATCATCCGGCGCCGCCGCTTCAGATCCTCCCCGTTGCGCGGCATGATGAAGGACAGGCCAACCGGATCGCCGGTGGACGGCGACTCGTAGACCATGTCGTCACGCACGGCCGGATCGTGCTGCAGGTCCAGGAGCCCAGCCACAGTACGCAGCCCGCCGGCAAAGGCAGGATGAGCCGTCACGTCCTTGACCCGCTGCCCGCCGATATAGACCTCAGCGGCCCGCTCTCGTATCCCGTCGATGTATTGGACTCCGGTGCGCGCCGGCATTCAAAACCTCCGTTTCGCCCGTGTTGCTAGCGCCGCAAGGGTATGGTATACGAGCGAAAACCGCAATCGGGAGACGCAACGTGCCCACTATCCAGCGTGGCGACGCCAAACTGCACTATTACCTGGACGATTTCACCGACCCCTGGCGGTCGGCTCCCAACGCCATCGTCCTGCAACACGGGTTCTCCCGCAGCGGCAGGTTCTGGTACAACTGGCCGCCGCTGCTGGGCCGCGAGTATCGGGTCATACGCCCGGACATGCGCGGCATGGGCCAGTCTGCCATTGACCCCGCCCGCTACGAACCCACGCTGGACACGCTCATGGGAGACCTGTTGGCGATCCTCGACGACGCCGGCGTGGAGCGCGTGGTTTACGTCGGCGAATCTTTCGGCGGCATCATGGGGATGCAGTTTGCCCATGACTATCCGGACCGGTGCCGCGCGTTGGCGCTGTGCAACTCGCCGTGTCGCCTGACCCGCCGCGAAAACTCCACGCCGGGAGGCAGCTGGCTGGCCACCATGGAGCAGGGCGGCATCGGGGCATGGAGCGCGGCGACCATCAACTTCCGCCTGGACATGCGCCACGCTGAAGAGGGCCTGAAGGATTGGTACATCGCGGAGATGGACAAGACGCCGGCCGAAATCGGCCAAGCTCTGCACAGCTACTTGGACAGCCTGGACTTCGGGCCGCACTTGAAGGACATTGCGGTGCCCACTCTGCTGCTGACGGGCGATGAATCCCTGACAACGGGCATGGAGCAGCAGGAGTTCATGGCCTCCGAAATCCCCAACAGCCGTCTGGACGTGTGGCCCGGCCTGGGCCACGGCGTAAACGTCATCTACCCCGAATGGTGCGTGCAGCGCATCCGGGAATTTCTGGGTGAGCAGGGAGTTTGACCGCTCCTGCAGCAGGGCAATCACATTTCGACAAGTCCGCACTCGTCACTGCGGCGATAGCCGGAGTCCATTGGTAGTACAGAGCGCGCATCGTCCACGAGGCTTGTCATTTCGAACAATGGATTCCTGTCGAACAATGGATTCCTGCTTTCGCCGGAATGACGGGGCGCTTCAATCACGATGCGATTGCCCCGTTCTGCCCGGTGGATAGCGTGCGATTCCCATTTGGCGGTGATATGCTGAACCTATCCGGTCTCCGGCACAATCTCCATTATGAATTCCGTCGGCAAATCAGCAATCACCGCCGTAATCCTTGCCGGCGGCCAGAGCCGGCGGCTGGGACGTGACAAAGCAGTTGAACCCTTCGCCGGAGAACCGCTCATCAGGCGAGTGATCCGACGCGCGTCCGACGCGCTCTCCGCCCATCACGTGGTGGTCGTGGTTGCTGACCAGGAACGCGCCGCCGAACTGCCGTTGGACGATGACCACCTGGTGGCCGTCGACGTGTTTCCCAATTGCGGATCCCTCGGCGGCATCTACACCGGGTTGAACGCCTCGCCTACCCAATGGTCCCTGGTGACGGCCTGCGACATGCCCTTCCTGTCGGCGCCCCTGTTATCGCACCTGGCGTCGTTGCGCAGCGGGTTTGACGCGGTCGTTCCGGTTCTGGACGGCCGCCCCGAGCCTACCCATGCCCTGTACACACGGCGTTGCATGCCAGCCATTGAGGCCAGGCTGAGAGCCGGTCAGTTGAAAATATCCGGTTTCTTCGACGACGTTGCCGTCCGGTACGTACCGGAGAACGACATCCGGGAATTCGATCCTGACCTGCTCAGTTTCTTCAACATCAACCGGCCGGAAGATTTGGCGCGGGCCATGGATCTGGCGCGATGAACTCGCTGACCGCTCCCGGCAATGTGGTGGTCGTCACCGTAGAGTTGTTCGGCATGGCGCGTATCCACGCCGGCGCCAGCAGCATGACGCTCACGGTAAACGCGCGGTCTCCCGTCCCGGCGCTGGTCAACGCCCTCGCTCGTGAATGCCCCAGGCTCGTCGGCAACGCGCTGCATCTCGCTGAGGACGGCACGGTTGCCGTGGCGGACGGATATGCGTTGAACCGGAATGGCCTCGCCTTTTTGTCGCCCGACGCCGACACGGTTTGGCCCTGGGAGGAGGGAGACTCGATCCTGCTCTTGTCCAACCAGGCCGGCGGTTGAGTGTCATGGACGCGCTCTATGGCTACCGTGGTTTCGCGACGGTGGTTGACCTGACCACCGGCGGATATCGACGCGACCCGATACCTCAACATGCCCTCCGGGCCACCGTAGGGGGCATCGGCCTGGGTACTTGGATGTTGCATCGTTACGGCAGCCCTACCGTTGACCACGACGGTGAAACCCTTTCGGATGAGAACCGGAAGCAATTGCTCGATTCGGCATTGTATCCCGACAATCCGCTGATTTTCGTCACCAGTCCGCTCGTCGGCACCCGCCTGACGACCTCGAGCAAGTTCGCCGTGATGACTCGTTCCCCGCTGACCGGTTTTATCGCCGATGGGCTGTCCTCCAGCCACCTGGCCGTTGAGCTGAAACGGGCCTGCGGAGACGCGCTGGTGATCACCGGGCGCTCCGAACAGCCCGCTCTGCTCCACATCGATACCGATGGCGTTCCACACATCAGGAGCGCCGGCCACCTGCTGGGCTTTTCCACGCTGGACACCGAAGCAACGGTCAAACGGGAGCTGGACGACGGCGGCCGTCGTCCCGTGCGGGTGGCCTGCATCGGCCCGGCCGGGGAGAACCTGGTCCGCTTCGCCAGCATCGCCAACGACGGCGGACGGCAGGCTGGCCGCTGCGGACCCGGGGCGGTCATGGGCAGCAAGAACCTGAAGGCCATCGCCGTTCGAGGAAATCCTGACGCGGACCCGCCGGTGGCCCATCCTGAAGACCTGCGCGGTTACGCCCGGGACCTCAGCCGGCGCAGCCTCGGAGCCGCCACCGCGAAGTACCGCGAGTTGGGGACCATCGCCAACGTGTCCGTGTTCAACCGCCTGGGCACGCTCCCCACGCGCAATTTCCAACAGTCCACCTTCGAGGACGCCGAGGCAGTCAGCGGCGAGGCGCTGCACCAGACCAGGACCACTCGCTCCGCCCACTGCGCCAACTGCACCATCGGATGCGAAAAGATCGTCACGGCGGGAAGTAAGACGCGGGGCACCGAGCAGGACGGCGAGGTCAGCGCCCGCCTGGAGTACGAAAGCCTCTTCGCCCTGGGCCCGTTGGTCGGCGTCGGCGATCCCGATGCGGTAATCCGCGCCGTGCGCCGCTGCGACGAACTGGGTCTGGACACCATTTCCGCCGGCGGCGTCATCGCCTGGGCCATGGAAACCGCCGGGCGCGGGCTGTTGCCTTCCGTGGACTTGGGCGACGGCGCCGACCTCGCCCACGCCGGGCCGAACTTCGGTGACGGCGCGGCAGTCATCCAACTCCTGGAAGACATCGGGCATCGTCGTGGTGTGCTGGGCAACCTCCTGGCCGACGGCACTCGTCTGGCCGCCGAACGGGTTGGCGGCGGATCAGGGTCCTGGGCCATGCAGGTCAAGGGGCTGGAGATGCCCGGCTACGAACCCCGCAGCCTGAAGACCCTGGCGTTGGGCTTGGCCACGACCCCGCGCGGAGCGTGCCACAATCGCACCTCCGCATACGACGCCGACTTCTCGCCGGAGGTGGACCGCCTGGCCGTCGACGGACGGCGCGGGAAGATCGCAGCCGACAGCGAGGACTTCGCGGCGGCGCTGGACTCGCTGATCTGGTGCAAGTTCCTCCGCCGGGCTTTCGGCGATTTCTGGGAAGAATCAGCCGCCGTTTACCGCATGGTGACCGGATGGGAGGATTTCGACGCCGACGAACTGCGCCGCGCCGCCGCCCACATAGCGGACCTCAAAAAGCGCTACAACCAGCATTGGGGATGGCGACGCTCCGACGACACCCTTCCGGATCGCGCACTGAAAGAACCCCTCGCGGACGGTGTCGCGGCCGGCGTGGGCCTCACCAAGGAAGAGCTGGACCGGATGATCGACGACTATTATCGCGCCCGGGGTTGGACAACGGGCGGTCGCGTCGAGCCGGCCTCGATTGTCCTATAGCGGCTGCTTGGCCGGAACGCCGACCCGGCGGGGGTACTTCCCCGGCGTCCGGCGCACCTTTTCCACGGTAATGAGCCAACGGTCCGGGGGCAGCGGCGGCGATAGATCGTTCATGGAAACGACGCCCGCAATCTTCCCGCCCAGCTCCGACAGCGCGTTGGTCGCCGATTGCGCCTCAGCGGGACCGTCCTTTCCCTTCCATGCCACCAGTGTTCCATGTCCCTTGCACAGTGGCAGCGCGTACTCGACGAGCACGGACATCGACGCCAACCCGCGGGCCAGGGCGACGTCGAATTGTCCGCGATAACCCTCCGTGCGCGCCAAGTCCTCGACCCTCATCGTGATAATGTCCACGTCGTCGATGCCCAGACCCGATGCCAGCGTGTGGAGAAATGCCGTCTTCTTGGCCGTCGATTCCACCAGCGTCAACCGGATGCCTGGAAAAACTATCTTGAGCGGAACCCCGGGAAACCCCGCACCGGCGCCCAGATCGACCACCCGGAGGCCGTCCCGCCAATCGTCGACCGCCAACATGGCGGTCAACGAATCAAGGAAGTGCCGCACCTGCACGCTTTCTGGATCGGTGACGGCAGTCAGGTTCGCCCGCTGATTCCCTTCTGCGAGCAGCCGCTGGTACTGGGCGAATTGCGCCAACTGATCGGCCGATAGGTCCAGCCCCAGGCGCGCCGCCTGTTCGTTGAGGATTTCCATTCCCAACTCGGCCGCGGTTGTCATGAGGTCAAGAACCGAGCGAAAACATCCCGTCCGGCAAAGCGAGCTTGATCCCCTAACTCTTCCTCGATACGCAGTAGCCGGTTGTACTTGGCCAGTCTCTCGGAGCGGGTGATGGAGCCGATTTTGATCTGCCCCGCGCCGGTGGCCACGGCCAGGTCGGCGATGGTGGTGTCCTCCGTTTCCCCGGAGCGGGCTGAGATCACCGGGAGGTAGCCACGCTCCTGGGCCAATCTCACTGTGTCCAGCGTTTCGGTCAGTGTCCCGATCTGGTTAGGTTTCACCAAAACCGCGTTGGCGATCCCGTCGTCGGCGCCCCGCGTCAGGCGTTCGGGGTTAGTGGTGAACAAATCGTCGCCGATCAGTTGGGTCGAAACGCCCAGTTTTCGCGTCAGGTAGTCCCAGCCTTCCCAGTCGTCCTCGGCCAGGCCGTCCTCGATGGAAATGATGGGGTAGGTCTTGCTCCAGTGGTCCAGCAGGTCGACCAGTTCCAGGGCGGAGAATGCGCGACCCTCGGCGTTCAGCGCGTATTGTCCGCCACCGCCGGCGAACTCGGTGGCCGCCACGTCGAGCCCGATGGCGATATCGCCGTCCCGGGCGCACCGGTAACCGGCCAAGCGGGTGGCATTGTAGAGCAGGCCCAGCGCGTCCTCGTGGCAGGGCAGCGGCGGGCCGTATCCGCCCTCGTCGGCGACACCGTAGGGGTAAGGCCCGGTCTGGGACAGGACGCGGCCCACTGCCCGGTACACCGCCACCACCATCCGCAACGCCTCGCGGTAGGTTTCGGCGCCAATGGGGATGACGAGGAAGTCCTGCATGTCCAGGCCGCCGGCCGCGTGTCGCCCACCGCTGATGATGTTGACCATCGGCATCGGAACGACGCAGGCATCCGGTCCGCCGAGGTACCGGTAGAGCGGTTGCCCTGCGGCGTTGGCAGCGGCATGAGCGGCGGCAAGGGAAACGCCCAGGATCGCGTTGGCTCCCAGGTTCGCCTTGTTCGCCGTACCGTCCAACCCGCACAGCCGATCGTCCAACGCGGGCTGATCGGCGGCGTCGGCGATTCCGCAAACCGCGGGGCTGATAACGTCGTTCACCGACGCGACCGCCCGCAGCACGCCCTTGCCTTCATATCGGGTCGGATCGCCGTCCCGAAGTTCCACGGCCTCATGCCGCCCGGTCGACGCTCCGGACGGTACGATCGCGCTACCGAAAGCGCCGCCACGCAGCGTTACGTCAACCTCCACGGTAGGATTGCCGCGCGAGTCGAGAACCTCGCGGGCCCGAACGTCAACGATGATGGTCGCGTTGAGCACGAGGTTTGCCTATTGCCGGCCTGCGGTGCCCGGCACGGTAAACACGATTAGACCGTCAGCGTCATGGGTGTGGTTCGCCAGCGCAGACAACACTTGGTTGCTTTGCTGAACCTCACTTCTCAGCGCGTCGATCGCTTCCGCCAACCTTGCAAATCCGGCGACCATTTCAGCCCGCAGTTGCTGGTTGTCCTGCCGAGCTTCGGCGCGAGATTCCCTGATTTCAGCCCGGACTACCTGGATTTCCTGCCGCACTTCCGTTCGCAGTTCCTGGGTTTCCTGCCGCACTTCCGTCCGCAGTTCCTGGATTTCCTGCCTCACTACCTGGATTTCCTGCCGCACTTCCGTTCGCAGTTCCTGGATTTCCTGCCTCACTCCTTGGATTTCCTGCCTCACTTCCGTCCGCAGTTCCTGGGTATCCTGCTGGGATCCTGACCGCACGTCATTGATTTCCTTTCGTACTTCCTCAAGGGTTTGACCCAGGGTTTCAACTTGGGCGGTGTTCCTGCCCAGCGCATAGCTGCCTCTGAGCAGGAGCACAATGATGGTGACGCCGACGCTAATGGTGGCGACACCGACGCCAACTATGGCGATAGCGGTAGCGGTTTCCATAGGCGTCTCCTTTGCCGAGCGATTACTCGCCTCGCTTGGTGGCCGCGCTATCCGTGACCTTCGGACTTGATATCGTTGAAGGTAACCATGAGCATGGGCGCGTCGGTCTCGGGATGGTTCACCGCGCTGGGCTGCATCACGCCGAATGCGCCGCTGCTCTGCATTACGTCAACCTCCACCATGGGGTTGCCGTGAGAGTCCAGAACCTCGCGGGCGCGGACGGCGACGAGGTGGGTTAGTACAAGCATACTAGAAGCTGTTAAATTCGCCCCAACCTCTGCTATCAGTGCTGGATGGCGCTGACTCATTGCCAGCGCAGATCCGAAGCACCCGCTGGCCGAAGGAGTTAGCGCGAAGGGGAGCGTTGCTCAGGTCGGTTTTGGGCAAGCCAACGCTGTGACTGTCGGTGGCGTAAGACCTGCTTTCGCCGGTACTTCCGTTGACGGGGTTGCAGGACCAGGAGTAACGATCTCTCAGAACGGTTCCACCGATGCCTGTCGTCAGAGTTCCGTCGGCGGTCCGTTTCACTGTGGCGCGGTCGGCAGTGTAAGTGTTGACGCGCGACATCGTCAGGTTCACACCTATTGAAGAGACGAAGATTTCAATCCGGTATTCCGAATGGTACCCATCTACGTCGGAGGCGCTGATCTTACCCGGTTCCGGAGTAGGTGTTAGGGATGGCTCTACCGTGGGAGTAGTAGTGGGTTGGTCCACTGCGCTGCCAGCCGGTGTTGGAGTTGGCGCCGTCCCGGAAGGGGCGGAGGGGGGGATGCTGGTAACCAACGTAGTGGTAGTGCCCCAAGACGTGGAAGTGGAACTAGAGGGCACTGCTTCCTTGCCAGCGCAGATCCGATTTACCCGCTGACCGAAAGAGCTCTCTAGCAGGGGAGCGTTGCTAAGGTCGGTTTTGGGCAGACCAGCGCTGTATTCGTCGCTGGCGTAATACCTACGTACCCCGGTGCTTCCGTTGACCGGGTTGCAAGACCAATAGTAACGGTCTGCCAGATCGGTTCCAATGATGCCCATCTTCAGGGTTCCGTCGGAAGCCAGTTTCACGGTGCGTCCGCCGGCCGTGAAAATATTGCGGCGCGACATCGCCAAGTTCAGGCCAATGGAGGAAACAAAGATTTCAATCCTGAACTCAGACCTGTACCCGTCGATGTCGGAGATCGTTAGACTCACCGGCATGGGCGTGGGCGACGGTCCCGGCGCGGGTGTAGGTGTAAGTGTTTGGGACGGCGCGGGCGCGGGTGTCAGAGTAGGCTGGTCTAGATTGCCGACTGGTGCGGGGACCCCAGACGTGCGGGAAGAGGCTGAACGGGTGGAAACGTAGGCTTCCAATACTTGCTCGGCGACGGCGTCTCGGCCCGCCGGGGTCAAGCCGTACCAAGCCGTCTCGTCGTAGGCGGACTTCCAGATCAGGCTGTATTCTTCCACCAAAGGGGTCATCCAGCCATCCTGCTGCGCCAGCGCAACGCCGGCCAGCGCGCCAACTCCACCGGCAACCAGTACAGCAATTACGACCCCTAGATGCCATAGACGCTTCATGTTCCAATCAACTCCAGTTGTTTACTGCTCGAGAGTCGTCTCCGGGACAGTACACACGGATAGTCCATTGCTGTCGTCGGTATGAGTCACGAATCCGGACGGCGCCTGATTGTTTGCGGACTTCAACCTGCAGGGCGTCGATTCTTTATACCGGGTATCTGCGCCTTTGTCGGTGACATTCGTCCTAGCCGTGGCCTTCCGACTTGATGTCGTTGAACGTGACCCGGAGCATCGGGGCGTCGGTCTCGTTCTTCCACTGGTGATGCTCAACCGGCGGAACCAGGATGGCGTCGCCGGCGGTGACAGTGTAATCCTTGCCGGATACCACCAGGGTGCCCGTACCCTCCAGGATGAAGACGGTGTGGTCCCATTCGTGGTTGTGCCCGCCGGTTTCGGGATGGCTAACCGCGCCGGGCTGCATCGCGCCGTTGTACAGCATGAGGTAGTTGGGACAGCCGTCCCGTCCGCCCAGCATGGTATGTCCAGTCTCGGCGTTCAGGTCCGCGTGGTTGCGGATCACCGGCGGAGTTCCGGCGCCGGGTTCCGACCCGCCGGGGCGGGCGTTGCCGCTGGCCGCGGAGATGGGATTGATTTCGATCCGCCGGATGTCGCCGTCGCCGCCGTCGTTGCGCGTGACGTGGTCCACCATGGGAGGAATGAACATCGCATCGCCGGCTTTGACGGGGTATTCCTTGCCGTCCGCCACCAGCGTGCCGCTTCCCTCGATGATGTAGACCTCGTGCTCCCATTCGTGGATGTGATGTGAGCTGGTCCCGCCGGGCTCGATGACGGAGTAGGCCAGGGTAACCAGCGCCGGGTTGTCGTCGGCGCTGATGAGACGCGCCGGCGCGCCGGCGGGAAAGTCTTTGATGTTGCGAATCAGGGGTTCCATGGTCGGTTCTCCTCAGGATGGGCGTCATTTCAGGTGATTTTGCGCTGGGTTGGTTAGACCAACCCTCGACTAGGTTATCTCCGGCTGCACACCCTCGGGAAGGTCTACCTCGAAGGCGGACAGGACCTGGCCCACCAGGAGATAGTGGCCCATGAGTACGGTGATCTCCAACGTCTTCTGAATGCCGAAATGGCCAGAAACGGCGTCGAAAGTCTCATCACTCACCTTGTGGTTGCGGAACAACTCCTGGACGTACTTGACCAGCGCGGCCTCAATGCCGCTCAAGCCCTCTGGCGCCTTGCCGGTGGCGATGGCGTTTACCACGTCTTCCGGGACACCGGCCTGCCGCGCCAGGCGGGCATGGGCCGAGAACTCGTACTGTTGGCGGATCTCCCGGGCCGTCGCGCAGATGACGATCTCGCGGTGGGCTTCGGAAATATCCAGGTCGAACCGAGCGTAGGCGCCGGTGTGCGCCACTCTCGCCGCCAGGTCGGGGCTGTGCAGCAGCACACCATACGGGCCGCGGACGCTGCCGCGACTGCTGGCAATGGAGTCGAAAAATTCCTGGTGCTCAGGGGCTAGTTGATCACGGGTTACATCACTCAAACGGGCCATTGGAGAATGCTCCTTGCGCTTGGATTGTTGGGACTGGCACCGGCAATATACCGCCGCGCGCCACCTGCGTTCAAGCCGGTGGTTCGGCGAGAGCGGATGCTAGTCGGGAAACTCCAGATCCAGGGAGATGTCCAGCGCATCCGTGGAGTGGGTCAGGCCGCCGATGCTGATCAGGTCCACTCCGGTCTGCGCCACGTCGCGCACGGTAGCCAGCGTGATCCCTCCGGACGCTTCGATGGATGCCCGACCGCCGATGATCTCCACCGCCTCACGCATCATTTCCACCGGCATGTTGTCCAGCATGATGATGTGCGCGCCGGCGTCCACCGCCTCACGCACCTGCTCCAATGACTCCACCTCAACCTCGACGCGGATGGTGTGGGATGCCTGGGAGATAGCGTGGCGCACCACGGCTCCCAAAGGCTCTTCCAGAGAGGCCCGCGCTGCCAGGTGGTTGTCCTTGATCAGGATGCCGTCCGCCAGGTTGATGCGGTGGTTGTACCCGCCGCCCATACGTACGCTGTACTTGTCCAGATACCGGTGGCCCGGGGCGGTCTTGCGGGTATCAACGATTCGGGCCGCCGTGCCTTCGACCGCACGCACGTACCGGTTGGTCGCGGAGGCGATGCCGCTCATGCGCTGCATGAAGTTCAGCGCGGTACGCTCGGCCCGCAGGATCGCCGCCGCCGATCCGACAACGCTGGCGATGTCCGTGCCAGGCTCAAGTTCGGTCCCGTCGCCCAACAGAAGCTCGACCTCGAGGCCCGGGTCAATCCGTCTGAATACCGCCTCCGCCACCGGGCCGCCGGCCAGTACGCCGTCAGCCTTGGCTCGCAGCATGCCGTTTCCCGTCACGCCATCCGGGATCAACGTCTGGGTGGTCGGATCGTTGAATGCCTGGTCTTCGGTGAGTGCGGCATCAATCAGGTTGAGGACTTCAGGCGGAAGTTGCTGGCTCATGGGCGCCTCTTCGTTCGCGGAAATCGCTGGATGTCCAAAGTGTGCCACGTCAATTGCCGGCCGGCAAATCAGAGGACTCCTCAAACCCCGGCAAATATGTCAATGCGGAACGGAAAATCCGCTGTGATATACTCGCGACCACTACCTATCTGATAACAATTTTGGCATGACATCGCTTTTCACCACGTTGCAGGGTACAGATCTGCGTCAGGCTATGCTCGGCGCAGTCGCCTACATGGAACTGTATCGGGACGCCGCCAACGCGCTGAACGTCTTCCCGGTTCCGGACGGCGACACCGGCACCAACATGTTGCTCACGCTCCGCGCCGGCGTCGAGCAGATGAATAAAGACGCCGACGCGGACACCGCCGGGGAAGTCGCGGAATCCATCGCCACCGGTGCCTTCTGGGGAGCCCGCGGCAACAGCGGCGTCATCCTGTCGCAGCTGCTGCGAGGTTTCGCCGACGGCGTTGCGGGATCTATCGAGATCGACTCGTCCCACGCCGTGGCCGCGTTCCGCTCGGCGACGGACTCCGCCTACCATGCGGTGAGCCAGCCCCGTGAGGGCACCATGCTGTCCGTAATTCGCGGCGCCTCTGATGCCGCCGTGCAGGCCAACGACGCCGGCGAGCAAGACGTCATCGCCCTGTGGCGGGTGGCATACGACGGCGCGATTGAAGCCCTGGCCCGCACCCCCGACCAGCTGCCCGTGCTCAAGGAAGCGGGCGTGGTCGACTCCGGCGGCCTGGGGGTCGTGGCGATCATCGGCGGCGCGCTGCAACATCTTCTGGGCGAGAGCGGCCCGGCCGTCGACCTGGGCCTGCGCAGCGTGGGCGGCGTGATCAACCCGCACCAGACGGCGTCCGTTGCCGTCGACTCCGACTTCCTGGACGCCCACGAGGCTGAGGAATTCGGCTACTGCACCCAGTTCGTCATCCACGGACAAGAGCTGAACGTGGACGAGTTACGAGACGGATTCGCCGGAATTGCCGACTCCACCGTAATTATTGGTGGCGGGCAGGCGGTACGCATCCACGTCCACACCGCCGACCCCGGCTCGGTGCTGAGCTATGGCATCGGCTTCGGTGAACTGGACGAGCTGAAAATAGACAACATGAGCCTGCAGAACCGCGACTGGGCGGCGGGGCACCGGGAGCGCGCTCGGCCCACCGAGATCCGGGCCGGCGTTTCGGTGATAGCAGTCGCCTCGGGCAAGGGTCTTGCCGACCTGTTCCAGGACGCCGGTTGCGCGGCCATCATTCCCGGCGGTCAGACGCTAAACCCCAGCGCCAGCGAGATCATCGACGCCGCCATGTCTGCCGGCACCACGGATGTCATCGTCCTGCCCAACAACCACAACGTCATTCTCACTGCCAACCAGGCGGCGGAAGCCGACACCGGCGAAATAACGTTGCACGTCCTGGGAACCCGCACCATGCCCCAGGGCACCGGCGCGCTGCTCGGGTTCAACCCGGAAGTGTCCGTCGACGACAATCTGGCGAACATGGAATCCGCTCGCGCCGGCGTGGAAACCCTTGAGATAACCCAGGCAGTCCGCGACTCCGTGGTGGACGGGCGGGAGGTCCACGAGGGCGAATACATGGCAATCCTGGACGGCCAACTCGCGGCCCTTGCCGAAACCGCCGCCGATGCCGTCCGCGAGGGGTTACAGCGCTCGTCCGCCGACGAAAACAGCGTGATTACCCTATATTGGGGAGAGGGCGCTTCGGCCGAATCGGCCGCCGCCCTGCAGGAAGAGATAGAGGAAGCATACGGGGGAGCAGAGGTGGACGTGTACGAAGGCGGCCAGCCCCATTATCCGTACCTAGTGTCGGTAGAATAATTCAGTCCCGTCGCGAGTCGGCGAAGGAGCATCCCGCATGGCCATAAAAATCATCACAGACAGTACCTGCGACATTGCCCGGGATACCGTCGAACATTTCGGAATCTCCGTCGTCCCAGCCTACGTCCTGTTCGGAGAGGAGTCCTTCCGTCAGGGCATCGACATCAATCCCACCCAGTTTTACGCTCGCCTCCAGTCCTCATCGCAACTGCCGAGCACATCCCAGCCCACGCCCGGCGACTTTACCGGCGCGATGGAACCCCTGGTCTCGGCCGGCGACCAGGTGGTGTGCGTCACCGTCGCCAGGCAGCTGAGCGGCACCTACAATTCCGCGGCCCAGGCGGCTTCCCAATTTGACGACGGCGCCGTCACGGTAATCGACTCCGGCACCGCATCCGTCGGGCACATGCTCCAGGTCATCGCCGTTGCCGAGGACGCCGCCGCGCCGGACGCCACCCTCAATTCGGTGGTCTCCGCGGCCCAATCCCGCGCCGGCGGCAGCTACGGATTCGCCATGGTGGACACGCTGGAATACCTGCAGAAAGGCGGCAGAATTGGCAAGGCCCAAGCATTCATGGGTTCGCTGCTCAAGGTGAAACCCATCCTCAAGGTAGCCGATGGTGAAGTGCTGCCGGTGGACCGGCCGCGCAATCTCCGGCGTGGATTACAGCGCCTGGAGGAGTTGGTGCGCGAACAAGGCCCGGCCTCCAAGCTCGCCGTCGCCTATACCACCGACGCCGGGCCGGCCGAGGAGATGCGGAACCGCCTGTCCGACCTGGTAGATCCCGAAAACACCTACACGCTGCAGGTCGGTTCCGCCATCGGAACCCACGTGGGTCCGGGGGCGGTGGCGGTGTCCACCCTCCCCTGACGACCGCCCGCCGGCCGATCCGAACACAAACGGACTCCGCATGGAGTCGGGTGAATGGACACGCACCGCGGTGAAACCGTTCCCGTTTGGCGCGACGCCTTTGCCAAAATCCTTGCCCTGGAAGAACACAAGGGTTTCGGCGACAACGCGGTGAGCGGCGGCATACGCCGTTTCATCGAACGCTGGGAACCCGAGCTCCGGGCGGTCCTCGAAGAACATCCCGACCGCGTCGCGACCCTGATATCGGCCCCGTACCGCGATCTCTCGCCGGGCCAGCGCCGGGAATGGGTAACCGCCTGGCGCGCCATCCTGGCCGGCGAGATCCAACCGGCCAGCCCCCGGCGCGACAGTCCGCCATCGCCGGGCCCGGCAGACCCGGCGGAGACCGAAACGGTCGCGGAAACTGCGCTATTCGATCCCGGCGATGCGGTTAATCACGTGCCGGTGCGACGGCGGCAGCACGCAGCGCCCGCTCCCGCCTCCAACCCGGGCGATCCGGACGAACCCGTCTCCGCGATCCGGCGTATGGACGCCCGGACCGTAAAACGCCTTGAGTCGCTTGGAGCCGGCACGGTGAGGGAGCTGCTCTACATGCTGCCGCGCCGGTACGACGACCGGGCCGACGTCACCAACATCGCCGACATCTACGCCGGTGGAGTCTTCACCCTGGAGGGCAAGCTGCTCGATATACGTTCCGCCAACGTCGGCCAGCGCAGGTTGCAGCTGGTTGAGGGGACGCTGCGCGACCATACCGGCGCCATCGACCTGCAGTGGTTCGGACAAGGTTTCCTCGCCCGCAGCCTGCGTGCCGGCAGCGCAATGGTCGTGCATGGCCGGGCCGAACTCAACCGGGGCCGGCTGACAATCCAGTCACCCGACTACGACGTGGTTACCGAATCCGCCCCGCCCCTGAACGCCGGCCGCATCACACCGGTGTATCGCCTGACCCAGGGGATGACCGCTCGCAACCTGCGGAGCCTCACCTGGCGCGCTCTGGAACGGTTCCTGGGGGGCGTTGCGGAAACCATGCCGGAGGATACCCTGGAGCGCACGCGGTTGGTCGGCCTGCGCCAGGCCATCAGCGATGCGCACTACCCTCCGGACCTGAGCCATGCCGACCGGTCACGCCGCCGTCTGGCTTTCGATGAAATACTGGCCTTCCAGATGGCCATCCTGGGCCGCCGCCGCCATCGCGAGCGGGACGCCATCGGGACCGCGGTGCAGTACAGCGGCCCGGCGGTGGATGGGTTCCTTTCCGAACTTCCCTTCACCCCCACCAAGGCGCAGGTGCGCTGCATCGGTGAAATCCTGGCCGACATGGCCCGGGGCGCGCCTCCCATGAGCCGCCTGTTGCAGGGCGAAGTAGGGAGCGGCAAGACGCTGGTCGCATTAACCGCCATACTGGCGGCGGCGTCGGATAATCGCCAGTCGTCTCTCATGGCGCCGACCGAGGTGTTGGCGGAGCAGCACTTCGCCACGGTTGGGCGGCTCCTCTCCACCTTTGAGCAGCCCCTGCAGCAGTCCAACGTCTTCTCCGCGTACCTGCCCAGCCTGCGCCGTCTTTTCACCGTGGGACTGCTGACCGGCAGCACCCGGGCGGCGCCCCGACGCGAGGTACTGCGCCTGGCCTCGGAGGGCCACCTCGACCTGCTGATCGGCACCCACGCTCTGATCCAGGACGGCGTGGAACTGCCCGGGCTGTGCCTGGCCATCACTGACGAGCAGCACCGCTTCGGCGTCGCCCAACGCACCGCGCTCCGGGGCGCCGGCACGGAGCAACCCCACGCCCTGATGATGTCGGCGACGCCCATACCCCGCACGCTGCAGCTCACCCTGTACGGCGATCTGGACGTGTCGACCATCGATGAGTTGCCTCCGGGTCGGCAGGACATCCTCACGCGACTGGTCCCTGAAGACAAGCGCAACGCCGCCTACAGGTTCGTGCGCCAGCAGGTGGAAGCCGGCAGGCAGGCGTTCATCATCTGCCCGCTGGTGGAGGAGTCGGAAAATCTGGACGCGCGCGCCGCCACCGAGGAGCACAAACGCCTTTCGAATGATGTCTTCCCCGATCTAAAAATCGGCCTCCTCCACGGTCGCCTGTCCTCACGGGACAAAGACAAGGTGATGCGCCAGTTCCGGGACGGCGAGTTGAACGTCCTGGTGGCCACCGCCGTGGTGGAGGTTGGCATCGACGTCCCCAACGCCACGGTGATGATGATCGACGGCGCTGACCGCTTCGGGCTGGCCCAGCTGCACCAGTTCCGCGGCCGCGTGGGTCGTGGGGAACACCGCAGTTACTGCCTGCTCATGTCCGAGTCGGAGTCGGAGAGGGCGAGGGAGCGCCTGTCAGCCTTGGAAAACAACCGCGACGGGTTCAAGCTGGCCGAGATCGACCTGCAGATGCGCCACGAAGGGGACATTTTCGGGACCACCCAGAGCGGCGACCAAACCACGCTTCGCATCGCCAACGTGTTCGACCAGGACCTGATGGCATTGGCCCGCCAGGAGGCCGCAGCCATCCTCGACGCTGACCCGGAATTGACCGACCCGAAGCACGCCGGCATCGTGGCGGAAAGGGATCGCTTCCTAGCCCGGGTTCAGAGCAGCATCAGCGATTAGGTTTGAGCGCCTGTAGTTGAGCCCAATTTTGATTTTTTGACAATTGACTGCTATCGTTATTTCTAACAGCAGGAGATGTTCGGTCGTGGAACTTGTAACCGATCAGACCCGCAAAGCGGTCTGGGGCGCGCTGTGCGATTTGGAATGGAACACGCGCTACTATACCGCGATGGCGGAGTTGTACCGGCGTCGGCATCGCTGGTTGCGCTTTACGATACTTGTCGGCGTGCTCGTTGAAGCCGCTATCCTCTACGCTGCAACAGCGCATGCTTGGGCGTTTTATGTCGGCGCATCCGGTGGATTGCTGCTTACGGGCCTGACTATCTGGGATGTCGTTTCCGATTATGCCGAAAATGCAGCTATTCTTCGCATCACAGCATTTGCCTGCGATGATCTCAAGCGTGAAACTGAAACGCTGTGGCGAAGCATAGAATCTGACCGCGTTTCAACACAAGATGCCGAAAATGCGCTCAAGTCAATTTTCGACCGGTGGGCGGCGGCTACCCAACGCGTACCGTCAGAAACTAATGACCGTTTGAACCGACAGACCTCAGCAGCGGCCAATCGTGACCTCGCAAACCGATACGCAATTGGATGACTCTGTCGGACGACAACGGCCAGGGCCAGCTCGTCCTCCTGAGAGTCCTCGTCCGAACCCTCCACCGAAACCAGTTCCGTTGCGAGAGAGCGAGCCGCCATCGCCACCTCCACCTCGTCGGCCAAACCAATCCGTTCAGGATCCGCTGGCAACATCCCGGAACCGGTAGCCGACGTTCCAGATGGTTTCCACGAACAGGTGGTCGGGGTCTTCCAGCTTGGATCGCAGCCGCCGGATGTGCACGTCCACCGTGCGCGTGCCGCCCAGGTAGTCGTACCCCCAAACCTGGTTCAGCAACGCCTCTCGGGTGTAAACCCGGCCGGGATTGGACGCCAGCAGGGTGAGCAGTTGGAACTCCTTGTAGGTCAGCGAGATCCGCCGGCCGGCCATGGTGACCTCGTAGCTCTGCAGGTCTATGGTCAGCTCCCCGACCCGGATCAACTGATCCCCGCCACGCCCGTCGCGGCGGTACACGATCTGGCCGACACGGGCCAGCAGTTCGGCAGGGTCCAGCGGAGCCACGATGAAGTCGTCGGGATTGATCGCGGGATCGAATTGGCCAATCGCCGTTGAATCCATGACCAGCAGGGTGGGCAGATGCAGTTGGCTGACCCGTTCAATCACCGATTGCGCGCCGATTCCCACCGCCGACAGGTCCAGCAATACCACGTCGAGCCTGTCGGTCTGCGCTACGTCCTCCAGTTCCATGACGTCGCTGCCCGCCCGACACGATAGCCCGGAGAGATCTATCTGGGCCGCCAGGGAGGTCATTGCATCGCCCGGACGGGTGAGCAAGAACACGTTATACAAACCGGAATCCTGATTGCTGGTTTGATTCGCCTGAGACGCGGCCCGAAATTGACGCTGGCCGGTCACCTGTCTATCATTGCGCCTGTCGATCACTGCAATCGGCGGCGCAATTCTAGCATACGACACGGCGAGCCAAACCCGCCGTCCCGATTGGAGACATACCATGACCACCGCCACAATGCTTCCCACCCAACCTGCCGAGCTGCGCCGGTTGATCCGAGCCGGAGAATACGGCGGTGTCACCTCGGGCCTGGCCAATGGGCACGTGCAGGCAAACCTCGCCGTTCTGCCCCGTGACCTCGCGTTCGATTTCCTCCTGTTCTGCCAGCGCAACCCGCAACCCTGCCCACTCCTGGAGGTCATCGAGCCCGGCTCGGTCGAGCCCTCGTTCACCGCTCCGGGGGCGGATATCAGCACCGACGTGCCCGCCTATCGTATCTATGAAAACGGCGAGATGATCGACGAATTGGCATCGGTGGCGGATGTTTGGCGGGATGACCTGGTATCTTTCCTCCTGGGTTGCAGCTTCTCCTTCGAATCGGCGCTGGCCGACTGCGGCATCCCACTGCGACATCAGGAGGCCGGCAGCAACGTGCCGATGTACATCACCAACATCGCCACCCGGCCCGCCGGGATGTTCTCCGGGCCCATGGTGGTGAGCATGCGCCCGATCCCCAGGGAGCAGATCGTCCGCGCCGTCCAAGTGACCTCCCGGTTCCCGGACACCCATGGCGCTCCCATTCATATCGGCGATCCCGACGCTATCGGCATCCGCGACATCGGCGACCCCGAGTTCGGCGAAGCTGTGGAAATCAAGCCGGGCGAGACCCCGGTCTTCTGGGCCTGCGGGGTGACGCCCCAGGCCGTCGCCCTCAACTGCAAGCCGCCACTGATGATCACCCATTCTCCCGGAAAGATGTTCATCACCGACCGCCGCGACTCCGACTACGCAGTCATCTGAACACGGAGCATCATGACGCGCACCATTGAAGACATCGTCCTGGACCACGACCGGCGCGGGATTGGCGCTCTGCGGCCCCACGTGCCGGACGACTTTTGCGCCCGTGCAGCCCGCCACATCCTGCGGCATCCCGGCCCGGTGATCATCACCACCGGCTTCTACATCCTGATGAGCGACGCCCCCGAAACCGATGGTCCGCCGGGGGCCTTCGCCATCGGGAATGCCGTTCGGGATCTCGGCCACTCAGTGATTTACGTTGCCGACGCACCGATGGCGGGCATGATGGCGTCCTGGTTGGGCCACGCCGGCGACGCTTCGCGAGTGATCGATTTCCCCATCTCTGATGACGCCGCAGGCAACGACGCCTCTGCAACCGCCATCGTCAACGAGTTCAAACCGGCGTTGATAGTCTCGATAGAGCGTTGCTCGCCCGACGCCGCCGGCATCTACCGGAACATGCGCGCCCGTGACATCTCGCCGCAGACGGCCCGCGTCGACAAACTATTCGGCCTGGGACTGCCTTCCATCGGCATCGGCGACGGCGGCAACGAGATTGGCATGGGCAACCTGGCCGACGTGGTCGCCGGCGCCGACCAACTACCCGATAACCCGGCCGTAGTTGGGTGCGATCAGCTCGTAATTTCCAGCACTTCCAACTGGGGTGGATACGGGCTGGTTGCCGCCCTGTCGCTGGAGGTTGGCCGGAACCTGCTCCCCGACGTTGACACGGACGCGGATTGCATCCGGTTTCTCGTGGACGCCGGCGCCGTGAGTGGGGTCAGCGGCGAGCATGACTATCTCGTGGACGAATTCACCCTGGATGAAAACGCCGCCGTGCTGAATGAGCTGCACGACTACGTGAACGAACGCCTGCCGGCATGAGGTAGATGGAGAGGTTCGCCATGCTCATCGTGCCCTCCGACCCCTGCACAGACGGCAGCTGCGCGATGCGACGCCGAGATTGCCAAGCCCCAGCAGCCCGCGCCGGCGACGGCTGGTTCATCTACAATCTGATCACCAACCTTGCCCAGCGTTGGCAGGCCTAGCCGCCGGCGACCGCCAGCATCTTCTCTTCGGTGACGATGATCTTTTTCAGTTCCAGCATCTCGTCCCGCAGGTGGGCCGCCTTTTCGAACTCCAGGGAACGGGCAGCCTCTTTCATCTGGAACTCCAGGTCCTTGATCACCCGGTACATGTCGTCCCGCGACATCTCTTCCCGCGCCACCTGGTAGGAAGCCTTGGTCTCGGCGACGCCGCGCAGGCCCTCGGTGATGTCACGCACTGCCTTGTGGATCGACTGCGGCTCGATGCCGTGGCGTTCGTTGTGCGCCCCCTGGATCGCCCGGCGACGGTAGGTTTCGTCGATAGCGTTCTGCATCGAGTCGGTAACCCGGTCGGCATACATGATCACATGCCCGGAGGCGTGACGGGCGGCGCGACCCACGGTCTGGATCAGTGAGGTGGTGGAGCGCAGGTATCCTTCCTTGTCGGCGTCCAGGATCGCAACGAGGCTGACTTCAGGCAGGTCCAGGCCCTCCCGCAGCAGGTTGATGCCCACCACCACGTCGTAGATGCCCAGCCGCAGGTCGCGCAGTATTTCCACCCGGTTCAGCGTCTCGATGTCGGAGTGCAGATAGTGGTTGCGGATACCCGCCTCAGACAGGTAATCGGCCAGCTCCTCCGCCATGCGCTTGGTGAGCGTGGTCACCAGCACCCGCTCCTGTTGCTCCACGCGGTTGCGGATCTCGTGCAGCAGGTCATCGATCTGGCCGTCAGTGGGCTTCACCTCGATGGTTGGGTCCAGCAATCCGGTGGGCCGGATCACCTGCTCGACGATGGCGCTGGTGCGCTCGAGCTCCAGGGGCCCCGGCGTGGCGGACACGTAGACCACCTGGTTGATGTGCTCCTCGAACTCCTGGAAGTGCAGGGGACGGTTATCGAGGGCCGAAGGCAGGCGGAACCCGAATTCCACCAGCGTGGTCTTGCGGGAGATGTCGCCGTTGTACATGCCGCGCACCTGGGGTAGCGTCATGTGGGACTCGTCCACGAACATCAGGTAATCGTCGGGGAAGTAATCAAGCAGGGTCCACGGAGGACTCCCCGCCGGGCGCCGCGACAGGTGCCGGGCGTAGTTCTCGACGCCGGCGCAGAAGCCGGTTTCGTTGAGCATCTCCATGTCGTACCGGGTGCGCTGCTCCAGTCGTTGGGCTTCCAACAACTTGCCCTGCTGCTGAAGCCAGTCCACCCGCTCCTTCATCTCCGCGTCAATGTCGATCAGCGCGGCGTCCAATTTCTCGCGGCTGGTCACGAAGTGCTTGGCGGGGTATACGGAAAACTCGCTGCGCTCATTCAGGACTTCGCCCGTGAGCGTGTCCAGCGTGAGGATGCGTTCGACCTCGTCGCCGAAGAACTGGATCCGAACCGCGAATTCCTCGTAGGCCGGCACGATCTCGAGGGTGTCGCCGCGCACCGTGAACCGGCCGCGGGCCAGGTCGGTATCGTTGCGCTCGTACTGCATGTCGATCAGCTGACGCAGCAACGCCCGGCGGTTGTACTCTTCGCCCACCTCAACCCGGGCCACCATCTCGAAGTAGTCCGACGGATCACCGAGGCCGTAGATGCACGACACCGACGCCACGATCAGCGTGTCCCGGCGCGTCAGCAACGACGTGGTGGACGCCAGCCGCAGCTTGTCCAGCTCCTCGTTGACGCTGCTGTCCTTCTCGATGTAGGTGTCGGAGCGGGGGATGTACGCCTCGGGCTGGTAGTAGTCGTAGTAGGAGACGAAGTACTCCACGGCGTTGTGCGGGAAGAACTCCTTGAACTCGGTGGCCAGTTGCGCCGCCAGCGTCTTGTTGTGCGCGATGACAATCGTCGGCCGCTGTACTTCCTGCACGATGTTGGCCATGGTGAAGGTCTTGCCGCTGCCGGTCACGCCCAGCAGGGTCTGGTATCCCAGGCCCTCGCGCACCCCCTCGGAGAGGCGATGCACGGCCTGCTCCTGGTCGCCCATCATGCCAAAATCCGCTACGAGCTGAAAGTCAGGCATGGTTCCTCCGTTCCGTCACTCAGTACCGCCGGCGCCGGGACTGGTACGCCCATACGATCGGGTCACCGGGATTATAAGGCATTGCCCTACCCGCCGCCGATGGCCATCAGAGCCTGGCGCACCTTGTCCTCGACCGCGGCGTCTGCCGGGAGTTCGAGGCCGGCCACCGCCTGTCGCGCGTCGGCCAGCGTCATGCCCAGGGCGGTCAGCGCCTCGATGGCCTCGGCGTCGGTGCCGGCGGCCGCGAGCGCCGGCGACCCGGCGTCCGCATCCGGCAGTTTGCCGCGCAGCTCCAGAACCACCCGTTGGGCAGTGCGCCGCCCAACTCCCTGGGCTCGGGCCAGCGCCACAACGTCTTCGGAGGCCACTGCCTGGCGGAAACCGTCTTCTCCCAACTCCGAAAGGATGGACATCGCCGAACGCGGGCCGATGCCGGATACGCTCGTGAGCGCGCCAAAAAGCTCCACCGACCCGGCTTCAACAAACCCGTACAGAACCGGCTGTTCGTTCTGGATGCGCAGGATGGTGTGGAGCCGCACCGGCTCGCCCACGCTGCCCAAATCGGAGATGGATGATGCGGGGACCGACACCTGCAGGGTGACTCCGCCGACCTGCACGTTGACCCAGTCCGATCCGACGGCCTCCAGCGCGCCCCGCACGCCGACCAACACTGCCTAAAGTTCCTTGCCCGGCGCGATCTCGCGCGATTTCAACTCGTCGTCCTGCATGCGCTGGAGGTGGCACAAGCCCACCGCCAGCGCGTCGGCGGCGTCCGATTCCGGCTGTTGCGCCAACCCCAACCTCGACGAGGCGATCTGCTGCACCTGTTCCTTGCTGGCCCGGCCGTAGTCTGCAACCGCCATCTTCACGTCGGCCGGCGAGTACCGGTGCACCGGGATGCCCTGGCTGGCCCCGCCGATCAGCACCACCGCCTGAGCCTGGCCAATTGCCAGCGCGGATTTCGCGAAGGACCGCTCGCCGCGTCCCACGAATGGATCCTCGACGGCGATGGCATCGGGTTGGAACACATGGATCATATTGAGAATGTGCGTGTGCAGCTGGTACAGCCTCGTTTCGATAGCCATCGACGCCGGCAAGGCTACGACACCGTAGTCGTCGGCTTCCGGAGCCGGGTGGGCGTCCAGGACGCCGTACCCCATGCGCAGCGTCCCCGGGTCGATGGCCAGGACCCGCATCAGGCGGCGGTCCCGTAGCGTTCCAGCACTTCCGCCGGGAAGTCGGCATTGGTGTACGCCTTTTGCACATCGGCCAGCTCTTCGAGGCTGTCCAGCAGCCGGAGGGTCTGCTCGGCAGCCCGGTCCTCCAACGGCACCACCGTCCTGGGCACCATGGACACGTCGGCCGACGATGGCTGGGCGCCCTCGCCTTCCAAGGCAGTCTTTACCGACAGCAGGTTTTCCGGGGCCGTGTACACTTCGAGGATGCCGTCCTCGAAGTTCACGTCCTCGGCCTCGGCGTCGATGGCGGTCATAATCAGATCTTCGGCCACCGACTCGTCGTCGATCTCGAGGGTGATCACCCCGCGGCTGTCGAAGTTCCAGGCCACGCAGCCCGAGTCGCCCAGATTGCCGCCGCCCTTGTTAAACGCCGACCTCACTTCGGACGCGGTCCGGTTGCGGTTGGTCGTCAGCGCCTTGACGAGGATTGCGCCGCCGCTGGGACCGTACCCCTCGTAGGTGACCTCCGCCAGATCCTCCATGCCCTCGCCGCCCTCGCCGGTTGCCCGGCGGATGGCTCGGGTGATGCTGTCCAGCGGCATGTTGTTGGACTTGGCCTGGTCCACGGCGATGCGCAGCCGGAAGTTCATCTCCGGGTCACCGCCACCGCCTTCCTTGACGGCCAGGCTGATGTTGCGCGCGAGCTTGGTGAAAAGCGCGCCACGCTTGGCGTCGGCTGCGCCCTTGGCGCGCTTGATTGTAGACCACTTGGAATGTCCGGACATTTGACACCTCCTTGACGTACCCCGTCCCATCTCGCTTCTACGGAGACTGGTGTCCAGGTGGATGCGCTCAGGCAACCAGTTCTACTTATAATGCATGGTCGTTTGATTTTAGCATCGCGGCGTTAAGCCGGTCAAAAGGCCCACATCGGCTCATTTCATGGCAACTACCGAACCATCAACACAATCAACCCGACAAGTCGAGGCCATGGGCACCGCGCCCATGTGGCGTCTGCTGCTGCAAATGGCCTTTCCGCCGATGTTCGCCATCATCGTGATGGCCCTGTACAGCATCGTCGACCGCGCTTTTGTCGGGAACGTGGTGGGCGTGAACGCGTTGAGCGGCCTTTCCGCGGCGTTCCCGGTCCAGATCGCGGCAGTGGCCATCGGGCTGCTGCCCGGCCTGGGCGCGATGTCGGTAGTGTCCCGGGCGCTGGGCGCCCGCGACCCGCGCCAGGCGTCCCGGGCCATCGGTTCGTCGCTGGCGATCCTCGTCCCGGTTTACCTTGCTGCCACCATCGCCGGATTGACCCACGTGGACCGGATGGCGATCTGGATGGGAGCCTCGGAGCATACGGTCGGGTTCGCCCACCAGTACCTGGTCATCATCCTGCCCGGCAGCCTGTTCACCATGATCGCGATAGCGGTCAACAACCTGCTGATGGCCGAGGGCCGGCCCGGCACGGCGACCGTCGTGTTGGCCGGCGGCGCGGTCCTGAACGTCATCCTGGACGCGCTGTTCATATTGGGGCTGGGGTGGGGCGTGACCGGAGCCGCGGCCGCCACGGTGACCGCTCAGGGCGGGGCGGTTCTTTTCGCTGTCTGGTTCTACCTGTCCGGTCGCAGCGCCCTGCGCATCAGCGTGGATGCGCTGATCCCCCGGCTGGGGCTGATGCGCGAGATTACCGCGCTGGGCATTCCGATCTTCATCATCGAGAGCGCCCGGTCCATCGTCGTCGTGGTCATTAACAACATCCTGAGCCAATATTCGGGCGGCGACGCTTACATCGCGCTCTTCGGCATCGTCAACGCGGTGCTGGAGTTCGCCCTGGCTCCGTTCATCGGGGCGGCGTTGGCATATCTGCCTTTGGCGGCGTACAACTACGGCGCCGGATACTACCACCGGGTGCGACAGGCGATCTGGCAGAGCTGCCTCGGCGCCACGGTTGACGGCGCGATCATGGTGGCCGTCCTCATACCCACTTCCGGCTACATCGTCACCCTCTTCTCAGCCCGGGAAGCGCTGCCCGCCGAGTCCGGCGACGCCCTCCGAATTGCTCTGCTAGCCCTGCCCATCGTGGGCATCGAGTTCGTCAGTTCCATTGCCTTCCAGGCCCTGGGCATGGCGTGGCCCTCCGTGGTGCTGACCATGACCCAACGCGTCGTGCTGCTGCTGGCCTGGGTATTCGGCCTGTCTCACGTCTTCGGCACCTGGGGTGTCTGGTGGTCCTTCCCGGCCACCGACCTGGGAGCGATGTTCCTCGGCCTGGGCGCGCTGATCCTGGTGTGGAAGCGCGTGGACCAATGGGGAAGGCACGCCACGCGCCGCCGCTTTTGACATCCCCCGGTGGCCGTTTATACAATGGTGTTGTGTACTTGATCCATCAAATTAGTCGCCTTTCAGCGTTCGCAGCACGCCAACTCGTCTTTCAGACGGCTGTGGTCTTGGGATGCGTACTCGCCATCTCTTACTTGCTGACGGCTTTGACGACGCTTCTATCGGGCCACCCGGGACCAGCGTTTGATTTTAGCGTTGGCGCCCCGACCGGGCAGTACCTGATTTGGATAATGGCGCTGGCAGCAGGTCTTGCTGCTGTAGCTTCTTCTGGGCAGTGGTGTATCCATAGATTGCGGTCTCACGATTGCCAGATAAAGCCGTTGCAAAAGATATTCCGGTTCGCACTGTGCATTTCCCCCTGGCTCGTTAGAAACGCTGCCAGTTTCTCGGCGCCACTTTGCGCCTCAATAGCAATCTCACGAAAACCGGGATTGCCCCTTATCGTGGTCGCCTTGTCCGGCGCCGCGCCGCGTCTCGAATAGACGTCCTCCACAAGGACCGCTGTTCCCTGTCGGCGTGTTTCACGTCTGACGGGGTTGAACAGATTCTTTTGGAGGAGCGAGCGATGGAGCTCAAAAAGTGTCGCAACTGTGGCGAATCTAAGCCCAAAGACAAGGATCATTTCTACTATCGCAAAGACCGCAACACGTACGAAGCACGATGCATAGAATGCATTCGAAAGCAGCAAAACCAAAAGTATGCCAACGACCCGGCATACCGGGATGATTTGCTGGCCAAAAAGCGAACTCCGGAAGTACGTGAAAAGGAAAACCGGCGCCGGCGAGAACGATACGATACTGATCCCGAATACCGAGAATCGATCTCAGCGGCAAAGCGAACTCCTGAATACCGTGAAAGGCAGAACCAGCGGCAAAACGAACGCTATCAGAATGATCCAGCGTATCGGGAAGATAAGAAAGCCCGTTCGCGGGCGCCGAAAGCTCGTGACAGGAAAAACCAACTGCGCCGTGAGCGCTATCACAGCGATGAGGGATACCGTCGTCAGATACTCGAGGAACAGGGAACACCGGAGGCGCGAGCGCGACAGAACCAACGGGAAAGAGAGCGTCGCTTCAACGACCCGTATTGGAAGGAACGGGAAAACGCCCGCCTGCGTGAGCGTTATCACAACGACCACGAATACCGGCAAAAGCTTCACGACCGGCAGAGTAAGCCGGAAGTTCGCGAAAGGAACAACCGGGCCAGGAAAGATCGTTACCACGACGATCCCGCGTACCGACAGGGTATCCTAGATACAAGCAAAGATCGTTACCACAATGATCCCGAGTTCCGTGAACGGCACGACAATCAGGTCCTGCTGCAGCTGTACGGCATAACCACAGAACAGCGGCAAAAGATGGAAGTCGAACAGAATAGCCTGTGCGCTATCTGTGGACTGCACCGAGAACTGTTCATTGACCACAACCATGAAACTGGACAAGTCCGTGGACTGCTGTGCCCAGGTTGCAACATCGGGATCGGGCAGTTCCAGGAAAACCCCCAGCGCATGCTGACCGCGGCGGAATACCTGGCTCAGCCGGCAATGGATGCCGAGGACATTCCCCGGCTACCAGACCAGGACATTTTCGCAAGGTTTGATATTCCCAATTGGGAAAAACAGAGCCGCGATCAACAGTTCAGGAAACAGAAAAACCTGAACCTGAAGCAACTCTACGGCATCAGCATTGACCAGTACGAATGGCTGCTGGCCAAGGGAAACGGTGTCTGCTATATCTGCTGCCGGCCAGAGACCCTCAAAAAAGTCGCCAAAGCGAAATACCTTGATGCGCTGCATGTTGACCACGACCACCATAGCGGCGCCATACGCGGCCTGCTGTGCGGCACATGCAACCGGGGTATCGGGGCATTTGAAGATGACCGTCAGCGAATAATCGCCGCAGTGACGTACTTGCGACACCGGAATCAATAAGATTCCAGCGCTGACATCGATTTTGACATCCCCCGGGCGCGGAAGTAGCATTACGCTGGATTGTTGATACCAGTGCGCTCCACTCTGGGCAAGGAGGCCATGCCATGGCTATGAATTCCAGCGGCGTTTCCCATATCGCCGTTTGCGTCCGCGATCTGGACGAATCTCTCAAGTTCTACCGCGATATCCTGGGAATGACCGTAACCGTCGACCGGGTCCAGGACACCTCAACCGGCGGACTGCCCCACGTCTACGCCCACGACCGTTCTACCCGCCGCCAGGCTATCCTGTCCTACGGCGATGGAGCCGTTCCCACCCTGGTGATGACCAGCCACCCGGGCGACGACTCCGACGGTTCGGCCATCAAACTCGACCAGGTGGGCATCAGCCACATCTCGTTCACCGTGCCCGACGTGAAAGCTCTGGCCGATGAGCTGATCGCTGCCGGCGTCGAACTCGCGGGTCCGATGGACGGGTTCACCAACGCCAACGGCGAGGTCTCCAGCATCTTCGTCTACGACCCCGACGGCATCCTGGTCCAGTTCGACAGCGGCGGATGAGAGCGTCCTGCGACCACTCGCCAAAGACGGCGGCGCTGTACCCGGTATAATGAGCCGGCATGACCGCAGCGGCGACCGGGAGGCTATCTGGGGAATCAACGCTAACGACCGCCGGTGGTTTCAAGGGCTAACGCTGCTTGGTGGAAACGTCGGCTCCATCGCCGTAATAGTATTGGTTCTGAAGCATCGCTCTGGTGAGCAGACTGCCGATGCTTTGGCGCTGAATCTCCTTTTGAGCATCGGAGCGAGTTTTGTCGCCGCCGGCTTCGCAGCATGGAGCTTGGTCCAGATAAAGGAGTTGACAATGGCCATCGCAGATTGGATCAGAGAGGCTACTGAAAGGCGGCGGCAGCGAATCCTCGAACAAGGCCGCGACGAGGGCCGCGACGAGGGCCGCGCAGAAGGCTACCGGGAAGGTTACGACGACGCTCAACAGGGAAAACCCCGACGAGTGCCAGACGACAAACCCGCATCCGAATGCTGATTGGGCCCTTCGCGTTGAAACTCCGGTCCGCCAATACTAAGGAGTTGCCGTTATGTCCATGAATGCCAGCGGCGTGTCCCACATCGCCATCTGCGTGCGGGACTTGGACGTCTCGTTGCAGTTCTACTGCGATGTGCTGGGGATGTCCATTGTCAGCGACGTGATCCAGGACACCACCACCGGTGGGCTGCCGCACGTCTACGCCCACAACCGGGCCACCCGCCGCCAGGTGCGCCTCGCGTATGCCGACGGCGCCAAGCCCACCCTGACCATGACCAGCCATCCCGGCGAAAACCCCGACGGAACACCGATCAAACTTGACCAGGTCGGCATCAGTCATATCTCTTTCTCGGTGCCCGACCCCAAGGCCCTCGCCGAAAACCTGTCCGCCCGGGGCGTCGCTCTGGCCGCTCCCATGGACGTCTGGACCAACGCCGCGGGCCGGGTCAGCAGTTTCTACGTGTACGACCCGGACGGCATCCTGGTACAGTTCGACGCCGGCTGACCATGGCATAATGATCAGCGTCGTGCCGCATTCGTGCGGGCCAGCGACACTACGCGGAGGACAGGGCCCACCATGAACGACGACGCGCCTCAGATCACCCCGTTCCTGTGGCTGGACGGTTGTGCGCTGGAGGCAGCCGAGTTCTACGTTTCGGTTTTCAGGGATTCGCGGATCGTCGACGACACGGCTCTGCCGGACGGCCCGGGCGCTGGCAGCCACATCGTCTCCTTCGTCGTGAAGGGCCAGCGATTCACCGCCTTCGACGGCATACCGGCCTACGAGTTCACGCCAGCCATTTCGTTTGTCGTCAACTGCGATTCCCAGGAAGAGATCGACACCTATTGGGACCGGCTGGCCGAGAACGGATCGCCAATTCAGTGCGGCTGGATCCAGGACAAGTTCGGCGTCCACTGGCAGATTGTGCCTGCCGAACTTTCCGAGCTGATGCAGGACGAAGCCAAGTCCACTGCCGTTCTCGACGAACTCCTGACGATGGTCAAAATCGACCTGCATCGGCTGCGACGGGCATACGAAAGCGCCTAAAGGATAATCATGTCACACCACTACGACGAGCACGACCACGACAAGTTGCTCCGTTGGCGAAACGATCTCGCCGCAACGCCCATTGAGCCGGAAGGATTCCCGGCGATGGCGCTGTTTCTGGTCAAGCCGCAGGCCACCGGTTCGCATGAGATATTCCGGCGGTATCGCGCCGAGTTCGAAAAACGGGACGCTTCGTTCGCCCATCTCGTCGTCTTCGGCATGCACGGCGTATCCGCCACCGTTCGCGGCCTTCTGGACCAGTTGGGTTTGTCAGAATCCGATCTTCCGGTGATGCTTCTAGGGCCCTCCACCGACCCGCGCGCTGTTACCGCGGTGCGCCTCCCGTCCGGCGAAAGCATCGAGGGCGCGGACGATCCCAACGGAGGCGGCACCTGCGACTATCTCGCCGCCTGGCAGGACGTTCTCGACCGCATCAGCATCACCAGGCCCGGCCGTCCCCTCCGGTTGATGGGCGTCCAGGGCCAGAAGCTGGACGGCGTGGACCTGCGGGAACTCGCCGGGGCCGCACTGGAGGCTGCTGCCGCCGCGCCGCCAAGTTTGACCGCCGGTTGACGCGGATCCTACTCCAAACTCGGTCCGCCCATCGGGTATCTACCGGTGGACAGCAGCCCTCTCGGGGGCTGTTTCTTTTTGTAAACGATGGCGAACCTGCGAACATATGCTTGCATCGATGGGTTCAACCTTTATCACGCCATTGACGACCTGAAGCTTCCTCATTTGAAATGAAAATGGGTCGATTTGAGATCACTGGCAGGTTCGTTTCTCAAAGAAAGACCAGAGCTCGTCGCGGTTAACTGCTACTCCGCATACGCGACGTGGCGTCCGGACGAATTCGCCCGGCGCCGGCAATTCGTCGCGGCTCTCCAGGCGACCGGGGTGTCCGTTCACGTGAGCGACTTCATGGTACGTTCTCGGCGCTGCTTCACCTGCGGAGCCGGGTGGGACAGCCATGAAGAAAAGCAAGCCGATGTGCGGATGGATGTGGATATTATTGCCGTCCCGGTCGAACACTATCAGCGGATGGTCGCCGCGGTTGAACACGTACACCCGGTCCCAGGATCGCAAGCCGGCTCCGCCTGCCCTATGGTCCAGCCATCCGGCGTCTTCACTCAATCGTCCACGACCTCGCAGATGAAATCTCCGCTGCCTGCCGTTGCCATCCTGGACATCCTTTGCGCGTGTCCGTCTCGCTGACGCGATGATCCGGAGCGATGGATTCAGTCGCCGTTCGCCAGGTTTATCGCCAGCTGAGCCAGCGTCCGGGTCGGGACGCCGGTGGCTCCCTTCACCAGGTGCCCCATGTTGCTGGAAGCGGTTGACGTGCCGGCGATGTCGAGGTGGACCCAGTCCACGTCTTCCGCGAATTCCCGCAGCAGCATCGCCGCGGTGATGGAGCCGGCCTGTCGCCCGCCCGAGTTCTTCATGTCCGCCACGTCAGAGCGGATCAAATCGCGGTAGTCTTCGAGCATGGGCAGTTCCCAGAAGCGTTCCCCGCTGCGCTCACCGGCCTCGCTCACTTCACTGGCCAGATTGCTGGAGTTGCCCATCATGCCGGTGCAGGCCTTGCCCAGCGTCACGACGATTGCCCCGGTCAGTGTTGCCACGTCCACCAGGCGCGTGATGCCAAGGCTGCGCGCGTAACAAAGGGTGTCGGCCAGCACCAATCGACCCTCGGCGTCCGTGTTGATCACCTCGATGGTCTTTCCGTTCATTGCGGTCACCACGTCGCCGGGACGCTGCGCCCGCCCGCCGGGCATGTTCTCGGTGGCCGCGATCAAACCGGTCACGTTGATTTTTGGCTTGAGCGACCCGATGGCGCGCATGGCGGCGATTACCGAGGCGCCGCCGGCCATGTCGCCTTTCATGGCCTCCATGTTTGCGGCAGGTTTCAGCGAAATACCGCCGGTGTCGAATGTGATCCCCTTGCCCACCAGGCCCAGGTTGTTCTCCGGGTTCTCCGGGTCGCCCCGGTAGGTCATGACGATCAGCTTGGGCGGCTCCTCGCTCCCTTGCGCCACGCCCAGGAACGCGCCCATGCCGTGTTCACGCATCCGGTCCCGGTCCATCACGTCCAGTTCCAGCCCGACCGACTCCGCGACTTCTCGCGCCGCCTCAGCCATCCTGGTGGGCGTCATCACGTTGGCCGGATGGTTCACCAGGTCCCGCGCCAGCATCGTCGACTCCGCCAGCACTGTTCCCACAGAGGCGCCGGCCGCCAGATCGGTCACGGTGTCGGCGTTCCGCTCCACGATAGTCACGCTTTCCACACCGCCGTCGGATCCGTCAGTGTCTTCTCCGTCGCCGGACCCGTTGCCGTTGCTGCGGTAGGTATCGAACTTGTACAGGCCGAGCAGCGTGCCCTCCGCGATGGCTTGTGCCGACTCGACGGCGTTCAGTCCGCCGATGCCAGCGCCGTGGGCGATGGTCGCGTACTCGCCGATGCCCTTCCGGCGCAGGAACCGGGCCACGTCGCCGCTGACGCGCCGCACCGCAGCCGTGTCGAAGTCCTTGGATTTGCCCAGGCCGGCCACCACCACCCGTTTGGCGGCAGTCCGATCCATGGTGTGGATCAAAGTGAGCTCACCGATTTTGCCCTTGATCTCACCGTCCGCAATCAACTGCGAAATCGCTCCGCCCAGCGCGCGGTCCACGGCGCCGGTGCCTCCGCCCGGATGCCTTACTCCCTGGAACAGATTCACCACCAGCGCCGGCGTTGCGAACTCGGTCGCGTCTCCGGCGGCGACGTTAATCGTCGTTGGCATTGTTCACCTCCCGTGAGGTTGCTTCGTTGTGCCATTCGTTGGCCGGATTATGCCGCTTCGCTGGTTGACACACAACCGACGTTCGCATTGAGCGTGAAGGGGCTCGCGTTGACGAGAGACTGGCTGCCGCTTAAAATCGAATGTGCATCGAAATACTTTGCCAACCCCTCGAACCAGGCGGCAATGCGGCTGTTGTGTTGCCAAGTCTCCGGGAGACCCGTCCATCATGTCCATTGCGCAAGCCCACCGCCACACCGACCTCAGCCGTCGCCTTATGGAGCAGGCCAATTACGAACTGCATACCATGGGCGACCGGGTACAGGCTTCGGACAAGGCTTCCGGCGCCGTGGCCCAGGCCGTGAAAGCAATCGCCGAGGACCGAAACTGGCGGCACCGCTCGCACAACTTACGCCGTGATATTGTTGGCTTGCTGGCAGACGAGTTCCAACAACCGCAAATGCGGTATCTGCAGGCCATCGCCGATCAGCTGCACGACAACTACTACGAGGACTGGTTAGGCGAGGCATTGGTAACGGATTTGCTTGCTGACGTTAATTCGCTGATACCCTTGTTGTGGGAAGCGCGGGAACGGGGAGCGAACCGGGACTTTATACCCATTCCCTCGCAGCAAAGAACCATCGACCGTCTCCTGATCCCGGAAGAAGAGGCCCTTGCCGACGAAAGCATAGACTTGCCCCCGCCCATGCCACCCTTCAATCCCCCGTCCGGCTGAACGGCTACCAGGATTGGCTGGATCGAACGGAAACTCTGGGAGATGACAATGATCGCAAGGATACCGTTGATACTGGAACCTCAACCCGAAGGCGGGTACACCGTTACCTCTCCCCTGCTCCCGGAGTTGATCACCGAGGGCGACACCATCGCAGAGTGCTTGGCCAATGCGGAGGATGCGTTTGCAGCGGTGGTGGAAATCTACGAAGACCGGGGGCGTCCGCTGCCCGACGGCCTTTACACGGACGCCGCCGATGGGCCGGTCTCCATTGAGGCCGTCGTCTCCATCCCGTGAGATACCGGGAAGCCGCCCACAAATTGTCACGACTGGGATGTTACGAGGTTCCGAGACGGGGTGGTGGCTCTCACCGAGAAATCAATTTGCAGACCGCGCTATAGTTTTAACCACTACAGCCTGTAGACAAGAACATTTGCTCTTGACGGAAGCCACACGCCCACGTACTATACGCCAATCATCGGACCGCCGCGCTACACGAGGATTTTACAGAGCTATACCGTATAGCGTAGATTTGCAGGAGCGCACAAGCCATGTGGAGCTGGGAACAAGGCAGGATGCCGTATTTCCAATACGATACATTGAGGGCCATGGCAAGATGCGCCATTCAGCATGACTTCAGGAACTCGCCGGCTGCAGCAATCCGAGCGCACACAGGGCTCGATTTCCCTCCGGGAAATTACAACCCATGGAGAAACTACGCTAGGCTGCTCAAGCTCTGCTTGATTGTCCGAGAAGAAGACGGATGTGCTGTTCCCACAGATGTCGCTAGAATTCTGGCTCAAGACGGCTCGGTGACATGCGATGAATATTTGCACTTCCTGGCTGAAGTTACTACCGACCCGTCTCCTGCACTATCAGATTGGAACAGCCAAGATCGTATCAGGTACCCGCTGTGCTTTGCTCTCCGATACATTCTCGCCAAAATGAGCGTCTTGGGGGATCCTGTCTCGCAGATCAACGAAATAATTGGCGCCTACATAGATAGCCAATTTGTCGGGAGCGAAAGCGATACTGACTTTGTGGGCTTGCTAAATAGCAACCGCGACTACGTAGGGTTAGCTCTGGCAGGGGGCAGTACTGCCATTCGGCAGGCAAGAGAGAGCATAAAATTTCTGTGCCAAATCTCATACCTACATTGCAACCAAAATGAGGTAACCATTTCTCTTAGCACAGATGATGCGGTGCGCATATTCGCAGAAGTTGAACCGATCGAAGGGGATCGTTTGTCCGACGGGAATGAAGAGATACAGCGGATAGCATCGCTCTTCAAGGGCGGAAGTGTACATGACTTCTTCGATTACCAAGCCACGACCGTATCCAATGAATTGGACAGTGGATTCGTTGAAGGAAACAAGGTGAAGAGGTCGCATATAGTGATTGAGCGCAACTCGAGACTGCGGCGCTTGTTCTTTGCTTCGTTACAAACGCTTGTGTGCGATGCCTGCTTGCTCGATACCAAGGCGAAATACCCTTGGACTGACGGTGTTCTCGATATGCACCACGCCTTGCCTTTGTCATCCGGTACACGTGTTGACTCAACTACTGGAACATTGTTCGAAGATCTGGTAGCCATCTGTCCAAACTGTCATAGATCAATTCACCGATTTTATGACATTTACCTGCGCGGCGAGGGAAAGTCAGACTTTGATGACAAGGCGGAAGCTATGAGAGTGTACCGAAACGTCAAAGGTATGATCCTAGGGGGAAATTGATATGAGCAACAGCGCAACAATATGTCAGTACAGGCTGCAATCCGAAATTTTGGACTACGCTGAATTGCAAGGATTGGAGCTATCCGATGCCTTGGAGCGCTACGGTGTCGATTTTGACGACCTAGTTTATGTAAACAGCAGAACCAAATCCTGGACGGGGGAAAGCCCGCCTCAGTTGGCAGACTTCCGCAGGAAGCCTAACGGCATCCCGTTCGTCAGTTTTTTCTCGGGGTGCGGAGGCATAGATTTAGGCTTTGAAGCCGTTGGATATCAGCATACCGCTGCTTTTGAAATCAGTGAATTGTTTTGTAAAACCCTCCGTAGAAACAGGCCAAGCTGGAACGTATTTGGGCCACCAATCAGTTCCGGTGATGTGTCAGATGTGGAACAGACGGCGGATCTGCTTCATCTACACATTGAGCGACCTTTTGAAGGCGTATTCATAGGAGGTCCGCCCTGTCAACCGTTCTCAGTCGCAGCCAACCAAAGGTTTTCTAAATCTGGCGAGAAATACAAGCGCATTGGGTTTGAACACCAAGAAATTGGGTGTCTCCTCTTCGATTACGTCGCACTCATAGAGTACTTCCAACCTGCGTGTTTTGTTATAGAAAACGTGCCTGGACTTCGCGACTTGGATGGCGGGGAACAGATAACGCACGTTATCCGCAGGTTGGAACGTAGCGGTTATGCAGTTCAGGCGCCTAGAGTGCTCAACGCTGCGGACTTTGGGGTCCCCCAAACCAGAGAGAGACTGTTCGTAGTTGGAACTCGGAACGGAACTGATTTCGTGTTCCCTGCCGAATCAAGCACACCCATTGGTTGCGGCTCGGTGTTGCAATCATACAGATGGGAAGTCCCAAACCACGAAACGAGGACGCACAAGTTATCTTCCGTCCGTCGTTACAGAATCCTTGACTACGGACAGCGAGACCAACTCGGGCGCATAGACAGGCTAGACCCATCCGTACCCTCAAAAACGGTAATTGCTGGCGGGACCCGTGGGGGTGGACGCTCCCATCTACATCCCGAGATACCTCGTACACTCACTGTTAGGGAATGCGCGAGGTTACAAACCTTCCCCGACGACTACGTCTTTGTCGGAACGACAGGTCGCCAGTTCACCCAGGTGGGGAATGCTGTTCCGCCAGTACTCGCCGCCCAAATAGCAACGGCGATTGCCAACTCAGTGTTCAACGTACAATAAATGACTCTCTGAAGCAATTCAGTATCACCGAGCGTACACTGCTAGTACGAGTGGAGCAAGTGCCCGAGCGCCAAGCGAAATAGTGTACCCGTCGGGATCTTTGGTTCCCGACGGGCGAGACATCCCGACCACGGAGGCTTTAACGTGACAGACCAGACGGAAAACTATCGCTCTCTACTCGAAAAGTACGCAGAGACACTCATGGCAAAGGCCAACGCCGGGACAGAAGAGGATCACGACAAAATCGCTGACAATCTCATAGAAATTAATGGCGATTTAGAGGAGCATGGGGAACAGGTAGCGCGGTTAATCTACAAACTGCTCGGCCGCTGAATCTATTTGCCAACGCTATCGCCTTTCGCCAAAGCACTAGCGTCTCTAAGATTTCCAAGTCGTGCCAGCAAGTGTTCGGTGCCAATCGCCAAATTGCACTCCCAAATAATCACCACGGACCACCCCATCTCTTCCAACCTTTCCTGGTGACGAGCATCTCGGGCTACATTACCATCCAACTTTCGATCCCAATATTCTCGGTTTGAAGTTGGACGTCTAGAATTGCGACAGTGGTGCTGATGCCAGAAGCAACCGTGCACAAACACGACCACCCGATACTTAGGCAACACTAAGTCGGGTACACCCGGCAGGCTCCTAACGTACAACCTGTATCTGAAGCCGGCAGCCCACACCGCCCGCCTCACGTACATTTCTGGACGGGTATCGCGTCTGCGGACGCGGGACATCACGCGAGAACGCACTTCGGGCGATAAGGAATCAGCCATAACAACTTCTATAAAAGAGACTCTGCGAAGCAAGAACTGCATCCGCAACAGATGGTATCACGGGCAAAGCGGCAGTGTTAGCGAAACTGCCACAATCAACCACTCTAGCCAAAAACGTGGGGGACGAACTTGGTTCACCAATCTACGAAGCCGCCAACTCGTTCCGGCCCGATGCGTTGCGCGATAAAGCACACGTCACGAAATCAGTTTTTGCCTTTGCATAATCCTGTACGCCGCAGGGTCTCCAGCATGACGGATTCGACATCCTCGGGGCCGGCGACCAGCAAGTGCGGGCGCGGCACCGGTTGGTCGGCCACCGCCATGCGCGAGTACACGTCCCAGGTGGCGTCGCTCTGCGAGGCTTCGCCAATTCCCTCGGCCCGGTCCGACAGCCGACGCCGCACCAGTTCCGGCAGGGCGGTGAACCGTATTATCAGCGGTTCGACGCCAACCTCATTCGCGGATTCATAGAGCGGCCGGCGCACGTTCTCGTTGAGATTGGTGGCGTCAAACACCACCGAATAGCCGTCTCTCAGGTACCCGCGGGTAAGCACGTGCATGGCGGAAAACACCCGGCGGTGCTCCCGGCGGCTGTAACTCGGGGTATCGACCAGCAGCTTGCGGGTCCGGTCGCTGTTCAGCCAGACGAAGGGGGCGCGACGAGCCAACTCTCGCGCGAAATGGGACTTGCCGGTGCCGGGCAATCCGCAGAGGATCACCAGGCTTGGCGACCCACCTGTGGTTTGGGGCAGTTCGTCAGCGTACGCCGACCGAAGCAACTGGAGATCCGTCGGGCGGAGCCCTCCCGCTGTCCAGAGTTTGCGCTGCGACCGAGACGTTGATCCGGACACCAGCGCGCTCCTTCGCCCCCAATTGCGGGAGCGGTCTGAACCCTAGGCTAACAACGCCCTCAGGGCATATTGGACCACCACCAGCACGATCATCACGACCAGCGGGCTGAAATCTATCATACCGGTCTGCGGCAAAACGCGCCGGATCGGCCCAAGCACCGGTTCGGTCAACGAAAACACCACGTCGTAGAGGCGAGCGAGTACGTCGGGCGTCCCGCTTCCCTGGGTGGACATGTACTGCACCACAAAGCCCAGGATGATGCGGGCCAGTAGCAGCAGGTAGCACAGCGTGATGAATAAGCTCAGGAGCTGGAGCATGCCGGGGTTCCTGAATAGCCCAACGAGCCTAGTTCTGGCCCAGTCGGACGGATTTCAAATACGCGGCGTTCACCGCATCGACCAGAGCCGCCGGCACACCCGCGCGTTCAAGGGCTTGCAGTCCCTCCGCGGTGGTGCCGCCCGGCGACGTGACCATGTCCTTGAGTTCTCCGGGATGCTTGCCTGTCTCAAAGATCAGCTGCACGCTTCCCTTGACGGTCTGCAACGCCAGCCGCCGGGAAACGTCGCGGGGCAATCCCACGTACACGCCGGCGTCGATCAGCGCCTCGACGATCAGGAACACGTAGGCCGGTCCGCTGGCGCTGAGCGCGGTCGCCATGTCCAGGTATTTCTCGTCGTCGACGTAGATCGAATCGCCGATGGTGGAGAGCATGGCATTGGTGGCTTCGCGATGCGCCTGGCTCACCGAGGGAGCGCAGGTCCACATCGTCATTCCTTCACCGATCTGGGCCGGCGTGTTGGGCATGACGCGGATGATGCCATCGTGCTTCATGCCGTTTGCCAGCGACGTCATCGTGGCGCCGGCCACGATGGACATGAGCGATTTCGCGCTTCCGAAAGATCCGCCGATGTCGGCGTACACTTTCGAAAGGTCCTGCGGTTTCACCGCCAGCGCGATCAGTTCGGATACGTCAACAACCGCGTCGTTTTCGTCCGAGACCCCGACGCCGTACCTTTCGGCCAGGTAATCCCGTCGCGCGGGAACCGGTTCTCCGACCATCACGTCGCTGGCGTCGGCAACGCCGGCATCCAGCATTCCGGCCAGAATAGCCTCGGCCATGGTTCCGCCGCCGATGAACCCGATGTTCATTGCTCTAGCCCTCGCCCTCGCCCGCGCCGTCCATCATGCCGTGCTTCATGGAAAATCCTACATCAGACGTATCGCCGATTGCCAGGTCGTCAATGCCGGTGAGCCGCCGCAACCGTCTCAACTGGACGTTGCTGGTAATGGTGAACGGGCGGGGCGGACTCGTCGTCAGGTCGATCAATGCCTCCACTACCCGCTCAACTCCATCAATCATCTCGGACAATTCTTCCGGGCTGCGGAAATTTTCGTAAAAATTCTCGTGACCCACGCGGTACGCTTCCGAAAGGGCCTGCACCTGGTCACCATCAAAACCGTATTCCAGAACGACTTGACTCATGACCGCGTGCACGTCCTGGTGGGACTTATGCCGCCAGCCGCGTTGTTCGGCGATGGCTTTCACTGGGTGCACCACGGCGCCCCAGGCTTTTTCGCCCGCCTGCAAGCGGCTACCCATCTTCAGTTCTTCGCGGGCCTGGATGATCATACGCAAGCTGATCCGGAGACGGTCTTCGGTACTTTGAACACCGTGCGCCGGCAAATCCGGTGCGGAGGTGCTCATAGCGTTAACCCTCACCCCAGCCGTCCGTCAGCCCGTCGCCCCGGGCGAAGGCCACCGCCATCCGGATCGATTCTACCATCGAAGTGTGGTCGGCCACGTTCTTGCCGGCGATGTCGAACGCCGTCCCGTGGTCAACGGACGTGCGAATGAACGGCAACCCGAGGTTGGCGGTGATGCTCTCCTCGAAACCGTACACCTTGACCGGGATATGTCCCTGGTCGTGGTACATGCACAACGTTACGTCGTACCGGTCCTGGATCGCCTGGTGGAAGATGATGTCGGCGGGCACCGGGCCGATGGCGTTAATCCCTTCGCCCTGCGCCTGATGCACCGCCGGCGCGATCTCTTCCGCCTCCTCGCTGCCCAGCAACCCGCCGTCGCTGCCGTGCGGGTTCAACGCCGCGACCCCGATACGCGGATTGGCGAATCCCCACTGCCGGAAGTTGTCGTCGGTCAGCCGCAGGTAGTCGAGGATCCGGTCCTTCTTCACGTAGTCGCAGGCTATCCGCAGCGACCGGTGGGTAGTCAGGTGGACGACCCGCAGGTTCTTGGCCATCAGCATGGTGGCGACCGTTTTTGCGCCGGATAAGTCCTGCAGCAACTCCATGTGCCCGATGGCTTCGTATCCGGCCAGCGCGGCGGCTTCCTTGTTCAACGGAGCCGTCGCCAGCCCGTCGACCACTCCCGCCATCGCCAGTTGTCCGGCCTTGCTGACCCATTCCATGGCCGCCTTGCCGCAGGGGATGCTGATCTGGCCGACGGTGATGTCCTCCGGGTTCAGGTTGCCGATGTCCACCACGTCCACCACCGAAGGGTCATTTCCGGCGGCAGTCGGATCATCGGTACCGTTGATGCCGAGACCGAGTCCAGTGAGCCGGGCCGCTTCTTCCATGGCGTGGACGTTGCCAACCACCACGGGGCGGCAGGCGGCGTAGACCCGAGGGTCGGCCAGAGCCTTGACCACCACCTCCGGCCCGATGCCACACGGGTCGCCCATGGTGATCGCGATGGCCGGTCGTATAGTTTCGTTTTCCTGCGCAGATACCATGTCACGCCTGTTCCTTCATCGCGGGCCAAGGAGGGTCGGTCAGCGGCGAATTATAGCACGCAGCCCCTGAATAGATTGCGCGAGCATTTCTGCTCGGCAGTCTATTGCGCGGGCAGTCAGGTGCTCACTCGCACTTGTTCCATCCGCACGAATAGCAGGCGAGGCAGCCCTCCTGGTTGACCACGCCCCCGTTGCATTCCGGGCACCGCTGGGAGAAGCCAGTCGGATACGTTGGCGCAGAAGAATAGCCGTTGGCGCCGTTCTCCGTGGGCCCGCCGGCCAGGCTCAGTTGCACGCCGGCCGGCGCGCTTTCCAGGGCGTCTCCGCCATTGGTGATATTGTCCAGCACCAGGGCGACCGCATCCGGGCCGGATCCCACCAGCACGCCGTTGTCCCATGACGGACAGCACGTTATGCCGCGCAGTTGCCGGGTAACCTCGCTGGGCTCGATGCCGGCCCGCAGCGCCAGCGATACCAGGCGAGAAACCGCCTCCAGCAGCGCGGCGTCGCATCCGCCGGCCTTGCCCATGGTCCCGAATACCTCGAAGGGCAGTCCATCGGAATCCATGTTCACGGTAACGTACATGTTGCCGTGTCCCGTCCGCACCCGTTCCGTGATGCCATGGATTTGCCGCGGCCGGCGCCGGGGCGCCCGATGGCCGAGCCCGATGATCTTCACCGCATCCGGATCATCCGGGTCGGCCAGGGTTTCATCTTCCAATTCCTGCGTCGAGTTGCCGGTGCTCAACACCTGCTCCGCCTTGCTGCCATCCCGGTACACGGTGATTCCCTTGCATCCCAGGGTGTAGGCGGACCGGTAGGCTTCCGCCACATCATCCACCGTCGCTTCGTGGGAGAAGTTGATCGTCTTGGACACCGCGTTGTCCGTGTACTCCTGGAATGCGGCCTGCATCCGCACGTGCCACCGGGGATCGATGTCGTGTGAGACCCGGAACACATTCTTGACCCATTCCGGTACGTCCAAGTCCTCCAGTGACCCGACGCCGGCCAGCCGCTCCATCAACTCGGGCGTGTAAAATCCTTCGTGCCGCGCCACCGCTTCCAGGAAGGCGTTGCCTTCCACCAAGCGCGTGTTGTCCATTACGTTCCGCACGTAGGACAGGGCGAACAGCGGCTCAATACCGCTGGAGGCGCCCGCGATGATGCTGATGGTTCCGGTGGGAGCGATGGTCACCGGCGCCGAATTACGCATCGGCGACGAAGCCGGCCCTTCGTTGTACGCGCTGTTTTCCCATTCCGGGAACGGGCCCCGGGATTCTGCCAACTCGCACGATGCCCGGTAGGTTTCTTCCTGGATGAACTTCATCACCTCGCGGGCCAGTTCCAGGGCCTCCACGCTGTCGTAGCGCACGCCCATCTGGATCAGCAGATCCGACCATCCCATGACACCCAGGCCGATGCGCCGGGTTCGACGGCTCATGTCCGCGATTTCCTGTATCGGATAGTCGTTCATGTCGATCACGCAGTCCAGCATGTGCACTGCCGTAGTGATCACTTCGCTCATACGCTCCCAGTCGACTGCGACGTCGTCCGCGGTGTAGCGGACCATACGGGCCAGGTTCAACGAACCCAGGTTGCACGACTCGTAGGGCAGCAGCGGCTGCTCACCGCACGGGTTGGTCGATTCAATGTCCCCCAGCTGCGGGTTGGGGTTGTCGCGGTTGATCCGGTCCAGGAACACGATGCCGGGGTCGCCGGTGCGCCACGCCAATTCGGTCATTTGCTGGAAAACTTCCCCGGCATTAAGCTGCCCTGAAACCTGCCCGGTGCGCGGATTCACGAGGTCGTAGTCCTCGCCCTTTTCGGCCTTGACCATGAAGTCTTCGGTGACCGCCACCGAAATGTTGAAGTTGCTCAGGTGGGTTCCGTCTTCTTTGGACTTGATGAACCGGAGCACGTCCGGGTGCGTCACGTGCAGGATGCCCATGTTCGCGCCCCGACGGGTGCCGCCCTGCTTGACCACGTCGGTGGCCGCATCGAACGCATTGATGAAGCTCACCGGGCCGGACGCCACGCCTCCGGTAGAACCCACGACGTCGCCCTCCGGCCGCAGCCGCGAAAAGGCAAACCCCGTGCCGCCTCCGCTCTTGTGGATCAGCGCCGTCTCTTTGACTTTGGTGAAGATGGAATCCAGCGAATCCTCGACCGGCAACACGAAACACGCGGAGAGCTGCTGCAATTCGCGTCCGGCGTTCATCAACGTCGGGGAGTTCGGCAGGAACTCCAGCCGCCGCATCACACCGTAGAACCGCTCCTCTACGGCGGTGCGCTGCGCGTCCGTGGCGCCGTACAGCGTCTCCGATTGCGACAGGTTGCGCGCCACGCGGCGGAACATCCCTTCGGGGTCTTCCAACACGTTCCCTTCCCGGTCTTTGGAAAGATACCTGCGCTGCAGCACGACCCTGGCATTATCGGTCAGGGTCCCGTTCCTGTCGTTGCATTCGCCGGCGATGCCGGCCGCGACCATTGCGTCACGTATACGCCGCCTCACCGGATCGGCTGAATCCGCGCTTCCCACCGAGTCAATTCCCATAGCCGTTGCCACAGCATTTACCTCCCTGGAACTCATTTATATCGTTCAAGTTTATGATTGACAGACCAAGGACGACGATTAGCAGCGGGCTCCCGTGCCCGGCCGTAGTCTAAACCATCAACCCTGTCGCGCGCCGGGGTTCATCGATTTGGCGCGGCGGGGCGCCGGCGCGCCCACGCCCCGCCGCATGATCATGTTCCTACGACCTCGCTCCTCCGGTTCGTCTCCTTGAGCCGTGCGGCAAGGTCCAGATCGAACCGCAATCCCTTGTAGAAGTACAGCACCGGCGTCTCGCGCTGGGGGCGCAGGTCCAATCCGACCAATGCAGCCGTCGCGTCCTGCACGCGATGCCAAACTCCTTCCTCACCCGGGGTTCCCCGGGTGACCAGGCGCACCACCCCGGACGTCATGCTTATTCCCAGCCCCGTCAGCGTATCGGCGATAAGGTCTGCAAAGTCCCGCAACGCCCCATAGGCGTACTGGTGGCCCGCGGTCAGGCGCAGCGCCAATCCCGTGGGGGTGTTTCGACAGTTGGTCACCGGAAACGCGGTGCGCAACCGTTGGGCAATCTCGGCCTCTGCGCCTTCCGGGCAAGGACCACAGTGGATATCTACGTTGTAATGCACCGAATGTTGCATTTCTCCAGGCTCCCGAGCGACAGGCTCATGATGGAGTTGATTCGTCAGCATCCGGCGGGGCGGAGCAACCTCCGCCGCCGTCGGCCGTCCGAGACGATGGGCGCGTTCACGCGATGAGGTCATCATCCTCCCGCTGCGCCGGTAATGCCGCCCAGCAACTCACCAGACACGCCCGGGCCTCTCGGTCCAGGTCATCCTGAAGCTCGGCAAAGGGGTTCGGAATCCACGAGTCGCCATTGCCCGCGTCGGCGGTTTCCCAGTCCGACGGGACCCACATCTTCCGCAGCATCCCCTCCATGTCGTGGACCCGGTTGTTGTGGGTCAACAGCCTTGTGAAGGCGGAGTATTGAATGGTGCTGCTCATGATGGTGTTGAACACCTCCCTTTGGGTTTGGTATGGCGAGCAGGTGGCATGATTGCCAGTTTAGTTTGACCGGGACGCCCGGCGATGGTGGCAATGCCGGAGCGTCCTTGAGTCCATTAGTAAATACGCCTGGATGCGAGCCAAAGATCACGTTCCAAACAGCGAAATGGGTGGACCATGGATCGCGCTATTGCCCGCTGCGCCGGGTGGCGCGGCGAGTCCGGGGGTTCCGGGAAGTGACCGCGACCAGGCTCAGCAGCGGTTCCGGTTGCCCCTGTTTTAGCGAGCGGGCTTGCTCTTCGAAGTCGTCCGCTCCCTGAAAGTCGTAATACACCGACGCGTACCGCACGTAGGCGACTTCATCCAGCGCGCGCAGCCGCTCGAGGACCATCAGTCCCAGGTCGCGGGACTTGACCACGCCACTGCCCAGACGCTGGAGTTCGGTTTCGATATCGTCGGCCAGCCGGTCGATGTCCCGCCGGGGTATGGGCCGCCGCGTGCAAGCCATGTCGATGCCCGACACCAGCTTGGACCTGCTGAATTCCTGGCGGCGTCCATCGCGTTTGTCCACTTGCAGCGCCGGCAACCTGACCTGTTCATGGGTGGTGAAGCGACGCCCGCAGGACAGGCATTCCCGCCGCCGCCGTATGCCGTTGTCGGCATCCCGCGAGTCGGTCACCTTGCTCTGCGCTGTTTCACAGTAGGGACATTTCATCGGATCACGTATCCTTTGGTCACTTTTTCAGACAGTTTTTGAAATCGGCATATGTTGTGTTTTTGAACCCGCAAACCACAATTTGTGGTAGTCAGAATTATACCGAGACTGTTTTGAGTCTGCACCGCGCGGGTGTCGGATTTTTTGTGTATTTTCCGCGAGTTTCGATCTTCCCCAACGTGAAGGCATAAAAATAGGCCCCCTCTCCAGAAAGAAGAGGGGGCCACTGAGGTCGGAAACGGATGGGTTATCGGTAAAATCCCCTGCGATTCTGACGGTTCTGCAGGAACGTCGGGAGTTCGTAGTCCCTTCTTTCCGGGACATCCATCTCGTTCAGCAACTTGGCGATGTCGTCTTCCGGGGTCTCGATCGCGGCCGGGAAGTCCGCCGCCACCATTGTCATCTTCACCTCGTCATCCAGCCGGGCATCCCGGTTGGTACCGAAAATGATGTTGGCGTTGGGGTCCGCCAGTTCCTCAACCACCGCGGCCGCTTCCTGGACCTCCTGCAACGACAGGTTGTTGCCGCCGGTCAGGACGAACAGGATCCGCCGGGACCCATCCAGCGAGATATCCAACAAAGGACTCGACGTGCATTGCCGGGCCGCTTCCCTGGCCCGTCCTTCGCCCTGTCCACGGCCAATAGACAGCCAGGCCTGGCCGGCGCCGGCGAGGATCGTCTTCACGTCGGCGAAGTCCACGTTGATCTCGCCGGGCACGGTCACCACCTCGGCGATGGCGCTGATCCCCTGATGCAATACGGAGTCAGCCAGCCTAAGCGCGTCTTCCCACGAATACGAATCGGCTTGATCCTCGTTGATCGCCAGCAACCGATCGTTGGGGATGACGATCATCGTGTCGACGTGGTTTTGCAGCCGTTCCAGACCCTCCTCAGCGTTCTTACGCCGCATCTGGGCCTCGAAACCGAACGGCCGGCTCACCACCGCAACGGTCAGCGCCCCCGATTCCTTGGCGATCTGCGCCACCACCGGTGCGGCTCCGGTGCCGGTGCCACCACCCATGCCAACCGCCAGGAACACCATGTCCGCGCCGCTGACCGCCTGCTGGATTTCAGTCCGCGTCTCTTCTGCTGCCTGCCGACCCAGTTCGGGCTGCGCGCCGGCGCCCAGTCCGCGCGTCAGGTTGCGGCCCAACGCGATCCGGTAGTGCACGTCACACCGGGCAAGGTGCTGCGCATCGGTGTTCAGCGCGTAATACTCGACCACAGGCAGCTTTTCCTTATACATGCGGCTGACCGCGTTGGAGCCGCCGCCGCCCACACCAAGCACTTTTATCAGCGGAACCCCTCGTCCGATCTCGGGTATCAGCCCGTCGGTGTCATCAAAGCGCTCAGCGGGCTCCCACGACGCAGAGTTATCGGGAAAAATCATCGTCTTTTCGCCTCCTGTTATGGTTGGTGATTTTGGCGCTTGGTCCAGGTTCAACCTGCTCCGGTACGCTCGACATGTGGCGCGCGTCCGGTGAGCATTGATCTATTCGTCCTCGAATTCGGGTTCGGCGGCGGCGCGCCTGGAGCCGGAACGGGCAAAGGGCCGACGGAAAAGCGCAGCCGGGGACCAGTTCCGCTCGCCGGAACCGCGCGGTCTCTCCTGGTCCGCCCGGTTGCGGTGTTTGACGGCCCATTGCAGAGCGCCCAATACGGCGGAGAATTCGGGCTGCCGAAGCGATTCCGGCAATCCCGCATACCAAAGCGGAATTCCTACGCGCACATCGCTCCTCAAGCCTCGCGAAGCCATCTCCGCCAGCCCGGGCATGCGGGACGCGCCGCCCGTCAATACGATCCCTCCCGGCGGCATCGCGCCGATCTGAGCCCGGTAGAGTTCCTCGCTGATCAGTTTGAGGACCTGCAGCGAACGCAGATACAGCGGCTCGCAGAGCTCGCGCCGCAACACCATGCGTTTCGGCTGCACCTGGGTTGCCGGGATCAGCACCTCTTCGGTCCCCGAAATCGCATCCGGGAGCGCGTGCCCGAACTGCACCTTCAGGTCCTCGGCCATCTGGTACGGGACCCGCATCGCCACGGCCAGATCACGCGTAAGCTGGTTACCGCCCATGGGAACCACTGAAGAGAAAAACGGGGTCCCTTCGCGGTAGATCGCCGTCTTGATGGTTCCGGCTCCGATGTCGACCACCACCACGCCCATCTCACGCTCGTCGGCGGTGAGAACCCCTTCGGCCGAAGCCAACGGGTGGGCTATCATCCCATCGACCTTGGCCTTGCACGACTGCAACGCGCGCACGGTGTTGCCCAGCGGCACCGACATGCCGCGCACGATGTGGGCCTCCAACTGCAACTCGCTGGTGTCGAGACCGGTCGGATTGCGCACTCCGGCCATCCCGTCCAGCCGGTACCGCATCGGGATCATGTGGAGGGTCTGTTCGCTGCGGTTATCCAGTTGCTGTTCCAGGCTTCCGGAACTGCTGCTCATCAGCGAGCGCAGGCGCTGCTCCGTAATCATCACCACCTCTTCACCGCTTCCCAACATCTCCGTCGAGTTGACGCTGACCAGGTGATCGCCGTTCACCACCACATGGTAGCGGTCGACGGGATTGCGGCCCACGTAGCGCATGCACTCCGTGATGCTCTCCTGCAGGCTGTTTTTGACCTCGCTGAGATCGTCGATTATGCCCTGCTGCACACCGTTTGACGGCGCGACGCCGGTGCCCAACGGCTTCAACTCCCCTTCGGGCCCGAGCCGCGCGACGATTGAAATAATTTTGCTGGTGCCTATGTCAACGGCGGCGTACATCGATTCCTGTGGCATTGTGGCGTTACCTCGGTCGAATGTGGTTATGGCAAAAAAACAATGATCGATTACCGGCGACGGATCAAATGCGCTCCACCGCCCTGAGGCGCGCGCTTCTGCTGCGCGGATTGTTTGCTGTTTCCGCGTCGGAAGGCCGGACCACGCGCCGACGGACGAACCGCATCGACGGTTCATGGTCACACGCGCAAACCGGCAACTCCGTAGGGCAGATGCACTGTGCAGTCTCGCGGTCCATCCACCCCTTGACCAAACGGTCCTCCAGGCTGTGGTAGCTGATCACCACCAACCGTCCGCCCAATTTCAGCATTCCCGGAACGGCTTCCAAGCCGGTTTGGAGGTGCATCAATTCCTGGTTCACCGCGATCCGCAGCGCCTGGAATGTTCTCGTCGCCGGGTGCCGGCTTCCCCGGCGCCCGCCCAGGGCTCGGGCCACCACGGAGGCCAGGCGGCCCGTCGTGGTTATGGGTCGAGCCTGAACGATCGCCCGGGCGACCGCCCGGCTGCGGCGCTCTTCGCCATAGCGGTAGATCACGTCCGCCAGGTCGCGCTCGTCGGTGTGGTTCAACAAATCAGCGGCAGTTGATCCTGCGGTGTCGTAGCGCATATCCAGGGGCTCATCCCGCTGGAACGAAAATCCGTACCCTGCCGCTTCGACTTGACGCGAGGAAAATCCCAAATCCAGCAAAACGCCATCGACGCGTTCTATTTCGGCCTGCCGCGCCAGGTCTCTCATGTCGGAGTAATTGCCGTGCCTGATCTGTGCCCGCTCGCCGAAACCGGTCAGGCGACGGCGAGCCGTGTCCACCGACCGGGGGTCACGATCAATCCCCAGGACCTTCCCGTCCGGAGCGGAAGCCTGGAGAATCGCCTCCGAATGTCCGCCCTCTCCCACCGTGCCATCGAGATAAACCCTTGCGGGGCCCACCGACAGCCATTCCAGGGTCTCGGCCACGAGCGCCGGACGGTGATGGACGGCCGAATCGGCGTTCTCACCTGTCGAGAACGTCAACGTCGGCCATCCGCGCAACACTGAACCAACCGACAAGGCAAAAGGAGCCGGCCTGTGCATTAGCGCCAGTGTCATCACTTAATCACTCTGAGCCTGCTATCCGTTGAGGCGTGCGTATCCCACGCTTGGCATACCCTCCCCAACGTGAATGGAAATTTAACAAATGGGCTTGCACCCGCGCCTGTTGTCGGAAATGCGAAATTAATCGAATTTTTTCAAAAAGTAAAAATTTCGGGCAGATCGCGGACAATTCATCACCCGTGCATCCGCTTCATTCATGGGTCGCCGGACTGTATGTCTGGCGACTGGTCCTCCGGGCAATCGCTCATGGTCTGTTCACCGTTCGCCACCCCGAACAATCTCATCGCCTTGTGTTAGGATTCCATGCGCACGCGTTCCCGTGAACCACTATGGATAAACACGTCTCATTCCTTTCTCACGTCAGAGGAGTCGAGCTGCTCCCTGGCGAACACGTGGCTGCGTTTCTCGACCCCGAGCACGGCCTGACGACCGAGCCCACGCCCGCAGGCCGGCTGTTGGTGGCAACGAACCGCCGGGTCATCTCGATGATGGAGGAAGGATCCTCCCGGGTCGTCCAGATGTTCGCGGCGGACACGGTCACCGCGGTCAGCGTGCGCAACGAGTCCAGGCGCGGCCTGTCCTGGAAGCAATGGGCGATCCTGCTGGCCGGCGGCGTTGTCGCTTATTTCCTGCTGGCCTATTGGTTGGTCGACCGTCTTCCCGCCGTGGTCATACCGATTATCAACCTGCATGCGATGGCGGCCGTGCTGATGGTCCTCATCGTGTTGCTGGGTTGGATCATCTGGCGCAGCCTTACCGACGCGGGCGGAAATCGGGTACGTATCGACGGCTGGAACTGGAGCGTCGAGGCGCCTTGTACTGCCGACAACGCCGACCTCATCGCTTTCGCTGGCATCCTTCTCCGGCTGCGGTCCGTGCCCAACGCCGGCCCGGAACAACCGGTTGCGCACGAGGTTAGCCCAGCCGGACCCTAACGGGAGCAGTCGTTACACCGGCGCGCCGAAGGGCAGTGAAGGATCCACGTCCAACGCCATGTCTGCGACCTCGTCCCGCTGCACCTGGTAGAAAGCCCCGGCGGCGATCATTGCCCCGTTGTCGGTGCACAGCGCCGGCGCGGGTATGATGGCCGGCACCGGTGAGTCTGCCAGCACCCGTTGTCGCAGGCGGGCGTTGGCCGTCACGCCTCCTCCCAACACCAGGCCGCGCGCCTGGTAATGGTCGGCCATATCCAGCAGCTTGGCCGTCATCACATCCACCAGCGATTCCTGGAATTGGTACGCCAGATGCGCCACCAGCAGGTCAGCGTCGGAGTTCTCCGCCTCCGGTTGCGGGTACAGTCCCACGTCCTGCGCCCGGTGCAGCAAAGCCGTTTTCACCCCGCTAAAGCTGAAATCGAACGTGTCGCGCATCCACGCCCGTGGCAGCGGCGCGGCAGCCTCGGTGAAAGGCTCGCCATCCTCCGAGAAATCCGCCAGCGACGCCGCGGCTTTTTGGATTTCCGGTCCACCGGGGAAGCCCAATCCGAGAACTCTCGCCGCCTTGTCAAAGGCCTCGCCAGCCGCGTCGTCTCGCGTGCGTCCCACCAGGCGATATTCGCCGTGCCCTTCCATCAGGATCAGGTCCGTATGCCCACCGGATGCCACCAGGCACGCCAGCGGGAAACCCGGCTCCTCAGCCGGAGAGGCATCGCCGGGAACCAGCCAGGCCGCGTAGACGTGGCCCTCCAGGTGGTTGACTCCCACGAGTGGAACATCCAGCGTCAGCGCCAGCGATTTCGCGGTGTTGACCCCGCTGATGAGCGCCCCGGCCAAACCGGGCCCATGGGTGACCGCCACCACGTCGATGTCTTCCAGGGTTGCCCCGGCATCCGCCAGCGCCCGCCGCAGGGTTGGCTCCATATCACGGATGTGTTGCCGTGACGCCAGTTCGGGAACTATCCCGCCATGAGCGGCGTGCATTGCGGCCTGGGAGGCGATCGCGTTGGCGCGAAGACTCCTGCCGTCCTCCACGATTCCCACCGCAGTCTCGTCGCAAGACGTTTCTATGCCCAGAATCAACATGGTTCAACCGCCACCAAATGAATGCGCCGGGGCATTATATCAACCGGCAAACCCGTCACCGTTCGGCTTTGCGTGTGATTTCGGGCGATGCTATCCTTCTGGTTGATAATCTAAATCAGGCGAGCCTCGCGCGCTGGGCCAATGTTGCGATGGGGTCGCCAGGAGGAATAGCAACCAGATGATGGACATCGCGCCCGACGGTTTATCGATTGGGGCCGTCTTGTTGCAGGTGGGGGAACCCTCCGGCGGTTTATCCATGCCCTGGAGTTTGCAGCTTACGCTGCTGGCGATCAGTTTTTTGGGAGTGATGTTTTTCACCAGCGCCGAGGCGGCGTTGGTGTCGGTCAACAAACTCCGAATCCAGTACCTGGCCGGGCAGGGCAACGCCGCCGCTCGAACGGTCAGCAACGTCCTGTCGCAACACGAAAAATTCTTCGCCACCATTCTCCTCAGCCAGAACGCATTCACCATATTTGCAACGGCTCTGGGCACCGCCGTGGCAGCCAACCTGCTCGATGATGCGGGCTCGGCGGCGTTGCTGACCACGCTGATCATGACGGTGACGATCTCCATCTTCGGCGAGATCACTCCGAAAACCCTTGCCGCCACCTACTCCGAGCGGTGGTCGCTGGCGGCGGCATACCCCGTTCGCTGGACGATGCTGCTGAGCACGCCTTTCATCTATTTCTTCACCGTGGTGCCACGCCTCATCTACAAAGCCCTGGGCGCCTCGTCCGACGGTTGGCAAACCACGTACACCGAGGGCGAGTTGCGGATGATGATCGATCTCTCGAGCCAGCAGGGCGCGGTGGAGTCGGACGAGGCCGACCGCCTGCATCGCGTTTTCAACTTTCGAGATCGACGGCTCAGCGAGATCATGACGCCGCGAACCGAAATTGTCTGGATTGAAAAAGACACCACTCTCGAAGAATTCCTGGCCCTTTATGCGGAGCACAGTCACACCCGGTTCCCGGTTTTCGAGGGCAGCCAGGAGACCGTACTGGGCGTGCTCTCCAACAAGGAAGTCCTCATCGCTCAGGGCCGCGGTGAAATCGGACTTCAAGATCCAGTGACCGAAAACATGCGCCCGGTTGATTTCATCCCCGAAACCGTCACCGTGTCCGACGCCTTCGACACCATGCAGGAACAGCGCCTGTCCATGATGCTGGTAACCAACGAATACGGCGGGATCGCAGGTCTGGTCACTATGAAACAGCTCATTGGTGTCATTGTCGGCACTGTCGTCGACGACGATCCGCCGGCCGTGACCGCCGATAGCAGCATCGCGCAACAACCCGATGGCGCGTACCTGCTGGACGGCGGGATGACTATCATAGAGATCAACGATCGCCTTAACCCCAGCGGGATCGAGGTGCCCGAGGGTGATTACCAGACCATTGCCGGCCTGGTGCTGCACGAATTAGGCGAACTTCCCGTCGAAAACGATTCGGTTGAAACCGGCAACCTCGAGGTTACAGTCACCGACATGGCCGGGGCCCGCATCAACCAGGTGCGCCTGCGTATGATGGATGCCCCTCCGGAGGATCCATCAGGATGAAGCTTCACCTGGTACGCCACGGCGAAACCGACATCAACGCGTCGGGCCGCCTGCAGGGCACCACCAACTCGACCCTCACCTCTCGGGGACGCGCCCAGGCCCGGGAACTCGCCGTTGCCGGTCTGACTTGGGATGCCGTAGCGGTGTATTCCAGCCCCTTGCAACGGGCGCGTGGCGTCGCCTGCGCGATCGGCGACCTGTCCGGTCTGGCCGTCACCGACGAACCCCGCATCATCGAAATGGACATGGGCGATCTGGAGGGGGTGACCGTCCAGGAAATGCGCGACGGCTGGCCCGATCTTTACCAGGGATGGCGGCGTGACGCCAGCAGCGTCACCATGCCCGGCGGAGAATCCCTGGGCGATGTTCAACTCCGCGCCATGGCAGCAATCGACGAAATCGACGAGCGCTACGACGCCGACGATACGATCATCGCCGTCACCCACAACTTCACCATACGGTGCATCGTCGCCGCCGTTATTGACCTGCCGCTCGCCAACATCAACCACATGGACCTTTCCCTGGGAAGCCGCACCACCATCACCTCGGGACGACGCGGGCGTCGCCTGGCCGCCTACAACGCCGTGGATCACCTCACTCCTCCCAACCGCACGTCCTATTAGGGTCGGTCACCGGTTGGGACGCAACAAACGGCGGCACGATCGCGGATTTTGGCCCGCATACCGGCTGCACACCACGGCGATCACCACAGCGCGACGCGCCGGGCTGGAGCCAGGCGATGTCGTGGTTGCCGGTGTGTCGGGCGGGCCGGACTCCTGCACGTTGATGAATGTGCTCAGCAGGGCCAGTCGCCGGTTCGACTTCAAAGTCCAACCCGCCCACCTGCTGCATGACTTCCGCGGCCAGGAGACCTACGACGACGCTGATTTCGTGCGCCGGATGTGGCCAGAGTGCATCTTCGAGGAAGTGGACGTTGCGGGATACCAGCGCGAGCATGGCATCAGCTCCTTCGAGCAGGCCGCTCGCAACGTTCGCTACGGCTTTCTGGCTCGTGTGGCCCATCAAGTCGGCGCGCGGTTGGTCGCGGTGGGTCACACCGCCGACGACCTGGCGGAAACCGTGTTGCTCCACATGGCCCGGGGCAGCGGCCTCCACGGCCTGCGCGGAATGAGCGAACTCGACCCCTGGCCGTATTCCACGCCACCACACGGCCATGACGCGCCTCAAACGGACTTGAAGGTCTGGCGCCCGCTCATTGACCTGACCAGGCATCACACCACCTCGTACTGCAGGAATTACGGCATCGACTACCGCGACGACAGCACCAACTACATGCGCGACTTTGCCCGAAACCGCGTTCGCCTCGACCTCATGCCAGCTTTGAAAGAACAGCTGAATCCACGGATAGTGGACGCTTTGGGAAGGATTTCCCGCACCGCGGCCGCGCAGGTTGACTACATGGAACACCAGGCCGATCAACTTTGGACCCAGGTAGTCGCCGGGCCCGTGACCCAAGACGGAACCCTCACACTTGATCGGAACGCCCTCTCCGAAACGCACCCGGCTCTCCTTCACATCATCCTGCGGCGCGCCTGGATCGCGGTCACCGGGCACGAACATCGCCTGACGGAGCGGCACCTGGCGGCCATGTCCGAGGCCGCCTCCGCGCCGGGCTCCGGGAAGGTCATCGAGCTGCCGCGCGGATTTCGATTCGCCGTGGGCGCCCGGTGGGCCACCCTGTCCGGCACCGCCCGGGCCGACGACTGCCCGTATCCCGACGCCGTGCGGGAGTTCCGGCTCACCTTGCCCTGGGGGCCCATCGCCGTGGCCGTCACCAGGCGCGACGGATGGGAGGTCACTGCCGAGTCGGTGCGGGTCAATTCGGCCACTCCGCTGGATACGGGGAACCCGATGGCCGCCTACCTGTCTTCCGAGTCCCTGCGGGAAGGCGCCATAGTGTGCACCTGGCAACCGGGCGACCGGATGCAGCCGCTGGGGATGTCCGGCACCCGCAAGCTGCAGGACATTTTCATCGATGCCGGGATCCCCCGCCATTGGAGGGAGCGGATCCCGCTGGTAGTGACTCCCCGGGGGATTGCCTGGATAGCCGGGAGCCGCATCGCCGATTGGGCCGCCGTCCGGCTTGAGGCCGGAGAGGCTGACGCGACCCTGATTCGTTTCGAACCCCGATCTGCCGACGCCGAGCCGGCCTGATCAACGGTGCAGCATGCAATCGATGGAGCATGCAATTGGTTGGCAGCGCTCCAACTGGGAGCCGGTCCATGAGGTCGGAGCAAAGGCGGACGCCTGTATTTAACAACCTTGCCACACGCAGCTACGGCCGGCACAATCCAATCCAATCAAATTTGATCCCGCAACCAGGGATTCGACGAAGTTATTATTGTGTAAAATGAAAGTGTAACTGGAATGGCCTGAGGACCTGCCAAAGCCGACCGGATCCGCCCGCGAACGGCCGTCGACTTTTATCGGCAACTAAAGGAGGGTTTAGGTGCCGGTCCGCAACCTGACCAATTTCCTGGTGCATCTCTTCAGCGAGGGGGACGAGCTGGAGGAGATGTACCTGTCGGCGGTACACGACCATTGCCTGTACTGTCACGAACAGATACGGGACTCGAACGCCTACCTTGATTACCGGGTGTGCCCGTACTGCCGTTTCCACTACACCCTGTCGGCGCGGGAACGGATCGAGCTGCTTGCTGATCGCCGGACCTTCCGTGAACAGAACCGCTACGTGCGCTCCGTTGCCCCCCTGGCTTTCTCCAACCGCACTCCCTACGACGAGCAGATCAGCCAGAGCCAGGATCGCACCGGCCTGACCGAGGCTGCCGTCACCGGCACCTGCAAAATCGACGGACGAAACGCGATGCTGGCGGTGTTGGACTACGGGTTCATGGGTGGCAGCATGAGCAGCGTGGTGGGCGAAAAAGTAGCCCTGGCTTTTGAGCACGCCGCCCGCCGGGGCCTCCCCGTCGTCGCCCTGGTCACCGGAGGCGGGGCGCGAACCCAGGAAGGCGTGCTGTCGCTGATGCAGATGGCCAAGACGGTCACCGCCGCCAACAAACTGCGGGAAGCATCATTGCCTTTTATCGCCGTGCTGGCCAATCCTTCCACCGGCCAAGCCTACGGCAGTTTCGCCAATCTTGCCGACGTCATCATTGCAGAACCCGGCTCCGTGGTGGGTTTGTCGCCGATCCGCGCCATGATCGAGGCGACGGGACGGCAGGTTCCGCCTGACGTCCACACGGCCGAATATCACCTGCGCCGGGGTCTTCTGGACAACGTGGTCGACCGCGAACAACTCCGGCCACGGGTCAGCCAACTGCTCACCCTCCTGGCGGAGCCGGAGGCGATACGCCTGGGACGCCGCGCCGTCTCCCGCCTGCAGGCCCCGGACGCCGACGACACTGAGACCTGGGAATCGGTAGAGGCCGCCACACATGATGAGCGGCCCGACGCCCTTTACTACATGCGCCACATCCTCGACGATTTCTTCGAGATTTGCGGCGACCGCGTCAGCAGCGACGACCGCACCGTGGTCGGAGGCATCGGCCTGCTGCGGGGTCACCCTGCCGCCGTCATCGGTCAGCAACGCATCCATTCCCACGACACCGACCGCAGCCGTTACCACGTCCATCCCGACGGTCTGCGAAAGGCGCAGCGGATCATCGGCCTGGCTGCCAGGTTCAACCTGCCCCTGATCACGCTCATCGATTCCCAGGGCGCTGACCCGCGACTGGAATCGGAAGAACACGGGGTGGGCAACGCCATCGCCCGCAGCCTGTCAATGATGCTTGAAGCGGAGACGCCGGTCGTTTCCGTGATCATCGGCGAAGCGGGGAACGAAGCGGCCCTGGCGTTGAGCCTGTCCGACCGCATCCTGATGCAACAGTACTCGATCTACTCGCCGATTTCCCTGCACCATGCGGTTGGCGGGCCCCGGCGCGAGCGTTACCTCACGCGCGAGTCCGCTGAGGCGTTGATGCTAACCGCCCGCGATTGCCAGGAACTCGGCATCATCGATCAGGTCATACCCGAACCGCCGGGAGGGGCCCATCTGGACCCGCGCCAGGCGGTGGAAGACCTGGAGTATTCGATCTACAAGCACCTGGCCGAAACCAGCCGCGTTTCCGCCAGCAAGCTGGTGAAGCAACGGCATCGGAAGTTCCGCCAGATGGGCGAACTGAACCCATTCGCCCAGGAAGCCATCCAGCAGGAGGTTGCGGCGCTCCTCCGCATGCACGCCACCGGCGCGCCGGCGCCGATGGAATTGCCGGGACCGGCTTTCGGTTCCCTGCCGGCGCTGGACGAAGGGATCGAGCGGCAGGCTTCGTAGCCGCTATCAGAGGTTACGCTTCGCGCCCGTGGGCCTTGAGGCTCCGGCGCAACTCGTCGGCCACAGAGGCGTACTCGTGGCTCACCGTATCGTCCACCAGGACCGTCGGACGACTGGTATCGCGGTATGACGAATTGAGCGACATGCTGCCCAGGAACGGAGCGTCGATGTCCGTCGCCAGTTGCCGTCCCGCCCCCTCCCCGAAAATGTCGCCGGCGTAGTTCTCCACGATCCCGACCACGTTCAGGTTCAGCTTGCGGATCATGTTGATGCACCGCTTGGCGTCGATGATCGCCAAATCCTGCGGCGTGCTCACCACCACGAACCCGTCCATGGGGAGCGTCTGCATGACGGTCAACGGGGAATCCGACGTGCCCGGCGGCAGGTCGACAATCAGGTAGTCCAGTTCGCCCCAATCGGTCGACTGGAGAAACTGGTTGATGGCGTTGTGGATCATCGGGCCACGCCAGATGATCGCCTCGTCTTCATTCTCCTGGAAGAAGGCCATGGACACGACTTTGACCCCGTGGCCTTCAGCCGGGCTGATTTGCCCGTCGCGGTAGTCCGGCTTGTCCGTGATGCCCATCACCCGAGTCACGTTCGGGCAATCGATGTCCACGTCCAGCAGCCCCACCCGTTCGCCCTGCTTGGCCAGGATCGTCGCCAGGTTGCAGGCCACCGTGGTTTTGCCCACGCCGCCCTTGCCGCTGTAAACGCCTATCGTCGTTCGTACCGCCGCGAGACGATCCGTGATCTGCCGCTTCTGCTCCCATTGTCTCCGGATCTGCTCCAGACGGGCGTTTTGCTGGGCGTTGGGCTGCTGTGGGGTTGCCATCGTAGGGCTGTTCTCCGTATTGGGGCGATCCTGGGAGTACCAAATGGTTAGATGCCCAGCATGTTGCGGGCTTCCTCGCTGATCAGGTCGGGGGACCACGGCGGATCGAAGGTCAGCTCGATGTTGACCTCTTCAACCCCTTCCACGTCCTGGATCGCCCACTCGGCCTGCTGCGCGATGTGCGGGCCCATGCCGCAGCCCGGGAACGTCAGGGTCATCTGCACGAAAACGTCGTTGGCGTCGCTGACCTGCACGTCGTAGATCAGTCCCAAGTCCACCACGTTCACCGGTATTTCCGGGTCGTACACCGTGCGCAGAGCTTCGTAAACTTCGTCGCGATTTACGGTTTCCGGCATGGCCTTTCTCCTTCCAATTGAGTATCTGCCGGCCATTATAGCCCAAATGCGGTACCAGTGCGTTTGGGCGACGTTGGCCGTTCCGGCCGGGAGTGTATGATGCACCGCAATCCGGACCTTGGAACCCAACTCAGGGTTTCGATGTCACAACAGGACCATTGGGAGCGGGAATAAATATGGTTGACTTGCTATTTGCCAACGGCACGGTGATCGACGGCACCGGATCCGCCGGCTATCGCGGCAGCGTCGCCGTCACCGGCGACACGATCCAGATCATCACGGGCGACACATCGTCCGTCGACGCCGGCCGCACCATAGACGCCAGCGGCTACGTGATCTGCCCCGGCTTCATTGACATGCACTCCCATTCCGACCTGAAGCTGCTCACCGATCCTGACCATCAGGCCAAGATCCGCCAGGGCGTAACCACCGAGGCTCTGGGCATGGACGGCCTGTCTTATGCGCCCACCACCCCTCGTGCCCTGGAGCAACTCCTGGTGTACCTGGCGGCGGTAAACGGCGAACCGCCGGACGTCCGCTGGAGCAGCGTCGCGGACTTCCTTGCCCTTTTCGATGGCAACTCCACCTGCAACGTGTTCCATTTCGTTCCCCACGCCGCCATTCGCGTGGCCGCCATGGGCTGGTCTTCCCGCCTGCCCACCGATGCCGAACTGGACACCATGCGCGACCTCACCCGCCAGGGCATGCGGGACGGCGCGTTCGGGTTCACCACCGGGCTGACGTATGCACCCGGCGCGTACAGCAACACTGCCGAACTGGCGGCCATCGCCGCCGTGGCCGCGGAAGAAGGCGGATTTTACTGCACCCACGCCCGCTACACCCTGGGCGACCGCCTCCTTGATCCTTTCCGTGAAGCGCTGGAGGTTGGCCGACGGTCCGGCGCGCCCGTCCACATCTCCCACTACCACAGCCCGGTGGCCGGCCTCGGCTCCCAGATGACCGCCCTCGTTGACGCAGGCCACAACCGCGGTCAGGACGTCACCTTCGACCAGTATCCCTACCCGGCGGCCAGCACCATCCTCCACTCCCTGCTGCCATATTGGGTACACGCCGGCGGCCCCCAGGCGCTGATGGCCCGGCTGGCCGACCCCAAGGTGCGCGACATGATGGTTCGCGCCGTCGAGCCCCAGTGGGGCGGCCAAACTCTAGACAATTACATCTTTGCCCACATCGCCTCGGACAAGAACAAGGAGTGGGAGGGCCGGTCGCTGGAGGAGCTGTCGGCCCACCGCGGCGGACGGATGGTCGATGCCGTCAGCGACCTGCTGCTGGAGGAAAACCTCCAGGTGGCCTTCGTCGCTCGGACCGGCAACCTGGAAAACATCCGCGAAATCGCCTCCCACCCGGCCCAGATGATTGGCACCGACGCCATCCTCACCGGCGGCCGGCCCAATCCGCGCTCCTACGGCACCTACCCCTACGTGCTGGCCCAATTCGTGCGCGGCGCGGGCCTGTTCTCCCTGGAAGAGGCCATACGCAAGATGACCGGCGCGCCCGCCCAGCGCCTCGGCCTGTCCGACCGCGGCGTCATCCGCGACGGCGCCAAGGCCGACCTCGTCCTCTTTGACCCATCCGGCGTTGACACCCCAGCCACCTTCGACGACCCGGTCCAATACCCCGTCGGCATCGACTACGTAGCCGTCAACGGCAGACTCGTCATCGACAACGGTCAGCACACCGGAGCGCGGCCGGGTAGGGCTTTGCGCAGCCGGTAGGGCAACTTGCAGTCAGGATGGAAGAGGGATGATGCTGACCGGGCCGTTGGAAACAATTTCCACAGTCAACCGGCTGTTCCAAGCAAAGCCATGCCGACGAGCGGGTCACTATCCATGCTGTAGATGGGGACGATGCGCTCTTCACCGTGCCACGCGATGCGCCCGACACGGACATCATAATAGCCGACGGCGCCGTCGGCCAGCACGGCCGGACGGTTGATAATGAGAGGCAGCCGGAGTTGAGCGATTGCGACGGGCTTGAGGGTCAGAAATCCGGTGAAGCCGGTATCTACGGTGGCGTCGAACGGTATGGCAGGCTGCTGTTCCGCGGGGCTGGCGACGGCGATGCTGATGACCGGCTTACCAGTAAGCGGCGGGTCGTCAAGTGCGATTGCACTACCGTTATCATCGCTTCCCCGAAAGGCGTCGGGAAAGCCAAATCGGTCCACGTAGGGGTAGCCCACGCGCTCGGATCAGCCGACGGCGTTGGGGAACCGCTCCATAAAACGCACCATCGCCGCGCATTCGTCGGCGTCAATTTCATACCCGCCCGTCTCGATATCAATGAAGATGACCTTGCCTTTGTCAGACGGCGACAGGTTGGGCATGATCCGTTCCTGATATATGGCCCGCCCGATAACGCTGATGTCGCGGGGCGCTTTTGCTGTGGCCATGGGAGCCTCCTCTTTACTGCCGGTTCGGTGTCAGCGTAGCGATTGAGAGGGATTTCCGTCAATTACGGGTTTCCCGTTGGATGTCTGACAACATATGCGCCGGCACATCCGGTTGGGGCCGGTTTCGCCAAGCCTTCTGCCTTTCCTTCTCCAAAGACTCGCAGTATTCCTCCAGCATTTGGCGATAGCGTTCCCATACTGCGCTGATGTATGCCGTCCAAGCGGTCATGTACTCCCGATTAATGGCCTGATAGTCGATGCCACCGCGACGCCGGTGCAGCCAGCGGTCAAAGCTAGGGTTTCGTCGCCGGGCCTCCCCCATACGATTGATTAACTCCATCTCCCGCTCGTGCAAATGTTTCACCCCATTTAAATGTAGGGGTCTAACTTCCCAATGCGGCTTGTTGTTTTCATCGAGCCATTCAATGTACTCCAGAAAATCGTTCCAATCGTCACCGCTTGCCACCTCCACCCAAGATGCTGCATCTTCCCAGCCAAGGGCTTGCCAGTCGAAGCTAATCGCCGCCAGGAATTCCTTTTCCTCCTCTAGAAGCCTGTCAGTTGCCGGCCCGATGGCATCGTTCGCCAGCCGCGCTTGCATCCGCTCATGGCTTTCCACTTTGACCGTGAGGGCATCCCGGCAAACCTGCGAGATGTTCAGTTCCGGTTTCAGCGGCTCCAGTCTTTTCATCAGCTCGTTGGGGATGTTAATTCCGATTCGCATTTTGACCTCCGTTCGTCAATCGTATGCCGTATGCCTTGATTAAGCATACGGCATACGGCAAATGACGTCAATGCCCCAACATTCCTCACGCTTGCCCAGTTTGAGTGGTTTGTCAGAATCAGGATTATCAGGATTTGTGGATTAGCCGGATTGAGACCATTTGGGGCAGACGGCTACTGATCCTGATAATCCATAAATCCGGCAAATCCTTTTTTCTGACGTTTCCCGCCACCAAACCAGGTACGCGCGAGCCCAACATCCCCGGTTGCCCCATCCCGTCCCATCCGGCATAATTGCCCACTAACTCCCGGAACCACCCCGGCCGGGCCACACTCCGGCCGCATGCGAGGCATGGCATGGACTTCGAACCGCGTTATACCGCCGAACAGGAGGCTTTCCGCACCCAGGTGCAGGACTGGCTCCGCGACCACATCCCGGGCGGCATCCAGCATCCTGCCGACTCCATCGACCTCACCTACGAGCAGTACCAACTCCGCCGCGAGTTGGGCCGGCGATTGGGCGACAAGGGATGGCTCTGGCCTACCGCGCCGCAGGAATATGGTGGAGGCGGACTGACCATCGACCACTCGGTCGTCCTCGAAGAGGAGATTGACAACTACAACCTGTCGCTTCCTCCCTACTATGACTCGGGCGGGCGCCTGGGCGGCAACTCCATCCTCGTGTGGGGTTCCGAGGAACAGAAACAGGAATTCCTGCCCAAGATATTCAAGGGCGAAATCCGCACCTGGCAACTGCTGACCGAGCCCGAGGCCGGTTCCGACCTGGCCAACGCCAAGACCGCGGCCCGGCGTGACGGCGACGATTATGTCATCAACGGGCAGAAGGTGTACGTCGGCAGCGCCCACGGTTCCGACTACATGTGGACCATCACCTGCACCGACCCGGAGGGTGACCGCCATCACAACCTCAGCTGGTTCATGGTGCCGTCCAACCTGCCGGGCATCAGCGTCTTCCCCATGGACCTGCTATCCTCGGCCGGCGAGTCCGGCGCGGGCTCCGGCGTGAAGAACATCGTCTATTTCGACAACGTTCGCGTCCCCGCCAGGAACCTCATCGGCGGGGAAAACGAGGGCTGGAAGGTCGCGACCACTCACCTTGAGCTGGAGCACGGCACCGGCGGCCGCATCGGCCGGAACTGGATCGTCGACCGCACCTTCGACTATTGCAAGACCAACAACCGCCGCGGCGAGGCCCTGAGCAAGGATCCTGACGTGCGCGAGCGCCTGGTCGACATCTACATCGACGCGGAAATCGGCCGGTTATTCCAGCTGCGCAACTACTGGATGCGCCACAGTGGAGCCAACGTCACCTACGAGGGACCCCAGGCATCCTATTTCCGCAAGCAATCCGGCCTCCGCGTCGCCACCGGCATCCTCGACATTCTCGGACCCGCAGCTCTGACTAAGGACGAGCAGTGGGGCGCCGGCGAAGGCCACATCGAGTCCCACCAGCGGGCCGCCATCATCGCCCTCCACCCGGGCGGCACCACCGACATCCAGAAGGTCATCATGGCCCGTCGCATCGGCATTGGGCGCCAGCAACGCGAGCGCGCCGGCGCCCTGGCCTGATTTCACCTGCCTGGAGAGTTCGTTTGACGCGGCAACGTCCCCGGCGTTGCCGCAATTCAGGAGTAATCGACCCAATGGATCTGGCCCTCAGTGAAGAACAGGAAATGCTCAAGGCGGCAGTCCGCCGTTTTGTCGACACCGAGTACCCCAAGGAAACCCTGCTGGAACTGTCCGCCACCGGGCAGAGCGCGCCGTCCGAGCCCTGGCAGAAGCTGGCCGGCACCGGCTGGCTGGGCATCATCATACCTACCGAATTTGGCGGCGAGGGCGGGTCGTACACCGACGCCGGCGTTTTGTTCGAGGAGCTGGGGCGCGGCCCCGTGCCCGGGCCGCACCTGAGCAGCGCGGCGCTGGGCGCCCTGGCGATCCTGGAGGCCGGCACGACCGACCAGAAGCGATCCCTGCTGCCTGACCTCGCATCCGGCCGCCGCACCGCGGCCCTGGCGATCACTGAGGCCGATTACCAGTGGGACGAATCCGACGTTCAGACCCTGGCCACAGCCAGCGACGACGGGTACCGTATCTCCGGCACCAAGGTGTACGTGTATGACGCCGCGTCCGCCACCGATCTGATCTGCGCCGTCCGGACTGAGAACCGCCAGCACGTGGGACTGGCGATCATACCAGCCGATGCGCCGGGCGTGTCGATCCGCCGTCTGGAGGGATTCGCCTGGAACCTGGCAGAAGTTCGGCTGGACGGCGTACAGATCGCGCCCTCGGCGATCCTTGGCGCTACATTCGCCGGCGGCTGGGACGCGCTGGAGCGTGCGGTTGCCGCGTCCATCCCCCTGCTCTGCGCGTTCCAAGTGGGCGGCTCGCAGCAGGTGTACGAGATGTCCGTGGACTACAGCCGCACCCGGATCCAGTTCGGAACGCCCATCGGACGGTTCCAGCGGGTCCAGGACCACATCATCAACCTCGTCAACGAGCTGGATGCCGCCCGCTGGACCACCTATGAAGCGCTATGGAAGCTCGACTCGGAGCGCGATGCCACTGACAGCATCCACCTGGCCAAGGCGGTGAGCAGCGCCGCCTACTACAACGCCTGCAACCACGCCCACGAGGTTCATGCCGGCGTGGGCAGCACAACCGAGTACGGACTGACCCTGCACACGACGGCGTCGCGTACGCTCTACCAGTTCCTGGGCGACCCCAAGTTCCACCGGAGACGCCTGGCGGATGCCCTGGGCCTGTAAGGTGAACTTCTGCCGCTGACACTTGTTGCTTTGCGGCAGGCTGTAAGGGTGCTATGGATGCCGAATCTCACGCTCGGCTTGGACAAACTGCTTCCGGCGCTGCTTGGCTCACTGTCTAATACTTGGCAGCACGTTGTTGTCCTCGGAGCATCCGCGGAAGCCTTGCTAGTCTTGGCTTATTTTCTGATTGAGCGACGTTTGGACAGTGATTTGCCGGCATCCCCACTGACTTCCTATTTGCCTGTCGCGCTCGACGTAATATTGTTGAGCCTGGCAACTACAGCGGCTGCCGTCGTCTTGGCTTGGCTTACCGGGACACTTTATCTGATTTACCGGGGAAGGTAAGCCAGCGTTTGACGATAGCGCCAACCATCAAAAGCGCCACAAATACCCAGCCCATGGCTGCCAGACTCATGATCCCAGCTCCAACCAGGATCAGCAGGTCACTCCGGGTAAAGTACACGCCGGACACCACGACCAGCAGACCGAGGCCGCTTATACCAGCGAGGACGAAGCTGGCCAAACTCGCCCAACCGTCCGATGCAGGATTGTGGAAGGGAGGCTCGGTTCCAACGCGGAATTGAGCTTCCACCACTGACTCGGCATCACCGCCCAGCGACGACATGACTCTTGGCGGATCATCAGTTTGTATGTCGGGGGTACTCATGGTAACCCATCCTACTCATCCCGAACTTGGCACGGCCATCTGATGAAGAACATACTACACTATGCTGGTCTGCCCTACCAGAAACCGGGCTCTGTCTGGAACTCTCCCGTCAGTACTCCCCCATACCTTCCAGGGCCTTGCGGACCTCAGTCTGCAAGGCCTCAAAAACGTCGCCTACGCTCCCGCGGCCGTCCACGGTGACGAACTGGTGCTCTTTGGCCAATTCCCGGAATTCGTCGATCAGAGCCGACTGGTATGTGATGAAATTTTCATACAGGTCAGGCCCGCGCAGGAAGTCCTCACCCGATTCCCAGTGGTCCAGTTGTCGCACGGACAGCACGCGCGGCACCAGGTGTTCAACATCCACATCCAAATAGAGCACGATGTCGGGCACCACTGCGAATTCAAAAACGTCGTTGAGCCACCGTGGGGACACGCCGCGCACCCTGGCCCTGGCGATGATCGAAAATATGTACCGGTCAACGAGCGCAACCATCCCGGACCGCAGGGCCGGCACGATGTTCTTTTCCAGCCGGTCCCAGAAGTCGGTGGCGTAGAACAGGTTGAGCGTCATCGGGTCCAGCGTGTTGCCGCGCATCGCCCGGTCAATGCCGTTGGCAGCCAGTTCCGACCTTCGGAAACCCGTCACCAATACCGCGTACCCTTCGGCTTCCAACCATTCCCGCAGCATGGCGATCTGCGTTGATCGACCCACGCCATCGGTGCCCTCCACCACTATCAGGCTACCCGGCGTTTCTTCGTCTCCGGCTCCCGGTGGGGTGTGACCGTAGAACCTGACTTCATTCATCGTTGTCGCTCCCGGTTATCACTTGCTTCGGTAAAATCTTCCAGCGGCGGCCAATTCGCCAGCGCCGGCCTAACCGTCGGATTTCGCGGCCGCCAACGCTTCCTGTTCTGTCAAGCGGCGGCGCATGGGTGAGGTGACGTAACGCCCGGTGAGCCCGGCGCGACCCAGGGCCTCTGGCACGCTCTGGCCACGGATCGCCATCACGTCTTCCAGCAGCGGCTCCACGTACTTCCTCACCTGCTGTTGCTGCACGGCAATCGGTTGGGTGGCGTCGATGGTCATCAGGCCGAACTCTTCCGTCAGAGCGTCGTACTCTTCCAGCAGCCTGCCCTGGAAAATCCGGAAGGACTCCTCCCTATCTCCGGCAAAGCCCATGTCCTGGCCCGACTCGTAGTAGCCCAGTTCCTCGCGCCCGACCGTGATTCGGTGGATGGACACATCCAGCGGCACTTTGAAATACAGCGCCAGCGACGGCTGCACGGCGAACGAGTAAACCCGTCGCAGCCATTCCCGGTTGACGCCCCGAGCGGCGTCCCTCGCGAACGCGGTGAACACGTAGCGGTCCGCGAGCACCACCGCGCCAGCCCGCAGCGCGGGCAGGATCTGCGCGTGGACCCGGTTGGCGAAGTCGGCGGCGTGGATCAGGCTGAACGACATGGGCGTCAGCAGTTCTTCAACCTTGCCCCGCTTGGTGGTCCGTCGCACGATGGGCGACGAGTTCCACTCGGTGAACACGGTGACCAGGTTCTGGCTGTTGAGCCATTTGCCCAGAAGGTCGATCTGGGTACTCTTGCCGGAGCCATCAATGCCCTCGACGATGATCAGCTTGCCGGGATATTGTCCATCGTCGGGATGCAGCCCGTAGCGTTCGCCCATCTTGTACGCGTGCTCTTCTTGCAATACGGTCATGATGCACTCCTCTCTATTTGTACGTCTTCCGCGAACGCCTTTTTCCACTTTGCCGGCAGACCGGGGGCAGCCACCGCCGACCAACTCGGAGTCGCGATGCGACAGGTTCCTTCCTCTCGACCTATTGTAACCGCGTTCGCAGCCATTCCCTTTGGCATTCTGCCGTCCAATTCGTCGGCGGTTATCAGCATGACGGCCGCCTGTTCGATCAACTGCAATTCTACAGGAGACACCAGCCTGTTTTGCCGGAACCGGCGCGGCAGAGACCCAGATTCCGCGGCCAACAGCGTGGTCGCAATCTGCGCCGATTCCGCGTGGGTAAATCCGGGCAGGTCGGTTCGCACTATTATACTCGCAGTCCGATTGAGGCGATTGTAATAGTCCACCGCGTTTCCGATATCCAGGAGCCGCGCCGCGCACCGCAGCGAATTCGCCAACTGCCGGTTCCTTCCGCTCCACGCCGTGTCCGCGATGCGTCCGGCCAGCTCGGCTCTCCTCTCTCCCCGCTGGCCGAATCGATCCGCAAACCTTCCCACCAGGTCTGCCAGCGATTCCGCCCTCACCGATTCTAAAGGCGGCAGTTGCACGTTTTCACACGTGGACGGCGGTTCCGGGTGACGGGCGAGACCCTCGCGCAGTCCCTGCCCGGACACCAGCAACCGGTCCGTCTCCAGGTGCTGCATCAACGCGTGCGCCACCACCGCTCCCCCGATTATGGAATGACTTCGCTCGGGATTCATGCCGGGAATGCTGGCCCTATCAATCCGGGACATCGCGGCCAATTGTTCAATCTGCTCGATCAGCGCGGAGGCGCGAATCTCGTATCCATGCAGCTTGATGATGGGATAGGGTTCACGCAGCCGGTCCAGCCGGGAAAGCAAGCGCACTGATCCTCCGGATCCAACCAGGGTGGCGCCGTCCGGAAGCGGCTCAACCCCGGCACTGGTGAGAACCGCTCGCACGTAATCGTAAGCCGCCCGCACCGATTCTGCTGCCGGACGATCGCCGAGATCGAACTGGTTGGAGATACGAAGACTGCCCAGCGGCACCGAAAGGCTGGACATCAGCCCCCGGTCCCGAAATTGGACCACCTCGGTGCTGCCGCCGCCGATGTCCGCCAATAACCCGTTCTCCGCGCCCAGGCCGTGGATCGCCCCCACGAAGCAGTACGCGGCTTCATCGGAACCGTCGATGATCCGCAACGGTATGCCGAAACTTTCCTCGGCTGCGCCCGTGATGGTTTTGGCGTTGCCCGACTCGCGCAGCGCGGCAGTGCCTACGGCGTGAATTGTTTCGATCCCGTACCCCCGCGCCACCAGAGCGAAGTCCTCCAGCGCGTCCAGCGTACTGGCCAGTCCTTGTTCGTCGAGGTACCCGTCGCTTCCCACGTGGCTCATCAGGTTGAGCGTCACCCGTTGCTGGGCAACGATTTCGATGCCGCCCCCGTGATTGACCTGCATCACCACTGCCCGCGCTGACCCGGACCCGACGTCTATGACCGCGGTATATCGTGGGAACGGACTGACTCCCTCGTGGCCTCCCGCAGGCCCGGCACTCGTGTTTGGCGATGCGCCGGTCCGTTCGGCGGCCAGCGCCGCATCGGTGGTCTGGATGGTCGTCATCGATACCTCAAGCTCCAGGGTCAGATCTTGCCAAGCCGATGCTATAATCCGGCCCGCACGGTCCGTTCCAGGGACCCCGAGGGAGAGCTGTTATGACCAGGCTCGAAGGCAAAATCGCCATCGTTACCGGAGCCGCACGCGGCATGGGCGAGGTCGAAGCCCGCCTCTTTGCCGAAGAGGGGGCCACCGTGGTCGTGTGCGACGTCACCGACGACGCCGGCCAGCGGGTCGCCGACGACATCGTTTCCAACGGCGGCAGCGCCGAGTACGCCCACCTCAACGTGACCGACGAGGATAACTGGCGGCAGGTCATCGCCGACACAATCGGCCGGTATGGCAGGTTGGACATTCTGGTGAACAACGCGGGCATTTCCGGCTACGACGAGGAGGACAACCTGGGAACCACCACCTGGGACCGCCTGATGAACATCAATGCGAAAGGCGTTTTCCTCGGCATGAAGCACGCCATCGCCGCCATGGAACGGGGTGACGGGGGTAGCATCGTCAACATCTCGTCCATTTCCGGCATCGTCGGCCAGGACTTCATCCACATGGGATACAACGCCTCCAAGGGCGCCGTCCGCCTGATGACCAAGTCCGCGGCCGTCCGTTGGGCCGAAGCCGGCATCCGCGTCAACTCGGTCCATCCCGGCCTGATGCCGCCCATGGCCGGTGGGTCGGCCGCCTCGGAAACCCGCTCCGCGATGATGGCGAACATTCCCATGAAGCGCGTCGGCAATCGAGAGGAAGTCGCCTACGCCGTCCTCTTCCTGGCCAGCGATGAGGCGTCCTACATCACCGGCGCCGAACTGGTCGTCGACGGTGGCTTTACCGCGCAGTAGCGCCCGGTTGCATTTGCCCAGCACGGGCCAAGCGCCATCGCCCACTACCGTCATTCCCGCTTTCGCGGGAATCCAATACGCCCTCGCAGCGCGGCGCTGCTGAATCGCGCAATGTCCGAACTGGCGACCAGACATGGACCTGTACCTGGCAAAAATAAAGCCCGTGCGCCAAAGGGCTACGGGCCGGTGAAAGCGCGGTAACGTCATTGCCTATCGACCCGCGGGCAACTGCGCGATTTCGGTTTCCAGCCTTTCGATATCCGCTTCGTCCAGGTTGAAGTACTTGGCCTGCGGATGGTGGAACACCACGGCTGAAACCGAACCCTCCGGGTCCATCATGTAGCCGTCCGTCAGCTCAACCCCGATGTTCGCCGTCACGTCCAGCAGGGCGAACAGCTTTTCCTGATCTTCGAGCCGGGGGCACGCGGGGTATCCGAATGAGAACCGCTTGCCCCGGTAGTTGGCCCGGAACAGGTCGCGAAGCTCGTCCTCGCCGCTCACCTTCAAGCCCGAGGATTCGCCGATGTTCCACATGGTGCGGATCCGCTTGTGCAGCAATTCGGCAAAACCTTCTGCCGATTCGATTGCCAATGCTTGCAGCGTGTGCGAGTCCAGGTATCGGCCTTCGTTCTTCCACCGTTCGGACAGGTCGCGTATGCCCGGGCCCACGGTGGTCGTGAACATCGCGAGGTAGTCGTTAGGACCATCGCCAACCGGACGCGCGTAGTCGGCCAGGCACAGGCTCTCGCGCTCCTGCTGTCTGCCGAAGTAGAACCGCTCCAGTTCTTTCGCGCCGTCCGGCTCGTAAACGATCAGCCATTGCCCCTCGGAGCGGCACGGGAAGAATTTGAACACCGCGCTGGCGCTGATATCGGAGCGCGACAGCATCACTTCTTCGATCTTTTGCACCTGCCGGCGCAGTTCGATCGCCTTGGGTTCGTCCTCCCGCAGCGCCTCCCAGAACCGCCCCCGATATCCCAAGTGGCGCACGTAGAGCATCTGCGGATTGATGTACCCGAAGATCTCGTCCAGGTCGTAGTCGTCGAGGACGTGGAGCCGCAGGTCGGGCGGCCGGGGCGACGATTCCAGCGGGGCCACGGAGGACGTGATATTGGTAGTAGTATTCATAATCGGCGCGGCCTAGACCGCTTGCATTTTCTCCGCGTCTGGCCGTTCGAGCGCCACGCCGTGCTTTGCCAGTATGGCGTCAACGAAGGGCTTGAGCGTTACCTCCGCGTTTTCTATTGTTATCGCCGTAACGTCGTGGTCAAGTTCGCCCCCTTCTGCCTCTGCATAAAACACCACCACGCCTTTGGCGACTTGTTCGCCTTCCGCTCGCCGCGCACCATTCTCTATAACCAGCGTTTGCGTGTCAGAGTAGTACCAAACCGTCGGCTTCAACTCCGAATGCGCCACTGCCGCCAGCCTGAGGATGGTCTCTGCGCTGTAGCCATGCACCTGGAATTCGGAGTCTATGGTCGCCCGTGCCACCAGAACATCCGGGAGGCGGAATTTCTCCTCTGGCTTCAATTTCTTGAGGCCGGACAGCATTCCCTTTACGCGCATATCGTGGCCTTGGCGGAAGTCGGACTGCGGCGTGGTAATTTCACCGCAACCGCAAAGGCACTGATTTCCGACCGGGGCAGCTTTGGTTTCTGGCCGAAGTTTCGCGTCGGTCATGTTCAACTTCTCATTGTCCGGCCCCTCAGTTGATGCTCTGCCGGCTTGCCTCGGAGGCGATATGCCGTATCAAATTCACCACCTGTTAGACTTTCCTCAAACACGACCTTAATCCAAGTTTCGATTTCTGGCGCCCATCCAACTTGAATTCTCCAAACCCGCAATTCTTCTCCCGACGTTGTAGAGTATTCGATCCACTCGTAAGAATCTGGAGATTCGATAACGTGCATCATCCACTCTGGGCGCATATCAGGGTGACGACTCGGCATTTCGCGCCCGTGCGGGGTTTTGGGCAATTCATCCCAAGCCCGACGAAGTCGCGCGTTTTCCGGCACGATCTACCCACGGGCGGCCACTTGCTCGGCCAGCTCGACGCTTTCGGTCTCCAGCCGCGCGATCAATCGCTCGCGCTCGTCGTCGTCGCGTATCACGTTGGCCAGCGCCAATCCGGTCATGGCGTCCGGCGAGTACGCCACCAGTCCGTCATACTCGGGCGCGATGCGCAGGCGGGTGAACCGGTTGGAAAGGGCCGCGCCGCCAACCAGCACCGGCGCCGCGATGCCAGCCGTGCGAAAATCCTGCACCGTTTCGACCATCATCTGGGCCGACTTCACCAACAAACCCGACAGTCCGATGATGTCCGGCTGATGCTCCCGGTAACCCGCAATCAATTCCTGAGCCGCCACCTTGATCCCCAGGTTGATCACGCTGTACCCGTTGTTGGACAGGATGATCTCCACCAGGTTTTTGCCGATGTCGTGCACGTCGCCCTTGACCGTGGCCAGCAGGACTCGGCCTCGCGACGCGGCGTCGGTGCGCTCCATATGAGGTTCCAGGTGCGCTACCGCGAACTTCATGGCCTCGGCGCTCTGCAACACCTCGGCGACGATCAACTGGTTCGCGTTGAACTGCCGCCCGACTTCGTCCATCCCCGCCATCAGTGGCCCGTTGATTATCGCCAACGGTTGCCGTTCCTGGAGGGCCAGGTCCAGGTCCTCGGCCAGCCCTTCCTTGCTGCCTTCGATAATGCACTGCGCCAGTCGCTCGTCCAGCGGCAACGCCAACCGTTCCTCCGCGGTGGCCCGCGGCGCCCGGTCGCGGAAGTGCGCCGCAAACGCCGCCACGGGATCCGCGCCGCGGTTCCAGATCAGGTCTTCGGATAGTTTGCGTTCCTCCTCGGGGATGCTGGCGTAACGCTGCATCATCTCCGAGTTGACAATGGCCATGTCCAGCCCGGCTTGAGTGCAGTGATACAGGAACACCGAGTTGAACACCTCGCGGCCGGCGGCCGGCAGACCGAAGGAAACATTGGAAATGCCGAGCACCGTCTTGGTCCGGGGCAACGCCTCCTTGATCATCTTGACGCCTTCGATGGTTTCGGCCGCCGAGCCAACGTAGTTCTCGTCTCCGGTCCCGGCCGGGAACACCAGCGGGTCGAAGATGATGTCCTCTTCCGCCACACCATATTTCTCGGTCAGCAGCCGATGGGAACGCTGCGCGATCTCCAATTTCCGCACCCGGGTGATCGCCTGGGCCTGGGTCGGGTCATCGTCGATACAACCCACAACCAGGGCGGCTCCGTATCGGCGCGCTAGGGGAACCACACGCTGGAAGCGCTCCTCGCCGTCCTCGAGGTTGATCGAGTTGATGATGGACTTGCCCTGCAGCCGCTTCAGCGACTCCTCGATCACCGCCGCGTCCGTCGAGTCGACCATGATCGGCGCCTTGACCCGCCGGTTCAACTGGTCCAGGAACTTGATGACGTCCGCCGTCTCGTCACGGTCCGGATCCTGCAGGCACACGTCCAGGATATGCGCCCCGTTGCGGACCTGGCGCCGGCCGATCTCAGCCGCTTCCTCAAACTTTTCACCGGCGATTAATCGCTTGAACCGGCGGCTGCCCAGCACGTTGGTGCGTTCGCCCACAATGGTCGGTCGCGTGTCCTCGTTCACGACCACGGCTTCAATGCCCGAAACCCGGGTTTCCAGGGTGGGCCGGGTCACCCGCGGCTTCTTGTCAGCCATTGCCTCGACCAAGTGGCGGATGTGGTCCGGCCCGGTGCCGCAACACCCGCCGGTCACGTTCAGCCAGCCATTGGACGCGAACCGCTCCAGCGTGGCCGTCAGCATTTCCGGCGTCTCGTTGTAGTTGCCGTCCTCGTCGGGCAAACCCGCGTTGGGCACGCAGGCAATGCCAAACTGCGACAACTCGTGCAGCGTGCGGATGTGGTCCGTCATGAACTCCGGCCCGGTGGCACAGTTGAAACCGACCCACAGCAGGTCACGGTGCGCCAGCGAGGTGTAGAACGCTTCGGCGTCCTGGCCGGCCAGCAGGGTGCCCATGGGTTCGACGGTTCCCTGCACTGCTGCCGGAACGTCCGCGCCCAGTTCCGCGCGCGCTCGGTCGATTCCTTCCAGCCCTGCCTTGATGTTGATCGTGTCCTGGCCCGTTTCCAGCACCAGCACGTCAGCGCCGCCCTCGATGAGTCCGGCAGCCTGCTGGTGGTAATCGGCCGCCAGCTCATCAAAAGTCAGGCCGCCCGTCACCGATATCGTCCGCGTGGTCGGACCCATCGCGCCGTACACGAAACGCGGCTTCTCCGGCTCGGCCGCAGTTACCTCGTCCGCCGCCCGCCTGGCGATGGCTGCGGCCTCGCGGTTGATCCGGCGCGCCTCGTGAGCCAGGTCATACTCGCCCAGCACCAGCGCGGTTGCGCCGAAGGTGTTGGTCTGTATGATATCCGCGCCGGCTTCCAGGTAACCGCGGTGGATGTCGTCGATCACGTCGGGCCGGGTTATGTTAAGGTACTCGTTGCACCCTTCATACTCCTCGCCCCCGAAATCGTCGGGCCCCAGGTTCTTCGCCTGGATCTGGGTACCCATCGCGCCGTCGGTGATCAAAATCCGTTCGCGGAGCAACGATTTCAACTCGTCGATGCGTTTCAAATAATCCATAACCTCAGTGCCATTTGTTCCGTAAATCACAATCAAGGCTACCCGCATTCGGCAGGGGTGTCAAACTGGAACCACTCCGAATCGCCCCTGTCGTCATTCGTGAATCAACCCAAAGGAGCGCTCCCATGACAGATCCGGGTATCGTAACCCAGGCCCCGGCAGTGTCCCGCTTCATCGCTCGAACCGCCTCTGCCGGCCCATCGGCAAGCGACCTGTCCGACCGCGCTCGCGGCGTTCTCCTGGGCCTTGCCGTTGGCAACCTGCTGGGCCTTCCTGTAGAGAGCCAGTGGTACGACGATATCGCTGCGGACTACCCAGAGGGGCTTACTGAGATTGATCCCCGGGAAGCGCGCCGCCCGATGGACGACGATCTCGCCCAAGCGGTGGATTTGGGACTCGCCCTGCTGTCCGGCGGAGACTACGTCCGCGACTTCGCGGACCGGTTGGTAGTTTGGGCCCGCGAGAACGGACGCGGCATCGGTTACACCACCGCCGAGGTGATCCGCGAACTGTCCACCGGCAACCCTCTCCCAGAACCGGCTCGGATCGTCTACGAGCGCAGAAACCGCATCGCACCCAACGGCGGCGTCATGCGCTGCGCCTCGGTGGCAATTGCCCGGCGCAACGATCCGGAACTGCTTGTGGCCGATTCCGCCACGACTTGCGTCGTTACCCACTACGCGGCCACCTGCCAGTGGTCCTGCATCCTCGTCAACGCCGTCATTGCCGCACTGCTCAATGGCGCGGCCCCGAATCTGCCCGGCCTCCTGGAAGCGGCACGCGCGGATGGCTGCCCCGACCTGGCCGCGCAGGCCAGCTCCGATGGCATCCCCGCGGATGCCCTGGACGCGATGAGTCACGGAAGCCAACCACCTCCCGACGCGGACTGGCTCATGCGCGACCACCGGCTCATCGGGCACACACTACTGGCGACACAATTCGGTTTCTGGGCGGCGGCCACGCCCCTGGACTTTGAGGATGCACTGGTCGCGTCCGTTGCCGCCGGCGGCGACACCGACACCAACGCGGCCGTCGCCGGGGCCGTGCTGGGAGCACGCTACGGCGCGTCCGCCATACCGCAACGGTGGTTGGACTGCATTCCCCAGCGGGAGCGGATTGAAAGGCTGGCTGATGACCTGCTAGTTATGGGTGCTCGGTAATCAGAGTGTTTTGGTCTATTTTCTCGGCGGCGAACAGAGCCTGTTCAACTTCCTCCGTCAATTCCACAGCCTCGAACCGAGACTGTGGATAGAGATAATCCTCTCCAGTCTCGTCGATAACCCTGATCCACCCGTGCTTTGCCGCCACGGCATCGGGGAGCACACGGTAAATGCTTCTAAACTTTAGGGAAAGATGGTATTCGTCGTCGCCTTCGATACAAACAACATATTTCACGATCATCGGTGTCACTCCACAAAGTGCTTGATTTTGCATTTTCTTCTGCACTATTCCATGGGCTTCGTACCAATGAATCTCAGCGTCTGCTATCGCGCCGTCAGGAAGGCGCACTGTTGCGATCCCTTTCATCTTTCGCCAATTTCCCCTGCCGTACAGTTCGCGCAGGAGTCCAAGGCACGAACGGAGCGGCCAGTGGCAATGGTTTCTATTTCGGCTATTGTACCGAGTATCTCGAAGTCCTCCATGCTGGCCCCTTTTGGGCAATCCCAGTAGGTCATCAATCCATACGATCAACGTCTGAGGCACAGCAGTTTGTCCCAGTTTGCGCTAGCCGAAATACAGCGCCAGCTCGTCCCGGTTGCGGTCCAGCCACGCCACGTTCAGCGCCATGCGCTCGAGCGCCTGGCGAATCGTGCGCTCCGCCGCCGGCGTGGGATGGGCGTCGAAGAACGCCTCCACGTCGTTCCGCTGCTCGTTGGTGGTGAACGCGTTGGTGATGGCCACCAGCCGCATCAGCCCGAAGCCACCGCCACCGTAACGCCGGTCGAACTCGTCCCACTGCTCCTTCAGGAATTCCCAGGCCAGGCTGCGACCCCGGTTGTTGGCCGCCACGGCAGACACCACAAAGATGGTGTCCTGCAACCGCACGTCGTCGGTGAGCGACCGGTCCAGGGTCTCGCGCAGCAGTTCCTCCTGCTGGAACCGGGCCATCGAGATCAGGAACCGGATTTTCTCCTCGTGCAGCTCGGCCGCCCGCTCCAGTTCCCACATGCGGTCGTAAACCGCACGATCACCAGATTGTGCGACCAGGCTGAACACTACACCGCGCAGGTCGGGCCGCACATTGGCGGGATTGAGCTGGTAGGCATCGAATAATTCCCGGGCTTGCGCGACGATGTCCGGGTCGCCGTACACGCCAGCCTGGCTCAGCACCGTGGACCGCGTCAGCGAGTCCAGGTGTCCCTCGCCCGGCCGCGCCTCCCAGCCCGAACGCTGCGCCGCCGGACCGAACAATCGCCGGCCAAAGGCATGGTACGCCCCCAGGTACGGTTCGTCGGCGATCAGGCTTTCAATTTCGCGCAGGTTGGTCGCCAGGTCGCTCCATACCGAGGCGTCCGTTTCGTCCTGGTAGGACTCCGCCAGCGCCAGGAAGCGTGTCACCGGCAGCAGGCCCGCCCGGGACAGCGCGAAGGCGTCGTTCTGGATGCCCAGCCGATCCGTGGCCGGCAGCGTCTTGTCGGCCACCAGCGTGGCCAGACTCTCCCGGTCCGTGTCGGTGTAGTTCACCCGGTAGAACCCGGTCTGGTCGGGATTGACCTTGAACCAGTCTGGTTGCGAGGGCGCGGCAACCTCCACGGTGCTCGTGGCCCCGCTGACCAGGTGTGCCGTGACCGCAGCGCCGTCGGCTGCGACAGTCAACGGCACGGGCCAAACCTGCTCCTCGTCGTCGCCGCTATTCTCGCCCAGGACCGAGTCAAAGACGAACCGCTCCTGCCGCACCTCCAGTGACAACCCGCTTGCCGTGTTGGTTGACACCACGTCCAGCACCGGGTACCCGGTCTGGCCGGTCCAGCTGCTCATAATGGAGTTGACCGGCTGCCCCGAGGATTCCTCGAGGGCCGTCCACAAATCCGTGGTGCGCGCGTTCTGGTAGGAGTGGCGCGTAAGGTAGGTGTTCAGCCCGATCCGGAACACGTTGGGCGTCAGGAAATGCTCCAACATACGCAGGACCGAGCCACCCTTGCTGTAGCTGATGGCGTCGAAGAGCTGGCTCACTTCCGCGGGATTGGCCACCTCCTGCTCGATTGGGTGCGAGTTCTTCAGGCCATCCAGGTTGAACGCCCGGTTGGTGTCCATGTTGACGAACTGGGTCCACATCGACCATTCGGGGAACAGCCAGTCCACCGCCTTGGTTCCCACCCACGTGGCGAAGCTCTCGTTGAGCCACAGGTCGTCCCACCACTCCATGGTCACTAGGTCGCCGAACCACATGTGCGCCATCTCGTGGGCGACCACTTCGGCCACTCGCTGCCGCGTGCCCGCCGAGGAGTTCTGCGGGTCCACCAGCAGCGCTGTCTCCCGGTACGTGATGCAACCCCAGTTTTCCATGGCGCCGGCCGCAAAGTCCGGGATCGCCAGGTGGTCCAGCTTGGGCAACGGGTAGGGGATTCCAAAGTAATCGTTGAAAAACGACAGCAGCTTGACCGCGGTGTCCAGCGCGAACTGCCCCTGCTCCTCCTTCCCGCGCGTCATCCACACACCCATGACCGTGCCGTCCGCCGCCTCTTTTTCGATGTGCGTCAGGTCGCCGATCACGAACGCCAGGAGATAGGTTGACATCACCGGCGTCTTGTCAAACAGCAGGGTCTTCAGTCCGTCCCCGCGGCGCGTTTCCTCGATGATCGGCGTGTTGGAAACGGCCTCCATTTCCTCGGGTACGTTGAGCGTGACCTGGAAAGTGGCCTTGGCCGCCGGCTCGTCCCAGCAGGGCAGGGCCCGCCGCGCGTCGGTGGCCTCGAATTGCGTGGTCGCCAGGTAGGCGGTTTCGCCTTCGGGGTTCGTGTACTGGCTGCGGTAGAACCCCCGCAGTTTGTCGTTCAGTTCACCGGTGAAAGACATCCGCAGGCGCTGGTTGCCCACCAGCCCGTCCGCCGGAGTGCCGGGGATGGTGATCGTCACGGTTTCGGCGTCGGCATCGTAGGCGATGTTGCTGGCCGCTTGTTCCTGTTCGCCATTCGTGTCCGTCCAGCCAACGGCAGCAGAATGTATCTCGATTTCCGAGCAGTTGAGCATGATCTCAGTCGTGCCGGGTTCCATGCTCACCGTCACGTCCACCTCGCCGGCGAAAGTGAAATCGCCGAAATCCGGCGTTAGCGCCAGATCATAGTGGACGGGACGGACGTTGTCGGGAAGTACAACTTTTTCGGCGGACGGCATCGCGATTCCTCCGTGTTTTGCGTTCAAAAAGGGACGCGGCAAGTCTATCACAAGGGCGTCGCCCCACTTGTGAGACCTAACCATTTGCGAAATAATAGCCACTGCGCTAATTCCCACCTCGGTTTCGACGGGGACTGGCGAGTGACCCATAATGAACTTGACCCGACGCAGCCTGATTAATCTGTCCCTTGCATAATCGAAGAGATTTTTAAATGTTGGTCGAACTCCTGCCTTTCCTGGGGGGCGCTGAGGCGTTCAGCGTCTCCGTCAGTTCCGCTGAATTGCGCCAGTCATTGCTGGCCCTGGGCCTTCTGATCATTGCCGCCAAGCTGGTGGAAGGTGTCTTCCGCCGTCTGCGCTTGAACGCCATCGTGGCCTACGCGGTCACCGGCATTATCCTCGGACCGGTGCTGGAACTGTTCGGAGTCTGGCACGTCGAGCCCACTCTCCACACTGAGTTGCTCCTCACACTGGGCGTGTTCCTGTTTTTCTTCCTCATCGGACTCGATGAGATCGACATTGACAGCTTTATGTCCAGCCTTAGAGGCCACTATTTTCTGGCCGCGATATTGTCAGTTGTCCTGTCGCTTGGCATTTCCATGCTGGTCACCACCGACTTCGTTTTCGATTTCGGCCTGAATCTGAATTTTTCAGAAGCATTGGCTCTGGCCGGAGTCCTGTCCATGACCAGCCTGGGCATCGTGGTCAAGGTACTGGCAGACGACGGTCAGATGAAAAACCCCATCGGATTGCAGATCTTCACCGTGGTGGTCATAGCTGAACTGATCACCCTCCTGTTGATCGGGTTCAGTATCGGAGAACATGCTCATACGTTGTCCCCAGTCGGTATCTTGATCCTTCTGGGCAAGGTCGCCGGTTTTGCAGTGGTTTCCTGGGTACTGTCGTCTCGGGTACTTCCTCCGGTGGTCGCCCTGCTGCAGCGCGCTATTCAGGTACCGCAACTGTCCCTGGGCCTGCTGATCGGCTTTTTGTTCGTGGTCGTGGCCGGCGCGGAATTCATCGGTCTGCACGGATCCCTTGGGGCGCTGATGTTCGGCGCCGCCTTGTCCGGCCTGCCTTATCAGGTTCACCGGGAAATCACCCCGGGGCTGCGCAGTGTTTCGGAGGGTTTCTTCGTCCCGCTCTTCTTTGCGTCCGCAGGCCTGCTATTCACCTTCTCGTTCGTCACTCTGCCGGTATGGACCATGGTCGCTCTCGCACTGGTTCCGTTCATCGGCAATTTTTCCGGAGCGTTCATTGGAGCCTATGTATCCCGGCTCACCGTCCCTTACGCTGTCGCCTCCGGACTCATGGGCAAAGGCGTTGCGGAAATCGCTCTGCTGCTGGTGCTCTGGGATACCGGCGTGATCGATGAAGTGGTCTTCTCCTTCCTGGTGCTGGTCATGTTCTGTCACATTCTATTGATGCCGCCCGTGATCAGCTTTACCGTCAACCGGGCCAGCAGAAGGCGGGACCTGCCGGCCGAACTGAACGACATCCCACAAGGCATAGCCAATTTCGCCCTGGACGACATCACTATTGACGATATCCTGGACCGCTCCCGACGCCACCCGGATACTTCCGTATCCGTCCGGGATTTCACCGATCGTTGGACGCTGCCCAATCAGAATGACTACGTTGTGGTCGATAACGGGAGGCTGGCCGGTATGGTCTCTTTGTCAACTTTCCGGTACTTGCCCAAAGGGTCATGGAACACTACTTCGCTCAAAGACATCCTGCGCCGGCAGCCTCCAGTGGCCTGGCCCGAGGAGCACGTGGAAGACGTGCTGCAACGCATGTCCGAAAATTCCATCACCACCGTCCCCGTCGTGGAGCGGGAAACCGACCGTTTCCTGGGCGCCGTGACCAGCCAGGACATCATTGACCTCATGATGGCCGAGATCAGCGGCGGCCACTGACCCTTGCGCCCGGCGCCGATGCTATAATCCCCGTTTGTATCGTGAACGCTGCCGGCCTGCCCACCAGTTGAGCCGGCCCGAGGAGGAATTGAATTGGCCGCCCGCACAATGTTCGAGAAAATCTGGGATGCCCACGTGGTTCACGAAGAGCCGGGGCAACCCTCGCTAATCTACATTGACCTGCACCTGGTGCACGAGGTCACCTCGCCGCAGGCTTTCGACGGCCTCCGTATGGCCGGACGCAAGGTCCGCCGACCCGACCTCACCGTCGCCACCGCTGACCACAACACGCCCACCTGGGAACTCACCCGGCCCATCGAGGACCAGATTTCCAAGGCGCAGTTGGACGCGTTGGATCGTAATGCCGCCGAGTTCGAGCTGCCCTTTTATTACGACCGCTTCAGCGAGAACCAGGGCATCGTCCACGTCATCGGCCCCGACTTGGGCTACACCCTCCCCGGCAAGACCGTCGTCTGCGGCGACAGCCACACCTCGACCCACGGGGCGCTGGGCTGCTTCGCCGTGGGCATCGGCACTTCCGAGGTCGAGCACGTCCTGGCCACCCAGACGCTGCGCCAGTTCAAGCCCCGCACCATGGAGGTACGCATCGACGGCGAACTACCCAACGGCGTCTCCGCCAAGGACGTGATCCTGGGCATCATCGGGCACATTGGGGTGAACGGGGGCACCGGCCACGTCATCGAGTACACCGGCGAGGCCATCCGAGCCCTGTCCATGGACGGTCGCATGACCGTGTGCAACATGAGCATCGAGGGCGGCGCCCGCGCCGGCATGATCGCTCCCGACGACACCACCTTCGACTACGTCCGGACCCGCCCCTACGCTCCCAAGGGAGCGGAGCTTGAAGCCAGGATCGAGGAGTGGCGGGGCTTGACCACCGATTCCGGCGCAGCTTACGACCGCACAGTCGTGATCAACGCCAGCGACCTGGCCCCCTTCGTCACCTGGGGCACCAAGCCGGACATGGTGGCACAGATCACCGACCGCGTGCCCGACCCGGCGTCGTTCGAAACCACCGCCGAGCGAGAAGCCGCCGAACGCGCCCTGGAGTACATGGGTCTGGAACCCAACCAGCGCATCGAGGACATTAAAATTGACCGGGTGTTCCTCGGCGCCTGCACCAACGCCCGCATCGACGACCTCCGCGCCGCCGCCAACGTCATCCGCGGCCGCCAGGTCAGCTCGGACGTCTACGCCATGGTCGTTCCCGGTTCTGCCCGGGTCAAGGCTGAAGCGGAAGCCGAGGGCTTGGACCAGGTGTTCAAGGACGCCGGGTTCGACTGGCGCGTTGCCGGCTGCTCCATGTGTCTCGGCATGAATCCCGACATTCTGGATCCCGGCCAGCGCTGCGCGTCCACGTCCAACCGCAACTTCGAAGGACGCCAGGGCAAGGGTGGCCGCACCCACCTGGTCAGCCCCGAGATGGCCGCGGCCGCCGCCATCGCCGGCCACTTCGTCGACGTCCGCGAGTTCTAAACCACCCTGTCATTGCGAGCGCAGCGCGGCAATCCCGTTGCGCTCAAAACCGAGGAAGTAACCATGGAACCCTTTGTGCAACTGGAAGGCGTGGTCGCTCCGCTTGACGCCGTCAACGTCGACACGGACATGATCATTCCCGCCATCTACCTGAAGAGCATCGAACGCACCGGTTTCGGCCCCCACCTGTTCGACCGCTACCGCTACAACGAGGACGGTTCGGAGAACCCCGACTTCATCCTCAACCAGGACGCCTATCGCAGCTCTAAAATCCTGGTTTCCGGTCCCAATTTCGGTTGCGGCTCATCTCGCGAGCACGCGCCGTGGGCCCTGGAGGACTACGGCATCCGGTGCGTCATTGCCCCCAGCTTCGCCGACATCTTCTTCAACAACTGCTTCAAGAACGGACTGCTGCCCCTGGCGCTGCCCGAACCGGACGTCCGACGCATCATGGACAAGGCCAAGGACAACCCCGGCTTCCAGATCACCGTGGACCTGGAGGCGAAGCAAGTCCGCGACGGCGAGGAGGAGATCGTCATCGACTTCGAGGTCGACGAGTTTCGCCGCTACTGCCTGCTGAACGGCCTGGACGACATCGGCCTGACCCTGCAGCACGAGGATGCAATTTCCGACTTCGAGGCTAGGCAGGGCTGAGGCATTTTTCCATACCATCGCGGCCGCTCCGGAATCACCGGCGTGGCCGCACGGTATAGCAGACTGGTGCAGAGGAAGTAGGGCGAGGGGAGATGAAGGAGTTTCCCCGGAGTCAGCCCACACCCGAATATGTTGGCGGGCCAATACTGGTCACCCTCGGTCTGTGGCTAGAAGCCGATCATGGTTGAAGCAGTCACGACGACCCACGCATCACAACGGTTTTTGCGGATGCCCATGCTGCCATCGCTGATGTGATGGACTACGCCTCAGACCGGGATATTGAACAAGACTAATATTATGGCTTCTCTCTTATCACGGCGCGAAGCGCATCATAAATTGCGACCAGAAGAATCAGCGCTACGCCGGCGATGATGCTATATCCAACGTTTCTCAATATCTTGTCCCAATGAGCATTAACTGGGAAAGACACCGCGTTTAATGCGTACAGCGCTGGTATGGCAGCGACGGCTGATAGTAATGTAAACAGAAGACACAGTTCAACAATACGCAGGACGTAATTCTTATGCTTCATGTTTGTGGCTCATATTTGGTTCACTTGGATGGATAGCGCCGATCCAGCATTGACGCGGCCCCAGCGATCGCGCCGACCACGAGTCCGAGAGCAATCATCCACCCCGCTGCCGGCCATACGACGGCGTATAGCCCTTCCCACAGAGCCAGACCCAAAGCTACAAGAATGACGCCGGCTACAGCCACCCATCCGGCTACAACCATAGTCCAAGTGAGCACTTCTTGATTCATAGCCTTCCTCACATCCGGATCGCAGAGCGGGGTATCATATACTGCCATTTTCAATCCCGAACCATTCCCGCACCCGCTCGGCGTAATCCGTGTCGTAGCGCTGCATCCGGCCCTGGCGCACCTGCTCGTCCAGCGACGGCCGACGCACCCCGCGGGGGGACAGCGGTGAGTAACCGATGACCTGCGCTTCTTCCAGCGCGGCGATTTCACCGTCCGTTCGGCCCAACAGGCCGGCCAGAATGTCCCGGTTGTGCTGGCCCATTATCGGGGCCGGCCTGGGCGGAACCGACGGGGTATCCGACAGTTTCCACGGCCGGCCGGCGTAGGGCAGCGGCGGCATTCCGGTGGCGTCGTTGTGCTCCACGATTTCGTAGAACCGCCGCTCTTTCAGGTGTTCGTTGAACAGCAGGTCTTCGCTGTCGACCACGGCGCCGGCAGCCACGCCCTCCGCCTGCAGCCGGGCCATCAGTTCGTGATTGTCGTGATTTCGCGTCTCGAATCCCAGCATCTTGTCCAGTTCCGGTCGATACCGTATCCGGCTCAGCACGTCCGCATACCGCTCGTCCGCCGCCCAGTCGGCACGGCCCATGACGCGGCACAAACCCAGCCAGGCGTCATCGCTGTCCACCGCGATGGCGATCCACCGGTCGTCGCCGGCGCACGGGTAGCAACCGTGGGGCGACATCGCCGGATCTTCGTTGCCGATCCGTTCCGACACCCGTCCGTTGACTGTCCAGTCCAGCAGGGCCTCCGGGATCGTGGCGGAACAGGTCTGCGTCTGCGACACGTCGATGAACTGCCCTTGACCGGTGTTCAGCCGGTGCATCAGCGCCAACATCACCGCCGCCACGGTATGCTCGCCGGCCGTGTAGTCTGTGAACGGTATTTCAGACATCACCGGCCCGCCGTCGCGGTACCCGGTGATGTACGCAAGGCCCGCCGCTCCTTCCGTGGCCGGCCCGGTGGCGCCGAAGTTCGCCCACGGCCCTTCGAATCCGTAGCCGGTGGAGGACACCATGATGATGTCGGGCCGGATCTTGCGCAGGTCATCGTATTCCAACCCAAAATTGCGGATGACCCGAGGCGTGAAATTCTCGGCGAAAACGTCGGCAACCGCGATCAGGTCGCGCAGCGCTTCACGCCCCTCGTCGCGGCTCAGGTCCAGCGTCAGCCCCAGCTTGTTCCGGTTTTGCTCGTAGAAGTTGGCGCCCCGGTTCCAGAACTCGCCGTCCACGTCGTTGTGATACAGCGAATCCGTGCGGTAGCTCTCCAGTCGCTGAACCGACTCCAGCCTGATGACCTGCGCGCCCATGTCGGCCATCCACTTCATCGCCGACGGTATGGCGATGAGCTGACCCATCTCCACGATGCGAACGCCTTCCAACGGCCCAGCCATGTCAGATCACCTCCGAGGCCCGTAGCCAGGCCAGTTCCTGCGCGCTGTAACCCATTTCTCCCAGCACGGCTCCCGTGTGCTCGCCCAGTCTCGGCGCGGCGTCCGTCACCGCCCACGGCGAGCCCGACATCAGGAACGGCGCTCCGGGGAACGTGATTTCGCCCAGGTCAGGATGTTCCACCGGCACGTAGTAGCCCCGGGCCTGTATCTGCGGGTTGTCCACCGTCTCTTCCGGGGAATCGATCACCCCATAGATGAACCGCTTCTGGTGGGCAGCGTAAAAGATTTCCTGCTTCTGCTTGGTCGCAAAAATCTGGTCCAGGATATCTCCCAGCGCCTCCGCGTTTTCCAGCCGCGCCGACGCGTTATCGAACCGCTCGTCATCCAGCTCCGGCGCTTCCAGGAAATCCACCATCACCTTCCAGTCCAGCGTCGCCCCCATGCCGGGGTTGGGCAGTACGTAACCGTCGGACACCGCCCGCAGCCGTGTGAGGTCCCCGGTATGGTTGGGCTGCCGGCGTCGCACCGCTCCGGTGTAGGTGTAGTTGTTGGTCACGTCCCGCAGCGCCGATGCGATGCTCTCCTGTATCGACACGTCCACCCGCTGGCCCTGCCCGGTGAGCCGCTGGTGGTACAAAGCCATCAGCGTGGCCGACGCCAGGTTGGTGCCGGCCTTGAACTGGGCCTGGTGCAGCGCGTGTTTCAGCGGCTCCCGGTCGTATCCCCCGAAGATGTACATCAGCCCGCCCAGCGCGTACTCGACGATCTCGGTCGCCCGGAAGTCCCGCCAGGGTCCGGTCTGCCCAAAATTGGACACGGACGCAACCACCAACTTCGGGTTGTGCTTTCGCAGCGTGTCCGCATCCAGGCCCAGCGACGGCATTACGCGGGGGGCAAAGTTCTCCACCAGCACATCTGCATCAGCCAGCAGGTCCATCAGTATGGAGCGTCCTGTTTCCGACTTCAGGTTCAGCGTGATGCTGCGCTTGTTGGTGTTCAGGTAGAGGAACGGCAGACTTTTATCGGCGTCCGGTTGGTCGTGGTAGAACGGCGGCAGCCGCCGACCCGGGTCCCCACCCGGCCGCTCGATCTTCAGGACGTCGGCCCCGAAATCGGCCAACAGTTTAGTACCGTAAGGGCCGGCGATGTGATGGGTCAGGTCCACCACCTTGACGCCGGCCAAAGCTCCGCTGCTCAAAATCAGACCCCCCCAACGAGTTCGGCAATCATTCTAGCCCCATTGCCACTGCCGCACAAACAGGATGGCAACGTCAGGGTCGCCCGGGGTTGTCCAGTGGACTTCCGCCCGATGCAATTCCACCGGATGTTATACTCGCAGCAATCCCAGGCGGACATTGGCGGGATGCTACAATTCGTGTTGAATTGAGCAACCTTCCCAACACTCACCACCATGACCACCGCAACCGACCGTACCTACGATCTCCGCACCTTCTGTTCCGCCGAGTTCCGCGCCATGGTTGCTGCGGGCATCCTGAGCCGGCAGGATCGCGAAGCGGTTCTCAGCGGCGGCTATCGGTTCACCGCGGACCAGTATCAGGCCATGGGTATGGCCGGCATCCTGTCCGAATACGAACCCATCGAGCTGCTGAACGGAGAGATCATAGAGATGGCCCCCATCGGAAACACCCACAATGACACTACGGATTGCATCAGCGATCTGATGTTTGGCGCCCTGCGGGGCCGGGCGCGGGTAAGGGTTCAGGGTTCCGTCCGGATCAACCGACTCAGCGAACCTCAACCTGATTTCGCCATCCTCCGCCAGCGACCGGATTACCATTTGTCTCCGGCCACTCCCGATGACATCCTGTTCATCGTTGAGGTCTCCTACAGCTCGTTGAACTACGACCGAGGCGAAAAGTTGGCCGCGTACGCCGCCGCTGGCGTCCCCGAAGTGTGGGTCGTCAACCTCAGAGAATACGGGGTGTACATCCATACCGACCCGGTGGGCGAGCAGTACCAAACGGTTCGTCAATTCCGCGCCGGTGACACCGTGAGCCCGCTGGCGTTCCCCGATGTCTCCTTCCCGGTATCCGGTTTTTGGTCCGGTATGGTCGGTACGGAATCGAATGCCGAATAGTCCTCGAGGCGAACATCGCGCCGCGTGGTCCTACATTGCCATCACACAGTCAACGCAGAGGTAACACCGTGCAAACCATCGACGCCATCGCCGAAATCCTCAAACGAGAGGGGGTGAAATACCTCTCCTGCTTCCCCACCACGCCAGTTATCGAAGCTTGCGCCTCCGCCGGAATCCGACCCATCATCTGCCGCCAGGAGCGCGTCGGCGTCGGCATCGCCGACGGGTACAGCCGCATCACCAACGGCCGGCCGCCCGGCGTGTTTGCCATGCAGTACGGTCCCGGCGCCGAAAACGCCTACTCCGGCGTCGCCACGTCCTTTTCCGATTCCGTGCCAATTCTGCTGCTGCCTCTGGGTCACCCACGCGAACGTCAGGGCGTCTTCCCCATGTTCGACTCCATCGAGAGCTTTGCCAGCGTGACCAAGCACCTGGAACGGCTGAACCTGTCGGGCAGCACCAGCCAGGTCATGCGCCGCGCCGTCAACGCTCTGTACACCGGACGACCCGGCCCGTCCATGGTCGAGATACCCGCCGACGTTGCCCTCGAGGAAGTGTCCGAAGAGGCATTTTACTGGGGCGGAAACGTCCGCCGCTCCGCCTCCCAGGCCGACCCTGACGACATTGAAGCGGCGGCCCGCGCCCTGTGCTCCGCCACCTATCCGGTGATCCACGCCGGCCAGGGCGTGATGTACGCCGAGGCCACCGACGAGTTGGCCGAGTTGGCCGAGCTCCTGTCCGTTCCGGTAATGACCACCCTGCTGGGCAAGAGCGGCTTCCCCGAACAGCATCCCCTCGCCCTGGGCAGCGGCTCCGGCGTGATGTCCGGCACGGTGTACCACTTCGTCCGCCGCGCCGACGTCATCTTCGGCGTGGGTTCCAGCTTCACCAAGCACGGCATGTCCATGAACCTGCCGTCCGGCCGCACCCTGATTCAGAACACCAACGATCCGCGCGACCTGAACAAGGACTACGACGTCCAGTTCCCGGTCATCGGCGACGCCAAGCTGGCGCTGCGTCAGATGATCGAAGCCTGCCGCGAGATCGTCGGCGACAGCCGCCGGAACAACGCGGAGGTCACCGGAGAGATTGCCTCGGTTCGCGACGCCTGGCTGGCCGAGTGGGAGCACAAGACCACCGACGCCGGCCCGCTGGTCAATCCCTACCGCGTCATTACCGACTTCCAGAAGGCCGTGCCGGCGAGCGAGGCCATCATCACCCACGACTCCGGCAGCCCTCGCGACCAGATCACGCCGTTCTACCGCTCCGGCGGCCCGCGCACTTACCTGGGCTGGGGGAAGTCCCACGGCCTCGGCACCGGCTTGGGCCTCGTGATCGGCGCCAAGCTGGCCGACCCGGACAAGATGTGCGTCAACTTCATGGGTGATGCCGCCTTCGGCATGGTCGGCCTGGACTTTGAGACCGCCGTGCGCAGCAATGTACCCATAACCACCGTCGTGCTCAACAACTCGACCATGGCCGTGGAAACCAACGCCATGCAGCGTTCCCACGAGCTCTACAGCACCCGAGATCTCGGCGGCAACTACGCCGATCTGGGCCGGGCCATGGGCGGCTACGCCGAGCGCGTCACCGACCCCAACGAGATCATCCCCGCGTTCCAGCGCGCCCGCCAGCAGAACGAAGACGGAAACGCGGCGCTCCTCGAATTCATCACCAACGAGGAGATCAACTACTCTCACCGCCGCGCTTTCTAAACAACCTTAACACCAATGGGGGCGGCCTTCGCGGGCCGTCCCTTGCTTTGTTTTAGGCCCAACCCCATGCAGCGCGCCGACCGGAACCGCTTCCCGTCCGCGAGCGAGCACGTGCGGAGCGCGGAAGCGCACTTCGCCAGCGGCGACCCCCGTGCCGCGCTGGCTGACCTCGACCTCGCTTTCCTCGCAACGCCCGATGATCCCGTCGTGCGTTGGCTCCGCGGCAGATCCCTGTCCATGCTGGGGCGCGCTGAGGCAGCCCTGGCTGAGCTGGATGCTGCCATCGCCCTGACTCCAAACATGGCCGAAGCGTGGTTAGACCGGAGCTCCATTCACCTGAACCGTTCGGACTGGTCGGCCGCCGAGTCCGATGCCTCCCGGGCGCTGGAACTCGATGACACGCTGGCTCGTGCGTGGCGCACCCGGGGCATCGCCCGCTACAAACTGGGTTCCCTGGCCCCCGCCGCAGCCGACTTAGACCGGGCGCTGGACCAAGAACCGAACGATCCGGTGTCCCACTACTGGTATGGCATGGCCCGGCGCGACGCTGGCGACAACCGGGCCGCGATTACTCACTTCGACGCCGCCTCCGGCTCGACGACCGCTACACTGAGGCCTACGTCGCTCGCGGGAAGGCTCATTCCAACCTTGGCGATATGGCCGCCGCGCGCTCCGACTGGGCCATTGCCGCGCAGATGCTCCACCAATCCCACTGAACTCACCGGAGGTATCCCATGGCCGACCTGCATTCCAAGTACCTGTTCATCGCCAGCATGGACATCGACCCCGACCGCGAAGCCCTGTTCAACGACGTTTACAACACGAGCATTGCCCCCTGCTCAACCAGACACCGGGCGTCATCGGCGTAACGCGCTACGAGACCCAACGCCTCCTCATGGCAATGGGCGGGCAGGTGCAGGAAATCGAGATCCCCGGCACACCCAAGCACCACGCGGTTTACCAGATCGAAAGCCCCGATGTGCTCACCAGCCCGGAATGGGCCGAAGCCGTCGACGCCGGGCGCTGGCCGGAGCACGTGCGCCCCTACACCCAGAACCGCCGCCACGTCCTGATGAAGCTCACCTACCCGGAGTCCTAGCCACGCCGCCGGTGCCAACATCCGCCCGTGCAGACGCACTCGCTTGGGGCGGTGGTATCGTCGGAATCAGGATTTGCCGGATTTATGGATTATCAGGATCGGGAGGGCTCTACCCCAAATGGCCTCAATCCGGTCAATCCCATAATCTTGAAAATCCTGATTCAGATGAACTGACCACAGCGGGTGCACATAAGCATCCACCCCGTCGTTCCTGCGCAAGCAGAAACCGATACAACGCCCTGCGCTCGGCAAATCGGCAACACGCCGCAACGCAAAAGGGGAGGAAACGGGTCCCTCCCCAGACTGTTGGCAGGGTAAGAGGGCAACCCCGCTAGTTCGCGCCGCGCATCTTCGGATCCAGCACGTCCCGCAGCGCGTCGCCCAGCAGGTTAACCGCGAACACCGTAATGGCGATGGCCAGGCCGGGAAACACGCCCAGCCACGGCGCCACGTCCAGCGAGTTCTGGGCCACGCCGTTGAGCATTCCGCCCCACGACGGCACATCCGGCGGAATGCCCACGCCCAGGAAGCTCAGCGACGCCTCCACGACAATGGCCCAACCCAGGGATATGCTGGCCAACACGATGAAAGTCGCCGCGCAGTTGGGCGCCATGTGCCGCAATATGATCCGCCAATCCCCGGCTCCCACGGCCCGCGCCGCCAGCACGTAATCAACCTCCTTGATGCTCAACGCCTGCGACCGGATGGTGCGCGCCGCGCCCGGAATGAACACCGCGCTCAGCGCAATGACCACGTTGGTCACTGACGCCCCCAGGATCGCCATGATCGCCAGCGCCAGGATCAGCGCCGGGAACGACATCATCGCGTCCATGATCCGCTGGGTTATCAGGTCGGTGACCCCGCCGAAATACCCGCTGACAATCCCGATGAACGCGCCGATGGTCACTCCGAAAAACACGCTCAACAGACCCACCACCAGCGAGATTCGGGTGCCGTACACCAGCCGGCTGTACACATCCCGGCCGATTTGATCGCCACCCAGCCAGGTCTCGCTGTTGGGCGGACTGAAGCGGAAAGCGGCGTTGGTTTCCCTGGGGTCATCCGTCGCCACCACCGGAGCCAAGGCGGCTACCACGACCAGCAATATCACGACCACCGCGCCGAACGCGCCCAGCGGCTTGCGCTGCGTGAAGTTGACGATGTTCTCCCAGAACGTGCGCTTGGGTCGCATCCCTGCGCCGGTGGGTTCAGTGGGGGCGAGGACTCCGGTTGTCTGCTGGGCCATGTCCCTCTTCCTTACGCCGGTGAGTGGCGGTGTTGCATGGTTCGCGCCGGGTTATTCATAGCGTATGCGAGGGTCCAGCCAGGCATAGAGCAGGTCCACGACCAAGTTCAGCGCCAGGACCATGAACGCGATCACCATCACGATGCTCTGGATCATGGTGTAGTCTCGATGCAGTATGCTGTCCACCAGCAAGCGGCCCATGCCGGGCACCAGGAAGATCGTCTCGATAACTACTGTCCCGGCGATCAGGCGGCCTATCTGCCAGCCGGATATGGTCAGGATGGGCAGAAACGCGTTCTTCAGGGCGTGCCGGATGATGACTGCCCGCTCGCGGAGACCCTTGGAGCGCGCCGTCCGGATGTAGTCCTCACGGAACACCTCCAGCATGGACGATCTGGTCACCCGGGCGATCAGCGCCATGTTGTAAAACCCCAGAGCGATCGCGGGGAACACCATTTGCTGCAGGTTGCGCCACGGGTCCTCCCACAGGTTCGCGTATCCCAACGGCGGCAACCAGTCGAACCAGGTCACAAGGAAATACACCACCAGGATGCCGATCCAGAACGTCGGCATCGCCACCCCGGCAATCGCTATGATGCGGGAAGCATAGTCGGCGATGGTGTCCTGCCGGACCGCTGACACAACTCCCAGGGGCATTGCCACCACGAACGCCAGCAGCAACGCCAGGGCCGCCAATTCCAGCGTTATCGGCAGCTTGGCGCCCAGGTCCTCTGCAATCGGAGTGTCAAAGTACATCGACACGCCGAAATCTCCGCGGAGCATCCCCCAGATCCAGTCCAGGTACTGGATCGCCAGCGGACGGTCGGTGCCCAGCTTGGCCCGGAGATCGGCTAACTGCTGCGCCGAATACTGGCCGTCACCTTCGAATCCCATCAGCAGCAGTTCGGCCGGGTCGCCCGGCACCAGCCGCATCAGCGCGAACACCATCAGGGTGACCAGCAGCAGTGTGGGGACGAAGAGCATGAATCGCTTGATTACGTAGGTGTTCATCGCTTCTCCTCGTCCCGCCGCCTGTCACTTGACGTGCGGTTCAGCCGTTTCCGCTTATATCCGTTTGACCGTCTCCTTTTCCCACCTGCCTCAGCACTCGGGATCGCACCAGATCCGTTCGTGCTTCAACTGCACCCAGATGCTGGCTGGCATGTGGTAGTTCTGGATCTTCTTGTTGACGATCTGGTCGCGGAAACTCCAGTAGTACACCAGCAGCGGCCCCGGGTCCTCGTTGAGCATGAAGTCTTCCATCTCGCGCAAGATGGCGGCTCGCTTGGTGCGGTCCAGCTCCTGGCTTTGAGCGGCGAACAGGTCCAGGAACTTCTGGGGCGCTTCCCAGCCGGACCACTGGATCCACAGGCCACCGGGCATGAATATCTTGCCGATGATGGGATCGGGCTCACCGACCAGCAACGCCGTTCCCTGTGCCGCAATCTGGTAGTCCTGCTCTTTGTACCGCGTTATGCCGGTCGCGCTGTCAATCGGCTGCACCGTCGTGTCCCAGCCGAGATTGCGACGCAACTGGTCTGCAAGCAGCTGCGCCAGGTCAACGTACTCCACGGCCGTGCGCGCCATGATGTTGACCTCGAACCCTTCCTCCACCCCGGCCTCTGCCAACAGACGCTTGGCTTCCTCGAGGTCTCCCTGATGTTTACCGCCGTCCGGGCCACTGCGGAAACCGGGCAGTTCCAACGCCTCCGCCTCTGTGCGGCCAAACCAGGTATCAGGCGGGAGTGGAGTCCCTACCGGCGCGATTCCGCCGCCGAAAATCTCCCGGAACTCGCTCCGGTCCACCGCCAGGTGCAGCGCGCGCCGCACTCTCACGTCGTTGAAGGGCTCTATCGTCGTGTTGATCAGCGTTCCCAGAAGGCTGGTGTTTGGAATCAGGTACACATCCAGCGTTTCCGCCTCGGATTCCTGCAACTCCAGGATCTCGGTATTGCTCAGGTTGGTGACGGGCCAGGTTGTCATCAGCACTTGACCGGTGCGATACGAGCCAATGGCAGTTCCCTTGTCCGCGATGTAGTAGTGGATGCTGCCGTCGATGTACGGCAAACCTTCTTTCCAGTAGTTCGGATTGCGCTCCAGGGACATCGAGACGTCCTTCTCCAGGGAGGTCGGCAGGAACGGGCCGGAGCCCATGCCGTTCTCCCACTTTGACGTATCCACGTCCGATTCTCCCCAGGCTTTGGACATCATTTTGAACGCGTCGGACGCGATCATCGGTATGAAGTCCGGAGCGGGATTGTTGGTCCTGATTTCGACCGTGTTCGTGTCAATCACCCTCGCGTTTCCGGGCGAAAAATACGGCGCGATGATTAGAGTCTGCGGCCGGTTCGCTTCGGTGTTAACGAGGCTGTCCATGCTGTAAACGACGTCCTCAGCCGTTACCGGTGTCCCGTCGTGCCACATCGCGTTCTGGTGCAGGTGGAACACGTAGGTGACGCCGTCGGCTTGCAGCTCCCAGCTTTCCGCGAGGTCGCCGGTGATGTCGTAGGGATCGTCCGTTTCAGCGTCATATTCCAGCAGTCCGTTGTAAATGCCGGAAATGTTCTTCGTTTGGTTTGAGAACTCATGCGGATGGAAGATCAAGTTCGGGAAGGCGTAATCGTGCATGGGCACGATCCCTCCGTAGATCCCCTGATCTGCGGTCTGCGGCGCGCCGGCCGCTTGGGCCGGTACAGCCGTCGGCGCCGGATCTCCCGACGAGCTCGCGGCCGGCTGCGCCGGCGCTGGGCTATCGGTTGCCGGTTCGGCGCTGTCGGTGGGAGCCGTGGCCCCGCATGCCGCCACCACAGTGAGAGCGATGATCATCCCCACGGCAACGAGTATCCGGCCGGTGAGACGATTCCATGCACGGTTCAGCATACTACCCCCTGCAACAACGAAAGTCGTATTCCGCTCGGCTGTCGGATTTCAGTGAGTACAAGCCTAACAATGCCTAATAACAGTGTCAATATGCGTAAAATAAATGAAATAGCGTGATATTATTCACAATATTACGTAAAACGTAATCCATTTCCGGTATTTGATCAGCGAAGCAATCCGCGCTTTTTAGACCGAAAACGCCGGTTTTCACCGGCGCTTCATGACCAATGGGACAATCGCAGCCACTCCAGGGAGCCGCAGCTGGACGTGAGACGTCAACCTCGGTTCAGATCCGCCTCAATCCGATTGGCGCGGGGTTTCAGCACTGCGTACAGCGCGTCGTTCACCGGCGTGGGTACGCCGTGTTCCCGGCCCATTCGGATCACGACGCCGGTCAGCCCCTCCAGTTCCACCGGCCGGCCCTCGGCGAAGTCCTTGGCCAACGACGCCATACCCGTTGCCGGAAAGTTGTCCAACGCGTTCATGGACCATTCCAGGGAATCCGGCTCCAGGGGGGCGCCCGCCGCGTCGCCAACGGCCAGGGCTTCCGCTATGGCCGCTTCGATGGCGGCCCGGGTCTCTGGCACGGACCTGAGTTCGCCATACGCGCAGCCGCTGGCGGCGCACACTCCCGCCGATCCCGACAAGTAGGCAAACTTCTTCCACAGCATGCCGGTCATGTTTTCCAGCAGGTCAACACGCCAACCGGCGTCGCTAAACACCTGGTACAGTCGCTCGCCACGTTCGCTGATCCCGATGGTACGCTCGCCGAAGGACGCCGCGCCCGGTCCGCCCTGAGTCACTACGCCGGGCTCGCTGATCCGCCCTTCCAGATAGGCCGAACCGATCATAACCCGTTCCGCGCCGTACACTTCGACCAACCGCTCCCCATTGTCGATGCCGTTCTGCAGCGTCAGCACAATGGTGTCGGGGCCGACCATGGGCGCGATGGCGTGTATCGCGTCGTCGTTGTCATACATCTTCACCGTAAACAGCACCAGATCCTGTGGGCCGACCGACGCCGGGTCGTCCGTAGCATTGCCGGGAACGGTGAAGACGCCATCGTTGCCGCTCTCGACCCGCAGGCCGTTGCTCCGGATCGCCTCCAGGTGCGGCCCGCGGGCGATGAACGTCACGTTGTGACCCGCCCGGGCCAGCAGGCCACCGAAATAACCTCCAACGCCGCCGGCTCCCATTACCGCTATATCCATGACGTCTCCTCCGAGGCTTCGCAGTTTTGGTTCATCAGGTTGCGACCGTATGGCCGAATTCGGCCCTCAGATCTCGCTTCAGGACTTTTCCCATCACGTTTCTGGGAAGCTCGTCCACGAACACCACTGACCGTGGGCGTTTGAACCCCGCCAAACGGTCACGGCAGAATTCAATCAGCTCTTGCTCGGTGACCGCCTGGTCTGACGCCACCACGACTGCCCTGACTTCTTCGCCCCAATCCAGGTCGGGCACGCCGATCACCGCCGATTCGGTCACCCCCGGATGCTCGGACAGGGCCAGCTCCACTTCTTCGGGCGAGATCATCTCTCCGCCTCGCTTGATGAAGTCCCGCGCCCGCCCGGCCAGGTAAATGTAGCCGTCCCCATCCTGCCAGGCCAGGTCTCCGGTGTAGAGCCACCCGCCCTTCAGCGTATCCTGCGTGGCATCGTCCTGCCGCCAGTAGCCGGTCATCATGCGCGGGCCCCGGGCGACGATCTCGCCCACTTCGCCATCGTCGACCGGATCGCCGTCTTCTGTGACGATCATCACCTCGACGTCGTCCAGAGGCTTTCCGATAGAGGTCAGCCGGCGCAACTTGGTTTCCACCTCTTGAGCCGTTCCGGTCAGGTCGTGGTCGTCCGGCGGGAGCATCGTGATGGTCGACGCCGTCTCGGTCTGGCCAAAAGCGTTGATGAAACGGGCGCCGGGGAAGTTGTCGATGGCCTGGCGAATCACCGGCAGCGGCATCGGCGCGGCTCCATAGGTGATGACGCTCAGGGACGACAGGTCGTAATCTGGAAACCCGGGATGGTCCATGACCATCTTGAGCATGGTCGGCACCAGCATCGCCCGGTTCGCCCGATGTTCGGCCACCAGGCGCATCCACCCTTCGGCATCGAACTGCGGCATGACCACCAGCGTCCGGCCTCCGAAAACCGCCGCCAGGGCCGCCTGAAGCCCGGCAACGTGATACATCGGCACGGTGAGCAGATTGGTTTCCTCCACGTCCGGGTCGGCCGGCTCGACGTTGGTCAGCAGGAAGGTGCCGAAGCTGTCGTGCGTCAACTGCGCGCCCTTGGGAATGCTGGTGGTGCCCGACGTGAACATGATCACCGTCGTGGCATCTTCGTCGTCCTCCGGGAAGTGGAGCTGTTCCAGGTCCGCGTTGGCGAGCAGGTCGTCGTAGGCATAGCCGCCGCTGGTCGCCGGCGCGTCCAGCATCACGATGCGGTCCGCGGGCACTGAACCGTCCGTCGGGACCAGGGGCAAGTAGCGCTCACCCAGGAACAGCAGATGGGGCTGCGCGATCCCCAGCATGATCGCCAGCTCGTCCTCTTTGGCGCGGAAATTGATCGGCACGTATATCGCGTCCAGTTGCGCGGCGGCAAAGTAAATCTCCATCAGGTGGTGGCAATTGGTTTGCATCGCCGCAACCCGGTCGCCCTGGCCTATTCCCAGCTCGGACATCGCGTTGGCCAGGCGATTCACCCGCTCCTGCAACATCTTGAAACTGATGTGATCGCCGTCGAATACGATGGCCGTCCGTTCGGGAACAATCGCCGACGCGATCATGAGAAACTCGGTGGTGTTCATCCTTGCTCCATGCTCAAATTCTACTCTCTGGATAACCCGGCGGCCGTGCCTGCCAACCGCTGTTCCAAAGCCAGCCCGGCGTCCAGCGGCATTTCGCTGCCCGAACGCCACGCCGATTTTAACGCCACAGCGAACCCCGCCGGCAGCCCGGACAGTTCTTGCGTGATATTCCAGGCCATCGGTTCCAACTGATCCGGCTCTGCCAACCGGCTGATCAAGCGGTAGCCGAGCGCTTCCCTCGCGCCGAACCGGCGCCCGGTATACAACAGGTCCAACGCCACAGAGGGCCCCACGTTTGCCGGCAGCGTCTGGCTCCCGCCGGCGGCGGGGATCATGCCCAACCGCACCTCTGGCATGGCGAAAACCGTATCCGCCGCCGCGATACGCAAATCCCCCAGCAGCATGATTTCCACCCCCGAACCGATGCAAAAGCCGTGTACCGCCACAACTATCGGCTTGTCCAGTCCAGCCAGTTGACCCCAAACGTCGCGCTGCCACCGGGCATTCCGGGCTATGACCTGCGATGGAGCGGTCCCGAACTCGCTCAGGTCGGCGCCAGCGCAGAAGGCTCGGCCTTTGCCGGTAATCAGCAGCGCGCCTATTTCCTCATCCTCGGCCACCAGGTGCAGCGCCTCGGCGAAGTCGTCCCGCATCGCCACTGAGTAGGCGTTCAGCCGATCCGGCCGGTTCAACGCCAGGTGGGCGACCCCGCCCTCCTTTTCGAAATTAATGGTGCCGAAAGCGTCGCTCATCCGGTCAGTCCAGCGGAATCGCTCGCCGCATCATTTCGTCAAGGTCCACATCGGTGCTGCCCGCCCCAATCTCGGAGAGGACGTTGGCGTCGCTCACCGAGAAGGTCAGCAGGTCATGCTCTTCAGCCACCCGCTCCGCCGCCGGACGGCGAATGTGCCAGTCGTGGTGGTGGTTGGCGACCTCAATACCGTGAACTCCATCCTCGATCACGATGTTGGGAGTGTAGTAACCCGGGTGGCAGTAGGTGCGAAACAGCCGGCCTCCGGGCAGATACAGCTCAGTGCAGTGGTATTCGTCGAAAGGGCTGATCGCCGGGCGCACGTCGATCTCGTGGCCGGGGATGATTATCACCTCGTTGGGAAAATGCTGCTCCACCACCCGGTGCAGCGCCATGCCCCAATCCCGGCGCCAGTGATCGGTGATCGCGATGCCATCCAACCCGGCCGCCTTGATGCGTGCGATCACGGCCTCCGCGATCTCCGGCGTCGGTTCCTGGAAGCCGAACATTTCGCCTACGTGGGTATGTATGTCCAATCGTACGGTCATTGACTTGCGGTCCTCAGCGTCCAGTGGTCCTAACGCCCGGTAAAGTTTGGCGCTCGTTTTTCGGCAAAGGATCGCAGACCCTCCGCTCGGTCGTCAGTGCTTTGCAGGATGATGCTGAGGTCGGCCTCCAGTCGCAGCCCCTGGGCCAGCGACAGGTCGCCGGCGGCAGTCACCGCCTCTTTCGCATATCGCGCCGCAATGGGCGCCGCAGCGATGATCTGCCCTGCGATCTCAGCCGAGTGTGCCTCTAGATCATCAAGCGACGCCACCCGGTTCACCAGCCCAAAATCCAGCGCTTCGGAAGCCAACAGGGTTCTACCCGTCAGCAGCATGTCGCGCGCCAGCGCCGGGCCAACCAGCCGAGGCAACCGTTGCGTCATCCCGTCAAACGGTAGCCCGTCCCGCGCCGGCGCCCCCGCTCCCAGGCATGCGCCGTCCGCCGCAATCCGCAAGTCGGCAGCCAGGGCGATCTCCAACCCGTGGGCGATGGCGTCGCCGTTCAGGATCGCCAACACCGGCATGGGCAACCGGGCCACGGCGTTGGCCGCCCCCATCCGCTTGAACCACGCCATGCGAGCCGCGGGGTCCGCGTCCAGTACATCGTCGGGCAGCTTCTCGCGACCCGTGGCGAACGTGTCACCGACCCCGGTAATCGTCACCAACCGCAGCTCATCGTCCAGGCTCAACTCACGGCAGCAGTCGGCAATTTCTTCGGCCACTGTTTCGCCAATGGTAACGCCGGAGGCAACGGTCGGCAAAGCCAGCGTCGCCTGGAACCGGGATCTGTCGCACTTGATGGTCTGGTAGCGCATGCTTTAAGTGGAGATGCCGGCAATTCAGGCGTCGCTGGTCGCTTTATCGGCCCGGCATATTGGGCTAAAATGGCGACCGCTTTCGGAACCTTGTTATGGCATCCAGCAAATTATACGACAGCGCCGCAGCCGCGGTGGCCGATATCCACGATGGCGCTACCGTGTTGCTCGGCGGCGTTTCCGGCGCCAACGCTCCGACCGCGCTGGTGTCCGCGCTGGCAGACCGGCAGGTCCGGGATCTGACCTGCGTTTGCGACTCGACCTACTACGGGGCCGAGGTTCTCCACCGCCTGGTGGCCGCCGGCTGCGTTTCCAGGATAATTTCACCGGCGCCATTCGGTTCGGGCCAGGGTGACATGGTGCATGAACTGTGGCGCACCGGAGACTTGGCGATCGAAGTGGTTCCCTGGGGAACGCTGGCGGAACGCATGCGCTCAGCCGGCGCCGGCATCGGTGGCGTTTTCCTCCCGGTGGGCATCGGCACCCGCTTCGCCGAGGGCAAAGAGATCCGGGAGGTCAACGGAGTCGAGTGTGTGTTTGAGCCCCCGCTGCGTGGCGATTTCGCGCTGATACGGGCCAATCGCGCCGACAGCGGGGGCAACCTGGTGTACGAGGGCGCCCAGCGCGGATGGAACTCCGCCGTCGTATCCGCCGCCCGCATCGCCATCGCCGAGGTCGACCATGTCGTCGAACCGGGTGGCATAGACCCGGAACACGTGATCACGCCGGGCATCTTTGTCAACCGTATCGCCCGGGCAAGCTCGGCGCCCATCGGATAGGCCACCATGACGCTTCAAAGACTGGATGCCCTGAGCGTGGCACGACGGGCCGCCGCCGAGATTATTCCGGGATCGGTGGTTGCGGTCAGCGGCGACTGGCCGGCCGCCGCGGCGGATCTTGTCCCCGTGGAAAAGGGCGTGTGGTTCTTGCGGGCGGGCGGGATTCTTTCGGACCTGCCCATCAACGCCGCCGACGCCGGCGCAGTCCTGCGCGGGCGCAACGTGGATCTATCGATCCTGCAGGCGGCACAGGTCGACTCCAGAGGCAGTTTCGCCGGTTACCACGCCGCGGACTACCCCGGGCCGCAGGGGCACGCCGGACTAATCGACCTGGCCGGCGCTCGCCGTGTGGTCACGGTATTGCCGCATAACGGCGCTGACCGCTCTCCCAATATCGTGGACGCCCTTACCTTGCTGGCCGACGGCGTCCGTTGCGTTGACACCATCATTACCGACGTTGCCGTTTTGCGCGTCGGCGACACCGGACTCACGCTGACCGAGGTGGCCCCCGGCTGGTCAAGCGATGATGTGCGGGCCATCACCGGGGCCGACCTGACCGTCGCGCCGATCCTCCGCGAGATGGATTTCACCGTCCATCCCGGCAAGCCGGCCAGCAAGGTTTACGCCGACGGACCGTCCGCCATCGCTGACCTGCCCGACGGGGCCACGGTCTTCATCGATGGGTTCGGTGGACCCGGCGGCATGGCGCACCACCTCCTCGTATCGCTACGGGACCGCGGCAGCCGCAACCTGACCATCGTCAGCAACACCGCCGGTATCGCCCGCGTCGTCAGTTTCGGCACGCCGCCGGGCCGTACCGCCATTGACCACAGCGTGCTGGTGGAAAACGGCCAGGTCGCCAAGGCCATCGCGTCCTTCCCCGTCTCGCCCTCGGTGTCCAGACCGTCGGAGTTCGAGCTGGCCTACCGCCGCGGCGAGGTCGATCTGGAGCTGGTGCCCCAGGGAACCCTGGCCGAGCGCCTGCGCGCCGGCGGCGCCGGTATCGAGGCCTTTTACACCCCCACCGGCGCCGGCACCCTCATCGCCGAGGGCAAGGAAAGCCGGGTGATCGACGGACGGGAGTACATCCTGGAACACGGCCTCCGCGCGGACTTTGCGCTGATCCGCGCCCACCGGGCCGACACCCGGGGCAACCTGGTCTATCGCGGCACTTCTCGCAATTTCAACGCGGTGATGGCCCCGGGCGCGCGGGTGACCGTGGTTGAGGTCAACGAGATAGTGCAGCCCGGCGAACTGGACCCCGAAGCGGTGGTGACCCCCGGGATATTCGTCCAACGCATCGTGCGACGTCCCAACGGTTTCACCGGCTACGAATAACCGGAGTACCACCATGAGCGCAGACAAAGAACGCCTCGACCGGGCCATCATTGCGATGCGGGTGGCCAGGGAACTTCCGGCCGGGTCCTGCGTCAACCTCGGCATCGGGATACCAACGCTGGTATCCATGTTCGTGGACGACGAGAGCGTGGTCTTCTACCACAGCGAGAGCGGCGTCCTGAACTGCGGCCCCCTGGCCGAGGAGGGAAACGAGGACATCGACCTCATCAACGCCGGCGGCCAATTTCTCCAGTCCGTCCCCGGCATGGCCTACTTTTCATCCGTGGACGCGTTCGCCATGATTCGCGGAGGGCACGTCGATGTCACGGTCCTCGGAGCCCACCAGGTCTCCGCCTCTGGAGACCTGGCCAACTGGATGCTGCCCGAGCGTGGCGTCGGCAACATCGGCGGCGCCATGGACCTGGCCGCCGGCGCCGACAAGGTTATCGTCGCCATGGAGCACAACGACCGCAACGGCAACCCCAAGGTGGTCCAGGAGTGCGACTTTCCCCTCACCGGCCGTGGCTGCGTGTCCCTCGTCGTCACCGACGTCGCCGTGATGGAGCCGACCCCCGATGGCATGGTACTCCGCGAAACCGCCCCCGGCTGGACGCCCGCAGAAGTGCAGGAGGTTACCGACGCACGGCTGATCATTCCGGGCAACGTGGCCGAGTACGAAGTTTAGAGGCCCGAAAGATCATGGGTACGTTCTCGGTGATGGTCAGCGTCGGCAACCCCAACGGCGGCGATCAGGTAGAAATCGAAGCGCTGGTCGACACGGGCGCTTCCGACTCGATGTTCCCCGCCTCTCTGCTGGAAAATCTGCGCCTGGAGCCCCGCTCCCGGGTAGACTACGCATTAGCCGATGGGACGGAAGTGAGGTTCGGACGAGGACAGGCCGTTATCAACATTAACGGTCGGGACGGAATCTGCCCAGTGATTTTTGGGCCCGAGGGGGACGACAACTGCCTGATCGGTGGAACCACCCTCCAAATCCTGATGTTTGCGGTCGATCCGGTCAACGAAGTTCTGGAGCCGACCAATCGGGGCCGCCTTGGCTTCGGCGGCAAGCTGTGATCAACGTCCTGAATTTGCGTACCGAGCAGTCCGGTTTGACTTGCCCGGCGCGTAGTGCTACATTCCAAGCACAATTGAACGCCTCACGCGATTCCGGCGGGAGCTTGGGCAAACCAGGCTGAGAGGGCGGCAAAGTTCGTCGCCGACCGTCTGTACCTGAACCGGGTAATGCCGGCGGAGGAACAGTAGGTAGCTTTGACTTTGAGCCGCCGGGTAACCGCCTGGCGGTTTCGCATTTGAGGCAACCGCCGGTGACGGCCCGACCGTTTCCGGCATCAAACAGGAGAGTGATAGCGATGGCCGACGAACTGGTAATTGGTGGCGTGTCGTTTTCTTCCCGGCTGATCGTCGGTACCGGCCGGCATCGCAGCATGCAGGAAATGGTCGATTCCCTGGAGGCTTCGGGTACCCAGATGGTCACCGTCGCCATCCGTCGGCTCGACCTCGACAACCCCGAGCAGAACATCCTCGAACACATTAACCTGGATAAATATCACATCCTGCCCAACACGGCCGGCTGCCGCACCGTCGAGGAGGCCTTGTTCGTGGCGCGTCTCGGTCGCGAGGTTGCTCAAACCGATTTCGTAAAGCTTGAAGTCATACCGGACGTCAAGTATCTGTTCCCGGATCCCAACGGCACCCTCGAAGCGGCCCGGCAACTCGTCGACGAGGGCTTCAAGGTCCTGCCCTACATCCACGCCGACCCGGTCCTCGCCAAGAACCTGGAAGAGGCCGGCTGCGTCACCGTAATGCCCCTCGGCTCCGCCATCGGCTCGGGTCAGGGCATCCATACCGTGGAAGAGGTCCGCATCATTCTCGAAAACGCCACGGTGCCAGTCGTCGTGGACGCCGGCCTGGCGGTCCCGTCCGACGCGTCCAAGGCGCTGGAAATGGGCGCCTCCGCGGTGCTGGTCAACACCGCCATCGCCCAGGCCGAGGACCCGGCGATGATGGCCGACGCCTTCCGCAAGGGCGTGGAGGCCGGGCGACAGGCATACCTCGCCGGTCGCATACCGGTGCGCACCGAAGCCATCGCCAGCAGCCCGCCCTCAGACGTTCCGGTGCCCGTTGCGGCGGCCTGAGCGCGTCCCCATGGGAGTGGACCTGCCACATCCCGCGCTGTGCCTGGTCACCGACCGGCGCGTTTGCCCACCGGACGAATTGCCCGGCAGGGTGTCCGCCGCCATCGCTGGCGGCGTCGATGTCGTCCAACTTCGGGATAAGGAAGAGCCCGGCGGCGCGCTGCTCGAACTGGCCACTGCCCTGCGGGCGGTCACGCGCGGCTCCGCGATACTCCTGGTCAACGAGCGCGCCGACGTTGCCGCCGCATGCGGAGCCGACGGCGTTCAGCTGGGCGAGGCAGCCATGCCAACCGGCGCCGTGCGTGCAATCCTGCGCGAAGAATCGATCATCGGTCGCTCCGTGCACTCGGTGGAGGGCGCAAGCCTGGCGCTGGATGCAGATTTTCTTCTGGTTGGCGCGATGTTCGCAACCCGGTCTCACCCGGGTGAGGAACCATCCGGGCCCGGTTTGCTGGAACGCATCCGCACCGCGGGTGTCCGCACGCCTCTCCTGGCCATCGGTGGCATCACCGCCGACAATGTCGCCCAGGTGATGCGGGCCGGAGCTGATGGCGCGGCGGTCATCACTGCCATCCTCGCCAGCTCAGACCCGGAACGGGAAGCCTCTCAAATAAAGTGGGCCATGCAGGAAACGATGGCCGCCGTAGCCGAACATCGTGATCCCGGTAGCCGCTATACTACGAGCCGGAGGTGACGGCCCGCATGATCACCCTGCAAGTAAACGGCAAACCTCGCGACATCGACGAAGGTCTCAACCTTCAGTCCTACCTGGCCACCATCGACGTCAACATGCGGTTCATCGCGGTGGGCTACAACGGCCAGGTGATTCGCAAGGAAGACTTTGAAAAGGTGCAGCTCAACCCTGGCGACGCGTTGGAGATCGTCCGGCCCGTCGGCGGCGGCTAATCCCATGGCCAGCGATTCAAGGGGAGCTGACGCCTCGCTGGATCAACTCCTGGAAGGTGTTGCCGACGCCCATCCGGACCGCGTGGACGGATGGCTCCGCAACGAACCCGGCCATTGGGGCTTTTTTGCCGGCCAGGCGGTGCTGGCGGTCCGTGACCTGATAGATCGCAGCCTGGAAGACCCGGAGCGGCGCTACGTCTGGCACCGCATGTGGCTCGTCCTCCAGAAGCGTCGCGACGACCTCGGAACGTGGCACACCTGATCAGACCTAACTGGCCGCCGTCGCCCGTTCCACTGGTTCGCCCAGCCACTCGTTGAGCGTCATACCATCCGGCTCGGCGGCAGCGTCAGCGGCTTGATGCACATCGGCGATGACTTGGACTTCTCTCCCCTCGGTAAAGCATTCATCCGGCTTTCCCCCGTGTTCAATGCAGAATTGCAGGTAGTCGTCAAACGAAACCCGGAACTCCTTTTTCACCTCGGCTGGGGTGTTTCCTATAAATGTGAACCCACCGCTTTTCCCGGTGACTCTGCCAAAAAATTCCGCATTTTCCTCGTCATAAACCACGACGACTTCGTATCCGGTATCTTCCATGGTCTTGCCGCCTATCCCTCTTCAGGAGTGATGCCAGCTTTCGTCAGGAACGTCCGCAGCGTGGCTACCGTTCCTTTGCCGATTTCGTTGCCAGGATGCGGGTGATGCAGCACGATGGGTAAATCGCCAAGCCGTACTCTTACTCGCGAACCGGCCCGTTCCTCAACATACGCGCCGCAGGCCAGCAGCAGCGATTCAACATCGTCCCACCGAATGTTCGCTCGCGTAGGATGACTGAATATCGATTCCAGCGTAGCCCGGTGTCGCCGCCTCAAGGATACCATGAAGGGTAGAACTAACTTGCCCCCTCCCTATTGCGTGAGAGGGGGCAATAATTTTTGGCAACTACCCCACCACGGCGATCGACTCGATCTCCACCACGTACGCCGGGTTGGCCAGCTCGCTCACCACCAGCAGCGTGCTCGTGGGCGGGTTGCTGGGGAACAACTCGCCGCGCACCTTGCGCACCGCCGGGCCGTGCTCGATGCCGGTCACGTAGGTAGTGGTTTTAACGATGTCGGCCAGGGTTCCGCCGGCGGCTTTCACGGCGACCTCGATATTCCGCCAGATCTGCCGCGTCTGCGCCTCCGTGTCTCCCGCGCCGACCACGTTGCCATTCTCGTCCTGAGCGACCATCCCTGCGATGTAGACCGTGTTGCCCGCCTTGACCACTGCCGTGAAGCCGGAAGGTGACGGATCCGCAATGCCGCTGGGGTTCATGTACTCGCTGTTAGCCATTGGTTTGCCTCCATTGGGTAGTTTGCATTGGTGGTTCGTTGGAATTATACCGTCGCCGGCGCGGCGCCGGGTTCAGTCTGCGGTTGGGTGGCGCGCGGCGGCAGCCGGGGCGCCTTGGCCAGAAGGATCAACAGGCCGGCGCCGGCATACATCGCCATCAGCACGATGAATACCACGGTATAGCTGTGGGTGAACGTCAGCAGATAGCTGCCAAATACCGGCGCGAATCCCAGCGCCCCGGTTTGCAGTGGTCCCAGTGAACCCAGGATGGCTCCAAAGGACCCGCGCCCGAAGTACTGCGCCAGCAGCATGTGCTCCAGCGTCCCTACCGTGTTCGAGAAAAACCCCCACAGCACGGCGAACAGGTACGCCGTCCACAGCGAGTCGACCCCGGTGGCCAGGAACAACCCGGACAGCACCGCTCCAGTGATGGTCGCGACCATGCACGGTCGCGGTCCGAACTTGTCCGCCAGGAAACCCCAGACCAGCGTGGTCATGGCCAATACGGCGCCCAGGGCGCCCACGCCTACCGCCTGCTGATTTTTCAATTCCGGACCCGACTCGCTGACGAGAAACGGCACCAGGATGTAGCCCAGGCCCGCCGACGCGATTATCGCCAGCACCGCCGTACCGGCGATACACCAGTAAGCGCGGGTCTTCATCGCCTCGCGGGCCGTCCAACTGAACTCCTGGGTCCCCGCCGGTGCGCGGCGGCCCGCCCGTCGGCCGCCAGCGGATTGTGATTCCGACGCAGATCCGGGGGCGGGGCGGTCCCCGTCGGGCAGCATACCGATCTCTTCCGGCGTCCGGCGCATGATGAGAAATACCGGCACCGTCATTGCCATCATGAACAACCCGACGTATCCGTACGAGGCCCGCCAGCTATGCGTGACGGCGATCAGTGAAATGATCTGAATGTTGATGGCGCCGCCCACGGGACGCGCCATACCGTTGATGGCCAAGCTGACCCCCCGGCGCCGCCGGAAGAAATTGACCGTGGCTGCCCGGGGGACGAGTCCGATCAGGAACGGGTTGCTTACCGTCCTGGCAACGATGTAGGCCGCGAAAAACGGCCACGGAGTGTTGGTGTTTACCGCTGAAATCGCCAGCAATGCGCACCCGACCACTACCAGACCGAGCGTAGTCAGGACGCGGGGGCCATACCTGTCAGCCAGAACCCCGGCGAAGGGAGCCAGAATTCCGGAGCACCACGTACCGGCAGTCACCGCGATGGACAGGGTCCCAATGTCCCACCCGGTGTCCTCCACGATGTACACCTGGATCGCGCCCATCACCACCTGGGACACGCTGGCTCCAGTGGCTGAAGACAGGCACGCCATGCTCAGCACCAGCCATCCATAGAAGAAGGGGGTCGGCGGATGCCAGGCTAACCAGCGGCGGGCAGATGATCTATTCAGTTCCAGCCTCGGATGGAGGAACCCGGGGTGGCGACCGTAGCGCCCGAACCCTGGGGGAATATAAAAGCCGGTGCAATATTACTCTCATAGGGAGAATTGGTAAAACGTGCCGACAAAAATGGAACCGGGGCGGGTGTTCCACCCGCCCCGGTTCGTCTTCCCGAACGCGTCTGCCGGAGACTAGAAGTCCATCGGCGGGGCCGCCGGCATCGCCGGCGTGGGCTCAGGGATTTCGGTCATGATGGACTCGGTGGTGAGCACCATGGCCGCCACGGACGCCGCGTTCTGCAGGGCAGACCGGGTCACCTTGACGGGGTCGATGATGCCGCGCTCGAGCATCGGGCCAAACTCGCTGACCTCGGCGTCGTAGCCGTAGTCATCGGACTGGTCCTTGACATCGTGCAGCACGACGGCGCCTTCGCCACCGGCGTTTTCCACGATGATCTTGAGCGGCTGCTCCAGCGAGTGCCGGATGATGTTGAGGCCGACAACCTCGTCACCGGTCAGACCGGTGACGCCTTCCAGCGCGCGCTGGGCGCGTACCAGGGCAACTCCGCCGCCGGGGACGATGCCCTCTTCCACCGCGGAACGGGTGGCGGACAGCGCGTCCTCGACACGAGCCTTGCGCTCCTTGAGCTCGATCTCGGTGGCGGCGCCAACCTTGATCACGGCCACGCCGCCGGACAGCTTGGCCATCCGCTCCTGCAGCTTCTCGCGGTCGTACTCGGAGGTCGTGTCTTCGATCTGGGCCTTGATCTGGTTGATGCGGGCCTGGATGCCGTCTTCGGAACCGTGACCCTCAACGATCGTCGTGTCGTCCTTGGTGGAGGCGACGCGGCGGGCGCGACCGAAGTCCTCGATGGTGGCGGAGTCCAGCCGGCGGCCGGTCTCTTCGCTGATGACGGTGCCACCGGTCAGGATGGCGATGTCTTCCATCATGGCCTTGCGCCGGTCGCCGAAGCCGGGGGCTTTCACGGCCAGCACGTTCATGATACCGCGCAGCTTGTTGACCACCAGCGTGGCCAGGGCCTCGCCGTCCACGTCCTCAGCCACGATGACCGCGTTCTTCTGGCCGGCCTGGAGCATCTTTTCCAGAGCGGGAACCAGATCGGCAACGGCGGAGATCTTCTTGTCGGTAATGATGACGAAGGGGTCTTCGATGGCCGCTTCCATCCGGTCGCTGTTGGTGATGAAGTAAGGCGAGATGTAGCCGCGGTCGACCTGCATGCCTTCCACGTACTCGATCTCGTCGGTCAGGCCGCGGGACTCTTCCACGGTGATGACGCCGTCCTTGCCGACCTTCTCCATCGCCTCGGCGATGGTCTCGCCGATGGCGTCTTCGTGAGCAGACAGGGAGGCAACCTGGCCGATGCGCTCGCGGGTCTCCACGGGCTGGGACATCGACTGGAGCTCGGTCACAACCTGGCCGACGGCGCGCTCGATACCGCGCTTGATGGCCATGGGGTTCGCCCCGGCGGTGACGTTCTTGAACCCTTCGGTGATGATGGCCTGGGACAACACGATGCTGGTGGTGGTGCCATCGCCGGCGGCGTCATTGGTCTTGGTGGCGGCTTCCTTGAGCAACTGGGCGCCCATGTTCTCGAAGGCGTCGGGGAGCTCAATTTCCTTGGCGATGGTCACGCCGTCGGAGCAGACCTGCGGCGGGCCGAACTTCTTGTCCAGCACGACGTTGCGGCCGCGGGGTCCCAGGGTAATTTTTACCGAGTCAGCCAGGGTGTCGATGCCGGATCGCAGCGACTTACGGGCATCTTCGGAGTACGCCATTTTCTTTGCGGGCATTGCGTTTCTCCTCAGTTGAGTGTGTACGGATCTCAGGTATTTGCTGTTAGCCGATCTTGGCAAGCACGTCGGACTCGCGCATGATCAGGTACTCTTCGTCGCCGTCTTCGTACTCGGTGCCGGCGTACTTCGAGTAGATGACCTTGTCGCCCACCGTAAGTTCCATGGGGATGCGGCTGCCGTCATCGGAGGCCCGGCCCGGGCCCACCGCGACAACTTCGCCTTCCTGCGGCTTCTCTTTCGCCGTGTCCGGCAAGAGGATGCCGCCCCGGGTCTGGGCTTCCTGTTCCGTGGGTTTGATGACGATTCGCTCGCCGAGTGGTGTGAAAGTGGCCACTGAATGCCTCCTTGCGTTGTTTGGTTGGCCTGGTTGATCCGCGACCCGTCGGGAAGCGGTTACTTCTTGCGTGCGTAGTCCGTGGTGTAGAAGCCGGATCCTTTGTAGATCACCGGCACCGCGTGGAACACACGACGCGCCACGCCGGAACATTCGGGGCATTCCCCTTCCGACGAAGCGCCGAAACTCTGCCTTTGGTCGAATTCGTGGTCACAGGCAGTGCATCGGTAAACGTACCTTGGCATTGTTACCTCCTCGCATCGGCCGTTGCGGCTCCGACCGGCTAGGCTTGCCATATATTTTGACCCGCACGTGACCGCTTTCCAATGGCCTTAATGTTAAAATTGCGTTGGAAATCGCTGCCTACTGGATGTATTCGGCCATCCCATGGTGACCCGACACTTCAACGCACATCCTCCTGGACGCACGCAGCTCGACACCGGCGTCGAGCTGCAGCCGGAACTGGAGGGCATCCTGCGCAACGCCGTGCGCGCGTTGGGAGGCAGCGCGGCCGTCGTAGCCACCTGGGACGACGCCGTCCGCCGGTTCGTAGTCACCGGAGCCTACGGCCTCGACGTGCCTCAGATCGCCCGCATCCGCCCGCTGCTCAACGAGGCCATACCGGACCTGGCGCTCAGCCGGGAGCAGTTCGCCCTCCTGTCTGCCCTGTTTCCCCAGTCTGCCTTGCCCATCTCCACCACCGGAGAGCTGCAGAACCCGGTCATGGCCGTTCCCCTCTACACCAGCGACGAGACCGTGGGGCTGATCTTCGTGCTCCGCTCCTCCGATGCCGCCAACTTCTCCCGGCTGGACCCTCCGGTGCTGGCCGCGTTCGCCGAGCAGGCCGCCATCGCCGTTCAGTCTGCCCGCCTGGCACACCTGCTGACCCAGGAAAAGCAGCGAGTCGAATCCATCCTTGAGGGCAGCGCGGACGGCATATACACGGTGGACGGGGACCGCCGCATCGTCAGCGTCAACCCCGCCATGGAACGCATGCTGGGACGGCCCGGGGAGGAGCTGCTGGGACTGCCCTGCGCCGTCGCGCTGAACTGGCGGGACCGCGAGGGCCGGCCCATCTGTCCCGGTCGCTGTCCGATGCTCCACGCCCACCAGTCCGCCTCCGGTTGGGACGGCAACGTGACGGAGCTTGCCGCAGCCGCCCGATCTTCCACCGGCCAGCGGACTGAGGTAGCGCTGGTCTATTCGGTGGTCCGATCTCCTGAGATGGCTCCATTGAACGCGGTGGTCAACGTCCGCGACATGACCCGCGTGCGCGAAACCGAGGAGATGAGGTCAACCTTCCTCTCGATGCTGGAACATCAGCTCCAAACCCCGTTGGCGATCATCAAGGGCTACACGAACACCCTGTCTCGGCCTGACGGCCAATGGGATGACGACACCCTGCGCCGCAGCTTCGAAGCCATCGAGGAAGAGACCGACCGCATGAGCCAGCTGATGGATCGACTGTTGCTGGCGTCCCGCCTGGAGGTCGGCGCGCTGCCGCTCAACTCGGAGCAGGTTGACATGGCGGGCATCGCCCAGAATGTAATCGAACGCATGCAATCGACCTCCGAAAAACACCACCTGTTGTGCCGCTTTCCGGATCAGTTGCCGGCCGTAACCGGCGATCCCGCGCTGCTGGAGCAGGTGCTGGTCAACCTGGTGGACAATGCCATCAAGTACTCGCCCGCCGGCGGCCCGATCCAGGTGTCCGGTGATCAGGACGCCAGGGGCTCCGTCAGAGTCACCGTCGCCGACACCGGCCTCGGCGTGCCTCGGTGGGAGTCGCGTCGCATCTTCGAACGTTTCCATCGCTCACAGTCCCAAACATCCTCCCACTCCCGCGGGATGGGTCTGGGCCTGTACATCTGCAACGCCATCATGAGGGCCCACGGCGGTGACATCTGGGTAGAGAGTGTCCCCGGCGGGGGGTCGGCGTTCTCCGTCGCCTTCCCCAGCGATGCGGAGGCGCCAGCATGACGGGAACCGACCGCCGCACCATCATGGTCGTAGACGATGAGCCTCACATCGTTCGCTTCACCGCCATGAACCTTGAGGTCGAAGGCTACAACGTCGTAACCGCCGAGAACGGCGCCCGCGCGCTCGAGAAGTTGGACAACGGCGAGCCCGTAGATCTTGTAGTCCTCGACGTCATGATGCCCGAGATGGACGGGTTCGAAACCCTGCGCCGAATCCGCTCCGTTTCGTCGGTGCCGGTGATCTTCGTAACCGTCCGGGGAGACGAGGCCGATCGCGTGGCCGGTTTGGACCTGGGAGCCGACGACTACATCACCAAGCCATTCAGTCCTCGGGAACTCGCGTCACGAATCCGGGCGCTCTTTCGCCGCATCGAGGCCGCCGAACCACCCCGCTTGCAGGAGGTAGTCGTCGACGACTGGCTCACCATCAACTTCGACCAGAGCCAGGTCGTGGCCGGCGGCCAGGACATGCACCTTCGGCCCACCGAATACCGCCTGCTCTACCAGCTGGTCAGCAACCCGGGCCAACTGCTCACCCACGACACGCTGCTGGAGCGCGTCTGGGGCCCGGAGTATCGCGGAGAGCACCAGTACGTTCGAACCTACGTCACGTACCTCAGGCAGAAACTGGAACGCGACCCCCGCAACCCCGAGTACATCCTCAGCGAACGCGGTTTGGGCTACCGTTTCCGCGATCTGGACCGCTGACCGCAGGCAACTGGATCAACGCTCGGCTACGGAGCCCTGGTCTCACGCTTGCCGGCTTCCATGAAACATCATAATCAGGATAGGAGTTACGATCAGGATAGGAGTTACGCACTTGAAATTACAAACCCATCATTCCTGCGAAAGCAGGAATCCATAGACTTTATAGTGAACGAATCGGGAACACTGTTAACGATTTCAGCCACTGGATTCCCGCTTTCGCGGGAATGACGTTTGTTATGCTGCCCAACTGCGTAAGTCCTATCAGGATTTACAGGATTTTGTGATTGGCAGGATTGGCAGATCTCCACCACAGAACAGTTTCAATCCCGAAAATCACTGAATCTTGCAGATCCTGATTCTGATCGTTCTCCACCGCCGCACGAGGTTTACCCACCCGCGTTGCGCGCCATCGCAATGTCCCGGGCGGTCTCGTCAGGAGCCACATCGGTAAGCGTGATACTGTCCAGCCACTTGACGCTCGCGTAGCAGGCCTGTCCCACGCTGACCAGGCGGCACGGGCCGCCATGCTGCTCGGGCAGGTCCGCGCCGTTGAGACGGGTCGCCAACAGGACGCCCGCTGCATCATCCAGCGCCACGCCAACGCTGAAGTCCATTGCCGCGACAGCGGCGAACCGGGCGGTTGGCAGTGGCTTCACGATGCCCAGCAAAACCGCAAGGGGAACCCCTTCCCATTCCTGACCCGGTGCAGACCAGCCTTCCACGCAACGAAAGTCGTCAACTATCGTCTGCCGCGTCAGCTCGATCAACTGCGCCGCACTGAACACGGTGGGCTGCTCGACCAGTCCTTTCACCCGCAGTCCCGGCCAGACTTCCGGGCGTCCGTGATGGTTGTCGAAAACTGGCAGAGTGTCGTACACGGGCGCGCTTTCGGCTTGCGTCATTTCTGCACCTCCAGGCTAAACCGGCGTTCCTCGGGTCATCGTCACGGCAACGACCACCACCAGGATGGTCAGCAGCACGTTGATCCGGGCGATCCACACGACCGACTTCCGCAGCAATGGCAGGTAGCCGGGCGGCTCCGCCCCCGCCTGCATGGCCTCGATCAGCCGGTTGGTGTAGGGGCCGATGATAAAGTCGTGAATCGCGCTGAGCCAGATCACCACCGCCACCAGGGCGACTTTCACCTGCAGGGTCGCCACGAAGTGTCCGCCCAGGCTGAAAAAGTCCCCGAACCCGATGCCGTACCTGGTGGGCAGGATGTAAAGGCCCGTTGCCACCAGCAACACGATGCACACCCACGAAATCCACCTGAACCGCCGGGCCATGGCGCCGAGCATGTCGGGCGGCAACACCGGTGGCTCACCTGGCGGAGGCGCGTAACGCCGCAGCACGGGGATCAGCACGAGCGCCAGGAACAGGCTGCCGCCGATCCATACGATAGCCGAAGCCAGGTGGATGAACACTGCCGCTTGGTACATGTCGTGTGCTGGCCTGAAGCGCGGACCTGGCGTCCTCAGTGCGCCCTTCGTTACCAGCATACACCCATCCCTGCAAGGTTGAACGCTCGGCGTCCGGCGGTTATGCTGTGGCCGGACCCCGACAATCGTGGGGACAGCTATGGCATTTGACCATTTCGCTTCCCCCGAATTTGGCTTCCCCCGAATCTAGCTTCCCAGGAGATGAAACAATGCGATTGGAAGGCAAGGTCGCCATCGTCAGCGGCGGCGCGCACGGTATGGGCGCTGTGGAATCCCGCCTGTTCGCCCGCGAAGGCGCCCGGGTGGTCATCGCCGACATCCGCGACGATGATGGCCGGCAGGTGGAGGCAGAGATCAACGAGGCCGGCGGCGAAAGCGTCTACATTCACACCGACGTGACCAGCGAAGACGCCTGGGCCAACGTGGTTTCCCAGGCCGTGTCCCGCTTCGGCCGCCTGGACATCCTCGTCAACAACGCCGGCATCAGCAGCCGCGCGGTGCCCGACGACGACAGCCTCGAAGCGTGGTCCCGCATCATGGACATCAACTCCACCGGGGTGTTCCTCGGCGCCAAGCACGCCATCGCCCAGATGCGCCAGAACGGCGGCGGGTCCATCGTGAACATCTCGTCCATCGCCGGCCTGGTGGGCATGCTCAGCGGCCACCCGGCTTACAACGCGTCCAAGGGCTCCGTGCGCATCTTCACCAAGGCCATGGCGGTCCGCTACGGAACCGAGAACATCCGGGTCAACTCCGTCCATCCCGGTTATATGCCGCCCATGATGGGCAGCATCTCCACCGAAGACGTGCGGGACGGCCGTCGTTCCATGATCGAAGAGCAGGTGCCTATGGGCCGTGAGGGTCGGCAGGAAGAGGTCGCCAACGCGGTGCTGTTCCTGGCCAGCGACGATGCGTCCTACGTAACCGGCGCCGAGCTGGTCGTTGACGGAGGCTTTACTGCACGCTGATCCGACCACGTGGCAGCGCGGGCAGAACCGGGTCTGTGCCGCCGTTGCTCCCCACGACCGCGACCGGGGTTCAGCTACCAGCCATTTCGCCAGATTGAACCCGCCGCGTCGCTGGGTAACTCAGGAGGGAATAGTTTTGCCGATAACCGACGTCACCATAGTCCGCCGCTGCGCCGACTGTTCTGCGGAATTTGGCACCATGACGGTCAAGAAAGACAACATGCGGCTAATGACCAGTGACCTGACCTGGTGTGACTACTGCGGAGCGGAAACCCGTGAAATCCGCGACATCGCGGAGCGCGAGGCAACGGTCACCGCCGAACAGGCCAGCTACCCCGGCAATCCTCCGGTGGAGGACGTCACTGCCGCCGAATTTCGCCGCCGCCGCTCGGCCGGCATCGGCGTCTAGCTCCGGCCGTTAAGGGAGCAGTTTATGTTTACGGCAGATGCGATCCTCGAATTGCAGAGGCTGTTAGGTTCCGAGTCGGCTGACACCGTGGCCGGTGATTTCGACCTCGGCACGGGCGCCCTGTTGGTGGCGTCCACCAACGACCCTAACGTCGACATCGACGGCTGCTGCGCCAACCTCGACCGGATGGCCGAAGCCGCGCAGGCCCGGATGCCCTCGGAAGCCGGCCCTCTGGAGGAACTCAACGCCATCACCGACCTGCTCTTCGGCGTCATCGGCTTCTCCGGCAATCGGGACGATTACTACGACCCCAACAATTCCTACCTGAACCAGGTGCTGCAGAGCCGCCTGGGCATCCCCATCACCTTGTCCCTGCTGTGCATCGAGGTGGGCCGGCGCGCCGGCGTTCCGGTGCTGGGCATCGGCATGCCGGGGCACTTCCTGGTCCGCCACCGCGACGAAGAGAACTATTTTGTCGACGCCTTCAACGGTGGCTTGCTCATGAACCGCGACGAGTGCGGCGCAGTCCTGCGCCAGACCGCCGGGGATGACGCCCGCCTGGAGGAGCGCCACCTGAATCCGGTGACGCCTCGCGAAATCCTGGCTCGCGTCCTCCGCAACCTGAAAGCGATATATTGGGACCGCGAGGAATTCGACCGCTGCATCACCACCATCGGCGGGTTGATGGCGGTCCTGCCCGACCGACCCGAGGAGCAACGCGACCGGGGCGTGGTGCATCTCAAGGCTGGCAACCATCAACAATCTGCCGATGATTTCGCAGCGTACATCGAAGCAGCGCCCAATGCCGACGATATCGAGACGGTGAGGAATGCTTTGTCCAGATTGAGGTCTACGCTGTCCTGATCCCCCATAACCCATCCCAATAAGTGGAGCGCAATAATGCTTCGATATTTGCTGGTCGGACTCGGAATCCTGATTGTCATTCCCCTGGCGTGGCTGGCTTGGTGGCTCCTCAGCCCGCTCCTCATCACGAACGAGGTCAACGAGGATTTTCCGCTGGCCACCCGGGCCGTCGTCCCCGCCAGCATGACCATGGCTGAAGTCGAGGACGTCATGGCCGCAGCGGCCAACCTGGAACGCCCGGTCGATGAGGTCATGCCCGATTCCTCGGGTTCAGCGGGCTCCCAGACCCAACCCCAGGCCGGCCTCAGTGGCCAATTCCGCGACGCCGACTCCTTCCACCAGGGTTCGGGTAGCGCCACGGTGTATGACCTCGGTTCCGAAGGAGGGCACATCCTCCGGCTGGAGGACTTCCGCGTCACCAACGGGCCCGACCTCCGCGTACTCCTGGTCAACACCCCCAACCCGGAGAGCCATTCCGACCTGGATGACGCGGGATACATCGAGCTGGGCAAGCTGAAGGGCAACGTCGGATCCCAAAATTACGACATCCCGGCCAACGTATCACTGGCCGATGTCCAGAGCGTGGTCATATACTGCAACCCGTTTCGGGTGGTGTTCAGCGTAGCCACGCTGGAGACCTCGACGGGATAATCAAACAGTGAGGGCCGAATCATGGCCTACCTGCCGATAGAGCAATACGGAATCGTCGGCAACATGCGGACCTGTGCCCTGATCGGGGTCAACGGGTCCGTGGACTGGTTCTGCTGCCCCGATTTCGATTCGCCCAGCGTATTCGGCGCAATCCTGGACGACAAGAAGGGCGGTTACTTCAAAGTCGCCCCTCTGCTGGACTCCCCGCCGGTGCAGCGCCAGGTCTACTGGCCTGACACCAACGTGCTCATCACCCGATTCCTCGCCGAAAACGGGGTCGCTGAGGTCATCGACTTCATGCCGGTGCCGACGCCCGGACGCCCGCATCGCCACACTGAATTAATCCGGCGCGTTAACTGTGTCCGCGGCGTGGTTCCGTTCTTCCTGGAATGCTATCCGGCGTTCAATTACGCGCGGGACGCCCACCGGGTAGAACTGAACGAGAACGGAGCGGCCTTCATTGCAAATGACATAGGCCTGCAACTGTCCACCGATATCCTGCTGGAAAAACACGACAACGGAGTGCTCGGAGCCTTCGTGCTCAACGAAGGGGAATCCTCAACATTCTCAATCGGCCTCATGGGAGACGACACTGTCGACTACCATCCGCCGTCGGAACGGGAAAGCACCGCCCTGTTCGAGGAAACTGTTTCCTACTGGAGGAACTGGCTGTCCCAGTGCACCTATAAGGGCCGCTGGCGGGAGATGGTCGAGAGATCCGCACTTGTCCTCAAACTCCTCACGTACGAACCCACGGGCGCCATCATCGCCGCACCCACCTGCAGCCTCCCGGAGGAATTGGGAGGCGTGCGCAACTGGGATTACCGCTACACCTGGATCCGAGACGCCGCCTTTACCCTGTACGCCCTGCTCCGCATCGGATTCACGAACGAGGCCAGTCACTTCATGCACTGGCTGGAAGCCCAGATAGATCCCTTCGACGGCGACTGGAGCAACATCCAGATCCTCTACGGCATCGATGGCCGCCGGAACCTCGAGGAAGTGACTCTGGACCACCTGGACGGCTATCGGGGCTCAAAGCCGGTCCGCATCGGGAACGGCGCCTACGACCAGTTGCAGCTCGACATCTACGGCGAGCTCATGGATTCGGTCTACCTGTTCAACCGGTACGGCGAACCCATATCCTACGACTTCTGGACCAAGCTCCGACAGATGACCAACTGGGTGTGCGGCAACTGGCGGTTGGCCGACGAGGGCATCTGGGAAACCCGCGGCGGGCGTCAGCAGTTCGTCTACTCCAAGCTGATGTGCTGGGTCATGCTCGACCGAGCGATCAAACTGTCAGAGTTGCGCTCGTTCCCCTCCGAGCGCGAGCGCTGGATATCCACCCGCGACGAAATTTACGAGGAGATTCAGACCCGCGGCTGGAGCCGGGATCGGCAGGCTTTCGTCCAGCACTACGGCAGCGACTCGCTGGACGCATCCAACCTGCTCATGCCGCTGGTCTTCTTCATGTCGCCGACCGACCCCCGCATGTTGAGCACCATCGACGCCATCAATCGCAGCCCCCAGCAGGGAGGGTTGGTGTCGGACAGCCTCGTGTACCGTTACAATCACGAGCAGTTCACCGACGGCCTGACCGGGCATGAAGGCACGTTCAACATGTGCACCTTCTGGCTGGTGGAAGCGCTGACCCGCGCCGGCTGGGGCGATCCTCGCCGGCTCGACCAGGCCCGCCTCATGTTCGAGAAGATGCTGGGTTACGCCAACCACCTCGGGCTGTACGCCGAGGAGACCGGGCCCAGCGGCGAGGGACTCGGCAACTTCCCCCAGGCATTCACCCACCTCGCCCTGATCAGCAGCGCGTTCAACCTTGACCGCGCTCTGTCGGGCATCCGCTGATCTGCAAGGAGCGCAAGACATGTCCATTGAACAGGTGTCGCCCGGACTGGAACGGATCATCGATCCGGGTCAGGAAGTGGAATGGCTGGCCAGCGGGTTCGGCGGAGACGGCTCCGCCCTGGGCGTTCCCTGGTGGCCGGCCGAGGGCCCGGTGTGGATCCAAGAGGGTGGCTATCTGCTCTTCAGCGACATCGGCGGCAACCGCCGGATGCGGTACAACGACACCGACGGCCTGTCCGAGTACCAGTTGGGCACCAATGAGGCCAACGGCTTGGCCCGGGATCCGCAGGGCCGGCTCCTGGCCTGCGAGCACGACGCTCGCCGCGTCACCCGCCAGGAGGCCGACGGCAGCATCACCGTCGTCGCCGACAGCTACCAGGGCAAGCGGCTCAACCGGCCCAACGACCTCGTGGTCAAGTCCGACGGCGCCATCTACTTCACCGACCCGTACCGCGACACTTACCCCGGCATGGAATTGGGTTTCGCCGGCGTGTATCGCGTGTCCCCGGACCTGAGCGACATCACGCTTCTCATCGACGACTACGTGGGGCCCAACGGCCTCTGCTTCTCGCCGGGCGAGAGCATCCTGTACGTCAACGACTCCCGAGTGGGCCTGATCAAGGCATGGGATGTCCGCGACGATGGCGGTATAGAAAACGGTCGTCTGCTGTGCGTCCTCGCCGATGAGCGTCCCGGGGTGCCCGATGGCATGAAGTGCGACCTCGAAGGCAACATCTACGTCACCGGCCCCGGCGGTGTCTGGATTCTCGCACCCGATGGCCGTCATCTCGGCACCATTGCGCTGGGAGACGGCAAGCGCGCCACCAATGTCGGGTTCGGCGGCGGCGACTGGAAGACCCTTTACATCACCACGTTTGAGGAACTCGGCCGCGTCAGCGTCAACATCCCCGGCGTGCCCGTCCCCCGCGTTATCTGATCCCGTCACCGCAGCGAGCAGGGGCGAATGATATTCGCCCCTGCGAATTTATGCCTCCGCGCCCGGCTTCCAGGCGCCGGCCTATCTGCCCGTGCGAATGTAGTCCGCCACCTTCTCGCCGATCATGATCGTGGTGGCGTTGGTGTTGGCCCGAATGCAGTCCGGCATGATCGACGCGTCGGCCACCCGGATGTTCTCCAGCCCATGGATCCGGCCGTGCTGGTCCACGACCGCCATGCCGTCGCTGGCCGGCCCCATCTTGCACGTTCCGGAAACGTGGTGGGACGTGCCCGAGTTACGCATCAGCCAGTCGTCCAGCGAAGCGTCGGACGCCAGTTCGCCGTCAACCGGGGTGACCCTCTCCAGCAGGATTTCCCGGTATGAAGGGTGCTCCCCGATCTCAACGCAGGTGCGGATTGCCTTGCGCATCCGTTCCAGGTCAAAGGGTTCCTCGTAGTAATTGTAGTCCAGGTACGGGTATTCCAGCGGATCGTTGGACTTCAGCCGCAGTTCGCCCTTGCCCAGGGCCAGTTGCAGGCTCGCGCTGATCCCGATGTAGTTCTCGTCGTCGTCAATCGTTACTTGAGCGGGCCGGTGCTCGGAGGTCATCAGCAGCGGCGTGATCTGCATGTCGTTGCGCAGGTACGAGTCCGCCACCGTGTACCGCAACCCCACCTGAATCGCCGCCGCCTGCACGTCCGGACGGTCGCCGGCGGCGCGGAACAGCACGCACGCTGAGGGATGGTCCCGCAGGTTCTGGCCTACACCGGGCAGCTCATGCACCACCGGAATGCCAACCTCGCGCAGGTGGTCCGCCGGACCGACCCCCGACAGCAGGAGCAGTTGCGGCGACGCGATGGCCCCGCTGCTCACCACGATCTGGTCGCCCTCGACCACAAACCGGTCACCTCCGCTCTCCACCTCCACGCCCACGGCCCGGTTGCCGTCGAAAACAACCCGGCACGCCTGAACGTTGGCCCTGATGGTCAAATTGAGTCGATGCCGCGCCAAATTGAGGTAGGCCAACGCGGTGCTGATCCGCACGCCGTCCAGGGTGTTGCGGGCTCGGGGCGACACGCCGGTCGACTCCGGATGGTTCTGGTCGGGGTCGTCGTTGAACCCCAGCGACACTGCCGCATCTTTGAACGCCACCGAGTGCGGCAGCCATTCGTCAGGCCGGTACCGCCGCACCGGTATGGGCCCGTCCGTGCCGTGCCAGTCGTCCTGGAAGTCATGGTCGTTTTCCATCCGCCGGAAAAACGGCAGCACGCTGGTGTAGCCCCACTCGTCGTTACCCCACTCGGCCCAGCGGTCGTAGTCCTCCGGTATGCCCCGATACAAAACCTGCCCGTTGATGGCCGAGGAACCTCCGGTGGCTTTACCGCGCGGGATGACGAGGTCGGTTTGCTGCGCCGTCACCCGGGCGCTATAGGCCCAACTGTGCGGCCCGTAGGCTGAAAAGAACACGTTGTTGCCCAGCTTCAGGTCATCCGGAAGGTGGTTGAAGTCGGGGTAGTCCGGTCCCGCTTCCAGCAGCAGCACGCTCTTGTCCGGGTCCTCAGAGAGGCGGGTGGCGATGGTGGATCCGGCCGAGCTGGCGCCGACCACAATATAGTCGTATCGCATCGGGACCTCCTAAGCTAAACCGTCATTCCGGCGAAAGCCGGAATCCATGTCACGGCGCATGGTTCACTGACCGCAATACTAGCCGACGTCGATTGCGCGGGCAAGAAACCCTCGGCCGGATGCGTGCCGAGATCGCGGCGGGAAAGCGTCAGAAGCAGCATTCACGGGATTTCATGATTTGGCGGGATTGGGAGATCTCCAATCCAGAACGGTTCCAATCCTGATAATCCCTAAATCTTGAAAATCCTGATTCTGACTATTCACGAAGTCCCTTTTTCGGTCGCCGGCATCCGCGTAAATCACTGACACGAACCCGACGTTCCAGCGCAGACCCTGTGCTAGAATCTTCTGCCATGAGAGCCACCCGAACTGATGCACTGGGCTACTGGGTCGCCTTGAGCCGCGTCCCCCGCCTGGGTTCCGCCCGCTTCCGCCTCCTCGAATCCTTCTTTGATGGCGACATGACGGCGGCGTGGGCTGCGCCCGCGCGCGAGCTGAGGGCCGCCGGCGTGGGTCGTGCCGTGGCGCAGTCCATCGTCACTGCCCGGGAAACGTCCTCACCCGAGCAGGAATTGTCCCGGCTGCGCGACGCCGGCGTTGCAGCAATCAATTGGCACGATCCCGCTTACCCATACCGATTGAAGGAGACCGACGACGCCCCACCGGTGCTCTACGTGCGCGGCGTCCTCCCTCCGGTTGACGCCGCGTCCATCGCCGTCGTGGGGACACGCCGCCCGAGCGATTATGGCTACCGGGTCACCGCTGACCTGAGCTCATCCCTGGCCGCACACGGTGTGGTCGTGGTCAGCGGCCTTGCCCTGGGCATCGACGCCCGGGCGCACAAGTCCACCGTGGACGCTGGCGGCACGACCGTCGCCGTCCTCGGCAACGGTCTGGACACCGTGTATCCCCGGGAAAATCTGCGCCTGGCCGAGCGCATCGCAGCCGAGGGTGGAGCGATCATCAGCGAGTTCCCCCTGGGCGTCCGACCGGAGGCGTCGCATTTCCCCAGGAGAAACCGCATCATCAGCGGCATGACCCTGGGCACGCTGGTCACCGAGGCTGGCGAGACCAGCGGCACCCGGTGGACCGTGTATCATGCTCTGGAACAGAATCGTGAGATATTCTGCGTGCCGGGAAGCATTTACTCGGAATCCAGTCGGCTTACCAACCGCCTCATCCGCGAGGGCGCAAAACTCGTCTGCAACGTCAACGACATATTGGTCGAAATCGGGCTGGAAGGCTCGGAGCGGCAGATTCCCCTGGACCTTTCTCAAACCGGTCCCGGATCGGGCGCTCCCGTCAAAACTGACGCGAATGGCAATAGCGAAACGGCGCGCACGCAATACCACGATCCGATAGAATGTGAGCGGGGCGCTGCGGAAACACCCGACGATGACGAAGCCGAACTACTTCAGCACATCGCTAAAGAACCGGTACACATCGACGACCTGGTGACCCTCAGCCGTCGGCCGATCGCGGAAATCAGCGGTCTGCTCACCATGCTCGAACTCAAGGGCCTGGTCAGACAAGTTGGTACCATGCATTACCAACAGGTCATCTGAACTGGAGACAAACTCTTTCTATGCCGCCCAAAACCGGAACCTCGGCAAAATCGACCAAAACCACCAAGGGCAGTCGCACGAGCCAGACGCGGCGATCCGGCGCCCGGACCGCCGGCAAAACCGGCGCCCAGGATTCTGCGGCAAGCGGATCCACTCGCCGCAGCGCGCGCGTGCCTTCGTCAAAGGGCAAGCGTCTTGTCGTGGTGGAATCGCCGGCCAAAGCCCGTACCGTCGGGCAAATCCTGGGCAACAAATACCTGGTTACTGCCTCAATGGGGCATGTCCGCGACCTGCCCAGGTCCACCCTCGGGGTCAACACCGAGGAGGATTTTTCGCCCAAGTATTTGACCATGAAGGACAAGCGTGACCTGGTCAAGGAACTCAAGGAAGCCGGAGCCAACGCCTCGGATATCTTCCTGGCAACCGACCCCGACCGCGAGGGCGAAGCCATCTCGTGGCATCTCCAGGCCGCCGCCGGATGGGACAAGTTCGAGAAACCTCCCAAGCGCGTGGTGTTCCACGAGATCACCAAGCAGGCGGTCGAAGAGGCGTTCGAACATCCCCGCGAAATCGACATGCAGCTCGTCAATGCCCAGCAGGCCCGCCGCATCCTGGACCGTCTGGTGGGATACGAGATCAGCCCGTTGCTCTGGCTCAAGGTCAAACTCGGTTTGTCGGCGGGCCGTGTCCAGTCCGTCGCCCTGCGCATGATCGTCGACCGGGAACGCGAAATCAGCGCCTTCGTCCCCCAGGAATGGTGGTCGCTGGAGGCGGAACTTCACAAGGATGCTGACCCCAACATCCCGGCCAACCTGTTCACCGCAACCCTTCATTCGCGCAAGGGATCCCGCAAGCTGAACATCAACGACGAGGCGACTGCTCGAGGCCTGGAAGCCGAACTTCAGGGCGCCAAATACTCGGTAGACACGGTGGAAAAGAAGCCGCGTCGCCAGCGCCCCGCCCCTCCGTTCATCACGAGCACGCTCCAGCAGGACGCCGGCCGCAAGCTCCGGTTTACCGCCCAGCGCACCATGGCCCTGGCGCAGCAGCTCTACGAGGGTTTGAACGTGGGCAGCGAGGGTTCCGTCGGTCTCATCACCTACATGCGGACCGACAGCGTCAACGTCGCCGATACCGCAGTGCGCGAAACCCGTGACTACATCCGGCAGCGGTTCGGCAAGGAATACACTCCCGACAAACCTCGCACCTATCGCACTCGGAGCAAGAACGCCCAGGAAGCTCACGAGGCCATCCGCCCCACATCGGTGGGTCGCACTCCCCAGGCCATGGCCGCCTACCTGGACCGGGATCAATTGCGCCTGTACACCCTGATCTGGGAGCGCATGGTCGCCAGCCAGATGGCTGACGCGCTGCTGGAAGCGACCACCGTGGATATCGATGCTAGCTGCGTCGCGCCTTCGGACAGCGTGTTCCGCTTCCGCGCCACCGGTTCGGTGCTCAAGTTCCCCGGTTTCCGCGCCGTCTACCTTGAAGGTCGCGACGATGCCGGCGACGGTGGCGAAAACGCCCTGCCCGAACTGGCCGCCGGCGACGGACTGACCGAGCAGAAGCTGGAAGCCAACCAGCACTTCACCCAACCGCCGCCGAGGTTCACCGAGGCCACGCTCATCCGCGAAATGGAGGACAAGGGCATCGGTCGGCCCAGCACCTACGCGCCGACCATTGCCACCCTGGTCGAAAGGGAATACGTGCAGCGCGAGCAGCGCCGACTATCCCCGACCGAACTGGGCTGCACGGTCACGGATCTGCTCACCGAACGTTTCGCCGACGTCATGGCCCCGGAGTTCACCGCCAAGATGGAGGAGGACCTGGACAGCGTTGCCCAAGGCGAACAGGACTGGGTGCCCATGCTCCGCGACTTCTACGGGCCTTTCCACCAGGCGGTCAACCTGGCGGAGCAGGCTTTCACGCCCTCGTGCGAAAAATGCGGCCAGCCCATGACGATGATGATGGGACGTTTCGGCAGATTCCTGGCCTGCAGCGGATATCCCGCATGTCAGAACACCCGCAACATGCGGGACACCGGCGAGCGCCCGGCCGACGAACCCACCGACGAGATCTGCGAAAAGTGTGAACGCCCAATGGTCATCAAGACCGGACGTTACGGCCGTTTTCTGGCCTGCACCGGCTATAACGCCGACGATAACCCCTGCGATAACCGCCGCAACATCGTCACCAAGAGCGACGTGCCGTGCCCCAAGTGCGGCGGGGACCTCGTCCAGCGTCGCGCCCGGAAGTCCGGCCGTCCCTTCTGGGGCTGCGCCAACTATCCGGAATGCGAATTCCTGGTGAACACCGAGCCCCTGTCTGCTCCGTGCCCCGACTGCGGTGGCATGCTGGTGACGGCGGCCCGAGGCCGCGCCCGCTGCAACGATTGCAAGTGGAAGGGCGACCCGCCCGCGACGGAGCCCGCTGACGCAACACCCGTCGCCTCAACGGAGCTGGCTGGCGTTGGCAGCTAGCCAGACAGACGTCGCGGCCCCGCCGCGCGAGGCGAAGAGCTGCGCTCCGGCCACGGCCGACCTGCTGGAGCGCTACACTCTGTATCTGACCGGGCAGCGTTCGTTGTCCGACAATACGCGACGCATCTATCTCGACGACCTGCACACCTTTCTGGATCATTGCCGGCGGAACGGCCACGACCTCCGCGACATGGACCGGCAGCTCCTTCGCAGCTACGTGGCTTTCCTGGCCACCGCCGGCAAATCCGAGGGCCCCCGGCGCACCGGGTACGCCCGCGTCAGCATCGTGCGCAAGCTCACCGCTCTCCGGACGTTCTACAACTTCCTGGTGCAGGAGGGCTGGTTCAAGTCCACGCCCGTCCCATCAGCTCGATCTTTCCCGGTCAAGGTGGAGAAACCGCTGCCCAGCTTCCTCGGAAAGCAGGAAGCCAGCCGTCTGCTCGCCGCGCCCGACGACGATACCCCCGCCGGCCTGAGGGATCGCGCGATCCTCGAGGTGTTGTACGCCTGCGGCGTACGCCTCGCCGAGTTGCAGGGCATGAATCTGGGTGACATCAACAGTGACCGCCGCGAGATCCTGGTCCGCGGCAAGGGCGACAAAGAACGCTGGACTCTGTACGGCGCCCCCGCCCAGGATGCCCTGGACCGGTACATCGAAGACGGCCGGCCTCATTTCTCCGCCGCCGGCGCCCACAGCGACCCGCTGTTCGTCAATCGCTACGGGGGACGGCTCTCCCGCCGCAGCATCGAAAAGATCGTGCGCGATTACGCCGCCCGCGCCGGCCTCAAGGAAGGTATCCACACGCACACCCTGCGGCACAGTTTCGCCAGCCACATGCTGGAGGGCGACGCCGATCTGCGAGTAATCCAGGAGCTCCTCGGGCACAGCAGCGTTTCCACCACCCAGCTGTACACCCACATCACCAAACAGGAAGCACGCCGCGCGTACATGGACTTCCACCCCCTGGCCGCTTCCTCAGAGACCGAGCCCGTCGCCGGTCACGACGCCCCTGAAGAATGACCACCATCCTGATCCTGCACGGACCCAACCTGAACGCCCTGGGCCGCCGCGATCGCCATCACTACGGCGTTTTGACCCTGGGTGAGATCAACCGTCGCATCACCGAAAGGGCCGATGCGTTGGGCGTTTCCATTGAGTGTTTCCAGTCCAACCATGAGGGCGCGCTGGTCGACAAATTGCAGGAACGCGCCGGTTCGATTGACGGCGTCGTGATCAACGCCGGCGCGCTGACCCATTACGGCCTGTCTTTGAAGGACGCACTGACCGACGCCGGCGTCCCGGTGGTCGAAGTGCATCTCAGCAACATCCACGCCCGCGAGGAGTGGCGACGCCATTCGGTCCTGGCCGACACCGCCCGTGGCCAAATTGCCGGGCTCGGTTGGAGAGGCTATACTGTTGCGCTGGAAGCGTTGGCAGGCATAATCGGCGAAGAGACTGGCTAGCGCCCGTCATCCGCGGTCAGCGGACCGCCCGGGGGATTTCTGACATGAGCATCAACTTTGGCGACCTCAACAAGGGCATGGTGATCGAACTGGAGAACCAGCCGTGGCAAGTGATGGATTACGAGCGTCACAAGATGCAGCAGCGCGCGCCCGTCACCCGTATCAAGATGCGCAACCTGGTCAACGGCACCGTGATTGAGCGCACGTTCCAGCGCTACGACACCGCTTTCAGCCTGGCCGAGGTCGACAACCGCGAGACACAGTATTTGTACACCGACGGCACGAATTACTTCTTCATGGATCAGGAAACCTTTGACCAGCACGAACTAACGGCAGAGCAGCTGGGCGACACCCTGGGCTACCTGACCGAGAGCATGATGGTTGAGTTGGTGTTGTACAAGGGCAATCCCATTAACGTCAACCTCCCCATCCACGTCGAGCTGGAGGTGGTAGATACACCGCCGGCTTTCAGGGGCGACACCGCCCAGGGGGGCAACAAGCCGGCCACCCTGGAAACCGGATTGCGGATCACCGTTCCCATGTTCATCACCCCGGGCACCCGCGTCAAGGTCGACACGCGCAACGGCACGTACTCCGAGCGAGTGTCGTAGTCCACGGAATCCTGCGCGTCGCTTTCAGTGTCGCCTAATGCTGTCGCCGGTAGTTCACACGGTCAGCCAGGTGGCCGTCTATCTCAAGGACAAGCTTGAGTCGGACGGCCTCCTTTCACGGCTGACCGTCCAGGGAGAAATCGCCAACCTCCGCACCGTGGCCTCCGGTCACTCCTACTTCACCCTGCGCGAGGACGGCAGCAGCATACGCTGCGTGATGTTCCGGGGCCGGTCGGGCCAGGAATACCTGGGAGACGGTCAGGAAATTCTGGCCGGCGGCAACTTCACCTTCTACCCGCCGTCCGGCGAAGCCAACATGCAGGTCGCGGCGGTGATGCCCGTGGGCGCCGGCGCCCTGGCCCTGGAGTTGGCCCGCCTCCGCCAACAATTGGCGGCCGAGGGTCTCTTCGATCCCACGCGCAAGCGACCCGTTCCCGTCTTTCCCAGGGTGATCGGCGTGGTCACGTCGCCCAGCGGCGCGGTCTGGCAGGACATCCAGAACGTCGTGATGCGGCGCTACCCCCTTGCGGAGTTGCGCCTGTCGCCAACTTCCGTGCAGGGTGACGGCGCCTCCGAACAAATCGCCTCGGCCCTCGGGTCGCTCAACGACGAGAACGTGGCCGACGTGATCATCGTGGCCCGCGGCGGCGGGTCTCTGGAAGACCTGTGGTGCTTCAATTCAGAGGCAGTTGCTCGCGCCATCTTTGCCAGCGCCATACCCATCGTCTCGGGTGTTGGCCACGAGACCGACACCACCATCGCCGACGAGGTCGCTGACAGCCGCGCTCCCACACCGTCAGCCGCCGCCGAATTGGTGACACCTGACCGCAACCAGCTAATGGCCGACGTCTTCGGCGCCCGTCAGCAGATGACTGCGGTGATGGTCGGCCATATCGACCGGCTTCGCTCATCGGCGCTCTTCCAGCAGCAACGCCTGCAGCGGCGCGCGCCCGACGTTGCGTCCATGCGTCGCCGCGTTGACGAATACGCGGAACGCGCCACAGCGTCCATCCGCCATCGTCACACGCTGACCGGGCGAGATGTCGCGACGCTGGTGGGCAAATTGGGCGCGTTGAACCCGGCAGACACCCTGCGCCGCGGTTATGCCGTCGTCAGGCTGTCCAGCGATGGCGCCGTGCTCACCTCGCCAGAACAAGCGTCGGACGGCGCCCGTCTCGACATCTCTCTGGCCGAAGGTTCGCTGGCTGCCACCGCCGGCCATCATTCCACACTTTCTGACCTCGACGGAGCCTCCCGGGAAGCCCCGGTTGTCAGCGACGCGGTCACCCCTCCGAACCCGCGCAAGCGCGGCGGCCGGCGTTCGCCCGGCCCACCACCGGCCATGAAGCCGCTGCTCTAGCGGCAGCCTCGACCCATGACGGAAACCACGGAACTCAGCGACGCCTGGCGCGCGCAACTCGCCGCGATGCCTTTCGAGGAGGCCTATCGCCGCCTCGAGGATACAGTCTCACGGCTGGAACAGGGTGAGCTTTCGCTGACCGACGCCGAACGCCTGTACCGCGAAGGGATGGAACTGGCGGGCCGCTGCCAGGAGTTGCTCTCCGAAACCGAACTGCGCATCACCCAGATCGGGGATGGTCGCGCCTCCGCCGGCTCACCCGCCCCGGGTTCACCCATCAGCGATACTGACTGGGACCCACCGCCGCCGCTAGAGCCGGACGACCCTTCTCTGTTTGATGATGACGATTTGCCTTTCTGATCTCCAGCACTTTGTCGGCTCGGCGCGATGCTGCGCATAGGATGGTTTGCCACCGGCCGGGGAGAGGGCTCGCGTGGATTGCTGCGTTTCATCCATGAGGCCATCGACGAGGGTCGCCTGCACGCCGAAATCGAGTTCGTGTTCAGCAATCGAGAACCGGGCGAGGCTGAGGGGTCTGACGAGTTTTTCGATCTGGTGCGCTCCTACAATCTCCCCCTGGTAACCCTGTCATCCAGCCGCTACCGACGTGAGCACGGCGGAGGACCCATGGCCCGTCATCGAGCTGGCTTTGACCGGGAGGCGATCCGGCTGCTCCAACACTACCGGCCTGACGTTTGCGCGTTGGCCGGGTATATGCTCATCTGCAGCGGAGAAATGTGCCGCCGCTACCCATTGCTCAATCTCCACGGGGCCCTGCCCGATGGTCCCACCGGCACCTGGCAGTCGGTTATCTGGCAGTTGATCGATTCTCGATCAAAGCAAACCGGTGCCATGATCCACCTGGCCACCGAACAAGTCGACCGGGGCCCCGTGCTATCCCACTGCGTCGTCCCGATCACCGGCGACGGGTTCGATCAGGACTGGGAGGGTCTGCGCGGGCGTAACGCGGCCGACATCCGCGACGCCGAAGGTGAGGACTTCCCGCTGTTCCAGCGCATCCGCGAGGCCGGCTACCGCCAGGAACCATATCTGCTCCTGGAAACGCTGCGCGCCGTCGCCGATGGCAGGTTGCGGGTCAAGCCGGAGATTGCCCTGGACGCATCGGGACATCCGTTGGTGCAAACGCACCCGTCCGGTCTGCCGCTGACCGAACAGATTGAGGCCGCCCTGACCTCAGGGTAAATCAGTTAGGCCGATTTCTTTTGCTGGGTGGTCCGAGACCGGGACAACGCGGTCTTCAGCGTCAGATGCCTTCCGCCGCCGCGCCGGTAGAGCTTGGGTGACGCCTCCCCGGTGATGGCGTCGCCGTTGACGACACAGCGGCCTATATCCCGCAGCGACGGCAACTCGTACATCACTTCCATCAGCGCGTCCTCGACGATGTGCCGGAGGATCCGCGCTCCGGTATGGTAGGTCAGCGCTCGTTCGGCAGCCGCCTCCAGCGCGTCGTCGGTGAACTCCAACTTGACGTCATCCAGGTGGAACAACCGCTGGTACTGCTTGATTATCGCGTTTCTAGGCTCAATCAGCACCCGGATCAGATCTTCGCGGTCCAACGGCTGCAACGCCGCGACCACCGGCAACCGTCCCACCAACTCCGGAATGAACCCGAACTGCAGCAGGTCCTCGGGCGTCACCAAGTCCAGCATCCCCACATGGTTCGCTTTTTTATCGGCGCGTTCCTGGTTCTGCGCCAAGAACCCCATCGCCGAGCCCGAGGACACCCGCTTGGAGATTATCTCCTGCAAGCCGTCGAAAGCTCCGCCGCAGATGAACAGGATGTTCTTGGTGTTGATCTGGAGCATTTCCTGGTGAGGGTGCTTTCGGCCCCCCTGCGGCGGCACGTTTGCGACGCAGCCTTCTATGATTTTGAGCAACTCCTGCTGGACGCCTTCTCCCGCAACGTCCCGGGTGATCGAGCGGTTGATGCCTTCTTTCCGCGCGATCTTGTCCAGCTCGTCAATGTAAATAATCCCCTGTTCCGCCCGCGATATGTCCCAATCAGCGGCCTGGATCAGCCGCAGCAGGATGTTCTCGACGTCCTCGCCGACGTAACCCGACTCCGTGAGCGATGTGGCGTCACATATCGCGAAGGGCACGTCCAGCGACCGGGCCAGGGTTTCCGCAAGCAGGGTCTTGCCAGACCCCGTGGGGCCAATCAGCAGGATATTGGATTTTTGTACCTCGACGTCGGGATCGGACGCCTCACCGCGAATACGCTTGAAGTGGTTATAAACCGCGACGGCCAGGGTTTTTTTGGCCTTTTCCTGCCCAATTACATAGGCGTCCAAGCCCGAATAAATTTCCCTGGGGACCAGGATGCGGTTGCCGTTTCCGCGTTTTGATGACGGTTTGTCCGCCGGCTCGACCCGATCGCTGGGTCGCTCCTGACTGCCGCTGTCTTCCCGCCGTTTCTTGCCGCCACGCTCGGCCACGTAGTTGGCCAACTCGCGGATGCAGTCGAAGCAGATCCCGCCCCGGGTTTGGCCCGGCGGACGAACCAGACGGCCCTGGGGGAACTGGCTGCCGCAAAATGCGCAACGATGAGAGTTGCGATTGGAGTTGCGGCTGCCGGTGGTCATCGGTAGGTCCTCGGCCGGATTAGTTGAGCGGCGTCCGGCCGTTACGCGGCTTCCGCAGCCTCTTCTTCAGTCTGCGTCCCGAGAATTTCGTCGACCAGCCCGTATTCGACGGCCTCTTCCGCGGTCAGGAAGAAGTCCCGGTCGGTGTCGTCGGCTATCTTTTCTATGCTCTGGCCGGTCGCTCCCGACAGGATCTTGGTGAGCCGTTCCTTGAGACGAACGATTTCCTTGGCCTGGATCTCGATATCGGCGGCCTGACCCTGAAAACTGCCCACGTTGGGTTGGTGCATGTGCACCGTGGAGTTTGCCAGGCAATAGCGCTTGCCCTTGATCCCGTTGGCCAGCAGAACCGTCGCCATGCTTGCCGCAGTCCCGACGCATATGGTCGAAACCGGCGAGTTGATCAGGTGCATTGTATCCAGGATGGCCAACCCCGAGGCGATATATCCACCCGGACTGTTGATGTACAGGCTGATGTCACGGTCGCTATCCTCGCGCTCAAGGTACAGCAACTGTGCAATGATGACGTTCGCCACCTGGTCCGTTATCGGCGTTCCCAGGTAGATGATCCGCTCCCGCAGGAGCAGGGAATAGATGTCAAACGCCCGCTCGCCCCGTGGGCTGGTCTCGATGACCATGGGCACGATGTTGGTGGGCTGCAGCAGTGGGGAGTCTTCAAAGGGAACGGCCATTGCGGTCTCCTGATATTGGGCCAGGTTATGGGCAAGTCGGGTCGCGTCGCCGACTAGCCGAACATGCTGCTGAAGGAATCAGGCAACGTGTCCATGACGTGGTCAACGATGCCGTATTCCACTGCTGTCTCCGCGTCCATCCAGTAGTCTCGGTCAGAATCTCGCGATATCTTGTCAAAGGGCTGGTCGCAGTTCTCCGACAGGATGGTGTTCAGGCGCTGTCGCAGGCGCAGGATCTCCTGGGCCGTGATCTCGATATCCGACGCGGAGCCCTGAATACCGCCCATCACCTGATGGATCAGCACCGTCGAATTTCGCGTGCAATACCGCTTGCCTTTGGTTCCGCCGGACAACAGCACCGCGCCCATGCTGGCGGCTTTGCCCAGGCAGACCGTCGCCACGTCCGGCTTGATCAGCTGCATCGTGTCGTAAATCGCCATGCCGTCCAGCACGGACCCGCCTGGCGAGTTGATGTACAGGCTGATGTCCGCTTCGGGGTTCTCCCAGCTCAAGTACAACAGCTGCGTAACGATCGCGTTGGAAATGTCATCGTCCACCTGGGTGCCCAGGTAGATGATCCGGGCTTGCAGCAACAGCGAGTACGGATTGAAGGCGCGTTCGCCTTCGGTAGTCGGCCGGATAATCCCGGGGATCACGTTAGACGGCGTGACCATGCCCGAGGGATGGGAACTTCGTGGCATCTGTAGGTTCTCCTGGAATGGTGGGCGTCCGAACGTCATTCCCGTTCTTCCGCCGGATCGCTCGCGGTGGCGTCACCATCGCTTGCATCGGTGGTTTCAACATCATCGGCGGCTGCTGGCTCTCCAGCTTCTTCAGTTTCATCGCCCGCCGAGCTCGCTTCTGCGTCGCCATCCTCATCCAGGTTGCCCTGGGCGATATCAATAAGCCGGTCCATGACCCGCCGGCTGTGCAACGTGGACCGGATGTTGTCCCGCGTTGATTCCGACCCGAGAAACTCCCGCAGCGAGTCCAAGTTGGACTCGTCCTGCTCTTCCTCGCCGGTTGACAAATCCAGCAGGCGATCGGTTTCCGATTGAACGTCGTCGTCGGAAATCTCGATTTCTTCGACCTCAGCAAACTTCCGCATCACCAACGCGCTGACCAGGCGGCGTTCCGCGTTGGGGCGCATTTCGTCAAGGAACTCATCCGGCGACTTACCCATGAAGCGCAGGTAGGTCGCGAGGTCCAGCCCCTGCTGCCGCAGCATTCGCTCCCGGTCGGCCTGCATCGCCTCCAGCTCCCGCTCATACAGCAGAGAGGACGCGTTGACCACTGCCACGTCGCACAGCGCTTCCAGGCTCTTTTGCTCCAGATCGCTGCGGGCCGCGTTCTCCGCCTGGCTCGTCAGCGATTCCCGGATGCTGTCCCGCAGCGCTTCAAGGTCGTCGAACCCGTCGCCCACCGACTTGGCGAACTCATCGTCCAGCTCCGGTACTGACTTTTCCTTGACCGACAACACCGAGACCTTGAATTGGACGTCCTTTCCCGCGTACTGCTCGCGGGGGTAGTCCTCGGGCACCGTGATCGTGAACTCGCTCTCGTCGTCCTCGGACAGGCCAACGAGATGGGGAGCAAAACCAGGGAACGGCAGCACGTTTTCCTCGTTGGGAATGTACTCGACGTCCTCGTCTTCCACCACCGTTTCATCGTCCATAGTCCCCAGGACATTCAGGTTCAGACGGTCGCCGTACGCCGCGGCCCTTTCCACCGGTTCCCACACCGCTTGCTCATCCCGGACCCGGTCCAGCACCCCGTCAACCTCCTCCTCCGTGACCTCCGCCGGGTCGCTCTCGACCCGAATCTCGCGATAGTCGCCCAGGTCCACGGTCGGTTCCAGGGGCACGGTGGCCGTGAAGGACACGGGCTCCAGTTCGGTAACCTCGATGCTGGGCTCGCCGAAGGCCGAAACTTCTTCGTCCTGCAGGACCTGGTCCAGCGTTTCCGGCACCATGAACTCCAGCGCTTCCTGGAGCAGGGCCGTCCGGCCCATCATGCTTTCGACGATGTGGCGCGGCGCCCTTCCCCGACGGAACCCTGGGATGTTGAGGCGCGAAACGACCCGACGGTACGAGCGTTCAATGAACGGACTCTCATCGTCCGTGGCCAATTCCACCGTCAGCGTGACCTCAATTGGTGATGAGTTGTCCCTCGTGACCTTCAACGCCAATACGCTCCTGTGCCCGTTTGATTCTGCATGAAACGGCGGGCAGGGTAGTCGACACCGGCCTGCCCGCGAGTGAAGCCAAGTATAGCATAACCGCCCGATCAGCGAAAAGCCGGGCTGACCTCGCCAAAGCCCGGGGATCACCGAGTTGCGCTCGGAACGTCAGCAACCGGACGTGCACACGTCCCACGTTGAGGTTCTCCCCAAGTCCAGGAAAACACCACCCAACGGGCTGTAGTTGTAGGATGACGTAGTTCGATGGGTCAATATCCCCACGAGCCGCACCTGATCGCCGCTGCGAATCTCGAACACCGGCGACCCGCTATCGCCGGTGTTCGCCGAGACACCGACCTGAGTCTGGCACAGGTACGTGCCTATCCAATTGGTGTTGCTCATGTCGTCTGATTCAAAGCAAACGCGGGTGACGTTTCCCCTGGTTCGCCCCGTGGACCTGCCGACCTTAAGGACTTCATCTCCCATCATAGCAATCCCGTAATCGCGGGTAATGCTGTAGCGAGCCGTGTCGGGGTCAACGCTTGTTCCCCAGTCGCTGCTCGGCTTGGCGATCCAGCCCCGGTTGTATTTCACGCCGAACGAGAAATCGACAAATGCCGAATCGGAATATCGGCAGCCGTCGCTATCGGTGCAGCCGGCCAATGAAGTCGAGAACGCCGGGTCGATGTCCTCGTAACCGATCAGGTTATACGAACTGGGCTGGTGCACCCGGTTGCTGGACGTCACGCCGCCGTCGTAAGGCGGCGCCTCCGTGCAGTGCCCGGCCGTGACCATGCCGGCAGTACCGCTCTTCACGGCCACGAACCCCATTGTGCAATTCCTGCCCCCAATGCTGATCTGGTAGCCGCCGGCCATTTTGTCCTTGTGGGCCCGGCCCTGCACCGAGTGACTGCTTGAGGTCGGTTGCTCCTCCACCGCCACCGTCACGGCGGCGCGCGGTATGCCTATGCCCTCAAGGAACGTGTAAACGGGTTCGACGTTCGCCGCGTTCACCACTCCGATGTAGAGCTCATTCGCGCCTTCGTCCAGGTCAGTCATTATCACCCCTTCCTGGTCCCATATCCCCTCTGACTTCATCAGGGCATACCAGTCAGAAAGCTGGGTGATGGTGTAATCGCCCTTGATGACGTTCAGCCTCAAGCCCGGCTTCACGTCAAACCGCTTTTCTACCTCCTGCCGGGCCTTTTCCTGTTTGGCCGCTTCAGTCGCGTTCCCGGTGAGGTAAATGTTGAGCACGCTCTGGTTGTCGGACAGGAAAGCGCCGCCGAATTCGGGAACCTCGTCGGATACTTCCTTCAACAGTTCGTTGGGGTTCTTGTACGTCGAAGGGTCAAAGTCCGCCGGCGACCCTTGCATCCGCGCGAATCCTCCCATGGCCACTGCCAGGGCGAGAACCCCGACCATCACCAAGAATCGTTTCGATACCATTGCGCTACCTCCTATGAATACCAGGGCAATCGCATCATAGGCTCCACGCCCGTCACTCCGGCGAAAGCCGGAGTCCATTGGTCATAGAATGAACTAATTTGAAGCGTATTTAACGATTTCGATCGCCAGATTCCTGCTTGCGCAGGAATGACGGCGATGGTGCGATTGCCCTGCTTTGAATACCTAATCTGGAGGAATTATATCAGTTTACAATATAAAATATCGGTAATATGAATTATGCCACATCAGTCCAGAGCGAGGAAACCTAAGCCGCTCTTCAGGGTTGATTGCAGGAGCGGCGACCGGAAGCGCCGGCCACACCCAGGAATATGATAAAAGCCTATCTGGGAGAAGAAGCCATCCTGGAACAGACACGGAGCTAAGACCTGCGGTCAGCCGAGGAGCGCCACGTCGACCTGCGCGTATCCGGGGCGAACAGTCGGGTCACCAATAACTCGTCAGGAGGATCATGCAAACCGAGCTGGGTGGTTCGATAGCGTTCGAACCGGTCCCGGTGCACTACGCTTACGTGGCCCGGTATTCCTACTCCGACATAGTGGTGCAAAACCACAATTTCCTCCGGCTCGCGGCATATGCCGACACGTACCAGACGCCGGGGCCCTGCGGTGTGGCCACTTTCCCGCCGGGCCAGCAGGTCGAGTATTCCGACCGGTTGGGGAACACTGTCCACCGGGTCCAAATCACCGTGCCGCACCAGGAGCTGATCATCGCCGCCATCGGAAAAGTCTGCCTGAACCGCCACACTCCGGTTGTACCGGACGTGCCGCTCAGCGGCGCCGACTACGATTTGGAGGCCCAGGAATTCCTGTCCGCTTCTCGGCTGGCCGACCCGGAGAGCGTGGGGAATGCTGCGCTGGAGGCCGCCGCCGGCGCGACGACGTTGCTCTACACTGTGGACAACGTCGTCCAGTGGATCCACACAAACATCCGCTACGAGCGCGGCCACACTTCGGTAAACACCGCCGCGGCGGATGTCCTGGTATCGCGGCGCGGTGTTTGCCAGGACCTAGCACATCTCGGCCTGGCCATGCTCCGCTCCCGCGGGATCCCCGCCCGCTACGTCAGCGGACTTCTAACCCGTCAACCCGGAGAGACCCACGCCTGGATCGAGTTCTTGCACCCCCACCTCGGCTGGCTGCCCGCGGACCCCACCCGTGGCGTCGTCATTCACATTGGGACCGATTACCTTAAATTCGGCATCGGTCGTGATTATTCGGAAGTTCCGCCGGTCTCCGGTTCCTTCGTTTCCGGTGGCGGCGGGCGCCTCGATTTCACCACCGCACGGGTCTTCTTCGATCGCGACAGTATTTCCGTGGACGACGCGCTCGAACTGCTGCCCTCCGGCCATCCGTCGCCGTGACCGCAATCCTGCTCCACCCCATCCGCTGACAGGAGTCGTTTCCATCATGGTAGAACCCAGGTCAATCGCATTTGGTCCCGACCGGTGGCTCACCGATTCCAGGGTGTGAAACCTGGTCTGGGTGGGGCGATGGCTGGAGCGCGCCGTCTACAAGGTCATCGACGACAACTCGTTCCACCAGGAAGCCCTGTACCAGTAAGGGATCTACCGCCGCTTCGTCCAGCAGCAACAATAGCAATAACGCTGAGCAATCCCGGAAGACCGGCCAGTTTCACAGACGCACCCGAGTGGTGGGTTCCAAAACCTCTCGCACCGGATCCACCTTGAACAACAGCACCTGCAGGGTCGTCGCCCCAATCACGCTGTTGCCATCGCCCTCTGGTCCGAAAATCACCCGGCAGGGGCCTTCTTCGCCGTCAATCCCGATCAGCGCCCACCCGGTCCAGTAGGATACCTCGTTGCCGTCGGCAGGCATGCCGTCAATTTGCGAACGCCGGGCGACTCGCAATCCATCAAGCAGCGATGCCGGGAATATGGAGTGCGAGGCGCCGGTATCCACCAGCGCTTCCACTTCAAACGTGTCGCCACCGGCCGGATTGCCGACGCGGACTGTTGTTGAGAACGTTCCCAATAGGAAACTCGTTACAGAATGTTACAAGAATACCCGCCCCGAATTCACCAGACTACGGGGCGGGTGTGAGAACCAGGATACTTGCCGGCTACTTGAAGTGCGGTATCACATCCTCGGAGATGCATTTCAGGGTGTCCATGACCACTTCCCGCGGAACGGACGACGTCCAGTTGCACTCGAACATGATCTCGTCGGTGGTGAAAGCCTCCCGGAACATGTGGATCTTCTCGACCACCTCTTCCGGGGTGCCGAAGAGGTTGACCTCCTCGGTGGCGTCCGGGCCCGCGCTGCCGGCGTCGGTGCTGCCGATGGCGACACGACCGGCGTAGTAAATGCGCGCCAGGTTCATCAGATCTTCGACCCGCCGGTCCGCTTTCTCCTTGGTGTCGGCGACCAGGGTCGGCACGCGCACCACGGTGGAAGGATTTCCCTCGTGCCCGGCGTCGAACCACGCGTTGCGGTAATCCTGCACGTCCTGCCTCAGGATAGCGGAGCCGCGAAGGTTGTGGGGGGAACTTCCGGCGCCGATGGCGATGCGATAGCCATGCTCGCCCATGGGAACGAAGCTCTCCTGGCTGTCCACGGGTAGCAACATGGGCATCGGCTTCTGCACCGGCTTGGGGATGCTCATGTAATCTTCGTAGAACGCGGGATAGTTGAAGTACTTGCCCTCGAACCCGGAGAACCTGTCCTCGTTCCAGAGCTGCTTGAGGAGCTCGAGGTATTCGTAGAAATACTCCCGGCGTTCCTCAGAGCCACGAGTGCGCGCCCCCGGGCCGTAGATAAACCGGCCCTCGCTGACCTGGTCCACGATGGCTACCTGTTCCGCGACCTGGAATGGGTCCTCCGGCTGGAGATTGTCAAAGGCGTAGCGTTCGTGGGGCAACGCCCGCTCCGAAACGGTCTCACCCGGCAGCCGCAGGGTCGGACGGTGGATGGAGGTGCCGATCCTGATGTTCTCGGTGTGGTTGGCGATGACTGCCGACAGCATGAGCGACTGGGGATCCATGCTGCCCTGGGTGGAGAAGTGACCGCCGCCCAGCCAAACGTAGTCCCAACCCGCAGCCTCGATGTGGTCGATTTCCTTGAAGTTCTGCTTGTACGCCTCGGGTTCGAGGAGCCTTCCGCCCTGATACTCAGGGTCCCAGGGCACCTTGCCGCCTTCGTAAACGGCGTTCCACGTTGTGAACAGTCCAAAGTCCATGGGAGCCCTCCTCATAATTCTGGGCGATAAATATCATCATCTCAGTCAATTTAGCACCGGGAATAACCACCGTCAACGCTGAGCAGGGCAATCGCATCATAGGCTCCACGCCCGTCACTCCGGCGAATGCCGGAGTCCATTAGTCATAGCATGAAAGAATTTGAAGTGTATTTGACAAATTCGACCACTGGATTCCTGCGAAAGCAGGAATGACGGCGATGGTGCGATTGCCCTGCAACGCTGAGGCGGCCCGACACCGCACTTCCCGGCTATGGCATACTGCTGCTGGACACAGTGACGCTTGAATATGGGAGTGAATTGATGAAAGTGGCAGTGATGGGCGCCGGCAGCATTGGGGGCTACTTCGGCGGCATGCTGGCCCGCGCCGGGCACGACGTGACCCTCATCGCCCGCGGCGAACATCTTGATGCGATCCGTGCCAACGGGTTGCTGATGAAAACCCAGGCCGGCGATTTCGTCGTTCCCTGTTCCGCCACCGACCAGCCCGCCCAGGTGGGCACCGTCGATCTTGCCCTGCTCACCACCAAAACTTACCACAACGCCGTGGCCGTACCGGAAATGGCCCCCATGATCGGCTCCGACACGGCGATCCTCTGCCTTCAAAACGGCATCGACTCCTATCTTCCACTGGTGGATGCTTTTCCTCACGCGGCGCCCCTGCCTGGCGCGGCGTATATCGAAGCCGGCCGTTCCGGTCCCGGCGCCGTTACCCAGGCCGGCGACATCGTCCGCATCGTCACCGGCAGCATCCGTGGCAGCGACCCTTCCCACCAGGCGAGGGCCGAAGTCGTCTGCGCCGCCTTTCGGGATGCCGGCGTGCCCGCTGAGGCGTCGGAAGACATCGCCGTCACCCTGTGGACCAAGTTTCTGTTTATCACCACGATGGCCGGCGCCACTTCGCTGGCCCGCGAGTACCTGCGCGACCTGCTGCCCCGGCCCGAGTGGCACAAGATCATTGTCGGTTGCATGTCCGAGATCGAACGGGCCGGCCGCGCTTCCGGCGTGGACCTGGCCCCGACGATAGTCGCCGACACTCTCGCCTATATGCAGTCCGCCAAGGGCGCCATGAGCGCGTCGATGCACGCCGACCTGTTGGCCGGACGGCCCATGGAACTGGAGGCGCTCAACGGGGCCGTGGTTCGCGCCGGGGAATCAGCCGGCGTCCCCACGCCGATCAACGACGTGATCTACGCCGCTCTGAAGCCGTTCGCCGCTGGGCCGACGTGATCGGCAATCCGGGGCCTGTGGAGTCCACAGTGACCCCCACATCCACAGAGCAAACGAAACGAGCCGCGAAATCGCGGCTCGTACTCGATTGCGGGGTTCGCCGGGTTATTCCCTGGTCTCCATCGGCAGGCCCTGATCGTGGACCTCAAGTATGCACTCGGGGCACCTTTGCCGCGTGTCGTGCCCGGTGGCCGGCCAGATATCTTCGCCCTTGGAGCCACACAAAAAGAAGGGCTCCACTTCCTCGATTCCCAGGCTTTCCAGATAGTGCACCACGCCCTCGCGCCGGGGGTTGTCGTACCACCACGGGGTGAGGCTTCGCGCCAATTCGTGGATACCTTCCTTGAAGTCGTCGGTGTATCCCTCGACGTCGTCCGGGATGTCCACCATCCACCGGTTGCCAGTCGGGCCGCCTTCACGGGTGGCTTGGAGCTTGCCGTCGCGGACGTCCTTGCGGATTACGTCCTGAGAGACGTTCAGGATCCGCGAAGCTTCCTGGATAGTGACCCGGGGCATTCTGCACCTCCGTTCGCAGCAATCTTCTCTGGGCGATGCCTATTTCTACCACCAACCCCGCGCAGCGGCAAGTCAGCATCCGCCCTCACGCATACCTGGTCTCACTGGAACCGTCTTTGCGAGCGCAGCGCGGCAATCTCACCGGGGGAAGGAACACCACCGAGGGAACGAGATCGCCGCGTCGCTTCGCTCCTCGCGATGACGAACCGGGTACGCGTGAGGGCATCATTCCCGCGCCCGTCACCGGGCCACCGCCATGGTCCTGGGGTCTTCCATCGTGTCGGCCAGCGAACCGCCCGGCGGAACCATGGGAAACACGTTGGTTTCCCGCTCGACCACAAACTCGATGAGGAACGGCCCGTCATAGTCCTTGGCCTGCTGCAACGCGGCGGCCACGTCTTCCTGATGCTCTACCCTCAGCGCGGGGATGCCGTAGGCGTCGGCCAGCTTGACGTAGTCCGGCCCCGGCATCGGCACCTCTTTTATATGCCCGTCGAAGAACATCTCCTGCCACTGGCGCACCATGCCCAGGTATCCGTTGTTGAACAACGCTATCTTGATGGGCAGTTTTTCTTCCACGGCTGTTATCAGTTCCTGCAACGTCATCTGGAACCCGCCATCTCCCGCGACCGACCAGACGGTGGACCCGGGCCGAGCCAGCTGCGCGCCCAGCGCCGCGGGCACCTCGAAGCCCATCGCACCCAATCCGCCGGACGTCACAAAAGAGTTCGGCTGGTTCAGGAACAGGTATTGCGCCGCCCACATCTGATGCTGGCCCACCCCGGTCACCACCACCGCGTCATCGTCGGCCTGCAGCATCTCGTTCATCTCGGTGAGCACCTGCTGGGGCATCAGAGCGTCGCTCTGCGGAATCGCCAGCGACGGGTGCTGCGCCCTGAGTTGGGCGATTGTTGCCATCCATTCCGACCGGTCCACTTTCTGTACCAACGGATCCAGCGCCTTCAGGATGGGCCTGGCGTCTCCGACCAGCGGCACTTCCGCCGGCACAATCCGCCCCACCTGGGTGGCTTCGATATCCAGGTGCACAATCCTGGCGTGGGGAGCAAACCCCGACACCCGGCCCGTGACCCGGTCGTCGAACCGCATACCCAGTCCTATAATGACGTCCGCCTGGTCAACCACCATGTTGCACCAGTACATCCCGTGCATGCCGAGCATACCCAGGCTCTGGGGGTGGTTCCTCGGGAAACTGCTCAACCCCAGCAGGGTGTTGATTACCGGGATGCCGGATCCTTCCGCCAACGCCAGCAGCTCGTCAAACGCTCGCGAGTTGACGATTCCGTGACCCGCGATGATCACCGGCCGCTCTGCCTGGTTGATGAGATCCGCCGCCTTGCGGACGTTTTCCAGCGTTTCTTCGGATAGCCGCGTCTCTGCCAGCGCGGGCGCTTCCGCATACTCGAACTCCGCCTCTTCCAGCTGCACGTCCCGGGGCACGTCGATCAACACCGGACCCGGGCGCCCTTCCTGGGCCACGCGGAACGCCTCCCGTATCGTGCGCGCCAGGTCGTTTGCGGACAGCACCAAGTACGTTCGCTTGGTGCACACCGAGGCGATGCTGCAGATGTCGCACTCCTGGAACGCTTCGGTTCCCAGGGCGGCCCGGGCCACCTGACCGGTGATCGCCACCAGCGGCACGCTGTCCGCCTTGGCGCCCATGATACCGGTCACCAGGTTGGTAGCTCCCGGTCCTGACGTGGCCACGCACACGCCCGGCTTCCCGGTCATCCGGGCATAGCCGTCCGCCGCGTGCGCCGCCGACTGCTCGTGCCGCACCAGCACGTGCCGCAGCTGGGGGTATGACCACAGCGCGTCGTAGAACGGCAGTATTGCGCCTCCCGGGTGGCCGAACAGCGCTTCGACTCCTTCCCTCAGCAGGCTTTCGCAGATTATTTCCGCACCCTTCAGTTTCACGGTGTATCTCCGTAAGAGGTCGTTCCTTCTGCCAGATCGTGCCACCAGAACGTGCGGATCAATGTCACTGCGACACAAAAAAAGCCCGTCCCATAGGGACGGACGATTGCCCGCGGTACCACCCTATTTGCCCTCAGCTCCCGGATCCCGGGTGCATTGGACCTCTCTGGCAGGACACCATCATGTCCCGTTGCTTCTAACGGGCAACGAGCCCGGCCTGAGCTTACTTGCCGCCGATTTCGGCAGGCGGATTTCAGCCGGCAGCTCCGGAGGGATTTTGGGCGGGACAACCGTGCCTGCTTTCACCGGCTCAGGCTCGCTGCGACGCTCGTCGTCCGCTTACTCGTCTCCATCTCAGCTTTTCACAAAGAACTCTAACACGGGCCAATTGCCCGGTCAATTACTCGGATTTGCCGGTTGTTACCAATTGTCACGCCCGACTTGCCCATCCCGTGAGGATGTACAGTCTAAAGACCATCCACCTCGGCCAACGCCGCTTCCAGCTCCATCAGCGTCGCAAACCCCTCGAACCTGTGTCGCACCACACCGTCGCCGTCCAGCACAAACACCCAGGACTCGTTGGTCCAGCCGGGGATCTGCGTGAACCCCCATTCGTCCGCCGCGGGAACCAGCTCTGCGCGGCTCAGATCGCCCTGTATCTCCTCCGGGTTATTGTACAGTTCAACGTGGATGTAGTTGGCGGCGTCGGGGTGTTCGACCCTCAATTCCGACACCGTATCCACCTGCGGGCCACACGTCGGACTCGTGCAGAACGCCGGCGTGGCAAACACCACCACCGATGGCCGGCCCGACTCGATAGCGTCTGAAATAGACATGCGGTAGAGCTCGTCATCCGGCTCGTACGCGGTGGTCAGGTTGGTAATTTCCGCAGGATCGTCAAGCGTCTTGGTCTCGCTGGGCGGAGCCGACTCTCCAACCGATGGTATTGGCGAGTCTTCCAGCACCGAAACGTCGATTACCGCCTCTCCCGAAACCTCACCGCCCACCGGCATCACCGTCAGCCGGTAGTCCCCGGGAGCGGGAAAGTCAACCGCCGCCGCGTACGATCCCCGCACCCCGTATGGCCAGGCATTGTAGGGCGCGGTTATCTCCGCCGGCGGGACCGACCCGTCAACGGGCGCTACGGAAATGTTGACTTGAGGAGCTTTGACCAGCGCTTTCTGCGTATTCAGCAGGAACGCGACTCTCTGCGTCCCAACCTCCAACACCTTGGTTGCGAGATGAGATTCGATGGAGCCGTCCCCCGGATCAGCCGTGGGCACCTGGATGACCGGCGGTGCGGAAGGCTGATCGGATGCGGTCGAGTTTGCCGATCCTCCGCATGCAGCCAGGGTCATCAGCCCGATCACGATGGCGCCCGCCAGCAGGACCGCCCGCATCAGGGACCCTCCGCATACACGCCGAAGGTGAAGGCGAACAGACCGAAGTCATCGGAGTTAGACCGCATCGTCAGGATCGACTGCGGCAGATACTGCGGATTATCGATGATCCCGTACATTCTCGGTTCGTCCACCATGATGTACGAATAGCCATTCTCGTCCCACTGGACGTCCGCGCCCGCGTTCTCTTCGGTGAGCATTGCTCCATCTGCAGTGACCACCACCTGGTACGGCTCGCCCGAGTCGGAGGTAATGACGGCATTTACGCTCTTGGCCGCATAGTTCAACGCCAGGTAGTCCTCCAGATCCTCGGTCACTCGCGCGTGTCGGATCCGTTCCGGTTCCACCGACCATTGACCCTGGAAGTACAGCAGGTGCGGGTTCAGATCCTGCGGCACGGAAACGTCGATAAGGCCGTTGCCGCCGTCGAGGATCGACTGGAAATAGTCCTCAAACTGGGCCACGTAGGGGTGCCGCCCCGACCGGGCCACGCCCACGTTCCGCTCCCATCCGGCGTACAGTTCGGGCGTCACCGGAGCGCGTCCGCCAATTCGAGCCGCCTGGAACGCCGCATCCCGTACCTGGTCTTCCGGCAGGTCCAGTGGATCGTCCGACAAATCTGCCCCCGCTTCCACCAGCGCGTTGCGTATCTTCTGCTCGGTTTCGCCGTAGGCCCCTTCGCCAAAGTGCGAGTAGATCATCTCGCCATGGCTGTTGAACAGGTACTTCGCCGGCCAGTAGCGGTTCTCGAAATTGCGCCACGTGACCCTGGCGTTGTCCTGGGCCACCGGCCATCCGATTTCGTGGGTATCCAGCGCTTCCGCGACGTTGTCGTAGTCCTTCTCGAACTCGAACTCCGGCGTGTGGATGCCCAGGATCACCAGCCCGTCGTCCTCGTATCGCGACCACCAGTCCCGCAGGAACGGCAGCGTCCGGATGCAGTTGACGCAGGTGTAGGTCCAGAAGTCGACCAGCACCACGTTGCCCTCGCCAACCAGTCTCTGGATGGTCAGCGCATCATCCGTGTTGAGCCACGCGTCGATGCCCTCGACGTTCGGGATATCCTGCGCTATTGGTCTGGCTGCTGCTTCCCGGGCCGGTGTCGAAGTGGGCGAACTCGTGGCCGGCAGTTCACCGGTGGGCAACACAACCCCCGGCGTCGCCTCGACTGACTCCGCGGGCGCGGTGGTGGGCTCAGCCGCCGGCGCGGAGCCTCCCGACGCCGGCGCCGCCGTCGGGCTCACCGGCTCTGCGGACGGTTCCGCCGGCGCCGCGCTTTGTGCGCACGCGACCACGGCCAACGCGAAAAACGCGGCCAGCAGTGTCACGCTCGCGGCTTTCAGGGTTGAACGAGTCATCACATCTCTCAACTTTGTGGGTGCAGTGAGTATAACCGTTGCTGCTTTACTGTATCTCGCCTCTGTGGCCTTTCCGTCAATCCAAGTCCTCACGCGTACCGACTTTCGTAAATCGTCAGAATCATGATTTTCAAGATTTGGGGATTATCAGGATTGGAACCGTTCTCTGACGGAGATCTCCCAATCCGGCCAAATCATAAAATCCCGTAAATCTTAATTCTGACGTCTCCTCGCCGCAAATCGGGTATGGTAAGCCGGAACCGAGCGATGGCTAACGCGATGGCTAATCGGTGTTGTGTTACCATACGTCGGTCAGAAACCGGCGGATTGAAACCGCCGTCAGGAGGATATTTTCATGGCAACGATGATTGATGGCGAGTCCTATCTGGGCCGCGTAATGGTTCGCCCGTTGAGCAAGACCGGCGACGTCACGATGTATCTCTGGCCCCTGCGCTGCTTGAAGGCCAAGTTCGGCGGCCCCACCTTCGGCGTGGACGTCAACGGCGTTGAGATCATCCGCTTCGACCCCCACGGAGCCCGCGGTCACTGGCACAAGGGCGGCTACGACAAGCTGGGAGCCGGCGGGTCCCACGTCGACTACCCCGAGGAAATGCGCGACAGTGACGCCCAGCTCGAGTTTTCCCTGGAGCAGCTCCGGGAGCAGACGGCCACTTATCTCTCCGAGGCCGGGTATCCCGACGCCGCCGCCAACCTGGATCCCGAACTGGTCAACGCCGCCGCCGATGCCATCCAGGCGCACCTGGAAGCCGAGGGCAACCTGATCCCCGACGCCGTCGCGAAGGATCTCATCGCCGCCTGATCCCGGCGTCAACCGGCTCGTGAAATGCGAAAACCGGGGCGGGTGAGTGACCCGCCCCGGTTTTCGTATGGCCTTGCCCGGCCCGGAACGATAGTGACCAATCCATCCAACCTGGAAGATCTGCGCTCGCAGGCCAGCGCCGTAATCAGGCGCACCCGTCTCCGGGCGGGAGCCATTGGCGCGCTCGTCGGGATCTGCGCCCTGGTTCCAGGCTTGGGCGTCATAACCGGTCTATTGGCGGTTTTCCTGATCGAACTGCCGATTCTGAATCGGTTGCGCCGGGCGATGTGCGCTGATCTGGTTGCAGTATATTTACCGCACCTGGACGAAAATGCGTCGGCAGGCCTGGCCGAACTCCTGGCGCAGGGCCGGGACCCCAATCGAGCCGGCGCGTTGTCCGGCGCGTATGACGCAATCAGCGCCCGGGTTTCCCGCTGGCTGCGCCGGCGCAGCCAGCGGGCGGTTTTGAGGCTCGCCGGTCGCATACTATTCAAGGTTCTGCCGCCCTTTGGTGTGGCGGCCGGCCTGGGCTTTCTGTTGAATTACTGGGATATCGGAGTCGAGGCTAAACTGGCACGGTACCGGCTGGAAATTTATATCGGGGCGCCGGCTGAGTTTCTGGAACCGCCGTCGGATCCGCTGACTCGATGGTTCGGCTGCTGCTTGGCAGTGTTGGCAGTTATTATCCTGGCGGCGCTGGTCGGAGCTGGTCTGCTAACCTGGCTTTTGCTGCGCTGGATCTTCTGAAGTTTCACCCCGGCAGCGTCCGGCGGCCCACAGCGATCAGGCTGTGATCCGCGTCCCCACCGGCCTCCCGTTCACGCAGTTCATCACCGCGCCGGGTTCCCGCCCGTCCACAATGTGCGCCATCGGAACGGCCGCGTCGGCCAGGGCGTCCAGGCACGCCGCCAGCTTGGGCAGCATCCCGCCACGCGCCACACCCGAGGCCCGCAGTTGCTCCGCGCCCCGCGCGTCCAGTCGTGGAATCACCCGGCCGCCGTTGTCCATTACGCCAGCCACGTCGGTCAGGAAAATGATACGTTCCGCTTGTAGTGCGTGGGCCAGTGCGCCAGCCGCCGTATCTCCATTCACGTTCAGCGGTTGACCCGCGTGCTCGCTGTCCCGGCTGACATCCACCGCGATGGGCGACACCATGGGTATGAACCCCGCCGATACAATCGCCCGCACCGGCCCGGTTTCGACGGCGGTAACCTCGCCCACGTAACCCAGGTCCGGATTCGCCACGTGGGCCTGCAAAAGATTGCCGTCCATGCCGCTGATTCCGATGGTAGGCGCGCCCAGTCGCTGCATCTGCGCGGTCAGTTCCTTGTTCACCAGACCGCCCAGAACGGCCACCACGATCTCCAGCGACGGCCCATCGGTCACCCGCAACCCGTTCACAAAGTTCGGAGCCAGATTCTGCCGCTGCATCCACTCGCTGATGACGTTGCCGCCCCCGTGGACAATTACCACCGGTTTTCCAGAAGCGTGCAGGGCCACAAGGTCCTGCAACGAGGTATCGTTTCCGCCGAGAGTACTCCCGCCAATCTTGACCACGATGGGCGGCTCCGCGAACTGTTGTGACACGTGAGCGTTCCTCACCCTGCGGCGTAAGGTGGTGGGATCAGTACGGCCCGCGACCGGCGCCGGACCGGTGGCGCAGTGGCCGACTAGGTCGTGTACGCGCTGTTGATGATGACGTACTGCTCGGTGAGGTCGCAGCCGTATGCCGTCGCCTCCCCGGCCGCCAGGTTGAGGCTGACTCGGAAGTCCACCTGCTCGCCGGACATCAACGCCACCACCGCATCCCGGTGGAACGGTATCGGCGTTCCCGCCTCCATGATGCAAACCCCATTGACGAACAGGTCAACCTTCTCCTCCACTGCCTCCGCCCCACTGCGGCCCAGCGCCATCATCAGCCGGCCCCAGTTGGGGTCTGCGCCGTACACCGCGGACTTGACCAACGGACTTCCCGCGATGGTCAACGCCGCCTTGCGCGCGTCGATGGCATCCCTCGCGCCGTCCACCTGCACGGTGAGAAGCCGCGTGGCGCCTTCACCGTCCCGCGCCAGCATCCGCGTCAGGTTGGCGCACACCTGGTGCAGGGCGGTCGTGAACGCTTCAGCATCTGGAGAGCGGTCGTCGATGACGGGATTGCCCGCCCGGCCGTTGGCGAACGCCAGGAAGGTGTCGTTGGTGCTGCTGTCTCCGTCCACGGTCAGCATGTTGTAGGTTTCGTCAGCAACCGCCTTGACCGTCATTTGCAGGAACCCGGGGTCAACCGCCGCGTCCGTGGCAGCGAACGAAAGCATCGTCGCCATGTTCGGGTTGATCATTCCCGACCCTTTCGCCACGCCGCCGATGGTAATTGTCTGCCCCGTGGACGCCGTGAAAGACACCGCCGTTTCCTTGGGATGCGTGTCCGTCGTCATCATCGCCCGCGCGAGTTCGGGCCCGCCGTCATCGTCCAGTGCAATCTCCGTCACACCCGACCGGATCAGCGACATCGGCAGTTCCACTCCGATGACGCCGGTGCTGCACACGAGCACGTCCTCGGCGGTGACACCCAATTTCTCGGCCGCCAGCCGCGTCATCTCCTCGGCGTCCTTGTACCCTTGCGCGCCCACGCATGTGTTGGCGATCCCCGCGTTGACGATCAACGCGCGGGCAAGCCCGCGCGCCACGCGCTCCCGGTCCAGGTCCACGGTGGCCGACCGTATCGCCGAGGTCGTGAACACCCCTCCGATTGAGCAGGGGCTGTCCGAGACCAGCATGGCAAGGTCCAGCTTGTCTTCGCCTCGGGTCTTGAGGCCGATGAATACGCCGCCGGCGGAAAACCCCTGCGGCGACGTGATGGTACCGTTTGTAATGGCGGTGATATCTGCGCTGGCGGGCATGGTAAAGCGCTCCTGCAGGCCGATGACATTCGGCAAAAATGCCGCATAAATATACCATATGGATCGCCGGCGCCGCGCTCGTTGGCGACCCGTTTGACTCTCCCCAACCTGCCGCCCGATAATGCCAGTATCCCGCACGGACGCCGCGTTGCGGCGCGAGGCGATCCCCGTCCATGACCCTTTCAAGCCAACCTCCGTACCTGCCGTTGCCCGCCGGCGAAATCGGCCTGCTCACCGACCTATACGAGCTGACCATGGCCCAATCGTATTTCGCTGAGGGCATCAACAGCGAGGCCACTTTCAGTCTGTACGTGCGCGAGTACCCACCGGACCGGGGCTACCTGGTCGCCGCCGGCGTCGACGATGCCCTGGACTGCCTGGAAGCCTTGTCCTTCGACATTGACAGCATCGAGTACCTCCGCAGCACTGGCATCTTCACCGCGGACTTTCTCGATCACCTGCGCGGTTTTCGCTTTAGCGGCAGCGTCCGCGCCATGCCGGAGGGCAGTCTGTTCTTCGCCAATGAGCCAGTCCTGGAGGTCACGGGCCCGATCATCGACGCCCAGTTGGCCGAAACCATCATTATGAACCAGGTCCAGTACCAGACCCTGCTGGCCACCAAGTCCGCTCGCTGTGTTGACGCTGCCCAGGGCCGGCCCATCGCCGACTTCGCCGCCCGCCGCACCCACGGTTCCGAGGCCAGCCTGAAGATGGCCCGGGCGTCCTACATCGCCGGTTTTGGCGCGACCAGCAACGTCCTCGCCGCCCGCCGCTACGGCATCCCGCCCACCGGCACCATGGCCCATTCCTATATCACCAGTTTCGATGCCGAGATCGACGCCTTCCGCGCCTACTCCCGCATGTTCCCCGACCGCAGCATCCTTCTGCTCGACACCTACGACACCGTCGGGGGCGCACACGCCGCCGTGGAGGTCGCCCGCGAGATGCAGAGCGACGGCCACCGACTCACCGGCGTCCGCCTGGACTCCGGCGACTTCGACGCGCTCAGCCGCCAGGTGCGGCGCATCCTCAACGACGCCGGCCTTGACTACGTGCGCATCGTGGCCAGCGGCGGCCTCGACGAGTACGCCATCGATCGCCTCGTCTCGGCAGGCGCGCCCATCGACATGTTCGGCGTGGGCACCCGTGTCGGCGTCTCCGCCGACGCCCCGTCCTGTGAGATCGTCTACAAGATGGTCAACTACAAAGGCCGGCCGGTGATGAAGCTCAGCGAGGACAAAGCATCTCTGCCTGCCGCCAAGCAGGTGTTCCGCCATCACGACCCCGAGGGCGTGATGTCCGCCGACATCATCGGCCTGTCCACCGAAACCCCGTCATTGGGGGAGCCTTTGTTAGTTCAGGCGATGCAGGACGGCCGCCGCGTCATCCCGCCCAGCGACATCGGCGACGCCCGCCAGCGCGTGGCTGACGGCCTTTCCCGGCTACCTCAAGGCCATCGCAGTCTCCGCCAACCCGATCACTTTCCCGTGTCAATCAGCGAGGAACTCAGCCTCCTGGAGTCCGAGATCCGCAGCCGGCTGACCGCCGCCGTACCCTAGTTTCCCGCCAAGGAGCCCAAGTCCGATGAAAATCGCGGTCTGCGTCAAATTCGTCCCCGTCGTCTCCCGCATTGAGTTCGACTACGAGAACAAGGTAATCCAGCGCGAGGGTGTCCCGTCGGAGATCAACCCCTTCGACCTGCTCGGAATCAACATGGCCGTCGACCTCAAGGACGGCGCAGATGACTCCGTCATTGCGCTGTCCATGGGCCCGCCCAACGCCGCCGAGGGCCTGACCCAGTGCTACGCTCTGGGCGCCGACCGCGGCATCCTCCTCTCCGACCGCGCCCTGGCCGGAAGCGACACCCTGGCCACCGCGCAGGCTCTCGCGTTGGCCCTGCAACGCGAATCCGCCGACCTCATCGTATGTGGACGCAACAGCAGCGATGCCGAGACTGGCCAGGTCGGCCCGGAGGTGGCCGAGTTGATGGGCTTGCCTCACATCAGCAACGTTCGCAAACTGGACGTGGACCGCGCCGGCAATCGCATCGTCGCCGAACGCGCCACCGACGAGGGCTACCAGGTCATCGAGTGCCCGCTGCCCGCCGTGGTCTGCGTCACCGAGGGCGCCGGCCAGGAACGCTATCCCGGCCGCGACGAGATGACCGAGGCCCAGGAGCGCAGCATTGAGCAGCTCACCTGCGCCGACCTTACCGACGATCTGTCCCTGTTCGGCCTCGACGGCTCACCAACCTGGGTCGAGGACATCCGCCTCGTCGAGCCCGACCGCCTCGCCGTCGTGATCCGCGACGAGACCCCCGAGAAGGCAGCCCGCCAGGTCGCCGACATGCTCCGTGACCGTCTGGCCACCCTCTCCGCAGACGCGGATTCGGGTTCCGGAGAAGCCACGCTGCCCCGCTACGCCGGCGGCGACCGCGGCATCTGGGTGGTCGCCGAGCTGGCCGCAGACGGCGTGCGCCAGGTCACCCTGGAAATGCTCGGCAAGGCCCGCGCCCTCACTCCCATCACCCAGAGCGAAGTCGTCGCCATCGTCATCCAGGACGGCCAGCCGTCAGCAGATGTCACCGCTCAGCTGGCCGAAGCCGGCGCCGACCGCGTCCTCACCCTGGACACCACCAACCTGGGTATCCTCTGTGGCCGGGGTGTTTCCCGGGCGCTCTCAGAGGCCATCGGCGATCAACCGCCCTATGCCATCCTTTTCGCCGCCACCGCCGATGGCCGCGACCTGGCCGCTCGCATCGCCGCCCGCCGCGGGCTCGGCCTCACCGGCGACGCCATCGACCTCGAGATCAACGACGCCGGTCAGCTGGTCCAGCTCAAGCCGGCCCTCGGCGGCAACGTCGTGGCGCCCATCCTCTCCAAGACGCTCCCCAACCTGGTCACCCTCCGCCCCGGCGTGCTTTCTCCCGGCGCGCCCGAACCGGGCGCAACCGCCGTAGTCGAGGCCATCCCGGCGTCTCCCACCGGCGATGTTGACGTCACTCTGGTCAGCGAGCACGTTTCCGAAGAACACGGGGCGCTGGAACTCACGTCCGCTGAAGTCGTGGTCGGCCTCGGCATGGGCATCGGCGAAGAGAGCGTCGCGGCGGCTCAGCAACTGGCTTCCAGCATCGGCGCGCCCATCTGCACCACCCGCAACGTCGTGCACTCCGGCTGGCTCCCCCACCACATCCAGGTAGGCATCAGCGGCCGCACCATCGCCCCACAGGTCTACCTCGCAGTCGGTATCCGCGGCGCCTTCAACCACACCGTGGGCATCCAGAAGGCCGGCGTGATTCTCGCCATCAACCGTAACCACCGCGCCGCCATCTTCCGCGCCGCCGACTACGGCATCGTTGGCGACTGGAACGAGTACCTGCCGCCCCTGATCGAAGCCATCCGCCCCGTCCTGGCCGAGCGCGGGCTGGCGTGATTTCAGGCGGACCAACATTCGACCGACTATAATGGTAGCAATCCTGTCTGAGGCGAATCGCTATGGCTACTGAACCGCAGATCGACCCTGAATCCCTGGTCGCTCGAATGATGGCCGAGTTGCAGGCGAACCCGGCGGCCAGAGAATTGCTGCTGCGCTCAACGCTCACCCAGGAGTTTCTCGGGTTGCCAGCGCGCATGGAAGCCGTGGAGAACCGGCTGGAGCGCGTGGAAAATCGCCTGGAGCGCGTGGAAGAAAGATTGGCGAACGTTGAAGACCGGCTGGAGCGCGTGGAAGAAAGATTGGCTAGCGTTGAAGACCGGCTAACGCGCTTGGAGGAAGCCGTCGCCCAGTTGGTGGAAACCGTCCGGCAGTTGGCCATTGATGTCGGCTACCTCAGGGGCGTGGCGCTGGAAACGAAACTGCACCGCAGCGTGCGGTCGCGGGTCAGCCAGGCTCTGGGGCTGCGGCGCGCGCGGATCATGCAAAGCGAACTGCTGGAACCGCTGCCGGAGTTGGTGGAACGGATGGACTCGGCCCTGGCCGGCGGCTTGATCACCGACGATCAGGACAGCCGAGTGGAAGCCACCGACGTCATACTGCGAGCCGAACGCAAAGACGGTCAGGAGTGGCTCTGGGTTGCCATCGAAGCGTCCAGCAGTATCCACCAGCGTGACATTCAGCGGGCCCGGGAGAGTGCCGACATTCTGGCTCTCATGTTTGAAGAGCCGGCTGAAGCGGCCGTTGTCGGGCATCGCATCAGCGACATGGACTCCGAACGCGCCGGCTCCGAACGCGTCCACGTGCTGATCGTACCGCCCGTCCTGTGACGCCGGTTCCACCCGATTGACCGGCGTTTAGGCCCGGTCATTTCCCGCCGCGCTCTGGGCGCATGGCGTAAAATCAACCGCCATGCGCGCCGAATCCGACACCAACGCGCCGGCGATGCCCGGTCGGATCACGTGGCGCACCATCCTGCTGGCATCCGCGGCCGCGCTGGGCATGGTCCTGGCCTCCCTCGACTTCGCGGTCAACGTCGGCCTGCCGGCCATGCGCGACGCATTCGAGACCGACCTGGCCTCGGTCCAATGGGTGATAGTCGTCTTCATCGCCACTCGCGCCGGCCTCGCGCTGGGTTCCGGAGCCTTCGCCGACCGTTTCGGCCTCCGGCTCGTGTACCTGTTCGGCACCACCACCTACCTGGTATCCATGGTTTGCCTGTCCCTCTCCCCGACCCTGGAGGTGTTGGTCGGGTTCCGCGTCCTCCAGGCCCTGGGCACGGGCTGCCTCTACAGCACGGCGCCGGCCATCGCCGCCTCCGTCTTCCCAGAACATCGCCGCGGCCTGTCCATGGGATTCACCTCGGCCAGCCTCGCCCTTGGCATGGTCACTTCCACCCTTGCCGCCGGACCACTGGTCCACCTGTTCGATTGGCCGGCAGTATTCGCCGGCCGGCTGCCCCTGGCCGGCCTCGCCCTGGTGGTCGGGCTCTTCTCCATACCGCAAACGCTGGGAAACCAGACCAACGGCGCCGAGAAGCCCCGGTTCGACCTGCCCGGCTCTGCCCTCGTCCTCTCCCTGTTGCTTTGTCTCATGATCGGACTCCGTCTGGGCCAGGCCATCGGCTGGACGTCCTGGCCCGTGCTCGCCCTTCTCGCCGCCTCGCCACCGATACTTGTTGCCCTGATCCGTGTCGAGCGATCCGCCGCGTCCCCGGTGCTGCCCGGAGCGCTGGTCAGGTTGCCGGGGTTCCAGACCGCCGTCAGCGCTATGTTCATGGGCCATTTTTCGCAGTTCGTCATCTGGTTCATCTTCCCGTTCTACATCACCGACGCCCTGGGCCGTGGCCCGGTGACACTGGGCATCATGCTGGCCGTCATGTCCACTTCCAACATCCTCTCGTCACCAGTTGGAGGATGGCTGTGCGACCGCTGGGGCGTGCGTCCGGTGGGGGCCGCGGGTCTGCTCATGTCCGCCGTGGGCCTTTTCGCCATGTCGATGCTGGACGGGAACTCCGCCGTGTGGCACCCGGCCGTTGGAATCACCGCGGTGGGACTCGGCGTGGGCTGGTACCAGTCCGCCGCCTACGCCCTGATGCTGGGCACCGTCCCGGCGGAGCGTTACGGCACCGCGTCGGGTGCGATGTCCCTGGCCCAGGCGTCCGGCACCGTTCTTTGCGTCGCCGTCGTCGGCGCGGTCTTCTCCGCTCTCAGCGACCTGTACGCCGTCAGCCGTTCCCCGGAGGCGGCCTTCCTGCTGGCCTACCGTGATGTCTTCCGCATCGGCGCGTGTACTGCGGCCGCAGCGGCCATCGCCTTCGCGATCCGGGCCCGCCAACCGCGGAGCGGTTCGTAACGGGCTGGATCATCCGCCGGCGGCTTCCCGCCCTTCATCCTTCGAGAAGGTCGCCCATCGGATACAGTCGATCGCCGTGGCGGTTGTCGACAAATTCTGCCAGTTGCGTTGCTTTTGATCCTTTGATTCGGAGATGCGTGTCGCTGATGAATGCGGCACGATACTCCTTCGTTGCCACCATCAACACATGGGCCTGCGCAGATTGGCGACAGCGGTTTTTCGACCGTACTGCGCTTTACCGTGATATCCCCGTATTGTAACGGCGTCACCATCGGGGATCAGCCCGGCAACTGCGCGCGGTTGCCAGCCACAGTGACTCCGTCATCATCCAAGCCACCGCTCGTCATTTACGGCCTTGAGCCGAAATCCAACGGCGCCAAAACGAAAGAAGCCGGCTCCGCATTCGCAGAGCCGGCCCGATGTAACAGGGAATTCGCGCCGTTCGCTGGCGGAGCCGCTAAGCGCTTTCCTCGGGCAGCATCAGATACTCAGGTTCCCCGAACAGAACCTGAGTGCGCAGCGCATCCGGGTCAGCCGGACCCACCGTAGCGTAAGGGTCGATGCTCCCCCACGGCGTCGAGCGTGAAGCGAACCGGAAATGTTCCGTGCGGCCATCGCGGAAGGTGACGTCCCAGACGATGTCCTGGCCTTCGTAATGCGGCTGGACCTCTGCGCCCAGCGGCACGAAGTCAGCGTAGCCGCGCACGTGTATCGCGTTCTCGGGGCAGAGCTTCACGCAGGCGTAGCACTCGGAGCACATGTCCGGCTCCTGGTTGCTGCCCTTGTTCACCATGCCGTCCAGGACCATCAGGTCGTTGGGACAGATGTACACACACTGGGGCCCGCCATGTACGCCGGCGCAGGCGTTGCAGGCGGACGGATCAACATAGGTAGGCACTGATCACTCCTCAAAATGGGCGGCAAAGTCGTCCGCCCGGCGGCAAAAATCTGTCGCGCATTGTAGCATCAAACGCCAGGCGGCGTGGAATTGACTACGCCGCCTGGGTGTCGGTTTCCAGCCGCTCCGCCAGCGCGTTGAAATCTTCCGGACATTTCCGCCGGATGGCCAGGATGCGGCGCGATGCTTCCTCGGCCAGCGCCTTCCGCCCGCCACCCTGTAAATTTGCTACGCCACGCTGGACTGCCAGCGGCTCAAAGTATTGTTCTTTGACGTGTATCTCCGCGCGCACGTCCGCCCATCGCCATTCGCCGGGTAGGTTAAGCTCGGCCAGTACCCACGTTTCCAGCTCCTCCCAGGCGCTTTCGGCCAGGAAACACACTCTATCTCCAAACCGAGTTTGGATCTCGGCTTCTATATCGTCAAGTCGTTGCCGCCGGCCTGCCACGCCATCACGGTCGATGCAGAGGAGAACTACATCGACCATCCCCTGGTTATCGCGAACGATTTCGGCGATACGGTCCAGTTTCAATGCTTCTCCGACGCCGCCCAGCAGCGGATCCCGGCAAATATCCACATATGCGTAAGGCGCGCCCAAACGACGGAAAAGACTGTAAAACAGCGGCTTTAGGATGTACTGATCTTTGCGGAAGTCTTCGGGGATGATGAGTACGTTCATTATTCTTCCATCCCCCAGTCATCTTCGTCGTCATCGTCCAGATGGTCGGTGTCGGCATCCCCTTCGGAAAACTTCATTGCCGATTCGATCCATCCGCTGGTGTACAGGCGTTCCAGACCTGTGGACTTCCGCAGTTCCCGCAAATTGTACAAATCCGCTATCGGGCGGATCACGCTGTCCGACCAGTATTCGTCACGATAGACCACTGAAGTGTTCTCAAACGTCTCGTCGTTTATCCAGGCCAACAGGGCCGACGAGTGGGTGGTGGTAACGACCTGTACCTTGCCCTTTGCCGTTTGCCTTTCAATAAAGTCCAACAGCAGCCACAACCGGTTCGGATGAATGCCGTTGTCAATTTCCTCAAAGAAATAAATGCCCCCGGCATCCTCATTCAGCAGCGCCGCCAATATCCCCAGGAACCGCAGCGTCCCGTCCGAAGCGCTGTACGCCGACACCTTGCGCCCGTTCTTCTCGGTGATGTAAAGATGCACTCTGCCGCTTGGATCCCGGGGAAACTCAAACCCCGCCACGTCCATAGGCGTCAGTTCCTCAAACCACGAAAGCAGTGTTTGCTGGCGGTCAGCGTCGGCGCAGATGGATTCCAGGACGGTGGGCAGGTTCTGGCCGTGGTCGCCCAGAGTAATTGCGCCGGGGATGGAAGGCTCGCGCATTTGCGCCGGCGACGGGTCAAGAAAATGCATACGCGCGATCATTGCGCATATACGTAATCGCAAATCCTCATCTTGTGGATCATCTGGCAGGGGCTGAGCTAATGAGGGGCGGGCTTCCGGCATAAAACGGAGATACTGGTTCGAAGTGAAGGCCCGATCACCTGAAACTGGTTTTATGCCGAGCATAGTCCGCTCGTCCAACAATCTGAATCCGCTTGGCGCGTCAGAGTTAAACCCAACGTCAACCGTGTAGGACACTGTCTCTCCACCCAAGTTCATTCCTATGCTGGCAGTGAATTTTCCCCGTCGTAGGTCCTTACGCCCCTCCCGTCTTAATATCTCATTCGGTGCGCCGCGAATCGGTTCCCATTCCATCTGGCCGCCCGCGCCGATTTTGCCGCCCATAATCTCCGCCAGCGTGTATCCCCGCCCAATCCCGTGCAGGAAGCGAAAAGCGTCGCGGATGTTGCTCTTCCCGCTGGCGTTAGCCCCCACGACTACCGTGAACGGCCCGAGCTTCAACGTTTCATCCGCGAAACTCTTGAAGTTTTTCAAACGCAGCGAAGTAATCATGGCGGCGCCCCCTCTCCCGGTACTTCACCATTATAAATTATAAGCCTGCCCGTTCTCCCTGACCTCGCAGCCGGCGCCAGCAGATTGACGCAACCATCCTTGCCCCACCCCCACCTCCCCGCTACAATCGCCCCACGCCATGGAATGGCGCAGTGGAGGCTCATTGACCACCGCAGCTCCCGCAGCACCCCAAGCCCCCAACATCAAGAACAACCGCGCGTTTGTCCTCGGCAGCCTCTCGGTGGGACACGGCCTGTCCCACATGTTTGACCAGGGCTTCCCCCTCCTGATCACCGAAATCGCTGCCGTCATGGGCCTGGGCACCGTCCGGACCGCCACCCTCTTCGCCGTGCGGCAGGGCGGCTCCAGCGCCACCAGTCTGGGCGGCGGCCCCTTCATCGACCGCCTCAAATCCTATTGGGGCATCATCCTCACGGCCTGTATGCTGGGCCACGCCATCACCTTCGCCGCCATCGGAGGCTCACCCAATTTTGCCATTCTGGTTGTGGTCGTGTTCTTCATGTCCATGCCGGGATCGTTGTGGCATCTGCCGTCCGCGGCCGCCATCTCCCAGCGGTTTCCGGACCGCCGCGGATTCGCGATTTCAATGCACGGGTTTGGCTCAAATCTGGGCAACGTCAGCGGGCCCATCATCGCCGGCGCGTTGCTGGGCGCGAGCTTCATCATCTGGCGAGACGTCTTCTTCATATATGCCGGACTTGCCGTGTTCATGGCCTTTTTCGTCTGGTGGTCGTTGCGCGGCCTCGGCCGGGAGGACGACGGCATCCGAGTCCGTAGTCTCGGCGAGCAGTTCGTCAGCGCCGCCGCCCTGCTCAAGAACCCCGTGGTCATGGCCCTGATCTTCGCCGCCCTCCTCCGGGGCATCGGACTGAACGCCCTGTTCAACTGGACGCCCTTCTACCTCCGCGAGACCCTGGAGATGAGCACCCTCCAGGCCGGCGTCTACTACGCCCTGCTCACCGGCATGGGAATCATCTCCGCTCCGGTATTGGGCTGGATGTCTGACAAATTCGGACGCAAGGCGGTTCTGGCCCCCGGTTTCGTCGCCGCGGCGCTACTGTCGCTGGCTGTGGTCAGCGTCGGCTCCAGCCTGCTCCTCATCCCCATCATGGCCGGCCTCGGTCTCTTCAGCTTCGCCCTCCACCAGATCATCCAGGCATCCGTGCTGGACTACGTCGGACAGGGCACCGAGGCCACCGCCATCGGCCTGCTCTTCGGCATCAACGGCGTCATCGGCATCGGCTCCCCGTTCCTGGCATCTTTCATCATCGACTACTGGGGCAGCTACGGCACCGTGTACTACTATGCCGGCATCCTGACCCTGATCACCGCCGTCATCATTCTGGTGATCCCCCTGCGCAATCCCGCCGCCGCTCCGTCCGACCCTTAAGCCCTCCATTACCCGCAAAACCAAACCGTTGCCAGCTCGACACGGGCAACGGTTCGTGGCAAAGGGGACTATGGCCAGGCTAATCCCGCAGCAAGGGCACAACCTCCTGCACAAATCGCTCGGCAGCTTTTGATTCAGGCTCAGCAGGGTCCAGGGACACTCCTCGGATGATGAACCGTTCGACTCCCAGGTCGATCAACTCCGACAGCCGGTCGGCGCAGTGGGTGGGAGGCCCGAATATCCCGAAGTCTCGGGCAAAATCGGACGTCACCACCTCATCTTGTGGGGCGTTGGCCAATCCGTGATGCTCCATGTCGTAAGCGCCATGAATGGTTCGCATCACCTCCCTTTGCCGCGACGAAGCCGGTCCCACCACTGTCCCGTACATGGCGGAAAACCGGGCGAACAGCGAGACCTGTCCCGCGCCGATTCGTATCGCCTCATCAGGGTCGTCATGCACTACCAGAGGCACGTATGCGCCAAAATGAATCTCCGGCGGGAGACCGGCCTCAGCCCGGGCAGAGCGGGCCACGTCCATTCCCCACCGGATCCGCGCCGGGTCTGCCCCGACGTTCAGGGTAACGCTGTCCGCGTGGCGAGCGGCGGCGGCAATGACCTTTGGACCAGTGGCTGCCACGTCCACCGGCACCTTGGGCGGCTGGACCTCGTCTATCCAGAATATGATGCTGGAGTCCCGGTAACTTGCCAGGCCCAAGGAGCTGATGTCTCCGCCGGCCTCAAAGGGAACGTCCTCGCCGCGGAGATATGCCTGGACCCTCTGCAAGTAGTTCTCGAACTGCGGGACAGAGTGTGGCGCGCGACCCAGGTGGGCCAGGGCAGAATCTCCTCTGGCGATACCCAGGTATGCCCTTCCTCCGCTTTCCACCTGCACCGTTGCTATGGCCGACGCGGTTACGGCAGGATGCCGGGTAACCGAATTGGTCACGCCGGTGCCCAGTTTGATGGTGGACGTGGCCTGAGCCGCCAACGCCATTGCCACGTAAGTGTCACCGTAGCGATTTTGGGAATCAACATAGACGATGCCGTCGTATCCGATTTCCTCGGCCCGTACCGCCTGACGCACACCATTGAACTCCTGCGAATTGGGGCCGCCCGCGTGGGGACGTCCCATCGCCCAGAATTCGACAGCCATAACAACCCCCTCATAATTCGACGTTGGCAAATTCTCTGGCGACTATAGCACAATACCCTGCCGGCCCCGGCTGTCGTCACTACCTGCCCGCCATCATCGCTGTACCAATCCCGATCCTGTCCATCCTGCCAATCGATGTAAGGTTCCCCTCCGGAGCCCGACAAGTGGATGCGGGAGAGCCGACGCTTTCATTGCCGCCCCGTTCGCGCCCGTGCTACCATGACTGTTGTCATGGATCAGCAACACATACGCAATTTTTGCATCATCGCCCATATCGACCACGGTAAGTCCACCCTGGCCGACCGCCTCCTCGAAATCACCGGAACCGTCCGCCCGCAGGACATGAAGGCGCAGTTCCTCGATCAGATGGAGCTGGAGCGCGAACGCGGCATCACCATCAAGGGCAAGGCGGTGAACATGACCCACCGCACTCCCGATGGCGCCGACTACCAGCTGAACCTAATCGATACCCCCGGCCACGTCGACTTCTCCTACGAGGTGTCACGGGCTCTTGCCGCCTGCGAAGGCGCGCTCCTGGTCGTTGACGCCACTCAGGGCGTCGAGGCGCAGACCATCGCCAACACCATGCTGGCATTGGAATATGACCTCGAGATGATCCCGGTCATCAACAAGGTCGACCTGCCCTCCGCCGAGCCGGACCGCGTCGCCGCCGAAATGGAGCAGATATTCGGCTTCCGCCGCGACGAGGTGATGTTCGTCTCCGCCAAGGACGGTCTTGGCTGCCGTGAGTTGCTGGATGCCATCGTCGAGCGTGTTCCTGGACCCAAGGGTGTCGACGACGCCCCCTTCCGCGCCCTCGTGTTCGACTCGACCTATAACACCTACAAGGGCATCATCGCCTACGTCCGCGTTGAGGACGGCAGTATCACCCACAACGACCGACTGCGGGTCATGTCCTCCGGCCGCTCCGTCGAGATCATGGAGGTCGGCGTCTTCGCCCCCGAGCCGACACCCACCGGCTCCCTTCAGGCCGGCCAGGTCGGCTACGTCGCCACCGGTTTCAAGGACGTGCAGGAGTGCGCCGTCGGCGACACCCTCACCAACAATGCCGATCCCGCGGATGAGCCGCTCCCCGGCTACGTTGAGCTCAAGTCCATGGTCTTCGCCGGCCTCTATCCCTCCGACGGCGAAGACTACACCCGCCTGCGCGCCGCCCTGGAAAAGCTCAAGCTCAACGACGCGTCGCTGACCATCGAGCCCGAGAACAGCGGCGCCCTGGGATTCGGCTTCCGCTGCGGCTTTCTCGGCCTCGTCCACCTTGAGATCGTCCAGGAGCGCCTCGAGCGCGAATACGACCTCGATCTCATCGTCACCGCCCCCAGCGTCGCCTACGAGGTCCTCCTCACCAACGGTGAGGTCATTCGGATCGACAATCCATCACTGCTGCCGCCGCCGAACTCCACTTCCGAAATACGCGAACCCATCCTCGGCGTCACCATCGTCGCCCCCAGCCGCGCCGTAGGCGCGATCATGGAACTGATGCACGCCCGTCGTTCCGAGTTCCGCCGCATGGAATACATGCAGGGCAGCGGGGCGTCGAACGGTGACCCGGCTTCCGCCGACGCCGACGGCCAGAACCGCGTCGTCATGGAATACACCATGCCCCTGGGCGAGATGCTGGCCGACTTCTACAACCAGCTCAAGTCCCGCACCCAGGGCTACGCCTCTCTGGATTACTCCTTCGAGGGCTACCGCGCCGCGCCGCTGGTCCGCATCGACATCCTGGTCAACCAGACGCCGGTGGAAGCCCTCAGCATGATCAGCCACCGCGACAACGCCGTGGTCCAGGGTCGCAGCATCGTCGAAAAGCTCCGGTCCACCATACCGCGCCAGATGTTCGAGGTGCCCATTCAGGCCGCCATCGGCTCCCGCATCGTCGCCCGCGAGACGGTCCGCGCCATGCGCAAGGACGTGCTCTCCAAGTGCTACGGCGGCGACATCACCCGCAAGCGCAAGCTCCTGGAAAAGCAGAAGGAAGGCAAGAAGCGCATGAAGCGCGTCGGCCGTGTCGAGGTACCCCAGGAAGCCTTCCTCAGCCTCCTCAAAATCGGCGAAGACAACTAGCCAACACATCCTGCCCTCGACGCCGGGTCTTCGGGACCACGGTCCAAGTTGGCCCTCAGAGTGACCTGCCAACGCTCTGCCCCTGCCCCCGCAGACGTGTCATTGCGAGCGCAGCGCGGAAATCTCGTCGTGAGGCAGCGCTCGACCTCCCATCCTGAAGCTCGCGGACACGATTGGGTCGCGGCCAGTGTCCGACCTTACCCGCTGTAGGCGTCGTTCCTGCTTTCGCAGGAACCCATAATCCCTGCGAACTGTTCAGCGCAAACTCCCGTACCACGCCCTGACATAGCGTTTCCAGGCGCGCAAATCAAAGCGGGGATGGCGATCCATCCCCGCTCGATTTCGCCCATGTAAGCCGCGTCACAAGATGTGATACAGCATCCGGTGGTCCCGCAGCACGTCCTGCGCGAAGTCGTTCTCCACCTCCCGCCACACCGAGTGAATGTGGTTGGCCTCGTTCTGGACGTTGTCGAACTCGACGATGAACTGCCCGCCGTGGATGCGATAGTAGTGGTCCCGGCTGCGATCAAGCCCGCCGGCCCACACCAATCGGTAGTCGTCCAGCCCCGTGTCGCGGATTGTAGCCAACCGCTGCTCCGCCACCGGTGCGGGAACCCCGTTCACGTACTCCCCGATCAGCGCCATCAGCATTTCCCGCTGCGTGCCGTTCATCTCGTGGCCCGCCAGCCCTTCGTCGTCGTGGATGGCTTGCTTGCTGCTGTTGTAGCCCAGGATGTCCCACGGCGCCTTGTCGTGGATCACCGCCTTGCTGCGCTGCCCCGCGTCCAGGGAACCGATCAGTTCGACCGCCAGGTCTTCCCGCCGGCCCAGTATCCGCAGCCCCTCCTTCGGACCCTTACGCACTTCCGCCGGATTGGCGCCGAGGAAGAACGGCGTCACCGCGATAACCTGGTCTCCCCACACGCTGTAGTGTACCGACAGGTGGTGTCCTTCCACCCGCCATCCCCACGGGTCGTGACGGCCCGGTTCGCCGAAAACCGTCCAGTAGTACAGCTCCGGATCCCGTGGCCACGTGACCTGTCCCCACTCCGCTTCAAGCGGACCCAGCACCAGCTCATGCTCGATGATCGACCGCGCCTGCTGGTTCGTTTCATCGGTCAGGCCTGTCGCCAGCAATTCCATCGCGTAGCCGCGTTGCTGTTCGTTCATGTCGCGCAGCGGGAGCCCATGCCGGTTCAGCGGCGGGTAGTACCAGAAGAGGCGCTCCCCATCCATGTAGTGGTACGTCGCCTTGGCCCGCTGGTCGCCGTCCAGGCTCGCCACCCAGCGGCGGGCAGCGTCCACCATCGCGGCGGTGACGTGGAGGTGCGGATGCGTAAATCGGCCAGTTGTCATCGTGGATGACCTCCTGCTGAGTCCAGTATTCAATCTTCCGGCAGTGTAGGAAAGCCCATCGCGGAGTGTCAAGAACGCCTGCTCCGCTCACCTGTACCCAGTTTGCCGGTACGTGTCGGGTGTCGGCGCGCTTTTTGGTGATCAGCACGTCGTTCCTGCGAAAGCAGGAACCCAGAGGTCCCCACAACCGGCTGGCGTGAGCCGGGTATGGATCGCCTGGTCACCGGTTTTCGCCGGCATGACGATATTGCCGCCGGACTCTCTCCTCCAATATGAACAATTACGGGCGCCACCCGAAGACGTCCGAAGCCAGATTGTCGATATTTACTGATCCGCCGGATCAGATCCGTCGCACCGGCCCGCCCAATTAGGGAAATCCTCATAATCCTGTTTTTCGCGATTCCCGGATGCGAAAGCACGCGGCCACGCGCGTATATGTGACACTCCAGCCGCGGCATGTCTATAATACGGAACCCATAACTCTTTCACGCCCGAGAATAATTGCTGCCCCATGTCTACATTCACTGAACGCCTCCGCACCGCCAGCGAGACCATACAAAGCCTCCTCTGCGTCGGCCTCGACCCTGATCCTGCCCGCCTTCCCGTCACCGACGCGGCAAGGTTCAACCGGTCCATCATATCCGCCACCGCGGATTTGGTCTGCGCGTATAAACCCAACCTCGCCTTCTACGAGGCGCTGGGACTGCCAGGCTACAAGGCCCTCGAGAAGACCATCAAACACATCCGCGACGAGGCCCCCCACTGCATCATCATCGGCGACTGCAAGCGCGGCGACATCGACTCCAGCGCTGCCGCCTACGCCACCGCCATGTTCGACGTGTGGGGGTTCGACGCTGTAACCGTAAATCCCTGGGGCGGCATGGACACCGTGGATCCCTGGCTTGCCAACCCAGAAAAAGGCGCGTTCATCTGGTGCCGCGGCTCCAATCCCGGCGCGGGCGACCTCCAGGACCTCACGGTTAGCGATGCCGAAAACCTCGGCCGGCCGGCCTATACCCACCTGGCCCGGCGCTGTCAGGAACGCGCCGACCGGGGCAACCTCGGCCTCGTCGTCGGCGCCACCGCCTCCCAGCAACTGGCGGAGGTCCGAGATATTTGTCCCGATCTTCCTCTCCTGATTCCCGGCGTCGGAGCCCAGGGCGGCGATCTGGCCGACTCCGTTCGCTGCGGCGTGGACGCCAGCGGACGGTTGGCCGTAATCAATGCCTCCCGCTCCGTGATCTACGCCTCATCAGGCGCTGACTACGCCACCGCAGCCCGGCGCGTCGCCTCCGGGATGCGCGACGAAATCAACGCCACCCTCGACGACCTGGGGTTGGGCTGGACGTAATGGTCGATGTTGCCGACCTCAAACCCGGCGACATCGTTCGCCTGAAGAAGCCCCACCCCTGCGGCGGGTACCAGTGGGTCGTCAATCGCGTGGGAGGCGATATCGGCCTCCGCTGTGAGACCTGCGGCCACTACGTCATGACCCCACGCTTCCGCATCGTCAAGCGCATCCGGGAAGTTACGCGCCCGACTCCCAACCCCAACGAGCAAGCCACCCGGTGATCCCCGGTTCCATGCGGTCCGCCCTGGGACGCCGGGGCCGCTACCACAGCGTTGCTCTCCTCTGCGCCGTCGTCGCGCTGAACAGCTTCGGCATGGGGGCGATCTCGCCCGTGCTTCCGCTGTTCCTGGAACGCGAGTACGGCGTGTCCGCCACCGAGGTCGGCATCGCCGTCGGGTTTTTCTTCGGCCTGGGCCGCCTGGTCACCAGCGTGCCCGCCGGGTATCTCGCCCAGCGCTACGGACGGCGTCCGGTTCTCGCCCTGGGATCGGCCATCAACCTGGTCGGCGCCGCTCTCGTCTCCGTTTCGTTCAGCTATGCCTGGCTGACCGGATGGCGTTTCGTTTCCGGGTTCGGCGGCAGTATCTTCCTCACCGTGGCCACCATTTACCTGCGCGACGAGGCCACTCCTGAAACGCGCGGACGGCTGCTCAGCCTCCAGGAGCTGAGTATTTTAGCCGGGCAGACCCTCGGCCCCCTGCTGGGCGGCTACCTCGCCAGCCTGTTTGGCCTGCGCGTTCCCCTGTACGTCCAAGCCATCCTGATGGCCGCGTCGTTGGTTGTGATCATCGTGGCTTTGCCCGAGTCGCGCTGGCGAGAACAACTCGCCGCCGAGGGCGCCGCGGGTCGTCGCACAACGCCCCGGACCCAGGCCTCTCCGGGTGGGGATACGGGCGCGCCTCCGGATCCGGCCAATCGCCGCGGCGCGATTTGGCGGCTGATCTTCAACCCGGCCTTCATGCTCGTCGGAATATTCGCGCTGATGATCGTCGCCAACCGCCAGGGCGCGCGGTTCAGCGTGATGCCACTGTTCGGACGCCAGAAGGGATTCGGCCCCGACGACCTCGGCCTCTGGATCAGCGTCACCCACTTCCCTCAGTTCTTCACCACGCTGGCCTCCGGATACCTCTCCGACCGGTTTGGACGCAAAGTGCCCATTCTTCCGGCGATCATCCTGATGACCCTGGGCATAGCCGCCTTCATCTGGGCGGGAAACCTGTGGCAGCTGATGTTGTCCGGAGTCCTGCTCGGCATGGGCGAAGGCCTCGGCAGTCCCGCCGGCACCGTGTTCTTCGCCGACATCGCGCCTCCGGGTTTGGAGGGCATCACCATTGGCCTGCTCCGCACCTTCGGCGGCATTGGCACGGTCATGGGAGCCCTGGTCATGGGCGCCATTGCCGACGTGACCAGCTTCTCCTGGTCACTGTGGATCGACGCCGCCGTCCTGGCCGCATCAGGCATCGGACTGCTGATCTTCGTCCGTGAAACCCACCGCCGCCGGCCGGGCTGAAGTCCCGACGACGCGACCCGTCTACCTTTTCTTCATTCCGGCATTGAGCCTGGATACGGGGCGGGCTGCGGGGGTTCGACGTTCACCCGGAGGAGCAGCAGCGCCCCGATGATAAACAGCAGCGCGCTGGCGCCAAGCAGCGCCGTGTACCCGTATCCCGGGCCAAACCACACTGACACCAGGTCGGGCAGCGGACCTATGGCTTTGGCCCCCGCCGCTCCGATCAACGTGCCCAAGTTGACCACGCCCATGTGCTGCGCTTCCCGGCCCGGTGTCCCCAGGTCGTTGGCCAGCGCCCAGTGCGTGGTCAGGATGATCCCAACCGCGCCTCCGACCACGCTGGCCACAACCACCGCCAACAGGTAGGTGCTCACCCACATCATAACGATAGTCAACACCACGGCAATCACCGTGCCCACCGCGAGCACCGGTTTGCGCCCGATCCGGTCTGACAGCCATCCCGAAGGATAAGTGGTCAGCACCAGCATCCCGCCGATGCCGATGATGGCAACCCCCAGGGCCTGCGCCGGGTTGTCCACCTGCACCTTGTCTCGCAGGAAAAACAACCCATACGTTGTGAAGATCACCACCGCCGCCAGGAACGCCGCCCTCGATGCCACGAACCACGGCAGGTCCCGATGCAGCCGCGCCATGCTGGTAGTTTCCGGAAACGCCATCGCGGCCCGGTGAAACGCCGCCGTCGCCGCGCCGCCGCCATCATGCATTCGGCGGTAGATGGTTATCGAACTTATCGCCGCCGTGGCCAGTATCGTCACCCCGAACAATCCCAGGGCAGCCCACAGCCAGTACGCATGGTCCGGGCGCGAGTAGTGCCCTACCATCAGCGCCGCCAGGCACAGGATGCTGGCTCCACCCAGCGCCTCCAGCAGCGTCTTCATTGACGCGGCTACTCCCATCCGGTTGGTGGGCACCAGTTCCCGGATGCTGGCCAGGTAAGGCGAATACGCGATCCCCGAATTGATCTGGATAAATAGCCACACCACCAGAAGGCTGCCGTAGGTGAGCGGCGTGGCCAGAGCGATCAGGGCCACCGGGATGCACACGCAGGCCCACAGCATGTAGGGCAGACGCCTCCCCAGCCTTGAGCGAGTCCGGTCGCTCGCCCATCCCACCGGCACCTGCACCAGGGCCGCCGCCAGCATACCGGCCAGTCCCAGCATCCCCAGCAGCGTGTTCTTCGCTGCCTCGGGCGCCACGTCCAGCACCAGGATCGGCAGCACCACCGTGTCCATGGCCAACACGAACCCGGCCAGCCCGAAGCTGTACGCGTTCAGCCGCGCCAGCGACCACTTTCCCCAGGTCGCCGCTCCCGTTGCCGACTCGGGCAAGGTGCCGTAGCTGTAGACGCTCATAGTGGCCTTATGAACTCTTGAAACCGTTCAGTCGCGATCGTTATTTCGCCAAACACGTCGTTATCCCACCCTCTGTCCCAAGCCTGGTGGCGTCTTCCAACCCCAACTCTGTACGCCCCTCACGTTCCGGTGTATGCATATCAGCGAGATGACGAGCGCGCCACGCAATGTCCTGCCGTCCCACCTCGCACTCGAATTCTCATATTCGTTATCTAATCCCAGCCCTATGCTACAATGCCGCCGCCGGGGTATCAAACCCGGTTTTTCCGTATCCTGCGGCATCAAGCGCCCGGACCATCGCGCCCACAAGTCATCGCTGCGATCCGCGTCGTACCCGCCGGATCGAGAAATGCGGACGTGATACGGTCTAAATAATCGCCGGCCTACCCTCCGGACATAAAGGCAACCCGACCATGCGCATTTGCTCGCTGCTGCCCAGCGGCACCGAAATCCTGTTCGCCCTGGGTTTGCAGGATCAGATCATCGGCGTCACCGACCTTTGCGACTATCCCCCGGAGGCCGCCGACATCCGAGTGGTCTGCCGCAGCCGCATCGACCCGTCGGTTATGTCCAGCGAGGAAGTCGAGGCGGAGATGCACCGCATCCTGTCCAACGGCGAAAGCCCCTACGACCTCGACGTCGATTGGCTCCAGGCCGCCGCCCCGGACCTCGTCATCACCCAGGACCTTTGCTACTTCTGCGAAATCGACGCCGAAACCGTGCAGCGCGCCGTCGATCCCATCCCTGCGCCGCCCGCAGTCCTGAACCTCAACCCGCGCACCCTGGATGAAATCCTCGACAGCTTCCTGGAAGTGGGAGCATCCTGCGCCGCCCCCGACCGCGCGCGTCTCCTCGTATCCGACCTGAAAGACCGCATCGACGCGGTGGCGCGCACGGTGAACCGGGCCCACTTCCGCCCCGCGGTGTTCTCGGTCGAAGGGGTCAATCCCCTGGTCATCGGCGGTCACTGGGTGACCGATTTGCTGGCGCGGGCTGGAGGCCGCTTGCCCCAGCGTTTCGCCCCCGGCTGCCCCGCGGAGCGCATACCGTGGGCGGACGTCGTGGCGGCGCAGCCCGAAAAACTCTACATCGACCTGTGCTCTTCGGATCTTTCCCGCAGCGTCCGCGAGATTCCCTGGCTCGCCGCTCAGTCCGGCTGGAGCGACCTGCCCGCCGTTCGTTTCGGCGAGGTTTACCTGATCGATCACAGCACCCTGAGCCGGCCCGGTCCCCGGGTCGTCGACGGCCTGGAACTGCTCGCCCAACTCACCCATCCCGACCTCTTCGAAGGTCACATACCGCCGGACTCCGTCCTGAAACTCGATGCCAGCGCAACGCTCAGCGACCCGTCTCTCATCGCCGAAGCCTTCAAACCCTGGCCCCAGACGACGGGCGTCGCCGACGCTCATGTCCTCTTGGCAAATCGGTAGCTCCCACTCCTGAGCCCAGGCACAGTTCCCGTTTGCACCCGCCTACCTGCATCTTTGCCTCCATACGGTCACCAACCGGCATCTGTTCGCATCCCATGAATCCTGTGCATCCATGCAAATATCCCCGCCCCCGGCGAAGTGCGTGCGGTGGAGTCGCTGACCGTCTGGCATTAGTGATATTGGACGGGTATAATCATCGCCAACCTAACCGGGGGTACACGCGCAGTGGTTAGTCAAGACGAGTTTCGGCAGGCCATGTCAAAGTTTGCGACTGGGGTCACGGTTATCACCACCCTCGACCCTTCGGGCAACCCTCACGCCATGACCGCCAATGCATTCACCTCGGTCTGCCTGGACCCGCCGACTCTTCTCGTATGCGTAGCCCATAACACCATCACCTACGGCTACGTGGAAGAACAGAAGCGCATCGGCGTCAACGTGCTGCGCGAAGAGCAGGAAGAGCTCGGCCGCTACTTCGCCCGCCGGCCTGAGCAGCGGGAGGGCAACCCGGACTACTCGTACACCAAGGGCGTCCACGACGTGCCCGAGCTTGATGGCTCCATGGTTTTCTTCAATTGCGACATCGTTGGTTCCCACGTCTACGGTGACCACACGATCTACGTGGGCGAGGTCCGCGAGATGCGGAGCGGCGGCGACGACGCCAACCCATTGATGTTCTACGACAGCCACTGGTACCATCCCGCTCACGAATAACCCGTCTGGCCGGATTGCGATCCAAACGACGAGTTCACGAGGGCAGGTGTTCAACCTGCCCTCTCACGTACCGGCATCTCTGGAATCCGCCACCACGCGCCACTCGCAAGGTCGATCATGGCCACTGCCGCAAACAGATCCGCCAACCCGGAAGCCCTGCACTTCGGGGCCAGCATGGCGCTTCCCGCCAGCCGCACCGCGGAGCAGGCACGCCTCATGGAGGACCTCGGCTTCGAGTACATGGGGGCCGGCGAACACTTCATGCGCGGACGTCCCCCGGGCCCGACCCACGCGGCGTTGCCCCTGCTCGCCGTCGCCGCCGGCGCGACCCAGCGGATGCGTGTCGTAACCTCCGTAACCCTGGCCCCCTTCTACCATCCGCTCATGCTGGCCCGTATGACGGCAACCCTCGACATCGCTTCCGGAGGCCGACTAACCCTGGGCGTCGGCGTGGGCGGCGAGTTCCCCATGGAGTACGAGAACGCCGGCCTGGACATCCGCCGGCGGGGCCGCCGCACCGATGAATGCCTCGATGCCCTGCGCCGCCTCTGGACTGAGGACTCGGTGACATTGCAGGGGCGCCACTACACGCTGGACGAAGCCGCCATCAACCCCAAACCCGAACAGCAGCCGCACCCGCCCATCTGGGTCGCCGGCCGCCGGGATGCCGCCATGCGTCGCGCCGTCCGGTATGGAAACGGCTGGCTGCCCTATTTCTACAGCCCCGAACGGTATCGCGACAGCGTTTCCAGGATAGCGGCCTTCGCCGAGGAAGAGCGCCGCGACATCACCGACTTCCAGTGGGCCTTTTTCCCGTACATCACCCTGGCGCCCACTGAGGAACAGGCGGCTCGCACTGCCGCGGCGGCCCTCGGCAATCAATACCTCTACGACGGCGAGTTCATCAACATCGTCCGCCGCTACTGCCTGCTGGGCACCCCCCGGATGTGTATCGAAAGGTTGGAAGAATACATCGACGCCGGCGCGCGGTACATAATTTTCAGCATCGCGGCCCCACGCGAGGATCGCCGCCGCCACCTCGAGGTGATTGCCAAAGACATCGTTCCACATTTCCGCGGCCGTTAATTTCTCTTCCATAGCGTCGCCGGTGAATGTTGGCGCCTATGCCAATGTTGTATAATGACCCCTGACATCCAGAAGCGTCTCTCAGCAACAACCGCTCCTGTCCCACGGCAACGGAGTACGTGAGCTAAAATGAGCGTCATTGAACTGCTCGATACTAAATTCGACGGGACCCCCGCCACCCAGTCGCCGGTCTCCATTCAACTTCAGGGCGACCGCACCAGGCGGGTGATGATGGTCCAACCTGCGTCGGCCGGCGGCAACTTCGAATACATCGCCATCCCCCGTCAGGGCATGCTGTTTCTCTCTGGAGCCCTGGCCCAATGGGAAGGCCCTTACGTCTACGAACGTGATATCTGGTTCGAAGACCGTCTGGGCCACATGGATCCCGACAAGGACCTCGACGGCGTCCACATTTTGATGATCACGTCCCTGATCAACGAAACGCCGCGAGCTTACGAACTCGCCCGGCAGGCCCGCGAGTTCCACCCCGAACTGGTGATCCTCGGCGGCGGGCCTCAGATGAGTCCCTTGCCTGAAGAGGCTATCGCCCGTGGCGGCTTCGACGCCATCGTCAATCGCGAAGGCGAGGACATTATTGGCCAGCTGTGCGACATCCTGCTGACCTGGCGCGATGACCGCAAGTACCCATACCTCGAGCGGGTTGCCGGCATCTCCTTCATGCGCGATGGACACGTGACCCAGACCCGCCGCAAAGGGCTCGTGTCCCCCGATTTCGTGCCGCTGCCCGACTTCCGGTCGATCCGCGGCCTCTCCCCCATGAACCCCATGGCCGGCGGCGTACTCGAGACCGTGCGCGGCTGCACGGAGAATTGCTCCTACTGCCAGGTCATCCAGCAGTTCCTGGGCTATCGCCTCATTGATCGAGACACCGAGTTCCGCCGCCTCGAACAGCTGGAAGAACTCGCCGCCGACGGCTTGATCCATACGGGCCGCAACGGCAAATTCAACGTCTTCATCTCTGACGACCTCCATACTCCTCCGCTGCGCGCGGTCAAATTCCGCAACGAACGCCTGGAGCGCCTCCGGGGCTGGGCCGACCGCACCGACTCCATGAACATGATCTGCCAGGCTCGCGCCGAGATCGGTCAGGACGACGAGCTGGCCGACGCCCTCCTGGACGCCAACGTCAAGATGCTCTACCTGGGCGTCGAGTCCAATAACGCCGAGAGCCTCGCCGCGGTTCGCAAGCGCCAGGAACCTGGCCAGATGCAGAAGGATCTGGTCCACCTCAATGAAAAAGGCTTCTCCGTTGTGGCCATGACCATCATCGGTCTGCCCTACGACACCGAGGAATCCATCATGACCCTGGCCGACTGGGTCACGCAGCACAGCCGGTACCAGACCGCCAATCTGCTCACTCCGTTGCCCGCCACGTCCAACTGGGACCTGAAACCCCTGAATGCCCAGGGCGAGCCTCTGCAGGAAGGCGAGATGCGGCCCTACGAACTCTACACCGGACGTCAGTTCGTGCACGAAGACGACCGCTGGACGATGGCCGAAAGCCGTGAGTTGTTCGACAACTACAGCGCCAAGCTCACGTCCATCGATGCCCTCTACGGCCGCATATTCCGTATCCTGGGCAATTACCGCCTGCGGCAGGCCCGCAGCGTCCAGGACCTGTCCGAGACCACCGAGATCATGCGCAATTGGTCCCACCAGGTCGAGCAGGCCGGCAAGGAACTCGGCGAAAACCTCAACCAGCGTGTAACCGAGCTGTCCGATACCCTGCGTTCCGTCAGCCAGCCCCTGTCCAACATGGGCGCCGACTTCATGGATAACCTGCGGGTCAGGATTAACGAGACCTCGGAGGCTCTGAGGGTCTACGCCGAACGGGCCGACAGCGGCAGCAAGGATGTCGCCACCGGCATCTCCAACCGCGTCAGTGAGGTCACGGAGATGCTCAACGGCGTGTTGGATACCGCCACCCATCGGCGCAATCCCAACCAGGCGAGATAGCATGACGTCCGGCGGCGCCTCCGACCGCAGGGTGGTGGTAACGGGCATGGGGATGGTCAGCCCGCTGGGTCTAACCGTCGCCGACACCTGGTGCGCCGTCGCCGCCGGCCAGTCGGGCATCGACTACATCACTGGCTTCGACGCTGAGGCGTTCGATACGCGGTTTGCCGCCGAGGTCAAGGGGTTCAACCCCGAAAATTACCTCGAACGCAAGGACGCCCGGCGCATGGACCGGTTCGCCCAGTTCGCCGCCGTGGCCGCTCAAGAAGCCTGCGCCCAGGCCGATCTGAATCCCCGTGAAATGGACCGCTACAGCGTTCACGTAGTGGTGGGGAGCGGAATTGGCGGCATATCCACCCTCACCGAGCAGCACCAGGTTCTGCTGGACCGGGGACCCCGCCGCGTCACTCCTTTCCTAATTCCCATGATGCTGGCCGACATGGGTTCCGCCCAGGTTTCCATGGTGACCGGCGCCATGGGCGCCAACTATTGCATCACCTCATCCTGCAGCAGCGGAGCCGACGCCATCGGCGTTGGGTGGGACCTCATACGCCACGGCAAGGCCGAGGTCGTCCTCGCCGGTGGCGCGGAAGCTCCCGTGGCTCCACTTTCCGTCGCCGGCTTCAACGCCCTTCGCGCGCTCTCCCGCCAAAACGACAACCCGCAGGGAGCCAGCCAGCCCTTCAACCGAACCCGTGACGGCTTCGTCCTCGCCGAGGGCGCGGCGATCATGGTCCTGGAGAGTGCGGAGCACGCCGCCGCACGCGGCGCGGCGCCCATCGCCGAACTGCGAGGCTACGCCGCCACCAGCGATTCCCACCATCTCACCGAACCCAACCCCACCGGCCAGAGCGCGGCCACCGCGGTTACCGAGGCCCTGGCTTCCGCCGGTTTGCAGGCCTCCGACGTTGACTACCTCAACGCCCACGGCACCTCCACCCCTCTGAACGACTGGCACGAGACCAAGGCCCTCAAGCTGGCCCTGGGCGACGAGGCTTATCGCATCCCGGTGAGCAGCACCAAGAGCATGACCGGGCACCTTCTCGGCGCCGGCGGGGCGCTGGAAGCCGCCCTGTGCATCCGGGTCATTGCCGACGGTCTGATGCCCCCCACCATCAACCTCGACGATCCGGACGACGAGTGCGACCTCGATTACGTCCCCAACGCCGCCCGTGCCGGCGAAATCAACGTGGCGCTCAGCAACTCCTTCGGGTTCGGCGGTCACAATTCTGTGATCGTCCTGACCCGGCCCGGTCTGTGACCTCCGCGCGGCATACTCCCCCGTCTCGACGCTGGCTGCTTCCTCCCCGGCCTGAAGGTCACCGTCTCCCTTCCCACCTGTCCGACCCTGCCGTCCAGCTGCTCCTGTCACGCGGCATTGGTGACGGTGCAACGCTAGAGCGGTTCCTCGATCCTCCGGACGTGCCCTATCCCCCCGATTCCCTCCCCGGCGTTGACGCTGCGCTGCCCCGTCTCGCCACATCTGTCCGATCCCGGGAAACCGTCGCGGTCTTTGGAGATTTCGACGTGGACGGCATCACGGGCGCCGCGATACTGTGCGAGACGCTGCAACGCCTCGGCGCTCGAGTAATTCCCTACCTGCCGGACCCGGTCGCTGAAGGCCATGGCATGACGCCGCTGGCCGTGGAACGCCTGGTCTCCCAGGGCGCTTCCCTCATCGTCACCGTGGATTCCGGAGTCAGCAACTCGGCCGAGGTGGCTCTTGCCAAGCAAAAGGGAACTGAGGTCGTCATCACCGATCACCACGTCCCGCCGCCGCAACTGCCCGACGCGGTGGCCATCGTCAACCCGCGGATGACCGGCAACCAGTACCCGTTCCCCGAGTTATGCGGCGCCGGCATCGCCTACAAGCTCTCCGCCGCATTGTTGAGTTATCTGGGCCAACCCGACGACCCGACGCTTCTGGAACTCGCCGCCCTGGGCACCATCGCCGACCTCGTTCCGTTGCGTGACGAGAACCGCCACATCGTCCGGCGTGGCCTTGAAATGCTCCCCTTCACCACGCGGCCCGGCCTGCGAGCGTTGCTCAGGAGGGTTAACCTCGCCAATCATCCCATCCGGGCCGAGCACGTGTCGTTCCAAATCGCCCCACGCCTCAACTCTTCCGGTCGCATGGCGCATCCCGAAACCTCGTTGAACCTGCTCCTGACCGCCGACGAACGCGAGGGCGAGCGTCTCACCACTCAGCTGGAACAGTACAACAGCCGCCGCCGCGACCTGACCGCACGATCCTTTGACATTGCCATAGAACAGGTCGCGGCATCGTCACCGCTACCGGCGATCATCATCACCTACGACGATGCGTACACTCCCGGCATCAACGGCCTCGTCGCCGGCCGCTTGACCGAACTGTTCAACCGGCCATCCATCGCATTGGCTCGCGCCGATGCGGACCACCTGGTGGCGAGCGCACGCAGCGCGGGCGATTTCAGCCTGATCAACGCCATCTCCCAATGCGATGACCTGTTGGTCCGCTACGGCGGGCATCAGGCCGCCGCCGGCTTCACCGTCCGCAACGAACACTACCACGACGTCGCGAATCGACTGACCGGCATCGCCAACGCGCAGATCGGGCTCTTCGGACCCGAACCGTCCCTGGAAATACACGCCGAGGGCACTTTGGACGAGCTCCTCAGTCCCGCCATGGCCGAGCTATGCGCCCGCCTCGAACCCTTCGGCAAGGACAATCCGGCGCCCCGTTATCTGACCCGCGGTGTGCGCGTGACCAACGCCGGCTACGTAGGGGCCAACGGGCAGCACCTGAAGTTGCAGGTTAGCAGCGGCAGCCGCTCCATCGACGCCCTGGCCTGGAATCACCCCGGCGACTGGGGCGGCTACGAGGCCGCCGACCTCGTCTTCCAACTGGCGGAAGACAGATACCGCGGGGAGCGTCGCCCCTACCTCCGCATCGACGACCTGCGCCCGGCAGTATAATTGGGGTTAGCCGGCAGAAGGAGCGGTTCTAATGACGCAGCCCAAATCGAAACCGCGCACCAGGTTGACCAACGCCGACTACATGGCGATGACGGCGCCGGCCAACTCCGGTCCCCGCTACCAACTCGTCAACGGAGAACTCGTTGAAATGTCCGGAGCCAGCGACGCTCATCAAGTGTTCCTGATGTGGTTGTGTCACGGGTTGCTGTTGCAGGTGGACGACTTGGCCATCGGCGAAATTCGCATCCCTCCCTACGATGTGCATATCGACGAATTCAACACCTATCAGCCCGACTTGCTGTTCGTATCCAACACCCGGCGAAACATTTTCAACCCGGATGGTCGCGGGATTACGGGCGCTCCCGATGTTGTGGTCGAAATATTGTCCGACTCCACCCGTCGCCGCGACCTCAACGAGAAGTTGCCCGTCTATGCCGCCAACGGCGTGCGCGAGGTCTGGATCGTCGACCTCGATGCCATCACGGTAACCATTCATTCTGGCGACGGATCCGCATTCGCCCCGGTCCGAACTTTCGCAGCTTCGGACACCCTGACCTCCAACGCCATGCCCGGCGTTGCCGTTGATCTCGGTCCCATCTTCGCCCGGATAGAGGCCGTCGGCTAACGCCAGTCAGTCATCCCTAGTCCGGCGCCTGTGCCCCTCTCGCCCGGCGTCCGCGTTCCGGCCGCACCAACCGCGCCCGGTAAATCAGCAGCGGTACCGTGACAACCATGATCGCCAGGGCCACCAGCTGCGCCTCGTTGAACCCGAAGATGTACGTGTTCTGCTCCTGGCGTACGAACGATATGAAGAAGCGTCCCGCCGAGTAGCCCGCGAAGAACAGCGCGAACAGCATCCCCCTCGGCCTCACTCGGTCCTTCAGCCACCAGAGCGCTCCCGCCCACAGCAGGCAGAATATCAGCTCGTAGGCCACCGCCGGGTGCGAGGCTGGCCTCCCGTAGCCCAGGCTGTCCGGGTCGGTGTACACCCATGCCCACGGCAGATTTGAGAAACTCGACCAGTGCTCGCCGTTGATCACGTCGCCAATCCGTCCGATCGCCAAAGCGATCAGCAATGCCGGCGCCGCCACGTCGGCAAGGTGCGCCACCGGAGGCATTTGGGCCACTGCCCGGTGCATCCCGGTCCAACGCAACCCCGGGTTGTTGCAGAAGCCGATCAGCCACTGCGCGTTCCGAAGCGTGATGTATGCCGCCCCTCCAACGAACCCGCCCAGGTACGCGCCGAATATCGCAATCCCGCCGCTCCAGAAATAGAGGACGCGGGCCGGATCGTATTGGTAAACGTCGTCCCAGAAATCGATGACGTGCAAAATGCGCGCCCCGATAATCCCGCCGATGATGCACCACGTCGCCACCGAAAGGATCGCGTCGCCATCGAGCCCGTCCCGGCGACCCCATCGCCAAGTCAGGTACACGGCAACCGCAACCGCGACGAAGGTGAAAAAGCCGTGCCAAGAGAGTATGAACCCGGCGGTCCGAATGATGTTCGGATCAAAGGGTATGCTGATTACCGCAAGAATATCCATCAACGATTGTCTTCTCCCTGACCTGCAATTTGCTCAGCGACACTGCGCTCTCTACCCAAACCCCGGCATCCCTGCAAAAGCAGGAATCGGGTAAGTCGCGCCCAATGCCACCCTTACACGATACAGATTGTCGGACCCTGCCTCATCAAACGGCAAGTTCGGTTCGGAAATGGATCCGTGACGCCGAACGATTGCCTCGTCCACTGTTCATCGGTTTTGCGATAGTGCGCTGTCCTCGCCTGCCGGCGAGGTCGTCCGCACAAGGTACGCCGCCGCGCCAGTGCCCTGCAAGGATTCGGCCACCCGGATACGTTCACTTTCCGAAGACGGCATGCAGTAAAGTGCGGGCCCGGCTCCGGACAGCCGAGGCGGATGCTGCGTAACCTCCGCCACCCTGTCCCATACGTCTGCCAGGCCGGGAAAGATCTCCCGCGCCGCCCTTTCAAATGCATTGCAACAACCGGCCGATGTCAACGTCCCGCTGCCCAGACCACGCGAAATCGCCTGCGTTCTGGCCCCGTCCGAAAAATCCTCCGGCCTCAGCGCGCGGTACATCGTGGGTGTCTTCGCGTCGATACGGTCCGTCGGAACCAGCAGCAACATATCCATCGCTGGCAGCGCCGGCAACGGGCAGATCTCATCACCCCGGCCGGAACCCAGGGCCGTCCCTCCAATCAGCAAAAACGGTACGTCGGAACCCAACCCGACGGCCACGTCCACCAACTCATCGCGCGACCGGCCCAGTCCCCACCAGCGGTTCAGTCCCACCAGCGTCGCCGCCGCGTCCGCCGACCCGCCGCCCAATCCCGAAGCCGCCGGGATCCTCTTTTCTATGCGTATATGCGCCTGGGGAGAAATCCCAACCCGTTCGGCCAACGCTGCAGCCGCCTGCCAGGCGAGGTTGCCGTCGCCGGACAGGCCCGGTTCATCGCACTCCACCGTCAGATCGTCGGCCGGGCCTATCGCCAGCGTATCCGCCAAATCCACCGTTTGCAGAATCGTCGCCACGTTATGGTAACCGTCTTCACGCTTGCCGAGCACCTCAAGCGTCAGGTTTACCTTGGCATAGGCCTTGAGTGTCAGCCGCTCGCGCGCCACCGTCTGATACCGCCCGGAGACTACGCCGCCCGCGATCGCGCCGTTCCCGCCGGCCACGTCGCGTCCAGCGCCGCCCACTCGTCAATCCGCAGCGTCGCTGGACGCCGCTGCGGATCAATTCCGGCGTCGTACAGCGACCCGGCAACCGTCTCCGCCGCCGCTCCGGTGCCCTGCATCAGCGAGTTGCGCAGCTGCTTGCGCGGCGCGCTGAACCCGGCCCTCACCAGCGCGAAGAACGCCTCCCTATCCGCCACCGCCGCTGCGGGCGCTGCCCGCACTGCCAGCTTCAACACCGTCGAGGACACCTTGGGCGGTGGGCGAAAACTCCGGGGCGGGACCTGCGCCACGACTGACGGTTCCGCGTAGAACTGCGTCGCCACCGACAACAGCGAGAACTCCCCCGGTTTGGCGTTCATCGCATCCGCCACTTCCCGCTGCACCATCACCACCATCAGCGTCGGCGGCCTCACCGTCTCCAGGAACCGGCGCACGATCGGCGCGGCCGCGTAGTAGGGCAGGTTCGCCACCACCTTGTACGCCGTTCCCCGACCCACCAGCGCGTCGACGTCGATCTCCCGCCCGTCACCCTGTACTACCTCCAGGTTGGACGGACGCCCCAGCCTTTCCGGCAATTCCTCGCCCAACCGCTGGTCCAATTCCACCGCGACCACCTTGCCCGCCTGCTCCACCAATCGCCGGGTCAACACCCCCGCGCCAGGTCCGATCTCCAGCGCCGTGTCCGACCCATCCAACTCGGCGGCTGCAACAATACGGTTGGCGATCCTGCCATCCGCCAGAAAGTGCTGCCCCAGCGATTTCCGCCGCCGGCGCATTGGAGTTGAAGCGACAGCGGTTCTCGACATGATGATACGTTCACGCATTCCCACTATGAGTGGTTCATCAGAATCAGGATTTTCACGGTTGTGGTATTGGCAGGATTGAGACCATTTGGCGCCGAGCGCTCCCAATCCTGATAGTCCCTAAATCCGGCAAATCCTGATTCTGACGATACCATTGAAGCTGATACGGTGGCGCCAAAACCTGGGTCCGAATAACCGGGTTGGAATCGAAAAGTGGCCGAGCACCTCCCGTTGGCTGCAGCCTGGGGGCATATCGTCGGGATTGGCTCAGGCCAGGCACTCCCACGACACCCGCGGGACATCGCTTACCGTTGCTGCCGTCAAGCCCTGGCGGGGTTCACGAGCCTACGCCGCGTGGGACCCGGCCTTCAGCGCCATTCCCTGGGAAATTGGCCCTTGCGCCTTGCCGAGGGGAGGAATTCCACCCCGCTGTGGCGGGTTGCGGGTTCAGGGCACCGCCAGCTCCCCATGTAGCACGACCACTCTAATCATGGTATGCCTACCCCTAAACCCTGTCAATCCGCGCCCGTCGTGTCGATGTCTACGGATCGCGGCTACCGGAGCCCGACGCTACCATTGGTGTGCGACTCTACGTCAGCGGGATCACATGACGGGTCGGGAATTTCGTAGTCCGCTTCGTCCGCGTAACGGGCCAGGACGATGTGCTGAGAATGCGCCACCAGATTTTCGGGCGTCACATGCACCAACCAATCCTTGTGCGTCCCGCCGCACCCGGTCACGGAGGGATTTATCACGAGCCAAATCGCAGCCCCTATCGCCACCAGGACACACGCAGTGATCGCACCGGAGCTGACCTTTCGTCTGCGGAGTTCATTCATCACGCGCGCTCCGAACCCTGGCCTCGATTGCCAAAGCGTCTCTCACAGAAAGCGCAAAATGCCGGGCAGTCTCCCGCCCGGCATCGCCGCTTCCAGCTATTTGGTCGTATCGCGTCAGGCAAATCCCTACGCGCTGGGCGGTGGCGCGGGCGCCGGGTTGTACAACTCGACCCCAATGGTCGCCGGGAACACGCCCGCCAACTCATCCACCGTCCACCGGCTGTCCTTATGGATCGTCTTCACCGGCTCCGGCTCGTTCAGCAGGGTCACCAGGCCGCCCGTCACGTGGAACACATGGCCGTTCACGTGCTGCGCCTCGTCCGACGCCAGCCACGTTACCATGGGCGCCACGTCCTCCGCATCGCCCCGCAACCCGCCGCCGGCCGCGATGCCGCGCGCCGAGCGCAAAGCCCGTGCCTCGTCCGGCACGCTGGTTGTCATCCGGGTGCTCGCCGACGGCGATATCGCGTTCGCCGTCACGCCGTAGCGACCCAGATCCCTGGCACACACCCGTGTGAGCCCGGCGATGCCGTCCTTGGCCGCCCCGTAGTTGGCCTGCCCGCTGTTGCCGTACAGCCCGGAGGTGCTGCTGAAAGTGATGATCCGCCCCGATCGCTGCTGCCGGAACAGGATGCTCGCGTGCTTCACCACCGTGAAGGTCCCCTTCAGGTGCACTGCGATTACGTCGTCCCATTCCTCTTCGCTCATGTTGAAAACCATGCGGTCCCGCAGAATTCCGGCGACCGTGACCACGATGTCCAGCTTGCCGAAGTTGTCCACGGCAGTCTGGACGATCTTCTCGCCGCCGTCCATGGTGGCCACCGATTCCGTGCACGCGACGGCGGTACCGCCCTCTTCACCAATCTCGTTGACCACCTGCTGCGCCACTGAGATGTCAGCTCCGGTGCCGTCCACGTTCACGCCCAAGTCGCAGACCACGACCTTCGCGCCTTCCGCCGCCATCAATTTGGCGACGCCACGCCCGATGCCGCGCCCGGCTCCGGTTACGATTGCTACCTTGTCTTCCAGTAGGGGCATTGTTCTAGTCCTCGGTGGGTTGGTAATCGGGTGGGAACGAACAACGTATCGCTCCCTCAGAACGTCTTCGGTCCTTACCGCTGTTGCGCCGGCGCCGGATTGGGGATACCGGCAGTCAGATAGCCACGGGCCTGGGCCGAAAGTTCATCCATTTCCCAGTGTCCCGATTCGGTCCAGATCGCCTTTTCCGGTCGTGGCTGCGACATCAGCGACACCGTGTTGCCATACACCAGGAACGTCTGCCCGTTGATGTTGGCCGCGTAATCGGAGGCCAGGTAGGCGACGAATGGGGCGATCCCATCAGGATCAAGGTTCTGCAGTTGGCTGTCGTCTCCGTCCTCTCCGGAGAGAGTGGCCACACCGCCCCGGGCCCGGATCTCCGCCGCCGATTCGGGTATTGCCCCGATCATCCGAGTGGTCGCCCGCGGCGCGATTGAATTCGCCGTCACCCCGTACCGGCCCATATCCTTGGCCACCACCTTGGTGAACCCGGCGATCCCGCTCTTGGCCGCGCCGTAATTGGCCTGGCCGCTGTTGCCCACCAGCCCGGACTGGCTGCTGAAGGTGATCACCCGACCGGAGCGCTGCTGCCGGAACAGGATGCACGCGTGCTTGACCACCGTGAAGGTTCCCTTCAGGTGGACCGCGATCACGTCGTCCCACTCCTGCTCGGTCATGTTGAAGACCATGCGGTCCCGCAGGATCCCGGCGCAGCACACCACGATGTCCAGCCGCCCGAAGTTGTCGATGGCCGTCTGCACGATTCGCTCACCGCCATCCATGGTCGCCACCGATTCGGTGCACGCCACGGCGGTTCCGCCAGCGTCACGAATCTCGCCAACCACCACCTCGGCGATCGATTGGTCGAACCCGGTTCCGTCGACGTTGACGCCAGGGTCAACCACCACCACCTTCGCGCCTTCTTCGGCCATCAGCTTGGCGATCCCCCGGCCCACGCCACGGCCCGAACCGGTGACGATCGCTACCTTTCCTTCCAGATTGTTGGGCATAGTCGGTTTATCCTTTCACTGAATTGGTTGCTCAAGCGGCCGCTATCCGCGGCACGCATCTGTTACCCGCTGCGGGCCGGCAGCGCCATCGTCGCCGTCCCCGGCGTGGTCTGCTGACCCTGCGGGTTCTCCAGCCAGATGGTGCAGTCGACGAGGTTTTGCTCGCCTTCCTGGTACACCCGGGTAACGTGTCCTTTGGCAGTGATGGGTTCATCGGGAAAGTCCATTCCCCGGTACTGGCAGGTCAGCCGCCGCAGCGTGGCTGCCGGTCCTGCCCAACCCGTCACGTACGCGCCCAGCATCGCGTTCTTCAGCGCTCCGTGGATGATGATCCCCGGCAACCCGATGCTCTCCGCGTAGGGCTTATCGTAGTGAATCTCGTAGAAGTCGCCCGAAGCTCCCGCGTACTGCACCAGTTGCCGCGTGGTGGGTTCCCTCACCTCGACGGGCAACTCCATGCCCTCGCTTACGTCTTCGAAATAAATCTGCTGGCCCATGGCATTTCTCCACTACTGGCGTCCGGTCGACGATCAGTGCCGTATGGACGTGCTGGTTTGGGTCGCGACAATGGCGCCCGATTGGTTGCGGTAGGTAACCTTGATGGTTGTGATCAGCATCTGCCCGATGCTGCCGGTCCGTTCCCGGATGTCTTCCACGCGGCCCACCGCGGTGATCACGTCGCCCGGCCGCACGTGCTCAAAGTACTCCCAGTCACTGCCACCGTCCAGCAATCGCGTGAACGGTATTTCGAATGGCAGTTCTGGCCGAACGGCGCGCATCGCTCTCAGGAAGGTTGGGGGGGCTACTATTCCGCCGGTCTCCGGAGTACCTTCCGTGTACGCCGGGTTGTCGTCCCCGATGGCCTCGGCGAACCGGGCGATGTGGCCTTTCTCGACTTCCGTCATCGTCGGTGCGCTTTCCACTCCAATGGATTGCTCGCGCATCTCGTCGGTCAGGGTGAAAGAGTTGGTGGACAAGGAAAACCTCCGGCCCGCGCGCTCCTCCGGATACATCATCCGGGGTCGCGGGATTCAAGACTCGGAAATTATGGTACGGGGCGGGGCGAGTGTCAAGAAAAATCTGCGCCGCACAGTGCCTTCGTCCATTGTGCCCCAAATTGGTTACCGGAAACCGCCGCCTCCATAACGACTTCCGGTCACCGAGCGGTACCTCGCCGATGCCAACGTCTCGTTGCACCGCGCGGCCGCGCAAGCCGGCGCCCACGCGCCCCGCACCCCACAATGCACCAATCACAAACCCATGCCCAAAACCCGTCGAACCAAATCCCTCCCGTGCCGGCCCATCCACGCAAGTCCAACCCGCGCCGCACCGATCTTGAACCGGCCGATCTTGAAGTCGCTGATACGCGCGATCCATAATGGTCAGGACGCCCGTGGCCACGACCTGCAGGGAGCGCCGCTGACGGGACGGCCCAACCCCCACGATTTTGTGCGCGCGGTTCGATACCTTCCAATTCTCGCCGCTGTGGAAGCGTGACCTGGAACACACCCTCCGCGTCCCCTTCCCAGACACCGTCTGCGTCAACCCGGCCGCTGCCCGAATCCATTCGGCATCTGAAACTTGCTCCTCTCTGAGCCGTCCCGACCGTTGACCTGACGGCTATCGTGTGGCACAATTTGTTGTCGATAATAATTATTATAGTGTTTCGCGGTGTATAACTACCTGCTGCCCCGAGGCGCACCCGAGAACGGAGGTGGCCTGTTATGTGGACCGGCGGCGATTTACAACGCTTGGTAAGCCGGGAATTGAGCGACTATCGGCTGGTCGTGGTGTCCAATCGACAGCCGTACGTGTTTACTATGGTGGACGGTGTCCCTCGCGGGGTGATGCCCCCGGGCGGCCTCACTGCGGCCATAGATCCCCTGATGCGCGCCTGCGGCGGTACCTGGATCGCCCAGAGCAACGGGGACGATGATCTGGCTGCAATGGATGAGTCCGGCCGCATACGCGTCCCCACCGACGACCCCGCCTACTCCATGCGGCTGCTCAACCTCAGCAACGAAGAGAACCAGGGGTTCTACTACGGTTTCGCCAACGAGGCCCTGTGGCCGCTGTGCCACATCGCCTACACCGAGCCCGTTTTTGATGCCGAGCACTACGGGTTCTACCAGTCGGTGAACCGCCGTTTTGCGGATCTGGTCCTCGACGAAATTGGCGACGAGCCCGCCATCGTCCTGATCCAGGACTATCATCTCGCCCTGCTCCCCAGGTACATCCGCGAGGTCAACCCCGACGCTATCATCGGACAGTTCTGGCACATCCCCTGGCCCAATCCGGACATCCTGCGGATCTGTCCGTGGCAGGACGAAATCCTCGACGGCATGTTGGGCAACGATCTCCTGGGCTTCCACCTCTCCGGCGACTGCCAGAACTTCCTGAGCTGCGTTGAGACGAACCTGGACGCTCACGTTGACCCGGAATACGGGCTGATCGACTACCGTGACGAGACCACCCTGGTCCGCCCGTTCCCGATCAGCATCGATTTCGACAGCCTGGACGAGGAGGCCCGTTCCGAAGAAGTCGAAGCCGAAATGGCTCGCCTTTCGCGCGAATTGGGATTGAACCGCGGCCGCATCCTTGGCCTGGGCATCGACCGGCAGGACTACACCAAGGGCATCCCCCACCGCCTGCGGGCTGTCGAGCGGCTGTTTGAAAAATGGCCCCAGTACCGCGGTCAGCTGGTCTTCCTCCAAGCCGGAGCCGCCAGCCGCACCAGTATCGATTCGTACATGCAGCTCACGATCGATATTGAATCGACCGTCAACCGCATCAACGAGCGGTTCGGACACGACGGCTGGCAACCGGTCCTCTACTGGCCTACTTCTCTGCCCTCGGCGACCTTTTCGGCGCTGCGCCGCCTGGCCAGTTTCTGCGCCGAAAGCAGCCTCCACGACGGCATGAATCTGGTGGCCAAGGAGTACGTGGCTTCCCGTGTCGATGGCGACGGCGTCCTGATCCTCAGCGCCTTTGCCGGCGCCGCTCAGGAACTCACCGGCTCGCTGATAATCAACCCTTACGCCACCGAGCAGTTCGCCGAAACCATCCACCAGGCCCTCACCATGACCGACGCCGAGCGACGCATCCGGATGCGCCAGATGCGCAATACAGTCCGCGAAAACAACATCTACAAATGGGCCGGCCGTATAATGATGCACCTCATGCAGGCGAGCACTCCCGATCACTCCCGACTTTCCATCGCGACCACAGCATAAAGCCAATCCCCATGCTTGATCTCAACCTGGACGATCTCAAATCCCTGGTAGCAGGCCAGGACCCCATCCTGCTTCTCCTTGATTTCGACGGGACATTATCTGAAATCGCTCCCCGCCCGGAACAGGCCACCCTGTGCCCCGGCAATCAGCCGCTCCTCTGCCAACTCGCGGATCGTCCCGAGTTCGTAGTGGGAGTGATCAGCGGCCGGTCCCTGCACGACGTCGAGGCCTGGGTGAACGTGCCGGGACTGGTGTACGCCGGCAACCATGGCCTGGAAATAAGCGGCCTCGGACTGGATTACCGCCACCCTGACGCTGAGTCCGCGTCCAGAACTATCAGGCAGGCGTCCCATGACCTGGAAATCCGCTTGGCGGGTGTGCCCGGCGCGTTCGTTGAGAACAAGACCTACACCCTCACTACGCATTTCCGGCAAACTCCGCCTCAATATCACGACCAGGTCGTGTCCGTCTTCGATGACATTACCCACCAGTTTGTACAGTCCGGCTCCTGCCATGTAACCGAAGCCAAGATGGCGCTGGAGCTCCGCCCGGCGATCGACTGGGACAAGGGCAGAGCCCTGACGTTGATCCGGTCCCGGTTGTCCCCCGAGTCTTTCCCGATCTATATGGGCGACGACGCAACCGACGAGGACGCTTTCGGCGCGGTACGGTCCGCTGGAGGCGTTGGAGTGTACGTGGGGCCGCCTGGCGTCAGTACCTGTGCGAGTTGGCGGCTGGCCTCGCCCGAGGATGTCTCCGCCGCCCTGGTCGAACTGGTAACGCTGTAAACGTCAACCCGCGATCAACCGCCCGGAAATCCCGGTGCGGGCCGGAGGAGAGCCGGGCGTCGGGCCCTGCGTCACGTCTCACTCATTGTGCTATCATTGGCCCGCGCAGCATCGGGTCGCCCGGCGAGACTGAATGCCCTGCCTGCGCCCCCCGCAGATGATCGAGGCCATCTTTTTCGATTTTTACAACACGCTGGTTCGTTTCTGGCCGCCGTTGCCCCAGATCCAGCACGCCGCGTGTCAGAACCTGGGTATTCGCGTACCTGCCGACCGGTTGGCCCGCGGCTACGCCATCGCCGACCTCTATTTCAACGAGGAAAACCATCGGTGGCCTCTGGGCGAACGTGACACTCCCGCTCGCGATGAATTCTTCGCACGGTACGAGCAGATCATTCTCGAAGAATCGGGCGTCGCCGTATCACTTCGCATGGCCAAGCAGATCTGGGACATGGCAATTTCCGTGCCCAAGGAATTCGTGGAGTTTGAGGAAACCCGCCCCGTCCTGGAAGAGTTGAGCGAACGCGGCTACCGGTTGGCTGTCCTGACCAACCTCCGCCGCGATATGGACGAACTCACTCAGAACCTGGGGATCCGGCAGTACCTGGAGTTCTGCATCACCAGCCGCGAGACCGGCGAGAAGCCCGCCACCGCGATCTTCGAGGCCGCTCTGCACCGCATGGCCCTGCGCCCCGAACAGGCGATGCACGTTGGCGACCAGCCCCGTTCCGACGTGCAGGGCGCCCGCGACGCCGGACTCCTCCCGGTACTCATCGACCGCGGTGGTTTCCACTCCGACGTCGCCGATTGCGACCATATCGACAGTCTGGAAGGGCTGTACCCGCTGCTGGACCGATTGGTGTCCTGCTAGCCAATGGCCTCCCGACGCCGCTAATCTCTCGCTCCGCAACTGCCCCGCTCCCGGAGGTGATGCCATGACCACCCAGCCGCCGGCCCACAGCCACCCGGACGACCCCAATCCCGTCCATGTGATCGTGTGGTACGACTACATTTGACCCTGGTGCTATGTCGGCCTTGAGCGCGTCGACAAACTATCGGATGAGTATGACATCACCGTCGAGGGCCGCGCCTACCTCCTGCGCCCCGACACTCCCCAGGAAGGTCGCCCGCGCGAGTCTCGCCCCGGTGAGACCGACGACGAGTTGGCCGATCCTCTCCGCACTCACGCCCGGGAGGCCAATCTGGTGATGCGGCCGCCCAAATACACCCCCAACAGCCTCTACTCCCTTCAGGCCACCGAGTACGCCCAGGAACAGGGCAAATTCCTCGATTACCACCACGCCGCCTACGAGGCGTACTGGGACCACGGGGCCAACCTCGGAGACCCTTCGGTCCTCGCCGATATCGGCTCTGGAGTCGGCCTCGACGGCGCCGAGTTGCGCGAACGCGTCGAATCCGGCCACTACGCCCAGAAGGTGGTTGACCAGTACCACGAAGCATTGGGCTACGGCATCCGCGGCATTCCTACCTTTGTTTTCGACAACCTGCTCTTCAGCGGCGCCCAGCCCTACGAGGTTTTCCAGCGCGTGATGGACAAGGCTCTGGAGAACCGCGCCGACGTCCAGAAATAGGATCGTCCCGCAAATGACCACGCCAGTCGCGTCCCCGCCAGCGGCGACCGTTCCTACCCGCCGCCGCTTCACCGTGGCCGAGTACTACGCCATGGCCGACGCTGGCATCCTGTCGGAAAACGACCGTGTCGAACTGCTGGACGGAGACCTCATCGTAATGCCCCCTATCGGAAACTGGCACGGCGGCAGCGTCAAACTCTTCGCTAATACGTTTCCACCGATCTTGCAGGGTCGCGCCATCATCGCAGTTCAAGACCCGGTGCGACTGGACGAACATAGCGAGCCGCAGCCGGACGTAATGCTGCTTCGGTGGCGCGATGACTTCTACCGGAACGACCACCCGGGTCCCGCCGACGTGCTGCTGCTGATTGAGGTCGCCGACAGCAGCATTGAGTTTGACCGCACCGTCAAACTGGCGGCATACGCCCGCGCCGGTATCCCGGAAGTGTGGATCGTCGCCCGCCCGGAACGCCGCATTGAAGTCTACTCCGATCCCGACGCCGGCAGTTATGCCACCGTGCGCTACCACAGTCCCGGCGAAACCGTCGCTCCCCAAGCTTTCCCCGACATCTCCCTGACGGTTGACCAGATCATCGGAGGATAAGGTAGCGTCTCTCTTTGAAATTGCGTGCGCTTGGTGACCCTACTCAGAAAATTCAAACTGAGACACTACCGAGAATAAGGCGGGTTTTCTTCACGTTGCCCGTCTCAGGGCCGTTGTGCTAGACTTGCGCCGTTCAAATCGGGATTTGTAACGGATTTCACAAATGGACGATGCCACCCTCCAGCTCATCGATCGGGCGGTGAATGACCAGCCACAAAGCACGGTCACTGTCCTTTCATCCCTGCTGGCGGTGGAGGACGCAATCGGTTACATCCCGACCGAGGCGGTGGAAGCCGTCTCCGTCCGGATGGAAGTTACCGTCAACGACGTTTGGGCGGTAGCCACCTTTTATCCAAACTTCCGGTTTGATCCGCCCACAGATCTTCGCGTGGAGGTCTGCTGGGGCCCTTCCTGTCACGTGATGGGCGCAACCGCGGTGATCGCGGCCGCGCAGGAAGCGTTGGGGTTGTCCGGCGAAGGAGATACCCCCGACGGAAAAGCGACCCTGCGCTACAACACCTGCCTCGGCGCGTGTGCCCATGCTCCGGTAATGGCGATCAACCATCACCTGGCCGGGCGCATTACTCCCGACAACGCCCGTTCGCGAATCTCCCGGGCCCTGACCTCCGCCCCCGCGCACTGATCAGCGATTGGCCTCGTGACTGCACAAACGGAATCCCCGTTCACCGGCATCCTCGGCGAAGCGCGGCGCCGCTGGGTGAACCTGACCACAGGCGACCGGCCGTGGATCCGCGTCGGCACCGGGCTGGCCGGTGAGGCCGCCGGCGGGTTCGAAGTCCTCGCCGCCGTCAACTCCACACTGGAGCGGGAGCAGGTGGCGGCCAACGTGTCGGAGGTCGGCACCCTGGGCCTGTGCTTCGCCGAGCCTCTGCTCGACGTCCAGATGCCCAATGGTCCCCGGGTGTTCTACAGCCAGGTAACGCCCGAACTGGCCGAGCGCATTGTCCGTGAGCATGTGGCCGGTGGCGATCCGTTGGCGGAGCACGCCATCGGCTACCTCGGCGAGCCGGCACAGGCTCCGGCCGGTATCTCAAACCTCCAGGACCACCCGATGATGGCTTTGCAGCAGCGCATCGCGCTGCGCAACGCCGGCAACATCGATCCGTCGGATCTTTACCAGTACATTGCCAACGGTGGCTACTCGGCCTTGAACAAGGCCCTCACTGAGATGTCTCCCGCTGACACCCTGGGCGAGGTTCGCACCTCGGGCCTGCGCGGTCGTGGAGGCGCGGCCTTCCCTGCCGGCGTCAAATGGGGGTTCCTGGCCGGCAATCCGGACCCCAACAAGTACATTCTTTGCAATTGTGAGGAAGGCGATCCGGGCGCTTTCAATGACCGGGGTATCCTGGAAAGCGATCCGGCCACCGTCGTCGAAGGCATTACCATCGCGGGGTATGCCTGCAATGCCAACCGCGGCTACATTTTCATCCGCCACGGTCACAACCAGCCCATCGACCGGACTCGCGCCATCATCCAACAGGCCTACGACCTTGGCCTCCTGGGCCAGAACATCCTGGGGACTGACTTCTCCTTCGACGTGGAGGTTGCCTTGACGGGCGACTCCTACGTGTCCGGAGAGGAAACGGCGTTGATGGAGGCCATCGAGGGCAAGCGGTCAATGCCTCGTTTTCGTCCGCCATTCCCCGCCCAGGTTGGAGTGTTCGGCAAACCTTCGAACATCAACAACGTCAAGACCCTCGCTTACGTGCCGGAGATCGTGGCGCGCGGCGGGGGATGGTTCGCCGGCATCGGCACACCACCCGATCCCGACAACAGGATCAACGGAAGCAGCGGCACCGCAATCCTCTGCCTGTCCGGCGATATCAAATACACCGGTTTGATCGAAGTCCCGTTGGGCATGACCCTGCGTCAGGTACTCTTCGACATGGCCGGCGGCGTTCCCAATGGCAAGTCCATGAAGCTGCTCCAAACGGGCGGCCCGTTGGGAGGCGTGCTATCTGCCAGTGACGCCAACCTGGACCTCGCCCTTGACTTCGACGTCTTCCGCGCGGCCGGCGCAATCCTGGGTTCCGGCGGGATCATCGTCGCCGACGAGGATACGTGCGTGGTCGATCTGACCCGCAACCTGATCGCGTTCTGCCAGTACGAATCGTGCGGGAAGTGCTTCCCCTGCCGCATGGGCATGAGCCACCTGCTGGAAGTCCTGGAACGCATCAGCAACCTGGAAGGCACCGAGGAAGACCTCGCGCTCATGCGGAACATCGGCGAAAACATGCAGGCCGGTTCTTTGTGTGGACACGGGCAACTCGGGTTCAACCCGGTCTCCTCCGCGCTCCGGTATTTCGGGCACGAGTTCGACGCTCACATTCGTGAAAAGCGCCACACCGGCGATTGCCCGGACCAGGTCTTCTCGCCCCGCCTAACCCGCCGCTGATTAGCCTACCCTGATTTTGCCGCTGCTCGTTGCGCTGAATAGGACACGCCATGCCTGACGATATAACCATCTCCATCGACGGTGTGGAAATCAAGACCCAACCGGGGAAAATGGTGCTCGAAGCCGCCATCGACGCCGGCGTGTACGTTCCTTATCTCTGCTACCACTCGGGCATGAAGCCCTATGCCGCGTGCCGCATGTGCGTGGTGGTCGCGGAAAACGAACGAGGCCGCGTGCCCGGGTTCCCGGCTGCTTGCACTCTGGCCGCCACCGACGGCATGACCGTGTGGAGCGAGACCCCCGACGTCATCGAGCTCCGCCGCTCCGTCATGCAAATGCTCATCGCCGAGCATCCCAATGGCTGCCTCACCTGCCACCGCGTCGAAATCTGCGGTCCATCCGACGTGTGCCTGCGCCACGTCTCGGTCAACGACCGTTGCATCACCTGTCCCAAGAACGAGCGGTGCGAGTTCAAAGACACCGTGCGGTATCTGGGCATGGAGCTCGAATCTCCCATGACCTATGTGTACCGTGACATCCCTCTGGAAGTCAGTGATCCGTTCTACGACCGCGACTACAACCTTTGCATCACCTGCGGCCGATGTGTCCGCGCCTGCGAAGAAATGCGGGGAGACAACGCCATCTGCTTCACCGAGCGATCCGGCAACGCGCTGGTTGGCACGTCCTTCGGGACGTCCCTGCTGGAGTCCGGTTGCGAGTTCTGCGGGGCCTGTATCGACGTGTGCCCGGTCGGAGCGCTGACCGAGCGCGAGGGCAAATGGGAAAAGCCGGCGCGCGTGAAACGCACCATCTGCACCCACTGCCCGGTGGGCTGTCAGATGAATCTCGAGATCAACGAGCAGGGCCGCGTGATTCGCGCCATCCCCGAGCTCAATTCGCCCGCCAATCGCGGTCAGGCCTGCTACAAGGGCAAATTCGGCCTTGGCCACCTCACCAGCGGCCAGCGCCTGCGCCGCCCCATGATCCGACGCAACGGTCGGCTGGAAAATGCCACATGGGACGAGGCTCTGGACCTCGTTGCTGAGCGGCTTCGCCCCCACCAGACCGGCCAGGGGTTCGGCTTGATCACCGCTCCCGACAGCACCAACGAAGAGCTCTACCTGGCCCAGAAATTTGCCCGCGTTGGCATGAACACCAACAACGTCGATCATTCGGGCAACACGCAGCCCGCCCTGACCGGAGCCCTGGAAGACGTCCTCGGATACCCCGGGGCCACCAACTCGATTTGGGACCTGGAGAAAGCCGGGTGCATCCTGGTGTTCAACACCAACCTGACCGAAAGTCACAACGTGGTGGGTGTGCCGATCAAGCGCGCCGCTCGCAACGGCACGCCCCTTATCGTCATTGACACCCGGGAAGTCGAGCTCACCCGATACGCCGACCTGTGGCTCCGGCCGGCGCCGGGAACCGAGCTTTTGCTCCTGGGCGCTATTTTGAAGCAGGTGCTGCAGGAAGGTCTGATCGACGCCGAATGGCTCTCCGAACACGCTGACAGCTACGACACGTTGGCATACGAGATGGAACGGTTGGGAGACGATACTGTCGCCGCAACGGGCATTTCCCTTGAAGACATCGCCCGCGCCGCCCGGATGTACGGCGAGGCCGAAACCGGCGCCATAGTTTACGGATTGGACAACCTGCCCGCCGAAATCACCCGCGAATGCGTGGTGGCTTTGGCCGACCTGGCGCTGCTGACGCGCAACGTGGATCGACCTGCGGGCGGCATATTCCCCATGCGATGGGGCGCCAACGGGCAGGGCGCCATCGATGTAGGATGTCTCCCCGACCGCCTGCCGGGAGGCGCGCCCACCTTTGACGACGCGCATCGCGCCGGCGTGGAGCAGATCTGGGGTGCGCCCCTGCCGCCTTCCGCTGGAATGAGCGCCGCTTCCATGCTCGACGCCGCGGGCGGCGCCATCAGGTCAATGTTGCTCGTCGGAGACAGCCCCAACTATTCGAATGGACTGCTCGGCAGCGATTTGGCCGTTTTCGAACAGCTCGATTTTCTCGCCGTAGCCGACACCTTCCTTTCTCCGGTAGCCCAGGTTGCCGATGTGGTGCTTCCCCGCGCGACCTTCGCCGAAAAAGACGGCACGTTCACCAATCTGGAACGGCGCATCCAGCGCGTCAGGCCGGCGATCAACGTCCGAAACAACGACGCCATGGCGGAAGGATGGATTTTCGCCGAACTGGGCCGGAGGTTGAACGTCGACGGGCTGAACTACGATGAACCCGCCCAGGTAATGGATGAAATAGCGTCTGTGGCGCCAAATTACCGAGGGATCAGCTATTCGCGCCTGGCCCGGGAAACGGCTTTGGTCATGCAGACCGGCATGGATGCTCCCCGCCCGACCCAGTTGCTTTACACGACCCGCGAAGAACGTGGGATACAGTGGCCCTGCCCTGCACCCAATAGTCCCTCTTCTCCGGTATTGTACGCCGGTGGTTTTCCCAACGGGCGAGCCGAGCCGGGAGCGCCACTGTTCCGCGCCGTAGCGCCAACTACCAATCCCGATCTTCCTGCGGTCCTTGCTCCGGGCAGGGTTCTGCTACAAAGTGAGCGCGAGACCACGGTGGAAGCCGGGGAGCTGAATCGGATCGTACGTGACGAACAGGTGCACCTCAACCCGGTGGATGCCGCGTCCTGGGGCATCTCCAATGATGCGCCGGTTGCCGTCGTGACCGCCGGCAATCGCACCACCGGGATCGCCCGCCTTGACCAGGCTGTCCCGCCAGGGGTAGTTTCGATCACCACCCTGTTCGGACAGCTGGCGGTCGAGTTGCAGGCTTCTGAGGACATCAACCCCATGGCCCGGGTGCCCGGCCTGCATCTCGAACCTTGTCGGGTCGAATTGATGGGTTGACGTGACCGACCACGTCAGGCCAACCCTCCACGAGGAATACACCTAGACGGTTGCGCGTCCACCGCCCCAGGCGCCATGCCGGCGGGTCCCTGGAGCAAACACCGCGCAAATCTACGAACTGGAGCCAGAATGACCACCTCCCCATCCACCACCGTGACCCGTGATCGAACCGCCAATTTGCCGCGCGCTCGGCTGGTGGAACGCATCGACTACACGGACGACCTCATGGTAATAAAGATGGAGCCGCAGGGTTTTGATTTCAAATTCAAGCCCGGGCAATATTGCACCCTGGGGCTGGATGGCATAGAGCGAGCATATTCAATCGTTTCCGCGCCCCACGAGTCCTTTTTGGAGATCTTCGTCGAGTTGGTTCCAGAAGGCGAACTCACCCCGCGCATGTGGCGGATGGAAATTGGCGACACCATGTCCATCCGCCCTCGACCCAAAGGCATCTTTTTGATGGACCAGTCGGCAACCCAACATCTCATGTTGGGCACCGTCACCGGCATCGCGCCATTCGTCAGCATGGTCCGGGATCACTTGCACTACGGACGTGATGGGCACCGCTTTTACGTGGTTGAAGGGGCCTCGTATCTGGACGAGTTCGTCTATGACGTCGAGTTATGCCAGCTGGCCGCCGATCATCCCGACACAGTGACTTTCGTCCCCGCGATCAGCCGGCCCACCGAAGAGCGCAACACCGGTTGGGCAGGCGCGACCGGACGCCTCAACAACATCGTCGCCGATCAACTCGCGAGGTTCGGTTTGGAACGGTCACAAACGTTGGTCTACGCCTGCGGCCACCCCGGGATGATCGAAGCCAGCCGCGAAATCGTGACCGGCGACGGATGGCGCTGGACCGAAGAGCGATTTTGGAAGGAGTAACTTCCACACCATCGAAGTACCGAACGGGGCGGGCCGCAGTTCGCCCCGTTATTGATTCGTCGCTACCGGGCAGGGCTGGTGAGCCTCTCCGCTGGTCGCTTGTCACCGGTCCGTGAAAATGGCAATCTTCCGCCGTCATCCCGGTGATACCATCGGGAGCCAACCAAACTGCGCAGCCGCGATCAGGAAGGAATCTTATGACCACCATCGCCGAGTATGTTGCCGATTACTCCGCCAATTTGCACTATCCCGACATCCCATCCGATACGGTTCACCTGCTCAAGCGGATGATCATCGACACCGTGGGGTGCGCCATCGGCGGTTACACCTCGGAACCGAGCAAAATCGCCCGAGATCTTGCCGCAGAGGTCACCGGACACCGCCGGCCCGTAACCATCATTGGCAACGGTTTGACCAGCAGCCCTGAATCAGCCACCTTCGCAAATGGCGTGATGATCCGATATCTGGACTTCAACGATGGTTACACCACTCAGGAATCCGGGCATCCCAGCGACAGCATAGCCGCCACTCTGGCCGGGGCCGAGATGGCAGGAGCCGGCGGTCGCCGGTTGATCACCGCGACCGCTGTTGCCTACGAAGCGTTTTGCCGCTTCGGTGACGCTTGCAATATCCGGTCTCTTGGCTTTGATCATGTCACCAACGGCGCGATCGCCAGTTCCGTTGGCGCGGCCCGCGCCATGGGGCTGTCTGCGGCGCAAACTGAGCAGGCGTTGAACCTCGGGATCACGCCCAACCTGGCCTTGGGACAGACCAGAGTTGGGGAACTTTCCCACTGGAAGGGTTGCGCCTACGCCAATGCCAGCCGCAACGCGGTGTTCGCAGCTTCGCTGGCCGAGCGTGGGCTGACCGGCCCCACTCCGGTATTCGAAGGAGAGTTGGGGTTCTTCTCGGCGGTGACCAAGGAGCCTTACCACGTGGAGCCCTTTGGCGGAGACCAGGGTCAACCGTTCAAGGTCCACGAGTGCAACATCAAGCAGTTCGCCCTGGGCCTGTACTCACAGACGGTCGTCGAGGCCGCGCTGGAGGCCCGTCGACAGGCTCCGGATTTCAACGTGACCGACGTTGAAGACATCCATATCCGCACCCTGCAGAAAGCCATCGACATCATGGCTGGCGACGACGAGAAGTACCACCCCAAGACCCGAGAGTCCGCGGACCACAGCATGCCCTACGCGACCGCGATCGCTCTGACCCATAACGCCCTCAATCAGAGCCACTTTTCGGATGAGCACATCAACGACCCGGGCATTGCCGCGTTGATCAACCGCACGCGCATTGAAGCTTCGGAGGAAGCCAACCGCCGCGTACCCGAGGCTATGCTCTGCAACTTCGACCTGCGGATGAAGAACGGGCAGACCTACAGCTCAGAGGTCGCTCACTTTCGCGGTCACCATCTGAATCCCATGACCGACGCCGAGGTTGAGGCCAAGTTCCGTGGTCTGTGTGAAGGCCTGCTTGCGCCCGAACAGGCGGAGGAGTTGCTGGCCCGTTTGTGGCGCCTCGAGGACGAAACCGATATCGGCGACCTGCTGCGTCTCACCCGCATCTGAGCAACCAATAAAAATAGGGGGCTGTCGTTTCACAGCCCCTTCAACTCACCGGCTACGGTGTGCTGCCCTATGCGCCTATTCTGACGCCGTCCGGGTAGGTGTAGCCGATGCGGTCGTTGTATCCGCCGGAGACCGGGAAAATCTGCCGGTACAACCCCCGCGCCCTCTGCTTCACAACGCCATTGGCGGCTTCTTTCGTCGGCGTGGGCTTGGCGTTCTGGTCCTTGTAGAACTGGGACTGTAACGGGCTGTCGTTTTCCAGTTCCCAGATGCACAGGTATCGCAAAACCCCATTCGCCTGCTCATCTTCCGGGTCCAGCATGAACCTCCGGGCGCTGACGTATCCGGGGATGGACATGCGCTCCGGCAGGTGCTCCTCGTTGTACCACTTGTTGAACACGGCGTCGTCGGCCTCGTCCACCTCCATCATCACGACGAGCACCGTCGTGCCGATCTCCTGGTTCGTCCTGTGGCCATTGGTACTGGTCATGGCGCCTCCTATATGGGCCTGTTGCCGGTCTCGGCGGGAAATTGAACCTGGCTCCGATGTCTAAAGTTTCCGGTAAATTTGAACGCGGTGCCGATAGCAGTCGGCGACGAACACCAACCCGTTCTCGCTCACGGTAACGGCGGTGGGCCGGTAAAACCGGCGTTTCAGTTCAATATTTTGCGTCGCGTTGTTGAGCTTCTCCTCGATGTCCGGGTTGGCATCGAGGAAAGTCCGGGCCCACTTGGACGTTCCAGAGTGACCGATCAGGGTGTCAATCACTTCGCCGTCTGCGTCCAGCACCTGCACGCGGTCGTTCCACCAGTCGCACACGTAAATGCGATCTCCGTGCGCCGCCAGCCCGTTTGGCCGTGAGAGCCCGCCGCCCGCGTTACCACCGTCAAACTCAGCGAGAAATCGACCATCGGCTTCAAATTTCTGTACCCGGTCGTTGCGCCAGTCCGAAACATACACCGCACCGTTGGAGTCCACCGCGACACCCCAGGGCATATCGAACTGACCCGGCCCTTTGCCGTGCGTTCCCCAGGCATCCAGCGGGCTGCCGTCCATGGTGAAGCGCTGGACACGATGGTTCAACGAATCCGCTACTACCAGCGTGCCGTCGGGCGCGAAAGCCATGCCCGACGGACGGTTCATCTGGCCAAAGCCACTTCCGAACTCGCCCCAATGGCCCAGAAACTCACCCTCTGCCGTGAACATCGATATCCGATGCGTGTTTTCATCCGCCAGGTACAGGTTGCCGTCAGGTCCGAAAGCGATCGCCGTCACCCAGATGAACTGCCCCGGCGCGTCGCCCCAGCCGCAAAACTCGCCGACGTAGTCACCCTGGACGGTGCACCTGGTTACCCGCACTGCTTCCGGTTGGTTGGGGTTGGCCCGGCTGGCCACGTGCAGCAATCCATCCGGACCCAGCGCCACCGACACGGGCCCACTGAATCCCGGCCCGCCAGCGGACAACAGTCCGATTACGTCGTGATACTGATACAGTCCGGCCACGGACACTGGATGTTCGACGACTGTGGTCATCTCGTTTCCTAACTTAGCTCGATAGTCACTGCGGGCAGTCCGCATTCCAGCTTGCCGATGGTTTCAAGGCACCGGTCGTTGGCCGGCGGCATCACCGGACCCGACAACGCGTCCCGCCGCAATCTCTCCAGAGGCGAGGACTTGAGCAGCCCACCGCCACCCGCTAACCGCATGGCTGCGTCGGTCACCCAAGCGCCGGCTTCGGCACAATATTGCTTGGCTCGATTCACCGCCAGCACGGCCCCGGTGGGATCCGCCTCCCGGTCAGTCAATGCGGCGTCCACCAGCAAGAGGCGACCGGACTGAACGGACAAACCCATCTGCCCGACAGTTTGCTGTGTTGACGGATGGTCAATCATCACGTCTCCGCCGGGTGTCCAGGTTCGCTCGGTGACGTACTCTCGGATGTGGTTGTACGCTGCTTCAGCTATCCCCAGGTATACGGCGGCGTACCCCAGCGAAAAGCTGCCCCAGTCGGCGCTGATCAACCGACCTGGCGGCCCGAACACCGCGTCGTGCGGCGCCACGGTATCGAAGCTGACCGCGTGGCTCGCTGTAGCCCGCATCCCTACGGCGTCCCACTCACCGGTAACTCGAACGCCGCTCATATCGCTTCGGATCATCGCGGACAGAATATTGTCACCGCCACCGCCGGTCCCTTCCACCACGCCGGAAACGAAGAAATAGTCGGCAGCGTCGGCCAGGGAACAAAAATGCTTGGCGCCGGAAACACGGTATCCACCGTCGTCCTGATGCGTAAAGGTGGTTGACAGTACGAACCGTTCTCTTGCGGACACTCCCGGCTCGCTGGTCAAAGACGCAAACAACTTTCCCGATTCCACCGCTTCGGCAAAGTAGCGGCGCCGCTGCTCAGCCGATCCCAATCCCCCAACGAAAGACCCGAGCACATTCGTATGCATGGTCAGCGTCAGCGCCGTGGAGGCACAGCCGCGAGCCACTGCCAGGATGCACATGGCGAAGGTCAGCGGATCAACATCGCTGCCGCCGTACGCGGTGGGGACGCGAAGCGTCAGTAAACCAGCCTCTCTGAGGTCAGCGTAGTTTTCGATGGGGAATTTCGCCTCGGCATCGTAGTGCGCCGCCCGCGGCGCAAAACGTTCGCGAGCCAGTTCATCCGCCACGCCAACCAGAGCCAATTGGCCATCGGACATGCAACGGCGGGCTGCACTGGTTACCGGTTCTGATCTGATGCTCAAAGGGTCTGTTCTCTGGGTTATCGTTTCTCGCGCCCGGCGCCCCTGTGCCCATAGACCCTCGGCCCGGTGGCACGCGCCCGGCGTCCCGGCATGGCCAGCTACGCGAACTGGTACTCTCGCGTCGATCCGATCATGCGGAGGGCATTGAGGATGACTTCCTCGATGTCGGCTCCCGCGTCAAGGGCTTGTTCCGCCTGGGCGACCAACGCATTGCGGTTGTCTTCGCGGAGCACGACACTACCCAGCAGTTCCAGGCAATCGTCCACTATTCCGGTTGCGTCAGGGTGACGGTCCAAAAGCGCGTCCACCATGGTTCGCACGCCGGGGTGGGTCGCGTCTCCCAGATTGTCGGCCACGAAATTGATGCGCTCGACCATACTGCCGCTGTCGATCCATTCCCTGCCGGTATGCCAGCCTTCTACCGACGGGGGATTCAGCAGGTCCTGGTTCATGTAGCGGCACTCCAGCGCCGTATCCATGAAACCTACCCTGGGGAATTTGAAGTCGCCCACGAGGTGCAGCGTGCCAACCACCACCTCGGCGGGGCTTTTTACCCTGGCGAATCGCGCACTCTCCGACTTGAAGAAGTCCGACGTGAACATCAAGCGCAGCATGGATCGAATGTCGTAGTCGGAGCGGAAATATTCCGCCTCCAGCGCCGCGATGGCGGCCGGATCGGACGGGGGTGTGGTTTGCCACGCCGGCACTTGCACGTCGTCAGCTACGAAGAAGTTGTACAGATGCCGGCTGATGAATCTCGCCGTCGAGGGCTGACGACAAATGATCTTGATTATGTCGTCGCCGTCGAAGTTGCCCGTTTCGCCCAGGAAGATCTTCAGTCCTTCGTCGTGGTCCTCCGGATCGTAGCGGAACAGCCAGGGCGTTTTGCCGTAGGGGATGCTGGCTACGTTGTCGTCGTCGATTGTCCAGCCCGTAAACGCGCGGGCGGCCTCCTGGACATCCTCCTCCGTGTAGTTGGCGCGTCCGTCCATGCCCACGCCCATGGAGAACAGTTCCAGTAGTTCCCTCCCCCAATTTTCGTTGATCGCGTTTTTGTGGTTGAAATTGTTGTCCAGCCAGAAAATCATTGCCGGGTCGCGGGCCAGCCGACGCAACAACTCCTCGAAATTGCCCAGACCGTGTTGCCGAAACATATCGACCTGGTTGAGCATCGTCTTCTCATGCAGCACCTTGGCCAAACCGGTGGCGAACACGCCGTGCCAGAAAAGCGCGATTTTTTCCTGGAGAGGTCTCGCGCTGGCGTTGCAGTTCATGCGGTAAACCGTTTCGGTCAGCGCACCCTCGATGTTGCGGCTTTCCTTCCAGTCGATGTAGTACCGCTCAATGATGTCTTCGTCGAGCGCGGGCTGCCCCTCCGGTTGCAGCAGCCATTCCACCGTCGCGTCATAACCCCATCCGCAATAGGTGTCGAGTTCCGCCGGTGTGGCGCCGAATCCGGCCCGGCGTAGCAGGTGAGCCATCAAGGCGCGCTGGGAGTCTACGTGCATTTCTTCACCCGGAAGGATTAGCGGATACTGGGAGCGACAGTACGATTCGCAGCTTTTCGCGCGACCAACCCCCGGCTCCAGATTCGCAGGATCGAAACTCATCATATCATAGCGGTCTGCGCCCACTGGCACAGGATTCCCGTCCATTTCGGGCCCGGTTTGACCACCCAAAAACCGGCCGTATTGACAACCCTTGCGCCGGGGCGCACCATGTTTTTGCCTGCACCGCCCTTCGGCATTTTGCGAGCGGCGCGCCCACCCATACCAAGAGAGAGTCCCGTCATTCCGTCGCTAAGACTTCCGCGTCTGCATACCCTGGACGCTTGGCTGGCCTACCGGGACTTCCGGCTATTATGGCTGGCCAATTTTTGTGGGTTCACAGGCCAATGGCTGCAACTCCTGAGCATCGGTTGGCTGGTGAAAGACCTGTCCGCAGGCTCCGGGATTGGCGGTTTACTGGTAGTGTCCGTCAGCGCCCTTAACACCCTGCCCGGACTCCTGGTAAATCCCATAACCGGAGTGCTGGGCGACCGCCTGGATCGTCGCAAGCTGGCGATCGCATTGCAGTCTGTCAGCGCCGTGCTGGCTTTGGGCTTCGCTTTCCTGGTCGCCACTGATTACGTGCGTCCCTGGCACGCCTACGCGTACGTTCTGATTTCCGGCTCATGCCTGGCCATCACCCAGCCGTTACAGCAGGTGCTGATTTCCAATACCGTCCCTCGGGATGCGTTGGTCAATGCCTACGCAATCAATACCCTTACCGTCACGGGAACGAGGGTTTTCGGTCCTTTCATCGGCGGTCTTCTCATCTTCACGTTGGGATATTTCTGGAACTTCGCGCTGGAAGCGGCGCTGTACCTCGGCGTGGTGCTGATGTTGCTCCCGATGCGGACGCCGTACACTGGGACCGTACCGGTGGAGGAACAACGGCGCTTCACCCCACTGGGAGACATCAAGGACGGCCTGCTCCACCTCTGGCGGAACCAGCGCGAAGTCCTGGAAATAGCGGTGCTATCGGTGATCCCGAACACCATCCTGCATCCGGTGTGGTTTTTGCTGCCGCTTTTCACCGTGGAAGTGCTGCAGGCACAGGTCAACATGGGTGGCTACCTGCTGGCGATTACCGGCGTGGGCGGATTGCTCTCCACTCTCACCATTGCCACCTGGGGCCTGCCCTTCAGGCGCGGGTACATCCTGTTCGGAGCGACGGCGCTGTCGTCACTCGCCACCATACTGTTCGCCTTCTCTTCGTGGCTGTGGGCGGCATTTGTCGTGCTGGGCGCCATGTCGTTTTTCCAGGCGTATTTCCGCACCACCCAGGGAACCCTCGTACTGACCATCGTGCCGGACCGGTTCCGCGCGCGCACCATGGCACTGTTGGCCTACGAGCGTTCTTTCCTGATCGGCGTGAGCGTAGTCGTGGGTATTTTTGCTGACTTTACATCCGCGTCGATGGCGATCCTGGCCCTCGGCTGTCTTGGCCTCACTGTCACCCTGGGATGTTTCGCGACGCTACGACGCGTGCGGACGCTGCGTTAGGCGACCGCAGAGGAACCCATTTTGCGATCTGCGCGGCTCCCCCGGCTGCACACACTCGATGCCTGGTTGGCCTACCGGGACTTCCGCTACCTGTGGTTCGGTAATTTCTTTGCCAACAACGCGCAGTGGTTGCAGCTCCTGAGCGTCGGCTGGCTGGTGCGGGAGTTATCCGAAGGGTCAAACATCGCCGGTCTGTTGGTGGTGACGGTAGGCGGGATCAACACGCTGCCCGGGCTGGTGGTCGGTCCCTGGGGCGGTGTGCTGAGCGACCGGTTCGACCGACGGAAGTTGGTCATCGGACTGCAAACCACCATGGCCGGGCTCGCCTTTGCTTTCGCTCTGCTGATCCTGTCGGGCAAGGTGCAGATTTGGCACGCCTACCTGTACGTGATCCTGGCCGGATGCTGTCATTCCACGGTGCAACCCATGCGCCAGGCATTGATCGCCGGCACCGTGCCCCGGGAAATGCTGGGCAACGCCCTGGCCACCAACGTGCTGACCATCACCGGCACCCGCATCGTAGGTCCATTCGTCGGGGGCATACTGATCTTCACGCTGGGGTTCTTCTGGAACTTTACGATTGAGGCGTGCCTTTACCTGGTCAACGTAGCGATGATTTTCCGGCTCCGCACTCCATATCATCGGCCCGGTGATGCCCGACAGCGGGGTTCCGCGATGTCCAACATGATCGAGGGGCTGCGTTACGTATGGAGCGGAGAGCGAGCCTTCTTCCAGTTGATGATATTGTCGATCATCCCCAATATCATCCTGCATCCCGCGTGGTTCCTGTTTCCCGTGTTCACCACCGAGGTGCTGAAGCGGGACGCGGACGTGGGTGGCTACCTGCTGGCGGTCACCGGAGTCGGAGGCCTGCTGGCCGCGCTGATCATGGCGTCATTCGGGTTTATATTCCCCAAGGGCAAGGTCGTGCTTGGCGCGGCGGTCGCCAGCTCCGTTACGCTGCTGATTTTCGCGTTTTCAAAGTGGATCGCCCTGGCGTTCCTGTTCATCGCGGCCATGGCATTCAGCCAGGCGGTCTTCCGAACTGCGCGAGGCACATTGATTCAGACGCTGGCGCCGGATAGCCTGCGGGGACGGATGACCAGCTTGCAGAGTTTCGATCGGGGGTTCCTGGTCGTAGCCAGCCTGGGTGTGGGAATCCTCTCAGACGTGACGTCCCCGTCCACCGCCATGGCGATCATCGCCGTGCTGGGTCTGGGAGCGTCTGGGGCTTGCTGGGCTTTGCTCGGTCGAGTGCGTCGACTGGAATAATATTGGCGCACGTGATGGTTCGGCCACGTCAACTTTCGAAAAGGAGTATGATAGTCACCCCAACCTTCAGCACGATCCGCGGTAGGCGGTCACCAATTTGATTCAACGCATCGCGTCCAGCCGGTCCTACAAGTGGTGGGCTTTCTGGACCATAGCCGCCGGCACCTTTTTCTCGGTGGTTGATCATGGCAGTGTCCTCGTTGCGCTGCCCGGTATCGAATCCCATTTCGACGCGACACTGGAGTCGGTCCAATGGGTAGTTGTCGCCTATGCGCTGGTCATCAGCGTGCTGTTGCTGCCCATGGGACGACTGGGCGACGTGGTGGGGCGGCGCAGGGTATACCTGACGGGTACCGCCATTTTTGTCCTGGCCTCGCTGGGCGCGGCGCTCTCCGCCACCCTCGAAATGCTCATTGTCATGCGCGTGCTCAAGGGCATCGGCGCCGGCATGGTACAGGGCTGCGGCATGGGCATGATGATCGCGGCATTCCCAGACTCAGAGCGCGGCAAGGCTCTGGGAACGCACCTGAGCGTCGTCGGGTTGGGCGCGATCGCCGGGCCAGCCCTGGGCGGTTTCCTGGTGGCCTGGTTTGGTTGGCAATCGGTGTTTTTCGTCAACGTTCCGGCGGGTGGCCTGGTCCTCGTGCTCGCATGGCTTCTGCTGGAGCGGGGACCGGGGTCGGGTCAGTACCGCCAGGGACAAGGCGCTTCCTCATTTGATTGGGCCGGCGCGGCCGTTTCCGGAGTGATATTGCTCGTCCTTCTGCTGGTGGTGGGCAACGGCAACGGGCTCGGCTGGACATCCGCGCCGGTGATCGTGGGCGGACTTGCGGTTGCGGTGCTGATGGCCGCGTTCGTCTGGTGGGAATTGCGAATACGAGCGCCGATGCTGGACCTGCGCCTGTTCACCAACCAGGTGTTCGGCCTGGGAGTCGCCGCGGCGTGGTTGTCCTTCTTCGGATCGTCAGCGGCGCGCTTTATGATGCCGTTTTACCTGCAGCGGGTCCTGCTGTACGCCCCGGAGCAGGTGGGCTTGATGATGATCCCGCCGGCCATATGCATGGTGCTCATCGGACCGTTCAGCGGCCGCATGGCCGATCGCTTCGGATGGCGGATTCCCACGGTGTGTGGCATGGCGTTGACCGCAGCCGGAGCCTTCGTATTGGCGTTCGCGCTGGAGGAACATTCTCCAGTGTGGTTGGTGATCGCCACCATGATGATGCAGAGCTCCGGCAATGGAATTTTCAACTCGCCCAACAGCAGCAGCATCCTCAGCGTGGTGGACCGCAGCCGCTACGGGGTAGTTTCGGCGCTGACGCAATTGGTGAGGAATTCGGCGAACGTGGTGAGCGTCGCCGTTTCGACTACGATCGTGGTATCCACCATGGCTACCTACGGGGTGGAGCCGAAGCTGGAAGCGGTCAATCCCGAGGTGGCCACGGCGTTTGTCGCCGGCCTGCGCTGGGCGTTTTTGATGTTGGGCGCCGCGCTTGCCACCGGAGCGGGGATTTCCCTTTACCGAGCGGTTAGCAACCGCACCGCCCTGCCCAAACCGCCGGTCAGTCCGGAGCCGCAGCCCAGACCTGCCGGCAACGACTAGCCGGACCGGATCACCGGTCGGCAAACCGGGGCATCACTTCCCGCGCAAAGAGTTCCATCGAGCGCAGTTGCTTTTTCTGGTCCAGGCCGCCGAAGGCGAAATTGCAGCCGAAATAGCGAACGCCGGCATCGTGAAGGGTTTGGATCTTCGCAGCGCATTGGTCCGGCGTACCGATAAAAGCGCGATGCTCGGCGAGATACTCGTACGACGGCGGCAGTTCGGTTCTGCGATTGCGGTAGTTGTCGATGCTCTCGTACACTTCGCTCCCGACCGCAAACTCGCGCCTCCAGGTATTGATGTCCAACGTCCAGTTCAAGGCTTCACGGGCGTCGCGATGGGCCTGCTCTTCAGTCTCGGCCACGTAAAAGTAACGGAAGAAAGGCACGTCTGACGGATCAGCAGCGTGCCCGCTGGACTGAGCCTGGTCCAGGAAGCGTTGCAGCAAATCCATTGCCTCGTCCGTGTTGAGAACCACGCCGATTATGAGCCGCCGCCCGGTGGAAGCTACGAAGTCCAGCGACTCCGCGCTGCGCGTCGCTGCGACGTAAACCGGCGGGTGAGGTTGTTGCAAGGGAGTCGGCACCAGATTGAGGTGTTGGGACGAGTAATAGTCTCCTTCGAAAGTGCAGTCCCGAGTGGTCCACAGGGTTTCCACCATCTTAATGGTCTCGCGGTAGCGAGCCTGGCTCTCGACGTGATCGATGCCGAAGTTGCCGTACTCCGAACTGGAAGCCCCTCGCCCGAAGCCAACGTCGAGCCGGCCGTCGCTCAGGATATCCAGTGTGGCCGTGTCTTCCGCCAACCGAACCGGGTGATGCAGGGGAGGTATCAGAACCGCGGTCCCAAGACGTATCTTGTCGGTTCGCGCCGCTATGTTGCTGGCGATGACCAGCGAGGAGGCGCCCAGCCCGTACCGCGTGAAATGGTGTTCCGCCAACCAGATGGCCTTGAAACCCAGTTCCTCGCCGACCACGGCCTGCTCCAATAAATCCGAAAAGAGCGCCTTGGGCGTATGCTCTTCTGGCCAGGGGATGTGGGAAAACAGGGCGAAATCCATGTGGGGCACCTCAAAGCAAAACTTCCGGCAGTGTACACACCCGCAGACTCGCGGGCAACGCCGCCGGTCGATTGGCAACCGCCGCATAGACCCACGTCTGGTATGATTCTAGGCCGACATCAAGCGGTGAACGTACGACCCCGGAAGGGGGTGGCGCATGATCTCACCTGTTCGTTCGCGGAGCGATTTTGACTTTCCTGACTTCGTTAGCTCTCCGACGCAAGCCGGTAACCATCATGGCAATGGTTCTGCTGCTGGGCGCCGGACTATTTTCATACAGTCAGATCCAGCAGGAGCTCTTCCCCGAAATCAGCTTTTCGATCATTTACGTGGTCACGACTTATCAGCAAGGCGACCCAAACACCGTCGCCACTGACGTGACCGACAAGGTGGAAGATGCGATTTCCGGATTTCCGGATCTGGATAAAACGACTTCAATCTCCACACCCGGCATGTCACTGGTCACGGCCAATTTTGCGCCGGGAGCGGACGTCGAATCCGCGGAAGAAGAGATCCGTAGTCGAGTCAGCGGGCTCCAGCTACGCGAAGAGGCCGGGGACCCGTTTGTCCTGCGGCTGACGTCCGACATCTTCCCCATTATGTGGTTGAGCGTCAGCGGGGAACGGGACATTCCGACCCTGCAGCGCATCGTGGATGACGAAATTCTCCCGCGCCTGGAAGCGGTCGACGGCGTGTACGACGTCATCGTAGAAGGCGGAGTTGAAGAGCGCGTCTCTGTGATCGTCGATCCGGCCCGCAGCGACGAGCATGGGCTCTCCATCCAGGATGTCGTCAACGCAGTATCCGGAAACTCGGTGGACCTCAACGCCGGTTCGCTCGATGACGGCGGCCGCTCCGTCGGTTTGAGAACCTATCGCGGTTACGGTGACCTCGACTCCATTCGTGACCTCCCGGTAGATTACCGCCGCGCTGCGTTCAGCCCCGGCGGGCCGGCAGCAGAGAATGGCGGTACGCCGATCATGTTGACTGACGTGGCAAGCGTGCGTGTGGACACGGCGGAGGCGGAAAGTGTTTCGCGCACCAACCGCCAACCCAGCATTTCTCTTCAAGTCCTGCGCCTTCCTGAAGGCAACACCATCGAACTCACCCGGGAGTTAGCGAGAATCATCGATGACCTGGAACTCCCTCCAGACGTGCAGATCGATGTCCTTTACAACGATGGCCCGGAGCTGGAAGAGCAGCTCGTCAACGTGGTGGGTCAAGGCGGTTTGGGTTTCGTGATCGCAGTGGTCGCGATTTTCGTGTTCCTGCTCCAACTCCGCCCGTCGGCAATTCGCGGGATTTTGCACACTCTCCGACCCACGGTCATCATCGCGATTTCAATCCCATTGAGCGTAATGATCACCATCCTGGTCATGGCGGTGATGGATTGGACGCTCAATTTCATGAGCCTCGCCGGGCTGGCCATCGCCGTGGGAAGAATCGTTGACGACAGCATCGTAGTCCTCGAGAACATCTACCGCCACGTTCGAGCCGGGGCGGCTCGATATCCCATGCAGGGCCCCGAATTCACGGCCTATCGCCTGGCTCCGTTGGGCGACGACCCGGCCCTGACCGCGGCCATCCGCGGCACTCGTGAAGTAGGTCCTGCCATTCTGGCCTCGACGTTGACCACCGTAGCGGTGTTCCTTCCGCTGGCCTTCATCCCGGGGACCGTCGGGGAGTTTTTCCTGCCCTTCGCGCAAACCGTGTGTGTGTCCCTCCTGGCTTCCACGTTGATCGCGTTCACCGCGGTTCCGGTGCTGGGTTCGCTGTTGCTGCGCCCGGGGGATATGGCGGAGACAGACGATTCGGTTTCGCAAGACACCTGGTTGCAGCGCGTTTACACTCCAATCCTGACCTGGGCTCTGCGTCATCCACTCCTGACCGTCCTGGGTTGCATCGCTGCGGTGGGAGCCACGGTGCCGCTGATTTTCGTCCTGCCGATAACGTTGTTTTCTTCCGGAGAAGCGCAATCCATGCGCATCGACGTCACCATGCCGGAAAACACGGGAGCGGCCGCCATACACCGTGAAGTTCGGGAGATCGAAACCGTCCTGGACCGATACACCGCTCAGGGTCACATCGCCTCGTATCAAGTTACGCTGGGCGCAACCAGCCAGAACTTCGGGCCAAGTCGGGGCGAGTCGGGATACGATGTTGCCGGGTTCTTTATCGTCCCTTCCGAATCCGTGCCTCCGGACTTGGATGAACTGCTGAGAGCGGATTTGCCGAAGAAGGACGATGTCGACATTCAATTGTTCGTCGATTCGGGAGGGCCGCCACAAGCGGGCATCGAGATTGCAGTCACGGGTAGCAACTATGGCCGCGTACGGCGTGTGTCCCAGGGCCTGGTGGATCGCATCGCACCGCTGGAAGGCGTAGTCAACCTCAAAACCAACTCGAGCGACAAGAGCGAAGAATTGACCTTTGAGGTTGACGCGTCGGAAGCCAGACGCTACGGACTGACCGCGACGGCGGTGGCCGCCCAGGTCCGAACCTGGGTGTACGGCGTTGACGCAGCCAACGTAAATCTGTTGGGGGAAACCTACGACGTCGTGGTCCGCGGACCGTCAGACGGCGTGGACGAACTTCTCGAATTGCAGGGCCTGTCCATTGGCGGGCCCTTGGGAACCACCACGCTCGGAGCAATAACCGACACCAGGACAACCCTGGGGCCATCCGTCGTCACTCACTACGACGGCGAACGATCCGTGACCATCACCGGCGAGTTCCTCGGAAAGGACCCTCAAGCCATCAGCGCGCGGATCGACCGTCTCATCGCAAACACCGATCTGCCGCTCGGGGTTGAGATCCGCCAGGGAGGGTTCGCCAGCGACATCCAGGAGCAGTTCAACAATGTGTACCTGGCCATGCTGATTGGGCTCGCCCTGGTGTACCTGGTGATGGTGGCTACTCTGGGCTCCCTGCGCGACCCCTTTATAGTAGTGCTCAGCATGCCGCTGGCCGTGGTGGGCGCGTTGATCGCATTGACGATCACCGACCGCGCCCTGAGCCTGCCGGCCCTGATGGGGTTCCTGTTCCTTATCGGAATCGTGGTCACCAATGCCATTGTGCTGATCACCTTTGTAGCCCAACTGAGGTCGCAGGGCCTCGGCGCTCTCGATGCCATGATACTTTCGGGCCGGACGCGGTTGCGCCCAATTTTGATGACCGCGTTCACCACTATACTCGCCCTGTTCCCGCTGGCGTTCAGCGATACCAGCGGACTGGTGGGAGCGGAGCTGGCCACGGTGGTCATCGGCGGATTGATCAGTTCGACCTTCCTGACCCTGGTGGCGGTGCCCGTCACCTACATGCTGTTACACGATGCTATCCCGAGAGCCTGGTCGGCGGCGGTTCGTCGGCTCACCCGTCGATCGGTAGCTCAGGTGGACGCGCCCTAGCTGGCGAGCTCCTGCCAAACTACCGTCGCCCAAGCAGAGGTGATTCCTTGCGCTTTAGCAGAATTTGTTCCCTGTCCGCACCTCATCGCCCGGTGATGGTGTCTTTGGCGATGCTCGGAGCAATTGCTCTGATCGCGTCTGCCTGCGGGCGGTTCTCAAATGAGACCGTTGAGCCGACCCGGAGTGCGCCGGCGCGCCCGCCGGCCCAGGCGGAATCGCGAGAGTTCGACGTGCCCAGCCAATTGGTCTTCGGCGAAAGCGCGGATCTGGCGTTTGAGATCTCCGGCGAGGTCGGGGACGTGAACGTGAGCGTGGGAGACTTGGTGTCGGCGGGCGACGTCCTGGCAACCATAGACTCTGAGACCATCAGAAATTTGCGGTACGCGGAATCGCAGAGCCTCTACCAAATTGACCAGAACCAGGAAGAATTGGACCGGGTATTGGGCTTGGAATCAACCGACCCCCTGGTTCGCGCCCGGGCGGAAGGCAATCTGGCCAAAGCTGAATTGAGGTTGGAAATTTCGCGGGACACTCTGGACGACTACCTCCTCCAATACGATGTTGACTTGGGCGCCGCGCGCAAAGCGGTGGCCGACGCCGAATTCTCTCTCGATCAGGCTGAAGACGCAGTATCGGACTTTGCCGACATGCACGGGGAGAGCTTTGCTGCCGCGTTGGCTCGACGCTCTGAAGCGCGCGCGAAGTTGAATGACGCGCGGGATGCAGTCACCGATTTTCTGCCGCTCCGCAATGAAGCGATCGCGGCGCTCGAATCCAGCATTGCCAAAACAGAAAATGATTTGGATCAGGCACGGGATAACCTGAGAGACATCGACGTCGATCACGCCCAGCGGATGGCGATGGCCCGAGTCCGATTGGCGGAAGCGGAATCCCTCCTCGAAAACGCTGAGGACGCATTCGCTGAGTTTCATGTAATGTTGATTGACGGGCAATTCGTTGGCTTGGAGGACGGCAGGAATTTTGACGTTGTCAAATTCGAAGCCCTGCAGGCTGCCGTGGAATCCGCCAAGCGAGACGTCGATGTTTGGGAAACGGAGCTAACCGACCTGGAAGCGGGACCCAAGGAAGTGGACTTCACTGGAGCCCGGGCCACGGTTGCCCGGCTGGAGTCCGAGTTGGAGAGATTGAACCGACAATTGCGGGAAGAATTGGTGGGCCCCGACCAAACTGAATTGGACCGCCTCGAAGCTAACGTTCTGGTTGCACAGGAAACCCTGGATCGAGCGGAGCGGGACTTCGCCGAAATAGAGCGAGGTATTGACCAGTTGCAACTCGCAAGTCTCGAAGCCGGGGCGGCCAGCGCGCGTCTCGCGCTTGAGGCCGCCGAATCCAGGCTGGCTCGTCTCGAAGAGGGTATCGACCAGGCCGTTCTCGCAGATCTCAACCAGCAAATTGTCACCGCCCGCGAGGCCAGGGACGAACTGGCTGCGGGCCCGGACGCAGCCGCCGTTGCTCTCGCTCAAGCCAATCTCGACAACGCCAAATCTGACTATGATGAGATCCTGGAAGATTTGGAACACTCTTACCTGCGTGCGCCATTTTCGGGAATGGTGCGTCTGGTCACTTTGAAAGAGGGCGACGTCATTACGGTGGATGCTCGGGTCATCCAGCTGGTAGACCCGACCAACATCTCCATCAGCGGCCTGGTTGAAGCCAACAACGTTGAACGCATCAAAGTTGGCACGCCCGGATCAGTTAAGGTGGCGGCGCTGCCTGAAATCGCTTTGGATGCTCAGGTGCTGGAAATTTCATCAGACGCCAAAACTGAGCGAGGCGTGATCAGTTTCCCGGTGGAATTCGCGGTTGTCGTCCCGTCCGGCGTCACTATCCCTCCCAACCCGGGCCTCGTTACCACTACGGTCCGCCCCTGACGTGAGGGCGCAGATCCGCGAGGTCGATGGCTCCGAAATGGCGGCTGGTCCGGGTTGCGGCGGACGCATACCGCCAAACGACCCGAAACGGCGCCCTTGGTCACAATAGGCGGCGACACCATCTCGACGCGCGTTCTTTGCTTGACATCGGCCTCGATTGCCGCATATTCTTTGCTTTGCGCAAACTGCCAATCTAGGCGCTTTCCCGGCTATCAGGCCGGGAATTTAACATAGTGCGAGGAGAAACATGGTGAAGCAAGGTGTGGTTCCCGACGATCTGACCAGGCCGTTCTATGAAGCCGCCAATGACGGGCGACTGGTTGTCCAGAATTGCACCGCGTGCGACCGGTTGCACTTCCCGCCACGCGTGGCCTGCGACCGGTGCGGGTCCGGCGACAACTTGGAATGGAAGCAGATGAGCGGCAGGGGCACGATCTACAACTATGGCGTCGTCTATGACTGCCCGGTCGCTACCCTGAAAGAGGACCTGCCATTCAATCTGGCTGCGGTCATGTTGGATGAGGACCCTGGCATTCTCATGTATTCGCATCTGCCGGGAACCCCGGCCGATGAAGTGCCGGTCGGCGCCGCCGTGCAGGTGATTTTCGAGGCGACCGCGAACGGCCAAAAAGTCCCGGAGTGGCAGGTGATCGGCTGAAAATCACAGCCCCTTCCGGCGGCGCGGCGCGCCATCGGATCCTCCCACTCGTTGGAACCCAAATCACAAACGCAAGGAGTTGGCAATGACCACCCAAATGGCTCCAGAGTCAATGTATCGTTCCACAGAAGGTTTGGGGATTTGGGAACATCGAGGCAAGGTTGCCTCCGTGGGCATCGGACATTCCCCGACCGCACGCCGCTGGGACGGGAAACCCGAAACGTCGGTAGGTGCGCTGAGCATCCTGGCCTTGCGTAAGGCCATTGCCGATGCCGGGGTGAATCCGGAAGAGGTCGACGGCCTCGTGCTGGTGCCGGTGACGACAACCGGAGCCTACTGGCCGGAGCACCAGCCGGTGCCGATGGATGTGGTCAACGCGTTCAATCCCACGGATGACCCGTTGGATGGGATTGGACAGTTGAGCGCGGAATGGATCATCAAAAACATGCCGGAGTTGACCAACGTCAAGTTCACCATGTACGCGCCGGGTTGCATGTCTGCTGCCATCGTAGTCGCCGCGCAGGCCGTGGGTGACGGCCTGGCCAGCAATTGCCTGGTTCTCAAGGGCTGGCACAACCTTGAAGGACGCTACAACCACGGAGGCATCAGCGCCTCCGATGAGGTGCCTGGCGGTTTCGCGATCAACCCGGGCCGCACGCTGTGGGGAGCGCCCGGCTGCTTTGGCACCGCGCTGCAATTCGCGCAGTACTGCACCAAGTACGGCAAGAACCACGACATGATGGCGCCGTTCATGCAGAACTCGAGGCGCAACGGCCTGCTGTTCCCTGAAGGGTATTGGGCGCAGCATCGCCCCGAACAATTGACGCCCGAGGACTATCTGTCCTCACGGTGGATCGCCAAGCCGGCCAATCTCTTCGACAATGACATTCCGATCATGGTCGCGGCAGCCTATCTGTTCACCACTGCGGACCGCGCGCAGGACATGGCGCAGAAGCCGGTGTACATTCTGAACCACGCTTCCAGTCGTGGTACGGCGCGCAGTATTACGCCGACACTGGAGGAAGTGGAAGCAGAAACCGCCGCCACCGGCCGAAAGATCTACGAAGGGGCGGGCATCACGGCTGAAGACCTTTCCTTCGAGAACATGTACGACGGGTTCGCCCAGTTCCACCAGTTCCATATCGAGGGACTGCGATATCGCGGAATGCAACCCGGCGACGCGCTGGACTTTTACCAGACGGACATCAGCATTGAGGGGCCGAACCCAATCCTTGCCAGCGGTGGCAACATCGGCGGCGGAAGAAGCCGCTTCTGGATGCACACCGATTGCATGCAGCAAATCCAGGGACGGGCCGGCGCTCGGGCCCTGACTGGCGTCAAGCCGGAAATAGCCGTTTCCGGCGGCCCGATGCCCATGGGTGGCAATTTCACGGTTTGGAGCGCCACTCCGGATTAATTCACCGGTCACGGGCTCGGACCACATCGTCGCTTGGGGCGACCTTACGGGGTCGCCCAATTTTCGGGCTTAGGCGCCCGGCAAATCACGAGAGGAGACAAATGGCTATTCTCATCAGTTTTGACATCGACGGCACGCTGGAAGTGGGAGATCCTCCGGGCCCGCTGACCATGGAAATGGTGAAGATCGTACAGGAAAAGGGTTTCCTCATCGGCAGTTGCTCCGACCGGCCACCCAGCAGCCAGAGGTCTTTGTGGGAAGAATACGATATCCACGTGGATTTCGCCGTCGCGAAACACCTGCTGGCAGGTGTCAAATCCGACTTCAATGCGGACGCCTACTACCATATCGGCGACCGCGAGGACCTGGACCGTCAGAACGCGTTGCGGTCCGGTTTCGAATTCCTGTGGCCGGATGAAGCGGCAGCCCAACCGTGGTTCCATCCCGAAAGCTGAGCGAACGCGAATAATTGTGGAACTCCGATACTCGGAAACGGTCTGCGCATGCACTCCTCGATAGAATTGCAGGTGCCTGCCCATAAGATAATGCCGTGACAGATACTGAAAACGAAAATCAGCGACGACGACCTCGCATCTTCTATGGCTGGTGGGTCGTCGTCGTTTCCTCTCTACTGGGTATGTTCGGGAACGGGTCTATATCCCAAGGGTTCCCGAGATTCTTCGTGCCGATCCGGACCGAATTGGGTCTAACTTCCGCGCAGATGTCATTAGTCTTCAGCCTTGCGCGGGCTGAAGGCAGCGCCGGTGGTCCCCTCGTGGGCTGGGCGGTTGACCACTATGGAGCCCGGCCCATGATCCTCGCGGGCGGGCTGATGGCCGGCATCGGCACGATTCTCCTGTCGCGCGCGGACAATTATTGGGAACTCCTCATCCTGTTCTCGGGCATCGTTTCGCTGGGCAAAAGCGCGGGGTTTGGCCAGACTCTGATGGCGGCCGTCAATCAATGGTTCATCCGACGGCGCTCAGTGGCGATGTCGACACTCATGACGGCGTTCGCCGGCGGCGGCGCTTTCGTCGTGCTCCTCCTGAACCTGGGCATTCAGCAGATCGGGTGGAGAGACACCCTGTTGTGGACCGGCATTTTTATCGTCGCGATGACTTTGCCCGCGGCGTTTTTCATCCGCAGTCGCCCGGAGGATATGGGCCTGTTGCCGGACGGCGACGTCCCGGAGGAAACCGGCAGCGGATCCAACGCCTCCGGACGCGGCCGTCGCGCTTCCGGCGATACCAGTTTTACGTTTCGCGAGGCCATTCGCACCCGCACCTACTGGATGATCATGGTGGGCGCGATCCTGCGCGTTTCCGTGACCAACGGCATGCTGGTGCACGTGTTTCCCATCATGTCCCTGCGCGGCATATCAGAAAACGAGGCGACGGCCTGGGTGGCGGCCATGTTCTTCCTCGGTATCCCGCTGCGGTTCATCATGGGCGTAACGTCGGGGAAGTTCCGCGGCAACGTCCTTCTCGCCATCGGCATGGTAATCGGCGCCGTGGGAATGGGGGGCTTGTGGATCGGCCCGGGGCTCAGCGGCCTCCTCCTGTTTGTGGTCGGCATCGCGATTGTCGAGGGCATTACCTCGGTCAACTGGCTGATGTTGTCCGACTATTACGGACGGGCACGGTTTGCCACTTTGATGGGGTTCATGAGCCTGTTCATGAACGTGGGCATGTTTATTTCTCCCTACGTGTCCGGGTTGGTATTTGACCGTACTGGCAGCTACTATTGGGTACTTGCCGTGTTTACCCCGTTGTATCTGGTGAGCGCGGCCGCTTTCCTGTTCGCGACGCGGCCCAGTCCGCCGGCCAGCACCCGCAGGCGATGGATCGGCACCGAGGCGCATGCACCTGCGCCCGCACCATCCGGAGGAGACAGCAACTGACACTGAGTGCTGGTCCGCATACGACGCTCCCCGATTGATTGACCCACGAACAAGGAAACACCATGAACCCGCAACCGATCACCCTGCATGGCAAACACGTCCGCCTGGAACCCATCGGTCCGCAGCATGCCGCAGATCTGTTCCGCGTCGGAGCCGATGAAGAGATTTGGCGCTATCTTTCCAGGCCCGCCCTGGCAAGCCTGGATGACGCCCGCGACTGGATCGAATCGTGCATCGCGCGAAACGACCGTGAAGAACGGGTACAGTTCGCCGTGGTTGACCAGGCTGAAGACCGAGCGATCGGATCCACCGGGTATCTCGATATCGATCGACCCAATCGGGCGCTGGAAATCGGCATGACCTGGTACGGGGCAGCCTACCAGCGCACCGCGGTCAACACCGAATGCAAGTTCCTCCTGTTGCGGCATGCATTCGAGGACTTGGGCGCCCTGCGTGTGTGCCTGAAAGCCGACCACCGCAACACGCGGTCGCGACGCGCGATCGAACGTATCGGAGCCGTTCGGGAAGGGGTGCTGCGCAACCACCGGATAGCCCGCGACGGTGTCAATCGACATTCGGTTTACTACGGGATCATCGATAGCGAATGGCCGGGAGTGCGGGACAGATTGCAGGCGATGTTGGCCAGACATGGATGATTTGTGGCGCGACCGTTCCGGTTACGGTATGATGGCGCACGTCCCTTGATGATTTATTGCCCTGGCCGGCATCGTGCGTTAGCTACCGCCGGCTTCGGGCAAACGACTGCTGACGAGGCCGTCGTTCGTGCTATAATCTGCGCCGGAGGAGGTGCCCATGCGAGCTATTGATTACGTTGCCCCTACATCTCTCAGCGAAGCCGTTTCGGTGTTGTCCGCAAACGGCGATCGCGCCCGCCCGTTGGCCGGTGGAACGGACATAATCGTCCAACTGCGTGGCGGCAGGCGAGAACTGGACGTTCTGGTGGATGCCAAGAGCATCCCCGAATTGAACCAGATCGAATTGACCGACAGCGGACTGCGCCTGGGCGCTGCCGTGCCGTGTTACGAGATCTATCAGAACCAGGCGGTAGCCGCTGCCTATCCCGGTTTGATTGATGCCGCCGGTCTTATCGGGAGTATCCAGATCCAGGGCCGGGCTTCGATCGGCGGGAACCTGTGCAATGCTGCGCCTTCCGGCGACAGTATCCCTCCGATAATTACTCTGAGTGGCGAAGCGCACATCAACGGCCCCAATGGCTGGCGCGCCGTCGCAGCCGAGGATTTCTGCACCGGACCGGGCCGCAGTGTCCTGGAACCCGGCGAAATTCTGGTTGGCATCCAGATCCCGGCTCCAGCCGCCAATTCAGGCACCGCATACCTGCGTTTCATCCCGCGGAATGAGATGGACATCGCCGTAGCCGGCGTTTCCTCTTCTGTGGTTCTCGACGCGTCGGGACAGACGGTCCAGTCCGCGCGCATCGCCCTGGCCTCCGTAGGGCCAACCCCGATTCTGGCCACCGCAGCCGGCGACAGCCTGGCCGGAAAGGCAGTTTCGGACGACGCGATCGCCGAGGCGGGACGCCTGGCCAGCGAGGCCGCGACCCCTATCACCGACATGCGCGGCACGATTCGCCAGCGGCATCACCTGGTGGATGTGCTGACCCGCCGCACCCTGAACATCGCCATCCGGCGCGCCCGAGGGGAGGAATAACAATGCCCGGACTTGTCCACGTAACCACCACAATCAATGGTAACCAGAGCGACTTCCTGTGCGAGCCGCGACAGAGCCTGTTGGAATGCCTTCGCGACGTCGTGGGTATGACCGGCTCCAAGGAGGGTTGCAACGACGGCAACTGTGGAGCCTGCACCGTCAATCTGAACGGTCGCATCGTCACTTCGTGCCTGGTCCTGGGAGTGGAGGCACAGGGTGCCGAGGTCAATACGATTGAGGGTGTGGCCTCCGCTGAAGGGCTGCATCCCATTCAGCAGGCATTCCTGGAAAACGCTGCCCTCCAGTGCGGAATCTGCACGCCGGGGTTCATTGTCGCCGCCAAGGCCCTTCTGGAGGCCGAGCCGGACGCCGACGAGGCGCGCATACGCCACTGGCTGGCCGGCAATCTGTGCCGTTGCACCGGTTACGACAAGATCGTCCGCGCGGTAATTGACGCGGGAGAACGAATGCGGGCATAAGCTCTTGTTCGTTGTCGGCGGCGAACGATCCGGCACCGGTTTCGATGTTCTCAACGTAGGGGCGAATGATCATTCGCCCCTACATCGTTATGGAGGTGAACCAAATTGACCACGGCCAACCAAGTGCTATCGGAAGTGGAATTCGAAGTGGTCGGGACGCGCCCCGTGCGTCCCGACGGAGTCGATAAAGTTACGGGTCGCGCCCAGTACGGCGCGGACCTTGACCTTACCGGCATGTTGCAGGCTCGAGTCTTGCGAAGCCCGCATGCCCACGCCCGCATCAAGTCCATCGATACGTCCCGGGCGGAAGCGCTGGATGGCGTGCGAGCGGTGGTGAGCGCCGCTGATCTGCCTTTGGCTGCACTCAGCAAAGAGGACCTGGGCAACGACTACAACCGGTTCAAGTTCCTGAGCGACAATTTCCTAGCCAGCGACAAGGCGCTGTATCGCGGGCACGCCGTCGCCGCCGTCGCTGCGGACAATGCCCACATCGCGGAAGCGGCGCTGTCCCTGATCAGCGTCGACTACGAAGTGTTGGAGCCCGTGATCGACGTGCGCGCCGCGATGCAGGACGGCGCCCCGCTGCTCCACGATGATCTGATTCACACGTCCGCCATGGGCGAGGTCTCGGACAAGCCCAGCAACGTCGCCTCCTACATGAAATTCGAGAAGGGCGATACTGCGGCCGGTTTCGCCAACTCCGACGTGATCGTCGAACGCGAATTCACCACGGCTTCAGTGCATCAGGGATACATCGAACCGCATAACGCGACGGCTCACTGGCGCGCCGACGGGCAGATCAATGTCTGGTGCAGCACCCAGGGCGCTTTTGTGGTGCGCGCCAATACCGCTGACGTGTTGCGGGTTGACGTGTCGAACGTTCGGGTAACTCCCATGGAGATCGGCGGCGGATTCGGTGGCAAGGTCACGTTCTACCTGGAGCCGGTCGCCGCGCTGCTGTCCCGGAAGGCCGGCGCCCCGGTCAAGTTGTTGATGACCCGCACCGAAGTATTCGAGGGCAGCGGGCCCGCTCCCGGGAGTTGGATGCGCGTCAAGATGGGCGCGAACTCAGCGGGCAAGATTACTGCCGCGGAAATCGAGCTGGCTTTTGAAGCGGGCGCCTATCCCGGTTCTCCGGTGATGCAGGGCGCGACCTGCGCCTTCGCGTGCTACGAACTGGAAAACGGGACCATCGAAGGTTACGACGTAGTCGTCAACAAGCCCAAAACGGCTGCCTATCGGGCTCCGGGATCGCCACAGGCTGCGTTTGGAGTGGAGCAGGTCGTGGACGAGGTCTGCCAGAAGCTGGGCGTGGACCCGGTGGAATTCCGCCTGAACAACGCGGTGACCGAGGGTTCGCGCAAGGTTGAGGGTCCGGTGTTCCAAAAGATCGGCCTGGTGGAATGCCTGGAAGCGGCGCGTAACCACGAGCACTACCGCACGCCTCTGGCAGGACCGAACCGCGGGCGCGGCATCGCTGCCGGCTTTTGGATGAACCGGGGCTTCCATTCCAGCGTCAACATGACGGTCAATCCGGACGGGACGGTCAACCTGATCGAGGGGTCGGTTGATATTGGCGGCTCCCGGGCTTCCATCGCGCAGCAGGCGGCGGAGACCCTGGGTATAGCCTACGAGGACATCAAGCCACAGGTGGTTGACACAGACTCTATCGGGTTCACCATGGTCACCGGCGGTAGCCGTACTACCTTTGCGACCGGTTGGGCGGCCATTCTCGCGGCGGAAGACGTCAAGGGGCAAATGGTGGAGCGGGCCGCTTCCATCTGGGATGTGCCGGTCGAAGAGGTTGAGTACGAAGATGGCGTGATCCGGCACAAGTCGGAAGAGTTGAGCTTCACCTTCAAGGATCTGGCGCGCCAACTTTACACCACCGGTGGCGGCATCACCGGCACCGCGAGCCTCGACCCGACCGGCGAGGGCAATTCCTTCGGCGTGCATCTGGTGGACGTTGAGGTTGATCCGGAAACCGGAAAGACCGAAATCCTGCGCTACACCGCCATCCAGGATGCCGGCAAAGCGGTGCATCCCAGCTACGTGGAAGGGCAGATCCAGGGTGGAGCAGTCCAGGGCATCGGCTGGGCGTTGAACGAAGAGTATTACTTCAGTGACAACGGACAGATGATGAACTCCAGCTTCCTGGATTACCGCATGCCGACTTCGCTGGATCTGCCCATGATCGACACGGTCATCGTGGAAGTCGCCAATCCAGGGCATCCGTACGGAGTTCGCGGTGTTGGAGAGGTTCCCATCGTTCCCCCGTTGGCGGCCGTCGCCAACGCGGTGGGTCATGCCACCGACCAACGGCTGACGAGCCTGCCCATCACACCGGGCAGCGTGCTCGAGGCTAACTTGTAGCTTGCAGGCTCCTCTGCGCCAGCGGGAAACCAGTTCGGAGGGCGATTTGACATCGTCCTCCGTTGCTTTCCAGGAAGCACCTATGCGCATTGAATTCGGCGAATGGCAGATACGGAGTTTCCAGCCGTCGGATGCTCCGGCTTTGGCGAAATACGGAAACAACCGGGCGGTGTGGCGCAACATCTGGGACCAACACCCATATCCTTACGGCATTGAGGATGCGCAAGAATGGATCCAATATGCCATGCAGCAAAGCCCCGAGACGATATTCGCCATCGCGTCGGCCACCGAAACCATCGGCTGCATAGGAATGCTGCGGCAAAGCGATGTGGCCAGACTTTCGGCGGAAGTGGGGTATTGGCTGGGCGAACCGTTCTGGGGCAGGGGAATAGCCACCGCCGCCTTGAAGGCCCTGACCGAATACGCTTTTATCGAGATTGATCTGGTTAGGCTGTACGCAACGGTGATGGAATGGAACCCGGCATCAGCGAGGGTGCTGGAAAAGGCGGGCTACCGATACGAAGGACTTATGCGCAAAAGCGCGATCAAGGACGGGCAGGTCATCGACCAATGGCTCTACGCAATCGTCCGGGAGTAACACGCCATAGGCTGCCAATGTCCCGTTCGCTTCATTCCATTGCGAGACCGGGCAGGCCCGCTATCCCTCAGGTCCGCGGCTATTGCTGAAACTGCGGGATAACGTCCGCGGCGATAGAATGCATCAATTCCCTGAGACGTCCGACATCGCCCGTGTTGAGGGCCAGGACGATGTGCTCGACCCCCGCCTCCTGGTAGGCGGCGATGCCGGCGACCATCCCCGCTGGGTCATCGCCCGGGAGGCGAGAGCGGTCGGCGGAGCGCTGGCTGGACGGGCCGCCGTGGGCTTCCACCTCCACGCGGGCGGACATCGCCAGGTCGTCCGGGTTGCGGCCTGCGGACTCGGCCAACTCCCGGACGCGCTGGCGACCAATGGCGAACTCCTCGGCGCTCATGCCGGACGGATGCCACCCGTTGCCTCGCCGGGCGGCGCGACGCAGGGCTCCGGGACTGCCGCCACCCACCCAGAGCGGCACGTGAAGCGATCCGCCCGCGGATTGCGCCGGCTTGGGTGCGAACTTGAGGTCGCCAAATTCCCAGCGATCGCTGCTGTACCGAGGGTCTTCGTTGGACCACAGCTCGCGCATGATGTCCATGGACTCATTGGTCAGGGAACCGCGCTGGTTCAACGGTATCCCCAACGCCTCGAATTCCGGGGCCATGGCGCCAACTCCAACGCCCAGGATCACCCGGCCACCGGACATCTGATCCAGCGTGGCAGCGTACTTCGCCAACTCCACCGGGTTGTGGTACGGCAAAACGAGCACCGATGTGCCCAGTTTCACCCGTGAAGTCAGGGCTGACACATGGGACAGCGTCGCCATGGGATGGTAGTAAGGTTTGTCGTCCAGCCGTTCGCGGATGTAACCGTTGTTGAAAAGGTGATCCATTACCCAAACGGAATCGAACCCCAACTCTTCCGCCAGCGGACCAAAATTGACTACTGCCTGGGGGTCTTCGACACCCCAGTTGTTGGGTATGGTCACGCCAAATTCCATGTTTGTACTCCTGTGCCAGCGGAAACGAGGCGCCGCGGAGAGCGCCGGAGATTAATCAGAGAACCACAACCAACTTGCGGTGCGCCGCAGTCAGCGCGGACTTTGACCAGCGGTCAAGCCGGAAGCTATTGCCCCCGCTTGGGTAAGAAGGGGTTGAGCTTTTCGGCCAGGGAGGCAAGGTTGCGCGTTTGGATCCACACGGTTCCGCGGCCGCGGAATTTCATCACCAGACCCTCGCCGCCGGCAATGAGCGAGCGGATGCCGCCGACTTTGCCAATTGAATATTCGACGTCGTCGCTGAAGGCCACGAGGTGCCCGGTATCCACCACCAACTCCTGGCCCGGGTTCACCGCAACCTGTTTGATGGCGCCGTAGGAGTTGTAGTACACGGTACCCGTGCCCTGCTGAGCATAGGCGCGGATAAAGAACAGGCTCTCTCCGCTGAAAAACCCGCGAAATCCCTGAAACTGGCTGTCGATCTGCACGTTGCCGGTGCTGGCCAGGAACGAACTGGACTGCAGGAACAGGTTATCGCCCGGCTCCAGGGTAAAGGATCCAACGTCGCCGGGAGCGGGCGGAGCCAGGCTGACCCAGCCTCCGGCGCCCTCGGCGGTGAAGGTGTTTACGAAAAATGACTCGCCGCCCATCATGCGGCGTATCCCCCCGAAAAGGCCACCCGAGCCGCTCATTCCGGTGGTCATCGCAACCCCCTGCTGCGCGACCATCGCTCCGGGTTCGGCCTTGATGGATTCGCCAGCCGTAAGGTCAATGGTCAGCAGAGAGTAACTGGGGTCGAACTCTACGGTAGCCTGCATTGCTGTTCACACCCGCCGTCGCCTCAGCCGGTCTTGATCGCCTGCAAAAGGCGGGCGCAGTCGATGGCGCCGACCGCGCAGTCGGAGCCCAGGTTGCCAACCTTGCCGCCGGACCGGTTGATGGCCTGCTCCATGTTTTCGGTGGTCAATACACCAAACATGGTCGGAATGCCGGTCTCGCGACCAACTGCGGCGATCCCGGAGGCCGCCTGATTGCACACCATGTCATAGTGACTGGTCTCGCCACGTATCACGGCGCCCAGGCAAATCACCGCGTCGTAGCGCCCGGATTGAGCCAACGATTTGGCGACCACGGGCAGCTCAAAGGAGCCCGGAACCCATGAAGTGGTGATGTCCCCATCGCGTACGCCGTACTGGGCCAGCGTGGAAACGGCGCCTTCCATCAGGTTCTTGGTGATCACATAGTTGAACCGAGCGGCAACCACCGCGACGCGAAGGCCGGTCCCATCCAACCCGGCGGTCAATTCCTGCGGCAAGCTCTCATCTCCTCTGATCGGGAGCTGGGCGCCCGGGCCTTGGGCCGGATACCCGCGCGGCAAGTGTACTACGTAGCCGCAGACAGTGTCACCAGATTTTTTGGACGCCAGTCATTCCAGGATGGTCAACTGACCAGGGCATCATGCAAATCCGGCAATGAACGGATTTCGTTGCCGAGGATCATCCTGGCAAGGCGGCGGGCAACGGATTTCTGCGAATTGGTCGTGATGTACTCGGCCGGTGATTTGCCGTCGATTCGAGCCAGCAATAGCACACCCATTTGGCGGATTGTCTCGCTCTGGAGTTGCAGGGCGTCGGCGACGAAGGCCGGCGCGTTGGAGCAGTAGGCGGACCAGAACGCAGCGCCGGCCGCGTTGAACCGCTCTGCGAGGTCGGGCCGGTGGATGGCTTTCAAGGTGAGATGATTCAACATGAACGCCAGATCGAAAACCGGGTTGCCAAGGTGAACGACTTCGAAGTCCAGCAAGAACGCAGTTGGTTCCCCATCGGCGTGGAAGACGATGACGTTCTTGGGGCTGTAATCGCCATGCACGAGGCAGAGGCGACGGCCCAACATGGCCTGGGCTTCGCCTTCGATGGGCTCCGCCAAGTCGGTATGCACCTGGGCAGTGGCCCGGTGATAGGGATCGACCCTCAGTTGAACGAAGCAGCGTTGATCGGAAAATTCCTGGAGGTCAGGAGGTATGGCGTCCTCGGCGATGGCGGATTGTCGGTGCATTGCGCCCAACAAACGCCCGACCTCCGCGGCGACCTGTGTATCGATGCGCCCGGAAAGGAGGTCATCTTTCCATGTCCGGGCGCCCTCCGGCGCGGCGGTCATCACGAACAGGAAATTTGCCGGGTCGTCGTGAAGCACAGCCGGCAGGGCCGGTCGCGGCAACACGCCCTCCAAATACCGCAGGGCTGCCGCCTCGCGATGGATGCGCGCCTGGTCCGCCAGCCATTCCTGCCGGACGCGCAAACGAGGGAGGGACTGCTTGATTACGACGCCGTCAGGCTGGCCGCCAAAGTCCACGCGGACGACGATATTGGATACGCCGCCGCCGAGCTCATGGGCAGAGGCCGAACTCGCCTGGGCGGCGGATATCAGCCCGTGACCAAGCAGGTAGTCGACGGCGTTGGCTTCCGAAAGTGCGTACGCCATCGGCGAGCGCATGACCGTGAAACGCGCCGGGGACGTATTAGCAGCGCCCGACTACACCCGCGCGGCGACCTGAGTGGTGAAGTCTTCCAGGTGTCCCAGGGTCTCTTCCAGGTTGCCGTCGGCGCTCAGGCGGGCGATGTCGAGCACCAGGTAACTCACGCCCATCTCTTCGTACTGGCGGATGTCGCCCGCGATCTGTTCGCCACTGCCGGTAAACCGAGTGCGGTCCGGGCTGGTGTCGGTTCCGTTGATACGGTAGTCGTGGGAGCGGTAGATGATTTGGATTTCATCGGGATTCCGTCCCGCGCGCTCGGCTGTGCTACGCAGGCGGCCGATGCTGTTCTCGAGCGCTTCCGGCGTGCCAACGGGGAAGGCCGGGTTGTTGCCAATGGGATACCACCCGTCGCAGAGGGTCGCAGCGCGGCGTATGGCCGGTCGGCTTTCACCGCCAACCCAGAAAGGCGGATGCGGCTTTTGAACCGGCTTGGGGAGGAACCAGATGTCGGAGAAACTCACGTACTGGCCTTCGAACGTCGGATCATCGGAGGTCCAAAGCTCCTTGAAGGCGCGGATGTACTCGTCGGTCACGGGTCCGCGCTCGTCGAAGGGTTCGCAACCGACGGCTTCAAACTCCTCGCGACACCAACCGACGCCGACGCCCACGATGAGCCGGCCGCCGGACAGCATGTCGAGGGTCGCCAGAGCCTTGGCGGCCACCAGCGGGTTGCGATGGGGCACGATGAGCACCGAGGTCGCCAGTCGAATTGAGCTGGTGCACCCGGCCATGTATGCCAGCGCCGTGATCTGCTCCATGGCCTGACCTGATGCCGAGCCGGGGAATTCGCCGGTCTCGGTATAGGGGTAATCCGAATCGATATTCCTGGGCACCAGGATATGGTCGCCCAGGGCCACGGAGTCGAAGCCCAACGCTTCAGCCCGCTGGGCGACGGTCGCCAGGTTGTCGGGAGTGGACAGGGGGCCCCGGCCGGGGAGCGTTATGCCGTACTGCATAAGGTGACACCTCGATAGGTCGTGCGGGGACGAATCAGTGGAACAAAATGCCGCCGTTGACGTTGTAGGACTGCCCGGTTATCAGGCTGGAGTCGGGACCGGACAGGAACGCCACCAGGTTAGCCACGTCTTCCGGTTCGGCGATGCGACCTAGGGGAGTGCGGTCGGAGGAGGCCGCCACCACCTGGGCGCGGAATTCCTCCTGGGTCAGTCCCCGCTGGGCGGCCTGGTCGCGTTCCCAGTAGCTCATGCGGTCGGTGTTGATCGGGCCTGGGCAGACGGCGTTGACGGTGATCCCGTGGGGAGCGAGATCCATGGCGGAGGCCTGGGTCAGTCCGATGACGGCGAATTTGCTGGCGGAATACGCGGCGCCGTCGGCGCTGGCCTGCTTGCCGGCGTTGCTGGCAATGTTGACCACGCGGCCGCCGTTACCCAGACGAACCATCTCCCGCCCGGCGTACTTGGTGCACAGGAAGACGGCGGTGGTGTTGATGGCGAGGAAATGCTGCCACACGTCCTCCTCCAGCTCGGTGACCGGTACCTTGTCTCGACCAATGATGGCACGGGCATTGTTGACCATAATATCGAGACGACCGTAGTGGTTTATGGTCTCCGCTACCAGTCCCTCGATCTCATCGGAGTTGGACAGGTCGGCGTAAACCGGGAAAGCCTGACCACCCTGGGAGCGGATCTCTTCGGCCACCGTGTCGATAGACTGCCACTCGGCGCGAACTTCACCCGGCGGCAGGTCTTCCACGGGTCGGCGAACGTCGGTTATGGCGACCTGGGCGCCCTGGGAGGCCAACTTGAGCGCCGTGGCGCGGCCCACGCCGCGCATGCCGCCGGCGCCGGTTATCAAAGCGACTTTACCTTCCAGGCTCATTAGTATCCTCACTTTTCTCGTGTCTGCAACCCGCATAATCCGCTACAGCCGGTCTTTTCTGAATAACGACACTGCGTTGGCTCACGGCGTCAACGACGTGCGGCGACGCCTGCTGTAGCGGCACCACGTCAACGTTAATTGGCAAATCCGATACTTCCAACGCCTCGCGCAACCCGAACAAAGCCGCATCGTCCACCGGCTCGTCTCCACAGATGGCAATGTCCAAGTCGGAGAACGGTCGATTGCCGCCGGTAACACGGGAGCCAAAGGCGCGTACTTCCCGCTCCGGGACATACTGCTGCAATATGTCCCGCACCATTGCCAGCCAATGAGGGCGGATTATCACGCCATCGGATACCGGGTTGTTGGCTGCGGTCATAAGTCCGTTCCCTGCATAGTCTGCAATCGGTTCAGCAATCGCCGCGCGTCGGTGGCAAATTGAGGGATGCCAGCGGCGACTCCGACCGCGACTGGTTCATTGTAGCCGTGGGAGGTGTCCTGGCGCGAGTTGGTATATCGGACCCATCCTTCAGGGTCGTCAAGCAAACCGGCATCGGCGCTGTATCGGATCACAGTGCGATAGCCGAATCGTCCAGCCTCCGGTTGCGCGCCTTGCCGCAGCCGGCTACGCAAGCATCTGATAGCCATCTCGTAGGTGAACTCAAACCGCTTGATGGCGCCGTCCCGCACAACCGTCATGAATGGATAGTCATTCATCGCCTGTACCGCTTCGTCCAGACGGTCAATGGCATCCTCAAGGAGGCTCAACTCGCTGGAATGAAAGTGGCGGTCCCTGCCCGTTGACATTGCTAGTCCGCGATCCCGGATGCACTGAAGGGCTCCCGGGCGAAAATCCGCTGAACCATCGGCTCGAAAAATTCCAACGAGAGGGTGTCGTAGTCGGGGTCGAACGACGATTGATCCCAGCGGTGGCAGAAATCCACCGCATCCTGGTACCACGGATGGTCGATATAGCGGTCGCGAGCGTTGCGGTCGCCGCCCATGTGGTGCGCGTAGTAGTAGCTCTGGAACAGGCCGTGCTGCCGGACCACCCAATAGGTTCGTTCCGTGACGTAGGGCCTGAGGACGGCCGCCGCCATTTCACTGTGGTTGTGGGGGGCCAGCAGATCGCCGATGTCGTGCAGCAGGGCTGCTACCACCATTTCCTCGTCGGCTCCATCGCGGTAGGCGCGGGTCGCTGACTGCAACGAGTGCTCCAGACGGTCCACCTTGTAGCCGGCCAGCGATCCGGCAAGGCCGCGCAATTGATCCAAAACCCGGTCCGCGGCGCTGGCAGCGAATTGGGCTTCCAGGCGCTCCAGTAGTTGGTAATCCTCGCGAGTTCCAGCCGCCATGCTGGTAAACGAGACCATCGGGACGGTCGCCGGGGACGCGTCGCTCATGAGTGTTCTCCCGTCATGTAGTATGTAGCCGAATTGTACCATCGCCCCGGTGGCGTTCGGAGTGGCGAGGAGAATGGAAATGGCAGACGAGGAACGACTGCAGGGGAAAGTGGCGCTGATCACTGGCGGCGGACGCGGGATCGGGTGTGCGATTGCCCGAGCGTACGCGGCGGAGGGAGCGTTGCTGGCGTTGGCAGCGCGCACCGATGCCGAACTGCAGGCTACCGCCGAAGAGATCCGCTCGGAATTTGGCAGCGACGTGACCACAGTCGTCACGGACGTGAGGGATCGCCAGCAGGTGGAAGGCGCCGTCGCCCACGCGCTGGACCGGTTCGGGACGATTGACGTGATGGTGAACAACGCTGGCAACACTGGAGAGATCGGCCCACTATGGAAACTGGATCCGGAGCGATGGGCCAACGTCATCTCGGTGCACGTGCTGGGCACGTATTACGGTTGTCGAGCGGCGCTACCGGGGATGCTGGAACGGGGTGAGGGTCGGATCGTCAACATGGCCGGGGTGGGCGGGCCCAACGACACCTCCTACGACGCCGCGAAAACAGCCATCGTCAACATGACCGAGAACTTGAGCGTGGAACTGGCGGGCACGGGAGTGACGGTCAATGCCATCAGCCCGGGCTCCATTCACACCCGGATGTGGGAAGAGGTCCGTGATATGGCGCTGGCTGCCGGGGACATGGAACTGTACGAAAAGGGCGTGCATGTAACATCAGGGGGAGGCGCGTCGATTGAACGTGCGGCGCAGCTGGCGGTCCTGCTGGGCAGCGACGCTTGCGGTGGCCTGTCGGGTCGGCTGATCCGCGCCGCGCTGGACGCCTTCGAGGACATCCCGGCGCGGGTGGAAGAGATCATGTCATCGGATGCGTTGCTGCTGAGGCGGGTGGACCTGGACGGCTAGTCGGCGGTTTCGGCGGACAGCGCAGGGCGGGCCTGCGGGTGCACCGGCGGCCTGGCGAGAAGCAGAGCAAGGGCAGTGACCGCGCCGAGGATCGCGTAAATGACGAAGGCAATGCCGTAGCCGCCAGCGAACTGGTACACCAATCCTGACGCGACGGCGCCAATGGCCTGACCCAGAGAAGTGAAGGGTTCGGTGACACCGCGAATGGTTCCCAAAGACTCACGCCCGAAAAAGTTCGCGTAGGCAACAGCCGGAACCACCAGGATGCCGGCCACGGCGATGCCAAACAGGCCGGCGGCGAAGAACGCCAGCGCGACGGTGTCCGCGACGACGAACAGGGCGCAGGCTATTGCCATTACCAGGGCAACAATGGCGTAGGTGTAGGACACCCGCAACTTTTCCACGACTCGCCCCCACAGCAGGCTGCCGATTCCAGTGCCTGCGGCGTTGACGACGATACTCAGCTGGGACAGCGAAAGGTCGATGCCGCGAGACCGCAGCAGGTCTGCCTGGTAAACGTTGGTGCCGGACTGCAACAGGAAGAGAAAACCCGTTCCGATGGCCAGGACCCACAGGGCCGGCGTACGCAATGCCTGTCGTGTCGTCCACTCCAGGGCGGATCCCGTATCGGCGGAGGTCGCGATGGAAGTGTCGGCCTCGCCGGTTGCCTCCGGAGTATCGCCGTCCGGGAGCAGCCCGACGTCCTCCGGGCGTTGGGCTACCAGCAGCGCCGCCGGCGCCAGTGCAATGGCGTAAACCATCAGACCGAGGACGATCCAGGCAACCTGCCATCCGTAGGTCACGCTGACCCACGTAGCCACCAGCGGGAACGCTACCATGCCCCCCGAGTGGGACAGGAACAGCAAGCCCGTGGCTCGTCCTCGCTGCCGAACGAACCAACGGCCCACGACGGTGGCCGCGCCCACGTTCAGCGGACTGCTGAACATGATGCGGCCGATGGCCAAAGCCGAGTAGAAGATGGCGATATGGACGGAAAGCCACGCCATGGCCATGGTGCTGAGGCCGATGATTATCAACGAGGAAACGAGCACCGCCCGGGCTCCGTAGCGGTCGATGGCCCACCCGACAGGAGGGGACGCCCCGGTAGCCAGCAGGCCGCCGACCGCAGCGGCGCCTCCGATAAGCGCCCGGCTCCATCCGGTTTCGTCGGCGATGAGTGGGACAAACACGGCAAAGGTCAAGCTGCCGGCCGCGTTGCGGACGAACATGCTGCTGCCGGCGGTGCCCAGCACGATCCACCCGTAGTAGAACGGGGTCCGCTGGGATATGTAAGCGATCAGGACGTGCACAATGAGAACGCTTTAATTGGATAGCCGATTGAGAGCGGTGACGGTATCGTCGCGAAACCGGGTCCAAGATGCGAGCTGTTCGAGGGGGCCACCGACGGGGAGGTTCTCGAGGAGTTGATCTCGCATACCCGGCAGTCTTTTCATCAACGCTCTCCGCCTTCTGCCCTGCACTTCTGCGCCAACTAGTATCGCTGACCGGAGCACAGACTTGGGATCTGCCATGCGTTCTGCTTCCGCTGGCGATGGCAAGTCCAGTTCTATGCGTCCGTTTGGGTTTCCAGCCGCCCCTCGGATGGCAGCCTCGTCTAGAAGTAACCAGCTTTCCGTCATGCGGACGGGCACTATCCCTATCCAGCGACTGTCCCATCCCGCTTGCTGAACCGCCTCAGTGATTTCCTGGTATCTAGCGTCTGCGCCGGCGCGGTCGGCGTCACGATGTATGAACAACACGTCGTACTGGGGCACCATAGCTAGACCAATGCGTATCTTATCAACCAACAGACGGCCTTCATGGGAAACAACGAAGTCCGGCCGAGGGTAGCCATAACTTTCGAATAACCGCTGTATATGAAACGCAAGCGGGGCATCGGAATTGCCCTCGCACACCAAGAGAAACCGCGTCACCATATCGATTCCCAGAACTCCCTTGGGAAAGCGATTTGCGCCGTTTTCGGAGGTATCAGGTAGGACTGCAAGGATAGCAGGCTCATCCCTTCGCGTTCATGGGAACAGCGCCACGTTCCGTGGTACGGCTGACACTGCAGTAGGTGCTCCACTAGTGCGCCCGACTGGGATTGAGCCATGCGTGGTTTCGCCAGGACCAAGTCTTCTTTGTTTTGTAGCTGCACAAAGTAGGGTGAGTGGGTTGCGACTATTACCTGTCGCATTGGGTTTTCAGTGTCAACAGGTTCGTGCGGGTTGACCGCCAAGTCATCCAACAAGCGATTCATGGCTTCCATCTTGGCCGGATGAATACCGTTCTCCGGTTCTTCCACGCAAATCACTGCGCTTTCGTCAACCACTTCGGTCAGCGCCGCCAATGCCAAGAAGCGAAGTGTGCCGTCAGAGATGGAGTTGGCGCGGAGTTTGATTCCCGATTGTTCCTCCACCTGCAGCGACAGCAGTTGCCGCACGTCATCCTTGACGACTTTAACCATGTTGACGGGCACGAGTTCCGACAACATGACAGAAACCATTTGCAGAACGACATCGGGACGTTCACCGGATTCCTCGGCAACGTTCGTCAGGTGTTGCAAAGTGGCTGGTATGTGCGCCCCATTGGCGGCGATGCCGGGCGGCTGAGTGTAGCGGTCAGGGCGGCGCATCGCGGCCGGGTCCAATGCCAGGACGCGCCAGCTCTGCATTTCCCGACGCGCTGCCAGGATTGTCGGAGTGGCCGAGGTGTTTTCGGTGCCGATGATGGTGCGCGTTGCCCCTCGCGCTGGCGACGGCCGCCCCCGCCCGTGGGAGCCGCCGTCCTGGTGGACCACGATGGCGGCCTGTTCGGTTTCCGGATCGATCTGGGTGGATATGAACCCGCTGCGGGCGTGGCGGTTGTTGTACACCACACTATCGCGGAACTTGCTCTTACTGTGGGGAAATTTCAGATGCCGGGCCGCATGTCCGGTGATGATGGGCCGCAGTTCTTCCCGTTCCAGCGCCAACCCGCCCAGGAGACCGCCGGTTGGCGAGGGCGGTTCGTAGCGGAAGGCGACTTCGTAGCGCAGGAAAGATGAGGACGCCTTCGCTTCCCGACCGAAATCATCGCGCACGCTCTCGCTGACTATCATCTCCGCGGCGAACTCCATCCGATCCGTCCTTTCGCCGCAACCGTAAAAAAGCAAGTCAGCGATATCGCCGGTTTCCTCGCCGGAGTTGCGGATTTGGAGCGCCGCATCGTTGATGGTGTGGTCGGTGAGGAGGGACAGGAAACGGATGGCGTCGAAGATGTTGGATTTGCCGACTCCGTTCGGGCCGGCTATGCAGGTATACGGCCCGAAGTCCAGGGAAAAATCCACAAGGTTTTTGAATCCGTTGACTTCCAGCCGGGTCAGCATGATGGCTTCCCTCCGCGCAATTGGAGCGGCAGTTGGGCGATTTTAGCACGGAGTTTCGCTAGGGTTGCTGGGCCATTTCGCAGGCGAACCACAGGGCCAGGCTGCCGGTGCGGTCGTCGTATCCGTTGACGGCGGTGCGGTTCAGGTAGGCGCGCTGGTCGGGCATGACGCCGGTGCTGATGCAGCCGTCGACCACGCCACCCTCTTCGTCGATGCGCTCGGACACGGCGCGCCAGCAGGCCCGGAGGCCGGCGGTGTAGCCGGCCGCATCGTTCGAGGGCAGCCAGCCGAGGCGAAGACCGCGAGCGAGAGCGTAACCGATCATGGAGGTTGACGTCAGTTCACCCCAGGCTCCGGGCAGATCGACGAGCTCGCCGAAGGTACCCCAGGGCTGCTGGACGCGCAGCAGGGCCTCCAGGTGGCGGCGATGACGCTGCAGGAGCGTATCGCGGGCGGGATGGTCGTCCGGCAAATAGGTCAGGGCTTCGGCGTAGCCGAGGGCGGCGAACCCGTTGCCGCGACTCCAGTAGAACGGGGCCGACCGGGCATGACGGAACAGGCCGTTGGCCTCCTGGACGTCTCCGCCATCAAGCAGGAACGTCGCCAGGAGGTCGGCGTACCTGGCATCGCCCGAGATGCGGTAGGCTCGACCGAGCATGGCGCCGGCCATGAACATATCCTCGACGCGGAAATCGGGGTCGCACGGAGCGGGCGCTTCGCCGGGGCCGCGGGCGACGAAACGATCTGCCGCGTAGAAAAAGAGACGGCGGTATTTTTCGTCGCCGGTATAGTCGGCCAAACGGGCGGCCCAGACAACGCCGGCCAGGGCTGCGCCGCCGGCGTCGGCGAGATAGGCTCGCGGGTCGGCGGCGACATGGTCGATCATTTCGGCGATGTCGTCAGTCGGATTTGGCAAGGCGTCATCGAGGGCGGCCAGGCGCAGGCGTCCGCTGATGCCCACGCCCTGAGTGTAGTTGACCGGGTCGAGGGCGTGACCATAGCGTCCGGCCAGGATGCGCGCGAGCTCGATCGGAGAGCGGTCGCGACGTGCGTCGAGGGCGAGGCGGGCTGGGGAAGGCGATACGTCGGCTCCTTTGCTGGTCAAACGCCACAACGATTGCAGGGAGTCGGAAAGGCCGGTCCAATGGGTGGTGAGGCGCAAGGCAGGGATGACACCGGGGCTGTCTTCGGACGAGCGCCCCAGTGCGGCGACCAGTGAGTCGTTATCGGAAACCGTCGAGGCTCCCAGGGCCGACGCGACCGGGTTGCCGACTGCGGCTGCATTGGCCTCCCAGAACGGTTGCCGGGCGGAGTCGTCGGACAGTGCCACCTCGACGAGGAGATCCGGGGCCTGATAGCAAATCCATCGCCACAGGTAGCGGCTTTCCGGGCCGGTCTCGTCCGAGTAGAAACCGCCGTCAGGCGGGAAACCCCGGGTAAGGTCGGTTGGATCTCCAGCCACGGGTTCCCAGTCGCCGCCGGCCAGGGCGTCGGGATTGCTGGCGGCGAGGGCGTTCAGGGCCACGCCGGAGGATCCGGCGGCCGCCGAACGCGCAAACTGATCGAGCGCGACGAGGATGCGTGGAGTGTCCATGGTCTCGCCGCGCAGGCCGGCGACCAACAGGACCGTCGGGCGGTGGTCGTCATCGGAAAAGGGCATGGCCCGGGTGTCGACCAGGGCCAGCATCGGTCGCCACAACGGGGTGAGACCGATGGGGACGGACTGCCAGCGTTCCGGGCTCCGCTTGCGGACCAGGTTAACCAGGGCGGCGTTGATATCGGTGGGGTGCATCGTGCTCATGGGCGCTCTCAACGGACAAGAATGTGGGCGGAGAACATTATAGCGGCGGTGTATTCGCAGTTTGTCTTTTGACACCGCGATTGGGCGGCGATAAATTGACGGGACGCAGCCCGCAGGGTTCAGCATCACGGACACGGAGAATACACCCCATGCCTCGGTTCGACGAATACACCGGCGAGCACCTGATACCCCCGTACCGTATCCTGGACCTGACCGACCGCCGGGCGGCGTTCTGCGGCCGGTTGTTGGCGGATTACGGCGCGGACGTGGTGAAGGTAGAACCGCCATCGGGAGACCCTTCACGGACGTTGGGCCCGTATCCCGGAGACGTGCCGGACGCCGAGCAGAGCCTGGATTTCTATTTCTACAATACCAACAAGCGATCGATCACGCTGGACCTGGAGACCGACGCGGGGCGCGGGCTGTTCCGCCGTTTGGCCGCGGACGCCGACGTGATCATAGAGAGCTACGACCGACATTACCTGTCCGACCGGGGGATCGGATACGACGCTCTGCGCGCGGACAATCCCGGGTTGGTGCTGGCGTCGGTGACCCCGTTCGGGTCCACCGGCGAATGGGCGGATTATGCGGGCGATGACCTGGTGGTGATGGCAGCCAGCGGGTACATGCAGATCACCGGGGAGCCGGACGAGCCGCCGGTGCGGCAGGGAAACGAGCACAGCCATTATCCCGGAGCGCAGTACGCGGCGGTTGGGATACTGGCCGCGCTTTATTACCGGGATTTCGCCGACGGGGGCGTGGGGCAGCACATCGACGTGTCCTCGCAGGAGGCGCTGATCACCTATTACACGGACGCGCATCCGGCGCTGCTGTGGCGGAAGCTGGGTCAGAACGTGACCCGTGTGGGCACCAACTCCACGCTGGTCATTCCGCTGGGAGCGTACCCGTGCCAGGACGGCTGGATCGCTGCCGGGGTCATAACGCCCCGGGAGTGGGACGCGCTGGCGGAATGGATCCACGAGGTGACCGGTAACGACGAGGTGCTCAACGAGGCGTACCGGGGAGGGAACCAGGACCGCGCGGAGCACATCGACATCATCACCGCGCTGTTCCTGGAGTTTGCGGAGAACTACACGGTGCAGGAGCTGTTCCACGAGGGGCAGCGGCGGAACCTGGTGTTTCTGCCGGTGAACGAAGTGGCGGATCTGTTGGCCGACCCGCAGCTGGCTGAGTCGGGCTTCTGGCATGACATCGAGCACGAGGAAGGGTCAATCGGGACCATCAAGTACCCGCTGGGGGTATTCCATAGCGAGGAAGTGTCGGCGCGGCGCCGGCCGGCGCCGGCTCTGGGTGCGGACAACGTCGCGGTGTACCAGGGAGAGCTGGGCTTGACTGCTGACGAGTTGGCGAGCCTGAGAGGCGATGGGATAATCTAGGCCCCGCCTCATTCCGGGAGGATTTGCTATGGTCACTACCAAACCGACAGAGACTGCGGTCGAGGAGCCCGCCGAGAAATCGGCGGCCTGGCCCCTGGTCGGAGAACTTAGACTCAACCTGGCGGCGCTGGGGGTGGATCATCTTGCTCCCGATTTCGGGGAACGGCTGTGCCAGTTTTCCACGGATAACCCGCCTTGGCAGTTTGAGTATTCTGCGCAGGGAGAGTTGATAATTGTGCCAGCGCCCGGTTCGGAAAGCAGCGCCGACGAGGCCGAAGCAATTGGCGAATTGTACGTCTGGCGACGGAGCAACGGGGGCATGAGTTATCCGTCATCCGTGGGGTTCCACTTGCCCAGCGGGGCGCAGCGCATTCCCGATGCCGCCTGGATTACACAGGAGCGATACGATAACCTGACCATCATTGAGCGGCGGGGAACTATAAATGGCGCGCCCGACTTCGTGGTCGAAATCCGTTCTCGCACCGACCGTCTCCCACCATTTCTGGCCAAGATGCAGGAATGGATGGACGGGGGTACGCGACTGGGCTGGGGTATCGATCCGCGGAATCACCTGGCATATCTCTATCGCGCCGGCCAGAATGGGCCTGAGGTATTGGAAAATCCCGAAACCCTGTCCGGCGAGGATGTGCTGCCGGGTTTCATTTTTGAAGTGCGTAGCCTGATTTTTGACCGGCACAGCGAGGAGTAGGAACCATGACCAGCGCTAATGCAAAGGCGCCGGCGGCGTTGGCGGGCATTCGGGTGGTGGAATTCGGCCCTTACGTGGCGCTGCCGCTGACGGGGAGGATCCTGGGCTCTCTCGGGGCGGAGGTCATCAAGGTCGAGACGAACAAGGTGCTGGACGAAATGTCGTTCATCCCGGCCTGGTCGAGAGGGGCCGGACAGCCGGAGTACCAGCGCGGGAAGCGTCGGATCACGCTGGACGTGCGAACCGAGGCGGGCCGGGACCTGATGCTGGAGATGGTCCGAATCAGCGACGTGTTCATGACCAACTTCAGGCGGAACGTGCTGGATCGCTGGGGGATTGACTTCCCTGAAATCCGAAAGCAGCGGCCGGACGCGATCATCATGTGGCAGACGGGGCTGGGCGGACATGGGCCGTATTACACGTACAAGTCCTTCGGGATATTGGTGCAGCACCTGTCCGGGGTATCGCTGATGACCGGGCTGCCGGACGAGCCACCGGGTGTGGTCAACACTTCCTACTCGGACTACCACACCGGAGTGTTCCAGCCGGCGGGCATCATCGCGGCGCTGATGCGTCGCAACCTGACCGGGAAGACGGCGACACTGGAGTCGTCGATTTTCAAGTCGGGGGTGGCTACCGGCGGGCCGGCGCTGCTGGATTACCAGGTGAACGGACGAGGTCCGCAGCGCCAGGGCAACCGGGACGCCTGGGCTGTGCCGCACAACGTGTACGCGTGCGCGGGAAAGGACCGATACATCGCGATCGCGGTGTCGGACGACGAGCAATGGGCGCGGCTCCGCAGGGCGATGGGCGATCCGGAATGGGCGGCGGCCGCGGAGTACGCGACGCGGCTGGGCCGGCGTCGCAACGAAGATGCGCTGGACGCCGGGATCGCCGAGTGGACCCGGCAGCACGAGTCGCTGGCCCTGATGGAAACGCTGCAAGCGGCGGGGGTGCCTGCCGGGATGGTGTCGCAGGGGCAGGACCTGAACGCAAATACGCACCTGAAGTCCCGGGAGTTTTACCAGGACACCCAGTATTGGGAAGCGGAACGCGGGGTGAAGGCTACAGAGTGGACTGAGGGAGAAAGCGTCTCGTGGTCGATACCGGCGAAAATGTCGGCAACGCCCATACCGTTCGGCAAGTACAGCAACATCGGCGAGGACAACGCGTACGTGTTCGGGCAGCTGCTGGGGATGCCCGACGATGAGATCGAGCGGTTGGAAGCGGAAGGGGTGATTTACTGACCCGGCGGTTGTTGCAGGCCCGACGGGATTGCCGGCGCGTACTCGCGATGAAAACGAATTGAGGTATAGCACAAGCGGATATAGGTCGCACCGACGGCTACGTGGGCAGTCAGGGCGTCTGAAAGACCCGATCCGCAGGGCTCCGGGACCGACGCTTCGTTATGGATCGGTGGCCGCGGACAGGCAGACCGATTATTCGTCGCGGATGCGGTTGTACATGGCGAGGGGAGTGGCCGCGAGGAGGCCGGCGTCAACGGGAAGGACGACCCCGGAAACCCATCGCGCCTCATCGCTGGCCAGGAACAGGGCGGCGTAGGCGATGTCCCAGGCGTTGCCCTCGACCCCGAGAGGGCCGGCTTTACGACGGTTATCGCGGGTTTCCTCAGCCATGGCGCCGGCCACCATGGGCGTGTAGATGTGGCCGGGGGCGATGACGTTGACGCGGATATTGTCGCGGCCCAGATGCACTGCCATGGTCTCGGACATGCCGATGACGCCGGACTTGGAAGCCGAGTAGGGGATGCTGGCCAGGCCGCTGCCAGCGCGAACGCCGGCGATGGACGACATGTTAATGATGCTGCCGCCCCCGGCGTCGATCATCTTCGAGGCTGCATACTTGGTGGTAAGCATCATGCTCTTGAGATTGACGTCGAGGACGTTGTCCCACACGGATTCCTCGACGTCGGTGGGCGTACCGGGCCCGGTAATGCCCACGTTGTTGAAGAGCACGTGCAGCGCGCCGTAGCGATCGACCGCAGCATCGACGATGGCCTCGCAGTCGGCGGCTGAGGTGACGTCGGCGGCAATCACGGAGGCCTCGCCGCCCTCCTCGTGGATGATGGCCAGGGTTTCCTCGGCGGCCTGGAGGTTGCGGTCGACGAGGAGGACGCGAGCCCCTTCGCGGGCGAACAGAATCGACGCGGCCTTGCCGGTACCAACACCGGGGCCGCTGGAGCCGGCGCCAGTGACTATGGCGACCTTATCCTGCAAACGGGGACGGCCGGATGGTAGGAGTGTCATGGGGCCTCCGAATGGGTTGGCTAGCTAGAGGGGGACGGCGTAGTTCAGGTTGCGCGATTGCCGCGCTTCGCTCGCAATGATGAATCACTCTGGGCAAGCTCAGTGACCCAAGTAATCGGGGGACGGGCGAAGTTCAGGACACCGCGGCCGGCTGGGAGGAAAGGAGCCAGTCCTGGGCCTGCTTGGCCGCATCGGACAGCCATTGCCCCATGATGGCCTCGCGGCCCTCGGGGATTTCGACTCCAAGACCGTCGGCCAAGCGGTTCATGAAGTTGAACACGCAGGTGATGGCGACGGTGGACAGGATCTGCTCGTCGGTCAGACCGACTGACCGCAGGAAGTCGACGTCAGACTCCTGCATAGAGGCCGGGGTCAGGGTGAGCTTGACCGCGTAATCGAGGATGGCGCGGGTCTGCGGGTCCAGATCGGCCTGGGTGTAGTCGTGGATGATGTGGCTGGCGTACTCGGGGTCGCCGGAGTGCTGACGGAGGAACCCTCCGTGGGCGACGGCTCAATAACGGCAGCGGTTGACCAGGGACACCACCGTGGCAATGGCCTCTTCCTGGGTCCGGGTCAGCGCTGAGGAACCGAAGGTGGCCTTGGCGTTGAGGTTCTGCACCGCCGCCATGAGGTCGGGGTTGATAGACATGCACCTGATCACCGAAGGGACGGCGACGTCGGTTTCGCGGATCCAGGACATGAAGACCTCCTATAGGGATTGCAGGGACAATGGCCCAGCCATCAACTGCCGATTGGGGTCTGGGTAACGATGGCCATCTTATGTTCAGCCGTGCCAAGCAACAAATCGCCGTGGCGCACTTCCACTTCGAACCGGAGCTTGTTGCCGGACACGTCGGTGAGAACGGAGCGCGCACTGACGATGGCTCCGGCATCGGCCGGGGCCAGGTGTTTGACGTTGACCTCGTAGCCGACGACGGTTTGATCCGGATGGAGCAGAGACAGGACCGCGTGGTACGAGGCCTGCTCCATGAGCATGACCATGGCCGGCGTGCTGAACTTGGGGGTGTGGGGAGCCAGGTGTTCAGCGGCGACGGTCAATTGAGTTTCGCCTGCCAGACCGGGCCGGATGGCCGGGTCTATGGGCAGGCGAGACGGTTGCGATGTGCCGGGAGTCGCCACGGTGGCGGCCCGGAAACGCGGATGCCTAGGCGGCGACGGGCTGGCCGGTCAGGATGGACTCCACTTCGTCGGCGATCTCAGCGGCGCGAGCCTTGACCTGATCGTCGGTGAGACTGGACAGCGGATGCTGGGCGACCACGTAGCGATAGTCGGGCACACCCATCATGCGGGTCATGGCCTGGGCGGTGTTGAGAAAAACGTGGGTGATGATGGCCGCGGTGGGGACGCCGCGCTTTTCCATGTCGATTCCGTCGTGCACACTGCACGAGCTGCAGGACCCTCAATCCCCGACCCCGGTGATGAGGTAGTCAACCTCACTCAAGATCTCGTCGATCATATCCGGCTTGGCCGGCAGGCTGGCGTGGCCCTTGTCGTAGAACTTGATCTCGGAGAAGCCGTGGCGCTCGTTGAGGATGTTGCCGAGCTCGATCAGGAGCTTGTCGGCGTTGGCCTTGGAGTTTTCCATCAGGCCGAGGCGCTTGCCGGCAAGGCCGGAGGAGCGGTCATTCATCCGGAATTCGGACTGGGGCAGCTCGGTGCCCTTGGGGTTGACGAGCCTGAGACGGCTCGATTCGGCGGTTGTCATGGGAGACCTCCGTTGATGCGGGCGTGTGGATGGAACGAACTATGTGGGCGGATTGTACCGTCAAAGTGCGGGTTTGCGTAACCCCTGGGCGCGGAGGAGTTGGTCGATCCAGGCGCGGTCGGCGTCGGAGAAGGGCGGTGCGGGGTCCTGGTCGTAGTCGATGTCCAGGTCGAAAGACCCAACTTCATACACGTGGTCAATCACCCCTTGCAGATCCACTGCGATGCCCTCATCGCCCCTGCCCAGAGGCATGACGACGTTGGGTATGGCCTCGCGTATGCCGAATGGGTACAAGTTGGCTACCGGTTCAGTGCGCCGGGCATCGGCGATCAGTATGCGGTAGTGGCTGGCAGGCATTGGATCAAGGACGGGCATAGGCGGGCCGGAGCGGAGCAGATCGATTTCCATCAGGTGTGTCATGCTGTACAGCACTTGGCCACGTTTAGCCTGATAGACTCGCCGGCCGGAACCGGACTTGTTAGTGGGCGATAACAGTTCTATGGCGGTTATCACCTCGCGGTTGCTCACCCGGATTACTTCCAGATAGAGTTGCCGCTCCAGTTCCATTTCCGGCAGTTGAACGACCAGCGGATCTGCCAGGGCAAGCCCGTCTGCGGCCCGATCTCGTCCTGGCGTCGCGGGGGTGGACAGAACTGCAACATCAGGCATCCGAAGGTCGCTACTACTCCTGGAGTTGGGATCAGAGACAATGTACACGCGCTCCTGTATCGTGACCCGGTAGTCAGGCCGCAGGCGCGGGGCGAGATAGTCACGCAACCTGACAATGACACTGTGATGGACGTCGGGCCACAGCCCGGGGTTTTCCAGGTAGGGGTTCATGCCGGGAAACGGATTTTGCGGCTGCTGCGTCGTCATGCGTTTAACCTAACTGCGCAACTTCTTTTCGCGCAGCAGTTGGTCGATCCAGGCGCGGTCGGAGTCAGAGAAGGGCGGGTTGGGGTCATTGTCGTAGTCGATGTCACGGTCGTAGGACCCGAGGACGTACACCTCGTCGATGATGGGTTTCAGGTCTATTGCTATGCCTTCGGAGCCTTCGGCCAAGGGCATGACAAAGATGGGTATCGGTTGGCGCATGCTAAAGACGTCCAGCGATGCATCAGGCGCAAGTCGCGCGTTACTGATCAGGATTCGGTAGTCGCCACCGGGTACGTCTCCAATGACCAGCATGGGCGACCCGGAGCGCAGCAGGTCGATTTCCACCAAATGGGTGAGGCTATATTGCACTTCGGCGCGCTTGGACAGATATTCCTGCCGCCCCTTGCTGGATTTGTTGGTGGGCGACAAGAGTTCAATTACCGCCACGACCTGGCGGTTGCTGACCCGAGTGATTCTAAGGTAACTCTCCTGCTCTAACTCCAACGCCGGCAGTTCCACAGTAATGGCGTCCTCGGTTTGCCGGGGTTCTGTTTCCAGGGCAACAGCTCGCTCGGCGGCCCAACCGGGATCCAAAACCGTGATATCCGGTATGCGGTAGGGGCGCCGACCACTGGTATCGGGTTCCTCTGATACCCACACCCTTTGTTCAACTCGCACGATGTACTCGGGCCGTAACTGCGGGCCCAAGGTCCGAGCCAGCTCACTAGGTAGTGTTGACATTTGGGAAATACTCCGTCATTCCTGCGAAAGCAGGAACCTATAAACCTTGGCCATTGGAAAGTAGGCCGGGTTCACTCCTCCATTGACGCACTGGATTCCGGCCCCGTATCAAGTACGGGGTGACGTTCTTTCGTTGGAATGACGCGAAATGTCTCACGCGTACCCAGTTCGTGGGACCGTCAGAATCAGGATTTACGGGATTTTATGATTGGACAGGATTGGGAGATCTCCGCCATGGAACGGTTCCAATCCTGATAATCCCGAAATCTTGAAAATCCTGATTCTGACGATCCCCCGCTGCAAACTGGGTGCGCGCGAGCGCGAAATGTCAACACTACCTAATCACCCATTGATGGATCCCCGGCCAAATCTCAGGGCGCTCCAGGTACGGGTTCATGCCGGGGAAGGGGTTTTCCGGCAGTTGGGTGGTCATGCTAGTTGGCGGAGATCTTGCGCGTGCGGATGCGGTAGCCGGTAGTGTCGATGATGGCGCTGTAGCGGCCGCCGGTGCCGCCGCCGTGCATGATCAGGATGTCGTTGGGGTCGATGGCACAGCGCATGATGAGTTCCTCGTCGCCAGGCTGTTCCGGGCCCTGCTTGGAACCGAGGCGCACCAGTTCGGCGCGGGAACGGCCGCTGTTCTCAATCAGGAAGTCCTGGATGTCCCGGCGGGTCCAGCCGTCGCCCTGGAGGGTGATGGCGTGCTCGGGTCCGATGACGATGACCCACTGGGCCGGGTAACGATGGGCGAGGGCGGCGGAGCGCAGGGCGTCGCAGATGGACAGCAGGATAGCGCGGCCGTTATGGGCGTAGCTGTTGGGCACGCTGACCGGGTTGTAGGCGACGGCGACCGTGACCACGCTATCGGAGGCTTCGAAGCCGCGACTGACGTGCAGCGGCTCCCATGGGGAGGTCTCCTCGTTTTCGGCGATGCAGAAGGTGTACTTGGCCGGGGTGCCCAGGGTGCCGCGGTCGAGTTGGCCGGGCCAGGCGTCGAATCCGTTCATAAAACACAGACGGACGGCGCGGCCGATGCTGGCGTTGGCGCGGAAGCCGGGTCCGAAGAGTCCGTCGCGGCTGTTGATGCCCAACGCCTCGCGGATGGGTCCGTTGAGGACCATGAGTATGCTGGGCGAGCTGGTGGAAGACGCCGCCATGTTGACGAAGTTGCGCTCCTCTTCCAGCGTGCGCAGGGCGGTGACGAGCACGGGGAAGTACTCGGCCTCGCAGCCGGCCATGACGGCGTTGGCGGCGGCGTTTTCGGAGGTGATGACACGGCTGCGCATGTCGAGGTTAAGCAGTTCCTCCTCGCCGGTGAGGCCGGCGAACGAGAGCATCTCGCGGACCTTGTAGTCAGCGGGCGGGACGACGGGAAGGCCGTCGGTCCACCCCATGCGGAAGCATTCCTCGATGGCCTCGATGGTGTCGGCGGTTTCGACGTGACGTTCTGCGCTGCTGGTCATGTGTGACTCCTAAGGTGTGCTAGTCTCAGTTAGGGGTTCGAGGATTCCGAGCAGGATTTCAATCTGATCAATGCCAAGGGCGATGCTTTCAGCATCCAGAAATCGCTTGCGAGTGTAAAAATTTCCGTGCAGATCGTTGGCGATTCCTGCCATACCCAACAATCGAACGTCGCCAGTGACCCGGCGGGCATTGTTCAACATGACGCTGAACTGAGGATGTTTTTCGTATTCCCAACCACGGGCGTCAGCGACCGCTTTGGCCATCCAGGCTGCGGCTCCCCAGCCCTTTTCCGAAGCCTGGTGCAAGTCGTCCTCGGAAAGATATTGGCGACTCTTGACCAGGAACTCGCGGGCTTGCTGCCGATAGTCGGCGACAGCTGCCGCGGGCTCGTTGAAGGGTTCGATGGGGGAAGACTGCGTCATGGGTTGGTCTCAGAGGTTTGGGTGAGGGGTTCGAGGATGTCGAGGAGCACGACCATGCGGTCGAGACCTTCGGCGATGTCGTCTGGGTCCAGGAAACGTTTTCTGGTATAGAAATAGCCGTGCAGTTCATTGGCTTCGGCGCGGAGCTGTCGCAGCCTGGTGTCACCTGACAATCGCGAGGCGCGGTTGACGACATCCGCGAACTCTTCGTGGCGCTTGTATTGCCAGCCCTGGGCTTCGGCAACGGCTTTGGCCATCCAGGCGGCGGCGCCCCAGCCCTTTTCCGAAGCTTGGTGCAAGTCGTCCTCGGAAAGATACTGGCGGCTTTTGACCAGGAACTCGCGGGCCTGCTGCCGATAGTCGGCGACGGCTGCCGCGGGCTCGTTGAAGGGTTCGATGGGGGAAGACTGCGCCATGGGTTGGTCTCAGAGGTTTGAGTGAGGGGTTCGAGGATGTCCAGTAGGGTTGCCATCCGGTCCAGTCCACGGCTGATAACGTCAGCACGCAGGAACGCCTTGTGGGTATAAAAATACCCGTGCAATTCGTTGGCATTGCCCCTTAAATCATCCAGCCTGACGTTGCCGCATAAGTCCTGTGCCTGGTACATCACAGTGTTAAACTGAGAGTGCTTATTGTATTCCCAACCTTGAGCGTCGGCGACGGCTTTGGCCATCCAGGCCGCCGCGCCCCAGCCTTTTTCCGACGCCTGATGGAGGTCGTCCGCGGCCAGGTACTGGCGACTTTTGACCAGGAACTCGCGGGCCTGTTTACGATAGTCAACGATAGCCGCGGCGGGTTCGTTGAAGGGTTCGATGGGGGAAAACTGTGTCATTGGTTGGACTCTGGAGGTTTGAGGCGGCCGGTGATGATGAGGCCGTCGGTGACGCTATATCCGTGGCCGGGGTGGATGTCGGTGGTTTCCGAGTGCGTATAGGCGGTACGGCCGCTGATGACGGGGGTAATGGCAATGACGTCGTATCCGGCGGCGTTGAGGTCATTGCAACAGCGTTCCAGGTATTCGGCCATCTGCTGGAGGCGCGTATGCTCCTCGCTGGTGACGCTGACCTTGCCAACGTTGCCACCGTGGGTGGACAGCGTGGTGTCGGCGTACACGTAGCGGGTCGTGTACGCCGGCTGTCCGGTGGTGGGGTGGATCGATCGGAACAAGCGTGGCCTCGTGGATGGCTGACCCGTCCGCGATCAATCAGTCGTCGCCCATGTTGCCGAAGCGGAGTTGGACGCCGGATTTTTCCTCCTGGATCTTGGCAACGGCGTCGGAGTCCTCGGGGCCCCAGCCGCGAAAGAGGGCTTCGACGTGGCGTTGGTCGACCAGGTTGGAAAGTTCCATGGGGATTCCGTACTCGCGCCCGAGATCGGTGGCGAGACGGACGTCCTTGGCGGCCAGGGCGGTGGCAAAGCCGGGCTCGAAGTTGTCGGCGAAGAGGTAGCGCGGGAACTTTTCGACGAGGCGCCGGTTGCCGCCGCTGCTATTGGCGATGACATCGGCGAGGGTCTCCAGGGAAACGCCGGCTTTGACGCCGAGGGTGAGGGCCTCTGACATCAGCACGCCGATGCCCATGGAGAGGAGGTTGTTGCAGATCTTGGTCACCATGCCGTTGCCGATTTCGCCGCAATAGACGACATGGGCGCCGATGGCGTCCAGCATGGGCTTGACGGTGTTGTAGGTCTCTTCGTCGCCGCCAACCATGACGGCCAGGGTGCCGGCGGCCGCGCCGTACACGCCGCCACTCACCGGGGCGTCCAGCACGGTCACGCCATGGGCGGCGCACTCGTCGTGTATGCGGCGGATGACCGTCGGGGAGTTGGTGGACAAATCGACGTACACGTCGCCGGAGCCGGCGGCGGACATGATGCCGTTCTCGCCCATCACAACGGCTTCAACGTCCCGCGGCACGGGCAGGGAGGTGAACACGGCGTCGTTGCCGCTGACGCAACCGGCCGGGGTGTCAGACCACTCGGCGCCCATTTCGAGCAGATTGATGGCGGACTCGCGGCGCAGGTCGTGGACGGTGAGCTGATGCCCAGCCTTGATCATGTTGGCGGCCATGGGGTTGCCCATGTTGCCAACCCCGATAAACCCAGCTTTCATAGATGTTCGCTCCTGAAACGCGCCGATGTTCGTGCGGCGGCAAGTGGCCGAATTATAACACCGGGCACTTTGCGCGACGGCTGCGGAAGCACAGTATCGCATGGATGCACAGGATTCACGGGGATGATGCTATTGACGGGGAATATGATCGCCTGGCTGCCTGTTTGTGCGGGCCTCACATTTCAGGATATCAGGCGAGCAGCGGGCGGTTTGCGCGGGTAGCGGTCGTATTCGTCGGGATTAGCGTGAGGCTATAATGGGGCCGTCGCACGCGATGCAAGGAGCCTGAACATGGCCACAAAAGCGGACCTGGAGTCATTCGTTACCGAGGTTACGTGTCCGGACGATTTCGATCGTTTTTGGCAGGAAGTGCGGTCCGACCTCGACCGGATACGGCTGGACGCTACATGCGAGTTGGACCCGCTGCGCAGCACGGACACGGCGAACGTGTTTCAGGCGAGCTATCGGAGCCTCGATGGGCTGGAGATATTCGCCTGGTACGCGCTGCCGGCCGAGGGGAATGGACCGTTCCCGGCGATCCTCCACCTGCCGGGGTACAAATCGGAGCCGGCGCTCCGACGGGATTGGGGCGTCAAGGGCGTCGCGGTGCTATCGGTTGCGGTGCGGGGCAAACTGCCCAGCAGCACAGAGTTCAATCCCGGGTACCCTGGCCTGCTGACCAGCGGTGTTGAGGACCGGGACACGTACAGTTACAAGGGAGTGATCTCCGACTGTATGCGTGGGGTAGATTTCCTGCTGTCGCGGCCGGAGATCGATGCCGAGCGGATCTACTGTTGCGGCAGCAGCCAGGGCGGCGGTTTGACGCTGATCACCTCGGCGCTGAGGCCGGAGATCAAGGCGGGGGTCGCAGGGTATCCGTTCCTGTGCTGCTACCCGGAATCCATGCGGATGCTACGCAGCTATCCGTACAACGAGCTTTCTTGCTACCAGCGGGCGTATCCCGAAAAGACCGCGCAGATGCTGGGCACACTGCGCTATTTCGACGCGGTGAACTTCGCGCCGCGCATCAAGTGCCCCATGGTGGTGGGAATCGCCATGGAGGACGAAGTCTGCCCGCCGGAAACCAGCTACGCCGCGTACCGGCTACTGGGCAGCGAGCGGGAGTTGTGGTTGTTTCCCGAGTCGGGGCACGGCAACGCGCACGAATATCCGGCGCGGGAGCGTGCGTGGCTGGAAGAGCGCATCGGCGTGGGCGATACGCAGGCGGCGACAACATGACGTCCGCACGACAGCTGTCCGACGCCTTCTGGGAAAGGATCGAGGCACAACTGGCCGAAACCGATCCCGACATCGAAATTGAACGGGATGCGTTCTACTCGCAACCGGAGTGGGACGTGTTTCAGATGCGCTACACGAGCGCCGGCGGGCACCGTTTGTTCGCCTGGCTGTCGGTCCCGCATGGGGCCGGTCCTTCTCCGGTGCTGCTCAGGATGCCGGACTACGCCAGCGTTCACGACATCATCTACACTCCACTACGCGAGCGGGCCGTGGTGATGAACGCGACGCATCGGGGACAGAGAAACAGCGATGGCAAAGTGCGCGCGAGCTATCCGGGGCTGTTGACGGATGGCATCGACGGCGCCGACACGTACACGCTCTTTGGAGCCTATGCGGACGCGCTGCGGGCGGTGGACGTTTTGGGCGCGCAGCACGTGGCGAACGTGTCTGGGCCCGTGGCGCTCACGGGTGCAGGACTTGGAGCCACCCTGGCCTTGGCGACAGCGGCCCGCCGACCGGCGGTATCGGCCGTGGCTGCGGACACCCCGCTGGCTTTGGGACATACGGCAGCATTGGAGCCGGGTCTGGGCTATCCGATGGCGGAATTGGGCGATTACCTGCGAGCCAATCCCGGCAGCGAGTCCGCAGTTGGGTCAGTCCTGTCGGTAATCGACCCGGTGTCCACCGCGCCGGCCGTGAGATGTCCCGTCCTGATGAGCGCAGGACGGTTCGACCGGAGTGTTTGCCCACTGGCGTTCGCCGAGGAGTTGGCGGGGGCGCTGCCGGATTGCGAGTTCAGGGTCTACGACGGCGGCGCGGAAGGTGGCGGACACGTTCACGCGCAGGTGCGTGGCGCCTGGCTGGCCGAGCGTTTGGGTCTGGCGATTTCTTGACCCTCACGGGCGGCGCTGCCTATAATTTTGCCGGCCCCTTTGTATTTGCCCAGCGCAGGTGTCCCTTCTCATGCCAGACGCGCTTTCCATAGAATCCATCAACCAACTGACCCGCGACGCGCTCGACGAGCTGAACAGCATCGGCGAGGCCGCCGGGGCTGAAGAGTGGCGCGTAGCCTACCTGGGCCGACGGGGGAAACTCACTGGACTGCTGCGGTCGCTGCCGCAACTGGAACCGGATCAAAGGCGCGAGGTGGGCTCCCAGGCCAACCAAGCCAAGAATGCCCTGGAAGAGGCGCTGGCACGTCGGACCCGGGAGATAGCCCAAGCGGCTCTGGCATCGCAGGACGCGCTGGACGTAACGCTGCCGGGAAGACCGGTGGTGACCGGGCGGCTGCATCCGACCACCCAGATAGTGCGCGAGATCTGCACGGCCTTCATGGCCATGGGGTTCAGCGTGGTGGAGGGGCCGGAAGTCGAGTTGGACCACTACAACTTCGAGATGCTCAACATCCCGGCAGGCCACCCGGCGCGGGACATGTGGAACTCGCTGTGGGTTGATTATGTGAACGAAGACGGTCAGCAACCCATGCTGCTGCGCACGCACACATCCCCGATGCAAGCCCGAGTCATGGAAGCCCAGGACCCGCCGGTACGGGTCGTGGTACCGGGCAAGTGCTATCGCTACGAGGCGACCGACGCCACCCACGAATGGCACTTCTACCAGGTCGAGGGACTGGCCGTTGCCGAAGGGATCACCTTTGCTGATCTCAAGGGAACGTTGTACGAGTTCGCGCGGCGGCTCTTCGGTGAGGACCGGCAGATCCGGTTCCGGTGCGACTACTTCCCGTTCGTCGAGCCCGGCGTGGACATGTCGATCTCGAACTTTGTGGGCCCGGACACCGGCCGGCGGCCGATCAACCGGGACGAAGACTGGATCGAGATCATGGGCGCGGGCATGGTGCACCCGAGAGTGCTGGAGGGCGTCGGGTACGACCCGCAGCGTTACACCGGGTTCGCGTTCGGCATGGGGCCGGAACGCATCGGGATGCTGAAGTACGGGATCGACGACATCCGGCATTTCTACCGGAACGACGTGAGGTTTTTGCGGCAGTTCTGACGCGCGGCGTTGGTAGTATGATTGAATACAGCCGGCACGCGCGGGAGCGTATGGACGAGCGTGGTATCACAGAAGCCCAAATCGCACTGTGTTTAGCCGACCCGGACAGAATCGAACCTGACGATTTGCCTGACCGCATCCGCTATTTGCGTTGCTTGCCCGGCCACAGTCGGGCACTTAGAGTGGTGGTACGCATCGAGCAGCGTCAGTTCGTCATAACTGTCCTTCCGGACAAAAGATTCAGGTGTCTACCAACATGAAAAACACACCGCGAGTGCGATGGGATGACGAGGGCGCTTGGCTCAAGTTAGCGGACCTGCCATATGAGGCCAGCGAAGAGGTCGCCAGCGGCTTCATAGTCGATTCCAGTCCTGACCATCGAGTCGTCGGATTGGAAATCCTCTGGCCCGAAGCTGAACGCGCCGGATGTTCCAAGGAGCCGGTACTGGCATTCGGTCTTTTCTGTTCTGCGCTGGCCGGCCTGAGTTGGCAATACAATGACTATCTGCGCAGCTTGGTAAGACGCCCCGAAGTTGGTATGTATCGCCGCCTGGAGTGGATGATTGATGCAACCAACCTTGACTTGCAGGTATCGAGGGAAACGCCGGCCGCTACCGACAACGGAGCGTCCCCGCTGGACTTGGCGATACTGGATAAATCCGGCCGACCGCTAATTTGCGCAGAAATTAAACGGGGTGAGTTTCAAAGGCATGTCGTGCAGCGTTATACAGACTTGCTGAGAAGCACGACTACACCGGCTTATCCAGACGCTATTGGTGTCGGTGTGTTCATCGATGAGACCGGACAGGGCTACCGTAACCCTCCGGTGGAGCCCGGCGCGTGGACGGATTGGCACAACACGGTTGTCCCCGGCGGCAAGGTTTGGGCTCACAACACAATAATTCCGCCAACAGGATGCAATTATTCGTGGCTTCCCAAGGAGCTCCGAGATCCTATGTTCAAGGCTGCAACCTAAAATGCTGATTCCTTTTTCCTGGCTTTCCCAATACGTTGACATCACGCTCGACCCTGATGAGTTGGCCCACCGGCTGACCATGGGCGGCATTGAGGTGGGCGACGTGTTCACGCGCGGTGGTTGGGGCGGTTGCGTGGTTGGGCACGTGCGCGCCACCAGACCACATCCCAACGCGGACACGCTGACGCTTTGCGAGGTTGATCCCGGAGACGGGCCGGCGTTGGAAGTGGTCTGCGGGGCCCCCAACGTGGCCGCGGGACAGAAGATTTGCTTCGCGCGCCCTGGCGTCACCCTGATGAACATGCACAGCGGGCGCCGGGAAGAACTCAAGCCGGCGACCATTCGTGGCGTCGTTTCCGAAGGGATGATCTGCTCGGAAGCGGAGCTGGAGATCAGCGACGAACACGAGGGGATAATCGTGCTCCCGGATGACGCGGTCGTGGGCGCGCCGCTGGATGAAGTGCTGGGCGACACCTTCCTCGAGTTGGAGCTGACGCCCAACCGCGGCGATTGCCTGTCCATCCTGGGCGTGGCGCGGGAGATCGGGGCGATCACCGGGCAGCCGGTACGTGTCCCGGAGATAGGATATGCCGAGACCGATGTTGCGGTCGATACGCTGGCGAAGGTCACCATCGAAGACCCGGAACTGTGCCCGCGCTACACGGCCTCCGTGATCACCGGGATCAGCATTGGACCGTCTCCACAGTGGCTGCAGGAACGGCTGAACCGCGCCGGACTGCGACCCATCAACAACGTAGTGGACGTGACCAACTACGTGATGCTGGAGTTCAACCAGCCGTTGCACGCCTTTGACCTGGACGCGGTTACGGACCACCACGTGGTGGTGCGGCGGGCGACCGATGGCGAGGAGTTCACGACCCTGGACGGTGTCAGCCGAAAGCTCTCGGCCGACAACCTGCTGATCGCGGACCCGGCGCAGGCTATTGGCATCGGCGGCGTCATGGGCGGGGCAAACAGCGAGATCACCGCCAACACCACCAACATGCTGCTGGAATCGGCGACGTTCCATCCGCTGAACAACCGGCGCACGTCCACCGACCTGAACCTGCGGACGGAGGCCAGCCTGCGCTTCGAGAAGGGGCTGCGTCCGGAGCTGGCTCCCATCGCGCTGCGCCGCGCCACGCAGTTGATTCTGGAAACGGCAGGAGGGCAGGCCGCGGCCGGCATAATCGACGTGTTCCCGGGAGCCGAGACCGAGGTTCCCGCCGTTCCTCTGACGGTGTCGCGGTTGCGGCAGGTGCTGGGCATGGACCTGGACATCGCCCGCGCCGAGACGGTGCTGGGGAGCCTGGGAATCACCACGCGACGCACGGGACCCGACAGCCTGGAGGCGGACCCGCCCTACTGGCGCAGCGATATCGCCATTGAAGAAGACCTGATCGAGGAGGTGATCCGCATCATCGGGTACGACGAAGTGCCCACCACCATGCTGGCCTCGCCGATACCGTACCACCGGCCCAACGAGATGACGGCGCTGAAGGACGGCTTGCGCGACGCGCTGGCGGCGGCTGGGATGCAGGAGACGATCAGCTACCCCCTGGTCAGCGCGGCGGACCTGGACCGCCTGAGCATAAATGGCGAAGTGGCGGGAGTTTCCCGGGCGCTCAGAGTGACGAACCCGATGTCCACCGAGCAGGACATCATGCGCCCGACGCTGGCGACAAGCATTCTGAACACCCTGGCCTACAACCGGGGCCACAATGACGGGGGGTTCCGGCTCTTCGAACTGGGTAGGGCGTTCCTCCCGCAGACCGCGGGGCTGCCCATAGAACAGGAGATTGCGGCCGGCGTGATGTCCGGACCGCGTCATGACGCCAACTGGCTGAGCTCCAGCGAGCCGCTGGACTTTTTCGACCTGTCGGGAACCCTGGCTACGGCGCTGGGGAGAGTGGGAATAGCCACAACGTTAGAGTCCCAAGACGATACAATGTTCCATCCGGGACGCTGCGCACGGATCCTGGCCGCCGCCGGGGCGGCCGCAGACGTGGGTGTGATCGGAGAATTGCATCCTGACATCAGGGAAGCATTCGACCTGGGTACGGATCCGGTGGTCTATTTCGAGGTACGGCTGGATGACCTGCTGCAGGCGGGACCGGACGCCGGTCGGTTTGAGTCGCTGTCACGTTTCCCCGCGGCAAACCGCGACCTGGCGCTGGTGGTGCCGACTGACGTGCCGGCAGCCAGGGTGCGGGGCCTCATCGAAAGGGTACGGCTGGTGGAGCGCGCCGAGCTGTTTGACGTGTACACCGGGGAGAACTTGCCGGAGGGCACGCGATCGCTGGCATTCCGCATCCGGTTCCGAGCCGCGGACAGGACACTGACCGCCGAGGACGTGAACCGGGCGGTGAACGGCCTGACGAGGGCGCTGGAACGGGAAGCCGGAGCAACGGTTCGGGAATAGCACACCGGAGTCGATTCAACGTAGGTCAGCCTTGACCATTGACCGGCTGCCGATCCGTTCGCTGCCCGGGGACCTGGTTTCCTCATTGCGCCGGGACGGCGGGTCGAACGCAGGGATGGTCGCTGGCGTCAAGGGGATTCGCGCGAAGAAGGGATCGGTGCCTTGGGGCGAGTGTGGTACGATTGTTTGTTGTTTGCCGTTCTTCACACCGCCACGGACGCCATTGCCATGACTACTCACGCAAACTCGCGAGAACTGCACGTCCACGACGCCCACGGCGACGGGGACCACGAAAGCATCCATGATCATGGTAGCTCCGACCAAGGCCACCGGGATCATGGGCATCACGGGCACGGCGGCCACCACCGGGGTCACGACAACGGTCACGGCCATGAGGACATGCTGGAGGTGGAGCAGGCCTTCGACCGCATCATCTCCCACTTCAGCCCCCTGGATGCGGTGGAACTGCCAGTGCTGGAATGCCTGGGCCTGGCGCTGGCGGAGGACGTCACCTCCCCGCTGAACCTGCCGCCGCTGGCCAACTCCGCCATGGACGGCTACGCCGTGTTGTACGAGGACATCGCGTCCGCGAACGAAATAGCGCCGACGCTTTCGGTGATCTCAGCGGTCGCGGCTGGACAGGTTTCGGATCAGACAGTCACCGGGGGCAAGGCGATCCGAATCATGACCGGGGCCCCGGTACCCGACGGCGCGGACACCGTGGTTCCCTTTGAGGAGACTGACGAGATTGACCGCCGGCGTGCCGGCACACCACTGGATGAGATCGAAATCCGCAAGGCCCTTCCTTTGGGCAGCAACGTCCGGCCGGCCGGCGAAGACGTTCGAGCCGGGGAGTTGGTGTTGCCTGCGGGCACCGTAATTCGTCCGGCGGAAGCCGGCGTGCTGGCCTCGTTGGGTTTGGCCACAGCCAGGGTGATCCGACGACCGGTAGTCGCGGTGCTGTCTACCGGCGACGAGCTGACCACGGTGGGCGACCAACTTGCGCCGGGTCACATCTACGACAGCAACAGCAGCAGCGTGGCGGCAGCCGTTCGGACAGCCGGCGGCGTGGCGAGGATGATCGGCATCGCTCGGGACAACCTGGATGACCTGCACCGTTGTATCGATGCCGCGTCGGACGCCGACCTGCTGGTCACGTCGGCCGGCGTATCCAAGGGCGACTATGACATGGTCAAAGACGTTCTGGAACAGCGGGGGGACATGAACTTCTGGTCGGTGCGGATGCGACCGGCCAAGCCACTGGCCTTCGGGCTGATCCAGCGCGAGGGACGCGAGCCGTTGCCCTTGTTGGGCCTGCCGGGAAATCCGGTGAGCGCGCTGCTGGCGTTCGAAATGTTCGGCCGACCCGCCGTGCGCCGAATGTTAGGGCGGAGCCCGCTGGCGCGGCCGGCGGTCGAAGGAGTGCTGACCGGGCCAATTTTCAACAGCGACGGGCGGCGGGTTTACGCCCGGGTCGAGGTTGAGCGTCGGGACGGCGCCTGGTACGCCACCCCGACGGGTCCCCAGGGGTCGAACATCCTGACATCGCTGTCCAAAGCCAACGGACTGGCGATCTGCCCGGCCGACCTGCAACGGAAGAACGCCGGGCAAGCCGTAAAGATCATAATGCTGGACTGGAATGAAGAGGTTAACGCATGACGACCATCGTGACGGGAAATAGCAAATCGGCAGGACCTGAGTACCGGTTCAGCCTGGAACGGCTGGAGGAACTGAACCGGTCTCCGATTTCGTTGCTTCTGGCCCGTCTCAGCACCGCGTGCCCATCCTTCGGCAAGACGCCGGCGGAAATCGCGGATGCGTCCGACCTGGTGAAGGAGATCAGGACGCATTGCGCCGGAGACACCGAGTTCATACAGTCTTCGATGCCCCTGCAGGAGATCCTGTTCCGCACACTGCTGCTGCAGGGAGGCGAGCCGATGCCGCTGTCGGAGTTGCACGCCGAATTGACCGAAAAATGGTCGTCGCCGATCCGCCCGATCACGCTGACCGTGAGCGGACTGGCGAGGGTGCTGGACAACGACGTGTTCTACGGATTTGCGGCAATCCCCGTCGAGGAGCCCGAACCCGAAGAAACTCCCGACGGCATCCGAATGCTGGCGGCGTCCCGAGCCGACGAAGACGAGCAGCTGAGCAGGATTATAGAAGCGCTCGCCGCGGATGACGACGAGGACGAAGACCTGCTCGGCGAGGACGACCTCGACGACGAGGACGATGACTTGTTTGAAGACGACGAGGACGAAGAGCCGGACTGATTGCGGCGTGAGACCAAACCTCCAACCGCGCTCGCAATTGGAAAGACAGATACCGCGGCGAGTACCTGCGTCGACCTAAACCGTTTCTCGAACCGTTGACTGCCCGGTAGGCCGCCGCTAGAATAGTGCAACGAAGAGCGGTTGGGACTGTTTCCGGTCCCAGCCTTATACGTTACGCACCACCAAGGAGGTGACGTCATAGCCAGACAGTACAGGGTCAACGAACAGATACGCGTCCCGCGGGTACGGGTAATCGGAGAAGATGGCGAGCAGCTTGGCGTGATGACGGTGTCCGACGCCCTCTCCAGGGCGCGGATGAATGACCTTGACCTGGTGGAAGTGGCGCCCAACGCCGATCCGCCGGTCGCACGGCTGCTGGACTACGGAAAACTCCGGTATCTCTCGTCCAAGAAGGAACGCGAGACCCGCAAATCCCAGAAAAGCAACGAGCTGAAGGAAGTTCGGTTCCGTCCCAACATCGGCACCCATGATTTCGACGCCAAGCTCCGGAAGGTGCGCCAGTTCATCGGCAATGGCGACAAGGTCAAGCTGACGGTGCGGTTCCGTGGACGTGAAGCGGTGCACCAGCAAAACGGTCTTTCGCTCTTGAAGCGGGTAGCTGAAGAGATGAAAGACGACATTCGGCTGGAACAGCAACCGTCGATGGAAGGCCGGGCCATGTCCATGGTCCTGATACCCAACCCAACGATCACAGCTCGCAACGAACGAAAGGAAGCAGTAGCTACGGAATAATCGCACATGCCCAAACTGAAAACCCACAAAGGGGCCAAAGCCCGCATACACGTGACGGGCTCTGGCAAACTGCTCCGCCGCAAGCGGATGAGCAGTCACCTCCGGCGCAAGAAGCCGAAGAAAGTCACGCGGAAATTCGCGCAGAAGGTTGGCTTCGCCGACGCGGACGTGAAGCGTCTCAGCCGGCTGGTACCCTACGACGTCTAAACTGGAGAATCCTGAACCGTGCCAAGAGTCAAAAGGGGCGTCACCAAACGCGCCCGACACAAGAAGATCATCAAAGCCGCCAAGGGTTACCAGGCGTCATCGGGTCGAAATTACAAGTGGGCCAAAGAAGCGGTGATGCACGCGTGGAGCCACGCGTACCGCCACCGTCGGCAGCGCAAGGGCGAATTCCGGCGACTGTGGATCATCCGGATCGGGGCGGCCTGCCGCCAGCACGACATGACCTATAGCCAGTTCATGCACGGCCTTAACGTGGCCGGCATCGAGATCGACCGCAAGATGCTGGCGGACATGGCGGTTCGGGATCCGGACGCCTTCGAGCGGCTGATTGAAGTCGCCAAGGGAGCCTCGTCCGTCAGCCCCGAAGCGGCGACATAATCCATGCCCGCCGGAACCTGCGCCGCTCACGGAAGAGCGGGAAGCTATTAGAGCGAAAACAGGAGGAATTTATGGTATCCCGCACTGCCTTAGAATCTCTGTCAGAGCGTGTGGCGTTGCAACGGGATAATCTGGCAACCGAAGAGGCCACCAAGCACGCACTGGTTTTACCCTTTATCAGTGCCTTGGGCTACGACATCTTCGACCCTACCGAAGTGGTTCCTGAATTCACCGCTGATTTCGGCTTGAGACATGGCGAAAAAGTTGACTACGCAATAATGCGTGAGGAGAAACCCGCCCTTCTGATTGAATGCAAGAAAGTGTCTGACCCGCTGCACATATCCGGCGCATCCCAGCTCGCCCGTTACTTTGGCGTAACCCAAGCACGTATCGGGCTGTTGACCAACGGGGTGGTCTATAAGTTTTTCAGCGATCTCGAAGCTGACAATGTAATGGACAGTGAGCCATTCCTTGAAATTGACTTAACTGCCACAAACTCTCGTGACATAACCGCGCTGAACTACTTTGCCAAGCCAACTTTTGACGCGGACGAAGCTTGTGCCGCTGCCGCGAATATGAAGTATATTCGCGGCATGAAAGAATACTTGGCCCATGCGTACGGCCAGCCGGATGGCCCATTCGTCGAGCTGCTGGCTCGCAAAGTTTATACGGGCCGAATGACCCAAGCTCGCTCCGAGCAGTTCGCCGGGTTGGTGAAGCTGGCTTTTCAGGGTTTCGTTAATGACCGGATTAACGATACGTTGCAGAGGGCCACAGACATTGCATATACTGTTTACGATAGCCCGGCCGTAATAGCCGCGGATGAAGTCGACCCTGGCGAATCCTCCGTAGAATCGGATGAAGCGGAAGAGCCGAAGGACATCATTACCACCGTAGAAGAAGTAGCAGGCTACGAGATAGTGCGAAGCATCGTGGCCCAGGTGGTGGACCCAGAGCGTGTCGTGATGCGAGACACCAAGTCATATTGTGGCGTGCTCCTAGACGACAACAACCAGCGGCCAATATGCCGGTTGCGCTTTAATGCCAAAACCGTCAAGTACCTGGAGTTGATCGAAGAAGGTCGGGGTAACTTGGGCACCCGGAACACCTCCCTCCATCGGATTGATTCACCCGACGACATTGTCGGTCACGCCGACCGCCTGCGGGCCACGGTAACGGGTTATCTATCGGAGTAATGGTATCAGAGGTGGTGCCGTCTCAGGCCAATCACTGGAAAACCACACCGCAACCCACGTTTGGGAAGTTCCAGACTGCTACGCCAGTTTAGTCAAAATGCAGGCTTTCGAAAATCCCGTCGCATCGGTCGATGAGCGGTTAGACGAAATCGCCGTCATGGCGCGCGATTGGGAACCCACTGAACACGCTTGGCCAGTGCTGGACGATATTATCTGGCTGCGCACCGTTTTGGCCGGCAAATGGAGTACATCGTACCCCCAGCCTTACATCGGAACCGGACCGGAAGACGCCATGATATGCCTGTACTGGATATCCGCCAGTGAGACCGTGACGCTGGAAATAAACACGGTTGGCAAGACGGGCTACCTCTGCCGGTCGTATAACCAGGCCGTTGGCGAAGAAGAGCTCGCGCTGGACATTGACTTGACCAGCGGAGACGCTTGGCGGCAAATCGCCTCGGAGCTGGGGGTAGAAGTTGACCGATACGGGAATGTACTGGCTGCAAGTTTGGAGCAATCAGTACCAAGAGGCGAAAATACAGGAAGCGGTATTCCAGCCTAAAACCAACAGGGAACCGCCGGACCTGTCAGTAGACGGCCCCGGGCCGGAAAGTAACCCCGAACCAGTCGAACTGTACGCTATCCACAGTTCTTATCGTTCAGCCCGCGGATGGTCGTTGCCAGCAGGCTCTATCACCTATACCGCGGCAGAGCTGGAAGCCGCCGGCGGAACCCTAGTATACGCTCCTGAACCGCATAACCCATATCACTACAACGTGGAGTTCCACGATTTATCGGAACTCTCCGGCAATGCGCTGAGACGAGCCCGACGTGCCATCAAAGAACGCCTCAAGCGAACCACTTTTGACTGGTCTCCTGACCTCTAATCAGGTTGAACTTGACGACAATAGACTTTCGCGTGTGACGTCGCGTCAGTCGTGGAAACGTTGCAGCAACTGGAACAGGGCTTCGGCCCCAAACTGCAATGCTGAAACAGGCACCCGCTCGTTGGCCGCGTGGATGGTCTTGAGAAAGTCGAAGTCGGCGGGCAGGTTCATGGGCATCCAGCCATAGGTCTGGATGCCCAGCGTCGCAAAATGGCGGCCGTCGGTTCCGGCCGGCATGAGCATGGGCACGGAGACGCCCTCTGGGTCCTGTTCCTTAATGATGTCGGACAAGGTATCGAACAGACCCATGTTCAGGACCCAGGGCTTGGGCTCGAAGCGGATGGCCTGGAGCTCAATGTCGGGGCCGGCAATGTGCTGCAATTCGCCGAGCAGGTCCTCGGCGTCGCAGCCGGGGAGCATCCGGCAGTCGAGGGTGACGGTCACCTCGCTGGGGATGACGTTGGTCTTTTCGCCGCCGGCGATCACCGTGGCGTTGGCGGTGTGCCGGAACAGGGGCTCCATTTCGCGGCCCACGGTTCCCATGCGACGCAGCATGCGTCCGGTGAACGCGGGGTTCAAAAGCAACCGTAAAAACGTTCCGTCGGCCAGGGGCAGGCGGCCGGCCATAGCCTCGATCATCATGCGGGTGACCGGATGGACGTGGAACGGCAACGGCGTGCGGTCGAGCTTGACCAGGAACTGGGACATGCGGGTGGGCGCAGTGTCGTGGTGCACGAGCGAGCCGTGTCCGCCGGGGCCACGGGCCACGGCCTGCACGAGGCAACCCTGCTTCTCGGCGACCTGGACCATGTAGAACTTGCGGCCCCGGTAGGTCTTGCTGAAGCCGCCAAACTCCCCGATGGCATAGCGGACGCCGGCGAACATCTCGGGGCGGGTTCGGGCCAGCCAGGCGGCGCCGGTGTTGCCGCCTGCTTCCTCATCGCTGACCAGCGCGAGGATCACGTCGCCGGGGAGGCTGGCGTCCTCTTGGTGAGCGCGGATGACGGCGTCCATCATCATGGCTACGCCGCCTTTCATGTCCAACGCCCCGCGGCCCCAGACGTAATCGTGCTGCAGGCGACCCTCGAAGGGCGGGACGTCCCACGGCTGCGCGGCAGTGGGTACCACGTCAATGTGGCCGTACAGAAGCAGCGGCGGAGCGTCGCCGCGGCCGGGCAGGCGACTGATGACGTTGAGGCGGTCGGGATCGTTGCCCACCAGCTCAGCGGAGATGCCGGCGTCGGCGAGCACGTCCCGACAATAGACAGCGCAACCGGTTTCATTACCGGGCGGATTGGTGGTGTCGAAGCGGATGAGCTTCTGGAGAAGCTCCGCTACAGGCGTCCGGACGCTGGTGGAACCCGATGCGGCAACCATTGGTCAAACAGCCCCGACACAGTGGAAGAGGCTATCGGTTCTCCTCGTCGTCGCCGAGATCCGCGCCCAGACCCTGGAGGAATTCTTCGATGCTGGACGGCAACGGCGTGGTCGGCTCGGTCTGCTCGTCGCCGCCGTATTCGCTGTCGTACATCTCTTCGATGCGCGTGAGGGTATCGCCGGTGGGGATCTGCCCGTCGTTGGGAGTAAGCTCGTCGTACTGCTTCTGGCCGCGTTCGGTCTGCGCGATGTAGTCGGGAAGGTTGTACAGGCGACACAGCAGGTCCATCATGCGGGCCGCACCCTGGTGATCGTCGTCCAGGGTCAGATACTGGGGAAGGTGCACGACGAAGGCGCGGGTCTCCACTCCCGTCTGGGCCGCGGTCTGGCTGACGGTGTACGTGATGGTTGTGGGACCCTCGTAACTGCTGGCGCGAGCGTTGGCGATCTGGTAGTCGCGTTCCACGTTGTCCCCGGTGCCCAAACCGGAAACCACCAGCGGGCGGGTGTGGGGAACCATGTCGTACATGCCACCGATGAGGGAATACTGCTTCACGCCGAAGTAATTGATGATGTCCAGCAGCGCGTCGGAGTAGTCCTCTCCGTAGAGATGAGGCTCCAGGAGATGGGCCGTGAGCAGATGCGGGCCGTCTTCGGGGTTGGCGTAACGGATGATCGTGTTGGGGATGGTGACTTCCCGGCGGCCGTTGACGAGATAGGAGCGCGGGCGATAGCGGGTAAAGTCGTAATAGCGGCCGGGGCGGTAGAGACGCCCGAGTTCCTGGCTGCGCAGGTGACGCTCAATCCTGCCAAGGGACAGGCTGCCCACGTTTCCGACGTCGATCCACGGGCGGAGCACGGCCAGCATGTGGGGCTCGTGCAACTCCGGCAGTGGTTCCGCGATGTCAAATTCACCAATGCGCATAACGTGTCCTCACCGTATCAGTCGGATATCGCAGCGTCAAGGAGAGGGTGGATACCGCTTTGCGGGCGTCGCGGACGGCTGCCGGAATGCGTATCCCTCGCCCCAACAAAGGTTTATGCACCGGTGGGTACGCCACTCCGCAGGATCCGGCTCGCAAATGGGCGGAGCAGGCGACCTAACGGCGGTGCGACCACCTCAGAATGCAGTGTGAGCCCAGGTAGTGTTGACATTTGGCAATTACCTGTCGTTCCTGCGAAAGCAGGAACCCAGATACCTTTGCCATCGGAAAGTCTGCCCGATTTCACCCTTCTTTGGCGCACTGGATTCCGGCCCCTATCAAGTACGGGGTGACGTTCTTTCGCCGGAATGACGCGAAATGTCAACACTGCCTAGCATTCGCCCATCTGCAAGAGGCGACCCTCCCGCCAGGCGGTGACGCCTCCCTTGATGGTGGCAAAGGTGTCCAGTCGGAGCGCCCCATCGACGTTGTGACCGGCCATGTCGTGCCAAACGAATCTTCCCTGACGCTTTTCCCAAACCGCGGCATCGCCTTCCATGCCGACGGCCAGGGAACCGATATTGTCCTGCAGGCCCAGAATCTCGGCGGGCCGGCTCGTGCTTGCGGTTATGGCGTCGGCCAGTGGCATACCCAGGGCATGGAATTTGCTGACCAGGTCGTTCATCAGGTAGACGATGCGGCCGGCCGGCGCGATGTGCACGTCGGTGCTGATGGTATCGGGGATGACACCCTGGTCCATGGCCGCTTTCACGACCTCGACGTCGCAGTGGATGCCGGCGTGTCCGACGTCCATGACAACGCCACGGTCAGCGGCGGCGCGGACCTCCGGGCGAATCTTGCCGGAGTTGTCCAGCATGTTCTCCGGGAAGCCGTTGAAGGCGTGGGTGGAGATGTCACCGGGGCCGAGGTGCTCAAGCACGTCGGGCAGGGGGATGGGCGTGCCGCTGACGTGCACCATGAGGCGGACCCCGGCCTCACTGGCGGCTTCGCGGGCTCGGGCCATGGCCTCGTGGGCGTTCCACCGGGCCACGGCGTCGAAGTGCATGCGGACCTTGACACCGAAGATGAAACCGGGGTTCTCCTTGATGGCCTGGACGGTCTGCTCCACGTCAATGATGCGCATGTCGTGCAGGCCGCCGCCGAGCACACGATTGGCCGCCAAACCAACGGCTCCGATGTGCAGGAAGGCGAGCAGCCGGGTGCGGTGCGCCGGAAATACGTAGTCGCGCATGGCGCCGTAGTTGAGGAACCCGGCAGAACCCGCGTCAACGCCGGTGGTCACGCCGCTGCCCAGGCAAGTCTGGTCGGCGTGGACGGCGCTGCCGCTGCCACCGTGGTAGAAATGGCCGTGGAGGTCAATGAGGCCGGGGGTAATCAACTTGCCGCTGGCGTCGATGGACTGAGCGGCGGAGGCCGGGTCGATTTGCTCGGCGATTGCGGCGACCTTGCCGTCCTTGAAGGCGATGTCGCGGGGTTCGTCGTTGATGCCCTGGGCCGGGTCCAGCAGGTTGCCGCCCGACAGCACCAGGTCATAAGTGGCGGTGGTCATCGGATTGGTTCCCTCCAAATCAACGTTCAACGCGAGGGCCGGTGGACGGGAGGAGCGCGCGACGCGCGAATTGCGCCCCGGAAACTTGCTGACCGGGAGTCAGTCTTCGTCCCAGTAATAGTCTTCGGCAGCGAGGTTTTCCTGCCACCAGCGACGCAAGCGGGGCAGCACCAGTTCCTTGGGCTTTCGGAAATCGGTTTCAACGAAATCGAGCGAATCGGAAAGTGGTTTGGCCTCCCACTTTTCGATGGCCTCGAGGATGAACCGGCGCACCATTTCCGGGGAGCGCGACTCCAGCCGACCCAACTGGTAAGCCAGGGTGACCGCCATCTGCATCTGGCAGATCACAGCGTGGGCGTCTTCCTCGCGCAGATTTTCGGGCATGGAGCCGGACTGGTCAATGAAGTCGTCCAGCACCTGGCCGATGATGAGCGGAGGATCGTTTTCTTCATGTTCCGGTAGAAACTCCACCAACCGGTCGGCGAGGTCGGCGACTCCCTCTTCCGGCAGGGCATAGTCCGCCCAACGATCATCGCCGGGGTCAGAGTTGGGGGTAAACTGCTCTTCGCTCATTGCATCGTCCTAAGTCCGAAGCTACGCAAGCAATTGTATCACGGGGCCATCGGGACGATGATTTTTGTGGAGGTGGTCATGTTGCTCCCCGATATTGTGGTAACGGTGCAAACCGACGTTCCCGAACGTTGGGCTGAACTTGAAGATGCCGAATGGTTGGAGACCGCGGTCCGGCACGGCCTGGCCGGATCTCTGCCGGCGGAAACCCACGGGCAAATCAGCCTGCTGCTGACGGATGACGAGACGGTGCGACGGTTGAACCGGGACTACCGGGGAGTGGACCGAACCACGGACGTGCTGTCGTTTTCGTTCGAGCACTGGGGCCACTGGGAAGGAGACGACGAAGCGCCGAGCGCGGGTGAAGACGCGCCTCCGGGATGGCCGCTGCCGGATGGCGAGCCGCCGCCGTTGGGGGAGATCATCGTTTCGGTTCCGCAGGCCGCGCGCCAGGCGGAAGATCAGGGGACGCCGCTACAACGGGAGTTGGCGCTGCTGATCGTGCACGGGACGCTGCATCTGCTGGGCCACGACCACTATGACGACGAGGAACGGGAGGCGATGCAGGCGCTGGAGAGAACGGCGCTCTCGGGCCTGTTCTCGGTCCCGGGGGACCAGACCGCCGGCTAGAGGTAGACCATCGCCGCCATGATGGCAAAGTAGAGCAGGGTAGAGACGAGGAGGGCCCAGACGCCGGCTGCTATGTCGTCCAGCATGATCCCCCAGCCGCCGTGGAGATCTTCCAGGCCCCGGCAGGGCCAGGGCTTGAGGGTGTCGAAAGCGCGGAAGGTGAAAAAGCACAGCGCCACCCACCAGATGGGCCACCAGGGCGGAACCATGATCGAAGGCAGGTGCCAGGTCGCCCAGGCGGTTGGGATCAACGAAATCCACATGCCGACGAACTCGTCCCAGACCGCTGAGCCGGGGTCGGGGTTGGCGTCGGTGGACATGCGGCCCGTGGCCCAGACGCCGACGACGGTACCGCCGATGATCATGGCCGCCAGGACGATCAGCCGGGGAGCGATGGACGAAGGCCAGGCCAGATCGAGCAGGACCATCAGGACGCAATACAGGCCAGCAGCCGCAGCGGCGCCGGCGGTGCCCGGGGCCAGAGGCGAAAGGCCGCTGCCAAATCCGCTGCCGATCAGCCAGGCCAGGCGGTTCCCCCAGGACATTTGCCGGATATCAGGCGTAGCCCAGCCGGTCCAGATCATGCTCACTGAGGCCCAGGTAGTGGCCGATTTCGTGCAGTAGCGTGGTCCGCACTTCGCGGACGACGTCCTGGCGGGTGTCGCAAATGTCCAGAATGGGCAGCCGGTAGATGTAGATGCGGTCGGGCATCATGGGATCGGCGGCGTAGCGGTCGATGAGAGGGACGCCGACGTAGAGGCCGAGGAGATTGTCGCCGTGATCGTGGTCGGACAGGTCTTCGGCGTCGGCGGCTTCGGGCCCCGGAAAGTCCTCGACGAGGATGTCGAGGTTCTCCAGGGATGCGCGGAAGTTTTCGGGCAACTCCCAGTAGGCCTGCTGGACCAGGCCTTCAAACTCGTCGGGGCTCATCGAATCAGGAACCGTCAGCCAGCGGACACGCGGGCACGGATCTCCTTGAGAATGTCCACGTTGGGCTTATCGGGTCCGCGATTGTCCTTGTCGTACCCGGGGACTTCGAGGAAGAAAGGCACGTCGGCAAAGGCGGGATGGGACATGATACTGGTGAAGCCCTCCTCACCGATCAGGCCCTCGCCAATGTTATCGTGCCGGTCCACCCCGGAACCGCAGGGGCGCTTGGAATCGTTGGCGTGAACGGCGCTGAGGCGGTCCAGGCCGATGTCGCGGTCGAATTCGTCGATCATGCCGGCGACGCCCTCCGGGTTGGTGAGGTCGTATCCGGCGGCGAAGGCATGTTGGGTGTCCAGGCAGATGCCGAGGCGGGGGCTGTCCACGGCGCGCATGACGTCGCCCAACTCGCTGAACTTGGCGCCGATGTGCTGGCCCATGCCGGCCATGTTCTCCAGGCACAGCAACGGACCCTCGGGAGACTGGTCCAGGACGCGATGAATGCTGTCCACAACCTGCTGGAAAACGCCGTCGTATCCGGCGCCGCCGTGGCTGCCGGGATGGAAAATGACGCCGCCGGCGCCGATCTGGTCGGCCAGTTGCATGTACTGGACCAGCGAGGTCACCGATTTGTCGACGTTTTCCGGGTTGGAGTTGCCGAGGTTGATCAGGTAGATCGCGTGCAGGAAGGGCGGCGCCAGTCCGGCCTCGGCGTTCTTTTCGCGGAAGGCCTCCGCCTGGGCGTCGGTGAGGGCTTTGAAACGCCAGGATCGGGTCGAGGATCCGAATATCTGGACGGCCTCGGCGCCGATGTCGACGGCGCGATCCACGGCGTTGCCAATGCCGCCGGCGGCGGAGACGTGAGCGCCAATAATCATCCTGATCCCCTCGTTATTTGGCCGGCGGGCGCCGGCGAGATCAACGCGGGCCACAGTATCGCAGAAACGAGCCTTGCTTTACCATGACCGCCATGACGCTTTCGCCGGTTCCTAAAACCATGTCCGCGCTGTCGCTGGTGGAGGCCGGCGATCCGCCCACCCTGGCGATAGTGGAGCGCGACGTTCCCGCCCCGGGGCCCGGCGAGGCGCTGCTGCGGGTGGAGGCGTGCGGATTCTGCCATCACGACTACCTGGTGATGACTGGAACGTTGCGAAGGGGGGTCGTGCCCGGAGTTGTTCTGGGGCACGAAATCGCCGGCACGGTGGTCGCGTTGGGCGCAGGCGCCACGAAGTTTCAAGAGGAAGACCGGGTGGTCAGCCTGCTGACTGCGGCTTGCGGCAACTGCGCGCGGTGCCGCGCCGGCCGGGAGCACCGTTGCGTGAACGGCGTCGGCATTGGACACGGGCGGGACGGTGGGTTCGCGGAGTACGTGGCGCTGCCGGAAACGGCGCTGGTGGCCGTCCCGACCGGAGTTGCGCCGGAACGAGCCGCGCTGCTGGCGTGCCCGGCCGGGGTCGCGCTGTCGGGCGTCGACACTGCCGAGGTCGCGGAAGGCGACACGGTGGTGATAACGGGAGCGGGAGGCGGATTGGGCAGCCACGCGGTGCGACTGGCGGCGTCCAGAGGGGCGCAGGTAATCGCCGTGACGACATCCCCGGATAAGACGCCCGGTCTGGAACAACTCGGGGCATCAGTAGTGGTCGAGTATGGCGACGGACCGGGTCTGGCAGAGATAACGCTGGCGCTGACTGAGGATGCGGGCGCGGACGCGGTTATCGATACGGTGGGCCCGCCGCTGTGGCCCGACGTTCTGCGATGCCTGGGGCAATACGGACGCATGGCGCTGCTGGGCGACGTGACCGGGGAGCCAACGCCGGTGCGACTGGCCGAGGTGATATTTCGGGATCTGCGGCTGACCGGGGTATCCGGGGTATCACGGCGAACACTGGAGCGTTGCGTCGCCATGGCCGCAACGGGCGAATTGGAGCCGGTGGTCGCGGATGTGTTGCCACTCACCGCGCAGGGCGCGGAGGAGGCGGTGCGTATGGTACGGGAGCGGGAACCGTTGGGACGGGTGGCGCTGGCGCGGTGAACGGGTAGTTGCACTAACCTCGAAACCGATCGGGGGTATCTCCCTCCAACGCTTCCAGAAATTCGGCGTCGGAAACACCCGAGCGGCGCACTGCGCGAGCCAAGGTCCCTTCCGGAATTTCTCCCCGGTGCCGGTGAATGATCATGGTCAAATTCAACCGGTGGTGACGGAGCTTATGATGTCGCCCCCGGCTATTGACCCGGACAAACCCCAGACGCAAATACGCCGAAAGCACATCCGCAGTTTTCTGATTGCGAAAATGACTCGGCACGGCTCTTCAGGCCGTTGCATCCGGAACCAGAAAGGCGAACCTCGGCCACGTCGCCAACTCGGCGTCGCTCATTGCCTTGGGCTCCACGAGATGGGTCTCAACGGCAATGACTATCCCTTCCTCTTGAGCCTCCCGCAACGTGGCGGCCTTCTCGCGCTCTGCCGTGAGCGCGTCCAGCGGCTGGTCATCCTCGAGGCAGAAACCGATCACATCGGCAGCCATTGCCAAAGCCTCTTCTCGGGTTTCGCCGTCTGTGACGCAACCGGCCACCGACGGGCAATCAGCCACCCAGTAGCCATTGGGCATGCTGTCGTCCGGAGGATAGCGCAACAGTATGACTTCGCAATTCATGGTTCAGTTTCTCTCGACCCACTCAGTTGGCGCCTAGGCGTTGGCTTCGCGGCGGCCCAGGGTGAAGACGCGGCCGAACTCGCGGCGATCCCAGATGACCAGGAACTGGGCAGCGATGAAGATGGAGCTGTAGGTTCCGACCACCACACCGATCGCCACCACCAGCAGCAGTTCGCGGATTGATTCGCCACCGATGAGCAGCATGGCGAGCAGCACCATCAAAGTGGTGAAGCTGGTGTTCACCGACCGGCCCACGCTCTCAATGATGCTCAGGTTCACCGTGTCTTCAAGGCTGCGGTCGGGAACCCGAATGGCATTCTCGCGGATGCGGTCAAACACCACGATGGTGTCGTTGACCGAGTATCCGGCGACGGTGAGGATGCCGACGATGAACATGGCGTTGACTTCCATGCCCAGGATCCGGCCAAGGATGGAGAACACGCCGAGGACAATCACGGTATCGTGAATGAGGGTCACCACCGCGGCCACGCCGTAACGATAGGCCCGCGGGACGCGCCGGAACGCGTACCAGATGTAAATCAGGATGAAGACGGAGGCTACGAGCAGCGCAAGGAAGGTGTTGCGCACGGTCTCCTGAGCGATGATGGGCGACACGGTGTCAACGCCGGACGCATCAATCAAGCCGACCTGGTCTTCCAGCGCTTCCTCAATGCGCTGACGCTCCGACACTATGTTGCCCGACGCCTCTTCCAGCACCCGGGTACGGATCAGGACGGAACTTTCACCCACTGATTGGACCAGGGCCTCGGGGTGCCCGACGGCGGACATCACGTTGCGAACGGCGTCAGGGTTGGCGGGCTCCACAAACGCGACGGTAAGAACGGAACCGCTGGAAAAGTCGATGCCGGGACGGAGTCCGGAGCCGCCGGCCGCCCAACCGGGAGGCGCAATCATGGACAGCAGGCCAGGTATGATCACCAAGGCCGAAATGACGAAGTACCAGCCGCGTTTGCCGACGATATTCAACATTCGTTATTGGCCCCCCTGGGCCGATTGAGGACGCTGGCCCGCAGATCGGGGCTGGATCTTTTCCGGGGTGAACAGGCTGGCGGCACGACCAAGACCGGTGGCCTGCAGCGCCTGGAGCAGGTTGCGGCTAACCAGGACCGCAGTGAACATGCTGACGAGGACGCCCACGAGCAGGGTCAGGGCGAATCCGTTGACCAGTCCACCCCCCAAACGGTTGCCGAACCAGAGCAGCACGACGCAGGTGATCAGCGTACTGACGTTGCCGTCCCGGATCGCGGGCCAGGCGCGGTTGAACCCCACGTCCATCGCCGAACCCAGAGAACGGCCCAGACGGATTTCTTCCTTGATGCGCTCGAAGATCAGGATGTTGGCGTCGACGGCCAGGCCGATGGATAAGATGAAGCCGCCAATGTGAGGCAGGGTGAGAGTGATGGGCACCAACTTGAAGATGGCCAGGGTGACGATGGCGTAGCACACGAGGGCAACGGCCGCGACCACTCCGGCGGCGCGGTAGTAGGCGATGACGAATACCAGCACCAGGCCCAGGCCGACCATACCGGCCTTGAGGCTGCGTTCGAGGGACTCCTTGCCGAGGATCGAATCGACGCCGGATTCCTGGATGAGGTTCAAGGGCACCGGGAGACTGCCGGACTTGAGCTGGATCGCCAGCGTCCGGGCGGTTTCGCGGTTGAAGTTCCCGGAAATCTGGCTGCGCCCATCGCGGATGTGGGCGCGGGCGACGGGGGAGATCAGCTCACGACCGTCAAGGAACACGGAGATGACCTCGTCCGTCTGCGGGTTGGTCTGGGTGTTGATTTCGCCGGTCATCTGGCCAAACAACTCAGTGCCGCGATCGTCGTCGAACTGGATGTTGACCACCCACGCGCCAGTGGCCTGATCGGTGCCGACATAGGCGTCATCCAGGTCCTCTCCAGTGAGGCCGATGCTGCTGTCGGTGTACGGGGGCACGCAACGGCCTTCGGCGGCAGCGACGGGCGCTCCGCACTTCCGGCGGAGAAATTCCAGCTGGGCGGTTTCGCCAATGAGCCGCTTGGCGTCGTCGATGCTGCCGGTAACCTGGTAGTTGACGATGGCGCCCACTTCGGATTCCAGGGTGGTCCGGAGGGCCTGGCGCTCTGAAGTATCGAGGGTGGCCTGGGTGGTGATGCGGAACCGATTTTCACCCCGGCTCTCCACGTCGTTACCGTAGCCCTGATCCGCGATCACGCTGCCCAGCTTTTCCACGTCGGCGTTCTCCACGAAATCCACGGACACGACGGAGCCGGTGGCTCCGGGAAGCTGGACGATGATCCGGTCGTCGCCGAAACGCTGGACGATCGGTTCCTCGGTTCCGTAGAGGTTGACGCGATTGCTGATGATGCTGAGCACGCCTTCCATCTGCTCGTTGGTGGGGGGCGGCGTGTCGTCGGTGATGAACTCCACGGGTTCGGCGATGGCATCGGTCAAGGCCTGACGCACTGCGTCACGGCGTTCGGGGCCGAGAAACTCCCCGGAAATCCGGTAGGTTTGCCCGCCGTCCAACTGGGCCACATCTCCCTGGTAATCGACCGTGGCCAGCGCTTCGTCCACAGCAGCCGGATCGGCTTCAGCGTCGTCGGGGAAGGTGACCGAAAGGATGGTTCCGGTGTCCGCCTGGTACACGAGATGAGCGCCGCCCTGGAGGTCCAGACCCAGCTTGAGGCCCAGCGGGCCGGTGTCAGCTCGGTCGATACGGCCTACACCTGGTATGGCGATATGGATTTCCGGCATAGCGAGCGAGACGGCCGAGACAGCCAGCACCGCCAGAATGAAAATCGTGAGTAAAACGGTGCGTCGTCGCATACTACCTATTCCAGGCCTCTAATCTGTTATTCGCAGCGCATTGATGCGCCAATCGGGCTCGACCGAGTTATGTGGCCGCTACCTTTGCGGATTGCCCAGGGCGGCCCTTGCGCGAATCAAAAAGACAAATGGGATTATGTGCATTGATCCGACAGAGTCGCGGCCAACGAAAATTACGGTTGGTCACCCTGGTTGACCAGCCTGGCGGCCAGTTCCATGGCGTCCTCCCGGCTGGAGATTTCACCGACCGCTTCGGCCTCACGCAAGCGCTCGAGCAAGGAGCCGATGCGGGGGCCGGGAGACAGGTCAAGAGAGTCCATCAGGTCGTGGCCATTGATCAAGGGTGGGTTGCCATTACGACTTCCGGGTTGTTCAGCCCCGGCTTCGAGAACAGCGGCAACCATTCTAGCATAGTTGGCCCAGCGCTCCGGGGCCAGGTCGGGTCCGCGGGCGGCCAGCACGTCGGCCATGGCAAGGTAAAGCGTGTCCACCGCGGCATCGCCGACGTCGCGGTAGTACCTGAATATCGCCCGTGGCGAGGGCATGGCAGACCCGTGGCGGAGTTGGCTGGGCCGCAGGTGGTGGAGCGCCATCTCGGAAACCAGATCCGTGATCCGACGGGACAGGCGGAGCGAGGACAGCCGTCGCTGCACGATCTCCGACCCCTGTTCACTGTGACCAAGGAAGCGGACGCGACCGTCGGCGTCAGCGGCACGGGTCTGGGGCTTGGCGATGTCATGCAGCAAAGCCGCGAGCTTGAGCACCGTCCGACGGGTGTGTCCGTCACCGATGATCTCAGCGAAGTAGGAGTCCTCTTTCGCCGTCCAAGGAGCCATGGTGTAGATCGCGTTGTTGCGGTGGCCGGCGGTAACCTCCTCGGCGTACTCGACGCAGTGGACCAGATGACCCCACACGTCCCAATAGTGGTGCGACCGGGGCTGCTGGCAGTGCTTGGCAGCCTCCAGCTCCGGGATCACGCGGCAGAGGAGGTCCAGGCGATCCAGGACTTCCAACTGCGGGCGAGCGCCATCGGCGGCGAGGATGGCCATGAACTCATCGCGGACGCGCTCGGGGGACACGCGGTGCAGGAGTCGAGCGTCGCGACGGATCAGGCGGGCGGTATCCGGCTCCATGCGGAGCCCCACCTGCTGGGCGAGGCGAACGGCGCGCAGCATCCGACCCGGGTCGGCGTCGAAAACGCCATCGCCGCCGGCGCGCAGGACCCGACGGGCCAGATCGGCCCGGCCGTTGAGGGGATCGATTATCGCGTCGAACCGCTCATCAGAGTCCCAGCAGCCGATGGGGATGCCCATGGCGTCGACGGTGAAATCCCGTGACCGAAGATCGTCCTCGATGGTCCCGCCAAAACCGGAAATATCGATCAGGAAAGGACGCGAATTGTCGGCGAATCCGGGAAGCGCAACACGGACGATGTTCCAGTCGGGCAGAGGCACCGCGGTGGCGCCGAGATGGTCGGCGACGGCCTGGCCCACGGGTTGGGCATCCCCGGTAACAGCGAGGTCGATGTCCTGCACATCGCGGCCCAGCAGGGTATCCCGAACGACACCCCCGACCAGCCAGGCCGGCTTATCGATGCGCGCGTCGAAAAACCCGGCCAGCCGGGTGATCAGGCTGGCGGAGTCCATGCTAGTCGGCGACGGTGGCGTCGTCGGTCTGGCGCGTGGCGGGCCGACCGTTGCTGGGGTCGAACTGAGGAACCACATTCCGGCGGTTCATGCGATTGGCCGCGGCTTCCAGTTCCGCGGCGTCGGGTTCGCCGGTGGGAAGGTATTCCACGTCGCCATCTTCCGTGACGTGGAGGCGGAAGAGCTGGTCGTGGGCGATGAGGTGGTCGATGTACAGGATGCCGTTGAGGTGGTCGGTTTCGTGCTCGATGGCCTGGGCGAGCATGCACTCAGCCTTGAGGCGCTGCTGCCGGCCCGTGACGTCCTGGTAACGCACCCGGATGCGCTCAGCTCGGTTGACCATGCCACGGTAGCCGGGCAGGCTGAGACAGCCTTCCTCGACTTCGCGCAGGCCCTCGCGGCGGATGATCTCCGGGTTCACCAGGACCAGGGCTTCCTCCCAATCTTCCATTTTCACTACGAACAGGCGCTGCAGCACGCCAACCTGGTTGGCGGCCAGGCCGACGCCGTGATGGGCGTTCATGGTCTCTTCCATGTCGGCCGCAAGTTGCGCCAGTTTGGCGTCGAACTGCGTGACCTTGCGGCACCGCTGGCGCAGGATAGGATCGGGAAATACGCGCATCTGGAGCACGGTCACGGTGGAACCCCTAAGTTAGGCGGACATTGTCGCGGTTGGTATTGCGAAATTCGTAATAGATTGTCGGGATTATATGCTGACCGTTACCCTACTGTAAAGGAAAAGGTTTCCAAGCACAGGGCAATCGCATTACAAATGTTCTACCAGGGTTTCAGCGTCGGTCAGAGCACCGAAAACCGCTGGGTGAGGGAAACAAGGACGACGTGGAAAGATTTGGACGTTGGAATCCGACAAATGTCGGCATAATGGCGGCGCAGTGACCCGTAAACTCCTGGTTCTGGATGGATGCAGCATTCGACCTTTCAATAATCTGAGGCGTCCATTATGCCAAATACGCTAAATGCGATTGTCCTGTTTCCAAGCACCTCCGAAAGGTAATTGGCTGATCGGACTTCTTGGCCCGGACAGACTGCCGCTCATTCCCCGGTATACTCTCTTTGCGAGATCTACTTTGGAGAAAACTTCCGATGTATCACAGGAAAGTGCCGTTCAATCGAGACCTGTCTCTCAGAACCTTGCTAGTTCTGATGACCGCTATGCTGTTCCTGATCCTCGCGTCTACAGCCTGTTCTCAGAGCGAAGCTGAACTGATTCGTGAGATTAACGAGGCTGCGGCAACGACTCCAGTGGCGACTTTGTCGCCACTGCCAAAAATCGCTCCAGTTGCGACCCCTCCTGTCGCAGATGGCGATTTAACCGCAAAAATCGAGGCAATGAAAATCGCTGAAGGCGACTGCATCGAATCCGCGTTGCCCGATGACATCAGCATCGAAACGGTGGAAATAGTCTTATGTTCCGGTCCCTGGGAGTTCCGGGTCCTCAGTCTGTTCCAAGTTGACGCCCAAGGCAACTATCCCGGTGACGACTACTTTGGTCGACTGGCGTGGACGGAGTGCGACCCACGCTACAGCTACTACCTCCTCCCATCGCCAGAGACTTGGGAGTTCGGCGACCGGACGGTGCACTGCCTGCAAGAAAGCTTTGGTTTGTCCGAGGTTGACCCGGCCAAGCTGGACCGCCTAAAGGATCTTGCAACGGCAGCCCCCGGAGAGTGCTTCAATGAAGCCCCGGAGACCGACGGGTTACTGACGGAGCAGGTCAACTGTTCCGGCCCTTGGGAGTACAGGGTTGTCAGCCTGTTCCAGGTTGACGATCAAGACAATTATCCCGGTGACGACTACTTTGGTCGACTGGCGTGGACAGAGTGCGACCCGCGCTACAGTTACTACCTCCTCCCATCGCCAGAGAATTGGGAGTTCGGCGACCGGACGGTGCACTGCCTGCAAGAAAGCTTTGGTTTGTCCGAGGTTGACCCGGCCAAGCTGGACCGCCTAAAGGATCTCGCAACGGCAGCCCCCGGAGAGTGCTTCAATGAAGCCCCGGAGACCGACGGGTTACTGACGGAGCAGGTCAACTGTTCCGGTCCCTGGGAATTCCAGGTAACCAAGCCTTTCACTATTCCGCTAGTGGGCGAGTACCCTGGGACCGAATACTTTGACGAACAGGCGACCGCAGAATGTCCAAAGGCAGACTCTCATCTTATACCCACCTTCGAGTCTTGGGCTCTGGGTGACCGGCTGGTGCTCTGCATCATAACCAACCCCTCTTGAACCATTATCGGGCCGGGGGGAATCTACAGGTTGACGATCTCACCCTTGGAGTCGACATCCATGTCTACGGCGCGGGGACGGGTGGGCAGGCCGGGCAGGGTCTCGATGCGGCCGGCCAGGGCGTAGAGGAAGCCGGCGCCAACGGAGGCGCGGATATCGGACACCGGGAAGGCGTAACCGGATGGGCTCCCCTTGAGAGTGGGGTCGTGGGATATGGACAGGTGGGTCTTGGCCATGCAGATGGGCAACTTGTCCCAACCCTGGGTGGCGAAGAAACGAGCGCGACGCCGGGCGTCGGGCGTCCACGTGACGCGCTCGGCGCCGTAGACCCGCCTGGCCAGAGCCAGCACCTTGTCCTCAATGGAATCGTCGAGGTCGTAGGCGTAGTCGATGGTATCCGGCGCGACCGAAGGATCGTTGGCGGCGCGGGCGACGGCCTCGCCCAGGGCGACACCCCCCTCACCGCCATCGGTGAAGCCGGAGTATTCGGCCGTGGCATAGGCGCCGGCCTGCTCGGCGATCTCGGCGGAGGCCTGCAACTCCTCGGCGCTGTCCCCCTCGAAGCGGTTCAGAGCGACCACCACGGGCAAGCCAAAGCTGCGCACGATGTTGATGTGATGCACCATGTTGGCCGCGCCGACCTTCATGGCCTCGAGGTTCGGCTGGGACAGGTTGCGGCGCAAGACGCCGCCGTGCCAGCGCATGGCGCGGACCGAGGAAACCAGGACGGCGGCGGCGATGGGCAGGCCGCTGTTGCGGGTCTTGATGTGCATGAATTTTTCGAAGCCCAGGTCCGAGGCGAAACCGGCCTCCGTGATGATGATGTCGGCGTATCCCAAGGCCAGGCGGTCGGCGATGATGGAGCTGCAACCGTGGGCGATGTTGCCGAAGGGGCCCGAATGGACGATGGCGGGCATGCCCTCCATGGTCTGTACCAGGTTGGGCATGATGGTGTGGCGCATGACGGCCATGAGCGGGCCGGTCAGCGCGAGATCGCCGACCGACACCGGGTCTCCGCCGCGGCCGGTCCCGACAACGATGCGGGAAAGGCGGGCGCGCAGGTCATCGAGATCAGACGCCAGGGCGAGGATCGCCATGATTTCGGAAGCGGTCACGAAGTCAAACCGGGTCTCACGGAGCGGGCTGTTGGCGTTGCCGCCCAGACCGGTGGTTATCTGCCGGAGGGCGCGGTCGGAGGCATCGGTCACACGGGACCAGGTGACGCCCTCGGGAGCCATGTCGCAGGCCTGATTGCGGTACACCGCGTTCTCGACAAGCGCCGCCAACAGGTTGTGCGTGGAACCTACGGCGTGAGCGTCGCCGGTGAAATGGATGTTGATCTCGTCCTCGGGAACGACGCGGGCCTTGCCGCCGCCGGTTCCGCCGCCCTTGATGCCGAAGATGGGGCCCAGGGCCGGCTCGCGGAGGTTTACCACGGTCTTGTGGCCCAACCGGCCGAGCCCGTCGGTCAGGCCGATGGAGGTCGTGGTTTTGCCTTCGCCGGCCGGGGTGGGCGTGATGCCGGTTACGACTACGAGCTTGCCGCGCGCGCCGTTTTCCCGAATCGCGTCGAGGCTCACCTTGGCCTTGGTGTTGCCGAAGGGAATTAGGTGTTGCTGATCCAGGCCCAGGCGTTCGGCCACAAGGTTGATGGGGTCCATGTGATGTGCTCCGGTAAATGGCCGGCTGTCGCCGGACCAGGTTTTCGACTACGCTGCCGGCTCAGGTCCCAATACCAGGTTGCGCACGGTGACCAATCCGACCGGGTTGCGGTCGGGGTCCACGACGACGGCATGAGAAACCTGGAACCGCGTCAGCAAGCGCACCGCGTACCGCGCCAGCATGTCCGCCGGCAGGGTCATCGCGAGCTTGTTCATAATTTCGTACACGTTCACCCGTTCGGGCGAGCGGTTGCGTCCAATGACTTCGCCGGCGATGTCGGACAAAAGCAACAGACCGGCCTCGTCTGAATGGTCGCGCCGGTTGACTACCAAGGCGTCCACGTTCTGCCGTCTCATCAATGACATGGCTTCGGCGACGGTAGCCAGACCATCGATGCGTGGGAATTCCACCGCCATGACGTCGCCGACTTTGATCGGCCGCTGCGCGCTCACAGGTCAGATTCCAACTCTTCGCGTATGGTGGGCAACTGGCTCACCAGCCCGACGGTATCCTCAATATCCAGCTGAAACGCGATACCGGCGCCGTGCTGGGTATCGAAGCGTCCGGCGTCCCGGATGCGCTCCAGGATGTCACGGGCGCGGGTTTCCACCACCAGGAACAGGGCGAGATCGCGCTTGGATTCCAGGCCCAGCCCGAAAAAGGTCTTTCCCGGGCGCACTCCCTCGCCGCGCGCCCCGGTGATGATCGTTGATCCGGTGGCGCCGCCGGAACGCGCGGCGTTAACCACCGCTTCCGTGTTGTCGTCATTGACCAAGGCGACTATCAATTTCATCCTCATGATCGGCCCCCCGGAATTTGCAACGGCGCTCTGACGCCTCCACCAGGACGCAACCATAGCATAACCCAAGACGGTCATTATAGGAAAAACGCTGGCGAACGCGATCAGGCCGAAGCCGTCAATGAGCGGACTGCGTCCGGGAATGCTGCTGGCCAGACCAAGGCCCAGGGCGGCGACCACCGGCACCGTAACGGTTGACGTGGTGACACCGCCGCTATCGTAGGCCAGGGGTATGATGGTTCGGGCGGAGCGCAAGGTCTGCAATATGACGACTGCGTAGGCGGCGATGATGTACCAGGGCAGGGGCGTGCCGGTGACGATGCGGAAGCAGCCCAACGAGACGCCGATTGCTACTCCCACGGCCACGGCGATCCGCAGGCCCCACGCGCGAATTGTGCCTCCCGAAACCTCCTCAGCCTTGATTGCCACGGCCATGAGCGACGGTTCAGCCACCGTGGTCGCAAAGCCGATGGCCGCGCCGAAAGCGTACACCAGCAGATAGTCCCGCCAATCAACGCCGGCAGCCAGATCCGCGACACCGGTGGCAGCCGGGGAGGTTAGCTGGCGCGCCATGGTCTCGCCGATTGGGAACAGCGCCTCTTCCAGTCCGACCAGAAACAGGGCCAGCCCCAACAGGACGTACACCAACCCGATGGCCATCCGGCGCAGATTGGGCAGGCGACGACGCAGCACAACGACCTGGAACAGCACCAGGACGACCACGATGGGAGCCACGTCGAATACGGTTGACCAAACGGTCGCGCCCAGCGTGTTCAGGAATTCAGCCATTGGATTACCATTCCGTAGGCAAGCACACAGATCATGGGAGTCAGGCTGGCCAGGGCGATTAGTCCGAAACCGTCGATCATGGGGTTGCGGCCTCGTATCGACGCCGCCAACCCCACACCCAACGCGGTGACCAGAGGCACGGTAATAGTGCTGGTGGTAACGCCTCCGGAATCGTAGGCCACGCCGATTATGTCGTCCGGCGCGAAGGCAGTCAGCACGGTCACCAGCACGTAACCGCCGATAATCAAAAAGTGAATGGGCCAGCCCTTCAGGATACGGAACACACCGAGGACGATGGCCACTCCCACTGATACGGCAACTACCAGGCGCAGCGCCAGGGCGTAGGAGCTACGGGCCCGGTCGTTGTCGGCAATTGCGCCGGCTTCCGACGCCACCTCCGCGGCCTCGGCGAGGATCGCAATCAGCGCCGGTTCGGCCACGGTGGTAGCAAAACCGAGGCAAAAGGCGAACGACAGGAGAGCCGTAAGGCTGCCCCGGTTCGCGAACCCCTCGGCCAGGGCTTCGCCCAATGGGAAAAGGCCGCTTTCCAAACCGCGGATGAATAGCGTCAGTCCGACATAAACACAGATCAACCCGGCGACGACGTTCCCGAGATTGGGAAAAGGCTGCCGCAACACAACGATCTGGAAGAAGGCGATGACAATGACGATGGGCGCCAGGTCACGCAGCGGGCCGATGCTCCGCAACATGACCGTAAGCAAGAGCACACCGGCGTTTTTCATCGCAGGTCCGGGGTCTACCGGGCGGCGCCGAAGCCGCCACGACGCCTCGTGGGTCGGCCTCTGGCGCAGGTCATCTCAGATCCAAGCGGTTTCATACTCGGTTGACAACGGCGCCATGCTGTCCAAGTCCCAGTCGAACACGAGGACTGCGGATTCTTCGCCGCAGAACGCCTGAAGCGCTCGCTCGCCGTTCACGGCGACCACGCTCACGGCCTCGTTGAAGTCGAGGTCGTCGGCCTCCCAGCCCGAGCGGTTGCAGACCATGATCGGCAGACCGGTGTCCAGGGTGCGCTGTTCCCATTCTCCGAGAGGGCCGCAGTCGCCGGGGCCCCATGAGGCCGGCGAAACGAGGATCTCAGCGCCGCGATCTTTCAGGATGCCGGCGACGTCATTGCGGTAGGCATCGGCGCAGATCATCACGCCTACGGCAGTCCCGTCGCAGTCGATGGGGACAATGTCAGCCCCGGCGGACGACCAGGATTCCGGGCCGCGCAGGGCTTTGACCTTGCGATGGCGTCCGAGGATGGAACCGTCGGGGCCGATGACGAAAACCGTGTTGTACATCAATCCGGCATCGGGGTCCCGTTCGGGATGGGACAGGAAGACCGTTACGCCGTGCTCGCGTACCTGGCCGCAGAAGGCCTGCATCCAGTCGTCGGGCTGAGGGAGGATCCAGTCCGTGCCGATCATCTCGGCGAACTTGTAGCCGGTGACGAACAATTCCGGGGTAATCACCCACTGGGCGCCCATGGCGGCGGCGCAGGCCAAGCCCTGCTCGGCGAGGGATCGGTTGTGCGAGACGTCAGCCAGTTCGGGGGCCAGGTGAAGCATGGCAACGCGCAACGGTTTCATCGGTCACCTCTCCTTGCTTGAATGGTTGGGTCCGGCCGCGGTTCGTCTGCCGGGTTCGAGCGGTTTACGGTTGAAACAGGATCCGGCCGCAGGTGCTGCACGGGACCTGCTTGGATTTGTCACGCAACTGGCGGATGACGTTGCTGGTAAGGGCCATGCGGCAAGCCAGGCAAACGCGGCCGTTGTCCACCAGGGCGACGGCGGTGCCGGCCTTGTTGCGACGCAATCGTTCGTAGCGTTGCAGGTCGGCCTGGGGAAGGGTAACGGCCACGTCCTGCCGCTGTCCGGATGCGGCTTTGCGCTCGCTTTCCAACTCGGTCAGCCGGTTGCCGAGGGTTTCGATGACGTTCTGCCACTCGACTTCGGCGGACTGCATTTGGTCACGGGCGGCGACGGCGGCCTCCTCGTGGGTGCGCTGCTCCTCCTCGAGTTCCAGCAACAGCTCGTCAAGTTGGTCCAGCTGGTATTTGGACGAGTCGACCTCCCGTTGGATGGCGGACAGGTCACGGCGGGAAGCATTGCCGCCGTAAAGTCGGGATTCCAGTCCAGTCAGGCGCTCACGGATCCGTTCTCCCTCTTCGCGCCGAGTCTGGGCGTTGACGCCGACGGCAACCGCGCGGGCCGAGTGGTGCTCCGCTTCGCTGGTCAGGTCCGGCCGGTTGACGCCGGCGGCAAGCCGCTTTTCGATGCGGTTGCGCTCGGCGTCGATACCGTCGATACGATGATCCAGTTCTTGCAGCTGATATAACTGCTGCGGTGTGGTTGTCATGGTGCGGCCGCCAACTCCATCGTCCAAGTATGCCAAGTCAGTCTAGCAGGGTTGGCAGGCAAATTGTAGTAACGGTCGTGGCATAGCCAGGGCAATCGCATCATAGGCTCCACGCCCGTCACTCCGGCGAAAGCCAGAGTCCATTGGTCATAGAACGAATTTGAAGCGTATTTGACGAATTCGATCACTGGATTCCTGCGCAAGCAGGAATGACAGCGATGGTGCGATTGCCCTGCGTAGCATAGCCAGGGCCGGTGCAAAGTCCTTCTAACCGCTCATGGTGAGCCTGTCAAAGGATGCCACCGTTGCCGGAGTCATGGTTCGACAGGCTCAGTATGAGCGGAAACCGAGGAGGTCGGTGACTTTGCACAAGACCTGGTGCCATAACTGATCGCGTTTGAGGCGGCAAGGCAGTGGAAAAAGCGCGGCCGGGCAGGAAGATTAACGGGCCTTTTCCAACGAAAACGGCGGGAGCCGGCTACTCCTCCGTCGGTCATTTTCGTAGCTGTCCAACGACCGGGCGGACGGCACCGGAGGATATTGCTGCGGACGAGGGAGACAGTCAGCCCGATTAATGATCGACTTCGCCATCGCTCCAGAAGATGGCGATCAATCCCGTCGCTTCGTCCGCCTCAATGTAGCGCCAGTTGAGGAAATCTCTGGCGACATCGGGCAGGTCCGGCATGTGTTCAGCAAGAACTCGGGCCATTGTGCTTTGCCTTTCCGAGTGATTGGAAACGGCTCGTGGGTCAATGGTGACGCCAAAATGCCTGATTTGGAACGAACCGGGGACAATGCAGGAACGCCGTCCACATAGGGCTTTTCCGGTTCTTCAAAAACGGGTGCACGACCGGACTCGGCGACGCGCCTTGGCGCGTCGCCGAGTCGCTGGGGAACGCTGATGGTCAGGCGGTAGCTGGGGTCGCCGGCATGTTTCTGTATGAAGCAGGCAATGTCATCCAGGCTGGCGCCGGTAGATCAGAGGCGTACTCCCGGGCAAACTGCGCCTTGTCCTGGTTACATTCGGGCAACTGATGGTCAAGGAAATGGACGTGGTACACGTTGCTGTTCATACTTGGCATTCCGACGGCTTTGCTTAGCCGGCCGGCTTGAAGTAGGGGATGGTCAGCTGCGGCGTGGCGGTCTGGAAGGTGACCTCCACGGGCATACCGATATGCACGTCCCGGGGGTTGCAGTCAATGATGTTGGTGAACATCCGGACGCCCTCTTCCAATTCCACGAGAGCGAGGACGTAGGGGACCATCTCGGCGAAACCGGGAGTGCGGTTCTGGTAGGTCACCGTGTAGGTCCACACCGTGCCGCGCCCGCTGGACTGGACCCAACGGATGTTTTCGCTCCAGCAGTTGGCGCAGATGCCTCGCGGGTACCATTGATACTCGTTGCAGTCGTCGCAGATCTGGATTACCAGTTGGCCACGGCGGCAGGAATCCCAAAAGGCCTTGGTCTCGCCGGCGACGGTGGGAAGCGGTTTGTTCCAAGCAGTTGTCATAGTTGATCCTTGTGAGGATTTCTGGATTCCTGCTTCCGCAGGAATGACGTTGGTTCTGGGCAGAAACGACGGATCAGTCGCGGGACAACTGACGGTCTAATCCCGAGCCAGGATGACGGTGCCGCCGCTGTGGCGGGAGCCGAGAGCGCCACCGGTGCCGTGGGCCAGGGCGAGTTGGCAATTGGGGACCTGGCGTCCGGTGCCGTCGAACTGATGGCGTAACTGGCGGGTGGCTTCGAGGAGCAGGAAAAGACCACGCATCCCGGGATGGTTTGAGGAGAGCCCGCCGCCGTCGGTGTTGATGGGCAATGCCCCGCCGACCTTGAGTCGGCCGCCGCTGACGAACTCTCCGCCCTCGCCCTTCTTGCAAAAGCCCAAGTCCTCGAGGGTCTCAACCACGGTGATGGTGAAGGAGTCGTAAACCATGGCCATGTCGATGTCGTCATGGGTCACGCCGGCCATCTCGAAGGCGCGGGGCGAACTCTGGTGGGCGGCGATGTACATCAGGTCGCGCTTGCCGGCGCCCTGGTGGGCGATGGCCTCGCCAGCGCCAAGGACCCACACCGGCGTATGACGGCAGTTGCGGGCAACCTCGGGTGAGGCCACGACCACGGCGCCGCCGCCGTCGGTGATGATGCAGCAATCCATGAGATGCAGCGGGTCGGAGATGACGCGGGAACCGACCACGTCCTCGACGGTGATGGGATCACGGAAGAGGGCCTCGGGGTTCATCGAGGCGTGGTGGCGCATGGCGACGGACACCTCGGCGAGCTGCTCGGCGGTGGTGCCGTAGAGGTGCATGTGCCGCCGGGCGATCATCGCGTAGAGACCGACGGTGGTCATACCGTACAGTTCCTCGAAACTGTCGGGGGACGGCTCCAGGATGGGGTGGCCGAAGCGACCGACGCCGCCGGTTCCCACGGACACGCCGCCGGAGCGGGCGAGGCTGCTGTAGGTGATGACGGCCACGTTGATGCGGCCGGCCGCGATGGCGGTCAGGGCGTGGGACAGGTGGAACTCAAAGGACCCGCCGCCGACGGTGGTGTTGTCGACGTAGCTGGGGTACATATTGAGATAGTCGGCCAGGTTCATGCCGCTGTTGCGGGCGCTGCTGGACGCGGTGAACAGGCCGTCGACGTCGTCCTTGGCGAGGCCGGCGTCGGCGAGGGCTTTGATGACGCTCTCGCCCTGGATCTGGAGTTCGCTCTTGTCGGGAGCGTAGCGGGTGACGTGCTCGTGGATGCCCACGATGGCGGCGGCGCGCCTGAGGTCAACCATGGGGGAGGTACCTCCGTAGGGTGATGGGTCCGGGTATTATGCCACAAGGTGCGGGGCGGGTACTTCCACTCCACACCACGATCCGCCGGCGAGGCCGGGGCTATAAGGACACGTCAGGGTGGCGTTTGAATATAACCGCGCGGAGGAAGTCGTTGAGGCGGCCCTTCTGCCAGTGGGGGTCGAGGTGTTTGAAATAGTCCACGATGTCGCTATCCAGGACGACCTCTTCCTTCATCCTGGTCACGGGCGGACGCGGGGGCATCTTGATTTTGCCAGCGAGGTGCGCCTTGACCAATTCAGGATCGACTTCGATTGCAGGGCGCATCTGAGCGAATTCCTCATCCGTGGGCACCCAAGTGTCAGGATCCTTGGCGATGCCGACATTGATGGCGATCTCCTCACCGTAAAGAGCCTCAACTTCGACAAAGGTCAAGTTGGCGACTTTTTCGTAAGGGGGCAGAGCAGCAAGTTCTTCCGGCGTAAGCCCGTTTTCCAAGTATCCGTCAGCCATGTCGCTGTACCTCACTGATCCTGGCGGGACGAAAACTGATGATGCGCTTTATATCCCCGCGCCATGTATATACCACTGCGTGTAGGCGGTCCTCGAAATAACCGTAGGCTATCCAGCGGGATTCGTCACCGCGATCGCTTGATTTGATGATGGCCCGATCCCATCCAAATTGATGAACATCTTCGAAGTCCAGTTTGTGCTGACCCAGGTTGATCAATCGTTTAGACTCGTCCCATTCGTACTGAGGATTCATTGTACCTTCGCCGACCCGTCAACTAAAACAGGGGCGACTGGTTATTCGCCCCTGCGTTAATTGCGGTGTGGCGCCCGACTAGCCAGGCACTTCGTCGTAGTGGTGGAAGGTGCCGATGACGTTGGCCTCGTACATGGCCTGGACCTGGTCCTCGGTGTAGTCCAGAATTCCGGTGAGGACGTCTTCGTTGTGCTCGCCCACCTGGGGAGTGGTGCCGACGACGGCAGGGGTGCGGCTGAAGTGCCAGAAGTCACCCGACACGGCGATGGTGCCAGCCAGGAAGTCGTCAACCTCGACCATGGCGCGGCGCTCCCACGGATGCGGATCGGCGGCGGCCTGGGCGATGGTGTTGACCGGAGCGGCCACCACGTCGTGGTGGGTGAAGTGAGCGATGGCTTCGCGCATGGTCATGTCGGCCATCAGGTCGCGCATGGCCTGGTTGACCAGCTCGCCGTTGGCTCCGCGTTCGTGGCGGGTGGTGAACCGAGGGTCTTCCAGCCACTCGGGCCTGCCCAGGGCGTTGCAGACGCGATGCCAGTGGTGCTGGTCGCCGGCGGAAATGAGCACCCAGCCGTCCTTGCAGGGGTAGGTGCCCGAGGGCGGGGCCGCCGACTCGCCGCGGCGGGGCTCGATGCCGGCGCCGTGGTAGGCGGTGATGGGGATTTCGGTGTAGCTGTAGCCGGTGTCGGCGAGGCAGGCGTCGATGGTCTGGCCGACGCCGGAACTCTCCCGCTCGTGCAGGGCAGCGAGGGTGCCGATGGCGGCGTGGAGCGCGGTGGTGCGGTCAATGATGGGCACGCCGGCGCGGATGGGCGGCATCCCCTCTTCGCCGGTGACCATGGCGATACCGGACATGGTCTGGCCGATGGGGTCGTAGCCGATCTGCTCGCGGTAGGGGCCGAACTGGCCGTAGGCGGACACATTGACCATGATGATGCGGGGGTTCAACTCGTAGAGCACGTCGTAGCCAAAGCCCATAGTGTCGATGGTGCCGGGGCGGAAGTTCTGCAATAGAACGTCAGAGACTTCCACCAACTTGCGCAAGACCTCTTTGCCTTCTTCTTTGCGCAGGTCGATGCTGAGGCTCTTCTTGCCGCTGTTGTATTGCACCCAGTAAGCAGACTGCTTGCGAACCCAGGGCGCGTGGTAGCGGGTTTCCTCGCCTCCAAGTCGTTCCACCTTGATGACTTCGGCGCCCAGACGGGCCAATACCTGGGCGCAACGGGGGCCGGCCTGGTGCCGACCGAGGTCGATGACGCGTATCCCGTCCAGAGGGCCTTTAGCTTCCGGCATGACAGATTCTCCTAAATACAATGCGCAGTTGGGGTTCCCGGATGAAGTTGCGCCATTCTACGCCGGGAGGATTTTTTGGGCAAGCAAAGTACCGAGTCAGGCTCGATCATCGAGAGCGGAACGCACATGCCCCTGGTTTCGGAAATCGTCAGCATCAGGATTCGCCGGAGTACTTGATTATCGGTATTGAGCGCGCGCTCCTGCCGGACGACCTCAATCCAGCAAATCCGTAAATCTTGAAAATCCGGCTTCTGACAACTTGTGCTGCCAACTGAGTAAGCGCGCGGAACAGCGTACTCGGGGATTATCTGACATCAACTTGTTGCCTATTCGTTGTTCCTGGTGTAATTGTTGTGACGCAGGGAAGCCGCGCCCCTGAACCGCAACCCCGGGAGAGAAATTTTGATTGCAGCCAATGTCCGGCAGCTGGCTGAGATCTGGGTGGAGGAACAACTTCCCGATCCGGCCCACGGCAGGATCCAGATCGGATTGCCCGAGTGGGACGACCGCTATGACTGTTGGCGTATCGCATTGGTACACGAAAACAGCCGCCGGCAGCCCCTGGGGGAACTCCGGATCGACGATGCAGGGTCAATCCAACACGAACCAACGCCGGCTATGGTGTTGGAACGAATGGAGCGCGTTGCGCCGGAGCGCGCGCCGGCCAAGCCGGGTGGAATAGTATTTCCGCCCGTCCCCAACAAATTGATCCTGGGTGACTGCCGTGAGGCGTTGGCGGATTTTCCCGCCGATAGCGTGCAACTGATATTCACGTCGCCACCTTACTTTAACGCCAAGCCGGAGTGCGTCGAATACCGGGATTACCCGACTTACTTGGAGTTCCTGGGGGAAGTGTTCGCGGCTTGCCGCGATGTTCTCGCGGAAGGGCGGTTCCTGATAGTCAATGTGTCGCCGGTACTGGTGCGCCGGACTTCCCGTAGCACCTCCAGCCAGCGGGTGCCGATCCCCTTTGACTTGCACGGTATTCTGGCCGGCCTGGATTTTGAGTTTGTGGACGACATCATCTGGCGCAAGCCCGACGGCGCGGGCTGGCACCTGGGCCGGGGGCGACGCTTTGCGGCGGATCGCCAGCCATTGCAGTACAAGCCGGTCACGGTCACCGAGTACGTGCTGGTGTACCGGAAGAAAACGGACCGGCTGATTGACTGGAACCTGCGCCATCATCCTGACCCGGAGGCGGTACGTCAATCTCTTATCGGCGATGACTACGCGAAAACCAACGTGTGGGAAATCGCGCCGTCGGCGAAAAAAGGGCATCCAGCAATTTTCCCCGACGAATTGGCGGACCGGGTTATCCGGTATTACTCCTTTGTGGGAGACCTGGTGCTGGATCCGTTCGCCGGCAGCGGCACGGTGGGCCGGATTGCCGATGCCTTGGGCCGACGCTACGTCCTGATCGAAAAGCGGGCGGATTATTTCCGGGAGGCAGCGAGAGGGCTGCGACTGTCCACCGCCCACCCCGTGGACTTTGACGACCTCGAATACCGGTGGTGCGCTGATGACGCCTAGACTCTACGATTTGAGCGCGCCGGCGGGGATGCGGGAGATAGTGGGCACACTGTGCATGGGGTACAACTATCGCCTTTATACCGAAGGGGAAACCCGCACCCAGTTGCTCGATGCCTATTCGGAGTTGCTGTCGATACTTAGGGATCTCCCCAATGGCGCCGGCTATGACGCCTGGATGGAAGCTCTGCGGGAGAAAGTCGGCGCCGGCCGAGGCCGGTTGGAATGGTGGTTGCTCGGCTTGGGGAAGAAAACCGCAGACAATCTCGGCGTCAATCGCGAGAACCGCCTGGAGTACCTGGACGAAGTGGGGTCGCACCTGCGGGAGCTCAGCCGGCGTTCCGACGGCCCGGCATTTGAAGACGCGATGCTGATGCTCTGGGCAGGAGCCGCAACACTGACCATACGTGGCTCTCGCAAATCAAGCGTTGGCAAACGCCTGGAAACCGCCTTCCTCCGGGCAGGTTTAAGCGTCCTGGGATTGGACGAAGACGTCGACTACTGGCTGGGCATGAGGGCGGACGCTGAAGTGGACCGGGAAGTAGATGCTGAGATCGAGACGCATCGCGGCCGGATTCGGTTGGAAATGGGCTTGATCGAGGCCGGAAACCCTGAAGTCATCATGGACAAAGTGCATCGGGTTGGAACGCGGGGAATGGTGATTTTTGACAGGCTTAACCAGGGTTCAAGCGCGAGTCAGGTGGCCGCCAATAATCAGGTGGCCTTCATCCAAATTCGCAACAATAGACCGCTGCAACAGATGTACGAGCACCTGGTTCCACTGGCACGAAAGGAGCTATCGTCACCACCCAGCAGCCCGGACGGGATACGAGAAGCGCTGGCGGCGCTCCCGGACGCGCTGTTCGCCGTTGGACAATGAGCGCAAATAGCCTGATATGCCCCTACCGATGCCGGGCGCGAGGGTGTGCCATTTGCGCGGCAGCCTGCGGCGTTACCCCGGCGAAACGCTCGGGACGGTAAGGGCCGAGCACGGCGTCGGCTCGCGCGCCTTCGCAGATCTCCAGCGCGGCCAGTTGGCTCAAGGCTGGACACAGTGTGACCCCGCTGTGAGTCAGGGCAACATATACGTTGGGCGCCTCGGGAGCAAACCCCATCACCGGGTAACCGTCAAGGGGCATGGGCCGCCAGCCCACGGGAACGGGCACGGCCGCGGCGCCTGCCAATCCGGGCAGGTGCTGACAGGCGCGGGCCAAAAGATCATCGGCATGGGCCTGGCTGTCGTCCTCTGCGAGGCTCTCCTGATCTCCTTCTCCGATCATCAGTCGACCATCAGGGCATTGCCTCATATGGATCTCGCGGCGACCGTCTTCCAACGGAGGCGCGTACACCACGGGCACGTTGTGCAACAGACGCGGCATCGGGGAGGTTCGGATAACCACACCGGGGCTCTCGGCTTGAGGCACGTTCACTCCGGCCATGGCGGCCACGGCGGTGGTGGAGGCGCCGGCAGCGACGACGACAACGTCCGCATCGAAATCTCCACCGGTGGTCCGAACCGAATCGACGCGGGCCGGCGAGTCCTTGCGCAGTCCGATTACTTCCACTCCGGAGAGGATGGTGGCTTCGAATTCACGCAATCGGTTGAGGCAGGCGTCGACGACCATCTGCGGTTCGACCTGGCCCTCGTTCTCGCTGTACTCGGCGGCGGCTACAGAGCCGATGCTCAGGGACGGTTCCAGCTCCTGAAGTTCTTCGCGCGAGACCTGGCGGGTGGGATAACCCCACGTCTGGAGTTGTTGCACGCGGGCGAGGAGTGCCTGAGCAGCCGCGGCGTCGGTTTCCCAGGACACCTTGCCGCCCCACCGCAATCCGACGTCCTGGCCGAGGGCGTCGGCGAACCGGGACCACATCTCCAGCGAGCGGCGGTTGAGGTTGTGATAGCCGACCGGTTCCTTTGCGCCAGCGTTGATCCACGCGAAGCTGTGGCTGGAGGCGCCGCTGCCGGGCTCACCCTCATCCACAATGGTAATGCGGGCGCCCCGGGAGGCGAGCCGCCAACCGATGGACGTGCCGACGATGCCGGCGCCGATGACCACGACGTGTTTGGCATCCATGCTAACCTCTCCGTCCGCCGCGCCGGGGGCCGCGGTTGCGTGACCGCTCGAGGAGAGCCCGGGCCGGCTCGCCGCGCACGGCTTCGATATCGTCCTGATACTTGAGCATGATGCCCAGGGTGTCGTCGATGACCTCGGGCTCGAGTTCGCGCATGTTCAACGCCATCAACGCAGAAGTCCAGTCCAGTGTCTCGGAGACGCCGGGAATCTTGTAAAGCTCGGTTTCGCGGAGTTCCTGGATGAAGCCGGTGACCTGCTGGGCCAACTGGCGGGGCGCGTCCGGAAGTCGCGCGGTGACGATTTGGAGTTCCTTCTGGTAGTCCGGGTAATCGACCCAGTAGTAGAGGCAGCGGCGCTTCAGCGCGTCGTGGACCTCGCGGGTACGATTGGAGGTCACCACGACGACCGGCGGGAACGCGGCGTGAAAGGTGCCCAGTTCCGGAATCGTGATCTGGTAGTCAGCGAGGAGCTCCAGGAGGAACCCCTCAAATTCCTCATCGGAACGGTCGAGCTCGTCGATGAGCAGAACCGGGGCGCGATCCCGGCTCGGGTCGATTGCCTCCAGCAGCGGGCGCTTGATCAGGAATTGCGGGCTGAACAGGTCGACGTCTGCGGCGCCCTCGCGACGGGCCTCCATCAAGCGGATTTCCAGCAATTGACGGGTGTGGTTCCACTCGTAGACCGCGTGGTTGATGTCAAGACCCTCGTAGCACTGCAAGCGGATCAGGTCCGTGCCCAAGCCGGAGGCCAGCGCGCGCGCGATTTCGGTCTTGCCGACCCCGGCTTCGCCTTCAAGGAAGAGCGGCCGGCGCAATTTCAACGCCAGGAAAATGGCGATGGCCAATCCGCGGTCGGTTATGTACGCCTGATCCCGCAGCAGACTCTGGACATCTTCCACTGATTCGGGGGCGAGTGATTCGTGCTCGGCGTGCAGGGCGGTCAAGGGCGGCTCCGTGGGCGATAATCTTTGGCCGGATTATTGTAGCCGATTTGGTGGGGCGGAAACGCCGGCCAACCAGCCCGGAATGAATTCGTGGACGCGGGCGCGCAGGGTCTGCCAGTGGTCGCCAAGAACGGCGCGTTCGGTTTCCGTCAGGCGGTCGTAGGTGCGGCCGAATTCGGGAAAGTACCACAGCGGAAAGACCCAGAAACCGTCGCCATCGGTGTCGTTGCCCCGTTGCGCCATGGAGTCCACAATGAGGCCGGTGGCGCCGGTGATCTCCCAGGAGGCGACGGTTTTGCCACCATCGGCGATGGCGAGGGCTTCAACGAAAGCGGCGCGGCGGTCATCCCCGTAGAATGGTTGCATCATCTGCATGAGACGGCGCTGGCGTTCCGCGTCGTCGGCAGCGGGCCCGGCGAAGCGGTGGGTGTGCCGGCTCTCCCAGTTTGCGCCCAATACCGGAACCACGAGTCCGCCGTCGCTGGCTATGGCCGGCATACCGGCGGCCCGCGACCACTCCGCGGCCTTGGCGCGAGCGATGGCTTCGTGGGTGTCGCCATCCTCATCAGGATCGGCGCTCACGCCCAATTCGGAGGGCGCAACAACCCGAAACGGCGTTTCCGCCAGGATCCAGCCGAGCATTCGCTGCTTGTCGGGGTTGCCGGTGGCCAGCAGGATTTTGGGAAAGGACACTGTTGATCCGCGATCAGGAACCGCGCACGCTGACGTTGATGGGCAGCCGGGCCACTTCCGCGCCGTCGATGGCGACGTGGAAGGCGTGGGGCCCGCCCTGGTTGAAAGTGACCCCGTTAACCTCGGCGATGATCCTGGCGGTGGCGTCCACAACGCCGTCGCGTGCGGGAAGGGTAATGTCCTGCTCGATGGGCGGGACGGCATCCCGGGCGTCGGGGGTCAGCAAACGGATCGCCATGCGCTTGTCGCCGGCCTCCACAATGGAGTAGCGCATCACGCAAACCACGACGAAGCGGGGGTGAGTCATCGGCAGCGAACCGCCCGACACCCCGTCGATGCCCACACCAAGGGCGTACAACTTGCCCCGATCCTCCAGGGCAGAGTCGCACAGGAACGCCAGGTCGGTAGTCATGGCAACGGGCAGTCTGCGGATCGGTTAGTTGCCGTCGCCGCCGGCGCTGCCAAAAGCGACGCCGGTGGCGGCCGCCGCGGGGGGCACCATGGCCGGCGGTGGAGCGGTGCGGGCTTCCGCGGGCAGCTGGTCTTCCCAATTGGGGATCAGTTCACGCTTGGTGGTTTCCAGGGTCATGATGATGATCACGCCCAGGCCGCTGAAGGCCATGGACAACAGGAAGGCGTGTCCAAAGCTCAGGAACTGGATGATGAAACCGGCCGCCACGGTGGATATGCAGTGGCCCATCATGGCCCCGGAGATCTGCATTCCATACACCGAGCCGACGGGGCCGGTTCCGTAGTACTGGCGGTTGACCACCGGGTAAGCGGACATTTCGCCGCCGAATCCCAGCCCGAACACCATTCCGAAGAGGAAGAATGCCAATGGAATCTCGAACGATCCCACGAATGGCAAACCAATATTCGCGGTGTATCCCAGGACGCCCGAAGGGAGGAGAAGCAAACCGACCGAGAGGGCCTGGATTGCCAGTGCGGTGGCCATGATCGGCTTGCCGCCGACGCGTTCGGTGATGATGGGCACGGCGAACCGACCGGCGATGCTGAATATCTGGATCAGCGTGAGGATCACCGCGGCCGTGGTGAACAGCACCCCCTCTTTCACGGCATAGTCAATCACGTAGATCAGGACGATGCCGTGACCGGCACAGCCCAGTCCGTGAATCACCGGCAGGTTCCAGAAAGCGCGGGTGTGTCGCATCTGCTTCTGGAAGACCTGGAGCCTGACCCTGGCGGCGTCCGGGCTGAAAACCTTCGCGGGCCGGTCATGCGGGCTTGCGCCATAGGCGAGCAGCCCTTTCTCTGCCGGCTGGTTGCGGAAGAAAGGCGCCAGCAGAAGCGTGATCCCGCCGCCGAACGCGCCGATGCAAACGAAGGTGGTGGTCCAGCCGAACTGCTCCAGCAAGATGGAATAGACCGGAGCCAACAGCGCTGCGCCCAATCCGCCGGCCGCCCACATCAGGCCGATCCCCAACCCGAGCCGGCGCTTGAACCAGGGGTTTACGGCGGCCATCAACGGGACGATGGTGATGGAAGAGGTCAGCGCAAGCATCACGCTGTAAACGATGAAGAACTGCCAGATGTGCGTGATGAACCCGATCAGGATCATGCTCGTACCGAACAGGATGCCGCCGGCCACTAGCAGCTTGCGCGCTCCCAGGGTGTCGCCGAGGCGGCCGCTGTAGGGCGACGTGAGCGAACCCACCAGGTAGTACCCGGCCAGGGCCGCGCCGATGAGGCCCACCGGCCAACCGAACTTGCCGCCTTCGGCCAGGGGCTCGCGGAGCTCTGGAATCATGATGCCAGCCGACATGGAAATCGACTGGCCGAAAATCTGCACGACGGCAAGGATGCCCAGAATCACCCACGCATAATGAAACCGTCTGGTGGGTCGGCGGAGTCCGTAAAGGGAAGCCATTCGGAGTGATCTCCTACAGGGGAATCAGAGGGTCAATGCAGCGGGCACGCTACGAGGAAAGACTTGCCCCACCAGGTCTCGGAGACCGGGGTCGCCGAAGCCAAACGAGGGACAGAATCGGCGTCAGAAGCGGCGGGCGCCGAGCCGGGCTCGTAAGTGGTCCCGGCAAATCCGGCGGTGGCAGTGTTGGCGAGGCTGGAGAGATCCGCATCGCCGGCGGCCGAAACCGCCCACGCACCGAGGAAGATGATCAACAGGATTGTGGCCACCATCGCGCCGATGGAGGTCAACATGGCGACGTTGCGCCTAGCGTACCCAACCATGGGAGGTATTTTACTCCTCCGGCAGCGGAGACGCCAATAGGTTCAGTTTGGCATGGATGGACGGGATATTGCGATTGACAGGTTGTACACTATTCCTGTCTCCGCCGCATGTAAATCTCGGCGTTCCCGTAAAGGCCACCGTCAAGAGAGGTGGGCGCTCGGTGCTGGATGAGTTCAAGATCTCCCATCTTGCTGCGCCATTTCCCATCCGGTGCTTGCAGGGCGGCGTGCGTGTAACCTTCGGAATCAGCATAGAGCGCGATTTTCTCATAACCGTATTCCAGGTCAGGGTTATCGGTAGCAATGAATTCCAACGTTCTGAAAACGGCGGCTAACGCTTCCAAGGTGTGAGACCGTTCGACCCCCGGTGGCCAATAACCGAGTTCGGTGTGGTCCCACCATCGTTCGGTATCGCCGGCCGCGTACGCAATGCAGTTGTAATCATCCGATGCCGGAGCGACGACTTCGTAGCCCTCGGCGTCCAAGTGGGGACATAACCGAGATATGATAATTCGGTTTCTAGGCGTAGCCATTGCGCCGGCCCCACTCCAGCCACGCCTTTTTCATGGCCGGGACGTTGCCCCGGTCTTGTGGCGGTACAGGGTCGGCGGCGGTGATGGCGGTCAGCGCAGATAACCAGCGCCATCCTCCGGCATCCAGGCGCTCCATTATCAGCGGCGCTACGCTGATGCCCATGTCCAGGATTTCCCGGTAGGCCGGATGCTGCGCAATCTGGCGAAAGTTGGAAAAGTATGCCGTTTCGTCTTCCCACCGGTCGGCCAGCTGATGGAACCTTGCGGCGTCCGGCGGGAGGGCATCGTCAACGTCAAATCGCAGGTAGGGCAGGTTGCGCACAATTTCCACCGTCTTGACGCTAACCGTGGTTACGCGCTTGATGAGGTCCAGGATATAGCGCGGGTTGCCCTGCTCGGCGCACCAGTCGTTGGGGTCGTTAACGATGCCGCTCTTCTTGTCGATCTTGACCTGGTAGCGGTCAACGAGCCAGTCCAACGCGGAGCGGCTGCCCAGGCGGTACTCGTGGGCCTCGGGGGGGATGCCGGCCAGCGTGATGCCGGCGTTGTAGATGATGCGCGAGGGGTTCAGGTTGCCCCTTGGCCGCCGGCCGGGGTAGGCCATTTTCTCCACCCGGTAGGCATTTGGGGCGTCGGCGTCCCAGCCCGGCGCGCGGATCTCCTCCAGCGGGTAGGGTTCCACGCTTTCGTAGTTCACGTGCAGATCCGCCAACTCCCGGCCGGCCGCGACGAAGGCGCGGAAGTCGTCCGCCGTCGCCGCCATGGGAATGCGGGCCGCGGTCTTGGTCAGGTCGTCGGCAAAGGCTTCCCGCCACTGCCGGCAGTGCAGCATCCCGTAGGTGTAGTAGAACAGGTCGTCGTCGGTGATGTCCGGGTCGGCGTAATGCTCTCTGAATTGGGATAAGGCGTTGGGGTTGATGTTGCTAACCCGCTCCAGCTCCGGGTTTTTCGCATCCGGCGGTTGCGTCAGGGCTTGGGCGGGAACGTAGCGATAGCGTGGGAAATAAACGGTGTGCGACGTGAGTTCACTGTCGGGTATTTTGTCAGTTATCCAGGCATGGAATGGATTGTTTGAACCTTGGCTGACTATGCTGATGCCAAGGTTGGCCGAGTCAGCGCCAGGGTAAATCAGTGGAAACTCACGAATACGGCAATTCAACTGACGGTTGAAGTACAGCCGCTGTTTGAAATAGGGTCGATACACGCTCGTTACAAAGTCAGCGTCATCAACCATGTACATCGTTCCCCTGGCCAAGTCCCGATAGATTTCCTCCCTCCAGTGGAATCTGGAAGGATCGTCGGTTACGAAGTTTTTGGCTTGGTCACGCAGCCTGGCCACCGAACCTGTAGGGGTGGTAGCCATAAACCCTTGCACTTGGCTATTGTAGAAATCCACGCTGCGACGAATGTTGCTTTTGAGCCGGCTGTCCGATGAGTTGTAGCACCAAGCGTCACGGCCAGTCTGCAAACCCAAAGTCTCACCGACGAAAATTGGGCAACCCTGAGTTTGGTTTCCCTGTGAATCAATTTCAACTGGAGCCAGTGGTCGCAAGGACTGAAATACGTCATTGCGCTGATTTATCCAGTCACCATACTCATTGGGCGTGATTACCTGCCAATCCGTAGTCGCCAGGCTGGACTTGTCCAGAATGTCCAGCTTTAGCTCGCGGGTGAGGTAGTCGCCGATGTCGCGGTAGTAAATCGTCGCCCCGGTTGGCGAGCCGGGTTTTTTGACCAAGATCAGAACTGCTACTCCGGCGCGGCTGCCGGAACCGAAAATCTTGCCTCCTTCCTGCCGGGATTGCTCGCCGGCCGTCCGCTGGTCGCCGCGGAGGTTGTAGCAATAGACGGCGTGAAACTCCTGGGCCAATGCTTTGCGGAAGCCGTCAAAGGCGTTGGAATCAATAAACCCGCCGTTGGTGACAAAAGCTACCACCCCACCCTCTGGGCTGCTCTGCACGCGGTCCGACGCCTGGCGGATGGCGCGGACATAAGGGTCATACAGGGCGGATAAATGCTTGGTGTTGGACGGTTCCGCGTACCCCTGCTGTATCTTGCCGTCGATGGTGGGATACCGGCGGGTGTTGGTGGCCGACCAGGGCGGGTTGCCGATGACGACGCGGATGTCCAGCGCTTTCTGCCGTTCGATGCGGGCGTTGTTGCGCGGGAACAGCGCCTCGTCCATGGGGTCGCCGACCTCGGCGGACTGGAAGGTGTCGGTGAGCACGATGCCCTCAAAGGGCGCGTACTCGTCCGCGTTGGCCCGGTCGTGGTAGGCGGCCTCGATGTTGACGGCGGCGATATAGTAGGCCAGCAGCATGATGTCGTTGGCGTGCAGTTCGCCGGCGTACTTGCGCTTCAGGTCGGCGTCGTTGATGAGTCCGCTTTGCAGCAGCCGGGTGATAAAGGTGCCGGTGCCGACGAAGGGGTCAATGACGTGGACACCCGCGTCGCTGACCGACGCGCCGAACTCGCTTTGCAGCACGTCCTCCACGCTGCGGACGACGTAATCGACCACCTCGGTGGGGGTATGCACGATGCCCATGCGCTTGGCCACGTCGGCCAGGGCCAGCTGGAAGAACCGCTGGTACAGTTCGGCGATAATTTTCTGCCGGGCCGACGCCGAAGTCAGCCCCTGCACGCAGACGCGCACGTCCCGGTAGAAGTTGTCCAGGTCGGCGGTTTCCTTTTCCAGCCCCCGCTGCTCCAGGCTGTCCAGTGTGTCCTGCATCGCCCGGGACACCGGGTTGAGCGCGGTGAAGGCGTAGTCCTCGAACAGAGCGTCGAACACCGGGCGGGACACCAGGTGTTGGGACAGCATACTGATGGCGTCGTCTTCGGTAATGCCATCGTTGAGGTTGTTGCGTATGCCGGCGAGGAAAGTCTGGAAGGTTTCGCGCACCTCGGGGTCGGGGCCGCCCACCAGGGCGCGGATACGGGCCTCGTGGCGGGCGGAGATGGCGCGGATGGTGTCGGCCCATTTTTCCCAATAGCGGGGGTCGGAGTACTTGTCCACGACTTTGGCCAGGATGGCGTCGCGCAGTTCGGGTGAGCCGGCGATGAGCAGCTTGCCCTGGATGCCCTCTTCGCCGGCGGCGTCGCTGGATTCCGATTCACCGGGTTCCGCGATGTCGCCGTCAATGGTGTAGTGGTCGGGCGCGGGCCGTTCCAGGGTGAGGGCCAGTTGGTTGATTTTGGCTTCAAAGCGGTCGTCGTGGGCGTTGATGGCGTTGATGACCTGCCACACCGCCTTGTAGGCGCTTTCGTTGACGGTCTCCTGTGCCGTGGCTCCCGGCGCCTGGGCGATGGGCAGGATGATGTAGCCGTACTGCTTGCCCGGCGACTTGCGCATCACCCGGCCCACAGCCTGCACCACGTCAATCTCCGACTTGCGGGGATGCAGGAACAGGATGGCGTCCAGGGCCGGCACGTCAATGCCCTCGGTGAGACAGCGGGCGTTGGACAGGATTTTACAGACACCGGCCTCCGGTTCCTGCCGCAGCCAGGCCAGACGTTCGGCGCGGTGCAGCGCGTTCTGGGTGCCGTCAACGTGGTCAACCTGGCAGCGCAGGGTGTTCTCCGGGTTGTCGCCGGCGGCGTTGATGCAAGCCTCGATAACCTGGGGGAAGTACTCGGTGAATTGTTTGGACTGGCGGATGGCGTTGCTGAAGGCCACGGCGCGTTTCGCCGGTTGAGCGTCGTCGCCGAAGTCCAGGCCGGCGGCGGCGCGTTTGCCCAGGCCGTTCCAGCAGCCCACCATGCGGGCGCCGTTGTCCATGTTCACTTCGCTCGCGGAATCCGACAGCAGCGCGTCCAGGTCGATGCCGGTCTGTTCCTGGTCAACGTTGAAGATGACCACCTTGTAGTCTGAAAGGATGCCTAACTCGATGGCCTTGCCAAATCCCAGGCGGTGAAACTCCGGGCCGTACAGCGATGCGTCGTCCATCGAGGCCAGCACCAGTTGGCTGTCGTTGGCCTTGCGCCGGGCCCGGTCGCCGTAGATGCGCGGCGTGGCGGTCATATACAGCCGCTTCTTGCCGGCGATGAGCCCGTTGTCGTGAACGCGCTGGAAGTTGGATTCGTCCTGTCCGGTCAAACGTTTGGCGCTTACGCCGGTGGTGCGGTGGGCCTCGTCACAGATGATGAGGTCGAATTCCGGCAAGCCGTTGGCGCGCTGCTGCGCCGCCGCCACCACGTCCAGCGACTGGTAGGTGGAGAAAACCACGCTCATGTTGTTCGGCAGGTCGGCGCGTCTGAACCTTGCCGCCAGCTGCTCCGGGTCGGTGGAAGGCGTTTCGGCGAGGTCGTAGGGCGACATATCCTCATCGTCGCTGCTTCGCCTGCCAGCCCTGGTGTCGGAGCAGACGGCGAACGGTTTCAGGGGCAGGTCGGCGTCGTTGGCCCAGTCAATCAGCGATTGGGACAACAGCGAGATGGAAGGCGTGAGGAACAGGACGGTCCCGCCGGTTCCGGCCACCCGCTCGGCAATGCGCAAGGCGGTAAAGGTTTTGCCGGAGCCGCAGGCCATAATCAGCTTGCCCCGATCGTGGTCCTCAAAGCCGGCTAAAGTGTCCTGCAAAGCGGCGTCCTGGTAGCCGTACAGGTCCTTGGTCTGCCGCCGCATCAGGCGGCCGGGGTTGTTCAGATCAAAGGTTGACCAGTCGATGGAGGAGTTCTCGAAAACGTCCGGCCCCCAGCGCGCCACCGGTTTACCGAAGTTGGCGACGGCATCCACGGCGTTGTCGGTCCAGGTATCCGATGTGGACACGAAAATGCCTTTGGCAAATTCGTCAGCGCCGTAAGCGCCCAGGAAACTGTTGGCATGTTCCCGGACGATCCGGGTTGAAGGGCCGTAAAACTTGCACTGGATGGCTACCAGGTCGCCACCGTCCCTTTCTTCAGCCACGATGTCGATTCCGATGTCGTGCCGTCCGCCGCTGCCTGGCCAGTCGCTCCAGAGCCACACCCGGGAGAAGCGACGCGCCTGGGCCTTGTCCCATTCCAGAAATGCCTTCACCAGCCGCTCGAAACTGCGGCCTTTTTCCACCGGGGTCCGGGCGTCGGCATCCAGCTCGGCGAGGACATCCCGGAAAGTACGGGATGGCATACTGCGTTGAGGTGTCATTCGCCCAGGCTCTGCTGGAAAACCTGGTCCCACGCCAGCGCCCAGGGCGGGCGCAGGTAGCCCAAAGCGCGCACGTCGTCGTACCACACGGACAGCGGCGAGTAACGGGTGTAGGCGCTGCCGCCGGATAGCTTGCAGAGTCGTCCCAGGCAGTCCTCCGCGAGGCGAGCCACACTCTCCTTGGCCAGAAGGAGTTCCCGGCGGCCGGTGTTGGTCTCCAGGCAGCGGATGGCGCCCTCCCACGCCTGGCCGATTAGCCAGGCCTCCTGCTCGGCATGGGCCCATTCGACCTGCTGGTACGCGCGCAACCCGGGATCAGAGGCCATGCCGTTCTTCATGCGCGGTCGCACGTGGTCCATTGCCGCATCGACCACGCCGACGATCACTGACGTGAAAGCAGCGGCGCCGAGGCCGCCGTTGGCCCCCATGAGCTCAGCCTGGTGGTTGGGCCACGCGACTCGCGTCGCGGGGAAGTTGGCAAACTCAAAAGCGTGACTGTTGGTGGACTTCATGCCATGCCCGCGCCATTCCGCAGTGAGCTTCAAGCCGGTGGAGCCATCCCAGGGATGGTTTCGCACCTCCATGAAGAACAGGTCGGGAACGGCGTCACCGGCGGCCAGGGCCCGGGTGGTCATGAATGACGTCAGGCCCGAGCCGCTGCCGAAATGTTTCTGGCCGGAGATACGATAGCCGAAGTCGCTTTCGCCGTCGGGCTCGCAAACGCTGGCGGTGCGGGAGGTGTCTCCGCCTGAGCCCGGCTCACTGACGATGGTGCCCCACCAGCAACCGCTGTGAACGCTGTCGAAAACCGCGTTGCGCTGCTTGACCCAACCGGCGGTGAAGGGCTCGGGAACCGTGGGCAGGCGCCACGATGACAACACGAGGTGATGCATGGCGCTGGCCAGCGTGATGGACGGATCGCCCACGGCCAGTTTTCTCAGCATGGAACAGATGGGACGCGCGGACTGTTCGAGGCTCTCCCAGGTGCCACCCAGGTCGGTGGGTACCGCCAATAGAGGCACGCCGATCTGGCCCAGGCGCGCGTAGTCGGCGGGGTCGCCCTTGGTCCGCTGCTGGCGATCGGCTCGTTCTTCGGCCCACTCCGCGGCCACGACGGGAGCCTGTTCCAGGATGGATGCGATTGTGGTCATGCGGTTATTCTCCGTGGCCCGTGAGTTCGGTGTAGCGGTCGAACACCAGCCTCTTCACTTCAAACAGGAAACCGGCCAGCACGTCTTCTCCGGACAGGGTTTCAGGGTTGTTCAGTACCTCAACCTCGCGACCGGTGCGATAGACGTGGGCGCGCCGCCCGTATGGGTCGATGTACCAGCCGAGCCTTGCGCCACCGTCCATCCATTCCTGCATTTTGGCCAAGCCGGCGTTGACGCTGTCAGTGCGGGAGCGGACTTCCACGACGAAATCGGGAGCGCCGGGGATGGTACTCCGGTATTCGCCGGACCGGAGAGCGTCGAACCGTTCCTGGGTGATCCACGCGGCATCGGGCATGTACATTGCCCCGGTGGGCAACTGGTACAGCACGTTCTGCGAAGAGGCGTAGCCACCGTTTTCGTTTTGCCACAGTACCAGCGGGGCGTTGGTCTGGTTTTCTCCGATGTTGCTTTCCCAACCCGCTGGCGGCATAACGATCAATTCTCCCCAGGCCGTGTATTCAAACTCGTAGGGATCGTTGTCGCACGCCATACGGAAAAATCGCTCCGCGAAATCCGTAGCACGATGATTGATCCCAAGGGCCGACAGACTGATGCGCAGGGGCGCCGATAGCAGGACCGGGTCGCGGCCGCCGGCTGGGACCGGGTCGGCGGCTGTCGCGGGTTTGACAACGGAGGTCATGGCGATTATTCCACCGTGATGTCATAGCCGACGATGGCGCTGAAGTTCTTGCGCATGTTGTTGTAGCGCGGTTCGTGGGACTGTACTTGCCCGACGCTGTCGGTGGCGCGTGACATGACGTTGTACTGTCCGGGAGCCGCATCCCAGACCCAGGACCAGCGGCGCCACATCCAGCGTTCCGCGGGTTCCTCGAGGCGAGCCGGCTGCCAGGTTTTGCCTCCGTCAACGCTGACGTCCACCTGGGTGATGGCTCCGCCGCCGCTCCAGGCGTAGCCACGCACGACGTGCTTGCCGGCGGGCAGGTTGGACGTGTCGTCGTTGGGCTGGGACACCAGCGACTTCACGCCGATGGTGGTGATCAGCTCCTTGTTGGGATCATCGGCCGAGTCGCCGTAGTAGTAGAAATTGTAGTGGTACCAGCAGTCCGGCTCGTGATCGAGGACTTCCAACCGGCGCAGCCACTTGACGGACCAGTTGCCGGACCAGCCGGGCACGAGGAGACGGATGGGGGCCCCGTGCAGGTGCTCCAGGATCTGCCCGTTCTGGGCATAGGCGAGGATGGTGTCGGGATGGAGGGCCTTCTGCATGGGGAGGCCCTTGTCGTAGAAGAACGGTTCGGTGCCTTCTGCGGCGGTGGCGGGCACGCCTTCATCCCAGCCCTCGGCGCGGATATGGGTGGCGCGGCCAGTCAGGCCAGCCTCGTTGAGGATCGCCGCCAGGGGCACGCCGGTCCACTCACTGCCGGAAAGGATCATGCGCTCCTGCGTGCGGGACGGGCGCGGACCCTCGCCCTTGAAGTATTCGAAATAAGTGGCGTCGCTGCCGGAGCATTCCATGACAGTACGCACCGAGCGGGAAGGGAACCGGCGAACGTCGTCGTAGTTGAGGCGAAGGGGCTTCTTGACTTCTCCGTCCACGGACAGCGACCAGTCGTGGACAGTCACCGGGTCGGGAACGCCGAAATGCTGCACCACGTAATGCAGCTCGGTGGGCGTGATGAGACCCTCCAGATCCATGACCGGTGTGCGGACGCGCTCGGTCTTGCCGTCGGGACGAGGCAGGGTAACGGGTTCAACCTTCTTGTGGGGCCAGCCGTACCAGGAGTCGGCTTTGTCGGCGTCATCCGAAGACTGGGCGCCGTCCATTTGCAAAAAGTCCGGCCGCGCGGCGTCGCCGGCCTGATTCTCCGGGGTGTTCTGCTGCGTACTCATTCGGTGTGCGTCTCCAGGATTTGATGGCCGACCCATGGGTGCGGCGATGTATCAGTTTCCCATGCCGGCGGCGCGCCGACAAGTGCAGGCCGACTCATTGTGCGGAGGCTTGTGCCGGCGCGCCGCAGGCTGGTTGTCCGGGCGAGCGCCACATGGCGCGGCGGCACAATCCGGCACGGTCAATGCCCCGCGCGCCCGAGTTGCTGCATTCACCGGAGCGGACGATTCCCGCTGGCAGGGAGTTCGGGCGATTTGACACCAGGGGCGGCCACGGGAACAATCTCCGGAAGTCGAACCAGGCCGGAGCCCCAGGAGGATCCAGTGACCACGCTGCACATCATCGTCGAAATAACCGAGCAGGTCCCCACCGGGCGAACCGAGTGGCGCGTGGACTGCGCAGAGTGCGAATGGTACGACATATTCGACGACCGGCGGCGCGCCGAGGATGCGGCGACCGATCACGTGGGCCGCACCCACGAGTCGGAATCCGCGTACAACCGGATCGTGCAAACGCTGCGCGTCGAGCCCAACCCGGAAGAAAGCGACCTGGTCGACACATCCGGCCGCCCAGGTCGCTAATCGCGTCTCTTCGCCTCGCGGTCAGCCCGCCGCCGGGTTCGGCCACCGGGACGCCCGACGACGGCGCGACTAACCGGAGACGTACTTTTCGCCGAGGGCGGTCTCCCAGCGCAGGTAGTTCTGCATGTCGGCATAGGTGCGGTCGGGACCGCTGAAGACGATGTCCGACGGCGTGCGGGTGACACCGCTCAACCCTTCCTCGACCGGCAGACGGGCAGCCTGCCATGAGGTGACACCGCCGGCCAGAGCCCTGGCATCGGAGTAGCCGATCTGGCGGAGGGTTGCCGCCGCCAGCAGGGACTGACGTCCATCGACGCACGTAACGACGATGCTGGCGCCGTTGCTCCGTACATGGTCCGTGATCTGCCATTCCAGCCATCCGCGCGGAACCCAGCGCGACCCCGGCACATGAGCGCGCGCGAAATCCTGGCTGGTGTCGACGAAGATGATGACGTCGGGAGGGTTCTGGTCCAGGGTATTGGCCGAAACTGTGGGAACGGCCCGGCGAGCCTCGACCAACAGCTCCGACTCGGTTTCTCCGGCAATGGAACCGTCGTTCAGTGCGCCGAGGCTCATGCCGGATTCCAGCGGCCGGCCGGCGTCGGTCCAAGCCTGGGTACCGCCATCGACGGCGTATACCTCTTCGTGTCCGAGTTGACGGAACCAGGATGCGGTCAGGGTAGCCCTGGCCTTGCCGTCACAGCAAAACACCAACGGAGCGTTCTTTACCACGGCAACGTCGTCGCTGCGCTGGACACATTGCCCGCCGGGGAACCAGCGAAAGCCCGGAATGCGGCCCCGGTCATATTCCTCGGAGGTGCGGACGTCGATGAAGTAAATGCTCTCGATCACGCTCCGGTCGGCCATGGCGTCCAGACCGGCAACGTCCAGAAAGCGCACGCCATCTTCCGCGGCGCATCGTTCGGCATAGGCTTCCGCCGCGGCGCGGCCTTCGTCAGATACGCCGGGCAACCGGTCCCGGGTAGCGCCGGACTCGAGGTCATAGCCGGCCAACACCCAACCGGAGGTGCCGTTTTTGAGACCAACGATGTTGCGGTCCAGACCCATGCGCTGCAGGATCCGGGTTCCAATGATGCTGCGCGTGCGACCGGCACAATTCACCACCACCGTGGTATCCGGGTCGAGATCCGCGGTGATGTCGGTGATACGAAGGGCCAACTCGCCACCGGGCACGCTGCGGCCGCCGGGTATGCAAAAGCGGCGGTATTCCTCCGGCGTTCGCGTGTCCAGGATCACCATTTTCTCGCCGCGGTCCATGCGCGCCCGCAGTTCGATGGCGTCGATTTCCGGCACATGGTGGACGACTTCGACCTTTTCGCCAAAGTCCTTGCTGGGAACGTTGACCCCCCACTCAGTGGGATAATCCAAACTCATCCAGCGGTTGATGCCGCCGTCCAGCCAGCCCACGTTGTTGAAACCCATAGCCTCAACGGTCGCGACAGCGCGTGACACCCGGCGCCCGTCATCGTCGCACAGCACGATCAGCGAGCCGGCGTGGGGCACGGCGTCGTGGAGGTCGAACTCCAACCTCCTGCGGGGCATCAGGCTGCTTCCCGGTATGTGGCTGGAGTTGTACTCACCGGGCTCCCGAACGTCAATCAGGGCAAAGGGGATAGTGTCGCTGAACAGTTCGTTGAGTTGTTCAGGACTATACGGCTTAGCCATCAGCGCATCTCCGTCAACCAGGTAGATGTGGTTCCGAATCAAAAATGGTTGCCAGACAGCGACGCAAACAAAGGCGCCAACTGTGTGGTCAATGCGGTCCGCGATCCGTTGGTCAGATATCAGATATATGAAGATATCCAGTGTTCCGGATGATCTATTCTCGCGGCTCCGAAAGCCATACCCGGCGATCGGTTCAACGTGAAAGTTGCTATCAGTGCGCGACAATTATGGCGCTAGTATACACGCGCGGGACGGATTGACGCCTCGCGGAAACCTGCGGGTTCAGCAGTTATCGTACTTTTCGGTCATCATCTGACGGATGGCGCCGGTTTCGAGGTTGTAACGAACGCGCTCCAGGCCGCGGAGGTCCTGCCCGTAAACGTGGATCTCAACGGTGGGGCGATCCGTAAAGTTGTCCATCTGGTGGATTTCATCGACTTCCGGGATCAGCAGGCTGATTTCGCCCGGCTTCACCACGGCGGAACGGTCGCGCTCCAACCGGGCCCAGTCTTCGCGCTCCCGGTCGTCGACGCGCCGGAATCGGGTCTCGGTGAGGGCGTTGTCCATCACGCCGATCATTCCCCAGGTGCGATGGTCATGCGGCGCGGCGTGGTCGCCGGGGCCCCACACGACGGCCGTTACCAGCAGGCCGCTATCCGGGCTGTGGTGGAGCAGCCAAGACCCGTGGTTGGAGCGAGTTCCGGATCCGGCGGGCTGGCGGAACCGTTCGGGGATTGCGTCAGGATTGGCGATGAGGCGGGACAGGCAAGCCGAACCCTTGTCAAAGATCTTCTCGTCGGTGGGCTGGGAAACGAGCAGATCCTCCATGTCCTGAACAAAGTCTTCCAAAGCGTATCGGACCGCGACCATTTTAACTCTCCCTCTCGTGCGTCAGTGAGCGCAGTGTAACCGTGCCGGGCTGTCGGTGGCAACACACGCACAAATTCGGCGCGCGGATCAAGTGACGAGCGCTGCTCCGGCACCCGCGGCCGGCAGCGGAAGGCCGGGCGACCGCGCTGCTATACTACCGCGACCGATTTTTAATGAACCCATGTTGGACGGAGGGAACCCCTATGGCCGAGTCCATCAAGATTTCCATGCGCGTGCCCGGCACATCGCCGATGCCGGACCTGCTGAAAATGATACGTCAAATAGAGGACGCCGGGTTTGACGGCGCGGGGATCCTGGACAGCCAGATGATCTGCCGCGACACCTTTGTGACCATGGGAATGGCCGCCAACGCCACCAGCAATCTGCGATTGTTCCCGGCGGTCACCAACCCCTTTGGACGCATCCCGTCGGTGCTGGCGGGCGCGGCGCAGACGGTGGCCGAAATCGCCCCCGGCCGCACCAAGTTCATCATCGGGACCGGGTACACGTCGGCAAGCACCATCGGGCGACGGCCGGCGACCCTGCGGCAGATGCGCCGCTGCATCCTGGAGGTGAAAGCGCTGTTGGCGGGCGAGTCGGTGGAATACGACGGCATGACGAATCGGCTTGACTTTGCGGGCAGCGACGGCGGCCACGGCGTTCCGGTGCTGATGGCGGCATCGGGTCCACGCTCGCTGGAACTGGCCGGCGAGGTGGCCGACGGGGCCCTGGTGCTGGTGGGATACACCCCGGGCATTGTTGGCAAGGCTTTGGAGCACCTGGAAATCGGGTCCAAACGCAGCGGCCGGAACCTGGACGACCTGGACGTGATGTTTGCGGTGCGCACGTGCGTGTCCGATTCCACGGAGGAGGCGCGTCGCCTGGCGCGCCCCGTGGCGGCGCATTGGGCGCTGTTGTGGGGCGGACCGAACTGGTTGCCCTACTCCGGGCTGGACATCCCGGACTACGAGGTGCCGCAGGCGGTGCGCGACGTTTATCCCGACTTGGGGCACGCGCCAAACTGGGAAGAGGCGATCGAGCTGACCCGATTTGTGGACGACGAGGTCAACGGTCAATTGTGTGATGCCCTGGGTCTCATCGGAACGCCGGAGTATTGCACCACTCGCATCCAGGAGATGGCGCAGCACGGGGTCAACCAGTTGTACCTGATGCCATGCCTCACCTTTGCGCCGCCGGAAGCCGAAGTGCAGGCATTCGGGAATCACGTGATACCGGCGTTGGCCGCGGCGTGAACGCCCGCCGGCCGGTGTCGCAGCGCGACCGTCCCCTTGGGAGCAGCGAGGATTTCGTCGGCGCCTGCGGTGGCTCCGCCGGAGATATGGCGAGGCAGGCCGTGTGCCCGGCGGAACGTGGAACTCGAAAGGCTCGATCCTGAAGTGCGATTAGTGCAACCGGAGCACAACCGAGCGGCGGCGCGCGCGTATTCGGCAACGGGATTGAGTTGTGCGAACGTGCAGCAATTTGCTAGGCTGGTGGCTCGGGGGCGGCCCGGATGGTTCGGGCCACCAGTGCATCCAGATGCCCGAGCAGGCCAGAGGCGCGTGTGACTACAGCAGATCGGTTCCGAGAATACAGCATCGACGCGAACTTCTTTGACGAGATGTTTCACGCGGACGGGAGGACGAGGGACGACTGGAAGGGACTGGAGCGTACGCTAACCGACCTTTCCCCCGAGGAATTGACCGCCATCCAGGAACGGGTGACGCGGTCGTTCTCCAACGAGGGAATTACCTTCACGGTGTATGGCGATGATGAGGCCGACGAGCGGATCATTCCCATCGACTGTGTGCCGCGGCTGATCGCCGAGGCGGAGTGGCGGGGGTTGGAAGCAGGCCTGACGCAGCGCCTGAAAGCGCTGAACCTGTTTTTGCAGGACGTTTACGGCGAGTCGCGGGTAACGCGGGACGGAGTGATCCCGGAGGACATGGTCCTGGGCTGCCCGCAATACCGCATGGAGATGCGGGGTTTCACACCGCCCCAGGGCACGTGGGTGGCGGTCTGCGGCACAGATCTGGTGCGCACCAACGACGGGTATCGGGTATTGGAGGACAACCTGCGGGTGCCCTCAGGAGTGTCCTACATGATCGCGAACCGCAAGGCGGTGAAGGCGAGTTTGCGCCGGCTGTATCGGGCTTCGCGGGTGCTGGAAGTGGAAAACTACGGCCGGCTGCTGCTGGACACCCTGCGGGAGCTGGCGCCCGGAGGACAAGCCAATCCGACCATCGCCCTGCTCACGCCGGGCGTGTACAACTCCGCCTTCTACGAGCACATGTTCCTCGCCGGCGAGCTGGGCGCAGAGCTGGTTGAAGGCCGCGACCTGGTGGTCTCCGATGGTTTCGTCCACATGCGGACGACGACCGGACTGCAGAAGGTCGACGTGATTTACCGCCGGGTCGATGACGATTTTATTGACCCGACGGTCTTTCGGCCGGACTCAGTCCTGGGCGTGCCGGGCCTGATGGACGCATACCTGCGCGGCAACGTGGCGGTGGCCAACGCGCCGGGAACGGGGGTCGCCGATGACAAGAGCATTTACGCCTACGTGCCGGACTTCGTCCGATACTACCTGGGCGAAGAACCATTGCTGCAGAACGTTGAGACCTACCTCTGCCGCCGCCCGCAAGAGCTGGAGTACACGCTGGACAATCTGGACAACCTGGTGGTGAAAAAGGTTGGCGAATCCGGCGGATACGGAATGCTGGTGGGCCCCCACGCCACACCGGAGGAACGGGCGGAATACGCGGAGCAGGTACGGGCAAACCCCGATGACTTCATTGCGCAGCCAACACTGGCATTGTCGCGCTCGCCCTGCCTGATTGGCGGCAAATTCGAACCGCGCCACGTCGACCTGCGACCGTTCGTCCTGCATGGGCAGACCACCCGGATAGTTCCGGGGGCCTTCTGCAGGGTGGCCCTGCGACGGGGCAGCCTGGTAGTCAATTCCAGCCAGGGCGGCGGCGGCAAGGACGTCTGGGTGTTGGAGGACTAACCAAGTTGCTGGCAAGAAGCGCGCAGGGACTTTACTGGATGGGCCGGTACCTGGAACGGGCGGATCACCTGAGCCGGATGTTGCAGTTGCAGGCGGAGGCCCTGGTCGACCGGTCGGCCGGCGAAATTTACTCAGGCTGGCGCCGGATCTATCGCAGCCTGGACCGTGAACCGCCGGGTGGCGGGCTGGAATTGGAGCCATCGCACGAGGGGATCGCGCCGCAGTTCCAGCGGGCGGAGGGCCCGTCGGGGCAGGCGCAGGCGCAGCGGCGGATCAGTGACGATTACACCCTGGCGGATTCCTTCACGCTGGCCGACGATCTCACGTTCGAGCGCGCCAATCCGAGCTCGATGTGGAGCTGCTTTGCGTCGGGACGGGAGAACGCGCGACAGATGCGTCATTGCATCAGCGCAGAAATGTGGCGGTCGCTGAACCTTACTTATCTGAAACTCCAGCGGGTCAGAATGCTGGATATCTGGCTGGCGTCACCGGAGGGTTTCTACACGGAAACGGCTGAAGACATCGAAACCTTCATGGGAGTGGCGGCGGCCACCATGTACCGCGACGAGGGATGGCATTTCATGCAGTTGGGGCGATTCATCGAACGGTCCCAGCTGGCGAGCAATCTGCTCCTCTCGCAACTCGAGGAGGACGAAGGAGGCGCCGAACACACCGAGTCTGACTGGACCACGCTGCTCCGGATCTACCGCGCCCAGGATGCGTACACGCGCGTCTCCGGTGTGGAAGTCAGCCCGGGACTCGCCCTCGACCTGTTGGTGACCGATCCATTGCTTCCCGACTCGATGCTCCGGGCGCTGGATACCGTGGCACAGGAGCTCGCCGCCATCGGTTCGGGACCTGACCGGGAATCCAGCGCAGCGGCGAACCGAATGGCCGGCCGGCTGAGGTCACTGGTTCTGTACGAGTGGCCGGACTCCAGTGAAAAGCCGCAACTGCTGGTCAGAATCGCGGATCTGAGCCTGCAATTGCATAGCCTCGTGAGCGTGGTTTACTTCGACTATTAGGCAGTGCTGACATTTCGCGTCATTCCGGCGAATGAACGTCACCCCGTACTTGATGCGGGGCCGGAATCCAGTGCGCCAAAGAAGGGTGAAATCAGGCAGACTTTCCGATGGCAAAGGTTTCTGGGTTCCGGCTTTCGCAGGAACGACGGGTAATTTCCCAAATGTCAACACTACCTGGCCCATTATTCGCGGATTCCTCGGAGAAGCGACAAGCGACGCTCTGGCGGAACGAAGCTCCGGGACAATGATGCCCCGGAACAAAAATGCCCCGGAACAACGAAACTTCGGAACAACGATGCCCGCAACAGGATCTACGGGAACCGCTAACGCTTATCCCATTGGCTATTCAGGCATTTCGCGCGCAGGCCGTGCTGACACTCGTGGCGCCGAATGCTATAATTGCCGTTGCGCTTTCACCAATTCAGGAGATTCGAACTTGCGTCATTACGAACTGGTAACAATTTTGAGCCCGATGCTGAACCAGGACGAAGCATCGGCGAAATGGGACGAGATCAAGTCGTACATCGTCAACCGGGACGGCGAAATCACCGCCGAGCAGACTTGGGGCACCCGCCGGTTGGCCTATCCGATCCGCAAAGGGAACTACAATTTCCTGGAAGGATCGTACTATTTGAGCACCTTCACGGTGGACAGTTCCTTCAACCGCGATCTGGAAAATTACCTGAGGCTGGACGAGCAGGTGCTGCGGTCGCTGATCATGAATTGCGACGGCCCGTTGCCCGATAAGCCACCTCCGGGACCGCTTACCGCTCCATCGCGGTATGTCCCGCCCGGACGGGGCCGACGCCAGGACGGCGGCGGACCGATTCCGGACGCGCCCGGAGGGTTCGGCGACCGCCGGCAGGGTGGTGGTCCGCCACCGGCCCCAGCAGGCGCGCCGGCAGCCGCGGCTCCCGGAACAGCCGCCCCGGCCGCTCCCGGAGCGGCCGCCCCCACGGCGACGCCGGCTTCCGCTCCAGCGTCCGCCCCGGAGTCGGCTGAACCCACTCCTGCGCCGGAAAACAGCGCCGACGCTCCGACAGCTCCCGAGCCCGCCGCCGCGCCCGAACCCACCGCCAGCGCCGAGCCGACGGCGACAGAACCGGCACCCACACCAGAGCCACCCGCCGCAGCCGAACCCACTGCCAGCGCCGAGCCAACGGCGGCGGAACCCTCGCCCGCACCCGAGCCACCCGCCGCAGCCGAACCCACTGCCAGCGCCGAGCCAATGGCGGCGGAACCGGCGCCCGCACCACCCGCCGAAACCGCTGGCGAGGCAGAGGCGTAAATTGCCGTGAACAAGATCATCATCATCGGCAACCTGGGTCGGGATCCGGAAATGCGGTACTCGGCATCCGGCAACCCAATGACGTCGTTCAGCATTGCCAGTAACCACCGCTACACTACTGCAGCCGGAGAGCGGCGGGAAGAAACCGAATGGTTCAACTGCACCGCTTTTGGGCGGCTCGCGGATACGTGCAACCAATATCTCACCCGTGGGCAACAAGTTTACGTTGAAGGTCGGCTCCGTTCTCGGCAATATGACCGTCGGGACGGAACGCCCGGATTTTCGTTGGACGTGACGGTGACCGACATGCAAATGCTAGGCCGTCGCGACGAAATGGACGGCGGCGGCTACGGCGGTCAATCTGAACGCAGCTACGGCGACCGAGGCGACAGCGGCGGGTACAGTGACCAGCGCGGCGGATATGACGACCGCCGCGGGGCCGGCTCCGGTGCCGGCAGCGGCGGTGACCCGATGGACGTCGACGACCTTCCCTTCTGATCCACAGGACCCGAATACCCAAAGCCCGGAGGAGCCTCCAACAATGACTACCCCAGAATCCGCACCCGCAACTCCGCCCGCCAGCGCGGCGCCAGCCGCGCCGATGGGCGGTCCCCCTGCCGCCAGTGGCCCGCCCACGGGCGGACCGGGTGGACGGCCAGGCGGCGGCCCTCCCGGTGGACCGGGCGGACGCCCCGGCGGTCCCGGCGGACGCCCCCCCGGAAGGGGCGGGCCACGCGGCGGCGGACGCGGCGGGCGGCGGTACGGACCGCGCCGGCGGGTGTGCGCCTTCACCGTCGAAGGAGTCACGCCGGACTACAAGGACGTGGACCGGCTTCGCAGGTACATTTCGGAGCAGGGGAAAATCGAACCTACCCGCAAAACCGGCACTTCGGCCAAGAACCAGCGGCTCCTGGCCCAGGCGATCAAGCGAGCCCGTTACCTCGCCCTCCTGCCCTACGCCCCCGAACACAGCATTAACGTCGGCATGCGTTCGGGTCGCTAACCGACCCACCCCAGATGCTGAACCTATCGCTGCCCTGGAAACGCAGCGCCGACGAGGCTGAAGAGACACCGGAGCAGCCTGCCCGGCGCCGTCCCTCGAGAAACGCCGCCGGCCGCAGCCGACGGCTGGGGACGACGGACTCCAACGCTGCCCAGGCCGCGCGCACGCGCCGTCGCCTTGACTCCCGCCGGCAACGGATAGCGATTGTCGTCGGCGCCGCCTTGATCCTCGTGATCGTCGGGGTGGTGCTGGCGGGCGTGTACCAACAGTTCATCCTGCCCCCGCGGGTCATGGCGGGCGAGGTCAGGGGCGTTCGCTTCACCATGGGCGACCTGGTGGAACGAATCCGTGTCCTCCAGGGCATCAACCGCTACCAGGGTGGGCAGGTGGATTTCAGCCGGATACCGTTCCAACTGTTGACTGACCTGCTGCACGCCGAAATATTGCGCCAGGCGGCTCCCGGCCTCGGCATCGACGTTACCGAAGCACAGATTGACGACGCAATCCGGGACCAATTCCGGCCCGAGCCGGAACCAGGTCAGGATGCCGAGGACCCGCAACTGCAAGCGCAACTGGACGCCGAATTCGACAACACCTACAAGAATTTCCTGACCCAGGTGAACCTGACCGACGGCGTCTACCGTCGGATCATGCAGGAACGGCTGCACCAAAGCACGCTGTTCGGCATCATGCTGGGGTCCCTGCCGGAGGAGGCCCCGCAGGTTGAGGTTCAGGCAATTGCGTTGAGCCTGAATTCAACGGCAACTCCGGAGGGGGTGCGCGAACGCCTGGCGCTGGGCCAGGATTTCGCATCCGTGTCGCGCGAGATCACCGGCAACGACGGATACATCGGGTGGGTGCCCGAAGGCGCGTTTCCGGAGTTCGACAGCTACCTGTTCGGCGAAACTGAAATCGCCGAAGACGGGACTGAAACTCGAGAGCCTCCCTCACTGGAATCAGGCGAGATTTCCACCCCCATATACCAGGATGAAACGATATTCATAATCCAGCCCATCGCCGGTCCGGAAACGCGGAATGTCGAGTCGCAGATGCTCTTCCAGATGGCCAGCGCCCGGGTTGAAGAGTGGAAGGACGATCAACTGGCCCGGGGCTCTGACGAAGGTTGGGTGAAAATCAACTTTGACAGCAACCGGTACGCCTGGGTAACCGACCAGGTTCGGCTGACCGCGCCGCGGGTCACGCCCCAACCTCAGCAGTAACCTCCTTCAAGACCTGGATCCATCGACGGAATCGGTTCACGAATCACCGCAACATGCAACGCCCCCACTGACCAAGCCAGACCGCAGTTTTACAAAATGCCCGCCGCAACTGAATCAATCAACATCGGCCTGATGGGTCTCGGAACCGTCGGGGGCGGTGTCGCCGCGGCTCTATCGGGCAACGCGGAAGAGATCAGACGAAAGACCGGGCGCACCGTTCGGTTGCGCCGAGCCCTGGTTCGCGACGCGGCCAAAACCCGCGAACCGTCTCCGCCGCCCGGGGTGTTGACGACCAACCCTGAGGATATCCTCGCGGATCCTGACATTCACGTAGTGGTCGAGGTGATGGGCGGGGATTCGCCGGCCGGCGATTACCTGGAACGGGCCCTGGCCGGCGGCAAGCACGTCGTCACCGCGAACAAAGAGGTGATGGCCCGACGCGGCGCATCGCTGTTGGCTCTGGCGCAGTCGCAAAGCGTCAATTTGCTGTTCGAGGCATCGGCCGGCGGTGGAATTCCCATCGTCGGCTGCTTGATGTCACAACTGCTGGCTAACGACATCCGCTCGATCCGTTCCATTATCAACGGGACCACCAACTACATCCTGACCCGCATGGCGCGCAGCCAGACCCCGTTTGCGGACGCCCTGGCCGAAGCCCAGAGCCGGGGGTACGCCGAGTCCGATCCCACCAACGACGTCGAAGGCATCGACGCTGCGTACAAGCTGTCGGTGCTGGGTAGTCTGGCGTTTCACCAATCGATACCCCACGGAGCGATCCACACCGAGGGCATCAGCCGGCTCGCGCCCGAAGATTTTCGGTACGCGGCCGAGTTGGGTTATGCCATAAAATCCCTGGCGATCGCGGCGGCCCAACCGGATGGCACGGTTCAGGCCCGCGTTCATCCCGCACTGGTTCCCGAAGACCACCTGCTGGCCAAGGTTGACGGCGTGTATAATGCCGTGGAAGTGACTGGCGACCTCTGTGGCCAGATCATCCTGCACGGTCAGGGAGCCGGGCGCGACGCCACCACCAGCGCGGTGATGGGTGACGTTCTCAACGTCGTCAGGTCCATCGATAGCGCCGGCGCGCCGCCTCTGCTGCCTGTTTCCAACGGACGGGGCCTTCCCGCTGGGGACGCCATCCGGCCCATTGATGAACTCTCCAGCGCGTACTACCTGCGGCTGACCTGCGCCGACCAGGCCGGCGTGCTGGCCCAGATAGCACGGTTGCTGGGTGACGGCAACATCTCCATCGCCACCGTGATCCAAAAGGATACCGACCCGGGCGGCGGTACCGCCCAATTGGTGATCACCACCTACCCCTCCCTCGAGGCAGACGTGCAGACCGCCCTGGCCGCCGTCGCAGAACTCGGCGTGGTGTTGAGTGTCGACAATTTGATCCGCATCGAGCAATGAAGCGACCGCAGACCAGACCCAACCCATCCTCAAGCAGTAAACAGGAAAAACCATGGCACCAGCCAGCCATACCCGGTAGAAAATGGGCGTAGGCGTATTACAACAGTACCGGGATCTGTTGCCGGTCAATGAAGAAACACCCATCTTCTCGATGGGTGAAGGGGATACCCCGCTGGTGCAGTCGCGCCAACTCGGTCCCGAACTTGGGTGCCCGAACCTGTTCTTCAAGCTGGAAGGCTGCAATCCCACCGGATCGTTCAAGGACCGGGGCATGGTCATGGCCATGGCCAAGGCGCTGGAAGAGCGCAGCGTGGGCGTGATGTGCGCCTCAACCGGGAACACCAGCGCGTCGGCCGCCGCCTACGCGGCCTATTGCAACCTGGCCGCCTGGGTGTTAATCCCCAAAGGCGAGGTGGCGTTGGGGAAGCTGGCCCAGGCCATGGCGTACGGCGCCCGGATCCTCCTGGTTGACGGCAACTTCGACGCTGCCCTGGCGCTGGTCAGGGAGTTCACCAAGACCAACCCCATCACGTTGGTCAACTCAGTCAACCAGCACCGCATCGAGGGGCAGAAGACCGCCGCGTTCGAGATATCGGATGTGCTGGGAGACGCGCCGGATTACCTGTTCATACCCGTGGGCAACGCGGGCAATATCACAGCCTACTGGCGCGGCTTCGTCGAGTACCACCAGTTGGGACGAAACGAGGTACTGCCCCGGATGATGGGCTTCCAGGCGGAAGGCGCGGCGCCGATCGTGCGCGGCGAGCCGGTCCCGTTCCCGCAGACCATTGCCTCGGCGATACGCATAGGGAACCCGGCGAGCTGGAAGTTCGCGGAGCGTGCGCGGGATCAGTCGGGAGGCGTCATCGACGCAGTGAGCGACGACGAGATTCTCGAAGCGTACCGGCTGCTGGCGTCGCGAGAGGGAATATTCGGGGAACCGGCGTCGGCCGCTTCCGTGGCCGGCCTGCTCAAGATGCAGCGCAACGGCCTTGACCTGACCGGGAAGAGGGCCGTCTGCATCATCACGGGGAGCGGCCTGAAGGATCCGGACATGGCGGTCAGCAGCGCCCAGGCCAACGCGGTGGAGGTCAAGCCCAACCTGGAAGCCATAGAGAACGCCATCATGGAGACGCTTCCCGCCAGATGACCGTCGCCGGATCCCAAATGAACCTGGCGGCCATTGAGGTCGCGGTGGGCGCCATCCTCAAGTACATTGACGAGGACAGCGGGCGCGAGGGCCTGTGGCGCACGCCGGAGCGCGTCGCGGAAATGTACGGGGAACTGTTCTCCGGGGTGGGGGTGGACCCGGCCGCGGAGATCGACGCGATGTTCTCCGATGACGTGACCCACGATCCCGTGCTGGTGGCGGATCTCCCTTTCTACTCAATGTGCGAGCATCACCTGCTGCCATTCTTCGGGAGAGCCAGCCTGGTCTATGTACCGGACCGGCGTATCGCCGGGATCAGCAAGATTGCCCGGGCTCTGGAAACCGCGGCCCGGCGTCTGCAAGTCCAGGAGCGGCTCACCGCCCAGCTGGCCGACGCCGTAATGTCGCGGGTGCAGCCGCTGGCGGTGGCGTGCCGCATCGAAGCCGAGCACCTGTGCATGTCCATGCGCGGGATCCAAAAGCCGGGTCATCGCGTCGTGACCACCGCGATACGGCATGCGGCCGGTGGCGGGGAAAACGGCGCCGGGCCGGCGTATTCTGCAAACGAACTGCTAAGCCTTTTGGACAGCCGCGGGTAACCGGTGCGCCTGACATGACAACCGTCCCATCAGCAACCCCGATCACGTCCTTTGAGGAAGTCCGACAGCAATGGCAGGACCTGCTCGGCCGGTCGGTAGTCAACAACCTGTACATCACGCCCGCCTGGCAGGAATTGTGGTGGAGCGCCTTTCAGAATGGCCGTTCGCTGGCGGGGTTTTACCTCACGGACGCCGCGGGGCAATTCACCGCCCTGGCGTCGCTTTCGCGCTGCGGCGACAATTTTTCCTTTGTCGGCAACAGCGACACCTTTGACTACAATGACTTCGTCATCGCGCGCGGTACCGAGCCGGCGTTTTTCCCGGTTCTGCTGGATGCTATCGACGCGGGCGGCGGCCGGAAGCTCGACCTTTATTCTGTGGGCGAAGACTCACCGACGCTGGCGATGTTGCCTGAGTTGGCGCGAGCCCGCGGATATTCGGTGGACATTGCCGAAGAGGACGTTGCGCCTCGCCTCGACCTGCCCCCCACGTGGGATGACTACCTGGCGGGCCTGAGCAAGAAAGACCGGCACGAACTGCGCCGCAAGCTGCGACGACTGGAGGGCCACGAAAACTGGCGTTGGTTTTGCGTTTCGGATGCGAGTGAAGCCGTTGAACGCATCGACACGTTCCTTGACCTGATGCGACGCAGCGATCCGGCGAAGGCCGAGTTTCTCACCGCTGATCGGGAAGAGTTTTTCCGGCAGCTCATCGCGACCACGGCGGCCCAGGGAGCGCTCCGGCTCTTTTTGATGGAAATGGACGACAAACCGGTGGCGGCCTCGCTGTGCCTGGATTACGACGGCGTGCGCATGCTGTACAACAGCGGTCACGACCCGGACTACCGCTACTACAGCGTCGGGCTGCTGCTGCACGCGTTGTGCCTGCGCGACGCGCTGGAGCAAGGCTACCGATACTTCGATTTCCTGCGAGGAAACGAACCCTACAAGTACCGGTTGGGCGGCCGCGACCACCACCTCTACCGCATAACGCTGCAGCGCGAAGGTTGGACCGGCGGTGACTGCGAATAGCGTGATATTGCCGAAATGCGGCCGGCCCAGCGTCGGGCCGAGGACTGTCTCCGGCAACAGGAGCGCCTCGCCTTGATATCCGATTGTCCGCGCCGTGTCGCACTGATCTCCTACCACACCTGCCCGTTGGCCGCGCCCGGACAAGGGAAGGCGGGAGGCATGAACGTTCACGTGCGCGAATTGGCCCGCGCGATGGGGAACCGGGGAGTTGCCGTCGACGTGCTCACGCGCGAGCACGATTACCAATGTGGCGGAGCCGAGGCCGATAACGACAACGTTCACTACGTTCACGTGCCGGCCGGACCCGCCGGCGCCCCGCTCGGCGATCTGCCCGGCTACCTGGACGATTTCGTGGCGGGAGTCAGGCAACACCAAGAGAGACACAACTTTCGATACCTGGCCATCCATTCCCACTATTGGCTGAGCGGCTGGGCCGGCGCCAGCGTGGCCGCGGATACCGGCGCACCGCAGGTGGTGACCTTTCATACCCTGTCGCGCATCAAGATGCAATCGCGCTCCGGGGAGCACGAGCCGCCGGTGCGGCAGGAGACCGAAGAACGGATCATCGCGGGCGCCGACTGTGTGGTGGCCTTCAGCCCGCACGAGCGGGACGCGATGGTGCGACTGTACGGAGCTGACCGCAACCGGGTGGAACTGATACCTTGCGGGGTCGATTTGAGTCGCTTCCGGCCCATCGGCCGAACGGCAGCGCGCCGCGAACTGGGTTTGAATGGACACAAGGTGATGCTGTACGTGGGTCGCATCGAGCCGCTGAAGGGCGCTGATCTGCTGCTCCATGCCGCCGCCTCGCTGGAGTCCGAAGAGGGCGTTCAGGTGCTGGTTGTGGGTTCCGACGCCGACGGCAGCGGAGAGTTGGAGCGCTTGCACCAATTGTCCGCCGACCTGCGACTCGGCGACACCGTGGAATTCGTGGGCCGCGTGTCCCAGGACCGTCTGGCCCTTTACTATTCCGCCGCCGACGTGTGCGTCGTCCCATCGTTCTACGAGAGTTTCGGGCTCGCCGCGCTGGAGAGCATGGCCTGCGGTACTCCGGTGGTAGCTTCCCGTGTGGGCGGGCTGTCGACCATCGTTCAGCACGGCCGGACCGGATACCTGAAGTCGTGGCGCTGTCCCGAGGCGTTTGCCCAGTCGCTGGAAATGATCATGGCCAACGAGGACCTGCGGGACAGCATGGGGCGGGCCGCTCGCAACCGCGCGGAAACCCTGAGCTGGGACCAGGTGGCGGGCCGCCTGCTGGAGCTTTACGAACGCCTGGGATCGGCCGGACGCGGCGCGGAGATGGCTCACTGATGCAGCAGCGTCCTCGTCGCGGCCGACTGACCCCCAACGACCTCGGTTTTCCCAATTTCCCGGGATCCGTCAGCCAGCAACCGCGCCGGCGACGCCGGCCCCTGGCTTCTGCGCTGCGCCACGTGGAGAGCCGCCTGGGCGCCGGCCTGCTGGTGTTCCTGCCGGTGTTGGTGACCTATTTCATCTTCAATTTCTTCTATGATGTGCTGGCTTCGCTGCTGGAGCCATTCGTCCGCTGGCTGAACATTCCCAAGACGGGCGGGTTCGACTGGACCGACCTGGTGGGGGTTGCGGCAGTGCTGGTCGTGATCTACGTCGTCGGACTGCTCATCGGCTGGGCCGTGGCCAAGTTCCTGATCAACCAGGTCCATGATCTCATTGGTCGGATCCCGGTGATCGGCGCGGTGTACAAAACGACCCGTGTGGGCATCGATTTCCTGTCGGACACCCAGGCGCAAGACTACCGGGGAGTGGTGTTGATCGAGTTCCCGCGACTGGGTGTATGGTCGATCGGGCTGATCACGTCGAACCTGGGCAAGCTGGACGGCGTGGAGGACCACCTGTCCATATACGTGCCCACCACGCCGGTGCCGTCTTCCGGCTACCTGGTGGTGGCCGCTTCCAGTAAGGTCAGGCCCACCGAAATCACCGTAGACGAAGCCATGCGCATCATCATCTCGGGCGGTATCCTGGCCGGCGAAATCATCACTGGCCGCGTTTCGCTAAACGGCGCGGAGATCCCCGGACCTGATCCGCACTGGCTGTGGGGTTGCGATAAAGACGCGCCTCCGTTGCCGGACGCCCCGCCGCCTCGCGTGCAAGAATCAGCGCCAGTGGTCACGGGCATCCAGGATTAGCCGGGCGGGCGGCAAACGGCCGGGCGACGGCTCGCCAGATTTCCCGGCACGGACCCGTCGACAGAATTTTTACCGGAGGATTACATCCCATGGACAACACACCCGAACGCGCCCTGGTGGTCATTCCGCATCCCGATGACGCTGAGGTGTGGGCGGGCGGCACCATAGCCCGCTGGGTGCGCGGCGGCTCTGATGTCCATTATGTCCTCTGCACCGACGGCAGCAGGGGCACGGACGATCCGGAGATCGACCCAACCGAACTGGCGGCCATACGCGGTCGGGAGCAATTGGCCGCCGCGGACGTGCTGGGCGTCAAGAACGTGGTGATGCTGGGCAGGACCGACGGCGAACTGGAGGATACCTCGGACTTCCGCAGGGACCTGGTCCGCCAGATCCGCCTGGTCAAGCCCGATGTCGTGCTGACCACCGAGCCCTACCGCCGCAACATGCAATGGCACCGGGACCATCGCATCGCGGGACAAGTGGCTCTGGACGCGGTATTCCCTTACGCGCGCGACCATCTGCACTTCGGCGAGCTGTTCGCCAACGAAGGGATCGAGCCTCACAAAACCGCGGCGATCATGTTCTGGGGATCGGAAAACCCCAACACCTTCGTGGACATAGCCGCCGATTTCGACGCGAAGATGGACGCGGTAATGGCCCACCGCACGCAGGCCCGACAGCGCTCCAGGGAAGACCTGGAAGGCTTCGTGAGGGCGCGGGCCAAAGAGGCGGCTCAGACCGGAAGCGATTATGCCGACGAGGATTACAGCGGCCTGACGCTGGCCGAAGCGTTCCGCAGGGTAACCTTCCGGACCTGACCCACTTACCGGGTCACCAACCAACTAGACCGGCGCGCGCCGGGTGTGCCAGTCGGTGGCCTGCTGGTAGGCGTAGGCGGCTCTGAGTATGGCTCCTTCCGCAAAGGAGTCACCGCCCAGCTGAACCCCGATGGGAAGGCCATCTTCGGTGAACCCTCCCGGGATCGACACGGCGGGCATACCGGCCAACGGATAGCAACCGGTGTACGAGCGGCGGAAGAAGAACCGCTGGCGGACGTCGTCGGCCGACTCGAAGGGCGCAGTCAGAGCGTCGTGCCGGGGCGCCGGGTACGGAGCGGTGGGCGACACCAGGACGTCCACTCGCCGGAAAGCCTCCTCGAATTGGCGTCTCAGCAGGACACGGGCTTTCATAGCGCGATTCTGCACCTTGGCCGGCACCAAAGAGGCGCTCTGCAGGCGAGTGCGCGAAGCCCGGTCCAGCAGCTCCGGGGAACGTCGCATCAGCCCGTCACGGGCGCCGGCTCCCTCGGTATCGGCGATACCCACGAAGATGGCGCCGGCGATTTCGGTGAGCGGAAGGGAAACGTCCACCACCTCCGCGCCCAAGGCGGCGAGGGTGTCCAGCACGGCGTGGGTGGCGCGCCGCACGTCCGGGTGCATGTCGGGCGCGTCGCACAACTCCGTCATCCGGCCAACCTTCATGCCGAGGATGTCGCCGTCGAGCATGCCGCGATAATCGGGCACGGGCCGGCGACTCGTCGTGGGGTCCATGGGGTCATAGCCGGCGACGGCGCCCAGAACCAGCGCGCAGTCCTCGACGGTCTTGGTCATCGGCGATGCGGCGTCCATGAACCAGCACATGGGCGTGATGCCGTGCCGGCTGATGCGGGTGAACGTCGGTCGCAATCCCACCGCGTTGCAGTACGACGCCGGGCCGCGTCCGCTGCCACCGGTGTCCTCGCCGACGGACGCGGCACAGAGGTGCCCCGCCAGGGCCGCGCCGGATCCGCTGCTGGACTCGCCGGGCGTGTGTCCGTGACGCCACGGGTTGTGGGGCGTGCCGTACGGCGGGTCCGCGGTGCCGCCCATGGCCAGCTCGCTGAGGTTCAGCTTGCCCAGCAGGATGGCGCCGGCTGACTTGAGACGGGTCACCACCGTGGCATCTTCGGTCGGTACATTTTCCGCATAGGCCCGGGAGCCGTTGCTGGTGAGGATGCCCGCGGTGTTGAACTGGTCCTTGATGGCCATGGGCACACCGAACAATGCGCCCCTGATGGTGGAGGCATCCCCGCGACGCAACGCTTCATCCGCATCGGCGGCGGCGCCCAAAGCCTCTTCGCGGCACACGGTGATGTAGGACTTGATGTCGCCATCGATGGCGTCGATGCGGCGCAGGTAGGCGTTGACCGCGTCGGTGGCGGTGAAGTCTCCGTTGCGGATGGCGGCCGACGTAGCCTCGGCGGAGAGAAAGACGATGTCGTCGAGCAATTGGGCAGAGGTCATTGTGAAACTCCGGCGGTTTGGCCCGCCTGTATGACGGCGTAATGTTCAGCGATTATCGCCTGGAACGCGGGGGATACGTCGTGCCAGTCCAGGACGTCAACGCGGAAAGGCAGGGTGGACTCCTGGAAGGCTTCGATCAGTAACTCCACATTCTGCCAACCCATAGGGGAAGGGCCGACCACTGCCAGATCCAGGTCTGACCACGGTTTAGTTTTTCCGGTCACCCGGGAGCCGTAGGCACGCACCTCAGATCCGGGTACGTGCTGGTGTAAGATAGTCTTGATTTCTGCCAGTTGGTGCGGGGCGGCATCAATCATTGTTGGCCTCCAATCTTGCCAGTAGCAATCGGGCATCGGCCAGAAATTCCGGTATTACGTCATAAACTTCGTTGGCCATAGTCTCTCTATAAGTGTGGGAGGTGCGGTTGCGTGCCTGGTGATAGCGCATCCATCGGTCGACGTCGACTATCAAACGGCTCTCCGCCGCCAGCCGGAAGAGTTCCCGCCTCGTCACACCATCCCCGGTTGTCGGGCTCACGTTGGCTTCAAGCCATTTTTTGATCGATAGCCAGGACAACTCGTAAGTGAATTCGAAATGCTTGATGGCTCCGGCTCGGACCGCCACGCGGAGGATAGGATCCAAACTGTCCATGGCAGTCCGGTCCTCGCTGCGTTCAATGACCGCCGCGAGACTGACGATTGCGCCGCGGAAACCAGCCAAATTCAGCGGCATAAGACGCTCTCCATAACGCGGACCAGGCCGAGCAGGTCATTGCGCGTCCGCATCGGGAAATATGGTGACGGGTTCGATGCCTTCCAAGTCAAGGTCGCGCAGGCGGTCGAGTTCCTGCATCAGGCTGGCGAACCGGTTGGCAACTTCGGGCAGGTCGACGTCATCGATGGGGACGCCAACAAGCTCGGCCATCTTCTGTACTTGTTCAACGCTCAGGTCCGGGTCAGGCATGGCTGCATCCTCTCATTGGGGCGGGCCAATTGGTGGGGCTCAAGGGCTGCGAGACGTCGGCGCGAGGCGTCGTCTAACTGCCGGCGGGCGGGTCGATCAGAGCCACCGCTGGAACCAGCCCAGCATGCGCTCCAGATATGCCTGACGCAAGGCTACGTGTCCCGTGCGGAGGAAACCGTGGCCACAGCCGGGAAAGCGGGCCATTTCCACCTCCTTGTCCAGCCGCTTCAACACCTGGAAATACTGCTCGCTTTGCCCTATCGGACACCGCGCGTCGGATTCGCCGTGAAGCAGCAGCACCGGGGTTTCGACCTGGGGCGCGAACTTGATGGGCGACCGCTGGAGCAGCCGGAAGGCCAGGGTGTCCACACCTTCGGACAGCTCGTTGGCCAGCGGTCGGCTGACGGGCATACCCCCGGCAAGGCGGATGGCCCACTGCGTTTCGCCGAAGCTGGTGGCGATGTCCGAGGTGCCGTACATGGTCCACAGGTCGATGCACGGGGCGCCGGCCACCGCTGCGCGGAAGCGGTCGGTGTGCCCGATCATCCAGGTGGTCATGTACCCGCCGTAGCTGTACCCGTGAACGCCCAGGCGGTCGGTGTCGACATAGTCGCGCTGGCACACCAGATCCACTGCGGCCATGAGATCGTGGTAGTCGTCGCCGCCCCAGTCGCCCAGAACCGCGTTGACGAACTCCTCTCCGTAGGTGGATGAGCCGCGGGGGTTCACCGCCAGGGTCAGGTAGCCGGCGCCAGCCAACACCTGGTGCCACGGAACGAACGAGTCGTAAAACGCTCCGTTGGGGCCTCCGTGAATTTCGAGCACCAACGGGTAGCGTTGGGTGGGGTCAAATCCGGGCGGATGGTACAGGCGGCACTCGATATCCCAATCCTCCCGCTCGAGCAGGAACTTCTCCATGGGAGCGGAAGCGTGCTCGGCCAGCCAGCTGTCGTTGTGAGCCGTAAGTCGCCCGCGACCTCTCCCTTCCGTCCTGGAAGTGCGGTCGATCACATAGGCGTCCGACGGATTCGCCGGGTCGGATCCGGTGACCACGAGTCGACGCGCCCTGGCGTCCATGGCGAATCCCGATAGGAGCTCGCCGCCATCGGTCATCGCGGTTGGAACGGAAACCCCGCCTGAGCCCACCGGGATCTCGTAGAGTCTGGTTTCCCCCTGGGAATCTCCCAGAAAGACAATCCTGCCGCCATCCCCGTCTCCCGGCAGCCATCGCAGATCCAGGGGAGGATATATGCCCGGATAGCCGAGGCAGGGCCGCAGGCTGTCGTCGGTCAATTGATGCGGCGGGCGGCCCGGCTCCAGCACGTACAGATAGGCCTGCCACAGCACCATGAGCCCGTCGCCGATTCCGCCAGCGGCGAGGAGGCGGTCGCTGTCGGGCGACCAGGAAACGGCGGCAACGTCACTGAGGCCGTGGGACCACAGTTCAGGTTCCGGAGGCTCTTCCTCGGAGACAGCCACATCGGAGACAGCCACATCGGGGACGTCCAGCACGTAGATTTCGTTGGTAGCAGTGACGTCGCGGTTGCTGGAACGCCCGGATATGAAGGCGATGCGACGACCATCCGGTGACCACGCGGGGGCCATGTCGTCCCAATCCCCGGAGGTAAACTTTTGTGATGATCCGGTGGCCGCATCCACGAGGAAAAGATGAAAATGGCTGTCGCCGCGCCAGCCGATGGCGTCATGCCGGTAACGGATGCGGCGCACTTCTCTGGCAGCGGGCTGGTCCGGGTCTCCAGCAGCGTCCGCTGGTTCCACATCGGAAACCACCACCAGCCGAGCGGAATCCGGGGACCAGGCGAACTCCCTGACGCCGGCATCCAGGTTGGTGAGCTGAGCCGCTTCGCCGCCGGCGGCCGGCATCAACCAGACCTGCCGGCCGGAATCGCCGTCGCTGGCGCCGGCTCTCAGGAACGCCAGGGATGCGCCGTTGGGAGAGAAGCGAGGGTGGCCGTCGTTGTTACCCTGGGTGAACGGGCGAGGAGTCCCATCGGTTCCTCCGGCGTCCAGCCCGACCTGGTAGATGCGCGCCCGGGGCTCAGAGCTCTCCCGGTCGATCCATGAGAGCACGTATGCGCACCGGCTCCCATCGGGGGAGACCGTCGGATCTCCGACGGTTTTCAAGCGCCTGAAGAGGTCTGGGCCGATGGGTTCAGTCATGGCGATACTGCCTGTGGAGCCCGCGTAGGGCGACCGTGACGGGATGTGAACGGATGGCGTGTATTCTAACGCATCGGCGGCAACAAACCAGCATGCGACGCCAGCCGCGATGCGAGCCCGACGAATGCCTGTCGGCGACCCGTCGAATAATGCCGCTCGGAGCGCCTCATCCACACGTAAGCTGAGCACGCGTTATGCTAGAATTGGTTTGCCATTTCAGCCATCGAATTATGGAGGGTAATCGTGCCCGAGCGCATCTTGATAGGTGTCGCGTGGCCCTACGCCAACGGCCCGCTGCACATGGGACACGTCGCCGGCTGCTACCTGGCCGCCGATATTTTCGCCCGCTATCACCGCATGAAGGGCAACGACGTGCTCATGGTATCCGGCTCCGACGCCCACGGCACGCCCATAACCATCCGCGCGGACCAGGAAGGCATCGAGCCCCAGGAAGTGCTGGAACGCTACCACGCCCAGTTCCTCGACTCGTGGGAACGCCTCGGCATCTCCTTTGACCTGTTCACTTCCACGCATACGGCGAACCACCAAAGGGTAGTGCAGGATTTCTTCCTACGCCTGAAGGACCAGGGCTACATCTATCCCGACACCATGCTCCTGGCCCACTGCTCGGGATGCGACCGCTTTCTGCCTGACCGGTACGTGGAGGGCGCCTGTCCACACTGCGGCAACGAGCGGGCCCGCGGCGACCAGTGCGACAGCTGCGGTCACACTCTGGACCCCATCGAACTGGTGAAACCGGCGTGCAGCATCTGTGGCGCGACCCCCGAGTTTCGCGATTCGGAGCACTTCTTCCTGAAGCTGTCTGCCTTCCAGGACCCGCTGCTGGAGTGGATCAACCGACAGGAACACTGGCGGCCCAACGTGGCCAACGGCACCCGGAGCTTCCTGCAGGGTGGCCTGAAAGACCGCGCCATCACTCGTGACCTCACTTGGGGCGTCCCGCTGCCGCTGGAAGGCTACGACGAGAAGCGGATTTACGTGTGGTTCGAGGCGGTCATCGGATACCTTTCGGCGGCCGTGGAGTGGGCGTCCAACAACGGACAACCGGACGAGTGGCAGATCTACTGGAAGGACGACAACACCAGGACGTACTACTTCATCGGCAAAGACAACATCCCCTTCCACAGCATCATCTGGCCGGCCATGCTCATGGGCTACGGCGGCCTGAACCTGCCCTACGACGTGCCGGCCAATGAGTTCCTGAGCCTGGAGAGCCGCAAGTTCTCAACCAGCCAGAACTGGGCCGTTTGGGTCCCGGACTACCTGGACCGATACGATCCGGACCCGCTGCGCTATCTATTGTCCATCAATATGCCGGAGACGGGCGACACCAACTTCAGCTGGGGCGAGTTCGTGCGGCGGAACAACGACGAGCTGGTCGCCACCTACGGCAACCTGGTCAACCGGGTGTTGCGGTTCACCTACCGAAACTTTGACGGCCAGGTTCCGGTGGACGCGTCGGCTCCGGAAGAGCTGGAGCTGGGTCTGCTGCGCACCGCCCGCGAGACCATGACGGCGGTAGACGACAGCCTGGCCCACACCCGCTTCCGCGCCGGCATCAGCCAGGCCTTCGGGCTGGCCCAGGAGTGCAACCGGTATCTCGACGCCAGGGCGCCGTGGCAGGCTATCAAGGAAGACCGGGCGCATGCCGCGCGTTCACTGGGCACGACCATCCAGGTGCTCAATTGCCTGAAGGTGATGCTGTCGCCGTATCTCCCGTTCACCAGCCAGAAATTGCATGGGTTCCTCGGATTTGACGGAGACGTCACCGCCGAGCCGTGGGACTTCGACGCGCTGGTCGGGTCCATCAAGCCGGGCGGCATACTGCGGAACCCGTCGAACCTTTACGCCAAGCTGGACGACGACGTGGCCGAGCAGGAAGCCAGCCAGTTGGGCGTCTCCGCCTGATCCCTCCCCTGCCTGAGCGATCCACCGTTGCCTGAGCGATCCACCGTGCAGACCGGGCTGGACCTGCAAACCGTTTCGATCTACGCTCCGGTGGTCGACCAGCTGGCCCAGGTCGAGGAGCAGCTGTACGAGCTGTGCCAGACCGACATCGCCGACCTGGACCCGCTTCTGGACTACGCCCTGCGTTCCGGAGGCAAGAGGGTCCGCCCGGCGTTGACCCTGCTGGCGGCGGAATTCCACGAGCACGAGCGCAAACGCTCCCTGATCATGGCGGCGGCCGTCGAACTGCTGCACCTGGCGACCCTGATCCACGACGACACGGTGGACAACGCCGGACTGAGGCGGGGCAAGCCGACCATCAACAAGATGTACGGCAATCACGTCGCGGTGCTGCTGGGAGACTACCTGTTCGCCACGTCCGCGACCTTCGTTTGCGATACGGGAGTAGTCCGCGTCATTCGGCGGTTCTCCGAAACGATCATGGAACTGGCCAGCGGGCAGTTGATCGAGTTTTTCACCACCTTTGACCCGTCCAAGGCCCGCCGGCTGTACGACGAGCGCATCTATCGCAAGACCGCGTCCCTGTTCTGCACGTCCGCCGAAACCGGCGCCATCCTCAGCGGAGCGCCGGAGCGCCAGGTCCAGGCGCTGCGCACCTACGGCTACAACGTGGGCATGGCCTTCCAGATCGTCGACGACCTGCTGGACATCCAGGGCGACGCCAGCGAAATCGGCAAGCCGGTGGGCAACGACCTGCTGCAAGGAGTGCTGACGCTGCCGACCATCATGTTGATCGAGCGGTACCCCGACAATCATCCGATAGACCGACTTTTCGCGTCCATAACCAACGCCGGGTCGGACGTCGACCAACTGTTGCAGAAATCGTTGGACATGATTGACGGTTCGAGCATCGTGCCCGACTGCTTCGCCGTGATCCGCAACTACTGCACCGAGGCCGCGGCCGCGCTGGACGACCTGCCGGAGTGCGCTCCGCGACGCTCACTGCTGGAGATGGTGGACTACATACGCGAGAGGTCGCGCTAGTAGCCGTTAGCTCGGAGTGCGTGCCCCGAAAGGGTCGACACCAATTCGCACGGTGGCGCCACGAATCGCCAGGGACGGGACACCACTGCGGCGCGACCGTGCGCGTGTTCCCGTATAGTTACGGGGGGCGCATCGCCCCAACCCCTTTAATCCCGGTACGCTGATGGAGCTGGACCATGACCTCAACTGCCAATCCTGAATCGAACCTGCAACCGCTGCCGCTGGAAGGGCTGCGCGTGCTGGACGCCACGCACATTGTCGCGGGGCCGTTCTGCTCGATGATCCTGGCGGACATGGGCGCAGAAGTGATCAAGATCGAAAGGCCGGGCACCGGCGACCAGGCGCGCAGGAACGAGCCTTTTGTCGAGGGTCCGGACGGATCTCAGGTCAGCGCGCGCTATCTTGGGGTCAACCGCAACAAGAAAAGCGTATCCCTGGACCTGAGAGACGCGGTCGGCAAGCGCGCTTTCGAAAACATGCTCCGGGTATCGGACGTGCTGCTGGACAACTGGGGGCCGGGCGCCATGGGTCGCCTTGGTTTCAGCTACGCGCGGCTGAGCGAAATCAACCCCGGGCTGGTGTACGCGAGCATCTCGGGCTACGGGGACAGCGACGGATTGCGCGGACCCTACTCCAACTGGCCGGCGAACAACCCCTGCGTCCAGGGCATGGGCGGTTGGATGGTGACCACGGGGACGCCGGAAAGCGGGCCCCAGATGGTGGGCGACAACATGGGCGACTCGGTGCCGGCGGTATGGGCCGCGCTGGGCGTCATGATGGCGTTGGAGTCGCGGCGCAAGACGGGCAGAGGCCAGCACGTGGACATGGCGATGTACGACTGCATGGCGGCGCATACCACCAGCAGCATGCCGCTGTTCCAGTCAACCGGGCAGGTCACCACGACGGCCCGCGAGAACATGTTCTCCGCGCAACTCACCCTGCGCGCGTCGGACGGCTTCGTGGTGCTGGCCGGCGCCGGCAACGCCGACGACAAGTGGACGGCCATGTGGAACCTCGTGGGCCGGCCCGAACTGGCCGACGACCCGCGCTACCTGGGTCGCGGCGTAACCGGACCCTTCTACACCAGCCACATCGTTCCCGCCATCGAGGAGTGGTCCCAGAACATTCCCAAGCGAGAGCTGAACCAGCACCTGCTGGACTGCGGGTTTTCCATGGGCATCGTGCAGGACGCGGCGGACCTGGACAGCTGCCCGCACCTGGAGACGCGGAACATGTTCGTGGACAGCGGCGACACCTACGGCCGTCCCTTCCGCACGGTCAACACGCCGGTGCAGCTCACGGGCTGCGTCGATACGCCGGCAAACCCGCCGCCCACGCTGGGTCAGCATAACCGGGACGTACTGTGCAGCATCGGCGGGCTGACGCCGGAAGAAGTGGCGCAGCTGGAAGCCGAAGGCAAGGCATGAGGCGGAGCGGGAGGAGACGCGGCAATCCCAGGAGATTATCGGGTGATATACTGCGAGAAGAGCCTGGGGGCGCGCCGTGGCCGTTCGTTGAGGGGTCAATATCGGTCAGCGCCAGCATCATCATGGCGCATGCCATTGCTCGTTGCGACCGTTGCGGCGGATGGCCGGTAGTTGGATTTTTCAAAAGGCTGACCGAACAGGAAGACGGGGTGATCATAGCGGGCATGGCCCTGCTATTCCCCACGGCGCTGGTTTTCTACTCGGGGGTCAAGATGGTTTTCTCAGCTTACAAGGAATACAAGAGGTGGCGAGAAGCCTGGCAGCAAGAGTTGCTTGAAGAAGGCCGCCATGAGGGCCAACAGGCTGAGCGCGCCCGCATAAAGCGGGAGCTCGCAGAAAAGGGCGTAACCCTATCACCGGAAGCCGAAAAAGTCCTGTTTGGCGAAACTGACGACCGCTCTTGATACAGCGGATAATCCACCTAGCAACACCAACGGAGCGCTGACAACGCCATGCCAACCTTTCAGGCCCCACGGGGCACCGCCGACCGCCTCCCCGATGAGCAAAAGTACTGGCGCTATATCGAGTCCCACGCCACCGACGTGGCCCGCCGGTTCGGCTATGGCAGGATCGACAGCCCGATGTTCGAGGACGCCGGTCTCTTCGTGCGCGGCGTCGGCGAAGGCACGGACATCGTCGAAAAAGAGATGTACGTCTTCGAGGACCGGGGCGGCGATCACCTGACCCTCCGGGCGGAGGGTACGGCCCCGGTGTGCCGCGCCTACCTGGAACACGGGATGCACAACCAGGCGCAGCCCGTGCGGATGTACTACCTGTGCCCGGTGTTTCGCTACGAGCGGCCGCAGGCCGGCCGGTTCCGCCAGCACCACCAGTTCGGCGTGGAGGCAATCGGCGACGGCGACCCGTCGGTGGACGCCGAAGTGATCGAGCTGGCCTGGACCTTTATCCAGGGCATCGGCCTCTCCGACATCACCCTATTGACCAACAGCATCGGCGACGGGCAATGCCGACCGGAATACATCGGGGCCCTGAAGTCCTATTACCAGGGCCAGGCCGCCAACCTGTGTCCCGACTGCCGGCAACGGCTGGAGCGCAACCCGCTGAGACTGCTGGACTGCAAGGTTGAGACGTGCCGCGCCCTGGGCGAAGAAGCGCCGAAGTCGGTGGAGTGCCTCTGCGCGGAGTGCCAGACCCACTGGGACCGGGTGCGTTCCTATCTGGACGCGGCGGGCATACCCTACCGGGTGGACCACCGGCTGGTGCGAGGTTTGGACTACTACACGCGGACGGTGTTCGAGATCCAACCGGCGGTGGAAGGCGCACAATCCACGATCTGCGGCGGCGGGCGCTACGACGGGCTCATCGAGCAGTTGGGCGGACGCCCCACGCCGGGAATCGGGTTTGGCAGCGGCATCGAACGGCTGGCGCTCAACCTGCGCCGAGCCGAAACGCTGGTGCCCGATGAACCGTCGCCACGCTATCTGATCGCGACCATCGGCGAGGATGCCCGCGTGGAGGGAGTCCGCCTGGCGAGCCTGATGCGCAACGCCGGGGTCGGGGCGATTTTGGCCAACGGCGGCCGGGCCCTGCGGGGGCAGATGCGACAGGCCAACGCGCTGGGGGTGGCTGCCACCGTGATCATCGGCGACGACGAGGTCCGCGACGGGACCGTGGTGGTTCGGGACATGGGAACGTCCAGCCAGGAAACCGTATCCGTAGAACAGTTCCTGCAACAAGCTAACTGAGCATAGCGGTTTGGCTCAACCGCGCGAATCGGGCCGGCGACATCGCCGGCCTTTTCCACGGCCCAGCGGCGCACGGATTGGAACAAATATCCGCAAATTGGATGGCCCTGGTATTGACATAGAACGGACGTTTGTTAGAACATACGCTCAATACAAATGCGCTGCAACCGGCGCGACAGGAGTTGTAATGAGCACCGACATCCGCACCAGCGTCATCAACGCCACCCATGCCGTCGCGACGTCCCGCATCCCGGCCGGCGGACGCCGGATTTCCTACCGGGGATACCTGATCCACGGCGAGGTCCCATCGATTTGCTACGTGATCTATGGCCGCAACGGGTTCGGCCAGCTGACCGAACTCGGCGCAACCCGCAGCTTCCCCGATGCCATGGTCTGGGTCGACAAACACCTGGCCAACATGGAAGCGATGATACCCGCCGGTATGCCGGGCTCCAGCGCCCCGCCGGTCCTCCGCACCCTGCGGGCAGCGGCCTGAGGAGCCGGTTGCGACCATGTACCAACCGGCGCGGACCGTCGCCTTTCGCCGGGTTGTGGATCTGACGCACCCGATCCGGCCCGGCACGCCGATCTGGCCCGGAGACCCTCCAGTGGAGTTCGAGACTGTGGCCACGATACAGTCTGACGGTTATTTCCTGCGCCGGTTCAGCATGGGAGAGCACAGCGGCACCCATATTTCGACAGCGTCAGCGCTTTTCGATCAGGGCTCCGGGCCGGACAGCATCGCGCCCGAGGCTCTGATCACGCCAGCCGTGGTAATCGATTCCCGCAGCCGGACCGGGATGGATCCAGACTATATGCTGGCGGTGGACCATATAGTCGAGTGGGAGCGCCGGCACGGCAAAATCACCGCGGGATCCATCGTCCTGCTGCTGACAGGCTGGCGCTTATACTGGGGCGAACCCGAACGCTTCATCAACCGGGGCGCTGACGGGCAGATGCATACACCGGGTTTCACGTCCGAGACGGTGTCATTCCTGTTCGAGGAACGAAGCGCGATCGGCATCGGGACCGACACCCATGGAGTCGACGCCGGCAGAGACCCGGATTTGAAGGCAAGCAGGGAGGCGTTGAGCAGAAGCAGCCTGGTGCTGGAATGCCTGAACAACGTGGACCAGTTGCCGGCCAAGGGCGCGACGCTGGTCATCGGGCGCCTGCCTCTGGTGGGCGGCAGCGGCAGCCCGGCTTGCGTGCTGGCCCTGATCCCGTAAATGCGGGTATAGCCGGGTTTCAATGTACAATCGGTAGATGCAAATCATTGGCGGGGTATGACGCAACCGATGCAGATATTGAAATACCAGGCTGCGGCGTCCGATTTTCTCAACCGAGCATTTCTGGAGTTGGATGAAGGAGATCTTCGGCAAGCGTCGGAAAAGGGTTGGGGGGCGGCTGCGCAAGTCGTCAAAGCAGTGGCCGAGAAACGCGGGTGGGAGCGCCGTCAGCACGACGACCTGTTCATAGCAGTCGATTCTCTCGCCAGGGAATTACAGGACAGCGACATATTCGCCGATTTCCATGCGGCTTCCTCGCTCCACACCAACTTTTACGAAGGTTGGCAGACCGAGCAGATGGTCAGGCAAGGGCTTTCCCAAGTACGCCGATTTGTGGCGACACTGGAACCGCTACTCGACTGACCGGTTGCCCGCATCCGGACCAACGGGATTGATCGGGCGGTTCGCTCCAGCGCGAACCGCCCTTTTGGTTCTTGGGAACGTGTGCCGTTACAGGGCGGCCGCTCCGGCAGCCGCACATTGCTCGTCTTCCTGGCTGGTGCCGCCGCCGACGCCACAGGCTCCGACCACGGCGCCGTCCTGCACGATGGGAACCGCGCCCTGGCCGAAAATCATCTCGGATCCGGAGCGCTCCCGAATGCCAGCCGGCGTGGGAGCCGTGGCCCGGTCCTGCATCTCGCCGCTGGGTCGTCCGAAGGCCGCCGACGCGACCGCTTTGCCCTGGCATCCGTAGGCCGACGCCCAGATCGCCCCGTCCATGCGCTGCAGGCCGACGAGCCGGCCGCCGGAGTCCACGACAGCCACGCTGATTTTGATGTTGAGCTCGTTCGCCTGAGCAATGGCTGCCGCCATGATCCGGTTGCTGTCCGCGAGTGTCAATGCCATGCTTTGCCTCCTGTGTGCAATCGGCCTGAGGCCGTTGATCAGTGCAACATGATAGTGGCCGCCCGAACTCCGGGCAAGGATATCGAGAGCAAACACGAGGCCATCAAAGGATCTGACTTTCTCGTGATCAAGTGAAACGCACCCGGCCAACCAGTGAGCAAGGACGTTATGACGGAAAACCACGACAGCAATCGGTCAATATGGAGGTTCTTCGACGGGGCGGTGTCAGTCAGCATCAGTATGCTGGCAGCCGTGCTGGTCAGCGACTGCGCGCCGTGCGGTCAACTGCCGGCCCTGGGCTGGCTCAAAGGGCTGACCGAACAGGAAGACGGAATTATAATAGTGGCTACGCTGCTGCTGTTCCCCACCACAGCGGCGCTATATGGAGGTTTCAAAGTGTTCTTTGCTGCCAAAGAAGCGGTCCAGAAAAGAGCCAAAGCCGAGGGCAGAGCCGAGGGCAAAGCCGAAGGTCGAAAGGAAGAGCGCGAGCGCATCCGGCGCGAGTTGGCAGCGCAGGGTATGCCGCTTACCCCCGAACAGGTCGCCATCCTGGCCCGCGAAACCGAATGATCCGCCCGGCTGACGTTGAGCCTTCTTGGGCCTTATCGCATCGGATGACAATCCTGCCGTGCTGACCCGCCGCATCATACCCTGCTTGGACGTTGACGCCGGCCGCGTCGTCAAGGGCACCAGTTTCGTCAACCTGCGCGACGCCGGGGACCCGGCGGAACTGGCCGCGCGCTACGACGAGGAAGGCGCGGACGAACTGGTTTTTCTGGACATCACCGCCAGCAGCGATTCCCGTGACACCATGGTCGAGGTGGTGCGGAGTGTGTCCGAGCAAGTCTTCATCCCGCTCACCGTGGGCGGCGGCATCCGGTCCATCGAGGACGTGCGCCGCATGCTGAACGCCGGGGCGGACAAGGTCTCCGTGAACACCGCCGCCATCAATACCCCGGAGTTGGTGATCGAAGGCGCGGCGCAGTTTGGCAGCCAGTGCATCGTCACGGCCATCGACGCCCGTCGCGTGACGCCGAGCGAAGAGTTCCCGGCAGCGAAGGACCCTTCGCTGTCTGTCGACGCAAATTCCGGGTGGCAGGTCTTCACCCACGGTGGCCGGAACCCAACCGGCCTGGACGCTGTCAAGTGGGCGGAGCGAACCGTTGCCCTGGGTTCCGGGGAAATCCTGCTGACCAGCATGGACGAAGACGGCCAGCAGGACGGCTACGACCTGCCCTTGACCCGCGCCATATCCCTGGCGGTTCCGGTTCCCGTGATCGCCAGCGGGGGCGCCGGCACCCTGGAACACCTGTACGATGCCTTCACCGATGGCGAGGCGGACGCCGTGCTGGCAGCCAGCATCTTCCACTTTGGAACCTACTCGATCGCGCAGGCCAAGGAGTACCTGGCGGCCTGCGGCGTTCCGATGAGAATCTGACCCCCGTCAACTCACTGGGAAAGGAACCTGATGAGCGCTATCACCACCGTAATCTTCGACATGTTCAATACGATAGCGCAGGACGGAACCGACCTGTGGCGGCAGACGTTCTCCGCAATCATCGAGGAACAGGAATTGGAAACTACCCCGGAAGCATTGCGGCACGCCTGGGACTATGGCGCCGGCAATTTCCGGGACCGGCGAACCGCGCCGGGAGCGCCGTTCATTTCCTATCTGGACGGGTGGGCCCACGCCTTCGCAGAGGCGTTCAACGAGCTGAACCTGACTGGTGATGCCATGGCGGCTTCCCAGCGGTCGATTGATGACCTGGGCACGCGGCCGCTGTTCCCCGATTCGGTCGAAGCATTGTCGATCCTGGGCCAAACCCGTCAACTTGCGGTTATATCCAACGCCGACGACGCCTACCTCAACCCGGTCGTGGCGCGCATACCGGTCAGCCTGGGAGCGGTTATATCCTCGGAAGCCCTGCGGTGCTATAAACCCGACCGGCGGCTCTTCGACGCGGCCGTGAGTCAGCTCGGAGTGCGCCCTGCGGAATGCGCTTACGTGGGAGATCGCCAATTCGAGGATGTCATGGGTTCGCGGTCGGTGGGCATGACCGCGATATGGATCAACCGGTTCGATCGCCCGGCGGACGCGGACCTGCCCACGCCGGACGCCGAGATTCGCGACCTGCTGGAACTGCCCGACGTCCTGGACAAACTGGGATAGCCCTTACCCCACGGAGGACATGATGAGCGAAGTGAAACTGGACGACAAAGGGTTGGTACCCGCCATCGCGCAGGACATCAACACCGGCCAGGTGCTGATGCTGGGGTACATGAACCCCGGCTCGCTCAAGCGGACGGTGGAAGGCACACAGGTGTGGTTCTACAGCCGCAGCCAGGAAGACCTCTGGCACAAGGGCGAGGTGTCCGGAAACTACCTCAACCTGCGCGAGTGGTACGTCGATTGCGACGCTGACACCATCCTGCTGAAGGTGGAGCCCGACGGACCGGCCTGCCATACCGGGGAAGTCTCGTGTTTCTACACGAAAATGGACGGCCTGCCCGAGGAGTACACGAGCTCCGATGGCGGCCCCCGCGTACTGGACGATCTGTTCGCGGTCATCAAGGACCGGCAGCGGGAGATGCCGGAGGGCAGCTACACCGCCCAGCTGCTGGCCGAGGGAACCAGCCGGGTTGGCCAGAAGGTGATCGAAGAAGCCGGCGAGGCCGCCCTGGCGGCAGCCACCGGCGAGACCGAAAACCTGCCGGCGGAGATCGCGGACCTGCTGTACCACACGTTGACGCTCATGGCGTCGGCCGGCGTTTCGCCGAACGCGGTGTGGGCGGAATTGCGGTCCCGGCGAGGCTAGGACGTCGGACCGTTAACCGTCAGGTCGGGCACCGTTTCTCTGGCGGCGTACCGGCGCCATTCACCAGAGCGGTAAACGGTGATATTGCCGGCGCCCAGGGCGGTGGCGCCGTCAGGTCCCAGCAGAACACCGGAACCGCCGTCGATGCCCAGCACGGTAAGACCGAATGTGGCCGAACCGGAGAGTTGATCGGTAACGGCGTGAGGATCGCTCCTCTCATGGTGAGGCAGCACCATCACGTTGGGCACAACGTCCAGGGCCGGCGATACGGGAGATCCGGACGACGGGCGGCGCATCACCGAGCCCAACACCATAGCGCCGGCGCTGGAGCCGGCCCAGATGGCGCCGGCGTCACACGCCGCGTTGACGGCATGGAGCAGCGGGGACCCGGACAGCACCGAGTGCAGGTGCTCCGGACTGCCGCCGGTGAAGTAGATGACGTTGGCGCCGTCCAACTGCGCCACGACGCGCGGGTTTTCGGCGTCTTCGCGGCACACTACGCTCAGGCTGAACCCAGAGGCTCCCAAGCCGGTGAAATGGCGCACGCCGTTGCCCGCTGCGAGGTCGGGGTTCTCAAAGGCAGCGGCCGTTGGTACGATGGCGACGCGGGGGTTGGTATTTCCGGTTGCCTCGAGAACGTGACGGTCCATGCCGGCGCAGGATGCCCGGAACTCGTCACCGCCGACCAACAGAATCCGTTTCGACATCTTTGCGCCCCTCCGCTCCCAGCCTAATTCATGCTCCAGGAGAAATGGCGATGTTCGAGTTTATACATCACGTCCGAATCCTTGTCCACGACGCCGACGCCATGGCCGCGTACATTGAGGAAAATTTCGGTATGACGCCGGAGAAGATCGAGGTGTTTCCAGGCCGGGGCATGAAGAACGCCGTCTACAAGGTGGGACAGACCAACGTGGAGTTCACCGAGCCGCTGGACCCCGAATCGGCCATGGGCGAATACCTGAAGACCTTTGGTCCGGGTCCGTACCACATGGCCTTTGGCGTATCCGACATCGCGGATAAAGCCGCTGCCCTGGTGGACAAGGGGAACGAGATGCGAGGAGAAAACGGCATGTCCCGGAGCGCCGAAGGATACATGACGGCGAACATTGCCGCCGCCAGCGCCCTGGGTTATCCCTTCCAAATCGCTGAGGGATAGCCGCCAGGCGCCGGCTTCGTCGGCGCTTGTTGCCGCTCGTGACGCCGCCGCAATTCGCCAACGACCGGCTCGTAAAACCGCGGGGTGTTTTGAGGCCGCGGGCATGCGCTGGCCCCCGGAGTGGTGAACCCCAACCCGCGCCCACGTTACTCACGGACATCGCCGGGACGGAAAATGCCTGGGGATGCTACCATGTAAGACCAGCGCAATCTTCTCCCAGTTGGATGAATATCATGCTAGTGAAAGATACCGTAGCTGCGATCGTCGCTTCCGCCCTGGAGCAGGCCAACCGCGACGGGGTGATCAATGTGGACGCCGTTCCGGACATCGAGATCGAACGGCCCAACAATCCGGAGCACGGCGATTTCGCCACCAATCTCCCATTGCGCCTCGCCCGTGCAGCGCGGGCGAATCCGATGCATCTGGCCCAACTGATCGCGGAACGCATCCAACCGGGCCCGGAGATCGCCAACCTGGAGCCGGCGCCCCCGGGTTTCATCAACTTCAAGCTCAGCGACGCATGGTTGCAGCGGCAGGTCGAAACCGTCATCGCCGCCGGGGAGCGGTTCGGCTCGGCGGAAGCGGGCACCGGACGGAAGGTCATGGTCGAGTTCGTAAGCGTCAATCCGACGGGGCCGGTGCACGTGGGGCACACCCGCGGGGCAGTGCTGGGCAGCGCCCTGGCGAACACCATGCAGGCAGCCGGGTACGAAGTTACGCGGGAGTACTACATCAACGACGCCGGTTCTCAGATGGAGGCGTTCTACCGCTCGGTCTGGACCCGTTACCAGCAGGCCCTGGGCCGGGAAGCGCAGATGCCGGAAAACGGCTACCAGGGAGATTACATCGCCGACATTGCAGCAGAAATCATAGAGACCGAAGGATCGGGCTTGCTGGAGCTGCCGGAGCCGTCGGCCATCCGCCGGATCGGCGACATCGCGCGGCAGAAGATGGTCGACCTGATTCGCGACGACCTGGACGCCATCGGCGTGAATTTCGACAACTGGTTCAGCGAGCGCCGGCTGTTCCAGAACGAGGACACCCCCACCAGCGACTACGATCGAGCGATCGCGGCGCTGCGGGAGGGCGGCCATCTGGCCGAGCGAAGCGGGGCGCTCTGGTTCAATTCCATCGCGCTGGGGGACGAACGGGACAATGTGGTGGTTCGTTCCTCGGGCGAGCCCACCTATTTCGCGTCGGACATCGCCTACCACTACAACAAGTTCAGCGGGCGCGGGTTCGACCGCGTGATCGACATCTGGGGGGCGGATCACCAGGGCCACGTGCCCCGGATGAAAGCGGCGGTTTCGGCGCTGGGAGTGGAACCGGAAAACCTCACCGTGCTCATATCCCAGATGGTGACGCTGAAGCGCGGGGACGAGACGGTCCGCGCCTCAAAAAGGACCGGCGATTTCGTCACCCTCCGCGAGCTGGTGGACGAGGTGGGAATGGACGCCTGCCGGTACTTTTTCCTCGCGCGGGCAGCTTCTACGCAGATGGAATTCGACCTGGATCTTGCGACCAGGGAATCATCGGAAAACCCGGTGTACTACGTGCAGTATGCCCACGCGCGCAACGCCAGCATCCTGAGCCTCGCCGCCGAGCGCGGCATAGATTTTTCCGCCGGTGACGTTGCGCTGCTGACGCACCCCAACGAGCTGGCGCTGATCCGCACGATGCTGCGGCTCTCTGAACTCATCGTGCAGGTAGCGGAGAACCTCGAACCGCACCACCTGCCCCATTACGCGATGGAGTTGGCGACCGCGTTCCATCACTTCTACGAAAACTGTCGGGTCATTTCAGCCAACCCGGAAGACGATGAACTGACACTGGCGCGGCTCAAACTGGTAGCCGCCGCTCAGGTGGTGTTCCGGCGAACCCTGACCCTCATGGGGATGTCCGCGCCGGAGCGCATGGAACGCTAATGGGCGTCGGTTCCGACGCCGGGGTTGGTCGGTCGCGTTAGCCTGCGTGGACAAGGGTCTGCCCGCTGGGACAAGGGGGGACGCCACGGCGCCGGTCGGGGCGCGAAGCGACCTGGCGGGAAGCATACGGCCATCCGCCAGGGTGGGACCGCGGCAGAGCAAACGGCCGCAAAAACGCCAATTCGGACCGGCGCCAGCGTTGCCCAGCCCAAGTTTTAGGTGTATATTGCAGGGCCTATGCTATCCGATTTCATAATCTCATCCGGGTTCGTAGCGGATGCCGCACGCCCTTGCGATTCTCGTAGCCCCACCCGCAACACCTTGAGCGCGACGCCGGCCAACGGCGCATCCGCCGACGGTCCATAATGGGCATACTCTGGCGCATCATCGGCATGGCCTCCCATTACCCGATCCGCCTGTCGCTGGCGTATATCACGGCGCTGCTCGCGATCGGATTTTCGCTGGCCATTCCCTGGCTGTTCGGGAACGCCATCGACCTGATGGTTGGCCAGGACCCAGTCACCAAAGGGTTCTTCGAGAAAGCTTTCTCCCTCCAGGCGCTGGTGATTTTCGGTGTCGGCATCCTGGCGGTCAGCGTCGGTCGCGGGTTCTGCGACTTCGGCCGGACGTACACCACGGAATCGCTGTCGCAGAAGGTCTCGTTCGACTGCCGCAACCTGCTCTATGACAAACTCCAGAACGTCAGCTTCGCGTTCCACGACAAGGAACACACCGGCGACCTGATGTCGCGGGCGACCGCCGACGTGGAGGCCATGCGCCGGTTCGTGAACCTGGGCATGATCCGCTCGCTGGACGTGGTCATTCGCATCCTGGCCATTCCCATCATTCTGTTCATAGTGCACTGGCAGTTGGCGCTGGTCAGCATGATATTCGTGCCGGCTATCATCCTGCGGTCGTCCTTCGTCATGCGCGCCCTGCGCCGCAAGTGGCTGCACGTCCAGGAAGTGATGGGTCAATCGGTAACGGTGCTCCAGGAAAACCTGGCCGGCATGCATGTGGTCAAAGCCTTCGCTTCCGAAGACTACGAGCGCGCCAAGTACAATCGCAAGGCGGAAGAACTGCGCGTTGAGTACTACGACGCGGAAAAGATGCAGGGCACCAACAGCGCGTGGATGACCCTCTACTTCACCTTCGCCCTTGGCATCATCCTCTGGATCGGCGGCTGGCTGGTGGTTCGGGGCGACCTGACGCTCGGCCAACTGGCGATGTTCTTCCTCTACCTGAACCAGCTCACATTCCCCGTTCGCGCGTCGGCCCAGATCATCAACACCTTTTCGCGAGCGATATCCTCAGGCCAGCGGCTGTTCACCGTTCTGGACACGGTATCTCCGGTATCGGAGCGGCCAAACGCCTCGGATATGGGCCGCGCCAACGGCCACGTCATATTTGACCGCGTTGCGTTCTCCTACGAAGACCGGGCCCCTGCTCTGCGCCAGGTAGATCTGGACGCCAATCCCGGCCAGGTTACCGCGATACTGGGAGCTCCGGGCAGCGGCAAGACCACCGTCGTCAGCCTTTTGCCCCGGTTCTACGACGTGACCTCCGGGCAGATCACCATCGACGGCTACGATATCCGGGACTTCACGCTCCAGTCGCTGCGGCGCAACGTGGGCATCGTGCACCAGGACGTGTACCTTTTCAGCGCCAGCATCCGCGACAACATCTCCTACGGCGTCGTGGGCGCCACCCAGGAAGACGTGGAACGCGCCGCCAAGGTTGCGCAACTGCACGACCAGATCATGTCCCTGCCCGGAGGGTACGATACGTGGGTTGGAGAGCGGGGCACTACCCTGTCCGGCGGCCAGCGCCAGCGCCTCTCCATCGCCCGCACGATCCTGATTGATCCGCCGGTGCTCATCCTGGACGACTCCACCTCCAGCGTTGACGTGGAGACCGAACGGCAAATTCACCGGGCCATGACCGAAGTGATGAAGGGCCGGACCACCTTCGTGATCGCCCACCGCCTCAGCACGGTGCGGGAAGCGGACCAGATCCTGGTTCTGAACAAAGGTGTCATCGCGGAACGGGGATCCCACGCCGAACTGCTGCGCCAGGACGGCATCTACCAGAGCATCTACGAACTCCAGCTCCGCCCGCAGGAGGAAGTCCTCCTCGAAGCGGCAGTGCCGGCCTACGGGAGGGCTGCCCTATGATGCGCGGCGGCGGCGGTATCGGCGGCGGCATGATGCGGGGGATGCGCGGCACTTCCGCCGACAGCATGTTCGCGCCGTCCAACGACAACCTTACCGACGAAGACGTGGTGGGGCGCGTTTACGACAACCGGGTCGTGAGACGCTTCGCAGGCTACATCCAGCCCTATCGCAAGTACGCGTTTATCGCGCTGGCGTCCCTGCTCGTTTATGCGGCGGTCAACGCCGCGATTCCTCTGCTGATCAAGTATGGCATCGACTGGGCCGTAGCCGACGGCAACGTCAATCGGGTGCACGTCATAGGAGCCGCCTTCATGGTGGTTACCGTGATCCACTTCCTGTCGAACCGGTTGCAGTTCATCTTCATTTCGCTTACCGGTCAGCACATCCTGTACGACCTGCGGTCGGGGATGTTCAGCCACCTGCAGAACCAGTCCAACGCCTTTTACCACCGGACACCGATCGGGCGCATCATGTCCAGGATGCAGTCCGACATATTGCAGTTGCAGGAAACCTTCGAATTGATGGCGCTGGCGCTGGCTGAACTGGTCACGGTTGGCGCGATCATCATCCTGATGCTGATCATCGACTGGCAGCTGGCGCTGGTGTGCATGCTGGTGGTGCCGATCCTGACGCTGATCCTGATGTACTGGCAACGATTTGCCCGCCATTCGTTCATGCGGATCCGGCGCGCCATCGCGATGGTAAACGGCGAGTACAACCAGAACATCACCGGGGTCAGGGTCGTGCAGAGCCTCAACCGGCAGGACGAGAACCTCGCCCACTTCCGCACCCTGAACACCGAGTATCTCGACGCCAACCTGGAAGCCGCGCGCTATTCGGGAATGCTGCAACCGTTGGTCGAGTTGCTGATCGGCCTGGGGATCGGTATCGGCGTGGTGCTGTTCGGCGGCTTCCTGCTGCAGCGGGACGCGCTGGAAGTCGGCACCCTCGCCGCCTTCGCCTTGTGGATCCAGAGGTTCTTCGAGCCGATCCGGCAGCTGACCATGCAGTACAGCCAACTACAGCGAGCGATGGCGGCCGGCGTTCGCATCTTCGAGGTCCTGGACCTTGAGCCGGACGTTACGGACAAACCTGACGCTACGGTACTGCCGCAAATCGACGGGGAGATACGGTACAACAACGTCACCTTCCACTACGTACCCGGCACTGACGTTCTCAAGAACGTCAACCTGCACATCAAGGCCGGCGAGAACGTTGCCCTGGTGGGATCCACCGGCGCGGGCAAGAGCACGCTGGTCAATCTGCTGCACCGCTCGGCCGACGTCACCGGCGGATCCATAACCATCGACGGGCACGACCTGCGCGACGTAACCCGGAACTCTCTGGTGCATCAGATGAGCATGGTCCTGCAGGAACCTTACCTCTTCTCCGGTACAGTCCGGGAAAACATCCAGTACCAGAGCGAAGGGGTCACCGACGAAGAAATGATCGCAGCGTCCAAGGCGGTGGGAGCCCATGATTTCATCATGGAACTCGACAACGGGTACGACTCCGAACTGGCCGAGCGCGGCGTCAACCTCAGCATCGGTCAACGGCAGTTGATCAGCTTCGCCCGGGCCATCGTGGGCAACCCCCGGATTCTGGTGCTGGACGAGGCCACGGCCAACATCGATACCCACACCGAACTGCTGATCCAGCAGGCGTTGAACCGGATCCTGAAGGGCAGGACCTCGATCGTAATTGCGCACCGGCTATCGACCATTCGCAACGCCGACAAGATAGTTGTACTTAATGCCGGCCGAGTCGCGGAGGTTGGCTCCCACGATGAGTTGCTGGAATCCGGTGGTGTTTACGCCCAGCTCTATGCCATCAACTACGGGCTGTCCGGTCCCAGTGGCGCCGTGGCGCCGGTGGGTGGCGAGGTTATCGGCGCGGACGGAATGTCTCCGGCAGCGGCAGACTGACGATCCCGTAACGAAACCCGGGAGAGCGGCCGCATGGCCGCTTTTTTGTGACCCGGATCGCTAGTTTCCGGTCAGGAAATCACGCACAACCGACGCCAATTCCTCGGGCTTGTGGTATCCGATGTCGTGAATGGTGTCCTGGATCCAGTGAACCCGTCCGTTGGGAAGGGCGGCTTCGGCCGCCGCGACCATCACCTCGCGCTGTCGTGAAAACTGTGAGTTCGCTCGGTCGGCGCGCGGGCCGGCAGCGATGACCAACGCCGGCGCGATGATCCTCGGAAGCACCACCGACGGCGGCTCGTTCCACATGGTCTCCAGGACCTGAGCATGATTCTGGGGTCGCAGATTGTCGTACATTTGGCCGTCGGCGCCTTCGTGAACCATGGTGAGGGCGATATCCGCCAGGTCATCACCCCAGCAAAAGGAGAGATTATCGGCGAGGCGATCCAGGTATTGCTCACGAGCGCCGGCGACCAGGCGCGGGGCCAGGCGTTGCCGGAACGCTTCCCAGGTGGGTTCCGGCATCAGCCCCCCATCCTGGAAACCACCGTCGATCATCACCACGCGGGACACCCGGTCGGGAAAGCGCATGGCAAGGTTGCTGGCAACGTGCCCTCCCCACGAATGGCCCAGAACGGGCGCCCGGGAAATGCCGAAATGATCCATCAGCCGGACGGCGTCCTCGGCGAGGGTCTGCCAGTCGTAACCGTTTGGCGCCTGGGTGGTTGCGCCGTGGCCCCTTTGGTCTGGGGCGATGATGCGATATTGGTCCGACAGGAACGGAGCGACCCGACGGTACCAGTGACCGGAAGAAGCCAATCCGTGCAGGGCGAGCATCGGCTCGCCGTCGCCGCCCCAATCGAGGTAGTGCACTTTCAGATCCCCGATTGAAGCGACGCCCGATTGCAAGGCGGATTCGTTGCTGGAGGTATTAGAATCAGGCATGTCCGTCCATTGGCTCCCGTGGTTTGGCGCAAATTATACGCCGGGTGTGGGGTTGCTGTTCCGCCGACGGCAGGCGTGAGAAATCCGGTGTGCTAAAATCGCCCCATAGTGTCCACACGCCGGGCGAGGGAGTTGCCATGACCGAACGCTATCACCTCGGCGACTATTCCCAATTGGTGACGCAGGCCGCGGCCAGACTGGATTCCGACCATGTTCCGGCCCGCCTTCGCGCTCACGACCATACCCTGTGGAGCGATGACCCCAGCGAGATTTCGGACCGGCTCGCCTGGCTCACTCTCCCCACCGATATGCGGTCTGAGCTGCCCGGGCTCCACGAGTTCGCGGACACGGTCCGCTCGGCCGGGTACCACCACATAGCGCTGTTGGGGATGGGCGGAAGCAGCCTGGGCCCGGAGGTAATCCGACAGGTAATCGGTCCGGCCGTGGATGGCGGGGCATACCCGAAGATGCTGACGCTGGACAGCACGGTTCCGGATTGGGTGGCTGCCACCACCGGGCAGATAGACCCGGCGCGCACGCTCTTCGCCGTATCTTCCAAGTCGGGCGCCACCACTGAGCCCCTGGCTTTCTACGCGCATTTCCGGGGCCTGGTCAAAGCCGCGTTGGGCGTCGAAACCGCCGGTGACAATTTCATCGCCGTCACCGATCCCGAAACGTCGCTTGCCAGGCGGGCGGACGCGGAGAATTTTCGTCGCGCATTTTTGAACAATCCGGACATTGGAGGCCGTTATTCCGTGCTCTCCTACTTTGGGCTGGTTCCGGCCGCATTGACCGGGGTTGATCTCGGTCGCCTGCTGGCGTCGGCGGAGCGGATGCAGGCGCGCTGCGGTGATGACGGTCCCGCCGCAGGCAATCCGGGCGGATGGCTGGGCGCCGCAATCGGGACGATGGTCGAGCACGGGCGAGATAAGCTCACGCTGATCTCCACCGACAGCCTGGCTCCTTTCGGACTCTGGGTCGAGCAGCTCCTGGCGGAGAGCACTGGGAAGGATCGCACCGGCGTAATCCCCGTGGCGGCCGAGCCGTTGCCGGAACCCGGCGAGAGTTGCTACGGAGACGACCGCTTCTTTGTCCAGCTGCGGCTGGCCAGCGACGACAACACCGGGCCCGATGAACTGGCGCAACAGTTGCAAGACGCCGGGCATCCGGTCGCGGTGTTGGAACTGGTGGACGTTTACGACCTGGGGGCCGAGTTCTACCGGTGGGAGTATGCCACCGCCATCGCCGGACACGTGCTGGACATCCATCCCTTTGACCAGCCCGACGTGCAAGGCGCCAAGGACCGCACCATCAGCGTGCTGGAGCAGTGGCAGCAGGACCGTAAGTTGCCGTCCACGCGCTCAGACGACGGCGTGAAGCTGGCCCGACTACTCGAAGCCAGCCAACCCGGGGACTACCTGGCGATCATGGCGTACCTGCCGGACACGGAGGCGATACGCGGCGCGGTTCGCCAGCTGCGCCGACGGGTCATGGCGAAATACCGGATTGCAACCACCATGGGATATGGGCCGCGTTTCCTGCACTCGACGGGGCAGCTGCACAAGGGCGGCCCGGCTTCCGGCATTTTCCTGCAACTCACCCAGGATCACCGGTCGGACATCACGATACCCGGGTGGGATCTCAGCTTTGGTGTCCTGGCCGACGCGCAAGCGCTTGGGGATCTGCAAGCGCTGGACGATCTGGGCCGGCGCACCGTGTCGGTGCATCTGGGCAGCGACCCCGCAGACGGCATAACGCGCATCATTGACGTCCTGTGACCCGGCGTGAATTCATACCAGCCAACTACCGGGCTAACTTGCATAGATTGAGCATTCCCTGACCGGAGCAGCCTGCGCGACTACCCGTCGGGGTCATTAGGAGAAGAGGATTTTGAAACTCGGGATGATTGGACTGGGGCGAATGGGCGCCAATATGACCCAGCGATTGCTGCTGGCGGGGCACCAACTGGTCGTATTTGACCAGAACGCGGAAGCCGTAGCCGCCAGCGGAGCCGGCGGCGCGGCCGCGGCAGCGTCGGTTGCGGACCTGGTGGACAAGTTGGAGGAGCCCCGGGCGGTGTGGATCATGCTGCCGGCCGGCGCGGTGACCGACACTGTGATTGATGAACTGGCGGGTCTCCTGGCGTCGGGCGATGCGATTATTGACGGCGGCAACGCCAACTACAAGGACACGCTGCGACGGGGAGAGCATCTCGCCACCCGAGGCATTGACCTGCTGGACGCCGGAACCAGCGGCGGCATCTGGGGACTGGCCGAAGGGTACTCGCTGATGGTCGGCGGCGACGCGGATGCCTTCCGGCGGCTGGAACCGATCTTCCAGGCCCTTGCCCCGGCTGATGACAAGGGCTACTCCCACGTCGGACCCACGGGAGCGGGCCACTTCACCAAGATGGTGCACAACGGCGTGGAGTACGCGCTGATGCAGGCCTACGCCGAGGGGTTTGAGTTGCTCCAGGCCAAACAGGCCGATTTCGACCTGGACCTGACGGCAATCGCCAGGACCTGGCAGCACGGCAGCGTGGTTCGCTCCTGGCTGCTGGACCTCGCAGTGAGGGCGCTGGAAGACGATCCAGCCCTCGAAAGCCTGGCCGCCTACGTGGACGACTCCGGCGAAGGGCGTTGGACAGTCAACGAGTCGGTGGAGTTGGCGGTACCCACCCCGGCCATCACCGCCGCGCTGTACCAGCGGTTCCGCTCACGGCAGGATGAGCCGTTCGGCGCGCGCCTGCTGGCGGCCTTGCGCAATCAGTTCGGCGGGCACGCCGTCCGCGGGGCGGGCCCGCAATGATGACTTCCGGGCCGAACCTGCTGCGCGATGACGACGGCGGGGGAAGCGTAACCGCCGTCGTGATCATGGGAGCCAGCGGCAACCTGACGCGCACCAAGCTGGCCCCGGCCCTGTTCAGCCTGTACCGGAAAGGCCGCCTGCCTGGTGATGTGTGGGTCATCGGCATGGCCCGTGATGTGATGGATGACGACCAGTTCCGGGAGCGACTTCGCGACTCGGTCGACGACGCGAGTGACGAGGAATGGGAGGATTTCGCGGGTCGACTTACCTATGTTTCGGCGGACGTCACCGACACGGGAACGCTGAAGCAGGTATACGACGACATCGCGCAGGCCGCGTCAAGGCAAAGCGACACTTTCAACTGCCTGTACTACCTCGCGCTGGCTCCCGGGCTGTACGAACCGGTGATCCACGCCCTGTCGGACGCGGGCATGACGGACGAGCTGCAGGGTTGGCGGCGCATTGTGATCGAAAAACCCTTCGGATCCGACCTCCAGACCGCTCAGCAGTTGAACCGCCACGTCCACAGCGTATTCCGTGAGGAGCAGGTCTATCGCATTGACCACTACCTGGGCAAGGAGACGGTGCAGAACCTCCTGGTGTTCCGGTTCGCCAACTCCATCTTCGAGCCCATCTGGAACCGGAACTACATCGACCAGGTGCAGATCACCGTGGCCGAGGACGTGATTGTGGGCGAGCGGGGCGAGTACTACGACCGCTCCGGCGTTCTCAAGGACATGTTCCAGAACCACCTGCTGCAACTGCTGGCGCTGATCACCATGGACCCGCCCTACGCGTTTTCCGCCGACGCGTTGCGCAACGAAAAAGTCAAGGCTCTCAGCGCGGTGCGCCGTATGTCGCTGCGGGACGTGCGCGAAAACGTGGTGATCGGCCAGTATGACGGCTACCACTACGAGCCCGGCGTTTCTCCCGGCTCCCACACGCCCACCTACGCCGCGCTCCGCCTGTACGTGGACAACTGGCGCTGGCACGGGGTGCCCTTCTACCTGCGTTCGGGGAAGGGCTTGTCGCGCAAGACCACTGAGATGATCATCCAGTTCCGGTCCCCGCCGCACATGCTCTTTCCGGTGCCCGACGACGTGGACATACCCGGCAACACACTTTCCATTTGCGTCCAGCCCAACGAAGGGATGCGCCTGGAGTTCCAGTCCAAGGTGCCGGATGCGGAACTGGAAATGAAACCGGTCTCGCTGGAGTTCCACTATCACGACGGGTTCGCCGGGGTAGAGATTCCGGACGCCTACGAGCGGCTCCTGCTGGACGCGCTGGAGGGCGACGCTTCGCTGTTCACGCGCAGCGACGAGATCGAGCTGGCGTGGAGCATCATCGACCCCATTGTCCACGGACTCGACCTGCCCGGAGCCCCAGCGCCGTTCCGCTACCTGCCCGGCATGGATGGCCCGCCCAACGGCGAGGAGTTACTGCGATCCGACAACCGGCGATGGCTGCCGGGATGCGTGGAAGTGGGTTACGGGATTTAGCGGCCGACCAAGCCGGAGAAACGGGTAGGGGCGAATGATCATTCGCCCCTGCGTCGTTTGGTTGAGTTACGAAGCTCTGACTAGCCACTCACAAACACCCAGTTCCTGCAAACCTGTCATCGCCAGAAACAAAGCGACGTGGCAACCCCGTCGATGCAGTGACGATCCTGGCCCCAACGAAATTGCCACGCTGCGCTCGCAATGACTAACCAGGTATGCGTGACCGACTAGCCGTTGTTGAAAATGTCGTTGGCGATGTCCATGGCGCCGCGGGCGAAGGGGATACCGGCGTACAGGGTCATGTGCCCGAAGACCTCGATAATCTGGTCCTGGGTGAAACCGATGTTCAGAGCGCCGCGGATGTGGCTGCGCAGCGGACCCTCGCGTCCCAGGGCGGCGAGGCAGGTCATGGTGCAGAGGCATCGGCTGGGCAGATCCAGGCCGGGGCGGGTCCAGGTGGCTCCCCAGTAGTACTCGCCGGTGACGCGGCCCAATTCGCGCTCTGCCTCAGTCGGAGGAGCAGGCCGCGCACCACCGCCGCCACCCATGTAGTTGCGGCGGTACTCGTCGCCCCGCTGGAACAGGCTGTCGGGGTCCTCGTTGGAGTCGTGGATGCGGGCTGGCGTGAAGTCGATGCCGCGCTCCTCGAACACCTCCTTGCAGATGGTCAGGGCCTGGATGCCGGCCGGCGCGCCGCCGTACCAGGTGTCGTGGATGATCAGTTCCACCACCTGCTCCGGGGTGAGTCCGATATTGAGGGAGTTGCCCAGGTGCCGCTTGAGCTGTACCTCGCGGTTCAGGACGATCAGGCAGGACAACGTGATCATCTCGCGCTGCACGGGCGTCAGGGCCGGCCGCTTCCAGATGGTGCCGAAGAGGGCTTCGCCGAGAATCCGTTCGAGATCGGGCGCGATGTCCCATGCGCCGGGCGACGAGCCACCGGTGATCTGTCCGCCGCCAAACATGCGCCGGGTTTCCTGCCCGCGTTCGTAGCGGTCATCAAGTTCAGTCATGTTGTGCCTCCAATGGGGTTGGATCCGCAGAGTGAGCGGCAGTGTAGCAGACGGAAGTCATGGACGGACGCGGTGCGCGTTGCAGCCTGGATCGTGCCAATGCTAAATTGAACCAGTATCTCGCCGGCCCGAAGAGGGAACAATTCATGGAAGCCATCACGCCACGGCACCCGGTCGTACCGCAGCGACCGTCTGAAACCCCAGAGGAAATAACGGTCGGATTACAAGACTACTCGGCACGCTCGAAACTCCTGCGTGACAACCGTAGCGAGCTGACGACCAGGTATCCTGATCAGTGGATCGCCCTGGGAGACAACTGGAAACTAGTTGTGGGAGATTCACTTCATGACATTCTGGACAAGCTCGAAAAATGCGGCGCGTATTCGCCCAATTCGGTAGTGCTGCGGTTGGATACCAATCCACGCCGGCGCATCCCGACCGTATGGCGGAAGCGCCGGCGATGATAATCGGCTACTTCACCAGCGACGGGCTACCCTGGGTGAGCTGTGATTTGTTGCTGCCAAGGTTCGGTTTGAAAGCGCCGGTAACCTTTTTGGTCGACACAGGTTCAGATACCACGATCCTGCATCCAGCCGACGGACTAATGTTGCATTGCCCGTTCGACCTGCTGGACAATCCCGCCGAGTTCATCAGCGCGGGCGGCGCTTTGCTCTACTATATGGAGCCGGCCGTGCTCACGTTTGCCGAGACTGACGGCGGCGCCCAGGAGTTTGAGATCCACATTTCCATTGCTAAACCCGATCCCGTCACCGACGGCCTGGATTCCCTGCTGGGACGCGACCTGCTGAACCAGGTCCGCATGGAGTATGATTTCGGTCGGAGCCGGCTGGCGTTGCACTCGGAATGAAATGAGCGCGGCGGCGTTCGCCTGGCCCGGCCGCATTCAGGTTGGATTGCCCAGGTTGATGGTGTCCGCAGTCATAGCGATTGACGCATTGGAATCGGCGGGCACAGCTTCCAGCGAGTCATGATCCAACAGCGCCGCAATGCACTCCCGGTTACCGCCGACGTAGGTTGAGTCCAGATCGATGTCGGTGGCGACAAACCAGGCGCGATCCTCGGGCCACCAGACGTTGGGCGGTTCGGACAGGAAGTTGCTGTAAAACTCGACGATTTGCTCCAGCCGGCCCGCGTAGAGCAGATAGTCGCGGCCCACGCCCTTGACGCGCTGCGCCCGCCGGATGTCGCGGGGAATACCCAGCGGGCGGCCGCGACCGTCGGAAGTCAGCATGGCGGCGCCGCCCGAGTACTGACCGTAACCTTCCCACACGCCGAAATAGCAACGCTCCGGCGTTCCGGTGAAGCGCGAAAGGAACCCGGCCAACTCCGTTGCCGTTTCCTCTTCCATGCTTCCATGATTGGGGTCCTCAAGCCAAGGGCGACCACCGGCTCCGTGACCGTCGGCCGGGGAGGAGATGCCCTCGAAGGACATCAACGGGTGATGGACGCGACCGGACCACTTCGCCACCGTTGACCACTGCACCGGTTCAAACGCATCGTCCAGCGCCGGATGCAGGACGCGACCGTGTGCCTCGAAACCGCCCGGGACCAGCGCGCCCAGGGTCGAAAAGCGCGGCGAAAACCCGTCCTCGACCCAGCGGCCGGCGCTGACGTCCGTCAGAAAGGTCAAGCCGTGCGGATGGACACTGTATTCGGAAACGTACTGCCCCCGTTTGTCAACGGCGGACAGATTTCTGAAAAACCGAGACAACAGATTCATCGTCGCGTCCGTTCCTCAACGCGCGTGCTATCATCCAACCATGATAGACCTACTGATCTCCAACGGGCAGGTGATTGACGGCTCGGGCAGCCCCGGGTTCCGTGCCGCGGTGGCAATCACGGGCGATACGGTGACGATCCACCGGGGCGACGACGCGGACTTGCGCGAGAACGCCGCGCGGGTAATCGACGCCACCGGGCTCGTGGTTTGCCCCGGGTTCGTCGACCTGCATTCCCACGCCGGGCTGACCATATTGGGCGAACCGCACCACGACCCGAAGGTCCGGCAGGGCGTGACTACAGAACTGGTGGGAATCGACGGCATCTCCCACGCTCCGTTCAGGACGCAGGAGGAACTGCACCGTTACATCTGGCTGGACGCGGGGCTGAACGGCTACCCGCCCATGCCGGCGGACTGGCTCACCGTGGCCGACCTGTTGGGCAAGTACGACGACTCGGTCGCCATCAACATGGCCTATATCCTGGGCAACTCGCCGGTGCGCATCTGGAGCGTGGGCTGGGAGCAGCGGGACGCGACTGATAGCGAGATTGCCGACATGCAATCGGTGGTGCGGGAGGCCATGGAAGAGGGCGCGTGGGGACTGTCCACAGGGCTGGACTACCCGCCGGGCGCGTATGCGGACACCGCCGAACTGGTTGCTCTGTCCGAAACGGCGGCAGCAATGGGCGGCATCTACCACACGCACACGCGGGCCAGCCTGCTGAGCCAGGGGTACCTGGCGCCGTGGCACGAGGCAGTGGAAATCGGACGGCGCAGCGGCATCCCGGTCCACCTGACGCACTACCGGCAATCGGTGTCCGGCGTGGGCAGCCACCTGGGTCACCTGGATCTGGTGGAGGACGCCCGGGCCGAGGGCATCGACTGCACCTTCGACTGCTACACCTACCCGTATTCGGGAACGACACCGACTATCGGGTTGCCCCACTGGGCCAAGGACGGCGGGCCGGAGCGGCTCATCGCGGCGCTACAGGACGCCGACGACCGGGCGCGAATGAGGCGGGAGATCACTCCGAGCCGGCTGGAGAACAACTGGCTGACCAACTTCACCAGGCCGGAGAACCAGATCTACGACGGCCGGCTCATCACCGACATCGCCGAGATGCGCGGGCAGGATCCGGCCGACACGCTGTTTGACCTGCTGCTGGAAGAGAACCTGGGCATCAGCACCGTGGGCCTGGGCACCAACGCGCAGACGCTGTACGCCTTCGTGTCCCACCCCTACGGCATGATCGCGTCGGACGCTATCCTGTTCGGCGAGTATCCCAACCCGCGAACCTACGGATGCTTCCCCATCGTGCTGGCCGAGTTCGTGCGCGCCGAGAAGCACCTGCGGCTGCCCGAGGCCATCCGCAAGATGACCTCATTCCCGGCGCAGCGGCTGGGCATCCCCGACCGCGGCCTGCTGCGCGACGGGTTCAAGGCCGATATCGTGGTGTTCAACCCGGACACGGTAAAGGCGCTGGCTACCAAGGAGAACCCCAAGCAGTACCCGGTGGGCATCGAGTACGTGATCGTCAACGGCCGGGTGGTGATCCAGCAGTGCGAGAACACCGGAGCGTTGCCGGGTCGCGCGCTGCGGCGGGGCCGGGCCGCGACGTAAACCAGATCGATGACAGACTCGGTTTCGCCCGACTATCGTTATTGCCCCCGGTGCGGCAAGGAAATCGGCACCCGGGTTCGGGGTGGGCTGCCCCGGCCGTCCTGCGGGTCGTGCGGGTTCGTGCACTTCCGTAACCCGGCGGTCGGCGTGGCGGTGGTAGTTCTGGACGCAGCAGGACGGGTATTGCTGGGGCGGCGGTCCGCCGGGGGCAACGTCGGGGAATGGTGCATCCCCTGCGGTTATGTCGAGTGGGGCGAGGATATCCGGGATGCCGCGCGTCGTGAGTTCGAGGAGGAGACGGGGTTGGTGGTGCGAATTGGTGAGGTGTGCGCGGTGCATTCGAACTTTCACAACCCGGCCTCGCTGACCGTCGGCATCTGGTTTTACGGGACAGTTACAGGAGGGCAAACCGCCGCCTCGGACGACCTGGACCAGGTCGAGTGGTTTGCGCCGGAAGAGCCGCCGGAGCCGCTGGCGTTCCCAACGGACCGGTTGGTGTTGGCTGATTTGGCACGCCGAGGAGCAACCGCCGGATGACCAAGCGAGCAGTGATCATCCAGCACCATCCTGTGGAAACGCTCGGGGGCAACTTCACCGGCATATTGCACGATGCCGGCTTCGATCTGATTACAGTGCCGGTGTATGCGTGCGCTCCAGACTTCGACAAATTCGGCGCTCCTGACTTGTCTGATGTTGATCTTGTACTCGCGCTGGGCGGCCCGATGTCGGCCAATGACAACTACCCGGCGCTGATACAGGAGATGGCCTACCTGCGAGCGGCCGCCACCGGCGACGTGGGCAACCGGGAACCGACGCCGGTGGTCGGGATTTGCCTGGGTGCGCAGTTGCTGTCGCGGGCGTTGGGCGGCGCGGTCGCACCCACTGGCGGGTACCAGTTCGGGCTGCGAAAAATTGACGTCACCGAAGCCGGGCGTGCCGATCCAGCCTTTGGCGAGATCAACATCCCTCTGGCGCCCACTCTGCACGGGGAACAGTTCACCGTCCCGCCCGGTGGAACGCTGCTGGCCGAGGGCACCATGCTGCGGCGCGATGGCGGATACGTGCGTATTCCGATGGCGTTCCGCTATGGCGTGTCCTACGGCTTTCAGTTCGAACCGCAGCTGACCCTGGACGAGCTACGCATTTGGAACCGGGAGTTGGCGGGCGACTACGAGCTCATGGGTGAGCGGTTTAATCCCGAGCACGAAGCGGCCCGCAACCTCCGGGAGTTCACCGCGTTCGCTTCGCATCACGAGGCGCAGATGGGCCGGATGCTCAAGGTGCTGTTGACGCAGGCGGGACTGGGTTAGCTGAACGCTGTGCGTGCGGGATGGACGCTCCTTCTCGTTTGACTTGCAGCAGGGCCGATAGTAACCTTCGTTCGTGCGTCGCGGAGTCTGCGCAAACCGCTGACCGCCCGGATGCATGCGCTAAACCAAGAAACCATTTTCGCAGCGGAGGTACCACGTTATGCCCAACCAAGGAATGATGGCCGAGCACATCTGGGTAGAAGGACACAACGGAGACGGCATCAACGCCTACCTGGCGCGCCCTCTCGGAGAGGGCCCGTTTCCGGCGGTGATGTTGTTCCACCACATGCCCGGCTGGGACGAGGCCAGCAAGCAAATGGCCCGCATGTTCGCGCACAACGGCTACATCGCCATCATGCCCAATTTGCACTATCGCGAGGGCCACGACGACCCGGTCGCCAACAGCAACAGCATCCGCGAGGCGGGCGGCATGCCCGACGACCGCACCCTGGGCGACGCCGAGGGCGCCATCAGCTACCTGCGCCACCTGTCCAACTACAACGGCAAGGTGGGCATCATCGGGTTCTGCTCCGGCGGACGTCAGGTGTTCCTGGCCGCGTGCAAGCTCAAGGGCCTCAGCGCGGCGGTGGACTGCTGGGGCGGCGGCGTGACCCCGCGGGATAGCGAGCCTCCGACGGCGGCCATGCCTCACGCTCCCATCGAGTTCGTGTCCGACCTGTCGTGTCCGCTGCTGGGAATTTTCGGCGAGGATGACGCGCGACCCTCGGTGGACGAGGTGAAGGCCACCGACGCCGCCATCAAGGCCGCCGGCAAGTCATGGGAGTACGAGATTTACCCCAACGCCGGCCACGGGTTCGTTGCGGTCGACCGGCCCAGCTACGCGGTGGAAGCGTCCAACGCCGCCTGGCCGCGCATCTTCCAGTTCTACGGGCAGCACCTGTCGTAAGCGAACCGGTCGCTCCCGAAGCAAAGCATTGGGGCGGGTCGTGGACCCGCCCCTAAATGATGGTGACCTACCGAAGTTCGCCAGGCCCCATTTCGTTAATGGAAGCGGTGATGGCATCAACCCTGGCGCGGATCAACCGCCAGTTGTTGTACATCAACACCAGAACTGAGAGGTTTCTGCCGACTAAATTTTATTGGTAACGGATGCCCTTGTCGCAGGTGATCAGTAACTCGTACCCCGCTTCCTCCGCCAGTGTCATCACCTCACCATCGGGCAAGCGATCCCATCCCAGTTGCTCGGCGGTGTGAACGGTGTGGGCCGGCAGGTATGCTCGCAAGGGTTGGGGAACACTGTGGTCAAGCAGTATGAGCATGAGCAGTCGGTATTTCCGTACGTAAAGCCTTCGCCTCATGCTCCAGCACGGCTACCACTTTGGCCTTGCTCCCACAGTACCAATCCACAAATTCGTCAATCGTCGTGCCGGCCGCCAACTCGGAGTACATCGCCCACAGCGGCAAGCGACTGTCGGTGAATACCCACGCTCCGCTGACTTTGCCAGCAGCTCGCGCTACCACCGTGCAACTGCCCCAATCGGGTATCTCGTCGCCGGTCGGTTCTATGGCGTGAATTGGAGCAATTTCCCCCGCGCCATCCGGACGGATGAGCAGGTCGGCGCGAAAACCCTCGGCTTCGTACTCCAGCGCCGCAACTACCTGCTCGGTGTCCACGCCGTGCTGCTCGGCGAAACTGCCCACCGTGCCGCCAGCGGCCAGATGTTCATATAGACGATACAGCGATACGCTGGTTTCCTTGAATACCCACAGCCCACCGTGCCGCTCCACATCCTGTTCCACTGCCGGGCAATGCCGCCAGTTCGCCATCACAGTGCCTCCCGTACGCGCAATCAACACGGGCCGGTTGCACAACCCCCCCGTGTCATCGCAGCATAACGCGCTGCGCCTTTAGTTGTCCGTCGCCTCGAAGGCCAGGGTGGCGAAGCGCATGAAGATGCCGCCACGCGGCGCCGCCAGGGGGCCGTTCAGGCAGAGGCAGGCGATGACGTAACTGGAGCCGGGCTCGCCGACCTCGGCGATTTCCACGCGGTGCGGCGTGTTCAGGCCGACGATGCTGCCGTAGGCCCGGTCGATTTCGCCGTTGACCCAGACCTCGCCGTAGTTGTCGAAGTTGGTCTCGAACCAGACCCGGTAGCCCGCGACGTTAACGCCGTCGATGGTCTCGGGCAGCGTGACGGCGATTCGGTACCAGGCGAAGGTGAAACCCTCCGACAGGCTTTGGCGGACGTTGTCGCAGATGTCCCAGCCGGAGTCGTCGAAGTCGGCCAGGCGCGCCGGCGTGGCCAGCAGTCGAGCGGTCAGGCCTTCGTTGGGCTCGCCGGGCACGAGGCCGGGAGCGACCCGCCAGGGTTGTCCTCCGACCTTGGCGCGGCCGTCTGCGGTGTTGAGGTCAACTGCGAATCTTGGCATTGTGAAGCCTCCAATGATGGGTAGGGGCGAATGATCATTCGCCCCATAGGCATCAAGTTAAGCGTCGTCGGTTAGGGCGAGTAGTAGTTGATATGACCCGGGGCGTTGACGACGCCGCTGGATTTTACACCCGGCGCGCAGGCATAAGCCAATCTGCTCGATGACCATGGTTGCCGTAAGTAGTCCGGTCATGGCAGTAGCCAGCATTACGGCGTAGCGACGGACGGCGGCGGCGGCCTTGACCAGGCTTCGGTCCGGGTACATCCAGACCGCAGTCAGCAAAGTCCAGTGCAGGATGACCATGGCGGTCAGTTTGGCATAGACCTCACAGAGGATCCGCCAGGGATTGGCGGAGCGCCAGCGGTCAATGCCTCCGTGTTGCTTCCACAGTTTGAAAAGCAGTTCAATCTGCCAGCGCGCCCGCGCCAATACCATTGCCTCATCTCGGCTGATCTGGGATGGGAGCGCGTTGGTAACGTAGATGGTCCAGTCGCATAAGGCCAACCGGGTTTTGCTGGGCTGCTGACCTTTCTTGCGGGCGTGGTCTTTGAGTTGCCGCCGCCGCTGGGCGCTCACTTCTGGGGGCGCTTTGACGGCCAGCAGGCGGACAGGCAAGCGGTGGGCGCGCCCCAGCAATACCGGCCGGTCAATGCCGGTTGCCGACGGAGTGGACAGCAGCTTCCGCAGGTCCAGTTCCGCGCCATCATGCCGGTAGAGTTTGGTTCCGGCTTTGTACCGAGACAGGAAATAGCCCCCTTGCGCCGCCAATTCCCGGAAGGTATCCAGTCGGTAATACCCCAAGTCGGCAATGCGCAGCGCGCCAGCTGGGACCGGCGCCGTCTGCACCGCAGAATTGCTGTCCGGGGTTCGCCCATCAGTCAGAAAAGGCCCCAGCATCAGTCCAGTGGTCAAATCCAGCCGGACCTGTAGTTTCAGGGCTGACTGTCCATAGGAACCGCTGCCGCCGCAACCGGCCCAGACCTCGCTCAGTCCGTCGGGCAGCATGATGACCGAGCTGTCCTGGATCAACACGGCGGTGAAGCGCCGCAGTAGCGGAATCGCCACCGGTTCGGCGTCAATAACTTGACCCAAAGCCTCTTGCAAAACTCGGTACAGACATTCCGCCCCTTGGGGCGTGAACCGCTGGAACAGGCCCTGGGGACTGATGGTCACCCCCAGCGTGGCCGCCATCTGGGTCAGCGAACTGAGGCTGGCGTCCGGGTCGGCCAGCCAACCGAAAACCAGGGTCTGCACCAAGCCGGGACCGGTGAGTTTGGAACGCCGTTGCACCAGCCCCGTCTCGGCGGCGGCCTGCTGGGCCACTCCGGTGAGAACCCGGCTCATGGCCTGGGCAACTTCTGGCACACTGCTCATGGGAAGCTCCGGTGGCGATTGATTGGAATGCAATCACCATCTTACCGGCAGCTTCCCTTAACTTGATGCCTATGGGGGCGAATGATCATTCGCCCCCATAGGCATCAAGTTAAGCGTCGTCGGTTAGGGCGAGTAGTAGTTGATATGACCCGGGGCGTTGACGACGCCGCTGGATTTTACACCCGGCGCGCAGGCATAAGCCAATCTGCTCGATGACCATGGTTGCCGTAAGTAGTCCGGTCATGGCAGTAGCCAGCATTACGGCGTAGCGACGGACGGCGGCGGCGGCCTTGACCAGGCTTCGGTCCGGGTACATCCAGACCGCAGTCAGCAAAGTCCAGTGCAGGATGACCATGGCGGTCAGTTTGGCATAGACCTCACAGAGGATCCGCCAGGGATTGGCGGAGCGCCAGCGGTCAATGCCTCCGTGTTGCTTCCACAGTTTGAAAAGCAGTTCAATCTGCCAGCGCGCCCGCGCCAATACCATTGCCTCATCTCGGCTGATCTGGGATGGGAGCGCGTTGGTAACGTAGATGGTCCAGTCGCATAAGGCCAACCGGGTTTTGCTGGGCTGCTGACCTTTCTTGCGGGCGTGGTCTTTGAGTTGCCGCCGCCGCTGGGCGCTCACTTCTGGGGGCGCTTTGACGGCCAGCAGGCGGACAGGCAAGCGGTGGGCGCGCCCCAGCAATACCGGCCGGTCAATGCCGGTTGCCGACGGAGTGGACAGCAGCTTCCGCAGGTCCAGTTCCGCGCCATCATGCCGGTAGAGTTTGGTTCCGGCTTTGTACCGAGACAGGAAATAGCCCCCTTGCGCCGCCAATTCCCGGAAGGTATCCAGTCGGTAATACCCCAAGTCGGCAATGCGCAGCGCGCCAGCTGGGACCGGCGCCGTCTGCACCGCAGAATTGCTGTCCGGGGTTCGCCCATCAGTCAGAAAAGGCCCCAGCATCAGTCCAGTGGTCAAATCCAGCCGGACCTGTAGTTTCAGGGCTGACTGTCCATAGGAACCGCTGCCGCCGCAACCGGCCCAGACCTCGCTCAGTCCGTCGGGCAGCATGATGACCGAGCTGTCCTGGATCAACACGGCGGTGAAGCGCCGCAGTAGCGGAATCGCCACCGGTTCGGCGTCAATAACTTGACCCAAAGCCTCTTGCAAAACTCGGTACAGACATTCCGCCCCTTGGGGCGTGAACCGCTGGAACAGGCCCTGGGGACTGATGGTCACCCCCAGCGTGGCCGCCATCTGGGTCAGCGAACTGAGGCTGGCGTCCGGGTCGGCCAGCCAACCGAAAACCAGGGTCTGCACCAAGCCGGGACCGGTGAGTTTGGAACGCCGTTGCACCAGCCCCGTCTCGGCGGCGGCCTGCTGGGCCACTCCGGTGAGAACCCGGCTCATGGCCTGGGCAACTTCTGGCACACTGCTCATGGGAAGCTCCGGTGGCGATTGATTGGAATGCAATCACCATCTTACCGGCAGCTTCCCTTAACTTGATGCCTATGGGGCGAATGATCATTCGCCCCTACGTGATTGTGCCAACAGGGTAATGCCCGCCTAACGAAACTCCCAGAGGTTCGCCGCGGTGCCCCCGAAGACCATGTCCCGCGCCTCCGTGCTGGGGTAGTCGATCAGTTCCATGGGGAAGCGCAGGGCGTTGCGGTAGCCCTCCCGGTTGGCCGAGGGCGGGAAATCGCTGCCCCACATGAGGCGGTCGCCGCCGAAGGCCTCCACCGCCATCTCAATCAGCGGCGGGATGTTGTCGAAAGGTATCGGCTGGCGGAAGGGTTGGGGACGCGGGCAGAACTCACCCAGGCCCGGTATCTTCAGGTACACGTTGGGATACTTTGACAACTCCAGTGACCGGCGGTAGGCGTCCATGGGGATTTCCGTGTCCGCGCGGCCGGGGCCCCAGAACGCGCCGACGCCGGCCAGGTGCTCGATCACGACGTTCAGGTTGGGCAGTTCGCGGATGATCTCCTCGAACTCCGGCGCGGCGTAGTGTTCCGCCGGACCCATGACGCTGGCAACCACGTCCAGCTCGGCGCACTTGCGCCACAACGCCAATGGGTCGTCACCCGGAGAACGCCACGAGCACTGGAACCGCAGGCCGTCCACTCCCTGATCCTTGAGCTCGGCCACTCGATCCACAGCGTCGGGCTGAGTGTGATCGACGATGGCGATGACGGCGAACCGACCGGGGAACCGCTTGACCGCCTCGATCAGATAGCTGTTGTCGAACACGCCGAAGAACTGGGTCAGGACCGCCTGGTCAACGCCGGCGCGCTCCATCTCGTCGAGCAGGATTTCCACCGGCTCGAACCAGTAGGGCGAGGCGTGGCAATGGGTGTCGATGACTGTTGCCATGCGGATACCTCCTAAGCGGCGGTCGTCCCGCCGTCGATCACGACCTCGGAGCCGGTGACGAAGGACGATTCGTCCGAGGCCAGGTAGATCGCGCCGTAGGCGATCTCGCTGGGCTTGCCGACGCGGCCCAGGGGCAGGCGTTGCATGCGCAGGGCCATGTTGGCGGGGTCGTTCAGCGTGTCGGCGATCATGTCGGTTTCAATGGGGCCGGGGTGGATGGAGTTGCAGCGGATGCCCTCGCGGGCGTGCTGGATGGCGGTGGACTTGGTGAACAGCCGCACCGCGCCCTTGGTGGCGGTGTAGCTGGCTGAACCATTGGGGCTGCCGACCAGGCCGGCGGTGGAGGAGATGTTGATGATCGAACCGCCGCCGGCTTCGCGCATGGCCGGGATGGCCGCCTTGGTGCCCAGGAAGACGCCCTTGGCGTTGACGGCGAAGATGCGGTCCCAGTCGTCTTCGGTGGTTTCCTCGATGTTCTTGCGGATCAGGATGCCCGCGTTGTTCAGGAGCACATCCAGCTTGCCATAGGTGTCCACGGCCGACTGCACCGCCGCCTCCCAGTCAGACTCGCTGGTGACGTCGAGATGCACGTAGGTGACGTTGTAGCCGAGTTCCTGCAACTCGGCCTCGGTCTGGCGACCCTGATCATCCAGGATATCGCCGATGACAACGCTGGCGCCTTCTTCGGCGAACATGCGCGCTTCGATGGCGCCCTGACCGCGAGCGCCGCCGCTGATAAGGGCGACCTTACCTTCCAACCTGGCCATGGTGTGCCTCCTCTTTGGGATTTTCGATGCCTGGCTTACTTCCGGCCCACTTTATATGCGCCGGCAAACGGGCGCAACCGAACGATCAGCGCAGGATCGACGGGTTCCAAAGGCGTTGGAAGCTCGTCACCCCGTCGTCGCCAACGTCGACCTGATACGCATCGGGGTTGGACAGGTTTCCCATCCCGCATAGCCGAAACCGGAATCAATCGAATGGAGAACCAGGGCCAGCAGGTTGCCGTGGGTGACGACTACCGGGAGTTCCGGGGAGCCTGCCAGCAGATCATTCAAGACGGACCACGCACGCAGTAGCACGTCATTAGCGGATTCGCCGCCGGGCGCACTCAGGTCAGGATCGGCGAAGGAATCGCGCAGCACTTGTCGCCAGGTGTCGATTGGAGCCGGCGACAGGATGCGTTCGTCGAGACGGGGATCAACTTCAATCCGAAGATGCAGGAGGCCCGCCGCGGGTTCGGCGGATTGCCGGGCCCGCAGGTAGGCGCTGGCGACGATTGCATCGACGGGAAGGGTGGGCAGGAAGGCCGCCAATTCCCGGGCTTGTCGCTGGCCGGCAACAGTGAGCGGCGCGTCGGGTTCCTGGCCCCCCGCCTCGCAATGGCGGACGAGGATGGGGCTGGCTGGCATGGGTCGGGTTACGGCCGCCAGCGCAGGCGCGCGCCGACCTCGGTGAAGCCGGCTCGCTGGTAGAACTGGATCTGCCTTTCACCGTGGTACGGCGTTCCCAGTTCGACCATAGCGCAGCCGCGCGCCACGGCATGGTCAAGGGTAAATTGGAGAACCTCCATGCCGACGCCGGAACTCCGCACGCTGGGGTCGACGTACATCTCCTGAATGATCGCGTAGCGGCCGACGCTGCGCAGCGCCTCCACGAAGGACACGGTGCAGACGGCGACGAAGCGACCGTCGTCCTCGGCCAAGGCGACGAACCCCGCTGGCCCATCATCGGCGAACTGGCCAAACACCGCAGCCATGGCTTCCGCGGGAGCCGGGGTACCGCCGAGTTCGGTCAGGAGCCGGCGTACCAGGTCTATGGCGGCATCTTGGTCTTGGGCGTTTGCCAATCTGATATTCGTCATTGCGTCAAAGCCAACGTGCGACCAAATGGGATTACGTGCGTCTCAGGCTACCGGTTCCCATCTTCAGGAACCGGCGCTCTCGCGCAACCGCTCTTCCTGTTCGACCAGTTCGGGAGTCATCGCCTCGGCAAAATCCTCCATCTCGTACAGGGGGCGGATCTCTATCTCGCTGGGGCCGGGCATTGGGTTTGGGCATCGCCTGACCCATTCCACGGCTTCGTCCAGGCTCGCGACTTCCCAGATCCAGAAGCCGGCTACCAGTTCGCTGACGGCGGGGAAGGGGCCGTCGATCACGGTGCGCTCGGTTCCGTCGAAGGCGACGCGCTTGCCCTGTGCAGAAGGCTTCAGACCGTCGCCAGCCTGCATCACGCCGGCATTCACGAGTTCCTCGTTAAATGCCAGCATGGCCTCGATGAGTTCTGTCGATGGCATGACCCCGGCCTCACTGTCTTCGGTGGCTTTCACCAACACCATCACGCGCACTGCGGTTTCTCCTTGATGCAAACTCTAGCCGTTACAGGCCTTTCAGTCTCTACGGACCATGCCGCCAGCGTTACAATCACCTTCGCGGTGTGATCCCTCGCAGAAGACCGCCGCCCAAACGCGGAACTTCGCGTCCTCATGCAGAACACGCCACACCTCTTACGGGCCGGCGCCGATGCTCACCTCAAATTCCAGCTTGTCCATGTCCAGGTGACCGGCGGGCTACTCGACAAAGGGCGGTCGACGCACGATGCTTCACAGAGTGTCGAACCCTTTCCAGCCCGGGATCGCGGCCGCCTGCCGGATCCAATGCTCGACGAGTTCTTCGTCGATCGCGCCGTCCTCGTAGATATGATAGTAGCGCGTGTCTATGTCCTTGGATTCGACGGGTGGCAGCGGATCCAGCGAGGATCCATTGAGGAAAGTGACCTTCACGTAGCGGGTGAAAACGTGGTAGCTGAGGAACCAGCCCCGACCCTCGACCCCGTAGAAGGGCGAGTTCCACCGCACCGCCTTGCGCACGTCGGGCAGGGTGCGCACGATCAGATCATCAAGCCGGCGACCGACATCGCTCTTCCATTCCGGCATGGCCGCAATGTAGGCCTGTACCGGGGCATCGCCGTCGGCCTTGGCGATCTGAGGGTTGCCGCCGGAGAGGAGTTTAACCTCGCCGGTGGCGTTGTCGGTGGTTTTGGTAGAAGCTCTGCGGGGCTTCGCTGGAACCCGGTCGGCCATGGCGCTCACTCCAGAATAGTTACACCGCCCGGGAACCTTTGCTCTTCGGCGCGGGGTGGTTGCTATTGTAACCCGGCGTTTCCTGGAGCAACTCCTTCAGGGTGCGTTCGTCGATCACGTAACCCCTGCCCATGTCGATAGCCCGGCGCTTGCCGCCATCACGGCCAGCGTTAAAAAGACCGCTTGAATCCTCGAGATGCACCCCCGGGAAGAGGGTGGGCATCAGCCTGACCTTGACCCCGTTGGCGTTGACGTGCACACCCCGCGGGGATCAGAGGGGCGTTCACCGCTATGTCCAATCCTCGATGGCCTCTGGGTCGCGGATGAGCCGGCGGGTGTCCGCCAGGCATTCGGCTCGTCAGTTGGCAAGGCCTGTGATCAACTCGTGGACAGACGAGGAACCGCCCGGATGGTCGCACGCTTCAGCGAGATGTTCTCCAGCATTGGGGGTTTCCCGGACGAGATTAACCACGTTCCTTCCCTGCCGCCGCCTGATTCGCGCGGCGATCTTCGCGGGAAAGAGCGTGAAATTCGAGCACTGGTGGGCCGTGTGGGGATCGAACCCACGACACCCGGATTAAAAGTCCGGTGCTCTGCCAGCTGAGCTAACGGCCCCGGTGAAGCGATTTCCAGCCACCGTTTTGAGTATAGCACAGGGCCCCGGATCGGCCGTGGGCGAGCATCCACGGAAATTCCCCCTGGTGACACCCTTGCAAAATCGCCGACAATGCGCAATAATTCACACAGTTACTTTCTGGTGGTTCAAGCGGGGTGGCCCCACCCGTACCCATCCCGAACACGGAAGTGAAACGCCCCAGCGCCGACGATACTGCTCTGGTAACGGAGTGGGAAAATAGGTCACCGCCGGAAAGTACCAAACCCTAAGGATGGTCGGGGGCGGGCGTGATGACGCACCAAGATTTCGCAGGCGATTGTAGGCCACACAGCGCGATAGGTTGATACCTCAACCAAGCGGCTTTACCGTTACGATTCGGTGGCAAAGCCGCTTTTATTTTTGCCTGAATGCGGTAAAATGGCACGGCCAGCATGCATCGGTTGGCCCGACCTCAACCCAGGAGAGTCTCATGGGCAGCAGATTCGAGAAGTTCTCAGAGCGGGCACGGCGGGTTTTGTCCCTGGCCCAGGAAGAAGCGCAGCGGTTCAACCACAACTACATCGGGACCGAGCACATCCTGCTCGGCTTGGTACGGGAGACCGAGGGCGTCGCCGCTCGAGTGTTGTCCGGGTTGAGCGTTGACCTGACCAAGGTGCGCTCGGCCGTTGAGTTCATCATCGGGCGAGGCGAGCGGCCGGCTCAGGGCGAGATCGGTCTCACCCCCCGGGCCAAGAAGGTCGTCGAGTTGGCGGTTGATGAAGCCCGAAGGATGAACCACACCTATATTGGCACGGAGCACTTGCTGATCGGCCTACTGCGGGAGGGCGAAGGCGTAGCCGCCGGCGTCCTGGAAAGCTTGGGCGTCAACCTGGAAAAGGTTCGCGCCGAGACCCATCGCATCCTCAGCAACTCCGGTACCGGCAGTGGGACCACCAGCAGCCGGTCCAGCACCCGCACTCCCACGCTCGACCAGCTGGGCGTCGATCTGACCAACGCAGCCCTCGGCGGCAAGTTGGACCCGGTCATCGGCCGTGACACTGAGATCGAACGAGTGACCCAGATCCTGAGTCGCCGAACCAAGAACAACCCGGTCCTGGTCGGTGAACCCGGCGTCGGCAAGACCGCCATCGTGGAAGCGATGGCCCAGCAGATCTCCTCAGGAGACGTGCCCGACACGCTGCAGGGCAAGCGACTGGTCACTCTGGACATGGGCGCCCTGGTCGCGGGAACCAAGTACCGGGGCGAGTTCGAGGAGCGGTTGAAGAAGGTCATCGAAGAGATCAAGACCTCCGGCAACTGCGTTCTGTTCATCGACGAAATCCATACACTGGTCGGGGCCGGAGCCGCTGAAGGCGCCGTGGATGCCTCCAACATCCTGAAGCCGTCACTGGCCCGGGGCGAGATCCAGTGCATTGGCGCGACCACACTGGACGACTACCGCAAGTACGTGGAGCGCGACCCGGCCCTCGAGCGGCGGCTGCAGCCTGTCCGGGTGGAAGAACCCGACGCCGAAATGACCGTGGACATCCTGCGCGGCGTGAAAGGCCAGTACGAGGAACACCACAACGTGGATATCACCGAGGACGCAGTGCGGGCCGCGGCCACGCTGTCAACCCGGTACATTCCCGACCGCTTCCTTCCCGACAAGGCTATCGACCTGCTGGACGAAGCCGGTTCGCGGGTTCGCCTGCGCGGCAGCCACGCCCCGCAAGAAGTCAAGGACGCGATGGAAGTCCTCGAGCGCGTGCGCAAGGAAAAGGACGAGGCCATCGCCTCGCAACAGTACGAAGTTGCCGCCGAGTTGCGCGACCGTGAGCTCCATTTGTCCGAGAACGTGGGCGACATGGAGCGCGAGTGGAAAGCCGACCGGAGCAAGGAACGCACACAGGTCACCGAGGACGACATCGCCGAGGTGGTCAGCATGTGGACCGGCATCCCGGTGACTCGGCTGGCGCAGGAAGAAACCGAGCGGTTGCTCCGTATGGAAGAGGAACTGCACAAGCGGATCATCGGCCAGGACGAAGCCATCGTGGGCATCTCCAAGGCGGTGCGCCGCGCTCGCGCCGGCCTCAAGGACCCGCGCCATCCCATCGGTGTGTTCCTTTTCCTTGGCCCCACCGGAGTGGGCAAGACCGAATTGGTTCGCGCCATGGCCGAGTTCCTGTTCGGTCACGAAGACAACATGATCCGGTTGGACATGTCGGAGTTCCAGGAGCGGCACACCACCGCCCGCCTGATCGGCGCCCCTCCGGGTTACGTCGGTTACGACGAGGGCGGCCAACTAACCGAGGGCGTTCGCAAGAAGAACTACTGCGCGATCCTGCTGGACGAGATTGAAAAGGCGCATCCGGAAATCTTCAACATCCTGCTGCAGATTTTCGACGCCGGTCAACTGACCGACGCCCGGGGCCGCCGCGTGGACTTCCGCAACTCGATCATCGTCATGACCAGTAACCTGGGCTCAGACTTGATCAAACGCGACACCTCGCTGGGGTTCGCCATCAAGTCCGACCAGGCTCAGACGGACCACCAAGCGTACGAGCGTATGAAAGACAAGGTGATGGATGAAGTAAAGCGCTTCTTCCGCCCTGAGTTCCTGAACCGGTTGGACGCCACGATAGTGTTCCACGCGCTGAGTCGGGAAGAGATCCACCAGATCGTGGACCTGATGATGAACATGGTCCGCGACGAGCTCAAGGAACGGGAGATCAGCGTCGAGCTGACCGAGCCGGCCAAGGAGTACCTGGGCGCAAACGGCTTCGATCCAGTCCTGGGAGCGCGACCATTGCGCCGCCTGATCCAGAACGAAGTCGAGGACCGGCTGTCCGACGAACTCCTCGGAGGACAATTCGAGCCGGGAGACACCGCGATCGTCGACATGGACGAAGACGGCAAGATCTGCATCAAGGTGCGGAAAGGCGAGATGGCCGCCTTGCCTGTGGCCTGATCCGCGACGCACGGTCGAAGAAAACAACCGGGGGCGCCCTGAAAAAGGCGCCCCCGAATGCTAGAATTACTGATCAATTGGAATGGTTCCCCCGTCGGATTTTCGTGTCTAACCCGCATTTGGGTTGACGGTTAATGCGGCCTTTCACTATAGTTCGACATCCTTCACGGCAAGCTTTGAGGTGACACAATGGTCAGGCGTTTGCTCAAAGAACTGGAACGATCCTATGGCTTTGATGAAGTCGCGATCGTCCCGGGCGATGTCACAATCAACCCGGAAATGACGTCCACGAAAATGAGCATCGGCCAATACTCTTTCGACGCTCCGGTGATGGCCTCAGCCATGGACGGATCCGTGTCTCCCCGATTCGCCACCCTGATGCACGAAATGGGCGGTCTGGGGGTGCTCAACGGCGAGGGCCTGTACACGCGCTACGAAGATCCGTATTCGGTCCTGGAGGAAATCATCTCCATGGACCAGGCCGAGGTCACGGAGTACCTGCAAGAAGTTTACAGCCAGCCGGTCCAGGATCACCTCATCGGCGAGCGTGTCCAGGAAATCAAGCAGACTGGATCCATCGCCGCCATCGCGTTCACGCCCCAGACCACCAAGCGGCTGAGCCCGATGGCCGTCGAGGCCGGCGCCGATATCATCGTGGTGCAATCCACCGTAACCACCGCTCGGCACATGTCCCGCAGTTACCGGGGTCTCATCTTTGCCGAGTTGATCGAATCGCTCGATGTTCCGGTGGTGGTCGGGAACTGCGTCAGCTACAGCGTAGCCAGCGAGTTGATGGAAACTGGGATCGATGCCGTGCTGGTCGGGGTCGGCCCGGGCGCGGCCTGCACCACCCGCGAGGTGACCGGGGTCGGCGTACCGCAGGTGACCGCAACCCTGGAATGCGCGGCGGCCCGGGAGGACTACTTCCAGCGCACCGGGCGGTACGTCAGCGTGATCACTGACGGCGGACTGCGGACCGGCGGCGACGTTTGCAAGGCGATAGCCAGCGGAGCTGACGGAGTGATGCTGGGCACACCCTTTGCGCAGGCGGCGGAGGCTCCGGGCCGCGGCTACAACTGGGGCATGGCGAACGCACACCCCGAACTGCCCCGGGGCACGCGCATCAACGTCGGCACCAAGGGCTCCCTGAAGCAGTTGATGCACGGGCCGTCCAGCGTCACCAACGGAACCCAGAACCTCGTCGGCGCCTTGCGGGTGGCCATGGGCATGTGCGGCGCGTACACCGTCCGCGATTTCCACAAGACCGAAATGGTCATCGCCCCGGCCATCAAAACCGAGGGCAAGCACTATCAGATGCTGGGATAAACTCTGGATTCCCGCTTTCACGAGAATGGCGGTTGAAAGAATAATCGGAGGAATCATGACGACTGCAACCATCCAGATACTGGACCCGCGTCCGGAGCAAAAAACCGAGGAGCGCGCGGCGACCGACCGGTTGCCCAGCCTCTCCGGCAAGACCATCGGCCTGCTGGAAAACCGCAAGTACCATTCCGACAACTTCCTGCAGGAGCTTCAGGTCATCCTGGAGGAGGAGTATGCCGTCGAGAAGGTGGTGTACCTGCGCAAGTTCAGCTTCAGCGCTCCCTGCTCCGACGAGACCATCGAAGAACTGATCGAGCAGTGCGATGCGGTGGTGCACGGAATCGCGGATTGAGGGAGCTGCACGGCGTGGGGTCTCCACGACACAGTAGTTACCGAAACCCGCGGCGTCCCGTCTGTGAGCGTAATCACCGAGAGTTTCACCCGGGCCGCGTACGCCCGCGCCTCCTCGCTGGGAATGCCTGGCGTTCAGATCCTGGCTCTGCCCAGCCCGCTGGCTTCGCGGTCAATACCGGACGTGCAGCAACTGGCGCACGACTACGCCGGCCGGATCGCCGAGATGCTGACCAACGGGAAGTAAACCCCGGTCGCGTCGGATAGCCAGCCGCTTTCAACATGAAAGTGGTCAACTGGAATGTTCAATGGGCTACGCCCGCTGCGGCGCGTAGCCCAGAAGTTTTGCGCCGCATTGCGAGCCATGATCCCGAGGTGATCTGCCTCACGGAGACAAGCAAGAATCTGCTCGCGGGATGCGGCTACTCGATCTGGCCGCAACCCTACTCCGGGGGTCCCGTGATTCAAGGGCGGCGCAAGGTCCTGCTCTGGTCGCGTCACCCCTGGCGAAACATAGACTGGTCTGGCGACTCCGCAATGCCGCCCGGACGGTTCGTGTCCGGGATCACCCGAACCTCGATTGGCGACGTGATGGTAATCGGGGTCTGCATCCCCTGGCACAACGCCAACGTGAACGTGGGATCCAGGGACAAACGACCGTGGGAAGAACATTCCACGTATCTCAAAGGCTTGGCTTCGATTCTAAACCGCAAAGCGTCATACCCGGTCGTCCTGACGGGCGACTTCAACCAACAGATCGGACAACGACGACGCCCATTTCCGCCACTACTCAATCCGGTGCGCGCCGAATTGCAAGAGACCATGCTTGCCGGACCAACGCCGGGCTTGACCATAGCCACTGCCGGGCTTGGATTGCGGGGGCGGCGCGCAATCGATCACATCGCCATCAGCGGCGATCTGTCCGCCGGCTCACTGACGACGATTGACAACACGGACGGGGACCGGCGGCTATCCGACCATTTCGGCGTCGTTGCGGACCTGTACACACGCGACGAACCACAAAATCCACTTCAGAAGAGTGAACGTTATGACAAGCAACAGTCGAGCCTTGAACTCGCGACGCATCGACGTGCCTGACTCCTACGACGCGATCCAGGACTACTACGAAGAGCAGGGATGGACTGACGGTATGCCCGTCGTTCCGGCCACGGAAGATGCGGTCCAGCGCATGCTAGGGCCTTGGGGCGAGGACCCGGCCCTGTCCTTGGGGATCGCGCAGCCGTCCAACTCGGTGGTCACCATCGAGAAGGTCGCGATCAACGCGGTGATGGCCGGGTGCCGGCCCGAGTATTTTCCGGTGGTGGTGGCGTGCGTGAAGGCGGCCCTGCAAACGTCGTTCAACCTGGCCGGGTGCCAGGCCACCACGGGCGGCGCCGCGCCGGTGGTGATCGTGAACGGCCCGATTGCCGAGCGCCTGGGCATCAACGGCGATTCCGGGGCGTTCGGGCCGGGCTACCGGGCCAACGCTACCATCGGCCGGGCGCTGCGCCTGTTCGTGCGCAACGTAGCCGGTCTCATCATCGGCGACATGGACAAGGCCACCCTGGCCATGCCTGGCAGGTACTCTTTCTGCTTCGCGGAGAACGAGGCGCGCAGCCCGTGGGAGCCGAGGCACGTGGAGCTGGGGCTCGATCCCGAAGACAGCATGGTGACCCTCCACGCCATCAGGGGCTTCTACCCGATCATGGAGACGACGGTATCCACCGGAACCGAAGTGCTCCGCACGCTGGTGCAAGGGACCCGGGCCACCGGCTTTTCGAATTACTACCAGATCGGAACCGGGGCGCAGGTGACGCTGGTGCTGAGCCCGGAGCACGCGGCGGAAATCGCGGCGGACGGGTTCACCAAGCAGGACGTTCGCGAGTACGTGTTCGCCAACGCGCGCATGTCCATCGCCGACCTGTCGGGCCTGGGACACTGGGGCAACCGCAACTACCCGGATTGGGTTAATGATGACGACCCGAATACCATGGTGCCGATAGCGCCGCAGGTCGACGACATCGTAGTGGTGGTAGCCGGGGGCGACGGCCGTCACTCCGCCTGGCTCGCCGGTTGGGGAGTGACCCGCGTGGTGACGGAGAAGATAGAGATCCCGGGCTGATCGCACCGGAGAACCGAGGCCAGTAGATATGGCGCTTCGCAATTCCAGCCACTGGAACCCGGCGCTACGATGAGGGTCTTCTCCAAGAGGACATTGCGCGAATTTTGGGAGCGCCATGCTGATGCAGAACGGCCCTTGCGCAGTTGGTATCAGGATGCTGACGATGCAAACTGGGATACACCGGCAGCAGTGAGGGCTCAATTCGCCAACGCGAGTATCATTGCTGGCAACCGGGTAGTGTTCAACATCAAAGGCAACGACTATCGATTAGTAGTCAATATCAATTACAGGCGGCGAGCAGTTTACATCCGCTTTATCGGCAGCCACACCGAGTACGACCGTATCAACGCCGCGGAGGTTTAGGGAATGTGTAATATCAAGCCAGTCCGGACCGAAGAGGAATACGAAGCGGCATTGGCTCGCATTGAAATTCTGATGGATGCCGAACCTGACACTCCGGAGGATGAAGAGCTCGACCTCCTGGTTGACCTGGTTCTGCTCTACGAGTATCGCAACATTCCGATGCCCGTCCCCGAAGGCCGGGCACTCATTCGGTTCTGGGTTGAGGAAAAGGGCTGGACGGTACAGGCTATCAATCAACTGCTGGGCGACCAGGGCGATATTGAAGAATTACTGGCCGGCGAACAGGAGATGACGCTGGCGATGGCGGAGACCCTGCACCGGCAGCTCCGCATCCCGGTAGCGGAGCTGCTCCGGGTTGCCAACACGCCAACCCCGCCCGGCGTCATTCCACCTCTCTCCACCGTAGCCCGCGTTGCCGACCTCGCCAGGCAAATTCCGGGGTAGGCTCCGCCAGGACTCCGGTTCAGCAGTGGCCCGCCTTTGCGATTAACGGCGAGCCACAAGTCCACCCTGCGGCGCAAAGCCTCGGGGCATCGCGGTAATCGTTCAGGGCAATCGCGTATGAGCGATTTTAGTGTCGTCATTCCGGCGCAAGCCGGAATCCAGTGACCGAAATCGTCAACCATGCCGCACATTCTTTCACCATAGGACCTGTGGCCTCCGGCTTTCGCCGGAGTGACGAAGCCATAATTTCATATGCTATTGCCCTGGGTAATCGTTCCGGGTAATAGCGCGGCGAACCGCCCCCTGCTATCATTCCCTACCCACCATATCTTCAATCCTTAACCAATAACAGGTTCTCAATCGTGTTCACTCACCTGCATACACACACCGAATACAGCATGCTCGATGGCATCAGTCGCATCCCGGATCTGGTGAACCGGACGCGCGAGCTGGACATGGACGCCATGAGCATCACCGACCACGGTTCGCTGTATGGCGTGGTCGATTTCTACTCCGAATGCAAGGAAGCCGGGATCAAGCCGATCATCGGCTGCGAGTTCTACGTTGCCCACGGCAGCCGGCATGACCGCACTCCCAACGAGCGCACCGCCAACCACCTGGTGCTCATCGCCAGGGACAACACCGGGTACCGCAACCTGCTGCAGCTGGTGACCCTCTCCCACCTGGAAGGTTTCCATTACCGGCCCCGCATCGACAAGGAGTTGATCGATCGGCACCGCAGCGGGTTGATCTGCCTGTCCGGGTGCCCCTCCGCCGAGGTGCCGACCCTGCTGGCCGACGGCAACTACCAGGACGCCAAGCAGATGGTCGGCTGGTATCGCGAGCTGTTCGGCGAAAACTACTTCCTGGAATTGCAGCGGCACGAGCATATTGAGCAGTTGCCCCGGATCAATGATGGCCTGGTTCGCCTGAACCGGGAAACCGGCGTACCCCTCCTGGTAACCAACGACGCCCATTACGTCCGCCAGTCCGACTACCAGTACCAGGACGTGTATATCTGCATCCAGACCGGCACCAACGTGATGGATGACAAACGCCTGCGGATGGAGGATTCGTCGTACTACATCAGGTCCGCCGACGAGATGGCCGCGCTGTTCCACGACTTCCCGCAGGCTGTGGACATCACCGGCGAGGTGGCGCAGCAGTGCAACGTGTCGCTGGGGTTCGGGCAGATGCACCTTCCCCGGTATCCCACGCCCAACAACGAGGACGCGGACGCCTACCTGGGGCGCATCTGCTGGGAGGGTTTCAACCAGCGGTACGGGATCAACAACGACGCTGCCCGCGCCCGCATGGAGTATGAGCTGGAGGTCGTGCGGCAGACCAGTTTCGCCAACTACTTCCTGGTGGTGTGGGACATCATCTCGTTCGTCCGCAAGCAGCAAATCCTGTTCGGCGTGCGGGGGAGCGCCGCAGCCAGCGTGGTGCTGTACTGCCTGGGCATCACCGATATCGACCCGATGCGGTACAACCTGGTGTTCGAGCGTTTCCTGAACTTCGAGCGTAAGGAAATGCCCGACATCGACATGGACTTCCAGGACGACCGTCGCGATGAGGTGCTCCGTTACGTCATCGACCGGTACGGCAGCGATCGGGTTGCCCAGATCATTACCTTTGGAACCATGGGGCCCAAGGCGGCCCTGCGCGACGTCGGTCGCGGGTTGGGCATGAGTTACGGCGACGTCGACCGCATCGCCCGGATGGTTCCCTTCAAGTCCCGAACCATCGCGGACGCCATGACCGCCAACCCCGAAATGTCGGACACCTACGCGCGCGACGCGGCGATCCGGGATCTGGTGGACAACGCCCAGGCGCTGGAAGGCATCGTCCACCACGTCAGCACCCACGCCGCGGGCGTGCTGATTGCTGACGAGCCCCTGACGGAAACGGTCCCGCTGCAGCGTCCGGCACGGGGGGACGAGAACAGCCCGGTGATGATGACCCAGTATTCCATGGACCCGGTGGCCAAGCTGGGCCTCCTCAAGATGGACTTCCTGGGCCTGACCAACCTCACCATCCTGGATCGCACCATCAAGCTGCTGGACGAGGAACGCGGCATCCGCATCGACCTGAGCCGGCTGACGCTGGACGACGAAGCCACCTACGAACTGCTGGGCACCGGCAACACCACCGACCTGTTCCAACTGGAAAGCGCCGGCATGCAGCGGTACATCAAGGAACTCAAGCCATCTGATCTGGGCGACATCGCGGCAATGATCGCCCTCTACCGCCCGGGCCCGATGGAGCACATCGACCGGTTCATTCGCTCCAAGCACGGCAAGGAGCAGGTCACGTATCCGCACCCCAGCATGCAGGAGTTGCTGGACGAGACCTACGGCGTGATCGTTTACCAGGACCAGGTTCTGCACGTCTTGCAGAACTTCGCCGGCTATTCCCTGGGCGAGGCGGACACCGTCCGCAAGGCCATGGGAAAGAAGATCCCGGAACTGATGGCCGAGGAGCGCGAACGGTTCGTGTCCGGCGCGGTGCAGCAGGGCTACAGCCAGCAGATGGGCGCGGAGATCTTCAACCTGATCGAGCCTTTCGCCGGATACGCCTTCAACAAGGCCCACAGCGTCAGCTACGGGCTGATCTCCTACTGGACCGCTTACTTCAAGACCCATTACCCGCTGGAGTACATGGCCTCGGTGCTCAACTGCCGGCTGGACCACGGCGACCGCTACGTTGCCTCGATCAACGAATGCACGCGCATGGGCATCGGGATCGAGTTGCCCGACGTGAACAGTTCCGGCATCCACTACACCATCGACACGCCGGGCGACCGCACTCAAAGCGGCAAGCTGCGCATCGGGCTGGCTGCCATCAAGACCGTGGGCGAGGCGGCCATCACTCCGATCGTTACCGAGCGCGTTGCCAAGGGACCCTACGCGTCGATCACCGATTTCTGCCGCCGGGTGGACGTTTCCGGCCTGAACCGGCGAACCCTGGAAGGTCTGGCCAAGGCCGGGGCCTTCGATTCGCTGGAGCCCCGGGCAACGGTGATCGGCAACCTGGACCGCATCTGGGCGCTGGCGCAACAGGAAACGCGGAACCGCAACTCCGGACAGTTCGGCATGTTCGGCGAGGAGATGGACAGCGGCGCCGGCGGCACGCTGCTGGAGTTGGACACGTCCCACGACGACTACACTCCCCAGGAAAAAGCCAACCTGGAAAAGGAGTACCTCGGGGTCGCGCTGTCGTACAACCCACTGCTGGCCCTGGCCGCCATCACCCCGGGCGACGCCTACAACTCGGTGGACCAGTTGGACGAAGAGATGCTCAGCAGCACGGTGACCCTCCTGGGGCACATCGCCGCCGTCACCGAACGCTACACCCGGGACAATCGCAAGTTCCTGCGGGTGGACCTGGCCATGGTGGGCGGACAGGTGGAGGCGATGGTCTGGCCCGACTCGCTGGAAAAGACGGCGCACGTCTGGCAACAGGGCCGCGTGGCGCGCGTAACGGGCCGCCTTCAGATACGCGGTGACGACTTCTCCATCGCCTGCTACGAGGCCCAGGAGTACGAGCTGCCGGAAAATGCTCCGCAGGCTCCGGCGGGCCAGACCGCGCCGGAGTCCGCGAGCAAGCCGACGGCCCCGAACCCCGGCAATGGCGCCAAAAGTCCGCGGTCCAACGGCAGCAAGCCCGCGCCTGCACCATCTCCCGCCGCACCCTCCAACGGACACCGGGAGTCCGGAGTCCTGGTGCGGATGGTCGAAACCGACCAGCCGGACGAGGACCGGTACCGCCTGCGGCAGGCCATCCGGGTCATGCTCGAATACACCGGCGATGACAAGGTCTACCTGGAGCTCAACCTCAAAGAAGGACGCACGGTGCTGATGGAGATCCCCACGGTGTCAACCGCGGTGTGCGCCGAGCTGCAACAGCGCGTGCAGGACCTGCTGCTCCAGGACGAAAGCTGTACCGAGTACCCGGCAAAGGCCGCGTAAATCCGGGCATCCGTGGGCTATCCGCGCCGTCGTCGAATCAGTCGGACGCAGGGATTTGCAGCCCCAGACCGGCGGCGATGAACCGCCGTCCGTTTTCCTGGTAGCGCGCCGTCGGGTTTTCCAGCCGCTTGCGGTGCACCTCCGGCAGTTCGCGGATCCGGCCCGGCACGCCAATGACCAGCGACTCGTTGGGTATGGGCGTCCCGGTGACAATGGCCCCGGCGCCGATGAGCACGTAGTCGCCGACCTTGCAGTCCTCCAGGCAAACGGCGTTCACCCCGATCATCACGTTGTTGCCCACAATGCCGCCGTGGATCACCGCGCCATGGGTCATCAGCACGTTGTCGCCCAGTTCCAGGTAGTCGTCGGTGTGCAGGACGCAGTTGTCCTGGATGGAACAGTTCTTGCCAATGACGATCTGACCGTAGTCGGCCCGTATTACCGCTCCCGGCCAGATGCTGGTTCCCTCGCCGATTATCACGTCGCCGACGATATAGGCGGTCTCGCTAACGAACACGCTGGGATGGATCTGCGGAGTCTTGCCATCAATACTGCGAATCAAGGGGTTCCTCCTGATGGTTATCGTTTCCGGCAATTATAGCCGGCCGTCGGCGCAGTCGATTGGGCCTGGTATTGCCGCAAGTCCGCAACTTGGTTTGACAATACCGAGGCCTGCTGACTACAATATTTCAACGCGCGATGATCTCGCGTGTTTTGCGGCCCGGTGGTGTAGTGGTTAACATACTGCCCTGTCAAGGCAGAGATCGTCGGTTCGAATCCGATCCGGGTCGCCATCGCAAACTCCGAAACGGCTCACCTGCGTGAGCCGTCTTTTGTTGGCCGGCAAGCCAGCCTGGTCAGCCGGAGCCTGGGCGGGTTCGCATATGGCCGGCATGATCACTGATCCGGCAACGCGAATTGTCGCGCCGCCGGTTGTGCTAAAATCGAAAGTGCCCCCGTAGCTCAGTGGATAGAGTGCTGGCCTCCGGAGCCAGAGACCGGAGTTCGAGTCTCCGCGGGGGTACTTTGCCAGATCGCCCGGGCCGTCGGGAGGGAGACGTCGGGGTGTGGCCTAGCGGCAAGGCGCCTGCTTTGGGAGCAGGAGATCGGCAGTTCGAATCTGCCCACCCCGACCACGTTCGCCGACGATGCCCGTGCAATTGATCCGTGTCTGAGGACGGCTATACGGGCCAATCCTCCAGCGTCCAGCCCATCTCCCAGAAGGCCTGCTCGTAGCGTGTGCACGTGATGTACGCCTCTTTCATGGCGGCGATCTCGGCGGGCCCGGCCGTGGCGGCGATGCGGTCGCAGATTTCGCGGCATTCCTCCGCAACCGACTGCTGTTCGGCCGCGGCGTACATCTGGATCCACTGGGCGTAGCCGGCGTGGTCCGGCAGCCCCTGGTCAGCCAGGCGTTCACCGACGCGCCAATATCCCCAAATGCAGGGCAACACTGCGGCGACCACTTCACCGAACGTTCCCTGGTGGGCGACGCGCAGCAGATAGCTGGTGTACGAGTAGCACGTTGGCGCGTGCCGGGTGGCGTCCAACTCGGCTTCGGTAATGCCGAACTGGGCGCAATACGAGCGGTGCAGGTCCATCTCCGTGTTCAGGATGTAGTCCACCGCGCGGGCGAACCACGACATCGCCGGCAGATCGGGAGCCTTGGCCGAAGCAAGGGCGAGGACTCGGGCAAAATCGATGAGGTACACGTAGTCCTGGGTGATGAAGTGCTTGAACCGGTCCAACGGGAGCGTGCCATTGCCGATGCCCTGCACAAAGGGATGGAACGCCATGGCGTCGCGTTGTTGCTGGGACTCGAGCTCGATCTCATCGCAGAAAGACATATGGTGCCTCCGGAATGGCGTGGCGTTGGTCCGGCCCATTCTACCGCACCGGGCACGCCGTTGAGCATGCGATCCGGCGGGGTCTTCACGTCATGGCCTGCCGTCGTGAGCAGCGTAGCGACGTACGGTCGATGCCGACCTCAACCGGGATGGTCTATAATGGGTGGCCAAACTCGACCCAGCAGATCGCGAACGTCGGCACGGCACATGGTTGGTCGCCGGCAATCACAAATATTGAGAGGCCCCACCCATGATGATGCTGTTCCTGCACGACGTTCCCGACCAGGCCCGGGCCGGCGAGGTCAAGCGTGTCTCGCGCGGCTACGCGCGCAACTACCTGCTGCCCAAGGGTTTGGCGGAAATCGCCACCGACGAAACGATGAAACGCCTGGACAAGATCAAGGTCGAAGGCGACCAGCAGCGGGCGCGGGAGACGCAGGTCGTGGAGGAACTGGCCGAAGCGCTGGACAACCTCACCGTCACCATCCCGGGCCGGGTCACTCCCACCGGCCGCTACTACGGCGCCATCAGCGGGATCGGAATCGCGGACGCCATCGGAGAGCTGCTGGAGCGCGACATCGACCGCCGCATCACCAGCAGCGTCGAACCCATCCGCGAACCCGGCGAGTACGAGGTCGTGCTGAACCTATCCAGCGAGATTCGGGCGACCATCAACGTCATCGCGGCCGTGGAAGAGTAATCGGCCAGTAACCGCCAATTCGTCGCAGCGAATATTGCTGCGGCTTTCCAACAGAGGACCGGTACGCCGTGGTTGCCGACCCGTACAGTGAACGGCAATTGCCCCACGACCTTGAGGCCGAGGCCGCGGTGCTGGGCGCGCTGCTCATTGACGGCGACGCCCTGCATCGGGTCACCCCGGTGATCAAGCCCGAGGACTTTCACCGGGCCCGGCACCAGTTCTGCTTCGCCGCCTGCCTGGCGGTTTTCTCTCGCCAGGAGGCCATCGACCAGATCACCGTCGCCCGGGAGCTGCAAACCCAGGGGCGGTTAGAGCAGGTGGGTGGGCTGCCCTACCTGGGACAACTCATCGCCGGCACACCCACGTCGGTCAACGTGGAGCACTACGCCGCCATCGTCGCCGAGACGGCGGCCAAGCGACGCATCATCGCAGCCGGGAACCGCATTGCCGAGCTGGGGTTCGACGAGAGCTCGGACGTCGACGAAACGATGCGCCAGTCGGTGGAGGTGCTCTTCGGTGTCCGCCCGGCCGGCGACGACCGGGGCTTCATCCCGCTGAGCTCGGTGCTCGACGTCTACCTGCAGGGCGACATCGGCGACGTGTCCCTGACCGACGAGCCACCCCTGCAGAGCGGCTATAGCGACTTCGACAACCTGCTGGGCGGGATGCAGCGTTCCGACCTGCTGATCGTCGGCGCACGGCCCGGCCTCGGCAAGAGCAGCCTGGCCCTGAACATCTGCACCAACGCGGCCAAGTCCGGCCAGACCTGTGGCATCTTCAGCCTGGAGATGAGCCGCGAGCAGATCGCGATGCGGATGCTCGTCGCCGAGTCGGGAGTGGACTCGCACCGGCTGCGCCTCGGCCTGTTGTCAGAAAACGAGCAGAACGTGATATCCGACGCCGTGGGTCTGCTCTCCGGGCTCCCTATCTTCATCGACGACACCCCCTTCCAGACCACCATGGACATGAGGAGCAAGGCCCAACGGCTGCAGCTGGAGCATGGGCTGGACTTCCTGGTGGTCGACTACCTCCAGCTGATCCAGGGCGGCGGCCGGCGGCAGGGCTATGGCGAAAATCGGGTGCAGGAAATCAGCGAGATCTCCCGGTCTCTGAAGGGCATGGCCCGGGACCTGAACGTGCCGGTTTTCACCTGCTCGCAGCTCAGCCGCGTGGTGGAAAACCGGCCCGGACATCGCCCGCAGCTTTCCGACCTGCGGGACAGCGGCAGCATCGAGCAGGACGCCGACGTGGTGACCTTCCTGTACCGCGAGGACCGCAACTTCACCGAAGAAGAGTGGGAGCAGCACGCGCCGGGAAGGCCCTATCCGCGCAACCTCGTGGAGTTGATCGTAGCCAAGCACCGGCACGGACCCACCGGGAGCTTCCACCTCTACTTCCGGGACAACCTGATGCGGTTCGACGAGCTGGCGCGCTACGAGGAGTCCGTCGCCTAGATGGATGACGTCGCTGGCAAAGCGCGGATTTACCCAGAACCACTGCCGGCCAACGCACGCCGGATCCCCATACCGGCGGCGGCCCTGTCGCAGTGGCTGGCCGACATCGACGACATCGTCGAACTCAAGGTGACGCTGCGGGCGCTGGCCCTCCTGGCGGACGAACCTAAGCGCCGATCGGTTCCGCCTTCCGTCGCCCTGGAGGATCTGCTGGATGATCGGGTGCTGGGCGCCGCGCTGTCCGGCAGAGTCGAGAATTCCGTGCGAGCCGGGCTGGGGGCCGCCCTCGATCGCGGCACGCTGACGGCGATACGCGATCGCGGAACGATGCGCGTCCTGCTGAACGACGACGACTGCCGGCGCTATTTAGAGACGGCGGACCTCTCGGAGCTGACCGGCGCCGACCTGGCGCGACAGGCGAACCCCGATGCGCCGGAACTGCATCCTGATTCGCCGACAATCGAAGCACCGCGTGCTAACATATTCGCGTTATACGAGCAGCACATCGGCCCGTACGGTCATAGCTTAGCCGAGCAGTTGCGAGCGGCGGAAGAGGAGTATCCGGCGGAATGGATCGCCGACGCCATAGCCATCGCGGCGGAACGCAACGTACGCACATGGCGGTTTATAGATGCAGTGCTACGCCGCAAGCAACAGGAGCGGCAAACCCAATCCGGGGCGAGCATAACCGACCGAGGCAGAGACTTAAGCCATGAGCATGGAGAGCCTGGGAGCGATATTGCGCCGGATAGCCGCTCGGGATACCTGGACAGCTATCGACGCCGATACGGTCGACTACCCTGGGAGCCCGGAGAGCCGGAACGGGGCTGAGGATTGCGAGCGGTGCGGCGGGGCGGGTTGGGTCACGCGGCAGGTCCACGTAACCAATCCCGATTTCGGCAAGGTGTTCCCGTGCCGGTGCCAGGAACAGGACACCGACCGAAGCCAGCGCATCGAAGCCCTGGAGCGGTACAGCAATCTCGGGTCCCTGCGCCAGGCCACGTTCGAGAATGCCAATCCGGACGGCCTGAGCCAGGAGCCAGCAGCACGGCAGGCTTTCCGCAATGCCCTGACCGCCGCCGTCGCCTACGCCGAAAGCCCCGAGGGATGGCTCACCCTCGTCGGCCCCAGCGGGAGCGGCAAGACCTACCTGGCCGCCGCCATCGCCAACCGCCGGATCGAGCTGGGCAGCCCGGCCTTGTTCATCACCGCGGCGGACCTCATCGACTACCTGCGCAGCGGTTTCGATGACGAAGCCGATCAGCCATTCGTTGACCTGTTCGATCAGGTTCGCCACGCGCCATTGTTGGTCCTGGACGACCTGCCCACTCGTCCGTCTACTCCGTGGACCCAGGAGCGGCTGTTCCAATTGCTGGCTTCCCGGCACGCTGCCCGCCTGCCCACGGTGGTTACCCTGCGCGGCGACCCCAACCGGCTGGACGACTTCCTGCGCACCCGGCTGGAATCACCGGACGGGTTCGGGCGGCTCTACCGGCTGGGCAGGGTGGGCGGTTCCACTGGCCGATCCATAGGCGCAATCCCGCCCAACATGAGGGCGCGGATGACCTTCGCCGCTTTCGATCCGGCCGGCAACGGCCGGCTGACCGACGATCAGCAACGCAGCCTCCGCGCCGCCAAGTCCTACGTGCAGCGGTGGGCGAACAGTCCCGATGGTTGGCTGAGCCTGCACGGACCGTACGGCGTGGGCAAGACCCACCTGGCGGTGGCCGCCGCGGCCGAGCGCGAAGACCGGGGCGACGAGGTCTTCTTTGCGACGGTGGCCGACCTCCTCGATTATCTTCGGGCCACCTTCGCCCCGGACAGCGCAGTCAACCACGACGACCTGTTGGACCGGATCCGCAACGCCGACGTGCTGGTGCTGGACGACATGGGAGCGGAGCGCAGCACGCCCTTCGCCGAGGACAAGTTGTTCCAGATCGTAGGCTACCGCTACGAGGAGCGACTGCCCACCATCATCACCACATCGCAACAGATCGAGGCTATCGCATCCGCGCGCCCGCGCATCGCCTCACGGCTGCAAGACCCGCTGGTGGTGACCGAAATGCCCATGGAGGCCCCAGACTTTCGGCGGGGCGGCCTGCGCAACTGAGCTGGCCGGCGGACACTCGCGGGTAACAACGAATGATGGCATAATCCCGTATCGCCCAAACACCGACATCGCGAGTGATTGCCACATGACCACCATCAGATTCGCCGACTGGAACGACGCCCAGGAGTACTACTTCTCCAACGGTCTCACTGACGGCCTGCCCATCGTCCCGCCCACGCCCGACCGGGTACAGGCCATGCTGGACTACGCCGGCGTGGACGCCGACCACGACCTGGGAACGGAGATTATCCGGCAGAAGCGGTTCACAGCCGGCAAGGCCGCCGTCAACGCGGTGATGGCCGGCTGCCTGCCGGAACACTTCCCGGTGGTCATGGCGTCGCTATCGGCGATAACGGACCGCAGCTTCAACCTGCACGCCAGCAGCACGTCCACCAACGGCGCCACCGTGCTCACGGTGGTCAGCGGTCCCTACGCCGAGGCCATCGGAATGAACGCCGGCGTGGAGATGATGGGCAACGGAAGCCGCGCCAACGCCGCCATCGGGCGGGCGGTGAACCTGTTCAAGTCCAACTTCTACGGCTCGGTTCCGGTGGTGATGGACAACAGCACCTTCGGACACGCCGGCAAGATCACCTTCAGCTTCCCGGAGAACCTGGCCATCAGCCCGTGGGCGTCCCTGGCATCGGAATTGGGCTACGGCGACGACGCCACTATCGTGAGAGCCTTCGCCACCCTGGCGCCCCTGCAGGTAACCCTGCATGGCGACCGGGATCCGGCGGACTTCCTGACCACCGTGGCCCACGCCATGCTGGCCTTTGGCCCGGGCATGCCCGAAGTGATCTGTGTCATCAGCCCCGAGGCCATGCAGCACGTGGCGGCGGCCGGCTGGTCGCGGCAGCAAGTGGCCGGTTTCCTGCACGACAAGGCGCGGCTGCCGGTATCGGAGTGGATGCGCTGGAAACGAATGGGGCACGAACTGGATCACGATCGGCTGGTGCCGGTGGTTCCGGAAGCCGACCGGATCACCGTCCTGCCCGGGGGCGGCATGGCCGGGGCCTTCATCAGCCTGATCAGCACCTGGGGCTCCAGCCGCTCGGTTATCCGCGAGGTGGCCGTACCCCACTGACGCCATCGTGATCCCGCTTTATCCTGCGGGCTGGAACCGAACCAGGAGATGATCCCATGACAACACAATCCACTCCCATCGTCACGCTGGATCCGCGTGACGACTCCCCGCCGGCTCCGTCGCGGTTGGCGCAGCGCCCGGCGACCCTGGACGGCAAGGTGATCGGCTTGTTCGCCAACAACAAGCCCCACTCCGAGGACCTGCTCCGCCGCATCGCCGCCATCCTCGGCGAACGCTACGACATCGCCGGCGCCGTGGAGCACAACAAGGGCGGCTGGCAGTGGCCGGCCCGCATCGAGGACCTGCAGCGCACCGCAAAGAGCATTGACGTGGCAATACATGCCACGGCGGAATGAGGGTCCTGCACCGCGTGCAGTGTGCACGATGCAATGGAAACCGAGTTGCTGGGCATCCCTTCCACCGTATTGACTACCCGACCCTTCGTGAGCCAGGCCCACGCCATGTCCCGCATGCGCGGCGACCCCGAGTACGGGCTGGCGATCATCGAGCACCCCATCGTAACCCTGACCGATGCCGAGTTGTCCGAGCGAGCGGCCACGGCGGCGGCGCAGGTGATTGCCTGTCTGGTTGATCGGTAGGCCGGCGCATTTGCTACAATGAGAGCATCGGGACTATCCGGGGAACTGCCCAACCGTGGTATCTGGTGGCAAATTGTCGGATTTACGCTGGCCGGCGTCGCCAGCGTGGTGATCTTGGAGGTATTTGGCGATTCAGAGGTTTGGCTGTACCGGTACTTTGCAACCGCGGTAACGAAGCTGTACTGGGCGTTTGTGATACCGCTGGCCGGCCTGTTTGACGAGGTGCGAAGAATGTTCGAGACGAAGCAGGAAATCAGAAGAGTGGCACGGGAGCGGGCGTTGGCCAAGGCGAGGGGTGAAGGGTTACGTGAAGGATTGCGCGAGGGGTTGCGTCTTCAAAGCAGTCGCCTGGCGGAGGCGCGCCAGCGTTTCGGAGTACGTGATGAGGCGACCGGCGTTGTAAGACTGCCCCTGACTCCGGAGGTTGAAGAGTTTTTGCTCAACGAAACCGACTACGAAGCCAAATAAACGGCTATCAGCTGCCATCAGAAAAAGTAGGGGCGAATAATCATTCGCCCCATAGGCATCAAGTTAAGCGTCGTCGGTTAGGGCGAGTAGTAGTTGATATGACCCGGGGCGTTGACGACGCCGCTGGATTTTACACCCGGCGCGCAGGCATAAGCCAATCTGCTCGATGACCATGGTTGCCGTAAGTAGTCCGGTCATGGCAGTAGCCAGCATTACGGCGTAGCGACGGACGGCGGCGGCGGCCTTGACCAGGCTTCGGTCCGGGTACATCCAGACCGCAGTCAGCAAAGTCCAGTGCAGGATGACCATGGCGGTCAGTTTGGCATAGACCTCACAGAGGATCCGCCAGGGATTGGCGGAGCGCCAGCGGTCAATGCCTCCGTGTTGCTTCCACAGTTTGAAAAGCAGTTCAATCTGCCAGCGCGCCCGCGCCAATACCATTGCCTCATCTCGGCTGATCTGGGATGGGAGCGCGTTGGTAACGTAGATGGTCCAGTCGCATAAGGCCAACCGGGTTTTGCTGGGCTGCTGACCTTTCTTGCGGGCGTGGTCTTTGAGTTGCCGCCGCCGCTGGGCGCTCACTTCTGGGGGCGCTTTGACGGCCAGCAGGCGGACAGGCAAGCGGTGGGCGCGCCCCAGCAATACCGGCCGGTCAATGCCGGTTGCCGACGGAGTGGACAGCAGCTTCCGCAGGTCCAGTTCCGCGCCATCATGCCGGTAGAGTTTGGTTCCGGCTTTGTACCGAGACAGGAAATAGCCCCCTTGCGCCGCCAATTCCCGGAAGGTATCCAGTCGGTAATACCCCAAGTCGGCAATGCGCAGCGCGCCAGCTGGGACCGGCGCCGTCTGCACCGCAGAATTGCTGTCCGGGGTTCGCCCATCAGTCAGAAAAGGCCCCAGCATCAGAAACAGTGGTCAAATCCAGCCGGACCTGTAGTTTCAGGGCTGACTGTCCATAGGAACCGCTGCCGCCGCAACCGGCCCAGACCTCGCTCAGTCCGTCGGGCAGCATGATGACCGAGCTGTCCTGGATCAACACGGCGGTGAAGCGCCGCAGTAGCGGAATCGCCACCGGTTCGGCGTCAATAACTTGACCCAAAGCCTCTTGCAAAACTCGGTACAGACATTCCGCCCCTTGGGGCGTGAACCGCTGGAACAGGCCCTGGGGACTGATGGTCACCCCCAGCGTGGCCGCCATCTGGGTCAGCGAACTGAGGCTGGCGTCCGGGTCGGCCAGCCAACCGAAAACCAGGGTCTGCACCAAGCCGGGACCGGTGAGTTTGGAACGCCGTTGCACCAGCCCCGTCTCGGCGGCGGCCTGCTGGGCCACTCCGGTGAGAACCCGGCTCATGGCCTGGGCAACTTCTGGCACACTGCTCATGGGAAGCTCCGGTGGCGATTGATTGGAATGCAATCACCATCTTACCGGCAGCTTCCCTTAACTTGATGCCTATGGGGCGAATAATCATTCGCCCCTACGATTTTGTGGTTTCCTCGCGTCGGATTACAGCGGCAGGTACACCGCCTCGCCGGTTTGTGCGCTGACGGTCACGGCTTCCGTCCACTCCATGTAGTGCACGCCGATGTTGAACGGGGTGCGCAGCACCGGGGCCCCGTCCCGGATGGAGGCGATGAACTCCTGCTCGACGGACCACGAGTAGCGGTTTTCCGGCGGGTTGGCAATTTCCTGCAACTGGGAATCACCGCGCTTTCCGCCGTAGACGCGCATCTGGCCGTCCACATGGATGGTTCCGTCGGTGCCGTAGATCCAAACGGAGTTGCCGGGGGACAGGCCGGCGCAGGCGCTGAACTTCAGATGCGCGTTGGCTCCGTTGGCCAGGCGGCACAGGATGTCGACGGTGTCCGGAACCGTGATCGACCGCCAGTTGCCGTCGTCGTCCCGGCGATGGGGGACGGTGATCTGGCTCATTGCCATCACCTGGGTCGCCCGGCCGACCCAGCGGATCATGGCCTCGTACCAGATGCCCATGTTCAGGATGTTGAACCCGCTCATGTCGCGGTCCTGGCGCCAGTGCAGCGTGGAATCGCGGTCCGTGAATCCGGTCTGGGATTGGACATCCAGGGAAATCAGGTCGCCAATGAAGCCCTCGGATATCAGGCGAATCAGCAGGTCGTCGATCCCGAAGCTCATGGGCGACGGCACGATCTGGGCAACCAGGTTGGGCGACGCCTGGGACGCGGCCAGCATCTCGTGGGCCTCGGCGGCGGTCATGGCCATGCGCGCCTCGCACAGCACGTGCTTGCCAGCTTCCAGCGACGCCATGGTCAGCGTGCGGTGCATGTAGGGCCAGGTGCCGATGCACACGGCGTCAAGGCTCTCGTCTTCCAGCAGTTCTTCCCAGTTGTCGTAAACGGTGGGGATGTTGAAGGCGTCGGCAACACGCTGGCCCGACTCGCGGGACCGGTTGGCGACGGCGCCGATCTCCACGCCCGGGGTTTCATCGAACCCCGGAATGTGTCGATCACGAGTATTACGGCCGGCGCCGATCAGGCCGACGCGGACGGATTCGATTGCCACAGTAGTACCTCCTAACGATACGTAGAGGCGCGCCAGGGTGCGAAAGCGGGGCGCGGCGCAAGCGATTATAGGGTAACCCTCGCAGCACGGTCAAAACGGCGACCAACCTCATCAGGGCAATCGCATATGAAACTATGGTTCCGTTACTCCGGCTTTCGCCGGAGTCCACAGATCCTATGGTGAAAGAATGTGAAACATGGTTGACCATTTCGCTCGCTGGATTCCGGCTTTCGCCGGAATGACGGCACTAAAAACGCCCATTTGCGATTGCCCTGCATCGGCGCCCTAGCCTATGGCGCCACGGCGGATTTGCTGCAGGGCCATCTGCGCGTGCCACTCCATGGCTCCCAGGCCGACCACACGCACCCCGACATCGAAATAACGTCTGGCTGATGCCGCCATGGCGTCGAAGTCCGGCGAGTCCAGGCCCATGTTGTACATGATGGCCGCGCCGTGCTGCTCCGCAGTCTTCACGGCGTTCTCCAGCAGCCGCATGACTTTGGGATCTTCGTACTTGAAAGGCACTCCCAGTATCTTGGTCACGTCACCTGCGGCCAGCCACACCAACCTGATGCCGTCGATGGCCAGAATCTCGTCGAGGTCTCGCAGGCCACCCTCGCTTTCCACGGTTGGCACGACCAAAGTCCCCTCCCGGGTCTTGCGGTTGAACTCCGGGAAGTCCTCGGCGGTGTCGAAGCGGCGCAGGTGGATGAGGCGGTGCCAGTCGTCCCGCAGACCCATCAATTCCTGCACCTCCTCCTTTGAGCCCACCGAAACCGTGACGGCGGTGGCCCCGAGGGACAAGGCGCGGGCCGCATCGGAAACGGTGCGCCGGTCGGCGCCGGTGGCCCACGGAAACGCCTGCACGCGGATCATGGGGGAGATGCCGGTACCGCGGGCCGCCCGTATCAGGTGGGCGATGTTGTCCCAATCGTGAGCGGTGAACATCATGTCGGCCATGAAACAGTCCATACCCGCCAGGCCGGCCACTTCCACCATGTTCGGGTGGCTGAACACGTAGGCGCAGAGGGAGGGCTGTCCCACATCCAGATTGGCCAGCAGCCGATCCGTTGTTGGGTCCGGAAAGAGCACGGGTCACCTCGCAGTCACAAAATATTCTGAGGGCATCTTACCAAAGGCGGGGTCATCTCCCGCATGGTCGACTCAACGCGGGACGCCGCGGACAGCGACGCGTGCGGCACGGGTTTCTCATATGCACCTGGGTTGCGGCGTGGGGGAACGTCAGAATCAGGATCTTCGAGATTTCGGGATTATCAGGATTGGGGACGGTTGGTGATGGAACTCTTCCAATCCTGACAAATCATAAAATCCCGCAAATCCTGACTCTGACGATTTGCGAAACTATGTACGCGCGAGGGCAGGGTTTGCCTGAACGGGCGACTGGGCACTCACCTACCTGTGCACAACGCGGTAGAGAGTGGTCCGGTCGTTGGCGTAGGCCAATTCGAGAGTGCCGGCCTCAACCATCTGCTCGAATTTTTTGATGCCGTCCGGAAGATAGTAGATCTGCTCCAAGTCGCCCACCGCGATGTAGCGCACGCGGTACTGGTCGATCAGGTCTAATGCCTCCTTCTTGCTGAGGGTGTTGTAGATGGTCGACACGTCCCGCGCCCGCGCCCTTATCAGGTCCCAGTCGTTGCGCTGCTGGGTCTGGTGCCACGGCCAGCCGATCACGGTGGGCAGCCCAGTGTACACCGACATCCGGCCATTCCAGCGGTACTGGTCGCCGTGGGCCTCCAGGACCACCGGGGTTCCTGAGACGTTATCCTGCAACCAGCGGATGGCGTCGGCGTCCCAGCGCAATTCGATGGGCTCGTCACGCTCCCAGTGGACGGCGTCGGGCATCCACGCGGCGCCGTCCAGAGTCAACGGCGTGGAGTGGAATCGGTCCTGGATACGCGCGGGCGTCGCCAGCGCCGGGTATATCATCACCCCGACCGCGACTATAGCGACCACCTGGGAGAACGAAAGGCGCAGCAAACTGCCGAAGAATCTCTGATGAGAACGCCACGCCGTCCAACCTCTCCAGAAGCCGTACGCCCCGGCTACGCCGAACAGCAGCCACGCCACCAGGTAGTACTTGAATAGGGTGTTCATGCGGGCGATGTCACCCTCGACGCGCACGAAGTCCACGCCGATGCCGATGCCCAGGGCGACGGCAAGCATGCCCAACGCCGCCACGTCGGACCGGTCGGTCGGTTCATGGCCGTCCAGCAGCGTAGCGGCCAGCGACCAACACACCAGCGTCAGCAGGACCATGAGCGCTCCGGCGGTCAGGTAGCCCGCCGCCCAGAAGTAGCACGCCAGCGCGACGCCGGCCAACACGCCCAGCAGGAGCCACTGGTGCGCCGCCGGAACCGGCGTCGCCGATCTGATCCGTGCCAGCAGCGGGGCGCAGGCTCGGGGCAAAATCGCCGCCAGCAGCGCAAATGCCGCCAAAACCGGCAATGCGTGGATGAGCAGGTAGTTAGTCAACGGAGTGCGCCAGCGAGTCGGTTCGATACCGGTGCCGAACGTCTCGGTTGCGGTATGGAACGGGATGAAGGCGACGTAACTCACCACCACGGCCACCACTGCCAAGCCTAATCCCAGGGCCAGCCGCGCCTTTAGTTCGCCGGCCATCATCCATGCCGCGGCCACCGCGAACCCGACCATGAGCATGGCGTACGCCGGATATTCCCAGGAGTTGATGGTCCACAGGCTGCCCACCGCCAGCCCCATCAGGGCGGCGCACAGCCACGTCCAGATACTCTTCGGCCCGCTCTTCGACACGCCCACCAGCGTCGCGAACCCCAGCGCCAACGCGAGCAGCGCGAAGGGCATGGTCATCATGTGGGCATGGAGGTCAGCAAAGAGGAAGGTGAAATACGGGAACTCGGTGATGTGAAACCCGAGGTCGACATGGTCACGCGATTCCAGCCACGGGGTCAGTGCGTTGGGCTCAAAGTTCGGGATCTCCGGTATGGCGCGGCTGCTGCGCCAGAAATCGAAACTCGACAGGGGCGCGGCCATGCCGTTGACCCTGGCCGACAGGATGTGAAAAAGCTGAACTGCCCCGTCGAGGTTGCCGGTAACTGCAACCATCACTGCTGACGCCAGACCCACTACTGCCGCGCCGCCGGGCAACCATCGTCGCATGCGCCGCCATGGAAACATTCGAGTCCAACTGCGATCTGACGGATTAGGCGACAAGGCTTCCGCACGATCCCCGCCGGCCGCTTTGACGAAGTAATACGCCAGGGCGCCGGCGCCAGTGGCCGTCAGGGCAAAGAGGGTCGGAACGGCCAGGTTGAACGCCGTTACCGGCGGGATGCCGGTCAGGCGCGTGGGAATGGACAGGATGAAGTAGCCCCAGTAGTAGTAGTTCAGGTACCCGCCGGCAAACCACGGATCGTAGGGCGGCAGCACCGAGGAACGGGCTACCGCAGTGAAATAGGCCAGCTCCATGGGCTTTTCGCCGCCGCGCCACGGGTGCCACAGGTCCGGATTGGCCGCTCGGATCAGCACGAAGGCCAGGTACGCCAGGATGAACAGCGCCTCGGCGACGACGACCATGCGCCAGTGTTCCCGCAGCCATCCGGCCATTTCCCGCCAACGAGCCGCCAGGAGCGCCGCCGATGGTATCGCCACGATCAGCATGGCGAAAATTATGGCTCCCAGCGAAAACTGGACAGCGCCGGAGTTCACCAACAGCCACACCACCCACGCCACCAGGAGCAATCCCACCACCCGGGAAAACAGCAGTCCCCGGTCGTGCAGCGGACGCAGGATCCACCAGGTCAGCGGGAAGGCAACCAGGCAAATGAGTTCCAGCGCCAGGAACCAGCTCAGCCACGGCACCCGGTTGGCCCAACCGTCCCGCCGGAACACCTCCGACCAGGTGCCGCCGCTCTGCTGTGCGTACATCGCGTCGGGCGGCAGCATCAGTTGCGGGGTATCCTCTCGCCGTGCCGTCGCGTCTTCGATGCGCGACCTGATTTCACTGGAAGTCAGGCGATCCGCGTTTCGGAACACCAGCACCTGCGGGTGGTCATACGCGATGACGTTTTCGTCGGCGTACCCCAGGTTCAACCCGAAGCCGGCCCGCGCTTCCGAACGGCCGCCGTCAGCGCCACGCGGCGCGGGGAGACCGGCGCGGCCATAGGGGTCGTCCCGCAGTTTGAAGCCGGCCAGCGAGGGATATGAGGAGAATGACCGCTCCAGCCGGTAACCCAAGTCTCCGGCGAAAAACAGGTGGAGGAACGCCGAACTCTGTGGGTACTCGTCGGGCAGCCGGGCCACCGACCCGTAGGCGCGGTTCGAATAGAAGACCGCGTAATCACTGGAGGACAGGCGACCAATTAGATCGGGGATTTTGCCGCGGTCATCGTCGGGATTATAGGCGGCAAACGTCCACACATCGTACCTGCCGAGGTCGGGTATGCGCTCGTCCCAGAAGGAGCCACCGTTGATGATGGACGCGCCGGGCGGCACGTTGGCGTTGATCCACTCCGCCGCCGTGACCGCAGTGTGAGGCCGACTGTAGATACTGGAAAAAGCGAGGGCGTACAGGACCGTTGACGCGACGACAATGACCAGCGCCGCGACGCTGACCGGATAAGCGTACCGCCGACCCCTGTCCGCAAACAGTTGCCAACGCGCGGGCATATGGTCTGCCGGGGCGTCAGAGTCCACCGGCCGCCCGGTGGCCGACACCAGCATGCCTCCGGTGGGCGGCGTGGCGTGCCACTCCTCCGAGAACGGCGCATCATCGCCGAAGAGCGGCTCGTCGAAGATCAGATCGTCGCCGATGGTGGGCGGCGTGGCGTGCCATTCCTCCGAGAAGGGCGCGTCGTCGGGCGGAGGGGACACATCTCCCGGAATGCGGGAACGCTGCCGCTGCGTCCATTCTATGAAACAGACCAGCATGCGCGCCCCCATGAGCACGTAGAAGGGCATGAGCGGGAACACATACCGCAGGAACTTGACCTCGAACAACTCCAGGAACACGAACGCCGGCACGGCCCAGGCCAGCAACAGAAGGTCGGAGCGCTGCGAGACTCCTCCCCGCCAGGCCATCCACGCGGTGAACGGGGCCGCGACCCAGGCGACGACGCCCAGCGGCAATCCCAAACCCCAAATCGACGTCTGCCGGATCTGGTACCAGAACGCCGGCGTATCGGCGTATTGCCAGGTGAAGGGCCAGTGGCCGGCCTCCCGCGCCATTTCTGCTTGCGCCCGGATGTCGGAGACAAAGGCGCTGAAATCGAGGAACGCATACGGAGTGGTAATGAAAAACGCGGCCAACGCCAGCACTCCGGCCAGCAATACTGTCGGCGCGAAGAGGACGGCGGACCACACCGTCAGATCCGTCCAGCGGCCGCCGGCCCGGTCCTTCCAGGTCCACAGGAACACCAGGAAAAGAGGCGCCAGTATTGGCGCGACCGACACCTTGGGAGCCATGGCCAGGCCCACGAGCAGGCCCAACAGGGCGGCATCACGCATCCGAGCCGTGTCCATCAACCGGAGCATGGCCCACAATGCCGCCAGCGACGTGAGCACAGTGAACGGTTCCGGACGGTAGAAGTGAGCGTGCTGGATGTGGATGACCGCGAACGCGGTTAGGGCGGCTGCCAGTAGGCCGGTCCAGCGTCCGTACATCCGACGTCCGATTGCGAACACGAGGAACACCGACGCCGTATCGGCCAGGGCGGCCAGCGTCCTTCCGGCGAACCGCATGTCCATGGCGCCCCAGTCAGTGAACAACTCGGCCACTGACCGGATGAGCACCAGCGCGTAGATCAGAACGCTGCCCAACGGGAACCAGTGTGGGTTGAGAGGGCTATGCTCTGCTGACAGCGCGGTCCCAATGTCGGGCAAGCCGGCCCGCATTTCGGGCCACTCCGCCAGCCAGGTCTCGTGTCCCGGCGCTTCGGTGAGCACGCGGAACATGTCGTCGGCGCGCAGGTAGAACGACCGCTCGTCCGGGTGGAATCCGTGGCCATCGTCCCAGTCGATGCCGTACAAGCGCAGGGCCAGCGCGGCGATCAGCAGCGCGGGCAACAGAAAATTAGGCCCCCACAGCCTGCGCAGGGGGGCTAACCAGCGAAGCCGCCGGGCGTCCATGGGTGGTGAACGCATCAACCGCCAGGAATCACTACGAAATCAGGCAGCACAGGTCGGCGGTGCGGCACGAGTATCCCCACTCGTTGTCGTACCAGCCCAGGATCTTGACCATGCTGTCGTCCAGGACCATGGTGCTCAGGCCGTCGAAGACGCAGCTGTGCGTGTTGCCGCGGATATCGGAGCTGACGATGGGGTCCTCGGTATATTCGAGGATGCCCTTGAGCGGGCCTTCGGCGGCGGCCCTGAAAGCGGCGTTGACCTCGTCCTTAGTGACGTTCTGCTTGAGGTCTGCCACGAAGTCGGTGGCGGAACCGACGGACGTGGGGATGCGGTAGGCGATGCCGTGGAGCTTGCCGTTCAATTCGGGCAGCACTACACCCACGGAGCGGGCCGCGCCGGTGCTGGTGGGGATGATGTTCTGCGCGGCGGCCCGGGCCCGGCGCAGGTCCCGGTGGTTGCGGTCCAGGATGCTCTGGTCGTTGGTGTAGGCGTGGATGGTGGACATCAGGCCCCGCTCAACGCCGAAAGCGTCGTGCAGGACCTTGACCATGGGCGCGAAGCAGTTGGTAGTGCAGGAGGCGTTGGAGATGATCCGGTGCTCGCCATCGTCGTATATCTCGTCATTCACGCCAAGCACAATGGTGGCGTCCGCGCCACGCGCCGGAGCGGAGATGATGACCTTGTTGGCGCCGCCGCTCTCGATGTGTGCCGCCGCTTTCGCGGCGTCGGTGAAGTGGCCGGTGCATTCCACGACGATGTCGACGCCCATCTCCGACCAGGGAATGTTGGCCGGCTCCGATTCCTGGAACTTGCGGATCGACTTGCCATCGATGACGATGTTCCCATTATCGGTCCCCACGGCGCCGGCATACGGGCCGTAGGTGCTGTCGTACTTGAAAAGGTGGGCAGCGGTATCGGAGTCTCCCAGTCCGTTGACTGCGACCAGATCGAGCCGGTCGTGGTACGTAGGTGAAAGCGCCGCCCGAGCGACCAGACGTCCGATCCGCCCGAACCCATTGATACCGATGCGCGTCGCCATCGTGGAATGCCTCCCGTCAGTTCAAGCGTGGCCAATTGCAGTGACAGGCAAAGCACGCGATATACGTGCCGTCCAGCCGGCGGCGGCGAGATTCTCGCGGTCGATTAGACCCTGCCGGCGTCCGCGATTATACCACCGAAAAGGCAAATCCGGGCCGGGCCTTAACACCGCCACGGAACGCTGATCTACCGGGAGCCGAGCCCCTGGTAAACCTCCCGGCCGGCGTACCGCGCCGCGTCGCCCAGCTCCGCCTCGATCCTCAGCAGGCGGTTGTACTTGGCCACCCGCTCGGACCGCGCCGGCGCGCCGGTCTTGATCTGCCCTACGTTCCAGGCCACGGCCAGGTCGGCGATGGTGGTGTCTTCGGTTTCCCCGGAACGATGGCTCATCACCGCTGTCCAGCCGGCCTCCCGCGCCATGCCCAGGGCGGCGGCGGTCTCGGACAGCGTGCCAATCTGGTTAGGCTTGAGCAGGATGGCGTTGCCAGCTTTGTCGTCGATGCCGCGCCGGAGCCGGCCGATGTTGGTCACCAGCAGGTCGTCGCCGACCAGTTGCACCGAATCGCCGAGCCGTTGGGTCATGGTCGACCATCCGTCCCAGTCGTCCTCGAACAGCCCGTCCTCGATGCTGATGATGGGATACTCATCGCACCATCCGGCATACAAATCCACCAGTTCCCCGGCGCTGAGCGAAACTCCTTCCCGTTCGAGATGGTAATTCGACGCGTCGGCGTCCCACAGCTCCGACGCCGCCACGTCCAGGGCGATGTGCACCTGTTCGCCCGGCCGGTATCCGGCGGTTTCGATAGCCTGCAGCACGACTTCAATGGCGTCGCGGTTGGACGGCAGGGTCGGCGCGAATCCACCCTCGTCGCCCACGTTCAGGTTGTGCCCGCCGCTCCTCAGTATAGACTTCAGGGCCTGGTAGATCTCCACGCCGGCGCGCAGAGCGTCCGAAAATCGGTCGAAGCCGGCGGGGGCGACCATGAACTCCTGCACGTCGGCCGAGTTGGAGGCATGACGGCCGCCATTGAGGATGTTCAGCAGCGGCACGGGCAGGCTCACGGGTCCGCGGTCGGCTAGGTGTCGCCACAGGGACCCGCCGGTGGCGGACGCGGCGGCGGCGCGGGCAGTCGCCATGGAAACTGCCAGCACCGCGTTGGCGCCGAGGCTGCTCTTGTCCTCGGTGCCATCCAGCCCGTTCAGGCGGCGGTCCACGGCAGCCTGGTCGAACGGCGACGCTCCCGACAGCGCGGGGCCGATGCGGTCGTTGACGTTGGCAACGGCGGTCAACGTGCCGCTGCCGCCGAACCGGCCCCGGTCACCGTCACGCAATTCCAGGGCCTCGTAGCTGCCGGTGCTTGCGCCCGAGGGCGCCAGCGCCAGACCCACGCTGCCGTCAGACAGGGTGACTTCGGCCTCAACCGTGGGGTTGCCCCGGGAGTCCAGGGCCTCGCGGCCGACCACGGATGCGATGGTGGCATCAGCCATTTGGCACCTCCGGCAGGGGTTCGGAGAAGGCGACGGTCTGGGTTTCGTCGGTGCGGGCCAGGGCCGCGGCCACCGCCTTGTCCACGGCGTCAACCGGGTCATCGGCGATGATGTAATTGTCGCCCACGGGCAGGCCGTCGCCACGCAGGGTCAGCGGCCAGCTGTGCAGCGAGACCACCGGTATGCCGTAACTGAGGGCGTAGGCGATTTCCGACAGGGTTCCGAACGCGCCGCCAACGGCGATTACCGCCTGTCCGGTGCTGACCACCGCCACGTTCCGGGCGAACCCCATGTTGGTGGCAACGGGAAAGTCCACCCACTCGTTGGCCGAGCGCGGCGACCCGCCGGGCAGGATGCCGATGGTGGCGCCGTTCTCCGACTTTGCCCCCTTGCACACCGCTTCCATCACTCCGGTGAGACCGCCGCACACCAGCGTGATGCCGCGTCGGGCCAGCTCCTGGCCGACGCCCTCAGCGAGAGCGTAAACGTGGGGTGGCGGGTCGTAGTTGCCGATAACTGCGATGATCATTGTGCTCATTTGCTCCTGTGAAGTCAGTCTGCCCATATTCCCCATCGTCATTCGTCTGACATCAAGCCAACCACCCTGAGTTCGGGACAGTTGCTCGGTCGAGTGTCCAAGGACTGCAGCAGTGGCCATGCGAGAATCGCGACGCTTGTGCATTTCCTAACACACGTAATAGACTGCCGGCGCGATTGGCAATCGGAGAGCTTACGAGGGCCAATTCTATCTCATCACCGGGGGATCAATGTGGCAGGCATCCTTTTGGCTCAAGCTATTGCGGACGCCCTTCTCGCGGTAGAAAAGCGCAAAGTCAATGACAACCAATGGCGTTTCCCATACACCGGGGGGAAAGCGATCATTCCGCTAGAATCAATGGACGGCCGTGAAAACTTTTCGTTGGACCTGTACCGTGGTCGGATCAATCTGACCAAAAACACCTTCCAAAACCGAGCACGACGTTCTGTAATCCTCGCGCGGCTCGATATTGGAGGACCTCCACATCGCAACCCAGACGATGTTGAAGTCCCCGCACCGCATTTGCATGTTTATGTTGAGGGATACGCTGACAAGTGGGCGGTTCCTGCGCCAAGCGAGCACTTTTCTGATGTGAGCGACACTTGGCAAACGCTGCTGGACTTTTTGAAGTTCACCAACGTGACTGACGCACCCAACATCAGGCGGGAGTTGTTCAAATGAACGACGACATCCAAGTCTTGCTAGACCGATATTGGGATTGGTTGAAGGACAAGACCACCCTACGCCAAATCGACAGTTGGTACGAGATTACGACGCCGCATCTGGACCGGCACAATGATTATATCCAGATATATGCGACAAAATCAGGCGATGGGTTTTTGTTGACTGATGATGGGTTTACTTTGGACGACCTAGAGATGTCCGGCTGCCCCATCGACACGCCTCGGCGACAAGAGATTCTTGCTATCACACTAAGGGGTTTCGGCGTAGAACTTGTTGAAAATCGCCGTTTAGAAGTCCAAGCGGGATCAGCCAATTTCGCGGTCCGCAAGCACAATCTCCTCCAAGCCATGCTGGCCGTCAACGATCTCTTTTACTTGGCACAGTCGACAGTGGCGAGCCTATTCCTGGAGGACGTCACGGCATGGCTAGATGACTGCGACATACGTTACACCCCTGACGTGACCCTCAAAGGGCAAAGCGGGTACGACCACCGGTTCAACTTTATTATCCCCAAATCACGTACTCATCCGGAGCGCCTGTTACGGACAGTAAACCGTCCAAGCCGGGACATCGCCCAAGCGATTGTGTTCTCCTATATCGATACTCGTGATATACGTCCTTCGGATTCTCGCACCTATGCGTTTCTCAACGATAGCGACCAATCCGTATCTGGCAACGTGCAGGAAGCTCTAAGGAATTACGATGTGCTCCCGGTTCCGTGGACGCAACGCGAAGCAGTGCGCGATGAATTGGCGGCGTAATTTGATGCTCTGATCTCGGTGTAGGCATGACTCACCAAAGCGGTAGCTATCCCAGCGGCACGATGGCCGCGCTGGCCGCGTCGATCAGGCCCAGCAGCGGGGCGGGGTAGATTCCCAACCAGACCACCACCAGCAGACCGGCGCCCATGGTGGCCGTGAGCAGCAATGACGGACGGGGCATCGGCGCAACCGTCGGTTCCTCGTGGCCGCCGTGGCCGTGGGTCTCGCCGTGGTCTTCGGCGGATTCGTGCCCGTCTTGCGCGTGGTCAGGGTTGGCCGGCCGCTCGATGTACATCTGGCGGAGCACCTGCAGGTAGTAGTACAGGGAGATGAGACTGGCGAAAATCGCGACGCCGGCCAGCCACAGGAAACCGCCGTCGGCCACGGCCGCGAACAGGTAGAACTTGGCGGTGAACCCGGCGAAAATGGGCAGTCCCGCCAGGGAGAACAGGCCGATGGCGATGGCAGCGGCGACAAAGGGCTGCCGGTCGGCCAGACCGGCCAGGTCCGCAATGTTGTCCTGCCCGGTGCGGTTGTAGTAGGCGGTGACGCCGGCGAACACCACCAGGTTGGTCACGGCGTACACCACCAGGTAGAACACCACCGACTTGGCGGCCAGGGCAAAATCGTTGCCCAGCACCGCGATGCCGGCCAGCGCGTAGCCCACGTGTCCGATGCTGCTGTAGGCCATCAGCCGCTTCAGGTTCCGCTGGGCCAGCGCCACCAGGTTGCCCAGCAGCATGGTGATGGCAGCCAGCACGGCGATGACCAGCTGCCACTCGTCCCAGCGATCTACGGCGGGAACGATGGCCTCCGCGAACAGGCGCAGGGTCAACGCGAACGCGGCCGCCTTGGATCCAATGGCGAGATACGCTGTCACCGGCAGCGGCGCGCCCTCGTAGGCGTCGGGGGCCCACATGTGGAAAGGCACTGCGGAGAGCTTGAACCCGAGGCCCACCACCAGCAGCGCGACACCTACCCACAGGACTGGACTCACCGTGCCCGGCAACGCCAATTCCTCGGCGATGCCGGCGAAGAATGTGGTTCCCAGCGCCGCGTAGATGTTGCTCAGCCCGTAAAGCATGATGGCCGACGACAGCGCGCCGATGATGATGTACTTGATGCCAGCCTCGTTGGAGCGCGCCTCGCGCAGTCCGTAGGCCACCATGACGTACAGGCTGAAGGACAGCAGCTCCAGGGCGATGTAGGCGGTGAGCAGTTCCCGGGACATGGCCATCAGGTTCATGCCCAGGATGGAGAACAGCAGCAGCCCGTAGAACTCGCCGCGATACTCGAAGCGATCGCGCCCGTACTCCACTGACAGCGCGATGATCCCGACGCCGATGGCCAGGAAGAATATCTTGAAGAACAGGCCGAAACTGTCGACGACGATCAGCCCGCCGTAAAGCTCAACGGAACCGGACGGACGCATGAGAATGGCGACAACCATCACGGCCACCAGGCTGACCACCGACAGGCCAGCCAGCCATTCCTTCCTGCTCTCGGGCAGGAACAGGTCCACCGTGAACACCAGGAAGGCCAGTGCCGTCAGGACGAACTCCGGCGTCAGCAGGTGGAGGTTGGCGGTGTAGTCGATTGGCATTCCGTTAACCGCCTAAAACGCGGCCAGCGCGCTTGCCACGCCGGTGTTGATGACCCGCAGCAGCGGGGCGGGCCAGACGCCCACCGCAATCAAAATGAGCACGAACGCAGCGCCCACTCCCTTTTCCACCGGGCTGGCGTCGGTGAGGTGGTCCCACTGCGGGTCGCCCTCGCCGAAGAAGGAACGGGCCAGGAGACGCAGGATGTACACCGCGGTGATGGCCGCGCCGATGACGCCCAGCACCGCCAGCGGCAGGTAGGTGCGGAAGGCCCCGGTGAACACCATGAATTCGGCGATGAACCCGCTCAGCCCGGGGAGACCCAGGGATGCCAGGCCGGCGATGGCGAAGAAGAACGTGGTCGTTCCCATGCGCTTGATGAGGCCGTTCAGGATCATGCTGTCGCGGATGTGGGCTCGCTCGTAAATGGCTCCCACCATGGCGAACATCAGGGCCGTCATTATCCCGTGGGAGAACATCTGGAGCACCGCGCCGGCCAGTCCCACCGGGTGCAGCGTGGCAATGCCCATGAGCACGTAACCCATGTGGCTGACGCTGGAATAGCCGATGACGTACTTGAGGTCGTTCTGGGACAGGGCGGAAATCGCGCCGTAGATGACGTTCACCGTGCCCAGGCCGATCAGCACCGGCATCCACACCTCCGCGCCCTGCGGCGCGAGGATCATGCCCACCTGGATGATGCCGAAGGCTCCCAGTTTCATCAGCACGCCGGCGTGCAGCATGCTGACGCCGGTGGGCGCGGCGACGTGACCGTCGGGCGACCAGGTATGGAAGGGCCACAGGCCGGCCAGCACGCCGAAACCCAGCGCAAAGAAGGGGAACACCCACAGCTGCGTGAGGCGGGAAACCGCTCCGCTCTGCTGCAACGCGGCCAGCTTGTCGATGTTGAAGGTGGGGTCGCCCGCCTGCGATGATGCGACGTACAGCGCCAGGATGCCCACCCAAATCAGGATGCTGCCGGCCACCAGCATCAGCATCAGCTTCATCGCGCCGTATTCCTTGGTCCGCAGGAAGCTGCCGAAGTCGGTGCTGCTGCCCCAAACGCCGATCAGCAGGTACATGGGCAGCACGGCCAGCTCATAGAAGAAGAACAGGAAGAACAGGTCGCGCACCACGAACACGCCGAACACACCGGCGCCGAGGGCGAGGAGCAGGACGAAGAAATCCCGCGTCCGCCGGGTGATGGTCTGGCTGATCAGCACCGCGCCCAGCAGCACGATACCGTTCAAGAGCACCAACGGCGCGCCGATGCCGTTGAGCCCGAAGTGCAGCGTTATGTTGACCGGGTGCCCGATCCAGTCGTAGGCCCGCACCATCTGGACGCCGCCGGCCCCGTAGTCGTAGCGCAGGAACACGATGACCGAAAGGACGAAGCACGCGACAGCGACAAAGATGGCGAACTGCCACGCATCCCGCGGGCGGTCCTTGGGCAGGAACATGGCCAGCGCCGCGCCGGCCAGTGGCACCAGCACCAAGAGCAGCAGGGATACCTGGTCGAAATTCCCCATGACCAAAATCAGCGAGCGTCATTCCGGCCGAAGCCGGAAACCGGAATGCCGTTGCGCAACGACGCACTGGATTCCCGCTTTCGCGGGAATAACGACGTGGCGCTGGGATAGCAATATTGCGTCATGCCAGCAAACTCTATACGGACCGCAGCCACCAGAAAATCGCCAGCCCGATCACGCCCAGCGCCACGGCCAGGGCGTAAGAATAGACGTGACCGGTGACGTGGAGCCGCAACGCAACGCCGGCCTTGCGTACGATGTCGGCGGGGCCGTTGACTGCCACGTCGTTGACCACGGCGCGGTCGAAGAAAGCAAGGGCCGCCGACACGGTGAGTATCACCCGGTCAATGGCCCACTGGTAGGCCTCATCCACGTAATACCGCCGTTCCACAACCCGGAGGATCACCGCAAAACGGGCTCGCCACGGTTCGTGGGAGATCGCCCGGCGCACGTAAATCAGCCACGCGAGAACAAACGCGCCCACCGCCAGGATTATCGACAGCGCTCCCAGCACGTAGTTGAAGTGGAACTTCTCCGCGTGGTCATAGAAAACAAAGCCACCAATGCCGTCGAAACTGCCCGGCCAGTTGAACGCGATCCAGCCGAACCCGATCGCCAGCACCGCCAGCGCCGACATGACGCCGGTCATCAGCAGGGGCGATTCGTGGGCGTGGTGGCTGTCCTCGCCCTCGGGTCCGAAGAACACCACGAACATGGCGCGGGCCATGTACAGCGCGCTGAGGAACGCGGTGAGCATCGTCAGGACGATGAATATCACGGGCAGGTTGTGCTCCACCGCGATCAGGATTTCGTCCTTGCTCCAGAACCCGGCCAGGATCGGAATTCCGCCCAGGGACAGCGCGCCGATGGAGAACACGACCGCCGTTACGGGCATCGCCCGGCGCAGGCCGCCGACGCGGCGGATGTCCACGTCGCCGTGGGCGCCGACGCCGTGCATGACGCTTCCCGCCCCCAGGAACAACAGGGCTTTCGCGAAGCCGTGAGCCATCAGGTGGAACACCGCCGCCGTCCACCCGAACGCCCCCAGCGAGAGCATCATCAGGCCCAGGTGCGATACGGTGGAATACGCCAGGATCCGCTTCAGGTCGGTGGACACCAGCGCGATGGTCGCCGCGCCCAGGGCGGTGATCAACCCGACGACGGCGACGATCATCATGGCTTCGGGAGACGCGGCGAAGATCGGGTAAGCACGGGCCACCAGGTACACGCCGGCGATCACCATGGTCGCCGCGTGGATGAGCGCGCTGACGGGCGTGGGGCCCTCCATGGCGTCGGGCAGCCACACGTGGAAGGGGAACTGCGCCGACTTGCCCATGGCGCCCAGCAGCAGGAGGATTGCGGCGGCGGTGGTGACGCCGCTGCCCAACTCGCCGGACGCGGCAGCGGCAAAGGCGTCCGTCATGCTGAAGCTGCCCACGTTGACCCACAGGAGCAGGATGCCCACCAGCAGGCCGACGTCGCCGATCCGGGTCACCACAAATGCTTTCTTCGCGGCCTCTCGCGGGCCGGGGTTTTCAAACCAGAACCCGATGAGCAGGTAGGAGCACAGGCCCACCAGCTCCCACGCGATGTACAGCAGCAGGAAGTTGTCGGCCAGCGCCAGGGTCAGCATCGCCGCTACGAACAGGGCCTGCCAGGCAAAGTACCACCCGAAGCGCGGGTCTCCCTTCATGTATTCCAGGGAATACAGCTGGACGCCCAGGGCAACAAAGGTGACCAGTCCCAGGAGCACCACCGTCAGCGGGTCGATGATGATCCCCCATTCCAGGTGGATCGCCTGGTCAACGTTCGCGGCGACGCCGGGTAGTCCCGCCTCGAACCACGACGTGGAGAAATGGCAGGTCAAAGCGCCGGTGATGCCGCTGACCGCACAGGCGGGGTCGTCAGCGGACGCGCCCAGGAAACTCACCGTCGTCAGCGCCCACACGACGAAACCGCCGCCGATGGCCAGGATGGCCAGCGGAGCGCCTCGCAACGGCAGCCAGCGCTGGAACAGGATGATCAGCGGGCAGGCGGCGAAGGAGAAGACTGGGATCAGGAATGCCAGCGGCATATCACCACTTCAGCAGGTTGATTTCGTCGACGTTTACGGTCCCGCGGTTGCGATACATCCGCAGGATAATGGCGAAGGCCAATCCGACCTCCGCCGCCGCCACCGTGATGACGAAGATCGCGATGATCTGGCCGTCGAAGGCGGCGAAACGTCCCGTGCCATTCAGGTAGGACGCGGCCGCGATGAGGTTGATGTTGACGGCGTTCAGCATCAGCTCGATGGACAACACGATGAGCACCGCGCTGCGGCGCGCGAGGACACCATAGAAACCGATGCCGAACAGGGCCGCGCCCAGGAGCTGGAAGTACAGGAGGGGCACCATCGCGTGGCTATCCCTCGCCTTCCGTGGACGTTTCGCCTTGCGCCACGTTCTGCGTTCGGGCGATGATGATGGCCCCGATGAGAGCCACCAGGAGCACCAGGGACGCGATCTCGAAAGGTAGCGCCCACTTGGTGAACAGGGAAGCGCCCAGTTCCGTGAACACCGGCGCCTGGGGCTCTGCCACCACGTCGGGAGCCAGCCAGAAAGCCGCGCCCAGCACCACCGCCAGAACCGTGGCCGTTATCAAGCCCAGCGGCCATTGTTTGTTGTCAGTGATACGGGGATATTCCGAGGATCGCGTCAGCATCACCGCGAACAACACGACGATGGTCACGGCGCCGCCGTAGATGAGGACCTGCACCAACGCCAGAAACTCGGCGAACAGCAGCAGGTACGCGCCGGCCGCGCCCAACAACGACAGCAGCAGGAACAGCGCCGCGTGGACCACGTTACGAGTCGCCACCACGCCCACGGCGCCGCCGAGGGTGAAGATGGCCACGATTGCGAACAGGGCCAGCGCCACGGATCTACGTGTCCCGGCTTACCGGGATCCGCACGTAGACGCCCGGTACACTGCCAAAGTACGAGCCGCCCCGCTGGCGGCTCCGGTGGTGAGGGTTTGGTTTCGGTGACGGCATTGCTGGATAAGCGGACCGGTCCTGGAATCCTCTGGGACCAACACCTAGATTGACTTGAGGAGCGTGCAGGTCGCGCACTCGCAGTCTGCCTTGTGTTTTCGCACCGGCTCAGATACCGACTGCGTTCGGCCGCGGGCGTTTCCGGAGGCTCCGGTCTTGCCGCGCTTTTTGCCCTTGCCCATTTTACCGGCTTTGGCCGCCTTGCCGGCGATCTTGCCGGCAATTTTGCCGACCTTGCCGCTGACGGTGGCATCCTGGCCGGACTTCCGCTTCTCGACGCACTCAACACACGTGCAGTATTGCGGGTGGCGCGACGATATGTTGCGGAAAGTTTCGTCTTCTCTCGGCATGGTCAGCCTCGGTTCAGGCCGGGGATTCTGCTTCTGCCGCCGCTTTGGCAGCATCGGCTTTCTGCTTGGCCAGCACAGTTGGCGGGATCCAGGCGGTATCGTCCTGGTATTTCTTGCCGATGTCGAGCAATACAGGGAGGTCAACCCGATCCCCGTTGCGCGCGTAGGTGCTCATCTCGTGCTCGTGGCTCATGACGATGGCGTCGAAATTGCAGTACTCGACGCAGATGCCGCACAATATACAACGGTTCAAATTGATTTCAAAGTAATCGACGATCTTGCGGCGGCTGCTTTCGCCCTCCTCGTGCTTGGGATTGTCCATCATGCTGGCGGACATGCACTGCGTCGGGCAGTTGCGGATGCACACCATGCAGCCGGTGCAGTAAGGTTCACTGATTTGGCCATCCCACGTGAGCGCCGGGAACCCCATGAACCGGGGCCGCACCGGGGTTGCCTCCTTGGGATACTGCTGCGTGACCGGTCGGCGCAAACCCGAGACCGTCGACGCCAGGGTGAGCATCATCCCTTTCAGGCTTTCCAGCATGGCTACTCGTCCTCCGTTCGCAATGCGGCCACGCGGTCCAGCCCGGAGAAAATTTCGGAGACCGAACAAGCGAACATGGGCAAGACCGGCTCTCCGGTGAGTACGTCGTCTGCGGTGAGGACGCGGATTTCTCCAGTGGACTGCCGCACGGTTACTTCCCGGTTGTAAACGTCAACCAGCAAAACCGTGGCGACGCCCTGTCTGAGGTAAAGCCGAGCTTTATCGATAACCTCCACGTAGGTATCGGTGGGGGAAACCACTTCTACGGCAGTGTCGGGCGTCCCTTCCCACACGCCGGGTTCATCTTCGATAGCCAGCGTTCCTGGTCGTTCCGCAGTTACGCATAAATCCGGGATTCTGAAGTTCGCGCTTGACAAGCCCAACCGAAACGAGGCGCCGATCCCCACCCAGAAAGGAAGATTATCGTCTTCAATGTGCTGTTCGAACAAGCGATTAATTTTGCCCGCGACTATTGAGGGCGCTCTTCCCATCGGCGGCAGATCCACCAGATCCCCATCGATCATCTCATACCGCCGGTCGTCGGGCAGGTTGCGCCAACCGTTTTCCGCATGGACAGCTGCCTCGTGAAGCGGAGGGGAAGTTGCAGTGGTCATCATTGCCTCCCGGATTGGCCGGCATCGATTGCCGACGACGCCCGGTAGTCCAGCGCCGCGAAAATGTCGGCCACAGCGCAAGAGAAGCCGGGTATTTCGGGTTCCCCGTTCAGAACGTCACCCGGGCCAAAGATGCGTTCCGGTTGCCCTGGTCTCCTGATTTTCACAGTGCGTGGGTCTGGGTCGGCAATCCATACGGCCAGGGAACCGCCTTCAAAATACTCCGCAGTTTTACGATCCAGAGCCGCCGGCGTGTTGCTGGCCGAAACCACCTCAATCGCTACGTCGGGCGCAAAAGCAGGCCAACCCGGGACGCCCTCGTCGTACCCGGCCATTCGTTCCCAGGACGTCACGTGTACGTCGGGGAATCGCAGGGTGAACGAGTCCATCTGGAAACCGGTATTGACGCCGACGTCAAAGCGCAGGTTGCTATGTCCGATATGCCCTCGCAGCAAAAAGTATATCTCTCCCGTTACCGCACCGTGCCTGGGCTTACCGTCCATGTCAACCAACTCTCCGTCCACCAATTCGTAACGGTGACCGGGATCGGCGGCCATCGCTTCGAAATCGTCGACGGTGATTTTGCGGGTGTTAGTGATCATGGAAAGATACCCGGGCCGAGCGTGCCAATATGATACCAGCATCGACGGTCAGGTGCGTGCCCCGGCGGCGGAGCGCCGCCGTTCGGCCAGCTGCCGCTGCACTTCCGCAACCCGGCGGGCCGGGCCGGTCATACGACGGTAGATGATCCACCCCGCAACCGCCAGCCCGGCGACGGACATCATGGTCAGGCTCCACCAGGGCAGGCCGTAGAACCGGTACACGGCGGCAATGATTACCGTGTAGAAGGACAGTGGGACCATCACCTTCCAGGCGAAGGCCATCAGTTGGTCGATGCGGAGGCGCGGGAAGGTTCCCCTCACCCAGAACACCACCAGCACCACGGCGTAGGTCTTGAACAGGAACCACACTACGTCAGGAAGGGCAGGGCCGCCCCAACCGCCAAGGAACAGCAGCGTCGTCAGGGCGGCGATGGCGAAGGTGTTGATGTACTCGGCCAGGAAGAACACCGACCAGTGGGCGCCGCTGTACTCCACGAATGGGCCACCAACCACCTCGCTCTCCGCGTGGTAGATGTCGAAGGGGGTGCGGCCAACCTCCGCCAGGCCGGCGACGAAGAACACCACAAAGCCCAGCGGCAGAACCAACAGGTAGGGATAGGAAGACTGCTGCGCGACGATTTCACGCATGTCGAGCGATTGCGCCAGAATGGCAACGGCCGCGGTCACCAGGACCACCGGGATCTCGTAGGAGATCAACTGCGCGGCCGACCGCAGCCCACCCATGATGCCGTACTTGTTCGCCGATCCCCAGCCGGCCAGCACCAGCCCGAGGATGCCGATCACGGCAAAGGCGATGATGTAGAACAGTCCCAGAGGCAGGTTACGGATCACCACGTTGTCGCCGCCGGGTATGGTCACCCAGATGACGAAGGCGGATACGACGACGATCACCGGTGCGATCCAGAAGATGGCTTTTTCCGAGTCGTCGGGGATGATGTCTTCCTTGATGATCAGCTTTACCGCGTCGGCGATGGGCTGCATCAGTCCGAACAATCCCGTGCGGGTAGGCCCGTAGCGCAGTTGGAGGCGGCCCAGAGCCTTGCGCTCCAGCCAGGTCATGGACAACACGATCACCGACAGCACGGCGAACATGACCGCGAGCCCGAGGGCGCTCCATGCCAGATCGACCAGGAAATTCACCGGTCCACCTCGCCCAGCACGATGTCCAGCGATCCCAGCACCACCACGCTGTCCGCCAGCCAGGTGTCAACGAGCAGCCGGCGCAGTGCGGACAGATTGCAGAAGGACGGCGGCCGCACCTTCACCCGGTAGGGCCGGTCGGTGCCGTCGCTGACCAGGTACACACCGATCTCGCCCCGGGGGTTCTCGGCGCGAACGTAGGCCTCACCGGCGGCCGGGCGAATCAGGCGCCGGCCCAGAGACGAAGTTACCGAGCCCTCGGGCAATTGTTCCATCGCCTGCTCGACGATCTGCAGGGACTGGTACATCTCCTGGACCCGTACCCAATGCCGGTCCCAGCAATCTCCGTCCAGACCCACCGGCACCTCAAAGTCGAAACGGTCGTATATCGAGTACGGCTGCGCCTTGCGGACATCGTACTCATAGCCGCAGGCACGAAGCATCGGCCCGGTGAGGCCCAGGGCGATGGCTTCGTCGGCCCCTATCGGGCTGACGTCTTTGAGGCGGGACAGGAAGATTTCGTTGAAGGTCAGAATGCGGTCACTCTGCTCGACGTCTTCCCGCAGCAGCGGCATCAACTCTCCCACCAACTGTCGGAAATTGTCGGGAACGTCCTCCTTGAGGCCGCCGATGCGAAAATAGTTGTGCATCAAGCGGGCGCCCGAAACGGCTTCGAACAACGCCTGAACCCGCTCACGGCCGCGGAAGGAGAACATCACCGGCGTCATGGCGCCGGCGTCCAGGCCCATGGTTCCGACGTAAAGCAGGTGGCTGGCGATGCGATTCAGCTCGCACAGGATCACGCGGATGTATTCCGCCCGCTCCGGCACCTCCAGGCCCATCAGCTTCTCGACGGCCATGCAGTAAGCCAACTCGTTGTTGAAGTTGCCGATGTAGTCCATCCGGTCGAACAGTGTGACTACCTGGTGGTACTGCTCGCCCTCGCAGAGCTTCTCGGATCCCCGGTGCAGGTAACCGATGTGAGGCTCAACGTCGACCACCTTCTCGCCATCCACCCAGAGCACCATGCGGAACACGCCGTGGGTCGACGGATGCTGCGGCCCCATGTTGAGCAGCATCTCCACCGGCTGCGTCCCTTCGCGGACGCCGTCAGGCATCTGGGTAGTGATGGCAGTAGGATCGGCCATGGTTTACGCGATCGAATCCGACAACGCGCTGATCACGCTGACGGCTCGCGGGTTTCGGGAAAGGGAGAGCCGATGAAACGCAGGCTGGGCTGCGGCGGTTCCACGCGGGCGCTCATCCACGCTTCGCCGTTGTCGTAGAAGCCGGCCTCGATCAGCACCTCCTCCAAAATGCCCATTTCTTCGCAGTCTTCCAGGTAGTCCGAAACCTGTTTCCGCAGTGAAGTGCGGGCGTCTTCCTGAGTGTCGCCGAACGCCATCACTTCCAGTTCCGGGCAGCGCGCGGACCAGCCAGCGCCCATGGGCCTCGCCTCGATTTCGTACACGATCCGATCCATAGCCTAGCCGCCGGTGTCGTCCGCAACGGGTGGTTCGTCGTCCACAAACCGCAGCACGATTTCGGTTTCCTCGGTCAGGTTCTCAAGTCCCAGCGATTGTCCCAGGCGGCCACCGGTATCCTGCCGTTCCAGCCAGCCTCGCATTGCCTGGACCAACCCATTCTCCGCAGCCTCCCGAGTGCGTCCACTGCTCTGAAGTTCCAGCCCATCCACCGTGGCCAGGAACTGTCCGGCGCTGGGCACGACCCGCGCAATCAACTCCACCGGAGCCGCATCGTCCGGGACATTGATATCCATTTGCTGAGCAGCGGTCATCAGAATTCACGGTACTCATTGAATTCGTACGATTTCCGGCCCGGGTAACCGTCAAATTCCGGATACAGCAGCAGGGGAGACAGGTCGGGGTGACCGTCAAATGCTACGCCAAACAGGTCATGCGCCTCGCGCTCGTACCAGTCCGCCGCCGGCCATACTCCGCACACCGATGGCAGGGCAGGATTTTCGTAGGATACCGTCGTGCGTATCACCAGCGACTGCTCCCGGGCCAACGACTGCAGGATGTAGACCAACTCAAAACGATCCTCGTAATCCACGCACGCCAGGCAGAGCAACATGCGGCAGTCCAGCGAGTCGTCGTCCCGGCAGGCCACGCACGCGGAAACGATGTCGGCCGCAGGCACGGACACCTGTGGCAGGTCTCCCAGCGCGCCTGGAGCCGGTGAGTACTGCGCGAGCACCCCGATGGCGCGATCCAGAGTTTCCCGCCGCGCCGGCGCCAGCAGGTCAACGGGATCCGGCGGCGGCTCCGCGTCCGCCTCCGGAGCGTTACGCCGAGGGTGCGGCACTGCCATCCCCCGCGTCGGCCATGATTTTTTCCTGGAGCTTCAGGATGCCGTACAGCAACGCTTCAGGGCGTGGCGGGCATCCGGGCACGTACACGTCCACCGGGATGATGTGGTCGACGCCCATCACCACGGAGTAGGAACGATAGTAGGGGCCGCCGTTCGTGGCGCAGCTGCCCATGGCGATGACCCACTTCGGCTCCGGCATCTGCTCGTAGAGCAGCCGGATGGGCTCGGCCATCTTTTTGACCACGGTGCCGGCAACGATCATGACGTCCGACTGTCGGGGCGATGGCCAGGTCACGACGCCGAAACGGTCAAAATCGTGATGGGCCATGTACGTGGAGATCATCTCGATGGCGCAGCAAGCGAGCCCGAAGCTGAGGGTCCACAGCGACGATTTGCGCGCCATGGCAAACAGCTGGTCAGTGGTCGCCGTGATAACGCCGGGCACCCGCCCATCGGTTGCCTGGTTGAGCAGGCTTGGGCCGGGCCGATTTCCAGCGCCCAGCACGATCTCCGTGGCCCGGGGCGGCATGGCCAGCGGGGACGTCGTTGGTTCCTCAGAAGATCCAGTAACGGGATTTATTTCTGCCAATCCAGAACCCCCTTGCGCCACCCGTAGATAACGGCGAAAAACAGCATGGCCAGGAACAGCAGCATGGCGTAGAACGGTATGGCGTTGCCGTTCACCGCTTTTTCCTGCAGAAATACCACGGCCCACGGGAACAGGAAGACCGCTTCAACATCGAATATCAGGAACAGGATCGCAAAGATGTAGAAGCGGATGTTGATATTCGACCACGCGAACGGCGTCGGCGGTATCCCGCATTCGTAGGTCGTGAGCTTGACGGCGGAGCGGCGCCGGGCCGAAAGCAGTTGCGAACCAGCGAACATCGCCCCGATAGCCGCCAGCGCGATGGCGATGGCGATTACTACCGCCAGCCAGTTGCCGGCGTAGTCAGCCGGGTTGAACGTTTGGAGCAGCGAAATCACCATGGGTACACCTACGCTAATTCAGCGATCGTGCCTGCTGAAGCAAGCCAAACAGACACATGATGAGTCCCTGGTGAGATGTGCCAATCCGTGGACCACTCCTGACTCCATGTCGAATTTGTGAGCGATTCGGTCGAAATCACCAGTGAGTTTGGAGTGGTATCGTCCGTAAATGGCATTTGCACAAAAATCCGCATATTGGAGCAATCGGGTATCTCGTGCCGGAGCGAAGTATGGAATATCAGTCACGTTATGCAGGTTGCGCCATCTGGTGCCTTCCTGCCGAAGCCTCTGTGCCAAAAGAGCTAGCGTTTTTTGATAACTCGACTCGGCCAGCACGACCAAACCACGTTGCTCCCCAGAACCTTCGGCAATCGCTTGTCGGTTTGCCCGACTCATGAACAAATCAAACCTGCTTATCAGATCCTCAAATGCTCGTTCATACGGATCTTCGTTACGGAGGCCGGCGTACGATTTGTCCACCGCACAGGCAAAAAGGACCGCCCTTCTCGTCCGTATAACATCGTACACCCGGTCCTTCAATTCCCGGCGCTGTTCCACCGTCAGTTTGTCCCAAGGTGCCTCGACGTTGTCGTTGACCCTTGTTCGTAGTTGCGAAGCGTGGAAGAAAACGGGTCCAGTTTCGTTAGGTAAAAACTCCCGCTGTAGGGCATCCAGATCCTGACTGAACCAATGGATTTCCCGTTCGAACACAGCAAGGCCGGCGAGCACGAAGTGGCTGGCTTCGCCATGGGCACCAGACTCATCCAGATAGAGTATATACATACCAAATCAGTCGGCTGAAGCGAGGCTTCAACGGGCCTAGCTAGTAGCCCTGCCGACTAGTGTCAATCTATCAAATTACCGGATTGCTGTCAACCGGAACCTCTTTCCCGCAACGCCGTCGAAGACACGTCGCGCCGGAAGTCGGCTTCGGGTATTTCCGTGAACATCGGCCGGAACCCGTCCGGGATGTTCACCTCTGAAAGCAATCGGAACGCTCCGCCGTCGTCGGTGCGACCACCAACCGCGAAGTGGCTGCCCCTGGCCCACATGTCTGCCAGAGCCTTCAGCATGGCCTCCGGCGAATTCCCGTAATAGCGGGGTTGGATCAGACGGGTGACGGTATCCCAACCGATGACGAAGCCGCAGCCGGGAAAGAGCTCAGACTTCTTGACGAAGGTCTCCGCGCGGGTAAGCACCACCGTTCCGGCGCCCCGGAACTGGTCCAGCCGACCGTGAACTTCCGCCAGGGTCAACGGCGGCTTGTCCACGTTTGACACCGACAGCTCGAATACGACCGGCGCCCCCAGCACCGCGGACGCTACGCCGGCCAACTCATTGTGGCCCACGTGAAGAGGGTTAAACGAACCGGGCAGCAGGGCCCGTGGGGCGTCTCCGTCCACGACCATCCGGCCGTCCGGGTGAACCGTAACCCAAGCGGCCTCACCATCCAGCAGGCGTTGTACCGGCTCGGCGTGTCGGGAAGTTTCGGTTACCAGCCGCTCCGAAGGCGCCAATCCCAGATCCAGCTCCGCGGAAACGCCGCAGGCGCGGGCTATGGCGCCGATGACCAGACGGCTGACCACGTCCTCTTCTTCAGCCCGGTCGCGCAGCCCTTTTTCCAGCACGATCGAGTCGGTGGTCACCCCCTCATCGTCCCAGGCGGCAATGAAAGCGCGGTGGTCGCCGCGTTTGGTCCGGTCGGTGGCAATCGTAGCCGTACACGCCAGCCCGACGATGGGCGCGTCCTGCTCTCGCAACGCCAACCCCCGTCGCCAGGCGGCTCGGGCCATGCGACGCGCGGTGTCGGCAGAGACCGTTTGCTCGGGGGCATACCCTTCCAGGAAATCGGTCATCGCGAGGTAACCGTAAGGCACTCGGGTCTCCAGCACGGTGCGTGAAGCGCCTCCAACTCCCAGGAGCCAGGCCAGCGCGTAATTGCCCGCGCCCGCAACGGCCAGCACCGATTGTTGCGGCGTGTCGTGAATTTTCGCCACTACCTGGGCGATTTCCTGGTCCATGCTCGCCTCGGACGGTGCATTGAGTCTGACGCCGGCTGCATCTCCGGCATTGTACCATCCTGGTGCGGATGGCTTTCCTACTGCGGACGGCCCTGGAATCGGGTTGCCCACGCCGCCGGATCAATCGCGCCCATGGCTCCCAACGACAGGTCGATCTCGCCGGCGATTTTGCGGTCCCATTCGTCAGCCCACCGGTCGGGCAGGCGCGGCCTGGCCTCTCGCCAGGTCATGCGCTCGCCGCCGTTGGTCCGACCGGCCACGACTTCAGCCAGGAACGCGGTCATGTCGCCACCGTCCATGGCGTTGACCACGCGGCAATCGAGGTAACCGTAACAGCCCTCAATCAGGGGACTACCCGTGGCGCCCCTGGCATAGCTCACGCACTCAAGCTTGTCGCCGTCTCGGCCCGATTGCATCCCCAACTGCCAGATGAGCGGCAGTTGGGAGGCTTCCAGGAAGCTGACCGCCAGGATGCCGCTTTCGGCGATGAGACCGTGGGTGAAGTTGGTGTGGTAAATCTGGACGATCAGTCGCGGCCGCTGGGGCACTATGGAAGCGGCCGTAATCGCCACCGCAATCTGCGCGTTGCTCACGTCTCCGGCGCGTGAAGAAACCGCCGCCAGCGGAGCGCTGAGGCCGCCCAGCAGTGGACCCACGTCGGCGGGGTCAAGATCCGGAGCGGAGTGGGTCATGCGGAGTGGGTCATGGGATGCGGAGCGTCGCACGGCTCGGCTACCAGTCGGGGTGGGTATCCATGGCGTCGTCGATGGTCAACCGCATCTGGCCGGTGCCGTCCGCGTTCATGTACAGGATCTCGGCGTTGCCGTAGGCATAGGAGACGAACGCTATGCGGTCTTCGCTTGCGGACCACACCGGCATCAGATCGTCCTCCATGTTCTGCGTCAACTGGCGCGGTTCGGAGCCGTCAACCATCACGGTAAAAATCTCCGACTGGTCGTCGAAACGCATCACGAATGCCAGCCTCCGCCCGTCGGCCGACCACGCGACCGAGAACTCGTCGTTCTCGTCTTCGGAAACCGCGACCTCGTCGGTATCATCGGCCCAATTGTCCGAGTTAGTGGGACGGAGGACATAAACATCACGATTGCCTTCCTCACCGCGCAGGAAGGCGATGCGGTCGCCTTTGGGTGACCAAACCGGAGCGGAGTCGGGCCCCGCGGTTAGTTCGATCCGGTTGACCCCGTTGGGGTTTCGCAGGAATAGCCCTTCCTTACCGCGCTCGGTAAAGACCAGCCACTCGCCGTCGGGAGACCAGTCTCCGACGAGTTCCCGTTCGGGACTGAAGGTCAGGCGGGTTTTCTGTCGGTTTTCCAGCGTCACCATAAAGATGTCGGGCTCGCCCGCTTCGTCCGACACGTAGGCAATGCGGTCCGATTCGGGCGCCCATACCGGAGGTTGTTCGGCGTCCACGTTCGAAACCAGCGACGACACTCGTTCACTTTCCACGTCGTACATCATCATTTCTGTCTTACTGCCGACCGATATCCACGCTATCTTGGTCCGGTCGGGCGACCAGCGCGGGGCCATGGCGTCAGCGCTCAACGAAGAGATCCGTGTAGCCTCATCTTCCCCGGGATGACGTACCCATGCCCGGGAACCATCATCGTCGGACACGATGTAGGCGATTGCCGGGAGATCCCCTCCAACCAGGTTTCCGGCGAAACAGCCGCCCAAGGACAAGGCCGCTACCAAAACGAGCGTCAATCTCAAAAAAGGCGATATTCGCGCAACCAATCTCATCAACATTCGTTCCGTAACTAAGGAGCGGCAATGCGGGGATTATATCGTAGCCAACCGCGCGCAAACGTTGCGTTCATATACCATGTTGCACGCTTTATGTTCCTTGACATCGGGTGAGGCCCCAATTAGCATCGCGTCACCATAGCAAGACCCCGGCGCCGTTGATGGACATCCCAGGATGGACAACCCAGGATGGACAACCCAATCGGCTGCGCGTTCGGCAAAATGAGAGGTCGATCATGCTGGCAATAGTTGGAGGAAACCTCATCGACGGCTCGGGCCGCCCCATGGTGGAAAACGCCACGGTGCTGATCGACGGCGACCGCATCGTGGAGGTGGGGCCACAGCCTTCCGTACCCGTTCCCGAAGGCGCCGAAGTGTTGGACGCCGCCGGCCACACGGTAATGCCCGGCCTCATCGACGTGCACGACCACCTCGCCTCCGGCGGATATGGTCTGACCGGCCGTTGGGGAATGGACGAACCGCTTTCGCTGTTCAACATACGGACCGCCCAGGTGATCGAAGACACGCTGGCGGCCGGCTACACCACGGTGCGCGACGCGGGCGGCCTGGACGCCGGCTTCAAAATGGCCGTGGAGCAGGGCCTGATCAAGGGCCCGCGCCTCATCATCTCGGTCAACATCATGTCGCCCACCGGCGGGATCGAGGACAAGGTCAGCGGAAGCGGTCACCGCAAGGTCATCCTGGGCCACGACCCGCTTTCACCGGACGGTGTGGCCGACGGGGCGGAGGGCGTGCGCGCCAAGGTGCGCGAGCTGGTTCGCTGCGGCGCCGACCAGATCAAGTTCGCGACCACCGGCGGCGCGTCCGGTCGTCCCGGCAACGGCCCCCTGGACCAGGCCTACGCGCTGGACGAGGCCAAAGCGCTGGTGGATGAGGCCGCGGCCCTGGGACGCAGCACGCTCTGCCACGCAGTGGGCGGTACGGGCCTGCCCATCGCCATCAAGGCGGGGGCCGGCTCCATCGAGCACGGCTGTTACCTGGCCACCGACCCCAACATGCTTAAGATGATGGCCGACCAGGGCACCTTCTTCACCCCTACCTTCGAGGTGTACGACTTCCACAGCACGGTCAGCGCCCCCCACATCAGGGTGCGCGCGCAGGCGCTGATGGACATCCATATCCAGAGCACGGAGCTGGCAATCAAGGAGGGCGTGCGCATAGTTGCCGGCACCGACGCCGGCGGTTTCGTGCACGGCGATAACGCTCGCGAGCTGGAACTGATGGTTGAAAAGGGCATGAGCAACATGCTGGCCATCCAGGCCGCTACTGGCTACGCCGCCGAGTGCTGCGGCATCGGCAAGGAAGTTGGCACCATCGAGGCCGGCAAGCAGGCCGACGTGCTGGTGGTGGACGGCGACCCGCTGCAGAACATCTCGGTCCTGCGCGACCGCGAGCGTCTGCTGCTCATCATGAAGGGCGGCGACGCCTACAAGAACCTGCTGGCGGCGCGGGAGCTGCAGCCGGCCTAAGCTAAGAATGATGACGGACGCACCGCTGAATCAGCTGTTTTTTGGAGATAACCTGCACATCCTGCGGGAACACATCGCGGATGACAGCGTTGACCTGATTTACCTTGACCCCCCGTTTAACTCCGACGCCAACTACAACGTCCCGTTCCGGGAGCAAGGCGGCGAACAGTCTGTAGCGCAGATTACAGCCTTTGAAGATACCTGGCACTGGGGGCTTGAAGCGGAGGCTATCTACCGAGAAGTCGTAACAGATGGCCCCCGCGCGTTATCTGACCTGCTTCAAGCGTTTCGTGCCTTTCTTGGTCAGAACGACATGATGGCCTATCTGACGATGATGGCCCCGCGTTTGGTCGAACTACAGCGCATTCTCGCGGAAACCGGCAGCATCTACTTGCACTGTGACCCTACTGCGAGCCATTATCTAAAATTGCTGATGGACTCAATCTTCGGAGGGCGCAATTTCTGCAACGAAATTATCTGGCACTACCGCAAGTGGTCGACGGGCAGGTATGTCTTTCAGCGTAATCACGATGTAATCCTGTTTTACTCCCGCTCGGCAAGCCGCCGGCGCACTTTCAACCAGCTATACATGGAGCGCGCCGCATCTACACAGCGGAGATTTGGCAATGCTCGAATTGTATCGGGGCGCGATGCCGAAGGGCGGCGGCTTCCCTCCCAAGTGGAAGCGGAAGAATCACCGGGCGTTCGTCAGGATGACGTGTGGGACATTCCCCGAGTGGCTCCGGTCAATCAGCTGTTTCCCACCCAGAAGCCCGATGCGCTATTGGAGCGGATCATTACCGCCAGCAGCAACGAGGGAGACTGTGTACTAGACCCGTTTTGCGGCTGTGGCACCGCCACGGTGGCGGCTGAGCGCCTTAACCGACGCTGGATCGGCATTGACATTACTCACTTGGCGATGTCCTTGATACGTCATCGTCTCCAAGACACGTTTGGCAGTGATCTTCGTCCCTATGATGTGACGGGAGTGCCTACGGATGTGGCAAGCGCTTCCGCCCTCGCCGATCATGATCGTTACCAGTTTGAGTGGTGGGCCATTAGTCTCGTGGATGCCCGTCCCAACAATAACAAGCGTCGTGGCGCCGATGGCGGCATTGATGGCATCATTAACTTTTTCGATGATGACAGCAGTCAGGCAAAGCGGATTGCAGTGCAAGTCAAAAGTGGCAACGTCAGTAGAGGCGACATCGCACAACTGCGAACGGATATGCAGACGGCCAAATCCGAAATCGGAATATTCATCACCCTTAGCCCACCCACACGCCCAATGATGCAAGAGGCGGCGTCCGCTGGCTTCTATACCCCAAAACACTATCCAGACCACCAGTTTCCTCGCCTACAGATATTGACGGTTGAGGATTTGCTATCCGGTAAGGTTGCCCAGTACCCGCGCTATGCGCCGCCAGCTACTTTCCGACGTTCATCTCGTCGATCTCGAATACAAGAGCAGCAGAGCGTGATGATGTAGCCGTGCTTCCTTACGGAATCTAACAATGCGCTTCACTGTCCTCACGCTCTTCCCCGGTGCGTTCCGGTTCATCGAGGATTACAGCGTCTTAGGAAGAGCGGTTCGCGCCGGTCTGGTCTCGCTGGAAACCATTGACATACGGGAGTATGCGACGGACCGGCATGGGACTGCCGACGACTACCAGTTCGGGGGCGGCCCGGGCATGGTGATGAAACCGGAGCCCGTGTTCGCGGCGGTGGAAACTGCGTTGGCCAACATCCCTGACGAGCAACGATACGCCACCCCGGTGGCTCTCACGTCTCCCCAGGGCGATATACTGAACCAGGAGTTGGTGAACGAGTTAGCCAGCGCGCCGGGCGTGATCCTCATCTGCGGGCACTACGCCGGCGTTGACGAACGAATCCGAGAGAGTCTGATTACTCACGAGATATCCATCGGCGATTACGTGCTCACCGGCGGCGAACTGGCGGCCATGATCATCATCGACGCGGTGTCCCGTTTTGTGCCGGAGGTGGTCGGGTCGGCGGAAAACGTGGAGCACGACAGCATCACCTCGGGCCTGCTGCAACACCCGTTATACACGCGCCCTGCCGATTTTCGAGGCATGGACGTGCCGGAGGTGTTGCGGTCCGGCAACCATGCCGAAATCGAGCGCTGGCGGCGGCGGCAATCGCTGGAACGGACATTGCGCCTGCGGCCCGACCTGCTGAACACCGCGCCGCTCACCAATTCCGACCGGGTCTTCCTGGCCAGCCTGGGTTGGAGCGGAGCGGCGGATTGACATGACACAACTGCGTTCCGACTACCGGTTCGGCATCGACGTGCGGGTGCGCTGGCAGGAATGCGACGCGCAGGGCATCGCCTTTAACGGCAGCTACCTCGGCTGGCTGGAAATCGCCCAGGCCGAATACTTCCGGAACCTGGGGTTCAGCATCTACCGCGTCGCCGCGGCGGGCTACTTCGACAGCGCCGTAGCCAAGGTCACCATCGAGTACAAAGCGCCGGTGAGGGTGGACGAAATGCTGGACCTGCGGGCCCGGGTGGCCCGTATCGGCAACACCAGCCTGGCGCTGGAAGTCGCCATCTTCGCGGAGGATGGATACCCCGACGACGCGCCGCTCACCACCGTCGAGGCGATTTACGTCGGGTTCCACGCCGACACGGGCGGCACCAGGCGCGTGCCGGATGCGATCAGAGAGCTGGTGAACAGCTGGGAGACGGCCGGTGAGGTCCTGCCTCTGGCCAACTTCCCGGAACTGGCGGCGGCCCAATTGGGACTTGGAGACCCAGCCGCGCCGACCGCCTGACGGTCAATCGTCTAAACCATGAAGACCGGCGAATCGTCCCGGTTGATGCGCGTTTCCGACGCGATGCCATCCCGTATGTGCCGAGGGAGGGCGAACATCGCCTCATGGCTCTTCCCGTCGTAATGCCGCAGGGTCTTCGCGACCCGCTCTTTGATGCGGCGGTCCACGTCAGAAGCTGCAAGGTCAGGCAGGGGGACGTCCGACGCGATAGTGAAACCCCATAGCGTAACGAATGACGGAACGTGGACCTGGCACGGGGCAGCATGGCTGAAGATGCTTTCCAGCGTTTTGTAGATCGTCGTAAAGCACTCGCGCAGGCTCAGAAATCCGGCGGGACCCGATTGTGTGACCAGAATTCCACCCGGGTTCAACCGCGCACGGGCGATTTCGTAGTATTCCTCGGTGTACAGGAGATACGCTGGCCCACCCTCCAGAGGGTCCACCAGGTCCATGATCATCACGTCGAAGGACTGGTCGGTGGACTCCAGATATCCGCGGGCATCGTCAAACACCAGCTCGGTGCGCCCGTCGTCAAATGCTCCCCCGTGATGCTGGGGCAGGTGTTGGCGGCACAGTTCAACCACCTGCCGGTCCAGGTCGACCATTGTCACCCCTTCCACCGACCGGTGCGCCAGGGTTTCCCGCAGCGTGCCGCCCTCACCCCCACCGCCGATGAAAACCCGGCGTGGGTCGGGATGCATCAGCATGGCTGGATGAACCAGGGATTCGTGGTATATGTGCTCGTCCCGTTCGGTTGACTGGGTCTTGCCGTCCAGCAGCAGGCTGCGCCCGTACACCTCGGAATGGACAACTTCCACCCGTTGGTATCCGGTGTGCCCCGAATAGATTACCTCGTCGACCTTCAGCATTATGGCCAGATCCGGCATCACGGTCTCAATGACCCATTTGCCGGTGATTTCTTCCATCGGATAGCTGGCCATCGGGACTCCTTCAGGAACCGGGGATCTGGCTGGAGCAAGCAGGCCGAACTCAAACGGCCGGCAGACCGGCCGTCGCCCCATATAGAGCTTGAGTAGCCGTCAGTTGAGGTGGTGCGCCGGTTGCAGTTCTACAACATGCGCGCCCGTGAGCCCGCGGCGGATTTGTGTGATCTCGGGATCACGGCAGCGCAGCGCTTCAATCATCACCGCCGCCGCGCGTTCCGGCATCGTTTGATCGCCGCAGGTAAAGATGTCCGCCGCCGCGTAGCCGTGCTCCGGCCAGGTATGGATGGAAATGTGGGATTCGGCGATGGACAGAATGCCCGTTACGCCCTGGGGCGTAAATTGATGAAACGACTCCCCTACCACGTGGGCCTCGACTGTCGACGCCGCCCGCAACATCTCCTGCCGGATATGGGCCAGGTCATCAAGCAATTGGGGGTCGCAATCTCTAAGTTCCAGGAGCACGTGAGTACCTAGTACATCCAATCACCCTTTCCTCCGTGTAGATTGGCTTCCCGGCCGGGCTACGGGTCGGCGCGGCACTTTGGGAACAGCAGGCGACGATTTTACCCAATCCCGGCTGCTGATACAAGTGCGTGTATTCGCTCAGTGCATGTGCGGCGAAAAGGCCACTCAGAGGTGGAAGGTTGCCGGAAACACCACGGCCTGCTTTCGTCCGGCCGCCGCCGGGATCTGCCCGTACACATCGCCTCCGGGAAATGCGTTTAGCGCTCTGTCCGAACGTTTCATCCCTTCGTCAATGGCGACGACGCCTGGGGCTTCCGTGGCCTGTCGGTTGGGGCGGAGCGGCGCGCGGCGCGCCAATCGCCCAGGGACGCCGTAACCATCCGCGGCGTGATGCGCTAGAATATCAGCGGTTTGACGGCCGGCTCGGACCCACTCCGGCCGGTGTCGTCGGCCCGATTTCGAACCAGGAGGCACCTTCCATGGAATTTGTGCGCATCTACACTGGCGACGACGGCCAGACCCATTTCGAAGATTTGAACCTACCCGGTGACCGCGCGATCCACAGCGGCATGCAGGTCACGCCGGGCGTGAACTTCCGACGATTCGAGCCGGGATACTTCTCCGACTGGCACACCGCCCCGCGTCGCCAGTACGTCATCACGCTGGCCGGCGAAATGGAAGTGGGCATCGGTGACGGCACCAAGCGCCGCTTCGGAGCCGGCGACGTGCTGATGGCCGACGACCTCACCGGCCAGGGTCACACCACGGCCGTGGTGGGCGACCAGCCACGCATCTCGGTGACCATTCCCATCACCCTTTGGTCGCCCTGGCTGCCGGCGGACGAATAACCCGCTCCAGCATCCGCCGGATTAAGCCGGCGCGTTTTCGCGGATGATCTGCTTCGCGGTCGCGCCGGCGTTGGGGCCGGATACCCGGGGAGCGATGATCGGCAGTGTCAAGCCGGCTTCCCGGTATTCGGCTAACCTTTCCCGCCTGGCCTCTGCATCGGTGGGCAGCGCCATGCGGTCGATCAGCCCTTCGGGGACGAGACGCTCGGCCAAAGCAATGTCGCCGGATCGCCAGGCTCGGCGCACCTCCTCCACCTCATCCGCGAAACCCGCTTCGGCCATCAGCCGGCGGTATCGGGGGAACCGGCCGGCGTAGGTCGCGGCCACCCGCCGCATACCGCCATCGTCGGCGCCCGGCGCGGACACGGACACCAGGGTCGCCACCTCGACGGTCTCCGGGGCTACCCCGGCTCGCGCCGCGCCGGCGGCGACGTGCGCGCTGGCGGTTCGCGCGTGTTCCGGCGTGCACCAGGTGAGCAACACCCCCTGGCTGATTTCACCCGCGATCTCGAGCATCTTCGGGAAAACCGCCGCCAGGTATATGGGCATTTCCGGCCGGAAGGTGGGAAAGTGCAGGTCGAACGCGCCGATGTTGATCGCCTCGCCCCGGTAGTCGGTCACCGCTCCGTCGCGCAACAGGCGTCGTACAATGTCCACGGTGTCGCGAACCCGGGGGATGGGGCTGGAGAACTCCAGGCCGTGCTCGGGTTCGACCTGCACCTTGTGACTGCTGCCCAACCCGAGGATGAAGCGACCGTCAGAAAAGTGGTCCACGCAGGCGGCCGCCATCGCAATGGTGGGCGCGCTGCGAACGTAAACGCTGCTGATGCTGGTGCCCAGTCGAATCCGTGAAGTCGCCAGCGCGCACGCGGTGAGGATGGAAAACTGGTCGCCCCCGTGCCCCTCAGCGACCCAGGCAGACTCGTAGCCGAGATCCTCGCCCAATCGAACGCATTCGACGATCTCGGGCGGCGTCATGCCGCCTCCGGCAAAGGCTACTCCGATACGTTCCATTGCGTGCTCCCATTCAATCGACTGCTCCCGTTCAATCAAGAGCTCCCGTTCAATCGACTGCTCTTGTTCAGTCTAGCCGCGTCCCGTGGGTCTCCCACGTGATCATCACCTCGCGCGCGCTGCTCAGCCACCGTGGGGTGAAGCCGGTCGAGACACGCTCGAACAGCCGGTCAAAGTTGCTCTCGATGAGCGCACGGGTGGGCTCGTCTTCGCGCTCCAGTCTGCCCATAGTGAGTTCCACCGCCTGGCTTTCGGACAGGCCGCCGGCCGCCTCTGGTATCCACCACGGCGCTTGGGGGATTACCTCTATGTCTGGCAGAATACCCATTTCCCATAACACGGCCGCCAGCTCGGGCAGACCCGGCCAGGGAGCGGGCCGTTCGTCGAAGAGCAGGCGTCGCAGTTCGTTGTCCATATCGCCGGGCGTGGGTCGCCAGATGCAAATGATCACCCGCCGGGACGCCGAATTATGCAGCTTGGCGAGAAAGGGTACGATGTCGCGCACGAAGTATACGACGTCCGACGTGATGGCCACGTCGCCGGTCTCGGCCGAGTCCAGCCACCAGTCGGGCGATACGCGTGCGTTGGTGATCCCTGCCCCGTCGCGCGACTGTATGAACTGGCCCCGCATGCCCTCGGACGGCTCCGCCAGCACGACCTGTCGTACCTGTCCGGCCAGGGGCAGCGACACACGACCGGCTCCGCCCCCGACGTCGAGCAACACGTCCATCGGTTGCAGGAATCGAGCGATGGCCTGCAGGTTTTTGTCCCACGGACGGTGGGGGTCCAGGCGGAACTGATCCGCCAGGTCGGCCCAGTGGTCGGTTCGGCGACGGTGGTCGGCGAATCGGCCCGCCGCCAGGGCCGCGTCGTGGACGGCAGCGTAGCGCTCGGCGGCGGAGCTCACGGGGTCAGGATCACCTTGCCACGGGTGCCCCGCGAAGCCAGGTGCAGATGGGCGTCTCCCGCCTCCGACATCGGCATGACGCGATCGACGATCAGCTTGAGCCGGCCGTCCATGATCATGGGGATCAGATCGTTCATCGCCCCCTGGTGGTCCAGGGAGCCGATGGGCGACCGCCCCATGCTGAACCCGATGACGGTGCGATTGACGGTGGTGATGTCGGCGGCCGCCAGGTTGGCCGGTTGGCCGCTGGCGTTGCCGTAGCTGACCACGCGCCCGTAGGAGGCGACGCAGCGCACCGACTTTTCCAGCACCGGCCCGCCCACGCATTCCAGGACCAGCGCGACGCCGCGACCGTCGGTCAGGTCTTTGACCTCATCCTCGAAGTCCGATTCCGTATAGTTTATGGTGACATCGGCGCCCAGGGAACGGCAGAGGTCCAGTTTGTCCTGGGTTGAGGCGGTCGCAACCACGCGCGCACCCCACTCCTTGGCGAGCTGGATGGCCACAGTGCCCACGCCGGACGCCCCGGCCTGGATCAGCACCGTGTCGCCCGACTGCATCTGACCGCGGGTATTCAGCAGATGGTAGGAGGTCAGGAAGGTAATGGGCATGCCGCCGGCGTGGATCGGGTCGATGCCGTCCGGGTACGGGAAAACGAAATTGTGATTGACGGCCACGTATTCCGCCTGGCCCTGCGGCCCCATGGCCATGACCCGTTGCCCCACCGCCAAGCGGCCATCGGTTACGTCCGAGCCCAGGGCGGTGATGGTTCCCGCCGCTTCCAATCCCAGGGTGGCCGGCAGGTCGGGCCCGGGGTAGTTTCCCTGGCGGCGCATGATGTCGGCGTAGTTGACGCCGGCCGCGTCGACCTTGATCAGCGCCTGGTGCGGGCTGGGCGTGGGCTCCGGCGTGTCCTTCCATTCCAGGACCTCGACGCTGCCGTATTCTTCGATGCGCAGGGCTTTCATTGGGGTAGTCTCCTGATGGGCGGCCGGCGTCAGGCTGGGCCGCGCAGATTGGGCGATTGGAGTACGTCGGAGTTGATGACCCGGATCGCCTCCCCGGAGGCAAAGGCGCGGATGTTCTCGACGACGCCGGAGTAGAAAGCGCGATACCCTTCCTGGGTGACGTATCCCACGTGGGGAGTGATCAGCGTGTTGTCCAGGGTGAGGAAGGGATGGCCAGCCGGCAGAGGTTCCACGTCGAAGGTGTCCAGCGCGGCGCCGCCGATGGCATTGCGCTGCAACGCGTCCACCAGCGCCTCCTCATCGACAATGGGGCCGCGCGAGATGTTGACCAGGATCGCCGACGATTTCATCAGGCCGATTTCGTGAGCTCCCACCAGTCCGCGGGTGCGGTCGCTCAGGCGGACATGGACCGACACCACGTCGCCTTGGGCGAACAGGGTGTCTTTGTCCACCAGGGTGGCGTGGCACTCCGCGGCCCGCTCCGCCGTGAGGTTCTGGCTCCACGCGATGACCCGCATGTCGAAGGCGTTGCCGACGCGGGCGACCAGCGAGCCGATGTGCCCCAGTCCCAGCAGCGCCAGCGTCTTGCCTTGCAACCCTGAGCCAACGTGGATGCCCCACTTTCCCTGGTCGCGGGTGGCCCGGTCCTCCTCCGCGATGCGGCGCATCAGGCCGATGATGAGGCCCCAGGTCAGCTCGGTGGGACCCTCGCCCTGGCCAGGCGTGCCGCAAACGGTGATCCCGAGATCGGTGGCCGCCTCGGTGTCAAACGAGGCGTTGCGGGCTCCGGTGGTGATCAGGCAACGCAGCATGGGCAGCCGTTCCAGCAGAGATCGCGGGAATGCGGTTCGTTCCCGCATGCCCATGACAATGTCGAAGTCGGCCAGCCGCGTCGCCAACGCATCGTCGTCGGCCAGATGATCACTGAAAAAGGTGACCTCTATCCCCTCGGGGAGGCTCGACCAATCGGCCATGCCGGAGGCAACGCTCTGATAGTCATCGAGGATAGCGACTTTCATGGTTTGGTCACCTCTTCAAATCGAATGCGCCGGCGCGGTTCACTTGAACGCCGGCATGACTTTCTCGGTCAACAGGCGGATGTTCCGCACAACAACGTCGTGGGGGATCATGCCGCCGGCGTTGAGTTCCGCCACTACGCCATCCAGGCCGAGTTCCTCCCGCAGCTCGGTGAAGCGGTCGACCAACCCGGCGGGAGTGCCGAAGGCCACCTTGGTGGCAAGGATGTCATCGTAGGACAGAGCGGAGAGGCGGGCGCCCCTTTGGTCGCGCAGCTCGGTCGCCTGGATGCCGGCCGAACCGGAATCGGCGGCGTAGAGTCGGCCCATGCGACCAAAATAGGCCTGGATGCTTTCGAAAGGCTCTTCCACGGCGCCGGTTTCGGTCAGGCCAACGTAAACCGGGACGCGCAGGGATACATTCCCTTTGCCGGGATGGCCCGCCGCCTTCCACGCCGCGCGGTATTGCTCGAGGTTGTCCCGGAGTTCCGGGACGTCCATCCCGCGCAGGCCGACGAAAATCGGGTAGCCATCGGCCCCGGCGCGGGGGAACGTCTCGGCAGTGGTCGCCGCCATACGGAACGGCGGGTGCGGACGCTGGTAGGGCAGAGGGGCGACGGTGGCGTTGGCCACCTGGTAATAATCCCCATCGTAGGAGAAGGGCTCGCCCTCCCAGGCCTGCAGGATGATGTCCAGCGCTTCGCGAAAGCGGTCGCGGCTCTCGTTGTAGGGCACGCCGTAAATATCGTAGGACCGGGCAAACCCGCTGCGTCCGATACCGAAATCGAACCTGCCCTCGCTGATCTGGTCGACGGTGGCGACTTCCTCGGCGATCCGAAGTGGGTTGTTCAGCGGCAGGACATACACCGCCATACCGATGCGCAGCCGGCGCGTCCGCGTCGCAATGCTGCTGGCGATGGTAATGGGAGAAGAGAGCACCGACCGGTCGGGCGTGAAGTGCATTTCGGCCAGCCAGGCCCCGTCCAGCCCGCATGATTCGGCGGTATCGACCAGTTCGAACCCTTCGGAGAACGCCTCGGACTGGCTTCCTCCCGGGCGGGTTTCAAACTGCATGAACATGCCGAAGTGCATGGGCAATCCTCTGGGAACCGTGGTAGTCGTCCAGCTCAAATATGACGAACCGTTGGGCAAGTAAAGCACAGGCCAAATGGGGGGTCAAGTTAGCCTGCGCAGGGTGCGCACACGGTATCATCAGGTACATTTGGCCGATGCCGCGCGGCTCGTTTCGCACTCAGGGCAATCGCGTCTTATCCCAGGAGGACTTTGCGGAGGTAGTCCTCGTCCCATCCGGCGTTGAGCCGTTTGCCCTGGATGCCCGCTTTCAGGGTGGTCTCGTTTTTCAAGAGGTTGTGTCCGATCTGGCGCAGGATGTTGATGTTCTGTGGCCCGTGATCCTTGCGCACTCGGCAATGGTCTTCCCGAAAGGTCACGTCCAGGGTCCAGTGCAACGAGTTTTCGATGCTCCAGTGGCTTCTGATGGCGGCCAGCAGTTGTTCTGCTGAGCCGGCCAGGCTGCTGATGTAGTAGCGGGGCTGGCTGCCGTCGCCCGCTTCCGTGGTGCGGTGGCCCACCACCCTGACGGCAGCCCTCAGTTGGGGCCATTGTCCCTGTGGGTCCAGGTAATCCAGGCAGTCCGGCTCGGTGATGACCCAGCATTCCCGGCGTTCTACCCGCCCGTGCCCCTTGTCCACCGTCTCAGCACGGTCATAGGGTGTCTCGTCAAAGCCCAATGCCTCGGCGCCCTCGAACCGGTCTTGAATACCCTCATGCAGTCGACCCTGGTTCTCCTTCACCGCCAGCGCGTAGTCGGCGCCGCCCTCTGTGATCTGTTGAGCGATCTCTCGCTGGCAGCCCATGGCGTCCATGGTGACGATGCAGCCCTTCAGGTCCAGCAACTCCAGCAGTTGGGGAATGGCGGTGATCTCGTTGGATTTCTCGTCAGTCTTGACCTGGCCCAGGGTCAGGCTCTGCTGGGTGGCCCAGGCGCTGACCATGTGAATGGCTCCTTTCTTCCCCGCCCGGTCATAGGAACGTCGCGCGGTCTTACCGTCAATGGCCACCACCTCGCCGGGGAGCAGTTCAGCAATGGCCTGGGTCCAGGACACAAAGCAATTCTGCAACTGCACCGGGTCGAGGCGGGCGAAGACAGCGCCGAAGGTGTCGTGGGACGGAATGCCGTGGGGCAGTTCCAGGAAGGTTTGAAACCAGGTCAGCTTGCTCTTGCCGAACAGTTCTACGTGGACCCAGGAATCGGCTCCGCAGATGGTGGCGCAGATGGCGATGGCCAGGATGTCCACCAGTTGGTGGCGTCGGGTGCGTTCTACTCGGGGATCGTCCAACTGAGCGAAATGATCGAGCACTGTTGGCTTTGGTGGTTGCGCCATGTCCTCCTGCCTCCAAGACCTCTAACGGATCACCGGACATTAGCACATTTCAAAAAATCATATTAAGACGCGATTGCCCTGGACGAGCCGGCTGGATTGGAACGGGGCGCGCAAACCCTTTTGATAATCTATCCACAGCCATTGCGAGCGGAGCGCGGCAACCCCGTTAAGGCATGGAACGCTGCCGCGGGAACGCGATTTCCACATCTCATCGCTCCTCGCGATGGCAAACTGGGTACGAGTGAGTCCCAATCACCCCATTGACTTTGTGCCGCAACCGCCGTAGCAACCCCGCCCCGTGCGTTGAGCGCCCCCTAGCCATCCTCAAGGAGACCAGCCCATGCCGCCAACCCGCCGCAACACTCTCCGCCTGCTCCTCCTGACGCTGACTACGGGCTTGGTTGCCCTGGCTATAGTGGCACTGGCCTGCGGGCCGTCTGCTCCCGCGGGTCAAGATGAGGCTACGCCGGAACCCACTGCCAATACTGAACCCACTGCCGCACCAACGGATGAATCCTCGGATGACAATGACTTTCCGCCCCCAACGCCGACGCTCACGCAACTGGAACGGCAGTACACCAACTTGGACGGCAACCTGATCCAAGAAATTGAGAAACACGAAGCGGCATCCGGTGTTGGGGGAGCGTCTGGAAGCTCCGACCAGCCCACGCCAGAGCTGGTACCCGTCATCATATTCACTGATACGGCAGAACGAGTTGACGATTTAAAGAGTTTTCTGGAGGACAATGGAGCTTCGCAAATTTTGTGCGATAAAGGCTCCAGTGAGGATGTAATCAAGGGAGGATGTGCCGCCCATGTGCCGGTGTCGTTGCTGCGCAGTCTGGCAGAACAGCCTGGGGTTCTTCGGATAGACAAAGAATACGTACAGCAGCCGGCGTCAAACCTCCAGTCGCCATCATCACAGCAAACCCCGGCCGACGCTCACGGCGCTACGGCCTGGCGTCTGGCCGGGGCTGACGGGGCTGGCGTCAAGGTCGGGATAATCGACTACGGCTTCAAAGACTTCCGTGCCAGGCTGCCCAACTTGACGCCAGCGGCCAAACCGTTCTGCTATGACACCAACGGTGTCTTGAGCAAAACGAACATTTCAAGTTGCGAAAGCAATATTGGCCTACCACCTGGGGATGATCATGGCACTGAAGTTGCCGAGGCTCTGACTGAAACTGCCCCTAATATCTCATTGTACATAGCAAACGCAAATACACCGTCCAGAATAAAGGCAGCCGTGGACTGGATGGATGCAAACGACGTTGATGTTATCAACTATTCACTGGCCGGTGTCTGGGACGGCCCCGGCGATGGTACGTCTCCATTTAATGGCACGTTTAACTATAGCACACTGAACTCTCTGGATGACGCAGTAGATGCTGATATACTCTGGGTAAGCGCGGCCGGTAACGAGGCAGAGAATATATGGTTCAAGCGTGGCATAAATCTGACTTCTACTCGATATGTAGACTTCGATCCGGGTCCTAATCGGGTATGGTGCAAAAACATCACAAACGGTCTGCAAAGTGGTAAACAATACACTTTTCACCTTCGATGGGAAGGGGTATGGAACAACGAAGATAGCGACTTCAACCTGCACCTATACCGCAGAAGCCCGTCCCCCGGCTGGGTTCCGCATAAACAGGACGTCCAAAACGGCGGGGCGATGCAGTTTCCGTTAGAAAGCCTTGACTACACCCGCACTGCTACCGGTACCGGAAATTATTGCCTGGCGATAAGTCTTGCTAGCGGCGACAGCGTGCCAGCCTGGGTGCAACTGTTGGCCTTTCACCAGTTGTTGGACGACGTTGACAGTAGCGGCAGCATCATGAATCCGGCGGAGAGCGCCAACGCCGGAATGCTGGCGGTAGGAGCGTCCGACTATAACCCCATGGCTATCAAGGACTTCAGCGGCCGCGGCCCGGCGCCGGAGCCGGCTCCCAATGCCGCTGACCCGCAGGGCAGGATCAAGCCTGACATCGTGGGCGCAAACGAGGGGACAGTAACCGGAACCAGTTACGCAGCGCCTCGGGTCGCCGGCCTCGCCGCTATGGTGGTTCAGGCGCTTACGAACCCATCGGGAACGCGCCCGGCGCCGACGCAAGTAGTTGGCTACCTGAAACAGCACGCGCAGCCCCGTTCGGAGAGCGTGCCGGCCGGCACGCCGACGCCAACGCCCGGCCACAACAATACCTGGGGCCACGGTTTCGCCAAACTCCCGCCGCCACCGCCGCCTGCCAGACTGGCCTTGCTGCTGTCCAGCCGCAATTCCACTGACCTGCTGCTGGATTACACCAATAGCAGCTGGGACGCCAGCTCCGCTCACCGTTACCACTTTGTTCTGGAAAGATTGGTAAATCAGCAGTGGCAGACTTTCGCTTCAAACAGCAGAGTTAGCGCCTCGCCGGTACGTTTTAGCGGTCTCACGCAAGGTGACACTTACCGGGCTAAGGGCAAACGTTGCGTCGTAGCAACCGCCATTAGCTGCGGCGAGTGGAGCACGTGGTCTGCTTCTAGGCATCTGGCGGTGCCCCCACCGGCCGTGCCCACAAGCTTTACCGCCACGGGTGGCAATGGCTCCATCGCCCTGGACTGGAAAGATGCGGCCCACGCCACGGGCTACCAGGTGCAGCAGTGGAACGGATCCGCCGGGCAGACGCTGCCCTACGGCAGTTTCACCGTGGCGTTCTCCGGCTCCAGCGCCACAGTAAGCGGGCTGACCAACGGACAAAGATACTGGCACCGGGTGCGCAGCTACAACAGCCAAGCCTATTCCGGCTGGAGCGGCTGGCGTTCCGCTCGGCCGACTGCTCCAGCGCCGACGCCGAAACCCACACTGACTGCCCCAACCAACGTGGCAGCAACGGGAGGCGCCGGCACGGTGACCGTAACCTGGACCAACGGTCAAGGGGCCGTGCAGCATCAGGTTCTGCTGTTCACCTCGAACTTCACCCGCCATTCCGCAGCCGCGACCACGAGGAACTCACACACCTTCACCGGAGTTGCCTCCGGCGATTATGTGGCCGTAGTAGCAGCCGTTGATGCCGGCGGCAGGTTCAAGTACGCCGTCAGCGGAACGGTAACGGTGCGTTAGCCGCCGGCGGGCCCGCGGCCTGCGCTATAATGACCCGATGCAGCGCACCCGCACCCTCAGATTGGCCCTGGCCCAGTTCAACCCCACCGTCGGCGACATCCCCGGCAACACCTCACGGATCATCGAGTTGATCGAGGAGGCGCGGGCGCTGCACGCAGACTTGGTTGCCGTCCCCGAACTGGCCATCACCGGATATCCTCCGGAAGACCTGCTGTTCAAACCGTCGTTTTTGTCCGACTGCGCGGTTGCACTCGAGCGGGTAGCCGCGGCCACGCGGGGCATTGCCGCGTTCGTGGGCTGTCCCGACATTATGACCAGCCAAAACGACGTGGCCAACGCCGCCGCCATCATCAACGACGGTCGGGTCCTGGACTGGTACCACAAGATGTACCTCCCCAACTACGGTGTCTTCGACGAGGACCGCTATTTCCGGCGCGGCGACGAGTGCCCGGTCTATGTCATCAACGGCACCCCGGTCGGCGTCGGCATCTGCGAGGACATCTGGTATCCAATTGGGCCCATCGCGGTCCAGCGGGAGGCTGGCGCCGAGGTTATCGTCAACATCAACGCATCGCCGTTCCATGCCGGAAAAGCCGGCCAGCGAGAGCGCATGATCGCCACGCGGGCCGCCGATCACGGCGTATTCGTCGCCTACCTCAACGCCGTGGGCGGACAGGACGAATTGGTTTTCGACGGGGCCAGCGTGATCTGCTCCCCGGACGGAGTCGTGATCGCTCGCGGCCCGGCTTTTGAGGACAGCCTGATCGTCGCCGACCTGAACGTGGAATCGGTGTTCCGCCAAAGGCTGCGGGACCCTCGAGCCCGCAAGGAAAATCCGGAAATACTGAGCGAGGTGGGCCGGGCCCGGTTGACGAAAGTATCCGAGCATCGCCTGTCGGACCGCCAGCCGGCGAAGCCGCTGTTGTGCCGGTCGCTGGAAGACACGGAGGAGGTTTACCAGGCCCTCGTCGTGGGCACGCGCGATTATGTGCGCAAATCCGGTTTCGGACGCGCCCTCATCGGCCTGTCTGGCGGCATCGACTCCGCGCTCACCGCAACGGTGGCAGTCGATGCCCTCGGCGCAGAGAACGTAGTTGGCGTCACCATGCCGTCGCGCTACTCGTCCGAGGGAAGTGTCTCCGATTCGCAGGAACTGGCCGACAACCTCGGGATCAGCCTGTGGCGCATCCCCATCGAGCCGGCGCATCACGCCTTCACCGACATGCTGGCCGCACATTTCGCCGGCGCTGCCGCCAACGTCGCCGAGGAAAACGTGCAGGCCCGCATCCGCGGCAACGTCCTGATGACCATCTCCAACAAGTTCGGCTGGCTGGTGTTGACCACCGGCAACAAGAGCGAGATGGCCATGGGCTACGCGACGCTCTACGGTGACATGGCCGGCGGTTTCGCGGCGCTCAAGGACGTGCCCAAGACGCTGGTGTACGAGCTGTGCCGCTGGCGCAACGCCCGCACCGGCCCGGATGCTTCTGGGAATCGCCGTCCGTTGATCCCGCAAACGGTGCTGGAAAAACCGCCCAGCGCGGAGTTGCGCCCTGACCAGACCGACCAGGACACCCTGCCCCCCTACGACTTGCTCGACCCGATCATCAAGGCGTATGTCGAGGACGACTACGGGTACGCCGACATGGTGACCATGGGGCACCGTCCGGAATGGGTGCAGCAGGTCATCACGGCGGTTGACCGCAACGAGTACAAGCGAAGGCAGGCGCCGCCGGGGGTGAAGATCACGCCGCGGGCGTTCGGCAAAGACCGGCGGCTGCCGATTGTGAACCGGTACCGTCAGACGTCCTAGTTCCCCAATATCTCCCGCACCGGGCAGCTGAACCCCGGCAAGACCTCACCAAGGTCCAGCGTGTCATCCATGGCGAGCATGATCGCCGGCAGGTTCGGCTGCCGCACTCGTATCGTGCCGGTTTCCGGGTTTATCACCAGCGCCATCCGCACCCCGTGGCTCAGCCACATGGTGGCCTTGTCGTCCACCTCCCGCTCCGAATCACTGGGCGATTTGATTTCCACTACAAGGTCGGGCGCTACCGGGCAGTAACCGTCAACGTCGGCATCGAGCGGCAACCGCTCTGCGGAAACGTAGGCCAGGTCCGGCTCCCGAACCGTGTCGGGGTTTCTCTCCAACAGTACCCCGGAATCGGAACCGAATACATGGCCTAAATGTCCGTGCTCAACATGGGCATCCATCCTGCCGCCGAGCCGGATTGCTATCTTGCCGTGCTTAACTCCCGCTGGCATCGTTTCGTGCAGCGCTCCCCGGATTAGTTCGCCCCGCACGCCTTTGCTGTACAGGCGCAGCAGGTCATCGGCGGTCAGCAATTTGGGCTTGGCGGTGGTCATCGCAATCTCGCATCGTTATCGTTGCGCTATAGGGCGGTTTGACAGGTCCAGACTTGTTTCATCTCGCGCGGGCGCCGGTTCTTGCCCAATTCGGGAAGTGGTCGTGTAGGTAACAGCATCATAGTATTCGTCCAAAGCGATGAAGACACCATTATTTTGCACCCACTCCAACATCCGCTGGTTGGTTGAATGTTCCCACGACAACAACTCAATCCGCCAGTCCAGCCGGTGCATACGCTCCAGTGTGCGGTGGAAGCCGCGGCCTTCATTACAGCCGGCGCCGTCTCCGGTTAAAAGAACCGCTATGCCCGGGTCTTCGATATGATCCGCCATGTCTTCCAACGTGCGCAATTGTAGCCACGGGTCCGGAGTTTCCTGCTCCCCTCGAGTGGGCTCCCCACGATCGTACAGGTGAACTTCTACTCCCGTCCTGCGCAACCCGTTCCAAAGCATGCTGAGAGCCGGCGGGATCGAACCCGCAGCCAGCGCCTTCGACAAAGGTCGGTCGGCGTGGGCCAGTCGCAGCAAATTTTCAAAGTGGATCCGGACGCGATAACGGGCGTTCATATCGCCGTTGCGCTCCTCGGCCAAGTCCTGAGCGGCGTGAAATATATTGGAATTGTCCAGATAGACAAAAACCCCACTCATGGTAATCCCCTCGTATGATTCTCATACCAGTCTATCACTTCCCGTACCGGCCTCTTTGTAGGCGAACACGGCGAACAGCGGGTCGCCGGGCGGAGCCGTGTCGGGGTTGGCGATGCCGCCGCGCACGCCGTTGAATCCCCCCGCGTGCTGCATGTAGGACGCCACCAGCTCGATGTGGTCCTCGTCGTTGGTGGAGCGCCAGACCCGCACCGCCTTGGTGGGGAAGCAGCGGTTGGAGAAGGTGACGATGAACACGCCGCCGGGCCGCAGGATGCGCGAAACTTCCGAGAAAAGGACCACCGGCTGCGTCAGGTATTGCACCGACACCGTGATGACCACGGCGTCGAAGGATGCGTCCTCGAAGGGCAGGGACGGGTCCACGTTGATGTCCTTGAGCAGGTACTCGCTGAGCTGGGGGTTGTCGGCCATCTCGGCGGCGTTCATGCCCAGGCCCACGATGAGGGCGCGGGGGTGCTCCTCGGGCCAGTGCGTGCGCCAGCTGCTCATCAGGTCCAGCACCTCAGCATTCTCGGGTATGAGCTGCTGGAAGAGCCGGCCCACCGCCACGATCGCTCCGTCGTCGATGTGCACGACGCGGCGGGGCATGGTATAGAACTCGGCGTCGCTGGATTCGTCCTCCCGCTGGAAGAACTCCGGTGGAAAGCGCTGGGGGTCCATTGCCAAACCCAACCTCCTGATGAGCGCCGCCTGTCCGGTGGGGGTCTGGAAGCGCATGGTGTGCGAATGCCTGAACATCGACGAGGGGCCCTGCTGGCCTGGATTGTAACACCCGTCGGCGCCGCAAAGGAAAAGGGCCGCGGCGACGGCCCCCTGCCTGCTGCCCGCAGTGAATCGGGGCAAGGGTTATGGGCGGAAGCTGGACAGGATGGTATCGCGCTCAGCGGCGTACATGGCTTGCGCCTCCTGGCAGATCGCTCCCGAGGTCACGAACCCGAAGGGCTTGTCCGGGTGCGTGGACGAAATGCTGACGAGCGCAACTTCGTGCAGTACGCAGTCGTCTTCTTCAGCCTGCCAGAGGTATTCCATCCGGGCAAACAGCTGACCCCCAATGTACACTCCCCGGGGAGGGGATACTGGTTCAAAATAGTGCCAGTCTTCAGCAAATCTCGGCAGCAACGTGTTCCAGTATCCGCCAGCAACGAATGAAAGCTCGGTATCCCGGTCCGCATACGGCTCGATCAACCTCAAGGTGAAGATGTCAGACCTGCGCTCTCCGCCGTAGGCTTCAAAGGCCGAGAACTGGGCGGTCAATCCTTGCCCGCCCTCTCCGGATAGGTACCAACCCCTGGGGATAACCATGCTGTATCCGTAGTCCCAGCGGAGGTTGCGGTAAGTTGCCTGGGACGGACCGCCGGCCAGGTAGGTTTCCAAACGGTCGCTTACTTCGTTGCTGGCGACGGCCAGATTAATTCCGGAGATAATCCGCTCGCCGAGTTGTTCATAGCCGGCGGTGTTCACGCCAATGACGTTGCCGAAACGATCAATCAATGGCCCTCCGCTGTTGCCCGGGTTGATGTCGGCATCGATCTGGATCCAGTCGGTGTCGTCGAAGATCCGGTGCGGCGCGGACACTATCCCCCGGTTCAAGGTGGGCGCGGAACCCAAATGGCTGCTGATCGGGTACCCCCAGGTGGTCACCTCGTCGCCGTAGGCCACTTGGCTCGAATCGCCCAGCTGCAGCGTGTTGAAAGGGCGGTTTGAACTCAACCGCACTGCCGCCAGGTCAGTCAATATGCCCCGGCCCAGAACCTGGCCGGTGAACTCCAGGAGTTCGCCGTCGGGTGTTTCAATCTGCGCGGTCAGCGTCTCCGCGTCATCCACCACGTGGCGGTTGGTGATCATCAAGCCGTCCGCGCCTATTATGAAGCCGGTTCCGCTGTAGGTATTGCCGTCCGATGGCGTGACCGTGAGATTGGCAATGGCCGGTTTCACCAGCTGCGTCACTTCCGCAATGGTCAGCGGGCTTCCCGTGACGGCCGACGTCGCGGGCGCGACTATGGGGCAGGAACCGCCGTGGTCGGTTACCGTCACGTACCGCCAATAAGGATCAGGCCACGTCGGTTGGCCGTAACGCGAGCTGTTGCTGAGCGCAGTGCAGGCGTGGCGGGCGCCTTCCTGCAGTCCGTATATGGTATAGGTGGGGCGATCCGGGCTCAGGTTGGGAGCCTCCAGATCGAAGACCATGAAAGCCTGCCGCCAGTTTCCGGTGACGCTGGCCTTGGCCCGGGGATAATCCCGTTCCAGGTTGACGCAGCCCACGCGGTAGTGCGTGGCGCCGTAGGCGGCATCCCAGGCGATGATGACCTCGCCCGGGTTGAACCCGTTGACCACGCTGAGGTTGGTAGGCGGCGCGGCGGCGGGTTGGTTTTCGGTCGGTGGAGGTGGAGTCTGGGCTGCGGCCGGCAGGGCGCCGCCGGCAAGGGATGCAAGGAAAACGGCGGCAAGGAGCAATACCGCCATCGGTTTAAGCGATTTCACGTTGATGTCCTCCGCATCATGGCTGGCGTCGGCTAACGGGGTGGGGCCTCGCCAAACGGTTTCCGATTCAGCTCCGGGTCGGTGGCGTGATCCAGGTAGCCAGGCTGGTGTTGCATCAGTTCCGGAGCCTCGGAGACGCTGGGCCGCCGGTCGTACCAGTCCTGGAAGGCGTCGGCTTCCTCCTGGGTCATCACGTTCTTATGCACCGCCTGGTACAGCATCCAGTCCACGTCCAGGGAGTCGGCAGCCATGGCGTCCTGGATGGTGAATGGCCCCAGCTCGCCGGGCTGGTCGGCCAGCCACGTCCGCAAGGCGTTGGAGCCATCGGTCTCGGGGATGACCTGACCGACGCCGACGCCGGGACCGTTCGCCGGTGGAACGGGTTTGACCTCCGCCTCAGGAAGGTCAATATACAGGCCAGGGTCGGTGGCATCGACGACGGCCGGCTCCGGTAGGGGCGGCAGCGCTGCAGGCTGTTGCCGCTCGTTGGCGGCGAACAGGGTGCCGGCTGTCAGCGCGATGGCCAGGACCACCGCCGCGCCCGCCAGGAATGTCCAGCGCCGGCGAAATACCAATGCTGTGTCGCGCATTCTGTCGTCTCCTTTGCGAGTTGTTGCCGATGTTATGTGCTGTCCAGCAGCGCCAGCATCCGGTTGACGAAGTGGTGAACCAGGGGGCGGTCCGCTTCAATCTCGTAATCTTCCATGTGGTCGTGGAAGAAGTTGCGATGGAAATTTTCAGCCGCAAGAAACCCGCCTGATATGCCGGCGTCGTCAAATTCCCGAGCCAGGTTGGTTACGGCGTTTTTCATCGCCCGGTGACTCTGGTAACGCCAACCCCGCTGCTGGCAGATAGCAATGATCGCCTGCGTCGCCGCACTGTAGAGTTTCCCCGAGCCTTGCAGGTGGTCGCCGGCGTCGAACTCCCGGTCGGACGCGGCCAGGAATTCGACGGCCGTTTGCGCGTGCTCGGCTGCGGTCATTTCTTTTTCGGCGGTCACGATGCTTCGGGTCAGCTTTCGTCCACGCTGTACACGCGCACCGCCGTATCGTGGAACATCGCCGCGCGTTCGCTTGCAGAGTAATCCTTCGAGAGCCGCTTGAAAGCGTTGTACATGACGTTGTACGAGTAGGACACCTTGTCCACCGGAAAGTTGCTCTCGAACATGCAGCGGTCGGGGCCGAACTGCTCGATGCAGTAGTTGACCAGCGGCGCCATGTCGCTGGCCAGCTCTTCAGAACTGGCGGGAACATCCCGCTCGTGCCAGTCGAAGCCGGTGCGGGGCATGCCGATGCCGCCCAGCTTGATGACCACGTTGGGGCACTCAGCGGCAGCCGCGATGCCCTGACGCCACGTCGCCAGCGTCTCATCGCTGTTCGAATAGGGACCGACCCGCAGCAGGCCGCCGATGTGGTTCAGGATGATGGTCAGGTCGGGCACGGCCTGGGCGAACTCGGCCAGCTCGAACATCTGGGGGAAGTACATCCAGCCCTCGAGAGTCAGGCCCATGCTGGCGAGGACGCGGGCGCCGGCGCGGAAGTTGTCGCTGGACATCTGGTTGGGCTGGTTGTGCGCGGCAGTGTTCTCCACCTCGGGATGCGGGTCCCAGGTGACCGAGTGGCGGATGCCGCGGAAGCGGTTGGGGCTGGCCGCCTGAAGCGCTTCCAGCACCGGCTTGACGCCGTCTCCCAAGTTCAGGTTGGCGTGGCCCACTATGGACGCCGCCGCCCGACCCGGACCGTACAATCCGCTCGCCGAGGCGGCAGCCAGTCCCTGCACGAATTCGACCTCTCCGACAGGCCGCATTTCCTCAGGGCCGGTGGTGCGGTACATCGAGCGAGCCTCCACAAAGACGGTGGAGGTCACGTTGTGCCCGCTGTTCATGTCCGCCGCGAGCTCATGAAGCAGGTAGCGTTGGTAGGGGATCCGCTCCGTGCGATAGTCCCAGAAGTGGTGGTGCGGGTCACAGATGGGGATCTCGGGCTCCAACGTTTCTTCCTGTCGGAGCGAGTGCCAGTCATTGCCTCCAAAGGGCATAATCAGCCTCCGTGTTTCCGGTGTGCATGGGATTACCATGGCAGGAGCGGCGAAGTAGGCTGCAAGCCTGCCGGCGTGCAAATCATATCATAGGGGTTCTGTGTGGTTCGTTGACCTCATGCGAGCCCGGTTTGCGGCGGGGGGGCGTCAGAATCAGGATAGGACTTACGCAGTTGGGCAGCATAACAAACGTCATTCCCGCGAAAGCGGGAATCCAGTGGCTGAAATCGTTAACAGTGTTCCCGATTCGTTCACTATAAAGTCTATGGATTCCTGCGAAAGCAGGAATGACGGGTTCAAGTGCGTAATTCCTATCCTGATAATCCGTAAATCCTGCAAATCCTGATTCTGACATCTTGCGAAACCGGGAACTCGTGAGCCGAATGAGCGTCTTGCCCAGAAGGGTGTACTACGGCTGGTGGGTGGTTGCCGCCGCGTCCGGCATGTCCTTTGCCAACGCGGCCACCGCCATCAGCATCCTCACCGTGTTCGTGGTGCCCATGAGCCAGGAGTTCGGCTGGACCCGGACCGAGGTGGCCGGCGCGACCAGCCTGGGCGCCGTCCTGGGCGCCGTCCTGGCTCCATTCACCGGGCGGGCCGTCGACCGCTTCGGCGCGCGGGTGACGCTGGTAGCGGGCGGACTGATCGTGGTGGCCGGCTGCCTGTACCTCTCTTTGGCCCAGGCGTTGGCGGGGTTCTACGCGGCGTTCACCGCCGTGCGCATTGCCGATCAGGGGTTGATTCAGGTGAGCGCGTCCGTGACCGCCGGCAAGTGGTTCGCGCGCTACCGGGGGCGGGCGACGGGACTGGTAATGCTGGGCAACGCCGGCGGCGTCATCGTGATGGCGCCGCTGGTGCAAATCGTAATCTCATCATGGGATTGGCGGGCGGCCTGGGTCATGCTGGCGGGCGTGATGCTGGTGGTCGGCGCGCTGCCGGCCCTGGTGCTGGTGCGCCGGCAACCCGAAGACCTGGGTTTGCAAATCGACGGCGACGCAACATCATCCCTGACCGCCGGTTCCGAAGCGCCCATCGGGGATCCGGACGTCGGGCTCCGGATCATTATCCGGACGCCGTCATTCTGGCTGATCCTGGTGTCCCTGTTCCTGGTGGCAACAGCGACTTCCGGTATCGGCCTGCACCTGGTGCCGCACCTGACGCAGCAGGGATTGAGCACCGGGGCGGCAGTCGCCGCGGTCAGCGTTATGTCGATTTCAGGGGCTCTGGCCGCGGTGGCGTGCGGACTGCTGGCGGAACGCGCGCCGCCGAAACTGCTGCTCGTCCTGTCCTACCTGCTCGGTGCGGCGAGCATGTGGGTGCTGATGGGAGCCGACAACCTGCCGGAGACTTACCTTTTCGCCGTCCTCCAGGGCGTCGTGGGCGCGGGCATCAACACGCTGGCGCCGTTACTGTGGGCCGGCTACTACGGGAGACGGTCGCTGGGCAGCGTCTTCGGCGTGAGCCGGGCGGCGCAGGTGGTGGGCTTCGCGGTGGGCCCTCTCGGTTCGGCAGTGGTGTATGACCGGACGGGAAGCTACCAGGGCGCTTTCCTGGCGCTGGCGACGGTGGCCGTCGTTGCCGCGATCCTGCTGGCATTGGCGCGGCGGCCGCGAGTATGAACGTCGGTCAGGAAACGTCACCCGACCGGCGCGGCGGCCAGCATGGCGTCCAAGCCGTCGGCCAATCCGGGATGCGGCAAACCCAAGCCAGCCATCGTGCGCTCGCAATCCAGACCCAGGCGGTCATCCTCAGGCGCGAGAGACGGGATTACCAGGCTCGAATCCAGCCCGAACCTTTCAGCGACGGCGACTCCGAAATCGTACATCGTCACCCAGTCCGCGCCGGCCACGTGATGGATGCCGGTATGCTCGCTTTCGACCAGCCGCTGGATGCCGTCGACGAGATGCTCGACGTACACCGGCGAACGACAAACGTTGGTCGGCCCGTGATATGGTTCGCCGTTACGCAGGCGATCGACCAGCATGGGCACGAAGTTGCGGCGTTCCGGCGTCGGCCAACCGTACACGATGCTGGTGCGCAGGATGCTCCAATTGGACGATTGGGATGCGACGGCCTGCTCGGCTGCGAACTTGGTCCGCCCGTATTGCGTGGTCGGCGCCGGCGCGTCGGTCTCGCGGTACGGCCCGCTCTGGCCATCGAACACGTACTCGGTGGACACGAAGATCAACCGAGCCGAATGGAGTTCACACAGGCGCGCAATGCGCTCGGTCGCAGTGACGTTGACCGCTGTCGCAACATCGGGGTTCAGCTCCGCCGTGCCCACGTCCGCCATGGCTGCAAGGTGGACCACGACTTCGGGTTGAGCCGACACGAACAGCGCATCCAGATCCGCGTGGCGGGTGATTTCCACGCGATGCCAGCACGCGCCGTCATCCCCCGGAGCACGGGAGTTGTAAGCGCTGACAACGGCATTGCCCGCCGGCGCCGCCAATCGGCGGGAAACGTAGCGACCGATGAACCCGCTGGCCCCAATAATCAGCACTCGCATGGCGCATCCAGCCGGCGGCACGTACTCCGCCTGTCATCGCGAGGAGCACGGCGACGTGGCGATCTCGTTGCTGAAAGAGACCCTGCTACCATCACGAGGTTGCCGCGCTTCGCTCGCGATGACGCGGGGCAACGGCGCGATGACGCGGGGCAACGGCGCGATGACGCGGGGCAACGGCGCGATGACGCGGGGCAACGGCGCGATGACGCGGGGCAACGGCGCGATGACGCGGGGCAACGGCGCGATGACGCGGGGCAACGGCGCGATGACGCGGGGCAACGGCGCGATGACGCGGGGCAACGGCGCGATGACGCGGGGCAACGGCGCGATGACGCGGGGCAACGGCGCGATGACGCGGGGCAACGGCGCGATGACGCGGGGCAACGGCGCAATGACGCGGGGCAACGGCGCGATGATGCGGGGCAACGGCGCGATGATGCGGGGCAACGGCGCGATGATGCGGGGCAACGGCGCGATGACGCGGGGCAACGGCGCGATGACGCGGGGCAACGGCGCGATGACGCGGGGCAACGGCGCGATGACGCGGGGCAACGGCGCAATGACTGCCGCCGTCAGGACACCGGCAACACGGGCTCAGTCCGGTCCGCAGGGAGCTCGACCTCGAAGGCGTTGAGGAAGAAGGCCGTCTGCGCGTAGTTGCCCATGAGCGCGGTGATTTCCACCAGGTGCTGTGCGCCGAACTGCTCCAGGGCGATCTGGAAGGTTGAGCCGGATACGCGATGGTTGGCGTAGAATTCGTTGCAGAAGTTGATGATCGCCCGCTCGTCGTCCGGCATATCCGGCAGCGGTTGGCGGTCGCGGATGGCGTCAACCAGGGCGTCGCTAACGCCCTCGCGGCGGGCGGCGGGCGCGTGGGCGTTCCAGATGTAGGGGCAGTCGAAGTTGCGGGCGGTGGCCAGGATCGCCAGTTCCTGGATACGCTTGGAGAAGGTGCTCTCGAAACGCAGGTAGCCGGTCAGGCTGCTGCGCCGCCGCGCCATCTCGGGGCTGTTGATCGCGATGGAATAGGGCCCGCCGGTGATGGTCCCTCCGGTGGGTCTGGTCAATTCGTCGAAGGCATCGACGAAATCTGCGGGCACCATGTCTCGGGTTACTACGGGCAATCTGGCCATGATTCTCCTCGGCTGGGGAATGGGATTTGGGGTCTGTGGCCGATTGTAACACCGTCCAATGCTCCGGTTCATCGGTATCCCGGCTCAAAGCGGCCGGCGCATGAAGCAGTGGACCTCTCCATAGAAATCAGGATCAAGCGATTCAGGTGTGCGGTGGCCGATGTCTTCGTAGAGGCCGAGTTTGCTGCTCCAGCCACCGCTGGGCAGCTGCTGTACGGCGGCGTGTGTCCAATCCCCCTGCGGGTCGGCGTACAGGGCGACTTTTCGGAAACCCGGCTCAACTCCGGTGTCCTCGCATATTGCGTAGCCCAGGCCGGCGAAAACCTCAATTAGGCTCGCGATGGAAGGCGTACGGCTTGCGTGGTCAGGCCAGTAGTAATCGTCACCTGCTGCGTGGCTCCACCAGCGGTCCATCTCTCCGGCGGCGTAAGCGATGCAGTTGTATTCGTCGGTAGGGCCACTGGTGATTTCGTAACCCTCCGCCGCCAAGTGCGGCAGGTCTTCATCAATCCACATCGCTGGTCTCTAGTTCATACCCCTGTCGGTTCCCCCAGTCCAGCCATGCCTGCACCATTTCTTTGACTCGGCCGCGACTTTCGGGTGGAACGGGCTTGGCTCCAGTGATGGCGCTGAGCGCTACGAACCAGTGGTCAGGCTTCGTGGCGAGTCGGTTGAGCAGCCATGGCACCGCGGGTTCGCCCATGGCGATGATCCGTTGGTAGGCCGGGTGTCTCGTCATCTGCGCAATGTCGACGCCGCGGGTGCGGTCACGTTCCCATTCGTCGGCGAGCCTCTCGAAGGTTTCCTGATCCACCGACGTGGGCGCGTAGTCATCGTCTGCCGCGTCGGCGTACTGACCATAGCCCAAGCCCCGAACATGGGGCTCGTTGTTCAGCAAGTCACGCAAGTGCGCCAGTTCGTCGGCGTCCCAGCCCATGGCCTCGGCCACGGCCTCGTCCCACAGGCGGCGCACTTCGCACTCCCCGTCTCGGAACTGCGGCACTTCCATGTCTTTGGTGCGCTCCCAGCAGTCGGCCAAGGGTTGGCGGATGCGGTCGTCTTTGACGTCGGGGATGCGGATGTTGCCAGCTTCCGCTGCGCTGTACGTTGGAAATGCGATTTGCCTGCCCGGGTGCCGCATCAGCTGTAGGCGTCCAGCGATTGAGTTAATGAATACTGCTGCTGCCTTCGCTTCCGCCGGCAATAATCCCGCAACTGGCATCCAACCGTTGCCGACATATTTCTTGTCGCTGGCAGTCGCAGTCAGGCGGGCGCTGCTTGTTCGTTGCCCGGCGGTTATCAACAGATATCCGGCCTTTTGCAAGATTTGCTCCACTTCAGGATAAGTCCCATCATCCACCACGCCAAACTCTTGGTTTCGCTTCTTGGGGACCCAATTCTCATCAGGCTGACTTTCTATCGTAGATTGGCTATCCGATCCCTTGGATTTTAGTATGCCAAAGCTGCCCGGGGTGCCGGCTGCTGCCGGCTCGAACGAGCCGCGCAGCAGCTGGCCTGTCGCCGCTGGCGACAGGCCAGCTGCATTTATGCCGATCAAGTCGTCATGGTTGGCGTAGCGCCATGCTGACTCCGCCAGTTGTGGCGAGCGCCAGATGGCCGGCGTCCAGTCGCCCTCCGCCATGCGTTCCGCCGGCCATTCTGATACCTCGCCCCAACCGTCGGCCAGCAGACATGGCGGGGCATCCCGCAATAGTTGGTGCAGTTCTGCAACTTCGTCTTCATCGTGGGGCATCCGGTCCAGATGCACGAACCGGGTTGGCGGGCGAATGCCGTTGTGCCGCATGGCGATGACCATGCACTCGTCAACCTCGACATTCTGGCTCAAAGTGAACTCTCGCGGCCAGCGCCCCGTGAGGACGGTGTGGATGTGATAGCGCTGCGCCAGAATTCGCCGCTTGCTCAAGGCAGATGGGGCGCAAAGGGCAACCGTCGGATTGATCATCGTCAATACGCCGTTATCTTCCTGTACGCATCTGTCCGCCAGGGCGGTAAACAGCGGCTCCAAGGCATTCTTGTCAACAAAGTCTTCCAGCGACTTGTCGTTGCGAACGAGTGCCCGTTCCATATGGTCTGCGCGGGAGCGCAAAGCCTGCTGGATCTCTTTGGGAAACTTTTCGCCCATCTTGGAACGATTGCTGAACGGCGGGTTCATGACGATGATGCGGGAGTCTTTGGCTGCGTCCACCGCGTCTTCCAGCTCCACATCGTCCGTAGCCCAAACGCTTTGGGAGTTGATCTGGTCGTCGGGCAAGTTCAGCTCGCCGTCTCTGGTGACGATGGCCCTCTGGCCCAGCAGTTCCAGCGTGCCGGCTGACACCTGCGCCGGGTTTTCCCCTTGCGGGCCGTAGGGCATCAGGTGCAAACCCATCTGGCGGTAGCGGATGTCCTGGTTGCCGGCGGTCAGTTGCGACGCCGCCAGTTGCAGCGACACCGGGTTGATGTCCAACCCCTTGATGGTTTCCTCTACTGCCAGCTTTTGCAGTTCGGCGATATGCGTCTCGCTGGCGCCTTGCTCCCGGGCGCGGCGCTTCAGGTCGGTTAGCATCGCCGCCAGCAAAGTTCCGCTGCCGCAGGCCAGGTCAACGGTCTTGTGTTCGCGCCAGACTTGCGGGTTAGTCCAGTCCACGTCGCCGCAGGCGTCCAGCGTGAGGCGGACGGCGATGGAGGCGGCCACCGGCCGGGTGAAGAATGCGCCGTCGCTGGCCTGGTTGCCCATAACGCGGTTGAACAGGGGGCCGGCGTGGTCGGCGCCCATGTCGGCGTAAGTTTCGGCGATGCGTTCCGCCTCCGCCGTGAGGTGGCGCAGGGCGCGCTCCAGGCCGGCCAGTTTGCCGGTGTCCTCAACGGCTTCGATGGCCCGGACTGCTGGCTCCATGACCGGCTTGAAGTCGTGTCCGATGATCGTGTTCCACTGGCGCAGCGTCATGCGGACGACGTTGGTTGAGTTCTTGACGGTATCCAGGTCGCTGACGCCGGTGAGCCAGCCGCCGTTGGCAATGCGCTGGTGCAGCATGGCGGCGTTCATCATCAGCAGTGCGGCGATGGTGCAGCCGTCGGCCTGGCTCTTGCGCTTGTCGTCCTTCAGGTTGTCCAGCCCGAAGTGCCGGTCCAGCGCCGGTTGCAGGCCGTCGTGCCGCAGGTGGTGGGCGGCTTCCTTCACGCTGGACTCCAGGATGTTCAGGTCTCTGACCACGCGATTATCCACCAGGCCGGACTTGGAGAGCAGGTTCATCCTGATGGCGTTGCCCTCGTCTTCCAGGCCGGTAAGCCGCAGCATCCTCAGGGCCGATTCTTCGGCAATCTCGGCGCGGGTGCGGCGGGGCTTGGGGTTCCGGGGAAGACGCACGCCCGTGCCTTTGTTAATCATGTCTCTGGCCTTATCCTTGGACTTCCTGATGTCCACTGCGCCAGGGGTTCCGTCCGGGGCGGGTTTGGTGCGGGCCACGGTGTCCATGCGCAACTCGATGCTGCCGTCGTAGTTTTTCTTGCCGGCGATGATCTGCGTCGGCTCCATTGGCGTTGAGTACGGCGGGCGTTTGCTTTCGGCGATGGCGCTTCCTTCTGTGCCGACGTCGGCGAGTTGTCCGTCTGCGGCCAACAGCGGCGAGGCCGGGGCGGCCTGTGGCCCCGTCGGCGACGTTTCGGTTTCGGTGATAGGGCGAAACTCTTTTGCCAGTGTGCTTTTCCCTTCCAGCACCCGCGCCACTGCTTCCTGGGCAACTCCCGGCGCACCCTCGTGTTCCCGGTACGAAATGCGCTTGTCTTCGCCGCTGGCCACGGCGACGATGGTGCGCAGGGCCGGCGGCGGCTGGGGGATGTACAGGTGCAGCAGGTCAGTCAGATTGTCCTCAATACGCTGGTCGTGAGCGCGCAGGGCCAGGAGTATCTGCCCTAGTTCTTGCCAACCCTCTTCCATGTTGCTGGCGCTGAGCCAAGTCTCCGTATCCGCGTTGGGTGGTATCACGATGGGGCAGATGATATAACCCATTTCCTTATCATCCGTTTTGCGCATGGCCCGGCCCACGGCCTGGATGACGTCAATCGGGCTTTTCCTCGCCTCCAGAAAGGCGACGGCGTTCAGCGATGGCGAGTCGGTGCCTTCGCCAAAGATTCCCACGTTGATGATGCCGTGGGGATTGCTTGCGCTGGCCTCAGCCAGCTTGCGCTTGGCATTCTCACGGGCGGCCACGTTGTCGGTAGCGTCCAGGTGTTCCAGCGTATAATCCGCCGCCTTCTGCCCTTCCCGGTTGTCGCGCATCCACTCTTGAAGCCAATTTTTCACCGTGGGGGTCTGGAGGTCGCGCTCCATGTTCCTGGACTTGTCCACGGTGTTCATAAAGGCGATGCAGGACTTGATAGGCACGCTATCGTTTTCCCGACTGTGGGTTGCGCCGCCCATGGCCAGCGCAAAGGCCAGGCCACGCAGAAAGTGGGTAGTGGTCAGCGCGTTGTGTCCCTTGCTCGCGGTTTGCCCGGCCAGTTGGTTGGCGATGCCGTGGGCGTCGGGTCCGTTGACGCCCACGGCGATGATGCGGTATTCGGCCAGCCATCCGTTCCTGACCGCTTCGACGTAGCTCTTGCGGTACAGTTCCACGCCAAAGGTTTCTTCGTCGTCCATGCTGCGGACAATCCAGTCGCTGGCCGGGTCCTGATTCACCCTCCTGGTGTCGTAGATCCGAGGCGTGGCCGTCTGATAAACGCGGTAGGTCGCCGGGAAGGCATCGTTGTCGTGGCATAGCGTGAAGTCGCGGACGTGGCGCTCTTCGTCGGACATCTCGCTGTTTTTGGCAGGGCGCTTCCGGCGCAGGCCAGCGGTGCGGTGGGCCTCGTCGCCGATTAAGACGGTCGCCGTCACACCAGTTTCTTTTAGCGCCACCGCAATGCGGCTACCGCTCTGGTAGGTGCCGAAGATCACATTGACTTGACCAGTGTCTTGCCCCTCGCGTATCCATTCGGCTATTTCCGCCGGGTCGGTGGTAACCTTACCCTTGACCTCGGACGCGCTGACGTTGCTGTTGTCCAGCGTGGGGTCCGCGGCGGTGTTGCGGGTGCTTTCTTTCTTAGGGTCGTAGCCGGCGGTTTCGTCGGAGCAGACGGCCAAGGCTCTGATGTCCGCCTCGGCGTGCTGCAGGTACTCGCGCCTGATCTGTGCAACCAGCGCGATGGACGGGCAGAGGACGATGGACAGTTCACCCCGCGGCGTCAGCGCTTCAACAATGCGTAGGGAGATGCGCGTCTTGCCGGTGCCGCAAGGCAGAATGATTTTGCCGCGAGCCTGGCCCACCGGCAGGCCGCCGCTTGCGGATTGTTCGTGTTCTCTGAGTATGCGGACGCTCTCGGCGATGGCCTCGTTCTGCATACAGGTTTTGGATTGCTTGCGCCATTCGCCGTCGGGGTTGGGTTCGCAGTGGGCACATTCCTCGTAGGTGAACGCAGCCTGTTGTTGCAGCAGGTCGTTGGTGATGTCGACAAGTTTGATGGGACTTTGTCCGGCAGGGATGGCCGCTTGTATATTGCCGCTCATTGGATTGTCGCCATTGGTGACCACCCAGCGCTCCGCCCAGAAGGGAGTTGACGACGTGGCGATGAATTTGTCCAGTTCGTTCTTGGGGATTGAATTGCCTTGTCCGGTTTCGTCCAGCCGTCGCGCTTTGCATTGAATGGCGATATGCTCGCCGTCGTGGCGTCTGGCGACCACATCAATGCCCACATCCTGGATTGTGGAGTTCGGATAGCGCTGCGGCCTTTCCGGCCAATCGGCCCAATGCCAGCAGGCAGCGACGTCCCATTCTCGGATAAAGGGACCGGCGTCAACCGTGACCTGCTCCAGCCATTTCCCTCCCGTCTGTTGAGGGTTGGCCTCGGTCAAGGTGGCGATGGCGTTTGCGATGATGGCTGGTACGTTGTCGTTTGGCATATTTCTTTCCCCGATGCTGCTTGCAGGGCGTAGTTGCCGACTGTACCCATATATTGTACCGATATTTGGCTTTGGCGTGATTGGTTGGTGCGGTGATCTCGCCATTGCCCAGCGGCCTGCGGGCTGGCAGTGAATGACATCAGGCCGGAACGCCATTACAATCACGCCAACGAGACGCGAAATCGCACCCGGGAGGTGGCAGCATGGCGACAACGGAACGCTTGAACACCCAGGAGGAGCAGCAATATTACGAAACTGCCGGCCGGATCCAGGTCAAGCCGGGCTGGCTGCAGGGCGAGGGCCAGCCGCTGCCGGAGATGGAGCCCTACCTCTGGCGCTGGGCCGAGGTGGAGCCGCTGGTGATGAAGAGCGGTGAGCTGGTGACGCCCGACCGCGACGTGGAGCGTCGCACCCTGCGGCTGGCAACCCCCGGGCTCGACCGCGGAACCACCCACACCATCACGGCCGCGCTGCAACTGCTGCTCCCTGGCGAGAACGCGCCGGCGCACCGCCACACGCCCACGGCCATCCGCTGGGTGCTCAAGGGGACGGGCGCCTACACCACCGTGGAAGGCGACAAGTGCTACATGGAGCCGGGCGACCTCGTGCTCACTCCCTCGTGGACGTGGCACGATCACAACAACGAGGGCGACGAGCCCATGGTCTGGCTGGACGGGCTGGACGTGCCGCTGGTGCGCTACCTGCGGGCCAACTTCTACGAGGCCTACCCCGAGGACCAGCAGCCCGTCGTCGGCGTGGCCGAGTCGGAGCGCAAGTTCGCCTCCGGCGCGCTGCGGCCGGCCTGGGAGGAACCCTCCGCTCCTTACTCGGCCCTGTGGCACTACAAGTGGGACAAGACCCACGAGGCGCTAAACCAGCTGGCGAAAGTGGACGCCAGCCCCTTCGACGACGTAGCCATGGAGTTCAGCGACCCCATGACCGGCGGGCCCGTGCTCAAGACCATGACCTGCTGGGCGCAGATGATCCGGCCGGGCGTTGCCACCCGGGCGCACCGCCAGACCAGCTGCGCGGTGTACCAGGTGTACAAGGGGCAGGGCCACAGCGTCATCGACGGCACGCGGTTCGACTGGACCGAGGGCGACTTCTTCGTGGTGCCGCCGTGGGTTTGGCACGAGCACGCCAACGACGCCGATGACGAGGCCATCCTGTTCTCCATCCAGGACATCCCCATAATGAAGCAGATGGCGCTCTACCGCGAAGAACCCTATGCGGAGAACGCGGGGCACCAGCCGGTGACCGGGACGTTCCAGGGGTAGGGATTAGGGCATTTCCAGATTGTCATCGCGAGGAGCGTAGCAACCTGGCGATCTCGTTATTGCGCGGCTGACTATTGCCCCGACGAGATTGCCGCGCTGCGCTCGCAAAAGGGGGTACTTCAGAAAGGTACTGATGAGGTATTCGGGATGCTTACGACCCCCGAGCGTCGAACGACTACGACGATAATTGGCGGATTCTGGCAAGTTCTCCGGCGGGGAATATAATGACACGAGATTGCGCAACCACATTTCACAAGACGCCCGCTTGAAGTCAGCATGGAAGTAATTGGCTCCAACATCCGCACCGGAGACCGGGATTTCGCGGACAACCGGGCCCGCATGGAAGCCCTGGTCCGCGACCTGAAAGACCGGCTGACCCAGGTGCGCGCCGGCGGCGGGCAGCGGGCAGTGGACCTCCACCGCAGCCGCGGCAAAATGCTGGCCCGGGAGAGAATCGACGGCCTGGTGGACCCCAACACTCCCTTCCTGGAACTCAGCCCCCTGGCGGCTTGGGAAATGTACGACGGCGAGGAGGCTTCCGCCGGGATCGTCACCGGCGTGGGCGTCGTCCAGGGCAAGGAAGTGGTGATCCTGGCCAACGATGCCACGGTCAAGGGTGGCGCCTACTACCCGATAACCGTCAAAAAGCACCTGCGCGCCCAGGAGATCGCCCTGGAAAACCACCTGCCCTGCATCTACCTGGTGGATTCCGGCGGCGCGTTCCTGCCTCTACAGGCCGAGGTGTTCCCCGACCGCGACCACTTCGGGCGGATCTTCTACAACCAGGCCCAGATGTCGGCCCTGGGCATTCCCCAGGTGGCGGTGGTCATGGGGTCGTGCACCGCCGGCGGCGCGTACATCCCCGCCATGAGCGACGAGGTGGTGATGGTGCGTCAGCAGGGCACCATCTTTCTCGGCGGCCCGCCGCTGGTTCGCGCCGCCACCGGCGAGGAGGTTGACCCGGAGACCCTGGGCGGCGCCGACGTGCACACCCGCGTGTCCGGCGTGGCCGATCACCAGGCCGTCGACGATGAGGACGCCCTGGCCATCACCCGCGACATCGTCGAGAACTTCGTGCGCCGGCGCGACCTGCCGTTTGAAGTCACCGCCCCCGAGGCTCCGGCCCACGACCCGGCAGAACTCTACGGCATCGTGTCCCCGGACAACCGGCGCCAGTACGACGTCCGCGAGGTGATCGCTCGCATCGTGGACGGCAGCCGGTTTCACGAGTTCAAGGGGAGCTACGGGGAAACGCTGGTCTGCGGCTTCGCGCGCATCTGGGGGTATCCGGTGGGCGTGGTCGCCAACAACGGCGTCCTCTTCTCCGAAAGCGCGCTGAAGGGAACTCACTTCATCGAGTTGTGCAGCCAGCGCGGGATACCGCTGCTGTTCCTGCAGAACATCACCGGATTCATGGTGGGCAGCCAGTACGAGGCCGGCGGCATTGCCAAGGACGGGGCCAAGATGGTGATGGCGGTTTCCAATGCTGCCGTGCCAAAGTTCACCGTGATCATCGGCAGTTCCTTCGGGGCCGGCAACTACGGCATGTGCGGCCGCGCCTACCAGCCCCGCCTCCTGTGGACGTGGCCCAACGCCCGCATATCCGTAATGGGCGGGCAGCAGGCCGCCGAGGTTCTGGCCACCATCAGGCTCCAGCAACTGGAGCGGCAGGGCCGCACCCTGGATCAGGAGGAGCGCGACGAGCTCCAGCGCCCCATCCTGCAAAAGTACGAGGAAGAGGGCGACCCCTACTACAGCACCGCCCGCCTGTGGGACGATGGCATCATCGATCCGGTGGACACACGCACGGTGGTCGGTCTGGGAATCGCCGCGTCCATCAACGCGCCCTTCCCCGAGCAGAAACGGGGCGTGTTCCGCATGTGAAGCCCGGCCTCAACCCGACGCTGGTATAATCTTGCCGCCAACCCGGCCTTGCGGCCAACTGCCAGGTGCAATATGAGCACACCCAACACCATCGCCAGTAGTCCCCATGTCCGGCAACCTTTTGTGTTCCCGGACCCGCCGGAAGACCCGGAAGACAAGATGACCAGCTTCAAACGCCTGGCCGCCACCGGCAACATCTATCACCTCATCCAGCATCTGGGGAACGGTGAGACCACCCTGGTGGCCGGGGAGCAGTACCTGGCCCTGGCGCCCACCCGGAACCTGGCCGGGGTGAGGTATCCCGACCTGCTGGTGGCCTTTGGCGTTGACCCGGCGTTGCATGAGGAGAGCAACGCCTACGTCATCGCGGAGCAGGGCAAGCCGCCGGACTTCGTGCTGGAGATAGCGTCGCGCAGCACCGGGCACATTGATTCCGGGCCGAAGCGGCGGGACTATGCCGCTTTGGGCATCCCGGAGTACTGGCGCTTTGACGAGACGGCGACGGGGCGGTATCACGGGACGCGGCTGGCCGGGGAGCGGCTGGCGGCTGGCGAGTACGTTGGCATCGACATCGTGGAGCTGCCCGACGGGAGTTTGCAGGGATACAGCGCGGTCCTGGGTTTGTATCTGCGGTGGGCAGATGGGGAGTTGGTGTTTTACGACCCGGCCACGGGCCGGCCCATCGCTACCCTCGCGGATGAAAGGGAAGCCCGCGTCGCCGCCGAAGCCCGCGCCGCCGCCGAAAGGGAAGCCCGCGTCGCCGCCGAGGCCCGCCTCCGTGAACTGGAAGAGCAGCTCCACCAGCAGAACCCCTGACGAACCAGATCCCCGTCTCCCTGGCTCAACCGGGAAAATGACCCTGCGGCGCGGTTGGCATTTATATTTAGCGGAACGAGATGGGGCTACGATGCGCTGTATTTCCTTTCGCGCATCCGTTGAGCACAAATATCGCTGCGGCAATGAGAGCGCCACGTCGTCATTCTCCTCGCAACGACCCGGACACGCGCCAGCCCATGCCGGATGATCTCTGATGTTCTCCAAGGCGCTGGTAGCCAACCGGGGCGAAATTGCGGTCCGGATCAACCAGACCCTCCGCGCCATGGGGATTGCACCCGTGGCGGTGTATTCCGAGGCTGACGCCGGCAGTCCGCACGTGGTGACGGCGGAGCAGGCGGTGTCGCTGACGGGCAATACCGCTGAAGAGACCTACCTGAACATCGACCGGATAGTGCGGGCGGCCCAGGAATGCGGCGCCGACGCCATACACCCTGGCTACGGCTTCCTTTCAGAAAATCCGGCTTTCGCCCGCGCCTGCCGCGAGGCACAGATTACCTTCGTAGGTCCGGCTCCCGAGAGCATGGAAGCCCTGGGAGATAAGCTGCGCTCCAAGGACATCGCCATCGCCGCCGGAGTGCCGGTGGTTCCCAGTTCCCCTGAGTGTGCCCCCGGAGACGCTGAGGCCGACGAATTCGTGAAGAAGTGGGGTTTCCCCCTGATGGTCAAGGCCGCCGCCGGCGGCGGCGGTCGCGGCATGCGCGTGGTGAACGGCAGGCAGGGGCTGGATGCGGACATGGAGGCGGCCAGCCGCGAGGCCCGAGCGGCATTCGGCGACGGCCGCGTGTTCCTCGAGCGGTACATCGCCAATCCGCGCCACGTGGAAATCCAGGTGCTGGCCGACGGAAGCGGCCATACCATCCACCTGGGCGAGCGGGAATGCAGTATCCAGCGCCGCCATCAGAAGATCGTTGAAGAGACTCCGTCGCCGGCCGTCACGCCCGACCTGCGCCGGCGCATGGGCGAAGCCGCCGTCGCCGTGGCCCGCGAGGCTGGATACGTCAACGCCGGAACGGTGGAGTTCCTGCTGGACTCTCGCACCAACGAGTTCTACTTCCTGGAAATGAACGCCCGTCTCCAGGTGGAGCACCCAATCACCGAGGCCGTGCTGGGACTGGACATGGTGGAGTGGCAAGTACGCATCGCCGGCGGGGAGCCCCTCACCTTGCAGCAGGAGGACATTCAGCCCCGGGGCCACGCCATCGAGTGTCGCATATACGCCGAAGACCCTTACCACGACTTCGTCCCATCCACCGGCCCGCTCCTGCGCTGGCGTCCTCCCAGCGGCCCGGGGCTCCGGCTGGACAGTGGAGTGGACGCCGGGCAGGAGGTGTCGATCTACTATGACCCCATGCTGGCCAAGCTGATCGCCTGGGCGCCGGATCGGGACCTCAGCCTGCGCCGGATGGACGTGGCATTGTCCCAGTTCCTGGCGCTGGGCGTGATCACCAACATTCCCCTGCTGCGGGCGGTGCTGGGACATCCCCAGTTCCAGCGCGGCGACTACGACACCGGATTTCTGGAGTGGAACCCCGCAGTCACGCGGCCCGCCATCACTGACGAGCAGCGGACAATGACGCGGGCGCTGGCCGCGTGGGCTTCCGGCCAGCCGGTTGGCCCAGTGTCCCAATCGGCGACGGCAACCGAGCCGACCAGCTCCAACCCCTGGCAGACCGCCGGGGCGCGGAGGCTTCCGTGACCCAGAGCCAGGGGCAGATGCGCGAAACCTACCCTGCGGAGGGCGAAGTCTTTCGCTACCGCACGGAAGATGAGGATGGCTCCTTCACCTTCAGCCTGGAGGTCCATGGGGCAGCTGATCCGGACGCCGCCACTCTGAGCATCGAGACCCGGCAGACCGGAGAAGGATTGTGCCGCACTGAGTCCGGTCGGACGCATCACTTCGCCTGGGCATGGGTCGGCGCCGATCTGCACCTGTGGCTGGACGGCTCCCTGTTCGTGTTCCAACGGGCCGAAACCCGACGACGGGACGCCGGCACGACCATAGACGCGCCCGGAGACATACTCGCTCCCATGCCCGGCGCGGTGCTGGAGGTACTGGTCGCCGAGGGAGACCGCGTAGAGCGCAACCAGACCGTGGTTCTGATGGAGTCCATGAAGATGGAGTTGGTGATCACCGCGCCGCGCGACGGCGTGGTGCGGCGCGTTTCCGTCGCGCCGGGCCAGCAGGTGGACCGGGGCATGCGTCTGCTGGAACTGGGTTCCGAGGGCGATTCCGAAATCGGTAGCTAACTCACCGTGCCCGTTGCCATGCTGACGCGTATCCAATTTGTCATCGCGAGGAGCGCAGCGACAGGGCGATCTCGTTGCCGACAGAAACGCGGTTACCCCGACGAGATTGCCGCGCTGCGCTCGCAATGACGATTCGGGCGAAACGGAGTACGCGTAAGCGCCGCACTGCCGTCGACGCCCGGCGGTGGCGGTGTTAGGATGCTGGCGACCGCTTCGGCCTCATTGTGACGGGGCCAGGGCGTCCCAACTGAATCGGAGGATCAACTCATGCCAGGGAACGGTTTGGACTATTCCGCGCTATTCAACCGGGAGTTGCCTCCCCCGGCCGGATCATGGGAAGGTCACCCCCGGTACAACTTCATCGGCGGTCACAGCGATCCTGACATGGTGCCCACGGAAGGATTTATCGAGTCGGCCGAGAGGGTGTTCCGCGGCGACCCGCGCAACATCTCCATGTACAACTTCTCCGGCGGACCGCAGGGCATCCTCCCGTTGCGGGAGTTCCTGGTCGAGAAGCTGGGTCAGCATCGCGGCATCAATACGACCATTGACGACGTGCTGATCACGTCCGGCTCCGGTCAGGCCATCGAGCTCATCAACGAAATCCTGCTGGAGGAGGGCGACACCGCGATCGTCGAGGCGTTCAGTTTCTCCGGCGCCCTGGGCAATCTGCGGCGCCGGAAGGTCAACATCGTAGGCATCGACGTGGACCAGGACGGCATGCGGATGGATCACCTGGCCCGGGCCCTGGAAGACCTGCGCAACCGTGGCGCGCGGCCCAAGTACATCTATACGATCCCCACGCTGCAGAACCCCACCGGCACCGTTTTGACCATGGAGCGCCGCTACCAGATGCTGGAACTGAGCGAGGAATACGGCGTGCCAATTTTCGAGGATGAGTGCTACGCCGACCTCATATTTGAGGGCGAGTACGAGAACGCGATCCGGTCGCTGGACGACAGCAACCGCGTGCTGCACATCGGCTCATTCTCAAAGACGCTGGGCCCCGGCACGCGCCTCGGCTATGTCGTAGCTCCGTGGGACGTGATGAGCCGCCTGCTTTCCCGGAAGAATGACGCCGGCACCGGTGTCATGGACCAGATGATCGTAGGCGACTATTTCACCCACCACTACGAGGACCACATCCTGGAGGTGCGGTCGGGGTTGCAGCGCAAATGCGACGTGCTGAGCAGCGCGCTGCGCGAGTCCTTTGGTCCCAGCGTCGAATTTGAGGCGCCCCGGGGCGGCATGTACCTGTGGGTCAAACTCCCGGACGGCGTCGATTCCCGCGACCTGAACGGCCCGGCGCTCCGGGAAGGCATCGCGTTCAACCCCGGGCCGGACTGGTCCGCGGACCCCGATGCGGCGGCCGGCTACATCCGGCTCTGCTTCGCCCTCCCGTCCGAGGCAGAGATTCGCGAAGGCGTGGAAAAGCTGGCCGACGTGTTCCGACGGGAAGGCGCTATCCTCTGATGCGCGAGTCCGCCGCCGGGAAGTTCCTACCCGGGGCCTTGAACCCGGGGGCGGAACCGGCCTAAAGCGATTGGTGCTTCACTACAGTCTGAATCGCGGTACATCTCGTTTCCAGCTCCGTTCTTTTTGCCGAGCCACGAGCCAACACGCTCCCACCACGAGTGACAGCTGGATGGCGAGTAGAACTGCAAGCCCTCCGAAGACTCGGTATGGGATCCCTGCTACGAAAAAAAGCTCCGGGAAAAAAAACTCCCTAAGCATGAATGCGAAGTAAGCGCTGGTTCCCCCCAGGGACACCCCGAGGCCGATGAAAAACCCGAGCCTCTCTGATACCCAGAAGGAACGGGAGGCGTAGCTAAAACCCGCGATGATCGGCAGCAACGTCGGCGCCCCCAAGGCCAAGAGAAGATGCACTATTATCCAAGCATCGATTGCAAATACCATCGGTTGCGATAGCATCGGATCCCCCTATCTGGAAATTAAGGTACGGGTCTCGCCGGAGACCCGTACCTGCTGCTTCACGCTAACGCGGGGCGGGCGGCCTTGAGCCGTCGGCCGCACCAGAGGCTCCCGAAGCTCCCTGGGGAACCGGCGTCGGAGTGGGTATCTCGTCTCCGGAAGAGCCCTGAGCGGAGTCGCTGGGGATGGGCCGTACCGTCTGCCACGGGCTGGGGTCTGAGCTGCTGGAGCCGCACTTGCTCGTCGCCCGGTAGGCGTAGTACCTGGAGGCCGCAGCTCCAACGTGCCGGGATGACGTGCTGGCGGCCGGTTCGTTGATGTTTATCACGAACTTCCAGCTCAGGATATCGGGATCCCACACCCGGACTTCCAGCGTCCGTTGAGTGGCGGTCAGGCCATCGGTCGGATTTGTCCAGGTGGTATTGACGACCTTACTACCGACCCGTTGCGCCGTGAAATCAGTTACCGGCATGCACGCGTTGGGAATGTCATCTGCGCTGATCTTCACCGTATAGGCGCCGGTGGCGGTAGCGTCGTTGGTCGCAACCTCCAGCGTATAGGTTCCCGCAGACAGCTCGCGTTTGATCTGCGCGCGCCCTCCCGTTACGCCGTTTGTCCTGGTGATAAAAGCCATTTTCCGGCTGTGAACGCCGGTAGCCAGGCGCAGGTGCGCGTGAGTGGTCGAACTGAGGCTTATAGTGAATTGTCGCTTTGAGGAAACGGTGAAGGTGTAGTAATCCGATCTGCCTGATGCGGTCTCAGACTCGCAGTCGGTTGCCTTCCAATCTGCCCCCGACGACGTGTGGGGAAGAGTTACCACCTTGGAGGGACAAGGCAATTCCAGGAAACCACGTCCCCAAGTGTTTTCGGCGCCGGCATCGCCTTCGTCCACCGCCAGCAGACGGAGCAGGTTCACGATTGATGAGGACGTGGGAGTTAGACCCAGCTTGTCGTGATACCCGATCACCACGGCAGCCAGCCCGCCCGTATGCCCGGTAGCGCCGCTCGTTCCACCGAAATAGAGATCCTCTCCACATCTGGAAGCGCGCATATTGCACTTGCGGAGCCATTTGATATAGGTGGCTGCGCCAGACCCTGCGGTCAGGTCAGGCTTGATCCTCCCCGGAGAGGTGTTGACGACGTCAGCGCCTTTGGCGAACACCGGCCCTCGGCTGCTGTAGTCAAAGACTTTCGGGGTCTTGGCCCGCATGTTTCGGGCGCCCACCGCGATGAGGTTGCCGCTGGAGCTCTCCGCTGGGTTGACGATGCTGCTGCCAGTTTCATCTGCGGCGCCCCATGCGGGGAAGACTTTAGAGTTATCCTTTGATACCAGCCCCTGGAATTGGATCCAAGCAGGAGACACCGGTGTCCTGGTCTTCGGAGTGTCCACCTTGATGCGGAGGCAGACGTCGTAGCCTCTCCAGGCGAGAACAGAGGACTTCCGTATTGGATAGTTGTTGGACGTGGTGTGCTGTTCCCGGAACTCGGTGTCAACGAGATAGTCGCGCCCGAAGCCCAACACGGAACGCTGCATCTCGTATTCCAGGTCATACTTGCCGTTGGGCCAGGAGTCCGCCCACCTCATGCTGAGGTAATAGACGCCGCCGGTGACAATAGGGACTTTCTGACAGGTCTGGTCCTTGGGTTTCTTTTTGCCGGGATGGAAGATAACGTAGCCGTGGTAGTCGCTGTCGCCATCGTTGATGAGGCGGGGTTTCCGTAGGTTCAGCGTCCATTGCTCCGCGTTGCCCGCAGCGTTGATCCACACCGGTCCGCCTGAGGAACTGGTGACTTCGTCCACGGTGAAAAGTGGAGATGGGTAATACCGCCGGGGCGAGTCTTCGTTGACGTCCGGCAGCGTGCTGTCGTTGTAATGCGTCAGGTTGAAGTAAGCCGTCCCGTCACCAGGACTGTCGTAAGGCCAGCCACCGGCGTGGACGATCACGTCCACGTTCTTTGACTTGAGCCATTTGGCAGCCTTGTAAAGTTGCCGTGGTGAATTGGCTTGCGCCAGGTACAGGGTCGCGCCCGGCGCCATGTCCATGACCAGTTGCCCAACATTCGTACCGTGGTTCACCCTTTTTGACAGAGCTGCCGTGGGCTCACACGTATGCGAAACCCCTAACAATATCACCGAGTCGGGCACTATACTCCGGGTAACAGGCTGGCAAAAGGCGTTGGCATTGGCCTCACCTTTCTCAGCTCCTTTTACCATCGTGGGCAGATTGGTAACCCTGGCGGCTTTGTTCCAGTCGGTGAACCCCCAGTCGATGATACCTACCTTTACATCTTTCCCGGTGTAGCCCATGTCATGCCAACGGTTCACGCCATGAAGATTAAGCTTGTCTACCAGGTCAGTCTCCCACTCTTTTTGGTGTTATGGTCGTGGGAGTAACCGCGGCGGCACATACTGGTTGACGATGGCGTTTTCCAGGTCTTTGGTCTCCTGCGGCCAGTAGGTCCGGCTCAGGGTGAGACCTTGCCCTTTGTAGTTCGCCACCTCAAACCTGGTAGTAGGGTAAGCTTCGGCCAGCGCCGTGACGCGCTTGACCGGCAGCAGGACCGCCAGGTGTTCGGGGGCCACGCCTCCCATTTCGCTGGCGGGTACGACGTAAACACCTTTCTTCTTCAGCCATGCCCGGATGTTGGTGATAGTGACGGCGTTGGGCGCCTTGATGGCGACCACCACGCTGTCCCTCCGGACGAACATGGCGTATTGGGCCGCGCTGCTGGCGGTAACCCCGTTCGCATAGGCGGTGGCAACGTCGCCCAGCGTGTCATCCAGGTTGGCCGGGACGGTTACGGCACCCGAGACGCCGTCGCGAAGGAGAATGGCGTCATGCACGTCGGGACGCTGGATTACCTGCAACGCCTGATCGGTGGGCACGTCCCAGGTGTCATCAGCAACCTTCTTGCCGCCCAGAGATCTGACGAACTTGCCGATGCCCACCTCGACATCGACGTTGGGCAGGGTTCCAATCTTGATGGTGATCCGGGGTGGGACGCCCTGGCTGTTAGCCTGCGCCTGCAACACACCCCAAAGCTGCGGGCCGATATAGCCGGTCCCGGGGCCCGGATCGATTGAGGTTGGTTCGGTTTCCTGCTCTTGAGTCAGCATTCGAGCTTCGGCGGAGTTAGGAACGCCCGGGGTTGTGGACAGTATGCCAATTGTTACGGCCACAAGCAACCCAACGGCGAGCGCTGCAATTTGCTTCGTTTTGATGCTCATAGTCTTGTGAAATTCTCCAGTAACGGTTCGGTCAGTTGCCAACCCGACGCTCAAATACTATGATGCGCGCACGGGAAGGCTGAGAAACATCACCGCCCGCACCTGCTGCAAAGCGGGAGGCGGTCGGGGCGAGCGGTCAAAGTTCGCCCGGGTGTCAACGGTTCAAGCGCCGTGGTTTCTAACTTTTCCGACCGGGGTGGCAGCTAGCCCTGCTACCCCAACGCCAGTTGAGCCTTGATCATCCCCTTAGCGTCATGGCCTTCCTCCGGATCGTGCCCACGAGATTTTGCCGTGCTGACGGCAAAGGGCGAGGATAGTAGCAATCAGCCACCGTGGATGTCAATTGATCGATGTGAAGCGCAGGCTGACGATTCCGCCCGCCGAGGCACCGACCAGGTGGGTTTTGTCCGTTCCCAGACCGTCCCTGACGCGGGCGATGTCGCCGGCTGGATCGGCCAGGTCGAATGGATCGCCAAGATTCTTGCGCGTGCCGGCGTGGCCTCGCATGTCGAAACGCACCACCTGGCGATGCCGCGCCAGCGTTGGAACCCAGGGCCGCTACCGGTGCAGATTTCCTCCGGCGGCGTAGTGGAGCATGATCGGAGGGTCCCGACGCCAGGGGTCCGAAAAATCGTCAACGTAGTAGTGAAATTCGTCGCCGTTCAAATCGAGGAGCGGCATTTTCCTCCGCGTGATTGTCGATGCGTCAGCGCTGTTTACCGACGGCTGCGGAGTCCGTCATGTCGTTGCCGCGCGGGACCAGCGTATTGGAACCCGGCCAAGCCAGGGGCGGTCAACTATAGACGAGCAGTTGTGAACTACGCCACCACAATACTCCCATAGAGCAGCGCCTTTTCAAAGTTAATCCCTCATTCCCGCAGAAGCAGGAACCCAGCAGGCCGTTACGTACCGAGCGCTCCGGATTCCGGCCCCGTATCAAGTACGGGGTGACGTTCTTTCGCCGGAATGACAGTTCAAGGTGAAAGGCCGCCATTCGGGACTTTGAAAAGGGCCTGTTACAAGAGGACGGGGAGCGCTGCGAAATGACCCACTGCGTCGTCTCGACGCCAACCGGAACCTGGACTTCCATGCTACGATAAGGGGTGATTCTGCCGATGACAGAATCATCGCCGCGGTATAGCCAAGCACGAGGAATCCGTGATGTCCACCATCAACACCAAAGCGGATCTGCTGCGCCTGCTCCGCGAGGACGCCGAGTTTTATGACGAAGTTCGACGGCTGATCCTGACCGATGAGTTGATCGCCTTGCCCGAACGCTTCGCCGCGTTCGCATTCCGCGTCGACGGCTTCATCGTCAAGCAGGAGCAGTTCAACCAGCGCGTCGACGGCTTCATCGCCGAGCAGGAGCAGTTCAACCAGCGCGTCGACGGCTTCATCGTCAAGCAGGAGCAGTTCAACCAGCGCGTCGACGGCTTCATCGTCAAGCAGGAGCAGTTCAACCAGCGCGTCGACAGCCGGTTCGACCGCATCGAAAGCGACTTTTCGCTCTTCAAGAACCGATTCTCCGAAAGCCAGGTGAAGGAACAGGCCGACGTCATCGCTATGGCCTTGGGTTTCAATCTGCTCCACACCGTCACCGCCGCCGAGCTGGTGGCGATGTCACGGCTCCCGCCGGCTCAGGACCTGCCCCGGAACAGCCTGGTCAGCTTCAGTCGAGCCGACCTGATACTCCTGGTAACCGACGCTGCCGGAGAGCAGCAGTACCTTGCAGTCGAAATATCCCACAGTGCGGACGAACGCGACACCGACCGGGCCCGGCGCAACGCTGATTACCTCACCCAATTCACCGGCATCACGGCTCACCCTGCCGTCGCCAGCGCGCGAAACGACCGGCGGATACAGCCGCTGATTGATAATGGCTCCGTCCGCTGGTATCCACTGGAAGACGAAACCGGAGCCGATCAAGTCAGCGCAGACGAGGCTGAAGCGGAACCGGCGGAATAACCGACGCCGGCGTCCCTCTCGACCAACCAGGCGATCACCGGAGAGTGTCATCGGATCACGCCGTTGGTCATACCTCCGCAGAAGTATCCTGATCCTGCGCCCGCCACGGAGCAATCCATATTTGATACGGCGCCGTAACTCCAGAATCGCAAACCGAATGTGGACGTTCGACACGAGGCACATGGATTCCGGAGCGAGACCCGTAACGACGGCCGCTTTGACGACAGGCTCCGATATCGCAGCTGATGCTGACCGATATCCTGATCATTTCCCGCGCTCACTATCGGGTGTTAGCACACCGGAGGCATCTTGGCAATTACACAACTGGAAATTACCAACCGCACCAGCTTCGCGTCGGGCGAGAGCTTCGGCGACGTGGGCGCGTATGAACTTTTGGAGGGCATCGCCCATTACGCGGTGGACCCGTCGCATCCTCGCAACCAGGGGATAACAGACCTCGACCTGGCGCCGCGCAACGCCGCAGGCCTGGTGGAGTTCTCGGCGGACTTCGCCATGCTCCAGCCGGCGAACGTTGACCGGGGCAACCGTCGCATCCTGTTCGACGTGGTGAACCGGGGCCGGAAGACAGCTTTGAGCCTGAACAGCGTCCCCACGGCAAACGATCCCACGTCGCCCCTGGAGGCCGGCAACGGTTACCTGATGCGCCGGGGCTACACCGTGGTCTGGGGCGGCTGGCAGGCCGATGTACCGCCCACGCCCGGGCTCATCGGGCTGCACGCGCCGGAAGCCGTCGGACTCCAGGGCTCGCTGACGGGCCGGATCATGTGCCAGTTCCAGTGCAACGAGCCGACCCAGGTGTTCCTGCTGGCCGACCGGCAGCACCTGCCGAATCCTGCCGCCGATCCGGAGGAAGCGGAGGCCACGCTGACGGTGCGCGACCTGCCCAACAGTCCCGCCACACCGGTTGACCGCGACCAGTGGTCCTTCGTCCGCGTCGAGGACGCCGACCTGGAGCCACAGCACAACCATATCTACATGCCCTCCGGTTTCGAGCCGGGAAGGATCTACCAACTGGTTTACACCACCACGGGCAGCCGGATCGTGGGGCTGGGGTTCGCCGCCATGCGTGACGCGGTGTCTTTCTTGAAACACGCCCCGGCATCCGCGGGGAACCCCTGCGCCGGCGCCATCGACCACGCCTACGCCATGGGCCGTTCCCAAAGCGGCCGTTTTCTGCGCCAGTACATCCACGTTGGCATCAACGAGGACGAGGAGGACCGGCCGGCGCTGGACGGGATCATCCCCCACGTGGCGGGAGCGATGCGCGGCGAGTTCAACCTGCGCTTCGGGCAGCCGTCCAAGGACGTATGCTACATCATCCCGGAGATGTTCCCCTTCACCGACACCACGCAGACCGATCCGGTGACGGGGGCGCAGGGTTCTTTGCTCGATTCGATTGAGCGGCGCGGCTCCGTGCCCAAGATCATGTTCACCAACACTTCGGCGGAATACTGGCGTGGCGACGCCGCGCTGATCCACACTGACCTGGAAACGCTGACTGACGCGGCCGAATCCGCATCGGTGCGCCGGTACCACTTCGCCGGCTGCATGCACGGTTCGGGCGAGTTCCCGCCGATCGAGATCCGGGCCAACGACGGTATCAAGGGCCAGCTTCCCTTCAACAGCGTGGACTACGCTCCCCTGCTGCGGGCGGCGCTCGACAACCTGGACCGCTGGGTCACCACGGGTGAGGAGCCTCCCGCCAGCCGCCATCCCAGCCTGGATGACGGCACTGCGGTGGAATCGCACACGCTGCTGGAGCGGTTCGCCCAGCTTCCCGGCGTGCGGGTGCCCACAGAGACCACCCGGGCGATCCGGCTGGATTACGGCCCGGAGTTACACCTGGGCCGCACCATCAAACTACCGGCCGATGAGGGAGAGGAATTTCCGGCGCTGGTGGCCGACATCGACGAGTCGTTCAACGAACGGCGGGGCATCTGCCTGCCGGATCTGACGGTGCCGGTGGCAACCTACACCGGATGGAACCTGCGGGACGAGAGCATCGGCAACCCCAACCTGTTTATTGGCATCACCGGCGGCCTGGCCGGCTGGTCTCTCCCGCTGCCGGCGACCCGGGCCGAACGCGAAGCCTCCGGCGACCCCCGCGCATCCATCGAGGAACGCTACGCCGACCGCGAGGACTACCTCGAGAAAGTCACCCGCGCCGCCATGGATCTGGTGGACGAGGGCTACCTGTTGGAGGAAGACGTGGGAGAAGTCGTGGACCTGGCCGGGCGGAAGTACGACTACTGGGCGGGAGATGCCGACCGGTGTTGACGACATCGGCGCTGTAGATCAACACCGCGCTCTGATGCCATGCTTACCCTGGGCAGAGCAGGGCCAACGTCAGCCGTCACAAACTTGAACCGGAGGGTCACCATGCCATTGCAGTTAGACCACACCATCGTACCCGCCTACGACAAGGTAAAGTCCGCGGAGTTCATCGCCCGCATGTTCGGGCTGAAGTACGAGGGGCCCTGGGGCCATTTCGCGCCGGTGAAGGTCAACGATATCCTGACGCTGGACTTCGACGACTCGGACAACCCCCGCTCCAATCACTACGCCTTCCTGGCCTCGGACGAGGAGTTCGACGCGATCCTGCAGCGCATCAAAGACGAGGGCGTGATTTTCGGGAGCGGGCCCCGGTCGCGGACGGACGGCGAGATCAACCACCTGCACCAGGGTCGCGGGTTCTACTTCGAATGCGAGAATGGCCACGTTTGGGAGGTCATCACCCACACGTACATCACCGATTGACGCACACCGCAACAAATTGAGTTGGAGCCAATGGAAGTAGGACTGTACATCCGCGATTACATGGATGATCCCGACCGGCCCATGCACCAGCAGGTGGAGGAGGCTGCCGAGGTCTGCCGGCGGGCCAAATCGCTGGGCTTTTCGGTCATCTACATGCCCCAGCACTACATAGCTCATCCCACCGTCTGGATGCAGCCGATGCAGACGCTGGCGCGACTGGCTCCCGACGCCGAGGGCCTGACGCTCCTCACCGGCATCCTGCTTCTCCCCTACCACAATCCGGTGGACATCGCCGAACAGACGGTGACGCTGGACCACATCAGCAACGGGCGGTTCGTGCTGGGCGTGGGACTGGGTTACCGAGAAGCGGAACTGTCGGCTTTCGGGACCAACCGGAGGGATCGTGTAGGCCGGTTCGAAGAATCCATCGAGTTGATGAAACTGCTCTGGAGCGGGGAAGAAGTGAACCACGACGGGAGGCACTGGCAGGTTCATGATGCCAGGCTGGCCCTGGCACCGGTGCAAGAACCGCATCCGCCCATCTGGATCGCGGCGCAGAGCCCGGGCGCGGTGCGCCGCGCTGCCGCCCTGGGCGACCGGGTCATTCTCGGCCCACAGCCGGGATGGAAGGACATCAGCGTGCTGACACGTCAGTACAAGGAAGCCCTGGCCGAACTGGGCGAGGACCCTGCCGGGCGCATCGGCGCCCACCGCTCCATGGCCATCACCAGGGACCGCGAAACGGCCATCATGGAAGCTCGGGAGATGGCCGCCAAGAAAGCCGGCATGTACGGCGCTTTCAATATGCAGGAAAGCACCACGGTGGACTTCGGCCTGGGAGGCCAGCGGGATTTGGCCGACTGGGCGGTTGCGGGCAGTCCTCAGGACTGTGCCGAGATCATCAACCGTTGCCGGGAAGAAGACGGCCTGGATTACATCGGGTTGGCCAGCCTGAACCTGCCCAGCGAATTCTCCGCCCGGTTGGACTACCTGCAGCTCATTTCCGAGGAACTGCTACCCCGTTTGCAGTGAGGCGCTTCGGTCCGGCTGCTGGCGCCTACCGTCGCGAAACCGGGTTTCCGGATGAACTAGGAAACCAGTTGCCAGTAGCGGCGGCCCTCGGCGCGGACCACACGGCCGAACCCACCGTGGTGGCAGATGGCCATGATCGCGTCCTCGGATTCGGCCCGTTGGATGATGTCGGCGCGAGTGGCCGCGCCCTGGTCGCCGTCCATGTCAAAGCTGAATTTCCACGCAGTCTCGGTCACCTGGGCCGGGCCGTGGAAGACATCGCCGAGGATGTAGGCCCGCTGCCCGCCGGATACGATGGCCAGGCTCATGGATCCGGGAGTGTGGCCGGGGGTGGAGATGGCGGTGATTTCGCTGGTCAGCGCGTGCTCCCCGTCCAGCAGATCCAGTACACCGAGGTCGCGCAGGGGCCCGAGGGTCTGGTCCCAGTGGGGCGGGAAGAGATCCCTGACCTCCGGCCGTTGGAATACCTCCCAGTCGGCGCGGTGAGCCACGTACCGGGCGTTGGGAAAGGTGGCCCGTGTTGGCCCGTCCGGTTCGTGGGTGAGATTCCAGCCGACATGGTCGAAATGAAGGTGACTGAAGAAAACGGTGTCGACATCGGCGGGGCTGACGCCGGCCACCATCGCCTGGACTGAGTTGGGGTTGGTGGCCGCGCCGCCAATGCCGGTGTCCACGAGGATGGTCTGGCCCTGAGATCGTATGAGATAGCACTCAAAGTGGGCCACCAGGTGATCGCCGCGGAAGCCGGAAGGATAACGCTCCTGGTAGGGCGCCCACGCCTCGGCAGGAACCTCGGGAAAGACGTCGCTGAGGGGCAGCGCGGACTCGTTGTCGTTCAGGGACAAGATCTCGACGTTGCCGACGGTCAGTCTGGCTTCTGGCATGGTGTTCCCTCCTACCAACCCGTCCTTCCGCAAGCAGGGGACGGATCGGGTACGCATCTGCTTGACTCTACCATCGTCCGTACTCGCTGCGGAACGATTGGGTAGCGATTGGCGGATAGACGCTTCCCCATGGTCGCGCCACCCGGCAACCACCGTGTTCGAGCACTAACCTCGCGCGTATGCACTTTCGTAAATCGTCAGAATAAGGATTTGCGGGATTTTATGATTTGACAGGATTGGGAGAAATCCATCATGAGACGGTTCCAATCCTGATAATCCTCGAATCTTGAAAATCCCGATTCTGACGATACCACCGCCCAAACCGGGCACGCGTGAGCGCACGCAGGCATTGACGAGCAGACATCAACCTGATATTGCTCAGTCCTCTACGCGCCCAACGCAGCAGGATTTCCACGGATATCGCCGGATTGATGACCAGAAAGCCGCACCGCCCTGGACCCGACATGGAAGATCCGGTGAAATAGTTGGCCCAGATTCTCGCCCTCGGGCGCCGGCTCCAGACCTTCCGGGCGCTGCGGCACCGGGATTACCGCTGGTTCTGGATCGGCGCCAACGCGCAGGCGTTGGGCCGGGGAATGCAGTTCCTCATCCTGGGTTGGCTGGTGTTGGAACTGACCGAGTCCGCCTCCCGCATGGGCTTCATGATTTTCCTCTACGGGATGCCCACGCTGGGTTTCGTGCTGTTCGGCGGCACCTTCGCCGACCGGTTCGACCGCCGCGGACTGCTCATGTTGACCCAGGCTACGGTGGCCGTCCTGATGCTCGGCATCGCCGTGCTGGAAACCGCCGGACTCATCGCACTGTGGCACGTTTACGCGGCGGCTTTCGTCCTCGGCACCCTGCAGGCGATCAACACCCCGGCCCGGTTGGCCATAGTCCGCGACCTGGTGGACCGTGACGACCTGATGAACGCGGTGGTCCTCAATTCGGCGGTGATGAACTCGGGACGCATCCTGGGTCCGGCCGTGGCCGGGGCGGTGATCGAGTTAACCGGACTGGCTCCGGCGCTATACGTGGCAACGGGCTGCTTCTGCGTGGGCACGGTGACGCTGCTCATGGTGCGGCGGGTGCCGACGGCCGCCCGGGATCACCGCTCGGGCATCTTCGCCGAACTGTGGGGCGGGCTGCGGTACTGCTGGACCAACCCGGTCACCTTCACCGTCATTGGGATAGGGTTCGCCTTCGGCTTCTTCGCCATGCCCTATGCCCAGTTGCTTCCCGCCTTCGCCAAGCTGGCGCTGGACACGGGCGCCGGCGGGGCCGGTCTGCTGATGACCGGCGCGGGCATCGGCTCACTGTCCGGAACCTTCATCATGGCGTCGATGGGAAACTCGCCGCACAAGAACTGGCTGCTGCTGGGCTGCATCTTCCTGTTCGGGATAGCCCTGTTCTGCCTGGCCTGGTCTCACTGGTTCTGGGTGACGTGGGCGATTTTGTTCCTGGTGGGGATGGGCAGCATAGTGCCGATGGGGACGACCGTGCTCCAACTCTCGGTGCCGGCCGACTTCCAGGGCAGAGTGATGAGCGTCTGGTACGTTTCGGCCGCGCTGATGTTCATCGGCTCCTACCCCATGACCCTGGTCGCGGAGCACATCAGCTGGACGGCCGCCTTCGCGGGCGGAGCGGCGATCTACCTGACGATTGCGTTCGTGCTGGGGATCTGGCGGCCCACGCTGCGCCAGCTGCGCGTATAGTCCGCCGCGGCGTCGGGATGTGAGCGTCCCAATGAACCGGCCGACGCCGGCTCACACGGTGTGTCGTGCCTCACGCTCACGCGTACCCATTTTGTCTTTTACATCGATGCACCGGATGAACAGGATTTGATTGATTATTGTGAACGCTCCACCCGCACGCCATCATCCGGTCTATCCTGTTTATCGATGTAAATTGGCTCCCGTAGTCGTCAAACTGGGTACGCATGAGTTACCTCACGTTCTTGACAGATGTTCCGAAAGCCGACCGTGAGTTTCCGGCAAGGGTTGAGATTGCAAAGGAATTTCCGTCATCTCGGGCCCCTTCCGCCGAGGGGAGAAAGGCCAAGATACAAGGGCCGGCGTTGCCATTCCCATGCCGGCGCGCATCCCGCAACCAGGAACATTCACATAATGCCGGGCGTGTGGTTCGTGGGCCACGGGGTTGCTAAACTGCACCGCCAGGACAGGAAAGAGGTGAACCATGACCAGAGCTCCCGCAACGCGTATCCAACGAGTACAACCCCCGGCCACCCTCGCCGCCGGCGAAAAAGCCCGACAGCTGGCCCGGCAGGGTCACGACGTGATTGACCTGGGTCAGTCAAGTCCGCACCACGTAACCCCGCAGCACATTATCGACGCCGGGATTCAGGCCCTGAACGCAGGACATACCAACATCAGCTCATCCCGCGGGCTTCCCGAACTGCGCCAGGCCATGTCCGCAAAGCTGGCAGCCCACAATGGCCGCGCCATCGATCCCGACGGCGATATCCTGGTTACTCCGGGCAGCAAGATGGGATTGTATGAGGCCATAAACGCCTACATCGAGGCGGGAGATGAAGTGCTGGTGCTTGAGCCCACGTGGGTCAGCTTCAGCCAGCAGGTGGAAATGGCTGAGGGTGTGCCCGTAGCCGTGCCACTCAGCGAGGAGGAGGAGTACCACATCAGCTACGAGCAGCTGAAGGAGTACGTCACCCCGCGCACCAAGATGGTTGTCATCAACAACCCCAACAATCCCACGGGGCGGGTTTACACCGAGGAAGAATTGGCAGCCGTAGCGCGTTTGGCTCTGGAGCAGGACCTGCTGGTCCTTTGTGACGAGACCTACGAGTATTTCCTCTACGATTCCAACCGGCACGTAACCATCGCGAATTTGGGGGGCATGGCGGAACGAACCCTGACCAGTTACACCTTCACCAAGGCCTATTCGATGTCCGGCTGGCGGTTGGGCTGCATCGTGGCTCAGTCAAATCTGCTGGAGCCGCTGCTGAAGATACAGGAACAGACGGCCAGTTTTGTTTCGCCCTTCGTGCAGATGGCCGGGGTGGCCGCCCTGCAAGGGCCCCAGGATCACCTGCCCAGGTGGCGGGAGGACTGCGATGATCTGCGCGTGCGCTGCGCCGGCCGGTTGTCCCAGGTCCCCGGCGTACACTGTCCGCTGCCGGAAGGGGCAACCTTCCTGTTCCCTCGGTATTCGGCAGACCTGTCATCCACCGAGATGGCCGAGCTGCTGGTGGAACGGGAAGGAGTGGTGGTAACCCCGGGCATAGGCTTTGGCGAAAGCGGGGAAGGCCACTTCCGCATTGCGCTGATGCGGTCGCCCGCTGACCGAGTTCTGGAAGGGGTGGAGCGCATAGCGCGAGTCCTGGAAACGCTCTAGCCGGCTTTGCACTGCGGGGACAGCCTCGCGCTACACTAAACCCCGACATGTACCTGCCCTGGTAGCTCAGTTGGACAGAACGTCGGCGTCCCAGTATTACAACGACAGTTGGCATGGTAGGATGAATGGTGAGTTAGCGAAGGCCACGGGAGGTGGGGCAGGGCGATGGATGCGGCGGCTTTCGAGCGGGTGTACGAGGCCTTTCAGGATTTTCACGCTTACTTCAGTCCGCTGTTTGGCCGCCGGGAGTCGCGGGAGCGCAGCGGCGACTACCTCCGGGCCGTGTTGGTGCAGTCTCAGGACCGGCGCAACGCCGAGAACCTTTCCGAGTCGGTGGGCGTATCGGCCCGAGGGATGCAGCGTTTCCTCACCGATGCTCCCTGGGACGACGACGTGGTGCTGGGCCGGCTGCAGGAGTACCTGGGGTCCCGGCTGGGGCATCCGGATCTGGAGCATCCGGAGGCGGTGTGGGTGGTGGACGGCAGCGACTTTCCCAAGCAGGGGGTGAAGTCGGTGGGGGTGGCGAGGCAGTACTGCGGGAGACTGGGGAAGGTGGCCAACTGCCAGGCTGGGATGTTTCTGGCCTATGTCAGTCCACTGGGTCGGGCGCTGGTGGACAAGCGGCTGTACCTGCCGGAGGTTTGGACCTCGGACGATGCCCGTTGCCTGGTGGCGGGGGTGCCGGAGGAGCGACGCGCCTACCGGTCGAAGACGGAGTTGGCCCTGGAGATGGTGGAGCAGGCCCTGGTGCGGGGACATCTGCGGGCCGGATGGGTGGCTGGGGATGACGCTTTTGGGATGTCGCCGTCCTTCCGGGAAGGACTGTCCGCCCTGGGGATGCGTTACGTCCTGGACGTTCCGGCAGGCTTCACGGTGTGGCCTGAGGAGCCGGAGTGGACCAGTCCGGCCTACCAGGGCACTGGGCGTCCCCGCAAGCCCAGGCTGCGGAGCGGGCAAAAGCAGACCATGGGGGAGCGGGCGGCTGATATCCCAGAGGAAGCGTGGCAGGGGATCACGGTAGCGCAGGGAAGCCAGGGACCGCGGGTTTACCAGTTCAGCGCCCAGCGGGTGCGGCCCACCGCCAGGCGCAAGCCCAGCGAGATCCATTGGGCAGTCTTTCGCCGGAACCGGGACGGCAGCGAGCCCCGCTACTACCTGTCCAACGCCCCTGAGGACACCCCGCTGGAAACCCTGGCTTATGTGGGCGGCTCCAGGTGGCGCATCGAAACGGAATTCGAGACCGACAAGAGCGACATGGGGCTGGACGAGTACGAGACCCGCACCTGGGCCGGATGGCATCATCACATCACCATGTGTCTGCTGGCGGGGGCATTTCTGCTGACTTTGCAGCAGGATTGGGGGGAAAAAGATGCCCCTGATCACCAGGCCGCAGGTGTACCGAGTGGTGCGTGAGATGCTGCCTCGGCAGCAGTGGGGGCCCCACGAACTGCTGCTATGGCTGGACGGCGTCCAGCAGCGCAACGAGCGGGCCAGACAGTCCCATCAGAAACGCCGCGCCATCCGCAATGCACCCACCGGCGTCCCTCCCTAATCTGTCGTTGTAATACCAGGAGGGTGTTCAAGAAGTCGGCCGTGAATTTCGGGCGAGGGACGACATTGCGAACCAGTTGCCCCTCGCCATAACCATCTCCCGCCAAGGGGAGATGGAGTTTTTGACACCCGGTTAGACATAGTGGGGCATGACTTCAGACGCGAACAGGTCCAATGAGCGCATGGTTTCATCGTGGGACAGGTGGCCCCACTGGAAGGCGGCCACGAAGTAGTTGGCCCCGGTTTCGAGATACGCGTCCATGTAGTCCCGTATGGAGTCGGGGGAACCGGCGACCACATTGAACCCGCCGCCGCCCGGCGCAGCGTGCTCCTCAAGCCCGGCAGAGCCGGACCGGCGCGCCCCGGCGCTCCGACTTGCCTGTACTTCCCGGGACGGCAGGTTGGACGGCCTGGGATTGGCCTCGCTCCCGAGGAACTGCGTGAGACCCCGCCTCTCGGCCTCCAGGCGGCGCGGCGCGGCCAGGTTCCACTTGTACTGGTCCCAGGCCGGCTGGGCGATGGTCGCGGCTTCCGCGTCGGTCTCCGCCAGATACAGGTGGTTGACCAACCCGATCTTGGGAGCTTCGCCCTGGGCGTTCAGGGCTCCCGGCCCCTGGTGCTCGTCCCAAAGTTCGAAATAGCGTTCCACGTTGGCGCCGAAGGAATCCAGGTTGCCCACAATGATGGTGTGCATCCCGTTCATGGCCGCGGTCTCCACGTTGCGCATGTACCACAGGGGTGGGTGTGGGTCCTGCTTCGGTCGCAGTCGCATGGGCAGGTCGTCAAAGTTGTAGAACTCGCCCTGATAGGTCAGGGAGTCGTTGCTCAGTCCCTCGCGGACCACGTCCAGCGTTTCAAGGTAGCGGGCGTAGTTGATCTCCACGTCCGAGTCCTGACCCCAGAAGTAGGCTTCGATCACCCCGCCGCGGCCCACTCCGATGTCCATCCGCCCGCCGCTGAGGTTGTCCAACATGCAGATTTCCTCGATAAGACGCACCGGGTGGTGCAACGGCAGCACATAGACGCACGGGCCCAACCGCATGGCGCTCGTCCGCTCGGCCGCGGCCGCCAGGAACACGTTCTGGGACGGTGCAAGGCTGTGTACCGCGGGCGTGTGATGCTCCGCCAGGTGGTAGGAGTAAAACCCGGCGGACTCCAGCGCTTCCAGTTGGTCCAGTCGTTCCCGGTAAATCTGGTCCAGCTGCACGCCGGGAATCGGTTCAATGTGGTCGAATACGCCAAACTGCAATGCCATCAACAGGTTCCTTCATGTAATGCGTTCTTGTCGCGACTGGTTGGCTCCCTTGTCACCGCGAAGCGCGCGAGGCCGGGCTCAAGTCGCCGCTGCAACTTTAAAGTGGGCCTTTTCACCTGTCAAACGCCGGGCTGTCGTCGGATGCCTACGCGTGCTCGGTATGTCATCGCGAGAAGCGCAGCCACGCGGGTATCTCGTTGCCACGGCGACCCCCACACCAGCAACGAGGTTGCCACGCTTCGCTTGCAATGACAACTCGGCAATAACTGGGCGCGCTTGAGCACCTAACGGGGGCCCGTCACCCGTGCGGCCTCACCGACGTTGCTATCTCCGAAGTGAGCTGACCGTCTCCCAAATGAGATCCGCTGCGCCGATCACAGCGCCGGTATCACTTCGTCGCACAATAGGCTCAGGGCTTCGTCCACATCGGGACCAAGCTCCGAGAATAACAGCTGTCCGAAGCCCTGCTCACGCGCCGTGTCTCTAACCTCCAGCATCCTCTCGATGCAGTCGCCGGGCGTGCCAGCGATGAAGATGGCGTCGATCATGGAGTCGGTGACCAGGTCGTCGAACTCCTGCTCGGTTGCGCCGTTCCGATCCGCGCGGTCCAGGCGCTCCACGTCCCGTAGGGCCACGCCCAGGCGTTCGATGTCCTCGGTGGTATAGCCCTGGCGGTACATATTCAGAACCCGGTGACCCGAGCTTTCCTTGACGAACTCCCGAGCCGCCGATGCGTTTCGAGACAGCGATATCTTGATCTCCGCCACTTTGGGGGCCGGTTCGCCCTGTCGTTCCGGTGGCAACGCGGTATCGAAGGCATCCAGCAGTTCCGGAACTCTGCCGGTGCGCAGGGCCGCCATGTAGTGGCCGCCGAAGATCAGTCCGTCCATGGTTTCGCCGCCGACGGCCATGCCCAACGGCCCGTTGCTGCCGCAGTAGAGCCGCACCGGCGACGCGGGCCGAAAATTCAGCTGGAAGCCGGCCGAGGGATTGAAGTGGTAGTAGTCCAGGAGGTTCGGGTAGTCTGCGAAGCAGACCTCCTCGCCGTCCAGGAGGCGGCGCACACTCTGGGCAGTTTCCCGCAGCACGCTGACCGGACGCGGCGTGCGGATCAGTGATGGCGTTCGGGGGTTGCCCCGGCCCAAGCCGATGCTCAATTCCCGTCCGTCCATCAACTCGCTGAGGGTGGCAATCGAGTCCGCCAGGTCAACCGGGTTGCGGAAGTACTGGACGGTGACCGCCGTGCCCAGCTTCATGTCAAGCCGGCAGGCCATGGCGGCCAGAGCCACAAAGGACTGGCGGCTTCTCAGGTTATCGGTGACCCACATCTGGGCAACGCCTTTGGCCTCAGCCTGGGCGGCCAGGTCCACCAGGTGGGGCAGCGGAACGTGAGCGTAGGTGGGCAGGTGAAATTGGATGCCGGTTTCCAGTGGGGGCATGATCTCTCCTTCGTTGGGATACGCTCGTTGGGATACGCTCACGACAATTCGCGCAATTTTGTTGTCCGGCTGAAGTTGCTCACAGGCCGACCACGCGGACCCGGTGGTTGTGGGTGTCGGCGATGAAGAGGTCGCCCTCGGCATCAATGCCGCAGCCGTGCGGGTGAAACAGCCCGGCCTCGACGGCAGGCCCGCCATCGCCTCCACCGCCCTCGCGCCCACCGGCGATGGTGGCTACCATGCCGGTGACAGCATCGATACGCCTCACGGCGCTGTTGTCGGAGTCGAGCACGATGATGTTGTCATTCAGGTCGCAGCGCATGGCCTTGGGCGAACCCCACGTGGCTGCCAGGGCCGGGCCGCCGTCCCCCGCATAGCCATAGACCCCTTCGGCTCCGGCGATGGTGGTCAAGACACCGTCCGGCGATATCCTGCGGACACCGTTTCCCTCCCGCTCGCACACGTAGACATTGCCCTGGCTGTCCGCACACACCGCCCGAGGACCCATCAGGCTCGCCTCGGTGGCTGCCCTGCCTTCGCCGGCGCGGGATTTCTCGCCCGTTCCGGCGAAGGTGCCGATGATCCCCGTCGCCAGATCCACCCGTCGGATGCGCTGGTCCTGCACGTCGGCGATCAACAGGCCGCCCCGACGGTCCAGGCACAGATCGTTGGGTTCACGCAGCATGGCCTCGTTGCCGGGCCCGCCGTCGCCGCTGTACCCGAATTCGCCGGTGCCGGCGACGGTGGAGACCATGCCGGTGCGCCCGTCGATCCTGCGCACCGCCGGGTCAAATCGCTGGGCGAAGTAGATGTCTCCGTTGGCGTCGATTGCCAACCCGTATGGCTGGTTGATGACCGCATCGACAGCGGGCCCGCCGTCGCCGGCATACCCCGGTTCGCCGGCGCCGCAAATGAGCGCGACGGCGCCGGTTCGCGCATCCATGCGGCGTATTCGGTGGTGGCGGCCCATGCACACGACCATGTTGCCCTGGGGATCGAATTCGCAGGCGTAGGGCGTTTGGCACGCGGCGGCTGTCGCCGGGCCGCCGTCGCCCTCCCAACCCTCGGATCCGTTTCCCAATACCGTTTGGATGATGCCTTTCTCAGCGGGCATGTTTACCTCCAGTGGGCGCCGGGGGTTCCAGCGCAATCAGTCAGGCATTGCATTGTATATCGGGCGTGACGCCGGACGGAGCCGGAACCGGTTCCGAACGTTGTGCTGTCGCCGTCAGCCCGAGTACGGGACAAAATTCAGCACCCCATGTTTCAAATAGTGTCGGTATCCCAGCATTGACAGGGGAAATTACGGATTCCAGAATGGCCCGTTCACGAACTCCCCGAAACGATGTCCACCGCTTGGTTTGACGTTCCTGGAGGAAAGATCTTCCGAATCGGATCAATGCCCCGACTGCACACGCTGGACGCCTGGCTGGCGTACCGCAACTACCGGCTGTTGTGGTGCGGCAATTTCTTCGCCAACAACGCCCAGTGGATCCAACTCCTGAGCGTCGGCTGGTTGGTGCGGGAACTTTCCGAGGGGTCCACCGTCGCCGGACTGCTGGTGGTGACCGTGGGTGGGATTAACACCCTGCCCGGCCTGGTGGTTGGACCCTGGGGCGGTGTCCTCAGCGACCGCTTCGATCGCCGCAAACTGATCATCGCGCTGCAATTGACGATGGCCGCTCTGGCTTTGTGCTTCGCGCTGCTGGTGCTGTCCGGGCGGGTGGCCGTATGGCACGCCTACCTGTACGTGATCCTGGCCGGCGCCTGCCGTTCCATGACCCAGCCCATGCGCCAGTCCCTCATCGCCGGCACGGTGCCTCGGGAGATGCTCGGCAACGCCATGGCGGCCAACGTCCTGACCATCACCGGTACCCGCATTGTCGGGCCGTTTGTCGGCGGGATACTCATTTTCACGTTGGGGTTCTTCTGGAATTTCGTCATCGAATCCGCGCTGTACGTGGCAAACGTGGCGATGATCTTTCCGCTGCGCACCCCTTTTCATCGGCCCGGCAATGCTCGTCAGCGCGGTTCGGCGCTGGCCAACATGGTGGAAGGTCTGCGCTACGTTTGGAGCGGTGAGCGGGCCTTCTTCCAGTTGATGGCGCTGTCGGTTATCCCCAACATCATCCTCCATCCGGCCTGGTTCCTGTTCCCGGTGTTCACCACCGAGGTGTTGCAGCGCGACGCCGACGTGGGCGGATACCTGCTTTCGATAACCGGAGTCGGCGGACTGCTTGCCGCGCTGTTCGTGGCGTCCTTCGGGTTCGTCTTCCCCAAGGGCAGGGTGGTGCTGGGCGCCGCCATCGCCAGCTCAGTGATGCTGATCCTCTTCGCGTTCTCCAAGTGGATGGCGCTGGCCTTCGTGGTCATCGCCGCCATGGCGTCAAGCCAGTCCCTGTTCCGCACCACTCGCGGCACGTTGATACAGACGCTGGCGCCGGACAGCCTTCGGGGCCGGCTCACCAGCCTGTAGAGTATCGACCGGGGGTTTCTGGTGGTGGCCAGCCTGGGCGTCGGTCTGCTCTCAGACCTCACGTCGCCGTCAACGGCCATGGCCATCATCGGTGTCCTGGGGCTGGCATTGGCGCTGGTTTGCTGCGTCGTGCTCGGTCGGGTTCGGCAGCTGGACTGACGGGAAGCTCGAAGTTTTGTAATCCCGAATCACAGCAACGAAGTCAGGCCATCCTTCACCGCCCCGACTGAAATGCTCTCGCCATTTGTGTAGGACTTGCCCGCGACTGCTGCAGGCCGTAAAGTGTGGGCGCCGTCAACTCTACTCTACCCATTGAGAACGCTGCCCATACTCTCATGACGGGCGGGGAGCGGCGGGTAGGATACGTCTCCAAAGGGAGGTCCAGATGCGACTCGACCCCATCAACCTCTACGACTACGAGGAACGCGCCAGGCTGGTCCTGCCCCACGACGATTGGGACACCATCGACGCCGGGGCTATGGACATGTTCACCACGCGGCGCAACCGCACCGCCTTCGAGGAACTGACGTTGCGGCCCAGGTTCCTCCGCGACATCGGGGAGCGGGACCTGTCGACCACCATGCTGGGCAACGAACTCAGCATGCCGGTGTTCGTGTGCCCCGCAGGTTCCCATCACCGGGCTCATCCCGAGGGAGAGGTAGCCACCGCCCGCGGGGCAAGCATGTCCAACACCCTGATGATGCTCAGCACCGGTTCCAACTGCAGCATGGAAGAGGTCGCCGAGGAAGCCACCAGCCCCCTCTTCTTTCAGCTCTACCACCGGGGTTACGACCTCACCGAAATGCTGGTTCGCCGCGCCGAAGAGGCCGGGTTCAAGGCCATCACCCTGACGGTGGACACCCCCACGCCCAGCCCCAAGGAGCGTGACCTGCGCAACCGGTACAACCGGAACTTCGAGCAGGGCAACTTCCGGGGCGTCAACAAGCCGGAGAACGTGCTGCGCGGCACCGACGAGTCCGTCGGCTGGAACGTCAACCGGACCGTTCCCCTCACCTGGCACGAACTGGAATGGCTGCGCGGTCTCACCGGTCTCCCCCTGGTGCTCAAGGGCATCCGGACTGCCGAGGACGCCCACGTCGCCGCCGAGAGCGGCGTTGATGGCGTCCTGGTATCGACCCACGGCGGACGGCAGCTGGACATGACCATGGGCGCAATCGAGATGCTGCCCGAGGTCGTGGATGCGGTCAAGGGCAATTGCGAAGTCTACGTCGACTCCGGCGTCCGCCGCGGCAGCGACGTCGTCAAGGCGCTGGCCCTGGGAGCCAAGGCCGTTGGCATCGGGCGTCCCCTCTTCTGGGGGCTGGCCATCAACGGGGCCGAGGGCGTCCACGGCGTCCTGGAACTGCTCCGGGAAGAGATCGACCGGGCCATGGCCTACTGCGGCCAGACTTCCGTCGAGGACCTGGAGCCAAACCTGCTCAACATCCCCCAGGGCTGGGGAGCCCCGCCCCAACCCGATTTCTAGGCAACTATCTCCAAACCTGGCGGTTTCGAAGAGGAGAGGACCTCCCTCAGTGGTTATCCTGCTTTCGGCGTCGGTCCGAATAGGATCGGCGCCGTACTCTCGGGGCGGACGGTCTCCAGCGCCGGGACGAGCACAGTACGGAAGTGTGCGTTTTGATGCGGTTGCAGGTCTGTCGGCGCCGGTCAGTCGGCGCCGACGCCTGCGGTAACGTGCAGAAAACTCCCAATCCAGTGGATCATCTCACGACCTGCCTTTGGATCTCTCCACGTAGCCGTTTCCCTGCGGCGGCGGTTCGATGCGCCGGGTTGTGGCTCCAATCCCACCGACTTATTCCCGCACCTACCCGGTGGCGAACTCCGGTCCGTCGTTCGAGCGGATGTGTTCGAGTGACAACCGTACCGCAAATTTCTCCTGAGCCATGGCTGACGCACCTCCTGCGCCGTTGTTGAGCGCTAACGATAGCGACCGTGACCGGTTTTTCTTCTATATGCCAATGCACGCTTGACTGACGACTAGCGCCAAAGGTTCCTATACCCAATTGGGTTTGTCCGTCAAAGTTCGGTTTGCCACTCCCGCCCCGGTTGGTCTATGATTGAGCCGGCGGTCGAGGCCGCTCACTTGCGCTTACGGCGCCGAGGAGATGACCAGCCCGATGACGCAGGCCGCGAGCTCTTTACCCAGCGAAACCGACGCTAACGAGGCAGTCGCCATCGCCCAGCGGAGTGCGGACGCAGAAGCGCTGCCGCAGGGCCTCACCGCCGAGGATCTGGTGGAAGTGTGCCGGCAGATGATCTTGGTGCGGACGACGGACGAGCGCATCTGGATGATGAACCGCCAGGGCAAGGTTCCCATCGCCGCGTCGTGCCAGGGCCACGAGGCGGCGGAACTGGGATCACTGCTGGCGGCGCAGAAGGACGGCGACTGTTTCCTTTTCCCCTACTACCGGGATCTGGCGGTCAAGATGGCGGCCGGGCTTACGCCTCGACAGGTGATGCTGTCCTTCATGGGCAAGGAGGGAGAGCCGTACTCCGGCGCGCGCCAGTTTCCGCTGCAGGGCGCCGACCTGCCTCGAAACATCATCCAGATATCCAACGTGGTCGCCGCCGGCCTGACCCAGGCCGTGGGATACGCGCTGGCGTGCAAGATGATGGGCGAAGAGACGGTAACCATCTGCTACTTCGGCGACGGTGCTACCAGCCAGGGCGAAACCCACGAGGCGATGAACTTCGCCGCCATCCACCGGCTGCCGGTCATCTTCATTTGCGAGAACAACAAGTACGCCATATCGACCCCCCAGGACGCGCAGATGGTGGTCAGCGACGTTGCCGCCCGGGCCGAAGGCTATGGATTTCCCGGGTTTGTGATCGACGGCCTGGACCTGGTCGCCTGCTACGAGGCGACCAGGCAGGGCATCGCCCACGCCCGCAGCGCCGGCCCGGTGTTGATCGAGATGAAGGTCGAGCGATTCATGCCCCACACCACGGACGACGACGACCGGCGTTACCGGGACCGCGACGCCCTGGATGCCGCCCGCCAGTACGATCCGGTGGCCGTTTTCCCAGCTCAGATGGTGTCGCGCGGCATACTCACCCAGGAGCAACTGGACGCGTTCCGCGCCGATGCCACCCAGCAGGTTAACGACGCCACCGACTTCGCCGACGCAGCGCAACCGCCCGACGCGTCGACGATCGGCGACCACCTGTACGTCTGATCGACACGGCCGGCCGTACTGAGGATGACAGGAGGCAGTCCGGCGCCACGGAACCGGTTTTGGGGTTACGTTGGGAAATGCATACGCTTGATCTTTGCGGCCGCTCTTTACGCCCTGATATTGTGGTACGGGTTGGAAGCTGCCAAAAGCATTGGCACCCCGCCAGCGCTAACGAAGATCGCCGTCGTGTTGATTTCGCTCGGCGTTGCCGGAAGCACGTACAATATCCTTGTTCAAGTATTCAATGAAATCAGAGGGGGAGTAATGGTACTGGCGGAGTTTTTGAACCGTAAGCTATTGGAACCGCAAGATCGACGGCTGCAAGAGCAGCTGAAAAAGGCGCGCGCGGAAGCCCGTGAAGAAGGCCACGCCGAGGCGATGGCAATAGTGCGCGCACTGATGCGCGAGAAAGGTTTGAACCCGGATGACATCATCCCGCCCTCGAACGGGGACCGAACTGCAACTGGCTGAACCCGGCCGGCGTAATGCAACATGGCTGACTGGCAGGCGACGTAATATGGCAGAAATGACCGTAATTGAAGCGGTGCGTTCCGCGCTCCACGAAGAGATGGAGCGCGACGAGCGCGTTTTCGTGATGGGCGAGGACGTGGGCCAGCGCGGCGGCGTGTTCCTGGCGACCCAGGGGTTCATCGAAGATTTTGGCCCGCAGCGCGTTATCGACTCCCCGCTGGCCGAAGCCTCCATCATGGGCATCGCCCTCGGCGCGGCCTTCCGGGGGATGCGGCCCATCCCTGAGGTGCAGTTCTCCGACTTCGTCTGGCCCAGCGTCAACCAGCTCATCGGCGAGGCTGCGCGCGTGCACTACGGCACCAACGGCGCGCTGAAGGTCCCCATGACTGTCCGCATCCCCTATGGCGGTGGGATCCGCGGCGGACTCTTCCACTCGCAAAACGTGGAGGCGCTGTTCTTCCACACCCCCGGCCTGCTGGTGGTCACCCCGTCCACGCCCTACGAGGCCAAGGGACTGCTCAAGTCGGCCATCCGCGACGACAATCCGGTCATCTTCCTGGAACACAAGAAGACGTACCGCTTGGTCCGCGGCGAGGTTCCCGATGAGGAATACACCCTGCCCATCGGGCCGGCGGACATCAAGCGGGCGGGCTCCGACGTCACCGTGGTCAGCTACGGCCTGGCGATGCACTACTGCCTGGCTGCGGCGCAGGCGGTGGCCGCCGACGGCATCAGCGCCGAGGTTGTCGACCTGCGGACACTCAAGCCCCTGGACACTGAGACCATCCTCGAATCGGTCAAGAAAACCGGCAAACTGCTGGTGGTCCACGAAGACAACATCAGCGGCGGCATCGGCGCCGAGATCGCGGCGCTGGCGGCGGACGAGGCCTTTGAGTACCTGGACGCGCCCATCGCCCGCCTGTGCGGTCCCGACGTACCCACCATGCCCTTTGCCCAGACGCTGGAAGACGCCTACATGCCCAGCCCCGACGCCATCGCTGCCGAACTCCGCCGCCTGGCCGCTTACTAGTATTCTTGCTGCGCCGTCATTCCGAGCGCAGCGCGGCAATCTCGTTCTCATAAGGACTGTCCCGTGGCCCAATTCATCGAACTTCCCCACGTCGGCGAGAGCGTCGTCGAAGGCACCATCGGCAAGTGGCTCAAGCAGCCGGGCGACCGCGTCGAACGCTACGACCCGCTGGTGGAGGTCGTGACCGACAAGGTGACCATGGAAGTGCCCTCGCCGGTGTCGGGAGAGTTGCTGCGCATCATCGCACAGGAGGGCGAGACGGTCCCCATGGGCGCGCCCATTGCGGAGGTGGACGACGGCAGCGGTACGGCGACCAGCCAACCGCCAGCCGCCTCAGTACCCACAGCTACCGCGCCGGCGCCTGTCCCGACCCCCGCACCGGCCGCCGCGCCCGCATCCTCGACCCCAACCTCGTATCTCATCACCGACGCCCGACCGGTTGGCCCCACCGGCGGATCAGCGGTGGAAGCGCAGAGCCAGGAAGGCGCCGGGGCCCCGGCCGAACCTGCGGCAGCAGCGGCGGTGCCGACGACCGTGATCCGGGCGGTCGACCCGGACCGGGAGACCAGCGTCGAACGCGCGCCCAACCGCCTGTCCCCGGCCGTGCGCCGGCTGGCTGCCGAGCACAACCTGGACGTTGATCGCATCGCCGGCACCGGCATGGGCGGGCGCGTTACCCGGAACGACGTGCTGCGCTACCTGGAACAGCAGACGGCGACCGTCGCGACGGCGGTTCCCGCGACTGCACCGAGCATCCCCGCTCCCGTTCCTGCTGTAGCAGCCGCACCGTCGGCTCCGGCTGCCGACGAGGAGCGCGTCGCGCTCACCCCGGTGCGGCGCATGATCGCCGACGCCATGGTGCGCTCGGTGACGCAGATCCCCCACGCCTGGAGCATGGTGGAGGTGGACATCACCAACCTGGTCGCCCTGCGCAACCGGGAGCGGGACCAGTTCCGCGCCCGTGAGGGCGTCAACCTCACCTACCTGCCCTTCGCGCTGAAGGCCGTCGCCTCTGCGCTGAAGGACAACCCCACCATGAACGCGTCCTGGGGCGACGACTGCATCATCCTCAAGCGGCGGATCAACCTGGGCATCGCGGTGGCCGCGACCTCCGGCCTGGTGGTGCCGGTGATCCACGACGCCGACCGGCTGAGCATTTCCGGCCTCGCCCACGCCGTCGCCGATCTTTCCGAACGGGCCCGCGGCGGAACCCTCCGGCTGGAGGACGTGCAAGGCGGCACCTTCACGGTGAACAACACCGGCGCCCTGGGCAGCGTCCTCGGCGGGCCGATCATCAACCACCCCCAGGCTGGCATCCTGACCACCGAGGCCGTGCAGCAGCGTCCGGTGGTGATCAACGACGCCATCGCCATCCGCTGGATGATGAACCTGTGCCTGTCCTTCGACCACCGGATCAACGACGGCGCCGAATCGGGCGCATTCATGCAGTCGGTGAAGGCTCGCCTCGAGGCGATGGATGGCGACACGCCCATCTACTGACGGCACGGAAATCGCGGCGGGCGAGGGAACCTGCCGCATCATAAAGGCCGGCGTGGTGGATTACCGCGAGGCGTGGGACTGGCAGGTGCGGATCGCCAACGCCGTCCGCGACGGTTCCGAGCCCGAAACCCTGCTGCTCCTCGAGCATCCCCACACGTACACCCGGGGCCGCTTGGCCCACGACAGTGACCTGCTGTTGGACGAGGCGACGCTGGCCGCTCGAGGCATCAGCGTCGTCGAAACCGACCGGGGCGGTCTGATCACCTACCACGGTCCGGGTCAGTTGATCGCCTACCCCATCATCCGCCTGCGCGGGCGGGGCGGCCCCCACTGGTACGTCCGCACCCTGGAGCAGGTCATCATCAGCGTACTGGCCGAGTTCGGCCTGGAAGCCACCACCGTGGACGGTCGCACCGGCGTCTGGACCTCAGATCAACGGCGCAAAATTGCTGCCATCGGCGTGAAGATCGCCGGCGGCGTCGCCTACCACGGCTTCGCCGTCAACGTCGACCCCGACCTAACCATGTTCGACGGCATCATCCCCTGCGGCATAACCGACCGCGCGGTGAGCAGCATGGCCGCCGAGCTGGGGCGGGCGGTGGATATGGACGTGGTCGCGGATAGGGTCGCGCGGGAGTTTTGCGCAAGGATTGGGCTTCAGGCGGAACCGGCGAAATAGTCGCCGCCGACCGGCCGAGCGAAGCTACAAACTTGGAACCAGTCCAGCGCTAACCCTGACGCGGCCCGAAGGCGAAAATATCGGCCACCGGGCAGGTGAAGCCGGGCAGGACCGGGTCGCCAACTACCGTATCTCCAATGCCATAGCGCACCACCGAACCGTCGTCGTGGTGGGCGTGCACTTCCCGTGTTGCGGGATATGCCACCAATACCAAACGGACGCCGGAGTCCAGCCACATCTGCGTCTTGGCGTCGATGTCCGGCTGCCTGTCGTTGGGCGATACCACCTCCAAGACCAGGTCGGGGATGACATCGGCATAGCCGCGCGACGGCGGCGGTTCCGCCATGCGCTCGTAGGAGATGAAGCCGTAGTCGGGCGCGCGTACCGTATCCGGGTCTCGCTCAACGTTAACGCCGGTATCGGCGGCCACGCCGTGGCCAAGGTCGTGGTCCTCAATGAAATTCCCCATACGCCGGCCAAAGCGGTCAGCGACCATGCCGTGCTCGTGGCTTGTGGGCGGCATTTCAACCAGCACTCCCCGTATCAGTTCGTAACGCCTGCCGTCGTCAGGCATCGCCAAGAGATCGGCGGAGGTGAGCAGTTTTTTTGCGGTGGTCATTGCCTGAGCTCCATTCGGTCATTCAACGTCTATGCTGAAGTCGGCGTCCCGAACCGTGAATTCCAGTTTGCTGTATGTCGGGTCGTAGTCCATTTGCCAGCGTCGGATAACGTCTCGCCCCAGCAGAGATGGAATCCGGTCGCTGACGTTACCGGGTTCGGCGACGTTAATATTTATGCGATAGCCGTAATGTTGCGCCATTGCCTCATCTGCGAACACCAGCGCCGCCGGCTCCGGGAAGCACGACGCTACGCCGCCAATCCCTCGCGATGTGGAACGGCCTTGCAGCAGGTCGAAGGGAACACCAGCATCCATGCCGTCACGAGGATGCAGATACGTTGCATCGGCGCCGGTGTCCACCAAAAACGTGACGTCATCAACAACAATCCCCAGTCGCGGCAATGACAGGCCACAATGGACGTAGGGGCAACCCAATCTGCCCAACTCGCCGATAATCATACAACCAACGGCTCGGAACCCGTGTCCAGGAACTCGATAATTGCCTTGCCGCGAGGAACCCCTTTTTCCCGGAGGCCCCGAATAATTTCATCCAGGGAGTCGGCCACCACCAGCACGTCGCCCGGCGCCATGGCCACGAACTGGTCCGGGTACTCTTGGCGCAGTGTTTCCGCCTCGCGCATCATTCGCCTGAATAATTCCCGGTACTGGGCCCGGTCCCTGGCATAGTCCTCGCGGCCGCCGGCCCGTTCTATCATCGCTTCGACGTAAGACTTGGCTTCTTCGTTGCTCGTAATGGCAATTTCGGACATAGCGCCGCTACTCCTTAAACTTGGATGTGTGCGAGGCAGACAGGCTTGCGCTCTCAGTACAGCGGAATTGTAGCACGGGCAATATTCCGGCCCGCGCGCCGGACGCCTGATATACTCGCCTCGTGGCTCGCCGTGGATTGGCAAATGCAAATACCAATACCAATAGGAGGCCAGCGAACATGGCTACGCCGAATGACCGACGCTTCGCTTGGACAGATTTCTACGCCGAAGTTGCCAACAAACTTCTACAGTACAAGCATAACCGCAGCCTGCTGGTTGAAGCCATTGCTGAAATCGCGGATAGACGGCGCGAATTGCCATTCGCCATAAATGATCAGTTTCCGGATGGCTCAGTCGGTCCTCTGAAAGACATTTGTCCGTTTACAACTATAGGATTGTTCAATCGCAGCCTTACCGACGCCAACCGCGAGGCGATAGCCGCAGAACTGGCTCGCTTCCTTGAAGTTGCGGAGCCCGCCCCAAAGTTGTCTACTGATGACGATGGGATACCTTTGCTGAATAATCAGCGAAGTTGGTTTTTCCACTACGCCAGACGCCGCCAAGCCGGCCATATCGACATGTTATGGCAGGTTTTCGCGGACGCAATCGCCTTTGCAGATAGTACGTTTGACCCATCTGATTTCATTGGCTCGTTTGACGCTGCGGAGGCTCAGCCACTGGTCGCCAACAACCTCACGATGGGCCTTTACTGGGCACGCCCTTGGTGGTATGTGCCATTGGACAGAAATTCTCGAAGGTACATTACCAATCGATTGGGCATTCACTTGCCTCGAACTGTCCCATCTGGTGCTGTCTATGTAGAGTTATGCGACCAATTAGGGCGCCGCTTCGAAGACATCGACTTCCCTGTACGCTCTTTCCCTGAACTCTCTTGGGCTGCGTATCAACCAGACTCACCAGCTCCACCGAGAGAACTTACACCACGCGTACCTCCCTTTAGCCCGCGACCAAAACCCGTTCCTGCACCAGATTATGGCATTGGCAACATCATCGCCGATGGTTGCTTCCTCCCCCGGCCCACGCTGGAAGCCATGCTCCACCGACTCCAAACCAAGCGCAACGTCATCCTCCAAGGCCCTCCCGGAACCGGCAAGACGTGGCTCGCCAAAAAACTCGCCTATGCCCTCATCGGACGCAAGGACGATAACAAAGTCCGGCCCATGCAGTTCCACCCCAACCTGTCCTACGAGGATTTTATCCGCGGCTGGCGGCCTCAAGGCGATGGAACCTTAACGCTGGTGGACGGGACTTTTCTCCAAGCAGTAGAAGATGCGCGGGAAGATCCCGATAACTACTACGTCATGGTCATCGAGGAGATCAACCGTGGCAATCCGGCATCGATCTTCGGGGAGATGCTCACGCTGTTGGAATCTGACAAACGCAATGCCGATGAGGCGCTCGCCCTGGCTTATCCCCGGGACGCCGGCGAGCGCGTGTACGTACCACCAAACGTGTACGTTATCGGCACGATGAACTTGGCCGACCGCTCGCTGGCAATGGTGGATCTCGCGCTGCGTCGCCGCTTTGCCTTCTTCGACCTGGAGCCGATGCTGAACGAAACGTGGCGGGAATGGGTGAACGAGCTGTGCGGTATCGATGATGTGTTCCTGGGCGAGATAGCCCAGCGCATCAATTCATTGAACGAGGATATTGCCACCGACCGTAACCTGGGCCGCCAGTTCCGCATCGGCCACAGTTTCGTGACGCCCGCACCCGGCCAATCCATTGAGGACCCTGACGAATGGTTTGAGCAAGTCGTGGAAACCGAGATCGTGCCACTGCTGCACGAGTACTGGTTCGACAACCCTGACAAGGTCTCCCAAGCTCGATCCAAGTTGCTCGGTACCGCATGACCTCCTCGGAGGAAACCTCTTCCTCCAGCTTGATCGGCCGGATCCCGGTGCGCAACATTTGGCTGCTGCTGCTATACGCCTCCCAACTGTACCGGGAACTGCCGGACGCGCGACGGGTTGCACTGGAAGAGGCGCCGGACGACATACCGGAACTGGTGGCAGAACTGCTCGCCAACGCCGCGGAGCGCCGTATGCGGCGCAACCTCGCCGTGGGCTACCGCCGGCGGACCGACGTCCTCAACCGTGTGCGCGGAAAAATCGACCTGCTGCGCACCGAACGGGGGCAGTTGCTGCAGCGCGGGCAGGTGGCGTGCGCGTTTGACGAACTCACCATCGACACCCCCCGCAACCGGTGCGTTCGAGAAGCGTTGCTACTGCTCGCCCGGATCGTCAGAAGGGAACCACTGGAGCGAAGGTGCCGCGAGCTGGCCGCGAGGATGGCGCAGACCGGCGTCCGAGACGAACCAGATGCCAGACGCATCAGCGGCCAAATGCTGAGCAGCGGCGCGGGGTGGATGGATGCCGAGGAACGGCGCATGCTGGCGGCCCCGCGATTGGCCTTCGACCTCGTCATTCCCACCGAGGCGGCGGGAAACGCTTTGCTGGCAATGGCGAATCGCGATGCCAACCCCGGCTGGAAACTGTACGAGTATGCGGTGGCCGGCTTCTACGAAGCGGTTTTGCGGGATCGCGGTTGGAACGTTAGGCACGGACAGCACATGAGTTGGCGCCTGGAAGAGGGCAGTCCCAGCGTGCGCGATCTGATGCCTCAGATGATCACCGACATCACGCTGGAGCGGTCTGCAGCACGTATCGCGTCAGGCGGCCGGCGCATCGTCATTGATACCAAGTTCATGTCAATCGTAACTGCCGGACAACACGGCAATCATACCTTCAAGTCCGAGAACATCTACCAGATGTACGCCTACCTGCGTTCCTAGGAGGACACCGGCGACCCGCTATGGAGCACCGCGACCGGCGTGCTGCTCTACCCGGCGCTCGGCGCGGACTACGACGAAGCGGCGATAATCCAGGGCCATCGCGTGCGCTTCGCCACCGTTGACCTCGCGGCCGACACGCCGACCATCCGCCAGCAACTGCTGCGGATCGCGGACGAGGAACCGTAGGGGTTGCGTTAGCTGATGCGGGGCCGGTTCTCGCCCCCGCCATCGTCGTCCGCCGGCGCGTCGTCGCGGAGGCTGCGGCGTCGGGAGCGCGGGCTGCGCTCCGGTGCGTCATCCGGCTCAACCGGTGGCGCCGGCTCGGCCTCGGCGGTTCCGTTAGTCGCCGTTCCGGGACCGGCAGCGGCGGTGGCATCGGTCATGTCGGAGGTGGTGGATTCCACGACGTCGGGCGCGTCCTCACCCGATTCGGGTTCTTCCGGCGGCGCGTACTGGGGGTAGGCTCGGCGGAAGTCAGCCAGGGCCGAGTCCAGGTACCGGTGCATTTCCTCCGGCTCACGCACCTGGATAGGAACGCGCTTGCGGTTGTTGGTGTACACGCGCAGGGGGTCGCCCATGAACCCGCGGTCGCTGGCAACTTCACGAATGTCGCTGAAGTGGATGGTGCGGCGTCGGGGTGTGCCGAACATGATGATCAGCGCGTCGGAATAGACGCGGTACTGCCGCGGCGACGTGAGCCATGAATAGGCCCCCACACCCAGGCCGACGACAATCAGCAACCAGGCCCCGCTGCCGCTGCTCCGGCTGGACGCCGTTTCGCCCTCTCCTCCCGCATCCTGGGTCTGGGCAGCAGGTTCAACAGGAACATCGTCCCCGCGGCGGGCCTCGGTGAACAGTTGGTACAGGCCAAAGAGGATGACGGCGGCGGCGAGGATCAGGGTCAGGTTGAATCTCACCCGGCTGGGCGCCCAGTAAATCAGTGTGGTTTCGGGCTGCTGCATACTCTATCCGCACCTGCTTGCCGTGGTCGCTTATTGTTGCGCACGACAGCGTCAGGCTGCCGGTACGACGGCGAACATGTTACCACACGGCTGGCAAACCCAATTTGCCATAGCAGCCCGTTGCCGGATGCTAGAATTGAACCCGCAACGCAACGGATGCCGCGCGACCGCAGCAACTGATCGACGGAGGCTGGGCAAAATGCTGAACTTGAGCGCTGACGAACAGGCTTGGGTGGACGAATACCGCCGGCAATTGGAGGAAAAATTCCCCGGCCTGGTGGAGGACATCATCATCTTTGGGCCGTACGCGCGGGGAATTTCCGACCTTGACGTGGATTTCAACACATTGGTGCTAGTCAAGGGAGACGACCGCGAGAAGGCGCGGGATATTGCTGACCTGGGAATTCTGCTGGACACGACTATCTTCTTTGTGGCTCCAACAATTTTCCCGTACACCATGACGGAATGGGAAGAATCGAAGCGCCAGAAAGGCTGGATTTACAACTTGGCGAAAGACGGGGTTAGTGCGTTGTGAGCGAATCCCAGGCGATTGCGGAATGGCTACGGGCTGAGGATTGCCTTCAAGTCGCCCGGCTTTGTCTTCAGCATGGTTTCTACGCCGACGCGATTTCCCGTGCTTATTATGCGGTATTCCACGCCGCAAAGGCTTCGTTGGAACTATATGAAATCAGCACCCGAAATCATCGCGGCGTCAGCATTTTGTTCAGCCGGCATATAGTACAGCCGGGATTAGTTGAAAGCGGATGGAGCTCTGTTATTGGACGACTTGCCCCAATGCGCATATCCGCGGATTACGTTGTCGTAACGGTCTTCAACGAAATCCAAGCTGCCGACGCTTGCCGACAGGCCGACGCATTCGCCGATCGCATCCATGCTCTGCTGACGAGCACCGTTGCCCCCGAACGATTGCTGCCGCCCGACAACTGACGCAGCATCGCTTGCTTGACCCTGTCCAGCGATGATGCCAGAATTGACGCCGACAATACCGATACCATCACTCACCGCACCACAGGAGGCGACGGCCATGCTGATTTGCAGGTTTCGCACGGGAGATCGAGTAGCCCACGGCATCGTTGACGGCGATACCGTCGTGGAAGTCCAGGGAGGCCTGTTCGACGGCCTGAAAGAGTCGGGCAGCAAGTACGCTTTGAGTTCGGTCAAGCTGCTGGCGCCGGTGGTTCCGCCCACCTTCTACGCCGCCGGCATCAACTTCCCCGAGCACGTCACCTGGGCAGCCCACATGCGCGGCGAGGAACCCAACCTGCCCAAGAAGGCCGACGTGGGCTACCGCGCGGTTAACGCCCTAACCGGCCAGGGTGACCCCATCATGGTGCCGGCCGACGCCACCGAGGAGCTGCAGTACGAGGGCGAGGTGGTGGTGGTCATCGGCAAGGAGTGCCGCAACGTCAGCCAGGACGAGGCCCTGGACTACGTCCTCGGCTACACCATCGGCAACGACGTGAGCGAACGCTACTGGCAGCGCAACGACCGCACCATGTGGCGCGCCAAGAACACCGACACCTTCAAGCCCATGGGGCCGTGGATCGCCACCGGCCTGGACCCCGACGATCTGCACGTCACCATCCAGGTCAACGAGCGCGTCGTCGGCGAGTACGACCTCAACACCGCGATCTTCGGCATCCGCGAGTACATCAGCGACATGAGCAAGTACCTCACCCTGATTCCCGGCGACGTTCTCTGGATGGGCACCGACGGTGCCACGGAGAACATGAAGGACGGAGACGTCTGCGACATCACCGTCAATGGGATCGGCACGCTGAGCAATCCGGTGGTGTGGGGCAAGGCCTGATTGGAACGGCATTTGAAGGAAGCAGGGGCGAATGATTATTCGCCCCTACCGCATTGGCGCAGTCGCCAGTAGATCATGACCACTTCCGGCGACTCTTTGGTATGTCAGCGGTGCGGTTCGGCTCACGCCGCTGACCACCGTTTCTGCGGTGTTTGCGGAGCCGAACTCCATCCCGCCGGCGATGCGCCGGCAGCCTCCGCCGAGATCGACCGTCTGGCCGGCGCTCCATATGCGCCGGAACGTGACGCCCCCGCTGCCGGCAGCGCCCCAATCGCTCCGGAACCCGCGTACGCGGCGCCGCGAGACGACGCGTTCCCCTACTACATTCCTCCCGGCCGCATTATCGCGCTGACGGTGCTCAGTTCCGGCCTCTACGTCTTTTACTGGATGTTTGCCACTTGGCGGCAATACCGGGAGCACACCGGCCAAATCGCCTTCCCGGTGATGCACGCCCTGTCGCTCCTGGTACCGATATACCAGTTCTTCCGGCTCCACGCCCACATGCGGGTGTACCAGGAACTGATGGAGCAACGCGGCGTCCCCACGACTCTCAGCCCGGCCCGCATTGTGCTGATTTACTTCGGGGTCGTCCTCCTGGGGATGGTGTCCTTCATCCTGCCGGCCGAGGGTCCTCTGACCACGTCCCAGCAGGCGGCATATATCGCCATCAACGTCGGACAGGTCACGCTGCTGTCGTGGATACTCTGGCACGCGCAAACCAACATCAACCGGTTCTGGCAGCATCGGCTGGGTATCCGGCTGGGCTGGATGCCCCTGAGCTTCGCCGAAATAGCGGTGGTCGCCGTGGGACTGATCCTCGGCTGGGGAATGCTGGCAATAATCCTGATCGACCCGTCATTGTTGAACGTCGGCGTTGAGGTTCCCGCCACGGGTACCGCGCCGGGTTCATAGTCAACGACCGTTAGGCCGACCATGACCAACCCCACCGATGAAACACGACGGCAGGCAACTGTTCAGAGCCCTTGGGATCCACTGTGGGAAACACGTCGTTCCGGCTTGCGCCGGAACCCGGAAAGCCGGTGCGATAAATATCGTGAGCATGGCAGGATTTTAGCGTCGGAGCAGATTACCCAGGCAATTGACCTATGGCTCAAAACGGCGCAGGAGTTCGGCGACCCAATTCCCGAACCGAAGGGCGAACGGTTGATGCTGGCATGGAAAGAAGCATTACCACTATAACCGAGGATAGACAGGCGGCTTGGATTGGCTAACTGCCGGAGGCACCGGCCAGCACCCGGAGACGCCTCTCATGGAGCCACCCCCAACAGGACCAGAGGCACGGCCGGAACCCCTCTACCCTGACGGAGCACGTTCACCAAGTCGCGCTCGTAGTAGGGCACACCCGAAGACATCTCCTGTTCCAAGGCCTTCATAGGGAGAATTTCGATCCCGACGTCGATGGTGTCTGACACGTAGAAGTGCAGGTGTTTCACGAACAAGTCGTGCGCAACGAAGGCGTATTTGCCAAATTGGACTTCGACGGCCACCCGGTCTTTGACAAAATCAGTCTGATTATAGGAACCGTAGGGCCTGTGACCCGCTTCCTCGATCTCGCGTTTTTGCTCGTCCGGTGTGAGGCTATGTATCCGGCGCATTAGACGTTCGTCAGACGTAACCCAGAAGCTGCGGCGTTCCTGTCTCCAGCCCAGCGCTTCGAATTCCCTTTTGAAAGCTGCATTCAGGTCGGTGGGCGAATACAACATTTGCCCTTGCTTTTGTGATTCCTTGGATTTCTTGGTCTTGCACTCGCTTGCATCCACGTTCTTGACGACGGACTGGACTTCGCGCCAAAGCTGACGCCTGTGGACCCGCAGATATTCTTCACCGTTGAGGTGAGAATACTTGGCCGATATTTTCATCAGTGGCCTCCCCTGGGCAGGGAAGGATCGTATATCGGCTTACCCATGGGGCGGGTCTTCAAAACGCCTTGCTCCCATTGGCGTACTCTTTGCCGGGCGATCTCCACGTATTCGGGGACGACGTCGCATCCATAGCCGATCCGTCCGTGCATCAGGGCAGCAACCACCGATGACCCGACGCCCATGTACGGGTCGAACACCGCGTCACCTTCGTCAGTCATTGACAGCACGAGCCGTTCAACCAGCTCCACCGGAAATTGACACGGATGAATGGTTTTCTCCGGATGATTGCTTTTGACGTTAGGAAATTCCCACACGTCGCTGGGGTTTTTCCCGTTCGGATTTCCGGACAATTTGCCGACGTTGGGGCCTTTGTAATAACGCTTCTCGGGATATTTGGCCGGCACCCGGATGGGGTCCAGGTTCCAAGTGTAGTCGTCGCTCCGCGTCCACCAGTTGATGGTTTCATATCGTCCTGACAATCGTCTGGTGGAATGCAGCCCATGCCCAAAATGCCAAATGATCCGATTCCGCAGTTTCAAGCCCTCGGCGCGAAATATCGGATAAAGCGCCGTATCGAGAGGCACGATTTCGCCGCGATCAACGTAGTTGCCAACCTGCCAGCAGATTGACCCCTGGGGGTGCAGCAGCTGCACGCATCTCTTGATCACTTCAGCCTGGGATTCCAGATACTCGTCAAGGGATGCTCTGGTTTCGTAGTCCTTTCCCAGGTTGTACGGAGGAGAGGTAACGATCAACTTCATTCGCAGGCCGGCAGCCTCCAGCCGGTCCATGAAACTGATATTATCCTCGCAAACCATTACCGGCTGCCCGACAGAGGCCGGCAATTTCATCCACTCCGGCGTGTCAGTTTCAGTCCCGCCCGGCGTGACTTCAGGTTTGAGCTGGAGTTGCATGGTGTGCGCCTTTACCTGCGGTCAAACGCCCAGGGCAATCTGTACCATGCGTTTTTCCAACGCCAGCGCCATCTCGGTGGCCAGCGGCGTCCGGTCATGCTCGCCTATGGATCCCACGAACGCCACGCCCAGCAGGCGGCCGACGCGGAAGTCGATCACCGTGGAGGACAGCAGGCCTGCCGGTCCGCCCTGTAGCACGTACAACCCCACCGACTCGTCGTAGAACCCGCTCGTTTCGACCTTCTGCACCGACACTATCTGCTGTCCGGAGCCGACACTCTCCCCAATGTTTTCCTCAAAGTCCTTGACGAATATATCGGACATCCATCCCAACACCTGGTCCGGGTTCTCAAACAGGTGAACCACCGTGGCGCCCACGAAATCCACTCCGCTGGCCGGCGTCACGTCAGCGGTGGGAACGAACTCGCGCATGAATCCGCCGATGCGCCCGGCGTTGCGAAAACGGTCGGCCGTGCTGCCCTTGAAGCCGTTCTCGGCCATCTCCTGGTTGTCCAGCGGGCCGCTCCTGGCCAGTTGGTAGCCATGCAGCGATTCGGGTAAATTCTCGGCTTCGAGGGCCATGTATTCGAGGTCGGCCTCGCCGACGCGGAAGGTGGCATTCCACAACGGGTTGGATGGCACGGTGCGATTCCTCCGGTGATCTATCTGGGGCCGCGCATCAGGCAGGGGCGAATAATTATTCGCCCCTGCCAAACGGTCTCGATTCAAAGACGGTCCTAGGCAGCAACCATGGGGTAAACGTGGCGGCCGCGGGACATCTCCACCGGCACGTCGGTGCGGGTCCACTCGTTGCCGCCGTCGTTGCTGCAATAGACGTGGCCGTCGCGGTCGCAGCAGTAAACGTTGCGCGGCGCGTTCCGGTCGATGGCGATCTGGAACATCCGCGCCGGCGCCACCTCGCCGATGTCCACTCGCTCCCAGGTCTCACCGGCGTCGGTGGACCGCACCAGTACGCCGGCGTCGATGGTGCCGGCCGGCGCGCTGCCACCGCCGGCTCCGGCGGCCAGGTACATGCGGTTGGGGTCGGTGGGATCCACCACCAGATCACGGCAGTAGCTGCCGCCCTCGAACATTTCCTCGATGGGCACGAACTCCCAGGACTCGCCGCGCTCCCGGCTGCGGAACATTGCCAACTGGGTGATGATGTACACCAGGCCGGGCTTGGTCGGATTGACCTGCACGCCGTGGAGGTCCACCGGCCCGAGGCGGGTGTAGTGGCCGTCGGTGATGCAGGACCACGTATCCCCGCCGTCGCGGGACGCGATGAGACCGCCGACTTCGATGGCCCCGTACACGTCATCAGGGTACGCAGGATCAATGCTGATGCCGATGACCCGCTTGCAGATTTCGTGGGGGTTCATGGTGATGTGGGGATGCACCAGCCCGGCGGTGTTCATCTGCTGCCAGGTGTGGCCGCCGTCGCTGGAACGGCAGACGCGGCCGGCGTCGTAGCCGGCGAACATGATCGACGAGTCGTTGGGGTGGGCGGCCAGCGACCACACGTCGCCGCTCAGCGTTTCGGTGCGGCTCCAGTTCTCGCCACGGTCGTCGCTGCGATACACGCCGTCCTGGGTGCCGGCGAAAATTGTGGCCGGCTGGTCGGGATGGGCCAGCAGGGCGCGGACCTGGGGGTTTTCGGGCAGGCCATTCTCGATGCAGTCCCACTCGGACTGGCCCTCGGTGAGCCGGTACATGCCGCCCTCGCCCAGGGGAGTGCCCTCGGCGCCGATGATCAGGGCGCTCTCGCCGGCCAGGCCGACGTATACATTGGTATTGTGCGCGGTCACGGTTGTCATTGTGCAATCTCCTGGGATGTGTGCCGGATGCGGTTTTGCAGATTGTTGAGGGTATGGTACGGGTTGTCAAGGGCAAACCCTAGCTGTCATTGCGAGCGAAGCGTGGCAATCCCGTTGGCTCATCAGGGCCACATGATCCAGCCCGTGCGGTCGGTGCGGGCGCGGAAGAGATGGCCGCCGCCGGTGGTCACATAGAGGGTACGCATGTCGGCGTCGCCGAAGCAGCAGTTGGTGGGCCGGTCCACGCGCATGGGGTGAGTTTCCAGCACGCGGCCCTCGGGTGAAAATACATAGATCATCGGCCCCGGTCCGGCCGCTTCCCAGCCGGCGCAGGCGACGATGTTCCCGTCTGCATCCAGCGTCATGCCGTCCACGCCCCGCTGCACGCCCTGGCTGCCCTGGCCGCGCAGGTCGCCGTCGGCTGCCCCGCCGTCGATCCCGAAGGTGTGCAGGGTACGGTACTCGCCCAGCGAGCCATCGTCGTTGATGGGATAGGCGCGCAGCTCCCGGCGGCGGTCGGCGCCGTAGTCGCTCTGGGCGATGTACAGCGTGCGCTGGTCGCGGCTGATCAGGATGCCGTTGGGCCGGCTGATGTCGGTGGTGGCCCGCACCAGGTCCCACTGGTCGTTGCCCCTGGGATCCAGCCGAAGCACCGACATGTGGTCCAGTTCCTGCGGACCGCTGTCGCCGATGCCGGAATAAGGGTCGGTGAGCCAGATGCGGCCAGACTTGTCGACGACCAGGTCGTTGGGATTGTTGTGCCGCTTGCCGTCAAGCAGGTGGGGCATTGACGTGGCGGTGTTGCTGGCGGCGTCAAAACGGGCGATGCGTCGCCGGCCCTGCTGACAGCCGTAGAGGCTGCCGTCGGCGTCGAAGCACAGGCCGTTGGTGTTGAAGGCCTCGGTGAAGTACTCGGAAACTTCGCTGGTCTTGGGGTCGTAGCGCAGAATCTTGGAGGCCGGTATGAGGGTGAACAGCAATGCCTCGCCGTCCCAAACCGGCCCCTCCGTGGTGCCGCCGTAGGGTCCGGCGACCAGTTCAAAGCTCCAGGACATGGGGAACCTCCTGTGGTTTGTCGCCGCAGTTTAGCATGGGTGGCAGACCACGGATGCAAAATTGACCGTGTCGGTTCCATAGCGTTATCATCCGCTGTTAATTTTAGGGCAGGAGGACGAACGTCAATGGGCACTTTCTACGTCGACATCGGCGTCGGCCATCCGCTGGGAGGCGATTTCCTGCCGGTATCCGCGCTGGTAGATACCGGGTCGACTCATTCGGTCATACCGGAATCCCTGCTGGAGTCCTTGAGCCTTGCGCCGTTAGAACGCCGAACGTATCGAATAGCCGATGGCAACTTCGTCCAACGCGATGTGGGAGAAGCCCGATTCCGCATTGACGGCAGAGAGCGCACCTGCACTGTTATTTTCGGCTCCGAAGGACAGTATCTGCTGGGAGCCACCACGCTGGGAATTTTTGACCTGATGGTGGACCCTACCCAGCCTAACCCCAGCCTCGTTTCCATCGACGAATTGCTGCTGTAGCTATCCGGTGCGCTGCTTGAACAGAAAAGGAGAGAACTCGTGGGAACTTTTCGAGTAGAAATCAGCGTAGGCCATCCCCAGGGCGGAGACATGCATCCAGTGTCGGCATTGGTCGATACCGGTGCGGGTCACTCTATGATGCCCGCAGCGCTGTTGGAGCAACTTGGGCTGACGCCTCTGGAACGCCTCCGGTTCAAAGTCGCCGATGGCAGACGGGTAGAGTATGACGTAGCCGACGCTCGCTTTAACATTTTCGGCAGGGAACGATTTTGCCCCGTCATTTTCGGCCCGGAAGGCCAACATTTACTGGGCGCCACCACTTTGGAGATATTTAATCTGATGGTTGATCCCACGGAGGTAAATCCCGGATTGGTTCCCATAGAGGAATTGAACTTATGATTCACTTGCCGGGCGACAGATAGCCCCATCATTACAAACCGTGGGGCGGGTTTCAAACCCGCCCCTTGCAATTGTCGGTATGACGCAGTGCCCTTAGCGTCCCCGAAGCCTCGGGTCCAAGGCGTCGCGCAGGGCGTCGCCCAGGAAGTTGATGGCGAATACCACCACCGAGATCGCGATACCGGGGAAGACTGCCAGCCACCAGGCGATGCGAATCTCCTCGGTGCCGCGGGTGAGCATGCCGCCCCAGGTTGGGATGTCCGGCGGGACGCCCACGCCCAGGAAGGATAGCGACGCCTCGATGATGATGGCGAAGCCCAGGGTGATGGTGCCGAGCACGATGTAACTGGCGATCACGTTGGGCAGGATATGCTTCAGCATGATGCGGATCGAGCCGGCGCCGATGGCGGTGGCCGCCAGCGTATAGTCCAGCTCCTTGATGCTCAGCACCTGCGACCGGATCACCCGGATGGTGCCTGGTAAGAGAATCACCAGCAGCGCCATGATGACGTTGTTGGCGGATCCGCCCAGGACAGCCACCAGTCCCAGCGCCAGTATGATCGGCGGGAAGGCCATCATGGCATCCACGATGCGCTGGATGGCAAGGTCCACTATCCCGCCGATGTAGGCGCTGAGGATGCCGATGAGGGCTCCCAGGGTCACGCCGATGCCCACGCTGAGCAGGCCCACGTAGATGGAGATCTGCGAACCGGCGATGATGCGGCTGAGCTCGTCGCGTCCCAGGTGGTCGCTGCCCAGCCAGGCGCCGGGTTGCGGCGACAGGTACTTCTCTTCATGCGCGCGCACGTCCAGCGGATCGTGGGGCAGGACGCCCGGGAGCACGTAGGAAACACCAGCGGCCAGAACGGTGAGAATAATGATGACCGCGCTCACCGCTCCCAGGGGTTTCGAGCGGGAAAAAGCGATTATTTTTTGCAGCCGGGTCTGGCGGGGGCGCATTCCCTGGAGCTGAAATTCAACTTCGCCCTCAGCCACCGTTTGCACGGTGTTGGTTGTAGTCATTCTGTCAACGCTCCTCAAATGGTCAAAGTGGCATCGAGGCTAGGCGTACCGGATCCGGGGATCCAGCAAACCGTACAGCAGGTCAACCAGGAGGTTGATGATTACGATGGACACCGCGATAACGATGATGATCGCCTGAATGGTGGGAAAGTCCCGCTGGAACACGGTCTCGATGAGCAGCGTACCTATGCCGGGCACCTTGAAGATGCTCTCGATGATTACGGTGCCGCCGAAAAGGCGTCCGAACTGCCAGCCGGAGATGGTCAGGATGGGCAGGACGGCGTTCTTCAGGCCGTGCCGCACCAGCACAATGCGCTCGCCCAGGCCTTTTGCCCGAGCCGTGCGCATGTAATCCTCGCGGATGATCTCCATCATGGAGGAACGGGTAACCCGGGCGATGAACGCCATGTCATAAAAGCCCAGGGCCAGCGCCGGCAGGAACATCTGCTGCAGATTCTTCCAGGGGTTATCCCACAGGTCTTCATAGCCCAGAGGGGGCAGCCATCCGAAGCCGCGGGACAATACCAGCACCACCAGCAATCCGGCAAAAAACGTGGGGATCGATATACCCACCAGCGCGATGACCCTTGAGAAATAATCGATCACGCTGTCCGGTTTGATGGCGGAAATCACCCCCAGGGGAACGGCGAAGAGTACGGCGATCAGGATGGCCAGCACGGCCAACTCCAATGTCCGGAAGATCCGGTCTCCAACCAGCTTGGTGACCGGTTGTCCCGACCGCCAGATGGAAGTCCCCAGGTCTCCCCGGACCAGCCCGCCGATCCAGTCTACGTACTGAACGACGATCGGCCGGTCAGTGCCCAATTGGCGGCGCAGGTCTTCCAGTTCTTCCTGGGTGAAAGCGGCGTCGCCTTCGCTCAGGATTACCAGGGCCGGGTCGCCGGGCAACAACCGCATCACCGTGAACACGATGATGGTTACCAGCAACACCGTCGGGATAATGAGCGCGATGCGTTTCAACGCGTACTGTCGCATGGGATATGCCCTTCATACAGTAGGGGCGAATGATTATTCGCCCCTACAAATGGGTTCGCCGAGTCACTATACGGGAAATTTGGTCCCGGTGTGATGGATTAGCGGTCCAGCCACAGGTCCTCGTGCTTGAACTGGTATTGCACCGTCGACGGAGCGGTGAACCCCTTCACGTCCTGGTGCACCAGCCAGAAGAGCTGGCCCAGTTGCAACGTGACCCAGTGGTTGTCTTCGAAGGTGTGGAGCCAGAGCTCAGCTTCTTTGTTGATCTCCCGGCGGGCGTCGGCGTCCAGTTCCACCTTCTGGCGCTCGAACCAGTCAACCACCAAGTCGTTGGACCAGTCGGTGTAGTTGCGGGTGCCGCCCTTGAGGTAAACGCCACCGTAGACGGCGTCGGCGTCAAACACCACCATGCCCTCGCCCTGGCAGCTGATCTCCCAGTCGCCTGAGGAGCCTTCCGCGCGGGAAGTGCCGTACTTGGCGTATCCGGCCGCGCTGGGCAGGGTCTCGATGTCGCCGGTGATGCCCAGGGCGTCCTGCAACTGCTGCTTCACGACCTGGCACTGGTCGGGGTAGTTGCCGACCTGGCGCACGGTGTATTGGACTTCAAAGCCGTCGGGAACGCCGGCTTCGGCCATCAGGCGCTTGGCTTCGGCCAGGTCTTCCTGTCCGCCCGCGCTGTCCTTGGGGCGAATGCCGACCCAATCGGTGCACACCTCGTTGGCGTGGGCCAGACCCATCAGCGGGCAGTAGCTGCCGCCCGAGTTGTCGAAGACGCGCTCGTCGATCTCCTGACGGTCAACGGCCAGGTTGATGGCCTGACGCACCAGATGGCTCTCAAACTGGGGCTTCTTGACGTTGAGCATCAGGCCCCAGTTGGTGCCGGCGGCGATGGGGTGAGCCACGTACTCGCCGTTGGTGCTCTTCTCAAGGTCAAAGTACTGGGTCGGGGAAAGGTTGGTGAAGCCGCCGTTGGCCATGTCCAGCCGACCGGCCTCAAAGTTGGCGATCAGCGTGTCCTTGGCCTGGCCGGTGAAGATGGTGTGCTCGATGCGGTCAACGTAGGGGCGCCCGTCCTTGAAGTAGTCCGGGTTCTTGTTGACGTAGTAGAAGTCGCCAACCTGGTACTCTTCCAGGACGTAGGGACCCGAAGTGGTGCCCATCTCGATGATGTTCTCGCCGAGGTTCAGGGCGCAGGGATTGGCGGCGTCGCGCACGGCGCAATTCGGGTCAGCGTCAAGCAGGTGGCCCGGCAACACCTTGGCGTAGTCGATGGCCAGGAACTTGATGAAGGCCCCGGAGGCAAACTGCAGGTTGAACTCGACGGTCTTGTCGTCGATGGCCCGCAGAACCGCATCCTGGTTGGTGGGCGTGCAGTTGCCGCCGTCCTTGTCAGCCACTTCCATCTTCACGGTGTAGTTGCGCCAGAGGCCGGAGCGTCCCGTGCTGTTGCAGGGGTTGGCGTAACGGGAGTGGGTGGAGATGATGTCAGCCGAGGTGATCTCGGTGCCGTCAGTCCACTGCATGTCGTCTCGCAGGTGGAAGGTATAGGTCAGGCCGTCCGGGCTCACGTCCCAGGACGCGGCCAGGTCGCCGGTAATGGCGTTGGTATCCACCGTGTCATACTGCACGATCTGATTGTACAGCTGCGAGTAGGAAATCACGCTGGAAAGGGACGAAGAACCCAGCGGGTCCCAGTCCTTGGTGTCGGCGTAGGCCGACATGCGGAGGGTGCCGCCGTAGGTGGCCCCGGCGCTGGGGGTCGGCGTGGCCACCACGCGGGGCGTGGCCGTGGGCGCCGGCGTGTTGGTCGGGCGCGCGGTTGCGTCCACGGCCTGAGGAATCGGGGTGTTAGTCGGCTGCTCCATGGCGGGCGACTGGGCGGTCGCCGCCGGTTGCTGAGCCGCCGGCGCCGTAGTGGGTGCGGCCGGCGCTTCGGCTCCGCCGCAGGCAATGCCGACCATCAAAGCAGCAGCGCCCGCGATCAGCGGCAACATCCGCAGAAATGGTCGACCCAGGATAGATGGCTTCATGGTTGATTCAAACCTCCCGTCGCGTTATTACGATTGAGCGCCGTTGCGGACGGGGGGTAAAGGGTAATTGTCCGCAACCAGAAAATATAATCCCCGGCCGTGGTCAATTGTGAAATTAACCACAAGTCGTGAGACACGAGCGAGAATGGTAGACCACCCGGTTCACGGTGTCAATAGTCCATGTGTGGGAATAGTCGTCATGGTTACGAAATACGCACAAAGTGAAGCCCCTTCCGATTGGAAGGGGCTATCTAACGCGATGTATTTCGACCTTACCGGCCGCGTAGCCTCGGATCCAGCGTGTCCCGCAATGCGTCGCCGAGGAAGTTGATCGAGAATACGATGACTGAAATCGCCAGGCCGGGGAATACCGCCAGCCACGGCGCGTTCCGGATGTACTGCGACGCGCCTTCAGTGAGCATCCCCCCCCAGGTGGGCACGTCCGGCGGCACCCCGACGCCCAGGAAGCTGAGCGACGCTTCGATGACGATGGCCAGCCCCAGGGTGATGGTGCTCAGCACGATGTAGCTGGCGGTCACGTTGGGCAGGATGTGACGCAGCATGATGCGCCACGGCCGGGCGCCGATGGCCTGCGCCGCCAGCGTGTAGTCCAGCTCCTTGATGCTCAGCACCTGTGAGCGTATTACCCGTATCGCCCCGGGTACCAGGATAACCACCAGGGCGGCCACGATGTTGTTGACCGACGCTCCCAGCGCGGCCATCAGGCCCAGCGCCATGATGATTGCCGGAAACGCCATCAGGGCGTCCACGACCCGCTGTATGGTCAGGTCCAGCACGCCTCCCACGTAGGCGCTCAGGATTCCGATGGCCGTGCCCAGGGTGATCCCGATCAGCACGCTCATGATCCCCACGTACATCGAGATGCGCGCGCCGGCGATTACCCGGCTGAACACGTCGCGGCCTAGGTCGTCCGAACCCAGCCAGGCCACGGCGGAAGGCGCAACGAAGGGCGTGTGAACCAGATCCAACGGGTCGTGCGGGACAATCACCGGAGCGAATATCGCCGCCAGTACCGTCAGAATGATGATGGCGGCGCTGATACCGCCCAGCGGTTTCGTGCGACAGAACCGTAGGATGTTGCCGACCAGCGTGGGACGCGGCCGCATCTCGGACAGCACGGCATCGTCAACGGCCGCCGCGTTGCGGGCGCTCAGCGCGTCATTGGGCGTTTGGGTGGTCATCGCTGCTTCTCCAATGACTTGGTCATGGTGTATCTCACCGGAGCTCCGTGATCAGGCATATCCGTGATTTAAGCGTAGCGGATGCGCGGGTCCAGCCATCCGTACAGTAGGTCAACCAGCAAGTTGATCACGACGATCGACACCGCCACGATGACGATTATCGCCTGGATGGTGGGGAAGTCCCGCTGGAAAACGGCGTCGATGAGCAGCTGTCCGATGCCCGGTATCAGGAAGATGCGCTCAATGATCACGGTACCGCCGAAGAGCCGGCCGAACTGCCATCCCGATATGGTCAGGATCGGCAATACTGCGTTCTTCAGGCCGTGCCGCGAGAGCACGATGCGTTCGCGCAATCCCTTGGAGCGGGCCGTCCGCATGTAGTCCTCGCGGAGGATTTCCATCATGGAAGACCGCGTCACCCGAGCGATGAACGCCATGTCGTAGAACCCGAGCGCCAGCGCCGGCAGCATCATTTGCTTGATGTTGGCCCAGGGGTCTTCCCATATGTCTTCGTACCCCAGCGGAGGCAACCAACCGAAGGCTCTTATCAGGATCAGCGTCAGCAGGATGCCGCTGAAGAACGTCGGTATCGAAATGCCGACCAGCGTGAAGATGCGCGATACGTAGTCGATCGGGCTGTCCGGCTTGATGGCCGACAGCACCCCCAGCGGCACGGCGCATATCACCGCCAGGCCGATACCCAGGATCGCCAGCTCGATGGTCACCGGGATCCGCTCGCCCAACCGGTCCATTACCGGCCCGTTCCACCAGAAGGACGTGCCGAAGTCTCCCCGCAGCAACCCGCTCATCCAGTCGAAATACTGGACGACTATGGGCCGGTCGGTGCCAAGTTCGACGCGAAGCTCCTGGAGTTCCTGCTCGGTGTAGGCGGCGTCGTCCGCGCTCAGGATGGCCAGCGCCGGGTCGCCGGGGATGAGCCGCATCACGACGAACACGATGACCGTCACCAGCAGCACAGTGGGTATGAACAACCCAATGCGTTTGGCAGCGTATTGTCTCATGTGAACCCCCTAGCGTCCCGGACGCAACATGGTTGGGCGCGATCCGTTGGGCTAACGGTCAAGCCAGTAGTCTTCGTACTTGAAGAAATACTGCACGGTGGTGGGCGGATGGAACCCCTTGATGTCGCGGTGGACGATCCAGAAGAACCGGTTCCAGCCCAGGTTGACCCAATGGTTGTCGGAATATTCGTTCAACCACAGTTCAGCCGTCTTGTTGATCTCCCGGCGGGCGTCCGGATCCTGCTCGGTCTTCTGAGCCTCGAACCATTCCTCCACCATCGGGTGGCTCCAGTCGGTGTAGTTGCGGGTGCCGCCCTTGTTGTAGATACCGCCATACAGCGCGTCCGGATCAAGGACCACCATGCCCTCGCCCTGGCACGAAACAATCCAGTCACCCACGGAGTCCGGCGAGCGCGAAGTGCCATACTTGGCGTATCCGGCGGCGCTGGGCAGGGTTTCGATGTCGCCGGTGATGTTCAGGGCCTCTTCCAGCTGCTGCTTGATTACCTGGCACTGCTTGGGATAGCCGGCGGCCTGCCGAGCGGTGTACTCGACCTCGAAGCCATCGGGATACCCGGCCTCGGTCATGAGGCGCCTGGCTTCCTCCAGGTCCTGCTGGCCGCCCGCGCTGTCCTTGGGCCGGATCCCGGGCCAGGTGTAGCACTCGTCGAAGGAATGTCCCATGCCGCCCAGAGGGCAGGCGATGCCGGCGGTGCCGTCCCAGATCTTCTCATTCAGGTCGTCCCGGTCGATGGCCAGGTGGATGGCCTTGCGAACCCGCGGGTCGGTGAACGGTTCCCGCTTCACGTTCATCATGAAGCCCCAGTTGCCCGAGGGCGGGAACTCGTGCATCACGTACTCCCCTTCCATCCGCTGTTCCAGCTCCAGGTATTCCAGGGGCGTCAGGTTGGAGAAGCCGCCGTTCATCATGTCGATGTTTCGCCCTTCGATCTGTGCGGTCAGGGTCGCGGTGTCAACGATGATGAAGTGTTCGATGCGGTCGAAGTACGGCTTGCCGGTTTTGAAGTAGTTTTCGTTCCGGTTCACGAAGTACGAGTTGCCGGATGAATACTCTTCCAGCACAAAGGGGCCGGAGCCGGAGTTATGCGCGATGATGTTCTGCGCCTGGTTGAGATCTATCCCCGCCTCAAGCAGATGCCTGGGCAGAACCTTCACGTAGTCGATGGCCATGAACTTGATGAATGCGCCGGACGGGAACCGCAGGTCAAACTCGACGGTACGGTCGTCCACCGCGCGCATTACATCATCGGCGTTGGTGGGTGTGCAGTCGCCGCCATCCCGGTCTGCCACTTCAATCGGCACGGTGTACTGGCGCCAGAGGCCGGAGCGTCCGGCCGCGTTGCAGGGGTTGGCGTACCGCAGGAAACTGTACACAACGTCGGCTGACGTCAGCGGTTCGCCGTCGTTCCACTGGATGTTGTCGTTCAGGTTGAAGGTGTAGGTGAGCCCGTCCGGGCTGACCTGCCAGTCCGTGGCAAGGTCGCCCTCGACCTGGTCAGTCTCCACGCTGTTGTAGTGCACCAGCTGGTTGTACAACTGCGAGTAGGAGATCACGCTGGACAGCGAGGCGGAACCCAGGGGATCCCAGTCCTTGGTGTCCGCGTAGGCCGACATCCGCACGACGCCACCCTGTCGCGGCGGGCCACTGGGGACCGGGGTGGGCGCAATCCGCGCCTCGTACTCGGCAACCGGCGTGTTGGTCGGCCGAATGGTGGCCGCGGGCGGAGGCGTAAAGGTCGGGGTCGGATCGGCCCCCTGCACTACCGGCGCGGCCGGAGCCGTGGTGGCGGCCGCCGCCGGAGCCGGCGCCGCAGCGGCCGGGGCTTCGGTCGCCGCCGGGGCCGCCGGCGCGACGGGAGCCGCGGTTTCTTCCGCGCCGCCGCAGGCCACCGCGGCGAGCATTGCCGCACTGGCGGCCATGCTGACCAGTAGTATTGGCTTGATTTTCAGGCTCATACGTCTTTCCGTCTCCAACAGTGGCAACGGGATGGGTGTGCGGAAAGCATCTACCGGTCCAGCCAGAGGTCCTCGTGCTTGAACCCGTACTGCACGGTCTGCGGAGCCACGAAGCCCTTGACGTCCTGGTGGACGACCCAGAAGTTCTGCCCGAGGGTGAGGCTGACCCAGTGGTTATTGCTGAATTCGTGCAGCCACCGCTCCGCCTCCTTGTTGATCTCCCGCCGCTTCTCCGGGTCGAGTTCGACCTTCTGAGCCTCGAACCAGGCGTTGGTCTCCGGAGCTTCCCAGTCGGTGTAGTTTCGCGTGCCGCCCTTGAGGAAGATGCCGCCCCAGATGGCGTCCGGGTCCAGCACGGTCATGCCGTCCGCCTGGCAGCTCATTTCCCAGTCGCCCCTGGCGTCAGCGGGACGGGACGTGCCGTACTTGGCGTATCCCGCGGCGCTGGGCAGGACCTCGATGGCGCCGCGAATGTTCAGGTAGTCCTCCAGGTCCTGCTTGATCACCGAACACTCGTCCACGTAGGTTCCAACCTGGCGAACCGTGTACTGGATTTCGAACCCGTCGGGATAGCCGGCCTCGGCCATCAACTCCCGGGCGCGGGCGATGTCCTGCTGCCCTTCAGGGGAGTCCTTCGGGCGCATGCCGGGCCAGGTGGCGCACTCCTCCAGGCTGTTGGCCATGCCCACCATCGGGCAGTGACCGCGGCCGGCGTGATGCAGCCCGCGGGCGTTGTGCTTCTGCCGGTCAACGGCCAGGTTGATGGCCTGCCGGACCCGGTGGTCGCTGAAAGGTTCGCGCTTGACGTTGAGCATCAAGCCGCGCGTCGCGCCGCCGAACACGTCGTGGGCCACGTACTCGCTGTTGGTGCGCGTTTCCAGCGCGTAGTACTCCGGCGCGGTCAGGTTCATGGTGGCGGCGTTGGCCATGTCGATCTGGCGCGCTTCCACCTGGGCCTGCGCCGTCGCCGGCGTGGTGATGATGTAATGCTCGATGCGGTCGAGGTACGGTCGCCCTTCCTTGAAGTAGTTGGGGTTCTTGTTGGCAAAGTAGGAGTTGCCCGACTGGTAGGACTCCAGGATGAACGGGCCGGTTCCGGAGTTGTGCTTGATGATGTTCTCGGCCAGGTTCAGGTCGATTTCCTGTTCCAGCAGGTGCTTGGGCAGGATCTTCACGTAGTCAATGGCGAGGAACTTGATGAACGCGCCGGAGGCGAAGGCCAGGTGGAACTCGATGGTCTGGTCGTCCACCACGCGGAGCGCGTCTTCCGGATTGGTGAGAGTGCAGTCCCCGGCGTCGCGGTCGGCGACCTCCAGCGGGTTGGTATAGGTGCGCCACAGGCCGGAACGTCCCCGGCTGTTGCAGGGGTTGCCATAACGCAGGAAGGTGTAGTGCACGTCGTCGATGGTGAACGGCGTCCCGTCATTCCAGGTTACGTCGTCACGAATGCGGAAGGTGTAGATCGTGCCGTCATCGTTCAGGCTCCAGTTTTCCGCCAGGTCCGGCACCACCTCGTTGGTGTTGGTGGTGTCAAACTGCACCAACTGGTTGTACAGCTGGGAATAGGAAATCACGCTGGACGTGGAGGCCGAACCCAACGGGTCCCAGTCCTTGGTGTCCGCGTAGGCCGCCATGCGGATCAGGCCGCCAGCCTGGGGCGGGCCGCTGGGGAGAGGCGTCGGAGCAGTCCGCGCGACGGCGGTGGGCGCCGGCGTGTTGGTCGGTCGCGTCGTGGCCGCTGGCGGCGGCGTAAACGTGGGCGTGGCGTCAGCGGCGGGCTGAGTCGGCTCCGACGCCGCCGGCGCTGCCGCCGTCGAACCCGGGCCGGGCACGTTGGCGCCGGTGACCGGGCTGGCTGCGGTGGGGGCGGGTGCCGCGGCTCCGGCGGCGCCGTCGGACGGCGCCGCCGGAGCCGGCGCTTCCGCGCCACCGCAGGCCGTTGCAACGACGAAAACCGCAGCTATCACGGTGGCAACTATGAATGGTCTGAAATTGGACAACATTGGCGCGAAATCCTCCTGCCTGGATCGAAACCTGCCCCATTTGAGACAGATCGGCCATGCTCGGGAGCGCACTTCGACGCGCCTGGCACAGCGCGGCCTATCGTAGTCATGTGCAATTGGCCTGTCAAGAAAACATTTCAGTATCGTGCGCACATGAATTAATAATCTACGATATACGTCAATATCGGCACAGATGATAATCAGTTATCGGTTTCGTAAATTAACAAGGACAATCATTATGACTATCCCCAATATATCGACGATATCCGTCAGCACGACTCGGCTCGGGCCGGCATCTTCCCGGGCAGCGTTGACAGTTTGCGGCGGGGAATCGTCAGAATCGGGATTTTCAAGATTTCGGGATTATCACAGGGTAATCGCATCATCGCCGTCATTCCTGCGCAAGCAGGAATCCAGTGATCTAATTCGTTAAATATGCTTCCAATTCGTTCATTCTATGACCAATGGACTCCGGCTTTCGCCGGAGTGACTGGCCTGGAGCCTATGATGCGATTGCCCTGGGGATTATCAGGATTGGCGCCGTTCCCTGGTGGAGATCTCCCAATCCTGTCCAATCATAAAATCCCGTAAATCCTTGTATCTTGGAGAAGCCAACGACGCGGCAGACCGTTAATCCTGGGGCTCGCTGCGCGAAGCCGTGAATCAGCAAGGTCGCCGCGTCGTTCACCCTTGGCTAACCCGAACAGTTGTGAGGGGCTGACTAACCAGACCCCGTATTGCAAGGCCGGGTAGTCCGGGAATGGGGTAGTCCGGGAATGGCAGGCTACGCCAAACCAAAGGTACGGGGAGTGTAAAACATCATGACCACCGAGACAATGACAATCATCGGCATTGACGTGTCCAAAGCCTGCCTGGATTGTTGGGCGCTTCCGGCAGACCGGGCCTGGAGTGTGGAGTACACCGACGCCAGTCTGCGCGAGTTGGTGGCGGAGCTGGTCCCGCTGCGGCCGCAGCGGGTCATCGTGGAGGCCACTGGAGGATTGGAAACCCGGCTGGTGACGGAGTTGGCCGCCGCCGGACTGCCCGCAGTGGTGGTCAATCCGCGCCAGGTGCGGGAGTTCGCCCGGGCTACGGGACGGCTGGCCAAGACCGACCGGCTGGACGCCCAGGTACTGGCCCAGTTCGGAGCTGCGCTGCGTCCGCCGGTGCGTCCGTTGCCCGACGCGGCCCAGCGGGAGTTGCAAGCTCTGGTGTCCCGGCGCCGTCAGTTGGTCGCCATGCAGACCCAGGAGCGCAACCGCCGGCGGCAGGTGTCGTCGGAACTGGTGGTCGCCCAAATCGACGACCACCTGGAGCTGTTGGGAAGGCAAGTGGCCCAACTGGACCAGGACATCGCCGCGCTGCTGCAAGACCACGCCGTCTGGCAAACTCAAGCCCAACTGCTGCGCTCCATCCCCGGCGTGGGGCCGGTCCTGGTCTCCACGCTGATCGCCCAACTGCCCGAGCTGGGACACGCCAGACCGGGGGAAATCGCCGCCCTGGCGGGCGTGGCCCCCTACAACCGGGACAGCGGACAATGGCGCGGCAAACGCTCAGTGTGGGGCGGCCGGCGCCAGTTGCGGGCCGCCTTGTACCTGGCAACCCTGGCGGCCACCCGATGCAACCCAGCCATCCGAGCCGGTTATGAGCGTCTGCTGGCCGCCGGCAAGGCCCAGAAGGTCGCCCTCATCGCGTGTATGCGCAAGCTGCTCACCGTCTGCAACGCCATCATCAAATCCAACACCCCCTGGCAAAACCCTGTTGCCGCCGCCGCCTAACCCCTTGACCATCAAGACAGTTGCTGATTCTGACGGTCCCCTTCACGTAAAACACCACAGCCCCCTTTCGGGGGCCGTGGCGATTCTCCATCGTCGTAAGTCGAAGGAGCGGGATCACTTCGGGATCACTTATTGGTGAGGTAACCGATCGCGAAGTCTTGACCCCGTAAGAAGGAGCCGTTGACCGGGTTCGTGAGCTCGACGGCGATCTTGTTCCGGTGTTCCACCGGAGCCCACGGGTCGATGTGCACGTCGAGGACGGCCTGGCGCTCCCCAGGGGCGAACTCGATGGTTCCCTCCAGCCCGTCATCGTCGTCATAGAAGTCCGTTCCGGGTATGAGATTCCAGGACATGGTATCTATTCTGTAATCCACACTGACCGTGTCCGCCCAGGTTTCGCTCAGGTTGATCACGAATTCGAGCTTTCCTCCTGCTTTCGCTTTGTCTATGGGGTACTCAATACTGATTCGAGGTCCCGGCGAAGGGTCGTCGTCCCTGACGGTGATGGTCTGTGAAGCCGAGCCGACAATCTCGATGGCGCTGTTCGGCTGCACGGTGACCGTAAACGATCCATTGGGTTCGTGGACCTGGTCGGGCACGGAAAAGATGGCGAACCCAGTGCCGCCCGTCCGGGCCGGGATGCTCAGGCGCTTGGTGTGAGCCGGGATTCCGAAGTCACCCGTGGAGGTCACCTCCACTTCGATTGTCAGGGCATGGTCCGACGATGGATTCACGGTGAGGCCGAACTTGGCTGAGCCGTCCTCGTCGATCCAGTTGCGGCCGGGACCTGAGAAATAGACCTTTGCCAGGTCGTTGTCAACGACGGTGAGGCTGGCCGTATAGGGGTCTCCCAGGGTGTAGCCGGTCCCTGGCTTGATGAAGGAAGATGCGGTGACGTCGTGTTCGTCAAAGTTGTTGTCATCGGTGATCACGGTGTAGGTATGCGTCGCCCCGGTCATCGTTTCCGTCCGGGGTAGATTGATGAGACCCGGCACTTTGAAGCCGATGTTGACGTCGAGCGTCTGGCCGGACGGCACTGCCGGCGTCGCGGTGATCGTGAAGCTGGCGTGTTCGCCTTCGGTGACGTCGGCGCCGGCGGCGAGGGTGAGCACCGGACCGCCGGAGAGCGTCGCTTCGTCATCGGCGACGTTGACGGTCGCGGAGGACGGAGCGCCCACCACGTAGCTGAGGCCGGTGTTGACCGTCGCCTTGACCGTGCCGTCCGGCTCGTCAAACGCGTCGTCGGTCGTGCTCAGGCTGTACGTCTTGGAGCCGCTGTCCGGGATGTAAACGGTCTTGCTGCCAGCGGTCACGCCATAGTCGCCCGTGGTCGCAATCTCCAGGTTCACCGTCACGCCGTTGGATACGGGCGGGTTGGAGGTGAGGGTGAAAGACGCGTCGGCGCCTTCCGTCACGTCGCCGACGGGCGCAATGGTAATTACGGGGCCGTCGTCGTCGAGCACGTCCACCCTGGCCGAGGGCGGCGAGCCCACGTCGTAGCCGGTGTTGTCCTTGACCGTCGCGGTGATCGAGCCGAGGCCGAACGGCGCATAGTGGCTGTTATCAGTCGTACTGACCGTGAACGATGCGGAGCCGGTGGTCGGGACGCTGACGGTTTGAACGCCGGCGGTCACGCCCGTTACCTCTGAGGACGGCGCAACGTTCACCTTCACCGAGATTGCCTGGTACGGCCACGGCGAGGCGGAGAGGGTGTAGGTCGCGGCTTCCCCTTCCGTGACGGCAGATCCGCCGGAGATGCTGACGTAGGTAGTATCGTTGTCTATGATGTTGATGGTCGAGGAAGCCGGACTGCCGACGTCGTAGTCGTTGCCCGCCTGGACCGTCGCGGTGACGGTGCCGTTGGCTTCGTTGAACACGTCGTCGATGAATGGCACGGAGAATTCTATGCTGCCATTGTTCTGCGTCGGGACGACCACGACGTGCGCGCCGGGTTGAATGCCATAATCACCCGTGGCCGTGACGTTCACGTTGACGGAGATCGGATCCTGAGGCGCCGGGTTGGCGCTAACCGTGAAAGTCACCTTCTCATGAGCCTCACTGGCATTTGGGATCCACGGGCTGACGGTGACCTGGGGAGTGGGGTTGTCGTTGTCCGACACGACGACCGAGCTGTAGGTGGCCGTCCGGTCCAGGGTGTACCCGGAGGTGAGCGTGGGCGTATCGATCACGGCAGTGATCATGCCGCGAGGCTCCGCGGTGGAATCATCGTCCGTGGCGACGTTCAGCGTACCCGTCTTATAGCCGCTGGGTATGGTGACTACCCTTGCCCCGGTCTGGCCGATGGCGGCGACGCTCCCCTGGGGCGGATACTCGTACACGGTGACGGGGATCAGCAGATTGGACGAGGGGGCGCGGGCTATCGTAACGGTGAACACCGCGCTCTCTCCCTCGGTCACGTCGTCCTGGGACGAAATGCCTGCCCTGGGGGGACGATCCTGCTGCGCGTACGCCACCTCGGCGGTGCCATACAGCAGCAGCAGAGCCAATGCCAATAAGGCCCCTGCTCCCAGGATTCCGGGCTTCCTGCCCTTGGTCAGGTTGTTCATCATAATTCATTCCTCGTCGTTTCAAGTGGGCTATCGGGCCTTTTCCAGATGTAGGGTATCGGGTCGCGCTCTATATTTGCTCGGATGCTATCGCCGGCGCTGGAGCGATAGACTCTGCGCTGCGTCGATTTTTCCATATATGGAATCGATTATTTAACGCAGATTGCAGCGCGCCAGTACCTGATTAAACAGCCCTACAGCCGGTTAGTCAAGAGACATAATCATCACTCATCAGTCACCGGGCTATCGCACATGAATGTTTCTGGGCAAACAGTATTGCGAAACCATGACCGACGCGGCAAATTTTGGCCTATCGACTGCATCGCATGGGGCTTCAGACAGTTTCCAAGCGCCAAAATCGTCCGAAAGCCGTGGGAGTTGGTGCGGTTTGCAGTTTCGGCCGGCCACTGAAGATGTCATCAGTGAAGATATTATCGGTCGCGCTGGTGCAGTTGCGCTTCCAGCTGGCGTATGCGCTCCTCAGCCTGCCGCCGCAGTTCGCGCTCGGCGTCGGCCTGCTGCCGTGCGGCGTTGGCCTGCTGCCGTGCGGCGTCGGCGCGCTGCCGCTCGGACTCCAGGCTGGGGATGTAGTCCTCGGCATCGGGGTCGTACCAGTCCAGCCGGCCCTGCCGCCAGCAAAAGTACAGCCCCAGAACCTCGCTGTATCCCCGCCGCTCCCCGTCCGGCAACTCATCTATGGCGATGGGCCGGTACTGCCCGTCCATCAGCCGGTCTCCCGCCAACCGTCTGCCGTGAAACTCTCCGGTCTCGTCGAAACGCCAATACTCCCGCACCCCCAGGCCGGCGTAGAAATCCACCTTCACCCCAACGTCCACGTGGCCGGTGTGCCGCGACGCGATCTCCAACGTCAGGTCCGGCGCCTTGCCCTGCAACGACACGATATACCCGTTGTTCGCCTCGTACAACTCCGGGTCGGCGGCGAACGCCACCAGCAGGTCGGGGTAGCGTATGGGACCGCCGGGCACGGCGCAAATGTAGCGCTCGCCGGACACGATGGCGGTCTCGGGATGGCCCAGATGGACTTTGACGCGGCCCACGTTGCCGTTCTCAGCCAGGTGCTTGAAGCTGGTCATGTCGTCGGGATGCTTCTCCGGGATGTCGGGCAGGCGGTAGGCAAAGGCATCGGCCGGGGCCGGCTTGGCGGCGTGGAGGCTGGTCATGGGTTCCTCCCGGTGTGGGTTCCTCCCAGTGAGTGTCGGTTGCTCCATTGTGATTAGCGGGTTGGCCGGTGTTCAAATACCCGAGCTGGCGCACGGTGACACTGAAGATATTATCGGTCGCGCTGGTGCAGTTGCGCTTCCAGCTGGCGTATGCGCTCCTCAGCCTGCCGCCGCAGTTCGCGCTCAGCGTCGGCGCGCTGCCGCTCGCTCTCCAGGCTGGGGATGTACTCCTCGGCGTTCGGGTCGTACCAGTCCAGCCGGCCCTCCCGCCAGCAGAAGTACAGCCCCAGAACCTCGCTATATCCCCGCAACTCCCCGTCCGGCAACTCATCTATGGCGATGGGCCGGTACTGCCCGTCCACCAGCCGGTCTCCCGCCAGTCGTCTGCCGTGAAACTCCCCGGTCTCGTCGAAACGCCAATACTCCCGCACCCCCAGGCCAGCGTAGAAATCCACCTTCACCCCAACGTCCACGTGGCCCGTGTGCCGCGACGCGATCTCCAACGTCAGGTCCGGCGCCTTGCCCTGCAACGACACGATATACCCGTTGTTCGCCTCGTACAACTCCGGGTCGGCGGCGAACGCCACCAGCAGGTCGGGGTAGCGGATGGGACCGCCGGGCACAGCGCAGATGTAGCGCTCGCCGGACACGATGGCGGTCTCGGAATGGCCCAGATGAGCTTTGACGCGGCCCACGTTGCCGTTCTCAGCCAGGTGCTTGAAGCTGGTCATGTCGTCGGGATGCTTCTCCGGGATGTCGGGCAGGCGGTAGGCAAAGGCATCGGCCGGGGCCGGCTTGGCGGCGTGGAGGCTAGTCATGGGTTCCTCCCGGTGAGTGGTTGCGGCGTGATGAGCGGTTGCGGCGTATTGCGAGTCGCGGCGCGCGCCGGCGTTCAAATACCCGAGCTGGCGCACGGTGACGCTGAAGATATTATCGGTCGCGCTGGTGCAGTTGCGCTTCCAGCTGGCGTATGCGCTCCTCAGCTTGCCGCCGCAGTTCGCGCTCGGCGTCGGCCTGCTGTCGCGCGGCGTCGGCGCGCTGCCGCTCGGACTCCAGGCTGGGGATGTACTCCTCGGCGTTCGGGTCGTACCAGTCCAGCCGGCCCTCCCGCCAGCAGAAGTACAGCCCCAGAACCTCGCTATATCCCCGCAACTCCCCGTCCGGCAAATCATCTATGGCGATGGGCCGGTACTGCCCGTCCACCAACCGATCTCCCGCCAGCCGGGTTCTGTGAAACTCCCCGGTCTCGTCGAAACGCCAATACTCCCGCACCCCCAGGCCAGCGTAGAAATCCACCTTCACCCCAACGTCCACGTGGCCCGTGTGCCGCGACGCGATCTCCAGCGTCAGGTCCGGCCCCTTGCCCTGCAACGACACGATATAACCGTTGTTCGCCTCGTACAACTCCGGGTCGGCGGCGAACGCCACCAGCAGGTCGGGGTAGCGGATGGGACCGCCGGGCGCCGCGCAGATGTAGCGCTCGCCGGACACGATGGCGGTCTCAGGATGGCCCAGATGGACTTTGACGCGGCCCACGTTGCCGTTCTCAGCCAGGTGCTTGAAGCTGGTCATGTCGTCGGGATGCTTCTCCGGGATGTCGGGCAGGCGGTAGGCGAAGGCATCGGCCGGGGCCGGCCTGGCGGCGTGGAGGCTGGTCATGGGTTCCTCCCGGTGTGGGTTCCTCCCAGTGAGTGTCGGTCGCTTCATTGTGATTAGCGGGTTGGCCGGTGTCAACGCAAGCGGGTCGCAGCGCCGGGCTTTTCCAAAGTCCCTCTTCCCGCTCATGGTGAGATTGTCGAACCATAAACCGTCCAAACAGCATCATTAAATCTCAGGATGAGCGAAATCTGGTCACAGTCAAAAGCCGCGGCTCGGCTCGGAAAAGAGCCCCCGCGCGCCAAGTGAAAAGGCCGGCGGCATCACCGCCGGCCCTTTACCGTCTTGCTGATCCAGCGCTCCCGGCTCAGTCGTCGTCCACGATGGTCATGGTTCCCACGGATGCGGGCTTGAACCACTCTCCGGGGAGGTACGCCTCCACCGCGAAGTACTCGTCCGGCTCGTCATCGCTGTCATCATTCAGCCAGACCACTCCCGTCAGCTCGGTTACGCCCGGAGCGAACACCATCACCTCGGACATGGCCTGGTAGTCGCGTGAATGCGCCCGGTCGTCCCGCAGGTGGTAGGCCGGCCCGGCTAACCAGGTCACCTCGAATTTCTCAGTCAAGGCATGGGAGAGCAGTATCCGGAACTTCACCACGTCGCCTTCCATGCCCGAGGCGTCCTCCACGGTGACGCTTACCTTATCCTCCGGTCCCGGGGCGTCGTCATCGTCCGCGACGGTCACGGTGGCCGCTCCCTGGGTCGCCGACACCGTGTAGCCGGCGTCGGCGGCCGGTGTGTCCAGCGTCGCCGTCACCGACCCGTCGGCTTCGTCCGACCCGTCGTCGGTAGTGCCGACGGTGAGGGTGACGCTGCCCGTGGTCGAGATCGTCACCGTCCGCTGGCCGGTGGTTGCGCCGTAGTCGCCGCTCTGCGACACCGTGACGCTGACGTCCAGGCTGGACGCCGGGGCCGGACTGGCGGTAATGGTGAAGGTGGCGTCGCCGCCCTCGGTCACGCCGTTGCCGGCGCTGATCGAGACCTCCGGCACGTCGTCGTCCGCGACGCTGACCGTGGCCGCGCCCTGGCTTGCTGACACCGTGTAGCCGGCATCGGCGGCCGGAGTGTCCAGCGTCGCCGTTACCGACCCGTCGGCTTCGTCCGCCCCGTCGTCGGTTGTGCCGACCGTCAGGGTGGCGCTGCCCGCAGTCGGGATGGTCACCGTCTGCTGGCCCGTGGTGGCTCCGTAGTCGCCGCTCTGTGACACCGTGACGCTCACGTCCAGATCCGCCGCCGGGGCCGGGCTGGCCGTGACGGTGAAACTGGCGTCGCCGCCCTCGGTGACCCCGCTGCCGGCGGTCACGCTCACCTCCGGCGTGGTCGGCGGCGGCGGATCGTCGTCATCCGCCACGCTGACCGTGGCCGCGCCCTGGGACGAGGACACCGTATAGCCGCTGCCGCTGTTCACGGTGGCAGTCACCGACCCGTCGGCCTCGTCCGCGCCGTCGTTGGTGGTGCCGACGGTGAGCGTGACGCTGCCTGTGGTGGGGATGGTCACCGTGCGCGCGCCCGTGGCCGCCCCGTAGTCGCCGCTCTGCGACACCGTGACGCTGACCTTCAGGTTGGCCGCCGGCGCCGGGCTGGCCGTGACGGTGAAGCTGACGTCGCCGCCCTCGATCACGCCGTTCCCGGCGCTGATCGAGACCTCCGGCACGTCGTCGTCGGCCACACTGACCGTGGCCGCGCCCTGGGTCGCCGACACCGTGTAGCCAGCGTCAGCCGCCGGAGTGTCCAGCGTCGCCGTTACCGACCCGTCGGCTTCATCCGCCCCGTCATTAGTGGTAGAGACCGTCAAGGTAACGCTGCCCGTGGTGGGTATGGTCACCGTCTGCTGGCCCGTGGTCGCGCCATAGTCGCCGCTCTGCGACACCGTGACGCTCACGTCCAAGTCCGCCGCCGGGGCCAGGCTGGCCGTGACGGTGAAGCTGGCGTCGCCGCCCTCAGTGACGCCGCTGCCGGCGGTGACGCTCACCTCCGGCGTGGTCAGCAGGTCCTGTCCCGATGCCTCCAGCGCGGTTAGCTCGGCGACGACCGGGACCCAGCGCGGCCAGCCCCGGTCCGCATAGACCTGCGCCTCGGTGGCGGTCATGGGGATGCCGCTGACGCCGGCCGCGTCGAGCTCGCCGAACGACACCAGCACGCGCTGCCAGCGGTTCACGTGCTCCGCGCCGTTGTGCGTCTCCGCCACCCACACCTTCACGTTGGCCACAACCTGCGGATCGACGGTGTAGCCCGTCTTAGGCGCAGGATCGTCGTCGTCCGCCACGCTGACCGTGCCCGCGCCCTGGGTTGCCGACACCGTGTAGCCGGCGTCGGCGGCCGGCGTATCCAGCGTCGCCGTTACCGATCCATCGGCTTCGTCCGCGTCATCGTTGGTTGTGACAACCGTCAGGGTGACGCTGCCCGTGGTGGGGATGGTCACCGTCTGCCGGCCCGTGGTCGCCCCGTAGTCGCCGCTTTGCGACACCGTGACGCTCACGTCGAGGTCGGCCGCCGGGGCCGGGCTGGCCGTGATGGTGAAGGTGGCGTCGCCGCCCTCGGTTATGCCGCTGCCACCAACTATGCCGACTTCCGGCGTATCATCGTCCGCGACGCTGACCGTCGCCGCGCCCTGAGATGACGACACCGTGTAGCCGGCGTCGGCAGCCGGAGTGTCCAGCGTCGCCGTTACCGACCCGTCGGCTTCATCCGCCCCGTCATTAGTGGTAGAGGCCGTCAAGGTAACGCTGCCCGTGGTCGGAATGGTCACCGTCCGCTGGCCCGTGGTCGCGCCGTAGTCGCCGCTCTGCGACACCGTAACGCTCACGTCCAGGTTCGCCGCCGGCGCCGGACTGGCCGTGACGGTGAAGCTGGCGTCGCCGCCCTCAGTGACGCCGCTGCCAGCGGTGACACTCACCTCCGGCGTGGTCAGCGGGTCCTGTTGCGATGCCTCCAGCGCGGTTAGCTCGGCGACGACCGGTACCCAGCGCGGCCAGCCCCGGTCCGCATAGACCTGCGCCTCGGTGGCGGTCATGGGGATGCCGCTGACGCCGGCCGCGTCGATCTCGCCGAACGACACCAGCACACGCTGCCAGCGGTTCACGTGCTCCGCGCCGTTGTGCGTCTCCGCCACCCACACCTTCACGTTGGCCACAACCTGCGGATCGACGGTGTAGCCCGTCTTAGGCGCAGGATCGTCGTCGTCCGCGACGGTGACCGTGGCCGCGCCCTGGGTTGCCGACACCGTGTAGCCGGCGTCGGCCGCCGGCGTGTCCAGCGTCGCCGTTACCGACCCGTCGGCCTCGTCGGCGTCATCGTTGGTAGTGCTCACCGTCAGGGTAGCGCTGCCCGAAGTCGGGATGGTCACCGTGCGCGCGCCCGTGGTCGCGCCGTAGTCGCCGCTTTGCGACACCGTGACGCTCACGTCCAGGTTGGCCGCCGGAGCCGGGTTCGCGGTGATGGTGAAAGTGGCGTCGCCACCCTCGGTTACCCCGCTGCCGGCGGTAATGCTCACCTCCGGCGCCGGATCGTCGTCGTCGGCCACGCTGACCGTGGCCGCGCCCTGGGTTGCCGACACCGTGTAACCAGCGTCGGCGGCTGGAGTGTCCAGCGTCGCCGTTACCGACCCGTCGGCCTCGTCGGCGTCATCGTTGGTTGTGCCAACCGTCAGGGTGACGCTGCCCGTGGTGGGGATGGTCACCGTGCGCGCGCCCGTGGTCGCGCCGTAGTCACCGCTCTGCGACACCGTGACGCTCACGTCCAGGTTGGCCGCCGGAGCCGGGCTGGCCGTGACGGTGAAAGTGGCGTCGCCGCCCTCGGTGACGCCGGTGCCACCAACTATGCCGACTTCCGGCGTATCATCGTCCGCGACGCTCACCGTGGCCGCGCCCTGGGTTGCCGACACCGTGTAACCGGCATCGGCGGCCGGGGTATCCAGCGTCGCCGTTACCGAGCCGTCGGCCTCGTCCGCCCCGTCGTTGGTTGTGCCAACCGTCAGGGTGACGCTGCCCGTGGTGGGGACGGTCACCGTCTGCTGGCCCGTGGTCGCCCCGTAGTCGCCGCTCTGCGACACCGTGACGCTCACGTCCAGGTCCGCCGCCGGCGCCGGGCTGGCGGTGATAGTAAAGGTCGTGTCGCTGCCCTCGGTTACCCCGCTGCCAGCGCTGACGCTCACCTCCGGCGTGGTCAGAGTCGACAGTGGATCGTTGTCAGCCACCGTGACTGACGCGGTATGCGGTAGCCCTGCCTTGTAGTCGGCTCCATCCTTGAGGGTCGCGGTGATCGTCCCGTCCGTTTCGTCTGCGCTGTCGTCCGTCGTGCCTACTGTGAAAGTAGCGCTCTTCTCATTAGCCAGGATCGTGACTTGTCGATTCCCCGTTTCGCCGGAACTGGCGAAGTCGCCGTTGTCAGCCACGGTCAAGTCAACGGTTAGCGCGGTCGTACGGGCCGACCCTCTACTAACCGTAAAGGTCGCGTCGGCCCCCTCGGTCACATTGGGACCGCCCTCGATCTTCACGTCGTTGTCGGTGATCGGGATCGTCGCTGTGGTGTCCGTCCCGAGGGTGTAGCCATAACTCAGCCAGCGACTGCCACTCGGCAGGATCTCTATCGAAATGGATCCGTCCGCCTCGACATTCTTGTCGTCATCGATCTTAATCGAGCACCTGTAGCTCTTGCTTTTGTAAATAAACCCAGTCGTTCCCCCCCACATGCAATCTTCAAGGATCCAGCTGGAATACCCGCTTGAATGGGTGACCCTCACCCCCACTCTAAGGGCGAGGTGAGGAACTTTGTCGAGAGAAATGACGAACTGCGCATACTGGCCCTCCACGATCGAGTTGCCGGAAACACCGCTGGCGACACTTGCCACCGGGAGGATATACGGATCGTCATCGTTGATGGATACCAAGCCTTCAAATTCAGCGCTCGACAACGTGTACCCGCTGCCGGCTTTGAGCGTCGCCTTCACCTTGACCGTGCCATGGTCTTCGTTGTTATCCGTCGCAGTGAAGGATAACTTCACGCTGCCGGTCGTCGGAATGGTAACGGTGCGCGGACCTTGCGTGATTCCATAGTTGAACGTGCTGTGGGTAGACGTCGCCACCGTTACGTTGACTGGCAGCGGCGCAGTGGGCGCTGGCGTGGCGACGAGCGTAAACGACGCGACGTCACCCTCGTCGACATCGCCGTCAGCAGTGATCTTCACCTCAGAAGTTACGGTCGGATCGTCGTCGGCGACAGTTACGGTACCCGAACTCTGCGTGCTCGAGACCGTGTAGCCGCTGCCGGTGTTCACAGTCGCCGTGACCGAGCCGTCGGCTTCGTCGGTCGAGTCGTTGGTCGTGGACAGCGTTAAGGTCGCGCTGCCAGTGGTTGGAATCGTTACGGTGTGACTTGCCGCGCTGACCCCGTAGTCGCCGCTTACTGTGACTGCTACGCTGACATCGAGGTCGGCCGCCGGCGCGGGACTGGCCGTCAAGTCGAAGGTGACGTCGGAGCCCTCGGTCACGCCGGCCCCGGCGACAATGCTGATCTCCGGCTGCGCCACCGCCGCCGCTTCCAGCGCCGTTAGCTCAGCGACCACGAGATTCCACACGGGAACGTAGTTGTTAGACGTGCTGACCATCTGTTGCGCTTCGGACGCGGACATGGGGCCACCGGTGACGCCGGCGCCATCGTGCTCGCCAAATGCGACCAGCACCCGGTTCCAACGGTTGATGTGCGCCGTGCCGTGCTCCGTCTGCGCCGCCAGCGCTTTCACCTGTGTGACCACGGCGGCATCCACGGTGTAGCCTGGTGGCGCGGGAACGTCATCATCCGCGACCGCCACGCTCGCCGAACCGGCCGCGCTCGACACCGTGTAGCCGGCGTTGGCGGCCGGCGTATCCAGCGTCGCCGTTACCGACCCGTCGGCCTCGTCCGCGTCGTCGTTGGCGGTGCCCACCGTCAGCGTGGCGCTGCCCGCGCTCGGGATGGTCACCGTCTGCTGACCAGTGGCCGCGCCGTAGTCGCCGCTCTGGGACACGGTGACGCTCACGTCCAGGTCCGCCGCCGGCGCCGGGCTGGCGGTGACGGTGAAGCTGGCGTCTCCACCCTCGGTTACCCCGACGCCAGCGGTGACGCTCACCTCCGGCATCGACTCATCGTCCACGATCTTGATAGTGATCGTATCCGGCGCGCCCACGCCGTTGCCGCCGCTGGCAGTGGCCGAAATCTCGAACGTCTTCGGCGTCGCGTCGCTCGACTGGTGGATGTTGTCATCGGTCGCCGTGAACGCCACCGGACCCGTGCTGGTCGTGTCGCCGGCCGCGATTGACAGCGCGGTTGCGGGACTGAGCGAGCCGTCCGCCGCGACCGTCGGCGCGACCGGCGCGACGGAAACATCGAGCGCGACATCCTCGACCGACGGGTTGCTGAGGCTGGCCGTGATCCAGACGAACTCGCCCTCGGTCACGGTCGGACTATCGGTTTGCAGTGTCACCGTCGGCAAGGGGTCGTCATCGACGATCGTCACGGTGGGCGCGCCGCCGGCCGGTTTGTAGCCTGTGGGCAGAGTACCGAGGCCGATAGTGAACGTTTCGTCGGGCTCGTCCGTATCGTCCGACGTCGTGGCCAATTTTACCGACGCCGTTAACGCGCCGGCGGGGATGGTAATCGACGCCAGCGAGGCGTAATCACCGCCTGTGGTGCCGGCGGCGGTAGTCGTTTCATCGGTGAAGGCAAGCGGGATCACCAGGTCCTGCGTGGGCGCCGTACCGGTGAGGGTGACGCTCACGTCAACTTCCTCGCCCTCGGTCAAGCTCAACGGCGATACCGTCAGCTTGAGGGGCTGGGCCGTACTGCTCTTATGCCCGGTGACCACTACCTGCACGGCCTCGATCTCTTCGTCGTACCACGAGAGCCGCTGACAGTACGAGTTGTAGTATCCGTTGATATCGCGGCCGTTCCGGCAGTTCGTGGGATCAGGCGCGTAACGCTTGACTTTGAGCGTCCAGGCGCCGTTCGGGTTCTCGCCGAGATGACGGGAGGAAGCAAACTTGAAGAAGCCGCCCGTGGCGCACCCACGCTCTCCACATCCCGCTTGCGGGGCGAGGAGCGACTCCGTGCCTGACGGCGATACCAGCGTCCAACGATAGTCGCGGATATCGACGGTATCGGTGTCGACGGCGATGAGGACGTGCTCGGTGAAGTCAATGGCTGATTGGATGTTTAACGATATTGAGATTTCGCTGCCGCTCTTCGGCAGCGAAACGACGGTCCTGGTCGTCGCCTCAGTCTTTTTCATCACCGGCAGCAGATCCCAGCTGGAGGCGGCGGTCACGGCCGCTTTGGCGTCAACTGTGCCGAAACCGTACTGGTAGTTGAATGCGTACGAGTCGGTGGTGGATCCGTATTTGGTAGCGCCGCTCATCCAGCCCCCGTGGTTGGGGTCGTTCTTCTGGGCGGTGTTGGCGAGGATAACCTTGACGTCTCGCCAGGTAAGGTCGGCGTTGGCGCTGCGCATCAGCGCGACCACGCCGGACACGATCGGTGTGGCGGCGCTGGTTCCGCTGAATACAGAGGTGTAATGGTTCCTGCCGATCGGCGCCAGGATACTGGGTCCGCCGCCACCCGAGGGCGCGCAAATCCACAAGCTCGGTCCGGTTTCTGAATAATGCGCCCGCTTGCCGTAGGCGGTGACAGCGCAGACTGGAATAATGCCGGGGTGGTTGTTCATTTCGTCCAGAGTGGCCCAGCCGTCACCCTTCTTTGATGCCGCCGCGCCGTTGCCGACGCCCGACACATATGACGACCCTTTACCGCCGAACCCCTTTTTCGTACCCTCAGTCACCGCGTTCCACCAGAGGCCGATACCTCCGGAAAGGCCATACGTGTCATGCCCGCTATAGCTCATGTTGTAGGCAGCGATCGTCTGCATATTGAGCGTCAGCGCGGCGGCATGGTTGGCAGAATTGTGGGAATCGAGGGAGTTGTAGTTGACGAGCGAGACCCGGGGCGCGACGCCGCGGCCGCCAACGGTATTGTCGCGGGCTCCGACGATCCCGGCCACGGCAGTGCCATGATAGGGCGAACTTACGTCTGATCGCTCGCCGGTGTAACCGCCCCAGAGCTGGCTTCGCGCGCTGTCTACGTTGTCCCTGATATCTTCGTGAGTCGCCTCCCAGGTGCGGTCGACGATCGCGACCGTGACCCCGGCGCCCATAGTAGTATCCCAGACGTTGCTGAGGTTGATATCGATCGTTGGCTTGCTCCCGTAGTAACGATAAGCCCCATCCGCGTTCAGATGCCAGAGGCAGCCCGACAACTTGTCGGGATATGGATTCTGGGTCAGAATGCAGCGCGCCTTCGCCAAGTTTGTGAACTGACCGTAGCTGCTCAGTTGCAGGATCGGCTCCGACGCCGGCGGCGTGAAGAAGTTGGGCGCAACGGAATCGACGCTCGGCTCCGCAGCGAGCGCAGCAGCGAGCTGTAGCGATTCGACGTCGGAGACCGTCTGGACCATATAGGCGTTGGGCAGTTCGCCGATCGCTGAGACGCGCTCCGACGGGATACCGTGTTGGTCCCAGATGGCCTGGATCTGCGTCTCGCTGACATACGTATGGAAGAGGACGTTGACGCCTCCGACCAACAGGTACAGCTGGCCGGTGTCGGCGACCAGCCAGTTGCTCGGGGTGGCGACCCTGTCCGAAGCATCGGCCGGCGGCGCGTAGGCGGAGCCGGCATCGGCGGCGAGCGCCGAGAGTTCGGTGCCGTTGGCGCTCTCTTGCGCACCCTGCGCACCTTGCGCGCCGTGCGCGCTTTGCGCTGCGGCTCCGAACGGACTCAGCAGCCGCAGCGGGATTTCGTTGTCGCCGTCCTGCAGGCGGTAGGTTCCGTCGTCGGCGAAGAAGTCCAGGACGCTGCGCCCGTCTTCCACCTCGTCGAGACTGGATCCGCCGAGATCGTCGTCGATCAACCCCTCGCCGGGGTCATCCTGCGTGGCCCCCGGCTCGTTGATGGTCAGCGTCCACTCGCCGAGCAGCGCGTCGCCGCTGCACTCCGTGGCCGAGCTGCAAAGCTGGACGCCGAACGTCTCGCCCGGATCGCTGAGGTCGTCCGAGCGCACGACGGCGCTGAACTGCGCGCTGCCGTCGCTCGCTCGGGTCACGCTGACGGCCGTGCCGGCGCTGGCCACGGCATCGTTGTCGCCGCGCAGCTCGAGGTCGGATGCGCTAGCCGTGTAGGGATCCGAGAACGGCTTGAGGCGGATGAAGTGGGCTCTTGCGGCCGGCGCGTTCGTGATCTGGAGCACGGCGGTCTCGCCCTCGACCACGACCGTGCGGTCGAGCTGGACCGCCGGCGATTGCGCGACTGCGTCGTTAGCCGGCGAGCCGAACAGCGCGACCCCCAGCATGACGAGCAGAAGCGCTGTCGCTGCCGCGACGACCCGGGGGGCTGATCCATGCCGCCCGGGTCGAAACGTGCCGCGACCAGCATTGGAATGGACAGAATTATGTACTCTGCCCTCCCGAAAGGCGTATAGGTAACGGCTGAAGTACCCTCTAATCATTCTAATCACTTTGATGATCTTCACTTGCCGGCGCCTGCGGTCGGGCCGCAGCGCAGGATACGGGTTGGCTTTTAATCAACTGATGCTCACCCAACAGCGGCGCCGCCGGGTAGTCTGGGCGCAGACTATAGCCGGGTAGTCTGGGCGCAGACTATAAAGGAATCCCCGTCACCCTGACAAGCAACCAGTACCGGACCACCAGGGCAATCGCATATGCAATTATGGCTCCGTCACTCCGGCGAAAGCCGGAGGCCACAGGTCCTATGGTGAAGGAATGTGAAGCATGATTGACGATTTCGGTCACTGGATTCCGGCGCAAGCCGGAATGACGACACTAAAACCGCTCATATGCGATTGCCCTGACCGGACCACCAGGATGATTGCAAAGTAACTCCAAGTGCAGGATTCCGCTCGTCCTGAGTTTGTCGAAGGATGCCCGTCCAGGCCGCCGATGGTTCGACCAGTCTCACCATGACCGGCGGGGCCGGGCTGGCCAGGCCGGCTGCCCCCGCATCCGGGCCACATAGAGTGGTTGGAGCCGGAACTGAAAGACCTGGACCGCAGGCTGCGGGATATGCCGCGCCGCAGCCCGGTGTGGAGGGAGCAGGACGACCTTGCCCCTCCCTCTATCCCGTAAATTGGCCCATTCACGGGACATTCGCAACATATGCAACAAATGACAAAAGCTACTTTGGAAAGGCCCTGTAGTTTGCGCCTCGGCCTTTGACACCATATTCGCGCCCGTGTAACGTAGGCTGCTAACCGCCGGTCCGGCCTTTTGAGAGCGCAAATGACCACCACCAAGGTTCCGAACGATATCGCCCACTACCGGGACGCGGCCCGTCCTTTCGTCAACCGGGTCGACGAGGCCGCCGACTGGATCGACGCCGAACGCCAGATGCCGCCCGACTTGGCTGCGGACATGGCCGACGCCGGGTTCTTCCGGTTGCTGCTGCCGCGAGAGTTGGGCGGGGCGGAGCTGGCACACCCCGACTTCCTCCAGATACTGGAGCAGTTCGCGGCAGCCGACGCCAGCGTCGCCTGGTGCCTGAACCAGAACAATGTCTTCTCAACCAGGTCCACGCGCATGACCAGGTCCACGGCGCGTGAGATTTGGGGCGAGCAACGGGGGGTGGTGACGAACGGACCACCGGCCGCCGGGTCGAAATCGGTTCCAGCGCCGGGAGGTTTCCGGCTGAGCGGGCACTGGAACTTCAGCAGCGGCAGCGACCACGCCACCTGGATCGCCGCGCTGGCGCCCGTCGTTCCCGAGAACGGCGCGGGAGCCGATGGGCAACCGCCGCAGACCCGCCTCCACCTGATGCCCATTGACGAAGTGCGAATGGTGGACCTGTGGCAGGTCGCCGGACTCCGCGGAACCGGCAGTTTCAGTTTCCAGGTGGACGACTTGTTCATTCCCGAGGAACACTCCTTCGTGCAGGAGGGCCCGTCCTGGTGCGACCGCCCTCTCTACGGGATACCCACCACGTTGCTTTTCGCCACCGGGTTCGCCACCGTTGCCCTGGGCGTCGCCCGCAAGAGCCTGGACATCGCCATTGAGGTGGGCGGCAGCAGGACACCCTATCGCTCCGGCATCCTGCTCCGCGACCACCAGACCACCCAACGCACCATCGGCGAGGCCCACGCGCTCCAGAGCTCGGCCAGGGCATTCCTGAAGGACGCCCACGGCCGCCTGTGGGAGTCGGCCTGCACCAAGGGTAGCCTGACTACCGACGAGCGCATCCAACTCCGGGTGGCGGCCACCCATGCCATCCGCACGTCGGCGCAGGTGGTGGACGCCGCGTACACCCTGTGCGGCGCCAGCGGCATTTTCCAGACCAACCCGATCCAGCGGCGGTTCCAGGACATTCACGTGATCACGCAGCACGTGCAGGGTCACCACGTGCACTACGAAACCGCCGGCCAATACCTGCTGGGGTTGGAACCACAGGGCGTTTTTTAGGATAGCTCACTGTCGTTGCGAGCGTAGCGCGGCAATCTCGTTGCTCCTGTAGAGACTGCCGCAAGAACGCGGTTGCCACGTTGCTGCGCGCCTCACAATGACACGTATACGATTGGCAAGGAGGTCGCGTTATGGCAGCGAATCACGTGGATACCGTCATCGTGGGTGGGCAGATCGTAACCTCGTCACAGGTTTATGAGAGTTCCATCGCCATCTCCGGCGAGAAGATCGTCGCGATCGGACCGGAGAACTACCTGCCGCCGGCCGACCGGTATATCGACGCCGCCGGCAAGTTCGTGCTGCCCGGCCTGATCGACAGCCACGTGCACCTGGACGGCCACGACGACTATGCCCTGGGTTCGCTGGCCGCGGCCCACGCCGGCCTGACCACGCTGGTGCCCTTCGGCACCTACCAGCTGGAGGGCGACGAAACGCTGCCCCAGGCCGTGCACCGCACTCGGGAAACCGTCGAGCGGGTTGCGCTGACCGATTTTGCCTTCCACTTCATCCTGCAGAACCGGCCCAGCATCCTTGCCGGACTCCCTGATGCTGTCGATCTGGGCGTGAAATCCTACAAGATGTTCATGACCTACAAGAAACGCCCCGGGCGAATGTGCGACGACGACTACATCTGCGAGGCAATGGACCTGGTGGGCCGCGGCGGGGGCGTCCTGCAGCTCCACTGCGAAAGCGGCAACATCATCGAATACCTCGAAAACAAGCTCCTTGGCGAGGGCCACACGCATCCGACGGATTTCCCCACGGCGTGTCCGGACTGGGCCGAGGAAGAGGCGATCAATCGTGCGGTGAAGATGTCGGCCGCAACCCGATGCCCCACCTACGTCGTGCACCTCAGCACTCAACTGGGTCTGGAACGGATCAAGCAGGCCCAGAGCCTCGGGCAGCGCGTGTGGACGGAGACCTGCCCGCAATACCTGCTGCTGTCCGACGCCCAGATGGCGGAGCGCGGCCCGCTGGCCAAGATCGGCCCGCCACTGCGCCCCGAAGACGGACCTGACCGCGACGCACTGTGGGATGGTCTGCGCCAGGGTCACGTTTCCATCGTGGCCAGCGACCACTCACCACACCCCCAGGAACTCAAGCAGCCCGGATGGGACAACATCTTCGTCGACGCCAACGGCATGTCCGTCCCCTTCGGCTCACCCGGCATCGAGACCATTGTGCCGCTGATGTACAGCGAGGGCGTGGTCCAGCGCGGCCTGCCCATCTGGTGGCTGGCCCGCGTCATGGCGGAAAACCCGGCCCGCATTTTCGGCATCTACCCGCGCAAGGGCGTGATCCAGGTGGGTTCCGACGCCGATTTCCTCATCCTGGACCCCAACGGCGACCGCATCGTGACCGCCAGCGACCATCACAGCAACGCGGGATACACCCTGTTCGAGGGCTGGCAGGTCAACGGTCGCCCCTGGATCACCATGCTGCGGGGCCAGGTGCTGCTGCAGGATGGCGAAATCCAGCAGAACCCGGGATACGGCACATTCCTGGAGAGCGGTTCTCCCCGCGCACCGCTGGGCGGGCCCGTCGAATAGATGAAGATCACCGAAGTACGCGCCGTTTACCCCAACTATCGGTACGTCGTCCCATCCTGGCGCACCCACTTCTGGCAGATCGTCGTCAGGGTGGAGACGGACGTCGGAGCCGTCGGCCTCGGATACGGCGGCGGTGGCGTGGCCGGCGTGGAAATCGTCAACCGCCACTTCCGCGAACTGCTGCTTGGCCGCAAGATCAACGGCCTGGCGGACATAGCTGACACCTGGGACTTTCTCTACGAACAGTCACTTCCCTACGGGCGCAAAGGGCTGGCAATCATGGCGCTCAGCGGTCTGGACCTTGCTCTGTACGACCTGCTCGCCAAAGCCGAAAACAGGCCGGTGTTCGAGCTCCTGGGCGGCGCGAAGAAACCCAGTATGCTGGCCTATGCCACGGGCCCGGATTCGGAAGCCTACCGCGACCTTGGCTTTCGCGCCCACAAGTTTCCCCACCGTTGGGTGGATAATGGCGATTACGAAACGGCCGCGGCGGCCAACGCCCGGCAGCTGTATGGCCCGGATGCCCGGATCATGGTCGACTGCTACATGTCGTGGGACGCCGAGGTCACCGTCCGCATGGCGGACATTCTGTCCGAGTACAACCTCTACTGGTACGAGGACGTGCTGACTCCCGACGATCTGGCGGGGCAGGCCGCTCTGCGCGCGGTGGCGACCCCCACGCTCATCGCCGGCGGGGAGCACGAGTTCACCCACTTCGGTTTTGCAGACATCGCCCGCGCCGATGCCCTGGGCCTGTGGCAACCGGATATAACCTGGTGTGGCGGAATCACCGCCGGCCGGCGCATCATCGACCTGGCCCGAGACGCCGGCATACCGGTGTCGCCGCATCGAGGCGCCGAAGTCTGGGGGCTGCACCTCATCGCCGCCTCCGACTGGGCGGACTTCGCGGAGTATCACTCTGACCACATCCGTTCGCCCCGGGACGTGCTCTGGCTTGACGAACCGGAGCCGGAGGACGGCTATATCTCGCCGTCTGATCGCCCGGGGTTTGGCGTCACGCTGAATGAGGAGATGTTGTAACCATGGCCGGCCCACTGAACGCCTTCGTTCCCGATAGCACCGCCCACATGGCCGGCTTGGACGACGGACCGCTGTCCGGCCTGACCTTCGCCGCCAAGGACATCTTCGATATCGCCGGCCACGTGACCGGATGCGGGAACCCGCATTGGCTGGCTACCCACGGCCCCGCCGAAACTACGGCATGGGTGGTGCATCAACTGGTTGACGCCGGCGCGTCCATGGTTGGCAAGACCATCACTGACGAGCTGACTCGCGGCATCTTTGGCGAGAACATGCACTACGGAACGCCGGTGAACCCGAATGCCCCCGGTCGGGTGCCCGGTGGGTCCTCCAGCGGTTCCGCGTCGGCCGTGGCCGGCGCGGTGGTGGATTTCGCGTTGGGTTCGGACACCGGAGGCTCGGTGCGGGTGCCGTCGAGCTTCTGCGGGCTGTTTGGGTTGCGGCCAACACACGGGCGAATCCCGCTGGACGGCATGCTGCTCCAGGCTCCATCCTTCGACACCATCGGCTGGTTCGCGCGGGACGCGGAGACCTTCGCCCAAGTGGGGTCAATTGTCCTGCCCCCATCCTCACCAGCTGCGCGTCCCAGGCATCTGGTTATCGCGGAAGACGCATTCGATCTCGCCGAGCCGGACACGCGCCAAGCGGTAGAAGCAGTTCTCGAGAAAATTGGCCCGCTGTTCACCACGTCGTCAACGTTGCGGCTCTCCTCCACCAGCCTCGAAGAATGGTCAGGACACCAGCAGGTGTTGCAGAGCCGCGAGGCGTGGGAGTCCGCCCGCGACTGGATCGACCAGGTCAATCCGACATTCAGCTTTGAGGTTTCGGACCGCTATGCCATGGCTCACTCGGTAACCGACGAGCAGATCGTCATCGCCCAGGCCGGTCGTGACGGCGTCATCACCCGCATGAACGAGGTGTTCGACGGCGGGGACGTGGTGGTGTGCCTGCCGACCACGGTGTCTCCGGCTCCGCTCATTGGCCAGCGGGTTTCCGAGCGACACACGCTGCGGCTGCGCAACAGCGCGCTCACCTCGGTAGCCGGGAACACCGGCCGGCCGCAGATCAGTTTGCCGCTGGCCGAAGTTGACGGTTTGCCCGTCGGCCTGTCGCTGCTGGGAGATTACGGGGCCGACGAGCGATTGATCGAGTTGGCAAGGGAAATCGTCACCGCGGTGTAACGTCTCGCCTTTCCATATCAGTCCCGCCGTGACCTGAACAAAACATGGATGGCAAAAGCACGTTGGTCCATGGTGCCGGCACGCCGAAATCCGGCAATGGCCCTACTGGCCTCGTTGATCAGTTCTAATGCTTGAGAGCGCGAAAACATTGCTTCCGGGTCGTAGTCGGCTTGGTGCCGATAACGCTGGATGACTACAAACCAGTGCCCAAAATCTTGAATTTCCGCCGGGAACTGCCGCATCTCGCGCTGATTGTTGCAGCGGTCTTTAGCAACACCATGCTCCAGAGACCGGTAGGCGCGTTCCCACGCCGGCTGCCTCCGGCGCGCGGGAGTCGAACCGACCAGCATGTCCGCGCAGCAGCGGGCGAGGGCATGGAATAGCGCGTAATACGCGGTACTGACGGCTCGACGCAGTTCGGCCTGGCGGGGCCGACCGCGCCGTCCACCAACCCCGCCCGCAGCCAGGTGTCGGGCAATCCTGATGAGATCGTCAGGATTCACCGTACTTGCTCGCGAACAGTTCTTCCCACTCGGATTTTTCCACGAACGATATGCCGGGGACGCTGGGCACCCCTATCGCTATTGATTCTGTCCAGATATGACCGGGGATTTTGATGGTCCAGCCCGGGTCCAGATTCTTTTGGTCGCCATCAAACACGATGTAAATGTCCAGGTATTCATCGCCGTCGTGATCGATCTCATGCTGAACCACAATCGGGTCAAAGACGAACTTCTCGTGGAACCGCTCGATTAGCAAGTCCTTGACCAGGCCGGCGATCTTCTGCTTGTTTTCGGCGCTAATGGACATGACGCAGCCTCCAATCGCACCTTCCGGTACGCACTGCTGATGAGTATGGGGTTCCGTGCTTGCTGTCCACTACTTGTTGAGGACGACGTCGATTAGCGCGATGCGCCCTTCGTTGACGGCTTCCAGGCCGTTGCGCAGAGCCTGGGCAAGATGGGCGGGGTCCTCCACCCGTTCGCCGTAGCCGCCGAAAGGTTCAACCAGCTTGGCGTAATCAGGCCCGGGGATATGCACGCCGTGCCAGATGTCGGAGCGCGCGGCCACGCCGTCGGGGTAGTACGCCAGGTGGTTGCCCCGCATGGCCTCATAGCACTCGTTGTTGAACAACACCGTCATAAAGGGCAGGTTGGCCTCTCCGGCGACGCCAAAACACTGCGTAACCGGGTTGTACAGGAAACCGCCGTCGCCCATGAGAGCCACCACGGGCTGGTCGGGCTTGGCCAGCTTGACCCCCAGCGCCAGTCCCAGGCCTTGCCCCAGGCCTCCGTTGGTCTTGTAGTAACTCTGCGGCCGGTCCCAGACGACGTGTCGACCTATGGCGCCGCGGTGGGTGGTGACTTCCTCGGCGTAGACGACGTTGTCGGGCATGACCTCGCTCAGCACGGCGCATAGCCAGGCTGGATCGATGGGCCGGCTGCCGCTGGCCGCAGCCTCCGCCGCGTAGGTTTCCTCGGCCAACCGATCATGTTCCGCAGCCCAGCGCAGACGCCGCGCTTCGATCTCGTCCCGGCGACTGGCCACGGCGGGTTGCAACGCCTCGACCAGCAGACCCAACCCGATGGTGAGATCCCCTTCGACGTAGCGGTCCGCGAAGAGGTTCTGGTACACCATGTAGTCCTTGACCGTGGTCTCGCCCATGGCCACGACGGTGGCATGTTGCGGGCCGGCCTGCGGCGGATACCAGGGGGCGCGGCTGCCGGCCAGGATCACCAGGTCGGCCTGCTGGAGATAACGTTCCGGCTGGCCGCCCAGATACAGTGGGTGACCCTTGGGGAAGTTGGCGTACAGCGCCGCGCTCTCCACCACCGGAATGGCGAACATCTCGGCCAGCGCGACGAGATTGTTGAACCCCTCGACTTCGCGCCCGGCGCTGTCCGTGATGACCAACGGCGACTTGCTTCCGGCAACCAGGTCGGCCAGTGCCGCGATGTCCTGGTCCGCCGGGCGGATTTTGGGCGCGGACGGGATGGCGCGCAGCTTTGCCGGCGGCGTCCAGGAATGCACCATGGTCTCAATGGGGATGTTCATGAAGGACGGCCCCTGGGGAACCCGCTGGGCCAGTTCGCCGGCCCGCACCAGCTGCTCGTACACGGTGTGCGGGCTGGTGGCCCTTCCGCTCCATTTGGTGAAGGCGTCGGCGAACCGGTCGGGCCCGCCCACCACACTGAGGTTGCGGTACCACTGCCCCTGGGGGTCGATCTCAGGGTCTTCGCCATAGCTGGTCGCCTCGCCGGAGCACACCAGCATCGGCACCTCGCCGATCATGGCGCCGTGCACGCCCATGCTGCCCTGCAGCAGGCCGACGCCGGCGTGCAGCAGGACCGCCTGCATCCGGCCGGTGACCCGGGTGTACCCGCTGGCCATGTTAACGGCCAGGGTCTCGTGCCAGCAGTTGATGTACTGCGGCCCGGGCGTTTCGTTGACCTTCTGGCGGGCCAGCGCTTCCCATACCGGAGCCCACTCCGAACCCGGTGACGAGATTATGTAATCTATGCCCAGGTTGCGGAAGGCTTCAAGGATTCCTTCGCCGCAGTCCTTTGGGGTGGTGGTTGTCATGTTTAATCCTCCTGTCCCTGGCTGGTGACCGGACGCAAGGCTGGTTCCCGAGTAACCGGCGTCGGACCGGCCTGTACCTCCCGGTGAGTGGGCAACGCCGACAAAATAAGCGCGACCGTCAGCGCGCCGATCATGGTGAAGAACGCGTATTTCATGCCGACGGTGAACGCGGTTCCCACGCCGCCGGCCGCGCCATGACGCACCGCGTCCAGGCTGGGCTCGTAACCCATGGAAGCCATGGTAGCGGTCACGATGGCGGTGGCGACAGCGACGCTGACCACGTTGCCCGCGTTGCGAATGAGGTTGACCAATGCCGAAACGACGCCGTGGCTTTCCCTTTCAACCGCACTCAGTATGGAGCTTGAGTTGGGCGAATAGAAGGTGCCCATTCCGCTGGAGGTGAGCATCAGTCCGGGGATCACCTGGAACAGTGAAGAATCGGCGTTCGCCTGGGAGAGAATCGCAATGCCGGTGATGGAAAGCAGCATGCCCGTAACCGTGAACTTGCGCCAACCGTAACGGTCGGAAAGCCGGCCGCTGAGCGGCCCCAGCATCGCCATGCACAGCGCGCCCGGCACCACGCACAAACCCGCCACGGACGGGCTGTAGCCCAGAACATTCTGCAGGTAGAACGGCGTCATGAACAAAATTGCCGAACTGCCGACAAACATGAGGTGGTTCGCCGTCACGCCCAGGAAGAAGTTGCGTCGTCGGAACAATCGCAAGTTCAGCATGGGGCTGGCGATGCGCAGCTCCCACCAGATAAAACCTGCCAGGAGAACCACGAAGGCAGCGGCAGCGCCCAGTATCGGCAGCGATGTCCAGCCGCTGCGATGTCCATTGGTGATGCCCAGCAGCAACGCCAGCAGGGCGCTGGACGACAAAAATGCCCCCAGCCAGTCAAAACGACCGCGATGCGGTCCACTAACCGGGCCAAGTTGGCTCGCGTTGCCCAGTACAGCCACACACATGGCGATGCTGACCGCCACCATGGGAATGGTGGCGAAGAACACCGAGCGCCATCCGAAGGCGTCCACAAGAAACCCGCCCATGGCCGGGCCGGCAACGGCCCCGGTGCCGACCATGGTCATGATGAGGCCGATTGCCTTGCCGCGTTCGTTGGGCGGAAACGCGCCGATCATGATGGCCATGCCGGTGCCCTGGGTCATGGCGGCGCCGGTGCCCTGGACGATGCGCGATACGATGAGCACACCCAGATCGTCAGACGTACCGGCGGCGATGGAACCGGCAATGGTCACAACCGAACCGATGATATACACCCGTTTCGAGGTGATGATATCCGCCAGCCGGCCCATGGGCAGCAGCAGCGCGATGATCGTCATCGCGTATCCGATCACCAGCCATTGCACGCTGGGAATGTCGGTCTGGAAATAGGTCGCGATGCTCGGCAGCGCCACACCCACGCTGCCATGGTCAACCACGGAGGCGAAGGTGCCCACCGCCAGGGTGGCGAAGGCGTACCACTTATAGTGGGCGCTTCGCGCCAGCGACGATATCACGACTGTTTTACCGTAGGGTCTCGACTGCGGTATTACTCGCCGGCGAAGAAGCGTCGGGCGTTTTCCACGGTGATCCGGTGAATGTCCGCGTCGGACGCTCCCATTTCCCTCAGGCGGGGCAGCACGTAACGCGGGATGAAGTTATAGCCGTCGGGATTGGCCCGGCGGCGCTGTTCCTGCACCTCCGCGCCGTAGCGCGCCTTGGGCACCGAGTAGTCGTGGGAGAGGAATATGCGGTGCGTAAACCCGGCGTCCATCAACGCCTTGGCCACTTCCGTCCGCTGCTCCCAGTCCGGAGTGCCGGGGCGGAAGCCGCCGGGATAGCGGTCCAGGCCCAACCACACGCCCTTGTTCAGCAGGCCCAGCAGGTACTCCAGGTCGGTGTCGTCATTGCTGTGGCCGATGTACACGCGGTCCAGGTCGACGCCCTCCTCCTCGAGGATACGCACCTGGGCATCGCCGATGCGTTCCGGCGACCAGGTGTGGGTCGAAATGGGCACGCCCGTGGCTTTCTGGGCGCGCGCCGCCGCCCGCAGCACATTCTCTTGTGGCGCGGTAATCCCGCCCTCGTCGCTGGCTACCTTGATGATGCCGGCCTTGATACCGGTGCCCTCGATGCCCTCCTCGATTTCGCGAACGTAGAGCTCGGCGATTACGTCCGGAGAGATTTCACCGAAAGGCCGGGGCACGGCCAGGTGGTTGCCGGTGGCGACGACCACCTGCATTTCGCTGCCCAAGGCCACTTCGCGGATCAGTTGCACGTCCCGCCCCAGGTCGAAGGTGCTCACGTCGATGATGGTGCGCACACCGTCTTCCCTCACGGCGCGCATGGCGGCGATGGACTGTTCGCGGACGCCCTCACGGTCGATGATCTCCGGGTAGGTATGGCGCAGGCCGGCGGCATTGGTTCCCACGTGCTCGTGGCTGAGGGTGAACCCCAGGTCGTCGGTGTCGATCGGCCCCGTCACGCTGTTCACGGTTGCCATTGCCATCCCTCCTGGCCACGGGTGAATGCAGGTATTCTATTACGAATTCCGCCAAAGCGATATGAGGAATACGAACCGGGAGCGCAGGGTCAGGCGCGCCTTGACGTGAACGAATCGGGTGCGGACCACCGAATCACTTGCTCCGCGGAAGGCACGCCGGGCAGCGCGACTTGCTGCGCAATCATTCGCCAGTCTATATTGGCCCAAAAGCTTTGGGAGGCCAACATGCGGACGCCAATCTTGACCCGAGACCAGGTCCCGGAACAATTGCGAGAAGCCTTTGATCACGAGACCGCCGATTCCGGCGGAGTGGTTTCCAGTGGTCCTGGCTCTGCCATGATCAACAGCCCCGAGATGCGTAAGCGAGCCAACCACCTCGTCAACTACCTGCGCGACGAGTCCTCGCTGCCCAAGAGAATCCAGGAACTGGCTATGATACTCACGGCGCGGAACATGGACTGCCAGTACATCTGGCACGCCCATTCCGTCCGAGCCAAGGAGCAGGGAATCAGCGCGGAGTTCGTTGACAACCTGCGTGACCGCAAAGCATTGCCGCAACTGCCGTCGGACGAGCAGGCCGTGGTGAACTATGCCACCGAGCTGTTCAACAACCACCGCGTCACCGAACCGACCTTCCAGGCCGCCATCGACCAGTTCGGCGCCCTGGGGTTGACCGAGCTGACCACGCTCTTCGGGTACTACTCGCTCCTGGCCTTCAACGCCAACGCGTTTGACATCGACGTGCCCGACGGCACGGAGCCCAAACTCCCGATTTAGCAGCGCTCCGGTCGCCGCCGCGGTTGGCCGTGTCGAAACCCGGCCGCAATCAGTCGAGGCTAACGCGCCAACCGGCTGAGTACGCTGACGTACCACTGCAACAGTTGCACGACGAGGCCGCCCCGGTGATACAGACGCGCCGGGGCGGACTTGGCTGGCAAACTGTTGGCCAGCAGTGGGCCCAGGACCCTTTTGCGGAACTGATCAACCAACGCGGGGTCGTCGGTGCAAAGCACAAGCTCCTGTTGCAAGTCGTAGGCCACGAGATCGAAATTGCAACTGCCCAGGATGAGTTGCGAGCCGTCGACCAGAATGGCTTTGACGTGGCACATTTCCGGCTGATACAAAAAGATTTCGAGATTTGACCCGGAGGCCGCGCGGAACAATGCCTGTTGCAGCACGGCCTTGTTATTGTGGGCCGGATTGATAACCCGAACCCTGACCGATGACGGCAGCTCGGCGAGGCGCCGCAGCAGCGGATCCGTAACATAGGGCGTGACCACGTCGACCGACTCCCTGGCCTGGCCTATGATTTCGAATAATGCGTCGTACTCGGAACGGCTGCGGCGGCCATCAAGGAAGAACAGCCTCCCCAGCGGCGTGGACCGGGCCTGCGAAGCGTTCACTCCGTCCAGCGTGCGATAAAAGTCCCGAGCCAGGGCGTCCACCAGGGCCGGGCAGTCGGTCCGCATCATCAGGTCCGGCCACCTGAAATTGTGCTCACTCAGGTTGATGCCGCCAAGAAAACCCTGGTCGTCAACGACCATCATTTTCTTGTGGTTGCGGAATGGGTACTTGCGCCACAGGCTGCCCATGGGGTTGGTGACGACAATGCGGACGCCTTCCAGTTTGGATTGGCGCAGCAGGCGCCGCGTTTCGCCGGCCTCGCGGCGGAAGTCCGAATCCAACACCCACCGGGGGCTGAAGACCAGATCATCGCTGATCTTGGCGGTGGAGAATGCGTCAACGCACAGGACCTTTTCTTCAGCCGGCGAGCGGACGAGCAGGTCCCAGAAATGCCGCCCCACCGAATCCAGTTCGAAGGTCATCACCTGGAACAGCACGCGGCGGCGCGCGTGCAGGATCGCCGGTTCTACAGCGGCCACAAACTCCGACGAATTGACCAGCAGCGAGGAATCGTGCACTGGCTGGAGTTGATCAGCGGGACGGAAAACGGGCGGCCAGAACGTCGGCGATCAGTCGGGTGGCCACCTGCACGGTCAGGTCGGAAACGTCGTATGGCGGCGCGACCTCCACCACGTCAAACGCGACCAGGTTGGCGCGGGCCACCAGGGCAATCAAACAACGGCGGCACTCCTCGTAATACAGCCCGCCCACTTCCGGCGTACCGGTGCCGGGGGCCTGGGTTGGATCGAGCACGTCCACGTCAAAGGTGATGTAGAGGTTGGACCCGACGGGCAGGCTCTGGGCAACGGCTTCGGGACCCATTTCGCGGAACTGTCGGGTGGTCACGATGGTGTTTCCGTGGGCCATGGCCTCCTCATACGGAGCCCGACGCACGCTGCGGATGCCCACCGACGATATTGAACCCACATGCTCCAGTTCATGGCAGCGGCGAATCGGGCTGCCGTGGGTGAGCAGGGTTCCCTGGTAGTCGTGGGTGTAATCCAGGTGAGCGTCGAAGTGGACAATGTCCAACGGCGCGAACCGGCCCAGGCCGGCCACCGCCGGGAAGGTGATCGCGTGGTCACCGCCGAGGATCACGGGAAACGCGCCGCGCTCGGCGATCCGCGACACCACGCCGGCCAGCCGCTCGAAATTGTGCACCACGTCCGAAGGGTTCACGGTCACGTTGCCGCAGTCCGCCATGGTGATGCCCCGCAGGAGTTCGTCTCCGGCGTCCGCGTCGAAGAAGCCCTCGGCGTCCTGCCCCTGCCCGTAGGGATCCAGGTACGAATAGGCCCGTGGCGCGTCCCGCAGCGCATCCGGTCCATAGCGGGCTCCGGGGCGGCCGAACGTACCCTGGTCGAAGGGCATCCCCACGAACGCGATGTCCGTGTCCAGCTGATCCATATCGACACAGCGGGGCGACCGGAACATCGTTCGCGGCCTGCGGTCCAGGGGCGCAACATCGCCAGGCGACGCGCCGGACAGATATTGTGGTCCTATGTTGAAGTTCGATGCGGTCATGTCGATTAACCTGCTGTGTAACGGGAGACCGTGACGGCCAAAAGCGGTTGTGCAAATCTTCGGAAGTTCCACGTCTCCGGGAGTTGTTGATTATACTTGACCGCAAATGCTGAAAGAAAAGGAGACGACCATGGCACGGCTTGAGGACTACCAGGACCGGTTCCAGTTTGCCAGATTCGAACGCGAGGACGGCATCCTCCTGATGACGTTGCACAGCGACGGGGACACGCTGCAATGGGGCGCCGGCCCGCACACCGAACTGCCCGAGGTGTTTCACACCATCGGGACTGACCCGGAGAACAAGGTGATCATCATGACCGGCGCCGGCCAGGGGTTCACCGGTCCGGCCGGCAGCAGCGACACCGTGCCGCGCCGGACGCCGGAGCAGTGGGACGCCACCTACTGGGAAGGCAAGCACCTGCTGGGCAACCTGCTGAACATCGAGGTGCCGATCATCGCGGCCATCAACGGGCCCGCGCTGCGTCACTCGGAACTGCCGTTGCTCAGCGATATCGTCCTGGCCGCGCCGCACACCACGTTCCAGGATTCGGGCCACTTCATGAGCGGACTGACCCCCGGTGACGGAATGCACATCATCTATCCGTTGCTGCTGGGTCTGAACCGGGGTCGCTATTTCCTGCTCACCGGCCAGATGCTGGACGCGGAAAAGGCCCAGGAACTCGGGCTGGTTGCCGAGGTGCTCCCACCCGATGAGTTGCTGCCCCGGGCCTGGGAACTGGCTCGCCAACTCGCTCAGCAACCGCGCCTGGTGCTGCGCTATTCGCGGGCGCTCCTCACCCACCAGGTCAAAGGTGTCCTCCACGACATCCTGGGCTACGGGCTGGCGCTGGAGGGCCTCGGCTCCGCGCAAGACTACCTGGACGCGGGCAGGGGCGCTAGATGGCGTTAATCAGAGGGATGCCAACTCGGCGCTGGCGACGGTTCCGCCGGGCGCCATATCAACCGGTATGCGGCTCCCGGCCAGCAACTCGGCGCTGGCCAGGTACGAATAATCGGACCCCAGTATCCTGACCTTCCTGAAACCGTGGCGCCACATCACTTTCCCATTGTAGAAAAGGCAGGGGCGAATGATTATTCGCCCCATAGGCATCAAGTTAAGCGTCGTCGGTTAGGGCGAGTAGTAGTTGATATGACCCGGGGCGTTGACGACGCCGCTGGATTTTACACCCGGCGCGCAGGCATAAGCCAATCTGCTCGATGACCATGGTTGCCGTAAGTAGTCCGGTCATGGCAGTAGCCAGCATTACGGCGTAGCGACGGACGGCGGCGGCGGCCTTGACCAGGCTTCGGTCCGGGTACATCCAGACCGCAGTCAGCAAAGTCCAGTGCAGGATGACCATGGCGGTCAGTTTGGCATAGACCTCACAGAGGATCCGCCAGGGATTGGCGGAGCGCCAGCGGTCAATGCCTCCGTGTTGCTTCCACAGTTTGAAAAGCAGTTCAATCTGCCAGCGCGCCCGCGCCAATACCATTGCCTCATCTCGGCTGATCTGGGATGGGAGCGCGTTGGTAACGTAGATGGTCCAGTCGCATAAGGCCAACCGGGTTTTGCTGGGCTGCTGACCTTTCTTGCGGGCGTGGTCTTTGAGTTGCCGCCGCCGCTGGGCGCTCACTTCTGGGGGCGCTTTGACGGCCAGCAGGCGGACAGGCAAGCGGTGGGCGCGCCCCAGCAATACCGGCCGGTCAATGCCGGTTGCCGACGGAGTGGACAGCAGCTTCCGCAGGTCCAGTTCCGCGCCATCATGCCGGTAGAGTTTGGTTCCGGCTTTGTACCGAGACAGGAAATAGCCCCCTTGCGCCGCCAATTCCCGGAAGGTATCCAGTCGGTAATACCCCAAGTCGGCAATGCGCAGCGCGCCAGCTGGGACCGGCGCCGTCTGCACCGCAGAATTGCTGTCCGGGGTTCGCCCATCAGTCAGAAAAGGCCCCAGCATCAGTCCAGTGGTCAAATCCAGCCGGACCTGTAGTTTCAGGGCTGACTGTCCATAGGAACCGCTGCCGCCGCAACCGGCCCAGACCTCGCTCAGTCCGTCGGGCAGCATGATGACCGAGCTGTCCTGGATCAACACGGCGGTGAAGCGCCGCAGTAGCGGAATCGCCACCGGTTCGGCGTCAATAACTTGACCCAAAGCCTCTTGCAAAACTCGGTACAGACATTCCGCCCCTTGGGGCGTGAACCGCTGGAACAGGCCCTGGGGACTGATGGTCACCCCCAGCGTGGCCGCCATCTGGGTCAGCGAACTGAGGCTGGCGTCCGGGTCGGCCAGCCAACCGAAAACCAGGGTCTGCACCAAGCCGGGACCGGTGAGTTTGGAACGCCGTTGCACCAGCCCCGTCTCGGCGGCGGCCTGCTGGGCCACTCCGGTGAGAACCCGGCTCATGGCCTGGGCAACTTCTGGCACACTGCTCATGGGAAGCTCCGGTGGCGATTGATTGGAATGCAATCACCATCTTACCGGCAGCTTCCCTTAACTTGATGCCTATGGGGCGAATAATTATTCGCCCCTGCACAGCAGTGACGCTGCGATCCTGCCTGCAGGATTAGTTCAGATAGCCTGCCAGTAGCGTCGGCCCTGCAGACGAACTATCTTGCCGAACCCGGGCGCGGGCAGATGCACCGCCGCCACCGGGATGCCCTCGCTCTCCAGGCGGTCCAGCACCGTTTGCCGGGTGGAAATGGCCTGTTCCGGGATGATGTCGGCGCGGGACGCCCAGTGGGTCTGCTGGATCTGCGAGGTGTTGTGCAGCACGTCGCCCAGCACCAGGGCACGCTCGCCACCGGAGTTGATCATGATGCTCATGTGGCCGGGCGTATGCCCGGGCGTGGGCAGCGTGGTCAGCTCGCCGGTGATGCTGTACTCGCCCTCCATCAATTCCACCAGGCCCATCTCGACCAGGGGCCACACGCAATCCGGCGCGTTGGGGAACCGGTCGGGTTGCAGAGCCGGGTCGTGGCTGGCGTCAAGGTCAACCTTGCTGAAGTAATACCGGGCGTTGGGGAAGGTCGGCTTCAGGTTCCCGCCGTCGTCGCGAACGGTGTTCCAGCCGACGTGGTCGCGGTGCAGGTGGGTCATCACCACCGCGTCGATTTCGTCCGCGGATACCCCGTTGCGGGCCATGTCGTCCAGCAGTTCGCCCCACGGGGTTTCGGGAGTATCCTTGGCTCCCAACCCGGTGTCGATGGCAATGTTCTTGCCCTCGGAGCGCACCAGGAAACAGGCCAGGTTGAAGCTCACCTTGCGGTCGGGGGTCAGGTGATCGTGGAAAGGCTCCCACTCCGAAGCCGGAATATCGGGGAAGAAGTTGCAGATGTCAAACTCCAGTAGGCCGTCCGACAACGAAGCGATCTCCACGTTGCCGATGGTAATCTTGCTGGCAGCCATTGTCCCTCCAGATGCCGTAGATTGCCGCATTCTACCACCAGCGGCCGTGCGCGACGCTCCGGCGGAGTTGGACATAGGATAGAATCGAAGGCCGCAAGTTCGGTTCGGATTGAGGCACAAATGGGCGCATATACCAGCTCACAGCTCTACACCAGGCTGATCGCGTTGGCCATGGGACTCATTGGCGGCCTGTGCCAGACCGTGTGGGCGCAGGTTATAGGCATGAACTGCGGCGCGATTCAGGTGGGCGAGTACGTCGTCCATACCGAGTGCCTGGCCTGGACGAATTTGTTTCTGCGGTACCCCCGGGAAGCAACCGGCGCCATGGGCAGCGTGGTTCTGGGAGGCGCCATCGCCGGCTTCGTGGCCGGGTTCGGCAGCATGTGGCGACCTCGCTGGGCGGCAATCCTGTACGCGGCCCTGGCCCTGGCCAACCTGCTGATGATTTTTGGCGCGGCCGCCACCCAGGACCAATACGGCAAAGCTCTGGCATTGAGCGCGGTCGCGGTCGCGGCGCCGCTTGCAGCCGGCCTGCTCCTGTGGCAACGGGGCGAGTATCGCGCGCCGACCGCATCCGCAGTGGTTGCTGACAGCGAACGATAGACGGATGAAACCGGCGGATGGTACACACGATGCAGGTTGCCACAGATGAACGTCAACGACCCGCCGGAAGCGGATATCAGCCAGACACCGCCCGACCCCGACCCGCAAGAGACGCTCCCGCCGATCACTGAAAAACAACTGGCGCGCCTCTGGCAACGACGGGCAACGCGCAGCCGCGCGCTAAAAACCGAACGCGGTCACCGGATCCGAGTGTTGTACCCCGGGCGTCCGGGCGTCACGGCTGGACCCGACTTCCGGAACGCCCTGCTGCTGGTGGAAGACCAGGGCCTCGTGCAGGGCGACGTGGAAGTGCATCTACGGCAGCAAGACTGGCGATCGCACGGTCACCACGAGGATCCCAACTACAATGGGGTGGCGCTGCACGTGGCGCTGGAAACGGCGGGAGCCCATTCGAACACGGCGAGCGGCCGGCGACCTCCATTGGTTGCATTGCAGGACCTGCTGGATGCTCCAGCCGATGAAGAGAGTCCTGACGAGGCCAGGGATAACCTCTGGCGGTTGCTGGAACGACACGGCTACCGGAGGCCCGACACCGCAGAACGAATGGCCGCCCTGCTCAATCGTGCGGGAGACGAGCGGTTCCTTGCCCGAAGCCGCGTGCTGCAACAGTTGATGTCGGCGCAAGCTCCCCCGCAAACCCTGTGGGAAGCGATCTGCGAGGCCCTGGGTTATCGACACAACCAGCATGCCTTCCTGCAACTCGCGACCAATGCCCCGATCGATGCGCTGGAAAGCATGGCGTGTCGGTTGCCCGCACAGGTTCGCAGCGCAATGCTGGCCGACGCGCTGCTGGCCGTCGCCGGATTTGCGGACAGCCCACGACGGAGCCCATTCAACGGCGGCGGCGCGAAACTGGGTCCGCCACTGGACCCGGCGCAGTGGAAGTTGTTTCGGGTGCGTCCATCGAATCACCCGCGCCGCAGAGTGGCCGGAGCCGCTGAGTTGCTGGCCCGGTTCGCCGACGAGGGCATCCTGAGCGGCTTGACGAACGCGGCCATTTCGGACAATCCATCAACCTTGACCAGGGCGTTGAGCGTGGGCAGTGACGCCACAGGGGGGCCGGCCCTGATCGGGCCCGGGCGGGCCGGAGACATTGCGGTGAACGCCGTGTTGCCCTTTTTGCACGGATGGGCCGGGCTCTCAGGCAACGCGGTCAGATCGGCGGCGGCGCTGGAAACGTACCGCAAACAGGGGAGGCTGACCGAGAACGAAATCACCCGGGAACTGGCTGCGTCGTTGCAACCGCCGGATTGGGGACGTGTGGCCCGCACCGCGCGGCAACAGCAGGGGCTGATCCACCTGCAACGATTGCTCGCCGGCGCCGGTACCGCACAACGCTAACGGGGGCGATGCTGACATCACCCCCGTTGACGCGCCAGATCCGAAGGGATTATTTCAAAGGAACAGCCAGGGACACCCGGGGTTCCTCCCCGACGTTGCGTATGATGTGCCCGTGGCCGGTAAGGTCTTCAGCGACCAGCACATCCCCAGGGCCGAACTGACGCTTGGCGCCGCTGGCCACCTCGATCTCGGTGCCGCCCGACAGGAAAACCACGTATTGATGCCTGGGCGCGGTGTGATAGTCCTGCCACCACCCGGCAGGCCGCTGACCGACGGTGAAGTCGCCAGGTCCGACTTCGTTGGCGATGTCAGCGAACTGGTCGGCGGTCAGGTCTTCGAAATGGGATTCGCCGTCGTCGCCGGCGTAGATACGGACAATCATGGCGTCGTTCCTCCTGCTTACTTCCGGTTTAGCCTTCCGCAAGAGGAACAGCCAGGGAGACGCGGAAATCGTCCCCGATGCTGCGGGCGATGTGTCCGTGACCGGTCAGGTCTTCAGCTACCAGTACGTCGCCCGGGAACATCCGCACCTTGGTGCCATCGGCCACCTCGAATTCGGCGATGCCGTTCATGTTGACGACGTACTGCCGGCGCGGGGCGTTGTGGTAGTCGGAGAAGCTGGGGGACTCCCGGCGGTTGACATTGATGTCGCCCGGGCCCACGTTGTTCGCAATCTCAGCGAACTGGTCCGGTGTAATTTCCTCGAAATGGCTCTCGCCATCACTGCCGGTGTAAACGCGCACTATCTGTCCCATGAGGGTAACCTCCTGTGTGCTGGGGTGAACGGGCTTTGGGCTCAACTGGCCAGGGGGATCAACTGGCCAGGGGGATCAACTGGCCAGGGGGATCACGGCGGTGAGACTGGGAACGTCGCCGATTACGCGGGTGGTGTGCCCCTGTCCCGTGGTGTCTTCCACCAGTCGCGCGTCTCCGGGGCCGTAGCGGAAAGTCGTGCCATCGCCGAGGCCGATCTCGATCTCGCCGCGAAGGGAAATGATGTACTGCCGTCGGGGCGCCGGGTGCCAGTCGATAAAGTGTCCCGGCGGCCATTCCCGAAAGTTGATCGACTGGGCGGCCTGCGCGTCGCCCAATTCCGGATGGTCAGCCAGGCTGGTCTCTTCGATATGCGACTGGCCGTCGTCGCCGGCGTAGAGTCGGTAGATCGCCATGGATTCACCTACGGTGCGGGCAGGGATGCCCAGGGTGGGGCCATCTTACCCGTCAGTTGGTATTGGGGGCAACCTGCGCAGGGCAATTGCATCATAGGCTCCACGCCCGTCACTCCGGCGAAAGCCGGAGTCCATTAGCCATAGCATGAAAGAATTTGAAGTGTATTTGACAAATTCGACCGCTGGATTCCTGCTTGCGCAGGAATGACGGCGATGGTGCGATTGCCCTGGCAACCTGCGGGGATCGGGTTTTAAGTTGTCCGAAGACTGCATCGCCGCATGAGCCAGTGGCGAACATTCACGAGTGCAGCGAACCAACCCGTTGGCCTGGCGCGTGACCGGCTTTGCCAGGATACACGGTTGCGCGGGCAACTCGCTGGCAAAAGGCCAATGCCTGCATTGGAAAATCCGGGCGTGTTGGGGTAGTCTCACAGCGGTAAGACCCGCCAGGCAATTGGATAGGAGGAGGCTGAATGACCAATACTGTTCCTGCAGATCATGAATACACCATGGGGTACAGTCCCGAGTTTTTGCAACTGCTGGATCGGCGCAACGTTCACGCACACGCCGCCCATCTGCTTCCGCAGTTGCGCTCAGGCTTGCGCTTGCTGGACTTCGGGTGCGGCCCCGGCACCATCACCGTGGGGCTGGCCGCTGCGGTGCAACCGGGAGAAGTGCACGGCGTGGACATGGAGGAGAGCCAGATTGAGATGGCCCGTGCCGCGGCCGCGGCCGGCGGGCACGACAACATCACGTACCACGTGGGCAACGTGTACGAGTTGCCGTTCGAGGATAACTATTTTGACGTCGCGCACTGCCACACAGTGTTGATGCACGTGCCCGATACGCAAACTGCATTGCAGGAGGTGAAACGAGTGCTCAAGCCCGGCGGCATCCTGGCCAGCCGGGAGATGATCGCCGATTCATCCTTCATCGAACCCGCCGGAGAACACATTCCCGAGGCGTGGGCCACCTTCACCAAATTGCTGGCCGCCAATGGCGGCCACCCTCAGATGGGGAAGGAACTTAAGAGCGCCCTGCTGCACGCCGGGTTTGCCGACATCAACGCCAGCGGGTCTTTCGACTATTTCGACACGGCAGAGGAAATATCCTTCCTGCATGCATTCATCAACGACTGGTTCTTCATGCCCGGAGTGGTTGCGGCGGCGACGCAGTACGGCCTGGCGACCCAAGCTCAGTTTGATCAGTGGAGGGTCGAAATCGACCAGTGGAAGGACGAGGTTGGCGCCGTAGGCGCTCTCGCCTTCGGCGAGGCCATCTCAAGAAAACCATGATCGAGGTACGAACCAGGGCAATCGCATCATAGGCTCCACGCCCGTCACTCCAGCGAAAGCCGGAGTCCATTGGTCATAGAACGAATTTGAAGCGTATTTGACGAATTCGATCACTGGATTCCTGCTTGCGCAGGAATGACAGCGATGGTGCGATTGCCCTGAGGTACGAACATGGTAATTGCCGCCTTTCCCGTCCGATGCTATCATTATAGGTGCGTCGCCGACAGTTGGCGGCGATTCCAGATGGGGACGCGTAGGTTCGACAGGAGCGGTTTCTGACGGATTGCAGGCCGAGGTTGCTGCTGCCCTCGTTAAAACAGTGGCGAACAAACAACTGGCGAACGTGAATTCGCTCTAGCCGCCTAGTAGCGGCTACGTCTGTCACCAGCAAGTCCGGAAACTGGGAAGCGGACGTACTATGATTCCGGAATGCTACCCCAGGGACACCGATACCCGGGGCCATAGATTTTATCGGCTGGCGGTTGGGGCATCCTGTCGGCGGGAGTCCTCAGCAGCGAGACTAAATCGCCGAACACGCTTGTAGCATATCCGATCAGGGGAGTTTCTGGACGGGGAGTGCGACTCTCCCCCGTCTCCACCAAGCGACATGGCACGCCGTACTTTTCCACGCGGTGGAACTGGTACGCAACAGTTGGTCCGACCAGGCGAACGGTCGGGCCAATTTCGTTCGCCAAACGCCTGGCCGGGACCGCGGCGATTGTACCTGGGCAGGCGTGAGACACTTGCCCCCCATAAGCGCAACAGAATAGCGCTTCTAAGCGCTCGAACAGTCCATACAGCGCCAGCAGTCAGGGCAATCGCATCATAGGCTCCACGCCCGTCACTCCGGCGAAAGCCGGAGTCCATTGGTCATAGAACGAATTGGAAGCATACTTAACGAATTAGATCACTGGATTCCTGCGTGCGCAGGAATGACGGCGATGATGCGATTGCCCTGCGCCAGCAGTGCGGCAGTCCGATCCAGGTCGCATTGGGTGAGATTCCCAACACCGACGTATATCGCTGCTCGTGTTCCAACTATGATCGCCCTGCCTGCGCTGCGACGGACGTTCGTTCACCGCTATGCGAAACCAGGCTAATCCTGTAGCAGTTGTGGCAGCGCAATTCTGTGCGCGGCCTGCCACCGGGCCCACTCGTCAGCCCGACTCCCGGCAAGTCAATTTGCCTGGGGTTCGTTTCAGAAAGTTCCGGCAATTGGCTTTCCTGGGCAGGGCAATCGCACCATCGCTGTCATTCCTGCTTGCGCAGGAATCCAGTGATCGAATTCGTCATATACGCTTCAAATTCGTTCTATGACCAATGGACTCCGGATTTCGCCGGAGTGACGAGCGTGGAGCCTATGATGCGATTACCCTGCTTTCCTGGGTTTTCGGGGATCTCCATCGACCGCGTTGGGTTAGAATGAGGCGAGTTAACCTTAAGACAGCCATAGCCGGGAGGTGATTCCATGGTGCAGGCCGTAGCAGAAGCGCCAACGACACCGGGAGCTTTGTCAGGAATCCGAGTGTTGGACTTCACCTGGGTGCGGGCCGGTCCCTGGTGCACCCGGTGGCTGGGAGCGCTGGGAGCCGAGGTTATCAAGGTCGAATGGCCCCAGAGACCCAATACTCGGGGCGACAACATCGCGACGGGCGCGGGCACCCCCGAGGGCTTTCCCGCTAATCTCAACACCAACGGCCATTTCAGCGACACCAACTCCAACAAGCTGAGCGTCACCCTGAACACCCGTACCGCCCAGGGCATTGACCTTGCCCGGCGCCTGGTGGCCATGTCCGACATCGTCATCGAGAACTTCGCCTACGGTGTATTGGAGCGGTGGGGTCTGGGCTACGAGGATATGCAGAAGCTCCGGCCCGACATCATTTACCTCTCCATGTCCGGCTTCGGCCACACGGGTCGGGATCGGGACTATCAAACCATGGGAGCCATTGCGCAAGCTCTGTCCGGTATGACCTACACGTCGGGTCTGCCGGACAAGCCACCGGCCGGTTGGGGCTGGTCCTACCTGGACGACACCGGTGGCTTATACGGGGCCATGTACGCTCTGAGCGCCATTTACCATCGCAACCTGACCGGTCAGGGACAGCATGTCGACAGTTCCCAGTGGATCCTCGGCGTCCCCCTCAATGGCCCCGCTTTTCTGGACATCCATGCCAACGGTCGGTCCACCATGCGCGAGGGTTACCCGCCGGGCAACCGCGCCCACTGGCCTGGCACGCCCCTGGTGAACAACTACCGGGGGCGGACCGGGGCGCCGCACAACGCTTACCGGACCAGTCCGGCGGAACACAACGACTGGTGCGCCCTCGCCTGCTTCTCTGATGATGAGTGGCGGAAGTTGGTGGAGGTGATGGGCTCTCCCGGTTGGGCCACCGCCGAGAAGTTCGCCACCCTCGAAGGTCGCCTGGAGCGCCAGGAAGAGCTGGACCAGGGGATTGAGGCGTGGACCAGCACCCTGGGCAAGTACGAGATCATGGAGCGGTGCCAGGCGGCGGGAGTACCCGCCATGCCCGTTCAAAGCAGCCAGGACCGGGTGGAAAATGATCCCCAGCTCAGGCATCGAGAGATATACCGGGACATGAAACATGCCGCGCTGGGGACGTGGCCTCTTCAGAACGCTCCCTTCAAAATGTCGGAGACACCGGCAGTCAACAGCCGGTCAGGCCCCATGATCGGCGGGCACAACAAAGAGGTGTTTCAGGGGTTGTTGGGCATCAGTCACGAGGAGCTGGTGAGCGGCTTCGCCGACGGCGCCTTCTGGCCAACGGACCTCAGCATGGAAGATTATCCCTACTTCAAGGAGATGATGGAGGATGCCTCGCCCGTGCAGTGGAGTGGGAATGCGCCGGTAGCGAATCCCGCGCCGGCGCCGGCGCGGTCACTGGACGGGAACTCCGCGGGAGCCTTCGGGGGGCTGCGGGTGCTGGAGCTCGCCGATGAGAAGGGGCAGTGGTGTGGCAAGCAGCTGGCCGACATGGGAGCAGACGTCATCAAGATAGAGCCGCCCGGCGGTGAGGCAGCCCGAACCGTGGGTCCCTTCTACCAGGACGTACCGGATCGGGATAGGAGCCTTTACTTCTGGCATTACAACACCTCCAAGCGGGGGGTTACCCTGAACCTGGAGATGGAGGACGGGCGCCGGCTGTTCCGGCAAATGGCGGAGAAGGCGGATGTGATACTGGAGACTTTCCGGCCCGGCTATCTGGCCTCCCTGGGGCTGGGGTACGAGGATCTGGCAAAGACCAACCCCGGGCTGATCATGTGCTCACTGACCCCCTTCGGGCAGACCGGGCCGTGGCAGGACTTCCAGGCCAGCGACCTGCTGCATCTGGCGGCAGGCGGACAGATGGCCAGGTGTGGCTATGACGACGACGTGGCGCCGGGCGCGCCGCCCATCGCTCCCGGAGGAGGGCAGGCCTGGCACATCGGAAGTCACTACGCCTACATCGCCATTGCCGCAGCGCTGGTCAGCCGCTCGGTGACGGCCCGGGGGCAGTACATAGATGCCTCGGTGCATGATGCCTGCGCGCTCACGACCGAGGGCCACGTGAACCAGTATATTTACAAAGGAGATGTGGTTCCGCGCAGAACCGGAGGCGGCAACGCCGCCACCGGGCCCAACGCCCAGATCCTCTGCAAGGATGGAAAATACGTGAATGTCGGTCAGATTACCCCGGAGCGGGTGCTGACGCTTGCGCCGTGGATAGCTGAGCACGGCCTGGCGGGCGACCTGCTGGATGAAAAATACCAGGACCCAATGGTTATCGCCGAGAGCCAGTCACATATTCGCGGAATTTTTGTGAACTTCCTCGCCAACATCCCTCGGGACGCGGCCTACCACGGCTTGCAGCAGCGTGGCTCCAACACGGGGGCGATCCGTTCCCCGGACGAGGTCATGCAGGACCCTCACCTGGAGGACCGGAAGTTCTGGACAGACGTCGAATACCCGGAACTTGGCGAGACATTGCGACACCCCGGCCCAGGAGCCATCTTCAATGGCTCACCCTGGAGGATATCCCGGCGGGCGCCGCTCATCGGGGAACACAACGAAGAGGTTCTGTGCGGGGAGTTGGGACTATCGAAGGCGGAGTTGGCCGCCCTGGCTGAGGGAGGTTCGGTGTAACCCTGGTTTCCCTGCCACAGCCAGCCGGGACCTGGCACAAAAACTGGACGCACGCAAAGGCAGGGTAGGCTGGGTTCACCCCACAGCTCACCGCAGGTCCACCCGTGCTCACCCTGCCGGATGCCATTGCAATCGTTCTCTTTCCCTTCGCCGCGCGGCGCCATAGCCCGACCAGGCAAAAGGCCCAGGTCCTGTTGGCCGGCACGACCCTGACCCCGGATCAGCGCACGGTGGCCGCCGCGTTGCGCGTCACGGGCCTGAGCGACGACCGCAACTATGCCCTCTACCATCATTTGCCGAGCCGAGCAGCATGGTCCCTCTTGGGGCGTCCCAGCTTCTGCTCCGGCGTCCAACGCCCCAAGGCTCATGGGTGTTGCTTGCCGTATGCCGCTTGCGCCGGATCCGACCCTGATTGATCAACAGCCCCGCCCGCGGGTAATCGGCGTCCGCTTGAGCGAACCACGTGGGGCGGCTCGACCGGAGGTCAATTGCGGGTCGTGACTATATGGTTCCCCGCGGTTCCAGAGAGACCACCGTAACGACTACTCCAACCAACGGCGTCGCAACCAGGCGTGTCGCCAGCGGACATGGTCGAGGCGTTGGTTGTAGTCCGGGCGTTATCAGGATGCGGCCGACGTGTGGATGGAACGTTGAGCGACACCTGCCCGGCAACGGCGACAGAGGTATACAGAGGTATACGGGTGTGCCGGGCGTTGGTTTGGCTGGCGCGACCGGGCGATGCTGGCGCTGGCCGGCGCGTTGCCTATCGCCAAGCCTGGGATGATTGACGATTGTTGGGAAAACGGCAGCCGTTGTCAAGCGTGGGAGAAGAGCGGGGCGCCGGCGGTCGTTTCCAAGTGGATGCAACGCCGTTTTGCGGGTAGAATGGCGACTGCGCAAATCCGTCCAGGATTAGCCAATGCAGCCAGGAGATATGCACGGGGCAAGTCAATGATTAGGCAGTGTTGACATTTCGCGTCATTCCGGCGAAAGAACGTCATCCCGTACTTGATACGGGGCCGGAATCCAGTGTGACACAGAAGGGTGAAATCCGGCAGACTTTCCGATGGCAAAGGTTTCCGGGTTCCGGCTTTCGCAGGAACGACGGGCAATTTCCCCAATGTCAACACTACCTGGCCTATAAGACACGGTCAGCTCCTGCATTCGGAAATATCCTGACTACATCGGGCGGGCGCTACGGCGGCGTATTGGCGACGGGCGCTGGCTACCAAATTTGTCAGATTGGAGCTCAGTGCGGCGGACGTTTCCATGGCGTCTCTCCCCGATTCGGACGTCTACACTGCGTTTCAATCTACGTTGAGGGGTTGACGATTACGATTCCCGGCCTTGCGGTGACAGACTGCCGCACGGACGACATACGCACGAGTGGCTGATCCAATCGAAGACGGTCCCGACCCGCGAGCGGGGTTGGGCCGGCGCCACTCACGTACGCTGTGCTGTAATCCAGTCGCGTGAAAAAATTCGGAGACAAGCAATGCCCAAGATAATCCCGGTACCAGACGAACTCAGCCAGCCCTTCTGGGATGCGGTGAACGAACGACGCCTGGTGATCCAGAACTGTACCGCCTGCGACAAGCTCCAGTACCCGCCCCAGGCAGCCTGCCAGGTATGCGGCTCCTCCGACTGGCTGGAGTGGAAAGAGCCGGAAGGCAAGGGCCACATCGCCGCCTACATTGTCATCGAGGACGGCCGCCTCAACCGCCGGATGCCCGACCAGCCCTACAATCTTGCCCTGGTGACGCTGGATCAGGACTCGACGGTTAACTTCTACTCCAACCTGCCGGGCGTCCCGGCATACGAAGTACCCGTTGGCGCGGCAGTGGAGGTCACCTTCGAGGAAGTGGCCCCCGGCCAGTTGATACACGAGTGGCGGGTGGTCGAATAGCCACCATTGAACACTCGCGCTCATACGTGGATAAGCGACAAAAGGACGGACTATGACCAGCAGCAATGACTTCCAGTGGCGCAGGGACCGGGACGGGTTGGGCGTGTGGGAACACCGGGGCCAGGTGGCCATCGCCGGCTACGGCCATTCGCCGGTGGACCGGCGGTGGGATGAAAAGAACCTGGATACCTCGCTGGGCGCCTACACTATCATGGCCTGCGAAAAAGCCATGGAGCAGGCCGGCGTCACCATCGACCAGGTGGACGGCATCGTCTGCTGTGACAGCCACATCGCCGGCGGCAGCGGCGGGACCGCCTCCCAGTGGGCGCCCCGGCCCTACTTCGACCCGCCCTACGACTCCGAGTACGGCCTGACTCTGATCAACGCCCAGTGGCTCATCGACAACATGGGCTTCAAGAACGTCAAATTCGCCCCCACCGGCGTGCCGACCATCGGCGAGATGGTGGGCATGGCCTCCCAGGCCGTGGGCGATGGTGTCTGCTCCACCTGCCTGGTCATCTATCCCACCGGCAACATGGAAGGCCGGTATCGGCGGGGCGGCGAGAATGCCGACGACTACGCCCGGGGCGCGCGCCAGTGGACCGTGCCCTGGGGCAACCACGGCGGCAACGACTTCATCAACATCTTCCCCCATCGCCAGTACCTGATGAAGTACGGCGGCGAACATGAGGACCTCGTCCACTTTGTCCGCAATCAGCACAAGAACGGGATGCTCACTCCCTGGGGGTACAACGCCACCCATAACATCCAGCCCATATCGGTGGAAGACTACATCGGCTCCCGGCCAATCTTGAATCCTCTGCGCATCTGGGACTGCGACCGTCCGGTCAACGCCTCGGCGGCCTACCTGTTTACCACCAGCGAACGGGCGCGGGATATGAAATCCCAGCCCGTGTACGTGCTCAACCATTCCCAGCACAACTTCCGGTTCCGAACCACTCAGCCCGACCTGGACGAAGTGGAGATGTGGACCGACCGGCAGGCCGCCCGCATGTACGAGGGCGCCGGCCTCGGCCCCGCCGACGTGGATATCTTCAATCCCTACGACGGCTACTCCATAATGACCCAGTTCTTCCTGGAGGGTTTCCAGTGGCACGGGGTCAAGCGCGGCGAAGCTCTTGCCTTCTACGCCGGGGACATCAGCGTCAAGGGCCCCCACCCCTTCAGTTCCAGCGGAGGCAATCTGGGCAACGGTCGCACCCGCACCGCCATGTACACCGACAGCATCGAGCAACTGCGGGGCACCGCCGGCGACCGGCAGGTAACCGTCCGCGCCGAGACCGCTCTGTGCGCCTTCACCACCCCCAGCAGCGGCGGCTGGCTGATGCTGGGCAAGTACCCCTCGTGATGACTCCAGGCGCCAAGTGAAGACACAGCGGCGCCCCAACAACGTCATTGCGGCGCCGGCCGACGTCCAAAACCGCGAAGACAGATTCCGGCTTGCGCCGCAATGAATGCTTTGTGGCGGACAGGGCGGCTTATCCACCAGAGGTTCCCCGGATCCGAGGTTGCGGGGCGTCGTTGCCAACATGAACCCGGCCGCTCATGCGTACCCAGTTTGACGACTACGGGAGCCAATTTACATCGATAAACAGGATAGACCGGATGATGGCGTGCTGGTGGGGCGTTCACAATAATCAATCAAATCCTGTTCATCCGGTGCATCGATGTAAAAGACAAACTGGGTACGCGTGAGGCCCCAGGGCCTTTTCAAAGTCCCGGATGGTGCCCTTTCACCCCGAACCGTCGTTCCCGCGGAAGCGGGAATCCAGGAGGTGGTTGTGTTCGGAATGGTATGGATTCCGGCTTTCGCCGGAATGACGGATTAACTTTGAAAAGGCCCTGGTGAGGCCCGGGGTGGTGTTGACATTTGGGAAATACTCCGTCGTTCCTGCGAAAGCAGGAACCTATAAACCTTGGCCATTGGAAAGTAGCCGGGTTCACTCCTCCATTGACGCACTGGATTCCGGCCCCGTATCAAGTACGGGGTGACGTTCTTTCGCCGGAATGACGCGAAACGTCAACACTACCTGGGGATTCGCGCGAAACAACTTCACCAACGGTGATGCAAATTGCGCCTATCGACCGGACGTGATCGCATCGGGTTGGTTCGAACCTCCGGAGTCCTCGAAGCCATCGGGCAACGCGCGCAGACATTCCCGCTCAAAGTCCACGTATCCGAGGGGACTACGCTTGCGTAATGGCCGAACTGAGTCCATTATGTTCCTGACCACCGTCGTTCTCCTTGTTCTGTCTAGTGACCGTCGGGCAAGGATGATGCGGTGGTCAAATTTTGGCTACGGGGATTTTGGGCAATGAGGATTCTTGGGCGCCACCTGCCGGTACGCTGCCTGAGCCCTCGACCTTCGCGAGCCACACGACCCTACTGCCAGAGGCAAACCGGACAAAATCCCGAAGCCGGCGGGCCGGCAGATCACCCAAACACCCGGGGCAACCCCGGCGTCCAATCGGCAGGTCCGCGCGGACAAGGAGTTTTACTGAACTGATATGCAGGATCCTACCAACCTCTCTACCACCCCCACGAGAACCCGACAAACGATGGCGGCGGGCGCGGTGGCCGATTTCGCCGAACTGCCCCGCATGATTAGTGAAAACGGTCTCCTGGACCGACAACTCCGCTACTACACCCTCAAGATCGTGTCCACGTTGGCCATGCTCATCCTGAGCGTCACGCTGCTGATAGTGGTGGACAACTTCTGGTTTCAGATTGCCAACGCCGCATTCCTGGCCTTTGTGTTCGGGCAGATCGGCTACATCGGCCACGACGCCGGACATCAGGGAGTCTGCCGATCGGTTCGCGGGAACCGGCTCATCGGATACGGCGTCTGCTCGCTGCTGGGCATGAGCCAGTCCTGGTGGCTTACCCAGCACAACCAGCACCACCGCAGTCCCAACGACCTTGATGACGACCCTCATACCATGATCCCGGTGCTCGCCTTCTCAGAAGAAAAAGCCAGTGACATCCGGGACGTCCGGCGGTTTCTGGTGGCCTACCAGGCCTTCTACTTCGTACCGATTCTGACGTTGGAGAGCCTGGCGCTCCGGTTTTCCAGCGCTCAGTTCCTGGTCGGAGCGCGCCGGCCCAACACCTACCTCCCGGAATTGGGGCTGATGGCGTTGCACTTTGCGCTTTACTTCGGGCTGTTGCTCTATGCGCTCAATCCATGGCAGGCATTGGTCTTCGCCCTGATCCACCAGGCTGCGTTTGGCTTGTATTACGGGTTGGTCTTCGCCCCGAATCATAAGGGAATGTTGATCCTGGACAAGGACAATCCGCTGGATTTCGTGCGGACCCAGGTGCTGACCACCCGCAACGTCAAGCCCAACTTTCTGGTTGACTTTTTGTATGGCGGGCTGAATTATCAGATTGAGCACCACCTGTTCACCATGATTCCCAGGAACAAATTGGGAAAGGCCAGGCCCATTGTCAAGGAGTTCTGCCGGCAGCGGGGTATCCCCTATTACGAAACCGGCACGCTGAGGTCGTACCGGGAGATTCTCAGCCACATGCATGAGGTGTCAGCCGTTCTCAGAAAGGGACCGAAACCGCCGGCGAATTTCGAAAGCGGCAATCTGTCCACGGTCAAGTCCGGGGTCAACGCCACCGGGTAGGACAGTTCCATGTCTCGTGCGGCAAACCGACCCCCATGTTGGAACCCACGCTCAACCGCACCCCCGGCTCTCCGCGCGCTGACCATCGGATACGCTGACCATCGGATACCACGATCATGAGTGACACGGCTGTCTGTCAAATTGCACGCGAGTTTCGGTTGGCCGACGCGCAGGTGGAGGCTGCGGTGGGCTTGCTCGACGATGGCGCCACGGTGCCCTTCATCGCTCGGTACCGCAAGGAGAGCACGGGCAGCCTTGACGAGGTGGCGGTCTCCAGCATCCGAAACCGGCTGGCGCAACTCCGGGAGCTCAGCGAGCGACGGGAGACGATCCTGGATTCGCTGGAGAAGCGGGGTCTGCTCAGCGAAGAATTGCAGACGGCTATCCTATCTGCCGAATCAATGGCCGCCCTGGAGGACACTTACCTGCCGTACCGGCCCAGGAGGCGCACGCGCACAGCCATCGCCAGAGAAAAGGGACTGGAATCCCTGGCCCTGCGGCTCTGGGGACAGGGGGACTTTGACATCGACCGGGCCGCACGGGAGTATGTCCATCCCGACGCCGGGGTGGAAAACGCCAAAGAGGCGCTGAGCGGCGCCAGGGATATCGTCGCCGAGTGGATCAGCGAAGACTCCGCCGCACGGCGCGACATCCGCGAGTTGTTCTGGTCGCAGGGCGCTATTTCGGCAAAGGTGGCTTCGGGCAAACACACGGAAGCGGCCAAGTACCAGGACTACTTTGACTGGCGGGAGCCGATCGCCAGCGCGCCTTCCCACCGAATACTGGCCATGCTGCGAGGCGAAAAGGAATCGCTGCTGTCGGTCCGGATCGCGCCGCTGGCAGCGGCGGCGACGGATGTTCTGGAACGGCTTTTCGTCAAGCGAGAGACGGCGGCGGCGGCACAGATCCGGCAAGCCATCCGGGAGCGCTACAAGGCGCTGCTGGAATCCGCGATGGAAACGGAGGTCCGCAAAGCGACCAGAATACGAGCCGAGAACACGGCCATCGGAGTGTTCGCCGACAACTTGCGGGAGTTGCTGCTCGCGCCGGCGCTGGGCCAGAAGAACATCCTCGCGCTGGATCCTGGGTTCCGCTCCGGTTGCAAGCTCGTATGTCTGGACCAGCAGGGCCACCTGCTGCACCACGATACCGTCTATCCGCTGCTCGGAGAACGGGATGCCGGCGAGGCCGCCGGGAAGATACGCCTGTTGTGCGACCAATACCATGTTGAGGCCATCGCCGTGGGCAACGGCACCGGCGGCCGGGAGACCGAGGTGTTTCTAAGGACCCTGGAATTGGGCCCGCAGATTTCGGTCGTCATGGTCAACGAGAGCGGGGCCTCGGTGTATTCGGCGTCGGACGTGGCGCGTGCCGAGTTCCCGGATCACGACATCACCGTGCGCGGCGCCGTGTCCATCGGTCGCCGGCTCATGGATCCGCTGGCCGAACTGGTCAAGATAGATCCCAAGTCCATCGGCGTGGGCCAGTACCAGCACGATGTCGACCAGAAGGCCCTGAAGCAACGCCTGGACGATGTGGTGATCAGCTGCGTCAACCAGGTTGGGGTTGAACTGAACACCGCCAGCCCGGAGTTGCTATCGTACGTTTCGGGCCTGGGCCCGCGTCTGGCCAACGCCATTGTGGAGTACCGGAACCGCAACGGTCCCTTCGCCTCCCGGGACGCCCTGAAACAAGTGCCGCGTCTGGGCCCCAAAGCCTTTGAACAGGCGGCGGGTTTTTTGCGCATCAGAGGGGGAGTCCATCCGCTGGACGCCACCGCGGTGCACCCCGAGTCCTACCCGGTGGTGGCCGAAATCGCCCGGGATCTCCGCCGACCGGTGGAGCAGCTGCTGGAAGACGCTGCAATCGGCGATCAGATTGACCTCCACCGCTACGTCAGCGATCGCGTCGGCCTGCCGACGCTGCAAGACATAGTGGAAGAACTGGCTCGCCCGGGTCGGGACCCGCGCCAGGAATTTGAGCCCTTCGACTTCGCGGCGGGCATCCACCGGATCGAGGACCTGACAGCGGGAATGAGGCTGCCCGGGGTGATAACCAACGTCACCGGTTTCGGCGCGTTTGTCGATGTCGGCGTACACCAGGACGGGCTGGTCCACATCAGCCAGATGGCGGAGGGGTACGTCAACAATCCGTCGGATGTTGTCAAAGTGCAGCAGCGGGTGTGGGTGACGGTGCTTGAGGTAGACCTTGAGCGCAAACGAATATCCCTGTCGCTGAAGTAATCGCCGCCCTCGCCGCGCCGGACTGACGACGCTGGCGAGCGGGATTGGCAACCGAATCACGCCGGCAATGGCGTAAAGTATCAGAAGTTAGCATGATAGTGCTGTTACACTATCAGTCCTAATGAAGGAGTGGACACTGGCGACGCGCCGATTTGGGCGTCGTCGAGTGTTTGAGGCAGCGGGCCCACAACATCTGCGCCCGCGGAGCCCGCGCCATTCAGATCCCACGCTCGACGAAGGAGACATTATCAGTACACAAACCCCGTCCCGGTCCAACCGCCGACGATCCCATAACCGAGCCCGATCCAACAGGCCGCAGGACAATTGGGCGCCACCGAGTCAGGCCCAGCAAAACCGGCCGCGACACGCCGCGACCTGCGTCGATTGCCGAGCGCGCACCACGGTCCCGTTCCGGCCGAGTCCCGAACGACCGGTGTATTGCTCCGAATGCTGGAAAACCCGCCGGAGCGGCGAAACCTCCGCGAACCGAGCGCCGGCAGCTGGCCCGCCGGCGACAGAAGAAACAGCCGACGAAACTGCGCCGGACCATGCCGGCGCCCACGCTGAGGTCTTTCCCGGTATCGACCTGAAACCCGCTACCCGGGCCGCGATAGGTCGCATGAACATCGCGGAGCCCACGCCAATCCAGGAACGGTCCATACCCTGCCTCCTGGACGGGCGGGACCTGATCGGGCAGGCGCGCACCGGCTCCGGCAAGACGCTGGCCTACGCGGTGCCGATGGTGGAACGATGCGACCCGTCGGAACGCGCCGTGCAGGCGCTGGTCCTGGTTCCAACCCGCGAACTCGCCATCCAGGTGGCCAGCGTGGTGGAGAACCTGGTGGCGCGGCAGCGTCTGCGCGTGACGTTGCTGTACGGCGGCCGATCGTTGCGACCAGAACAGGCGGCCCTGCGCGACGGCGCCCACATCATCATCGGCACGCCGGGGCGCACGCTGGACCACCTGCGCCAGAGAACCCTTGACCTGAGCGCCGTCAGGTTCCTGGTCCTCGACGAGGCCGACGAAATGCTTGACCTGGGATTCGCCCGGGATGTTGACGCGATCCTCAGCCGCACTCCCTCCAGCCGTCAGACGGCGCTGTTGTCCGCGACGATGCCGGAATGGGTGGCCGGAACCTCCAAAAAGCACCTGAAAGACCCGGTCACCGTCGAGGTGGACGCGGACCTGCGGGCCCTGCCCACCGTGGAACACCGCGTGTACAGCATCCAGAAGGTCGACAAGATGTCGGCGCTGCGAACCCTGCTGGACCAACGCGGCGACGCGCCGATCCTCGTGTTCGGAAAGACCAAGCGCGGGGTGAAACAGCTGGCACAGAAACTTGAGATGTTCGGCTATCCCGCGGGGGCATTGCAGGGAAACCTCAGCCAACCCGCGCGCGAACGCGTGATGCGGGGCTTTCGTTCCGGCGACGTGCCGATATTGGTGGCCACTAATGTTGCGGCCCGCGGCCTGGACGTGGCGGGGATCGCTCAGGTGATCAACTTTGACCTGCCGGATTCCGAGGAGTTGTTCACCCACCGGGTGGGGCGCACCGGCCGTATGGGCCAGGATGGCGAGGTGATAACTTTCATCACTCCGGATGACGGTCGCAAGTGGCGCGAGATTCAACGCAACCTGGGACACCGTTTCACCGTCAGGTCGTGGAACAAGGAAGCGAAACGAGCGCAACTGAAACAATAGTATGGCCGGCCCCGCAAAGCCGCCGGCCAGGCATCCCCAAAGATGTCGGCTGCGGCTGAGCGATGTGACCCCTGTCCGGTCCAGGCCGGAGCGGCGAAACCCGTTGTGGGCCCACGACTTCGTCCGAATCAGGACCCACAACGCCCGCGTGGCGCGGCCACGGATCATCATCGACGAGTACATCGGGGAGTGTTTGACCTCTAGTGAAAAGGTCTGTGGGCTATGGGACCTCAAATCTCGCGGCGGGTGAGGGTCATGGCCAAAGCCCCCGGGCCGTCGGACTCGGAGTTCTTCAGCTGACCGGCCGACACGGTTCGTCGCAAAACCCGGAGTGAGGGCCAACCCACTATATCCAATGCCAGGCCCCGGGAAGCAGCCCATGCGCCGCTACATCCGCGACGCAACGGCCGGATCCGCGCCGCCGCATCTGTGAGTTCGCTCGCACGCGGCGCATTCAAAGGCAGTCCGGCGTAGCTGCCCCTGGCTCCACCGGGTGGTCGATGCGCGGGTTGGGGAACCACTTCAACCGAGCGTCATCAACCGAGCTTCATCAACCACCGCGTCACCCGCCGCCGTCAGACCGGTTTCGTTGCCACGAAAAGCGCCCAGCCAATGTAGCCGGCGTTCGCCGAGTCGACCCAGAAGGACAGCGCTTCCACGGTGCGGTCGATGGTTTCGTAACCGATGCGGGGCGCCAGAGTTTCCCGGTTTTCCCGGAGACGATCGCGCACCCACGCGTAGGAGCGGGCGACGTGCCGGGACCAGTCCTCTTCCCGGGCCACGGGCAGTTCCAGTCGGGACAACGCCTGCCGGTAGTCGTCCAGGTCCCACATATCGGGCGACTGTACCCGGTCATAAATCCGCTCACGGTCCGCTTCCGGAGTGCTTCGGCGCACCAGGATATCAGTGAAGACCAGGCTGCCGCCGGGCCTGACCACGCGCCGGCACTCCGACAGCACGGCGTTCTTGTCCACGGCGTGCAGAAAGGCCTCCTGGCTCCAGACGACGTCATAGGTCTCGTCGGCGTAGGCGAGGTGGTGAAAGTCCCCGTATTCGAAGGACAGCCGGTCGTCCAGACCAGCCTCGGCAGCCCGTGAGCGGGCCAGTTCCAGCTCCTTCTCACTGATGTTGGCGCCGGTTACCGCGCAGCCGAAGTTCGCCGCCAGGTATCGGGCGGTGGACCCGTAGCCGCACCCCAGGTCCAGCACACGCATTTCCGGCATCAGCGAAACCGCGTTGGCCATGATTTCGTTGGTATGCTCCATCGCCTCGGGATGCGGACAGTCGGGGCTGCAGGGCACGCCCAGATGCAGATTGTCGCCCCAGATGGTGCGGTATATCTCGTCGGCAGGGCCGTCGTAATAGGCCTGAGTGCTGGCTACGATGGCGCCAACGTCTCTTTCGGTCATGGCGAGTGTCTCCGTTGGTTCGGTTTGGATTGCGACCGGCCCCACAAGGATCCCGGGCGCCGCCAGGGCAAGCCGCGGAACGTCGTGGTGCAACCCAATCCCGGCTGATGCCTACTTGCTGGCAATCTGGATCACGAAGTCGGGGTCGTAGAGATCGTAGCCCGCTTCGAAATCGCCGTATCGCTCCACGCTCCGGAAGCCGGCGCTGAGCAACAGGTCGGTCAGGTAGTCCTGACGGATGGGGCATATGGTGAGAAAATGAACCTCCCCGTCGCTGTATTCATACCGCATCTTCACGATGTCTTCGGTCAGTTCTTCAGGTTTGACGTCCACGGTTTCGCCCAGATAGTACGATTGGTGCTTGCTGCTGAAACCGTTATCCAGGATGGCATCATAGTTGCGCTGGTCAATGATGGCGATCCCATCGTTGTTGAGCAGGCGGTACACCTCGCCAAGGGACCGGATGCGATCCGATTCGTCAAACAGGTGGGTGAACGCGTTGCCCAGACAAATCACGGCGTCAAACCGCTCGGCGCCAAAGGATTCGCCCAGCCTGGTCCACTCGGCCTCCACGACGCGAAGGTCGTCGATCCCGAAGCGTTCGGCGTTCTCCCTGGCCTGCGCCACCATGTTGGGCGCGCCATCGGCGGCGGTTACGTCGAAACCGTCGGCTTTCAGAGTAACGGCATGAAATCCCGTGCCGCAGGCGATGTCCAGCACGGTCTCGGCTCCATGATCCCTCAGAATATCCTGGAAGAAGTTGTTTTCCGCCTGCGCCCGGCGCCGCCAGTCGATCAATTCGTCCCACCGTCCGACGAACTCGGGCGAATACTGCTCCTTGTACAGGTCCTTGGGGACGATGATGTTTTCGGCTCCAGACATGCAATCACTCCTGGTTTGTTGAAATCGATTGACCTGGGGACTCCACCCCAGGTCTGTCCGAGATGCGTTCCGGCGAACGCCGTTGACAGCGGCGACGTCCGTCGGGCGTCGCCGCTTCTGCTCCACTCCCGGATTTTGGGTTTTCCCGTCGCCGTCAGATCCCCAATGCCGCTACCCCAGCTTTGGCGATGGCTTCGTCGTCGAAGCCGCTGGGCAGGCCGCCCACGCCGATGGCGCCGACCACCACGCCGTCGTGGAAAACGGCTACTCCCCCGGGCAGCGCTATCAACTGGGCGTCACCGAAAGACTCCAGCGACCGGCCCGTGCTGCTGAGTTGCTCGGCGAACGCGGCAGTATCCATCGAGCGGACCGCGGATGTGTAGGCCTTGCGGATGGCGAAGGTGGGCCTGAGGCACCGGTCCATCCGGGCGTAGGCCAGCAGGTTTCCGGCATCATCCACTACCGCCATATCGACCTTGCGCCGGTCCGGATCCCGGTTGAAATCGGCGATCATGGCCGTGATGGCGTTCTGGGCCTGTTCCAGGCTGATCATGGATTTGTTGTACATGGTTACGTCTCCTTGAAGTTGTCGTTGAATAATGAGCCGATCAAATACTGATTGGGCTACGGACTCATCCAACGCGCAATCGTGCCGACGAGGCCAGCCTGGCTTCAGGATCGGTGGTGGACCGGTGGGTATCTTTGCTGCGCCGCTCCTCCCGAAAGTCCGCCTCCGGATTGCGCCCTCCACCATCCGAGGGTGGCTCCTCCTCCTCGTCTTTGGGATGGAAACTCTCTTCACCGACGCCCACGCTTCCAACACCGTCCCGTCCACGCTGAAGTGCTTCTCCGGCAACAACCTTTGCTTACGAGCCCGCGCAACTATCTCCATCAGGAACTCCCACGCCACCTCGGCCTCCAGCAGTCTCTGCTTGTTCTTGGCAAACACCGAGTGGTCGAAACTGTGGTCCATGATGTTCAGGTCCAGAAACCACTTGAACAGCAGGTCCTACTCCAGCCGTTCGCAGAACTGCTGCTCGCTGCGCACCGAGAACAACGCCATCAGCAGACAGGCTTGTGATAGATGCTCCGGCGGTATCGACGCTCGGCCATTGGCCTCATACATCCGGTCAAAGGTGGGTGACAGTTGGGTCAGGGCCTGGTCCATCAGGGGCTTGATGCGCCGGATGAGATGATGTTGAGGAACCATGGCGTCGGGCGTAACCGCCGTCAACATCGTGGCCTGTCGTGCTGCCTTCCCTCTCATGTAAACCCTCTCTGCCGGGGATGGCTCATCTTACCACCCGGCGCTCATGCCCCGCGATTTTCGACACCCTGCTAAGCCGTAAACCCAGGGCAATCGCATTACAAATGTTCTACAAGGGTTACAACGTGCGCCAGACCCCTGCATACCGTTGGGAGAGGGAAACAAGCGCCGTGTTGGACGGGTTGGGCATTGGAACTCGCCTACCTCAGCCTGATTCCCGGCGCGGCGACCACGAACCTTTTGACGTGGGATGCACACAACATTCGGTATGGCAATAATCTGTGGCGTGCGTTATGCCAAATACGCTAAATGCGCTTGCCCTGGCCGTAAACCGTAACTGTTCAGGGTTGATGAGAAATGGTGGGACCAGGGCGAACTAACCTACCAGAAGTACGGCGAGACGGTACTCTCGTCCACCACCGCCGGACCGTACGGCCCCGAAAGCGTACAGGCTGGTTGGATGGTGATATTCTGGGAGGATGGCGACATCACCGACGATTCCGTGAACTTAGCCAATCAAGAGGATACGGAGTAACACATGGGGCTCGCAGACAGAATACGCCAAGCCCGGGGCAAGGTTATTGTCCTGAGCGTCGTAGCCGCCGCGCTGACCGTGGGCATTGCCTGGGGAATTGCCGGCAGGGGCGATGCTGATGTGACCGTAGCCAGCGCTTTCAAGGATGTCCCGATTGACCAGACCATCCAGGTTGGAGGCGTCTCGGTCACCTTGGAGCAGTTGCGGCTGGGCGCACACGAGACCCAACTCCAGTACCGATATGATGCCCCTCCCGGCGGGCAAGTGGAACCTCTTGGGATACCCACTATTGGGCTTCCTTCGGGTGGCGACCAACTCCAAGGCGAGGGTGGCGGCTTCGATGGCTTCATGCCAATAACCAGGACGTTCACGTTCCCGGCCCTGCCCGAAGGCGCCGACACCATCACCGTGGATGTGGGTTCGTTCCTTGAATACGCCCCACCAACAGCATCGGTGGAGGTTCCATTGGGGAACACCGACGTCCCTCCAGACGACATTGGACGGAGAACATTGCCCCTCGACGTGGCGTTCTCCGTGGGCGAAGCCCAATACCGCGTAACCAAGCTCCTGCTGGACCCCGGTAGTTTCGTCCTGGTTTGCGAACCAGCCAACGACGCAGCCTCCCGGATGGCGCTGGGCGGCGGGCAGTCGGAGAACATTAGCCTTACTGACAGCCAAGGTGGAAGCTATGACGGCTTCCTCTCTGACGCCATGTGGAGTCCGGCGGGCGATGGCGGACATGTACTGTTACTACAGGGGTTCCATTTCGAGGGGTTGCCCAACCCAAGCGCAACCTCACTCACGCTGAATATGTACGGGGCCAGCCACATCCGGGCACCCTTCGTATTCCGAGTGGACATTCCGCAGGAAGAGGACGGCTAATAGTCCGGGGACACGGCGGGAAACAGGAAAGGTCCGGGTTCTCCCGGGCCTTTCGCTATTTGTTGGCGGTGAAATTGGGGCTGGCGCTGCAATACTGAACCCGGCGCCTTGGTTTTCCGCGCTCCATTCGTTCTTCTTTTCCCATCTACTTTAGTACAACATCGGCAAGTCTTTGGCGAATACACTCAACATCCGATGGTGCTGGCCTCGCTGGCCCACTCACTGGAGGAGATTGCGCCGGAGCGAGTGCGCCTGACCGTGGCCCCCGGCTACCTCGCCGTCGGCAATATCGGGCGGCCCCGGGCCACCGTGGCGGCCATGCGTCGGTCCATCCTGACCATTCGCCGCCTGCTGCGAGGCGAGAGCGTGGAGTTCAATGGGGTCGAGACCCGACTGCGCAATGTCAGCTACCCGCCCACGCCGGTGCTCATGACCGCCGCCGGCCCGCGGATGGTTGAACTGGCCGGCGAGGTCGCCGACGGCGCGCTGCTGCTGGTCGGACTCCATCCCAAAGCGGTCAATGCCGCCCGCCGCCGGCTGGAGTTCGGAGCGGCACGGTCGGGACGCAGCCTCGAGGGTTTCCAGACGATCTTCATCACCCCAACCACGGTGTCGGATGATGGGCCGGCCGCCCGTCGCTTCCCCCAACAACGGTTCCGGCCCGATCAGCCGTACCTGAAGTACCCCAGCGACTCCAACCTGGTCTGGCTGCGAGAGGCCGGCATCGACCTGGCCGACGACTTTGTCCCTGAAAGCATCAGCGATGCCCAAGCTGCCGAAATCTGCGACGCCTTCGGTCTGTTCGGCACACCAGAGGAATGCCTGGCCCGGCTCAAGCGGGCCCGGGACGAGTCGGGCATCGATCACGTCTTCATCTTTCCCACCCACACCCAGGAGGGTGGCTACGACATGCCGCAAGCCGAGGTGGACGCCTTCCGGGAGACCATCATCCCGGGTTTGGCCGCCCCGTCCTGACGGCTCTCCAATTGCTACCCGGGCCCGCTCTCCCATATCCACGCCTTTCGCACCGCCTGACAGGCTTCGAACGCCGGGTCAAATGCGGACAGAGAACGGCGCGGAGTAGCGCCTTTCCCAACGCCCAACCTCGGTGGGGCGTGTGTGCCTGCCTATCTTGCCGGCGCGGACCATACCGCAAATGATCGCAACCCGGCGTCACGGATCACCCTGCAGGGGTCATCGCTGGGTCGTGGGGCTGACGGCCGCGTTGACAGTAATATGTGCGCGAATTACACTCGCCCCCGCTGATCTACGGACAATCCAACCTACCAGATGGGCCGATAATGCTTTCCACCGACGTTTCTGATGCCATTGAGTTGATGTTCGAGACCGGGTGGACCGACGGTCTGCCGGTCGTGCCGCCATCCGAAGACCTGGTCCGCAAGTTCGTTCAGAGCGCCGGCCGCGGCGGCGACGAACTCATCGCGGAACTGCCGCCCCTGGGCGGACGGGCCACCGTCGAGCGCGTCGCGGTCAACGCGGTCATGGCCGGCTGCCGGCCGGAGCACATGCCGGTGATCATCACCGCCCTGGAAGCGATGATGGACGAGCGGTTCAACCTGCGGGGCGTGATGTGCTCCACCGGCATCCACACGCCGCTGTTGATCGTCAACGGCCCCATCGTCAAGGAACTGGACATTAACGGCGGCTACAACTGCTTCGGCTCCGGCTGGCGGGCCAACGCCACCATCGGCCGCGCCGTCAAGCTGGCCCTGCTCAACCTGGGTGGAGCCATCCCTGGAGAGACCAACAAGGCCACCTTCGGCCACCCCGGCGCCTACACCTACTGCGTCGCCGAGGACGAGGACGCCAACCCCTGGGAGCCGATGCACGTGGAACTCGGCTTTGCCCCGACCGACAGCACGGTGTCGGTGTTCCCGGCGGAGGCGCCCCACAACATCATGTACCACGCCTCCCACTCGCGGAACTTCCTGACCGTGCTCGCCGACACCATGTGCACCCTGGGCAACGTCCAGATGTACGTCATGGGCGACACTTTCGTGGTCATTGGCCCCGAGCACGCCAAGTTCCTCCACCGCGACGGCTGGAACAAGCGGGACATCCGCCAGTTCCTCTACGAGAACGCCCGCAAGCCGGTGCGAAAACTCCGCCAAGGCGGCCCGCCCCAGGGCGACTCCCGACGCGGCCACTTCTGGCCCAGGTACATCGACGCCGATGACGATGACCAGATGGTGCCGGTGGTACGCGCCCCGGATCGCATCAACATTTTCGTCGCCGGCGGCGCCGGCGGCCCCCACTCGGCCTACCTGCCCGGCTGGGGCTCGCGCCGGGTCACGCGAAAGATCCAACGTTGATCAGATTGTGTTGACATTCCCGTCATTCCCGCTTTCGCGGAAATCCAAAGAGTGCAAATGAAGCCAACGTTTCGGTCGCAAGGCTTTTCTGGGTTCCTGCTTTCGCAGGAACGACGGTGTATTTTCAAAATATCAACACAACCTGGCGAATAGTAGGGGTAACGATGACTATCACAAACTATCAGGACCGGATGCGGGAGTTGGGCCTGGCCCTGCCCATCGACCCGGACGCAGCATCGCGCTGGCGAGCCGCGCCCCGGCTGGACACGCTGCACGACAAGGTCGGCGGCTTGCTGGGCAACCGCAAGGCCAACGCCGACCTCCTGTTGCGCAACATCGGCGAGCGGATGGCCAGGGACCTGGAACTGGGCGACATCGTCGCCGTGGACAAGTTCGTCTATTCCCGGCCGGCCGCCGATGAAATCATCAGCGACCTCTCCGAGCGCTGCGACTTCGTGGTCACCGCGATTGCCGATTGAGGCTCCTGCACCGCGTGCAGTGTGCACGACGCAATGACCCTGGAGAACCTCGGCATCCCCACGGTGGTGCTCTGCACCGACCCGTTCCTGAACTCGGCCTTCCTCCACGCCCGCACCTTCGGCCGCCCCGACTTCCACCCGCTGGGCATCCCGCATCCCCTGGGTGGACTGACGCCCGACCGGGTCTCGGTCCGCGCCGGCGAGTTGGAACAGGCGGTAATTGATACGCTGACCACCTACTAACAGGAGGTTGTACTGTGACGGCAGATCAGGATTCTTTCGGGGAACAATACCAAAACCTGCACAGTCAGTGGCGGCAACTTGCCAAAGATCATGATCATCAATATCTGAAGTATCTCGCACCTCGCGCCCCGGTCGACTTCGTGCTGGTGGCAAAGATGACCAGCATCAGCGAAAAAGCTGCCGCCAAGACTCCGCCCGGAAAATTCCCGGATGTCCCTTCGCCAGGATATAACCTGCTAATTTCAATGGGCGACCTGATCCTGAATTACGGAGCCCATCGACACCTTTGTCGGCCTGGAGAAAGGTACTACCTGACCGATTTGGGCAAGTGCGCCATACCTCCCAAGTTCGCCAAGGGCAAAATCGAGACAGAGGAATTCACCGCTTGGTACCCCATACTTTTGCAGGAATTGGAGTTGGTGGCTAAGCCGGGAGCCACGGTCATTCCAATCGGCAGCGCTACAGGAGATTTTCTGAAGGCGCAACCAAATTTTCCCTACCGTTTGACAACCCCCATTCTCCACTGGAGCACGGCAGCGGTGTCGGCAGCCAAGATGGCCGGCAGTTTATTCCCACGTGAATGGGATGAATACCGACGAAGCACGAATTGGGAAGACCTGCGCGCCAGCACTGAGGAGATTTTCATCGCAGCCGGTCTCGGCCAACATATAGATGACGTCCATCGTCGTTTCAAGGATAAATTCAGGGAATTCCACGCGCATTACATGTTCACCTACAAGAAAGAAATGCCTCTCAAACGGCCTTATGCCTGTTAGCTCAACTTTGTACGATGACGGTGGGCTGGAAATGGGCGCTGGGGACCGTAGCACTGTTGGTGGCGGTCGGGGGGTGCAACGCGCCGGCGAATGACGCGGCGTGGTGCGCGCCGGGTCGCGTATCCTCCGTCGACTCGGACTACTTCGGTCGCCTAGATATTCCTCCTTTACCTACGCTGTCCGTCCGCGAGGGAGAGATCCGAGACGGTTTCGAGGCCGCTGGATTCACCTTTTCCCCCGACGAGTGGCGGGAGTCCGGCGGGGGTAACACGGTCTTTACCACTGGTCACTACCCTGTCCGAGAAGATCCTGACGCCGAGATGCTGCGCATTGTCGGAACCTTGGGCTCCGATTGTCCCACTGGCCTTGGTCACATCGCCCTCGCCGAGGGCACCTCGTATGACCTAGGGATGCGCAACGCCCACCGCCTGCTGCTCCTGCTGCTGACCTTGCCGGAATGGGATGGGGCCAGTGAGTGGCTGAACGCCGCCCTCCCGACGGCCCACCGGACGGGACTGGCCGAGACCACCGTACAGGGCACGACGGTCAAACTGCTGTACGAGACTCGCGACGGCGTTGACTTGTACATCCTGACACTGCATCGTCCCCTCGATGACTCCGCTAGGCAAGTGCCGACTCCGGCGGCTGCAAGCGTCGACTGCCCCACGCCCTTAGAGGCTAACTACTTCCGTGAGGTCAGCGCGGGGATCCAGGCGCAGACCGCGCTTCTGGGCTCGTTCCGCGACCGAGTGAGAGAACTGAGAGCGAACCCGTCGCTGGAATACGACGTGGAGTGGCTCGCCCAGATGACATACACGTTGATCGAGCTGCGGTTTGGCGCGATAGATCTGGCTAAACTCGACGGGCCTGAGTCGACCACCGAGATACAGCAGGAGTTGATGCTCCGGGCCGAGGCGATGGAGAAGTTCGTCAATGCGTGGCAGAGTTTTGTCGACACGGGTTTCTCGACTCGCCTAGCGGACGGGAACGCCGCCCTAGAAGAAGTCACTTGGCTCACTCGCCGCGTCGGGGAGCGGAGCGATGCGTTTTGCGAACCCGCTACATCTGGACGCGGTGTACCACCTGGAGAGATACCGGGGGCTATTTTCGTTGTACAATCGGCTCAAATCTGAGTGTAAACAGAACCTAGAGCGACCAACAACCTACCCCCGGGTCCACCGGGCACGAGCGAGGAGGCGAGGACATGGTTACCGTCGGCAGTGGCAAATACACCTACGAGCAGGTCGAGAACTGGGAGAAGCTGCCCGAGGGCTGGGAGCTGGGGCAGACGGCCATCGTCACCGACTCCGAGGACCGGGTGTATCTCTTCAACCGCGGCGAACACCCGCTGATTGTCCTTGACCGTGACGGCAACTTTCTCGCCTCCTGGGGCGAGGGCGTTCTCACCGACGCCCACGGCATGTTCATCGACGACGACGAGAACCTCTACATGCCGGTCAAGAACAGCCACGTGGTCCTCAAGTATGACCCCAGGGGCAACCTGCTGATGACCATGGGCGAGTGGAACCAGCCCTCGGACACCGGCTGGTCGGGGAACTACAGCGACCCGGTCGTCAGGGCAGCCGGGCCATTCAACAGCCCCAGCGACGTCGCCATTTCCCCGGACGGTCTCCTGTATATTTCCGATGGCTACGGCAACGCCCGAGTGCACCGGTTCACCCCCGACGGCGAGCTGGTGGACTCCTGTGGCGCGCCGGGGAAGACCGGTCCCGGCGAGTTCCACGTCCCTCACGGGGTTTGGGTGCACACCGACGGGCGGGTGTTCGTCGCCGACCGCGAAAACAACCGCATGCAGATCTTCGACTCGGAGGGCAACTTCCTGGAGCAGTGGACGGATCTCGCTCGACCCTGCGACATCTACATCGACGACGATCTGGCGGTGTACGTGCCGGAGCTGGACGGGTTCATGTCCATCCTGGACATCGAGGGCAACGTCCTCGCCCGCTGGGGCAGCCCCCGCGACGCCGGGTGGGGCAACGGCGCCCATGCCGTCTGGGTCGATTCCCACGGCGACATCTACGTGAACCAGAACCTCGAGGGCGAGCGGCTCATCAAGTACCGCCACGTCGTAGGCTAGCGGCCGGCCTGCGGAAGCACGGCATGGAAAGAAGTTCAAGCCGCCCTTCGGCAGTTGCCTTCACCGGCATGACCGCGTCCTATGGGTGGATTTGCGCTGATGACGCGCTTTATGAGAAAGACTGACAGGGAGCAGCAGAATGGTGTTAGACAAGACTGCGTACCGCAACTTGGAGCGCCGTTTTAGAGAGCAAGTCGAAAGGGACCAGGTTCTCGCCATTGAGCATGTGAAACAAGGGAGAGGTGTCTATCTACCGTGTGTCGAACCCACGAACCAAGTGGACTACATCCTGGTTGGCATGGAACCAAGCTTTAATTGGGCAGACAGCGTTGAAGACGCGGAGAAAAAGATTGCAAAGGGATCGCGGAACTTCGCTTGTCCGGGCAATCCGAAGTCGCCGTTAGCTCTGTTCATGCTGTCGATCAAACGATACCTTTGCCAATCCGGCGAAACCTACCACCTAACGGATGTGTCGAAGGGAGCGATGCCGGTAACTGTGGCAGCCCTAGACCGCGACCGGAGGTACAAGGAGTGGTACCCCCTACTCCTGGAAGAGTTCGCTCTCGTCGGGAAGCCCGGCGCGCCAGTTATCGCCATCGGCAAGAAGGTGAAGCGATTTCTCAAGGCATGTGACTTGCAGGGGCAGACGGGCCGCCCCCTGTTCGGCGTGCAACATTATTCGTTCCAGGCGTCTAGGTACTTCAAGGAAGAGGCGGAACGGGACCGCGATGGCTTTGAGAGGTTCAAGAAAGCTGAGTTTTGGGAAAACGGCAGTTGGCCGGCGGATCTATCCCTAGCGAAGAAGCAGCTCGTGTTTGCTTACAAGAAGCAATTTGAGGCGGTTCGGGCTGATCGGCAGCAGGTTTCCGACTAGCGACATCGCCGCACTTTGGCGCATTTCCGGTCCCGCATTTCGTGATTAACCCGCCTACTCGAACAATCCAACTTTCCGCAAAGACAGGCCGCCCGCGTTGGGACAGGTCAGGGTGAGGATATGCGTGTTGGTTACTCAGGTCGGGCACGTGGTGCAGCGGGACAGCATCGACCATCAGCAACAGTGGCAGAACCACCTGGAGCAGTTCCGTGCCTCGCGTGACGCCGGGTTCGACATCTACTGCTGGGGCCATCATTACCTGATCGATCCTTTCCAGCATTTCCAACCCTGGCCGGTGCTGGCGCGGCTGGCCGCCGAGCCGGGAAATATGCAACTGGCCACCTCGGTCCTGTTGCTGCCCCTGCTGAATCCGGTGGACGTCGCCGAGCAGGCCGCGACCCTGGACCACATCGCGGAAGGGCGGCCGACCTGCATGGGCGGCCATTCCATGGAGTACGTCGAGACCGACCCGGAGAAGGGGCACCTGTTCCGGTGTCCTGCTGACGGCTGTTCCCTCAAGGAAACGGTCCAGTTCACACGTCACTGCGACCATGAGCACTACGAGAAGCCCGAGGGCAGGCTGCTCCGGATCGTGGGCCTACTGCCACGCTGCTCTGATGAATGGAAGGCCGAATATAAAAAGCAGCCCATTGAGGAACGATACTTCAGCAGCGCAAAGCACAGCCGGCTGCTGGACACCCACCGTTACCTCAACGGCCAGAAGGTGTCGTTGCATGGGGTGCTGTCGACACTGGCCTACTTGGCCACGGCCCTCGCCCACCTCAAGGCTGACGATTACGCCCACATGAGGCACATGAGAATCAAGCTGCCGAAAGCGCGACGCAGGGAACCTGAACAGCCTCCGGGGAGGTCCTGCCGCGACCCTGGCTGCACCTGCTGTGGTCGATGGAGCGACGTTGCGTAATGCACAGCCGGTTAGTGGCACTGTTCAATTCGGCTTGGTCTGTGGGAACTTGAAACTGGTCCAAATTCTTTAATCCAAGAAATCTGCGTCCGATTACCACGCTGGGGTTCCGTTGCTGGTCAGATAACGCTATGGGCTTACGGCGCGGTTTACGGGTTCGGATAGGTGTCCGACCTACAGCGGCGATACCCGCTTGTTTGACAGTGCGGAGCTCTGTCCATAGACAGCGCGGGCCAACAAAACGGCCCCGGTCAACAAGACCGAGGCCGCAGCGATGGGGAATGTCGCTCCGCCATCGTGGCTAATAGTAGCCCGGTGAATTTGGATGTGTCTATTCCCGTCGTTTCGCGGTGGGGCTTTTTTTGATGGTGGAATAACTGCCTTGACTGGCGGGAACCTGCTGTCGCAAAGCGACGGAGGAGGATACGTCATGGTATTGAGACCGCACTCTTACCCAGTCAGGCATTCGATTAGCGTCGGCATTGATTGAATGCGGGAAGGAGAAGTTTGATGGTTGCTATCACGAAGAACCGCGTGGTTTTGTCGCGGCGTTGGTGGATGTTGGCTTGGCTGTTGGGGGCTATGTTGGCTGTCGCAGCGTCGGGTGTGCTGGCGGGAGCGGCGTTGGCCTACAACAATACTGGGGGCAATGTGTGTGCTTGGTCATACACTGACGATACGACGTTGCAGTTGCCCTATCGCAACAATACCTACCACCCGCCATCGGGTGATTATGCGGTGGCATACAGCACGGCTCGCACAAACTGGGACTCCGCCTCGACGCCGGCAGATTTCGTGCATGACGGGACCCAGAATTTCCACACCATGGGGGTGACGGACTTGGGTTCCAGTGGGCCGAATGGGATTGTCTACTACTGGTGTCTAAGTTTTGGCAAGCGCTCGGCGAGCCATGCTTATCTGAATGAGACGACCTTGGAAAATGCGAACGCTACGTTCAAGAGGTCTACAGCTGCGCATGAGTTGGGCCACTACATTGGACTACGGCACAGTACGGTGACGCCGGCGATTATGGACTACAGCGGGAATTTCTACGAATACGGGATGCAGAAGCAGGACGACGAGTGCGGGGTGCAGGACATTTACTCGCACGAGGACTATCCGTTGGAATGCAACTACTGATTGGAGGTTGACGTTTTGAAGAGCAAATTGGCAGCCCTCTTGGGCGTGACGTTGGTTATCGGCATCTTGGCGGGGTTCGTCATAGTGCCGCGTATGATGTGTGGGGGTGGAAGTGCGGCGTCGTGGCTTATCCACCTCGATGCAGATGCGCTGGTAGCTGCATCGGACCGTATCTTGGTGGCAAGGTATGTAGACGACCGGACCGAAACTATATCGAAAGGTGCGGCGCCGGACGGGGTATCAAAGGGGTCTGTCACCGAGCGGTTCCGCAGATTCACGGTTCTCGAGGCGCTGAAGGGGAGCGGCTCCGCTGGTGAGGAGATGTATGTGGTGTCTACGGACGGTAGTATGCTGAACACGGCGGATGGCAAGTCCAAGTCGAGCGATTATGATGTGATTGGCTTGACTGGGGGTTCAGAGTACGTTCTCTTCCTGCGAGGGATAAGTCGCCCCAGTGGCTACCCGACGGGATACGGGGAAACCTTGTGGGCATCTCCTGGGGAGCCGTATGTGGCGAAGATGGACTCTACCGGGCATCTGACATTCTTGGCGACCAGCATTTACACCGACCTGATTTCTGAAGGAGGGCTGACTCCGGTGAACGGCTCGGCAGCACCCTTCAAGCTGACCAAGCAGCAAATCGAGGATCTTGTCGCTGAATAGTTAAGTGCTGTTGATTCGCGATCAACGGGGCCGCTCCTGTGAGCGGCCCCGTTTTGTTCGGTTGTTGCTGCCTAAATTATACTTGGCAGCCCTTTGAGGCTCAACCGAAACAGGGGAGTTGGGGCCATTTGCAAGTAGGAAAACGGCTCATTTTGAGCGGGGTTGTGCCACTCCCGGCCACGTACCGGGTTTCAGCCAGCGTGCATCCGAGGCCCTAAATGGACACCAAATATTTGCCACAGCGGAGTAGCATGGCACGGAGGCCTCACCCGACGCGCGGAGTCGGCCTTTCCGGGATTCGTAGGGATGTTATGCGTGGAAAGCGGAAATCCCGTCACAGAGCCTGATACAGCGATTTTCGCCCGGGCCCGCGACGTGCATCCCGGGTAGATTTGCGGAAGCCGGCGAACTTCAAGAACCCAGAAATACCCGGAATTTCAGGGGTTGAGGCGGTTACGGAATCCGTCGGATAGCTAACCGATGTCCGCTACGCCCGTCGTGGAATCGGAGTAGCGAAATTTCCTCACGGGCCCTATGCCAAAACCCTGCGAAAACGGGATGTGCGCTCCAATATGACCCTCCGATTTATTCACGCTGCTGACCTCCATCTGGACAGCCCGTTTACGGGAATCCGGGCAGCGGCTCCAGAAAATGTCGCCACAACGCTTTACTCGGCCACGTTTGACTCCTATCAAAACATCGTAGATCTCTGCATCACCGAAGGCGTGGATGCGCTGCTCGTCGCCGGAGACATTTACGACAGCGCCGACCGCAGCCTGCGCGCCCAGCGCGCCTTCATCGACGGTCTGCAAAGGCTGGAAGCCGCCGGCATCCGGTCGTTCGTTTGCCACGGAAACCACGACCCGCTGGATGGCTGGGAGGCGCGGCTGTCCTATCCTGAAAGTTGCCACCGGTTCGGCGCTGAATTCGAAGCGGTCCCGGTCTTCCATGATGCGCCGGAGCGCGGGTTGGTTTACGGCATCAGCTATCCGACTCGGGATGTGTACGCAAACCTCGTTGCCCGGCTTGGGCAGGTTGACGAGAGCGCCTTCACCATCGGCCTGCTGCACGCCAACGTCGGTGGCAACACCGACCACGCGCTGTACGCGCCCTGCTCGCTGGACGACCTGGCGCAGTCTGGGATCGACTACTGGGCGCTGGGCCACGTTCATACTCGCCAGGTCCTGCGCCAGCACGCTCCGACGGTGGTGTATCCCGGCAATCCTCAGGGCCGGCGCCCCAACGAGACCGGCTCCCGGGGCGTCTATCTGGTTGAAGTCGACGATAACCGCAACATCAGCCTGGATTTCCGACCGACCGACACGGTCCGGTGGGAACGGGTTAGCATCGACATCAGCGCATTGGAAACCGAGCAGGACCTGCTCAACCAGATCGACGATGCGATGCAGAACCTGCTGGACGGCGCAGAGGGCAGGTCGGTGGTGATCCGCATGACCCTTACCGGCCGGGGCGAAGTGAACCAGTTCCTGCGGCAGTCCGGCGCTGCGGAACAACTCCTAGCCAGTGTCAACGGTCAGTGGGCCGAGCGGCTGCCCTTTGTGTGGTGCGAACGCGTCGAGGACGAAACGGCGGCGACCATCGACCGCGACGCCCTGCGCTCCGGCGAGGACTTCCTGGCCGAGGTCCTGCGCACCGCCGATCAGATCCGGGAAGAACCCGCGACGCTACGGGATGGACTGGCTGAACTCTACCAGCACCGGAGGTTCAGGCAGCATCTTGCCGATCTCACCGAGGAGGATATTGCGTCGCTGCTCGATGAGGCGGAGGCGCTGGCCGTGAACCTGCTTGCCGCGGACGACCGCTGATGAGAATAATCAGCCTGCACATTGACGGTTTCGGGCGGTTCGCCGACCGCCGGTTCGGCCCGTTGGAGCGTCCCGTGACCGTCTTCTACGGCCCCAACGAAGCAGGCAAGAGCACGCTCCTCGAGTTCGTCCGGCGGGTCCTGTTTGGATTCCCGAACCGGCGCGGCCGAACCAACGAGTACCCTCCCCTGGCCGGGGGCCGGCACGGCGGCAGGGTCACCATCGCCACCGACTCCGGGGAAGTCATCACGATTGACCGGGCGCCGGGACGTGGAGACGGGCCTATCTCCCTCACCACCGGCGCCGGCGAGACGCTTCCGGCCGGTGATCTGTCGAGGTTGCTGGGGAATCATACGCAGAGCGTTTTCCAGAACATCTTCGCGTTCACGCTGGATGAACTGAACGATGAAAACACCCTGGATGACGACAGCGTCAACCTGCAGATCTACAGCGCCGGCATCGGGGCGATGAAGTTGCCGGGCGCCCTCAGCGCCCTGGATCGCCAGAAGCGCGAGATTTTCGTGCCGCGTGGCAGCAGCCAATCGATCCCGAAGATCGCGAGCGAGATCGAACGGACCAACTCCGAGTTGCAGCAGATCGCCGCCTACGCAACGGAGTATCGGCGTCACTCCGACCGCCTGGCCGAGATCGAACGGGAATTGAGCGACGTGAGCGCCAGCCGCCTGCAAACCGCGTCGGAACAGGATCGTCTCGAAAACCTGGAGCGGGCCTGGGAACCCTGGAACGAACTGATCAGCTCGGAGCAGCGGCTCGCGCATATGCCCGCGGTTGAAGCGTTCCCGGAGAACGGTGCAATCCGTTTGGAAACGTTGGAGACGCAGGCCCAGGCTGCCCGCGATGAACTGGCCTCTGCCGACGAACGCGTAAAGCGCATCAAGGCCAGTTTTGAGACGGAGATCGAGCACCTGACTATTTTGGAGCAGTCGAACAAGGTTCGCGATTTGACGTATGCTCGTAGCGCATTCGACCAGTCAGTGAAGGACCTGCCCGAGCGGCGGGCGGAACTCGCCAGCAAGCGCTCCGAGCAGGAATCATCGCTGGCAAACCTGGGTCCCGACTGGGACACGGATCGCCTGACCGGGTTTGATCTCTCGCTGGTGGTCCGCGAGGAAGTTGCCACCCACGGCGAGCGCCTTCAGAACGCCCGGGCCGCCGTCGACAGATCGCAGACCGCGTTGGCGCAAGATGAGGCGACGCTGGCAGACGCCATTGAAGCCACCCAGCGGGCACAGGCCGAACACGATGCGGCTACACCTCCCGAACTGGAAGAAAACGACATCCGCGAACGCCGCCGCAGAATACGTCAGTCCAGAGCCACCCTGGATGAACTGGGCCGTGTCCAGGACCGGAGCCGCGATCTGCAAGCGCAGGTTGGCGATGATCTGGAGCCCGGCGAGGCCGGGTCTCCGGCCGGACGATCCCGGCTGCTGGCTGGCGCGCTGGGCGTGATGGGCGTCGCGCTGCTCGTGGCCGGCCTTTGGCTGGCTGCCACCACCTTTGGCGGCGGCGCAATCCTGGCTGCCGTCGGAGCCGTGCTGGCCACGGTGGCGGTTTTCTCGTTCATGCGGGGCCGCTCGAACGGGCAACCCACGGCGTCGCCAGCGGCGGCGCGGATCAGGGGACAAATCGGGGAGGCGGCCGAGCAATTGGCGGGGATACGTTCGCGTCTCCAGGCAGATTCCGAGGCGTTGGGTCTCGGGGCCCTCAACACGGACACGCTGCTGGAAGCCGAAGAAGGGCTGGACGCGGCGGATGCGAGCCTCCGGGAGTGGCGTCAGCTGGAAACCATGCTGGCCCAGGCAACCGAACTTGCCGAACGCCAGACCCAGCGACGGGACGACGCGCAGCACGCTTTACAGGACGCTCAGGCGGCGCTGGCCACTGAGCGGCAGGCGTGGCAAGAGTGGCTGCAACAGCGCGGAATGCACGGCGCCTTCACGCCGGATGGCATCCAGGAGTTGCGCACGCTGGTGGAACTGGCGAGGACCCACCAGCGCGAAGTAGTCGACTTCGAGCGTCGCATCGCCGCCATCCAGAGGGACATCGATGAGTTCATCGCGATGTCCCGCCCGCTGGCGGAAGCCCACGGTTTTGAGGCGGAGTGGACCGACTACCCCAGGGTCGCAAGTGTCGCCGACGACATCATCGACTTGCATCGCAATGTGACCGAAGCCGCCCGAACCCGGGCCGACGCGGAGAAGGAATTGGAAGAAGCGCATCAGGATCTCGCGGCGCGGCAGAAGAGCCAGCAGGAGATCGCCGACCAGATCGCCGCGCTGTTGCAGTCCGCTGTGGCCGAGGACGCGGACGACTTCCGGAGGCGGGACCGGGTCTATCAGGATCGGTCCGGTCTCAAGGCGACGATCTCCGACGCCCAGGATCAGATGCAGCGGATCAGCGGGCCGGGCGATGCGTTGGAAACCCTCAAAGCCGCGTTGGCGAAAACCGATTTGCAGACCATCCGCGACGAAGTGCGCCAGCGCCAGGCACAGTTGGACGAGATTGACTCACGGCGGTCGGAACGAGACACCGAGCGCGGCTCCATCCTTGCCGCGCTGGACGGGCTCGCCAGCGAGGAGGACTCGTCGCGGCTGCGTCTGGAGCGGCATCGCCTGTCGGAAGAGCTGCGGGCGCACGCGCGGGATTGGGCCGTCCGTACCATCGCCGAAAACCTGATCCGGCGGGCGCAGAGCAAGTTCGAGAAGGAGCGGCAGCCCGACGTGATCCGCCACGCCGAGCGTTTCTTCGTGGACGTGACCGATGGCGCGTACCGGACCGTGTTTTCCCAGTTGGGCAGCTCTGAGATCAACGTCACGGACGCGGCGGGCAACGTCAGGACGGCCCAGCAGCTGAGCCGGGGCACCCGCGAGCAGCTGTTCCTGGCCCTGCGCTTCGGGCTGATCCTCGAAATGGGCCAGCACTCGGAACGCCTGCCGGTGATCGTGGACGAGGCGCTGGTCAACTTCGACCCGATCCGGGGCGCCCGGGCCGCCGGTTCATTCATCGACCTCTCCGAAACCAACCAGGTGCTGGTGTTCACCTGCCACCCGCAGATCGTGGACTGGTTCGTGGATGCGGCGGCGCGGCGGGGTGTGGGCGAGCCGGAGGTGGTGGGGATTTGAGGAAACAGAGATCAGTCATCGCTTCAGATCGCTGATTGACTACCAGCAGACGTTCCGACTGACGGCCCGCGGTGACCTGTATCCCATCCTGAAGTCCGGTCATGGTAACTCCGGCCACGGTACTGCTCATCTTGACAACCCCATGGCCCAAGTTACAATCGCCGGAAAGCTCACCACTGACACCAAGGAGACGCTCACATGCCGTTCTACACCAGAGGCGATGTCACCATTCATTATGAGGAACAGGGTTCCGGTTTCCCCCTGCTGTGTACGCCGGGCGGCGGTCTGAACTCGATCATGAGCGGCTGGCCCAGGCAGGTCATCAACGCGTTCGACGAGTTCAAGAACGACTTCCGCTGCATTACCATGGACCAGCGCAACGCCCAGGGCGGCCAGTCCACCGGTCCGGTCCAGGTCGAGGACCCGTGGGGCGCGTTCGCCGACGACCAGTTGGGGCTCATGGACCACCTGGGCATCGACGAGTTCCTGTTCATCGGCTTCTGCATCGGCGGCCCCTTCGCCATGACGCTGATCAAGAAGGCGCCCAATCGCGTTCGCGGTGCAGTCCTGTGCCAGCCGGTCGGCCACGCCGACGCGACGCCGGACGCCATGTACGACTCCGGTATCGACGTCTGGGCTCCGGAGCTGACCGCCGGCCGGCCGGACATCTCGATGGATACCATTCAACAGTACTTACACAACCTGTACCGGGTGCAGCCGGACTTTTTCTACAGCGTGGACAAGGACTTCGCGCGCAACTGCCAAACCCCGCTGCTGGTCATGCCAGACGACACGCCGTCTCACTCGCTTCAGGCCGCCATGGACATGGTGGCATTGGCGCCCAACGCCCAGACGACGGCGTGGCCCTGGAAGGAAGACCCCGACCTGAAGGCCCTCACGATTGAGCAGGTGCGCGGGTTCCTCAAGGCCCATGCGTCAGTGGCCGCCGGCGTTTAGATCCAGCGCGCACGGCGACCGACCTCGCAACCGCCCCGGCAAAAGGGCCGGGGCGGTTTTCTGTTCCGCCGCTGCGCTCCTAACCGGAGCCCGGAGCGGCGGCCGGTGCGGCGGTGCCTCCCAACGGACGGCCGAAGAGCGGAGTCATCAGGGCGCTGGCGACGGTCACGGCGAGGCACATGTACCCGATGCCCGCATAACCCACGCTGGCCAGCAAAACGCCGCCGAAGGCGGCTCCCACCGCGCCCGAGGACTGGTTGGTGAAACCCATGAGGCTGGCTCCGGTCGACTTGGACTCTCCTGAGTATTCGGTGCTGACCGCAACCAGGGCGGGCATCAACACACTCAGGAACCCGACGCCGATTGCGACCACCGCCACTGCCAACCAGAGCCCCAGGTGCACCGAGAAGAACAGGCACGCGCAAAGACCACCGGCGATCGAAGTGCCGGCGAGCAGCGCAGTTCGACGTTTGTTGCTCGCCACAAACGCCGCCGAATAGCTGCCCACAACCTGGCCCACAGCGGTGATCACCAGTGGCACGGCCACCAGTCCCAGGGGCACGTCGTAAGTCAGTAGCAGGTGAGAGGGGAAGAAGCTGAGCGTGGCCCAGAACGAAATGCGCTGCGTGACGCCGACCGCGATCGCCACACGGAAATAGCGCAACGATAGCAGCGAGAAGTACCGGGAGAAAAACACCAGGCCTCGCGTCCGCTCCCGTTTATCCCTCGGAAACCAGACCCAGTTGACCAACAATGCCGAAACCAGCAGCGCACCGGCGACGACGAAGGGAAGTCGCCACCCGCCAAGGTCGGCCAACACCGCGACCATCGGAACCGTGACGCCCGCGACCACACCCTGGATGGCCAACATCGCGGTAATCGCCTGGGCGCGTCGGGCCGGAGAAATGACATCGGACAACACTCCGACCGCAGTTGGCGGGAGCGTGCCGCCGGCCAGGCCGGTCAACGCCCGGAGCGCCAACAGAATCTCGATGTTGGGGGCGAACGCCGACGCCAGCGCGGACACGGCGAGGACTGCCAACCCCGCCAGCGCAACCGGGCGTCGTCCGAACGAGTCGGAGAGCGGCCCCACGCATAGCAATGAGACCGCCCAGGCCGCGAAGGTCGCCGTCGCCAACTGCCCGGCCACCGGGACCGAGACATCCAACTCGCTCCCGATTTCAACCAGGAGAGGCGGAACGATGAGGACCGCGCTCATGGCGCTGAAAACGGCCAGCGAGAGCGCGGCGAAAAACACCGCCTTGTTCACTTCGCCCGGCGCTGGCTTTGACGGTCTTGCTTCGATGTCGCTGCTCTCCTTCGGCTTACCGCGCCGAACCACCCGCGGCGCCGGCCTTGGTGACGGGTCGTTACTGGGCGGTACGCCCTCCGTCAATCACCACCTCCGAGCCGGTGACGAACGACGACTCGTCGCTGGCCAGATACAGCACGCCGTAGGCGATCTCAATGGGCTGGCCCACGCGCCCCAATGGAACCCGTCCGACCTGGGCAGAAACTCGTTCTTCGTCATCCGGCGTCGTGCCCAGCATCGGCGTCTGCACAGGACCCGGGTGGACGGAGTTGCACCGGATGCCTTCGCCGGCGTACTGGATGGCGGTGGACTTGGTGAAGAGCCGCACGGCTCCCTTGCTGGCGGCGTAGGCTCCGGAAGTGCCCGGAGCCGGCGCGATGCCGGCGCCGGAGGAGATATTGATGATGGACCCGCCGCCAGCATCGCGCATCGCCGATATCACCTCGCGGGTGCCCAGGAACACGCCCTTCACGTTGATGTCCATGGTGCGTTCCCATTGCTCCGTGGTCATGTCTTCGATGCCGCCCCGGGTGGAGATGCCGGCGTTGTTGACCAGGATGTCCACCTTGCCGAAGCGGGACACCGCGGCCGCCACCGCACCCCGCCAGTCCTCCTCGCTGGTGACGTCCAGGTGAACGAAGAGGCACTCAGCTCCCGTCTCGTTGATCTCGGCTTCGGTCTGCCGTCCCGCGTCGTCCAGCACGTCGCCGATGACCACCCGGGCTCCCTCGCTGGCGAACAGCCGGGCCTCCTGCGCGCCCATTCCCCGGGCTCCGCCGCTGATGATGGCAACCTTGTTTTCCAGCCGCATGGTTCCGCCTCCTGCTACTCGATGGTGCAACGATTGTAGCGGCGCCGTTGGTCGGGTCAAGTTGAGCATCCCCGTTCGCTATAATCGGCGCACTCTGCAATGGCATGACATCGGGGTGATCCAAATGGAAATCAAGGACGGCGTATTCATCGTGACGGGATCGGCCACCGGCCTGGGCGCGGCCGTAGCCCAGCGTCTGGCGGCCAAGGGCGGCAACGTGGTCATCAACTACACGAAAAGCGAGGCCGAGGCGCAGGCCGCCGCGGTGGCGTGCCGCAGCCTCGGCGGCGGGGCCATCCTGTGTCAGGCCGACGTGTCCTCGGACGACGACTGCCGGCGCATGGCGGCGACGGCGCTGGAACAATGGGGCCGGATCGACGGCCTGGTGAACAACGCCGCCACGTCGGTTATCGTTCCGCACTACGACCTGGAGGGTCTGTCTTCAGAGGACTTCCGGCGTGTCCTCGACGTGAACGTCATCGGAGCGTACCAGATGGCGCGGGCGGTCACCCCGGCCATGCAGGAGCGGGGCCGCGGCGCCATCGTCAACGTGTCGTCCGGGTCGGGCTTCAGCGGCTCGGGCAGTTCCATCGCCTACGCGGCGTCCAAGGCGGCATTGAACGTGATGACCTATTCCTTGGCCCGAGCCCTGGCGCCGGAGATCCGGGTCAACGCGGTCTGTCCCGGCGTGATGCAGACCCGCTGGTGGCGCGAGGGCCTGGGCGAGGAGAACTACCAGGGCTTCATCGACCGCTACGCCGCATCCGCTCCGCTGGGCTCGGCCGGCACGCCCGAAACCGTATCGGAGCCGGTGGTCTGGCTCATCGAGGGCGCGGAGCACGTTACCGGGGAGACCATCCTGGTGGACGCGGGCAGCCACCTGGGTTCCGCGCCGGCGCGTCCGCGTTGATGCCTGAATCATGGGTTTGATCGGGGCAACTCAACGGCGCGGGCAGCGCAGTCCGCGCCCGCTCGAATAATTTCCTTGACACAGTATCGGGCGCAAGAGCATACTGAGGCACTTAAGGAAGAGGATTATGGCCGTAGTTAACCTCCGCCCCGATCAGTTCACGCTGGTCGGCAACCGTATCCACTACGCTTGGGCGATAGTCGCCATCACCGCGATGATGCGGCTGGTGTCATCGTCATTCCGAATGTCGTTCCCGGCCCTGGTGCCGTTTATCGCCGTCGGATTCGGCTGGGAGGTTTGGCTGATCACCCTTGCATTCTCATTGCAGTGGGTGATCTCGGGTGCCTTCGGTCCTCCCTCCGGGTGGCTGGGCGATCGTTACGGTGCGCGGTTCACCATGACCTTGGGCGCCTCCATGTACATAGTCGGCATGATCCTCACCGGCTTCATGACGGAGATGTGGCACCTGTTCCTCTTCTTCGGGATCATCTTAAGCGCATCCATGGGCATTTTCCAAGTGCCCCTCACTGTTGCCGTCACCTCTTGGTTCCGCAAGCACCTCGGCGTAGGTATGGGTCTGCTCCAAGCTTCGCAGGGGTTCGGCCCATTCATAGCCTTACCTATTATGCTGGGGCTGGTTACGTGGTTCAGCACTGGCGCCGGGCTGGAATGGAGCGAACGTCTCCCCTTCGGTGACCCATCGGTCATCGGCATCCGGATGGCTTTCTGGATTCCCGGCGTCATCGGCGGTGTCATCCTCCTTGTGCTGACACGCATTTTCTACAACTCGCCCGAGGATGTTGGACTGCGGCAGTTGGGCGACGACGGCAGTGGAGAGTCCCCTCGCCGGCGAATTGCCAGCACCGGCCAGGAAGCCAAAGCACGCACACGAGTGTTCCTGCAAAAGGTACGCAAGACGCCGGCCTTCTGGAACTTGATCGGCATCCACTACTGGGGTTGCGCCGGCCACAGCATAATCATCGTGTTCCTGCCCCAGATAATCGTGGCCGGTCTGGAACCGGGCTGGGAATCCCTCCCACCGGGAGACTCCGCGCTTTTGACCGCCGGGGCCATCGCCGGAGGCGCGGCCGTTGCCATGAGCGTCGTCAGCACGGTTACACGTTTCGGAGTACCCGTCGCCGCCGACCTTCTAGGGAGCAAATGGGTGATGGCCGTCTGTTTCTTCCTCCAGGTTGCTCCGGTATTGGTGCTGTTTGCCGCAGTACAATGGTATCCCGAAATCTGGATGTTCTACCTCTTCGCCATTCTGTTCGGAATCGGCTTTGGTGGGGAGATGTCCGCGTTCCCAATTATCAACCGCCAGTACTATGGCAACGCCCCTATCGGCACCACGTATGGCTTCCAGATGATGGGAGCCGGCGCCGGTATGGCCTGCGGAGCGGGCCTTGGCGCGTTGCTGCTGGCCATCACGGGTGGTTATATCGCCACTATCTTGCTTTCCTTCGTGATGAGCTTGCTGGGGGTCGTCTCTATCTTGTTCCTGCCGACCACGCACCAGCACCAACTGCCGGAATGGGAAAACGATCTGCCGGCCGAACTGCGGCCCGATGCGGCCCCTGCCCCTGCCGGCGGCGCTCCGGCTCCGGCAATTTCGGGCAACGGCGACTGACACAAGTCAATCTGGTTCAGGATCCCACAGTACTCCCGCTCTGCATTGCCCACGTGGTAACATATCCCCAATAAATGCAAGGGATGCGCGTATGCCAAGTCGCAAAGGGCAACCAAACGATCCAAAGCGCAGGGTGGCCCCTCCGGGCACAGTGAACGCGGAAACTCTGTCGAACTTGACTAAAGCACACTACGCCGGCAATGCTCATCATAAGAGGAGGCCGGGTGATTATGGCTTCAATCCTCCTGTGAATCCGCGTCCCCACAAGTCGGTCTGCGACGACTTGCGAACAATAAGCCTGCGAGAAGCCTGCGAACTGTTCCGCGCAGGCATCCAATCAGAAATGGTCAGCGGCTATCTTGAAGAAGAGCGTTTGCCTAAGTATGTCTGGGCGGTTGACCATGCTGGTGAAGCCTACGAGGCCAAACTTGGTGATGACGGCTCCAGATACCATGGATACCGGCTGTATCGAGACCAACGGATGCGCAGGTACATCATCCGTGAGTGGAGAGAACGGAATCAATGACTACAACCAACCTAAAGATTGACCTGATTCCAGCGTCGTTGGATGTGGGAACTGGTTACGAGAGGGCCGCTTTTGGTCGTCTGGAAATCTTAGCCGGCGATAAAATGCTCGCCGCCTTGGTTGAGGCAGACGGTAGTAAGCACAACTATCAGCCAGGCCCCTATGTCTCTGGTTACCACTTTGCGGAGTGGCTGATTTGGAACTGGTGGCGACTACGCTGGGAACCTCGTTCGTCGGTTGACAACGCCCCCGCTTTCGAATGGGATATGGCTCACCGTACGTCCGACATCGGTGAAGGTTATCTATGGCCGAACATCACGATTTCCTGCGATGGATTCCAGTGTGACTTACTAGCGGAACGTTCGCATGAATTGGACACCCCGCTTTTCTCATATATCGGGGCATTGCCGATTACCGTGCAGGCGGCGGACTTTGAAAACGCTGTTGACCAATTCATCGCTGTGGTATTGCAGTTGTTGGCGGATGCCGGTATAGCCGGTACAAATCTCCAAACCCTATCGAATGACCTCAGCGAAGAACGCAACGACCCGGAACTGTCGCGTTTCCGCCGTATTGAGGCGCTGTTGGGCTTTAACCCTGACGAAGTAGATGAGCAGCGAATTTACAGCTGGCTTAAGGACGCTCAGATCCTCGGTGGAAACGCGCTGGACGAACTGGCCACTGGTGCTGGCGACAATATGCTGTCCGCTCAGCAAATAACCGATACCACAGCATCCGTGGGATTTGACATAAACGTCAATGATGCCTTGCGGCTACATTACCCTCTGGAAATGCAATGGGGCCAGACACCGGCATGGCGCATCGGCGTCGCCGCCGCCAGCGCCGTCCGTGAACAAGCCGGTTTATCTGACCAACCTGTCGCCGATAATCGACTGGCCGAGTTGGCCGGACTGTCTACCAAAGTGTTTAAGTCGAACCATTGCACCAACAGCTTGTCTTGGGTGTTTCACTCGGCACAAAACTGTCCACGAATTGCTCTCAGACAGTGGCGAAAAACTGGCCGGCGCTTTGACGTAGCTCGCTTGGTTGGTGACCGCTTGTTCAACGAAGGGAACTTCGTTATGGGCGAACCCTTTTCCCCAGCAACGCGTTCGTATAGCTACCGTCAGAAAGCTCAACGCGCATTCGCCGCCGAACTGCTCAGCCCTTGGGAGACGGTGCGTGCTATGCTGGATGACGATTACTCTACGGAGAATCAAGAACAAGTCGCCGAATACTTTGAGGTTTCGCCGCTCACCATCAGTACATTGTTGGTCAACAACGATGGTTACGACCGTGACCGCCACAGGGAATCGTACTCATCTAACGGATAAGGAGGCATCACCATGGCAGACGGAATCACTATTCTGGTAGGCACCGCCGGACAGGGAGTCATGCGCAGCGTCGACAGCGGCGACTCCTGGCGACGCGTGGGCATCACCCAGGGCATACACTCGGACGCCGTGGTGCGCTGCCTGACCCCCGTGCCCGGGACCGCGTCCAGCGTGCTGGCCGGTTGCGACAAGGGCATCATCCGCAGCGACGACAACGGCGATACCTGGCGCTCAGTCAGCACACCCATGGACGGCACCGCCGTCTGGGCCATCGCCTTCGATCCCTCCAACCCGCAGGTCGGCTTCGCCGGCACCGGCACACCGGACCCGTGCCAGATCTACCGCACCAAAGACGGCGGAGCCTCCTGGGAACACCGTCCCTGCGAGGTGGCCGCCGAATGCCCCGCCGTTGGCGTGCCGCGCGTCACCGGAATCGCCATCGACCCCACCAACGGCAACAGCATCTGGGTGGGCATCGAGGTGGATGGCCTGCGCCACAGCTCCGACGGCGGCGATACCTGGGAAACCGTGCCGCACCAGGACATTCCCAACCTCGACATCCACAACGTAACCGTGACGTCCGGCCCGCCGCATCGGGTGGTCGTGATGGTCAACGACGACGTCTTCCTGAGCGAAGATGACGGAGATTCGTGGCGGAACCTGAACGTGCGGCAGAACTTCCCCCTGGGATACCCGCGCGGCATCAAGGTGAAGGCCGACGACCCGCAGACCATCTTCACCACCTTTGGCGACACCACCCCCGGCTCCACCGGCGTGGTCATGCGCTCCACCGACGCCGGCGCGACCTGGAACAGTCTGTCCCTGCCTGTGGAACCCAACACGGCGATGTGGGTGGTGAACTCCCAGCCGCAGAACCCCGATTTCCTGCTGGCGGGCAGCCGCTACGGCTACCTGTACCAGTCGGGTGACGCCGGCGCGTCGTGGAGCAAGTTCAACCGCGAGTTCAGCGAGATCTCCTCGGTGGCGTGGTTCCCGAACTAAACGGCGCCAAATTTCTGACGGCTCGCGCGGGCCCGCATCGAATGCGGGCCCGCATTTTTGCGCCAGCGCGACCCCGGAACTAAACACCGCAACGGCGTGGGAAATTACACCGCCGTGATACACTTACCATGCCTGTGCACCAACCCTGAAAACGCGTGGAGGCGAACCACCATGCCCATGGACGTAGCAACGAAAATTGCCCTGATCAAACGGCTGGCCGGTGACATCCACGGCCGCCTGTCGGCGAGTTCCGCGGACGACCTCAACGCCCCGTCCGCATGTTCCGAGTGGGACGTGGGAACCGTCGCCGCTCACTTGGCCGGCGGCGCCGTCCGCCAGCAGGAAGCCATGCGCCGCGGGCTGGCCGGCGAGGGTGGCCCGCCGGAAGGGGAGACCCTCCTGGCGACGCCGGACCAGGTTCAGGCTGCCAACGCCACGAGCAACGTGCAGATCCGGCATGATTGGGGCGACGACCTGCTCGACGTTTTCCGCCAGAACTATGAAGACCTCGACGTGATGCTGCAGGGATGGACCGACTGGACCATCGGCTGCTGGCACCGACGGCGCGGCACCATGTCCGCCGAGAGTTACGTTGACCTTAGAATCCAGGAACTGGTGATCCACGACTGGGACATGCGGGCGAGAGACACCGGCGTAGGCGACCTGGACTCCGACGGCATCGTGGCGCTGCTTCCCGCGTCGGAAATGTGGTACCAGCTCTGCTTCCGGCCCACCGCGACGCTGACCACGCCGGCCGCCTACCGGTTCGAAATCAGTGGGGGAGGTGAAGGGGCGGCCCTGCGGCATGATGTCGTGGTGACCGGTGATTCGTACACCGTCTCCGAGCGCTCGCCGGAGAACCAGCCCGAACTGACCATCCGCGCCGACGCCAACACCTACCTGCTGTGCCTGTACAATCGGGTGGACTGGAACACGGCCAAGCGCGCCGGCCGGGTGCGGGTCTCCCAAACCGCCGACACCATCGCCCACGTATCATTGAGAAACCTCGGCCGTTGGTTCGGCGGATTGTAGATCAACCATCCATCAAGCGAACCCGATAGCGTAATTGCAGGTGTGGGATACCATGACTTCCTATGACGAAGCGGTAATACGGCAGGAGGTAGCGGTCATCGGGACGCTGGCCCGAGGGCTGAACGAGTTCCTGAACGGATTGTCACCGAATGATCTGCGCCGACACTCGGCGTGCGACGCGTGGACCGTGCGCGATGTGGCCGGCCACCTGACCAACCGCGCCGAGCGGCAGATAACCAGCATGACCCGCGGACGCCAAGGCGATTCGGCGCCGCCTCCCGACTTCAGCGCACCCACCGACAACATGGCGATGTCTGCCGCCAACGCCGACGCGGACATCGCCTACTCGATCTCGCTGGGCGACGATCTGGTACCCACCTTCGAGCGGAACTACCGGGAACTGCACCTGCTGTTGAGCAGCTTCGCCGGCGGCGATTGGAGTTGCGACTGCTGGCACCCGCGCCGGGGCACCATGACCGCGCGTGAGTACGTCAGCCAGCGCATCCAGGAACTGGCGGTGCACGACTGGGACATCCGGAGCGCGTTTGACCCGCAGGCCACCCTGCACCCGGACGCTGTACCGGTTCTGCTGGGCATGTCCGCCCGCTGGCTCGGGTCCGCCTACAATCCGGGCGACGATCCTCCGACCAGCGATATCCGCTACCTCTTCGCGCTTTCGGACGCCGACCCGATCGACGTACTGGTGCAGCCCAAGGGCGTGCAGGTCGGCGCGGGGCTCCATCCCGATCCCGACGACATTGACATGCTGGTTGCCTGCAACGCCAATACGTACCTGTTGCTGGCCTACGGGCGCATCGACGTCGATACCGCGGCGAACAACCTGGTCGCCATCGGTGAGGAAGGGCTGCTGGAGCGCTTCGCACAGTGGATGGTGGGGTTCTAACGGGGCGCCACCGCTACGACGGATACAAATAATACAGCCGGCAACTACGGCGCAAATCTGACCACGTCGCCGTGGCTGTAGTATCAATTGATTCGCCAGGAATCGTAAAGTGCCCCGATCACGGCGAACCGCCAACAACCCGGCGCGGGGTCTCGGAAACCGGGAAACGATCCGCGAGGAAGGCGTCAACACGCTGTTTGCCCAATTGCTCCGCGACCAGGGTATCCCTGCCCGCGCCGAGCGCCGGAGCCGTGGCTCTACTCCCGACGTCCGCGTGACGCTGAAGACCGGGGACACCGTGTTGCTGGAATGTAAGTGGGCAGATTCCGTCAGCCAGTTGGAAAACCAGCTCGATACCCGATTGCAGCAGTTCCCGGACGCATTGGGTGTTATTGGCGTCCTCTATCCCGAAGGCTTGAAATATCTGGACGACACCCGCGAAGGCCTGGAAAATGCCGGCGATCTCGAATGGTGGCTCCACGGCTCCCGGGGCGAACCTGTCGCCGACCGCCGGTCCCGATTCGGTTCTCCCGCCGACGTTTCTGACCAGTTGCGTGTGCTGCCTTTGGAGCTCGAAGGCACCGACCACGTGGTTGCTGCTGCCGCCGTTATTGAGCATGCCGTTGAGCAATCAGCGGTAAAACTCGCGACTCACGCGCGGATCGCTCGCCGCGTCCGGGATGTCATTGCCCAGACCGACCACGAAAGCGACCGCGCCAAGGCCCTGCGCATCGGCTGCCTGGTGGTGTTCAACGCGCTGGCGTTCCACTTGCGGCTGGCGGCCGCAAATGACGACGTGCCAACCGTTGCCGAAACCTGGAATAACGGAGGAGTACGCAGGCTTTTTCAGGTCTGGGACTACATCTGCGAAACCATCGACTACGTGCCGGTTTTTGACTTGGCCAGAAGTATCCTGGACATTCTGAACGATGCGGACTTGCCGCATCTCTTACACGGCCCGGTAATGGAACCGCTTCTCAAGGCGGTGGAAGATACTAGCCAATTGGAGGGGCACGACCTGTCTGGGCGGCTTTTCCACACCCTGCTCACCGACGCCAAATTCACCGGCGCCTATTACACTTCGATTCCGGCGGCGGCGCTACTCACCCGGCTCGTGTTCCACAATTGGCCGGTTGGCGTTGACTGGAGCGACCACGAATTTCCCGCGTCGCTCAATGTAGCCGATATCGCCTGCGGTACCGGGACATTGCTGATGGCCGTGGCCGCCGAGGCGGAACGCCGGCATACCGAAGCCGGCGGACAAAACGTCGCTGCCCTGCATAAAGCGATGGTAGAGCAAGCCCTGCACGGCTACGACGTCCAGCTTTCCGCCGTCCATTTCGCCGCCACCAGCCTGGCGATGCTGAACCCCGATATCCAGTTTGACCGCATGAACCTCTACGTCATGCCGCTGGGTGCTGCCGGCGACGACGTGTCTCTGGGTTCCCTGGACTTTCTGGGGGAAACACAAGCGGCGGTGCAGTTCGCGCTATCGCCGGATTCCATGGGCGCCGGCGGACGAACGGTTCGCGACGCCGGCCGGGTGTACGGCGGCGGTTCCCGGGGCGCCCAACAGGAAGAACTTGCCACGCTGCCGGACCTGGACCTGGCGATTATGAACCCGCCTTTTACCCGCTCGGTGGGCGGCAATTTGCTGTTCGGCAGCCTGCCCGCCGCCGACCGCCGCAAGTTGCAAAATGAACTTTCCCGCCGCCTCAAGTCGCGACAGGCGACGGCAACCGCCGGCCTGGGCGCGGCCTTCGTGGCGGCGGCATCTCCCAAACTACGTCCCGGCGAAGGACGCCTGGCCCTGGTTCTCCCGGCCACCCTTTGCACCGGCCCTTCCTGGCAGCAGACCCGCGCACTCATCGAACACGATTTCAACCTGGATCTGGTGATCGTTTCACACGACCCACAGCGCTGGAACTTCTCCGATAGCACTGACCTGTCCGAAGCCCTGCTCATCGCAACGCGGCGACAACCAAGCAATGGCGGCAACGACGAGCATCGCACCACCTTCGTCAGCCTGTGGCAAAACCCCGACGGTATATTGGATGCCCACCGTACCGCGCAGGCCATCGCCGATACCGAGCCGGCCAGACTGGAAGAACCCGGCGCCGCGCTGGTGGAAGTCGATGGCCGGCATATCGGCGAAGTGGTGTCCATCCCCGAATCCGCGGTCACCGGCAGAAAGTGGGTCGGCGTCCAGTTCGCCCGCGCCGACCTCACCCGCAGCGCCCTGCGCCTGCTGAACGATGGTGAAGTGTGGGTTCCCGGCGAATCAACCGTGGGCCAAATTCCTCTCTGCCCCTTGGCCGAACTCGGTGGCGTCGGTCCCGACCGGCGGCGTCTGGTAGATGGGTTCGAGCGGACTACCGTTCAGACCGCTTACCCAATGGTGGAAGGGCACGATACCGAACAGCGAAAATCTCTCGTCTGTATACCAGACGCTTACTTGTCGCCGCTGGTAACTCCAAAAGGCGGACAACGTCCGGGATATGGCGATCACCTTTGGCAGCAGGCCAGCCGCCTGCTCATCGCCGAACGGCTTTGGCTGGAAACCACCAGAGTCATTGCGATGCGAACCGATATCAGAGCGCTATCTAACGTGTGGTGGCCGGTAATGATTGACGAGGTTGCCCACGAAAAAGCGTTGGCTGTCTGGCTGAACACCAGCCTCGGCCTGTTGACGCTGCTGGCGCAGCGCACCAGCACCAGAGGCGGTTGGGTCGCCATGAAGAAAGCCGACCTGGAACAACTGCCCATGCTGGACGTGCGCGCCATAACTCCGGAGCAGTTGCAGACCCTCTCGCAACTGTTTGACGATATTGCGGAGGAGGAATTTGAGCGGCTGCCGGCCATGGCGGACTGTGCGGCCCGCAAGCGTTTGGACGACGGCCTCTCCCGGATACTTGGCCTACCCAGATTGGACGCCTTGCGCCGCCTGGTGGCCTCCGAGCCAGTGGTTTCCAACCGCCGCTTGTAGGGGTGCCGTGTCCCTCACACCTCAAAAATATCCCGCACCGGGCAGGCGAAGCCCGGCAGCACGTCGCCGCCATCCAGCGTGTCGGCCTCCGTGAACGTCCGCGTCGGCCCGGACTGGGGCCATGCCATTATTGTCCGCGTCTCCGGGTTGACAATCCACACTAATTGCGCTCCGAACCGCAGCCACATCTGTGCCTTGTCGAATAGCGGGATCGGCCGGTCGTTGGGAGACACCACTTCAACCACCAGGTCGGGAACCACCTCGGAGTAGCGTCGTACCCGCACATCTAGCGGCAGCCGCTCAGCGGATATGAACGCGACGTCTGGCTCCCGCACTGTGTCAGGGTCTCGTTCCAGCAGTATGCCCGTATCTGAGCCGAATACCCGACCCAACCGGCGCGGCTTGACAAATTGATGCAGAGGGCTGAGTACGTTACCCACTATCTCGCCATGTTCCAGTCCTGATGACACTTTTTCGTCCAGCACCCCCATGATCAACTCGCCTTTCACCCCTTCGCTGTGCAGTCGCAGCAGGTCGTCGGCGGTCAGCAATTGTGGTTTGGTTGTTGTCATAACCTTGCCCCTTCAAAATGAAACGGTTGCACCTGGAGAGGATGGCGCGATTATACCAACCGCCTGGCAGTACACCCACAACTGTACGTCACCTCACCTCTACTCCGCACGGGGTTGCCGGATTTCACAGTGCTAAAATCACTTGGCAATCTCCCGAAACATCCGGCGCCGGAGATTGCCCCTTCGCCAAATACGGAGCGTTAGATGCCGTACCGTGAGAGTCTGCCGCCGGATTGCCCTCCACCCGGCGCACAAGGCATAATGCACTGGACTGTACGATACAGATTGCTGGAGACTACATCCCCCAGGCAAGAAGATTTTGACTCCTATGTGAAGCGGAATGGCGGCGCAAACCGCCAAATCGGCAGGACGCCATGTGAGCAAAACGGAGTGTCCTTGTTTGTATCGCCGGAATCTGCCAGGAAGTTGCTGACGAGTCCTATCAACAAAAACCGCCGCTGGCGGGCTGTTGGAGAACTGACGCTACCGGCTGGCGCCGGCAAATTAAATCCCGTTGAGCCTAATGGACATCAAACCTGGTGGCCATCACAAGCATTTGACCCGGTTGGAAACTGTACGGTACTCCCATGAACGTCAAGTACCTGGAATCAATCCTCTATTATGATTGCGAACTGCTTTTCGAAGCTGCGGATGCCGCCGGACGGCGCTATATCGCAGTGCACGACCGGGACTCTGAATCCGGATGTGAGTACATCGTTGCGCCGGCGGCCCGGGACAATCTGGCCGCGTTCAAGGCGGGACAAATTGGCCTGCGGAACCTCCTGCAGGCCGCGCCCGGCGGAGTCTGGTACACCGCCAGGTTAGGCGAAGGCACGGATTCCGATGTCAGTGAAATCAGCCTGACCCTTCAACCCACCCAGATAACAGACCGCGCCGATTTGCTGGCGACAGATTATTACATTGCAAATTCAGAAAACCTCGAAACTAATCAGGAGACAAACCGCAATATGCAGTACGACTACATCGTGGTCGGCGGCGGTTCCGCCGGCTGTGTCATGGCCACCCGTCTTTCCGAGATGACCGACAAGTCGGTGATCCTGCTGGAGGCCGGCCCAGACTATCCGGACTTCGAGCATCTGCCCGAGGACCTGAAACAAGGCAACAACACCTGGCTGTCCGCCTACGGCCCGCACAGCTGGGACTTGCGCGGACGCGCCAACCCGTCGCAGGATGAGCCCATGATCATCCCGCGCGGCAAGGCCATGGGCGGGTCGTCGTCCATCAACGGCCAAGTGGTCTTCCGTGGGATTCCCGAGGACTACGACCTGTGGGCCGAATGGGGCAACGACGAGTGGAAGTTCACCGACTGCCTGCCCTTCTTCCGCAAGCTGGAAAACGACTGGGACTACAGCGGCGACGACTTCCACGGCTCCGAGGGCCCGCTGCCCGTGCGCCGTCCCAAGCGTCAGGACTGGCTCCCCTTCAATACGGCCTTCTACGACGCCTGCGTTCGCCTGGGCATTCCCGAGCACCCCGACCAGAACGCGCCGGACTGTTACACCGCCGTCTCGCCGCGGCCCATGAACAACATCGACGGCGTGCGGATGAGCACCTCGCTGACCTTCCTCAGCACGGCCCGCCACCGGCTCAACCTGACCGTGCGGGGCAACATCCACGCCCGGCGCGTGGTACTGGACGGCAACAAGGCAGTGGGCGTCGAGGTGGAGAGCGGCGGCGAGATATTCACTGTGGAGGGCAAGGAGATCGTCCTGTGCAGCGGCACCATCGGCTCCGCCCAGCTACTGCTGCTGTCGGGCATCGGCCCCGCCGATCACCTGCGCGAGATGGGCATCCCGGTGAACCACGAACTGCCCGGCGTCGGCATGAACTTCCGCGACCACCCCGCCGCCTACATCCTGTTCCGCGGCGAGGGCGAGGAGCCCGACACCTTCGCGCCCAACATCCAGGTGGGCCTGCGCTGGAGCGCCGACGACTCGCCGACCAAGGCCGACTTCCAGATCACGCCCACGCTGATGACCAGCGAGCACCGGCCCTCCAGCATCAGCTATGACGGCTCCGGATTCCACTTCGGCCTGAGCGTGGGCCTCCAGAACGCGTTGGGAGCCGGCCGTCTCTCGCTGCAATCCACCGACCCGGCGGTGCAGCCGGACCTGGATTACCAGCTGTTCAGCGATCCCTACGACCGCCAGCGCATGCGTCAGGCCATCCGCAAGGCCCTCGAGATCGCCCAGGAATCACCGTTCAAGGAGTTCATCGTCGAGCGACTCAATCCGGTGGATGCCGACCTGGTCAGCGACGATACGCTGGACAACTGGATACTGCGCAACGCCTACACCCAGCACCACATCGCCGGCACCTGCAAGATGGGCCCCGCCAGCGACCCCATGGCGGTGGTCAGCCAGCACGGCCGGGTCCACGGCATCGCGGGCCTGCGCGTCGCCGACGCATCCGTCATGCCCGACGTGATCCGCGCCAACACCAACGCGACGACGATTATGATCAGCGAGCGCGTATCGGAGTTCATCAAGGCGGGAGCGTGAACCGCGTCGGTGTACCAACCATGGCGGGCCCCCGCATGACCAGCTATCACGGCGGCGCATTTTTCGACGCCATTGGCAACGAATTCGATAGTCTCGACAGAATCGATGAAGTCATCAGCGCCGACGTGCTGGATGCCTGGTTCCCCCCGTCACCCAAAGTTTCCGGCATTTTGAACCGTTGCCTGGACTGGGCCATGCGGACGTCTCCCCCTACCGGGAGCGAAGGGCTGATTAACCGAATTGCGGAGACCCGCGGGGTCGCCAAAGAGTCGCTGCTGCCCGGAGCCGGTTCATCCAGCCTCATTTTCCTGGCCTTCAGAGAATGGTTGAGCGCCGAATCCCGTATACTGCTGCTTGAACCCACCTACGGCGAGTACGCTCACGTCGCCGAAAACATTGTCGGGTGCTGATTGACCGCTTGACGTTGCGTCCTGACGATGGCTTTTGCGTGGACGTTGCGCAACTTGGGGAGCGGCTCAGCCGCGGATACGACCTCGTGGTCATCGTGAACCCAAACAACCCTACCGGGAGGCACATTCCTCGGCAGGATCTGATCAACCGCCTGGCTGGGGTGTCGCCTCAAACTCTGGTGTGGGTTGACGAAACTTACGTAGATTACGTTGACGCCGGAGAGTCCCTGGAACAATTCGCTGCGACAAGCCGGAACGTGATTGTCTGCAAGTCAATGTCCAAGGTGCACGCTCTCAGCGGCCTCCGTGTGGGATACCTTTGCGGCCATCCCGGTCTGATTGATCCCCTGCGGCGGTTGACCCCGCCGTGGGCGGTAAGCCTGCCTGGTCAGATCGCGGCGGTAACGGCTCTACAGGACGCGGAATACTACCGCCGGCGCTACGGCGAAACCCACTGTCTTCGGGAACGACTGCGAGACAGCCTATCGTCACTGGCTCATTTCAGGATTGTTCCCGGCGTTGCCAACTATCTTCTCTGCCAACTGCCAGCAGGAGCCTCAACCGCCCGCACGTTCATCTCCCGCTGCCGCGACGAGAACCTCTTCCTGCGGGATGCGTCGGCAACGGCTCCCAGCCTGGACAACCGCTGGTTTCGCATTGCGGTGAAGGATGCTGAGACCAACCAACGCATGACAGAGATCATCCGCCGGTCGCTGGGTTGAACGCATTGCTCGCTATCATCCCGGGGGAATGTTGCAGCTGGTCAATAACATAAGAGACTATCTCCGGCCGGCGGCGCTGGTATTGGCGGCGGCGGTCATCTTCGCGCTGGTCGCTCTGGCAATTTTCGCCCCATTGCAAGGCGCGACGCCGTCCCAGGAGCCACTCCCTCCGGTGACCCCGCCGCCCGTGCCGACGCCCACGCCGGTGGTTTTGGGAATCCCGGCGCAGGCGAACGCCACCCCCACCGGTCGCCGCGGCGAGGTTTTCGTAGCGTGGCAACCTGCACAAAACGCCACCGTCCATTGGGTATGGTCGGCAAAATGGGACAATACCGGCGGCAAATGGACTTCTGGCGAATGGGATCACGCAACTGTGGGTGGTCTGGAAAACGGGCAAGACCATTGGTTCAGCGTCATTGCCGGCCTGGAGCGAAGAAATGGTGAGTACGAATGGTCCGAGTGGAGCAATTGGGCCAAGGCCGCGCCGGCGCGGATTCCCACTCCTACTCCCACTCCGGATCCAAAAGCCGGTATCGGCGACGTGGACCTACAGATCACTGCTGGCCCCAATGGACCCGAGGCTTTCGCCATCACGCCCTGCGACGGCCCAACGGCGCCCGTCGTTCCGGCCGTTCACGGCGGCGGCAGTCCCACCGGCTCATCCTGCATCTATGGACAAGGCGCTAACTTTAACCTGACCCCATTAGTGTCCAGCGGCCATAATTTCAAGATACAAATGGTATGCATTAATCGCTTTCGGGTGGATTGCGCGTCAGCCGCAGGGGATTACCGGGCAATCTGGGATATTGGATTTGCTGAGCGCGTCAGACGCCGCACCAACGGCCAGGTGCAGTTTGAGGTTACATCGTTCCCTGAGGTGGGGTTCATTGCCTATGACTCGCCGCGCCTGGTTCAGGACGGCACACTGCAATCGGCGCAAATAGACCCCGGCTACATCGGCGCAGATTTTCCCATTGTGGACATTGTCAACCTGTGGGGCCTGTATCCTGATCGGGGCGCCAATCTCGCCGTTATCGATGCTGTACAGCCCGGAATGGCCGAACTGACCGCAGCGAATGGAGGTGTTCAGGTCGCTTACATGATGAGCGACAGCTACTACCTATTCTCCCGCCGGGAAGTTCATGATGACTTGAGGGCCTGGCGAGGATTCACGGTGCAAAGCCACCGAACCGCCATCATGGACTTGTTGTTCGGGCTGGGCGCCGACCCGGTATTTCTGGCTTCCGCCGAAGTGCGCGGTGCCCTGGAGCGCGGGGACATTGACGGCGCGATAACCTGCGCATCATGCGGGGCCGACCTGGGGTTGTACAAAGTCTCCGATTATATTGTAGGCCCATTTATCAACGTCCAACACAGCTGGCTGACCGTCAACCGGGAACTTTGGGACACCATGCCGCTGGACTTGCGGAACATAACCCTGGAAGAAGGCGCCCGCCATGCTTACCAGAACCGTCATCTGGCATTAATCGCTGTCGAGCCGGAGACGGTAGATAGCAACACCGGCAATGGTATGCGATACGCGGAGTTTTCCTACTGGATACAGGACGCCATGCGCCAGTGGACCATTACCGACACGATCCCCCGGTGGGTCAAACGCGCCGGCGGCCCCCACTCGGAAGCCGTTCGCGTTTTTAACGAATACGTGCTCCCCATCGTCAAAGTGCGCGTCAATCCGGACGGCTCGGCCTCCGACATCGAGTGAACCCTTACCGCCGCTATCGCCTGATACCATGAACTTCGAAACCATCGCCGCCCAGGCGGCCCACCAGATCGACGCGGCGACCGGAGCGGTTGCGCCTCCCATCTACCTCTCGACCACTTTCGAGCGGGACCCCGACGGCGAGTATTCACGCGGTTTCGTTTACTCCCGCGTGGACAATCCCAACCGCCGTGCCCTGGAGCAGTGCCTCGCGCTGCTGGAGGGCGGGGAAGCAGGAACCGCAGAGGCCGCAGCCTTCGGGTCCGGTTCGGCGGCGACGGCAGCGGTGTTCCAGGCCCTGGCCCCGGGCGACCACGTCATCGCGCCGGATGACTGTTACCACGGAACATCGAGGATGCTCCGGGAGATCTTCGCTCTCTGGGGCCTGCAAACCAGTTTCGTCGACATGACCGACGTGGATTCCGTTCTCGACGCCGTGCAGCCCAACACCCGCCTGGTCTGGGTCGAAACCCCGTCCAACCCGCTGCTCAAGATCACCGACATCACCAGTATGGCTGAAATCGCGAAATCCGCCGGCGCCCGGTGCGCCTGCGACAACACCTGGGCCAGCCCCATGCTGCAGCGACCCTTCGAGCTGGGAGCAGACCTGGTGGTGCACTCAACCACCAAGTACCTCAGCGGACACGAGGACGTGACCGGCGGCGCGGTGGTCGGTCGCGAGGACTCCGACATCTTCCAGCGGGTGCGGCTGATCCAGAACCTGTGCGGCGCGGTGCCGTCGCCATTCGACTGCTGGCTCACGCTGCGGGGGATCCGCACGCTGCCGGCGCGAATGCCGGTGCATTCCGCCAACGCCGGGCGGTTGGCCCGCTTTCTGCAGGACAACCCGAGGGTGTCGGCGGTGCACTACCCGGGGCTCCCGGACCATCCGGGCCACGACATCGCTGCGCGGCAGATGTCCGACTTCGGCGGGATGCTGTCGTTCCAGGTTGCCGGCGGACGCGACGCTGCCATGGACGTTGCCGCCAGGGTTCGGCTGTTCGTGCGCGCCACCAGCCTGGGCGGCACGCAGAGCCTCATCGAACACCGGGCATCCATTGAAGGGCCGGACAGTCCCACGCCGGACGACCTGCTGCGAGTATCCGTCGGCCTGGAGAACGCCGACGACTTGATCGCCGACCTGACGCAGGCGCTGGGCTGAGAGAAGATTGTAAACCCTCGGATTTCTTCGTACCCGCACCGGAGCGAGCTATGCCCACCAACAAGACCGTATCCGCGGAAGCGCAAGGTCTGTATAAGCTCTTCAATCCCGACCAACCGACAAAGGCCGAATATGACGGCGCGGCAATCAGAATCACTGGAGGCAACGTCAGGTCGATCAAGAACGCTGAGATCCAGAGTGTGAAACTGGATTTGCGCTGGCTACACCACGCTATGATTGTGAGTCGCAAGAACAGGAATGACGTCGAGATTTCGGGATTCAAAGAGCAGGCCGTCAGAGATCTGCACGCTGCCATTGCCAACGGGGTGCGACGTCATCAGGAGTCGGAAGCCAGACAGCACGACGCATCGGTGCGTAAACAAATCAGCGACCTGGAAGCCGACATCAGGGAACTCCATAGTCAACTCGTTGGGTTGCTGCCCAGAGACCGGTACGTGAGAAAATCGCAGACCGCGACAGTAGCATCCCGAATCCAAGCAGTCACGTCGCGTTGTACGCCCGAACTTGTACGCAAGCTGAGTCCCAAGTCCCGCAAAATGCTATCAGACATACGGGAATCTGAAGCAATCGCAACTGACGAAACTCGCCGCAGCGAGGTCAATCGGGCATTCGTCCAAAGTCAAGCCGTGCTCGCATCGAAAACCGTAGTAAATCTCGGGTACCAAGAGTTGACCACGGAACAGGCAGAGGCGATTGCTACGGACGAGGACGTTACGCTGGTTGCCGCGGGAGCTGGGACAGGAAAAACTACGGTAATCGCTGGCAAGATCGCTCATCTGATAAGCAACCGGAAAGTCAAACCTGACCAGATCCTTGTGCTTGCCTATAACAACAAAGCCGCTCAGGAAATCCGAGGGCGCTTGCCCAACGAGTTGAGCGGTATTGAAGTCACAACGTTCCACGGTTTCGGGAGACGAGTGATAGGCGAAACAATGGGTAGGGCACCCACTGTTTCAAAAATGACGGAAAGGTTTGCGCTTCCCCTGGCCATGGAAGGCTTCATAGAAGAAATGAAGCTTGACGAAGAACTGGCAAGGGCCATCCTGAACGTAGCAGTGAATATGCCAGCCCAGTACAAAAGCCCATTCGACACTGAGACCGAAGCCGACTACCAGCAGTACGTTGCGAACAGTGAACTGCGCACGCTAAATGGCGAACTCGTCAAAAGTTTTGAGGAACTGACAATCGCCAACTGGCTGGCCGCCAACGGCATTAGATACGAATATGAAAGAAGTTACGAATACAATACCGCCTCCAGCCGACACCGACAGTATCAGCCGGACTTTTACCTAACGGAATATGGCATCTATATTGAGCACTTTGCCCTTAACAAGGAGGGCAAAGCTCCGCTCGGATGGACCGGATACGAGGAAGGGGTATCGTGGAAACGAGAGCAACACCGCAGGAACCGCACTACGCTGGTCGAAACATATAGCTGGCAGAGAAAAGACGGCGTACTACTTTCTTGTCTGGAGGCGAGTCTTGACCGGCTGGACGTAGCCCGCCGGAAAATCCCGGTTCAAGAGTTAGTGCAAAAACTGAGTGCCTCCCGTATCAGTCAGTTGGCTAATCTCCTTGCTCAGTTCCTCGACCACGCCAAGTCCGTCGACGTCGACCAAGATCAAATCGACGGTAGGGCGGAAATGTCACCAGAGCCGCTACGCGCGCGCGAGTTCCTTAAGATCTGGCGCAACGCCAGAAAGCTGTACGACTCCCGGCTCAGGCAAGAAAACGCCATCGACTTTCACGACATGCTCAACCAGGCCACAAGCATTATAGCCCGCGGCGACTGGATGCATCCATACACCCATATCCTAATTGACGAGTTTCAAGACATTTCTGCTGGCAGAATGGCGTTGGCAAAAGCACTGCATCGAGACGGTATTGCCTATTTCCTCGTCGGCGACGATTGGCAGTCGATATACCGCTTCACTGGAAGCCAAGTCAGGCTATTCAAGGAAGTACACGAATACTTGGGATTCACTCAGCGTCTGGCCCTAACCCGAACGTTCCGCTTCGGTGACGACATCGCGCAGCCGACCGGGCGTTTCGTACAACAGAACCCGCACCAGACGCAGCGTAAAATCATGGGATCGGGCGGCCTAGCGAGTGGCGGTTTAACAGTGATATTCGATACAAACCAGCAGCAGGCAGCGAGTACGGCCCTCAACGAAATCAAAGCACGACAGGAACGTGGCGACACGATACTGGTGTTAGGCCGTTTCCGAAAAAGTATAGGAACTCTGCCCGACCGGGAGCGGAAATACTTCAGTACCGTCCATAGCGCTAAAGGCAGAGAGGCAGACTACGTTGTAGTGCTAGATTTGGCTGATGGCATCTACGGATTTCCACACATCCGAGCTGACGACCCTTTGTTGGATCTGGTAGCGCCGCCTATTGATGACAATCCCTACCCCAACGCTGAGGAAAGGCGGCTATTCTACGTAAGCATGACCAGAAGCAAGAAGGCCACCTACTTGGTCGCCGACTTGAATCATCCCTCGCTGTTCATCAGAGAGTTACTACACATCGCGCCGGAGGTCCATGTGAGAGGCCAGAGGGGAAATGCTACCTACTCCAATTATAGGTAATCCGACCAACCATCGCTAACAGCAGAGGGCAAGTTGCTAAAATCGCCATACGACGGTTCGCACAAATTAGGCATGCCAGGGCGGTGTCCGCCGGTCGTAGGATCAAATACACATCACACAGTATGCGGGAGTGGGATAATGCATCAGGTCAGCGGACCATCCGGGCCACGACATCGCTGCGCGGCAGATGTCCGACTTCGGCGGGATGCTGTCGTTCCAGGTTGCCGGCGGACGCGACGCTGCCATGGACGTTGCCGCCAGGGTTCGGCTGTTCGTGCGCGCCACCAGCCTGGGCGGCACGCAGAGCCTCATCGAACACCGGGCATCCATTGAAGGGCCGGACAGTCCCACGCCGGACGACCTGCTGCGAGTATCCGTCGGCCTGGAGAACGCCGACGACTTGATCGCCGACCTGACGCAGGCGCTGGGCTGATCGGCCAAAGTCACCGGCCGCGTTCCCCTATGATACTATCTGACCAGCCCCAACCCGACGGCACAACCGGGGGAAGACGACAATATGACTCGCATCAACAACTCCTCCCAGCAGCCCGATGACGCGGACCCGAGGGTGCAGCAGGGAATGTCGTACATTGCCGACCTCGACTTCGACGCAGCGATCGCAGAGTTTGACGCGGTGATTTCTGACGACCCGGAGAACGCGCAAGCCTGGTGCTGTCGCGCCATCGCCCTGGCGGGCATGGGTTTCGAAGAAGCGGCTATGGACTGCTATGCGCGAGTGCTGGAGTGGGATCCCGATAATGCTTCCGCCCATCTCGGACGCGGCACCATGTATGCCGGCTGGGGTGAAACGGATCTGGCGCTGGAAGAAATGAACCGGGCTATCGCCAGCGAACCGGACAAGGCGGGAGCGTACCTGGCCCGCGGCGTCGTATATGTTCACGCCGACGAACTGGAACTTGCCATGGCAGACTTCGACCGCGCCGTTGAGATCGATCCTTCCGATACCCAGGTCCACTCCCACCGCGCTGAACTCTGTTCCGAACTCGGTTTGTTGGACGAGGCGATGCGGTCTTATGACACCGTGATCCAGCTCGATCCGAATGATTTCGACGCGTATATGGGACGGGGGGCTATCTACGCCGATGACGGCAGCTTCCGCCAGGCCCTCACCGATTTCAACCGCGCCATCAAGATTAATCCTGATGATGCTCACGCGTACCTGGCCCGCGGCGGGGTGCGCGAAGCGACCGGCAAGCAGCGCCAGGCCCTCAGCGATTACAACCGTGCGATACGCTTGGCGCCCGACTATGCCTTCGGCTACTTCCTTCGCGGCCAGGTGCTTCTGACCCAGGACAAAAGCGCCGCAGCCCTCGCCGATTTCGAAACTGTCGTGACCCTGGAACCGGACAATCCCAACGGATACATGGGGCGAGGCTGCGCGTACATAGAGCAGGGAAACTCCGCTCAGGCCGTTGAGGAGTTCAATACCGCGATTCGCTTGGATCCGGGCAACCCCACTCCGTATTTTCAACGAGCCGCTGCCCACCTGCATCTCGGAAATGCCAGCCAAGCCGAAGCGGATTTCGGTACCGCGCAGGCATTGGGGCTCGACATGGAAGAGATCGATGCCATGATGCGCGAACCGTAGTGGCAGATCGTCGCCGTTGCTCCCGGGCGTCGTGGGACCACTCACCATAGGAGGCTGACCATGTTTGACTTGCTGATCACCGGTGGAACCGTTGTATTGCCCACCGAGGCCGCCTCCGTTGATGTCGGCGTGCAGGATGGACGCATCGTCGCCATCGGCGCGCCGGGCACGCTCACTGACGAGGCGGTGCAGACCATCGACGCCACTGGCCGTATCGTCACGCCCGGCGGCATTGAGCCGCACATCCACGCCGCCGCCAACGTGCAGCCCGGCGTGCACCAGCAGGTGGAGGGCGTGCCCAACGCCGGCCCGCTGGATCACTCCCTGGGCGCCATCTGGGGCGGCACCACCACCGTGGTTGACTTCGCGCCGGCTCCCAACGAGGGGGAGCTGGTTGGCGGCATCCTCGATTTCCTGTCGGTCTGGGAGGGGAATACCTACGCCGACTATTCGGCGCACGTCATCTATCGGACCAGCAATACCGCCGACAGCATCGCCCGGGTGGGCGAACTGATCAACAACGACTTCCCCAGCGTGAAGATATTCACCACCAACATCCGCCCGCCGGCCGACCCACCGCTCAGCCTCACCCCCACCGGACGCATCGACAACGGCCGTCTCACCGACCTCACCGCCCAACTGGCCCGCCACGACGGCGTGCTGGCCGTTCATGCCGAGGATGATGAGATCGTCATGTACAACTACCTGCTGGCGCAGCAGCGCGGCATGTGGGACTGGTACAACGCCCACCTCATTCATTCGAAAGAAGTGGAGGACGTGGCCTTCCGCGACGTGATCCGCATTGCCGAGCAGAACGGCGCCGGCATGTACTTCGTCCACGTCACGGGCAGCGACGGGGTGAACGCCGTGGCCGCCGCCCGCAGCCGTGGGCAGGCAGTATATGGCGAGGTGCTGACGCTTGCCCTGTCCTTCAACGCCTTCCAGTACCGCGAGCCCGACGGCATGAAGTACCACACTTATCCGTCCCTTAAATACCCCGAGGACGGCAGCGACCTGTGGAGCGGCCTGCTGGGCAACAACCTTACCTTCACCGCCACCGACAGCAGCTTCACCACCTACCTGGACAAGACCGCCGGCCTCAACGTGCAGGACATGCGCGGCGGCAATATCGGCATCGAGATCCGCATGGGCGTCAACTACACCGAAGCCGTGGTGCGACGGGGAATGCCCCTGACCCAATTCGCCAACATCACCGCGACCAATGCCGCCCGCCTGCTGGGGATGTACCCGCAGAAGGGCGTCATCGCCCCCGGCAGCGACGCCGACTTCGCCATCATCGATCCGACCATCCACAAGCGGCTCACCATGGACGACCTGCACCTGCGCGACTACAGCCCGTGGGAGGGATGGGAGATCCTCGGCTGGCCGACCACGGTGATCTTGCGCGGCAAGGTGATGGTGGACAACGGGGAACTGCTGGGCACGCCCGACGACGGCCAGCGCGTCCGCCGCCGGATCGACCCGGCAGTGCTGCAGCGGCCGGCCTTTTAGGGTCCGTGGATTAATGCCCACCGTCCGGCCGGCGTGACCGGCGCGGAAGGTTGGGGAACAAAGAACACATTCAACAATAGTCCGCACCCCACCACAGGAGCAGCACTCTTGGGTACTATTACCGTCACAGTTCAGGTCGGCAACCACCAAGGCAGCCGATTCGAGGAACTCGACATCATCGTCGACACTGGCTCGACCTACACCGCAGTGCCACGCGCAACCCTTGAACGCCTCGGAGTTCCAGTCGAACGTTCACTCCCATCGGAGACCGCCGACGGCAGGCTGGTCCCGGTCGACGTCGGCGAAACCACAATCAGACTTGAAGGGCTGCAATTCCACACACCGGTCATATTCGCCGAAGAGAACGAGCCCAGCCTACTCGGCGCGGTCACCCTCGAAGAGGCCGCCCTGGCTATCGACCCGGTAGCCGGCCGCCTGATACCCACGCACCTCCTCCGCTACTGACATCACATAGCAGCGCCACAAGAAGAAGGTCAGCAGGTGAAGAGCCCCATGAGGCTTTGTCCACACGTCCCAGAGCGCCAAATGCCGCAAGCCGTTCGCGCCGGGTGAGCGCGGCCCACCGGAGGGTGTCGCTGCCAACATGGTAAACGACACACAGGACAACGTCCTCTTCTGCCGGTTCTGCGGTCAGCTCAACCCGGCATCGGAACTCGATGATGCGAAACGGGCCAGCGCCCGGTGCGCCCGCTGTGGTGCGTATTCCGGTCTGGAGACGGTCGCCGAATCGGAAGCCCGTGAACGCTCGCGCCGCCTCCGGCTGGACTTCCTGCGCAGCCGATTGCTGCGACTCGCCATCGTCGTCCTGCCCCTGCTGGCCCTCACCATCTGGGTGCTCTGGCAGTACACCGGTCTCCCGCCGGACCCGCCCGCTCCGTCAACCCGCATCGGAGATACTTCAGTCATCATACCCCCTGGCGACTGGCCGCAGGCCGGCCGCAACGCGACCAACCTGGCCTCTGCCGGCGCCCTCGCTCTGCCACCGGAAACGGCTCCCCAGGTCGCATGGAAACACATCGCCGGCGCGCCCATAGTCTCTCCACCGGCGGTCTCCGGCGATCGCGTATATCTGACCGACGAGGCGGGGAACCTGACGGCGCTGGATCGGCAGACTGGAGACGTCGTCTGGCAGTACGCCTCACGGATTCCGGCCGGAGTTACGCCGGCGGTGGCGGACGGCCTGGTGTTCGTCGTATTCCGACCCGGCCTCGTGTCGGCGCTTGCGGCAGATACCGGAGAGGTCGTGTGGTCGAAGCGGCTGCGGACCGCCTCGCTGCCTTCTCCCACCATCGCCGACGGACGGCTGTACGTGGCGGAAAGCGACAAGAACCGTGTGCTGGCCCTGGACGCCGCCAACGGCGAAACCCTGTGGGAGTACCGCCTGGGGGATTGGACCATCGCGCCGCCGGCTGTGATCGATGGCAAGGTGATTGCCACGGCCAACGACGCTAACGTGCACGTTATCGACGCCGAAACCGGGCGCCGGCGCATGATCTACGACGCTGGCCAGTCCCGCTGGGTGCGCGGCGGCCCCATCGCCACCGAAGACCTGCTTCACTTCAGCAGTTTCAACGGGCGGATTTGGGGCATCGACTACCAGGGCCATCGGTATCCGCTGGAGCGGCAGGTCCTGTACGTCCGTACGTTGCTGTGGGTGTGGGGTTTCGTAAGAGAGGGCCCGGTGCAACAGGGACTGGTCTGGTCCTCATGGAGCGTGGACGACCAGCCCTACCAGCCGGCGCTGTCGGGTACGACCCTGGTGGTGGCGGACGCCGTGGGCCCGGTCACCGCGTTGGATTCCGGCGACGGAACAATCCTCTGGGAGATCGACGTCGGCGCGGACATCACCGCTCCTGCCACCACCGCCGGTCCCATCGCGTTGGTGGGCGACGAGCTGGGGCGCTTGACCGCTCTTTCCATCGCCGACGGCTCGACCGCGTGGGAAACTCAACTGGACGATCCCATAACGGCGTCCCCGATCGCAGCAGGAGGCCTGGTCCTCGTTCCCACCGCGGCGGACGGCGGAACCCTCGTTGCACTGACGGCGAATCACCAGTGAGCACACGATAGTGTCTCAGTTTGAATTTTCTGAGCAGGGTCACCAAGCGCACTCGATTTCAAAGAGAGACGCTACCTACTCCGCACGCAATTTGACAACCCGCAGCCTTGTGAGTAGCATCCATCCCACTGGCCAGTTCGGCCGGCGTGAGCAGGATGAACGTCTGCTCACCAGCGTTCGATCAACATGCATCGGGAGGGTTAGCCAATGAATTTCCGACGAATCGGGAGACCGCAATGGTTGTTGCTGGTTAGCTGCGCAGCCTTGCTGATGGTCGGGCTGGCCTGCGGAGGAACCGCTGCGCCCACATCCAGCACCACACCAAGCCAGGCCGAGCAATCCCAACCGGCGGCCTCCGATAGTTCGGCCGCGGCAGCTCCGACTCCCACATTTACGCCCATCCCAACTCGGGTACTTGACGCCACGCCGACCGCGATTCCTGTTCCAACCGCCGTGGCAATCGACGAACGTCCCGATTGGTGGCGCGAAGGCGAGGGCAAGCACTACCGTGGAACCTTCCCGATGGTCGGCAACAGCAACCCTGGCTTCTGGGACGTCCACTATGGTGGTTCGCTCAATACCACCCTCATGCCGTCCAGCCCCCGGTTCAACCAATTGGTCGAATACAATCCAGTCAGTCCCACCGAGATCATCGGCGACCTGGCGACTACCTGGGACGTCAATGACGACGGCACCGAGTTCACCTTCCATCTGAACGAAGCCACTTGGTCCGACGGCCAGCCCGTCACCGCCGAGGACATCAAGTTCAGCCTGGACCGCATCACGCTGCCAGGCGCGCAACGGGCTCGCACCGGCTTCCTGCGTGCGTTCTACGAGCACCAGTCTGCGGAAGTGGTGGACGACAAGACCGTCAAGGTGCCGCTGAAATTCCCCGCTCCCACCTTTATGCCCAACCTTGCTTCGGACTACATGAAGATGTACCCCAAGCACATCGCCGAAGATCTGACGCAGGAAGAGGCCAACCAGCCCGAGTCGCTGATCGGCTCCGGACCGTGGCTCTTTGGTGGGTGGCAGAAGGACGTGAGCTACACCTTCGACCGCAATCCCACGTACTTCAAGTCGGGCCGTCCTTTCTTCGACGGCATCATCGTATACCTGATCCCTGATACCGCGCGGCGGATCGCCGCCCTCCAGGCCGGCCAGGTTCTGGGCACGTTCAACCCCTTCACCGGAGTGAACCGTCCCGAAGACATGGCCATCCTGGAAGAGCAAACCGACGGCCAGATGCGCGCCCTGATCCTGCCCGACTCCGGCTTCGAGGCCTACTTCCTGAACAACGCCAAGCCGCCGTTCGACGACGAACGCGTGCGCCAGGCCTTCTACCTCGGCCTCGACCGCGATCTTGGAATTGAGCGGGCCGTCAAGGGCTTCGGCACGCCGGGTACGTACTTCGCTCCTGGAGTTGTCGAAAGCATGGACGACCTGCGGGCCAACAACTCCGCCTTCGCCGAAGATCGTACCGCAGCGATTGAGCAAGCCAAGGCGCTGTTGGCGGAAGCCGGGTACCCGGATGGCATCAAGGTCAAGATGAACACCCGCAACTCCAACCCCACGCTGCCGGCCGCCGAGGTTGCCAGTGCGCAACTGCGCCGGGACGTGGGTATTGACATCGAAATTCTCCCCAACGACCTCGCCACCACCTATGCGGTGATGCGTGACGGTACCCACGAAATCTCGACAGTGGGCACCGGTATCATTCTTCGGGATCCGGCAGACATCCTGAACCAGTTCTACCTGCAGGACGTGCTGAGGAACCCGCAAAACTGGCAGGATGACCGGATCGACGAACTCATCGACCTCCAAAACCGCGCTATCGACCAGCGTGTCCGCCAGGATCACCTGGAAGAAATCGCCGACATCCTTCACACTGGCAAGAGCCATCTCGTGGTCTATTTCTGGGGATCCAACGGCGGAGCGCTGGACTACCGCATCCGGAACTTCCACACTCCACCGACCCTCCAGCAGGTCCACAAGTGGGACCACGTCTGGTTTGACCCTGACCGCGAACAGCCAGCAGAATCCGGATACCAGCCGTAGTCCCGCCAGCAGTTTGGCTACGTCTACACGACCACACCAGACACGACCGTAAATAAAAGGACAAAGACGGCCGGCCCAATAGTCTCTTGACGCTGGGACCGGCCGTATGTCCATCAATTTGTCGTTGGCGTTATTCGCTGACGACATGAGGCCAGACCATGTACGCCTACATTGCCCGCCGCGGCCTGCTGTTCATACCCACCATTCTCCTGGCAACGATCCTGGTGTTCGCGCTGTTCTGGATCGTTCCCGGAGACGCGGCCATGATGATCCTCACCGGCGAGGAAGGTGACGGCGGCAAAGTTACTCAGGCGGACCTCGACAACCTCAAGCGTGAACTCGGGCTGGACCGACCGGTGTACATCCAGTACGGGGATTGGCTTTGGAAAATCCTGCAGGGAGACTTCGGGGACTCCGTCTGGTACGGCACTCCGGTTCTGGATGACCTGAAGGACCGGTTCTTCATCACGCTGGAACTCTCGGTGTTGGCCATAATCCTGGCCTTCATCGCTGCGGTGCCGTTGGGCGTGCTTTCAGCAGTCAAGCAGGATACGTTCCTGGACCACATCAGCCGGCTGTTGGCCCTTGTGGGCATAGCTCTGCCCACCTTCTGGCTGGGAATCCTGGTGATTTATGGGTTGACCTATTTGGCCGGGTGGTTGCCTCCTTTGGGCTATGCCACCTTGTGGGGCGATCCGTTTACCAACCTCCAGCAATTGATCTTCCCGGCGCTGGTTCTCGCCTTTCACGACATGGCATTCACGGCTCGCGTGGCCCGCTCGGCCATGCTCGAAGTCATGCGCGAAGACTACATGAGAACCGCCCGGTCCAAGGGCCTGAACGAATGGATGGTCGTGGGGCGCCACGCGCTGAAAAACGCCCTGCTTCCGGTGATCACGGTTTCTGGCTACCAGTTTGGCCGGCTGTTGGGCGGCACCATCATCATCGAATCCATCTTCGTGATACCCGGTGTGGGCCGGTACCTGATCGACGCCATCATCCACCGCGACTTCGTCGTGGTTCAAGGTGTTGTCCTGCTCGCTGCCGCAGTGGTGTTGCTTCTAAACCTGGTCATTGACATCCTGTATGGAATATTAGACCCCAGGATCAGGTACTCGTAGGTTGCAGGCGTATCGGAACACCCTGCGCTTGCTGGCCGGTGTTCCGTGAGGAGTGTTCGTACTCATGGCGAATCAACCCACTCAGCGCGTTGAAGTAGCACCCCCGCCGCGGGCGGGGATGCTACAGCCGGCCTCAGCCGGCCTCAGAGAGGTGAACCGGTTTGCGCGTCGCAAGCCCCTGGGCGCCATCGGCGGTCTTCTGGTGCTCACGCTGGTGATCGTGGCCGTGTTGGCGCCGGTGCTTGCTCCATACGGAGCCCGCGATCTCCCGGACAGCCACCAGGGTGGTTCCACCGTCTACATCCCGCCCAATTCCCAGTTCCTGCTCGGCACCGATCACGTCGGTCGCGACGTACTCAGCCGGTTGATTTATGGCGCACGCATCAGTTTGTATGTCGGCCTCGGAAGCGTCCTCATCGGCATCACCGTCAGTTTCATCATCGGGGTGACCCTGACTTATGCCGGCGGCGTCATCGACATGTCGTCTCAGCGCGTGGTCGATGCGCTCATGGCCCTGCCCGGCCTGATCATCGCGTTGGCGATTGTCGCGGTGCTCGGTTCTTCTTTGAACAACGTCATCCTCGCCATCGTCATCGGCATGATCGCTCCGGTGATCCGAACTGTGCGTTCGCAGGTTCTCTCGGTCAAAGAACTCGACTATGTGACAGCAGCCGTAGCGATCGGCGCGCCGCCATGGCGGATCGTTTTCCGGCATATTGTCCCCAACTGCTTGGCGATCTACCTGGTGTTGGCTACCTACTACCTGGGTTTCGCCATCATCATAGAAGCGTCTCTGTCGTTCCTCGGCGTCGGGGCTCCCCCAGACCAACCCAGCTGGGGCGGAATGCTCACCCGGGCCGCCCAGGAGCACGTGCTGACCGCCCCGTGGGTCGGCATCTTCCCGGGCGTCGCAATCTTCGTAGTCGTGATGGGCTTCAATCTGCTGGGCGATGCCCTGCGCGACGTGTTCGACCCCCGCCTGCGCGGACGCTAACCTTGACTGTTTTGATCCGCACGGCACGGACAAAAAAATATGCCGGCCAACTGTTCACGTTGGCCGGCGTAATTCTGTTGGTCTCTGCGATGCTGGCTTGCGCTCCGTCTGAGGACACCTCCGGCAGCGAGCCCTGGACGGTCCCACTGGCGGCAACCGACGCGCCCTTCCCGACGCTGCAACCCGCCGCCGACCTGCCCACCGCCGCGCTGGCCAACACCGCCACACCGCGGCCCACCGCGGCCATGGCCTCACCCGCCACCGCGCTGCCTGCGGCCACCTCTCTCCCGGCAGTGACCGAGGTCAACGTCCAGACAATCACCGCAGACGAGGCCGAGGAGGCACGCACGCGCTACCAGCGCCTCCTTCGGGCCACTTGGGACACTGACTTCACGCGCACGACGATCGCCTTCGACGAGATCATGACCGGCGGGCCACCCAAAGACGGCATCCCGTCAATCGACAACCCGCAGTTCGAGTCAATTGCGGACGCCGACTCCTGGCTTGACGATCTGGAGCCGGTGCAGGTGGTCGATCTGAATGGTGACGTTCGGGCGTATCCGGTGCAGGTGATGGTCTGGCACGAACTGGTCAACGACACCGTTGGCGGGGAACCGGTGGTCATCACGTTTTGACCGCTTTGCAATACCGCCTTCGTGTACAGGCGGACGGTTGACGGAACGACCCTCGACTTCGGGACCACCGGCGCGCTCCGCGACAGCAACCTGCTGATGTACGACCGCCAGACCGAGACGTGGTGGCAGGAAGTGGGCGGCGAGGGAGTCATCGGGCATTTCGCCGGCCGCAAGCTGGAGCAGCTCTACCTGTCCATCGTGTCGTGGGGGGATTTCAAAGCGGCCCACCCTGAAGGACAGGTGCTTTCCCGCCCCGACTCCGGCCGCGCCTACGGCAATAACCCCTACGCCGGGTACGACCGTCCGGGCAGCCAACCGTTCCTGTTCCGCGGCGAGGAAGACCCCCGCCTGCCGGCAGTCGAGCGAGTGGTGGCGGTGGAACGCGGCAACGAAGCCTGGGCAGTGTCATTTACGACTTTGACCGGGGAGCGCGTGGTCACTACATCAGTAGCCGGCGAGGACATCGTGGTGTTCTGGTCGCCGGGAACCGCGTCCGCGCTGGACTCCGGAACGATAGCCAGGGGACGGGACGTGGGCACCGCCGGTATATTCTCGCCGCGAGGTCCCGACGGCAACGCGCTGACCTTCGCGCCGGACGCTGAAGGCCGCATCGTAGACCAACAGACCGGCAGCCGGTGGGACATATTCGGCCGCGCGGTCGGAGGACCGCTGGAGGGCGCGAAATTGACCCCGGTGCCGGGCCGCATCGGCCAACTGTGGTTCTCCTGGGCGGTGTACCGCCCCGATACCGTCGTGTATCCGGCCACCGGCTGACCTGCGCGCAGCAAAGGGTGGATCACAGCATTGCAAATGGAGTAGCGCGCCCGGCGTCAAGAAACGGAAGAGCCCCACGGTCCTGATTGCCGTGGGGCTCCACTTATCACCGGCTGCCGACGCAGGTTATCCGCGCCAGATCCGACGCATGCGGCGCACGGAGTCCAGGCGAGACTCCGCCAGGAGATCCGCCGCCTGCGCGGTGGATATCTCCTGCTTGCGGGACGTGGTCAGCACCGCCGACATCTGCTCATAGATCCGCTCCGTCTGCTGGCGCGAACGATCGGGGTTGTACGGCTGGCCGATCTCGGCGGCCGCGTTGATGATACCGCCGGCGTTGATCAGAAAATCGGGGGCATAGACGATCCCCCGGCGATGCAGCTCCTCGCCGTCTTCCGCTGTCATCAGCTGGTTGTTGGCCCCGCCGGCCACGATCTGACAACGCAGGCGGTCAATGGTGGCCGAGTTGATGACCCCGCCCAGGGCACATGGAGCGAAAATATCGCAGTCAACGTCGTAGATCTCATCGGGTCCGACGACCTTGACCCCCATCTGACGGGCTCGGTCAAGCGCCGCCTCGCTGATGTCCGTGACCACGATGCGAACGTCGTCCTCGATCAGATGACTCGCCGTGTGTGTGGCCACCTTGCCGAACCCCTGCATCGCCACGGTGCGCCCGCGCAGGTCGTCCTTACCCCAAACGTCGGTGGCGCAGGCCTTCATGCCCATGTAGATCCCGAGGCCAGTCATAACGGACGTGTCTCCACTGCCACCCAGCGTGACGTCGAGGCCCACCACATGCTCGGTTTCCTGGCGCACGGCCTCCAGGTCCCGACCCGTGGTTCCAACGTCGGTGGTCGTGAGGTAGCGGCCCCCCAGCGTGTCCACGAACCGACCCCAGGCACGCATCAGCGATTCGGTCTTGGCGGTGCGAGGGTCGCCGATGATGACGCCCTTGCCGCCGCCGAGGTGCAGGCCGGCCGCCGCCGATTTGTAGGTCATGGCCCGGGAGAGGTTCAGGGCGTCGGCAAGCGCCTCCTGTTCGGTGGCGTAGGGCCACATGCGGGTTCCGCCGCAAGACGGCCCCAGGGTGGTGTCGTGGATGGCGATAATGCCCCGCAGACCGGATTCAGGGTCGCTGTACATCGTCACCTGTTCGTGACCGCGGCTGGCCATCGTATTCAGTACGTCCATGGTTTCCACCTCCTGCGAATATCCTCCGCTGAATTAATTATATGACACGGCCCGGCCCTTAACCGGCAGCAGCGGGACGCACGCGGGCTGGAACGCGTTGCCCCATCCCACATGCACCGACGTTATGTTGAGTCAGGAATGTCGAATAGACCGTCGCTTCCCCCCTGCACGCGAGAAGCCGGCGCCGACGCCATAATTGCCAGGCAAGGAGACGGACGATGCCCAAGCAGGGGAGCAGATCGAGTAAATTATTCGCGCCACCCCAGGGCAATCGCGTCTTAATCAGCGATGGCGCCGGAGTTGAAATTGGCAGCAGTGAACGGTGAATTTTACCGGAATAAGCAGGATGGACAGGCAGGGTTGCCGCGCGTCTCAGGGCCTTTTCAAAGTCAACTCGTCATTCCCGCTTCCGCGGGAATCCAGGAAATCGTTGTGTTCGGAATGTTCTGGATACCGGCTTTTGCCGGTATGACGGTCCGGGGTGAAAAGCCACCATCCGGGACCTTGGAAAGGCCCTGCGCGCGTCTGTCCGTTCCCGCCGCATCAGGCAACCTTGCCTTTGGACCCGGCATGGACCCGGCTGCTGCGAAGCATTCCGAACTCCACCCAACGGCGATCACATATTGACGGGACGTGGCCACAAGTCTACCGAACCCGCGCCGCGGCGCTGCTCCAGGCGCCAGCAGATGCTCCCGCCCCGGAAACGCCGCCGCTGCTACAATGAGGACGGTAACGTGCGCCAACCCCGCCGCGCACCGACGACCCTGCACCATGCCCCAATCGACCGAAAACACCCTCGTTCTCGCCGTTGGCGGGATGACGTGCGCCGCGTGCGTGTACCACGTCGGCGAGGCGCTGCGCTCCGTTGACGGGGTAACCGAGGTCAGTATCAACCTCGCCACCGAGCGGGCGACCATCAGCCTGGACGACGGCGATGCCGCCGCTCCGCCTGACCTCGAGACATTGGCCAGGGCCGTTGCCGACGCCGGATACCGTCTCGATACCAACCCCCAATCGGCAGCTGACGGCGGCGGAAGTGATGGGCCGCGGGCACGGGAAGAAAAACGCGTCCGGGTCCGGTTCATCTTCGCAGCGCTGAGCGGGGGCGCGCTGCTGCTCGGCAGCTTCCCCGCGCTGCCCTGGGTCTCCGCACTGTTCGCGATGGGGTGGTGGTACCCGGCGCTGTTATGGGCGGTAGCCACCCCGGTGCAGTTCTGGGCCGGCTGGTCGTTCTACTCTGCCGGCTGGGCCGGCCTGCGGCGGTTGCAGCCCAACATGCACACGCTGATCGCCCTGGGCACGTCGGTGGCATATGGGTACAGCGTCGTTGTTATTGTTTTGACGCTGCTATCTCCGGGCGCGCTGGGTTCGCCGGGAGCGCACCAGCTGCACTTCGACATGGCGGCCATAATCGTCGCGCTGATCCTGTTGGGACGCTGGCTGGAAGCCCGCGCGCTGTCCCGCACGTCGGGCGCCATCGAGAGGCTGTTGGATCTGCGGCCCCAAACGGCGCACCTCATGGCCGCGGATGGCTCCATATCGGATGTGCCAATTGATCAAGTTGCAACCGGCGACACCCTGGCGGTTCGCCCCGGCGAGCAGATCCCGACTGACGGCGACGTGACCAGCGGCGCAACCATCGTCGACCAGTCAGCGGTGACCGGCGAGAGCATTCCGGCCGAAAAATCAGTCGGCGATTCCGTTTTTGCCGGCACCCTGAACGAAACCGGAGCCGTACTCATCCGCGCCACCCGGGTCGGCGCGGACACGACGCTGGCACAGGTGATCCGGCTCGTGGAAGAAGCCCAGGGCTCGGCGGCGCCGGTACAGCGACTGGCCGATCGGGTTGCGGCCTGGTTCGTGCCGGCGGTGGGCTTGATCGCGCTGGCCGCGGCGGTACTCTGGCTGTTCCTTGGGCCGGACCCGTCGGTGCGGTACGCAATGCTGACCTTGGTCGCCGTTTTCATCATCGCGTGCCCGTGCGCGTTGGGCTTGGCGACTCCCACCGCAATCATCGTGGGCGTGGGCAGAAGCGCGGAGCGAGGCATTCTGATCCGCAGCGCCGCCGCGTTGGAAACCGCCCACCGCGTGGACGTGGTTGCCCTCGACAAAACCGGAACCCTCACCACCGGTCAACCGGAGGTCACGGAGATCGTGGCCGCCTCGGGCGTCTCATCTACCGACGTGCTGCGATACGCCGCCTCGGTTGAAACCCTGTCGGAACACCCCATCGGTCGGGCCGTGCTGCGTCGGGCTCAATCCGACGGTCTGGCGGTCACGCCGTCCACGGATTTCGTTGCCCACGCCGGCGCCGGTGTCACGGCCGTGATGGCTGAGGAAGGAATAGCGGTCGGCAACGCCGCACTGATGGAGCAGGTCGGCGCGTCGCCGGACGCCGAACTTACCGCGGCGGCAACACGACTTGCGGAGAGCGGCAACACGCCGATGTTCGTAGCCCGGGGCGGCCTTGTTGTCGGCGTGATCGCAGTCGCCGACACCGTCAAGTCCGGGGCGCCCGCGGCGGTGGCGGCTCTGCATGCGATGGGTGTGCGGACGGTAATGCTCTCCGGAGATCGCCAGGAGGTGGCAGCGGCCGTGGCTGCAGAGTGCGACATCGACGATTACCACGCTGGCATGATGCCGGCCGACAAAGCGGAAGCCATCGCCAGGATGCAGGATGAAGGCCACACCGTGGCCATGGTGGGCGACGGGATCAACGACGCGCCGGCGCTGGCCCGGGCCAACGTGGGTGTGGCCATGGGCGGCGGAACCGACATCGCCCGGGAAACTGCGGACGTCACGCTGATGCGGGACGAACTCATGGGCGTGGCCACCGCCCTGAGGATGTCTCGCAACACGATGCGCACCATCCGGCAGAACCTGTTCTGGGCCTTCTTCTACAACACGTTGCTGATCCCGGTTGCGGCGGGGGCGATGTATCCGGTATTCGCCGCGCTGGGCGGCGTGCCGGGCGGGCTGGCGTTTTTCTTCGGCGATGCCGGGTTCCTCAATCCCATCCTGGCGGCGCTGGCCATGGCTTTCAGCTCAGTCAGCGTGGTGAGCAACTCCCTGCGGCTGCGGCGCGCTCCAATTTGATGGGTACGCAGAATATCGGAATACTGATAAAATTGGCTCGACCCACCTGCCAGGATCAGCAGGATCAGGACGAGGGCACACATCATGGAAACGGCCGGAGCCAGCAGCATCATACCGATCATTGCGACGGTTATTGGCAGTCATGGCCTATTGGCCGTAGTGCTGGTCGGTATCGCACTGCGTCTCGGAGGGCTTCCAACGCGCAAGGAGTACAATGACCTGCGCGGTGATGTAAGCGACAACAAGCAAGAAATCGTCAGTACCAAGGCCGAGCTCAAACAGGAAATCGCTGACACCAAAGCAGAATTGCGGCAGGAAATCGTTGACGCGAAAACCGAGCTTCGGCAAGAAATTGCCAACACCAAAATGCAGCTGGAAGCAAAAATTGACGCCGCCAAGTATGAAGTTTTGCAGGAAATTCGCCGCAGCCATCAGCAGCTGATGCTGGCCTTGGCCAACCACACGCACAATGCCAACGGTCAAGCCGTGTTCACGCTCCCGCCGGAGACTGAACCCGTTCCTGCGCCAGCGGATGATTAACAGGCAGGCACTCAATATGGCAACCGCAACCGACCCGATTTGCCTGATGCAGGTGGACACCGACAATCCCAACGGCGGGTCCAGCGAGCACGCGGGGCAGACCTACTACTTCTGCGCGCCGGGATGTCGCATCGCCTTCGAACGAGACCCCGAGGGATGGGCTTCGGGCCGTAACAAGCCCATTACCATGGAAGAGCCACAACCCCAGCCGGTCACGTTCGTGCGGCGTCTGTTCCGTCGCGGCCAATAGGCGACGTTCACGCCAACCACAAGAGGCGGGCCTGGACCCGCCTCTCGCGTTTTCACAAAGCCTGGAGCCGACGGTCAGGCGGCCGCGCCACAGCAGCGCTTGTACTTCTTGCCGCTGCCGCACGGGCACCTGGAATTGCGACCTACCTTGCCACCGGCGCGGGGGGCGGGCGCGGACCGCCCGCCGGATACCGCCGCCATTGGGCTGACCGGGGCGCGACTGGCGCTGTCGGCCTGGGCGCGCGTCCCGGGAGCTTCCGGCGCCAGGGTCACGTGGAAGAGGGTATGGGTGACCTCACGCTGCATCTGTCGCGTCAATTCGGCGAAGGCCCGCTGGCCCTCGGAGCGATAGACGGTGAGCGGGTCCCGTTGTCCCACGGCCTGGAGCCCCACACCGGTACGCAGATTTTCCATGTGGGTGAGGTGATTGACCCAGTGGGTATCGATTGACTTGAGGAGCAGCAGGCGTATCAGGATCCCCATGTTGTCGGGACCCAGGGTACGCTCCTTGGCCTCGTACAGCGTCTCCGTGTAGTTGTCCAGGATGTCGTTGATATGATCCCGGCGCAGCGCCAGCACCTTGTCCGGCGAGTCGAGCTCCGCCGGCGGCGGGCAGATCTGCCGCAGGGCGCCCACGAACCCTTCCGCATCCCAGTCGTCCGCGTGGCGGGCCTGCAGGTGGTTGGAAACCAGGCGATCAAACTCAGCGCCCAGCATGTCCAATATCCGTTCCCGGAGTCCCTCACTGGCCAGGATGCGCGACCGCTGCTCGTAGATGACGGAGCGCTGCTGGTTGAGCACGTCGTCGAAGTTGAGCAGGTGTTTGCGCATGTCGAAGTGATGGCCCTCGACCTTCACTTGCGCGCTGGAGATCGACTTGGTGATGAGCTTGTTCTCCAGGGGCTCATCGTCGTTGAGGCCGGTCCAGTTCATCACGTTCTTGATGCGGTCGCCGCCGAAACGCTGCATCAACTCGTCCTCGAGAGCGACGAAAAACTGGCTGCTGCCCGGGTCGCCCTGGCGACCGGCGCGGCCCCGCAGCTGGTTGTCAACACGGCGAGCTTCGTGGTGCTCCGTCCCGATGACGTGGAGGCCACCCATCGCGATGACGCGATCGTGTTCCTCCTGCCAGCCTTCCCGGTCAGTGTCGGCGCCGCCGAGCACGATGTCAGTGCCGCGGCCGGCCATGTTGGTGGACACGGTGACCGCGCCGGCCCGACCGGCCTGGGCAACGATGGACGCCTCCTGCTCGTGATTGCGCGCGTTGAGCACCTGGTGCTGGACACCACGACGGCGGAGACGGTCGCTGAGGGCTTCAGATGTCTCGACGGAGGTCGTGCCCACCAGGACCGGTTGCCCCGAGTCCGACCGCTGCACGATGTTTTCGATCACCGCGTGCCACTTGCCTTCCTCCGTGGGGAATATCAGGTCGCTGGCATCGTCCCGGACCATGGGCAGGTTGGTTGGAACCGCCACCACCTCGAGGCCGTAGATCTTGTAGAACTCATCGGCCTCGGTGACGGCGGTACCGGTCATCCCGGCCAGCTTGCGGTACATCCGGAAGTAGTTCTGCAGCGTGATGGTGGCGTAGGTCACGCTTTCGCGCTGGACCTTGACCCCCTCCTTGGCCTCAACCGCCTGGTGGAGCCCATCAGACCAGCGGCGACCGTATTGCAGGCGGCCGGTGAACTCGTCAACGATGACGACCTCGCCGTTGTTGATCACGTAGTCCTTGTCCTTCACCTTCTGGACTTGGGCCACCACCGCGTTTTCCACGTATTGCACCAGGTGGAAATTCTCGGGATCGTACAGGTTGTCGACGCGCATGTGACGCTCGGCCTTGCCGATGCCCTCCTCGGTCAGGGAGATCGCCTGGGTCCGCTCGTCAACGGTGTAATCTTCGTATTCCCTCAGCCGCGGCGCCAGCCGGGCGCAGTTGGCATAGTGCTCCACCGGCTGCTGGGCCGGCCCGCTGATGATCAGCGGAGTACGCGCCTCGTCGATCAGGATGTTGTCGACCTCGTCAACGATGGCGAAGTGATGCGTTGGCCGGCCGCCCTCCCGAGCCTGGACCTGCAGTTCCGCTTCGACCGCCATGTTGTCACGGAGGTAGTCGAAGCCGAATTCGTTATTGGTGCCGTAGAGAATGTCAGCGCGGTACGCCTCGGCGCGGGACACGGGAGTGAGGTTGGGGAACCCGCCGCGGCCCACGTCGGTCAGTTCCGGATCGTAGAGGTAGGCCGCGTCGTGCTGGAGGCAGCCGACGGAGAGCCCGAGCAGGTGGTAAATGGGCCCCATCCACACCGGGTCGCGACGGGCCAGGTAGTCGTTGACGGTGACGATGTGGACGCCGTCGCCGGTGACCGCGTTGAGAAACGCCGGCAGGGTCGCCACCAGGGTCTTGCCTTCGCCGGTTTTCATCTCGGAGATCTTGCCCTGGTGCAAAACGGCGCCGCCGATGAGCTGCACGTCGTAGTGTCGCTGGCCCAGGGTGCGGCGCGCGGCCTCGCGGACCACCGCAAACGCCTCGGGGAGAAGATCGTCCAGCGACGCCCCATCGTCCAGCCGACGGCGAAACTCGTCCGTCTTCGCTCCCAGCTGCTCGTCGGTCAATGCCCGCAGGGAATCTTCCAGCCGGTTGACCTGTGGCACCAGTTGCCCGCGCAGTTTCTCGGCGGCTCGCTCGGGCGTATCACCCACTATCTTTTTCAGCAATGTAACCATCGGAATCCCTCACCCTGCCGTCCCCCATCATTGCCGGGGGATGCCTATTGGGCAGTTGCCTGTTAGGCAGTATATCAATTCTGCGCGGACGTCTGTGTAGCGCGAAAAACCCCGGCCGGAGTCCCGACCGGGGTTCAATTCAATCCTGGGCTATTCAAGCCCAGACCCCTAATCGAACTGATAGGGGTAAACCACCTGCAGGACCCGCCCGTCCCGCAAGGCGTCGAAGTACCCGTGGGTAATCTGGGGCTGCTGGAGCCAGCGCCGAATGATATAGACGCACAGCGACGCCAGTTGCCCGCCGACGCTGGTGGCGGACGGCGCAACCATCAGGTCGTCGTACAGGTTGGGGTTAATGGAATCGTTTTCGTCGCTCAGGAAATCGTTCAGCGCCAACGAGATTGACGTGGACGGCGACCCCGCCATCAGCATCGCATAGTCGTTGACGTTCCACACTGACTCCATGATGTCATCCGGGTTCATCTGGGACATGACGTTTTCATCGAGGAACATCGTCAGCGCCAGCAGAAAACGACTGAACGCCAGTTGCGAAGGGTCCGAATTGCCGTAGATTGAGTTGCCCTCCGTCTTGCTGGCGGTGAGAAACTGCGCCTTGTCGATGTATGACACCAGCAGCGGGACTTCGCGGCGGATCAGGATGCTCAGGCAATCCTGGATGAGCTCGCCGCGACGCTCCGGCCGCCACGAGCGGAAGTACCCTTTGCCCTGATACAAATCGCCGGGGCGCAGTTCGGTCGGCACGCCGTTGGAACCGGCGGGAGAGCCAAAATGACGGCGCAGCAAAGCATCGTACTCGCCCGTCATGGAGATGTACTGACTCTCCTGCACCAGCAATCCGGCGTGGACATGGTGTGGCTGGTTGGGATCATCGGCGCTGAGGCCGGTCAAACCGGATTCACTGAGGAAAACCAGGTACATGGTAGCCTCCCAGGCTGGCGCGGCGGGCTCTATCTGCCCTGACTGGGGTTGGCAGTGACGGCGGCGATTGCCAGCGTCAGTGGCTCGGACCGTCTATTGAGCCACGGTCCGAAAATCGACGTGCAGCACGTCGCCGGTGCGGGGTTGCCACTGGATCTCCGAAGCGACGGCGGTGTACTCGCTCGTTTCGCCGGCGATGGTCACGCGCATGGGCTGGCCGAATTCACCGCCGGCGCTGCTGATGGCCAACAGCAGGGTGCGAGCCTGGCACTGCAGTGAGCGGGATTCGACACCCTTGCCGTAGAGATGCACCGGAACTATGCCTTCCCGGCGCAGTGCTTTGACCTTCTTTCCCAGGGTGTCGCGGGGTTCGAGTTGGACGGAAACCGTCGGGGTGGTCATCGTAATCGGAACTCCTGGAGAACATGTGGCGGGGGCAACCCCGGTTGGAGCGCATATCATAGCACAGGGCGGATCGGTGCCGGGGTTGACAATTAGACGAACTTATATACGATTTGATGTAGCTGGCTGGAATATGGTAACAATCGCCATCTGGATGAGCCGTGGAACAGCGCAATGTCGCCTAATTTCATTCAAGAGCAATTGTCGCGGGCTTACACCAGGGCAGTGATATTTCGCGCCGGCTTTCGTTTGTCCAACCCGGAGGTTGATGACCATGGCATTGGATGACCATGGTATTGACGGAACGATTGTTGACCCAGACCGTCGCGGCGTCAACCGGGTGGATTTCCAACTCAAAGCCAGCACGGTGTACCAGATCCGGAACGATGCCATTGCGTATGACCTGCGGGTTGAAGACTATAAACCGTTGGTGCTAGTCAGTGTCAGAGGACGAATTGAGCAATGGAGCGATGGAACCACCCTATCTTCGTCCGGTTCCAATCCATTCCATTGCACCAGTATGCTGACGCGGCCATGATGTAACACAAATGCGCCTCAAATCCTCGCCAGGTGTTATGACGCATCTGTTTGCTGCCCCAGACTGTAGTCAGCATGGAGAAGGTCGTCTCCACGATCAGGCGCACGTTCCACTCTCCACGACGACACAGTTTCACGTTGGCCGGGTCGCCCCCTGTTCAAGCCAGGGGCAGGCTTTTGGCCCGGTGAAAGCCGGTATCAGTCAGGATAATCATCTGGCCATCATAGTGGGCGAGCAGGGGTTGGAAGGTCTGATCGTGGACGTTGGCGGTGGCGCAATCCCAATCGGCAATCAGCCCGAACTTGTTGAGCACGATGCAAAGTTTGCCACCAACTATCCAGCGATGGTTGGACTTGCCCTTCTTGCCGATTTGATGGAACCGGCGCCCTGGCCGTACCGGATGGCCCAGTTCGATGCCGTAGCTGTCGGCCACGCCCAGCAAGGTAGGCTGGGCCAGGAAGTAGCCGGTCCAACATGCCTGGGCTTCCAGGCGGCGGAAGAGGCGGGTGCGGTCGGGCAATTTGGGAAAGAGGCGGCCATAGTTGTCGGTGAGCCAGTGGTAGAAGGCGCGGCGGCTGACGTTCTTCATGGCGTAGAGCGCGCCTATAGTGACCACTTTGCTGAGGGAGAGGATGGCTTGGGGATGCTGGAGTAAGTCAGGCAGGGCGTCGTCTATCTTGCAGTAGAGTTCGGTGATAAAATCGGCGATGTTCACGAGGTTCCTCCGCTGTAGGTGTTGTCAACTCACAGCATAATGGAACCTCGTGGCGTTTTCAAAATTAACACAAACTAGCACCAACGGTTCCTAACGTCGGCGAACCCAGACGCGTTGGACAACGCTAAGCGTACCCTAGTAACAGCATCAAGTCTCCCGCGCCGTAAACGAATAGTTGAAATATGATTCGCGCCTGACCGATTGAGCGCTCCTGATCTGCTGCCATTATTAGTGATTTACGCTAATAGCATAATGCGCTATTATTAGCGTGTGATCTATTATTAGCGTGTGATCAAGGAATACCAGGACAGTGATACGCAGGCCGTAGCCGAACGTCGCCGTGTTCGCAAGTTCCCGGAGCACATCCAGCGTCGTGCTCAGAGCAAGTTGATGATGCTCCATAATGCCATGGACCTGACTGACCTGCGGGTTCCTCCTGGCAACCGACTTGAGGCCCTATCGGACGACCGCAACGGGCAGCACAGCATTCGGATCAACGATCAGTGGCGCATCTGCTTCATTTGGGATGGCGGAGATGCCTACCGCGTGGAGATTGTGGACTATCACTAGAAATGCGGAGACGGTAAGAGGATCGATCATGTCCAGTCCGGACGTGCACAACTTTGAAAAACTGCCGCCCATCCACCCGGGGGAAATTCTCGACGAAGACTTTCTCCGGCCGATGAATATCACGCAGTACCGATTGGCCAAGGCCATCGGGGTCGATGCGAGGCGCATCCATGCCATCGTTCATGGAGAGCGTGCGATCACGGCGGAGACGGCGCTGCTGTTCTCGCGCTTCTTTGGGAATTCCGCCGGGTTCTGGATGGGGCTCCAAAGTCAATACGACCTGGAGACCGCCCAGGACCGTCTTTCTGATAAATTGGACGCGGTAGTAGCTTTGTCCTTAACCGGGTCGGAAGAATAACCGAATGCCTGAACTGAGAAACATAACCCCCGGCGAGTTTGAGCGGTGGATGAGCACGGAGTCGCGGGCCCACGGCAACCGCCTGGCCCACGACCCGGAGCATCTGCGCCCTCGCTTCGACCTGGGGCGATCCATCGCGGTGTTCGAGGATGGGCAGATCGTGGGCGGGTGCCACTCGCACCTGCTGGAGATGTCGATACCGGGGGGCGTTTCGGCCGTGGCCGGCGTGTCCAACGTAGAGGTGCAGCCCACCCACACTCGCCGGGGCATCATGACCCGGATGATGCGCCACCAGATCGACGGCATCCACGAACGCGGCGAGCCCCTGGCCGCCCTGTTCGCCACCGAGAGCGGAATCTACGGGCGCTTCGGCTACGGCATCGGCGCGGTCCACGAGCAGTGGAGCATCGAAAAGCGCCACAGCGCCTACGCCCGCCGCCACGACAGCCCCGGCCTCCTGGAGTTCGTGAACCCGGCGGACATCCTGGAGAAGCTGCCGGACGTATCCCGGCGCGGCACCCAGGGCCGGCCCGCGGTGTTCCAGCGCGCCAGGCACCACTGGGAGGACGCCGCCAACGACCCCATCCACTCCCAGGGAGGCTCCGGCGGCGTGTTCTACGTGGCCTACGTGGAGGACGGGCGCATCGACGGCTACGCCTCCTACCGCACCCAGCGACCCACGGTGACGGTCAACGAGTTGGTGGCGACAACCCGCGAGGCGTCCACCGCGCTGTGGCGGTTCTGCTTCGACCTCGATTTGTATGAGCGCACCGAGGCCACGAGGCGGCCCGTGGACGATCCCCTCCCCTGGATGCTGGCCGACCCGCGCCGGCTGCAACGCTCGGCACGCGACGGCCTGTGGGTCCGCGTTGTGGACGTCTCCGCCGCTTTGGAGCAGCGAACCTACGCTGCCAGTGACCGCCTGGCGCTGGAAATCCGCGACGACTTCTGCGACTGGAACCAGGGTTGCTGGAATCTCGAGATGTCGCCGGAGGGTGGCGTGTGTCGGTCCGTCACCGGCGGCGCGGACCTGTCAATCGACGTTTCCGCCCTGGCGTCAGTGTACCTGGGCGCGGCCAGTTTCGGCACGTTGCAGCAGGCAAGCCTGGTGGACGAGGTGACCTCGGGCGCCGTCCAGCGCGCCGACCGCGCGTTCGCGGTGCCCCTGATGCCGTGGACGCCATACAACTTCTGACGAGGTGACAGCATGAGCAGGATGGACGGCAAGGTCGCGTTGATCAGCGGCGGCGCGCGCGGGATGGGAGCATCCGAGGCCCGGCTGTTCGCCCGGGAAGGCGCGGCAGTTGTGATCGGCGACATCCTGGACGAGGACGGCGAGGCGACCGCGGCTTCCATTGCCGCCGATGGCGGGCGTTGCCGCTACGTGCACCTGGACGTGACCCAGGAAGCCGACTGGCAGGCGGCAGTGGCCCAGGCCGTGTCGCAGTTCGGCAGTCTCGACGCGCTGGTGAACAATGCCGGCATCGGCAGCAACTCGTTCGAGATCCACGAGGAACCGGTGGAAATGTGGGACCGGACCATCGACGTGAACCTCAAAGGCGTGTTCCTGGGCACGCGCACCGCTGTACCGGCCATGCTGGAGGCCGGCGGAGGCTCCATAATCAACATATCGTCGCAGCTGGGCATCGTCGGCGTGCCCTACAACGGATCGGCGTACCAGACCTCCAAGGGCGGCGTCCGCATCTTCACCAAGGCCGCCGCGCTGCAGTACGCGAACCGGGGCATACGGGTCAACTCGGTGCATCCCGGCCCCATCGTCACGGATATGACCCGCGCCGGCCGCGACGATCCGGAACGGCTTTCGATGATGCTGGCCCGCATCCCCATGGGCCGGTACGGCGAGCCCGAGGAGGTCGCCAACGCCGTGCTCTACCTGGCCTCCGACGAATCGTCCTTTGTAACCGGCAGCGAGGTGGTGGTGGACGGCGGCTGGACCGCCCAATAGCTCAGGGTCGGTCGACATAGGTGAACCGCTCCAACTGATCGATCAGCTGCTCCGGCGCGGCGGCCCTGGGTTCCACCGCGAGATAGTCCAGGCCGGCCCGGGCGTATTCCGCCAGATCGCCGGCTACCTGCTCCGCAGACCCTCGCAGCGGAGTTCGCGACGAGCCGGCGAAAGCGTCGTCGGTGACTTCCAGGCCAGCGCGCAGCGAGATGGTGAATCCCTCCATGCTCTCGCCTCGTGACGCTCGCAGCTCGGCGATGCGACCGATGACCCGCGATACGTCCTCCGGACTCTGCCGCACGCCGTGCCATCCGTCTGCGAGTTCAGCGGCGCGTCGCAGCGCCGGCGGGCTGATACCGCCGGTCCAGATGGGCGGATGGGGCTGCGACACGGGCTGAGGAGCCATGCCCAGTCCGGCGACGCTGTAGTGGTCGCCATGCACGTCGGGCGTGGTCTCAGTCCAGAAGGCTTTCAGCACCGCGATGTGTTCGTCGGTCACCGCTCCCCTCGCGTCGAAGTCGGAGTCCAGGGCGGCGAACTCCTCGGCCATCCAGCCCACGCCGGCGCCGAGGATGAGCCGGCCGTTGGAGATCACGTCCAGCGTGCCCAGCATCTTGGCGTTGAGCGCCGGATGGCGGTAGGGCAGCACCAGAACGCTGAACCCAAGGCGAAGCCGCGTGGTCACCGCCGCCAGGTAGGCGAGGGTCGTCACCGGTTCCAGGATGCGGTCGGCGGCGGTCAGCGGAAACCGGCCGTCGCTGCGATACGGGTACGCTGAGCGCAGTTCCGCGGGTATCGCGATGTGGTCGCTGAGGAACACCCCGTCGTATCCCAGATCCTCGGCGCGCCGCGCGATTTGGACCAACGATTCGATGTGCGCCAGGGGCCCGACGTTGGGCAGTATCACGCCGTATTTCATACTCAAAACCTGCGTTTGTAGGGTTGGCCGGCTGCCGATTTTGGTTGACACTCCGCCGAACCCGATGCTAGCATAACCTACCGCCGGATCGGGCGATTTCCGCCGGCGTGAACGGGACGGCGCCCCGTCGCCAAGCCCCTGACCAAGGAGTACAACAGATGGCCGACCAGCCCGAACTGCACCGCGGTTTGATGAACGTTTACATGGACACCACGGAGTCCAGTTTCATCGACGGCGAAATCGGAAAACTGCTCTATCGTGGCTACGATATCCACGATCTGGCCGAGAAGTCCACTTTTGAAGAAATCATCCACCTGGTGCTGCACGGCGAATTGCCGACCCGGGCGGAGTTGGCCGAAACGGACGGCTACCTGCGCGCGAATCGCCGTATCCCTGATGAGATCATCACCGTCATCGACGCGGTGAAGTCGGCGCATCCCATGGACGTCCTCCAGACGGCGCTCATTGGCCTGGCCGCGTTTGACGAAGAGTCCGAGAACAACTCCAAGGAAGCCAACGTCCGCAAAGCCCTGCGTTTGACTGCTCAGGCTCCGACCATCGTGACGGCGCATCATCGCATCCGGTCCGGACTGGAACCGGTCACGCCCAACCCCGACCTGAACCACGCCGGCAACTTCCTCTACATGCTCTTCAACGAGGTGCCGGACGAAGAGACGATCGCCCTGATGGACGTGGACTTCATCCTTCACGCCGAACATGGCGTCAACGCGTCGTCCTTCGCGGCCCGCGTTTCCGCCTCCACCAACTCGACGCTTCATGCCGCGGTCTCCGGCGCGGTGGGCACGCTGAAGGGACCGGCTCACGGCGGCGCCGCAGAAGAAGTGATGAAGATGTCGATGGAGATCGGCAACCCCGAGAATGCCGAAGAGTATGCCCGCAACAAGCTGAACAACCGCGAGCGCATCATGGGCTTCGGCCACCGCGTGTACCGGGCCGAGGACCCCCGCGCGCGACACCTGCGGGACCGTTCCCAGGCCCTGGGCGAAAAGCGCGGCGACCCCCGCTGGTTCCAGATCCTCACTCACCTGTCCGAAGACGTGATGGCCCCCTATCGTGATCGCGGCATCTATGTCAACGTCGACTTCTACGCCGGGTCCATCTACCATCTGTTGGGGATACCGTCGGACCTGTTCATCCCGATCTTCGCGCTGGGTCGCGTTCCCGGCTGGTCAGCGCAGTGCATCGAGCAGTACGGTAACAACATCCTGCTGCGCCCGCGCCTGCACTATGTCGGGCCGATGGACCGGGAGTACGTGCCCATCGAACAGCGTTAGTCCAGGCACGGTCTCGAAACACCAGGGGGGCGAATGAACATTCGCCCCCCTGCTTTTTTGGCCCTGTACGACGACCGTGCTATGGATAGACTTCCAGGTTGCCCAAGTGGACCTCGGCGACAATCTCGCGCTCGCCCGGGGTTCCGTGGGAGTGCCCGTGCCCGTCATGACTTTGTCCAGACTGGCTGTCACCGTGCCCCTGTCCGACGTCGGATATGGTGACGGTCACCGTGGAATCGACTTTCTCCCCGTTGAATGTAAGTTCGCCGTGGTCGTTGGTGTTGAGTGACACCCGAATTTCGTGCTCACCCGGAGCCAGTTCTTCAATGTGATATTGATTCTCGAAGACCCTGCCCAGTTTTACGCCGTCCACGTAGATGTGAGCGTGTCCGGCGCCGGGGGTGTGAGGCTGGTCCACAAGATCCGGGGCGAATCGGAAGCCTTCTGCAACGATCTGGACGTCGGCGCCGCCTTGGGCATCCGGTTCTGCGGTTATTGCCACACTGATCGGAGTCTCCGACACCACGAGTTGGGGCGCATCCGCCCCGTGGTGGTCGGTTGCCGGTTCGGAACTCGCAACTGCGAAGACGTGGAAATTCAGGCCGAAAGCCCCAGCGGCGTCGGCCTCGAAAACTAACTCACCGGGATGGCCGGGAGATACGGCCGCCGTGAGGTCATAACCATGGAGGTGGATCTCTCCCTCCTCGTCGGCCTCAAAAACGAGACGGACCGTGTCACCCCTGGACACCCGGAGCTCATCCCGGGTCAAGGTCGTGCTCCGATCGGTGATTGGCAATTTGATGACGACCTCATCCGAGGATGCCTGGCTCGGCGCGTCCGGGGCGGGCTGGCTATCGTGGCCGTGATCGCTCGTCGCAGGGGAATCGGCGGACGTCGACGTGGCAGGTTCGGGCGCTGCCGCGGGGTTGGGCTGGGCTGCGGAGCCGCACGCGAGAGTGGCCATCAACGCGATGCCGACCGTGAGCAGGACCACCTGCCGAAAAGCGCAATGATGCAGCAATGGTTGCATGGAAATAATCCTCCGTCAGGAAGGGCGGGCACCGGTCGGCATCGAGCGGTGGCCGGTGAGCGCCGAGATTGATACGGGATCGAGGGAGGATTCAGACGATAGGAGGAGGAAGCGAAGGAGCAACGCTGACTCCCCGGGCCCGGGTCAACTCGGGCGAGAACCGTTGCAGCAAGTTGCCTCTGCTGCCCGAGGGCGGCGGCGGCCGCAACGACTCTGGGGCCGGATGGCAGGGAGCGTTAAGCGCCGCCAGAGTCAATCCGGTGGTGGCCGGCGCGAGGAACAGCACGTCGTTTTCGATTTCAAACCGGTGGTCCGGAGACATTGCCAGACCCGATTCCCGATGGGCATGTTCGCTGGGCTCTTCATAGGCGTGATTGTGCCCGACGGGATTACCGTTCAGGTAGATGTGGTCGTGATTATGGGCACGTTCAGCGAAGTGGTGGTCCTCAAGGGGGCCCACAATGGGCAAAGCCAGCGCGAACAGGGCGACCGCCAACAGCAGCATCCAACCCAACGAGGGCGGTTCGTGTGCCCGGAGGGAGGTGGCAGAGCCGCCGAATTTGCGCCGCGCCGCGCCTGGTTGGGAAGCCATGGTTGATGTGCTGAAAAGCCGGTGAGGCGGTAGCCGTGGGCACAGTTGTCGTTGACAGGTAGATAAAGCATAGCAGATAATGGCGCACACCAATGCCAACACACACAGGAGGCAAAACGATGGCATCTCAGGACATCGCTTTGATGGCCCATCTGATGCGGCGAGCCGGTTTCGGAGCTACCCGTGACGAACTGGAAGCGCTCGTCGAGAAAGGGTACGAGGCTACCGTTGAGGAGCTTTTGAACCCGGAGAGCCAGCCGGCCATTGACCGGTACGAGCTGGTTCGCTACCAGCCGTGGACCTGGCGCCCGGGTACCATTCAGGGCATGGGTTCGGCCGAATGGCTGCACTTCATGATCAACACCAAGCGGCCGCTGGAAGAGAAGATGGCGCTGTTCTGGCACCAGATTTTCGCCACCGGCGTGTCCAAGGTTGACCACTACGACGAGATTACCCGCATGGTTTCCCTGTTCCGCGAAAAGGGCATGGGCAACTACAAGGAGCTCCTGCTGGAAGTCGCCAAGAACCCGGCGATGATCTACTGGCTGGACAACTTTGAGAACCACGCCGACGCCGTCAACGAGAACTGGGGCCGCGAGTTGCTGGAGCTGTTCAGCATGGGCGTCGGCACCTACACCGAAGTTGACGTCCGCGAGGCTTCCCGCGCCTTCACCGGCTGGACCTTCGAGCCCAAGCTGCCGCGCGGCCCCATCGGCCGCCACGACTGGCAGTTCCAGTACCTGCCGGAAGACCACGACGACGGGGAAAAGACTTTCCTCGGCGAGAGCGGCAACTTCAACGGCGAAGACATCATCAACATCGTCTGCGAACACCCGGCCACGGCAACCTTCGTCGCCCGCCACCTGTACAACTTCTTCGTCGCCGACGAGGCCCAGGTACCGGCGTGGCAGGTGATCCCGCCCAAGGACGAAGACGCCATCGATCTGCTGGCCGACACGTTCATCGACTCCGGCTGTGACATGACTGCCGTTCTGCGCGTCCTGTTCAACAGCGACTTCTTCAAGAACGCCCGCTACGCCCGCCTGAAGAGCCCCGCCGAAGTGGTGGTCGGCACTCTGCGCCTGGTCGGCGGCTACGAGTTCCCCGGCCCGGGTCTGGGCGAAATGGCCCGCCAGCCCACCTACATGGGCCAGGACCTGCTTAACCCGCCCAGCGTGGAAGGCTGGCACACCGGCGTCGAATGGATCAATAGCGGCTCCCTGATGCGCCGCATCAACTTCACCGCCGACATGGTCAGCGACGTCAGTCGCCCCGGTATCCGTTCCATGATCAACCGGATGCAGTCCCAGGGCGATTTGACCCCGGACGCTCTGGTTGACAACTGCCTGGACCTGATGGGCCCGCTGGAAGTCGACGCTGACACCCGCGAGGAGCTGGTCTCCCACGCCCAGAACTCCGGCAACGTGTCCTGGGCCACCGACGCCGACGTCAGCGCCTCCGAGGAGCGTATCTCCGAAATGCTGCAGTTGATCGTTTCGCTGCGCGATTATCAGTACGCCTGACGCAACCAACGTGGCGATGCCGCCTTAGGCATCGCCGCAACGACCGTCTCGCTCTCCGCGCTCGCGGAACGAACTCCAGAGGAGCAAACAAGATGACCTCAACCAAGAAAGATCCGGTCCTGGTGGTGTTGCAGCTGACCGGTGGCAATGACTACATGAACACCGTAATTCCTCACGCCGAGCCCCTCTACCGCGACAAGCGCCCGGTGGTTGGCGTGCCGGACGAGCGGATCCTCAAGCTCAACGACAGCATCGGCTTGCACCCCGAACTGGCGCCGCTGCGTCGTTTCTGGGATTCCGGCGACATGGCCATCATCCACGGCGTCGGCTATGCCAACAGCCCGCGCAGCCATTTCCGCAGCATGGACATCTGGCACACCTGTGAGCCGGACAAGCTGGGAACCGAAGGCTGGCTGGGTCGCGCGGCCCGCGACATGGACCCCAACAAGGAAAACGTGGTCACCGCCGTCAGTTTCGGCCCGAGCCTGCCTCGCGCCCTGGCTCTGCCCGGCGTTCCCGTCGCCTGCGTGGACGACCTGGAGAACTTCGGGATGCTGACCAGCATCCAGGAAGAGATCCAGCGGGACAAGATCATTGACCGCTTCACTCGGTTGTACTCGCCCACCATTGGCAACGGCTTTGTCATGGACTACCTGGGACAGACCGGCCTCGACGGTCTCAAGGCTGCCGACATCCTGAAGGTCGCCCCCGAGCAGTACAGCAGCTCGGTCGAGTATCCTGACACTCCCATCGCCCGCAAGCTGAAGGGCATCTCCCAGGTGCACCAGGCTGACCTCGGCTCCCGCGTACTCTACTGCGACCACGGCAGCTTCGACAGTCACTCCAACCAGGTTGGCATGCACGACGGCCTGTGGCGGGACGTTTCCGCCGCGGTGTCCAGCTTCTTTGACGACCTGCGCGAGAACAACGCCAGCGACAACGTCATACTGATGATGTTCTCCGAGTTTGGTCGCCGCGTCCACGACAATGGCAGCGGGACCGACCACGGCGCCGCCGGCCTGGTCATGGTTATGGGCGACCCGATCCAGGGTGGCGAGTACGGTCAGTACCCGTCCTCGAAGCCCGAGGACCTGGAACAGGGCGACCTGGTTCCCGGCACCGACTTCCGCAGCGTCTACTCCACCATCCTGGAAAACTGGATGGGCCTGGACGCCAACCCCATCGTCAGCGGGACTTTCGAGAAAGTCGCGTTTGTCTAGGGGATCACGGGTTCCGGTCGACGGGACACGCTGATTGGCAGAACCGACCGGGGCCAGTGGGTTTGAATCTGCTGGCCCCGCAGTTATGGACGGCCGGGGATGACTCCCGGACGTACTGACCAAGACACACAGTCAACGAGCAGGTAAAAATATGCTTACGCAAATAGCCAAGGGCCGAGTGTACGACTACAGCCACTCGGTTGGCCGGGGCGCAGCGTCCGGCATGGGCTTCAGCCAGCCCACTTCCATGGCCTTCGAGGGAAACACGGTTTATGTGCTGAACCGCGGAATCGAAGGCATTTCCAACGTGCCGTGGAACCGGCTCGCCTACGGCGCTCGGGTCAGCATCATTGACCTGGGCGACAATGAGGGCGACGAGGAATTCACCGGCGAGTTCGGTAAGTACGGCGACCGGGAAGGCGAGTTCATCTGGCCCTCCGGCATGGTTCTCGCCCCCAACGGACACATCTACGTGGCCGACGAATGGATGAACATGGTGTCGGAGTTCGAGAAGGACGGCACCTTCATCAAGCGGTGGAGCGCCGTTCCCGCCGACGACGGCAAGGAGCATGGCACCTCCAGCCTGGCGGTCGACGCTGACGGCAACCTCTACCTGACCGATGGCCGCGGCCACGAGGTCCGCAAGTTCACTGCCGACGGCGCTTTTGTGACCAGTTGGGGCTCCCTGGGCGAGGGCAACGGCGAGTTCAACTCCCCGTGGGGCATCACCGTGGACCGGCGGGACGGGTCGGTGTACGTGGCCGACCACCGGAACCATCGGGTGCAAAAATTCACCGCCGATGGCGAGTGGCTCATGCAGTTCGGCGAGCCGGGCACGAAGCGTGGCCAGATGCACCTTCCCGTGAAGGTCACCGTTGACCACACCGGCGACGTGTACGTCGCTGACTGGAGCGACAACGGCATGCACGCGGGCAAGGTCCACGTTTTTGATAGCGACGGCAGCTTCATCATATCGCTCATCGGCGACGCCCAGTGGCTGAGCAAGTGGGCGGACATGACCGTTGTAGCCAATGCCGACTACCTGAAGCGCCGCCGGGAAGTGCCCACCACCGAGTCCGAGTGGCGTTTCGCCCTGCCCACCGACGTCCACTTCGACGAGAATACCGGTCGGCTGGTGGTGCTGGACGCCCAGCGCAGCCGGCTCCAGATCTACAACAAGATGGAAAATTACATGGTTCCGCAGATGAACCTGTGATGATCCGTGATTACCCAGGAGCAGGAACCCGAATACGTTCGGATGGCGGAGGTATCTCCCGGCATGCTTTGCCGGGAGGCGCCCCCTGAAATCCTGGAGGCGTGCGCGCTGGACAACGAGCCCACGCCGTTTCTGGAGCAGTTTTTTGAAGCGGGAATTCGCGCCCACGCTCGCATGGAGCACGGGCGCGAGCTCCCGCAAATGTATGTCAACAACGCCATCCTGGTGCTTTGGCTGAGGTCCTGCCGCCTCTACACCAACGGCCTCCTGGGCGTGGCCGATCCGGATCTGGACAAGCAGTTCTTCTCCAGCGCAGACGTCACGCCGAGTTGACGCTTCCCGCCGTTTACCTGCCCTGTTTCTGACGCCGATCTGAGCGATCCTCCCATGGCCGATGTGTTGGACCCCAAAGCCGCCGGCGCCCGGCGCTTTGAAGGGCAAGTTGCCGTCGTAACCGGAGGCGGGCAGGGGATCGGATCGGCTACTGCGCGTCGCCTGGCCCAGGAAGGGGCGTCAATCGTCATCGGCGACATGGTCGCGGAAACCTCCGAACGCGTCCGCGACGAGATCCGGGATTTCGGCAGCGCATGCGAAGTTTCCATCGGCGACCTATCCCAATGGGAGAACGCCGAGGCCCTCATGGCCCGGGCCAATGACGCCTTCGGCAGGATCGACGTGGTCGCCAACATCGCGGGCGGCACCATCTGGTTTCAATCGTTGCAGTACTACACCCCGGACCAGATCCAGGCGGAGATGAACCGAAGCTTCTGGACCGCGATGTGGTGCTGCCGGGCCGCGCTGCCGTACATGATCGAACAGGGCTCCGGCGCCATCGTCAACATCGCCACCCACGCCGTGACCGGCCGCTTCCGCGTTCCCTACGCTGCGGCCAAGGCGGGTCAGATTGGCCTGACCACCTCATTGGCGCGCGAGGTCGCCGATTTGGGCATCCGAGTCAACTGCGTAGCTCCCAGCGGAACCGCCGCGGACGATCGGGTGACCCCGCGCGATTATGGCGTTGGGATCATTCCCCCGGAGCTGCCGGCCAGCGAACGCGCCGCCCAGGACGAGTACCGCTCGGCAACCCGCAACTCGGAAATCCCCATGGGCCGGCGCGGCGCGGCTGACGAGCAGGCTGCGGCCATCGCCTTCCTGGCTTCCCGCGACGCCTCCTACATCACCGGGCAGGTGCTGGCGGTGGGTGGCGGTCAGCCCTACCCATTCTAGGTTTGCCTCCCCCTGGTCCGCAGACTGCCGGGGCGAATGATCACTGCCCCGGCCTGGTTTTAGACCCATTGCCCGGATTGATGTTCGCTCCGGCCATTGACGGTTCTGCTAATATGGCGTGAATCCATCGTGCGTCGAGACGGAGGCAGCGAAAATGGGACTGAAACGCCTCTTGCTAAAGCCACTTTCCGGATACCCCGGCGGCTACAAGAAAATGCGCCGGGGTACCCAGGGTTACGATTCGACCCCTCCATTCCAGACGCCGGATAACCCCCGGGATCGGCGGAGCCGCATCCCTCCCAACGGGTTCCGCGAGTATTGGTACCCGGCATTGCCGGCCAGGGACGTCAAGAAGAACCAGCCCACCATGCTGCGGATGCTCGGCGCCGACGTTGTCTTCTTCAAGGACAAAGATGGCGAGGTTCAGGGGTTGCTCGACTGGTGCCCCCACCGCGCCGTTTATCTGTCCATGGGTCGCTGTTATTTCGAGGGGTTCCTCACTTGTCCGTACCACGGAGCCACTTTCGACGGCGACGGCAACTGCGTGGCTTTTCTCACCGAGGGACCTGACTCCAAGATGGCCGGCGCGCCCGGCATGAAGGCCCGCAAGTTCCCCACGGTGACCCTCAAGGGGATGGTGTTCGTGTGGATGGGCGAGGGTGAGCCCGTCGCTCCGGAGGAGGACATCCCGCCGGAAATGTTCGAGGAGCACAACATCTGCCGCCCGTCCTTCACCATGTTCGACTGCAACTGGGTGCTCGTGCTTGAGAACACCATGGACGCGCACAACGCCTTCATGGTTCACCGGAACGCCCTGCGGATGCTCGGCAGCCGGGTCGGCGGACGGCCGCGCACCCCGTTGGGTTATCGCGTGAACCTGGTCAACAATAAGAACGTCCACTACCGCCCGGGCAGCGGCAAGGCCCACACCGAACGGTATTACTACGACGAGGACGGCAACATCCCGTACCAGATGTATTACCCCGGCGTGGACGGCGTCTGGCCTCTGCACCGCTGGCGGCTCGCCTGGACCTGGTTCTTCGACTGGAAGGCCAGGCGCCGGGGACAGGATCCCCAGTACCGCCGCGCTTCCGCGGCCAACACGCCCGATGTCAACGAGTGGAACGGGACCCGCCTGCCCGGCATGTCCCGCACCGGCGGCAACAACCGCTACTTCCGCAGCACCCGCTGGCCAGTGCCGGTCGAGGAGAACCTGACCCGCATGGTCTACCTCAACGTCGAGCGGTACGAGAAGACGCCCAGCCTCTTGCGCCGTGTCGTGAGCGCCACCACCTGGCCTTACCGCAACTGGGAGCTCAACTTCAACTTCCGCAACCAGGACTACGACGCGGAGAAGTACACCCAGTACCACATGCCCGAGTATCTGTCCTCAACCGACTCGGTGGTCGTCGCCATGCGCCGCCTTTTCGTGGAGCACAACCGCGACGTGATCCGCCAGCGGGAACGCGAAGAAGCGCTGCCCGAGGTCATGGACGAAACCGAAGCTGAGCGCATGGTTCGCGAAGGCGATCTGAAAGTTGCGGCCACTGCCCAGGCCTTTGACGCCGACCGCCTGGAGGAAGAACTGCTGCGCCGGGTCTAGGTGAAAGCCGGCATAACTTCCTCGGCAAACAGCCTGATGGATTGTTTGGCCGCGTCAGGGTCGATGTAGCCAAACAGGTGACGCGCGCAGAAGATGTCGTGTCCGATCAGTTGGCGCTGTTCTTCCAGGCGTTTCGCCACGGTCTCGGGGCTGCCCACCAGGGCGATGCCGTTGTCGATCCAGAAGTCGTAGGACTGGGCGCGCTCGCGGAAGGTCCGCCGCAACTCCGCCCGCTCCGGCGTACCCGGATCGTCCCCGCGCATACCGTGCGGTCCGTATCCGATGCGCGTGGCGCCGATGTAGTCGCGGCCCTTGCCGGCTGGAACTGCCTCCGGGTGCGCGGCCGTGGCCAGATGCGGCTCGGCCTGCTCGCGTGCCTTCTCGTCGGTTTCGGCCACGTGGACGTGACGGGTCAGGAAAGTCTTGGGCATCGGCGTCGCGTGACCTTCGGCCTGCCACAGACTGCGCCAGGTGTCGAATTTGTTCGCGATTACCTGGTCCGTATCGATGTTCTGGGAGACGTGGAAGTTCTTCCTGGCGGCGTACTCGAAACTGGCCGCGCTGTGGGCCCCGAACCACACCGGCGGATGCGGTTTCTGGAATGGCTCCGGCGTACTCAGCGCCTCGTCGAACTGGAAAAATTTGCCGTCGTAGGTCACGCTGCCATCGGTCCACGCCATCAGGATGATGTCCAGCGCTTCCTGGCTGATGTCCCGTCGTAGGTCGAAGTCCACCTTCCACCGCAGGAATTCGTGGCTGGTGACGCCCGTGCCAGCGCCGAACTCAACCCGTCCGCGTGACAGGTGGTCCAGCATGGCCACCTCTTCAGCGAGCCGCACCGGATGGTGGAAGGGCAGCTGGTAGATCATCACCCCGAACCGGATCGCGCTGGTGGCCCGGGCCAGCGCCGTCAGATACACGCTGGGCGAACTGAGGAAACTGACGTCGGAACTCTGGTGCTCGATGGAGAAGTAGTACTTGTATCCCATCTGCTCCGCTTCCTGAGCCCCGCGGATGTGTTCGTCATATACGTCAGCGGCCAAGGCATGGGATTCCATCTGCGCCTGGTCCAGCACGTCATACAGTCCGATTTCCATCTTGGCCATGCGGTTAACCTCCGGGGGTGCTCGCGTCGAGCCGCTGAATGCCGGCGCAACGGCGGTCTAGAATACGGTGGTAGTATAATGCGCGAAGACAGGGAGGGGCTTATGACCACCGTTGACTATTCGGTATTGGACAACCTTGAGGGGTCGGGCCGCTCCTTCTACCCCCAGCGCCATTGGACGGATGCGCCGGAGGCCGCCGTCGATTACGCGATACCGGTGGACGACGGGGTGGCGCTCTCCAGCCGGTTCCACGCGGTGGGAAAGGAAAACCCCACCGTGCTGTTTTTCTACGGCAACGGCGAAACCGCCGCCGGCTACGACGTGATTGCCCCCTTCTACAACCAGATCGGGGCCAATTTCTTTGTGGCCGACTATCGCGGCTACGGAGCGTCCGGCGGGTCGCCAACCTTCACCTCTATGCTGTCCGATGCGCGCAAGGTACTCGATCAGCTGCGCGATGAGATGGAGGAACTGAGTTTCACCGGGCCCGTGTATGTGATGGGACGGTCCATGGGGCGCCACGCCGCCGGCGAACTGGCCGTTACCGCTGCGGAACATATCAACGGCGTCATCATCGAGAGCGGCCGTCCCAACCTGGGACGCTTCACCGAGGGTCTGGACGCCGAGTCGGCCCGGGCCCTGGAAGATGCCTACCACGAAAAGTTCTACTCGATAAACATCCCGGCCCTGGTCATCCACGGTGAACGGGACGAACTCGCTCCGCTGGCCGACGCGGTGGGCATGCACGACAGGATGCGCACCACCGAGAAGCACCTCGAGATTATCCCCGGCGCCGGGCACAACGACCTCATGTACGTGGGCATACAGCAGTATTTCGACGCCATCCGGACGTTCATGGACCGCTACGCCTCGTACTCCACAGGTTCCACTTAACCAAAGACAGCGTCCGAAAAGGATTTGAACAGTAGGCAGCAGAATAGCGAGAGTAAAGGTATAAAAGTATGGATTTGTCAAAACACGATCGGGAACGTAACCGGATCATTGCCGATTGGCTGTTGTTTCCATCCTTTCTGTGCGACGGTTGCAGGGACGAACATCCATTTCCAAGCGATCTGACCATTGTGGCAGAAACGCGATACGCCGACGGTTTAAGGGCAGACGTCGGAGCGCTGGATATGGTCGGGAGGTTGGTTGGAGTGGTTGAGGTGATAGACACGAGCCGCCCGACGCCTCGCGCATTTGCAGAACAAAGCAAATTAGATTTCGCTTACTATCGCTTGCTCAACTTGCCGCATCCTCCCCGACGCGGCGGGATTGATGATGCCGTCACCAATGCCAGATTTAGATTCCCTACTGCCAAGGCAAACCACCCCAGCGATGGGGCGTGGCTTTGCTCGGAGGCTTGTCTGAAGTTCTTTGAGGGTCTTCGCGGAGCGGAACGATGCAACGAATGGGATGCGCCACGTTGTGATATTTGCAATGGCTACCTGCACTCCAACCCAATTAGTCGTGTTGAGTTCAGGGATTGGAGGGATTGGAATGATGATCATTACACCACGTACTGTATCCACTGCGCAGCGCGCTGCGACGCAAGTGGAATGCAGTGGCGCACGCCGGAGGAACTGGCCGGTGGAGACCCACGTGAATGGACGCCTAACCTCGACTCCGGTCCTGTAGAATTATTTTTGGCATATGCAGATGCTGCATTCTGGGCTATGGTTTGGTCGGAACGAGTTGCCAGATTAAGCAATCCTGACACATATGATGGTGGCCGATACCAAGAGGCGGAAGAGGCTGCTACCCGCAGATTGAAACTGGTAAATGAGGCTTTTGACGCCGGGGAATGGGGCAAAGGAAGGAACTTGCTTTTGCCAATAGGCGCACCCGGATGGGCTGCATATGAGGACGAACCGCAACGAATGCTAGCCTTTCGCGCCGATAATTGCAGAGGGACGGCCGTAGCTTGGAGAAGGTTGTCAGCACACGCGTTGTCCGTTGTTCCCAACGATCTGAAGGCAATTATCAATAAAGGCAAAGAAGAACGCGAGAGGCTGAGATCTACCATTACTCCGGTCCAAGACACAATAGAAACAAGGGCAGAATCCGAAGAAGAACGGGCTGAACGTTGGCGCAACGCCAGTCGTGAGGAGCGCATAGCAATGCTGGAAGAATCCCGACAAAACCCAAAGTTGCTGAGGCATTGACACGGGTTTTCGCTCGTTCCAGATAGTTGACGCCGGATTCGGCCAGTACCGGGCCAGACGCGGAACCGAATCCGGCCGGCACGTGCTGATCGGCATGGCGCGTTACCTGGCCGCCCATGCGCCGACATCGCGCTCCGTGGGCCAGACGTACCAGATTGCCCTGCGCCTGCACCGCGGCGAAGAAATATTCAGAGAACCTTAGCCAGAGCGTCCACCGAACCGGCTCCGATGTATAATCCCGCCTGTATGTCTCAAGTCAATCGCCTGACGGCATTGCCGTGTAACGCTGCAACGGAGGCTTCAAAATGCCCCACCCCAGTGAAATATCTATCGACGAACTCCAGCGGATCGCTGACCATGCCGGTCTGGGCATGACCCGCGCGGAGGTCGAAGAAATCAAGCCCACTTACGACCTGTACGCCGGCTACGCCTATGAGCTCCACCAAATCGATTTCGGCGCCACGGAGATGGTGGTGGAATTCCGCCCCGACTGGCCTGAAGAGTAGCCTCTGCCGTCGCTACCGGGCATGCGCCGCACCGCAAGGAGTGATCACTCATGGCAACTGCTGACCAGCGTTTGTATTTTCTGACCATCCACCAGGCCGGGGAGTTGATGCGCCGGGGAGAACTGTCCCCGGTGGAACTGACCCGCGCCTGCCTTGATCGCATCGTCGACACCGACGACCGCCTGCACTCTTTCATCCTCCTGTTGGCGGACGAAGCCCTCGAACAGGCCCGCGTCGCCGAGTCGGAGATGCTGCGCGGCGAGTACCGCGGCCCGATGCACGGGATCCCCTTCGCTCTGAAAGACCTGTACGACACCGCCGGCATCCGCACGACCTCCGGTTCACGCGTCGATATCGAGCGGGTGCCCACCCGGGACGCCACCACCACGGCCCGCCTGAAGGATGCCGGGGGGATCCTGCTGGGGAAACTCGCGATGCACGAGTTCGCCCTGGGTGGACCCGACTGGACCACTCCCTTCGAGCCGGCCTGCAACCCTTGGAACCTGAACCACATCACGGGCGGATCGAGCAGCGGCTCGGGGTCCGCAGTTGCCTCGGGTCAGGCGCTGGGCGCGCTCGGTTCCTGCACCGGCGGGTCGATACGCGGGCCCGCGTCCCTGTGCGGCATCGTCGGCCTCAAGCCCACCTACGGCCGCGTCAGCCGTTACGGCGTGGTGACCCTGAGTTGGTCCCAGGACCATGCCGGTCCCATGACCTGGACCGTCGAAGACACGGCGTACATGCTGCAGGCCATCGCCGGTCACGATCCCAAGGACCCGACGTCCAGCAAGGCGCCGGTTCCCGACTATTCCCGGTCCCTGCGTGAGGATATTCGCGGTCTGAGGCTGGGCATGCCCCGGCACTATTTCTTCGATCCGGATCCCAGCGTCAACGCCGAGGTGGTTGCCACCGTGGAAAAGGCAATCGGCGAACTGGAGAGCCTCGGCGCCCGCGTGCAGGAGGTCTCGCTGCCCAGCCTGGATTACATCCGCGCCGCCAACTCGGTCATCATGGTCAGCGAAGCCTACGCCTATCACGAGCCCAACCTGAAATCCCGCCCTGAGGAATTCGGGGAGATCGTCCGCGGCCGGTTCCGTGTGGGTGGCATGATGACCGCGTCGGACTACCTTCAGGCCCAACGGGTGCGAACCTGGGCTCGCCGGGAGTTCGCCGAGGTGATGCAGAATGTCGACCTCCTGGTGACGCCCACCATGACCCAGCCGGCGGCGGCATTTGACGGCTACGATCCGTCCAGCACCGCCCGGGGGCGCAGCTTCACCGCTCCGTTTAACGCCACCGGTTTGCCGGCCATCTCCGTGCCCTGCGGGTTTACCGAGAGCGGTCTGCCCGTCGGAATGCAGTTCGCCGGCAAGCCCTTCGACGAGCCGGGGGTTATCCAGGCCGCTTACACCTACCAGCAGTACGCTCGTTGGTACGATCAGCGGCCGCCGATTTAGTTTCCCGGCTCTATCAGACCCGCTAAACGGGACGGTTCGGTGAAAAAGAGGTTGGCGCTGCTTCGCTGGTGGATTGCCGGCTTGACCATTGCACTGGTGGCGGTTCGGATCGTCATCAGCGCCGGCATGGAGATTTTTGGGCCGGTTGCAGCCGACCCGTACAGCGCGGTGTCCCTGGCCACGGCAGTCATTGACCTGTTGTGCCTGGGACTGGCCGTGACCACGGTTGTAGCCTTTGTGCAGTACGGCCGGATCTTCAACGCGCGGGTCCCGACAGAATGAGGCGAGGCGCCGGACGGGAGATTGACCCGTTAGTCGAACGCTCCGACCGAAAACGACGATAAACGTAACGCGCGACCTGCCAAAGCGGCCATGGGCCATCGATACGGTTGAGCGGCCTGCCGCTTAATGGTAGGATACCGCTGGCGATTTGTTGATTCAGATCGAGGAGGTTTTATCAATGGCATACAATGACCACGACATTGGATTGATGGCTCATCTCATGCGCCGGGCCGGTTTCGGCGCAAAGTACGATGAGCTCGAGGCCCGCGCGGCCAAGGGGTACGACGCCACCGTCGACGAGTTGCTGAACCCCGAACAGCATGACAACGGAATGGACCTGGACATCGCGGAGCGATGCTTCATCGAGTGGAGCCACCACACGCGGGGCTTGCCGGAGTACGTCGCCTTCCGTTTCATCAATTCCAGGAACCAGTTGGAAGAGAAAATATGCCTCTTCTGGCACAGCATCCTGTGCACCGCGGACAGCAAGACCCAGAGCTACCCGACGTCGTATGACGAGATCGAAATGTTCCGGCAGTACGGCATGGGTAGTTTCCGCGACCTGCTGGTGCAGATTTCCAAAGATCCGGCGATGATCTTCTTCCTGGACAACTGCCTCAGCCACAAGGGCGCCATCAACGAGAACTACGGCCGCGAGTTGCTGGAGTTGTTCTCCATGGGCGTCGGCATGGACGGGGAGTTCAACTACACCGAGGACGACGTGAAGGAATGCGCTCGCGCCTTCACGGGCTGGACCATTGCCAACAACATCCCGGGTCAACCCTACGGTCGCTACTCCGCCAAGTTTGTTTACAACCCGGACGACCACGACGAGGGCGTCAAGACCTTCCTGGGTGAGACCGGCAATTTCGACGGCGAGGACGTGATCGACATCATCGCGAAGCAGCCGGCCACCGCCCGCTTCATCTCCCGTCACCTGTACAGTTACTTCGTGGCGGACGAGGCGCAGGTTCCGTCCTGGATGGACACCCCGCCGCGAGATATGGACACCATCAAGATGCTGGAGGACGAGTATTTCCGCTCCGGCTACGATATTCGTTCCATGCTGCGGGTCCTGTTCCACTCCGATGCGTTCAAGAACGCCCGCTTCCAGCGCGTCAAGAGCCCCATCGAGACCGTAATCGGGACCCTGAGGCTTGTGGGCGACTGGACGGAACCCAAGCCCGGCTTCGAGTTCATCTTTGACGAGATGAAGCACATGGGTCAGGAGATCTTCAACCCGCCGTCGGTCGAAGGCTGGCACACCGGGCGCGAGTGGATTGACGGCGGCACGCTGGTGCATCGCATCAACTTCACCGCCGACTTCGTGGGCGACGTCAAACAGCCGGGAGTTCGGGAGATCATCGACCGCCTGGCCGATCAGGGTCCGGTCATCTCAGCAGAGGATATGGTAGATACCACCTCCCGGTTGATGGGCCACTACGAACTGTCGCCGGAGACCCGCGAGATGCTGGCCGCAAGCCTCAAGAAGGGCGGGACTATCAACACCGACACCGCGGAGTTCGCCGATCGCGTCAGCGAACTGCTCCAGATGATCGTCGCCACCAAGGAATATATCTACGCCTAGCCGACACCGGTGCGGCTGGCGCGAATTTGCCTACGAACCGCGCAACCATTCCCACGGGAGGAAAAATCGTGACCGCTACGAAGAAAGACCCGGTCCTGGTAGTCCTGCAGATGTCGGGAGCCTTTGACGCTCTCAACACCATCATTCCTTACAACGACCCGTTGTACAAGGACTATCGCCCTCACCTGAAGGTGGAGGTCGAGGAAGTCCTGGCAGTTGACGACAAGGTTGGGTTCCACCCCGCCATGGCCCCGATCAAGGATATGTACGACGACGGGAAAGTTGCCGTCATCCAGGGCATTGGCTATCCCAACCCCATCCGCTCTCACTTCCGCTCCATGGATATCTGGCACACGGCTGAGCCGGCCAAGATGTCCAGCGAGGGCTGGCTGGGCCGCGCCATCCAGGACCTTGACCCCAACAAGGAAAACGTCCTGACCGCCGTCAACTTTGGCCGGGGCCTCCCCCGCGCCCTGGCAGCCCCGGGCGTGTCCGTCGCCTCCGTCGGCAGCCTGGAGACCTACGGTGTACTGACCGGCATCGACGGTGAGAGCCAGCGCGCCGAGGCGCTGGACATCTTCTCCCGCATGTACTCCCCCATGGTTGGCTCCGGCCCCATCAACGAGTACCTGTCCCAAACCGGTCTGGATGCCCTGAAGGGCGCCGACATCCTGCGCACCGCGCCGGAGATCTACTCCTCCAGCGTGGAGTACGGCGGGGACATGTTCTCACAGTGGGTGAAGAACGTCGCCCAGGTGCACACTGCCGGGTTTGGCACCCGCGTCCTCTACACCGGCCTGAACCCCGGCGCCTTTGACACGCACGCCAACCAGCCCACCTCCTTCGCCAAGCTGTGGGGCGAGGTGTCCCGGGCGGTCAACGACCTCTACCAGGACCTGAAAGAGCACAACGCCAATGAAGAAGTAGTCATGCTTCTCTTCACCGAGTTTGGCCGCCGCGTTCAGGAGAACGGCTCCGGCACCGACCACGGCTCGGGCAGCGTGGCCTTCGTGATCGGCGATGGCGTCAAGGGTGGCCTCTACGGTGAGTACCCGTCCCTGGAACCGGACAAGCTGGACGAAGGTGACCTGAAGTGGAACAACGACTTCCGCAGCACCTACGCCACCATACTGGACAAGTGGCTTGACCTCGATGACCAGGAGATCCTGAAGGGCTCCTACGAGCAGTTCGACTTCATAAAGTAGTCATCTGCAACCCCTGTCCGCGACGCTGGCAGGAATGGTCGCGAAGTGGGGGCAGGCTTATAACCTGCCCCTACGCTGCGAATGCCGGACGCGCGGAAAACACGGCGTGAAATTTGGAAGGTGAAATATGGTTACTGCGACTGAGCTCGCGCCGGTAACGTTTCAATACAGCCATACGATCGGTCGCCAGGAAGTTCGCAGCGGCAACGGGTTTTTCAACCCGGTAGCCATCACGCGCGACGACAACGGCATGTTGTACGTGCTGAGCCGAGGCACCGAGACTCCGGCATTCTTCCCCTGCAAGCGTGTCACCGTCTTCCATCCTGACGAAGAAGAGGTGGTCGCCGAGTTCGGCCAGAAGATTCCCCCGGAAGACGCGGACGAAACCACCCCCAACGGCTCGTTTATGTGGCCGACCTCGGTGGCGCTGGACAGCAAGGGCTACGCGTACGTATCCGACGAATGGCTCAATCGGATCTCCATCTACGACCAGGAGCGCGGCAACTGGATCGGCATGTGGGGCATTCCCGGTTCTGGTGAGGGCGAGATCGACCGGCCCGCCGGGCTGGCGTTCGACAAGGATGACAACCTGTACGTGGTGGAAAGCCGCAACCACCGGGTTTCGGTGTTCACGAAAGACGGGCAGTTCAAATTCGGTTGGGGCCGGAAGGGCGCCGGCGACGGCGAGTTCGACCACCCCTGGGGCATCGAGATCGACCACAACGGCGACGTCTACGTGGCCGACTGGCGCAATGACCGCATTCAGAAGTTCGCTCCCGATGGCACATTCCTGATGAAGTTCGGGTCTTCAGGCGATGGAGAGGGCGAGTTCAGCCGGCCGACGGGCGTGGCGGTAGATAAGGACGGCCATATCTTCGTCACCGATTATAGGAACGACCGCGTCCAGGTCTTCCGCGCCAACGGCAGCTACATCACCACCATGCACGGGCAGGCCGGACTATCCAAGTGGGGCGCGGAGCGCGTTTACCTGGATCCCACCATCGTCCGGGCCCGTGAGCGCGCCCTGGGGCTGTCGGAACGAGAAGGCGAATTCCAGGGCCCCATCGCCATCGAAGTCGGCGATGACGGTCGCGTCTTCGTGCTCGAAGCCCCGCGCCACCGGGTGCAGATCTTCTCCAAGCAGACCGCCATGTTCGCCGGCGAACTCTGATCGGCCTGGCGTAAGCGCATCGGAACGCCACGGTGTTACCGTGGCGTTTAGCATGAGTTGACCTAATTGGAAAATGATATGGTTACCGTAGTTTCGTTCATCAATTACAAGGGTGGCGTTGGGAAAACCACGTCGGCTTACCATGTGGCGTGTTCACTCGTGCAGCATCGCGGCCAGAGGGTTTTGATGATCGACATAGACCCTCAAACCAATTTGACGTTCCTATGCGCCACCATCGGACAGTGGGAGAGTAGGAAGCTCAATTTCGGGACGATCAAGGATCTCTACCAGCAATACACGAAGTCCAATTCGCTGGACGTAGGAAGGTTCGTCTGGAACGATGCGGTGACCATTGGACGTAACCGCATTCGGAACCTGGACATCTTACCGTGCGACATAGAGTTGCTGGGCGAAGATTTGAGCCAAGAGGGCAGTATTGTGGGCATCTTCCCGACGATGCAAGCCCTACGGCAAAACGCTCAACGCTATATGCGGGAACGCTCTTTCCTGAAAAAGGTCATCGAAGAAGTCAACGACCGCTACGATTGGGTCATCATTGACTGTCCGCCCAACCTGTATCTGATGACCCAAAATGCGCTCCATGCCAGCGATTATTATGTGGTAACAGCCATTCCGGATCACTTATCGACTATCGGATTGAACATCCTGACCAGGAAAGTGGGGGAAATAGGTAAACACATCGGAGCCGCGCAACCTTTGGCTGGCGAAAGCGGACATGTTGTGGCCGAGTTGGGCGGCATAGTTTTTGTCAAGGTAAGGATGGGCGGCGACATGATTACCAATACGCATGCCGAGACGATGCGTTCTATCATGAATGACGCAACGTTCCGTGACAAAGTGGTCAATAAGTGGACCGTTGAATTGATCGGGTACAGCGAGGCCGCAGAGAATCGTGTTCCTGTGTGGGAACACGCATCGGACAACGCCCGGAGAGCAGCCGAATACAACGCATATCCGACGATTGCGCGAGAACTCTTCGATCGTTTGGGGTAGTTGCTATTATGAGCAGAAGCAAATCACAGTCATATCCGGTGGAATCGTTGTTGAAGGGGTTGCGGGGACTTTTGGATTCCCTGCCCACTGAAGCTGAGAAACGTGAACTCCTGCGGACTTTTCAGGAAGCCGAGCAATTTCTGGAAGAGTTGCGACTGCTGGTGGAGGCAGTCCCCACCATGGAATCAAGCCAAGAATTGGCGGTGGGATTGTCTCGCTTGCATAGCCTCACAGACCGAGCGCATCAGGATACACAGTTTCGCAAGTTGCTAGGGATACGAGGCCGGACGGATCGCACGGAAAAGGCACTTAGCGCTCATGCTGGGGACGTCCAAGAGCAGGTCAGCCAATTAGCGGATCGCGTATCTAAATCTGAAACCGACGAGATTAGAGCGTTGCTGGAGCGAGAGTCCATGGCTGATTTGAAGGAACTGGCTGGTCGCTTCGGGATGCGGTCACCCTCCAGAGAGCGCAAATTGGACTTGGTCGGCCGGTTGGTGAACCATGTTGAGAACCAACGCGGATACGCGCTGTTAAGGGGCGGTCAGGAGCTCGCAACGGAACAACTCCCGTGAAGGAAAACGAGCACTCAGCGTAACTCTCTCGGCGATATCAGAATATACCGGAGAGCGGGCTCACGCGCTGCCCAGGAACACCTGGGTCAGTATGTCGGTTTCCCGGATGGACTCGGGCGTGCCGTTGTGGACGACGGTTCCCTTGTCCAGAACGTAAGCGCGATCCACGATGTCGAGCACGCCCTTGATGTTGTGCTCCACCACCATGATAGTGGTATCGAGCCGTTCGCTGATCTCAGCGACCTTTTCGAATACCTCTTTGACGATGATCGGCGCCAGGCCAAGGGTCGGCTCGTCCAGCAGCAGCACCTCCGGCGCGGCCATCAGCCCGCGACCGAGGGCCAGCATCTGCTGCTGGCCGCCGGACATCGCGCTGGCCATGTCCTTGCGCTTTTCATAGAGCGCCGGGAACAGTTCCATCACTGAATCGAGCCGGTTCGCCTTCTCGGCTCGGTTGTTGAGATAGATGCAGCCCATTTCGAGGTTCTCGGTGATGGTCAGGTGGGTGAACACCCGCCGACCCTGGGGCACGAAAGCTATCCCTTCCTTGACGATCTCGTGGGTGGCGGCGGCCAGCGGCTTTTCACGCCAGTACACCTGGCCGGACACCACCGGCGCCAGGCCCATCACCGCCTTGAGCACGGTGGACTTGCCGGCCCCGTTGGGACCCATCACCGCCACCACCTCGCCCTTCTGGACGCCCATGGAGATGTCGTCCAACGCCCGGACCGCGCCGTACTCCACCGATATGCCGACCAGCTCCAGCAGTGGGGCGCCATTGCTCCCATCTGCCTGGCCCATGGTTTGCGGCGACGCCGATGCCATCATGCCCCCAGGTACGCCTCGATAACTTCTTCGCTGCCCAGCACCGGTTCCACGTCGCCGGCGGCCAGCAGGGTTCCGCTGTCCAGCACGATGATCCGGTCCGACAATTCCCGAACGATGTCCATGTTGTGAGATACGAACACGATGGTGTAGCCGTCGGCGCGCATCTGCTTCATGATGTCCTTGACCCGCTCCAGCATCTGCGGAAAGAGGCCCGCGAAGGGCTCATCGAAGAGGTAGGTCTGTACGTCCATTGCCATGGCGCGCCCGATTTCCAGCAGCTTGCGCTGCCCGTAGGACAGTTCCATGGCCATCGAGTCCCGCTTTTCCCACATCCCGACCGATTCGAGGATATCCTGGGCTTTTCGACGGTTGGCCGGACGGACGCGCTCCAGCAGCGACGGGAACAGCTTGCGTTCGGTCAGCACCACCATGATGTTGTCCCAGACGGTGATCTGGTCGAACAGCCGGACCTCCTGGAAAGTCCGGGTCAGGCCGTGGGCGGGCGTTTCATAAGCGTGGACGACGCGCAGACCCACGCCATCGATGATCACCATGCCGCCGTCCAGCGGGAGCACCCCGCTCAGCAGGTTCACCAGCGTCGACTTGCCGGAGCCGTTGGGCCCGACAATGCTGGTGGCGCCCTGGCGCGGGATCGACAGGCTCAACTCGTCGACGGCACGCACTGCCCCGAAGTGCTTCGAGATGCCTTCGGTTTGCAGGGCCAGAGCCTCGTTATTCGCGCTCATAGCCGGTACCTCCCCACCAGTCCCTGTGGCCGGAACAGCATCAGCAGCACCAGGAGTATTCCCAGGACCACCTGGCGCGCCTGGCCGGTGTACTCCGCGGGAATGAAGGATAAAAAGCGCATACCCTCCTCCAGCAACACGAACGCCATCGCGCCCAGCAGGGAACCCCAGATGCTGGCCAGGCCGCCCAGGATCACGATGGACACCAGCAGAACTGACTCGAGGAGGATGAACGAGTTAGGGTCGATGAACCTTGTCCAACTGGCGAACAGGCCGCCCGCGAGCCCGGCCATCATGGCAGATATCACCCAGACCGCCAGCTTGAAATGAGTGGCTTGATAGCCAAACACTTCGATGGCCTGCTCGTCTTCGCGAATTGCGGTGAGGACCCTCCCAAAAGAGGACGTTGTGATGAACCACGATATCAGCATTACTAAACCCAAGAACACCAGCGCCAGCAGCAAAAATGCCACATTCCCGTCGAATGTCCATGCGCCGATCTGGGGTCGGACTATTTCGTGAATTCCGAACGCCCCGCGTGTGACGCTCCGCAGGTTGAGGAACACGCTATAGGCGATTATTGCGAAGCCGAAGGACACCAAAACAAAGATGTCATCGCGGAATCGGTTGAACACCACGCCGACCACTAGGGCTGCCAATCCGGCCAACACGATGCACAGTGGCAACACCGCGAAGAAGGGCCAACCGAAGGTGGGGATCACTCCTGTGCGTAACTGTTCGTACGGGGCCTCCGAAGTAAGTACGGCCATAGTGTAAGCCCCGATGCCGAAAAAGCCGACGTGTCCTACAGACAGCAGGCCCGTATATCCGACTACGAGGTTCAGGCTTACCGCTAAGATAGCCCAGATCGCGAAAAGCGTAGCGGCGCCCACAGCGAACTTGGTGCCGCTCATCAGCATAAACACCGCCGCTGCCGCCACAGCGATCAAAGTCAGCCACAGACCGATGTTGCCGCGGGTGTGACGAACCAACTCGCTTGGGTCTCGCGCGAGCCGGGCAAACTCGCGGATGCCCTCAATATTCACCGGCATGGCGTCACCTTCTCGGCAATAGGCCCTGTGGCCAGAAGGACAGGAACAGGATCAGCAACACGAACGAGATGGCGTCTTTCCACTCTCCGGCCAGATCCCAGATGCCGAACTGCTCCACCAGCCCCAGCACGAACCCGCCCACTATCGCCCCGTACAGGTTCCCGATGCCGCCCACCACGGACGCGATCCAGCCTTTCAGCAGCAGGAGCAGTCCCATGCGCGGTTGCAAGGCGGTATCGTGGCCGGTCAGGATACCGGCCATGGCCGCGTACATCGCGCCGATGAAAAACACCACGGCAATGATCACGGTGGTGTTGATGCCCACGACCTTGGACACCTCTTCGTCGTCGCCGATCGCCCGCACGGCGCGTCCGAAGGAGGTCATCTTCAGCAGGAACCACATGCCGGCGAAACCGGCGAGGGCCACGCCGATGGCAAATACGTTGAACCCCTTGATGCGGGCGCCGGCGACGTTCCACGGAGCGCTGCCGAAGGCGTCCGGCAAAGGGCGGGGAGCGCTCTGAAACACGATAACGATGAGCGCGGCAATCGCCAGCAGTATACCCAACGACGCCACCAGCATGATCAGCGGGGATCGGGCCCGCTCCCGCATGTACACGTAGAGCCCGCGGTACAGGGCCAGGCCCACGCAGCCCGCCAGCAGGCACGACACCGCCCAGCTGAGATACAACCCCGCCCCGGGCGCCCCGGACAGCAGGTATCCGCACCATGCGCCCAACACCGCGGCCGGAGCGGCGGCTATCAGCGCTACCAGGGATGTGTTGACGCGAGAGGCCACAGCGTGGGCAACCCTTTGAGCGATCACGATGGCGACCGCAGCCGTCGCCAGTCCCACAGCCGGACTCAAGGTGACGTGAAGGCGCTCCGGATACGAAAGCACAATCGCAGTGTAAATGCCCATTGCGACGGCGACCACCGCAACGCCCGTGCGCAGGACGGCCGGACTGGCCCGTCTTCGCAGACGCGGCTCGAGCACGGTGTGCAGCGTCCAGGCGACCACGCCCGCGACCACGGCTCCGAAGATCACGTTGACCGGAATGCTGTTGATGTCCAGGCGGCTGCCCAGCGAGGGATCCGTGCGCAGGTAGAAGACGCCATAAGCGCCGAGCGCGGCCGCCGCTCCGTAGTACAGGTCGAAGAACCAGACCGTGCTGTACACCAGGGTGAAACCCAACGCCAGCAGGGCATACACCGCGCCCACCGCCAGTCCATTGAACGCGAACTGCAAGGCCTGGGGTGGAGCCTGCCCGATTTTCCAGGCGATGTAACCGAGGGCGAGAGCCGTCAACAAGGCGGCAATCAGCCGGGTGCCCGGTACGTTGATCAATCGGGGCAGCCCGCGGGCGCCTTCACGGTTGCTAGCCAACGAAATCCTCGCCAGTCTGATTAATCATCGTTTATTAGTTATGGTGACGGCAATGATAGCACAAAGGGCCGGCCGAATATTTCCGGCCGGCCCTCAGTCATTGGACGCTGTGGTCTCGACGGTGGCTAAGGCGTGGGAGCCTGACCGAGTACCACGTAGCCCAGGTTGTCATCGTTGCGTTCCGACAGCGGAAGGATCTGCACAACCACGTTGCTGAGGCCGGCGAGATCGCCGTTGGCGTCGAAGCTGTAATTGTCGCCGATTGCTCCGCTGCGGGTCAGACCGTTCAGGCAGTCCCGGAACCCGTCGGCATCCTGGTCGTCGCCAGTCTGGCCCAGGCACTCGGCGGCGATGTACACGTCATCGTAGGCGGATGCCTGGAACCACGGAATCGTCGCGACGTTGCCCCACCGCGCTTCAAAGTTGCTCAGGAAGGCAATCCCTTCCGGCGTGTTGAGCTCGGGATTGGGGATAATCGCCTTCATTCCGGTGGCCGCATCGCCGGCGATGCGCAATGCTTCGGGACCCGTGGCGACGGTCTCGGAGTAGATCGGCCCCTCGTAACCCAGTTCGCGCAGTTGCTTAATGATGGTGCCCGCGGAGAATTCCTGCTGGGCGGCCAGGTGGATGCCGTCCGGCTGGGCCGCGATGAGCTTCGTGAGTTGGCTGCGGAAATCGGTGATGTCCGAGCTGTAGCTCTCGCTGGCGACCACATGACCGTCCAGCTGCTCCAGACGAGCCACGGTGGTGCGGCGCGCGCCCTCCGCGTAGTCGGTGGACTCGGTGATAGTGGCCAGGTGATGTATGTCGTCAGCGATGAGTGTGTTGCCGGTGTCGATTCCCAGCTGGTTGTCGTTGATCGCCGTGCGGAAGATGTAGTCGCCGGCCGTCGCGATGTCGGGGCTGGTCGCCGACGCCGACAGCATGATCACCCCTTCCGACTCGGCCAATGGGGCCGCGCCCAGCATCGCCCCGCTGCATGTGGTTCCCAGGATGATCTTCACGCCGTCGACGTCGGTCAGCTTGTTGTAGGCGGTGATGGCGTCCTGTGCGGCGCACTTGGAGTCCTCGGGGATCAGTTCCAGCATGCGTCCGTTGATGCCGCCGGCCGCGTTGATCTCTTCCACCGCCAGCTGCTTGGCCTGGATGATCGGGTTGCCGTAGGTCTCGGCCGGACCGGTCAGGGCGTCCATGGCGCCGATGCGGAAGGGCTCCGCGGACATTACAATGGGAGCCGCCGCCGCGGCGTCCGCGCCCGGCGCGGAGCCCAGGATGCGGTAGCCGTTGTTGTCGGCGGTGCGCTCGCCTTCGGGCAGCACTTCGACAACCGCGTTGGCCAGGCCGACGACCTCACCATTAGCGTCGAAACTGTAATTTTCGCCGATGGCGCCGCTCCACGTGATTCCGTACAGGCAGTCTCGGAACCCGTCGGCGTCCTGGTCGTCCCCGGTCATCTTCAGGCATTCTGCCGTGATGTACACGTCGTCGTAGCCGGAGGCCAGGTACCAGGGCAACGTCACATAGTCGTAACGCGCCCGGAAGTTGTTGAGAACCTCCTGGCTCTTGCTGTTGGCAGGATCGAGCTCGGCGATGACGGCTTTCAACCCGGTCGCCGATTCGCCGGCGACATCAAGGGCAGTCGCACCCACCGGCACGATTTCAGAATACAATGGGCCCTCGTATCCCAATTCGCGGATCTGCTTCACCACTGTGCCACCGGAAAACTCCGACTGGGCCGCGATGTGCACGGCGTCCGGGTTTGCGTTCACAATCTTGGTCAGCTGGCTGCGGAAATCGGTCACGTCCGAGGCGTAGCGCTCCTCGGCGACGATTTCGCCGCCCAATGAGACGAACTGCTCCGCAGTGGTGCGACGCACGCCCTCGGCGTAGTCGGTGGTCTCCGTGATGGTGGCCAGGCGTTGGGCGCCGTCGGCGCGGATCACGTTGCCGGTGTCGATGCCCAACTGCAGGTCGTTCATGGACGTGCGGAAAATGTAGTCCCCCGCGTGGGCGATGTCGGGGTTGGTCGCGAGTCCAGAGAAGAGGACCACGCCGTCCGCCTCGGCCAGGGGGGCCGCGCCGAGCATCGCACCGCTGCACGAAGTGCCGAGGATGATCTTCACGCCATCCACGTCGGTGAGCTTGTTGTACGCTGTGATGGCGTCCTGGGCGGAGCACTTGGAGTCCTCGACGATCAGTTCGAGCATGCGGCCGTTGATGCCGCCGGCCGAGTTGATCTCGTCCATTGCCATCTGCTTGGCCTGTACGGACACCGTTCCGTAGGTCTCGCCGGGTCCCGTGAGCGACTCCATAACGCCGACGCGGAAAGGCTCGTCGGACGTGGCGGGAGCCTGGGTGGGTTGCTCGGCGCCGCCGCCGGCCGGTTGTTGCGCGGGGGTGGTGGGCTGTTCCGGAGCGGCAGGGCCTGCCGGCGCTTCACCGTTGCCTCCGCCACAGGCTGCTACAATCGTGCTCAGTGTCGCGATGGCGACCAAAACAGCACATTTCTTGATTATGGTGTGCATATATCTCCTCCAAACATCCGGGCAAACCTCCGGGTCTGCATGAACAAACAAAAGTTACGTTTATTGAGGCATCCCGGCAACAGAAAGGGCAGGGAAACACAAAACGGTTCCCGCGCCGCCGCCGTTTCGCCGACCTGGCAGCGCGCACCGCTGACATGAAATGGCTCCCCCGGTAGGATTCGAACCTACGACCTAGCGGTTAACAGCCGCCCGCTCTACCACTGAGCTACAGGGGAGCAAAGCGCTGGGACAAGTCAACCAGCGTACAACGATTCTAGCATCTGTCATCGGATGCGGCAAGCAGGGCTCAGACTCATGCGTACCCGGTTTGACGACTACGGGAGCCAATTTACATCGATATACAGGATAGACCGGATGATGGCGTACGGGTGGGGCGTTCAATTTTCAGCATCGTCAAGAGCGCGGGAGCGTTCACAATAATCAATCAAATCCTGTTCATCCGGTGCCCTGTTCATCCGGCGCCCTGTTCATCCGGTGCATCAATGTAAAAGACAAAATGGGTACGCGTGAGGGGATCAGAGTGTGGCAGGGCCTTTGGGTGTGATGGCGCCGTTGTGGCGCCGCCATGTCTTGCCTCTTTATTTCGAACGACACCGTTGTTATCATTTCGCCACTGGCGCCGAATCCGACGATGGATAAGGAGGGTATTATGGGTTACACGCCGAGAAATCTGGGACACGTCAACATTTTCGTAAGAAATGCGGAAAAAGCGCGCGACTGGTACGAGGACCTGCTGGGGCTCCACACCTATGGGTTCTTCCCGGGCCGGGCGGCGTTCATGTCCGCCGACCTGGGGAACTCCCACGAGATCGCGCTGACCGAGGTGGGCGAAAACGCGATGGGTCCGCAGGGCGGGCAGGTGGGACTGAACCACATGGCCTGGTACATGGATAGCCTGGACGACCTCAAGGAGCTGTACCACCGGGTCAAGGAAAAGAACATTCCCATCCAGCGTGTGTCCGACCATGGCCACGCCATCGGCATCTATATTCGCGATCCTGACGGCAACGGAATCGAGTTGTCTTATGAGATGCCGCGTGAGCAGTGGGGCCACGACGAGAGCGGTTACATGATCGGCGGCACCGAAAAGGGTCGAATGCCGGGCCCGTGGGACGAGGATCTCGCCGCCCAGGCGGCTTTGGCGGGAGCCGCGCACTAGCGAGATTCCTGGAGCCAGCGCCGAGCGTCGCAGGAACTACCGGCCAGCCAGTAGGGGCGAATAATTATTCGCCCCTGCGTTGTTTAATCGCACGAGGTTCGATGCCTGCACGAGGTTCGATGCCTACTTGAAGTGGGGCATTACCTCCTCGCTGATCAGCCGCAGCGAGTTCTTGACCCGGTCGTAGGGGATCCGTCCGCCGTAGTTGACTTCCATCACCACTCCGGTCGCCCCGAAGTCCTCCTGAAACCCCTTGAACCGCTCCACGATCTCGGCCGGCGTGCCGAACACCACCCGCTGTTGCAGCACATCCGAGTACGGCGTGTTGGCGGTCCGCCGGATGCGCTCCGCCGTCTCCTCGCTGGCGGCGGTTTTCACCAGTTCGCTGGCTGCGTATTGGATCGCCGACATCGCGCTGGCTTCCGGTTCGGAATGCGACTGCTCGGTGGTTTCGGCCGCGTACACGGGTACGCGCACCGCGATGTCGGCCGGTCCGGTGTGACCGGCGGCGGCCCGCGCTTCCTCGTAGGACGCGATCCGCGCCTTCAACTGATCCCGTCCGGCGTTGGCGCTCACGAAGATGGGATGGCCCATTTTCCCGATCAGCGGGAAAGTGTCCTCGCCGGCCACGGCCACGCGCACCGGAGGGTAGGGTTGCTGATAGGGTTTGGGCACCACCGCAACGTCCTGGTAGGAGTGGAACTGGCCGTCGTACGAGAACGCGTCGCTGTTCCATGCCTGCATGATGATGTCCAGGGCTTCGAGGAACCGCGGGCGGCTTTCGGCGTAGGGAATGTTGTAGCCCTGGTAGTACTTGGTCAGCCCACTGCGCCCGATCCCGAACTCGAACCGGCCCTTGCTGATGTGGTCGACGGTGGCGGCTTCCTCGGCCACCCGCAGCGGGTTGGTCAGCGGAAGAACCTGCACGGCCAGCCCGGTGCGGATCCGCTCCGTGCGCGCGGCGATGGCGCTGGCGATCACCATCGGCGACGCGAGCACCGCGCGCTCGGGGCTGAAGTGATGCTCGGCGAGCCACACCGTGTCGAAGCCCATGGCCTCCGCGTCGGCGATCTGCGCGAAAGACTCGTCGAAAGCCTCGGCCTGGGTCCTGTTTTCGCCAATGTGAAAGTCAGTGAACATTCCGAAGTTCATGGGTTCCTCCCTGGCCCAGCGTTTGGGCGCACGGGCGAATTATAGGGCCTGCGCTGGTGAACGTCATCCGAGCTCCACAATGACAACTCCGAGAACACCGCCCGTGGGTGAACGGTGGATTGCCGTTGCGAGCAAATGGCGGCGCTTACCCTTTTCAATTCCCCGCGCGTTCCATTATGCTGGCCCGGTAGAGCATCGGGCGCCCGAACCAGGCAAGTGCAGGTGAGACCATGAAGTATGACGTCATAGTGATTGGGGCAGGATCAGGAGGATGCGTGGTGGCCTCCCGGCTTGCCGAGGATCCCGACCGTTCCATCCTGTTGCTGGAGGCCGGGCCTGACTATCCCGAATACGAGCATTATCCCGACGACCTGAAGTACGGCTACAAGCCCGACGCTTCGGCCCAGGGCGCGCCGCACAACTGGACCTGGTGGGCGCAGGGTTCGGCGGACCAAACCGAGATGCTGCCAGCGCCGCGCGGCAAGGTCGTTGGTGGAACCAGCGCCATCAACGGCCAGGTGTTGCTGCGGGGGGTTCCCGAGGACTACGACGGTTGGGCCTCCGAGGGCAACGACGAGTGGTCTTTCATCAACGTGCTGCCGTATTTCCGGAAGATGGAAACCGACCTGGACATCAGTGACGACTTCCATGGTTCGGAGGGGCCCATTCCGGTACGCCGGTTTTCGCGCCAGGAATGGCTGCCTTTCCAGAAGGCCTTCGTGCAGTCCTGTATCGAGGCCGGCTACCCTGAAGACGCGGATATGAACAGCCCCGATTCGGGCGGCGTGGGCCCCATTCCCATGAACAACCCCGAGGGGGTTCGCATGAGCACTGCCCTCACGTTTCTGAGAGCGGTGCGCCACCGTCTCAACCTGACGGTGCGCTCCAACGTAATCGTGCGCCGCGTCCTGTTTGAGGGCAAACGCGCCGTGGGCGTGGAAGTGGAAAGCGGCGGTGACGTTTACCAGGTGGAAGCCAATCAGATCGTGCTGTCCGCGGGCGCCATGGCCTCACCGCAGCTGCTCATGTTGTCGGGCGTGGGTCCGGCGGACCACCTGCGCGAAATGGGCATCCCCGTGGTTCACGAACTCCCTGGCGTGGGTCAGAACCTGCGGGATCATCCGATTGTGGCCGTCATCTGCCAGGTGCGGGACGACCACGAGCAGGATCCCCTTGCGCCGCGCACCCAGACCGCGCTGCGTTACACGGCGAGCGGCTCACCGGACCGCAACGACATGCAGATCATGGCGTCATCGTTCTCCACGCCCATCGGCGGCGCGGATCCTTTCGAGACCGGCGGCGTGCGCATCCAGTGCATCCTGGAGCTGGCCGACGGAGCGGGGGAGGTGCGGCTCTCCGCTAACGATCCCTCAGTGCAGCCGTCATTGAACTATCGTTACCTTGAGCTGGAGCGCGACCGCGAACGGCTCCGCGAGGCCGTCCGACTCAGCGTGAGCCTGCTGGAAAACGACGCTTTTGGCCCCATCGTCGATCACGTCATTCAACCGTCAGCGGAGGACCTCGCGTCGGACGAGTCGCTGGACCGCTGGATGCGGCAGACGGTGTTCAACACCACCCATGCTTCCGGCACGTGCAAGATCGGGCCGTCCAGCGACCCCATGGCCGTGGTTGACCAGCATCTGAACATCCACGGTTTGGAGGGGATCAAGGTGGCTGACGCCTCCGTAATGCCCAATGTCATCCGCGCCAACACCAACTGCACCACGATCATGATCGGCGAACGCTGCGCCGACTGGGTCAAAACGGGGCAGTAACTGCGGGTCGCAACGCATTTGCGGAACGCCCGCCCGTGGCCTGACGCGGCGGGCGTCTCGTTTGAAATCAGTCAAGGAGACTGCGAGTACATGAAGTGGGAATACTGGGTTGACAAGATGCCCATCAGATCCGGAGGTTTCTTCGGGAATGGCCCGATGAACGTCGACGCCGTTGACGAGGCGTTTTTGAACGAACGCGGCGCCGCGGGGTGGGAGCTGGTATCCGCGATGCCCCTCTTCATCCCGCAAAATCCCACCGATTGCTTCGTTTACTATTACTGGAAACGACCGCTAGCGGACGGTTGATGGTGTGCTGTCTAAGGTGATGGTTACGGCATTCGACGGCGAAGGCCGGCGCCAAAGCGTTTTCCTTGACATCGAATCCTGCGATACGTAGTATTGCTGCATAGCTATCGGGACTCTTTAGTCCCTGCGTGAGCGATCTAATCTTCCTCTGTGGGAGGGACAGTCATGGCGAATCGCGAAGACATTGCGTTGATGGGTCATCTGATGCGGAGAGCCGGATTCGGTGCGACCCACGACGAGTTGGTGGACAAAGCCGGGCGCGGGTACGAAGCTGCGGTGGAAGACCTGCTCAATCCCGAGCAATTCGAGCCGGTGGACGAAGAACTGCTGTACCGGTTCATGCCCGGGTACGAAGGCGCTTTGGGACCGCCGCTCAACCAGGCGGATTGGGTTTACCGCATGATCAACACCGAGCGGCCGCTGGAAGAGAAGATGGCCCTGTTCTGGCACCAGCTTTTCGCCACGGGTAATTCCAAGGTGGACAACCCGCCGGAGTTGACCCAGCAGATCGCCATGTTCCGGCGTTGTGGCCTCGGGAAGTTCCGAGAGATCCTGCTGGAACTGGCGCAGAACCCCGCCATGATCTTCTGGCTGGACAACAATGGCAACCATCGCGGCGCCATCAACGAGAACTGGGGCCGTGAGTTGCTGGAACTCTTCTCCATGGGGGTTGGCAACTACTCCGAGGAAGACATAAAGGAAGCCAGCCGCGCGTTCACCGGCTGGACCATCGGGCCGAAGATTCCCCGCAACCCATTGGGGCGCTTCTACTGGAATTTCGAGTACCGTCCCGAGGACCACGACGACGGGGAGAAGACCTTCCTGGGCCACACCGGGAACTTCAACGGACAGGACATCATCAACCTCGTGGTTGAGCAGTCGGCCACTGCCCGCTTCCTGTCCCGGCACCTCTACAACTTCTTCGTTGCCGACGAGCCCCAGGTTCCGAGCTGGAACATCACGCCGCCCAACGATCCTGACGCCATTGATCAGCTGGTTGCGGCCTACAACGAATCTGACGGCGACATCGGCTTCATGCTCCGCGTCCTTTTCAACTCCGATTTCTTCAAGCAGGCGCGGTTCAGCCGGGTCAAGAGTCCGGCGGAGTTGGTCATCAGCACCGCCCGCCTGGCCGGCAACTTCAACCAGCCGCGCCCCGGTTTCAACTCGCTGGCTTTCGAATGCAATTACCAGGGTCAGGAACTGCTGAACCCGCCCAGCGTCGAGAGCTGGCACACCGGAAGCGAGTGGATCGACGGCGGCGCGCTGGTGCGTCGCGTTAACTTCGCCGCCGGCCTGCTCGGCGACGTGTCGCTGCCGGGCGTTCGGTCAATGGTGAGCACACTGCGGGACAGAGGGAACCTGGGTCCCGATGAGCTGGTAGAAGCTTGCCTTGAACTCGTGGGCCCGCTGGAAGTCAGCGACGGCACGCGGGCCGAGTTGCTCGACCAGGCCCGCAGCGAGGGCGAACTGCGGTGGGACACCCAGGATGACATCGCGCACTCCGAAAAACGGGTAGGCGTGATGCTGGCCCTGATCGCGGCCTCGCGAGATTTCCAGTTCGCTTAATCCACTACCATCGGCAATCGGTCGGGCCGGGCGACGAGATAGCTGCCTGGCCGCGCACGGAGGAACAACATGACAACTACGACGAAAGACCCGGTGGTGGTGGTCCTGCAGATGACCGGAGCCAACGACTACCTGAACACGATCATTCCCTACACCAACGGGCACTACCACGACGCGCGCCCGAAAGTCGGTATCCCCGCCGATAAGGTGATCCCGATCAATGATGAGCTGGGTTTCAATCCCCAGATGGGCCGTATCAAGCAGCTGTGGGATGAGGGCAAAGTGGCCATCGTCCACGGCATCGGCTACGAGAATTCCCCGCGCTCCCACTTCCGCTCCATGGACATCTGGCACACCTGCGAGCCGGACGTCGTGGGAACCGAAGGCTGGGCCGGCCGTGTAATCCGCGATCTCGATCCCACGGGTGAAAACGTCCTCAAGGGCGTCAACTTCGGACAGGGGCTGCCCCGGGCATTGGCGCTGCGCGGCACGCCGGTCACGTCAGTGTCCAGCCTGGAGTCCTACGGAGTGCTGTCCAGCGTGCCCGTCGAGGCTGAGCGTGACCAGTTGCTGGACCGGTTCGCCCGCATGTATTCCCCCACCGTCGGCACGGGCGCGGTGATGGACTACCTGGGCCAAACCGGGCGGGACGCCCTCAAGGGCGCCGATATCGTGCGCTCCGCCCCGGAGCAGTACTCGTCCACCGTCGAGTACGCGGACACTCCCATCGCCAAGTACCTTCGCGACATCGCGCAGGTTTACCTGGCAGACCTGGGCACGCAGTTGTTCTACACCCAGCACGGCAGCTTCGACTCCCACTTCAACCAGCCGCCAATGCACACCAAGCTGTGGACCGACATGTCTGCCGCCATCGGCGATTTCTTCGATGACCTTTCCGAGCACGACGCCGGTGACAACCTCATCATGGTGCTCTTCACCGAGTTCGGCCGCCGCGTCCGCGATAACGGGACGGGAACTGACCACGGCGCCGGCGGAGCGGCCTTCGTGATTGGCAACCAGGTCAAGGGTGGCCATTACAGCGCCTATCCTTCCCTGCGGCCCGAGGACCTCACCCAGGGCGACCTTGAGCCCAACTACGACTTCCGTGGGCTCTACGCCACCGTTATCGAAAAGTGGCTGGGCCTGGACTCGGTGCCCATTGTTGGCGGAAACTTCGAGCAGCTGGACTTCGTGTAGGGAGCTGCCGCACAAGGCGAGGGAGGTTTGCCATGCTAACCACAGTGGCCGCCGGCCGGGTGTTTGACTACAGCTATTGCATCGGCATGTACGGCATGTCGGGTCAGGGTTTCTGGTCGCCGCAGGATTTCGCGCTGGCGGGCGACACGATGTACGTGCTCAACCGCGGCGCTGAGGAGTTGGGGCAGCGCGTAAGCCGCGTGACCCTGGATCACCAGTTCCTCGGGCAGTTCGGCGCCTTCGGACGTGGAGACGGGCAGTTCGTCTGGCCGCGCTCCATTGCGCTGGACGACGACGGCAACGTCTACGCATCCGATGACTTCCTGAACCGCGTGTCCGTCTTCGACCCCGAGGGAGCGTTCCTGGCTTCCTGGGGCGAGGGTGGGGACGACAAGGGGCAGCTGAACGGCCCCTGTGGTATGGCTTTCGACTCCGACGGGAACGTGTTGGTCGTGGACAGCCAGAACCATCGGGTTCAGAAGTTCACCAAAGATGGAAAGCACCTCGGCTCGTTTGGCAAGCACGGCGATGGCGATGGCAAGTTCGACCTGCCTTGGGGCCTGTGCCTGGACGATGCCGGCGGCATATACGTGGCCGACTGGAAGAACAACCGCGTGCAAAAGTTCGACGCCGACGGCAACTTCGTGCAGAAGTTTGAGGCCTCTCCGACCTCTGGCGTTGGCGACCTGCGCGGTCCCACCGGCGTCGCGGTAGATTCCGAGGGCGATGTTTACGTTACCGATTGGGGCAACCACCGTCTGCAGGTGTACGCTTCGGACGGACGGTTCATCACGTCGCTGGTGGGTGATGCCCAGCAGCCTTCCCCCTGGACCCAGACCTATATCGACGCCAACCCGGACATCGTCAAGGCGCGCCGGCGGGTGGATCTGGAACCTGAATGGCGCTTCCGCCGCCCGGTGTCGGTTCGGGTTGACGAAAACGACCGCATCTTCGTCCTCGAGGCCAACCGTCACCGCATCCAGGTGTACGACAAGGTCAAAGACTACGAGGAACACCCGCTGAACCTGTAGCCAGGTCGCGCGACCAATATCCATGCAGGGGTGAATGATGATTCGCCCCTGTGTTTTTTCTGGCATCGGCGCGTCGTCAACGCGCTAATGTGCGCGCCAATGCTCGGTCCACTCCGCCTGGCGACGCTATAATACGGCTGAACCAACAATCCCAGTGGCCTCTCGAGGGGAGGGAGATTATGACCCAGCAAGCGACCCGTATCGACGCTGACGCACCGCCGTTTTGATCATGGATTTCCAGCAGCGCATCATTGCGAATGTGGCCACGGAACCTGCGGCCGTTGTCGAAAACGCGGCCAGGGCTCTGGCTGGCGCCCGGGCGGCCGGCATCCCGGTAATATACGTGGTGCATCGCGGCGGGCCGTTTGCCGAGTACGCTCCCGACGTCGAACTCCACGCAGGCGTCACTCCGGCAGACGGGGAAATGGTCATCACCAAGGTTCGCCCGGGTCCTTTCTCAACCACGGCCCTGGACGTTACCCTGCGCGAGATGGGACGAGACAACCTGGTCATCATGGGCGTGGCGACCAGCGGTTGCGTACTGTCTTCGGTGCGCTGGGCGGTGGACATCAATTACAGCTTCATCGTGCTGTCCGACGCCTGTTCTGACGGTGATCCCGAGGTGCACCGGGTGCTCACCGAGAAGGTCTACCCGCGCCAGGGAACGGTGATGACCACTAATGAGTTCCTGGCTGCTATCTAGATAGGTTGACCATGAGCCCCTGGATTCCGGCTTTCGCCGGAATGACGGTAATCGGGGCCGGAATGATGATTATCGGGTAAGGAGTGTCAGAATGAAATATGACGTCATCGTGATTGGGGCCGGTTCCGCCGGCGGCACCATGGCAACCCGTCTGTCCGAGGATCCCTCGCGCTCCGTCCTTTTGCTGGAAGCGGGTCCCGACTATCCCGACCTGGAGCAGACGCCCGACGATCTCAAGTTCGGCTACGCTCCCCGCGCCTCCGAAATGGGCGCCCCGCACAACTGGTCCTTCGTCGGCACCGGAACGCCCTTGCAGACCGAGCCGGTGAACGTCCCGCGCGGGCGGGTGGTCGGCGGGACCAGCGCCATCAACGGGCAGGTGTTCCTGCGCGGCGTCCCCGAGGACTATGACCGCTGGGCTTCCTGGGGCAACGACGAGTGGAGCTACATCAATGTTCTCCCTTACTTTCGGAAGCAGGAAACCGATACCGACATCACCGACGACTTCCATGGCTTCGACGGTCCAATCCCCGTGCGGCGCCACCGGAGGGAGAACTGGCTGCCCCTGCAGGAAGCCTTCGTCCAGGCCTGCACCAACGCCGGGTACGCCGAGGTCTATGATCACAACCATCCCGATTCCACCGGCGTCGGCCCCTTTCCGATGAACAACCCCAACGGGGTGCGCATGAGCACCGCGTTGACCTACGTGAACCCCAACCGTCATCGCCTCAACCTGACCATACGCGCCAACGTCCGGGTTCATCGGATCCTCTTCGAAGGGCAACGGGCGGTCGGCGTTCAGGTAGAGAGCGGGGGCGAAACCTTCCAGATCGAGGCGGAGCAGATCGTCCTGTGCGCTGGAGCCATCGCCTCGCCGCAACTGCTGATGCTGTCCGGCGTCGGCCCGGCCGAGGAATTGCGCGCCCTGGGCATACCCGTGGTCAAGGATTTGCCGGGGGTGGGCAAGAACCTCCGCGACCATCCCCTGGTGCCGGTTCGGGTCAAGGTGAAGGACGACTTCCCGCTGGATCCCGACGCGCCGCGCATCCAGACCGTGTTGCGTTACACCGCCAGTGGTTCCGATGCCCGCAACGACATGCAGATTTTCCCCTCGTCATTCTCGACGCCGCTGGGAGGCGATCCCTACGACAACGAGGGCATCCGCGTAACCTGCATGATGGAACTTGCGGAAAGCGCCGGCGAGCTGACCCTTCAGTCCACCGACCCCGACGTTCAGCCCCACATCGACTGTCGTTACCTGGAGGCTGACTGGGATCGGGAGCGCATGCGTGAGGCGGTTCGCATCGTCATCCGCCTGTTGGATCACGAGCAATTCCGCAACATCTACGACGGTCTGATCTCGCCCACCGAGGCGGATTTGGAGTCCGACCAAACACTGGACAACTGGATGCTGCGCGAGGTCTGCATCGGCCAGCACCTCTCCGGCACCTGCAAATTGGGACCGGACAGCGACCCCATGGCGGTGGTCGACCAGCACTGCCGAGTCCACGGCATCGAGTCCCTGCGCGTCGCCGACGCCTCGGTGATGCCGGACGTCATCAGGGCCAACACCAACTGCACCACAATCATGATCGGCGAACGCGTCGCCGAGTGGATCAGGTCCGGTCGCTAGCAACTGCGATCTCAATCCAGCGGCTACGTCCTTTGTTGCGCAATCGACGAATTCCGGTTCGCCTGGGATACAGCCCGCGTGCCCTTTCGGGGGACCTGTTCGGCGGCGTGACCACCGCCGCGACAGTGCTTCCCATGGCGCTGGCTTACGGCGTGGCCACGGGATTGGGTCCCGTCGCCGGCATGTACGGGGCTATCGCCGTCGGGTTTTTGGCGGCGGTTTTCGGTGGGACGCCGGCCCGAATTGCGTATTCGACCGCTGCCATGACGGTGGCGATGATGGTCGTGCTGACCCAGCACGCCCAGAGCCCGGCCGAAGCCTTCACCATCGTCATGCTGGCGGGGGTGATCCAAGTTGCGTTGGGGCTGTTGCGGGTGGGGCGGTTCATCAACTACACCCCTTATTCGATGATCGCCGGGTTTACCTCCGGCATTGGCATCATCATCATAATCATTCAGACGCTGCCATTCCTGGGAGCCCCTGCTGCCCCTGGAGGACTGCTTGGCATCATCCGCGTCTGGCCGGCGGCGGTTTTAGGGCTGAACCTGCACGCCGTAATTGTTGGAGCGGTGTGCCTGGCGATCTGCATGTTCTGGCCGCGCCGGCTGGGTCGGTTCCTACCCGGCCCGCTGTTGGCCCTGGTGGTCGGGACAGCGATGGCCGCGCTGTGGCTGCACGATGCCCCCACCATCGGGAGACTGCCGCAGGGGTTGCCCGAGCTGTATATGCCGGAGCTGGCGCCGGATCTGCTGTTATCCGCCGTACAGCCGGCGTTGACGCTGGCGCTCATTGGCTCCGTCAACAGTCTTGTGGCTTCACTGGTGGCCGACACGCTCACTCGCACTCGCACTCGACTCAACCGGGAACTGGTGGGCCAGGGCATCGCCAATGTCGCCGCGGGGGCGCTGGGCGCTCTTCCCGGCGCGGGCGCGCCATCGGGCACCACCGTGAACGTCCGGGCCGGCGGCACCACTCCCGTTTCCGGCGTGACGTGCGCGGCGGTGCTGCTCGCCCTGGTGCTGGGCCTGGGATGGATCGCGGAACCGATACCGGTGGCCGCGTTGTCCGGCATACTGATCAAGGTCGGTTGGGACATCATCGATTGGAGGCTCCTTACCCGAATTCGTCACGTCCAGCGGGAATACCTGCTGGTGATGGTACTCACCCTGGTCCTGACGGTGTTCGTGGATCTAATCACAGCCATCGCCATCGGGCTGATCGTAGCCGGATTCGCGCGGGCGCGGGCCAGGGAACAACGTGAGCTGGGACGGGTTATATCAGTGCCCCTGCTGGATCGCGAGTTTTTTCCCAGCGACACCAACGCGGACGATGTCGATGAGTTTCAGGCCCGGGTGGGCCTCGTCGATTTGCGCGGCGAATTTTCCTTCGCCTCCGCCAACGAGCTGGCCTGGTTGATAGGCTCGGATATTCAGGAGCACGAGGTTACCATCTTTGACTTTTCCAATACCGTACACATGGACGACAGCGCGGCGCTGATCATCGAAAGATTGATCGACGCCGCCGCCGCCGCCAAAACGGAGTGCATCGTTCTTAATCTTTCCGGTCCGGTGGATGAGACGCTGCGGTCGTTGAACGTGTTCCGGCGCGTTCCGGCTGAGCGCTTTGTCCATGACCTGGGCTCGGCCCGGCAACTGGCGGAGAATCTGCTCGAAGCGAAGAGCCGATAGCGTCCCAATCCTGCGCAGGACAATCGCATCATAAGCTCCACGCCCGTCACTCCGGCGAATGCCGGAGTCCATTAGTCATAGCATGAAAGAATTTGAAGTGTATTTGACAAATTCAACCACTGGATTCCTGCTTTCGCAGGAATGACGGCGATGGTGCGATTGCCCTGCAATCCGGCGCGGGCGCGCTGTCATTGTGGACCGGGTCTGATAAACTCCGACACACTATCACAACTGATTTCGCAGATCGTTCGCAACGCTGCCGCAAAGGAGCAAGGTAATGTCCGTAGGAATAATCGTCCCGCTGCCGGCCTACACCCTCGACCCGGCGTTCATCGCCAAGAAGGTCGAGGAACTTGGTTTCGAATCCATCTGGTACCACGAGCACCCCATTCTGCCGGTCAATAGCGAGAGCCCCTTCCCGGCCACCGGCGGCGAGATCCCCTGGACCTACCGCCACTTTTCTGATCCATACATGTCCCTGGCGATGGCGGCGGCCGTAACTGAGAGGATCAAGCTGTGCACCGGCATCACCCTGCTGCCTGAGCGCAACCCACTGATTCTCGCCAAGCAGATCTCGGTGCTGGACCAGCACAGCAACGGCCGCTTCGTTTTCGGCATCGGGGCCGGCTGGAACCGCGAAGAGACCGAAATGATGGGCGGCGACTTCGACCACCGCTGGACCCAGACCGAGGAAGCGGTCGGCGCTCTGAAGGCCCTCTGGACCGAGGATCAAGCCGAATTCCACGGCCGCTACTATAACTTCCCACCGGTGTACATGTACCCCAAGCCTGCCCAGGATCCGCACCCTCCCATTCTGCTGGGCGGGAACGCCCGCAACGTGCTGCGCCGTGTGGTGCGCTACGGCGACGGCTGGCTGCCCAACCGCGCGACCCCCGGACAGATTGAGGACAGCCGCAAGCAGCTGGACACCTTGGCCGCCGAGCGGGGACGTGACCCGGAGGCGATTACGATCTCCGTGTTCGGGCAGGCCCCGGATACCACCCGCCAGACCGTGGACGACTTCCTCAACGCCGGCGCGCTGCGGGTCTGCGTATGGCCCAATCACTCGGATTCTGAGGAGGAGATGGGCCAGCAGTTGGAGAGCATGGCGGAAACCCTGCTTCCCTGAAATCCATGTTTCGTTTGACATCCATCGTCATCCAGCCAGAGCCGTCGCACACGCGAACAGGAGGCAGCATCAATGGCAACCTACGTGTACGTTGCAGCCCAGGACGACAACAAGGTGTCCATCTTCACCATGGACGAATCCAGCGGCGCCCTGACCATCGCTGGCGAGGAGATCGTTTCCGGCGGGCCGTCCCTGCTGGCCATCAGCCCTGACCGTCAAACTCTGTACGCCGGCCATCGCGAGGTCCCCGAGATCACCAGCCACAGCATCAACCAGCAGACGGGCGAGCTGACCCAGACCGGTTCGGTGACCCCACCCGGGCAGCCGGCCTTCCTCTCGACCGATCGCAACGGACGCTTCCTGCTCTCGTCATACTACGCCGACGGCAAAGCCGCCGTGCATCCCCTGGGTGACGATGGCAGCCTCGGTGGCGCCGCCACGTCGGTGGTCGATACCGACTCCGGCGCTCACGCGATGATGACCGACCGCTCGAACCGGTTCGCTTACGTTCCCCACATCGCCCGACAGCAGGACAACGTCCTCGAGCCGCCCAAGAACATTCCCGGGCCCAACGTCATCTACCAGTTCCGATTCGACGCGGACAGCGGCGCGTTGACCGCCAACGACCCGCCCATTCTGGCTCAGGGCGACATGATCGGCCCTCGGCATCTCACCTACCATCCCACCCTCGACCTGGTCTACTTCTCCAACGAGCAGGGTTGCAGCGTGTCCTCATATCAAATCGATGGCGAAGGCCGACTGGCGCCGTTCGAGACCGTGTCGACGCTGCCGGCCGGTGTCACCGAGCGTAACACCTGCTCTCAGATCCAGTTTTCGCCGGACGGGAACCTGCTGTTCGTGCCCAATCGTGGGCATAACAGCATCGCGAGCTTCACCGTCGACTCCGAGGGTCGCCTGACCCCTGCCGGCCACGCCGCCACCGAGGCTGTGCCCAGCGCCTTCAGCCTGGACCCGTCCGGACGTTTCGTTTTTGCCGCCGGTTCTGCAACGGGCCAATTGGCTGCGTACAGTATTGATGGCGATACGGGGCAACTGACTCCGCTGGGCGCCTACGCCGTGGGCGAACGACCCATGTGGGTTTTGACAACGACGCTGGGCTAGTTATTCCCTTCCCGGAGATCCGCCGTCGCTAGCTTCCCCGCAGGCGGCGGATCTCTTCCCGCAGGCGGGCGTTTTCCCGCGCCACTGCGAGTTGGCTTTCCCTGAGGCGGTTGTTTTCCTGCTCTGGGTGCTCATATTCCCTTCCGGTTTCGGGGTCGTGGATGGTGAACAGTTCGTTGCCCCGGTAGCGGAAGTTCAGATTGAGCAGGGGGCTGGTGGAGCCGGTGACACCGCTATCGTAGCGCAGCAAGGGCAGCCGTTCGTACCGCCCGTCGTTGAGCCGTTCGCCGATGACCGCCTGCCCGAACATTATGCCGCCGGTGGGGTCGAAACGCCAATATTCCGGTACGCCCAGCATCTGGTAAATGTCGCGCTTGCGGCCGGAGTCGATGCGGTGGGTGCTGGGCGAGGCGATTTCAACCACCACGTCCGGGGGCTTGCCGTTCTGTATCGGGTCGTATCCGACGCGGTGGCGGATGGCATAGCTATCGACGTTGAGGGCAATCAGGATGTCCGGGCGGACGTTGGGTAACCGGCGGGTAACCGGATCCCGGTCGCCGTAGTAAATCGGGATTTCGCTGCCAATCAGAATGTCTGGATGGACAGGGTAGTGGCGGCCGGGGGTAAGGGCGGAGCGCAACTTGACGGTAAGGTCTTCCTCAGGAGGGCCCTGCTGCATATCCTTTTCTTCTTTTTCCAGATGAGGGTATGGTTCCCACTGCTCCGTGGGGGACCCGGCTTTGGCTTGTGGGGTGGTCATCCGGCGTTCCTCCCGGCGGCCTGTGTTGCGAGTGGACTGATTATACTCAATTGTCGGAGCGGGTTCTGCATTCAGCGGGAATGCTTGCCGCGATAGTTAAGGATGCTATCATAGCGAGTAGGGCAGGTTTCAAGCCGGCCTTTGATCTACCTATCGAGGGGGAGGCCCGATGAGGAACATCTCAATCGACAATATGCTCAGTCAACTAGGCATCACCAGTAAAGACGCACAGAAAACCGCTCGCAATGCCTTATTTGAGAACAACATTATCCAGAAAAACCCCAACCGCCCCAACATCGCCTGCAACAAGGTTGACCGCGCCAGGCAGGCACTCAGCGAACACTTCAGCTGGCACTGCAACAACGGTGATTGCCGTAGGGAGGCTGTGGCCGAGAATACCGTCAGGCCGTTGCTTCTGGTTGAGCAGCGCGCTTGCCAGATCTGCGACGGGAATCCCAGCGCCAAAGCGTTGCGGAGCATGGCGCAAATCGTGGCTGCCGCCAACAAACCGCGCATCCTGATTGTTGGCGGCACCGAGCGGAAAGAGCGCGAAATCCTGGGGAAATGTTCCGGTTCGGTCCAATGGCGCTTTATTGATGGCAAAAAGGCGCGAGATGATCGTTACTTTCGATCCCATCGCAATTGGGCTGACATCATCGTCATCTGGCAAAGTACGCCCATGGGGCACCGTGTTTCATCCCATTTTGATTGTAATGGCGACTCCAGAGTAATCGCGGCGCCACGCCGGGGCATCGACTGTCTGACCGACGAGATAATTCGCCATTGCCGGGCACGGTAATCCTCCTGTCCCCATCCGCTCGGCGATGCGCTACTATTGGTCTAATTCCGTACTTAATCGAGGAGGTTCAACATGCGACTTGAAGGAAAAGTTGCCCTCATCAGCGGCGGCGCGCGCGGCCAGGGCGCTGCCGAGGCCCGGCTGTTCGTGCAGGAAGGCGCGGCCGTAGTTATCGGCGACATCCTGGACGACGAAGGCATGAAGCTGGAGGCCGAGATCCGCGAATTGGGCGGAAGGGCCACATTCGTGCATCTTGACGTCACCGACGCCGACCAGTGGGCCGACGCCGTAACCGAGGCAGTCAGCCGCTACGGAAAACTGGACATCCTGGTCAACAACGCCGGAGTGGGCAGCACCAACATCGGCGGCACGAACGCCCCGCGCATCCACGAGGCGCCGGCCGAAGTGTGGGACCAAATCATGGATGTCAACGGCAAGGGCGTTTTCCTGGGGACCCGCGCGGCGCTCTCTGCCATGCGCACGTCCGGCGGCGGATCCATCGTCAACATATCGTCCATCGCCGGTCTGGTCGGACTCGGTCCGGGCTCCGGAGCCGGTTCCGCCTATGCCAGTTCCAAAGGCGCGGTGCGCCTGCTCACCAAGTCCACCGCAGTCCAGTACGCCGGCGACAACATCCGGTGCAATTCGGTCCATCCCGGCTACATCGACACCGCGATGACCGAGCACATGATGTCCGATCCGGAAATAAGGCAGATGCGCATTGACGCCACACCCGTCGGCCGCATCGGTACCGTGGACGACATTGCCAACGGAGTGCTGTTCCTGGCGTCCGACGAATCGTCCTTCATGACCGGTAGCGAGCTCGTCATCGACGGAGGCTATACCGCCCAATAGGGTCCGTCACCTGATTGCGTGGAGCGCTCCGTCGTCGGTGCGCACCAGCAGTTGACCTGCGGCATAGACTGGCTCGGTGCGGACGCCGGCCGGCAATTTGAGTCGCCAGCGCTCCGCGCCATCGGATCTGTCCAGTCCGTACAGCCAGCCAGCCATGTCTCCGTAGATCACGAGGTTGCCCACCGCGATGGGCGACACAAGGATGGTGTCCTCGCCCTGGAACTGCCATTGCTCGGCGCCGGTGATGGCGTCTACGGCGTACAACTTCCCCAATGTATCGCCGACGTACAGGGAGTCTCCCGCGACGGCCGGGGCGGAGATGATGCCCTCGGTCCTTTTCTGACGCGAAGGGAAGCCATCGGGATAGTCCGACCCGAACCGCCATTTGTCGCCGGGCTGTGAAGGCGGCGCCGGCAACGGGAATCCCCAGAGCCAGAGTTGCGACCACGTGCGCGTGACGGCGTATTGTCCCGGATATTCCAGGGCGTCGGCTTCCATTGCAAATAGCTGCCGTTCGGACACGAAATACGCCAGGTCATTGGCCGTTACGGGTGCTGTAGCCAGCGCGGCTCCGGTCCGGAACCTGGCGCGCTCCTGACCGGTCCGGGAGTCCAGCGCGTACAGACTGCGGTCAGCCGAGGCCACGAACGCGAAATGCTCGGACAGGGCTGCGGGAGATCGAACTTCTCCAAGGGATTCGTGCTTCCATACCAGTTCGCCGGTCGTTGCGTTGACGGCGTAGGTGACGCCGTCCAGCGCGCCCGCGTACACGATGCCGTCGGCCACGGCAACAGGGCCCGACGTGGCGTCACCCATCTGGTATTCCCAGAGTATTTGCTGGGTCTCAGCATCTCGCGCAACCAGCCGGCGATCGGGCATGGTGTAGTACAAGGCGCCGTTAGCCAATGCCAACGAGTTACCTATGGGGCCGGTGGCAGGCATGGACGCGACTTCGTCTCCGGTTTGAGCGTCAAGCGCCGCGATGCGGAAATGCGCGCCAAGGTAAATGCGCCCGTCGGAAACGATCGGCGCGGCCAATGTCGCTGGGCCGGTTTCGGCGCTCCAAACCAACTGCCCCCGGGGCTCGTCGAGCACGTCGGATACGTAACGCGTCTGGCTCAGGTTGCGCCCGTGCATGGTCCATTCCGGTCCGGACGAGACGGAATCGAAGACCATCTCGGGCTGGCGGCCCAGCAGGATCACCGGGTCCGGAATGAAGGGGAAATTGATCCAGACCAGGAAGCCTGCTACCACCAGCGCCACGAAAGCGATCAGTCCGTTGCGCCTGGAAATGAACCGTCGTCGGCGCGGCGCCTCCTGCGCCCAATCGGGCAGGAGGCTTTCGGCAGGTTCGTTGTCTGTGGAGTCCGGCGGTGCGAGTTCCGAGGGATTTTCCGGTGAGGCGGCCATGTCAGTCCGGTTGAAAATGTCAAAGTAGCGGCGGGATGCGATAACACACCCCGCCGTCATGATGCGTTATTTGCGATTCAAGCTACACGTTGCGCAGCTTGGGGTCAAGCCGGTCGCGAAGCCAGTCACCGAGCAGGTTCATCGAAAGCACGGTGAGCACGATGGCCATGGTCGGGAAGAAGAACAACCACCAGGCCGTAACTATCAACGCCCGACCGTCGGCTACCATCAGGCCCCACGCGGGTGTCGGTTTCACCAGCCCCGCGCCAAGGAAACTCAGTGTAGATTCCAGGATGATGACGTGGCCAACCTCCAGGGTGGCCAGGACAACGACGGTGTTTACCACGTTGGGGAAAATGTGCCGCGTCATGATGCGCGTGGGAGACGCGCCCGCGACCTGAGCCCGGGCGATGAAGTCCTGCTGCTTCACGGCCAGGGCCTCGCCCCGTACCATCCGGGCGAATCTCGCCCACAGCAGCAGCGCGATGACCAGCACCACGGTCTGGAAGCCGGGTCCGCTGACCGCCACCAAGACCAGCGCTAAGAGTATTGATGGGAACGCCAGCTTGATGTCGACGATCCGCATGATCAGGTTGTCGACCCAGCCTCCACCGTAGGCTGCCAGCAGGCCCAGTACCGTTCCCACGCCGCCGCCAAGGGCGATTGCCAGCAGGGAGATGGACAGCGAAATCCGGGCGCCGTGGATAATGCGGCTCAGGATGTCGAAACCCTGCCGGTCAGTGCCCAACACATACTGCCAACTGCCGCCTTCCTGCCACGCCGGAGGCAGCAGACGGTCGCGCAGATTCACATCCGTCGGATCGTGCGGGGAGATCAGATTGGCGAAGATCGCCGGAATGATCAGCATGATCGCCAGGATGAGCAGCGGTATGACCGGGTACTGGCGAGTGGTTGACCATGCACGGCCGATCAAACCGCGTTGACGATACAACTCGTCGGCCGGAGTAGTATTGATGGCGGGAGTCGCGGTGGGGGTGGTCATCGCTAATTTCCTTGTGCGGGCGGCAGGTGCGCGGGAATCAGCTGGTCTAGTAGCGGATCCGTGGGTTCAGGTAGGCGTACATCACATCAACGGCGAGGTTGATGAATATGTAGAACGCGGCGAACAGGATGACAATGCTTTGAATCACCGGGAAGTCGCGGTTGCGGATGGCATCAATGGCGAGGTCGCCGAGGCCGGGCCAAACGAACACGGTTTCGATCACCACCGAACCGGTGAGCAGCACTGCGCCAATGAGTCCCATGTACGTGAAGGGAACGATCAGCGCGTTGCGGAAACAGTGCTTCCAGATGACCTTGCGTTCCGGCATACCCTTGATGCGCGCCAGTTTGACGTACTCGGTGTCCAGCACTTCGAGCATCGACGATCTTGTGAGCCGCATCACTGCCGCGACGTTGTAGTAACCCAGCGCCACTCCGGGCAGGATGATTGACTTGAAGCCGGCGTCATTGCCGGAAGTGGGTAACCATCCCAAGATCACCGCGAATACCCACATCAGTATCAACCCGATGGCGAAGGATGGCGCCGATTGTCCGATCAGAGCCACTACCTTTCCGGCCCAGTCAAAGGCCGAGTCTTTTTTGACCGCCACCATCACGCCGATGGGCAAAGCGATGGAGGCGCTGATGAGCCATGCGAAACCCGCCAGCACGATAGTGTTGGGCAACCGTCGGGCTATCAGTTCGGTAATCGGCACGCCACCGTATGCCCAGGCTTCACCGAAATCACCGGTGACGAAGTTGCCGATATAACGGGCGTACTGCACGTATATTGGCTGGTCCAGTCCCCATTTCGAGCGGACCTGTTCCACCACGGCGGGACTAGCGTCCTCCGGTAGCAGGATGGCTACCGGGTCACCGGTAACCCGCGCCAGCGCGAATACCACGGCGCTGATCACCAAAATCGCCAGGATGGACTGTATTGCCCGCAAAAAGATGAAACGCTGCATGGGAAACCTTCGCGCTCAGTGAGGTTGAATGTTGGGCAATGGGAAGGGCGACTGGCCGGTCGCCCTTCCGTTTCTACGGATTAGTTGCGCACCACCTTGGTGTACTCGTGGCCTTTCATACCACCGAAATAGCTGTTGTTGACCGAGTACTCGGCGATGACGTTGGGGTTGATGCCGAACTCCGCGAACAGGAAGCCCAGCGGTATCGTGGCGTTTAGCTCGTACATGTACTGGCCGGCTTCCTTCATCAGGTTGAGCCGTTCCTGGTCATCCACGCTGCTTTGCCACTTGCTGAACAGGTCCTCGGTGTGAGGATCCTCAAACATGTAGACCGCGCCGGCCAGGGTGGGGCTGACGAAGTATACCCGCATGTTGCGGCCAGCCGGCCAGAAGCCGGTACGGTGGGTCCACAGGACGCCGTTCATCTCCCGAGCCCTGTAGCGGGTGCGGATGGGCTGGAACTCGCCGATCTGGGCGTCGACAGTGAAGCCGACTTCCTCCAGCCAGGAGATCATCGGTACCGCGATTTCCGTCAACTCGGGCACGCCCACCAGCTTGCCGGCCATGAACTCGACGGTGGGGCCGGAACCTTCAGCGTAGCCCGCTTCCTGGAGCAGTTGCTGGGAAAGGTCTGGATCGTAGGCCGGAATTTCCCAGGCGGGATCATACGACGGATCGGTCGGGTGCCAACCAGTGTTGGCCATCAGTTCCATCTTGTTGTCGAAGAACGCTTCGTTGAGAGCGTCCCGGTCCATGGCATGGTTCATGGCCCGTCGGACCAGCACGTTGGTGTTGGGATCGTTGGGGTCACGACGATCTTCCAGGTACTGCCCGCCGATGCCGATCCAGACCATGAACGCCGGAAGCGTGCTCTGGGTGATGGCATACCCGGCGTTAACGATCTCGCCCTGGAGTTCCCGCGGGATCTCGGCGATGTCGGCTTCGCCCGCCCGAAGCATCGCTACGCGAGTCAGGTCCTCCTCAGCAAAGAAGAAAGTCAGCGTGTCGAAGTCGGGGTTGATGCGCCAGTGATCCTCGAAAGCCCGCTCGTATTCAAGCCTGGCTCCCTGCTCGTAGCTGACATGGCGCCAGGGCCCAGTGCCGACAGGATTCGCTGCGTAGGCGTCCTCGCCGTTGGTCTGCCAGTAGTCCAGGCTGTAGATCAGCGGATCCGTCGTCGCTTCGGAGGCGTAGAACGGTATCCAGAGTTCGGGACGGTTCATGTTCCAGACCATCTCGTTATCACTGATTTCGGTGACGGTCGCAGCGGTACCAGCGTCCTCGACTTCCCAGCTCCGCATTTCTCCTTCAGGTCCCAGGATCTGGTGCCAGAAGTCGCCAAAACCGGTCTTGGCTTCCGGATGGGACCACAGCTGGAAACTGAACACGAAGTCAGAGACGCCAAAAGTATCCGTTTCGTGATGGAAGGGCACGTTTTCACGGAGCTTAATGGTCCACTCCTTACCGTCCGCTGATACGGACCAGGATTCCGCCAGCATCGGCCGGGCTTCCCAGGTCTGGTAGTCGCGCTGGAACAGCGCTTCCTGCATCGGCTGGAGCATCCCCTGGTTGGTGCCGCCTACGCGCCAACCCAGGAGGTTTTCCGCGTATGGCGGCGTAATGGCGACACGCAAGTCGGCCTGTACGGGCTCACCTGCGGTGGTTTCAGGTACCGCTGTAGCCGCCGGCGCAACGGTCGGGGCGGCGGCGCCGGCGGCGCGGTCGCTCATGCCGGCCGGCTGTGCCAACGCCGCGGTGGCGGTTGGTGACGCCGGGGCCTGGGCTGCCGGGGCCTGCGTCGCCGCCGGTTGCTGTTGCTGGGCCGCTGCCGGAGCGCTCGTCGAGGGTTCCTGCTCAGCAGGCGCTCCGCAGGCGATCGCCGCAGTTACGGCGAGGGCCAGCAGACCCACGATTCCAGTGCGTAGCGTTAATCCTCTTGACATATATGCCCACCTCTGCGTCGCCGGGCTCGTCGGCTTGATGCGACGCCTTGTATCGCTCAAACGTCCGTAACCGTTCGAGTCGTGAGGCGAACGGTACTGAAAACCCGTATCATTGTCAACCAAGATGTTAAGCATCAGCGCATATTAGATAATCATTATTACGCGCAACGCACGATCTAATGAACTACAAGTCATTTATTCGCAATTATCATCTTATAAATAATCCAATTCGCTGGATTGGGCTTTGATAGTTACGATAATGTGTTTTCGCTGGGCAGTTGGCGTCGATGATCGTACAGGCACGTGTGATCCATCAGGCTGTCGGCGGCCCCGTCTCAGGCGACCGACTGCGGAGTGATCTGGGCGGGCTAGTTCCGAACTACCCTGGTGTACTCGTGGCCCTTCATGCCACCGAAGTAGCTGTTGTTGACCGAGTACTCGGCGATGACGTTGGGGTTGATGCCGAATTCCGCGAACAGGAAACCGAGGGGCATGGTGGCGTTCTCCTCGTACATGAACTGGCCGACTTCGCGCATGATCTGCTCACGCTCTTCGGCGCTGACGCTCTGCTTCCAGCGGTCGTACTCCTGCTCCACGTACGGGTCCTCGTACATGAAGACCGAACCCTGCTGGTTGGGGCTGACGAAATACACCCGCACGTTGCGACCTGATGGCCAGAACCCAGTCCGGTGGGTCCACAGCGTCCCGTTCATCTCCCGCGCCCGGTAGCGGGTGCGGATGGGCTGGAACTCTCCGATCTGCGCATCGACGTCGAACCCGACCTCCTGGAGCCAGGAGATGATTGGCACCGCGATCTCCGTCAGTTCGGGAACACCCACCAGTTTGCCCGACATGAACTCGATGCTGGGGCCCGCGCCCTCGGCGTATCCCGCTTCTTGCAGCAGTTGCCGCGAAAGGTCCGGATCGTAGGCTGGAATTTCCCACGCCGGGTCGTAGGCCGGGTCAGTGGGATGCCAGCCGGTGTTGGACATCAGTTCCATCTTGTTATCGAAGAAGGCTTCGTTGATCGCGTTCCGGTCGATGGCGTGGTTCATGGCCCGGCGCACCAGCAGGTTCGTGTTGGGGTCGTTGGTGTCGCGCCGGTCCTCGAGATACTGGCCGCCGATGCCTACCCACACCATGAATGCCGGCAAAGTGCTCTGCGTGATGGCGTATCCCGCGTTGACTATCTCACCCTGAAGCTCGCGCGGGATCTCGGCGATGTCGGCCTCACCGGCGCGCAACATGGCCACCCGGGTCAGGTCTTCCTCGGCGAAGAAGAACGTCAGCGTTTCGAAGTCCGGCGTGATCCGCCAGTGCTCGTAGGGGACGCGTTCGTATTCCAATCTTGACCCCTGCTCGTAGCTCACATGCATGAAGGGGCCGGTTCCCACTGGATTCTGCGCGTACTCTTCCTCGCCCACCTTCTCCCAGTAATCCAGGCTGTAGATCAACGGGTCAGTGGTCGCGTCCGAGAACCAGAAGGGCACCCACAGCTCGGGACGGTTGGAGTGCCAGATCATCTCGCTGTCGGAGACTTCCTCGATCGCAGCGGTGGTTCCGAGGGCATCGACCTCGATACTCCGCAGGTCACCCTCGGGTCCCAGCAGTTCGTGGAACCAGTCGGTGGCGCCCTTGCCCTCAGGGTGGGACCACAACTGGAAGCTGAACACGAAATCGGAAACGCCGAAGGTATCGTCACCGTGGTGGTACAACACGTCCTCGCGCAGCTGGAAATGCCAGGTCTTGCCGTCTTCTGACACTTCCCATTCCGTGGTCAGCATCGGCTTGGCCGCCCAGGTCACGTAATCCCGTTGGAACAGGTGCTCCTGCATGGGCTGGAGCATGCCCTGGTTGGTGCCGCCGACCCGCCATCCCAGCAAGTTCTCGGCGTAGGGCGGCGTGATGGCGACTCGTAGGTCAGCCTGTACCGGCTGGCTACCGGTCTGCGCGGGCACCGGAGTCGCCGTGGGCGCCGCGGTGGGGGCGGCGCCTCCCGCCGCCCGGTCACTCATGCCGGCCGGCTGCGCCAGGGCTGTCGTTGCGGTTGGCTGAGCCAGCGCGGCTGCCTGGGCAGTGGACGCTGCGGTGGCGGCCGGCTGTTGCTGCGGGCTGGCAGCCGCCGGCGCACTGGTCTCCGGCTGCTGTTCGGCCGGAGCGCCACAAGCGATCGCTATCGTCAATATCAGGCTCAAAAATATGCTGATTGCGAATCGCAATAAGCGTTTCGTAGCCATGTTCATGCACCTCCATTCCGATCGAGAATTGTTACCGTCGCACAATATCATCATGTTTGATGATATTGATTATCCATTTGCGTGTGCAATTTACTGAATGGGATTGCCTTTGTCAACCTGTCCGTTGGGGTACAGGCTTTCCCAGGCCCAGCGGTAAGCTACGATCACCGGCAGCTCTTTCCTTGCGGCGTCAACAGTGACAGCGCGAAGCGCCCCGGTCTCCGTGTCCACTGTGATTACGAGGTCAGTCCCGCCGATCTCCGCGGCAAGGGATCCGGCGTTCAGTACCGACAAGTAGGGCCACGCGACGGCCTGGTCTCCCACGACGACGCCGGCTACGTGATCCTCGCCGGGTCTGCGGCCGCTATAGGGAGTTGAGGGGATATCCGAAACCAGGACCCGGCTTTCGGGGTTGGCGTCCAGCCATTGCCCCCAGGTCGTCAGCTGGGACGGCATCAGTTCCAGGGAGCGCCCAACCAGCGGGCCGGCGATGGCCTCCCCGAAAGGTTGGGACCACACGCTGCCGGTGGCGTGGTCAAACCAGGTCATCGCCCCTTTGTACAGCGCACCCTGGTTGCCGAACCGGACACGGTTCCCGTCCACCCGCCGCTCGTGCACCAGGGCCGTGTAGCAGAGCGGGCACCAGGTGACCAGTACCGGCACACTCCCTACGGTGTCGTTCACCATTTCCCGGTGATACAAGAGCCCGGCCGGATAGGCGCGAGCATCCCCGTTGATGCTAAGGCCGATGACCAGCTCGTCGTGAGGCAGGTCCGATTCGTCGTGAGGCACGAATTTCGGGTGGTATACAGGCGGGATAGCATCTGGGGGCCGCAGTTGTCGGAACTCGGCGTCATCAAAGGCGGAGGAGACCGGTCCCTCGGGGCCGATCACCTCGTCGACGCTGCCAATGTAGGCAGACAGGGCCGGCGTTCGCGTGGGCGCCGGGGTTCCGTCGGGGGAGGCGCCTCCAGGCCGGCAGCCACTCCAGGCAGTCAGAAGCAGGATCGCCGCGAGTGCGAGAAGCGCTAGGGTGTACGACCGCATCGCCCAACTCTACGTACCCGCGCCACAGACCGACCCCGTCTGCCGGCGCGGCGGGACGGTTGCCGGTACGGGCGGAAACCGTCCCGCGTGTCTTGACCCTCAGCTTACGGTGGAGCGCGGCGGCGGCTCGTCAAAGAGCTCGTCAGTTACGTTCGATGACGCCGCACGAGACCCGTGCCCCGATATTCGCTTCAGCCACGCCGTAAACCTGGGGAAATTCGTGGATCACGATGGCCGACCCGTCGTCGTCGAATATAGAGTGGTCCTGACCCACTAGCAGGGTGAACCCGTCGGTTACGAAGTCGGCGCGGGCGGATCCATCGGAATGGGCGTAGATGTTGGGCAAGTCGCCGCCGTGTACACCGTGAACCGGGTCGCGTTTCCAGTTGGGGTGGACGAAGCCAGCCCGGGACTGCACGGCCTCGAAGTGGTCCCCGGCTGCGGCAAAATCGGGAGAACAGTTGCCTACCGCGTGGATGGCGACCGCGTGACCGCCCGGGACCAATCCGATCACATCCAAGCCGACCACCACGACGTCGTCCTGTTGTTGGAATCTGACGGTCCCCATCGGATCGCCTGAGAGGGATACCACGGACGCCGTCGCCGAAGGCTCGGCGTCCGTTGACGCCGCTCGATTTGGCAGCAGGAAGATCAGTACCAGGATTGCGACTATCGCCGCGGCGATGAACGCCACAATTATCCCGGAGGTGACATTGCGACTCATCTATTTCCTCCGTTGACAGCAGTATATACCGCGACAATATCAACCCTTATCGAAACCGCCGTGCTCGGCTATTGTAACGAATTGGGCGAAAATACAAAAACAGGGGACTGTCCACAGCCCCCTGTTCGCAAAGCGGATGATTGCGGCGTGTCGCCGGACCGGGTTACCGCAACATTTGCGCCAACTGGTCCGCGTTGGCCCGCATCATGCTGACGTAATCGGGATACTCGTCGTCCGGGAGCGACCGGATGATACCGACCTGGATGCCGGTGTCCCTGGCGACCTGTTCGAGGGCATCGCCGGAGAACTGGGGTTCCGCGAACACGGCGGGCAGGCCACGGTGTTCCACCAGTTCCAGGACGTTGGCGATGTCGTCGGGCGAGACGTCCTCGGCGTGGGCGCCAACGAAAGCCTGCACCTCGACATCATAGCGTTCGCCGAAGTATCCGAAGGCGTCGTGGAAGGTCACCATCACGCGGCGATCGTGGGGTATACCGGCCAGCGCGTCGGCGATGTAGGCGTCCAGGGTCTCCAGTTCCTCGATGTAGCCCGCCGCATTGTCCAGGTAAGTTGCCGCGTTGTCCGGGTCCGCCTCGACCAACCCGTTGGTGATCTGGTTCACGTAGTGGACCACCATGCGCGGGTTCTGCCAGAAGTGGGGATCGCCGTCGCCGTGGTCATGGCCGTCGTGGTCGTCGTGGTCGGCATCGTGGTCGGCATGATCGTCGTGCCCCTCTTCAGGATGGTCGTCCGCGGACAATATACCCACGAAAGCGATCTTGGTTGGTTTACCCGCAATTTCCCAGTGTCCGGCTTCCTCCAGGTCGTGGGCGTCCAGGGCAATCACTTCACCCGCGCCGGAGTCGGTGATAAAGATGCGCCCTGGCGCCGTGGCAATGTGGGGCCGTGCCCAGAAGCCGGGATCGATCTCACCGGTGAGCGCGTCCGACGTTGAGGCCAGGAGGTCCAGGTCATGGGCTTCGTACATGCGCAGTTCGCCGTCGCTCATGACCACCAGCAGCAATTCGCCGTCGTGGCTGAGGGCCACCTGGATGGGTCGCAGGTCCTCGCTGGCGGCGATCAACTGCTCCATTGAGCCCTCTTCGGGCTCGACGACGTACAGGCCAACCGCGGAACCCAGGGCGAAGAAGTGGTCGAGGCCGTAGTATCCCCAAACGGAGGTGAGGCGGAAGTCGTCGGGTGATCCCGCCGGCGCCGGAATGAAAGCATCCTCGTAATGTCCGTCGTGGGCTTCGACCATGAGCACGCCGCCGGTGCAGCCGAACACGGCCATGTGCCCGTTGCCGGCGTCGCCGTGGAGATCGGGGCAACCCTCGGCGCTATGGAGGACGTTGCCGTCGAGGTCCCAGATTTCGGCGCCGATGGGCAGCCGGTAGTCGTCCGGGCTCTGGTCGAAATCGGGGTGTTGAATGGTGACGGCGAAGAGGTCGTCCTCGAGGGGTATGGCCGCGCCGTGGTGGGGGCCGGCGTTGAGCACGATGGGTTGGTAGGAGGAGCCTTCCTCCTCCAGTTCGTGCTCGTTGAGCAGGACGATGTCGCCGGAGCCGTCGTAGAACACGGTGGCCCACTCGCCGCCGACGTACAGGTGCACCGGACGGTCGCCGGACAGGTCGAGGCCCAGGGTGGACACGTCCCGTTCGACCATATCGAAGTGGTCGCCGTGCTCTTCGAGGTACATGCCGCCGTCGATGACGTTGACGGCGTTGGCGTCGCTGGAGACGGCGACGGCAAAGCGTCCGCTCTTGGTGGGGTAGATACGGCCGGCGCGGGAACCCAGGTCGAACTCGTCCTGGTGGACGTGGCCGGTTTCCAGATCGATCACGGACAGGGCGCCGGTTTCGCCGTCGCCGATGAGCAAGCGGCCAGCGAGTTCTGCCCCGTGCTCGTCTCCGTGTTCCATGGCGTGGTCGTCGCCGCCCGGGAATGGCAATTCAACCAGCTCCTGGGGCTCGAGACCTTCCGATGCGATCACCTGAACGGTGTCCGCAGAGGTCGCGTTGTCTATAAGATCCTCGACCTGGCTGGACAGCCCCGCGCCGTTGCTGACGACGAGGTCTGCTTCGGCGATGCGCACGCTGTCTCTCGGTGTGCTCTGCCAGGTGTGAGCATCAACGCCGGCAGCGACCAGCGTGTCCACGTGCACAAGATCCTTTCCCACCTGCTGCACCAGGTCGGCTAGAACGGCGTTGCCCGCCACCACCTTCACTGGTTCGGTGGGCGCCGAACCGGTTTCCGGCGCCGACGGCTGGGACGAGGCAGACGCCGGCGCGGCGGTCGGGTTGGACGAGGCCGCTGCGACTGGAGCGGCGGAACCTGCGGCGGGCGAATCACCAGACGGAGGGAGGTCCGGTTCTTCGCCCCCGCAGGCCGTCAGCAGCAGCGCAATGGCCGCCAGCGCAGTAACCAACGCCAGGGCCGGCCGCAGCGGAAGAAAATTGGCAAGGGATAGGGGTGGATGGATGGATGGTTTCATCGATTTGCTCCGTTGGCTTTTGGTTTCAATAGTCGGAATAATCAATACGACGTATCAATTAATTGTGCCGATGATATCGTGTATCAATTACATGAGGTTAGCGATAGTCAGTATCGATTATTGGCGACTAGAGATATGAAGTATCAGTATAGAAACGAAAAAAAGCGGCGAGGTTCAGTCCTCAGCGCATTCGCCGCATCGGCCGTACACTTCCAGCCAATGCCCGCTCATTCGGAACCCTGCGGCTGTGGCCGCCTCGCGGAGCATGTCCTCCACGTCGCATCCTTCCAGGTCCGCCGATGCTCCACATACCGCGCACAACAGGTGATGGTGATGTCCCTGGTGGCTGAGCTGGTAGCGCAGTTCGCGGTCTTCCAGCAGGACCCGACAAACCTGATCGGTTTCCACCAGAAGGCGCAGACCCCGGTATACGGTGGCCCGGCCCACGCAGGGCAAGGCGGCGCACAGTTCTTCGGCAGTGAAAGGTCGGCCCTGAGCTGCAACCGCGCTGATCACCAGCCGGCGCGGCTCGGTGTCCCGGTATCCCTGATCGCTCAACTGAGCCACGATGTCGTCCACCACGGCGGCGGAACGAGGTCGCGGGTGTTCGTGCCCGGTATGCCTGGGTGTGGTTGTGACCATAATGATACTCCGTATCGGACGTTATCACCGCCAATTACTGGTGTCAACACTGGACCGAACCGGGAGACCGGGCTGTGGGCCATCAGTCGCGGTCGCATCCGGCCATGCTTTGCAGCGGGTCGGACCAGACACGGCGGCGTAAACAGCAAGGAGGCGGGCATGCGTGAGGTGACCGGGTAACCTTGACGCTCCGGCGCCGACGGGCGTATATTCTGACCATCAAATCTGGGGGAACCTGTTATGCCTATCTACGAGTACGGCTGCACGACCTGCGGCCACAAGTTCGAAAAGTTGCAGCCCATGTCTGCCTCCGGCGCCGACTGCCCCCACTGCGAGCAGCCGGCCAAGCGCGCGATCTCCGTGTTCGCGGCGGTGAGCAAAGGTGACAGCTTTGCCAGCGATATGGCCGACCTCGGCGGTTCGCCCATGCCGGCCCCGATGGGTGGCGGTGGATGCGGCGGGTTCTGCGGCTGCGGCCACTGATCAACAGCACAGCCGAAGTAATGAGGGCGGGTTTGAAACCCGCCCTCATTACTTCGGCTGTGCGTTTCGGTCTAGTCAGCCGCCATCGCAAGGCGCTGCATTTCCGCCGCGGCCTCGTCGGCGGTATCTGCCCAAGCCGCCCGCGCCTCGGCCATCAGCTGGCGGGAGGCTTCGGCGTTGCCCTGGACGGCTTCGGCCTCGAGCCGGCCCATCCAGTAGGTGTCGCGCACCGACGAGCGCCGGGACAGCCGTTCATCCAGCATTTCCCTGGCTTCATCGTAGCGGCCGGCGCGGATGTAGGTCTCCAGCAGGGTGTCCTCGAAAACCTCGCGCTGGGCATGGCTGCCGCCGATGCGGGCCAGCATGGGGTAGGTCGGACCCATCAGGTCGGCGGCCTCGTCGTAGTCGCCGGCCGCGAAGGCGGCGGCGCCCAACGCAATGGGCAAGACCATCTCGCGAGACAAATCGTCGCCTTTCTTGCCCTGGGCCTTTACCCGGTCCACGAACTTTTGGGTAGACTCCGCGTCCCCCGCGCCGGCAAAGGCCAGCGCGGCGTGGCAGTCGCGGAAAGCCGGTCCCGGACTTTCCGCAGCTGGCAGAGCCATGTCCCGCACTTCGTCCCAGGGCTTGCCCGGCTCTTCGCCGGAATAGATCTGCAAGCGCCACAGCAACGAGGCAGCGTCCTGCAGGTTCGCAAGGTTGCGTGCCTGCACGCCGGGCCGGATGTGGGTTTCGTAGAGGTCAAGGGCCTGGCGGTATTTGCCCTGGGCCAGTTCGAACAGGGCCAGGTGCCACGACAGGTGCGTATTGTACGACGCACGCCGGTCCCAGCTATCCAGCCAGTCGCCGAGCCAGCGACCGCCGTTGGCGGCGTCGCCCTGCTCGAAGTAAGAATGGGTGACCGAGTGGCTGGCCACCGCATTCTGGGGATTGCCCTCCAGGGACCTGGTCGCCAGATCCATGGCCTTTTCGGGCTGGTTGGTCTCGTGATGGGCGAAGGCGTACTGTCCCAGGAACGCCCAGTCGTCGCCGTTGGCCGGCGCCACCTTGCGCATCATCGCCATCAGGTGGTTGGGGAAGTCCGGGACGCCGGCGCCGAAGCAGCCCAGCATGTACAGACGCTGGGCGACGCGCATGGCCAGCGTGTCGGTGGGGAATTCGTCGAGGTGCTCCTGGACCAGGCCGATGGCCTCGGTACCCTTGCCGTGCGTGAAGGAGTGGACGATCCGGGCGATCTGCTGCTCTTCTCGTGAGCATCCGGCAGACAGTTCCACAGCCTTTTCCGCTGCGGCCCGGGCTGCCGGGACATCGGTCTGCAGGTGCAGAACGTACGCCTGGACGACGTGGGCCATGGCGAAGCCCTCGTCGGCTTCGATGGCTGCCTGCAACTTTTCGTCCGGCCCGTAGTTCTGGGATAGAACCAGGTCGAGGCCTTCCTGGTAAAGGTCGGCCGCCGCCGGTGAGTTCGTGGTAAGAGTCAGGCCGTTTCTACTTTTGAGCGTAGCGCACATTATTCGCCCTCCCGATTGGGAATATTCGGGGAAAGATTACCACAGTTCGCTTGGCTGAGGGTTGGTTTAATCCGGCGGCGCCTCACGCCAATTCAGTGATGTTCACTGCGCCGCCTGGAGTAGCGTCAAAGTTGAGGTTGCTGCCGGAGAGCATTTTCATTCCCAGCAATGGTGTCGTATCCGCGCTGATAACATCAACCTCCCTGATTTGGACGTGCCACTCTACCCAACCGGTGTGCACGGTGAGAGCGCGACCCGCTCCGTCCGCCAACGTCAGAACGACGCCATCTTTTTCTTGCGGCAAGTCCAACTGTTCAATGATGTCTGGCGGAAGAGCTATTTCCTCGGTGAACCCGGTGTCAATCGTGAAGTTTATGCTCTCGCCCCCGCTGTTGAGGTACAACGCAGTGAGAGGGACGCTCGGTTCCAGGTATATGTTGACGGTTCCGTAATCCATGCTAAGGCGTTGACTTCTCCTTGCGAACGATGCGCCCCGGCGTACGCAGGTAGCCCATGTAGCTCCGGTGACGCTGCATGGTGTGGATCACCGCATCCGGGCGCCTCTCCTTGAGTTTCCGCCTCGTTGCAGCCGAGTTGTCGCCGATTTCGTAGTCGCCGCTGAGCACGTCGATCTTTACGTAGCGGTCTTCGTCACCGGGTGCCAGCCGAGGTCGTATTTGGGCCTCGTAAATCTCATGTGCCCGCCTTTTCACTTCCTCATAACGTTTTAGTTTGTCGTCCATGCTTTTCGCCTCGGTGGGGTTATACCGCCCCCTGCTCTTCCAGCTCGGCCAGCTCTGCGGGCGACAGGCCACCCAGGGTGCAGAGGATTTCCGCGTTGTGCTGGCCCAGTTTCGGCGGCGTGCCGGTGTCCGACGGGCGGCATGATGTGAGTTGTATGGGCGTAGCCAGGGAACGGAACGTTCCGCCCAGGGTGTCGGCGGTGTCCACGAACATGCCCCGGGCCTCCAGCTGAGGACAGTCGGCCAGGTCGGCGACGCTCTGGGCCACGCCCATGGAGAAACCCAGTTCGGTGAGGCGACCGGCGACCTCCCACTTGGGACGCTGGGAGGACCATACCTCGATGGCGGGGATCATCTCGTCGAAGACGAAATCGGCGTCGGGAAACTGCTGCAGGTAACGCTCATCCCCCTCGGGCAAATCGGGGCGGCCGATCAGTTCCCAGAGTCCGGCCAGGCGCTGCGGGGTGCGCACGCCGGCCATGACCACGTGGCCGTCCGCCGCGCGCAGGGCGAGGCCCGGCGACAGCGACGCCTGCCGGGTGCGTCCCGGCGTGGTTCCGGTGGCCTGGAAGGCGTTCATGTTGCTGATTACGTGGGAGGCCATGCACTCATACATCGCAACGTCAACGTGCTGGCCGACGCCGGTTTGCCGGCGGGTCTCCAAGGCAAGGACGATGCCGAGCGCGGCCCATACGCCGGGGACCGAATCGCCGATGTTGTCGCCCACCGCCTGTGGTGTTCCGCCCGGCGCGCCGGTGAGGTCCATCCAACCGGACATGGCCTGGATCGCGAGGTTGTTGGCCGGCCAGTCGGAATACGGGCCGCGAGCGTCTTCGGCATCGCCATAACCGGTGATCTCCGCGTAGATCAGGCGGGGGTTGATCTCCCGCAGCCGCTCGTAGCCCAGGCCCAGGCGACGGAAAGCACCGGGACCCCAGTTGTCCAGTAACACGTCGGAGTTGGCGACGAGGCTCTCGAATGCGGCCTTGCAGGTTGCGTTGCGCAGGTCGAGCGTGACGCTCTTCTTGTTGCGGTTGACGCCCAGGAACCGGCTGCTGATTTGTCCGGACTCGGCGTCGCCGATGAAAGGGCCGCGGCCTCTCGCCAGGTCGCCGGTGCGCGGCCGCTCGATCTTGATGACCTCGGCGCCCATGTCGGCGAGGATCAGGGAGCAGAAGGGGCCGGCGACGATGTGGGTGGCGTCGAGGACGCGGATGCCTTCGAGAGGGAGGGGAAGACCGGTAGAGGTGTCGGAGTTGGCAGACATTGTTGGATACTCACTTGCGAGGCATGTCGTGAAGGTGAAGGTCGAGCAAGGCGATGGACGCCTTTACACAGCGCGGGCCGATTGCCATGTTACGGTGTTGATTGGCCAAGTGCGCGGGCGGCGGCGCTTATGAGCAGCTGCGCGTAGGCAGTGCTGATGACGATACGGTTTTGCAGCTGTGGCGTCGTCAAGTTGAGGTGGTAGAAGTGGTTGTGCAACCCCTGCTGTCCGTTATTCAGGCAATAGGTAATCTGGCCTTCGGAAAGAGGGCGTTCTCTGATGCGGCGGACGGCGTTGGGGAAGGTGGCAGTGGTATTGGGCGCCTGGTGGAGGTTGCCAAAGCGGTCTGGAGATTGGATTTCGTGGTCCGGGTCGGCGGCGCTGACCGCGTGAACGATGGCTCCCCAGACCAATTCGCCGGCGGCAAGATACTGGCCGCGGCTGAAAAGTTCCGCGGCCAGCGTCGTCAGGTCACGTGATGCGCTGAGGTGCGTCAGCGGGTCCAAACGGACGGGTCCCTGGGCTGCGCGGTTTCCAGCGCCCGGACAAGCCATTGGACGCCCGGCAGGAAGATGACGTATTCGTCGGGCTGCCAATGGGTGAGTTCAACGGGAGCTTCGGCGTGACGCTTGAATGTTTCCGCTAAGTCGAAGGCTGCGATGAACTCGGGTATCGGCAACTGGGGCGCCTGGTCGTCTTTGAGCCAATCGAAAATTGGGGCGTCTTTGAGCCAGTCGCCTTTGTCCGTGGGCAAGCCGTCCAGCCAGCAGACGAAATCCCGGGCGTCCTCTACAGTTTCACAGGGACGGTCGTGCCGCCGCGCCGCTTCGGCGACGGCCCGGAATGTGGCGTCGTAGGCCAGGCGCGCGCCTTCCCTGACTTTGCCGGCGGCAATGTGGTCAGCCGCAGCGTCCATGGTTTCCATAGGAGTAAGCATCACCTCTGCTCCATCACATCTTTTACGCTAATTGTAGGCGGCAACAAATGGAGGGTAAAGAGTGTGCTTCGCGGGGGCGAGCCATCAGCCCGATAGGGTCACGCCATATCGGAAATGGTTTAAACATTCTCTGGCTCCTCCTCCGTGACAACACGGCGGTATTCCAGCAATCTGTCGTGCAGCCAATCCGACATCTCAGGCCAGTTCTGTCGGTCCCGGGTATTCACGTACAGACAATCTTCACCCCTACCGGCATTCAGAATTTCCCAATAGTATTCAACCCGCGAAGCGCTTTCCTCGCTTTGGTCGCCGATCCTCGGGCGTACGTATATACCAACTCTGTTCCGCGATAGATGCTGTGAGACAAGCAGCCCGGCCACCTCGTGATACACGTTGCTGTCAACGTGGTTAGGGCGCAGTTGGAGGTCGTCGGGATGGCGGCTGACATAGAACTGCCAGAAGTCGCGCCGGAACTGCCGGCGTTCATTCAGAAGGCCGTTATCTTCTTGCGCAGATATACGAACCCGACGATCCCAGTCGCTGGGCCGTTCCAAAACGTCAAATAGCGGCGCTGCCGGCGAAGAAGTATCATCGCCGATACGTACAACCCGCACCCGTACTGCAAAAAAGGCGAACGGCTCCACCGTGTGCTCGTTCAGCCAGCGAATCGCCGACAAGTGCGCTCCGTGAAACTCCCGCGCTACCCAGATGACGGTCTGCGCCTCCAGCCCGGCAAGGTAGGTGAGAACCTGCCCCAAATGTGTGTGGTCAGTTCCCTCCAGCTGGTTCTCTATCAAGACACTGCTCCCGTCCATCGGATTGCGTGCCAGAATGTCTGCCGCGAATCCTTCAACCGCCACCTCCGTACCTTCGGCTTCCAGCGGGATCCCAATCACTCGCGAAAGCCGTTCCAAATTGTCGGCCAACCAAGGCGTGAAGTCATGCGCTTCGTTCGGCCATGCTTCCCGCAAGTCCACGTCTTTCAGCTCCGCAAATTCCATATATTCCTCTGTATCCTGGTCAATCCATGCTGAACCTGTCATACGTACTCCGCCAGCGACCGCAGGGCAGCGCGGGCTCCCTGGCGCATGGGCTCGAAGTGGCTGAAGCAGAGCACCTCGAAGTCCAGCTGGGACAGGCGGCGGACCGACTCCTTGGCGGCCGCCATGTCGCTGGAGAACCAGCGGGATGGCAGGGTTAATCGGCCCTGGTATCGCTGGAGAGCGTCGGCGACCAGCAGGACCCCCTCGTTGGGGAAGTGCAGGCTGATGCTGCCCGGCGTGTGGCCCGGAGTGTGGACCACGGTGGCTCCACTGAGGAGCGGCAGGACGTCTCCCTCGTTCAGACGGTTGGCCACCGGCACGCGTGAGGGGGTCATCCAGGTCAACAGCGGCCACATAAACGGGCGGAGCCACCGGGGCTTGACCGGGTTGGGCAGCTTCCGGCCGGCCTCTCGCGCCAGGTAGGGCGCTTCCATGTTGTGCGCGGCCAGCGGGGCTCCGGTTGCTTGAATCAGGCCGGCCATGCCGCCCACGTGGTCCGGGTGGTAGTGAGAGGAAATGAGCTGGCGCACCGATCCCGGCCCGTATCCCAGGCTACCCAGGTATTCGATGATGCGGCGGTGGTGGTAGAGCCGCCAGCCGGAGTCGATAATCGCGACCCGGCCTTCCCCGGTTTCGGCGTCGGGGGTGATCACCAGGAAAGCGCTGGTGGTGATCAATCCGCGCTGATGCAGGCCGGGCATGATCTCGCCGACACGCGCCCGTGGGCCCGGAATGCCGGGAGGCCGGTAAATTGATGCGTCAGGAAGAGGCCATTCCATGCTTGCAGTCTATCAATTCACGGGCGGCCCTCAACTCGGATGCGGCGTCGAGCCAGGGATCACTACATCCCGATGACGCTGCGGACCAGGGCGACGACCTACTGACGCAGGTCGATCACCCTCCGGGCCTTGAACTGGGTGCGCTCGAACTCGCCCTCGGGCTTGAGCTCCACGGAGACGCCAACGCCCAGGGCGCGGCGGAGGGTGTCGGCGACCTGCTCCCGCAGCGCATTCAATCCCTCGGGTCCGCCTTCGCCGGCAGATGCCCAGACTTCGGCGGACACCTCGGTTTGGACGGTCAGGCGGTCCAGATAACCGCGCTCCCGTTCCACGACCAGGCGGAACTCGCCGCCGAATTCGTCCAGACTGCGGAGCACGTCTTCCACGCGCGAGGGGAACACGTTCTGGCCGCGGATGATGAGCATGTCGTCGGCGCGGCCGTAGATGCCCCGGGTGAGCGTCGGATAGGTGCGTCCGCAGGGGCAGTCCACCATCTCCCACCGGGCGATGTCGCCCGACCAGTAGCGGATCATCGGTTGGGAATCGCGCTCGAGGTGAGTGTAGACGGGCACGCCCTCACCTCCCATGGCAACCGGCTCGCGCGTTTCGGGGTCGACCAGCTGGGTGTACACGATGTCCTGCCACAGGTGCATGCCGCGCTCCAGGTGACGACAGCCGCCGTTGGTCATCCACGGAGTCATCTCGGCCATGCTGCCCTGGTCGACGACGTAGCAGCCGAAGGCGTCCTCGATGGCCTGGCGGGTGGCCGGGACGCTGGCGCCGGGCTCGCCGCTGAAGAACATCAACCGGAAGCCGAAGTCGGCGCGTGGGTCCACGCCCATTTCGCGGGCGGTCTCCGCGAGGTACAGCGCATAGGATGGCGTGGCATAGAGGGCGGCCGGCTTCACCATCTCCGCCCACTCCACGGCCCGCTCGGTCTGGCCGGGCGCGCCGGCGCCGAAGGGGAAGCAAGTGGCGCCCAATCGTTCGGCGCCCACCAACGCCCCCCAACTGCCCACGTAGAGGCTGAACACCGCCGCCACCATCACCGGCTCGCCGGGTCGCACGCCGGCTGCCCAAAGAATCCGGGCGTGGGCTTCGCCGATGCGGTCCCAGTCGCCGCGGCTGATGCCGAAAACGGTGGGGCGTCCGGTGGTTCCGGACGTGCCGTGGATGCGGTAGATCTGATCGGGAGAAACGCAGAGAAAACGGCCGTAGGGTGGATAAGCCTCCTGCTCGACGCGGACCTCCTCCTTGGTCAGGATGGGGAGGCGGGCGAACTCTGCCAGGCTGCGGATGTTCGCCGGGTCCACCGGCGCGTCCTTCCAGAACTCCCGGTAGAACCCGGACTGCTCCCAAGCGTAGCGGACCTGCCCCCGCAGCTTGTCGAGGATGACCTCGTCGCGCTCGGCAGGATCCATGGTCTCCAGTCGGGCATCCCAGTGCTCTGCATCCCGGTTCGGGATATAGGTCGGGTCATATTGGGGCGGCCAGGTCATGGCGCTTCCCGCGTCACGCCGGCGCGGATGAAATCCACCATCTCGGCGGTGAAGGTGCCGACCGGGAAAACGCCGTCCACGCCCATCCGCTGCAACGGTTCAACATCGCCGTCGGGTATGGTGCCGCCGACCAGCAGCAGCACTTCTCCGTCGGCGCCGCGCAGGCCGTGGCGTTCCAAGGCGTCCACCATGCGCGGCATGAGCCGCATGTGCGCGCCCGACAGGATGCTGATGCCTACCACGTCGACATCTTCCTGGGCGGCCGCGGCGGCCACCTGGTCGGCGGTGACCCGCATCCCCAGATAGACCACCTCCATGCCGGCGTCGCGCAAGGCTCGGGCGATGACCTTTACGCCGCGGTCATGCCCGTCCAGGCCAAGCTTGGCGAGGAGGACGCGGGGTGGATGGCCCGTCCCAGTTTCAACAGCCGAAATCACTATTCACCTGCCGTCCGCCGCGCCGTCGCCCAGCACGCGTAGGACTACCCCAACAACGAGCAAAATCACGAAGCCGACAATCACCACTGGCTGGGGACCTTCGTCAGTGCCGATGCGGATTATCACCGCGGCGATCAGGATAGCCGCTACGCCCAAGCACATCGTGCCCAAGTCGGCGAATAACCTTTTCAACGGTTCAACGCGACGGCCGGTTAATCTTGACGGCGATTATGGCCGTCATGAACCCTATGGACAACCCGGCGCCGGCATAGGCCAATGGCAACAGCTCACCGATGATGTACTGGTCATAGCTGAATGAGCTGAAGCCCAGCCAATGCCCGACCAGCAAGGCCCAACTGATGCCGAAGAAAGCAGTGCAGAAGATGATGGTAAAGACCGCCAGTGGGTTGGTGGTTATCGACTTCATATCCTGCCTCCGGGCCACGATCCTCTATACCAATATACCGCATATTTCTGCCCGTCGACTAAAACACCCCCGGGTCCACGTACTCGCCCCATTCGTCGCGGAGGGCGCCCATGATCTCGCCCTCGGTGACGCCGGCGGCCACGGCGGTGAGGATTGGCGGCATGAGGTTGCCGTCGGTTTGGGCGGTTTTCACGATGTCGCGCAGGCTGGCCGCGGCGTCGGTTTCGCTGCGACCCTGGCGCACCGTGGTGAGGCGGTCGATCTGGCGTTCCTCCTCGGCGTAGTCGAACTCGAACAGCTCGAGGGAGCCGGCGTTGCTGGCGTCGTCGCTGTACTCGTCGTTGACCCCGACGATGGTGTAGTCGCCCGATTCGACGCGCTGCTGGTAGCGATAGGACGCCTGGGCGATCTCGCTTTCGATGTAGCCGCTGCCGATGGCCTCCAGCATACCGTCGAGCATGCTGCCGTTGCCCATGGCGTCGATGCGCTCGATGTAGGCCATGGCGGCCTCTTCCAACTGGTTGGTCAGGGTCTCCAGGTAGGCGGAGCCGCCCAGAGGATCCGGAGTTGCAGACACACCCGATTCGTGGGCTAGGATCATCTGCGTGGCCAGCGAGATGCGCATGGCCTCTTCGGACGGGATGTCGTAGGCCTCGTCATACCCGCTGACGTGGAGCGACTGGGTTCCGCCCAGCACGGCGGCCAGGGCCTGGAGCCCGCCGCGCAGGATGTTGTTCAGCGGGTCCTGCCGCACCAGCGTGGAGCCGAGGGTCTGGGTGTGGAACCGCATGCGCATGGACTCGGGGCGGGTGGCGCCGTAGCGGTCGCGCATGAGCCGAGCCCACATGCGGCGGGCGATGCGGAACTTGGCGATCTCCTCAAAGAAGTCGTTGTGCACGCCGAAGAAGTGGGACAGGCGGGGCGCGAACTCGTCCACGGCCAACCCCCGCCGCATCGCCGATTCGACGTAGGCCATGCCCTGGGCGACGGTGAACGCCAGTTCCTGCACCGCGTCGGAGCCGGCCTCGCGGGTGTGGTAGCCGCTGATGGAGATGGTGTACCAGTTGGGGACGTGTTTCGTGCAGAACTCGACGACGTCGGTGGTCAGGCGCAGGGCCGGGGCGGGCGGCAAGGCGAAGGTCTTCTGGCCGTGGAACTCTTTCAGCGAGTCGTTCTGGACGGTGCCGCGCAGCGCCGACCAGGGTGTGCCGCGCCGCTCGGCGTTGTGCAGGAACATGGCCAGCAAAACTATGGCCGGGTGGTTGATGGTGAGCGACACGCTGGCCTGTTCCAGGGGTATGCCGTCGAAGAGCTCGCCCATATCGGCGGCGGTGTCGATGGCGACGCCCAGGCGGCCGACCTCGCCCTCGGCGAGCTCGTGGTCGGAGTCGTACCCGGTGAGAGTCGGGTGATCGAAGTCGGTGCTCAGGCCGGTCTGGCCGTGGGCCAGCAGGAAGCGGTAGCGCTCGTTGGTGGCGCGGGCGGTACCGAATCCGGCGATCTGCCGCCGGGTCCACAGGCGTCCGCGGTACATGGTGGGATAGGCGCCGCGGGTAAAGGGGAATTCGCCCGGGTTGCCCAGGTCCGCCGCTGCATCGAAGCCGCTGGTATCCAGGCCGGCCGGCGTGTAGAGCGGCTCGATGGGAAGGCCGGAGAGGGTGCGGGGGTTGGGGTTGTTGCCGGTGGTCATAGTGTTTGCCTGTCGTGGAAGTTGGCGGCATTGTAACGTCAGAGCGTGGACATTGGCAGGGCAGATCTATACTTGACTGATTTTCAAAAAGACGCGCTAGCAATCGTGATCGTTGCCAGTTAGGATACCGGCACTTTGGTGACCGAGCAGGATTGCGCTGCTGGAGCTTATGTTCTATTATCGGTGAGTGTCAAGCCGAAATCGGCTACTCTCCAAGACGCCAAAGGAACATTGCCATGGTTGTCCAAAGCCTGCCTGCCCATCAAATTTCGGAGCAGATTACCCGTTTCGCAGAAAACGCCTTCAAGGTTGAACAGCAGGGCGAAAACGCCATCGTCATAGTTACGCCCTTTACGTACCTCTACGGCGATCCCATCACATTGCATCTCACCAGGAACGCGGACGAAGCGTATATCCTCAGCGATATGGGCGATACCAGAGGATGGCTCAACGAATTTAAGGGATTCGACCCGGAACGTGAACTCGCGCCGATTGATTTGGCGTTCTGGCTCACCGAATGCGAGCTTTACCAAACCAAGTTGAGCAAAGAGCAACACTTGGTCATTGAGGCCAACCCCTATGACATCGGCCCGGCCGCTTTTCGTCTCATCCAAACCATTACCCACATCCTTGGGTTGGGATTAGCAGATGAAATCTGAAGCGCAGTTCTTTTGCCACAGCAGCGAGTGGATGCCGGAACTTGAGCCGGATTCCGTTGCCCTGACGGTGACGTCGCCGCCTTACTGGAATTCCATAGACTACGATGTCCACGCCAACGGCAACGCCGGTGAGTGGTATCGGACCCGGCAGTATAGCGAGGGGTTCGATGACTACGGCGAATATTTGGACTTGCTAACCCGGATTTTCGCCGAGGTTTACCGCGTTACCAAGCCCGGCGGGTTTTGCGCCATCGTCATAGGCACCGTGCTGCTTGACGGTAAGCACATCCCCGTACCTTTTGACCTGACGGCGCGGTTGCAGACTGTGGGTTGGGAATTCCACCAGGACATCATCTGGCACAAGACAACCGCCGGCGTCAAGCGGGCCGGCTCCGCCATCCAGAAGCCGTACCCCGGCTACTACTACCCCAACATAATGACCGAGTACATCCTGCTCTTCCGCAAACCCGGCGAGAAAATCTATCGCCAAGCGAACGGTAATCGCGAGGACAGCCGGTTCGAGATTGACGACGTTTTCAAGATGGACACCGCCAATAATATTTGGCACATCGCTCCGATTCCGCCCCGCATTATCGACCATCCGTGCCCGTTTCCGGAAGAAATTCCTCACCGTCTCATTGGCATGTATTCATACTGGGGCGATGTGATCCTAGATCCATTCGTCGGCTCCGGTCAGACTACGAAAGTGGCTGCCGCGCTGGGCCGGAACGCCGTAGGCTACGATACCATGCAGGAATACGTTGACTACGCCAAAGAACGCAGCGAGGAACCGCTGCGGCTCCGCGAAGGCCAACTATCCGCGACATTCAGCAAGATCCCCTTGGGCCAAGTGACAGTCAAGTACCGGCGCAATGGCCACGCCCGCAGCACCGGCGCGGTCGTCGACGAGCCCAAGATGCTAGAGAGACCCGCGTAGCGACGGGAACATCGGTTGCCCGGCGGCTGTTCGCCGCAGTATTTCAGTGGCTACCGCTTCGCTGGCGGCCCGACGTTGTGAGACGTCCTGTGCCTTGGCCGGAACCGCGCAACGCAGCAGCCATTGTGGTTGGGTATCGTGCAGTGCGTCCAGAGGTTGACGCGGTAAAATAACCGCGTCTCGGCTGGCTGTCGCCACGTCGGGCAACAACTCGGGATCGGCATAGCCTATGCCACGGTTTGAAAGCACAAAAATCGTCGCCGTCCGCCAATTGGCACTAGAATCACCAAGCGTGTTAATGAGGCGTATGGCTTGCCGCCCGCCAGTGAATGACGCCTTCACTGATATTTGATGACCGTCCACCACGATGTCCTCGTCGCTCAAGTCCAAGCCTCTGGCGCGGGCGTTGGTGATGCCAACGCAGCGCATTGTAGTTGCCAGTATCCGCTCGGTGGCTCCGCCGGCGATAAAACGATTTTCCCGGATGCTGGTGTCGTACTCACTAATCAGCAAGCCCAACGCGCGCAATAGCTCGTCAAGCACGTCAGGGTCATTTTCCAGGCCTTTCCGGAACCGGCGGTAGATGTCTTGGTGGGCTGCATAATCCGATGCCGTGCTATCCGTCGCCATTATTGCCTCCTAGTCTATCTGCTATTGCTATGAAAGTGCCAGCATCTAACTGTTGTTCCAGTCGCTCAAACCAGCCAACCAATGCACCACGCTGATCTTCGTTCAGCAGGTTCTCCCGTGCGTATTCGTCGATGAGATCGATAATTTGCTCTCTGTTCACAGGTGTTACTAGCCATGCATAAGCATCGCTCTCGCAGTACCCGCGGACTACGTCACTTTCGACGAAATCTTCAACAACCCCCCTTCTTGTTGGTAGTCTAAAGTATACATAATTATGTTGATCGGCATTGCATGTCTCCAGAATTCGGATGTCATTAACGTTCCGAACGGCCCTTCGTAGCATATAGCTGCATCTGTTCCGTTGCAATCCCATTCTCGACCCGTGCCTTCCAAGAAACTTCAGTCCGAGGCTGCGGCGGATGCCGGCTCCACTGGCGCTTTGAGGAAGAATTCGATTGGGATGCCGGAGCGCTCGTGCATCAGTTGCGCGACTTCCGCAGTGATCGGCGTTCGGCCCGTCATCATGGCGTCCAGATTGTCGCTTCCCCCGGCCAGCGCCTCCATGCGTCCTCGAGACACCATCAGCTGGTCGATCATAAATTCGATCATTGAACTGGGGTCAGGGTCTTCCATCGGGTAATGCTCGTCTTCGTACTGTATAACCAAGTCGGATATACGGTCGAGCTCTTCCCCTTCCGGAGTATTCAGCTCCGCATCCAACAACTCTGAAATCCGCGCCAGCGCCGCATCGTATTCCGCTTCATTCTGGACTTGGCTGATCTCTGACATGCTTACACCTCTACAGCATCGATAGCGTTGTACTCAGCGTGCGTGCCGATGAACCGGATGTACACCATTCGGTAAGCGTAGTTTATCTTAACCACCAAACGGTACGTGTTGCCTTTGATATTGAAGACCACCCGGTTCCCGGGAATGATGCTGGCGTTGGGATACCTTTCCCGAACTCGGCGCGGCGCTTCCCAATCCGCACGTTCGACCACTTTGTACCATTCAAGCAGCGGCTGCCTGGCGTCCGGGCGCCGTTCCCAAAACTCGCGCAACGTTCTCTTGGTGACAATCCGCATGTCGGCCTCTGATCAATAGCCATTATAACGACTGCCGCTGATCGCAGCCTGCGAGCCTGCCGCCTCACCTGCCCGATGGTAGAATGAAACTGCAATTCATCGTTCACGTCCGTTAGCCGGAGAGAAGCCAATGAACCACGTCAAGACGTTCTTCCTCCTGATGGTTCTCACCGGGCTGCTGCTGCTCATCGGCGCCGCCGTGGGCGGGCAGGCTGGCCTGATAATTGCGCTCGTGTTCGCGTTGGCCTTAAACTTCGGCGCGTACTGGTTCAGCGACAAGATCGCGCTCAGCATGGCCCACGCCCGGCCGATAACCGCTGACGACGACCCCCAGCTGTACCAACTGGTGGCCGAGCAGGCGCGGCTGGCGAACATGCCGATGCCCAAGGTGTACGAGATCGACGATCCCTCTCCCAACGCCTTTGCCACCGGCCGCAACCCGCAGAACGCCACCGTCGCGGTAACCACCGGCATCCGCCACATCCTGACGCGGGAGGAACTGGCCGGCGTGATGGCCCACGAGATGGCCCACGTGGGCAACCGGGACACGCTGATCATGACCATCGTCGCCACCATCGCCGGCGCGATCACGATGCTGGCTTTCATGGCGCAGTTCGCGGCGATATTCAGCAGCTTCGGCGGCCACAGCGACGACGAGGGCGGCGGCGGCAACTTCATCACCCTGATCATCATCGCCATCATCATGCCCATCGCCGCGACCATCATCCGTATGGCCATCTCTCGCGCTCGCGAGTTCCAGGCGGACCAGACCGGGGCGCACAATTGCGGCAACCCCGAGGCCTTGGCCCGCGCTCTGGAAAAGCTGGAAATGGGCAGCGAAATCCGCCCCATGAAAGTCAACGAAGCCGCCTCGCACCTGTTCATCGTCAACCCGCTGAGCGGCCGGTCCATGGCGCGGCTCTTCTCGACGCATCCTCCCATCGAGGAGCGGGTTCGCCGGCTGCGCGAGATGAACGTGCAGCCCAACTTCGGGTCGATTGATCGTCCCGACTTCGACCTGCCCGACGGCAGCGACCGGCCCAATTTTTAGCGTCGGGTGACGTCGGAGGCTCTGCCTCTGCTGGGAGTAGTTCCGGCTTCGCCGCGGATGCAGCGTCCGGCCCTCTAATCGGGCGCGCGCAGGCCGTTCTTGAGGACAACCGTTGTGCTATCATTCGGCCAGCGGCGCCTTGCCGCCCGTCTGGCATCCCACGTTACGCGTTTTGCGCAGTTGAGGAGGTTATCATGGCCGGAAATTACACCATCAGCGTCGGCACCGTGGGCGGTGGTCTGTCCGTCAGCCCGGACGGCGGCGAAAGTTGGAACCGCATCCGCAACCCGCTGCCCACCGAATGCAACATCCGCGCACTGGCCGTTGATCCCAGCAACCGGCATCGCATCTACGCCGGATCCGATAACGGCCTGTTCCGGTCCGACGATAACGGTTTCACCTGGGAATACGTCGAGTCCCCCATGGACGACCTGCAGATCTGGTCCGTGGGCGTGGATCCTGACGACTCCGACACGGTGTTCGTGGGCACGCGGCCCAACGCCTTCCGTTCGCGGGATGGCGGCAAGTCCTGGGAGTCGCTGGACCTGGGCGTCCGCATGCCCTGCCCCATCGGCATCCCCCGGACCACCAACATCATTGTCGACCCGCGGGACACCCGGACGGTGTGGGCCGGCATCGAGGTTGACGGCGTGTATCGCAGCCTGGACGGCGGCGACAACTGGACTCGGCTGCCCGACCTGGGCCCTGACCCCTTCCACGGAGACATCCACGGCATGGCGCTGAAGCCCGGCCCGGACTCGGCGATCTACTGCACCACGCCCTTTGGCATCTCCACCAGCAATGACGAAGGGGAGAGCTGGGAGTTGCACGAGTTCCCGCGCTTCCACGCGGAGGACGTCCGCTCCTACTGCCGGGGCATGGTCATCAAGCCCGACAACCCCAGCGTCATGTTTGTCGGCAACGGCGACTCCATTCCGGGGATCACCGGAACCATCCGTCGCACGCGCGACGCCGGCGCATCCTGGGATGCCCCGCAGCTGTCAGCGACGCCCAACTCCGTGGTGTACTGGTTCGCCGCCAGCCCTCATGTCGACGATGTCATGGTGGCCGCCAGCATCTACGGATACGTGTACGTCAGCAGCGACGGCGGGGAGACCTGGGACAAGCTGCAGAAGGAGTTCGGCGAAATTCGGTCTTTGGCGCTGACGCCGAACGAGTAGACGCGCAACAACCGCCGGGTATCACAGCCCTTCCTCCGCAAGGGGGAAGGGCCCTTTGATGCTACAATGCCGGGAACGGAAGCATCCCCAAGGCAGGCGCCCAATGGCCACAACAAAACTGATCACCGCCGATGAACTGCAGCTCATGCCCGACGACGGCTACCGCTACGAGTTGGTGCGCGGGGAGTTGACCGAAAAGATGCCACCACCGGGAGATGGGCACGGTGACGTGTCGGGTAGATTCGTCATCGCGTTAGGCCGTTACAGTGAAGACAACGACTACGGTGTAATACGGGATAACGCCGGTTTCCAATTGGAATCCGATCCGGACACCGTGCGCGCGCCCGATGTGGCTTGGATTTCACCCGGCCGAATCGAAGGGTTTTCACCAGGATACCGCTGCATAGTCCCCGACTTGGCCGTGGAGATTAAATCGCCCAGCGATACCCCGCGCATGGTCGCCGAACGCGCCCAAATGTGGCTGGATTTCGGCAGTCGAGAGGTTTGGTACGGAGACCCGGAACAAACCACCGTTACACGCTATCGCCCCGGTCGGCCTCCGGAAATCCTGAGCGAGGACGACGTATTGGACGGCGGCGACCTGCTTCCGGGATTCAGCATCGAGGTCTGGCGGCTGTTTCGCCGCCACCGTTAGATTTCCAGCATCACCAATTCTGGAGCAAACATGCCCACCTTCGATTCCGACGGCGTCAGCATCTTCTACCAGTCAACCGGCGATGGCTTTCCGCTGATCTGGAGCCACGAGTTTGCCGGTTCCTACGAGAGCTGGGAGCAGCAGGTGCGCTATTTCAGCCACCGCTATCGCGTGATCACTTACAACGACCGCGGTTACCCTCCCTCCGACGTGCCTTCTGACCCTGAGGCGTACTCGCAGGACATTACCATCGAGGATCTGCACCGGCTGATGGACCAACTTGGCCTCGATCAGGCTTACATTGGCGGCCTGTCAATGGGCGGGAACGTGGCGCTGAATTTCGCCCTGCGCTATCCGGAACGCTGCAAGGCCATCATCGTGGCGTCGGCCGGCTCGGGCACCACGCACAACGAGGCTTTCCGGACCGGAGGGGAGGCGATGGCCGCCCGCCTGCTGGCCGAAGGCACTCCCGCAGTAATGAAGGACTATGGGAGCGGGCCGACCCGGGTGCAACTCCAGCGCAAGGACCCCCGCGGATACGAGGAATTCATGCGGCTGCTCTTCGGGCACAACGCGCGAGGCTCGGCTTACACCTTCCGCGGCGTCCAGTTGCGTCGGCCGACCGTCGATCAGCTGATACTCCAGATGAACCGGTTGCAGGTGCCAACTCTCATCATGATCGGTGACGAGGACGATCCGTGCGTGGAGCCTTCGATCATGATGAAACGGGCGATCCCGCGGAGCGGGCTGGCGGTTCTGCCGCAGTGCGGGCACGCCATCAACCTGGAGGAGCCGGAACTCTTCAACCGCCTGGTGTCCGACTTCCTCACTTCCGTGGAAGCCGGGAAGTGGGCCGACCACCCGTTGGGCGACACGCCCTACACGACGGGGTCGCGGTAGGCGAAGCAACTGCCCCGAGGGCGCGACTCCCGGCGCGTCACGCCCGGGCGACCGGGGTCCGACGGGTGGCTTGCGCCGGCGTGCGGGACTAGAATTCCACGGGCCGCAGGTAGTTCATGTCCTGGCGTCGCTCCAGGTAGCCGGCGCGGGTCTCGTGTCCGTGGGAAAACACCAGCAGGTGTCCCTGACGCTCGGCATCGGCCAGGATGGTGCGCTTCTGATCCAGCGTGGTCTCGGGCTCGTAATCGAAGGAGGAGATGATGGTCAGGCCGAGGTGATGCGGCGTGGGGACCAGGTCCCCGAGATAGACCACGCGCTCGCCACCGTAGGTGAAGACAGCGATTTGGTGCCCCAGACAGTGGCCGTCCGTGACGATCAGGTTGAGCCCGGGAAACAGCTCCGTGTCCCCGTCGAGAATCTCCAATTGGCCCCGGTCGGCGATGGGGGCGAAGTCTTCCACACGGAATGCCTCGGCGTTGCGCAGCGAGGGGTTGTGGGCGTCTTCCCAGCTGGCGCGCTGAACGTAGTAAGTGGCCCTGGGGAAGGAGGGAACCATGTCGCCCAGGCGGTCCATGCGGGTTGAGCCGCCGGCGTGACTGAAATGCAGGTGGGAGAGTACGACGGCGTCGATATCCCGAGGGCCCAGCCCCAGCCCCTTGAGGCTGCGCATCAGTCGGCTGGGGACCAGCCCATACATTTCCTTGTCGCGAAAGTTATCCTTGGGGCCCACGCCGGTGTCCACGATTATTTTCTTGCCGGCGCACTCGATCAAAAGGCAATTCAGGCCCATCGTCACCCGATTTTTTCGGTCGGTGGAAACCAGATTCTCCCACATCATTTTGGGTATCGATCCGAAACTCGATCCGCCGTCAACCTTGAACACTCCGTCGCTGATAATCTTAGCCACGCTTACGGTCATCTTTCAATCGCTCCTGAAGACCTCATTTTTTTATTGCCACCCGCTCCCAACTCACCGCGTCCACCGGTTTTTATGTCTCCGCACCGAGAGTGGGGCGGGCTGTCCGCTGGCCTTATCTGGCCATTCCACAAGTCAATCCGACTGTGCTTATGGTCGGTAACATGGCACTACTTTACAACCCTCAAACGAATTGGTGTCAACCCAAAAAAGCGAATAATTTTGATTGAATTTCTAAATTACAGTGAAGGCGCCCGTCGGCTGGAGACGATGGCATCGACCACCTCGGTGATATTATGTTTGCCCGGCGCATCCGGCCCGTTTTCCCGTCCCTGGCGGGCGCAAATATCAGATAGCGGCCCACGCCAGTTGCCACGCCGCCCACAGTGGCCCGCGTATTCTCGCGGATACTTCGACGTCAACTCGACCGCTCTCATTCTGTGGACGGCGCTCGGTTTCGGAGCCAATTTCGGCGTCCGGTTCCACTTCATCGAGGATCCCACGGTCGCGGCGTTCCAGGTGGAGTATGCTCTGAGACCCTGGTCCACGCCGGTAGCGGGCCTGGATGGGTCTGCCTGGCGCCACAGGTCGCTATCGCGTTGACGCCGGTGGACACAATTGACGCCGCCGCATTGGCGCAGGTAACGGGAGGATATCTCAGCCTCCCGCTTGCCGATGTCCGCCGGGTTGCTGACACAGACGATGAATCGGCTCCGATACTTCCCGGGCGGGCGGTTGATAGCGACCGTGATTCGAAAAAGGGGAGCCCACTGTTGGCCATCGTGGGCGGACTGATCCTGTCGCCGGTGATCGCCGCAGCGTTGATGTACTTCGCGGAAACAAATGCGCAGCCGAAGCAATTCTCCAGCCTGCCGGCCGCAACGTGGCGGAGCGTGGTGACCCTGCTCGCTGTTGGGAATGGCGATACGGTCCCGGTTACTCCCGTTGGTCACGTTCTGTCCGGCGTTTTCGCCGTTCCGGGAGTCGGGTCGTTCGCGCTTGCGGCGGGAATGCTCGGCGCGGGACTGCGGGAGGTGGATGTCGGGAACCGGGCCGCGAAGACGCCCCGAATAGCAACGGGCAACGGGCCGCTGCGCCCTCATTGTGGCCCGCCCGTGCCGAGGGCCGGCAAGGGCTAGAGCGCGGACAACTTTTCCGCTGCTGCTTCCAGCCGTTCCAGCACTCTTGCCTGACCCATCACTTCCATCATCTCGAAAAGCGGCGGCGTGGCAGTGCGGCCGGTGATCGCGGTCCTCAGGGCGCCGAAAAACTGGCGTCCGGACAATTCGATGTCCTTGCCGGTCGCCCTCAGAATATTTTCAAGATTTTCGTGATCAAATTCGGCAGCCGAGACCGATGCCAGGTCGGACTGGGCACGCATGATAGCCGCGTGGGCGCCCTGCGGGTCCATTCCGCGTTGCACCACGGACGCGGGGTCATACTCCAGCGTTTCCTCGAAGAAATAGGAAAGCATGTCGGGCGCGTCCGCCAGTGTCTTGAGCCGTTCCTGAACCAGCGGGACGATGCGCAGCAGGTAATCGCGGTCTATCGGCAGCAGATGCGAGGGATATTCCCGCTCAAGGAAAGGCAGTACGCGGTCGGCCAGGTCTTCGTCGGCCGTTTGGCGTATGTACACTCCGTTCATCCATTGCAGCTTGTCCAGGTCGAAGATCGCGGCCGGCTTGCCCACCCGCTCCAGGGTGAAGTTGTCCCGTATGGTGTCGGCGGTCATGACCTCGGTCTCCCCGTCCAATGACCACCCGAGCAGGGCCATGAAATTGATCAGTGCCTCCGGCAGGAACCCGTCGTCGCGGTACTCCATGAGGGAGGTGGCGCCGTGACGCTTGGAAAGCTTGGCCCGGTCCGACCCCAGGATCATGGGCAGATGTCCGAAGGTTGGCATATCCAGGCCCAACGCCCGGTACAGCTGCACGTGGCGCGGCGTGCTGGGCAGCCACTCCTCGGCCCGCAGCACGTGGGAGATGTCCATGGCGTGGTCGTCCACCACCACCGCCATGTGGTAGGTGGGGAATCCGTCAGACTTGACCAGGACGAAATCGTCGGTCAGGTCGTTCTGCCATTCGACGTGCCCGCGGATCGAGTCCTCCACGGAGGTCACGCCGGACTGCGGCATGGCGAAGCGCAGTACCGAAGGGGAGCCCTCCGACTCTTTGGCCCGCCGTTCCGCATCGGACAGAAATCTACAGTGGCTGTCGTAGCCCTGGCGCTGCTTGTTGCGGGCCTGCTCCTTGCGCAGTTCCGCCACCCGCTCGGGCGGACAGTAGCAGCGGTACGCGTTGCCCGAAGCGATCAATCGCTCTGCGGCATCGTGGTAGCGCTCGAGCCGCTCGGACTGGAAGTAGGGTCCGTAGGGGCCGCCCACTCGAGGGCCCTCGTCCCAGTTAATTCCGAGCCATTCCAGCCCGTCCAGGATGTGGTCCACCGCGCCTTCGGTGATGCGGCCCTGGTCGGTGTCCTCCACGCGCACGACGAACTGCCCGCCGTTGCGACGGGCGAACAGCCAGTTGAACATGGCGGTGCGGATGTTGCCGATGTGCGGGTTGCCGGTGGGGCTGGGAGCGTAACGAACGCGAACGGGGGCAGGCATGGCGGGTGAGCCTCCTCGGGTTACACCACCCAATAGGTTAGCGGCCCGGCGGGCGGTTCGGTGCTGCTGCCGGCGGGTTAACCCTTGACGCCGGCGATGGCATAGATTATACTGCATACCAATTACCCCCCCGGAGGATTTCCTATCCGCAAGGATAGGCCCGAAGGGGTTATTTTCTTGGCTTAATCGTGACGATTGAACCCGCAGTCAAACGCGCCGTCTCGTTCTTCGACGGTCAGAATCTGTTCTACCACGCGAAGGCGGCGTTCGGTCTAAGGTGAACCCGAATGGCTTATCAGGTTCGGATCTGTACGTGGTTTTAACGTCAATGGCGATTTTGTTGGGATCATCGTCGCCGTTGGCCAAGGTGAAATCCGGGTAGAAATTCTGCTTACCGGGCTCAATCAGCGTCAGTCCTTCTCGCAGAGCGTATGATGCCACTGATTGCCGCGCGATGTTCTCAAAAATTGTACTCAGGACTTTCGCAATCAGAACCCAGAGGATAGATCCTTCCCCGGCGGTCTATGATGCCGCAGACCCCATAGCCGTTCTCAAGGCCAGTCAAGAAATTGATAATATATTCCCTCATCCGATGACCAGCCCTTCCTGCATAGCATGGCGCAGGGATTCTGTAGCGCCCAGGTGGTAGTAGTGGGAGAAGGTGGCGATTTCGTAGCCGGCGAACCAGTCAAAGAGACGGTCGTTGCGTCGGAAGCGGTTTTCCACCCACATTGAGTAGAGGAAGCGACAGGGGGCACTTTGGAGCGCTTGTGCCAGTTCGTAGCCGTCCTGTTCGCTCCAGCTGTTGTAGTAATCGGTGAAGCGGCCAGAATAGGGAGGATCCGCGTAGATAAAGTCCTCGCTTCCAACTTGGTCGATAATCTCGCGCCAATCAGCGCACACGAACTCCCAATCGCGTCCGAGCATGGCATCGGCAGTCCATTGCACCTGGTTGCAAATCTTGGTGATATAAGCTTGCCGGAAACGCTCCGGCTTTTTGCAGAAGGGCGTATTGAACTGTCCTTTTTGGTTAAATCGCATCAGCCCGTTGAAGCAAGAGCGGCTGACGAACAGGAAATCCAGTGGGTCACCATCGCTGTTGAAACGCTCACGGATCTGGTAATAACAGTCGGCTCCTTCCACTCGGAGGCGCTCCCCCTCACATCTCAGGAATGTTTCGACCCGGGCAGCGGTAACCTGTCCCTGCTGAACCGCCCGGTAGAAATTGATTATAGGGACGCAAGAATCGGCAACTAACGCCCGGTGCGGCTTGATGTTCAGCAGCACTGCGCCAGAACCCAGGAACGGCTCCACCCAGCGGCCTCCGGTGGCGTGGTCCCATTCAACATGCCGGGCAATGAACGGCGCCAGTTTGGTTTTGATGCCTTGCGTTTTGATGGGCGGGGCTTTCGGTTTCAGTACGTCGGGAAGCATTGGCGTGGCTACCCCTGCCGTTGGCTGATACGGGCCCAGGTGTCGCGGAGCGTGGTGGTGCGGTTGAACACCGGAACGCCGGGGCGGGAATCAGTGTCGGCGCAGAAGTAGCCCAATCGCTCGAACTGGAACCGGTCGCCCGCCTCCGCCGTTGCCAGGGCGGGTTCGGACATGGCAGTTACCGTTTCGAGCGAGTCGTGGTTGATCAGGTCCAGGAAATCGGTTTCGCTTCCGGCCGGGTCGGATTCGGTGAACAGGTTGTCGTAGAGGCGGATTTCCACCGGCGCGGCGTGGTCGGCGGAAACCCAGTGGATGGTGCCCTGGACGCGACGGCCATCGGGCGCGTTGCCGCCACGGCTCTCAGGATCATAGGTGCAATGGACTTCTACGATCTCGCCATGTTCATCCTTCACCACGTCGGTGCAGGTGATCAGGCAGGCGTAGCGCAGGCGAACCTCGCGCCCTGGCGCCAGCCGGTAGAAGCGACGGGGCGGGTCTTCCATAAAGTCATCCCGTTCAATGTACACCTCACGGCCAAAGGGAACCTGTCGCGTGCCCATGGTTTCGTCTTCGGGGTTGTTGATGGCTTGAAACTCTTCGCTGCCGCCTTCGGGGTAGTTGGTTATCACTACCTTCAACGGACGCAGCACGGCCATACGTCGGGGAGCCCTCCGGTTGAGGTCCTCGCGCAGGCAGTGCTCCAGCAACGCTAGCTCGGTCATGGTGTTGCGGCGGGCGACGCTCACGCGCTCGCACATGTCGCGGATCGATTCGGGCGTGTACCCCCGGCGACGCAGGGCGCTCAGCGTGGGCATCCGGGGGTCGTCCCACCCGGCCACGTGGCCCTCTTCGACCAGCTGCCGCAGGCGTCGCTTGCTCATCACGGTGTGGGTCAGGTTGAGCCGGGCGAACTCGATCTGGCGGCTGCGGTAGATGCCCAGCGCCTCCTGGCACCAGTCGTACAGCGGCCGGTGATCCTCGAACTCCAGGGTGCAGAGGGAATGGGTTATCCCTTCGATGGAATCCGACAGCGAGTGGGCGTAGTCATACATGGGGTAGATGCACCAATCGCTGCCGGTGCGGTGGTGCTCGGCGTGGCGGATGCGGTATAGCACCGGATCGCGCATGTTGAGGTTGGGCGACGCCATGTCAATCTTGGCGCGCAGGACGTACTCGCCGTCGGCGAATTCGCCGGCGCGCATCCGCCGGAACAGGTCCAGGCTCTCCCCGGAGGGCCGGTTGCGGTCGGGGCTTTCGCGGCCCGGCTCGGTGAGGGTGCCGCGAAACTCTCTGATTTCTTCGGCGGTGAGGCTGTCCACGTAGGCGTTGCCGTCGCGGATCAGCTGCTCGGCGGACTCGTAGAACTGCTCAAAATAATCGGACGCATAGAAAAGATTCTCGCCCCAATCAAACCCCAGCCACTTCACGTCGGTGAGGATCGATTCGACGTACTCGATGTCCTCACGGGTCGGGTTGGTGTCGTCGAACCGCATGTGGCAGCGGGCGCCCCGGTACTGCTCGCCGACGCCAAAGTTGAGACAGATCGACTTGGCGTGACCGATGTGCAGGTAGCCGTTGGGCTCGGGCGGGAAGCGGGTCACCACGCGGCCGTCGTAGGCGCCGGCGGCTTGATCCTCGTTGATGATGGTGCGGATGAAGTCGGCGGGGATCTCGCCGGTGCCGGAGGGCGTGTCAGTGCTCATGTTCGGGTTGCCTGTGGTGCGGAGTTGGAGGAACGGTGATGGATGCCAATAAATTATAGCGCACCATCGTAAAAGCAAAACATGGGGTCTAATGTGTCATGCGTACCTGATTTCGCAAATCGTCGGAATCAGGATTTGCGGGATTTTATGATTTGTCAGGATTGGGAGGTCTCCGTCACCGAACGGTTCCAATCCGGATAATCCCCAAATCTGGAAAATCCTGACTCTGACGTTTCTCCGCCGCCAAACCGGGTACGCAGTAGGGTCTAATAATTCTCCGTCCGGCGCCCTCGCAGCATCCCCAGGGCGCTGGACAGGTCTCCGGGCAGGTCTGCGGAGTGTTGCATCCACGCGCCGGTCACAGGATGGTGGAAACCCAGCCGAGCGGCGTGCAGGAACTGGCGGTTCACCAGGGCGCTGGCTTTCCCATAAACCGCGTCGCCCAGCAGCGGATAGCCCTGGTACGCCAGGTGCACGCGGATCTGATGCGTCCGGCCAGTCTCGAGAACGAGATTGAGCAGGGTGTGCCCCTCCATTTCCTCCAGGGTCTCGTAGTGGGTGCGAGCGGCGCGGCCGCCGGCGTCCACGGCCATCTTCTGGCGATGTCTCGGGTCCCGTCCGATGGGGGCGTCGATTGTGCCCGACTCCGGCGTGACCATGCCCACGGACAGGGCCAGGTACTCCTTCTGGAACTCACGGTTCTTCAGTTGTTCGGTAAGACGCTGGTGGGCGGTCTGCGTCTTGGCTACCACCATCAGGCCGGAGGTGTCGAGGTCGAGGCGGTGCACTATGCCGGGTCGCAGTTCTCCGCCGATGCCTCGGATGTCGGGACATCGCGCCAGCAGGGCGTTGACCAGGGTGCCGTCGGGATGGCCCGGCCCCGGGTGAACGGGCAGGCCCGCCGGCTTGTCCACCACGATCAGGTGTTCGTCCTCGAAGACCGCGGGCGCCGGGATGTCCTGGGGGATCAGATTGGCCGGAGACCGGGCCGGCGGGACGCGGACGGTGATCGTGTCCCGCGGCCGAAGCCTTTGGGCAGGACGGGCAACGCCTCCATTAATGGTGATCATGCCCTCGGTGGCCAGGGTCTGCAAGCGGCTGCGGGAAAGGCCGGCAGCGGACAGTTCCGGCATTTGGGCCAGCCAGGCGTCCAGCCTTGACCGCTCCGAAGGGCCGTCGACGACGAATTCGTAACGGTCGCCGACTCCGGATCCGTTATTGGCGGCGCTCACTGTCCTGGCTCCCGCGACCGGAGGATGCGCTCGCGGACGCCACAATCGGCGCAGCGGGCGCCGTTGGGCAGGCTGATCATCGCGCCATCGCAAATCGGACACACGGCGTAGGCGGGCGGGCCATCGGGGACTGCGGCTGCCGGCTGGTCCCGGTTGAAGACCAGCACCCATGCCATGATCAGCAAGCCGACGACTATAGAGGAGTCGGCGAGGTTGAACACCGGCCACGGTCCGATATCGATGAAGTCGGTCACGTGGCCCTGCCAGATGCGGTCAACGAGATTGCCCAGCGCGCCGCCCAGCATCAGCGCGATGCTGACCCGCATCCTGATGCCGGGCCGTTCCTGGGTGTGGTAGATGTATGCCAGCACCGCGACGCCGACCAGGGAGACGATCAGGAGCGGCAGGTTGTTGCCCTGGAACAGTCCGAAGGCGCTCCCCGTGTTCTGCACGTGGGTGAACCGGAAAAAACCGTGTACCGGCCAGGAGTAATGCCACTCCAGGGTCTGCCGCACGACGAACTTGGTGAGCTGGTCCAGCGCCAGGGCCAACGCCGCCAGCTGCAGCAGGGTCCAGTCCCGATAAATCGGCGTGCGATCTCTCCGCGACCGGAACATTGACTACGGCGTGGCCAGATGGTCCAGGAAGAACTGCACGACCTTTTCGGCCATCTGATGTTCCTGCCCGACCCAGAAGTGATCGGCGCCGGCCACCACGTGATAGTCGGCCGGGGGATTGAACTTGCCCAACTGCTCGTCGACCCCGTCGGAGTTGACGAGACGGTCGCGGTCGCCGGTGATGATCATGCGCGGGGTCTTGTCCTTCTGGAGCGGGCTGTCGGTGATGGCCTCCAGGGAAGGAGCGACGAGCGCGATGGCCAGGGGTTTCTTGTAAAGCTGCTTGTGAGCGCAGATGACCCGGGTGCTGAACGAATAGCCGCCGAGTCCGATGCGCTCGTCGTCAACGTCGGGCAGCGCTCCGAGGAATTCCATTGCCACCAGGGTCTCCTCGTGTTCCTTCTCCCCTTTGGCGTGCTGGCCCTGGCTGTTGCCAACGCCGCGGAAATTGAACCGCAGCGACGCAATGCCGGCGTCGGCCAACCCAAAAGTTACGGCCGCCACCACGTTGTTGTCCATGCTGCCGCCGTGCAGCGGGTGGGGGTGGCACATCACCACGCCGGGGAACGGTCCCTCGCCGTCGGGAAAAGCGATGATACCCTCGAAGGTCATCCCTTTTGCTATGAAACTGACGGCGCTCTGTCGCATGATCTCCCCTCCCAGTCAATGGTATGGTGGCTCAAGCCGCGCGCTATGGTAACAGGTTTTCAATCGAGGTAAGGCTGCGTCGTGCTAATATAGTATGTAATCAACAGTTTTCGACACCGTGCGTTACGACCTCCCTGCAGCGAGGCCACCCATGACTATCCAAACTGCGTTTACACCCACGACGGACGGACACGCTTACACGACGCCTGCAATCATTGAATCTGTCCGTATCAGAGGCTTCCGGTCACTGGCTGATGTTGAGCTTATGGATTTGCCCATGGCAACTGTACTGATTGGAGCCAACGGCTCGGGCAAGTCCAATTTCATTCGCTTCTTCGAGATGCTGAGTTGGATGCTACGCTCACGGCGACTTGGCGAATTTGTTGAGCAATACGGCGGAGCCGACGACCAATTGTTCGGTGGCAATGGCGTTACACCACGCATGGAATCTGAAGTCAGGTTGCGTGCTGAGAAAGGCCGGAACGACTATCGGTTTGCGCTGTCCCACGCTCATCCTGATCGCTTCTTCTTCAGTGAGGAAGCTTTTCGGTACAGCGCGTATGATTACCCAACCGAAGCATCATGGCAATATCTCGACAGTGGACATCGCGAGGCACGGATTGTAGAAGCCGCGCAATCGATGGGATTCCCTGGCGTCAATACGCAAACCGCCTCGATAATTGTCAGACTGCTCCGTAACTGCTCCGTACATCAATTTCACGACACCTCTGACAGTTCCGACATCAAAAAGCGATGGGATATCGGAGAAAGCAATCGGCTGCGCAGCGACGCAGGGAATCTAGCAGCGGTACTGTACCGATTGGAACAGGAAGACGTCCGTCGCTACGAATTCATCTGTCGCCAAATCGGTCGGATACTCCCCGGTTTCGACCGTTTCGCCATCGAGGAAAGCTACGGAAAGGTTGCTTTGCGCTGGAAAGCCAAATGGACGGACAAAACCTTCAGCGCACATCTTACTTCGGATGGTTCTCTGAGGTTCTTCGCCCTAGTAACGCTGCTCAATCTTCCATCAGGGATGCTGCCCGATGTGATACTGTTGGACGAACCCGAACTTGGCTTGCATCCGGCGGCCGTTAACTTGGTTGGTGGCATGGTCAACTCCCTCGCCACTGAAAGGCAGGTCATCGTGGCGACTCAATCGCCGTTACTGGTTGACGCTTTCGACTTGGAAGAGATTTTCACACTGGACTTGCAAGAGGGCCGTACGCAGTTTCGCAAGCTTGACCCGGCAAAGTACCAAATCTGGCTTGATGACGGCTTTTCTCCCGGAGAACTCTGGCAGAAGAACTTGTTTGGTGGACGGCCGTGATACATCTAGCCATTTCGGTAGAAGGCCAGACAGAAGAGAATTTTGTCAAGAGCGTTTTGGTTCCTCTGCTAGGACCCAGAGGCATAAAGTCCGAGCCAATTTTGCTTGGGGGTGACATAAGGGTGCCCCGGCTGAGCGGGGAGATGGTCAGATTGTTGCGGAACCACGACTTCGTCACCTCCTTGGTCGATTTTTACGGATTCAGGGACAAACAGAGCAACGAAACGCCGTCAGGATTAGAACAACGCATTGCCATTAGAATTGCGGAGGAGTCTCGTCTCCAGGGAGTAAATCCGCAAGTAACATTTCCGTACGTTCAGCAGTACGAATTTGAGTCTTTGCTGTTCTCGAACGTAAGTTCCTTTGCTGTCTTGCCTTTCGCATCGGACAGATCGGTACAAGATCTCCGGGAAGTACGCTCCCAGTTCCCAACCCCCGAGGACATCAATGACGACCCCGACACTGCTCCAAGCAAGCGGATTGAACGGGTGATGCCAAGATACCGCAAAGCTGCTGACGGGCCACTCGTGGCTGAAGAAATCGGTTTGGATAAAATCCGTGCCGAATGCCGGCGGTTCAACGAATGGGTAACACGCTTGGAAACCCTGGTGGATCCCGCCGGACAACCCTAAACCCGTATGCTGCCGTTTAGGGTGCCGCTCACTGGTGCTAGAATAGCCGACAAAAGACGCAACCCTATTCAATTGTCACCCAGGAGGCACTATGGCTTTGATTGACCTGCGCAGCGACACCATTACCCACCCCACCGACGAGATGCGCCGGGCGATGGCCGAAGCCGAGGTTGGCGACGACGTGTTCGGGGAGGACCCCTCGATCAACGCGCTGCAGGAACGCGCCGCCGACTTGCTGGGCCAGGAGGCCGGCCTGCTGACCGCCAGCGGCACGATGAGCAACCTGATTGCCGCGCTGACCTGGTGCAGTCGCGGCGACGAGATGATCATGGGCCAGGAAGCCCACATGTTCTGGAACGAGTCGGCGGGCCCCAGCGCGCTGGCCGGCGCCCAGGTCCGCCTCGTGCCCAACGAGGCCAACGGCCGGATCTCAGCGGAATCCGTGGCGGGCGCGATCCGGGACGCCTCCAATATCCACGTTCCCGCCTCCACGCTGGTCTGCCTGGAGAACACGCACAACCGCTGCAGCGGCGGCGTGATGACTCCGCAGGACACCCGGGAAGTGGTTGACGTTGCCCGCGCGGCCGGGGCGGCGGTGCACCTGGACGGCGCGCGCATCTTCAACGCCGCGGTGGCCCTGGAAGTGCCCGTGGCGGAGCTGACCAAGGACGTGGATGACGTGAGTTTCTGCCTCTCGAAGGCGCTGTCCTGCCCGGTGGGTTCGGTGCTGTGCGGCTCGCAGGAGTTCATCACGCGGGCGCGCAAGTGGCGGAAGATGGTGGGCGGCGGGATGCGTCAGGCCGGCGTGCTCGCTGCTGCCGGACTGGTAGCCCTGGACACGATGGTTGAGCGGCTGGCCGACGACCACGCCAACGCCCGCCGCCTGGCCGCCGGTCTGGCGGATATTGATGGCCTGACCGTGGACCCCGACAGCATCCACACCAACATAGTCATCTTCGAGGTTGACCGTGACCAGGTCGGCGAGGCCCGCGAGGTGATTGCGGCCCTGCGCGAGGACGGCGTTCTGGTCAGCCACAGCCGCGAGCAGTCGTTGCGCATGGTCACGCACCGCCACGTCTCCTCGGCGGACGTGGACGAGGCGCTGTCGCGGGTGAACGGAACGGTGCGCCGCCTGAGGGAGGCGGTTTAGGTTTAGAGGCTGCTCCACCAAAATGCCTTCTTCCGTCATTATGTATGGTAAGGAGGCGTGGTATTTATTGAGCACTCCCAGTGGTGCCGACCTTATCGCGGAACTGGTTGCGTAGGTAAGTCACTTCCGGGCGTTCTAAACGGCGACTCAATTTTGATTCGCTGCTTGCGGTATTCAGCAGCCTGCGATCGTATTCTCCGGGTATGTTACCGTCGCGTTCGATTTCCTGGGTGAGGTGATTAATCTGGCTTTGGTCAAGCGAGGCAACAATCTCATCAACGGCCTGCTCTAAAACGCCTTTGATTTCATCGATAATTTCAGATGGCCCAGCACTACCAGATGGTTCCTCAACGGCATCAAAGCCCGGCTTCAATGTTATAAGCTGGGCAACATCGGACCTGCTCCATTCGGTAGTTGTATCCACCTCTTGCGAAAGGAGTTGGGAACGGGATTGATCATCAAAGCTTACGGGTTCGATGCTTACCAAATGAATACGAACGCCGAAACTCTGCGCGATCTGAACGGCTATTCTGAGGTCGCCATCACCAGAGAGCAGGACCGCATCCGATATGGCGTGATTGCGAGACAATTCAATCAGGTCGGTAACAATCAAAGAGTCGACACCCTTTTGCTGCCCGGCCGGATTGACTACCCCCGCCCTGAATTTCACATCATCAGTGTTGGCCAGCGCACGTTGGTCATCGGAGAGTACGCCATCGTACCAGTAGATGCGCAGCAAAGAAGCGCCACCAGTTTTCTCAATCGCTGTTTCCAGCAGTTTAGCTTTTGTCTTCGCTTGGTCCAGGGCCACGCTAATGCGACGCAAAGGATTCCTACCTGATGGGGAGAGAGGTTTGGAACCTTCTGCGAATAGATAGCCGGCGTCCACCAAAAGCGCGAACCGAATCGCTTGACCTCATTGAAAAAATAGTAAGGGGCCTATACAGGCCCCAAGGTAGTCCACGCCCCAACTTATGTACTATCCGGGGGTCGCTGGACAGTGTTATATTACCAAGTGGAAGACCAACTGTCAAACGCACTTACCGTCGGAAAGCCGAGGCCCGATATGGCCGAATTTGCCATCAACCGCGATACCACCGCGCTGCTTATCGCCGACTTCTACGCGGAGGCGATGGGCAACCTGCCCCACGCCGTGGAGCGTGGAGTGGTGGCCCGCACGGTGAGGCTACAGGCCGCCTCCCGTGAGGCCGGCCTGATGGTCTGCTACTGCGCCACGGTGTTCCGGCCGGGGTATCCGGAAATTAGCCAGCGGAACAAGACGTTCAGCGCACGCAAGGCGTCGGGTCAGCCGGCGGTGTTTGATCCGGTGTCGTTGATCCATCCGGATGTGCGTCCGCGGGACGATGAGGTGGTGGTGGGCAAGCACCGGGTCAACGCCCTCTTCGGCACCGGCCTGGACGTTGCGCTGACCGGCAACAATATCGACACCATCATCCTGCTGGGATACGCGACCAGCGGGGTCGTCCTGTCCACCACGCGCTTTGCCGCCGACCGCGATTATCGCCTGTACATCGTCGAGGACTGCTGCGCCGACAGCGAGCCGGACGTGCACGAGTTTCTCATCGGCCGCATCCTCAACCGGCAGGCGGACATCGTCAACGCAGACGAGGCCATCGCGGCGATCCGCTCCTCCTGAGCCCGGCGGTACGCCGTCCCGCGTCATTCGTCGATGATTGAGCCGGTTTTGCATCATGCTCCGGCAATCCGCAACTCCTACCGCCGATATCAGCGTATCCCTTGACTCGCGCCCGCTGTACGCTGGGGACACGCTGGATGTCGAGATCGAGGTAACCCCACACGTTTCGTTTATGGCAGCCCTGGGGGTGCTCAGGCTGTCGCGGATCGAACTGTTGCGGGTGGATTCGGCACGGGACGCGGTGCCGCAGATGATGCTGCCGGGCCGGCGCGGCGCCCGAAACCCCGGTGGGCCCGCGCATATTGACGAGGTGTTCGCGGAAGAAGCCGCCTTGGAAGGCGGGGTAACGCAGCGGTACACGGTTCGACTGAGGCTGCCGGATGCGGCGCCGCCCACCGTAAAAGGCAAGTACGCCCGCATCTCCTGGGAATTGTCGGCGTCGATTTTGACGCGAGCCGACTGGTTGCCGGTGGGTGACGGATGGCTGGCAAATATCGCTCGAGGACGGGCAGCCCACTGCGGGCAGGAGCTGGTCGTGTTCAGCAGTTCCGAAGCGCCGCCGCTGGACGGCGGGCCGTTGCCCGAAGAGTTGGGCGCCACCCGCAGGTATCGCAACTTGACGCTGGACCTGTCCCTGGACTCGACGAAAGTGGCCAACGGTGGGATCGTAACCGGCAGTCTCTCCATCAAGTCCCGCGCGGCTTTGAAGGCGCGCGAACTGCGCGTTGAGCTCATGCGTTGGGAACGATCGGGCAGCAAGCAGGCACGGGTGATCGAGGGGTTCGAGGTCTTGCAGCGGCCGGCGATCATCGCCGCCGGCGAGGAGACCGATTGGGCGTTCCGGTTGACGGTGCCCGACCCACTCATGCCTTCGGTCCTCGCCCACCATACCTTCGTGGGCTGGCAGGTCCGGGCCGTGATAGATCGGAAGCTGCTGCCGAACCAATCGGTGTCCCAATTGCTGCACGTTTATACTTCGCCCTGACCGCAGCCTGGTTCGGTCATTCCGGCCCCTCGCTCCACGCGCCGGGGCGGGAACGCTCATAAACATCCCAACCCGAGGACCATATCCCTCCGGAATACCATGTCCGGCCAAATCCGCGTGGCGACCGAAGCCGACGCTGATGCAATGCTTGCGATTTACACGCCCGTGGTTCGCGAAACGATAATCTCATTCGAATACGAACCGCCATCGCCGTCGGAGTTCCGCGAACGGATCCGCACAACCCTGGAGCATATGCCCTGGCTGGTGTGCGACAACGATAGCGAGATCGCCGGTTACGCGTACGCCAGCCCGATCCGCCGGTACCGTGGCATAAGGTTGCGGGCTCGGAGCAGTGGTTTGAAGCCCTGGCGGCGGGCCTGCGGCACCTGAGGATTTAACCCGACAACGTCAGCTGGCATTGCCCCACCACCGCCGCAGGCGTTCGGCGATGGCGGCTTCGGAGCCCTGGTCCGAGGGATCGTAGTACCGTCGGTCGGACAACTCGGGCGGCAGGTATTCCTGGGCCTCGAAGTGCCCCTCATAGTCGTGGCTGTACTTGTAGCCCCCGCCGTATCCCATGCCGCGCATAAGGCCGGTGACCGCGTTGCGCAGGTGCAGCGGGACGGGTTCATGGGGACGCCCGCGCACGTCGTCCAGCGCGCGCTCCAGGCCCATGTACGCCGCGTTGCTCTTGGGTGAGGTGGCCAGGTAAACGGTTGCTTCGGCCAGTGGGATGCGCCCCTCGGGCAGACCGATGAAGTGCACCGCCTGTTGGGCCGCCACCGCCACGGGCAGCGCGCCGGGGTTGGCCAGGCCGATGTCCTCCGCCGCCAGGATCACCAGCCGGCGGGCGATGAACATGGGGTCTTCGCCGGCTTCCAGCATACGAGCGAGCCAGTAGAGCGCGCCGTCGGGCGACGAGCCGCGAACCGACTTGATGAAGGCGGAAATCGTGTCGTGTAGTGGCTGTCGCCGGCCTTGTCGTACTGCGGGGTACGGCGTTGCAGGGCGTCGGCAATGCCGTCCATGGTGACGCGGCGCTGGCCGGCTGTGTCCGGCTCGGCGGCTACCACCGCCATTTCCAGCGCGTTCAACGCCACCCGCGCGTCGCCGTTGGCGATGTTGACCAGGTGAGCCATCGCGTCCGGTTCCAGCTGCGGCTCCAGCGCCGCCAGGCCGCGGCGGTCATCGGTCAGCGCCCGTTGAATGATCACCATGACCGCGTCTTCATCAAGCGCGTTCAGCGTGAACACCCGGCAGCGGGAGAGGAGCGGCGCGTTGACCTCGAAGGAGGGATTCTCGGTGGTCGCTCCGATGAACGTGACGGTGCCGTCTTCGACGTGGGGCAGGATCACGTCCTGCTGCGCTTTGTTGAAGCGGTGGATCTCGTCGACGAACAGAATTGTGGACTGCTGATAGAGGGCCTGGCGTTCCTGGGCTCCGGCCACGGCTTTGCGCAGGTCGGCCACCCCGGCGGACACCGCGCTGACCGGCTCGAAGTAGGAGCGCGTGACGGTGGCGATGAGCCGGGCCAGCGTGGTCTTGCCCGACCCCGGCGGTCCCCAAAACAGGATGGACGGCACGCGGTCGATTTCGATGGCGCGGCGCAGGACACGATCTTCGGCAAGGATGTGCTCCTGCCCCACGAACTCTTCGAAGGTGGCAGGCCGCATCCGCTCGGCCAGCGGCGCCGTTTCCCGGACTTGCTGCTCGCGTCCGTGCTCGAAAAGCCCGCTGGTGTTTTGCCGGCTAGCCATCACTGCGGAGGGAGTCAATCACGTTCCGCCGGAGCGGGTACAGTCAGGATGGTGGCGTTGTGGCTTTCGGCGAGGGCAATTGCATCCGGCGTCGCAGCGTTGCCAATTGCGATAGCATGGACAACTTGACCCGTTGCCTTACGCAGAATGACGGCCCTTCTGGCGGAACGGATGACGTCGGTGGGTTCTACGGTGAGCGAAATTTCCGCAATGGCGTGGATGGTATCGCCGGCAGTGTCTCCGCCGGTTATAACCAGGTCCGCGCGGTTCAGGTCCTCCGCTTCGGCATCAGTGATGTCGTCCGAGTTGACGGCGGATGAGACAACGTCACCGGGTTCCCAACTGGTGTGCGTGATGGTTGCGTTGACCAAGTTGAGTTGCCGTCTGGCGTAGCGCGGCGCCAACCGTGCGACTTCTCTTTCGTATCTGCCGCCGGTCAAATTGGCCACTTGCCCAGACAAGGAGGTTAGGTGTCCGTTCATTTCCGTCACTCGATTATTGGTTTGCTGCTGAGCACCGGCCAAGGCGGATACTTGCGTGCGCAGTTCGTTGAGGCCCTCGGTCAAAGCAGCCGTTTGCGCCCGCAGTTCGTTGAGGCCCTCGGTCAAAGCAGCCGTTTGCGCCCGCAGTTCGTTGAGGCCCTCGGTCAAGGTAGCCGTTTGCGCGCGCAGTTCGTTGAGGCCGTCAGTCAAGGTAGCCGTTTGCGCGCGCAGTTCGTTGAGGCCGTCAGTCAGGGTGCCCACGCTATCGTTGGTCCGCTGCTGAGCCTCGGTCAAGGCGGACACGCTATCGTTGGTCCGCTGCTGAGCCTCGGTCAAGGCGGACACGCTATCGTTGGTCTGCTGCTGGGCTTCAGTCAAAGCTGACACCTGCCCGCGCAAGTCACCCAGGCCGTCGGTCAAAGCCGAGAGCTGCGCCCGGTCTTCTTGAAGCAGGCTCGTGACGGTTTGCACCAGCCGCTCGTGGGCGGCAGTGAGCCTTTCGGATATCTCACTAACCAATGTAGCGAGAGCCGCGATGTTCCGGCGGTTTTGCATAGCCAGTCGCACAACTTCGGGAAACTACTGTGGCGATGTGAGATCAGTTATTGCGAGGGGTTCTGTATTGTGACTGTTCGACTATTTTACTATGGTGTGCGGATACTTGTCGGGCTAAGCGTTCCGAAAGTGCGGCATCACCTCGTCGGCGAAGAGCCGCATCGATCGACTGACCTCCTGGTTGCTCAGCATACCGCCGATGTTGAACCAGCACATGAATTCCTGGGGTTGGTACAGCTCCTGGAACTGCTTCAGGCGGTCAGTCACCTGCTGCGGGTCGCCGATGGCTCCCAACTCGTTATAGATTCCCTCGTAGGTGAGCTGGCTGGCCCGGCTGGAACCGCGGGAATTGTTCTGCATGCTTCGCAGCGTGTCGAGGTAGTTGTCCACCGTGGGGGCGAAATCGGCTTTGGCGGCTTCGGAAGTCTCGCCGACGTACACCGGCACGTTGACCACCACCTTCACCGCCGATTGGTCGTGGCCGTGTTCGGCCAGGGTGTCGCGGTAGTGAGCCAGCCCGTCGCTGACGCCCTGCACGGTGATGATCAGCGGGGTTACCAGGATGCTGTGGCCGAGGCTGCCCACCAGCGGGAAGGTGTCGGCGCCGTTGGACGCGATGTACACCGGGGGATGGGGACGCTGGATGGGTTTGGGCTCCAGCCGGATGCCTTCCGCCTGATAGTACTGGCCGTCGTAGTCCAGCACGTCTTCCTTCCAGGCCCGGAGCGCCAGATCCAAACCTTCAACGAATCGGTCGTTGCGTTCCTCGATGGGGATACCGTAGCCGCGGTAGTGGTTGGGGTTGGAACCGCGCCCGATGCCGAACACGGCCCGCCCGCCGGACAGCACGTCCAGGGTCGCCACCTCTTCCGCGATGCGCAGGGGGTGATGCAGCGGCAGCAGGTTGACCGCGGTGCCGAGCATGATCCGCTCGGTGGTCTGCGACAGCGCCGACGCCATGAGCAGGGGCGCCGGCATCACCGAAAAGCGGCGGGCGAAGTGCAACTCCGCCAGCCAAGCCATGTCGTAGCCAAGTTGGTCGGCCAGCTGCACCTGCGCCATCACGTCCGCGTAACGGTCGGCGGGAGTTTGGCCCTCGCTGCAGGGGATTTGATAGAAGACTCCAAACTGCATTTCGTTGCTCCCGGCCAGGTCGCTGTGAGGCGAAACGGATCTTTACGGTTGCTGGGCAGGCTTGCCGGAATTGTTCCTGTCGATGTCGGGTGGCGGTTCGTCAAAAGTTTCGCCGCGCTCCTCGGCCTGGATGCGCCGGCGGTTCCAATCAGCCCAAAGTCGGTTGACTTCCTCGCGAGCTTGACGAAGTTTTCGTTCTTGCCATATTGACGCGAATACCATTCTCATTGCCTCCATAACCGGCCAGGTTGCCGCCAGCGCCCAAGCTGCGATTTGGCCACCGTCGTCAAAGACCATCTCCGCGGTCAGCTGCCACGTTTCGGGCCGGTGATTGTGGGTAATCAACAATACGTCAATGACAATTGCCGCCGCTATCGCCAGGTAGAACGCGATGAAGGCTTGGGCGGCCCGTTCCGGCGGCACACTGGGTATGCCGATCCACCCCGTCCGATCATTCCGTTCCGGTGCCATCATTATAGCGGGATGTTGCCGTGTTTCTTGGCCGGCAGCGTGTCCCGCTTGTTTTGCAGCATTTCCAGGGCGCGGATGACGGTGGCCCGCGTGGACGCCGGGTCGATCACGTCGTCCAGGTAGCCGCGGTTCGCTGCCACGTAAGGGTTGGTGAAGCGTTCCTGGTAATCGGAGATGAGCTCGGCGCGGCGGGCGTCCGGGGCGTCCGCGCTATTGATCTCCTCGCGGTAGATGATGTTCACCGCGCCGTCCGGGCCCATGACGGCGATCTCGGCGCTGGGCCAGGCGAGGTTCACGTCGGAGCGCAGGTGCTTGCTGCTCATGACGATATACGCGCCGCCGTAGGCCTTGCGGGTAATCAGCGCCACCTTGGGCACGGTGGCCTCCGCGTAGGCGTAGATGAGCTTGGCGCCGTGGCGGATGATGCCGCCGTACTCCTGCTCGGTGCCCGGCATAAAGCCCGGCACGTCCACCAGCGTCACCAGGGGCACGTTGAAGCAATCACAGAACCGCACGAACCGGGCCGCCTTGGCCGAAGCGTTGATGTCCAGCACACCCGCCAGGTACGCCGGCTGGTTGCCGACCAGGCCCACGGTGCGGCCGGCCATCCTGGCGAAACCCACCACGACGTTGGGCGCGTATCCCGCCTGGACTTCCATGAAGTCCTCGTCATCGACGATGTGGTAGATGATCTCGCGAATGTCGTAGGGCCGGCTGGGTTCCGCCGGAACGATGCTGCGCAGAGCCTCGTCGGCCCGGTCGATGGGATCGGCGGAGCGGTAGCCCGGAGGGTCGTCGAGGTTGTTCAGCGGCAGGAAGGAAATCAGGCGGCGCAATTCCTCCAGGCATTCCTCCTCGGAGTCATGCACGAAGTGCGCCACGCCGCTGCGGGCCGCGTGGGCGTCGGCGCCGCCGAGCTGTTCGTGGGTCACGTCTTCGCCGGTGACGGCGCGGACCACGTCCGGGCCGGTGATGTACATCTGGCCGGTTCCCCGCACCATGAAGATGAAGTCGGTGATGGCCGGCGAATAGACCGCGCCTCCGGCCGACGGGCCCATGATGACCGAAATCTGGGGAACTACCCCCGAGTACATGGTGTTGCGCAGGAAGATATCGCCGTAGGCGGCCAGGCTCAGCGCCCCTTCCTGGATGCGCGCGCCCCCGGAGTCGCAGATGCCGATCATCGGGCAGCCGGTTTTCGCGGCCAGGTCCATGACCTTGCAGATCTTCTGTCCGACCACCTCGGAAAGCGACCCGCCGAAGACCGTGAAGTCCTGGGCGTAGGCGAAGACCTGGCGGCCGTCGACGTTGCCGTAGCCCGTGACCACCGCGTCGCCGAGGAAGGTGCGGTCCGCCAACCCGAAATCGGTGGTGCGGTGGGTGACGAAACGGTCGATCTCGGTGAACGTGCCGTCGTCCATCAGGGCGTTCAGCCGTTCGCGGGCGGTCATCTTGCCGCGCTGGTGCTGCTGGTCGATGCGACGTTGGCCGCCTCCCAAAGCCGCCTGATCCTGCAGCTGCGTCAGGTTTTCCAAACCTGGGTCAGTGAACGCTTCTTCTGGTGTGGACAATTCCTGCCTCCGTGGGCGATGCTGGCGAGGCGCCCGTCGCGGCGGGGCGCCTCGCCGGCGGTTCATGGCGTCTCCGGCGGCTAAGTATAATGGTTTCGGAAATCCCTCGCCGCGCGGCACCGGAGAGCAAATTGACGGCATACCGGCCACAGACCCAACGTGACCCCCCGCGCTTGCGCGTGGCCGGCGGTGAGCCCCTGGTGTGGGGCCGGCGCACCTGCGTGATGGGCGTGATCAACCTGGCCCCCGACTCGTTCTCGGGCGACGGCTTGGCCGGCGATGTCCCTTCTGCCGTTGAGCAGGCCCAGCGCATGGAAGCCGACGGGGCCGACATGCTGGACGTGGGCGCGGAATCGACGCGACCGGGCAGCACGCCGGTGTCCGCGTCGGCAGAGGCGGACCGGTTGCTGCCGGCGCTGGAAGCCATCTGCCGCGCCGTGGCGATTCCGGTGAGTGTGGACACCTACAAGGCTCCGGTGGCCCGCCAGGCGATTGCGGCCGGCGCATCGCTGATCAACGATGTTTGGGGCCTGCTGGCCGACGGCAACATGGCGCGAGTTATCGCCGCCGCCGGCGTGCCGGCCATCCTGATGCACAACCGGCGGGAAGCGCAATACGATGACCTGGTGCCCGACGTGATCACCGGTCTCCGTCGTATCGCCGAAATCGCCCGCGCGGCCGGCATCGCCGACCACAACGTCATCCTCGACCCCGGCATCGGTTTCGGAAAGACCGCCGACCACAACCTGGAACTGCTGCGGCGACTGCCCGAACTGGGGGAGCTCGGCTACCCGTTGCTGCTGGGAGTCTCCCGAAAGTCCACCATCGGCCGCGTCCTGGGGCTGCCCGCGAACGACCGCGTGGAGGGAACCGCCGCGGCGGTGGCCATGAGCATCGCCGGCGGCGCGGACATCGTGCGCGTGCACGACGTGAAGCAGATGGTGCGGGTGGCCCGCATGACCGACGCCATTGTGCGCGACTGGAGGCCCGACGGATGGCCGGATCGGTAACAACCTACCTGTGCCTGGGCGGTAACCTGGGGGACCGGCTGGCGGCGCTCACCGAGGCCCTGCGGCTGCTGGATGAGACACCGGGACTGCGGCGCACCGCGTGTTCAGCAGTGTACGAAACGGAACCGTGGGGTGTGGCAGAACAGCCTAATTTCCTCAACGTCGTCGCCGCCTACGAGACCACCCTGACGCCGGCCGACCTGCTCGCCGCGTGCAAGGGCGTGGAGGCGGAGGTCGGTCGCGTTGCCTCGTACCGGTGGGGCCCCCGCCTCATCGACGTGGATATCCTGCTCTACGGCGATCAGGTGGTGAATTTGGCCGAACCGGACCTGCAGATACCGCACCCGCGCATGACGCAACGGGCATTCGTGCTGGTCCCGCTGGCGGAGATTGCGCCCGATACCATGGTACCGCCGCAGAGGGATACCGTGCGGCGATGGCTAGCGGAAGTGGAGGGCGGGGAGGGCGTGATACGGTGGGGGAACGCGCCCCCACCGTGAAACCGCGTTGGTCAGTTGGTGCAGAACGGCAAGCCGAGGTCGGTGAAGTCGATAATCTCAACCCCCTGTAGGCCCAGCGGGACGCAGCCGGTCAATTGGTTCTCGTTGAGATACAACTCTTCCAGGTTGGCGAGATTACCCAACCGCGCCGGTATCGTTCCGGATCCGATTAGGGAAATGACGGGCCGCGGCGCCAACCAGGCATGCGATGCTGACAATGCTGTCCGGATCGACTTCACCGCGGTTCCCCCCTTATGAACGGGGGTGAAGTGAAAACCGTCAATCTGAACCGCAACGCACTGAACGCTGTGCGAAAGGGAAACAGGGACTGGTTCAGCCGTAGATGCCTCGATCCGCCGATATGGAGGGAGGAAAATGACTTTGCGAGTGACCAAATATGACCCGGGATCCAATGCGATTGTCATTCTCACGGGCGACCCGCACGATGAGACGGACGATGTTGACTATTGCAACGGGCACATACTGGACTACGACTCGGCTACTTACAAGCCCACGTCGTTCGAGTTGGTGTTGTGTGCCAGGGGGTACTTGGACCTGTCGGCTGACCGCGGATACGACAACGACACGGATACGCTCACCTTCGGAGATGGGATTGCCCGATCAGAGTTTGAGGTCGCCAATGGCGATTTGGTGGCGCATTGGGGATACCCATTACCAGAGGATGATCCTCATCCAGAATTCTACGTTCCAGTGGCGATTCAGCTGCGCAATGCGTCAGTGCATTTAGCCTCAACGATTGCGTCATTCCTGAAAAACGCAGAAAATACGCAGTGATCGATTCATTGCATAATTTCAGAGAGTAACTATGACTTGAACCCGTTAATCGATCCGGCAAATTTGAGTATCAAAATGGCCGGCGCCCATTATAATCAGAGGGTCAACCCGCTACCCAGGAGGGCCGCGTCATGTCCATCACCCAACTTACCCGCAGCGCCGTGTACGGCCAGAACGGCATGGTCTGCTCCAACTCGCCGCTGGCGGCGGCGGCCGGCCTCCGCGTCATGCAGGAGGGCGGGAGCGCGTTCGACGCCGCCTTGGCCGTGGCCGCGGTGGAATGCGTCACCCTCGTGCCCGTTTGCGGCCTGGGCGGCGACTCTTTCATCCTCGCCTACGACGCCAAGAGTGGCCGGGTCACCAACATCAACAGCAGCGGAGTCGCCGCCGCGGGCGCCGAAGCCGAGTTCTACCGCAGCCAGGGCCTGGCGCTGATGCCCATCCAGGGGCCGCACTCCATTTCCGTGCCCGGCGAGGCCGCGGCGTGGGAGACCATGCACCAACGTTTCTGCACCGTCCCCTTTGCCGAACTGTTGGCTCCCGCCATCCAATACGCGGAGCGGGGGTTCCCGGTGTCGCCCCGCATCGCGCGGTCCTTCGCCGGCAACGCGGAACTGCTCGCGCGTTTTACCGCCACTGCCGACATCTACCTGGCCAACGGCGGCCGGCCGCCTCGCGTCGGCGAGGTGCTGGTCAACGGCGACCTGGCGAACACGATGCGCGCCGTTGCCGAGGGCGGCGCCGACGCGTTCTACCGCAGCGACGTCGCGGCGAAAATGGTGGAGGGCATCAACAACGCCGGCGGGCTGTTCACCGAGGCCGATTTCGCCGGACACTGCGCCGACGTCGGCGACGCCATCAGCGCCACGTACCGCGAGCACACCGTGTACCAGACCCGACCGCCGTCCCAGGGTTTCCTGCTGCTGGAGATGCTGAACATCGTCAGCGGCCACGACCTGTCGTCGATGACGCCCAACTCGGCGGATTCGATACACCTGCTGGTGGAGGCGAAGAAGATCGCGTACTCGGACCGCAACCGTCTCGCGGGTGATCCCAATTTCGTCGATTGGCCCCTGGACGGCCTGCTGTCGACGGAGTACGCCGACCTGCGCCGCGACCAGATCCATCCCTTCCAGGCCGGCGGCGAAGTGCGCCCGCTGACGCCGGTGGACGGTCGCGGCGACACCACCTACTTCTGCGTCGCCGATGGCGAGGGCAACGCGGTCAGCTGGATCCACAGCCTGTCCAACGGGTTCGGTTCCGGCGTCGTCGCTCCCGGCACGGGGGTGCTGTTCAACAACCGGGCCGGCCGCGGTTTCAGCCTCGAGCCGGACCACCCCAACGTCATCGCGCCGGGGAAGCGCACCATGCACACGCTGAACTGTTACCTGACCACCGTGGGCGGAGAAGTGTCCGTTGTCGGCGGCACGCCCGGCGGCGATGTCCAGCCGCAGGTTGGCATCCAGATGTTGACCAAGTTGATTGACGGGGGACTGCAACCCCAGGACGCCGTGGAATCGCCGCGCTGGCACAGCTTCCCCGGCACCGACCCGGCGACCATCAACCGCGCCGGCGAGCTCAGGGTGGAGATGGGGATGCCCGACGACACGATCCGAGACCTGGGTCGGATGGGCCACAACGTAGTGCAGAACCCGCTGGGTTCCTACCACGGCGTGGTGCAGCTCATCGTGCGCGACCGGCGTCGCGGCGTGCTGGCCGGCGCGTCGGATCCCCGGGGAGACGGCCAGGCGGTGGCGTGGTGACGCGCCGCGCCGGCAGTATCCAACTGCTGGCGTTGACGGTCGCCGTCATCGGGCTGATGCTGGCGGCTCTGTCATGCCAGTCGGATGCGCCGTCCCTGCCGGGGGAGACGGATCGCCCGGCGGTAATGCCCCTGCCGCCTCAATCCGTACCCACCGCCGATGGGCCCTCCGATACCTCGCTGCAGCCGACCACCAGTGTCGTGTACGTGCCGCCGACGCCAGGGCCGGCGCCGGAAGTTACGGACGCGGACATTGACAACCTGGCCGACCTGATTGCAGAAACGGTTCAACCCAGACCGGTCACCGCTGACGAAGTGTGGGTTTATTTAATGCTGGAGCGCAACATATCCGCCAACATCGCGCTGGAGCAAATTCCGCCGGCCGGCGGAAGCCCGTCGCCCCCGGAGGAAACCCTGGCCCGGATGCTGGAGCTGTGGCGTTCCGACAGCCCCTGCTTCGGGATGCTGGAAGCGGAGATCGCCGCCCTGGGGGATAACAATCTGCTCGGGGCGGTTCGCTACGTGCAGTACCTCGATTACGTCACGACGCAGATTGCGCCGTGCCTGGATGAACAATTGCCCTTGCTTGAGGCAGATCAATTCTTCAAGAACTCGTCAGAAGTGCGGGCGGACCGGATCACCAGGTGGTTTGACCAGAGTTGGCCGATCCAGACCGGCCCGACCGTGAGCGACACCGCGTCCTGCCGGGAAGATTTCTATTCCCACGTGCCGGCGGCCGTCGCCGCCACCCAGCCGTCTCAGCTCTCGGCCGAGCTGGACTCCGCGCAGTCCGAGGTCTTCGAGTGCCTGGCGTCAACCGTCAGCGATGAATACCGGCTTATGGATCTGGATGCGGACCAGCTGTTCGATCTTCCGCCCGAGCAACGCCGCCGCCTTATCACCTTGCAGGCCACGTTCATCGGGCACGTTAGCGTCGTCGGGTTCGGCAAGGAATACGCTGAATGCTGGCCTGAGTTCGAGGCGCAGCTGCCCGCGGTGGCGATGGCCGCCAGCCCGGAAGACCTGATTGATCGAGAAGGAGCAGCGGTGAATGCTCTCCACGAGTGCGTAATCGAACTGCCGCCGGACAATCCTTTTGGACGGCAGTAGCGTTGCTGATTGAAAATCCGCCGGTGGCCCGACCGGTTACTCGTCCGGGAAGTAATAGATTCCCAGCAGCCCGCGGTAGCGTTCGTTGAGGTCCATGCCGTAGCCGACTACGAAATGGCCGGGAATGGTGAAGCCAACGTAGTCGCACTGGACTTCGACCTGCCGGCCTTCCGGTTTGTCCAACAGAGCGCAATACCGCAACGAGGCCGGATCCAGTCCGTTCAGGTAACTGGTTATTGCCGCGCAGGTATGTCCGGTATCAATGATGTCGTCGACGACGAGCACGTGTTGTCCCCGGACGTGTTCGGCGTCCAGAGTGCCGGTGATGCCGACGCGCCCCCACGACGTAGTTCCGGCGCCGTAGCTGCTGGCCCGCACGAACTCGATGCGGTGGACGTCAGCCTGCAGCGCCCGGAGCAGGTCGGAAGCCAGCACTACGCCTCCCTTGAGCACACAGACTATAACCAGACCGGTGCTTGCGTAATCCCGGTCGATCTCCCGCGCCATTTTGGCGACGCCGGATTGGATATCCGCCCCGGAAATCAGCTGAACGAGATCGGCTGGCAAAGCTAGACGTCCAGGTTCTGGACTTCGGTGGCGTGACTTTGGATGAAGCTCTTGCGGGGACCCACCTGCTCGCCCATGAGCATGGCGAACACGCCGTCGGTGTTGGAAATTGAGTCCACGTCGTCGATGTCGTTGATGGTCACCTTGAGCATCTTGCGCGCCGCCGGGTCCATGGTGGTTTCCCAAAGCTGGTCGGCGTTCATCTCGCCCAGACCTTTGTACCGTTGGATCGATGGCTCGGACCGCGCGGTGGACATGCGCTTCATCAGCGCGTCCTTTTCATCCTCAGAGTAGGCGTAGGCGATGCTGCGACCCCGCTGTACGCGGTACAGGGGTGGCTGCGCGATGTAGAGGAACCCGCCCTCGATGAGCTCGCGCATGCGCCGGTAGAAGTAGGTGAGGATGAGGGTCCGGATGTGGGAGCCGTCAACGTCGGCGTCGGTCATGATGATGATGTGGTGGTAGCGGAGCTTGGAGATGTCGAAGGCCTCGCCCTCACCGGTGCCCACGGCTGAGATCATGGCCCGGATTTCCTCGTGGCCCAGGATGCGCTCCACCTTGTCCAGGAAACGCTCCACGTTGAGGATCTTGCCCTTGAGCGGGAGGATGGCCTGGAACTGGCGATCCCGGCCCATCTTGGCCGACCCGCCGGCCGACTCGCCCTCCACGATGTAGAGCTCGGACCTGGCAGGGTCACGCTCGGCGCAGTCGGCGAGTTTGCCGGGCAGCGACGTGCCATCCAGGGCGTTCTTGCGGAGCACCAGGTCACGGGCTCGCCGCGCCGCTTCCCGAGCGGCGTGGTTGGTCTGGACCTTTTCGATCATGCCCTTGGCGGCGGTGGGATTCTCCTCAAGGAAGCGGGTCAATCCCTCGGACGTTGCGGTTTCGACGCGGCCGCGCACTTCGGGGTTGCTGAGCTTGTTCTTGGTCTGACCCTCGAACTGCGGGTCGCCCAGCTTGACGCTGATTACGGCGACCAGCCCGCCACGCGTGTCCTCGCCGCTGAAGGAGTCCTTGGGGTCCTTGAGGTAGTTCTGCTTGCGGGCGTAGTCGTTCAGCACGCGGGTTAGCGCGGAGCGGAAGCCGGCCAGGTGGGTGCCGCCCTCGGGCGTCAGGATGCAGTTGGCGAAGGTGCGCTCGTCCGCCGCCAGGTTGTCGTGGCCGTCGGTATGGTGGTACTGGAAGGCAACCTCGACGTCGGCGTCATCAGCGATGCGCTGGTAGTAGAACGGTTCCGGCATCACCACGTTGCGCTTGCGGTTGATGTTGCGCACCATGCTGGCCACGCCGGTATCGAAAAAGAAGCAGCGTTCGATGTCGCCGTTGCGTTCCGCCGCGTGGAATTCGCTGACCAGGCAGATCTCCAGGCCCTTGTTGAGATAGGCGGTCTGGCGGAGTTGGGCGACCAGTCGGCCAAAGTCATAGGTAATCTCGGGGAAAATTTCAGGGTCGGCATAGTAAGTGACCATCGTGCCCTGCTTGCGCACCTTCTGATGCTGCTGGAGTTCTCCGGTGGGGATGCCCTTGGCGTAGTCCTGGGTGTAGCGCAACCCTCCCCGGCACACTTCGGCGTGGAGACGTGAGGCCAGGGCGTTGACCACGGATGCGCCGACGCCGTGGAGTCCACCGGAAACCTTGTAGGCGGCGCCGTCGAACTTGCCGCCGGCGTGCAGGGTGGTCATGACCGTTTCCAGGCCGGACACGCCGGTCTCCGGATGAACGTCGACGGGGATGCCACGTCCGTTATCGGAGACGCTGACGGCGCCGTCAGATGCAATGCGCACGTCGATGCGATCACAGTGGCCGGCCAAGGCCTCGTCCACTGCGTTGTCCAACAACTCCTTGATGAGATGATGGAGACCGTCCACACCGGTACTGCCGATGTACATTCCCGGGCGGACGCGAACGGCTTCCAGCCCTTTCAATACTTGAATATTGTCCGACGTATATTCGGCGGATTGTTCTGCTGCAGGTAACACTACTGGTTGAGTCATGCTGAGTGATTTCTCCGGTCCTGAGCCTCTGCAACTGCGAATATGTCGAAGACATTACTGTAACGCAGTACAACAATGTCCAGTATAGGCGCAAATAGCATTATACCAAATCTGCCGTTCCTTTGCTACGCGACAGATGTCAGCAATTCACCGATTTCAGGAAATTTGCCAGACCTCCCGGTCGTTTTGGGGCGCGTCAGGGGCGAGTTCGCGCTAGTCGGAACGGAGCGCGCGCGTGCCCTCTCCGGGGGGCGGGTGGTACCAGTCGCCTGAGAGCAGGCTGACGATCGCCAGCCGCATCGGTTCGAACAGCGGTTGGGGCGGCTCGCGCAGGGGAAACCAGCCGTAATCGCAGAATGATCCGTCGCTTGCCTGAGGAATGGGATCCTGGTCGCCGATGTCGCCCAGGAACTCTACATCCACATAGTGGCGGTCATAAGCAACAATGTTGCTCATACACAGCACGCGGAGTTCACTCACCGCCACTCCCAATTCCTCCAGCGCCTCCCTGCGGGCACATTGCTCCAGGGTTTCTCCGAACTCCAGGTGCCCTCCCGCTGAACCCCAGGTCGCCTCGCCGTGGGCTCCCTGCCGCTGGGCGAGGAAGACCTTGCCGCCCCGCACGAATACCACCCCCACGCCCACCAGCGGCCTGTCTGCCTGCGTACTCACGGCCGAAGTATAGCACGGGGCGAGGCACCAGGCGTCGAGTATGCGCCGGGTCGTTCGGTGGCCCATGCGTACCCGGTTTGACAACTGCGGGAGCCATTTACATCGATAAGCAGGATAGACCGGATGATGGCGTGCGGGTGGGGCGTTCAATTTTCAGCATCGTCAAGAGCGCGGGAGCGTTCACAATAATCAATCAAATCCTGTTCATCCGGTGCCCTGTTCATCCGGCGCCCTGTTCATCCGGTGCATCAATGTAAAAGACAAAATGGGTACGCGTGAACTGGGTTCGGTTGTATGCCGGGAACGGCGGGTGCTAGACTACCCGCATCCTGATAGTCCGCATGAGTTTGCCCTGATGCCAACCGAAACCGTCCACGAATTGCCCATTTCCCGTTCCGGCCGGTCGGCGCTGGCGGTGTGCGAAACCGCCGCAAGGCAAGCCGGCGAGTTGGTCCTGGGGCGTTTTCGGACCGACGTGGAGGTCAGTCTCAAGGGTCGGGCCAACGTGGTCACCGACGCGGACCTGGCGTCCGAAAAGCTGATCCTCGAATACGTAGCCGGCGAATACCCTGATTTCGGCATTCTCTCGGAGGAGTCTGCTCCGGTTCCCGGCACATCGCCGTACACCTGGGTGGTGGACCCCATCGACGGCACGCGCAATTTTGCTGAGGGCATCCCCCATTTCTGCGTGGTTGTAGCAATCGCGGACGGCGATCAGGTGGTTTGCGGCGTCACCTACGACCCGGTGCGCGACGAGATGTTTTCGGCGCAGGAGGGACGCGGGGCCACGCTGAACGGGCAGTCCGTCACCGTGTCCGACCGCGATGACATCGACGCGGCGGTGCTGGGGTTCGACCTGGGCTACAACTTTGACCAGGCCAAGATGCTGCTGGAACTGGCCGCCGGAGTGTGGCCGCGGGTCCAGGGATACCGGCTGATGGGTTCCAGCGCCCTCGGCCTGGCCTATGCCGCCTGCGGGCGCATCGACCTGTATTTCCACCACAGCCTGTCCGCCTGGGACATCGCGTCAGGCGTGCTGCTGGCGAGGGAAGCCGGAGGGCAGGCGCTGGACCGGGCGACGCTGAAGGACGCTACCCTGTTTTCGCCGGGCCTCATCGTGTCGAACCCGGCGCTGGTGGAGCAGTTCCTGGCCCTGACGGAAGGAGCGGCCTGGCGCACGATGTGAACGTCGACCCGCGCCGCCCGCGGTGACCGTAACGGGTGTACCATCGTGACGGGTGTACCGTGTGTGCGCTTGACCGTAGATAAAAGGAGGGTTGTCCATGGTCACTCAGATTTTCGAAATGGTCCGCGAGGTGGGCCGGGTGCCGTCGTCGGAGGTTCCGCTCAGCGCCGCCGAGCAGACCCGCTTCGAGCGGATCATGGATCAGGCGGTGATGATCGACGTTCACCAGCACCCCTTCCTGTTGCCGGAGGACATGGATCGATTCATCGAGTTCCTGCGCACGAGCCGCTACCAGTATGGCTACCAGGCGGTGGAGGCCGGCGGATGGTCGGCGGTGACCACGGCCAGCGCGTTCAGCGGGTTCAAGAGCGCCACCGACATGTCCTTCATGGAATATGAGGACATCGCCGCGGAGGTTGGCGGGATGCTGGCCGACGTGGCCACGCAGGACAACATCGTGCGGGTGGGCAACGCCGACGAGATCCTGGCGGCGCGCCAGCAGGGCAAGATCGGTTTCCTGCCCACGCTGGAGCACCTGGCCATCGGAAACCGCATCGAGCGGGTGGACGCCCTGTTTGGCATGGGCGTGCGTCTGGCCGGCATCACCTACAACCGCCGCAACTTCATCGGCGACGGCCAGACGGAGCGCAACCCGGGCGGGCTCAGCAACTTCGGCGTGGAGGTCGTCCACCGCATGAACGACCTTGGCATGGCCGTGGACCTGTCCCACGCCTCGACCCCCACGGCGATGGACGCCATCGAAGTCTCCCGTGCACCTACGGTGTTCAGCCACAACGCCTCCTATACGCTGCGCCCCAACGGCCGCACGCGCCGGGACGAGGAACTGGTCGCCTGCGCGCGCAACGGCGGCCTGGTGTGCATCACCGCAGTGCCCAACTCGCTGAGCGACGATCCTGAGCAGGACATCGAGTGCGTACTGGACCACTACGACTACATGGTGAACCTGGTGGGCGTCGATCACGTGGGCATCGGCACCGACACCACCGTGGGCGACCACGTAGCGTTCCACCGGGTCCTGCTGGGACGGGGACCGGACCAACTGCCAGCTCCGTACCTCAACGGCCTGGAATCACCCGCCGACGGCAAGAACATCGTGCGCGGGTTGATCCGGCGCGGCCACTCCGACGAGGACGTGCTCAAGATCGTCGGCGGCAACGCCCTGGACTACTTCCGCCGCGTAATAGCATAACGGCCCATGAGACCTCACCTTTGGTTAGGAGCGCCACCAATGCGCCGCATACTTTTCGAGCAACGTGTTGTCGTGCTTTTGGTTATTTTCGCAGCATCAGCCATTGCTGCTGCATCGAGTTTTGGTCAGGTGCCACAATTATTTGGACAGGGTCCGAATTCGGTGCCGCAGCAAAGGCAGCCTCAACAGCCTTTGCCATTGGAAAATCCCACCGGACTACACGCGGCGCCAGGGGATGCGGTAGGTGAAGTACGTTTGCGTTGGACTCCCGTGCCCGATGCTACGGATTACTGGATATGGGCTGTCCAAGCTGATGGTCACAGTGGCGATTCCCACCGGTCAGAAAGTCATGATGCTACCGTGGAGGATCTTGAGCCGGGGCGAGAGTACTGGTTCGCGGTGATAGCGAGCCGGAAAACGCACGATGGCGGTGTCCATTGGTCCCGATTGAGCAACTGGGCGAAGTTTACCGTACCGTCATCTCCGAAGTTCAAAGTGATCAGCACGGGTTCGGACCATAGTTGCGGTATCCGCATGGACGGGACATTGGAATGTTGGGGGTCTAACTACATTTATAAATCGCGTCCACCGGAAGGTCGCTTCAAAGCCGTAAGCGTAAATGGGGGGAGCAGTTGTGCCATTACAGTACAAGGTGAGGCTTGGTGCTGGGGTTCATCGCCGTCTCATCTAGTGGAGTTCCTACCCGGGCGGGAACCCGACAATCATACCTTTGGAACACCCCGGCAGTTTTCCAATGAACAAGATTTTGAACAAATCAGTACCAGTCCTACGCACACTTGTGCTTTAAGAGACAATGGCAAGATAGTATGCAAAGGGCGGGATCCCAGCGGTCAGGTATCAATCCCCGCGGGAACCTACCTCTCCGTTACTGCCAATTGGGACAGTACATGCGCACTAAGGACCGACAAGAGAGTGTTATGTTGGGGATTTCATTACGATCGAGGATTTGATGTGGACAATCCTCCCAACCTAATGGTAGCAAACAGCCACACATTCAGATCCATAGATGGAAATTGCGGGATTACAGATCGTAGCAACATAGTCTGTTGGCCAGACAATGTAGGCCGCATGTATTACGGGAAAGTCGACCAGATAATATCCATACCTGATGAACCTTTCCTGTCTGTACGTGTAGGAAGTGACCAAGTTTGCGGACTAACTGATCAAGGTAGAGTTTATTGCTATGATGGATGGGCTTATGACCTCTGGTCAGTCCATGAGGGACCCTTCCAGTCAGTGGATGTCGGAGGCAATTTCGCATGTGCGTTATCACCTGCTGGGGACATAACTTGCTGGGGACATGACGGCGACAAACGAGCAACGCCGCCCGGTGAGCAATTTGTCTCAATAGATGCAGGACACAATTATACCTGCGGTATACTTCTAGCGACCAGACGTGTCTCTTGCTGGGGAGATATTCCACACCCCCCTGCTCCATCTGCCGAAGCATTCAAGTCTGTCAGTGCAGGATTCAATGCAACCTGTGGAGTGTTGCATTTCAAGCCTATAAACCGAACCAGTCAGATCGTTTGCTGGGGAGGCAACGGAGGTGATTCTCCACCGCTCGGGCACTTTGATGCTGTCAGTGTTGGGTTCAATTCAGCCTGTGCGATCCGCGGTGATAGCACCGTTGCCTGTTGGTCCATTGATCAAAACGATCCCGTCCCCCAACCGCCCGATGGATCTTTCCGGTCGATCAGTGTCCACGGTGGCAGTGGGTGCGGTGTTCGTATGAATGATACTGTTGTCTGCTGGGGATTCGGAGAGACGCCTTCGCTACAGCCTCCACAAGGAACCTTTATTTCAGTTGTTGCTGAGAATACTTATGCATGCGGCATACGAACCAGCGGTGAGTTGGAGTGCTGGGGTGATACCAGCTCAATGAAGTATTGGACTGTCCCTTTGCCCAAAGGCAAATTTGCGTCAATCGCGTCCGATTTTTCCTTTTCCACAGGAGGCTCATGTGGGGTATTACAAGGCGGAGAATTATCTTGTTGGGGGTACAAAGGCTGGGGTTTTGATACCAATCACCTTACAGAAACTCTACCCGGTGGGACATATTCATCGGTCAGCACTGGAAGCAGACATGCCTGCGCCATTAAACCAACAGGTAAAGTCGTCTGCTGGGGATATGATGGCGACAAGCGCGCTACACCACCCGGAAGTAGCAAATGATCGGCTACACCAGAACACCGTGGCCAGCGAATGCGGTTGGGGCCGTACCGACCCGGCGCGGGTTCCCGGACTGCTCGATAGCCACCGTCGGGCGGTGGAGTACATCAACGCCGGATGATCACCGGCAACCGGAGGGGGTTGAGATGATCCAGTTGACCGAGGAAATGTCGAGCCTGATCAACCGGGCCCGAGACGACGGCTACCCCTGCATCGTGGCGACTGCTTCCGATGACGGGACGCCCAACTGCGGCTACATCGGAACCGTGCTCACCGTCGGCGATGATACCCTGATCTACCGCGACCGAACCGGCCGGGACCCCCTGGACCACATCGAGGAGAACCCGAAGGTCATCGTCCTGTTCCGCAACACGGACAAGGACGCTGGCTGGAAGTTCCGCTGCACCGCCACCGTGCACCGCGATGGGCAGGTGTTCGAGGACATGACCGACCAGCTGCTGGAATCGGGTCTGGTGAACGAACGCTACCTGCAGGACAGCGTCGGCGCCATCGTCGTGCTGCGCATCGACCAGGTGCTCACCCTGTTCGGAGAATTGTTGCAGGAGCGGGAGCCCGGCTTGCAGTGGTGATCGGGCCATTGCCCAATTGGCGGAGGGAGTGGGATTCGAACCCACGAACCCGTGAGGGTTAACGGTTTTCAAGACCGTCGCAATCGTCCACTCTGCCATCCCTCCGCAGCGCCGGACATCCATTGTAAAGCCGACGCCCCGCAGGCGTACAGGCCGGCCCGCGGCCTTCATCTTTGTATCGGCTCTTCGGTGCGACGGCCCGCAGGCGTACAGGCCGGCCCTGGGCCTTTTCAAAGTCTCTGACGGTGGCCCACAACCCTGTTCGTCATTCCCGCCTGTTCGTCATTCCCGCCTGTTCGTCATTCCCGCGAAAGCGGGAATCCAGAACGTTTCCATTAGCGGAGGTCTCTGGGTTCCCCCATGCGTACCCAGTTTGACGACGACGGGAGCCAATTTACATCGATAAACAGGATAGACCGGATGATGGCGTGCAGGTGGGGTGTTCAATTTTCAGCATCGTCAAGAGTGCGGAAGCGTTCACAATAATCAATCAAACCCTGTTCATCCGGTGCATCGATGTAAAAGACAAAATTGGTACGCGTGAGCTCTCATCGCAGGTTGACACCTGAAACTCCAATGATGTAAGTCTGCGGCGCGTGCCGGCCTTTCCGGCGGAGGCTGATGGCCGGCGGAGGCTGATGGCCGGCGGAGGCTGATGGCTATTCACGGGCGCACCCCTTCCGGACATCCTCGTTACGAACCGAACGAGCGTCCGCCGCTGCTGGTTTCGGCAAGCCTGGGGGCGCAGCTATTCGTGACGCGCTGGCCGGGAGCAGTGCTGCTTCCGGTGATAGTGATCCGTGAGGGCGGGGGCAGTCTTGACGAAATAGCCTGGGGTATCTTCGCCATGCTGATAATGAGCGGCCTGGGGATGATCCTGCCCTCATTTCGCGTCGGTCCATTCGGTTCCGGCCTTATGGCCACCACCCAGCCGGCCGCGGTGGCGATTCCCTTTGGCATCATAGCGATCCAGCAGGGAGGTTTCAAAACACTGATCGCCCTGGTGGTGGTTTCCAGCCTCTTTCAACTGGCAATCTCGCTGCGCTTGTCGATGCTCCGGCGCGTCATCACTCCAACCGTCAATGGGACCATTATAGTCCTGCTGCTCATCACGGTGGCAGCCGGTGTGATTGGCAACATAGATCTTTCCCCAACGGGAGGGAGGCCTTTCGCCGGCCCGGTTTGCATGTTTGCGACTTTCGCTGTCGGCGCTGTGCTGATAATCAAGGGCAACCTCCAGTTGCGCACTTGGGCGCCGATGGTCGCCATTGGGGTTGGTTGGATCATTGCCGGCGCGCTCGGCATCTACGATCTTGAACCGTTCCGTTCCGTCCCACTGGTCGGAATTCCCGTGGCAGGCTGGCCGGGACTGGGCTTTGAATTCGGTCCTGCCTTCTGGTCACTTTTGCCGGCATTCCTGTCCGTCGCCGCTATCGGAGTGTTGCAAGCTTCGGCGGCCAGTTTGACAACCCAGCAAGCCTCGTGGAGGAATGCCAGCGCACTGGATTACCGCAGGGCGCAGGGCAACTCGATAGCGATTTCGATGGGAAATATCCTGTGTGGTCTGCTCTCCGTAATCCCGATGAACTTGACGGCCGAAAGCACCGCGTTCATCTGGCGCACCGGTTGCGCCGCTCGCATCGTAGGCGTCATCGGTGGATCGGCGTTCATCATAGTTGCCCTGATCCCCAAGCTTTGGGCGTTGCTTGCCGGGATCCCCACTGCCGTTATCTCAATGATAGTGGTGGTTAGCATGGCCCACCTTTTCATGGAGGGGGTGCGGCTGACACTCCGTGACCAGATGGATTACCAGCGCGGCATGGTCGTGGGCATTTCAGTCATCACCGGAATTGCCTTTCAGTTTGGCCTGATACCACTTCCGGCAGGGAGTTTCGCCGGCTATGCCCTCCAAAACGCGATTGTGTCCGGTGGGATCACCGTGGTAGTGCTGAACAGCGTCGTGAATTTCACATCCAGACCTCACAGGTTCCAGACTACGTTTGACGATAGCGCGCTGGAGGGGATGCAGCGATTCCTGAACTCCTTCGCGAATGATCGGAACTTGAGCCAAGAGTCGAACGAGCGCCTCCAGGCAGTGGCAGAAGAAACATTCTTAATCCTGAGCCAGGGCCATACCGAAAGTCGGAGACTTCTAATCAAGGCCAACAGCTCCGCTTCCGGCGTGGTCCTGGAATTCATCACGGGCCCCACCGGGGCTGCCAACCTGGAAGATCGCATTGCTTTCCTGCCGGACGTGGCATCAGATGACGCCGTTCCGCACGACGACCTGGCACAGGAACTGCCATTGCGGCTATTGCGCCATCATGCTCGGTCAGTAACCCACCATCAATACCGAGAGGTTGACATCGTTACGATTGCCATCGGCGCGGCGCGATGAAAACCAACCCTTCAAGATGGACGGCCTCTATCCTGCCTGCTACGTTGCGACAATCACCCTTGACAGATGCCGCGGCTCACGGAAGTCCACTTAAAATCGCCTGACGGTCGATGCGCCAAGCCTGTGCTGCGTGATAATATCGATGGCAATTGATGCCACCCTGGGACTTGCCGTAGCGGCGCTTGGTGAGCAGTGAGGGCGCAATGGATACAATGACCGGCAGATTGGCGCTTCGCAACTTTACTCTGGTAGCAGCCGCAATACTGGCGGCGTTTATCTTGGGGAGCGGTTGCACCGGTGCGCCTGACACCTCTCAATCGAACGGTGGGGCGGCATCCACGGCCGGTTCAGCCGTGGATGCGGTTGCCGACGCCGGCGATCCCGGTATATTCGATGATCGTATCCACTTTGGACAGTCCGCCGCGCTGAGCGGCCCGGCCCAGCAACTTGGCACTGAATTCAAGCTCGGGATTGAAGCCGCGTTCCACGAAGCCAATGGGGCGGGCGGCATCCATGGGCGCAGCCTTGAACTGACCAGCCTGGACGATTCTTATGAACCGGACCTGGCGTTCGACAACACCAGGCGGTTGACCAACGTCGACAAGGTCTTCGCTCTGGTCGGCGAGGTCGGAACGCCCACATCCCGGTCCATCCTGCCGTTGACCGAAATCGACGGTGTGCCATTCGTCGCTCCTTTCACCGGCGCTGAGTTCCTGCGCTCTCCGGATCTGGACAACGTGGTCAACCTCAGGGCGTCCTATTACCAGGAGACCGAGGCAATTGTCGCCCATTTGACCGAAGAGTTGGGGCTGACCCGCATCGCCGTGATGTATCAGAACGACTCGTTTGGCGCGGCTGGACTCACGGGATCCCGCCTGGCGCTGGAGCGTCGCGGACTGTCTCCGGTGGCAACCTGGTACTATCGACGCAATACGTCTGCGGTAAAGTTCGCGTTGCTCAACATAACTGCGGCCGACCCGGAAGCGCTGATCCTCATTGGCGCATATACCCCGGTAGCTGAAATGATCACCAGAGCTCGTGAGCATTCGGATATGGTCTTCGCGACAGTGTCTTTCGTCGGAACCGATGCCCTGTCGGAAGCGCTGGGTCCGGGCGCGTCGGGCATTTATGTCACTCAGGTGGTTCCTTTGCCGGAGGACACCGGAACGCCTGTGATCAGGGCTTACCAGGCCGCCCTCACGGATTATGACCCCGATGCGGTACCCGGGTTTGTTTCCCTGGAGGGATATCTGGCCGGACGCCTGACCATCATCGGGCTGGAAGCCTGCGGCCGCGAACTCAGCCGGGATTGTTTCCTCAGCTTCTATTCTAAACCTGACCCATTCGATATCGATGGCTTCCAACTCCAGTACGGACCGGCCGACAACCAGGGTTCGGACGCCGTGCTGTTGACTGTGATAGGCGAGGACGGGAAACTCCGTCTGGTGCCTTAGAATTGGAGCGGCAATACAATGAGACAGTTCCGTATTTCCACGCCTATTGCCCTCACTGCGGGGGCCGCTCTGGTAATTGTCGTGGCGGCGGCAGTAATAGGATGGGTTATCATTGAGCGATTGGAAAGCAGGCTCGCCTCCAACGACGACACATTAGTCCTGGCTGCCGCGTTTGGCGTAGCGCGACACTCCGGTTCGCTGGTATCCGCCAGCTCGACCCCGACCGCTATCGGCATAACACCGCAGGCCCTGTCCGAGATCTCCGACGCCATCGCCAGCAACAGCGCCGCGCTGCAAGAACATTTAGCCATTCTCGAGCAGTACGAACGCGAGGGACGAACGGCCCGAATTCGGGACATCGCCAACTCCCTGGTGTCTAACACCGGACGAATCGAAAGTGGTCGACCGGAACTGGCCCGGCTGATCAACAAGGGCACAGCCGAATTGCGAGAGCTCCGGTACGGGTTTGCCAAACATCTGGTAGCAGCTTTGGACAGCAGCCTGGATGACCAGATCCATTACATGCTAACGAACTATGATGCGTCGGGTACTCCGGTTGAGCCGGCATCGGCCCCAATTTCGAAGGAAATTGAACAGCTCTATCATATTTCGAATCTTTCAGCTTCCCAATGGCCGGCCGGGTCCATGCTTCGGGCCGCAGGTGTCTATCCGTCCCGTCACCTCTTGGTTTCACTTCAGGAGGACTACGAGTCGTCGGCACAGCGCCTTGAGGCAAGCATGGGGTATCTGTCCGAGAACGGCTCTTCAAATCTGCACCCGGAAGCGATACCGCTCCTCGATCGAATGTTGGATTACGCGAGAGGACCGGAAAACGTCTGGGACGAAGCGGACGTCCGTCTGCAGCTGTCTGACGCGGAGCGTGGGCTGTTGGTCGCCAACGAACAAATACTTGAAGAGTTGCTCGTCGAAGTGTCCGCTTTGGTGGAGGATGTGCGCCAGGAATCGGATGCCAACACAGCCTCCGCTTCCGCCCAGCAGACAATCTACACAGCGCGCATCATACTCATCGTGATCGCCGTGATCAGCGTCTTGGGGACCCTTTTCGCTGCCTGGTACTTCGGCGCCAGATCCAGGATTTCCTGAGGGCGGGGACATCAGCCTCGGCATACCGGAAGGTTGATCTTATACCATTCTCTTGGTCAGGCTTTGCCTTTTGTTGGTATTCTCAACACGCGCTGGTTATGTAAAATTGGCTGTTCTATCGCCTCTGCGAAAGGCTGCCGGAAGCGGAGCGTTACCGCAGCGATCATTACCGGGTTTATGAGTGGCTGCCTGCCAACCGGCATCGCACGGGGAAGGGTAGCGAAGTGAACCGGAACGAAGGGACCCATTCCCGGTTGCGGGACCGACTGCGCCGGTGGCAGCGGCAGACCAGGGGGTACGGCAAGAGCGTGGCCCTGCTGCGGGACTCCATAGCTTTAGTATGTCTGAACCTGATCTGATTACCAGCTCGTGTTGAGAATAGCCGGGTACGGCTTGGGTTATCCGCTGACGGGGTGTGCCTATACCCCGGCTATAATGGCTGGAACAGCATCACCCACGGAGCCGCCAAATGCCCGAAGACCTGGTCCGCGTTGCCGAAAGCCTTGTGCCGGAAATCCTGGCGAACCTCGACCGCATCGACGCGGAGTGTCGACTTCCGCCCGAGTTGGCTGACCGCATGGCAGCGCACAACCTGTTCTGCCTGTACGCGCCGCAGGCATTGGGCGGCCCCGAACTGGACCCACTGACCGCGTTCCGGGTCGTGGAGACCATATCCCGGGCCGACGGGTCCGCCGGGTGGTGCGTGTTCAATGGCAGCGCGATCACCGCAGCGCTGTCACGCCTCACCGTCGACGCCGTCAAGGAGATCTTCGGCGACCCTCCGGCCATGCTGGGTTCCGGGTCGGCCCGGCCCGAGGGCACCGCGACCCTCACCGCGGGCGGGTACGTCATCAACGGACGCTGGAACTACCTCAGCGGCATCGACCACTCCACCGCGCTGTTCCTGAACTGCCGGCTGCTCAAACACGATGGGTCGCCAGCGCGCAACGATGACGGCAGCCCGGCCACGCAGGTGGTCGTCGCGCCCGTCGCATCCGGGACGGTGATCGACAACTGGACGACCCTGGGGATGCGCGGCACCGCCAGCAACGATTGCGAGTATTCCAACGTGTTCGTGCCGGCGCGCCACAGTTACCGGCGCGGCGACCCGTCGTATCATCCCGGCCCGCTGTACAACCCGGCCCAGACGTCCATCCTGATCAGCTGGACGCTGGCCGCGGCCAATGCGCTGGGCATGGCCCGCGGCGCGATGAACGCCTTTCACGACCTGGCCACCGGCGCTGGCACCACCAACTCGCCCATGCTGCTGCGCGACCGCAACTACGTTCAGATCACATACGGGGAATGCGAGGCCATCTTGGACGGGGCGCGCACCTACGTGCTGGACGCCGTGGGCAGTATGTGGGACGCCCAGGTGCACCAGAAGACCGACCTGATGGATCGGGCCGTGCGGGCCCGGCTGGCCATAACCCATGCCATCCGTCGCTCGGTGGACGTGGTGGACCGGCTGTTCAACGTGGCCGGCACCAACGCCATTCACCGCTCGGTGGGGCTGGAACGGTTCTTCCGCGACCTGCACGTGAGCGGACAGCACATATCCGGGCTGCCCAACAACTTCGAGCACGGCGGTCAGGCGCTGATGGGCGCCGAAACCACCGCATCCCTCTACACCTGACCGATATGCGTTGAAAACCAGGGGGCGACCCGCGGGCCGCCCCTTGCAGATCGCCAGGCGTGACGGCGCCTATTCCGGGAAGATGCGCTGGTAAATCCCGGGTGATCCTTCGCCGTGGACCATGTGCGGACGCACCTCGTGAGTCCAGACCGGGGTCACGATGGCGCTCCAGTTCTTCCAGGCTTCGCTTTCCGCGATCTCGAGCGATTCCATCTCGTGAACGGTGGAGTACTTGGGCTCGCCCATCACCGCCTGGAACCGGCGGGCTCGGATGTAGCCGGGGATGTCCACGGCCATCGGCAGCCGCTCGTTGTTGTAGGCGTCGTTCCACTTGGCCTCGAGGTGGTCCGGGATCGACATCCGACCCACCAGGATCAATGGCGACATGCCGGCCTGCGCCGTCTCCTCGGATAGCTCCTGGGGATGCACCCGCTTGTACAGGTTGCGGATGTACTCCGTGCCGATGACGCTGGGGGACATGCGCCGCGACCACTCCGTGGGTTCTTTCAGCCACTTCTGCCACTCGTCCGAGTACCACGCTTCGTGGCTGTCCAACTCGTACACCGCCAGGTACTTGGGGCCGCCCTGGACCGCCTCGTAGCGCGCCGCGTCGAGCACGCCCGGAATCGACAGACGCTCCGGGATGTGCTCCTCGTTGTACCAGCGGTTGTACTCTTCGTCGTTCTCCGGCGCCACGTCGCTGTAAACCAGCAACAGGCCGTCGCCCTTGCGTTTCGTCGCCATCGCTCTTACTCCGTGTTGCTGGACGCTCTGTGGCGTCGCCGCGTTTTCAATCTTGGCCGCAGTATAGCACCGGGGCGGGACACCGCCGGCGGCCAGTGTCCGGTTGGTTCTTACATGGATGCACCGGATAAACAGGATCGGGTTGCTCACGCGTACCCAGTTCGGGGGACCGTCAGAATCAGGATTTACGGGATTTTATGATTGGACAGGATTGGGAGATCTCCGCCATGGAACGGTTCCAATCCTGGTAATCCCGAAATCTTGAAAATCCTGATTCTGACGATTCCCCCAGGGCAATCGCATCATAGGCTCCACGCCCGTCACTCCGGCGAAAGCCGGAGTCCATTGGTCACAGAACGAACGAATTTGAAGCGTATTTGACGAATTCGATCACTGGATTCCTGCTTGCGCAGGAATGACGGCGATGGTGCGATTGCCCTGACGATCCTCCGCCGCAAACTGGGTACGCGTGAGGATCGGGTTGTATCTATTGATTGTCTCGGCGCTTTGGATCATGGCGTAATTTGAACCTCTATCGCGTCCGCCAATATCCTGTCCATCCTGTGCCTGTCCATCCTGTGCATCGATGTCAGTCTGCCGGTGTCGTACAAGCGATTGCCGGAGAGAGCGATTTGGCCGCCGCCGCGGGCCTGTTCCCGGTGTATAATCGGCCCACCGTAACCACTTTTTGGCCGACGCGTGTCGCCAGGCAACAGGAGGGATTTATGACCACGTCGTTGCAGCAAACTTCTACCAACGGGCATTCCGCCGGGGGCGTGGAGGAATTTGACGTTGTCGTCATTGGCGCCGGAGTCACGGGGTTGTACTCCCTTTACCGGCTGCGCCGGTTGGGATTCTCGGTACGATCCCTTGAGGAAGGCGACGGCGTCGGTGGCACCTGGTACTGGAACCGGTACCCCGGGGCCCGCTTCGACTCGGAGAGCTACACCTACGGGTATTCCTTCTCCGAGGAGCTTCTCCAGGAGTGGGAGTGGAAGGAACACTATTCCGCTCAGCCCGAGAACGAGAGCTACCTCAACTACGTGGCCGACAAGTTCGACCTGCGCCGCGACATCAGGTTCAACTCTCGGGTCGCATCCCTGGTCTATGACAAGCCCGCCAACCGCTGGAACGTCACGACCGACGATGGCTACCAGGCGCGGGCGCAGTTCGTCATCACCGCCATCGGCATCCTGTCGGCCCGCTACATCCCGGAGTTCGAGGGCCTGGAGAGTTATGAAGGGTCGTGGTGCCATACCAACCGCTGGCCCAAGGAGGGCATGGACCTGGCCGGCAAGCGCGTGGGCGTCATCGGAACCGGCGCCACCGCCGTCCAGTTGATACCGGAAATCGTGGGTGAAGTCGCCCACCTGACGGTCTTCCAGCGCACCGCCAATTACTGTGTGCCCCTCCGCAATGCGGTCATCGACCCGGAGACGCAGGACTACATCAAGAACCACTACCCCGAGATTTTCGAGCAGTGCTTGTCCACCCCCGGTTCGTTCATGCACGAGTTTGATACTCGTTCCGCGCTGGCGGTTTCCGAAGATGAGAAGCTGGAACAGTACGAGCGGCTGTGGGCCGAGCCCGGTTTCAAGAAGTGGCTCTCTAACTTCTACGACATCATGATGCCGGGTGAGGCCAACGAGGATTATGCCGAGTTCGTGCGCAACAAGATTCGCGAGCGGGTTCACGATCCCGAAGTCGCTGAGAAGCTGGTGCCCAAGAACCACATGTTCGGCTCCAAGCGGCTGCCCTGCGAGAGCGGCTACTATGAGGTGTACAACCGCGACAACGTCCTGCTGGTTGACGTCCGCGAAGACCCGATTGCGCGGCTGACCCCCCGGGGCATCCAGCTGGAAAGCGGCAGCGAGTACGAACTGGACGCCATCATCTTCGCCACCGGCTACGACGCCGTCACCGGCCCTCTCAACCTGATTCACATCGAGGGCATCGGCGGCGAGGTGCTCAAGGAAAAGTTCGCCAACGGCCCCCGCACCTACATGGGAATGTCCAGCTACGGCTTCCCCAACATTTTCACCATCAACGCCGCCTCCGTGGGCAACTTCCCCCGGTCCGCGGAGCCGCTGGTGGAGTGGGTCACCGACGCCATCGCCCACGTGCGGGACGCCGGTCACACGCGGATCATGGCCACTCCCGAAGCCGAGGAAGCCTGGGTGCAGCACATGAAGGATGACAGCGAGAACATCCTGCGGACGCAGGCCGACTCCTGGTTCGTGGGCGCCAACATCCCCGGCAAGGCCCGGGTGCTGCTCACCGCGCCGGACACCGCGCCGGTCATGCGCGCCAAGCGCGCCGAAGTCGCCGCCAACGGCTACGAGGGCTTCACCCTGGATTAGGCTGGAGCAATCTCCGGCACATGTAAATTCAATCCGTGGCGAAAGAGCAGGGACGGGATTTCCAACCCGCCCCTGCTCGCTTTTCGCGCCGGTCCGAGTGTTGGAAAAGCGCTACCTGAACGACGGGCTGCGAGATGGATAATTCGGTAACCGTGGGTGAGGCAGCGCCGCCGCGCCGGAGGCGGTTCTACGGCTGGCGCCTGGTTCTGGTCGGAGCATTTGTCCTCGCTCTGACCGGCAACGGCTTCGGCATGCCGAAAATTGCCAGTGCATTGCTGGGTGATCAACTGTCTTACGGTTCCGGCGGTATTGGGTTCGTAATCGGGTTGTCGCTGTTGCAGTCCGTGTTCCCGATGTTGCTTTTGCCGTTCGTGGGATGGGCGGTTGACCGCTGGGGATCCCGTCGCATGGTCGTATGGGGATTTGCGTCCATGGGCGTCGGGTTCGCGCTCCTGGCGGGGTCGCACTTCACGCCGATCTACTACCTGTCGCTACTGGCGCTGGTCGCCGGATCGACCGCTGGTTCGCAGTTGCCGATGGCGGCGGCGGTGAACAACTGGTTCCGGCGACGCCGAGCCACCGCGATGGGCGTGATGTTGTTGCCCTCAGTTGCTGCCGGAATTGTTGTCTCGGCGCTCGGCATAGCGGCAGGGTTGCTGGGGACTGTCAATACTCCGGCGGCATGGTTGGTCGTGGCAGCAGTGTTGCTGGCGCTCATCTGGCCCTTGTCAAGATTTGTGCGAAATCGACCGGAGGACAATGGCCAGCTCCCCGATGGTATCGATCCCGCCAGCGACACCGAGGCTGCGTCAGATCAATCGGACAACGTCGTCGTATTTCCCGACTACACGTGGCGCGAGGCGATGCGAACGCGGGCGTTCTGGATGATGACCTTGGGTATCGGATTCAGCTCCTCCATGTCGCTTGTGGTTATCCCCTTTATCCCGCGGTTACTGATAGAAGAACGCGGTTTTTCATCGGAAGCCGGCATCGTATCCGTGGTTTTAACGCTGAGTTCACTGGTCGGGACCGGAGTGGTGGGAATGATTGGCGATCGAGTGCCCATCAGGTGGGCGATGTTCGGCTGCGCTGCGTTGCAGGTTGTAGCGACCGGCTTGCTGCTATTTGCTGAGGCAGCGCCAATAGCGTTCTCGTTCGCTGTGCTCATGGGCATTGCGTACGGGGGGCTAATCCCGTTGGCCCTGGCGGCGCGCGGCGTCTATTTCGGCAGGAGCAACTTTGGGACCATCACTGGCATATCCATCGCGCCAGCTCACGTAATCACATTCTTAGCGGGGGGAGCGTATGGCTCGATCATCCAGTTCCAACAATCGTTATTCATGTTTTCAGCGGCAACAATGGTCGTTGGCTCCATCGGGTGCCTTTGCTTAGTCCTCTTGGGCAACCCGCGCCCGTCGCCGTCTCAGTCCCATGACGCTGATCTGCTGGGACTGCGGGCTTGAGCAGCCGGAGACAAGGCAATGGCCCGGAGCGCTCACCGGATTACCGGCTTTCGCGCCAGCACGTAGCACATCCGAAACCAGCTGCATCGGCGCCGGCCCTTGCTGCAACATGCAAAAGCCCTCCATTTGGAGGTTTGGAGATTGACGCTCCCACTTGACAGGAAGAGGGCTTTTTCACTCCCTTCCCGAACCGAATTCCGACATGAATTCACCCACTCGCATTATCCTCAGGTCAAAATGTCCCTTGCGGTCCAGGTTGAGCAAAGCGCCATCCAGCGTGATGAGAACATCGGCTTCACGCCACAACGCCAAGTCAAGCATCACCCGGTCTACCCCACTCAGACCGTAATCGTACCCCTGGGGCACCTTTTCCACGTACTCGGCGTACGATAAATACTCAGCCAAGATCTCGGTCTGCACTCCCACCGACAATCCTAAACGGCATTCCGACAACTTCCGACGAAACTCCCGGTAGGTGTCTTCGCAAACCAATGGCGCCAGTGCGCCCGAGGCGAAACCGCGCCATAACAGGCTGTCGCGCAAGCCACTCCGTGCCTGCGTCAACAACGCGCTGGTATCCGCCACCACCCGCACGATATCTACTTCGTCAAATACAGCTCACGCGACTCGCTATCGGCGAGAATGGCGTCCAGCAAAGCGTCGGAAGCTTGCTCGAACGACAACCCGGATGAAGAAGCAAACTCCACTTCGCCGTTGCAACGCCCTACCACGCGAAAGCCGTCTTGCCGGAAAAGTTCTTCGGAAGTCGCTGGCACGGTAAACGTTCGTCCCGGCCGACCGACCCCAAGCCGAAACGCCCGCAGCAACAGGTCTGCTGCGTACTCGTCAGGGGTCAGGCCACGCCCTTCCGCGGCAACCACGAAATCCACAACCAACTCGTCTGGCAAACCCAAACTATGCAGGAAGTCAGGCATAATCTCTCCCTCAGGCGATGCCCACTGGAAACGTCGCAACGCTTGCCGAACAAGCGAACTATACCACGAAAGACCGCACAACCTGACTGCGGCGGGGGCTAAAGATTCCGTGCCGTACTCGTCTGCCATGTCGCCGGCCGTGAACGGCATCCATCAGCCGGAGTAGATGCCCCGGCGTCGGGCCAAATCCGGCCTGCGCCTCTCTCTGGCGGGTCGCTCAGGGTCGCTACTCCTCGGTGGCGGTGGCTTCGCCGGGCCGCTTTGCCAGCAGGAACGCGCCCGCCGAGATCATCTGGAGCACGCCGACGGCCACCAGGACCGGGACGAAACTGCCCGTGCGGTCAAACACCCATCCGGCCGCGGCCGGGACGATGGGCCCGCTGATGCCGTAGAACAGCGTCATGACTCCCACCAGCGTCCCGAAGCTGCGCCGGCCGAAGTATTCGCCCACGGTGATCCAGGCCAGAGCGCTCACGCCCTGGCCGGCAGCGGAGGAGACGATCAGGAACCAGGCCACCGCGTCCCCGTCCAGCAGGAGGGCGGCGACGGAGCAAAGGGCGACCAGGGCCATGGCTCCGCTCAGCAGCCAGCGGGGCGACGCCCACGCAGCGGCGAGACCCATGCCGAACCGGGCCGGGATGGTGGCGAAATAGGTGATTGACAGGTAGATGGAGGTCCGCTTTTCGGCCACGCCTTTCCAGATCAGGATGGGGATCTGGTTGATGACCAGCGCGTCGGACGGAATCGTGCGCAGGGCGGCGCCCACCGTCAGCGCCCAGAAGGAAAGCGTCACCAGCGCCTGGGTCGCGGAGTATTCCAGCCTCCGGGGTCCGGCAACCCCAGCAAGCCTCGAGTTTCTCCGGGGCGTGGCCGCGTCGATCGCGCCCGCGCCGTAGGGTTGCAGACCCAGGTCCTCGGGTCGGCTGCGGATGATCGCCGCAGCCGGGAGGGTCAAAATGCACACCAGGAGGCCGGCGAAGATCGCCGTGGGTCTCCAGCCAATCTGCTCTGACGCGATGCTCAGCGCCGGGAGTATGGCCGCCGCGCCGGCCACCACGGCCGTATTGATCGCCGCCAGGGCGAATGCCTTGCGCTGCTCGAACCACTGGTTGACCGCCGTCATCAGGGTCGGAAAGATACCCAGGCCGCGTCCCAGTGAAGCGACCACGGAATAGGTCGCCACGATGGACCAGAACGAGTCCGCGAAAGCCAGCGCGGCGAAGCCGAGTCCAGCGAGCAGGCCCCCGGCCAGGATCAAGCGGCGGGCGCCATAGCGGTCGGCCAGCCACCCCGCCGCCAGCGAGGTGACGTCTCCCACGCCCCACGCTGCCCCGACCACAAACGCGGATTGACCGGAGGTCAGGCTGAGTTCATCACGAATGTGAACCGAAAAGGCCAGGTACCCCGGGATCACCACTCCAAAGGCAGAGAAGCCCAGTACAACCGCGGCGGCGAGTACCCACCACCCGTAGAAAAGCCCGCCCTGGCTGTTCGGGTCCCGGGCAGAGTTCAGGCGATGCGCGATCCCTCGCACCGGGCTATTCCAGGGTCACGGCAGAGATGCCCGGGAGTGCGGCAGCGCCGGCATAACCCGGGCAACCTCTCGGCCGCCGTTGCGATGTTGACTGCGTGACGTGCTGTCAGTCCGCCAGTGGAATGACCAGGTACACTCTTTGCTCGTCGCCGACCACGCGCGTCGTGTGTCCCTGGCCGGTCAGGTCTTCGGCCAGCAGGACGTCACCGGGCCCCACCCGGTGCGTGGTGCCATCGCTCAACCCGATTTCAGCCTGCCCGGCGAGGGTTACCGTGTACTGCCGCCGGGGTGCGCAGTGAAAGTCGAGAAAGTAGTCGGGGGGCGAAATGCGTATGGTCAGGCCGCTGGTGGCCTGCATCGGCGTGCCCCTCCCGTAGGACCCTTCGGTGTCCCGGAAGTCCTCAAAGGGCGGGTCGTAATGCTCGAGACGGGACTGGCCGTCGGGACCGGTGAAAACACGCACGAACTGGGGCATAAGACAACTCCTGGGCGCTGCGGATTGCCGCCAATTATAACCGCGCTATTCGCCGGGGCGGTCATCCGTCGTGGGACGCTGTGTCACCCACGACGCGTTGTCGGCCTCGCCGCCTCTGCCCCGGGAGCGGCGCAAAGACTCCACCACCCGGTTGACCACCACCGCGCCGAACAGACCGGCCGCGGCTCCCAGGGGGAAAGCCAGGATTCCCCCGGTCACACACAGCACGATCAGCACGTGCGGCTCCACGATGGCTCGATCGTTCAGCTCGGAGATCCTGGCGAACCGCGAGGCGATGGCCCAGGCCACGTAGCCGCCGGCCGCGCTGCCGACCACGGCCGCGCTGATGATGTAAAACAGCTTGGTGGGAGTGAACATGATTGCTTTTCCGATTGCCTTCATGTTTTGAGGGTAGAATTCGACACTAACCATGCTAGCACAACGGTTAGTGGAATTCGCTTGCAAGTTGGAATGAATTCGTAATCCAATCTTGACAACCAAGCATTATCCCCGTTTAATCGTTCGACATCCGTAACGCGACGGCGTGACAGAGACGTGCGCTGCCTGCCCTTTCCAAAAGGAGGGAACATCAAACAATGGGATTGAAACGATATATGAACCTGCGGCTGCTGGCCGCGGTTGGCCTGGGAGCAGGTCTGATCGCTGCGGTAGCCTGCGGCGGCGCGTCCGAAGCGCCCGCAGCCCCGGCGGTCGCTCCTACGGCGCCTCCCGCCAGTTCTGAATCGGCGGCTCCTACCGCCATGCCCGAAACCACCGATTCCGCAGCCATGGCCGAGGAGACCGGTGGTCACGTCACGCTGCTGGTCACCAACATCGGTAACGGCAAATTCGACCCGCTGCTGACTGAAGGCGAAGACCTCAAGTTCCAGCGCATCTTCCAGACCGCGCTGGTGGGTGGAGCCGGCGGCAGCGAACTCACCCCGGCGGTGGCCAAGGACTGGTCGGTCAGCGACGACGGGAAGGTCTGGACATTCTCCGTAAACGACGGGTTCATCACCGCCCACGACGGCAACGTCATCACTCGCGACGACGTGTACTTCAACCTGAACAGCCGGGTCGGAGCGGAAGCCTTTGAACTGCTGGATGCCGGGTACTACGAACCCCGCGACGTGGCCTTGGCAAATCTGATTGAAGGCGTGAGCAAAGGCCCGGCCGACGACCAGGTACAGGTCAACTTCAAGACCGTGCGCCTGGACTTCGCCTTCAACTGGTCCGAGAATTCCCAGGGCGCCAGCCCGATGATCGTCCCCGAAGCCGCCATGCGTGAGCGCGCCGGCGCCACCGGCTTCGAAGGCTACGAAAGCGACCCCATCGGCATCGGCCCCATGAGCGTGACCGATTTCGTGCTGGAGCAGAAGTACTCCTTCGAGAAGTTCGACGACTTCTTCTGGACCACCGAAAATGGCTTTTCTGAAGACCGCAGCGTTACGTTCGACACTCTGACCATCGAGGTCGTACCCGAGCCGGCCGGTCGCCTGGCTGCCCTCCGCAACGGGCAGGCCCAACTCATCGAATCGAATATCAACATGATCCCCGACCTGCAGAGCATCGACGGAGCGTCCATTGCCTGGCAGAAGGAGTCGTCCTACAACTGGGTGGTGTACGTGGACTGCTGGACCGAAGACCTTTGGTGCTTCCCGGTCGAAGCGCGTCAGGCCGCCGAGCACGCCATCGACAAGGACGCCATCGTCAACGGCCTGTACACCCCGGAGTCGGTGAACGCCGACAGCTGGGCCCACGTGACCCCCAACTCCCTGGGGTGGAGCGAGGATCTGCGGCCGCGAGCCTACGATGTTGACCGGGCCCGCGAATTGCTGATGTCCATCGGGTACGGCGGCGCCGACGGCAGCGACGGCACCGACGCCAACGGCGAGCAGATCTCCTTCGTCATCTACACCTGGGAAGCCGGTGACCTGCCGCTGTTGCCTGACCTGGCCCAACTCTACAAGGACTTCTGGACGGAAGGACTCGGGTGGGACGTTGAAGTGAAGGTCGGCGACGCGGCGTCAACCCGACAGCAGTGGAACAACCGGGAATACCCCGGCGACGTGCTGGTGCGCACCAACGAAGGCCGGTTCGACGGCACCTCCATCACCCAGGGCGGATTCCTCAACCCAGACATCGCCTGGCGGGCGGTGGACAACTGGGAGAACGAGCCTTGGGCCAGCACCACCACGCCGGTCGTGCAAAAGGGTCTGTCGGACCTGAACCCCGACACCCGCGCCGCCTCGTATGCGGAGATGTACGCATACCTGAAGAACCAGACGTACTGGGGCGACGGGTTCAACACCAACGTTCCGTGGGGCCTGGGCGCCGACGTGGCCTCCTATGAGCCCTGGAGCCTGGTTCCGTACGTCACCGCGATCTGGACGCTGAAGCTGAAGTAGGCCATATCCGGTGCACCCGAGCGGTCGGCGTCATCCCAAAATACGGATAGGCGCCGGCCGCTCAAAGACTAGTAAATCGTTTGTCAGGTTAGGTTTATGACCACATACATCGTGCGACGCATTGGCGAGGGATTGCTCACCTTGATCGCCCTCAGCTTTGTCGTATTCGGCAGTGTGCATCTGACTGGGGATCCAGCCCGGTTCCTCTTGCCCATCTCCGCGGAACACGATGAGTCGGTGTACGAGGCGCAGAAGGCCGCCTACGGCCTGGATAAGCCGTTCATCGTCCAGTATTGGAACTTCCTGATCAAGGCGGCCCGCCTGGACTTCGGCCAGTCGTTTACGGCCCGCCGGCCGGTGCAGGAAATATTGCTGGAACGCATCCCGGCTACTGTGCATCTGGCGGTCACGGCGACGATCCTGGCCATAGGCATCGGCGTGCCGCTGGGGATTATTTCGGCGGTGAAACGGGATACCATCCTGGACCGGGTGTGCAAAGCCTTCGCGATATTCGGCATGGCGGCGCCCCAGTTTTGGGTGGCCATCATGCTCATCATTCTGTTCGCGGGGTATTGGGGGTGGTTGCCGGCTTTCGGCAGAGGCGATATGACCGGATGGTTCCCATCATGGTCGCAGATTCCGGACATGCTGGCCCACCTGATCTTGCCCGCCTTCGTGCTGGCGCTGGCCATCATCGCCGCCATCATGCGCTTGGCCCGGTCGGCAATGCTGGAAGTCCTGGACAGCGACTACGTAAAGTTCGCCCAGGTGAAGGGAATGAGCGACCGGGTCGTCATCTGGAAGCACGCTGCGCGCAACGCGCTCATACCGGTCATCACCTTCGGCGGCATCAGCCTAGCTGGTCTCCTCAACGGATCGGTTGTCGTTGAGGTGGTGTTTGCCTGGCCCGGCGTCGGCCTCATGCTGCTGGAGGGCGTGCTTTCCAACAACTTCCCTCAGGTTGAGGGAGCAATCATGGTCTCGGGCGCGGCCTACATCCTGACCGCGCTGGTCGTTGATATTCTCTACGGTTACGCCGACCCTCGGGTTCGGATGAACTAGCAATCTCCACCGGGAGGGCAACCTTGGCTGCAGAAACTCCAGCGCTGGTTCTTGAAGAGCGCGCTCCCGTCTCCCTGGCGCAGCGCGTCAAGGACGCACGATTGCCGTGGGTTACTATCGCGATCCTGCTGATCATCGTATTCTGCGCGGCCTTCGCCAACTTAGTCGCCCCTCACGACCCGCGCACCAACGACGTGCGCAACAAACTCCAGCCGCCCTTCGCCAGCAGCGAGCATGTGCTGGGCACCGACCGGCTGGGCAAGGACATGCTTAGCCGCCTGATCTTCGGCGCCCGGACGATGCTCCAGGTGACCGCCCCGTCAATGATTGTAGCCATTGTCGCCGGCACCATCGTGGGGCTGGTGTCCGGCTACTCCGGCCGGTGGGCCGACTCAGTGCTGATGCGCATCACCGACGCGGTATTAGGATTTCCATCAATTCTGGTGGCGTTGTTGATCGTGACCTACCTGGGAACCGGTGTGTGGAACGTCATGATCGCCATCGCCGCCACCCAATGGGCCCGGTTCGCGCGCATGATTCGAGGTGAAGTCCTCGCCATCCGCGACCGGGACTTCGTGGTGCTGGCGCAGATCTACGGGGTTTCGCCCGGAATGATCGTGTGGCGCCATCTGTTCCCCAACGTCATCAACACCCTGATGGTGCTGACCAGCGTCAGCATTGGCCAGGTCATCCTGCTGGAAGCCTCGCTGAGCTTCCTCGGCCTTGGCCTCGCCCCCGGCGATCCGGCGTGGGGCATCCTGGTCGCGGAAGGACGCGAATTCCTGACCCAGGCGTGGTGGATCGCACTGTTCCCCGGCCTGGTGATCACGGTGGTCGTGATGGCGTTCAACTTCTTTGGCGACTGGCTGCGCGACTACCTCGACCCCAGGCTGCGGCGAGCGGGCTAGACGGCTTACCCCTGGACGGGCGCCAGTTTCGGTTGCACCTGTCCGCTATTCGGGAGACCCTCGCGGCTCGGACCGGTGAGACGGACCCGGGCGTCCGCAAGACAATCGCTGCCAGGCCCGTCAGATAGGGGTTGCGGCGAGCCCTGAAGCGATGCCGTAAGCAGGCGTCCGCGTGTGGACAATGCCGATTGCCCGGTGCTACCATTTTTTGAAAGATTTTCAACAATCTACGCGTCGCTGGATGAGGTAGCGTAAGCTTCCTCGCTGGCGCACATTTGTGGGACGGTACGATGACTGCCTCTGCTTCCGCCATGCCCCGTGCTTATGATGCCGCCTCGGTCGAACAGCGCATTTATCAGACCTGGTGGGACGCCGGATATTTCGTACCGAGGCTCGATCCCGATCGCCAGCCTTTCTGCGTGGTGATGCCTCCGCCCAACGTCACGGGGGAGTTGCACCTGGGCCATGCTCTCACCGCCAGCCTCCAGGACTCGCTGGCCCGCTGGCACCGGATGTGCGGTGATCCCACCCTGTGGCTGCCCGGCAAGGACCACGCTGGCATCGCCACCCAGTGGGTGGTCGAACGCGCCCTGGCTGCGGAAGGCACCAGTCGGCACGATTTGGGTCGGGACAAGTTCGAGGAACGGGTCTGGGAGTGGGTGCGCCTCTACGGGAACACCATCGACGAGCAGCACCGCCGGCTGGGAGCCTCCTGCGACTGGTCCCGCCTGCGGTTCACCCTGGATCCCGGGCCGGTTCACGCCGTGCGCACCACCTTTGTGAGCCTGTTCAACAAGGGGCTGATCTACCGCCACGAACGCATCATCAACTGGTGCCCACGGTGCGCCACCGCACTGTCTGACCTCGAGGTCGATTACGAGGAGCAGGACGGCAAGCTTTACCACATCCGCTATCCCTCCGCGGACAATCCCGCCGACGGCGTCACCGTGGCGACGACCCGGCCCGAGTCCATGCTGGGCGACACCGGCGTCGCCGTTCATCCCGAGGACGAGCGGTACGCTGGCAAGATCGGCGGCACGGTCACCCTGCCCATCGTGGGTCGGCAGATCCCGGTGGTTGGCGACACCGCCATCGAGATGGAGTTCGGGACCGGCGCGCTGAAGGTCACCCCTGGCCACGATATCGTCGACTTCGAAATCGGAGAACGACATAACCTGCCCATAATCACCGTCATCGGCTTTGACGGTTGCATGACCGATGAGGCTGGCCCTAAATACGCCGGCATCGAGCGATTCGCCGCACGCGCCGCTGTGGTGGAAGAGCTTGAGACCATCGGGGCGCTGGAAGGGGTGGAGGACTACCACCACTCCGTGGGTCATTGCCAACGGTGCAACGAAGTCGTGGAACCGCTCATCAGCCTGCAGTGGTTCCTTAACGTGGGCAAGCATGACCAGCCGGGCACCATCGCCGGCAACGCCTACGCCGCCGTGGTCAATCAGGACATTGAAATCGTGCCGGACCGGTTCTCCCGCGTCTACCTGAACTGGCTGGAGAACATCCGCGACTGGTGCATCAGCCGGCAGCTTTGGTGGGGCCACCGTATCCCGGTCTGGTACTGCGGCGCTTGCGACGATCACTCCGCTCTCGTCGACGATCCGGCGGCGTGCCCCAAGTGCGGCAGCGCGGACATCGAACAGGAAAGCGACGTACTGGATACCTGGTTCAGCAGCGGCCTGTGGCCCCATTCGACCCTGGGATGGCCGGATGCGGAATCGGCGGACCTTGAATACTTCTACCCCAACTCGGTGCTGGAAACAGGCTACGACATCCTGTTCTTTTGGGTCGCCCGCATGATCATGCTGGGCATCGAGAATACGGGCGACGTTCCGTTCCGGTCGGTGTACCTGCACGGCATGGTTCTCGATGCCGAGGGCCAGAAGATGAGCAAGACCCGTGGCAACACCCTGGACCCGCTGGACCTGCTGGAGCAGTACGGCACCGACGCGCTGCGGTTCGCGCTGACCACTGGCACCGCGCCCGGGAACAACCTGCGCCTCGGCGACGAAAAGCTGGAATCGGCGCGCAACTTCGCCAACAAGATCTGGAACGCCGCGCGTTACGTGATCAGCGTCATCGAAGCCCGGGAAGGTTCGGGCCAGGGCGATCTGGGCGACTGGTACCACCTTCCGGCTCCGACGCACCGCGAGGACCGCTGGATCGTGAGCCGCCTGGATGAACTCACCGCCACCGTGAACCAGGGGCTGGGCACGTTTGAACTGGGCGAGGCCCAGCAGAAGATCTACGACTTTGCGTGGAACGATTTCTGCGACTGGTATATCGAGATGGCCAAGGTGCGGCTCCGGGTCGCCGACTCGGTCGACGCAACCGCGGCCGCGACGACTTTGGTGCATGTCCTGGAGCGCTTGCTCCGCCTCCTGCACCCGTTCATGCCCTTCGTCACCGAGGAGATCTGGCAGAACCTCACCACGCGCCTACCCGCGCCGGATGCCGGGCTCCCCGCGTCCATCATGGTGTCCCCATATCCCCAGGCCGATGCGCCGCGCTCGGCCCCCGACGCCGAGGCTGACGTGGACATCGTGATGCAGACGGTGCGGGCGGTGCGCAACATGCGCGCCCAATTGCGCATCCCCGCGTCCCGGAAATTGGAGGCCGCGATTGAAACCAACGGCATGCGGTCGGTCGTAGAGGAAGAGCAGGAGGTGATTTGTGCCCTGGCCCGTGTGGAACCGCTGCGGGTGTTGGACGCCGGCGAATCTGATGCCATGTCAGGTGTCAGCCTGGTGATCAATCCGCTGGTGGTGCGTCTGCCCCTTGCAGGAGTGGACCTCCACGCCGAGTCCGACCGGTTGCTCCGCGAGCTGGAATCCAAGCGTCAGGACGCAACACGCAAGGAACAGCTGCTGGCAAATCCCAACTTCGTTGCCAAAGCCCGCCCTGAGGTGGTTGAAAATGAACGCCAACGCCTGCGCTCGCTGACCGAGGAGCGTCAGCGTATCGAGGACATCATCGCTCAGCTTGGCGTGTAGCCCAAGATTGCCATAATCCGCACGCGGCGCTTGGAGCAATGAGAGTCCCGAACTGGCAGAATGTCCCTCGTTGATCTATATCGCCCGTGAGCAGGAGACCCTAGATGTCGTGCAAAGTCGCTCGTGTTTCGATTTTAGGTGTAATCGCCGTACTTGTCGTCGCCGCCACCACCGGCTGTTTCTTTGGAGGGGGAGAAGAACCCGAACCTACCCCGGCGCCGGATCTTGCGGCCACCATTTCCGCTGCCGTTGCCGCCGCGGTGCCCACCGAAACCCCCATACCTCCTACCAATACGCCGGAGCCTCCGACTCCTGAACCGACGCCCGATATCCAGGCCACGGTGGCCGCCATGATCACGGCCACCGAAGCGGCGCGCCCCACCGACACTCCGGTACCGGCGCCGGCTCCCACTCCTACTCCTGAGCCGACCAGCACGCCCGAACCAACCAGCACGCCCGAGCCGACCAGCACCCCGGTTCCTACATCTACACCCTCCGGCAACCCCGCCAGCCAGATACCGTGCGCCGTGGCTGGCAAGGTTACTGACGGTGGTGGACCAGTCGGAAACGCTCCGGTTCTGGCCGTCAGCAAAGACGGCAGCGGAGACATCGTAGCGAACACTCGGTCCGGCGGAGATGGCGTGTACCAGCTTTCGATCACTGTGTTCGACCAGGTTTTTGACATCTTCATCGGCGGTATCGACACTGGAGTAGATACGCCCCGGACCACCAGCGGTTGCCGTGAGATCCGCAATTTGATGATCAACTAGCGCTCAGCGACGCCGCTCAGCCCCGAAGGTAAAATGCCTTCGGGGCTTTCTGTTGTCTGGTACAATCTCGCGCGTCCCTCAACTGTTCTCAACCAGTGCTTTCCGCTGCTCCGCATGAAGATTAACTCGGCTCTGGGCATCATCGGCCATCCCATCGGCCATTCCATTTCTCCCCGGTTCCAGCAGGTCGGGCTGGATCATCTGTCTATCGATCACCGATACCTGGCCTACGAGGTGCATCCCGACCTGGTGGCGGATTTCGTCGCGTCCCTGCGTTCCGATGTGGTGCGCGGCATCAACGTTACCGTGCCCCATAAAGAAGCGGTCATGCCGTTCCTGGACGAGATCGACGAGTGGGCAGCGGAAGCGGGAGCGGTCAACACGATAGTCAATCGCAATGGCCGGCTCACCGGCTACAACACCGACGGCTACGGTTTCCTCCGCGCGCTCCGCGAGTCGGGAGGACTCGATCCCGCCGGCAAGCAGGCTGTGATCCTGGGAGCCGGAGGATCCGCCCGCGGCGTGGCGCAAGCGCTGCTCCGGGCCGGCGTCGCCGAGCTCGTCATCGCGAACCGGACCCTGGAGCGGGCCGAAGCCTTGGCCGAACTGGCCGCCAACCGCGGCGTGCCCGCGCGGGCGCTCGAGTTGAGCGCGCTCCGGTCCCACGGCGTCTCCGGTGAGGTCGATCTGATCGTCAACTGCACCTCGCTGGGTATGTATCACGGGCCTGATGAGACCGCATCACCTCTGCGGGCGTCGCAAATACCTCAGTCAGCCCTGGTCTATGACCTCGTGTATAATCCGATGCTGACCCCGCTGATCAGGGAGGCCCACTCAATCGGGGCCCCGACTCTGGGCGGCATTTCCATGCTGGTGTACCAGGGCGCCGCATCCTTTGAACTGTGGCTGGAAAGGCCCGCGCCCGTTGCCGTGATGATGGACGCGGCGATGGCGGCGATGCGAGAACGCGAAGCCCAGGCACGATAACCCCACTTCCGGAGGGCAAGACTCGATGATACGTTGGTTTACGGCGGGCGAATCCCACGGCCAGGGCCTGATGATTATCGTCGAAGGCGTGCCGGCCTACCTGCCGTTGGATGAAGACTACATTGCCCACCACCTGGGACGGCGCCAGCGCGGTTACGGTCGTGGCGGGCGTCAGCAGATCGAACGCGACCACGCCCACATCCAGACCGGCGTTCGCCACGGCTACACCCTGGGCAGCCCCATTGGGATGCTTTTGGAGAACCGGGACTGGGTCAATTGGCAGGACGCCATGGCGGTCGAGTACATCGAAAACCCGTCCCAGGAAGGCCGCAACCGTCGGGTCACTCGCATCCGTCCCGGTCACGCGGATCTCCCGGGGGCGATGAAGTACGGCTTCCACGATGTGCGCAACTCCCTGGAGCGCGCCTCCGCCCGCGAGACCGCCGGACGGGTGGCTGCCGGAGCCGTGGCCATGCGCCTGCTGGAGGAGTTCGGCATCAAGCTGCACAGCCATGTCATCTCCATCGGCCGCGTTCACGCCGACCCTCCGGAGCACGAAGCCATCGATTGGGAGGCCGTGGAAGAATCCCCGGTCCACTGCGCCGACAACGCCGCCGCCGAGAAGATGATGGCCGAGGTGGACGCCGCGCGCGACGCCGGCGACACCGTGGGCGGTACGGTGGAAGTGATCGCGGAAAATGTGCCCATCGGTCTTGGATCCCATGTTCACTGGGACCGCAAGATCGACGCCAAGATCGCCCAGGCCCTGATGAGCATCAACGCCGTCAAGGCGGTGAGCATTGGCCCCGGCTGGGAGTTGATGGACGCCTGGGGTTCCGAGTTCCAGGATGTCATCGAGCCCGTCACCGACCCTGACCATCCCTGGCAGCGCAAGACCAATCGCGCCGGCGGTACCGAAGGCGGTATGACCAGCGGTCCGCCCCTGGTGGCCCGTTTCGGAATCAAGCCCATCGCCACCTTGCACAATCCGCTCCCGTCGGTAGATCTGGATACCGGCGAGCCGGTGCAGGCCCATTTCGAACGCAGCGACGTGTGTCAGGCCCCGCCGGCGGGGGTCATCGGCGAGGCCATGGTCGCCCTGGTCCTGGCCGACGCCTTCATGGAGAAGTTCGGCGGCGACAGCATCTCCGAAACCCGTCGTAACTTCGAGGGCTACCAGGCCACCGTGGGCCCCCGCCTGCGCTATAGCTGACAATTGTTGTCGGCGACGTATTGGCAACGACGTGCATTGGATCAACCGGGTGCATTGGATCAACCGGGTGCATTGGATCAACCGGAAATTCGCCGGGTGGCTCCTCAATCTGGCCCACCGCATCAGTGACACGCGGGACGTGGACACAGAACGCGCCCGGCGACGGCGGGAACTGGCGCGTTCGGAGAACCAGGCCGGCCATAACTTGACCGTGCAAACCACCATCGACATGGCGCGTACCCAGACCTGGACCGGTGGCGCATAGGTCGGCTCAGGTCGTAATCAGCCTGCATCCGGGACGTTTGGCATTATGGGGCGATTGGTACTCCGATGATGGGGTGAGGATGGTTCACCGCAGGTGATCGATTATGGCCGCCCCAGGCAAGACAACTCAACGGATGCAAGTTGTAGCTGCGCTTCAGGAGTTGGGCGGCCTGGCGACTTTGTCGCAGCTGAACCGCGCTCTGCTTGCCCCGGGCGGGGCCGCGGCAGGTTGGGGAACCAAAACTCCGGAGGCGACGGTACGCCGCATCGTGCGGAATACACCTGACCACATCCGCGTTCTCAACCCCGGTTTATATTGCCTCGAAGAGCTCGCCGCAAGGTACGAAAACGATTATCGCCTGTCGCCAGATGGCGCCGCGCCGCCTGGCGTCGTCGAACGTAACCATTGGTATTACCAGGGCAAGCTGCTCGAAATGGGCAACGGGCGGCGCTACGAAACCTACGTTCCGGCGCAGGACAGGAACCGTGCCTATGGCAGCCAAAGGCTCGGGGAAGTCTGCGGCACAACGCGATTGCCCAATTTCGGGTATCAGCATTTTATGCGCCGGGCGAGAACGATTGATGTCATCTGGTTCAACAGGCGCGATATGCCGGCGGAGATGTTCGAGGTCGAATTCTCTACCGATATGCTGAACTCGCTAACCAAATTCAACGAACTGCGTGATTTCTATATCCAATTCAGTATCGTTGCGCCGCCATATCGGAAAAACCATTTCGACGACCGGATCGCCATGGATACGTTCCACGAAATTTGCCGGCGCGTAACATTTATCAGTACCGATCAGATTGACGACGGACGCATCCCAACGAGGTAATGCAACGACGGGGCAATCGCCTCATAGACTTTACGCCCGCCACTCCAACACGGATACTCCAGCGTAAGAACGTCACCCCGCTTACGCGTACCCAGTTTCTACAAACCGCTCATTGCGAGGAGCGCGGCGACATGGCGGTCCCGTTGCTGTAGCGACGATCCTGGCCACAACGAGATTGCCACGTCCGCATCAAGTGCGGAGTCGCAATGACAAACCGGGTACGCGTGATCGTTGAGGGCAGGGTTCCGACCTGCCCATTTTGTTTTCCTGCGAACGCTTGATCTTTTGGCGGAAGCGATCAACAATGCCTGATGCAATCTGATCGAGCGACCCGACGCCGTTAGCTTCTGCTCGGGGATTGACCCAATCCCGCGGCGAACGGCACTGGCGGCGCACCAGCAGGGACAAGTGGATGTTGACCGATAGCACACAACCAGTTTGGCAGGACCCGAACGGCGCATCCATAGTGTACTGCGGAGACGGATTAACGCTGATGGCTGACATGCCGGCCGACAGCGTGGACTGCATCTGGACCGACCCGCCCTACCTGCTGTCCAACGACGGGACGACATGCGTGGCGGGCAAGCGCGTCAGTGTCAATAAGGGCGAATGGGACCGCAGCGACGGCATTGAGAACGACCACGAGTTTAACCTGGCCTGGCTGAGCGAATGCTACCGGGTTTTAAAACCGTCCGGCACCATCTGGGTTACGGGTACGCTGCACATCTACCTCAGCGTGGGCATGGCGATGATGCAGCTGGGCTTCCGCCTCCTGAACGACATCACGTGGGAGAAGACCAATCCTCCGCCCAACCTGGGTTGCCGGTGTTTCGCCCATTCCACCGAGACCATCCTGTGGGCCACCAAAGCGCCCAAAGGCAGCCGCCACAAGTACACGTTCCATTACCAGGAAATGAAGGCCGAGAACGGCGGCAAGCAGATGAAATCCGTCTGGCAGTTTCCCGCCGCCAGTCGCGCCGAGAAAAAGCTGGGCAGGCATCCTACCCAGAAGCCGGTAGCCTTGATCGAACGCTGCCTGCGGGCCAGCACCAATGCCGATGATCTGGTTCTGGATCCCTTCGCCGGCAGCGCTTCGACCGGAATCGCCGCTTTGTCCCTGGGCCGCCGGTTCGTCGGCTGCGACATTGACCCGGACTATGCAGATCTGGCCCGCCGGCGTCTGGATGCCCTCTTTGACGGTGTCGCCCCCCCCCCCCCCCCGACCTTGCCGGGTCCGCAGGTGGTCAATCGCGGTTGCTGGACACCGCTGGAAGATACCAGGTTCCTGCGAGCTAGGTGGGATATCCGATGCTCAGCAGACACGGCTTCCAATCGGACCGGGACGCCAGTTGGAACGCGATCTTTCAAGCGTATGGCATAGGCGCGCATAATTTTGACGCCGGCCCGTTCCCGTTAACGGCCCACCAGATCAAGGCCGCCTGCCAGCATTTCCAACGCACCAGTCAAAAAGAAGTGCGCATACTGTGCAAGCAGGATAGCAGGGAATCTCGTCCCCAGGATTTTCGTGAGAGAGGCCTGTTTATTTTGCCCGTGAAGAACGGAGATTACCTGATTGTCAAAGGCGAAGGTTACATTGACATCCCGTATATTCGGTCGCCCGTGCTGGAATATCACAGCAAATTCCCTTTTGAACTAGAAACCTCGCACGTAGGCGATTCTGAAATGCAGCATCTCGACCGAGCTTACGCGCTGAGCTTGATCCGGCACTTTACCGGCGACGATTCGTTGGTTTTGACCATACGCGGGAGAAAATATACGCCGCCCTTTAGCTTCATCGTTGGCGAATTCGAGATTGCCACGCAAGGTGTACAGACGGAAGTCGACGCCGGTTACGAGGGAAAGGATAACGTCGTGCTGGTTGAAGCCAAAAGCGGGAACGCCGGCAATACCATCATCAGGCAACTCTACTATCCATTCCGCCAATGGCAACAGCACACTGAGAAACCCGTCTCGACGCTGTTCTTCCAGCGTATCAAACAGGAATACCACCTCTGGCATTTCGACTTCCGCGACCCCAAAGATTACAACAGCATCCGTTTATTGAATTCAGCGCGGTATCGGATCGTCACCCCCTACGCTGTCACCCAATCTCAAGCCCAGACCCGGACGGGCGGTTAGACGGCGAAAATATCCGCCACCGGGCAGGCGAACCCGGGAAGTACCGGCTCCAGGGTAAGGGTATCTCCCGTGGCAAATCCGCGCACGGCGCCCTCCGCGTCGTGGGTGGAGATTTCGCGGGCGGCAATGTGGGCGATCACCACCAGCCGCACGCCGGCGTCGAGCCACATACGCACCCGCTCGGCGACGCCGGCGGCCGAACGGTAGCCCGGCGAGATTACTTCCACCGCCAGGACGGGAACCAGGCCGGTGACGTAGCCACGCTCCGGCAGGGGGTCTATCAGATCTTGTCGGGAATAAATGGCGTAATCGGCGGCGCACACCGTGTCGGGGTTCTGCTCGATGTAAGCGGAGGCTTCGGGGCCGCCAAGATTAGGCAAGTTGTTTTGATGCACAAAATTTGCTATGTGGAATCCAAAGTTGCCGGTTACTAAAGCGTGCATGAGGCCAGGCGACGGCATGGTAATCAACTCCCCCCGTACCAGTTCGTGACGGTAGCCGTCGCCGCGGGGCATTGCGAGCAGATCGTCGGCGGTGAGCAGTTTCCGTGCGGTAGTCATGGCCTGGCCTCCATCGCGCCGGCAGAAAGTATGCAGCGTGTATAGTATAGCGTCCCCGCATTGTGCGCAGCTTGCTCCGGATTGGAACGTACCATGAAATACGGCGTAACCCTTTTACCCAGTTCCTATGATTCCTTCCGTCGTCACGTTCGGTTGGCGGAGGCGGTCGGTTTCGACTATATCGGCGTGGCGGATTCGCAGTCGCTCTTTCGCGAGTTATTCGTTTCGCTGGCGGTGGCGGCCACCGATACCTCGCGAGTGCATCTCGGCCCGTCGGTTACCAACCCGCTGACCCGGCATCCCGCGGTGACGGCGTCGGCGATTGCCTCGCTGCAGGAACTGTCGGAGGGACGGGCCTTCCTCGGCATCGGCACCGGCGACAGCGCCATCTTGAACCTGGGACTCCGGCCAGCGCGGATGCGTGCGCTGGGCGATTACGTCTCCGCAGTTCGCGCTTTCCTGGCCGGCGACAACGCCGAGTACCTGGGTCGGGACGCCCACGTCCGCTGGAGCCGTGACCACGTACCGATAATGATGTCCGCGGAAGGTCCCCGCACCCTGCGCATGGCCGGCGAAATCGCTGACCGGACCATGATCCACACCGGGCTCACGCCGGAAATCCTGGCCGACACGGTGTCGCGCATCCGCGAGGGCGAGGCTGAGGCCGGCAAGCCGTCCGGGTCCACGGAGATCTGGGCCTTCGCCAAGTGCAACATCGCCGACGACCACGCCGACGCCATCGACGAGATCCGCATGGCCCTGGCCGCCAGCGCGCACCACGCCTTCCGTTTCACGCTCGAGGGGAAGCACGTCCCGCCCGAGCTCCACGAGGCGATGCAGATCATCCAGGGTGAGTACGTTCCTGCCGAGCACGAGCAGGTGGGCGAAACCCGCAACGCCGCACTGTCCGACGAACTCGGCGTGACGGATTATCTTGCGGACCGGTTCGCGGTGGTCGGTACGCCTGACGAGTGTCGCGCCAAGGTTGCCCGGATCGACGAGTCCGGCGCGGATGTCCTGCAGATCACTGCTATCAGCCATGATCCGGGCGACATCATCCGCCGCTTCGGAGAGGAAGTCATCGCTCACCGGTCATAGCGGGGACGTGAAATGACAAAAACGTAGGGGCGAATGATCATTCGCCCCTACTGCTTGCCGCGGTGTCGACGCTCTACGGGAACAGGATCTCTCCGGTCTCGGCGTCCTCCACAGTAATCGCTGTCACCGGGCAGTTCTCTGCCGCTTCGATGATGGTCTCCTCGGGGTCGCCGGCCGCGTCCTTTACGTAAGATTGCCGGTCCTCATTCAGGCCAAACGTGTTTTCCGCAAAGGTCTCGCACATGGCGTTGCCCACGCACACGTTGTAGTCCACGGTGATTTTCAACTGTCGGGCCATCGGGGTAACCTCCTCATGATGGTCAGGCTAATCGGGAGTATTTGCCAATTTGATAGCGGCGACCGGCTGCTAGCGTGTTGCAACCGGCAGGTTCAGCAAAGTGCGCTGCCCAACGCTGGGCAGATATTCCAAATTGTTCGGGTCAGCTTCCAGTTCAAACCCCTCGAACCGGCGAGCGAGTTCCGCAAAAGCCTCCTGCCCCTCCAGCCGCGCCAGGGTTGCCCCAAGGCAGTGGTGCACCCCGCTCCCGAAGGAAACGTGGGGGTTCGGGTTGCGCGTGATATCCAGTTCGTTGGGGTCCTCGAACACCTCGGGGTCGCGATTGGCCGAGGAAATCACCCAACGCACGCGATCGTCCTTGCCTATCGTCTGCCCCTCGCCCATGTCCACGTCCTGCGTCGCGATCCTCTGGATGGATTTCAGGGGCGAATCGTACCGCAGCACTTCCTCGACGGCGTTTACGATGTGGGCGTCCGGGTCGGCTCGCAGCAACTCGAACTGGTCGGAGTGTTGGGCGAACGCCAGCACTCCGTTGGATATCAGGTCGTTGGTCGTCTCGTGGCCGGCGACCAGCAGCAACAGGGCGTTGGCCAGCACCTCATCGCGGGTGTAGGCGCCCATGATCTCGCCCTGGCAGATGACCGACAGGAGGTCCTCGCCGGGGTCGCGGACCCGTTCGGCGACAATGGGCGCGAGGTAGTCGGTAACCGCCTGCACTCCCTCGGCATACATCCGGATCCGGTCCGGCTGGTTGCCGTCGAACCCGCACATCCGACCGCACAGTTCCTTGACGAAAGCGCGGTCAGTGGGCGGGATGTCCATCAGTCCGGCGATGATGCTGTAGGTGAGCGGCGTGGCGAAGTCGTGCATCACGTCCATTCGGCCCGCGCCCTGCAGATCGTCCAACAGGTCGTTCACCGTCTGGCGAACCAGGGGCCGCCAGGTCTCCATGGCTTTGGGCGTGAAGTATCCGTGGACAACCTTGCGCTTCTCCTTATGCTTGGCGCCGTCGTTCTGGGTGAACTGGGCTGCTCTCCACTGACGAACTGCGGCGAACAGTTCCATGTCCTCTTCAGGGATGGAGGCAGAAGGGGGAGCATTGTCCCGCAGGGCCACTTCCGAGGAGAAGTACTCCGGGTGCCGGGCCGTCCACACCAGCCGTTCGTAGCTGGTCACCACCCACATCTGGTACCGCTCGTTCCAATGAACCGGAGCCTCCGACCGCAGCGCTCCAAAATAGCCATACGGATCGCGAATCGCGTCGGCGGAGAACAGGTCGTCGTGGATGTTGGCGGGCATGATGAACCCCTCATTCGTCGGGCCTGGCTGGCGTCAAAATTATCACAAGCGGTTCGACAATTCAAACTGAGTTTGTGCTCAAAAACATGGCCGACGGCCACTGATGCGACCGTCGGCTCATTGTTGGAGAGGGACTTGCCGGCGAGTTTTTTATGCGCTGGTTACCTTCACCGGCAGGCTCTCCACCGCACGGAAGGTGAGCACGTGGTCGTACTCGACCTGCTCCACCGGGATTTCCAGTTCGACGTTTTCGAACCGGTTGGCCAGGTTGCGGAAGATTTCCTGTCCTTCCAGGCGGGCCAGCGTGGCGCCCAGGCAGTGATGGACACCGCTGCCGAAGGCGACGTGCTGGTTCGGGTAGCGTTCGATGTCGAAGTCATCGGCGCGGTCAAACACCTTGGGGTCGCGGTTGGCGCCAGGAATGAACCAGCGGACCCGGTCGTTCTTCTTGATCAACTGGCCGTTCATCTCGATGTCATCCATGGCGATGCGCTGGATGGACCGCACCGGCGAGTCGTACCGGAGGGCTTCCTCGGTGGCTCGGACGGTCTTCCCTTCGGGATCGGACTTCAGAATGGCCCACTGTTCCGGGTGCTGCGTGAATGCCAGCGTCCCGTTGCAGATCAGGTTGATGGTGGTCTCGTGGCCGGCCGACAGCAACAGCATGATGTTGTTGACAGTCATGTCGCGGTTGAACACACCCTGGCGCTCACCCTCGCAGACCACGGACATCAGGTCGGTGGCGTCGAAATTCTCGGGGCTGGAGATACGATCCTCGACCATCGGCGCGATGAAGTCCTGCAGATTCTGCACCGCCTGGGTGAGCGGCTTCATCCGGTCCGGGCCTTCGCGGTTGAGGAAGCGCAGGTCCTTGGCCAGCTCGCGAAGGCGTTCCCGCTCGCTGTCCGGAATGCCGAGCATACGGGCGATGACCAGCAGTGGCAGCGGCGTGGCCAGATCGGCCATCACGTCCATGCGCCCCTTTTCTTCCACGGCGTCCAGCAACTCGTCAATGGCTGACTGTACCAGGGGCCGCCACATTTCGATGGACTTGGGCGTGAAGTAGCCATGCATCACCCGACGCATGTCAACATGGTCGGAGCCGGTTACGTCGGGGTTGTATCGGCGCTGGTCGTGCTGGATGAACCGGGAGACCTGCCACTTCTTGATGAAGTTGTAGAGCTCGAGGTCGTCTTCATCAATGGGCGGGTTGGGCGCGCGCGTGTCCCGCGCGTACACGCTGGATGAGAATGCCTCAGGATGCCGGGTAACCCATACCAGGTGTTCCCACGAGGTGATCATCCACACCTCGAACTGCTCGTTGTAGTACACCGGCTCGTGCTCTCGCAGCCGATTGTAAAAGTCATACGGCTTGTAGATCGCTTCCGGCGAAAACGGGTTGTCGTTGAAGGTGGTTACCATTGGTGTACCTCCGGTGGTACGTTGAAACGGCCGCGGACCGGAAAGACCGCAACCCCGCTTGATTGCCCGATTATAACCGATATTCGCACCGATTGCAGTTGCGCGCGCATCGTTTCGTCTTCGGGCAGTCGGCGTGTCCCCACCAATGAGAGTGCGCCGGGGTGGGTTTAACCCACCCCGGCGCACTGCATCGCCCTGGGTCGTCGTTGCCCTGTCAGGCGTTGGTCACTTTGACGGGCAGGCTCTCCAGAGCCCGCAGACCGATCAACTGGTCGTATTCCAGCGTGTCAGCCGGCACCTCAAGCTCCAGGCTGTCGAACCGGTTGGCCAGGTTCCGGAAGATCTCCTGCCCTTCCAGGCGCGCCAGGGTGGCCCCGAGGCAGTGGTGGATGCCGCTGCCGAAGGCGACGTGCATGTTGGGATAGCGTTCCACGTCGAAATCGTCCGCCCGGTCGAACACCTTGGGGTCGCGGTTGGCTCCGGAAATGAACCAGCGTACCCGGTCGTTCTTCTTGATCTGCTGACCGTTCAGATCAATGTCCTCCATGGCGATGCGCTGGATGGATTTCACCGGCGAATCGTAGCGCAGCGCCTCTTCCGTCGCGCGCACGGTCTTGCCCTCGGGATCCGACTTCAGGGTAGCCCACTGGTCCGGGTGCTGCGTGAACGCCAGCGTGCCATTGCAGATCAGGTTGATGGTGGTCTCGTGCCCCGCCGACAGCAGGAGCATCACGTTGTTCACCACCATGTCGCGGTCGAAGATGCCCCGGCGCGCGCCCTCGGCGACCACCGAGATCAGGTCGTCCCTGGGGTTGTCGATGCGCTCGTCGACCAACGGGCCCAGGTAGTCCTGCAGATTCTGGACCGATTCGGACAGCGGACCCATCCGGTCCGGCCCGGTCCGGTTCAGGTGGCGAAGGTCCTTGGCCAGCCGGCGCATGATGGGCCGGTCGCTGTCCGGGATGCCCAGCATCCGGGCGATGACCAGCAGGGGCAGCGGCGTCGCCAGGTCCGCCATTACGTCCATGCGGCCCTTTTCCTGCGCCACGTCCAGCAGTTCGTCGATGGCCGACTGCACCAGCGGCCGCCACATCTCCATGGACTTGGGGGTGAAGTAGCCGTGCATCACCCGGCGCATGTCCACGTGGTCGGGTCCGCTGATCTCGGTATTGTAACGGCGCTGATCGTGCTGAATGAACCGGGAGACCTGCCACTTCTTGATGTAGTTGTAGATCTCCATGTCGTCTTCGTCAATCGGCGGGTTCGGCGGTCGGACATCCCGGGCGAACACACTGGACGAGAAGACCTCCGGATGCCGGGTCACCCATACCAGGTGCTCCCAGTCGGTTACCATCCAGACTTCGTACTCCTCGTTGTAGTGCACCGGCTCCCACTCGCGCAGCCGCGCGAAGAATTCGTAGGGTTGGTACATCGCTTCCAGAGAGAATGGGTTGTCGTTGATCGTGCTGACCATTTTCTGCGACCTCCGGTGTGCGATACGCGATTTTCCGACGAAATACGCAGCATAAGCTGCAATGATGCGCCGATTATATTCTTGGCACGTTGTACGCGCAAGCGATTAACGACGAGGTAAATGTTCAGGATCCAGGAGGTTGTCATTGCGAGGCGCTTGCGCCGTGGCAATCTCGATACCGTAGCAGCAACGTTTGTCCTGAAGAACTCCCGTACCCCAACGAGATTGCCGCGCCTCGCTCGCAATGACGCTTTCCCTGCAAGTCTGAACAGTTACACGACGAGGCCCGGCGAACATTCGCCGGGCCTCGTAACCCTCGGGGTATTCTGCGAACCGGTTACGACAGGCTCACCGGGAGGGTCTCCAGCGTCCGGAACGTGATGCTGGAGGTGTAGCTCAGGTCGTCGGGGCTGCAGTTCATGTTCAGGTTCGGGAACCTTTCGGCCAGAGCCTTGAACGCTTCCTGCCCCTCCAGACGCGCCAAGGTGGCGCCCAGGCAGTGGTGGATGCCGGAGCCGAAGGCCACGTGGGGGTTCGGGTACCGCTCGACGTCGAAGTCGTCGGGGCGGTCGAACACCTCAGGGTCACGGTTGGCGGAGGTGACGAACCAGCGCATCCGCTCGTCCTTCTGGATGAGCTTGCCGCCCAGCTCGACATCCTCGCCGGCGATGCGGGTGATGGACTTGACCGGCGGGTCGTACCGCAGACACTCTTCGGTAGCGCGGATCATCTTGCCAGCCGGGTCGGTCTTGAACAGTTCCCACTGGTCGGGGTGTTCCATGAACGCCCGGGTGCCGTTGCAGATCAGGTTGATGGTGGTCTCGTGACCGGCCAGCAGCAGCAGGATGGCGTTGGCCACCACCTGCTCCTCATCCATGATCCGCTTGCCCGCCGCGTTGGTGGTGCGGGCGGCATCGGTCATCTTGTCCAGCAGGTCACCGTTGGGGTTGTCCAGGCGCGCCTTGACCATGGGCCGCAGGTAGTCCTGCAACTCGGTGATGCCCTCGGACAGAGGCTGCATGCGGTCGGCGTTGCCCCGGCCGATGAACAGCAGCTTCTCGGCCAGCGAGCGAATGAACTGCCGGTCGTAGGTCTCGATGCCCATCATGGCCGCGATGACCAGCAGCGGCAGCGGGGTGGCGTAGTCGCGCATCACGTCCATGCTGCCGCGCTCTTCCGCCTCGTCCAGCAACTGCTTGATGGCCGACTGAACCAGCGGGCGCCAGAGTTCCATGGCCTTCGGCGTGAAGTAGCCGTGGATGACCTTGCGCATGTCGGTATGGTCCGGCCCGCCGTGCTCGCGGATCTCCTCGTGCGTGCTCACCGCGCGCCGGTCGGTCTGGATGAACCACTGGCTGAAGAAGTTCCGCACGTCCTCGTACAGGCCCATGTCGGACTCGTCGATCGAGGGATACGGAGGCAGCGGGTCGCGAGTGAATACTTCGGACGAGAACGCCTCGGGACGCCGGGTGACCCAGACCAAGTCCTTGTACTTGGTGATGACCCACAACTTATAGGGGTCGTTCCAGTGAACCGGGTCCTCCTCGCGCATCCGTCCAAAGTACGTATACGGGTCCTGGATCACCTCAGGGGAAAACAGGTTTTCGTTAAAGGTGGTAACCATAAAGTCCCTCCCGTTGACTTTCCATGGTCAAACTCACCGCCGGACATGGAATGACCAGCGGCAATAGTCGCCGCGTTTCCGCAATTGTAGCAACCGGCATATTTGGGGTCAATTACGATTCACGCATAATACCGCTGCGTTTGCATCGCCGTAACGAATGCCGCCGCATTGAATGCAGCAGATTCACGCCGGCGTGGGGCTGCCCGGGTCGACGTGGACGAGCGCTGCCAGCCGCGGTAACCGATGAGGCGCCGAGCTCGTCGTGCGATGACTGTTTTGCCGCGTCTTCGCGACCGACGTTCCCCTTGCCCGGCTTCAGCCTGTCTGTGCTACAATCCGCCAAACAATCCGGCGATCCCCGGCCAACTGCCTGGGCCCGTCGGCAAACCCATGATTGGGAGGTGCCGTAATGGCCGAATCCGATTTCACCGTTTACTACGACTTTCGTTGACCCTTCGTGTACAACGCTGCCATGTGGTGGGCGAAAGTACGCGAGAATACCGACCACGCAATCGACGTGGAACTGAAGCCATTCTCGCTGGTTCAGGTAAATCACGACAACAACAATGACGACGGCTTCAAGTACTGGGAGCAGGATGACTCGGACAACGCGCTGCTCGAGTTGCGCGCCGGCATCGCCGCCCAGCGCCAGGGCCAGGAGATCTTCGATCGCTTCTTCATCAACTTGCTGAGGGCCCGGCACGAAGATCGCATCGACCTGACCGACGCGGACGCCATCAACGCCGTGGCCGAGGCTTCCGGGGTTGACATGGGACGTTTCGCCGAGGACCTGGCGGATCCTGACGTCATGCGCGAGATCGGCGAGAGCCACACCGAGGCCGTGGAAGTCCATGGCGCCTTCGGCGTGCCGCTCTACGTCTTCCCCAACGGCAACTCCGCCTTCGTCAAGATGTTTATCCCGTCCGACGAAGAGGCTGGCCCCATCTACGACAATCTGGTGGAATTCGTGGCCGACCACAAGCACGTGGGCGAGGTCAAGCGTCCGTCTCCGCCGTGGCCCTATGAGGGCGTGCGCGGATAACGCCGCTCCACACCAGATGAGTTCGCCCGGCGCACATCGCCCGGCTGCCGAACTGGAGCAAGCCCTGGGCCTGAGCTTTCGGGACCGGGGCTTACTCATTCAGGCGCTGACCCACCGTTCGTACGTCAACGAGACCGGTGGCTCCGACATCGATTCCTATGAAAGGCTCGAGTTCCTCGGCGACGTCGTCGTGCGCCTCATCGTCAGCGAGGAACTGTTTCGCCACCTGCCCGAATGCGACGAAGGCGGCCTGACCCGACGCTGGACCGCTCTGCTCAGCCAGCGCGCCCTCGCCGCCGCCGCTAGGGATCTGGGCCTTGCCGATTACGTCCTCCTGGGCCGAGGCTTCGAAGCATCCGGGGGACGAAGCGGCGACGCTGTGCTGGGGGACGTGATGGAATCCGTCATCGCCGCGATCTACCTGGACCAGGGAAACACGGCGGCTTGCGATTTCGTCCTGAGGGCTCTCGAAGCGTCCCTCGAAGCCGCCTGTCAGCCCGACTGGCGACCCGACAACCCCAAGGCGGAACTCCAGGAACTGCTGCAAGGCCAGGGCAAGCCCACCCCCGGCTACCGCGTCGTGGCATCTTCCGGGCCATCGCATCAGCCCAGCTTCGAAGTCGAGGTTGCGACCGGAGATCAGGTTCTCGGTTCTGGAGCCGGCTCCAGCAAGAGCGCGGCCGAAGTCGCCGCCGCCCGGGCCGCCCTGGTCGCGCTGTCTGCCGGCTGATAGCAATTCACCGCGCCGCATCGCGGCCGGCTCTAAAGCAAACTGCTCACGAGGACGCGCAGCGCGCCTCATGCGTACCCAGTTTGACGACTACGGGAGCCAATTTACATCAAACAGGATAGACCGGATGATGGCGTGCGAGTGGAGCGTTCACAATAGCCAATCAAATCCTGTGCATCCTGTGCATCGATGTAAAAGACAAAATGGGTACGCGTGAGGCAGCGCGCCGATTGATTGGCCCGGCGGCGACGGATATAATGTCTGCACTATTCGTTTTGTCTTTGAGGAGGCGCGCACATGGTTGCTGACGTCCTGACCGGTACATTTACCGTCAAATCCGGCCACGCTCAGATGCTCAAGGGCGGCGTCATTATGGACGTCGTCAACGCCGAGCAGGCCCGTATCGCCCAGGAAGCCGGCGCGGTCGCCGTGATGGCTTTGGAAAGGGTGCCCGCGGACATTCGGGCGGATGGCGGTGTTGCGCGCATGAGCGATCCTTCCATGATCGCCGCGATCATCGATTCCGTTTCCATTCCGGTGATGGCCAAGTGCCGTATCGGTCATTTCGTAGAGGCGCAAATCCTCCAGGCCATGGGTGTGGACTACGTGGACGAGTCCGAGGTCCTGACCCCGGCCGACGAACAGCACCACGTCTGGAAGCACGACTTCACCGTCCCCTTCGTCTGCGGGTGCCGCGACCTGGGTGAGGCCCTGCGCCGTGTCTCGGAAGGCGCCGCCATGATCCGCACCAAGGGCGAGGCTGGCACCGGCGACGTGGTCGAAGCCGTGCGCCACATGCGCGCCGTGCAGGACGCCATCCGCAAGCTGCGTAACCTGCCCGACGACGAGTTGGTGGTCGAGGCGCGGGACATGCGCGTGAGCCTCGACCTGCTGATGCAGACCCGTGAAGAAGGCCGCATGCCCGTGGTCAACTTCGCCGCCGGCGGCGTGGCCACCCCGGCCGACGCCGCGCTCATGATGCAGCTGGGAGCCGATGGCGTGTTCGTAGGTTCCGGCATCTTCAAGTCCGGCGATCCGGTGCGTCGCGGTCATGCCATCGTACAGGCGGTTACGCACTACAACGACCCGCACATTCTGGCCGACGTGTCCAGGGATCTGGGCGAGCCCATGGTGGGGCGCAGCGTCCGCGAGCTTTCCCAAGAGGAACTGCTCGCCACCCGCAGCGTCTGACCGGGCTTCCCGTCAGTAGCAACTTATCGGGCTCAAGTCAGAGAGGCTGTTCGGTTAGTTGAACATCGGCGTCTTAGCAGTTCAGGGCGATTTCGCGGAGCACTGCCACGTGCTCCGCAGTGTGGGCGTCACGGCCACCGAGGTCCGTCTGCCGAAGCACCTCGAGGGCCTGGACGGGCTCATCATCCCGGGAGGCGAGAGCACCACGCTCAGCCGCCTGATGTCGCTGTACGAGCTCCGCGAACCGGTCGCGGAGATGGTCGAACGGGGGAAGGCTGTATGGGGAACATGCGCCGGCATGATCATGCTCGCGAATGAAATCACCGAGGAAGACCCGGTACCCCTGAGGCTCATGGACGTCGGCGTCCAGCGCAACGCCTTCGGACGCCAGGTCGACTCCTTTGAACAGGACCTGGTAATTAAGGGATTGGGCGACCAGGAATACCATGCCATATTCATCCGCGCCCCGGTCATCATTCGCATCGGCGACGCGGTCGACGTCCTGGCCGCGCTACCGGATGGTCGCCCGGTCGCGGTGCAACAGGGCAACATGATGGCCACGTCGTTCCATCCCGAATTGACTGCCGACGCCCGCATTCACCGCTATTTTGTATCGTTGGCCGGCGGACCGGCCTACGACCCCGAAGCGCCCCTCATCGATACGCCTCGCGTCCGTTAGCCGTTGGCTCCGCCCATAACGTATTGTTCGAAAGACGCCCGCAACCATACCTCAACGACAAACAGCTCCACCAGGAGGCATAGTTGGTAACGGTCGAACAGCTGGCCCAGGATGAATTGCAGCAACTGTTGGCAGTGCTCCCGGAACGCATCACTCAAAAACTCCGGGAACAGGAAGAGCTCGATGACCTGTTAGAAGTTATCCTTGATCTGGGTCGCCTGCCGGAGGCCCGCTTCTCCCACGGCGACGTGATGCTGGGAGAAGAGCCGGTTGGCCGGGAGGACCTGGAGTATGTCGTCTCCGGCATTGGCAGTTTCGGTGATGACAACCGCGCCGGCATGGAGCGGACCCTGCACCGGATCTCGGCGATCCGCAACCGCAGCGGCAACGTGGTGGGCATCACCTGCCGCGTCGGGCGCGCCGTATTCGGCACCATCAAGATCATTGAGGACCTGGCCTACGGTGGCCAGAACATCCTGCTGCTGGGCCGCCCCGGCGTGGGCAAGACCACCATGCTGCGCGAGGTTGCCCGCGTCCTCGCCGACGAAGCCCACAAGCGCGTCATCATCGTCGATACCTCCAACGAAATCGCCGGCGACGGAGACATTCCGCATCCCGCCATCGGCCATTCCCGGCGCATGCAGGTTCCGACGCCCACCGAACAGCACGGCGTGATGATCGAGGCCGTGGAAAACCACATGCCCCAGGTGATCATCATTGATGAGATGGGCACCACCCAGGAAGCGGCGGCCGCCCGTACCATCGCCGAGCGCGGCGTCCAGTTGGTCGCCACCGCCCACGGCAACACCCTGGACAATCTCATCATGAACCCCACGCTGTCCGACCTGGTTGGCGGCGTGCAGACCGTCACCCTGGGCGATCAGGAGGCCCGTTTCCGCGGCACGCAGAAGACCGTTCTCGAGCGCAAGGCCCCGCCCACCTTCGACGTGGTGGTCGAAATCCGCGACTGGGACGAGGTCCTGGTTCACGAGGACGTCGCCCAGGTGGTCGACCAGTGGCTGCGCGGCTATCCCGTCGAGCCCGAGGTGCGCCGCATGGACGCCGACGGCAACGTGTCGCGCACCGCTGCTTCGCGTCCCAGCGAGGTCGGTCAGACACCGTGGTCGGCCAACGACATACGGGGCCGACGCGGCCGCAAGCGGTCCAACAACGGTGAAAGCGAGTACGACTCGTACCCGCCCGAGACTTTCCGTGATGAGCCCGACGCCAATGGAACCGCCGCCCGTCGCCTGGACGCCCGGTTGTTCCTCTTCGGCGTCAGCCGGGACAAGGTGGAGGCAGCCCTGGCCGAGCGCGAAGCCACCGCCGAAATCGTCAGTGAGCTCCGGCGCGCCAGCCTGCTGCTCACCACCAAGAACCATTACCGGCGGGGCAGCCAGTTGGTGCGGATTGCCGAGAGCAACAACGTGCCGGTGTATGTCCTGCGGAAGAACACCGTACCCCAGGTGTCGGAGTTCCTGACGTCGCTGGCCCGCGACCAGGGCATCGACCTGGCTCCGCCGCGCGGCCGGTCTGAGGCGAGAGCGGAAGCCGACGCTGATGCCATGGCCGCAGCCCGCGCCGAGGTTGAAGACGCCGCCCGACGGGTGCTGGACGGCGAATTCAGCGTCCAACTCGAACCACAACGGCCCTACATTCGCCGCCTGCAGCATCTGCTGGTCGAAGAGTTCAACCTGGCCTCCACCAGCCGCGGGCGCGATCCCCAGCGCGGCGTGTTGATCTACCGCCCGTAGCGGCGTGTGGTCCGGTGACGGGCCGTGGGCAGCGCGGGTCGTATCTTCGCGTCGGCGAACTGAAAGACAAGCGGCGATCCATGTCTGCAACCGGCTTGTTCATTGCGTTCGAGGGCGGCGAGGGCGCCGGCAAGTCCACGCAGGCTGCGATACTTGAAGCGGAACTGCGGCGCCGGGGCTACCAGGCCGTGCTTGTGCACGAGCCAGGTTCCACCCCATTAGGTGACTATCTGCGACGTTTTCTGATTAGCGGTGATCGACCCGACCCGCGAGCCGAGCTGCTGTTGTTCGAAGCCTCCCGCGCTCAACTGATTGAACAACGCATCCTGCCGGAACTGGATGCCGGTTCAATAATCGTGGCCGATCGTTTCGCCGGTTCAACCGTCGCTTACCAGGGATACGGTCGCAAAATCGATTTGGAGCGGATCCAATGGCTGAATGATTATGCGACCGGCGGACACTATCCGGACCTGACTATTCTGCTGGATGTTGATCCACAGGTGGGATTGGGCCGTGTCAGCAGCCGGCAACTGCGACTCCCGCTGTCCATCGTGGATACCGGCGATCGTTTTGAAGATGAAGAGATAACCTTCCACAATGCGGTTCGCCACGGGTTCCGCGACCAGGAAGCCAGATCAAACACTTGGTGCTTGGTAGAAGGGAATCACTCAATCGACGACGTGGCCGCTGCGGTTTGGGATCGGGTATGCCCCCTGCTCGCTGACCGGGTCATCGCTAAACTCGCGGAGGCTGAGACGGGTTGACCCACTGCGGGCCGCAAAAAGAACCGCCGCCTCGACTGAGGCGGCGGCTTGCAATTCCGTCTGGTGCGCTCGACTAGTTGTCGGCAGCAACTGCCAGGTCGGCCTGCGCGATCTTCGCGGAGATGACTTCCTTCATCTTGCGGACGCGGCCCAGCTCGGGGTAAATGTTCCCCTCAGCCTTCTTGTCAAAGATCTTCTCGCCGTCCAGGAACACTTCCATGATGCCCTGGCCGCGCGGGGAGATGGTGATGGCGGCGTCGCCGCCGTAGGCCCGGAAAAACTCGTTCGCCATCCACGTGGCGGTAGCGTGGTGCTGTCAAGGCACGCAGTAGGTAATCTCGATCTGAACCTTTCCTTCCATGTTTCTCCTCCGAATGGAGCGTGTTTTTGGCGCCTGCCTTGAGAATTCTATCACAAACGAAGAACCGTTCCAACAACGCGGTTGCTATCACGATTTGCAATGGCGGTGGCTCGGCGCGCAGTGGAAGAACATCTTCACGATGGCGCCATTGGGAACCGGGTTTGTGATCGCGATGAGCGAGCCGACGCCGGGTCCCAGTCGCCTTGGCGCTGGATCCGCCAAAGAGATGGCAGCGCCGCGCTCACGAACACTGCCGGCCCAAAAGCGGACGTGTACCGGTGCTCAAGATGGGTAGTTCCTGATCCGGCTGCGATATAATCGCCCGCGATAATTGCCCCCCGGTGCGCGATATATGAGCAATCACTCGGAAGTGTTCTGGCAGGACTACGCGGTGTCCCGGCATGACCGGATCGCGCTGCTCAACCAGCAGCCATTGGTACTCTGGTTCACCGGGTTGTCGGGCGCTGGCAAGACCACGCTGGCCAACTGCCTGGCCAAGCGGCTGTACGACTGCGGTTACGCAACCTACGTGCTCGACGGCGACAACCTGCGCCATGGCCTGAATCGCGATCTGGATTTCAGCGTGACGGCGCGCCACGAGAACGTGCGGCGCATGGCGGAAGTCGCCGGCCTGATGTACGACGCCGGCCTGATCACGCTGGCGGCCTGCATCTCTCCCTTCAAAGCGGAACGAGACTTTGCCCGGAGCCTGGCGCCGGCCGACCGGTTTGTCGAGGTGTTTGTCGACACGCCGCTGGCGCTCTGCGAGGAACGGGATAACAAGGGCCTGTATCGTCGTGCCCGCGCCGGCGAGATCAGTGATTTCACGGGCATCGACTCACCCTTCGAACGCCCGGAGGAGCCGGAGATCGCCATCAACACCAGCGGGCGCTCGCCCGGCCAGTGCGTCGACACCATCATGGATTACCTGATCGCCCGACGACTGATTTCAGCCACCGGCCCGGGCGCGCACAGCGCGGAAAGGGTACAAGCGTAGCAACTACCCGCGGTATTCCGGTTCCCCGCGCCCCGGTTTTTCGTCTCCGCGCCCGCCGTGTCGATTGGCAACACTCGCCGGGCAACGGTATAATACTGCGAATTCTTTGCTCAAAGGGGGCATTACGTGACTACCAATGGCCAGGCTTCCTTCAACGCCGATGAACTGCAAGTGTTTTTCCACGGGCAGTTTGTACCAGCCAGCGAGGCCAGGGTAAGCGTAATGACCCACGCCCTCCACTACGGAACGGGTGTATTCGAGGGTATCCGCGGCAACTGGAACGAAGAACAGGGCGCGATCAACATCTTTCGCATGCGGGAGCACTACGAGCGCCTGCTGGACGGATGTCGCATTCTCATGCTGGACATCCCCTACTCCGCGGACCAACTCTGCGACATTACCGTCGAACTGGTCGAGCGCAACCGCCACGATTCCGACATATACATCCGGCCCCTCGCCTACAAGAGCGAGGAGCTGGTGGCCAACCTGAAGTTGCAGGAGTTGTCCTCGGACTTCACCCTGATCACCGTGCCGTTCGGCAACTACCTGGGCAGCGACCGGCTGCGCTGCTGCACCTCGTCCTGGCGTCGCGTCGACGATCCGATGATCCCGGCGCGCATCAAGGCCTGCGGCATCTACATCAACAGCATCCTCGCCAAGACCGAGGCCACCATCGCCGGCTTTGACGAGGCCATCCTGCTCAACCATGACGGTCACGTGTCGGAGGGGTCCGGCGAGAACATCTTCATGGTGAAGAAAGGGGTGATCTACACGCCCCCGCTGGAGGACAACGTCCTCGGCGGCATCACGCGCGACACCATCATGCAGCTGGCCGCCGTCGAGATGGGGATGGAAGTGCAGATGCGCACCATCGACCGCAGTGAGTTGTACCTCGCTGACGAGGTGTTCCTCAGCGGCACCGCCGCTCACCTGACCCCGGTCATCGAGTTGGACTTCCGGCCCATCGCTGACGGCCAGCCCGGACCGATCACGACGCAGTTGCAGCGGATGTACTTCGACATCGTGGTCGGCAATAATCCCAAGTACCGGCACTGGTGCACCCAGGTAAGGCAGCCCGTAGCAGCCTAGGGAGATCGCCCGGCCGGAGAAGCGGCGATGCTCGGGCTGCTCGGGCTGTTCGGCGCGGCCGCCCTGTGCGGCTACCTGCTGGGCAGCATTCCCACCGCCTACCTGGTGGTGCGTTGGGTCACCAGGGGCGCGGTTGACATCCGTCAGGCCGGCGACGGCAACGCTGGGGCCAACAACGTCAACCGCGTCTGCGGCCGGCGGTGGGCCATTCTGGTCGGCGCGGTGGACATCGCCAAAGGCGTGGCGGCGGTGCTCGCGTTCAACCTGCTGTACCGTCTGGTCAGCCCCGCGCTGGTCGGCAGCTCTCCGGATTTGCCCGACCCATTGGCTCCGGCCTTCGCCTTGACTCCGGCAGGTATGCTGGCCGGCGCGGCCACTATGGCCGGTCAAATCTGGCCGATCTGGTTGAAATTTCACGGCGGTCGCGGAGCGGCTACAGCCCTGGGGATTACCGGCGCCGCGCTGCCGGTTCCTGTGTTGCTGATGGCTTTGCCCTGTATCGCTCTGCTACTGCTGACCAGGAGTACGATAATTGCGTTGCCTTTTATCTACCTCGCGTCATTGGTGTTGGCCCGGGCGATTTTCGACGTGGGATGGGGAACCCTGGCCTATTGCCTGGGTGTTTTTATCACCGTAGGGGCGGTGCATTTCTGGGGTGTGCAGGCCCGTCGCCCAGATAGCCCGACTACCGCTGGCGGCTGCCGCTGAAACTATCCGGTGGCCGCCAGCATCGTCGTGCCACCCACGATCATCGCGATGGCAATGCCCTTGGCGGCCAGCGCCCCGGGGCGCAGCGATTCCTGCAACATCCCGACGGTCCTCCAACTCAGCAGGGTGCCCACCACGAAGACGAACAGCGGTCGCGTGGCCAGGATGGCCGACGCCAGTGACACCGGTCCGATGCTGAACGACCAGAGAAACAGCGCTATCGCCAACTGCGGCAGCAGGCCTTCTCCGATGACGAAGGTGGTCAGGGCCGGACCGGAACGCAGACCATTCCAGAGCCGCCGCCAGTTTGCCGGCGTCCCGTACACCGCGAAAGCCGGCGCCATTCCCAGCTCCTGCAACCCGAACACTTCCCAGGGCGTCAGGTCGGTCAAAACCAGCTTGGCCAGGAAGAACGACAGGCCCAGGGTGATGGAACTGCCCACCAGGACGGTCAACCCAGGGGTCAGTTTCAGGAGCCCCCGCCCGAAGCCTTCAATCGAAACCAGCCCAACTCCCGCAACTACCAGCGCGATCGCCGCCCATTGCGCCGCTGAGATCGTTTCGCCCAAAACGGCCAACGCCAAAAGCGCCACCAGGATGGGATTGGTCTGGCTGACCGCCACGGCGCGGGAGGCCTCGCCCAACTTGAGCCCCAGGAACAGGAGCAGCAACCCAGCGCCCAGGCTGACTCCGGACAGCACGCCGATTATGACCGAGTGCGCCGGCGCTTCGACCGGCCAACCGACCACGGCGATGACCAGCGCCGCGCATATTGAACGGGTCAAAATCGACCCTGCCCCTAGCGCCCCGACGCCTTCAAGGTAGTTGTCCAGCAACCGCTTGTGGGCGATGTTCGCAAGGCCGAGCGAAGCGGCGCTGCAGATTGCGAGGAAGATCCACATTGGGAGTGCATTTGCCTCAGGAGTGTGACCACGCCGCCACGCGCGAACTCCGTGCTCGCGGATGCCAGCGGCCAGCGCAGTATAGCGTGTGCGCAAGAAGGGACGGCTCGTGCGCCCCTGCTATAATCGCGCCGGAATTGAAATAGCGGAGGGAAACTAATGGGCTGGTCAATTCACCATCCGGTCGGGCTGATCCACCACACGCCGGCGGCGTGCCAGCGGGGCTACACGCTTTTCTCCACCACTCGCGGCGGTAAGGACGCATATCTCATCGACATGGAGGGCAACGTCGTTCACCGCTGGAATTCCCCTGAGGGCATTCACTACTCCTATCTGCTGGATAACGGCAACCTGCTCTGCCGAACCATGCCCCCGGTGGACGCCGGTGGCGTCGAAACGGTCGGCGGCTCGTCGGCCAGCATCATCGAACTGGACTGGGACAGCAATCTGGTCTGGGCCTACCGGGACAACACGCTCCACCATGATTACGAGCGACTGCCCAACGGCAATACCCTGCTGCTCATGTGGGACCCCGTTCCCGCGGATCTGGTGGCCCAGGTTCAGGGTGGGTTCGATGTCGATTTCGCTCCCGGTATGCTCGGCGACGTGGTTCGGGAAGTCACGCCGGACGGCGCCACCGTGTGGGAATGGCGGTCGTGGGAGCACCTGGACCCGTCCGAGGACGTTATCTGTCCGCTGGAGGCTCGGCGCGAATGGACCCACGGCAACTGCCTGAACGTCACGCCGGACGGCGACCTGTTGGTCAGCTACCGGCTCACCAGCACCGTCGGCATCGTCGACCGCGCCTCCGGAGCCTTCAAGTGGAAGTGGGGCCCGGGAGAGATCTACCACCAGCACCATCCCACCTGGCTGGACAACGGGCGCGTGCTGATCTTCGACAACGGCGGTCACCGGCGGGGCGCCAGCTTCTCCCGCATCGTGGAAGTGGACCCGGCCACCAACGAGATCCACTGGGAGTACCAGGGCATGCCGGCGATCTCCTTCTACAGCTACAACATCAGCAGCGCCGAGCGGCAGCCCAACGGCAACACGCTGATCTGCGAGGGCGCGCCGGGCCGTATGTTCGAGGTCACCCCTCGCGGTGAAGTCGTCTGGGAGTACATCAACCCGTTCTTCATGTACAGCGACGCGGCCGGTGGAGGCGGCGGCACCGAATACACCAACGCCACCTTCCGCTGCCACCGCTACAGCCCCGACCACCCCGCGCTGGCCGGCAAGGATCTGGACCCGGGGAGGCACGCTGCGTTAAACAGAGTAATGCGGTGACCTAAACCCAAGCCGTGGGCTGAAATATTGTCAGGCGGCGTCCAGAGTGTCCAAAAACCTGTGGATGTCGTCGAATGCCGGGCTGTCCCACGGGATGACGCCGGCGGCCAAAGCGTTGCCGGTCAGCAGCGTAGGATCGTCGGGATGCGATGCTAAAAAGGCTCGCAGGCGCGCCTTGCTTTCCTGTCGAGGTACGTGACCGATCGACTGTAGACAGTCGAAGTAACAACTGACGCAGGGCATTGCGGGCGCGTCACGAACCGCTTCAAGGCACAAGGATTCGAGGTCGCCCGGAGACCCGTTGTCTGGCATTATGTACACTGAAGCGTAGATTGCAGATCCATCGAGCATCCCATTGGCGGATACCATCGGCGCGGCAGGAACTGGTAGTCCAGCGCGATGCAAAGAATTGGCAACGCTCTGGAACGCGCGATCATAAAATTCATCGGCATCTCTGACCACACCGACGGTCCGAACTAAATCAGTCATCCTGACACGAGGAACGAGGACATCCGCCAAAAAGTCTCCCAACTTGTCCTTTCCGCCGAATTCTATGATCTGCACACCGTCGCTCTGGCGACGTTCGATGATCCGGCGAAAAAAATGAAGATCGTCGTTCCCTTCAACCAATAGTAAGCGAGGTTGTAGGATTTGGAGATTTGCGGCCGACCCAGACGGGCTAACCATCAGCGCAACTCCCAAAGATGCTCGATATTGGTTTCCAACGCCTCCTTTGTGTAGGTAACCGCTCTGACCGGTTCGGAGGCGGATCGTCGATACAGATGATGCAGATGCAACTCATCTGATCCAAATTCGGTGAATGCATTGTTCGCTGCAACGATGCACTCATAGCTGTGCGTGGTGGCGAAGACTTGGACGTTGAATTCCCGAGATAGCCATTGCAGGTTTTTCCAAACATCTGCCAGCGTGGAATGATGCAATCCGTTTTCAATCTCATCCACCAGGATGATACCCTCCCTCGCCCGCAAAAAGGCCAGACACAATGCCAATACCCTCTTGGTGCCGTCCCCCATGATGGACATTGGGAAAAGTCTCCCTTGACCTAGGTCGCCATAAATAGAAGGGATTCCGCGCGCGTTAGTAATGGTTGTCATGCGGTTCAATCTTGGTTCCAATAGCCGGATCACTTCCTCTATGGCTGGCAGGGTGCCTTCAATTTCTGCTTGGCCAAGGCCGACTGCGAGCGAGCGCGCATTCCATCCGCCCTTGGCACTTTCGAAAACACAACGATTTGCTCGGCTGCTTAAAACCCTCCCACTGTCACGCAGAACCGGACGCGGGCTCCCGAACCTCGAATCAACATCGAGCCATGCACTCGTATGTGAGGTTGAATCGTCATGGTGTGTATAGTCGAATACCAACTCGTATTCTAGGTCGAATTCCGCAACGGCTTCCTCACCCTGATCCATGCCGGCGGATTCGGATACGTCAAACAGCGGTTGCTGAGCACGGTATTGTCGCCGTACGTCGAGCCTGTTCAATCCTGCGACGAGGTGGTTGTCGGCTTGGATGCTGATAGTCAAGTCAGTATCGTACCCTCGGAATATATCCGAAAAAAAAGCTCCACTGGCATAGTCGGTTGATTCTCGCCAGCTCGAAACTCTGAGCGCCTGCCTCGGCGTAGTGGGATAGTTGAGCAACCACACAGCTTCCAGGAAAGCGGATTTGCCGGCGTTGTTTTGGCCCGCGATCAGGTTGACGCGGGCCAGGGGTTCCACCGTCAGTTGCTCAAACAGGCGGAAGTTTTCGATGCTGAATGACGTGTACATGTTTGACCGTCCGGCTACGCCGGCCGCACCCGTATCTCCCGCAGGTCGTCGGCGATGATGAGCTCCGCCTCGGTCTGCTCCTGGATGTCCTCGGGCGACCAGCCGGGAGCGTGTTCGCGCAGCACGAAGCCGTCCTCGGTGATCTCGAACAGCCCGAGATCCGTCGCCAGCAGCTTTACCACCCCCGGCGCGGTGATGGGCAGGCTGCATTGTTTGAGGACGCGGGGCGCGCCATTGCGCTGGTTGTGTTCCATGGCGATGAACACGCGCTTGGCGCAGGCCGCCAGGTCCATCGCGCCGCCGATGCCGCCGCCCTTGCGTACCGGTATGCGCCAATTGGCGAAATCACCGTTTTCGGACACCTCGTATGCTCCCATCACCGTCACGTCCACCATGCCCTTCCTGATGATCCCGAAGGAGTCGGCGTGGTGCACTATGGCCATGCCGGGCAGAGCGACCACGTTCTGGCCGCCCGCGTTGACCAGGTGCCGGTCTTCTTCCCCGGCGGGAGCCAGCGGGCCGAACCCGATCACGCCGTTTTCGGAGTGAAAAATGATCTCCAGGTCCGGCTCGGACTCCAGGTAGTTGGAGCAAAGAGTTGGCATACCCACGCCCAGGTTCACGATCCAACCGCCCTGGAACTCCATGGCCAGGCGGTCACACATGGTTTGCCTGGAGAGGCGGGGCTTGTCCGCGGTAGTCATCGTAGTACTCCTTGTGATCTTTTTAGCGTACCCGATATGGCGCCGAGTCTGACTGGGACCGGCGTCTTCAGTCCCAGATCCCGTCTTCCGGGATCTTGACCAGACGATCAACGTAGATGCCCGGTACGTGCACGCAGTCCGGGTCAATCTCCCCGGGTTCAACGATGCTGTCCTCGACCTCGACCACGGTGATGTCGGCGGCCATGGCCATTACCGGGTTGAAGTTGCGTTGGGTCAGGCGGAACTGCAAGTTGCCAAAGGTGTCGGCCCGGTAGGCGCGGATCAGCGCGAAGTCGGCCGGCAATGGATACTCCAGTACGTAGGTGCGCCCGTTGATTTCCCGGTGCTCCTTGCCTTCCGCCAGTTCAGTGCCGACGCTGGCCGGCGTGTAGAAAGCCCCGATGCCGGCCGCCGCGGCCCGCATGCGCTCGGCCAGGGTGCCTTGGGGGACCAGTTCCGCGTCCAGCTCGTCGTCGTTGTACATCTGGACGAAGGGCGTGATCTGCGACGGATGCGTCGGCGCGGTGAACGCGCAGATCATCTTCTTGACCTGGCGGGCTTCGATCAACGTACCGACGTCCACCCGGTCGTCCATTGAGCCGGCGTTGTTGGAAATGCCGGTTAGGTCCTTGACGCCCAGCCGGTGCACTGCGGCCAGTAGATTGCGGGCCAGACCTACGTTGCCAAAACCGGGCGACATGAACGTCATGCCGTCTTTCATGTCCGCAACGGCGGAATCGAAATCGGGGAAAACCTTGTTCTTCATCGGGGTAGGCTCCCATTTCTGGTGTCGCCGCTATTAGCCTGCGGCGATGCCGTCGTCGCCAGCGGCGCGACGGGTGCGGCCATTATACAAGCAACATAATCGCTGGCAATCTATTCGGTTCGACGCAGCAACTGGTCGCCGCAGTTGGCGCAAAACGTGGCGTCGGTCCGGTTGCGACTTTCGCAAAAGCTGCAATATAGGGCAGCAGTTACCGACGGCGCTGACGCGGTGGCCGCGCCGCAAAAACGGCAGTAACGGCTGACGACGCTGATGCGCTGTTCGCACGCCGGACAATCAATGCGCGGATAGTTGCGGCGGTAACGGAAGGGAGAGGCCCGTCGCGCCCAGGTAAATCTCCCCACCGTCCAAGCTATTCCCAGCGCAACCAACAACACAGCCGCCGGCCAAAACGCGAACACGGTCACGTTGAATATCCCATGAACTACCGCGCCGGCTGCGATGCCCGCCCCCGTTTGCCAACGCCGACGCTGTCCGGTCTGTACCTGCCGGCCGAGGGAGTAACCCCAGAAGCTGCCGAAAACGACGTGGGCAACGGTGCTCAAAGGCGCGCGTCCCACCATTACGAGGGGGCCGAAGGACAGCACGTAGAAAAGATTTTCCAGGGACGCGAAACCGAGGCTGGCGGCAGTACTGTAAACCAGCCCGTCACCCGGCTCATCAAAGTACGGAGAGCGATATGCCAGCAGGCGAACGGCCAGAAACTTGCAGAACTCTTCCACCGGCCCGACCACGAGCATCATCCTGGTGGCTACTGACGATACATTAGCGGATTCTGACAGGATAGAATCGTCCACAAAAACGCTGTTGAGAACGCCGGCCGGCAGGGTCAATGCCATCCCCAGCAGGAAGGTGAACAGCAGCAGACGCCGGGGCCCGGGGCGGAAGACCCCGCGGCGGATGAAGAACCACAGCCAGAAAATGCCGGGAGTAAAGGCGATTAGTGGAAACAGCAGCGGTTCCAATCCGACCGCCTATTTCTGCACAACCACGGTATCGCAAATCAGGTCGTGCAGACCTCGTTTGTCGCTTCGCAACCCAACCATCAAGTAGCCGACGCCAAAAATCAGCATGGACAATATACCGGCAAAGTATCTTGCCAGGGCACGTCCGGGTCCAACTTTTGAACCGTCCGGTCGAAGAACATAGACGCCCAGCAAACGCTTCCCTATGGTTGTAGCCCAAACCGGGAGAGCCAACGTGTAGTACAGGACGCCCACCACGAAACCCAGCAAGTCCACCCAATGCAATTGTGGACCATCGGCGAGATATTCTGCAAACCCCGGCCACATCGCAATCAGAGTCAATTGCACTGTGGTCAGAACAACCAGATCAATCACCCATGCTCCGAAACGCCTCCAGAACCCTGCTGGGCGGCCCGGATGAGCCAGGGCCCACCCTGCCTCCGATGGGTCCAAATCGCCCAGCGGCAGACCGCACGAGAAACAGTAGATGGAACCCGGTTCGCTGATTTGATGACAGCGTGGACAGGCGAGAACGGCATCAGACACGGGCGGCTGTAAGGTGACCGTGTAGTCTGTAGCCGGGTCTATGGGAACTCCTGACGGCTGCGGCGGCTCGGGCCGGGAGGGCTTTAGACGTTGAGCGAGCGACCTGATCCGAGGAATGGAGTAGGCAGCCAGGGATTTGGCGCCGCGGGCGGTGGCAATGCTGCCCCGCTTGATCCGAGGCGCGGAATAAGCGGCCACGTCCACCCCCAGATGCCTCAGATCAATGGCAATGTCCCTGATACGGACTTCCCTCACCGGAGCCCTTGGCGACCTCGAAGCCGCGCTTGGCGTCGGCAGGAGATTGCCGCATCGGTAGCAATAGCGACTTTCCGGCGGATTGTCCGCGCGGCAGTCAGGACACACCAACGGCATCCGTGTTCCGCAGAGATTGCAGAAAACGGCGGAGTCAACAGCGATCTCCAAGCAGTTGGGGCATTGCATAGGCTAACTCGTGAGGACATCCCGGAATGCGGTTGTACTCGTTTGGCGCCTCCAATCGGCAGCAGCCTAACCCTTCAGGCGGAGCGGCGCGATCGGGTTGGCGTCGCGTGGCGGCAGGGCCAGGTCTCCGGTGCGTCCACGCCAGCGGTCCGCCAGGGGCCAGGACAGCAACGGCGACTGACCCACGTTGCCGCCGGCGTCGGCAAGGCTGGCATTCCCGATGTCCTGATCGTCGTCGGGGTTGTCCCCGTCCGGACGCCACGGCCACGGTAGATGCCGCCGCCACGGATCCGAGCCTCCGTATCCGTTCGCCTCGGCGACCACGGCCATCACCTGGTGGGGACGGTACACGCGGTGGGTCGGTTGCTCCGCCAGTATTGCTTCTTGGTCGATGGTGGCCCACAGGGCGGCAGCGGATGCCGCTCCGACGCTGCGCGCGCAGGCGATGTCCTGGGGCCCGTCTCCCACATACATCGCGTCGTTCGGATCCACCGCCATATTCTCCAGGACGTCCAGCAATCCGTCGGGCGCCGGTTTGTAGGGCCGGTCGTCAGTTTTGAAGTTCGCGTATTCGACCAGCGGGGCCAGCCCGGATTCCCGCAACTCGATCTCCCCGAAGTACGGGATCTTGTCGGAAAGGATGCCCACGCGGATCCCGCGCCGCCGGAACGCGTTCAGGAGCGTGGCAACTCCCGGGTACAGGTAACGGCGATGCCCGTCAATCGCGTGGTAGTGGCTCAGGTAAACGGTAAGGATGTCGTCCAACTCGTCCTGGGCCTCCGGATGGCTGCCGAAAAACCACAGGAGATGCTGGTGAAACGGGCGATGAAACTCGGCGGCTACCGCATCGGCGGTGGGTGGCGCCTTGCCCAGTTCCGTCGCGGCGCTTTCCATCAGACCGAGATGGATGCCCCAGCTGTTCCACAGGGTCAGATCCCAGTCGAAAATTACCGCCTGCATCGCTGTCTGACGCCTCTCCACCAAATGGGCGCGGGTGAAGCGCGATGTCCGGGGATCTGGTCTAGCAGTGGCCGGGGTGGCTCTGTCCACCGCCCTGGTAGTCGATGGCGCTGGGCATCACGGTGGTTCCGGGGTGGTCCGCGCGCCCGAGTTTGACTGTAACCGCTCCGCTGGCGTAGTGCAGCACCCCGCTGACCTCCAGGGTGGGAGAATCGGCGAGATAGGTGATGTCGCCGTTCGACTCCACCCGGAAGGGGCGATCGTGGCCGGGATAAATGGTGTTGGCCGCGGCCACGATCTTCTGGATGCTGGCCCGGGCGTCGGCCTCACTCCAGAAGATGATCGCCGGCGTGCCCCGGCCGATGGCGCCGGCGTCGGACATGGCGTCGCCGCCGATGCACACCGAGCCGGCTTCGGTTGCGACCACCACGCTGATGTGTCCACGAGTGTGCCCCGGGGTTTCGATGATTCTGACGCCGGGCTCCAGCTCGGTTTCACCGCTGACCGCGTTCACGTTTTGATTCAGCAGGGTGTCCGCGAAGTACCTCGCGGTGGCCAGGTCGCCGACCCGAGGGTTGCGGCTGTATTCCAGCTCGTCGGCGTGGATCACGATTTCCGCGTTGGGGAAAAGATCGGTATTCTGCGAGTGGTCCCAGTGAGCGTGGGTCAAAATCACTCGCCCGATGTCGTCGGTGGAAATACCGTGTGCGGCCAACTCATCGACCAGCATGTTGCGGCGACCAAAATGCGCCACGTCCACAATGGACAGAACCTCGCCGCGAATCAGCGTGACGGTGCACAGCCCCAACCGAGTCTGGTCCGTGTTCATCGAGTATCCGCCCATGATGATTTCCAGTTCCGGCATAATGTTGCTCCCGATACACGCTTGAAGTGGTCGCAGGTTTGTGAGACGCGATTATAGCACCGCGAGCGCCTGATCCCTGACGTGCCGCCGCCCACCGGTGATCTGATGACGCCAAACGCAGAAACCGTTCTTCTCAACGGCAAAATCCTCGCCGGCGGCGGCCCGACCGCGGTGGCGGTGGCCGACGGGAAGGTCGTGGCGACGGGCGACGACCGCGAAATCCGGCGGCTGGTGACGTCGAGGACGACCGTACTGGACTGCGGCGGCCGCACGGTCATACCCGGCATCGTGGACGCCCATTGCCATGTTTTGGCAACCGCCGCCGCCAGTCTGTGGGTCGATTGTCGGCCGGCTGCAACGCGCGATGTGGAGGAGATTGTTGACGCGCTGCGCAGGTCCGCTGCGTCCGGAGACGGTTGGATACGCGGCTACGGCTACGACGACTCACCGACAGGATTGGGCCGGCATCTGCACCGGAAAGATCTGGACCGCGTTTCCACCACGCGGCCGGTCCGGGTGGACCATCGTTCCGGCCACGCGTGCGCGCTTAACAGCCGCGCGCTGGCGTCGGTCGGCATCGACCGTCAGACGCTGGACCCGCCCGGCGGCGTGATCGCCCGAGACGCCGACGGAGAACCAACGGGACTGTTGCTGGAAATGTCCGACCGGCTGCGTGACTGTACGGCGGAATCCGAAGGCGCATGCCCCAAGGCCATGAAAGAAGTCCTGAGCAATTTCGGTGGGCGGATGCTTGCGTACGGCGTCACGGCGGTCACCGACGCCGGGCCTGGCAACGGTCTGGATCGCTGGCGCTACTTCCAGGAAGTGACCGGCGACGGCGCTCTGCCCCTGCGGGTGACCATGATGGTCGGTTGGAACCGGTTGGAAGAGATGCGGGCGGCTGGCCTGGGTTATGGGGCTACCGCAAGCGCGGGTATGTTGTCGGTGGGCCACGCGAAGATCATGCTCACCGCGTCAACCGGGCAGCTGCGCCCTGACCCGTCCCATTTATCCGAAATGGTGGCCCACATCCACGAACTGGGCTTCCCGGCGGCCATCCACGCCGTGGAGCGGGACGCCATTGTCGCGGCTGCGCTGGCTATTGGCGACGCTCCGCCGGTCAAGGCCGGCGATGGCAGCGGGCCTCTGGATCGCATCGAGCACTGCGCGGAATGTCCGCCCGACGTTCTCGAACTGGTGGCGCAAAGCGGCGCGATGGTGGTCCCCAATCCGGGGTTCCTGCACTACGATGGCGAGCGGTACGTCCATACCGTCGCACCCGATCTCGTGCCGCACCTCTACCCGGTGGGCGCGCTGGTAGCGCGCGGGATACCTACCGCCCTGGGCTCCGACGCGCCGGTAGTGGAGCCGAACCCGTGGGCGTCGATGGCGGCAGCGGTATCTCGCAAATCGGTCGGCGGCGTTGATCTCGGTGGCGTGGGAGTGAGGTCGGTGGCCGATGCGCTGTCCTTGCACTCCGGTGGGCGGCGCATCGCCCCGGGCGTGCCGGCTGACCTGGCGGTGGTAGAACCTGACCCTTACGCGATCTCGGTGGAAGAATTGCGCGCCGTGCGTGCGGCAGTGACTATGGTGGACGGGAAGGTGGCGTGGCGCGATGGGGTTTGACGGGGATGTAACTCCGCTTTCAAGAAGCGGGGAGCTCGTCAATGGAAACGTGACCTCCCTCGCGCATCTGCACAGTCAGCGTGCTGCCCCAGAGCAGGTCGGCGCCTATGATGGCCTCGTCCGACGTTTCCAGTACCCGGATTTCCCGCCGCCGTTCATGCCAGATGATCGTTGCGCTATAGAGCTGAAAACTGACGGTTTCTCCATTGGCCAGCGTCATTTCGATTTCGTCTCGCCAGGTTAACCCCAAGCTGCGAATTGTTGCCCTCGGCAACACCAACTCCAGATCAAACCCGGTGTCAATGATTGCGTTCACCCGCTGTAGACGACCCCTGCTATCCAGCAGGTCTATCGGGATAATGGCTTTTCGATTCTGGCCAACGCGTCCGGTAATCATGCCCTTTCCGATTTTGTTCCCCTGGGCAGCCGTGGCCCGCCGAAGCGTCCCATGGTGGGATACCCGATTTTGAACGTGAACACCCTCGCACTTGGGCGACGGTCATGCAATCGGTTTGATGCGATGACGTTGCTGGAATGTATCTCGTAATCACCCGTATCCACGTCAAGCGACAGGAACTTCCCGTTCTCGTGTGGTTCAACCTTGTGACGCAACTCAGCGTCATAAATGGCGTGAGCCTCCGGAGCGATAGACTTACGATTTTGAGATGGGATTGCCATAACGCATCCTCCCCACTATGCCAATGCGCGGTTGCGCCCAACCAACCATGCTTGGGCGCAACCGCGCCGGTTAGACCCAATTGAGCCTAATGCCCCGCGCGGTTCTGGAACTCGCGCTCGGTGGTCGCCGCTTCCACCGCCTGGTACTCGGGCAGGCTGATCAACGCTTCCACCTCGGCTCGGCGTTGCGCAACCTCAGCGGCTCCGATGCCGATGTGGCCGGTATCGCGCAGACTGGTGTACGCCTGCTGGATCCCCTGCACCGCAGCGATGGCCGGCGTGGTGGCGTAGATGATGACCTTGTACCCCAGCTCCTCGTATTCCTGCACGGTGATGTCGTCGGTGCCGGCGATGACCAGCAACGGGACGTCGGGGACGCCGGCGCGGAAGGTTGCCAGGTCTTCCCGCTGGCGCACGCCGCGAGGCATCACCACGTCCACACCAAGGTCGCGCAGGGCGTTGCCCCGCCGTATGGCGTCTTCCATGTCGCCCTCAACGGCGGTGAAGGAGTCGGTGCGGCCGATGATCAGGAAATCGGGGTCGCTGCGGGCTTCCAGGGCGTAGCGCATCTTTTCCAGGAACTCGTCCATGGGGATCACGTGCTCCAGGCCGGCGTGGTACGACGCTCGCTTGGGGAACACCTGGTCCTCGATGTGGATGCCGCAGATGCCGGCCCGCTCGAAGGTGCGGACCGTGTGCATGGTGTGGACCGGGTCGCCGAAACCGGCGCCGGCGTCGCAGATCACCGGCAGGGGCACCGATTTCGCCACACGCTGGGCAACGTCTACCTGCTCGGTCAGCGTCATCAGCGGTTCCGTTACGGCCAGGTGGGCCCCGCTCATGTAGCCGCCCACGTACACGGTGTCGAACCCCAGGGACTGCACCACGCGCGCCGACATCGGGTCGTAGGCGCCCGGCGCGAGTATCGTTTCACCGGCGGTCAGTCGGCTTTTCAGGTCGGAACGCATAGACATTTGAATAAACCTCCGGTCATGCGGGGATCATGGTCAGATTAGCGCCGCCCAGCGTACCATACCGCCGGACGGCGCACCGGTCGGAGCGTGTCACAAGCGATGATATTCCCTGGCCGCCTAGACGGGGAAAGCCCGCTCCAGCGCCCGGCGCTGCTCCGCGGTGAGGCTCCAACCCGAGGCCGCGCAGTTGGCCTCCGTTCGTTCCACGCTGTTGGACTTGGGTATGGCGATGATGCCTTGCTGGTCGGCAACCCAGTTCAGCGCGACCTGGGCCGCCGTTTTCCCGACCTCGCTGGCGACGTCTTCCAGTATGTCGTTGTCACGATTGCGGCCCAACGCCCGGCGGATGCGGCCGCCGCGATTGCCCACCAGCGCCCCTTCGTGCAATGGCGAATACGCGATCACCGTGATGTCGTTGCGCCGGCAATAGGGGATAACGTCGCGCTCGGCGCTGCGACGGCGCAGGTTGTACAGTATCTGGTTGGCGACGATGGGCACGTTGGGCATGGCCGCCTGGGCTTCTCGCATCTCGTCCACCGAAAAATTGCTGACGCCCACGTGCGTCACCGCGCCATCGGACACCAAACGGTCCATGGCCCGCATGGTTTCGGCAATAGGCACCCGTGGGTTGGGCCAGTGGATTTGGTACAAGTCGATGCAGTCGATGTCCAGCAGGCGCCGGCTCTGCTCGGCGGCCCTGAGCACCTCGTCGTAGCGCAGATGGCTGCCCAGGACCTTGGTCGCCACGATGACCTCGTCCCGGATCCCCGCGATTGCCGCGCCCACCGCGCCCTCGGTGCGGTACATCTCGGCGGTGTCGATCAGGTTTGCGCCCAGCTCGACGCCCCGCCGCAACGGTTCGGGTCCACCGGTGTAACGCCACGTGCCCAGTCCAATCTCCGGGATCATCAGGCTCGACGACCCCAACCGTTCGTAGTTCATGCCGACTGCTTCCTTATTCGATTGAGCGCTGCGTGGGGATCGCGGACGGCCCTACGGGGTAACGTCAAATTGCACCTCGGCGATCTTCCGGCCGGACTCGTACACGTAAGTCCAGTAGCGCCCCGGCGCCAAACGCAGCGGCGGGGTTGGACCCACCGACAGCCACTGGGTGCCACCGACGAAACGTGAGTCGAACTGCACCGGCACTCGCCGCCGGCTATTCGTGAACCCATCCTCAAAATACTCGACAGTCTCGAATTGCAGTTGGGTGGGATCGCCGGAGATCGAGTATGAGTATTTGAGCGTCAGGTACAGCCAATCCTCCATGTCCGACGCTGAAAACCTCTCTACCGGCTCGCCCTCCACGCTCAATGCGACGTATGCCTGGTCAATCCGCCCGTTGACTGTCGGCAGAGTTGGATCCACCGGCGCAGGATCGGGGACGCCTTCAATCACGGTGGATGCCTGGCCCCGGTACCACTGGTCCCAGACGTGTTCCAGTTCAGGCTGCATCTGCATGCCTCCGGCGCGGAGCCACTCGACGCGGATATCGATCTCGGTGAAATCGCGCTGCGACGGATAGGATGGGTCTCCCGCCAGCCTGGCGTACAGCGCGCGCCAGGCCTGGAGAAACCGTTCCTCGCCCAGTTGATGGTACAGCGACAGCAACAACCGCTCACCCAGATAGTAGTTGCACCGCCACAAGCCGGGATCCGCCTGTGCCTCCTCCGGGTTGTCCGGTGACCGCAGTTCGAGTTCGCTCAGGGACGTTGCGCCGTTACAGGGATAGTTGGTCGATTCCAGGGGAGCGCCGGCGGTGAGGTGACGGGCGTAGGTCGCGGCGAAATCCGCCCCGCCTTCGGCGTGCCAGACGGGTTCCGCATACAGGTAATAGTGCGCAATCTCGTGAAAAACGGCGTGCGGGGCAAATTCCGGTTGGGCGTTCTGATCGATCTTGGGCAACAGTGTGATGTGCGTCTGATAGTTCGTGCCGACGGCTACCCCGGCGACGTGATCGGTTACGTGGATCACGATGGCCGGGGTCGGGAATTCGGCGTTGAACATGGCCTCGAAGACGGGCACTGCCGTCTGGGTGACAGCCATCACCGGCGTGCCGGCCGGCGCCGGTCCGGAGCGCACTATCGCTATCGGGATAACCGTCCCGCTCCGGTTGGTTGTGGCTCCAAGTTCCACGTTGAGGGTTCCGGGGTCGGCCACGATCGCGTCGAACTCGGGCGACTGGAACCGGGAACGTTCGTAGAGCGCCGCCACTATCGCGGCCTCGGCGGTGGTCATACCGTCGCGGAACCAGCCCGCGTTTGCCAGTTGCGCCAACCGTTCCGGCCGGTCCTGGGCCATTCGTTGCAGCGAGAGCAGCGCGGGCAGATCCATCGGACGCAGGGCGGCCTTGAATTCGTCCGACGCCAACAACGCGCTCAAGGCCTCGGGCGCGCCAATCCCCAGGTTGACCATGCGCTCGGCGGCGTTGAATTCGTCGGCGGTCTGCAAGCCGTCGGCGATCCAGCCGATGCTGCGTATCTGCGCCACCACCGCCGGATCGGCCTGCTCCGCGAATTCCCAGTTGCGCACCTCGGACAGGTTGAACACCGCCGGCTCAGGAGCCGTTGTGCCGGGTTGCCGAGGGATCACCGCCGTCGGATTGGCTGGAATAACCTGCGGCGACGGGGTGTTTGCCGGTGGCGCGGTGGGAGCAGAGGCGGCCTGCGGTGGAGTTGCCGCGGGTGCAGTCCCGGCTGCTTCTGATGCGGCGATCCTTGCCAGGGCGGCGTCGATGGTTGCCTGCAGGTCAACGCTGGGAGGATCGGTCGGCGCAGAATCGCCGAAGATGCAAGCGACGGAGGCGATCACCCCCACCACGCCAAGAAGGAACCATGCTGATGCGTAACGCATGATCGAAAGTATAGAGTTCCAGGGGGCCGTGTGCTATCGGGTACGCTATAATCGCCGCTATTGGGTTCATAGCGTAACGGAAACTTCACCAGGGGAGTTGGAAACATGGGCAAACTGGACGGCAGGGTAGCACTGATCACCGGCTCGGGCCGGAACATCGGCCGAGCCACGGCGTTGATGATGGCCGCGGAAGGGGCCAACATTGTGGTCAACGCGCGCAGCAACCGCGACGAGGCGGAGGCGACCGCGGCGGCCGTTGAGGAACTCGGCGTGAAGGCCCTGCCCGTCCTCGCCGACGTTTCCCGGAAGGACCAGGTGGACGCCATGATCGATGCCGCCATGTCCACTTTCGGGCGCATTGACATCCTGGTGAACAACGCCGCCATCCGGCCGCACCAGCCCTTCACCGAGGTGACGGTCGAAGACTGGGAGTATGTGCGCGGCGTAGTCCTGGATGGCGCCTTCTACACAACCCGTGGCGTCATCCAGCAGATGGTGGACAACGGCTTCGGGCGCATCGTGTTCCTGACCGGTGACGGGGCGTTCCGCGGGAGCCCGCTGCGCGCTCACGTGTCCGCAGCCAAGATGGGAATAGTGGGCATGGCCCGCAGCCTCGCCTCAGAGTTCGCGGGGCACGACATCCGCGTCAATGTCGTGTCACCGGGCAGCATAGACACCAGCCGCGCCAACCCCGAATGGTACGCCGGACGGGTCCCCGACTCTTCCGGAATACCCCTGGGACGACAGGGCAAGCCCGATGAAATCGCGGCGACGGTGACCTTCCTGTGCACTGACGACGGCGGTTTTATCACCGGCCAGACCATCCACGTGAACGGCGGGCAGGGCTTCTTCGGCTGACTGGAATCGCGCGGCATCCGGTGTCCGTCCGGCCAACCGGGCAGGTCGGCGTGGGAAATTCGGGTGCGCTCGCTCATTGATCCGGAAGCACGGGGTCCGGAAGCACGGGCGCGGCACACGATCCGAAACGCAAAAACGGCTCCGACCGGAGCCGCTCTGATTCGTCAAAGTGGAGCGAAACCTCATGCGTACCCAGTTTGACGACTACGGGAGCCAATTTACATCGATATACAGGATAGACCGGATGATGGCGTGCGGGTGGGGCGTTCAATTTTCAGCATCGTCAAGAGCGCGGGAGCGTTCACAATAATCAATCAAATCCTGTTCATCCTGTGCTGGACTTTACGCATTTACGCTGCGTAGGCCAGGGAGGTTATGATCTTGTGGTGGCGGGTGAGTTGGCTTTTAGCCATGTTGGCTGGTTTTGGCGACCTGGGAAAATCCTCCGTGGCGGGCCACAGGTGGCAGCGCACCAAGGCCAGGGCGTCGCTGAAAGTGGGCTGGGGTTTGGGGTACCAGGCTGCGGCCCGGCAGGGCATGGGTTCCGAATGTTGCAGTTGGTGGGCGGCGAGGGTTACCCAGGAGAACAAGCCCAGCAGGACCGGCGTGGTGCGGGCGATGGCCCGGTGGGACCATTGGCGTTGGGTTTCCACGCCCAGGTGGGTGCGCACTTCTCGGAAAGTGACTTCCAGTTGCCAGCGCAGCACAAACCACTGGACGATCTGGGCGGGATCTGCGTTGGGGTCGGTGCAGAGCCGGGCCTGGGGCTGGAACCGGCGTTGGGGATCGCGGATCAGTACCCAGCGGATGGGCAAGGGCGGCTTGCCGGAGACGTACCAGAGGGCGGTGTAGGAGGTGAGTTCCACCATGCGGGCGCGACCGCCGTACCAGGCCACCGACACCGTGGTCCAGGGCGTGTCGGGATGATTGAGCAATTGGCCCAGGGGAGTTTGTCGTGGGCCGATGATGCGGGACCGTCCCCGCTGGCGGGGTTGGCGTGCCGGTGGCGGATCGTAGAGACGGGCGTCCAGCCGCAGGCGGGTGACGAAGGTTACCGGTTGGGTCAGGGCGCGGCAGAAGTTCAGCAGGTCCAAAGCGGCATAGGCGCCGTCGCCCACCACCACCAGGTCTCGGTCGGGCAGCCACCGACGCAGTTGCCGGATCAGCTGCCGGGCCCAGTCGGTGAGTTTCTTGGGCTGGCGACCCTGGGCTCGGTAGTAGGGTTCCGAGGGCGCCAGCACGGTGAGCAGGGGCAATGCCCACACTCGGCCCGCCCAGGGGATCGGTCCCAGCCACATCAGGGAGATCCAGCGCAAACCGCTGGCCTTGACCACGTGGCCCCGATGGGAACGGGCCGCGTCTCGGTAGGTCCCTTTGGCCTTGATCCGAGGACCCCGGCGACGCTCCAACGTCTCGTCGATGCCAAACACCAGGGGGCCTCGGCTCGGGCCAAAGTGTTCCAACAGCAAACCCAGCAGGATGCGGGCCGACCGCCGGGGCGACCACACCGCCCGGTTGAGCACCTCGTGGTACCGAGCATAGTCATAGTGATGGCTGCGGCCCATGACCCGCAAAGCCTGGGCCACGGTGCGCTGCCCCGTGGTCAGTACGGCGCCCACCAGCAGCAACTGGGCTTTGCTCCAGGTAGGTTTGCTGAACAGCGTTGCAAAGGGCATGAGTACGGCTACAATGGCATCGGGCAGGGTGAGCATGACTGCACCTTCCGTGGAAAGTCGGGGCAGTCAGCTTACCCTGTTTTTATACCTTTCCTAAATTTTGCGTAAAGTCCAGCTGTGCATCGATGTAAAAGACAAAATGGGTACGCGTGAGCCCACCCAATGCCTGCAATTCAAGTAGGACACGGCCGACGTCGCTTTGGATTTGCGATGTAAAGATGGCGGAGAGGGCGGGATTCGAACCCGCGATACCCCAGAGGGGTATACCGGTTTTCGAGACCGGCGCCTTCAACCACTCGGCCACCTCTCCGTATCGTGCGGCCCCTGCCGAAGCGGCGCCGGCGGGGCCCAAAAGCAGCGTTGGTTGACGCGCATTTATTGTATCAGACATCGCTCTGGATCGGCCCCGGAACCCGGCGGCCCATTGTCATGTGTTCGGATGACTTTCTTCCGGGCGACCCATATAATGCAGCCACAGCGTTGACTAACCCGGCACCACCCGTCAGGAGGCCCGTCATGGCAACCGCAACCAGGTTCGAACAAATCACCCAACCCCTGGTCAAGATCACCGAAATGGACCACATCGTTCTGCGCACCGCGGACGTGGAAGAATCTCTCCGCTTCTACACCGAGGTCCTGGGGCTCCAGGCCGAACGCGTCGAGCAGTGGCGCGCCGGCGAGGTCCGCTTCCCGTCGGCCCGGATCAACGCCGACACCATCATTGACTTCTTCGCATCCGATGAGATTCCAAGCGGCCGCGACGATGTTCGCAACCAGGACCACTTCTGCATGGTCATCGACGAGACCGACATGGATGCCCTCAAAGCCCGCTTCGAAGATGCCGGCATCGACATCCAGGCCGGCCCGGGCAAGCGCTGGGGCTCCCACGGGGACGGCATCTCCCTCTACATCTACGATCCGGACGACAACGTCGTCGAGCTCCGCCACTACTGATCGCCCATGTCACTCCAGCCCAGCTTTCCGCAACCCCCGATCCGGGAAACCGCGCCGACCCGTGACGACAGGCCGGCGTCGTCGCCTTACTGGGAGGAACCGGCGTCGTCTCCCTATTGGGACGCCCCTGAGCTGGCCGATCTGGAGGTTGGAATAACCCAACCCGAGCCGACGTCCGGCGGCGCTCCGGCAATCCTGCAGGGCCTCAACGAGCCCCAGCAGCAGGCCGTCATCACTACCGAGGGCCCACTGCTGATCGTGGCCGGTCCGGGATCCGGCAAGACCCGGGTTATCACCCACCGCATCGCCTATCTGGTGGGCGAGTGTGGAGTGCATCCCTGGCAGATACTCGCCGTTACCTTTACGAACAAGGCCGCCCGCGAGATGCGCGACCGCCTCGACCGCCTGCTGCTGAGTCGCAGCGCGGACGTTACCATGGGCACGTTCCACGCGGTGTGCGCCCGCATCCTGCGCCGCCACGGCGAGCGGGTGGGTCTGGACCGCAATTTCACGATCTATGACCAGGACGACCAGATCGACGCCCTGAAATCGGCCATGCAGTTGGCCGACGTGGACACCAAGCGCTACAACCCGCGGGCGGTCCTGTCACGCATTTCCGCAGCCAAGAGCGTCCTGCAGGATTCCCACGCCATGGCGCGGGCCGCCTACGACAGCGACGACGAGTACGGCGCGCACTGGATCGACACCTGCGCCCGCGTCTATCGGTACTACGAGGAGGCGCTGACCCGGCAGAACGCCCTGGACTTTGACGATCTGCTGGTGCGCACGACGCATCTCCTGGAGCAGCACTCGGAGGTTCAGGAGCAATACCACCAGCGCTACCGGTATCTGCTGATCGACGAGTTCCAGGACACCAACGTTGCCCAGTATCGCCTGGCCCAACTGCTGACGGGCTCGCACTGGAACCTGTGCGTCGTCGGCGACCCCGACCAGAGCATCTACGCCTGGCGCAATGCCGACATCGGAAACATTCTGAGTTTTCAGAGCGACTTTGCCGGCGCAACGGTTATCAGCCTCGGCGAAAACTACCGCTCCACCAAGAACATCCTCAACGCCGCCTCCAGCGTCATCTCATCCAACACGGAGCGGATCGAACGGGAACTGTTCACCAGCAATCCCACCGGCGACCCGGTCACTCTCCATGAGGCTTTCAGCGAGGAGGACGAGGCCCTCTGGGCCGTGGACGAGGTGTCGCGCCTGACGAGGACGGGCCGGTTCCGCAACGGCGACTGCGCCATCATGTATCGCATCAACGCCCAGAGCCGGGCCTTCGAGGACCAGTGCATGCGCCAGGGCATACCCTACCGGCTCGTGGGCGGGGTGCGCTTCTACCACCGCAAGGAAATCAAGGACACGGTCTGCTACCTGCGCGTCATCTTCAATCCGGACGACGAGGTCAGCCTGCAGCGGGTCATCAACCAGCCGCCGCGCGGCCTCGGCGCCAAGTCGGTCCAACAGCTGACCGCTTTCGCCGCCCAACGCGGACTGACCAGCCGCCAGGCCATGCGGGAGGTAGCCGTCGCCCGATCCGAAAAGCTGCCGTGTCCTCTGGATGTTACCGCCCGCGCTGCCCGCGCCATGGCCGATCTTTCCGTCACGCTGGACCGTCTCACCGAAGCCTCCCGCGAGCTGGGCGTCGCCGATCTGCTGGACCGCACCCTGGATATGTCGGGTTTAGCCAAGCATATCAACGCGCAGGACGACGGCGACGAGCGCTGGGAGAACATCCTCGAGCTCCGCGGTCTGGCTGAAGATTACGGTCCCTCCGGCGACGGCAACGCCGACGGTCTCAGCGCATTCCTCGAGCGGGTATCGCTGGTTTCCGACGTGGACGCCTACGAGCAGTCCGAGGACTCGCTGACGCTCATAACCCTGCACCAGGCCAAGGGCCTCGAGTTCCCCGTGGTGATGATGGCCGGCATGGAGGAGGGTCTGCTGCCCCACAGCCGCTCCATGGACACCCTGGCCGAGATCGAAGAGGAACGCCGCCTGTGTTACGTCGGCATGACCCGCGCCAAGGAGCGCCTCTATCTCCTCCGTGCCTTCCGCCGCCGTTATCCGTCGTCGGGCGGAGTCACGCTGCCCTCCCGCTTCCTCGAAGAACTTCCCCAGGAAATGCTCGCTTCTCCGGCTCTGGACCGGCCGCCCGGGTCACGGGCCGTATCCCACGGTCTCGGCCCGTCGCGCTCCTCCGGCAACTCGGACGTGGTGATCGGTGGCTCCTACGCGCAGGAGCGCCGCGCTTCCCGCACCCGGCTTGGCGATGGTTCCGGAACCGGCGGCGATGCCACCCGCGGCCGTCTCCGCGGCAACATCGACGAGCGCCTTACCGAGTGGACCACGAGCCGTCGCGCCGCGTCCAAACCGGAACCGGAGCGCGTTCCCCTGGCGGTGGGCGAAATCGTTCGCCATCCCACCTTCGGCGACGGTGTCGTGCAGGAGGTTGAGGGCAGCGGCGAAACGGAACAGGTCACCGTCAACTTTCCCGGCGCCGGGTTGAAACGGCTGCTGGTTAGTCTGGCTCGACTGGAACGCGGCTAGCCGCTTCCTGGCGAGCGTCTTTTTCCTTCGCGTTTTCGCCCGCGGATTAACGTCTGTGGACGTCTGCTGGAGAATACCTGTGCCCCATGCACGTGCTCAGGGCAATCGCACCATCGCTGTCATTCCTGCGCAAGCAGGAATCCAGTGATCGAATTCGTCAAATACGCCTCAAATTCGTTCGTCCTATGACCAATGGCCTCCGGCTTTCGCCGGAGTGACGGGCGTGGAGTCTATGATGCGATTGCCCCGTGCACGTGTTGGTTCGCAATCCGTTTCTACGAAATTCGTGATAATATCGCATGAATAATATCTATAGCGTAATAATAAACGAAATAAAATGTAATTCTCAGCGACAATAGTGCAATCGTGAAATCTTTCGCATATAATGTGGCCCTGTGTTGTGCCGCGTTATTTTTCGGATACCGCAATACTTGGTGCGCTCAACGGCGCGCGGCGTTCGTCAGGAGGATTTATCGTGCTGAAACCAACGATTGTGCTCACCATCGCTGCTTCGCTTCTCCTGGTCGTGGGCAGTGCCTGCGGTGGCGCCGAAGAAGCCGCCCCGGCCGCTCCCGCGGCGGCGCAGCCCACTGCGGCTCCGGCGGCTCAGCAGGTCGCCGCTCCCGCTGCTACCGAAGCTCCGGCAGCGCCGGCGCCGTCGGGCGCTCAAGCCACTGCTGTTCCCGCCATCATAGCCACCGCCACGCCCAGCCCGACCAACACTCCATCGGCCGCGCAAGCGTCGCAGTCCGTGGGAGGTCGCCTTAAGATCGCCGTAACTCCGCCGGTGCAAGAGCTGGTGCGCGGTTGGCTCGGCACCACCACCTCGGCTAACGCTCAGGTGCGCCCATTCGCGGAGCCTCTCGTACACACTGACCGCTTCGACGGCTCGCTCCAGCCCGGGTTGGCCACTGAATGGGAAATCTCCAAGCCGGACGGCACTCAATGGGTGTTCCGCCTGCGCGAAGGCGTTCCCTTCCACGGCGATTGGGGCGAATTTACCGCCCACGACGTGCCCCACTCTGCAGCAATGATCACCCAGGAAGAAGCAATTGCCACCGACACTGGCCTCTTCCGCGGACTGTTCGGCCAGACCCAGGAGGAACTCCTGGAGAACATCCGGGTGGTGGATGATTACACCGTGGAGTTCAACCTGCTGCGCCCTGAGGCTGCGATGGATTTCGTGGTTTCGGCGCAACAGGGCAACTACTTCATGTACAGCAAGGACCAATGGGACACCGAGGGTTTCGAAGGCTACATTGCCGGCGCCGCCGGCAACGGCCCCTGGCAGTTTGAGAGTCGCCAGTTGGGCGTGGGCGGTAACATTGTTTACTCCCGCGTCGAAGACCACTGGCGCCAGACGCCGCACTGGGCTGAGCTGGAACAGATCAACACGCCGGAGCCGGCCACCAGGTTGGCCAATCTCCTGACTGGCCAGGTACAAATCGCTGAGGTCAACCGCGACCTTCACCCCGAGGCCAAAGACGGCGGAATGATAATCGTGGAGAGCGAACTGCCCTCCATTCAGGTCGCTTTCGTAATGGGCGGCATCTATTCCCCGCTCAGCCCCTATCACGACCCGACCGATCCGCATCTGGACGTTCGGGTTCGGGAAGCCATCAACCGGGCCATTGACCGGGAAGAAATCAACAAAGAACTGTTCAGTGGATACGGTTCGCCGCATCCGGTCTGGGGATTCCACCCCAGCTTGCCTGGCTGGAACTCTCGCTGGGCTGAGGAGTTCGACGATAAGTACGGCTTTGACCCTGACCGCGCTCGCGAGCTGATCAAGGAATCCGGTCATGAAGGCTACCCGCTGAAGCTGATCATTACCCAGCTTTCGGGCGTGCCGGAAATGATTACCATGGCCGAAGCCGCATTCACCTACTTGCAGGATGTCGGAATCGATGTGGAAGCCGAGGAGATGGAATGGGCCCGATTCCGTGCCGATTTCTACGTTCCCGGCAACACCCACGGAACCATAGCTCCTATTCGCGGGACGCTGCGCCCCGCCGAGGTAACTCTACGCTTCTACAACGTCAGCGGTCCCGAAGGCTTCCAGCGCATCGTCCCCGATCCCCAGCTCGACGAGCTCTACGCGGAAGCCATCTCCGCCGTCAACCCCGACGTGAAATCCACCGCGCTGCGGAACGCCGGCGACATTAAGTTTGACCTGTACGCCGAGGTTCCAATTGTTTGGCTGCCCAGCCAAATTGGCGTCAACCCCAATGAGGTCGGCGAGTTCATCTGGCCCGGCAACATCAACACCGCCATCACCCACATGGAATACATCACCACCGCGCAGTAGCATGCCGCCATTTTCCCAGCGCATACGGAGGGGCGAATATCCATTCGCCCCTGACCATCGATAAGGCGACTGATCGTGCAACGCTACATCCTGATACGGATCGTCCAGTCCATCCTGGCCCTGCTGGTGCTGACCGTGATCGTGTTCAGCCTGGCCCGCATCGCCGGGGACCCGCTGGACGTGCTGCTCCCCCTGGAAGCCACGGTGGAAGACGCTGAGCGTGTCCGCGCGGCCTGGGGTCTGGACAAGCCGCTCTACATCCAGTACTTCAAGTTCCTGGGCAACGCGCTGACCGGCGATTTCGGCGAGTCCATCAAGCACCGTGACCAGCAGGCTATCGGCCTGGTCCTGGACCGCTTGCCGGCTACCGCCCAGTTGGCCGGGTTGGCGTTGCTGGTGGCTACGCTGATCGCGGTTCCCGTGGGTGTGCTTTCGGCGGTCAAGAAGGACACTTTCTTCGACTACGCGGGGAAAGTTCTGGCCCTTACCGGCCAATCGCTGCCGGCTTTCTGGCTGGGATTGGTGCTGATGTGGATTTTCGCCGTCAATCTTGAACTGGTGCCCACCTCGGGCAAATCGGGCATCAGGTCTTTCATCCTGCCGGCCATCGCCATCGGATGGTTTCAGGTTGCCGCTTTGATGCGTCTGGTTCGGTCTTCGATGCTGGACGTTCTGGATACCGAGTACGTCAAGCTGGCCCGCATCAAAGGCGTATCCGAGCGCAAGGTGGTCTGGAAGCACTGCCTGCGCAACGCGGCCATAGCGCCGTTCACCTACTTCGCCCTGATCCTGGGTTCCCTCATGGTCGGGAGCGTCAGCATTGAGTTTGTCTTCGCCTGGCCCGGCGTCGGCCTGCTGGCAGTGGACAGCACAATCGCCCGGGACTTCCCCGTCATCCAGGCGGTGGTCATCGTCTTCTGCCTGGTTTACATCACGGCGAACCTGCTGGTGGACATCGCGTACGCCTACGTCGACCCCCGGATCCGATACAGCTAGTCCGGCGACATCCGGTGTGATCTGTCCCGCCGACCGCCGGGCTCAAACGAGGAGACCTTTCCGTATGGCCGCTGAAGACCGCACCAGCCCGGTTCCCGCCGCCCCAGACCAGGGCGCCGAGGCTTCCCCGACTCAGCAGTCTCGCCTCAGCCTGGGCATCGCGGAACTGCGGCGCGCCCCGTGGTTCCCAGTGTTGATCCTGCTGGTGGTGCTGGTCATTCCGGCCGTCTTCGCCAACCAGATCGCTCCGCATGATCCAACCCGGGGCAGCCTCAGCGGCCGCTTGCAACCTCCGGTATGGCAGGAAGGCGGCAATTCGGAGCACCTCCTGGGCACCGACAAGGTGGGCCGGGACATCCTCACCCGGATCATCTACGGGAGTCGCATCTCGGTCATCATCGCGCTGATCGCCATAGTCGTAAGCGGGGTAATCGGCACTGCCCTGGGCATCACGGCCGGATACTGGGGCGGTTGGGTTGACGCGCTCATCATGCGCCTGGTGGATATCTCGTTATCCATCCCAATCATCCTGCTGGGTCTGGTGCTGGTGGCGGCGCTGGGGCCCCGGACCAGCACCGTCATTGGCGTCATTGTCGTGCTGCTGTGGTCGCGCTATGCCCGCCTGGCCCGTGGCGAAACGCTGGCCGTGCGGGTGCAGGACTTCGTATCCCGCGCTCAGGTGGCCGGTTCCGGCCACATTCGCATCATGTTCAAGCACATCCTGCCCAACGTTTTCAACAGCCTGGTCGTGCTGGCGACGCTGCAGGTGGGCTTCGTCATCATCCTCGAAAGCACCCTGAGCTTCCTGGGAGCCGGGGTTCCCCGGCCCAACCCGGCGTGGGGCCTCATGGTTGCCGACGGCCGCGAGCTGGTGGCGTCCGAAAAGGGTTGGTGGGTCTCCCTGCTGCCCGGCATGGCTATCATGCTGGTGGTGCTCAGCATGAACCTCCTGGGCGACTGGTTGCGTGACCGCCTGGACCCCAAACAGCGCCAGGTTTAGCATTCTGCGGGCCTGATCCTGCGAAAATGCAACGCCCGGGCGGCGCGCGGGCGTTTTCGTGTGTGCCGGTCACATTGACACGGTCACCGCCCGGGCCTCCCGTGGTTGTTGCTCGGTCAGCGCGTCCGGGGAGCGCGTCCGTAATCCGGCGCACCGGAGCGCTAAATCGGCCATTCCCGACGCTGGTGGTGTCGATTTCATGGCATAAGATCGCAGGATCACATCCGTCGTCGTCGCATTATGCGTAATATCATGAGCGTGATTGTTACGATTTACGTACAGTAAGCCAGGAATATGGTCGCTTACCATGCTTTTGACCGGTCGGTATTCAATCCTTATACTTCGCGCTCGTCGTTGTGGTCGCGTCCGCGACGGCCATATTGTCATCGTTTCTGGGAGGGAACAAATTGGTTAAACCTACGATCGTTTTCGCCCTCGCCGGGGCCTTGCTGCTGGCGATCGGCATCGCCTGTGGCGGCGCCAGCGAAACTCCGGCCGCTCCCGCGGCGCCGGCTTCGCAGCCTTCGTCCGAGCAGCAGCAGGGTCAGCAGCAGGCGCCTGCCGCCACCGAACCCACCGCGTCGGAACCGCCGACAGCCATTCCCACGGTTGTGGCAACCGCGACACCCAGCCCCACCAACACGCCCACCGCAGCCCAGGAGACCACGGCCCTCGGCGGTCGTCTGCGCATCGCGACGATCCCGCCGGTGCAGCAGCTCACGGGCAGCTGGCTGGGCACCACGACCTCGGCCAACACCCAGGTACGTCCCTTCACCGACCCGCTGGTCCACACCGACCGTTTCGACGGCTCCCTGGTGCCGGGATTGGCCACCACCTGGGAGGCCAACGAGGATGGAACGCAGTGGACCTTCCATCTGCGCGACGACGTGAACTTCCACGGCGATTGGGGCGCTTTCACCGCCCACGACGTGCCGGTCAGCGCCGGGTTCGTCGTCCGCGAGGATGCCATCGCCACCGACACCGGCCTCTTCCGCGGTCTCTTCGGCGACAACGAAGAGGAGCTGGCGACCAACATCGTGGCTCTGGATGACAACACCATCCAGTTCAACCTCAAGACCCCCAACTCCCTGATGGACTTCTTTGCCGGAGCCCAGCAGGGCAACCTCTTCATTTACTCCAAGGCTCAGTACGAGGCCGAGGGCATCGAGCAACTGCAGGCCAAGCCCGCCGGCGTCGGCCCCTGGGTGTTCGAGGAGCGCACCGTCGACGTCAACATCCTTTATTCACGCAACGCTGACCACTATCGCCGCTCCCCATTCTTCGAGGAAATGGAGTACGTCCTGATCCCCGAGGAAACCACGCGCCTGGCCCAGCTTCAGACCGGACAGGTCCAGATCGGCGAGATCAGCCGCGAGCTGCACACTGACGCGCAGGGCTCCGGCCTGGAAGTGCTCCAGAGCGAGCTGCCTTCCATCCAGGTCGCCTTCATCATCGGCGGCGTGTACAACCCGGAGGAAGCCGGGCCCTGCCTCGCGGAAGGGTTCGAAAACTGCTTCTATCAGGCTGATGAGCCTCACCTGGACCCCAAGGTCCGCGAGGCCATCAACCGCGCCATCAATCGCGAGGAAATCAACACCCAGCTGTTCGGCGGCATCGGTCGCCAGCACACCGTGTGGGGCTACCACCCCGCTCTCCCGGGCTACAACCCGCGCTGGACCGAGGAATTCGACGACAAGTACGGCTTTGATCCCGAACTGGCTGCCCAACTCCTGGAAGAGTCCGGCCATAAAGGCTACAAGCTCAACCTGCTCCTCACCGAGCTTCCCGGCGTCCCCGAAATGATCCCCATGGGCGAGGCCGCCTTCACCTACCTGACCCAGATCGGCATCGACGTGGAAACCGAGGCCATCAAGTGGTCCGACTACCGCGCCAAGTACTACCGCCCCGGCAAGACCCACGGCACGCTGGCCGCCACCCGCGGCACCTATCGCCCCGCTGACATCACCCTCCGGTTCTACAACCGCAGCGGCAATGCCGGCTTCTGGCGCACCTCCGTGGATCCCATGACCGACGTGCTCTATGACACGGCCACCCAGAGCGTTGATCCCGAGGTCAAGGCCCAGGCCCTCCGCGACCTTGGCGACCTCAAGTTCGACCTCTACTCCGAAGTGCCCATCGTGTGGCTCCCTGCACAGATAGTGGTCAACCCGGCCGAAATCGGCGAGATGGTCTGGCCCGGCAACATCAACGCCAGCTTCACGCACACCGAGTACATCACTTCGGCCTCCAACTAGGCCATTCGCAACTGCTGGTACAATTCGTAGGGGCTGCTATAGGTAGCCCCTACGTCCGGTAACAAGGTATCCGACCGTGCAGCGTTATATTCTGTTCCGAATTGCCCAGTCGGTCCTCACCCTCCTGGTGTTGACCGTCATCGTGTTCTCGCTGGCCCGCCTGTCCGGCGACCCGCTGGATGTGCTGCTTCCGCTGGAAGCCACCAACGAGGATGCCGAGCGGCTGCGCGCCGCCTGGGGGCTGGACCGTCCGGTGCACATCCAGTACTTCACCTTCCTGGGCAACGCCCTCACTGGTGATTTCGGTGATTCCCTGCGAGTCCGCGGGCGCACTGCGATGAGCCTGGTCCTGGAGCGACTTCCCAACACCGCGGCGCTGGCCGGCGTCGCAATCATCGTGGCTATCGTGATCGCCGTTCCCATCGGCGTGCTATCGGCGGTGAAAAAGGATACGCCCTTCGACTACGTGGGCAAGGTGATCGCCCTGTTCGGCCAGTCCCTGCCGGCCTTCTGGTTGGGCCTCATGCTGATGTGGGTGTTTGCCGCCCAACTGGGCTGGTTCCCCGTGTCTGGAAAGGAACAGGGAGCCCTGTCTTACATCCTGCCCGCCGTAGCCATTGGCTGGTTCCAGGTCGCCGCGCTCATGCGCCTGGTCCGCTCGTCAATGCTGGACGTGCTGGACACCGAATACGTCAAGCTCGCCCGCATCAAGGGCGTGGTCGAGTGGAAGGTGATCTGGAAACACTGCCTGCGGAACGCCGCAATCGCTCCCTTCACCTACTTCGCCCTGATCATCGGCTCCCTGATGGTCGGCTCCGTGTCCATCGAGTTCGTCTTCGCCTGGCCCGGAGTGGGCCGACTGGCCGTTGACGCCGCCGTGACCAAAGACTTCCCGGTGGTGCAGGCCGTGGTGATTACCTTCTGTATGGTCTACATCGTCGCCAACCTGCTGGTGGACATCGCCTACGCTTACGTCGACCCCAGGATCCGATTCAGCTAGGAGAAATTCCGTATGGCTGCCGAAACCCCTGTCGCCAGTCCGGCGGTCGCCGACGCGCTCGCCGAAGGCGCCGTCACGCAACCCGGCCCTCTTGGCCGGTTCTGGCGCGAAGCCCGACGCTATCCTCTCTTCCCTATCGTTCTGCTCCTGGTCGTCATGGTCATCCCGGCCATCGGCGCCGACTGGATCGCGCCCCACGATGCGAAACTGGGCAGCTTGTCCTCCAAGTTGCAACCGCCAGCCTGGATGGAAGGCGGTTCCGCGGAGCATCTGCTGGGAACGGATCGGGTCGGCCGCGACATCCTGTCCAGAATCATGCACGGCGCCCGGGTGTCCGTCGTCATCGCCGCCATTGCCATCTGCATCGCGGGCGTGGTGGGCACCTCCCTGGGCATCGCTGCGGGATACTGGGGAGGTTGGGTTGACGCCGTGGTGATGCGCCTGGTGGACATTTCGTTGTCCATCCCCATCATCCTTCTGGCTCTCGTAATCGTGGCAGCGACCAAGCCCAGCATGGCCACGGTGATCACCGTACTCGTGCTGCTCATGTGGTCCCGGTACGCGCGCCTCGTTCGCGGCGAAACCCTTGCCGTCCGCGTCCAGGACTTCATCTCCAGGGCTCGCGTGTCCGGAGCGTCCCACCGGCGGATCATGATCCGTCACGTCTTTCCCAACGTGTTCAACAGCATCATCGTGCTGGCGACACTGAACGTCGGGTTCGTCATCATCCTGGAAGCCACGCTGAGCTTCCTTGGCGCCGGCATCCCGCCGCCACAGCCGGCCTGGGGCCTCATGGTCGCCGACGGCCGCGTGCTCATCGCATCGGCCCAGGGCTGGTGGGTTTCCCTCTTCCCCGGCCTGGCCATCATGCTGGTCGTGCTCAGCATGAACCTCCTCGGCGACTGGCTGCGCGACCGCCTGGACCCCAAGCAGCGCCAGGTTTAGCGTAGTTCAGGAATATCCGATGCCAACGACGGGGCTGGGTCCGCCTACTGGACCCAGCCCCGTCGGTTTTCCTTCCGGTGGCAATGGCATCAATCCTGTCTGCCGGATACAATGATTCCGCAATTTCGCTTCCGTCAGCCTCACCAAGGAGCAACCACCATGCAACTCGGAGCCATCTTCCCCCAGACCGAAATCGGCGCCGACCCCATCGCCGTCAAGGATTTTGCCCAGGCCGCCGAGGCCCTGGGATACGAACACCTGCTGGTGTTCGACCATGTGCTCGGGGCCGACCACACCCAGCGCGCCGAGTGGAACCGTCCCTACAACAAGGACGACATGTTTCACGAACCCTTCGTGATGTTCGGCTACCTCGCCGCGCTGACCGAAAAGATCGAGTTCTGCACCGGCATCATCATCCTGCCGCAGCGCCAGACCGCCTTGGTCGCCAAGCAGACCGCGGAAGTCGACGTACTTACCAACGGCCGCCTGCGCCTCGGCATCGGCGTCGGCTGGAACGAAGTCGAGTACGAGGCGTTGGGCGAAAACTGGGAGAACCGCGGCCGCCGCTCCGCCGAGCAGGTCGAAGTCATGCGCATGCTCTGGACCCAGGAGGTCGTGAACTACGAGGGCCGCTACCACAAGATCACCCATGCCGGCATCAACCCCCTGCCCGTGCAGCGGCCCATTCCCGTATGGTTCGGCGGCGGCGCTCCCCAGGTGGTGCGGCGCATCGCCCGCACCGGCGACGGCTGGTTCCCGCAGTTCCAGCCCGACGGCGCCGGACGGGAACGCCTGGAGGAGATGCGCGAGCTGGCCCGCGGCTACGGACGTGACCCGTCCGCTATCGGAGTCGAGGGCCGCGCCTCGCTGGCCGACAGCAACAACCCCGACGACTGGAACAAGCTCGCTTCCGACTGGAGCGACGCCGGCGCTACCCACTTCTCCGTCAACACCATGCGCGCCGGCCTCAAGGGCCCCGACCAGCACATCGAGGCGATACGGCGTTTCAAGGAGACGATAGGTTAGGGGGCAACTAACTGCTTTGCCGCCCGTAGGGGCGAATAATCATTCGCCCCGCTCGGCTTCTTCCTCTGACGGCCAAGCCCCGAGGGCTATCAACTCGCTGAAGTCCCCGGTCTCATGCGCCTTGACTCGAGCCATCGCCACCTGCCGGTACCAATCCTTGACGTCTTCCGGGAGGTCGGCAAAGTTAGCGCTGGATTCATCGGCTATTCGAGCGTCCCGCTTGCGTATCTGCTCGGCAGAAAGGGAACCCTCATACCATTCGCGCACGTACTGCTCCTGCCCGTCGGTTTCCGGCGACCGACGCCCCTGTCTCGACTTGGGATTTTCCCGCCACAGTTCCTTGAGCCGGTCCAGCGCAGCTTGGCCGGGTTCGTGGCGCCGCGCCAGCCAGCAGCCGATGATGGTCCCGGTGCGTCCGACGCCGCCCCAGCAATGCACGTACACCGTCCGACCGGCTGCCAGGTGGCCGTCGATGGCGCCCAACGCCGCCTTGGTCAACTCCACAGACGCCGGGACGTCTCGGTCGTTGATGGGAAATCGCTCGTGGGTTGGCCCGTCGAGCAAGTACGCGTAGGGTTTCAGATGCCCGTCGGTCGTATCCGGGCAGGAGCCTCGACCGGAGCAGAAGTCTCTTCCTCGCCAGCTGAACGTTGCCTAAGCTCGCCCAAGATGTGCCACACCTCTAACTCTGCGGCGTATGCCAGTCTACATTCTTCCTCATTTATTACACATCCTTCATAATACTGTACAATCTCCGTCGCAGGGCAGAGCTCGTACACGTCGGAAAGATCTTCGCACAGCAACGGAGCCAATACCCCAACTGCTCCCGTCGCTGCGGCCATGCCGCCCGCCTTGCCTATACAGTAGGAATAGTATCCCCAATCCTCCTCATCCCACTCCAGAGACATCGCAGTTTCTTTCAGTTGGTCAATGATCAGGTTCAGCATTTTGCAACTCCTTGCTGGATCAATTAGTCATATTTTACACCTCCTGTGTCATATATGTCAACGATACATTTCAATATTTACATCTTTATTGCTTTGCAACGCATGTCGTATCAATTTACATCGCAAGTCAAGATCCATTTCGACGTCTCGACTTGGGCATTAGGTCAAATGCGGGAGAAGTTCGTCAAAGCGCAGGCTGAATCCTTTCGGGATCATTCGCGGCATTTTCTTGGATGGCTTCGTGTCATTGAACGCCGTTTTATTCAACGGCGTTGATCTGAGTTCGATTGGTTGATCCAAAAAGAACAGCCGAACTGGACTGTGCAGGAAACCCTCTTTATCCGCGCGTTTTCGAATCATCTGCAACCCCTTGTGCCAGTGCTCAAGTTGCTTGTTTGTGCCCGTCGCATTAACGTCTTCGTAAGTAGCCAGGATTGCCGTTCGCGTATTTGCAACTCGGCTGATTTTCGATATTCCGCTACTGGGTCCTTTTCGCGTGAAATAGGGCGCGAAGTAAAGTGGAGCCTTCTTATCTTTCGGACTGGTAACGTACATCCATCCCTCTTCGAAAATGTTTGCGTTGCAGGGATTGACATCTTGGATTAGGACTTCGACGTCGTAGTAGCCCATGTTGTAATCGCTCCTGATGTAGTTGACGAACTCGTCGAACAGGTATCGCGAAATCTGAGAGCCGCCTGATGGCTCGTGTCGCAATACAATGTCAATGACTTCATGCCATTGGATGGGCTTGAAGCCTACTTTCGGCTTGTGCGGAAGTTTGGAAACAACCTCCTCTTGCACGGCTGGCGACAATTTGACCTGGGTTAGAGATACGACCATACCTGTCGTGAAATTCTTCCACTTCTCAGCATCCTTGGCGTACTTGAGGAGTTGCTTAGCTGTAGGTTCGGCCTTGCCAATCTTCGCTTCAAGCACGATGCGGGCGTTGCCAGCCTCAATGACGATGTCCCTGCGCCCATACCCGGGATCGGTTACTTCCTGCAAATGGACAGTATAGTCGTCTTTGAACGACCGGGCAGGCTTGACATCACAGAGTCGGACCAGCTCGGCACAAAGCACCGGATCTCTGGCAAGCAGGAATCCCAGAGCGTAGGTAAGGGCGTCTTCATCCCTGCCCGCCAAACGGAAAATGCTCTGGACGGGGACGGATTCATCCTTTTCGTCGTGATTCTTGCCAATGTACAGTCGCATGGCATTGTGCTCCATCACTGGTTTCCCGCTTTCGCGGGAATGACGGGTATGATGTGATTGCCCGCTCTACACCTTACCCACCAGATCCTTCAGCGCCGCGTAGGTCCGCGCCCCCGCCTCGCTGTCGCCCTCGCCGGCGAAGATGTTGGCCATGAAATCAGTTGCCCCGCCGGCGGCGAAGGCTTCCAGTTGACGGCGCAGCGAGTCCTCGTTGCCGATCACCGCAACCTCCGACGGCCCTTCCACGCCCTCGATATCCAGCACCCGGCGGTAGTTCACCAGCTGTCCGTACCGTTCGTAGGCCGCGGCCGCCTGCCGCCGGCCCACCGCCTCGTCGTCGCACACCGTGGTTGGTAGCCCCACGCACACCCGGGGAGCCTCCCGTCCGCTGGCCTCGGCCGACCGCCCGATGCGCGGGGTGATGTGCTCGCGTATCGTTCGCGGCCCGGCCATCCAGGTGATGGTGCCGTCGGCCTGTTCGCCGGCCAGTCGCAGCATTTGCGGCGCCAGCGCCGAGATGAGCACCGGACACTTCGGGCGGTCCAAGACGTCCAGTTCCGCGTTTACGTTGTAGAACTCCCCGGAGAACTGCACCCGACCTTCTTCCATCAAGGGACGCAGCACCGACAGGTACTCGCGCACGTGCAGCACCGGCCGGTCGTAGGCCAGGCCGAAGCTGCCCTCGATGCCCGGCCGGTGGGATGGCCCGAGCCCCAGCAGGAACCGCTCACTGGTGGCCGCCGCCGTGGTGAGGGCCTGTTGGGCCATGGCGACGGGATGCCTCGGATACGTGGGTACGACGCCGACGCCCAGCTCGATCCGGCTGGTCTGCGCCCCGGCCAGCGCCAACACCGTCAGCGCGTCGTAGCCTCGCGCCGAGATGTGGGGCACCCAGAAGCTGTCGAACCCGTCCGCTTCCGCCTGCTTGATCCGGCCGATCAGCTCGTCCAGGCTCATCAGGTCGGCCGTTGCAGCCCCAACGAATACTCCGATACGCATTGTCGTCCTCCATGTACCGCCAGGCGAGGCTGGCCAACCCGGTTTGCGGAGCTACGCGGACAGTATCCTCTCGGCGACTTCCCGCGCCTCATCACGGTTGCTGACAAACCGTTCCGCCGGCACCCGGTGCAGCGTGTTCAACGCCCGCAGGTTCCGCTCCACGGAACCGGACAACCCCATCACGATGGGTTCCGTGTCCTCGTCCATCGCCACGTCGATCATCTGCTCCACCACCATGGCCGCGCTGTCGTCCATGTACGCGGTCTCGGTGAAGTCGAATATCACCACCTCGTGCTCCTGGATGTCCTGCCCTATGGCGCTCACCAGGTTGCTGGACGAGGCCACCGAGAATCGACCGCGCATTGACACCAGACCGACCCGGGCGGAGAACGCGTCATCCTCGTCGGCGTCCAGTTCCGGAGACAGGAAGGTCGCGTCCAGCAGTGGGACCGACACCACGCTGTCCAATTCCTGCCGCTCCAGCAGGCGCGCGCTGGCCATGCCCGCCGCGATCAGCCCGATGGCGATGGCGGTCACCAGGTCCAGGAACACGGTCAGCACGAAGGTCATCAGCATGACCACGAGGTGTTCGCGGGGCATCCGGTGGATGCGCGTCACGAACCGCCAGTCCATGATGTCCCAGCCCACCTTCACGAGGATACCGGCCAGAACCGCGTGTGGCATCGCCTCGACGTACCGGCCCAGGCCCAGCACCAGCGCCAATAGCACCGCCGCCCGGATCGCTCCCGACAGCTGCGTGTTCCCGCCGGATCGGATGTTCACCACCGTGCCCAGCGTCGCCCCCGCCCCGGGCAGACCGCCGATGAGTCCGGCGATCATGTTGCCGATTCCCTGCCCGATCAGCTCGCGGTTGGGATTGTGTCGCGTTCGCGTCAGCGAGTCCGCGATCAGCGACGTCAACAGGCTGTCGATGGACCCCAGCAATGCCAGAACCAGCGCCGGCTCCAGAGAATTCAGGATGAACCCCACCGAGAACACCGGGATCTGAAGGTCCGGCAACCCGGTCGGCACGTCGCCGATGACTGGCAGGTCGTTGAGCCACAGGATGCCCAGAGCGCAGCCCGCTATCATGGCCGCCAGCGGCGCCGGCAGGAATCTGCGGAAGGGACGCGGCCACAGGATGCCCACCGCCAGCGTTACGGCGGCTACCGCCAGCGCCTGGAAGTTCACGCTGGTAAACGTTTCTTGCAGGGAGTCAACCGCCCCGATGACTCCTCCAACCGCCACCGGAGATCCTAAGAACGGCGCGATCTGCACGATCATGATGATCACGCCGATCCCCGTCATGAACCCTGAGATCACCGAGTAGGGCGTGTACGCCACGAACCGCCCGATGCGCGCCAGTCCCAGCGCTGCCTGAATGAACCCGGCCAGCACCACTATCGTGAACGCTTCCGCCAGGCTGTTGGCATGGCTGGTTACGATAACCGCCATGGCGATAGACATTGGGCCGGTCGGGCCAGATATCTGTGACCGCGTCCCGCCGAACACTGCGGCGAAGAAGCCGACGGCGATGGCGCCGTACATGCCGGCCGTCGGGCCCAGCCCCGACGCTACGCCGAACGCCAGCGCGACCGGCAGTCCCACCACCGAGCAGGTGAGGCCGCCGAAGATGTCCCCGCGGAGATTGTCGAGGCTATAGTTGAACTTCACGGTCTTAGCAACGTCGCAACGCGGTCCAGTATCCTGTGGCCCACCTCGTATTTGGTGAGCAATGGCAGCCTTTCGACCTCCATCTCGCGGTCAATCAGCACCACCCGGTTGGTGTCCACGCCAAATCCGCTGCCTTCTTCCGTAATGTCGTTGGCGACTATGAGGTCCAACTCTTTGCGCCGCACCTTGTCCGCGGCGTTCGCCTCCAGGTTCTCGCTCTCGGCCGAGAACCCAACCCGCACAAAATTCCCTCTGGCCGTCGCCAGTATGTCGGTTGTCTTCTCCAGGTCTATGGACATCTCGTCCGCGGCCGTCTTCTTGATCTTCTGCTCTGCCATCACCGCCGGCCGGTAGTCCGCCACCGCCGCCGCCATGACCAGCGCGTCGGCCGTGCCGGTCTCTGCCAGCACCGCGTCGCACATGTCCTGCGCCGACTTCACCTGCACCGTCCGCACCAGGGCCGGATCTGGCAACGCCGTCGGGGCAGTCACCAGCACCACGTCAGCTCCGCGGTCTCGCGCCGCCTCGGCCACGGCGTATCCCATTCGACCCGACGAGTGGTTCGTGATCACGCGAACCGGGTCCAGGGCTTCCTGGGTTCCTCCCGCGCTGACCACCACCTTACGCCCGGCAAAGTCGCCGTCCTTCCCCAGCGCGGCCGCGATGTGCCCCAGCAACTCGGCCGGTTCCACCAGCCGCCCCATGCCCATGAGACCGGAGGCCAAACGGCCCGGCGCCGGCCCAGCGAGGAACACGCCCCGGCTGCGCAGCCGCGTGATATTCTCCCGCGTCGCCGGATGGTCGAACATGTTGGCGTCCATGGCCGGCGCCACCAGCAGCGGCGCCTCCGTGGCGATTACCGTCGTTGTGAGCGGGTCGTCCGCCAGGCCGGCGGCCAGCTTTGCGATGGAGTGCACCGTAGCGGGCGCAATGACCACGATGTCGGCCCACCGCGCCAGCGCAACGTGCTCCACGCTGTGCTCGGAGTCCGCGTCAAACGTGTCGGTGACCACTGCCCGGTGGGTCAGGCTGCGGAACGCCAGCGGGGTCACGAACTGAGTCGCGCCGTAGCTGAGGATCGTCTCAACGTTCGCCCCGGCCTGAACCAGCTTGCTGGCCAGGTCCAATGCCTTGTAGCAGGCTATGCTGCCCGTCACCCCCAGCACGATGTTCTTGCCGGCCAGCGCAGATTCCATCTCAGCTCACCCTGCTCAGCCCTTCCGGCGCGCCCGATGCGGGCAGACCCGCCGCGTTCTTCCGGAAGATGATATCCAGCCCGACCAGCGTCAGTTCCTGGTTGATGTCGTCGAACACCGGCACGTGGTCCGAGATCACCGTGACCAGCCCGCCCGTGCCCACCACCCTGGCGTCCTCACCGATCTCCGCCTTGAACCGCGCGACCATTGCGGCGACCAGGCCGGCATACCCCAGCACGATGCCCGACTGTAGCGAAGTCGTGGTATTGCGTCCGACCGCCTCCGCCGGCGCCACCAGTTCCACCCGTCGCAGCTGGGAGGTGTTGTAGTACAGCGCGTCGGCCGAAAGGTTGATCCCCGGCGCGATGGCTCCGCCCAGGTACTCCCGGTCCCGGGACACGGCATCAAAAACCGTTGCGGTTCCCAGGTCCACCACGATCATTGGGGCTCCGTAGAGCTCAACTGCCGCCACCGCGTCCACGACCCGGTCGGCGCCCACGTCGCGTGGGTTGTCATAGCGGATCGGCATCCCCAGGTCGATCTGCGACGTGACCTGCAACGGTGTCACCCCGAAGAACCGGCGGCACAGATCCTCAAACATCCCGGTCAGCGGAGGCACCACCGAGCAGATGCACACCGCCGTGATGTCCGTCGTCGTGATGCCCCTGAACTCCAGCAGGTTCTTCAGGAGGATTCCGTATTCGTCCGCCAGCCGCCGCGAGTCCGTCGCCACCCGCAGCGTGGTTACCAGCCGTTCCACCGGATTGGAGCCGTTTCCGGCTCCTCCTTCGCGGAACACGCCAATGGTTACCGCCGTGTTGCCAATGTCGATAGTCAGGAGCATGTCAATCCAGTTATGTGACGAGAATTACCAAGTCATCACATCGGCGGCATTATATCAGCCCCATCCACACCACCTCCAGGTCCGACAGCGTCTACGTGTCCTTGAAAGCCGCCCCGGCCGCCGCGCTGCCCACCGATGCCGCATAGTTCCGGTTCGAGTTGAACGGCGGGTCCAGGTAGATCAGGTCCACCGATTCCGAGTTTAACCCCCGCAGTATGTCGAGGTTATCCCCCGTCTAGATCGTTTTGTCCGTAAAGTTGGTCATGGTTGGCTGTACCGAATTCAATTGAGCCGGAACTGTTCACGTATGGTTGGAATGGCGATGCTGCCCCAGCATTTGCCGGTTAGCGCACGTGCCTGTGGCGGAAACGCGCCATGCACAACTTTGATGCCACGCGTTTGCAGAAACTCTACCACCGGAATGAAATCCCGGTCCGATGATACCAGGACGGCTACGTCGTAGTTCCCTACCCAGGCAAGGCTAATCATATCGGTAACTATTCTGGTATCGACACCCTTTTCCTCTGTGCCGCGCATATCGCCATGGCAAACGGGACACACTTCAATTTCGGCGTGACAGGCTGGCGACGGACAAGTTGGCCCAGCTCGCTTGCGCTGGCGCTCTACAATCGTGCCGTACACGCCGGGGAAGCCGCTGAGCGTGTTCTCAAACCAGTTTCGGTGATTGGCGCCGGCTTGGGTATCAGGGTCGTAGGAAGTGTACACGTTCATCCCTTGGTACAACGCGGACGCTTTCGGGTCAACCACGCGCAACGCCTCATGTGCCAGGGAAACACCCAAAGGTCTCATATCGATCCTGAACCCAGGGTCGGTTCGACGCAGAGAAAGCGCGAAATTTTGGTAGTCGACGAATACACGCACACGCTGCTCGCTGGTGGAGGCTCTGGCGGTAATCATCGTGGCCCACTGTGATCATTAAACGTTTACGGGGGCGCATTGCACGCCCCCGGGGCATTTGTAATCGGGCACCGTACTTCCCGAATATTGGGCAGTTACCCGATGGGTGATTGTGCTTTCAATGCTAGCAAGCACACGGGCCTCTGTCAACTTTGGCTTGGAACACCACCGTTCGGATTCGGTCAGGGCGCTCGATCGCGCGAAGCCATCGATCAGCGCCGGCACGGGACGGCCTACCGCTCGGATCCGGCGATCCCCACTTGCACGATTCTCGGCTGGTCAACTCCGGCCACCGCCACGTACTGGAACAGCTTGCCGTCGATCTCGCGGGGCTGCAGGTCCTGGGTAACCACTTGCTTTCTGCCCAGCAGCAGGTCGGCGAAAGGCGCCGCCTGCGTCCCCGCATCGGGATCGGTGGGGAATGCGAAGTCCAGCCCGGGTTGGCTGCTGAACTCAACCCGGCCCGTTTCGTCGCTGACCCAGAATTCGCCGATGATGGTGGTATCGGAGATTTCAATCAGCGTCGCGTTGATTTCGTCCGGAGACTTTCCCGCCTCCAAAGCTGCTGCGACGTAGTGCGCGACTAATTTAGCCGCGGCGATCAGGGGCTCCGTTTCGGGGCCATTGGCGGGTTCAGCCTGGTCAGATACTTGCATTGCGCTCTTCTCCTCCGTTGGTGGCGCCCCGGTTTGGGGCCTTATCCAGGGTGATTTTATGCTAAAATCGCGGCTGAATCCCCCACGGAGACGTGTAAAAATGGCCGACATCGCACTGGTCCAGATCGTCAAGCAGGGGCGCGACGCCGTCGCCGCCTGGCGCGAAGAGCATTCCAACCAGCCCATGGACCTCAACGCCTGCTACATGAGCCACGCTCGCATCCCCATGGTCAACCTTCGGGGCGCCGACATGCGGGACGGCGACTTCATGGGCGCGATGATCCGCCGCGCTGACCTGTCCAACAGTTACCTCAACAACGCGCACTTCTACCGCGCCGACCTCCGCGAAACCAATCTCAGCCGTGCGATTGCGCCCGGAGCCAACCTTCGGGGCGCTGACCTGCGCAGCGCGAATCTCTCCGGCGCCAACTTCGACCGCGCCACCCTCTCCGAGGCCAACCTGTCCGGCGCGGACCTCACCAACGCCAACCTGGACCGCGCCAACCTGGACCGCGCCAACCTTACCGGCGCCAACCTCACCGGCGCCAGCTTCAACGGCACCAACCTGTCTCGCACCAACCTGTCTTCCTGCACCCTCAACGAGGCTGACTTCTACGAGGCCGTGCTCAACGACGTCGTCACCGGCGAGGCCGACTTCAGCAACTGCATCATTGGCTATACGGTATTTCAGAACTGCGCGCTCGACACCGCCGTGGGGTTGGAAGAGGTTCGCCACGACGCGCCCAGCACCATCGGCCTGGACACGCTGCTCCGCTCACGTGGAGCGCTTCCACAGTCTTTCATCCTGGGTTCCGGGGTTCCGATTGCGGTTGCCGGCGTCCAGGACAGCGTTGCCGATGCGCCGGTAACCACCCTTGAGGTCCACATATCCTGCGCCAACGCGGACGTGCCCTTCGCCCGCGAGCTTGAAGCGAACCTGCGGGCCCAGGGAGTGCGCACCTGGGTGTTCGCTGAGGGCTTCCGCGGCAACCCCCTGGTCGACCGCCGCGCCACCTCCGGCGAAGAGGAGATCGAGCGCTGGGTCCGCCACTACGACCGCCTTATCGTGGTGTGCACCGCCGGGGGCCTCGACAGCGAGACCGTCCGCAACGATATCACCGCCGCCCAGGAAGCGCAGCGAACCACGGATAGCTGGACCATGTTCCTGGTGGACGCCGACGGCGTCATGGGCAGCGGCCGCAACCGCGCTGCCCGCCTCCTTACCGAGGAATATCGGTTCTTTGATCTCACCGGCCAGTCCGACAACTCGTCCGAGTACCAGGAGGCGCTGGAAGCTCTGATCACCAACCTCCAGGATGAGCAGCCGGCCAGCGCCGGGGCTCCGCCGCGCCGGGAAATCGATCCCCGTACTCTCCAACTGTAGTCATCGGGATCCTTTGACGAACGCAGGGGGGCGACTGGTTGGTCGCCCTTCAAACTTGTCGCGCCCCCGCGCCGTTCTTCGATCTCCAGGCGTTGCAGCGGACTACGGTGGCGGCCTCCGGCCGGCCGTTTGCCTGCTGGAACGGCGGCGCGTAAATCTGGCCACCCTTGGGGCAGTTCTGGCAGGGAGCGTCGGCCCAGAGCGCGTTGCGGCTGACGGACGGGCGCGGCACGCCCACCCCGCCGGATCCGAAGTGCCGTTCGCAGATCTCGCCGTAGTTACCCAGTTCGCGCACCACCTCCTGGGCCACCGTCTGGCTCACGCCCAAGTCCTCCTGGCCACGGGACCCTTCCAGTCCGAACGGCCTGTCGACCGCGGTGTTGCCAGTGGTTGCGCCGGGCACGTTGCCAGAAGCTATGCCGTATGCCTCAGCATATATCGGGATGCGGTATCGTCCACGTGGGCGCCGTGGATAGCGGCGCTCTCGGCGCCAGGCGCAGTTGGTTGCCCGCCGGGGTCGGTGAGGGTGGCGCAGGCTGCCAGCGCCAAAACCGGGATTGATGCGACGATGATTTTCCAGTCATTCATTCGCCCGTTCTCCGGTCGGCGCGTTGCAGTAGGTATGCGCTTTCGCGGTACGCCGGATCGGGTTGTCCAGTAATGCAAATAGGGGGAAGGCGTATGCCCTCCCCCTGATTGGACCGTTCCGAAGAACCGACCGATTTGGCAGGCTACATCAATTTAGATGTAGTCTTCCTCCTCGTACATCATGTCGACGTTGTCGGTGCTCTGGTTGAGGCCGCGGATGACCTGGGAGCGGAACTCCTGGAGCATCTCGTCGGTGACTTCGTTGCCGTTGGCGCGGGCGGAGTCCTTCAACTGGTCGAAGGCCCAATCGCCGGTGTCGCCGTGAGGCATGTCGAAGAAGCCGGGCTCGAAGACCGGAAGTTCGCCGGGGCCGAAGTAGCCCTTGCCCTCGATGTTGTAACCTTCGAGGTCGTGGGTGCCCTTGCCGAGGACCTGACCGGTGGCGGCGTAGTGCTCCATGGTGGCCTTCATGCCGTACTTCTGGATCGGGCAGACCTTCATGCACACGCCACAGCCGAGGTAGCGAGCCATGACCGGGCGGCAGCGCTTGAAGTAGAGCTTGTTCTTCTCGATTCCGCGCCACCAGATCTTGTCGCGCATGAGCGCGCGGCCGGGGCAGCGGTTCACGCAGACCTGGCACACCTGGCAGAAGGCGTGGATGCCGTAGTCGACGGGCGCGTCATAGGTGACGTTGGCGTCGGTGGTGATCATCATGATGCGGCAGCGGGAGCCGACGTGGGGGGTCAGCAGATAGCCGCAGGCGCCCAGCTGGCCGAGGCCAGCGGAGACGAACATCGGGATGTAGGGGCCGGTGTTGTCGTTGGGGCTGTGAACCTGGGCGCGATAGCCGAGGCCGCGGATGAAGTTGCCCAGTTCGAGACCGGCGGCGCCTTCGGTGCGGTACGTGCTGGAGTGCACGATCTCGGCGTCGATGCTGGGGATGGTCTGGGTGGGCTCGAAGTCCTGCTCGTAGGCCAGGCAGATGACGTGCGGGAACTGGACCCAGGCCTTCTTGCTCTGGTACACGTAGCGGATGTCAAAGGCGGTAATGCCGACTTCGACGAAACCGAGTTCGCGAGCCTTCTGCTTGATGGCTTCGGAGACGTCCTCGCCGGTGGCGTCGGACGTGGGTTCCAAATCGCCGGTCAGGCGGGCGGCCATGACGAGGTTGCGATTGAGCTTGTCGTGTTCCTTGCGGATCTCACGCATCTCGGCGTGCTGGTCGCGCAGGGTGTTCGCCCAGTCGCGGGAGGCGCGCTCGGTGATGTTCATGGTCTCGACGGGATATTCCCGGGAGTACCAGTCAACCTCGCGCTGATTCATGGGGATGCCAGGAGTGGTCTCGAGCTCTTCCGGCACCGGGATGGTGACAGGCGCGTCGCCCAGGTACTTACCGGGTCGCCGAACCTCGTGTCCAATATTTAGCATGTTCTCCTCCTTGGTTGGATCGCGTGGACAAGCCTAATTTGCCGGGAAGGGTACTTCCCCGGTTCAATAATGTCAATACTCCGCCTTCAAAATCATCATATTCCATTGCTCGATTATTGTTATTCTGGGCCTTCTCCGTTGCTCGGACAGCGAGAGCGGGGCTACCGATTCCTCGCGAAAAAGCGAGACGCGCAGGTGTGTCTTCAGGGCCTTTTCAAAGTCCCTGACGGTGGCATGCGATCCCGATCGTCATTCCTGCGAAAGCAGGAATCCAGAACGTTTCCATTAGCGGAGATTTCTGGATTCCTGCCTACACAGGAATGACGGATTAACTTTGAAAAAGCCCTGGTGTGTCTTACCTGCTGTCAAACGCCTTGAACAACCGCAGGCCCGGCCGGCCGGAGGTACGGCAAACCGGGGATCTGGCGCTAATCCGCTATGCCTACTTGCGCCTCTACGCCCAGGGCGTCCCGCAAGTAGCGGCCGGTGTGGCTTTGCTCGGCCTGCGCCAGCGTTTCCGGGGTGCCGCAGGCCAGCAGGTTGCCGCCCTGATGACCCGCTCCGGGTCCCAGGTCAATTATCCAGTCGGCATTCTTGATGAGGTCCAGGTTGTGCTCGATGAGGAGCACCGAGTTGCCCTGGTTCACCAGACGGTGCAGGACGCGGAGGAGCGCGGCGCAGTCCTCAAAAGAAAGGCCGGTGGTGGGTTCGTCCAGGAGATACAGGGTTCGGCCCGTGGCGCGGCGGGATAGCTCCGTCGCCAGCTTGACCCGCTGCGCTTCCCCACCGGAAAGCGTCGTGGCCGGCTGCCCGAGACGAATGTAGCCCAGACCCACGTCCCGCAGCGTTTCCAACTTGCTGCGAATGCGGTTGTAGTTCCAGAAGAAGTCCAGCGCCGTTTCCACGGTCATCGCCAGCACGTCGGCGATCGACTGGTCACGCAGCGTCACCTCCAGCGCCTCGCGATTATAACGGCGACCCTGGCAGATTTCGCAGGGCACGGTGACGTCGGGCAGGAACTGCATCTCGATCTGGATGTAGCCTTCCCCCTGGCACGATTCACAGCGGCCCCCCTTCACGTTGAAGGAGAAACGACCTGGTTTGTAACCCCGGATGCGAGCCTCGGGCAGCGAGGCGAACAGTTCCCGGATGGGAGTGAACGCGCCGGTGTAGGTTGCCGGATTGCTGCGCGGGGTCCGTCCGATGGGGGACTGGTCGATGTTCACCACCTTGTCGATGTGCTCGATGCCGGTGACCTCGTCGTGGTCGCCGGGGCGGTCGCGACCCTGGGCCACAACCTGCGCCAGCCGCTTGTAGAGGATGTCGTACACCAGGGTGCTCTTGCCGCTGCCGGACACTCCGGTGACGCACCCCAACAGGCCCAGGGGGAACTCAACGTCAATACCCTGGAGGTTGTTTTCTCGCGCCCCCACGACGGCGATGGACTTCCCATTGCCCTCGCGCCTCTCTTCAGGCACGGGAATGCGCTTGCGGCCACTGAGATACGCCCCGGTGAGCGACGCTTCATTGGCCATGACCTCGGCCACGTTGCCCGTGGCCACGATGTTGCCCCCGTGCTCACCCGCCCCGGGCCCGAGGTCAACGATGTGGTCGGCGGCGCGCATCATGGCGTCGTCATGCTCGACCACGATGACCGTGTTGCCCATATCACGCAGCCGGGTCAAAGTCCCGATGAGCCGGTGGTCGTCATGGGGATGCAGTCCGACCGTTGGTTCGTCGCACACGTACAGCACCCCGGTGAGGCCACTGCCGATCTGGGTGGCGAGGCGAACGCGCTGGGCCTCTCCGCCGGAAAGCGTGCGTGCGGTGCGGCCCATGGTCACGTAATCGAGCCCGATGCCATCCAGAAAATGCAGGCGTCCTTCGATTTCCTTGAGGATCTGATCGGCGATGACCATTTCGCGCGGGGTCAGGTTGGGTGGCATGTCGGCGGCCGGTGAGCGGCGCCCGTTGCGGCGGGCGCGCCGGCCCTTTCCGTTAGCGCCGTTGGTGGCAGGCTGAGGCTCGACATCGGTCGATGCTTCTGAGGCGTGATGCCCGTTGCTGCCGTTGGCGGGGAACTGGTCCGGCGAGTCCGCGACCGGTTTGATGCTGCGAACCCAATCCAGTCCCTCCCCGATGGTGAGACCGGTGACCTCTATGATGTTTCGACCGCAAATCAGCACGCCCAGGGCCTCGGGTCGCAGGCGCGCGCCGCTGCAGGAACGACAGGCCCGCTGGGCCATGTAGCGTTCGATTTCGCCGCGGGTGTGGTCCGACTCGGTGTCGCGGTAGCGCCGTTGCAGGTTGGGGATCACGCCTTCGTAGGCGGTGTTCCAGGAGTAGGTACGGCCGCGGCCCGTGCGGTGACGCACCTTCACCTGCTGCTTGCCGGCGCCGTAGAGCACGATGTTGAGCTGCTCGTCGGTCAGTTCCCGCACCGGAACGTGGGGCGAGAAGTCGAACTCGCGCGCCACCGCCTCCATCATGCTGGCGTACCAGGCGTTGGCCGCGCCGGAGCGGGCCCACGGTACGATGGCGCCTTCCAGCAGCGAGAGCGAACGGTTCTGGATCACCAGCGACGGGTCGACCTCCAACTGGTATCCCAGGCCGGTGCAGGTTGAGCACGCGCCGTGAGGGCTGTTGAAGCTGAAGGTGCGCGGCTCGATTTCGGGCAGGCTGATGCCGCAGGCGACACAGGCGAACTGCTCGCTGAAAACCAGGTCGTCCTCACCCTCCCGGCCCACTGTCAGGACACCTTCCCCTTCGCGCAGGGCGGTTTCTACCGATTCGGTGACCCGGCTGGGTTCGGTGTCGCCGCGAATGATGAGGCGGTCGACCACGATATCGATGTAGTGCCACTTCTGCTTGTCCAGGGCCAGGGTGTCGGTGTCCTCAACCAGCATCACCTCGCCGTTGACGCGAACTCGGACAAAGCCGCCCCGGCGCGCGGCCTCGAACACCTCGCGGTGTTCTCCCTTTTTGCGTCGGATTTTCGGGGCCAGCAGCGTGATGCGGGAAGACTCGGGCAACCCGAGGATGGCATCGACAATCTGCTGCACCGTCTGACGAGCCACCGGGTTGCCGCACTTGGGACAGTGCGGCTTGCCCACCCGGGCAAACAGGAGCCGCAGGTAGTCGTAGATCTCCGTGACGGTGCCCACCGTCGAGCGGGGGTTGTGGGAAACGCCCTTCTGGTCGATGGAGATTGCCGGCGACAGGCCCTCGATGTAGTCGACGTCGGGCTTGTCCATGCGCCCCAGGAACTGGCGGGCGTAGGCGGACAGCGACTCCACGTATCGGCGCTGGCCCTCGGCGTAGATCGTGTCGAACGCCAGGCTGCTCTTCCCGGACCCGGACACTCCGGTGATGACGACGAGCCGGTCCCGGGGAATCGTCACGTCCACGTTCTTGAGGTTGTGCTCGCGAGCGCCTTTGATGAAGATGACTTCCTGCGGCATAAAGACCTTACTGCATGAGGATGTTGAAACCGGCCTGGGTGAAATCACGGTCGGCGGTGAGTACATGGGTGATGCCGATTTCACGCATCACAAGGAAACTGGCACAGTCCGTTAGACCCCAACGCTGGTCAGAACGGGATCTATAGAAATCGAAGGCATTCCGAAATTGGTCCTCGCTTTGGGAGATAATGTTCACGTTGGGATCACTGCGCAGACGAAGCGCTTCCGTAGTGGCCAGGTTGCGGTAGTACTCGCCCAGACGGCTCACTCCATTCAACAGCTCGGCGAGGACCATTTCAGTCGTGACGACGTGCGCATCAATGAGTTCAAGGGAGAGCAGGGTTGCAATTTCGTGCCAGGGATCTGTCCGAACCAGCAGCGCAAACCAATAAGAGGTATCGGCAAATACTACTCTCACTCTTCCTCCTGCTTTGACGCTCCGTAGAGGTAGTGATCCAGGTTGCGGGAGAAGTCTGGCGGTATTTTGGCCAATTCTTCGTCAGGGATTCGATTGCTGGCCTCAATCCAGTATTCCCAAAAAGGGCGCTCATTCGGGTCCCTGGGCGGTATTACCCGATGCGATTTCTTGAGGTCAATGCTGACGATCCGTCGCAATTGCCCGCCGGCATAATCGCCCTCCCCGACGATCTTCACGCTGTACATTCCATGATTGTGCATACTCTCAATGTATGCCCATTGGGACGCCGTGAAATCGGCTTGAACGGTAGAGCCGTCTTCCAACTCCAACTTATAGACACCGTTGTGGTCGAGGTCCAATTTCATGGACTTTACTTTGGCAACGATTGCAACGGCATGGCGTCCGGTCTTTTCGGTCATGGCGAACCGTCCTTCGAGGGGCCCTGGGTCACTCCAATTCTACCAAAGGGTCGTTGGCGTTGACGGAATCCAGGGGCTGAACGAACACGGTTTTCACCACGCCGTCGCGGTGGGCCAGGATGCTCTGCTCCATTTTCATGGCTTCCACCACGCACACTTCGTCACCGGCGCTTACCGCGTCACCGGGCCGCACCATAACCGACATCACCCGCCCGGGCATGGGCGAGCGCAGGATGTCGTCGTTGACCGGCGCTCCAGATCCTGCGGGCGTCGCCGTGGGGGCATCCGGAACGGTCAGACCGCCGGATGGCCTTCCCCGGCGTGGCGGCGACGGAGCGGCATCGGTATCGATGTCGACTTCAAAAGTCTCGCCGTCGACGGTGACCTGGACGGGAGACCGAGTGAGGTCACCCACCTCAACGGTGTACCACTGGTCGCCTACGCGTACTCTGATGGTGGTCAAGCTGCCTACCAGGAACCACTGCCAAGCCGCGACCGGAACAGCTCCCGCCGGCCCTGTGTGCGCCAGCGCGATCCCTCGCCGCCGGCAGACGCACTCTGCCCCTGAGCCGCGTACACCGCAGCGACGCCGATGGCCGCCGCCAGCGCTCGGGGATCCATACCCGACGCGGACGCTTCAGGGGTTGTGCCGTTGGTTCCCATGCTCACGTTGCGGTGCCCATTGGCCTTGTTGCCTTGATTTTGCAGCCGCCTCTCCAGAATGGTGGGCAGAGTGCCGGTATTGTATCCGCCCGAATTGAACTCCGGGCTGGCCAGCACGTCTCGCAACAGCGGTACGTTGGTTTTGACACCTTCCAGCCGGAAGTCCGCCAGGGCGGAGTCCAGCGTGGCGATCGCGGCGTTCCGATCCTGCCCCCAAGCCATCACCTTGGCCAGCAACGGTTCGTAGTGTAGCGAAACCTCGTAACCGACGTAAAGAGCAGTATCCACGCGGATGTTTTCACCCTGCGGCAAATGAACGTCGGTAACCACGCCGACGTTGGGAAGGCAGGTGTCCGGGTCCTCTGGATACACGCGGGCCTCGATGGCGTGGCCGTTGGGCTGGATGTCGCTCTGCCTGAGGGCGAAGCGCAGCCCGGCGGCGGACTGCAGCTGCAGCTCGACGATGTCCCTGCCGGTGAGCAGTTCGCTTACTCCGTGCTCCACCTGCAGCCGGGGGTTCATCTCCAGAAAGTAGAAGCGGCCATCCGGAGTGACCAGGAATTCAACGGTGCCGGCGTTGGTGTACCCGACTTCCCGGCCCAGCTGTCGCGACAAACGGCCAATCTGCTCCCTGACCTCGGCCGGCAACTTGGCTGACGCCGGCGTTTCCTCAATCAGCTTCTGGTTGCGACGCTGGATTGAGCAATCGCGCTCGTGCAGATGGAGCACATTGCCAAACTGGTCGGCAATCAGTTGGACTTCAATGTGAGATGCGCCTTCCAGATACCGTTCGTAAAACAGGCTGGAATCGGCAAAGGCGGCTTGGGCGGTCTTGCGGGTGCGTTCGATGATTGGTTCCAACTCGGCCATCGAATGGACCACGTGGATGCCGATGCCACCACCGCCCGCAGTGGCCTTCACCATCATGGGGAAGCCCAGTTCCCACGCCTTGGCGATAGCCTCGTCGTCGCCGACGGGTTCCTCTGTGCCGGGCATGACCGGCAGCCCGGATTTTCGGGCCACGCGACGGGCGGAGAGCTTGTCGCCCATCTGGTTGAGCACCTCTTCGCCCGGCCCGATGAACACCACCCCTTCGGTTTTGCAGCGGCGCGACAGTTCGCTGTTCTCGGAGAGGAAGCCGTACCCCGGGTGGATTGCCGCGGCGCCCGTGGCGTGGCAGGCATCCAGCACTGCGTCCACGTTCAGGTAGGAATCCCTGGCCGCGGCCCCGCCGATGCACACGGACTGGTCGGCCATGCGGGTGTGCATGGCGCCGGAGTCCGCCTCGGAATACACGGCCACGGTCGCGATCCCCATGCGCTGGCACGTGCGGATGATGCGAGCGGCAATCTCGCCGCGATTTGCCACCAATACTTTGTCAAACATTCAAACACTCCCCAAACGCTCCCGAGTCGCCTTTCCGGCGCGGGCCGCCCATCATCGCGGACGTTGAACAATATTTGCAGCAGGACCCAAATTTGCGGCAGGACCCAACGATGTGTTGATGAACCGGGATGTGTGTCCCAAGGCGCCGCGCGAGTTGCTATCGCTGTCGAATTATGCGCCCGATCATATGCGCCCGATCAAATGACGGGAACTCTGCATGGCAGGTATGCCACGGACTTGTACGCCATTGGCGGTTGACGGGTCAATAGCCGTCCCGTTCACGTTCAGACGAATTTTACAGTTTCCAAAAATTCCTGGGAGCGCACCCTGCGGTCCAACCAATACTGTAACGTCGCATGCAGCGCCTCACGCACCTCGCGGTCCACAGCTGGCGGAACCGCCAGCTCAGGCAGGATTGCGACGGATTCTGTGCGATGCAGGAGCCGCAGCAGTTTCAGCGCGGACAACGACAACGGCCTCACCACCACGTCGGTTGGGCCGCAGCCGGGGCACAGCGCGCCGCCGGCTCCCACGGCGAACCGGTGGCGGTCGGGTTCCAGTTCCTCACCGCATTCCACGCAAACGTAGAGTTCCGGCAGGAAACCGGACAACCGGAGCAGTTGCAGGTCGAAATACCGCAGGGCGAGATCAGCATTGCCGGCCGTGCCCAGCGCTGCCAGGGTCTGCACGGCCAGGTCAAACAGTTCCGCGTTGGCGGCAGACAGCGCGCTGAAACCATCGACCAGTTCGACGACGTAGAGCCCGCGCGCCGCATTCTCGTAACCGCTCTTGACGGCGGGGAAAGCGTCGACAACCTCAGCCTCGGTGACCTGGTCCATGGAACGGCCGCGGGCGACGGAAACCCGTACCAGGGTCAGAGGTTCCAGGTGGCCCATCAGCTTGCTGGTGAGGCGTTGCGCTCCGCGCGCCAGCAATTCCAGCTTGCCGTACTCGCGGGTGTAAATCACCGACAGCAGGTCGGCTTCCCGCATCGGCGATCTGCGCAGTGTCAGGCCCAGGGCGCGATAGGTTCGGGTTGAGGTCATCGCCCGGCTCCCGAGGCTATTCCACCGCGCTGCGGCCGGCCAGCGCCCGACTCAGCGTGGTCTCGTCGGCGAACTCCAGCGAGCCGCCAACGGGCAGTCCCCGGGCCAGGCGCGTGATATGGATGCCCGTGCCGGTCAGGCGGCGACTGATGAAATCGGCGGTGGCGTCGCCTTCCAGGGTCGGGTTGGTCGCCACTATCAATTCCTGGAACGGGCTGCCGGTTTCACGCAGCCGCTCGAACAGTTGCGGCAGATGGATGTCTTCCGGGCCAACCCCGTTGAGCGGGGAAAGCACCCCGTGGAGCACGTGGTACAACCCGCGGTAGGCGTGGGTCCGTTCCAGCGCCACGAGGTCGCGCCGCTCTTCCACCACGCAGATCTGTTCCTGGTTGCGCTGGGGATTGGAGCAGATTTCGCAGGGGGAGGCATCGGTGAGGTTGCGGCACTGCTCGCAGAACACCAGGCTGTCCCGGGCCTCCAGGATTGCGTCGGCCAGCGATCTGGCCTCTTCTCCCGGCATTCGGATGACGTGGTCGGCGATGCGCTGGGCGCTCTTGGGGCCGATGCCGGGCAACCGGTTGAGCTCGTCAATGAGCCGGCTCAGTGACCGCGCCGTGCCCGGGTTGTACTCGCTGACCATGTTGGTTCGGACGAAAGAACGCGGTCTGCGTTGCCGGGGCGAGTGATCATTCGCCCCGGCAGGTCGTCAGCGCCGGTTGACCGGTGGGTCAGAACAGGCCGGGTATATTCATGCCGCCCGTCACCGCCCCCATCTTCTGCGCGGCGAGTTCCTGGGTCCGATTGGAGGCATCGTTGACCGCGGCGGCGACCAGGTCCTGAAGAAGATCGATGTCTTCCGCGGCTTCCGGTTCGATGACCACCGCGGTGACTTCCTGCTTGCCCGTCATGGTCACGCGCACGACACCACCGCCGGCGGAACCTTCCACGGTCATCTCTTCCAATTCCTGCTGGGCCTTGGCCAACCGGTTCTGCAGCTGCTGGGCCTGGCGCATCATCTTGCGGTTCACCATGATATGTACGGAGCCTCCTGCTAGTTTTCCTCGATAGGACGCGCTCCCAGGCCGATGGCGGTGCGGTATAGAGGGCTGTCCTGCATTGGATTACGGGCCGGGCGGTCGCCGTCACCGTTGGTTCCAACCAGGGTGACCGTGAACGAATGGCGCTCGCCGAAGCACTGTTCTATAGCCTGCTCAATGGTATCACGAACCCGAGGGTCGTTGAGTTCTTCCTGCATCCGATCAAGATTGGCGGTGTTGGTGAAGGGCAACACCAGCGTCGCGGCATCGTCGGACAGGTGGACGCTGTTGGGCCGGCAGTCTCGCAGGAGCGCGCCCAGGTTGTATTTGCTGCCCTTGACGCGGCCCAGTTGCCGGACCGCCTGTTCCCACTTTCCTTGCAGGCTGTCGGAGGATGCGGCCGGCGCATTGGAGCGGGCCGGAGCCTCGGGACTGGCCGGCGGCGACTGCCGCGCCGCCGGGGCGGGAGCAGGTCGAGACTCGCGGGCTGGCGGGCCGGCGGGTGGGGCCACTCGTCGCGGCTGGCGGGCTGGCGCAGGAGGCGGGGGCGACGCCGCGGATGCAGTCACCGGAGGGGCTTCCTGGATGGCGTCTTTCCGGCAAATCTCCGCCGCCGCGATTTCCAGCGGCAGCGTTGATGGCGCGTCGTAACGCAGGCTGGCCTCGCCCCAGACCCGGACGGCGCGCAATATGGTCCCAGCGTCGTGTTTCTGCGCCTCCGCTTTAAGGGCGGACAGCACGTCCGGTGGGAGATCCAGAGTCTCGCCGGCGTCCCACGACAGCAGCAGTATGGAGCGCAGGATTTCCAGGGTCTGCCGGTGCAACTGGCGCGGCTCACCGCCTTCCCACACCACGTCGTTGATGGTCTCCAGCGAACCCGACGTGTCCCCGGCCAGCATCTTCTGGGCCAGGATCAGATAGGCTTCGCTGCGCACCAGGCCCAGGGCTTCTTCGACGTCGGCGAGCGTAATTTCCCGATCAGACGATACTGCCAACTGCTCCAGCATGTTCAGAGCGTCGCGCATGGAACCGCCGGCGTTGCGCGCCACCATGCGCAGGGCGTCGGGCTGGACGGCCACCCCCTCCTGGTCGGTGATGTAGGCCAGGCGGTCGTAGATGGTCTGGCCGGGCAGGCGGCGGAAATCGTAGCGCTGGCAGCGCGACAGGATGGTGGGCAGGATGCGGTCGGCTTCGGTGGTGCAGAGAATGAATATGACGTGGGCCGGCGGCTCTTCCAGGGTCTTGAGGAAGGCGTTGGAAGCCTCGCGGGTGAGCATGTGGGCTTCGTCGATGATATAGACCTTGCGCCGGTTCTGGGCCGGTTGGAAGTGGACCTTATCGCGAATCTCGCGGATCTCTTCCACGCCGCGATTGCTGGCCGCGTCCAGCTCGATGATGTCCAGGTTGCGGCCCTCGTTGATGGACACGCAGATGGCGCACCGTTCGCAGGGGTCTCCCTCCTGCGGGTCCAGGCAGTTGACGGCCTTGGACAGGACGCGCGCGGTGGTGGTCTTGCCGCTGCCGCGAGTGCCGCAGAACAGGTAGCTGTGGCTGACCCGGCCCTGCATTACGGCCTGCCGGAGCGTGTTGCCCACGTGCTCCTGGCCGGCCAGGTCGGAGAACGTGCCCGGCCGCCACTTGCGGTAATAAACCTGGGACGAAGTGGTCATAAGTGTGCCACAAATGCGCGCTGACGGATGCCGGCCAACTATAACGTCAACGGCCCTGCCGATGCCATAGCGGGGCCGTTAGGAATTACGCCGGATTTGGCGCGCCGGCCGGTTGACCTGATCGGCAGCAGTCTCCGACTCGGCGGCCTGAGCCAACTCCTCCGGCGGCGTCAGTTTGAGGTCGCGGATTTGAGGTTGGGGAATCGAACGCGGCGGGCTTTGCTCCAGTCCACGCAGTCAGTAGAGTCATGGCTCCCCCCAGACCGATGCTCAGTGGGACGTTCTGGAACCGCTGTTGCCTCCAGACACCACCCGCGGACATCCCAGAACCGTCGATCTTCGCGAGGTGATCAACTGCATCCTGTACGCCCTGCGCGGCGGCGCCTCCCCCACCAACTCCAGCGCCGAACGCCCCGAAGCCTCCACCAACTCGCGCACCCGCTCCGCCGTAGGGAGCGCCACGGGCAGCCCGTCGGTCCAGCCGGCTTCATGGGCCAGAGCGAGGGCTTCTCCGTAGTGGCCATCGTCAGCAAACGTCGTCATCACCACCCTGCATCAGCAGACCAACTTCAGGAACAAGTTGCTTGTTTATCGGATCAACCACAAGCAACAGAACCTCCAGGGTGGTCGCTCCCAATAAGTAAAGGTTCTCCGGACCAAAGACGACCATGGCTTCACCGTCAATGCCATCAACCTCAAAGAAAGCCATTCCAGTTTGACGTTCTTCTACCTGTCCGTTGGCCAAGCGGAGCCTTCGCGTCCTAGTCGGCTCAATACCCAGACGACGCAACAGGCTGGACGGCATCACCGAAAATGTGGCGCCCGTATCCACAAGCGCGTCAACCGTCTCCCGGGTCGCAAAACTCGGGTTGCCCACCGTCAACTGTACGCTGAAAGTTCCCATGCCAAATGTCACCCCGTGATCGTAATTGCCGGGACGCAGTGTACCAGCCGCTACTCCACCAGTTCCGCGAGATGCGGCTCAAACACTCGCTTGAACGTCAGCAGGCGTTCCACCATCCAGTCCTGTAATTCCGCCAGCGTTTCGGGATCATCGTCAATTTTACCGTTCCGCACTTGAGAAATGCGGCACGCCGAGCGGTTGTCCAGCCGTTCCCATTCCCACCAACCCGAACCCATTGCTTGCGATTCGATGCTTTCCTTGTGTTCGGACAACCCATCGAATATCAGTTTGTTCTCCTCACGGTCACTGCGGCTGATATAGACCTCAACCCTGGCTATATTTCGGCCGTAAACAAAGCAAAGACCGTATCCGATTCCGCCAAACCCAGAAGCGAAGGAAGCCCACTGTTTGATCCCTGCTTGGGTGCGGTTGGTAAATTTATGCTCTTCACGCAGAGTATCGACAATGGATTGAAAGAATGCCCGGTAACGTTCACCTCGCTCGGAACCGGCTCCTCCACCTCTAACCGTTCTACCTTTCGCTGAGCTCTTCGACCATGTGTTGGGAGCAGCAACGATCCTGAAATGCGGAGCGGCACGAGAACCGTCAATCTTCCAGGCTTCCATCGCCACACCAAAAAACTCCGTACCTTCTCCAGTGCGTTGGTTGAGCCAATCCAGCGCCGCCCGATGCTCGTCCTGAAAATCGCCGGTGAGCCAGATAACCACGCCGGCGTCATAGCCCGCCGCGTAGGTAAGCAACTGTCCCAAATGGGTGTGATTAGTGGCCTCCAACTGGTTTTCAATTATCACCGGTCGGTCATTGCCCCGGTCGTAAGCCAGCACGTCCAGGAAAAACGGCCCTACCCTGGCCTCCTGTTCCTGAAATTCCAAATCCAGTCCCAGCGCCTCTCCCAACACATCAAGATTCTCAGCGAGCCAAGGCGTAAAATCCTGTGCTTCGTGCGGCCAAACTTGCCGCAGGTCAACCCGCTCAATCGTTCCCAAATCCACCATCCTAGATCTCCTCGCCGAGCCACCAACCGTTACTCCGCCGCCGGCATCCTTTCCTCAATGACAACCTCGCCGCCATCCCACCAGTCGACGGTGAGACGGCAGTCTGCGAGCAGGGTAGTACCAATCATCGGCTTGCTGCCCATCACGTACGCTCGCGCGTCAACGGGCAGCCCGTGCCAGAGCAAGCGCGCGACACAAGTGTCTGTTCGGATAATCTGACCACTGGCAAGGGCAAGGGGCCGGGTTCCTGTGCGGTGTAAGCCCAGTTCCCGGGCAACCCATTCAGGAAGAGTGAAGGCCCCCTCGAATCCTGTATCTACGACAGATTCTAACGTCTGGAAAATCTGGTTAACGGCGGCAATCTCAACACTAATCTGCGCTTCCAGACCCGTGCTGTTTTCTTGTGACGGCCTTACTTGGCCCCTAATCATGGGTGCCCCTCTCTTGCGAAGCCAGGTATTCCAAAGTTTGCCTGGTGGACAGCCGCGCAGCGATGTATTGCTTACTGCCTACCAGTTCGGCCCAGGTGAAGGCGTCAGGACGCCTCTTCATCAACCGTTTAGTAAGTTCCACATCGCTGCGCTCCCCTTGGTACTCGCCAACCTCATAGTCCCCGCTGTGAACATCGATAACCACCAGCTCGCCCCAGTGGTTCGCTTCCATTTCCTCCCGGATGCCTTCGTAGATTTTGCGCCCGAGGGTGGCAATTTCGGGACCGGTCAGTTCTTCGGCCATCGTTCCGCACCTCGCATGAGAAGGTCTTCCTGCTCAATCAACCGCTGGTCCACCGGGTCAACCACGAGTGCCAGGTCTTCCAAAGTTGTCGCGCCCATCAGGTACTGACCTTCAGGGCCGAACGCAACTCGCGCCACCGCGTTGCGACCTTGTACAGAAAACCGTGCCCACGCCGTTTGCAGTTCGACCCGCCGCCCGTCGGCGACACGCGCGAACCTGGTTTCCACCGGTTCGATCCCCAATCCGTGCAATAGACTCGCCGGCAGCACCGTGTTGGTGGCTCCCGTGTCGACCAACGCAGAAACGGTGGCGCCCTCTTCAGCGAAAAGGCTGCCTACCCATAGATCGACGTTAAACATTCCCATGCCAATTCCCCCTGTCGCTGATGCGCAGAGTGCTCGAAAGTGCGAATCAATAAACCTTGTACTCTTCCAGCACCGCCGCATCCAGGTGCAGCCCCATGCCGGGCTCCGTCGGCGCGATGATCTCCCCGTTGTCCCACTCCGGCAGCACGCTGTTCAGCTGGTAGTACACCGGGTCACGCTCCTCCTCGAACACCTCCACGAACAGGCCGTGGGCGTGGGCCGGCAGCAGTTGCACTGCCAGTTGCGGCTCCTCGTGGTGGGCCATCCGGATGCCGCGCATCTGCGCCGCGCCAGCGACCCGACGCCATTCCGAGATGCCCCCGCAGATCGCCGCGTCGATGTTCAGGATGTCCACCGCCTCGGTGTCCATGAGGCGCTGCCCGCCCCACGAGCTGCTCTCGCCCTGACCGGCGGCCACCGGTATCCCGGTGCGCAGCCGAACTTGCCGCATGTCGTTGTCCGCGTTCTGCCAGCGACACGGCTCTTCCAGCCAGGCCAGCCCCATCTCCTTCGCCGGCCCGGCGAACTCCAGCGCCTCATCCAGCGTCCACGCCTGGTTCGAATCGCACACGATGATGAAGTCGTCGCCCAGCGTGTCCCGAATCGCGCGCACTCGCAGCAGGTCGTCCGCAACCGCGACGCCGCCCGTCTTCAGCTTCACGCCGCCGATGCCCCGCTCGCGCTGGTGCAGCAGGTCCTCGACCATGTACTCTGTATCCCGCCCCTGCACGTAGTACGCGAACCGCACCACCGGGGCCCGGTCGGCGTAGCCGCCCAGCAATGCCCGCACCGGAACCCCCAGCGCCTTGCCGGTGATGTCCCACAGCGCCACGTCGATTGCGGCGATGGCCCGCATCGCAATCGCCTTGTTGCCGATGTGCGGCGTCAGCGCGAACATCTTCTGCCAGCACCGTTCGATGGCCATGGGGTCCTCTCCCTTCACGGCCTCCGCCATCGGCCCCACCACCAGGTCCTTCAGCAACTCATAGCCTGTCCGCTCGTCGCCCGAATAGATCTCGCTCACCAAGCCCTCATCGGTGTGAACCCGAACCACGATGGTGCACCGCGATTCAATCTGGTACACGCTGCCGCTGAACCGCGTGCTCAGTGGGATCCGAACTATGTCCGCCTCTACGTTGGTGATACGCATGAACGCGCCGCCTCCAGTCCAATCAAAAACTGCGTCCAATTATACCCGCCGCCATTCCGGCACGCGGTTCGGGCCCGCCGCATCAAGGCAATCGCATCATAGGCTCCACGCCCGTCACTCCGGCGAAAGCCGGAGTCCATTGGTCATAGAACGAACAAATTTGAAGCATATTTAACGATTTCGATCACCAGATTCCTGGTTGCGCAGGAATGACGGCGATGGTGCGATTGCCCTGCCCGCTGCATCTGTACCCATCAGGCGCCGGACGACCCGTTCGTTCCTTGACCCGTATCGCGGCCCGCCATACAATCCTGCTGGCCGCCGGCCGGGCGTTGGTTCAATTTCCACGCTGGCTATAGCGGAATATCCCGAGAAACGTTGGTGACTGGAAGATGCCCGTTAGAGTCGGCCGCGTGCCGTATCTGGAAGCCGAACCCTTTTACTTCGACATGGCGCGTCGCGGTTTCGAACTGCGCGAAACCACCCCTCGTCAACTGGGCGACGCTCTCGACGCCGGCGAACTCGACGCCGGCCCGGCCCACCTTACCGACGTGTTCCGCCTCGAAGACCGCTTCGAGCCCGTCGGCGGTTTCTGCTTCTCCACCCTGAGCCGCGCCGTCAGCGTCTGCCTCTATTCGCAATACCCGATGGAAGAGTTGGGCGGCGTGACCATCGGCGTGTCCGACGAGGACGTCACCGCCGCCAAACTGCTCGAGGTTCTGCTCCAACGCAAGCACAACCTCGAACCGGGGGAGTTTGTCGCCCGGCCCGGCGACGTCATCCGCCCCGACGAGAGCTTCGATGCCTTCGTACTCATCGGCAACCGCGCGTTGCGCCGTCGTCGCGGCGTCCGCGGCTTCGCCCACCGTTTCGATCTCGGATCGGAATGGACCCAGTGGACCAACCTGCCCTTCGTTTTCAGCCAATGGGTGATGCGCAAAGACCTCGAAGACCGCGCAAAGGCCATCCTGGAAGACACCCTGTACGTCGGTCTCGAAGAGGGCGTTGACGGCCTGTATCACCTCAACGAGCCGCGCGACGAACTGCTCATGTTGCCCCGTGACGTCGTCGAATACGTCCAGGGCATCCGTTACTACGTGGGCCGCTCCGAACAGCAGGCCATCGCCCGCTTCCGCGAACTGCTCGAAGGTTTGCCCGGCTAGCCGACGGATCCACCGACCACCGGGCACAACGGTTTCTGGCCCATCCGATGGCGAAGGTGGTCGACCTCGTCCACGCGCAGACCGGCCGGCCCGCGTTCATCTGCGACTACTCGCCGCCCCGCTCCGGACGGCCCGAGGACGTGCCGGCCCCGCCGCAGTCGGCCGATTTCGTCTCGGCGGCATACAACCCCGGTCGCGCGGTTCGCATGAACCCGGTCGCCGCCGCCGCCGTCCTCCGCGACCATCACGACGCCGACCCGATTTTCACCCTGGCCACGCGCGACATGAACCGCCTCGCGCTGGAGTCCCTGCTGCTCGGCGCCCAGGCATTGGGGCTGGAAAATGTCATCGTCGCGGCCGGCGACCCATTCGGAGCCCGGGACTCCGCGTCGCCTGTGTACGATTACCGACCCACCGAGCTCATCGCCGCCATCGCCAGCCTGAACTCCGGTTCCGACCATCGCGGCAACAATCTCCGTTCGTCCACCGACTTCTGCGTCGGCGCAACCGTCGACCTCGGACGCGGCATCGAATCCGAAGCCCGGCTCGCCGTCCGGAAGGTTGCAGCCGGCGCCAACTTCCTCATCACCCAGCCCGTGTTCGGCCCGGCCGACGTCGGCCGTTTCGCCGATGCCTGCACCCGGGCATCCGGGCAACCCCTGACCGTGCCGGTGTTTTATGGCGTCGGTGTGATGGAACCCGACGGCGTGTCTTTCGCCCACGTACCGCAATGGGTCACCGATGACCTCGCCGCCGGCCGCTCCGGAGTGGATATCGCATTGCAGGCTTGGGACTCGTTACGCAACGCCGGCGCTGCCGATTGCTACCTGGTCCCGCCCATCCGGCGCAACGGCGCCAGGGATTACGATGCCGCCAGCCGCTTCCTGCAAGGGGCGGCAGGACCGGCCCCGTACTGATCAGTTCGGTTCTGCGCCGCCATTCAATTTGCGGAGTATCTCCGGCGGGAGCTGCACGCTATGCCCCTCCAGCAACGCGAAAATCTCCTTCCGGCCTTCCTCCCGGCCCTCTTCTCGGCCTTCCACCCGGCCTTCTTCATGGCCCTGCTGCCGGCCTTCTTCACGCCCTCGGGCTTCTGCCTTCGCGTCTTTGGCCGCAGCCCAACGTTCGACCGTTTCTCTGGCGGCGAAGAACATTGCAATACCTCCGTACAATAGCGCGGTAGCGGGAAACAGGAATTACGATGCCGCCCGAAAGCTCCTGGAGGTGGCTTCGGACCGGCCGGCTGATTATTTCGAATCTCCGTTGCCGTCCACTCTATGGAGGACTTCTGGCGGGAGCTGCACATCGTGCTCCTCCAGCAACGCGACAATCTCCTCCCGGCCTTCCTCCCTGCCTTCTTCTCGGCCCTCCTCCCGGCCCTCCTCCCGACCTCGGGCTTCTGCCTTCGCGTCTTTGGCCGCAGCCCAACGTTCGACCGTTTCTCTGGCGGCGAAGAACATTGCAATACCTCCGTACAATAGCGCGGTAGCGGGAAACAGGAATTACGATGCCGCCCGAAAGCTCCTGGAGGTGGCTTCGGACCAGCCGGCTGATTATTTCGAATCTCCGTTGCCGTCCACTCTACGGAGGACTTCTGGCGGGAGCTGCACATCGTGCTCCTTCAGCAACGCGACAATCTCCTTCCGGCCTTCTTCACGCCCTCGGGCTTCTGCCTTCGCGTCTTTGGCCGCAGCCCAACGTTCGACCGTTTCTCTGGCGGCGAAGAACATTGCAATACCTCCGTACAATAGCGCGGTAATGGGAAACAAAAGCGCGGTAGCCACTATTATAACGCCGGTCAGATGGGCAGCCAGGCGGAACAGTAAACCCAGCCCCGGCCACCCGTCGCAGAAGGCGCACTGATTGATGGCGATCGCTATCCACATGCTGGCGCTGACCGATAGCGCCCCATCGACGAAACGCCAATAGGATAGCCGGCGTTTTTGAGCCGCCATGCTGACTGGCTTTGTTGCGCTCGGCTACGGCCCCCAGGGCGGCGCGGCGGCCACATCGCCGTCGCTGACTATATCCACCACCGCCGGCCGGTTGGCGCTCACCGCCTGGTCCAGCGCCGAGTTGATCTGGTTCGGGTCCGTAACGCGGATCCCCAACGCCCCCATCGACTCCGCAATCTGCGCGAAGTCCGTGTCGTTGAACCGCCACAGTTCACCGGAATTGCCGCCCTCCCGACCCTCGTAGGCCGCCTCGTCGCCCCGCCGGTCCTGGTTCAGCCCGCCGTTGTTGTGCACCACAATCACGGCGTTGATGCCGTAGCGCACCGCCGTTTCCAGCTCGCCGATGTGGTACCACATGCCGCCGTCGCCGGTCCAGCACACCACCGGCCGGTCGGGCACGCCGCACTTGGCGCCCAACGCCGCCGGCAATCCCCAGCCCAACGAGCCGGCCGCACGCAGGTACGACTGCCCCTCGTGGTTAAGGTCAACCATGCTGCCTGTCCAGATGCCGGCATGACCGGTATCCGCCATCAGGACGGCGTCCGAAGGCAGGAAGTCCGTCAGTTCCTGGCACAGACGCTCCGGCCGAATCGGCACTGCGTCCGAGGTCAGCGCCGGCTCATGCTCGTCGCGCCAGTTCTGCACGTGCTCCTGCGCCCGGGCGACCCAGCTGGCGTTGCCTCCCGTGGGCTCCAGCACGTCCAGCATGGCCTCCAGCGTCCGCTTGGCGTCGCCCTGCAGCCCGTAGGCCCCCTGGTACGACCGCCCCAGCTCGCTGGCGTCGATGTCAATCTGGATCACCGGCGTCCCCTCGGCGGGAATGCGCCAGTCCAGCGTGATCTGGCTGCCCGTGTGGCTGCCGACGAACAGCGCCAGGTCCGCCTCCGACACCACCCGGTTCGCCGACCAGCGCGAGTAGCTGCCAACCACGCCCACCGCCAGCGGGTGGTTCTCCGGTATGCAACCCTTGGCGTTCAGCCCGGTGGCCACCGGGATGTTCAGCATCTCCGCCAACCGCACGACCTCGGCCTCAGCGCCCGACGCCGTCACTCCGCCGCCAGCCACGATCACCGGCCGCTCGGCCTGGGACAGTATCCGCGCCGCCTCGCGCACGCGCTCCGGTTCCGGCGCCGGGCGGAACGCCGGCCGCTGCGTGAACGGTTCCTCGACGATAACGTCGGTGTCCAGCATTCCATCGGTGATCACGTCGCCGGAGATGCCGGAGAAGTCCAGGTGCGCCGGCAGCGTCTGCCCGGTGGTCACCTCCCGGAACGCCTGACGCAACAGATGCGGCAGTTGCTCCGCCGTTTCCACTTCCGCGCTGTACTTGGTAACCGAAGCGAACGGCTTGGAGTGCTCGACCTCCTGGTACGAGTTCCGGTGCCGGTGCATCGGTGGCCGGTGCCCCGTGATCGCGATCACCGGCGATACTCCCAGGTAGGCGTCCTGCAGACCGGCGGCCAGGTTCACCGCTCCCACCGACTGGGCAAAACACAGCCCCGGCTTGCCGGTGACCCGGGCGTAGGCATCCGCCATGTAGGCCGCCGACTTCTCGCCGTGGCTGATGATCCGTTTGATGCCAACGTCCTCCATCTCCACGAGGGCGCGGCGGATGATCGCGGGAACGAAGAACACGTGGGTTACGCCGTACTCGCGCAGGGTCTCGGCCAGGAAACGGGCTCCGGTCATGGTGGGCATCAGGGGCCTCCGTACTTAGCAATGACCGTCACTCCGGCTTGCGCTGGAATGACGGTTCGGTGAATCGGGTTCGTGGGTTCGGCTACACGCCGCGTTCGTCAAAGACTTCCTTGGCCACGCGCACCGCGTTGGCCGCCACCGGCCAGCCGGCGTAGAAAGCCATGTGCGCGATCACTTCGGAAATCTCGTCTCGGGTCACGCCGTTGTCCAGCGCCCGCCCGATGTGTCCGCGAAGCTGATCGGTCCGGTACAGCGCGGTCAGGGTCGCCACAGTGATGAGGCTGCGGTCCCGCTTGGACAGTTCCGGTCGCTCCCAAACGTCCCCGAACAGGACATCCGCGGAGAGCTCGGCCAGCTTGGGCGATACTTCTTGCATTACGGTTCGGGCTGCGGGCTGCGTCATGACGCCTCCTTTGTCTGTTGTCGTGGAGTTCCTCTTGCGGGAAATTCAATCCGGCGGCGTGCCGGGGGTTACGCCGCCCGGAACATCGGCAGGCTGATGTTCTCGTCAATCTCCTCGAACAACACCTCCACCGCCATGCCGCACTGCACGACATCGGGACGTATCTCGCCCTCGGCGAAGTCGATGCCCACCAGCCAGGAAGGTATCCGCGCCCCCTCTTCCAGCTCCACCACCGCCGCAATGTACGGCACCTTGTCGCGGAACGCCGGCGTCGGTCCCCGGTGCACTATGGCAAAGGTGTGCAAAGTGCCGCGCCCGCTGCTCTGGATCCAGTCCGTGTCCCTGGAGAAGCACTCCGGGAATGGGCAGATGTCGCGGGGGTAGAAATACGCCCGGTCGCACGCCTTGCAGTGGCGCAGCCAAAGCTCGCCGGCCTTGCACTTCTCCCAGTAGAAGTCGGATTCCGGCTGCGGCGCCGGCTGCGGTATCTGAGGAGCAGCCTGTGTCATCTCGTCAATCTCCGGTGCGGAAAATAAGCCGTGTCGGCCCGGTGAGCCAACCGACGGTAAGCATAGCGACGGAACCGCAGTCGCGCAACCGCGCCGGCCCCCTCGTCAGGGCAATCGCATCATAGGCTCAGTACCCGCCGCTCCGGCGAAACATCGTCACCGCGCGCTTGATGCGGAGCCGGAGTCCAGAGGCCTGATAGCAAACGGAATCGTGAGATCGCCGACGGTCTCGGGATCAGCCGGCCCCTGACCCCAACGCCGCCAGCGACCAGAAGTTGCTACCGGGTCCGCCGCAGCTTGGGGTCGAGGGTATCGCGGAGCCAATCTCCAAAGAAGTTGAGCGCCATCACCACTGTGGTGATCGCCAAACCGGGCAGCAGCGAAAGCCACCACAGATCCAGCAGGTTATTCCGGCCCTCCGAAACCATGATCCCCCACGCCGGCTCCCCGGGCGGCACGCCCACGCCCAGGAAACTCAGCGACGCTTCCAGCAGGATGGTCTGCCCCACCAACAGGCTGATGATTACCAGCACCGTGTTAACCACGTTGGGAAAGATGTGCCGCCACATGATCACGTGACTGGAAACTCCGGCCACTATCGCCAGGGTTACAAAGTCGCGTTCCTTGATGCTCAACACTTCGCCCCGTACCTGCCGGGCGAACCGCGCCCACACCGTGGCCATGATGGCAATGACTACATTTTGGATGCCCGCGCCACCCTGAATGGCAACGATGATCAGAGCCAGCAGGATGGTCGGGAATCCCATTACCCCGTCACAGACCCGCATCAGGAGATCGTCCGCCTTCCCGCCCAGGTAGCCTGAAGCCACGCCCAAAGCGGTGCCGACCAACGCGCCGAAACCCAACGAGATCAAACTGATGAACGCCGAAATACGCGCGCCATGGATGAGACGACTCAGAATGTCCCGCCCTAACAGATCGACCCCCAGCGGGTTCTCGGAAGTGGTGAACGGGGCGATCCGCTGGACTCCCTTCAGCACGTCCGGTTCCTGCGGGTCGTAAGGCGCCAGCCAGGGAGCGAACAACGCGCACACCAACAGCAGGACCAGAACGATCGTCGGTATCCAGGGGATCCGCGACTCGCGCAGCCAGCTGACCCGCTTCCAGGCGCTGCTCAGCGCCGTTCTCGTCGTTGCCGTTTGCACTGCCATTGCCAGGCTCCGTTACTGGTAGCGAATCCGCGGGTCCACATACGCGTAGAGGATATCCACTACGGTGGACAGAAAAATGTAGATGAAACCCGAGGTGAGTATGGTAGCCATGATTACTACCGTATCCCGCTCCCGGATACTGTCCAGCATCAGGCGACCCAAGCCCGGCCACGCGAAGACCACTTCAACCACAATCGCGCCGTTCAGGAGGCCCGCGAAACTCACGCCGCCGAAGGTCAAAACCGGGATGATCGCGTTCTTCAGCGCATGCTTGAAGATGACCAGCCGTTCCTGCAACCCCTTGATGCGGGCGAACTTGACGAATTCGCTATCGAGCACTTCCAGCATACTGGAGCGTGTGAGACGCATGAACCCCGCCATCACGAACAGCGAGATGGATATCCCGGGCAGGATATAGTGGTCGATGCCCCCTCTTCCGTACGTCGGCAGCCATTTCAACTGCGCCCCGAAGAACATGATCAGCATGATCGCTACCCAGAACTGCGGCGCCGACATCCCGACTATTGCGAACAGCTTGCTCATCTGGTCAAGGATCGTATTCCGTTTGACTGCCGCCAGCACCCCTAATGGAATGCCAAAAATCATGGCGATGCAGAGACCCACCGCCGCTAGTTGTAACGTCGGCGGGATGCGCTCCGCCATCATTTCGCTGACCTGGCGGCGGCTGGTTCCCGAAACCCCCAGGTCTCCCTGAAGTAGATTGAACAGATACCGCCCGTAGCGCTCGTAGGCCGGGCGGTCCAGCCCCAGTTTCTGCCGGATCTCCTCCAGTTCCGCCTCTGTCGTATCCGCCGTGGCCAGTGAAAGCGCCAGGTCTCCCGTCAGCTCAGACCCGAAAAATACCACAATGCTCAGGATCAACAGGGTGATGATCGACTGGGCGATACGGACTGTGGTGAAACGGAGCATCGGGTCAGGTTCTCAGTGGCTTCAGGTGGTTTGCGGGGCGGGTATCGAACCCGCCCCCGGCCTGAGCAGTATCTGGCTACTGGTTGACATCGACCGACCACAGCGCGCTCATGTAGGGCGCGAGCGGCCACGGCGTCCAGCTGGCAACCCGGTCGCTGACCCCGTAGGGTTGGTTCAGGAAACCGGGCGTGAAGTCATAGTGCTTGTCATGGATGGTCCGCAGAGCTTCGTAGTAAGCCTGGTGTCGCTCTTCCTGGGTGCCGATCATGGGCTCCGGCCGCCAGCACCTTTTCCGCGATGTCCTCATCGAACGCGATGTAGGCGCCTTCCCGGGCGTAGCGACCGAGCATCCGGCGCCCGCCGTCATAAGTGTTCTCGTTGGTTCGCACCAGGTACTGTCCGGCGATTTCGCCGGCGTATTGCACTTCCTTCAGGCTCACTTCTTCTCCAACGTTAACCTCGCAGTCGATCCCCAGCGTGGTTTCCCAGCTCTGGCAGATCAGCGTGGACAATTCGACGGTCAGCGGAGCCCCGGCTCCGGTCCAGGTGTGAATGGGGAACACGCGACCCCCGTTGAACCCGGCCCCATCCGGGTAGCCCGCCTCGGCCATCAACTGTTTGGCCTTTTCCGGGTCATAGGGCAGCGGGCCCAGGTCAGGCTCGAAGCCCAGACCGGACGGGCTGCCGATGCCGTGCATACCGTCGATCTCAAAGGCGTCGGAGCCTCCGTAAAGAGCCTGTATATTTGTCTTGTCGATGGCATAGTCCAGCGCCTGCCGAACCCGCAGGTCGTTGCACATTATGGGCAGACCGTCTTTGTCGGTTTCTCGGTTGCACCCGTTGGCGTTGATCCAGATATGCACCGATTCCGGAGCGTAAACAATGCGCCCGCCGGCTTCCTGGATCTGGCCGACTACGGTGTTGTCGGCTTCGATTATGTCCACCTCCCCCGCCTGCAACGCCGCCACGCGAGTGGATAACTCCGGCACCACGCGGAGCGAGAGGAACTGGAAGGGATAAGGGCGTTCCTGACGCAGGAAGTAGTCCTCAAAGCGCTCGTAGAGAATTTCTTCCTCGTAGCGGTGGCTCACCACCCGGAACGGCCCGGGCAGCCCCGGATCCGGGTCCTTTTCAAAAGCTTCCGCCTGCTGGCATACCGCAGCGGGCGTGCAGTTCTCGATGGTCTGACCCAGGGGGAGACTGTTCCAGTAGTCTGTAGAGATCACGGTGCCGATAGCGGTGTTGTCTACTTCCGAGACCGCAGCGCCGAAGAACGCCAGTGGTTCACGGAAAGTGTATTTGAACGTGTCGGGGCCGGTAACCTCCCGATTGGTAATTTCCCGGGCGATCCGCACGGTGGACACTCCGGCCGCTTCCTCCGTTATCGCCCAATTCGCCATGAAGGCTACGTCATCGACGTCCAGCTCTTCTCCGTTGTGGAACTGGATGCCCGGGCGAATCGTGAACTCCCAGGCCAGACCGTCATCCACGATTTCCCACTTGCTGGCGATCCCGGTTTCAGGATCCAGCACAAGGCTGCCTTCTTTCAGGCTGCCGCCAATCAGCCAGACCTGTGACATCCGATGCCAAAGGTTATTCTCGCCCGCAGCATATTTCGAGTTGAAAAGCTCGTTGCCCTGGGTCGTTACCATTACCGTAAACCTGTCAACGTCCTTGGACTCCATCGCCGCCGGCGCCTCAGTAGGCGCGGGCACGGCGGTGGCCACGCCACTACTGGAGACCTGGGGCGCCGCAGGAGCGGTGGTTTCAGAGCTGGGGGCGGCCGGTTCTCCGGCGCCTCCGCAGGCCATCCCCACTACCAGCAACATGGCGACGGCCGTGGCCAGCAGAGGCCATGACAACATTCGCGTTGAAACTTTCATTGCCACTCTGTCCTCCTCCAATGACTATGATCACGCAATGACTATGATCACGCAGCGGATTCGGTTACCGCATCGGTAATTAGTTACTCCGTGTCCCCGCCCGGCGTGATTCGTCGTATACGCCAAAATAATAGTTGCCGTTCCGTATGTCAACAGAAGCCAGTACAATACTAACGCATTACTGCATTGCAAATGCGAATATCGACAGAATCCGCAGGGCAATCGCACCATCGCTGTCATTCCTGCGCAAGCAGGAATCCAGTGATCGAATTCGTCAAATACGCTTCAAATTCGTTCTATGACCAATGGCCTCCGGCTTTCGCCGGAGTGACGGGCGTGGAGCCTATGATGCGATTGCCCTGGCAGAATCCGTCCGTGGAATGCCGGCGTGTGCTGATTAATGCCACTCCCCCCCGCCCATGTGCCTACTGGACGCCAAGGCTCGTCATGACCGCCGGCGCCGCCGCGGAACCGTCAATTCAGCACCAGCACCGCTCCCGCCACGACCATCCACGCCGCTATTGCCGCCAGCAGCGGCGCGTCCCGCAGCATCAACAACTCCGGAGATTCGGCATCCCTGCTGTTGTTCAGCAGGTACAGGTAGCGGAACAGCCCGAATATCACCAATGGCACGGTCAGCAGCATCGTGTTGTTCTCTGGCAGGTTGTCCGCTTCCACCGCGTACAGCGTATAGCTCACCAGCGCGGCCGTGGCCGACAGGATCAGCAACTGACCTCCCAGCGGTGGCGCGTAGTGCGACAGCGTCGTCCGCTGCGCTGCAGGTTCCTCGCCGGCCAGCCTCGCCTCGGCGTACCGTCGGCCGATCACGATGAACAGCGCCCCCGCCGCGGTAACCGCGTAGAGCCACGGCGACGGCGCCGCTCCCACGGCCACCGCGCCGGCCACGGCGCGCAGCACGTAGCCGCCGGCCACGATCATTACGTCAACCAACGCCACCCGTTTCAAGCGCAGCGAATAGCCCACGTTGGCGATCAGGTAGATCCCTCCGATCAGGGGCAGCGTCAGCGGCGATATGACATACAGCCCCAGCATCCCGACGACTGCCAATACCGCCAGCGCCGAGACGGCCAGCCAAGCCGGCACGAGACCCGAGGCGATGGGCCGTCTCCGTTTCGTGGGATGTCGCCGGTCCGCCTCCCGGTCCGCCACGTCGTTGAGCAGGTAAACCGCCGACGACAGCGCGCAAAACGCGGCGAAAAGCGCCAACAGCCTCGGAATGTACGGCAGCAGCGTCGCGATGTCCCCGGGCTCCCAAACCAGATCCACCGCGAACAGCAGCGGCAGGAACACCAGCAGGTTCTTCACCCACTGCAGCGGACGGGCCGTTCTGCACAGCCCTGCCAGCCGGCTCATGACTCCCCGTTAGCCCCGGTCTCGCCGGCCAGCGCGGTGGCGCGCTTCCGGCCGCTCCGGGCCAGCCACAGCCAGGCCAGCCCCCCGACGATCACCGCCAGCCACAGGGTGGCCAGCCGGGTCAGCAGGGTGGCCAGCGCCGCCGTGGCCGCCGGCAGACCAGCCTGACCCAGCAGGGCCACCATGCTGCCCTCGAATCCGACCAGTCCGCCCGGCAGAGCCGTCACGGCTCCCAGCAACGCTGCCGCCGCCGAGATTGGCAGCGCGATCCCAACCCCCACCTCATCACCCAATCCCCTGATGATGATCCACAGGGCCAGACCCTCCGCCGCCCACGCCAGGAAACCCAACGCAACCGCCGCGGCCAGTATCTTTGGTGACATCAGGCGGCGCACCCCGTCTTGTGACTGAGACAGGGGCTCGCGCCAGCGACGCAACACCGGCAGATCCAGCGCCTTGACCCCGTACCGCGACGCTGCCAGCAGCCCCACGGCGATGCCGACAACGAGCAGCGCGGCCACCGTCAACGCAATCGCCGTGGGCAACAGCAGCACGCCGGTGAGCCCCAGCAGGGCCACGGATATCACGTCCGTAAGCCGTTCCATCACCACCGCCGGCGCCGATGCGGCCACCGGCGTCCCCGTGCGCTGGTTGAGCCACACGCTTTTCAGCAGTTCGCCGACCTTGCCCGGCGTGATCGACAGGGCTAGTCCCGCCACGAACACCGGCGCGCTCACCGAGGCCGGAGCGTTGATCCCCAGGGCGCGCAGGTACATCGACCAGCGGAGGTATCGCAATCCGTAGTTGACCACGGCCAGGCCCGCGGCCGCCGCGAACCCGGCGTACGCCGCCGGGGAGTCGATCAACGTCCTGCCCACCTGCCGCAGATCCCCGTAAGCCAACAGCCCGCCGAAGACCGCCACCGTGAGCAGGCCCAGCAGCAGCCACCTCCGCCCGTTCAAGCCGACTCCTCGCCCGCCACCACCGCGTCCGAGACCACGCCGGGCGCGGCCATCCGACAGATCTGCGCCGCCAGGTAACCGGCCCCAAACCCGTTGTCAATATTCACCACCCCGACGCCCGGCGCGCAGGAGTTCAGCATCCCCAGCAGCGCCGCCAGACCCTGGAAACTCGCCCCGTACCCGACACTGGTGGGAACCGCGATCACCGGCGCCGAAACCATTCCCGACACCACGCTCGCCAGCGCCGCTTCCATCCCGGCAATCACGATGATGACCCGTGCTTCCTGCAGTCGCTCCCGCTGCGCCAGCAGGCGATGCAGACCCGCCACCCCGACGTCGTTCACCCGGCCCGCCTGGCATCCCATCAACTCCGCCGTCACCGCCGCCTCTTCCGCCACCGGCAGATCAGCGGTGCCGCCGGTGACGATCAGCAGCCCCATGTCCTCCGGCGGCGCTATCCCTTCGTCGGGCGCGACGATACACTGGGCCAAATCATGGTAACGCGCCGTCGGAACCTCGGCGGCCACGGCTTCGTAAACCTCGCGGGCGGCGCGCGTGACCAGCACGGGATGGCCGCGCCCGCGCATCGCCAACACGATCCCGGCAACCTGCTCGCTGGTTTTCCCTTCAGCCAGCACCACCTCCGGCCAACCCGTCCGCAACGGCCGGTGGTGATCCAGACGCGCGTATCCCAGGTCCTGGTAGGGCAGGTCCCGCAGGGTCTCCATCGCCCGGGACACCGTAACGCTCCCGTCCCGAACGCTCTCCAGGAGGGTTTGGAGCGTCTCCGCGTCCAACGCTAATCCGCCTCTGCCGGCGTCGTAAGCGCCGCCGATCTCGCTTTCATCAGTCGATAAAGCCCGCCCAGCGTGCTCATCCCGGCCACGTACGTCGCGAATACGGCCACCGCGATCCACGTCAGGATTACGAACCTCCCCGGCATGGGCGCTACTGCCGTCAGGATCACCGCGATCAGCGCCAGGATGACCGCCGAGGCGGCGCCCACCACCGCGCCGAATTTGGCCGCGGCCACCAGCGGCGCCGAACCCGTGGTATCTACCGACCGTATCCCAAAGTAGGCCCCAAGAAACGGGCCGAAGGGAGCCAGCAGGAACTGCGCCACGGGGATTATCGTGCAAACCAGCATGACGCCCAGGGCCGTCAACAACCCTTTAGCCATCGCCGTCACGCCGTGTGCTTGCATTTCCGTTCCCTGAGAACATTGTACGATCAGTATATCCGGTGGTCCCTGCGGCTGCATTGCGGAGCGTCGGCTCATCCGTACCCGGTTTCACTCGAACCGTCATAAGACTTACGCAGTTGGGCAGCATAACAACCCTCATTCCCGCTTTCGCGGGGATCCAGCGGCCGAAAGCATAACAACCGTCATTCCCGCTTTCGCGGGAATCCAGTGGCCGAAAGGGTTAACAGTGTTCCAGGTTCGTTCACTGGAAAGCCTATGGATTCCTGCTTTCGCAGGAATGACGGGCTTGCAATTCCAACCGCGTAACTCCTATGACAATGCGAGCGCAGCGCGGCAATCTCGTGATTGCAACCGGGTCTCCATCGGCAATCGCGGTCGCCACGCCGCGGCGCTCCTCGCGATGACCAACCGGGTACGCGCGGGGAGGCGTCGCTATAATTGCCAGCGCTGCCAACCCCTCATGCGTACCCAGTTTGACGACTGCGGGAGCCAATTTACATCGATAAACAGGATGGACCGGATGATGGCGTGCCGGTGGAGCGTTCACAATAATCAATCAAATCCTGTTCATCCGGTGCATCGATGTAAAAGACAAAACGGGTACGCGTGAGCTGCCAACCCCCTACACTTGATATTGGAGAAGATTGCCATGAGCCGTCCCGAACCCGAGGCTGGCCAGGATGGGCCGTTCGCTGAACTTCTGGGCATCCGTCCCGGCATATCCGACGACGGCGTGGGCACCGCCTTTATGACCGTGGCCGACAAGCACCGTCAACGCGCCGGCGTCGTCCAGGGCGGCCTGCTGGTGACCCTGGCCGACTACGCCTTCTTCCGCGCCTGCCGCTCCGTACTCCGCGAGGGCGAGCACGCCGTCACCATCGAGCTGAAGCTGAACTTCATCGCGCCCGCCCGCGACGGCGAACTCACCGCCCGCAGTTCCATCAAGAGCCGCGGCGGGCGCATCATCGTTGGCGACATGGAAATCCACGGTGACGAGGGCCAGCTGATCGCCACCGGGATCGGCACGTATATGACGGTTTACGACCGCCGACGGCAGGAACCGGAGGCGAATACCTGACGAGGAAATTTCGCTACTCCGGTTCCGTTGCCGGCACGCCGGACATCGGCTAATCGTCCGGCGGATTTCGTAATGGGCTGAACCCGCTGAAATTCCGGGCATTTTCGGGTTCTTGAAGTTCGCTGGCTTCCGAAAATCTGCCCGGGACGCACGTCGCGGTCCTGGGAGAAAATTGCCGTATCGGGCCGTGTTAGTGGCGATGTCAATGCTGGCCTACTTGGCCACGGCCCTTGCACACCTCAAAGCTGACGATTACGCCCGCATGAAGCACATGAGAATTAAGCTGCCGAAAGCGCGACGCAGGGATCCTGAACAGCCGCCGGCGAGGGCCTGCCGCGACCCTGGCTGCACCTGCTATGGTCGATGGCGCGACGTTGCGTAATGCACAGCCGGTTGGTGGCGCTGTTCAAGTCGGCTTGGTCTGTGGGAACTTGAAACCGCGCTGAATTGTTGAATTCTTGAATTTGCGTCCGATTACCGCTCTGGCGTTCCGTCGCCGGTCAGACAACGCTATGGGCTTCCGGCGCGGCTTACGGGTTCGGATAGGTGTTCTACCTACAGTGGCGATATCCGCCTGTTTGACAGCGGGATGGTCTGTCCATAGACTGCGCGGGCCAACAAAACGGCCCCAGTGGAGCAACACCGAGGCCGCAACGATGGGGAATGTCGCTCCGCCATCGGGCTCAATGGTAGTCCTATGCCGTTTGCGTGTCCAGCCCCGTCGTTCGCGGTGGGGCTGTTTTGGTTGGTGAAAAACCTAACCAACCCCAGATATGGAGGTGGCAAATTGAACGTAAGCGAGCGAAAGGTGTCGGTGGCGTTGCTGGTGGTTCTGGTCGCGTTGCTGGGAGGATTGACGTGGATGTTGGTGGACTGGCCGGAGCGGAGCATCGTCGCCGCAAGCACCAATCATTCTAATGGACCTATCACGTCGGACGACATCGGGGACGGGCATGGAACGTCGCACTCGAGCACGGTATGGTACTACAAAGACACGGATCCCGATTTCGTCGCGCAGGCCTACAAGGTCCGCTACGGGGGGCGGCACCCATCAGGTATCTGCGCGATCCATAAGTGGTGGCGGATGGACAGCCGCGTCTACTATGAGTGGGACGATGACAATGACCGGTGGGTCCAGGTCAAGAGTGTCGGACCCTCTAGTTGGCGAGAAACCGGGACGCCTGGTCTCGCATGGCACAGCGACTACGACAACGTCTTCATGGACCACGGGGCCTACGTGAAGCAACGGCTGCGGTACCACATCGCGGTGTGCGGCTTTGAAAATCCAGAGGATACTGATTACGCTGGTCGTTGGCACATGCACTTTCTGGAGTGATGAATCATGAAAAACCTACAATCTGCGATGCCGTCGCGGCGGACGGCGCTTGCCGCAATGGTGATATTGGCGATGATCGCGATGGCAGTGGTGTCGGTGGCGCGGTCCAACGTTGCCGCCCAGGCGGTGAATACGGACTGGCCATCTCTCAGGATGACTTACGAGGTCGGGAGCCCGCCCACACTCGTGGGCGGAGCGAAGCTGTCTGGTGCCGAAGTACGGCGCATGGTATACACGTCAAAGGACAGTTGGACGGATACCGTAACCGAATCCCCGGACATCGTGACTAGGGTTGGCACGTTTAATGCCACTGGGTCATACGTATCGTTGAGTGATGGTGTGATCACTGAGTACGATGCCGTGACCGGGACGACTTCTACGGCCGCGGTCACCGACGGAACGTCCCATGTGGCCGGACCTGCCTTTGTCCGTTACTCCATCAACAAGCTGAAAGAACGGGGGCACGAGTTTGCGCGGGTTACTACCGACGCCCGCGTGTGCTTCCAATCGGTGTGCAAGGATAACGCCACTGGCGTGCGGATGGTCGACGATGGGCAGGCGTACATATTCGTGGACGACATGCGCGGAATTCCGCTTACCAGCGGCGCATCACCGTTCAAGGTTCGTGAGGTTCTCATCTACGATGAGCAACAGGCTGTCGCAGTGAGCCAGTGACTATTGCGGCGGTTCCCTGTGTGACCTCTTGGCGTCAGCCGGCGTCGATGTGTGAGGCCGATATGAGTATGGTCGTGTTGATACTCCTGATGGCAATTCTCCTGCCCGGAGCGGTGCAGGATACGATGTACGGCCAAAGTCCCCGCGTAGTCCATCCGACGATTCATGACGAAAGTTGGGAGACTGGGTTTCCAGTTGCCGATGAAATATTGCGGCACCGCCGCGATGGGTCGGGCCATTTGCTTGTGCCGTCAGCGAACGGCGGTGAACTGGATGCACAACGAGCAAAGGCCATCGAGAAACGTGACCCTGCTTTGCTGCCCTTTTGCACTGAGGCAGATTTCGCCTACCGGTCAGATCCTGTACCGGCTAGGTCGATGGAGCCGTGGGACCACCATGGGCAGTTGGGTTGCCGGTTGGCACCACCAAGCCCAGATCAGATTGTTCCTGGTCCCTCCAGTGGGGGAGATTATCGACGTTGACGCATCGCGTTATTAGAACCGTCGCGGTGGTTGGGCCTGCCAAACAAGCGTTTGTTTGACAGGCCCAGTCATGGGGGGAGTGATGCAGGGTCTTTCGGTTCTCCCTTTTCCGTCATTCCGGCTTTCGCCGGAATCCAGAGTCCTCTACTGCAATGACTCCCGTGGTTCCCGCGAAAGCGGGAACCACGGGATAAGGATTTTGAAAACCGAAATACCCTGGGGAGTGATGAGGATGAGTTGCCGATGCCGCGTTGAGTTCATAGAATGTCAGGTCGAGGAGGATTCATTCCCCCGTCGAGCCAAGGCTAGATTTGGCACGCATGATGTGCTTGGCCACGGTCAACTTTCGATGTACTGGTTGTTCATCGTGGCGTAAGACGCTTTCCTAGCACCTCTCATCTGGGAACACCTATGATAAGGTGTTGCAAACACACTGCCAGACATCATTTTCGTTGCGTGGTGGACAGATGACGGGTAGCGAAATTTCCTCATACCTGACGCGGTTGGCATTTGCCGCCGCGTTTGGATATAATTGCCCCAGGAGGGAGGTGTCGTTTTGCGCATCCCGATGAAAGTTGACTACGGCGTGCGCGCGCTCGTGGAGCTGGCCATGCGCTACGGCGACGGCCCGATCCAGACCGCCGCCATCGCCTATCGCCAGGGCATACCCGAACCGTACCTTGAGCGGTTGATGTCCACCCTCAACAAGAGCGGCTTCGTGCACAGCCGCCGCGGGCCCCAGGGCGGCCATCTTCTGGCCCGGGCCCCCCAGGACGTCAATCTCTACGACATCATGCGGGAGCTCGACGGCAACGCGTCCCCGCTGGACTGCCTGACCCTCCCCACCGACTGCATGTTCGCCGACTCCTGCGCCCAGAAGGAAATCTGGCAAACCGTCGAGGACTCCATACAGCAGGTGCTCCAGTCCACGACCCTGGCCCTTCTCGCCGACCGGCAACGCGCTCTCATCGCCGAAGGCGATCGCAGCCATGGCATTGCGGAGCCGGCGCCCGCGGTTTCGGTTTGACCGCTTGTCGCGCTGCTTGACAACTTTCCGGGCCCGACAATACACTTCCCGCACGATGTCACCTGCTCAAATTGCGCTGGTCGCCTGCGCTTGTCCCCGAACATAGGGGGCAGGCCGACTAACCAACCCTTCGAGCCTGCGTCCGCCGAATTCACCGCCAGACGGTTCGGGGCGCAGGTTTTCAGTTGAATCCGTATCACCGCCAACCGGGAGGAACACAAAATGGTCCAGCCCTTACGCTTGACCCCCGATCAGGTCAAACGCTACAGCCGCCACATCATCATGCAGGACGTCGGAAGCGCCGGACAGCGCAAGATGATGGAATCCAGCGCGCTGATCATCGGGGCCGGCGGCCTGGGTTCCCCATCCGCGGTTTACCTGTCCCTGGCCGGCGTGGGCAAGATCGGCATCGTCGACTTCGACGTGGTCGAACTGTCCAACCTCCAGCGGCAGATCCTGCACCACACGCCCGATGTCGGTAGGCCCAAGGTCCAGTCCGCCAAGGACAACATCCTGTCCTACAACCCCGAAGTTGACGTGGTGCTCCACGAAGCCTGGCTCACCTCGGAAAACGCCTTCGACATCATCGGCCAGTACGACATCGTCATCAACGGCGCCGACAACTTCGCCACCCGCTACCTGGTGAACGATGCCTGCTACCTGCTGAACAAGCCGCTCATCGACGGCAGCATCCTGATCTTCGACGGTCAGGCCACCGTGTTTCTCCCCGGCCAGGGCTGCTACCGGTGCCTGTTCCCGGCCCCGCCGCCTCCCGGCATGGTTCCCAACTGCGCCGAGGCCGGCGTCCTGGGCGCCCTCACCGGTTTGGTCGGGTCTATCCAGGCCACCGAAGCTCTCAAGCACATCCTCGGCATCGGCGAAAGCCTCGCCTCCCGCCTCATGGTCATCGACGCTCTGAGCATGCAGTTCCGCGAGGTCCGCTTGCGCCGCAACCCCGATTGCCCGCTCTGCGGCGACAACCCCACCGTTACCGAGCTCATCGACTACGAGGTGTTCTGCGGCGTGGCGGAAGCCCCCGAACCGGCCGCCATCGGCGCCGGCGCCCTCTAGTCGTTCAAACCCGCTGTTCAAAGGCGATCCGGAGCCGCGCACCAATGACGCTGTCCCCCTACAAAGGACTCATTGCCACCATCGGCAATACCCCTCTGGTGGAACTGCAGAACCTCAGTCCAAATCCCGAGGTCCGCATCTACGCCAAACTTGAGGGCCAAAACCCCACCGGCAGCGTCAAGGACCGCATCGGCCTCAAAATGATCGAGCGGGCGGAGGCCGACGGCGAGATTTCGCCCAACCGGACCATCCTGGAGCCCACCTCGGGCAACACCGGCATCTCCCTGGCAATGATCGGCCGCCTCAAGGGCTACAAGGTCAAGGTGGTGATGCCGGAAAACGTCTCCGTGGAACGCACCCATCTCCTGGAAGCCTACGGCGCGGAGATCGTCTATTCCGACGGCACCCTGGGCACCAACGGCAGCGTCGTCATGGCCCAGGAAATGGTCGAGAAAAATCCCCACGACTACCTGATGCTCTACCAGTACGGCAACGACGGCAACCCCGACGCCCACTACGAGGGCACCGGCCAGGAAATCGTGGAAGCCCTGCCGGAAGTCGATGTGTTCGTAGCCGGCCTGGGCACGGGCGGCACGCTCATGGGCAACGCCCGCCGCCTCAAGGAGCACCGCAGCGACATCAAGATCATCGCCGTCGCCCCCGAGCCCGACGATTTCATCTCCGGCCTCCGCCGCCTGGAAGACGGGTTCATTCCGCCGATCCTCGACATCAACCTGCTGGACAACCGCCTCCTGGTCAACAGCTTCGACTCGTTCTATATGACCAAGGCGTTGATGGACAAGGAAGGCATTTTCGCCGGCATCTCCTCGGGATCCGTCATCGCCGGCGCGCTGAAGCAGGCCGAGCGGATGGAGAGTGGCAACGTGGTATGCCTTCTCGCCGACGGCGGGTGGAAATACCTCAGCAGCCAGCTCTGGACCCGTGATTACGAAACCCTCGCCCAGGAGGCCCAGGGCAAAATCTGGTGGTAACTCCGGTGCGCCCCGGAATTTCCGGACCGGCGAACCGCCGCCGCTCACATGTGCCCAGTTTGTCTTTTACATCGATGAACAGGATGCTGGCGATACCGTCGCGGCGTTCCGGTCACAGTTGCGTCCTGGATGCCGGGACGTTGCCAATAATCAATCAAATCCTGTTTATCCTGTGCATCGATGTAAAATTACCCCGGTCGCCGTTTAAAGCGGGTGCGCGCGAGGCCGCCACCCTTGCCCCGCCGTTAACCCGATGCTATAATGCGCCCACATCACGCCCCCGCTGCAGGGCAAAGTGAGACACCCTCATCAACTCGGCAGCGAGCGGTTCACGGGAATTAAAAAGCGGGGCGTAAACCCGCTTTATTTCTGTGAACCGGATGCACATCAGATCACTGTCGGCGGCGGAGCCGGCGGAGGACAAGCATGAAAAGCGATTTCATGATGGCGTTGAATCAACTGTCCGCCGAGCGGGGCCTGCGCAAAGAGCTGGTTCTCGATAAGGTGGAGGTTGCGCTGGCCACCGCTTTCCGTCGCGACCGGGTGGCCGGCTCCCAGAACCTGACCGTCAAGCTCAACCCGAACACCGGTGACATCAGCATCTTCCCCCTGCGCAGTGTCGTCGAAGAAATCGAGGACCCGGAGACCGAAATCGCCCTTGCCGACGCCTTGCGGATAGTACCCTCGGCTGAGATCGGCAGCGAAATATCCGAGGATGAAGAGGTCGCCTACGACACCAGCCGCATCTCCGCTCAGACCGCCCGGCAGGTCCTCATGCAGGGCCTGCGCGAGGCCGAGCGGGAAAAGATTTTCGAAGAATATTCCGCCTACCAGGGCGAGATCATCAGCGGCAGCGTCGAAAGCATCGAGAAAGGCCCGACCGTTTTCGTCAACCTCAACCCCCATCAGGCCCAGAGCCAGAACCGCGCCCGCGGCGTCATGCGCCCGGACAACCAGGTCGGCAGCGAGCGGTATCGCAAAAACCAGTCGCTGAAAGTCCTCCTGGTCGAAGTTCAGCAGACCACCCGTGGCCCCGAGGTTGTGGTCAGCCGCGCTCACCGCGACCTGCTCCGCCGCCTGATGGAATCCGAGGTGCCCGAAATCGGCAACGGCACCGTCGAAATCCGGGCCATTGCCCGTGACCCCGGCATCCGCAGCAAGGTCGCGGTATCCTCCCACCAGGAAGGTGTCGATCCCGTCGGATCCTGCATCGGCCTCCGCGGAAACCGGATCCAGAGCGTGGTCAACGAGCTTCAGGGCGAAAAAATCGACGTGATCGAGTGGGACCCCAATCCCCGGGTTCTCATCGGCCGCGCCCTCAGCCCGGCCGACGTCGGCGGCGTCGAACTTGACGCCGACGAGAACACCGCCTACGTGGTCGTCCCCGAGAGCCAGATGTCGCTGGCCATCGGACGCGACGGCCAAAACGCCCGTTTGGCCGCCCGCCTGTCAGGTTGGCGTCTGGACATCAAGAACGTCGAGCAATGGGAAGCCCTGCGGTCGGCGCGCGCCGCCGAGGCCGCCCGTGTCGCGGCCGCTCAGGCCGAAGCTGCCGAGGCCGCCGCCCGTATCGCCGCGGCCGCGCCGGTGGCCCCTGAGCCGGAGCCGGTGGAATTGGCTCCCGTTGCCGAAGTTCTCGCCGAGGCCGAAGCTCTGATCGCCGTCGCGCCCGTTTCTGAAACCGCGCCGGCGGAAATCGACAGCCTCGTCACCGCGGATATCGCCGCCCCCGCCGCAACGGAACCCGAACCTGTGCTCGACGCCGTTGCCGCCCAATCGCAGGACATCGTCATCGAAACGCCGCCCGAACCGGTCGAAGTCGCGGACCCCGAACTCGATGAGGACGCGTTGCTGGAGGCTCTGATGGCCGAAGAAGAAGCCGCCGCCGCGGCCGCTCCACAACCCGCAGCGACGGACGACGCCCTCGGCCTCAGCGTCGATGCCCTGGATAACCTCACCATCGACGACGTCGTGGAAGAGGACGAGGAAGACGAAGAGGACGAGGAAGAAGAGGAAGAGGCGGATCCCCAAATGGCCGAACTCCTGGCGGGTCTCCCCAACCTCGCGCCCGACGCCGGCAAGATCAGGTTCGCGGAAGATATCGTCGGCGACTTCCGGGGAGGCGACCGGCGCCGCCGCCGGGGCGGCGGCAACCGGCGCGGTGGCAACGTGCCCGGCGCCCGCGGACCCGGACCCCGCCGCAGGTGAACTCCGCCATTTCGCTGGCTCAACCCGCCCGACATCCCCCTCAATTCAGGTAACCGTAATTCCAAAACAGCGCCACATCCCTGAACGCAGTTGTATCGCCTGTGGTCACAAGCGACCGAAAGGCGATCTGATCAGGCTGGTGCGCACGCCTGACGACGAAGTGCGGCCCGATACCACCGGACGCGCCAACGGCAGGGGCGTTTACCTGTGCCGTCAGGCCACCTGTTGGGAAAAGGGTCTCGTCCGCCGTTCTCTGGAACGGGGACTTCGCAACCCCGTCTCCAACACGGACCTGGACGCTCTGAAACGCTATTTCATTGAAACTGTCGCGCCCGGTGTTTACCACACCGGGTCCGGGACCGCCCCTGCTGCGGTTCGGGAAGCGGAAGGCTGATCTCGCGCGGGGCAATACCCTGCCTGAACGGCAATTCCGCTGGAGGAGGTGCTACTCATGACTACATCGACTGAACAACGCTCCGGAGCCCGCCGACCTCGGCGCAACGAGCCGCGCCGCACCGGATCACGCCCGTTGGTCCTGCCCGATTCCCTGACTGTCAAGGACCTGGCCGAACTCCTCGACCAGTCCCCTATCGACGTCATCAAGCAACTGATGCGTCACGGGATCATGGTCAACGTCAACCAGGTTGTCGACCACCAGGTGGCCGCCGTGGCTGCTGCGGCTTACGGTGTCCGCACCCGGCTGGCCGAGCAAAAAGCGGACACCGCCGCCATCAACGCCGCTTCCCAGGTAGCCAACGAAACCCTGCAACCGCGCCCGCCGGTCATCACCATCCTGGGCCACGTTGACCACGGCAAAACCAGCCTCCTCGACTACATACGCCAATCGGCGGTGGCTGAAAAGGAGGCCGGCGGCATCACCCAGCACATCGGCGCCTACCAGGTCGTTCACCAAGGGCAGCCCATCACCTTCCTGGACACCCCGGGCCACGCTGCTTTCACTGCCATCCGCTCCCGCGGCGCGCGCGTCACCGACATCGCCGTCCTGGTCGTAGCCGCCGACGACGGCATCATGCCGCAGACCGATGAAGCGATCGATCACATCCGCGCCGCAGATGTGCCCATGGTCATCGCCATCAACAAGATGGACCTTCCCACCGCTCAACCCGATGTGATCAAGCGGCAGCTCAGCGAACGCAACCTGCTGGTTGAAGAGTGGGGCGGCGAAGTCATCGCCGTGCCCGTTTCCGCCCAGACGGGCGACGGGGTCGACGACCTCCTGGAAAACCTTTCGGTGCTCTCGGAGATCCTTGAGATCAAAGCCAATCCCGACCGCGCCGCCGCCGGCGTCATCGTCGAAGCCACCATGGACCGCCGCCGCGGGCCTTCCGCTACCGTGCTGATCCAGGCCGGCACCCTGCGCGTCGGCGACTATATCGTCGCCGGCACGGCCTGGGGGCGCGTCCGCGCTATGGCCAACGAACAGGGAGCGACCATCGACTCCATCTCGCCGGGATCTCCCGGGGTGGTGATGGGACTCAACGCCGTCCCCGAAGCCGGCGACATCCTGACCGTGGTGACCGGTGAACGCGCCGCCCGCCAGATGGCCGGCCGCCGGGACCAGCGCTCCAACACCGGCAACCTCGATACTGTGCTCACGCTGGACAACGTGGTGAAGCAGATCGACGCCGGCGACGTCAAGGAACTGGTGCTGGTCCTCAAGGCCGACGTCCAGGGCAGCGTGGAAGCCGCCGTCTCGTCCATTGAGCAGTTGTCCGATGGCGACGTCAAAGCCCGCGTCATTCACTCCGGTTCCGGAGCGGTCAGCGATTCGGACGTCCAACTGGCCGCTGCCTCCGGTGGCATCGTGCTCGCCTTCAACGTAGGTTACGAAGTGGGGGCCGAGCGCACCGCGGAGCGCCTCGGCGTGGAGATCCGCGAATACCGGATCATTTACCGCCTGCTCGAAGACGTGGAATCCGCACTCCATGGATTGCTCGAACCGGAATTCGAAGAAGTGGTCGTCGGCCGCGCCGAAATCCGGGAAATCTTCGCCGGGCGTCGCGGTGTCAAAATTGCCGGTTGCCGCGTCCTCGATGGCCGCATCGTCCGCCAGGGGAATATCCGCGTCATGCGCGATGATGAGGTGGTCACCGAAACCCAGATCGGCAGCCTCCGCCACTTCCGCGACGAGGTGAACCAGGCCACCGCCGGAACCGATTGCGGTATCGTCCTCGGCGACTTCAACGAATTCGAGGAAGGCGACCTGATCGTGGCCTACCGCATGGAGCGCGCCAACTAGGGCGCCAGCCGGCGCTGCGAGGTTTACCCATGGCGGACCGCAGACGAATGGAGCGGGTCAACGGCCTGCTCCGCGAGGAGATCGCCGCCCTGCTTTCTTCGCAGGTCAACGACCCCCGCCTGAGAGGTATCATCACCATCACCCAGGTTCGCACCGCGACGGACCTGCGCAGCGCCCGGGTCTACGTCAGCGTCATGGGCGCGGAGGCTGTCCGCCAGGAAGCCCTGGCCGGCATACAGTCCTCCGCTTCCTACCTCCGCCGCGAGCTGCGCAGTCGCGTCTCCTTGCGTCACGTGCCTTTCCTCACCTTCCAACTGGACGACGCCATGTTGGAAGCCAACCGTCTGATGCAGCTTATCGACGACCTGGAGGCCCAGGAGGAACCTGGAGATGGCGCCCAGCCCCGGGCGGGACGAGCGTGAGACCATGCCTGCTGGTGAACGTGGGCGGCCGGCGATCAACGGATTCCTCAACCTCTACAAGCCCGTCGGCATCACCTCAATGGACGCCGTTCGGCGGGTGAAGCGTGTCACCGGCCAGCGTCGCAAGGTCGGCCACGCCGGTACCCTGGACCCCCTGGCCGAAGGCGTCCTGCCCATCTGCTTCGGACAGGCCACCCGGCTCATGGAGCTGGTGGTCTCCGGATGGAAGCGGTACCGCATGACGATCCGTTTGGGAGCCGTCAGCAACACCTACGATGCCGAGGGCAATATCGACGAAATCGCCGATCCCTCCTCGTTGACCCGTGGGGACATCGCGGCATCCCTGACCAATTTCGTCGGCGACATCGACCAGCTGCCTCCCATGTACAGCGCGGTCAAGGTTGACGGGCGCCGGCTCTACGACCTGGCCCGCGCCGGCCGTGAGATCGAAAGGACGCCCCGCCGCGTGTCGGTGCGCTCGATCTCCATCGACGACATCCGCCTTCCGTTCGTCACGTTCACCGTTGACTGTGGTCGGGGCACCTATCTCCGGTCCATGGCCCACGACCTCGGCCAATCCCTCGGCTGCGGAGCGTATGTGACCGAACTGACCCGTTTGTCATGCGGTCAGTTTGAAGCCGACCGCGGTGTAACCCCCGACGCCCTGGAGCAGGCCGCGTCTTCCGGCGACTGGTCCCGCCATCTCCTCCCCATCGATTGGGCGTTGCAGCAACTTCCCGCCCTGCGGGTCAACTCGGAACGCGCCCGCGCCGTGGGCCATGGCCAAACCGTCGCCGTCGCCCCCGCGCGCATCGACCCATTGGATCCTCGATTGTGGCGCATCTACGGCCCGGACGACGTGTTCCTCGCCCTCGCCCGCCCCGAACCCGAGAACCGTCTGGCGCCAACCCGGGTGTTCGAGCTCGCGGAACCTTCGCCTTACGCTCCCGTCGCCATCCCGTGAGTCGGTCGAACCATGCCACCCGCCGATCTCCCGTGCCAGCGGTGCGCGCGACCCACCGGCATTCGCGCCAGCTTCACCTTCCGGCCTCGCGGCGGCGCAACCGGCATCACCAAGTGCCTTCGCTGCGCCCTGCGGCATTGGCCCATGCTGCGCCGGTCGTTAATCGCCAGCGCCGTGGTGGGCACGGCCCTCACGGCGCTGAATCAGGGTGACGCCATCGTCGCCGGCCAGATTGCCGGCGCGTTGGCCTGGAAAATTCCGCTGACCTACTGTGTGCCCTTCCTCGTAGCCACCTACGGAGCGTTGGCCAACAGCCGCAACTGAGGCCATCATCGCCTCAGTACTGTCGCAGCACTTCCACCACTCGACCCTTCACCTCGACGTTGTCCGCCGGCACGTAGATGGGCTCCATGGTGCTGTTGGCCGGCTGTAACCGTACCTGGTCGCCCTCCCGGAAGAACTTCTTGAGGGTCGCCTCCTCTTCTTCCTTCAGCCAGGCCACCACCATCTCGCCGTTTCGCGCCGTGTTGGTCGGCTTGATCACCACCACGTCACCGTCGTCAATCAGCGCGTCAATCATCGACGTGCCCTTGACCGACAGCGCGTACAGCGTCCCGTGCCGCTTTTTGAGGTCGGGGCGCACCTCCACGATGTCAAATTCCGCAGCCGAGTCCACCCCTTCCGAGGAGAACGCCGGTATCGGTTCGCCGGCGGCGATGCTGCCCACGATCTGCACCCGGGCGGCCCCGTTGGCTACCGGCAGGCCGGTTTCGTCCAGCAGTTCGATGCCCCGCGCGACTTCCGAGCGGCGCTTGAGATATCCGTCCCGCTCCATCAATCGCAGGTTGTAATCCACAACCGACGTGCTGCTGATGCTGCAGCCCCGCTGAATGTCCCGCACTGTGGGCGGGATACCGTTTTCGTCCAGGAACTGCCCGATGAAATCCAGGATCTGCTGCTGTCGTGGCCTCAGGTTTTTCTTCGGTGGCATACAGGCTACCTCCACACCGTGTGTATTCTCCGCACCTCAAACTAATGTTCGGCACCAATATGCTAATAAAACACGCTCCCGTTGTCAACACGCGGGAATCGCCAGATCTCCGGCCGTTGCGCTGTCACACTGCGCCAGCTACCCGCTCCGCCTCACGGTGGCGACCAAATTGGGAGCCAAGTCCACCGGCATCGCCCAGCCGAAAACTGCGCGCCCAGCTCGCGGGTGGAACCCTGCTCCGTTTTGACTGGGAGCTAACCCCTTCGGATCAGAACTAGCCCCTTTGACCCGGAGCTAGCCGGCTCGGGATCGGTTGAGCGCCGCGGCCAGTCGGCCCTTGCGCCTGGATGCGTTGTTCTTGTGCAGCAACCCCTTGCGGACTGCCACGTCGAGCATGCTCATGGCGTTGCGCACCGCTTCCTCGGAATTGGGATCGGCAGCCGCCACGGCCTGGCGGGCGCGACTGACGGCGGTGCGGGTGGCGCGACGCGCGCTCATGTTGCGCGCGTTGCGTTTGACGGATTGGCGATGGGCTTTCTGAGCCGGCAAAGTTCTAACTCCTGGAGCCTGATTTTCAAGAAGACGATGTTACCAAACCCGTTCCCTGTTTGTCATCCGGTGGCTACACGTGAAGGTAGCTGCCGGCGGCCTCGCACGGATGCCCTCCCTTCACATCCATCATAATCCACGGTCCACCGCCGTATCGACGCCCATCCTTTGGCGCCCCCGGCGTCGTCCGTTCCGACGTGCGCCGGCTCCTCCGGTCCCCCAGGCAAGACCCTTTTGCGGACGCGAGCGGTTCAGGTTGACAATTTCGGCCCTGTTGCCCGAAAATTGATATGCTGAAACCGGAACCCGGAAATTCATGGGTGCCGCGTTTTTCAGCGTCACGATTCCTGTTTACATCAACAATACCCCCATTAGCGGAGGATCCCCGCCATGCCCGAAAAGCAGTTGATTTTCGATGAGAACGCTCGCCAAAGCCTGATGAGCGGCGTTGACCAGCTCGGGCGCGCGGTCGCCCTGACCCTGGGCCCCAGCGGCCGCAACGTTATCCTTGGGCGCGTCTGGACCCTTCCCGTGGTGTGTAGCGACGGCGTCACCATCGCCAAGGAAATCGAACTGCCCGACCCCTACGAGAACATGGGCGCCCAGGTCGTCAAGGAAGCCGCAGCCAAGACCAACGACGTGGTCGGCGACGGCACCACTACCTCCATCGTCCTCGCCCGCTCCATCATCAAGGGCGGTTTCATGAACGTTGCCGCCGGAGCCAATCCCCTCGCCATTAAATCCGGCATCGACCGCGCCGTGTCCACCGTGTGCGGCGAGATCAGCGACCAGTCTGCCGCCGTGGAGAGCCGCGAGCAGGTCGCCCGCGTCGCCGCCCTGTCCGCCCACGAAGAGGCCATCGCCGAGCTGATCGCCGACGCCATGGACAAGGTCGGACGCGAAGGCATCATCACCGTCGAGGAGAGCCGCAGCCTCACCGACGAACTCGACGTCGTCGAAGGCATGCGCCTGGACCGCGGCTACCTTTCCCCCCACTTCGTCACCGACACCGACCGCATGGAGTGCTCCATCGACGAGCCTCTCTTCCTGCTCACCGACCAGAAGCTGTCCTCCGCCGCCGACGTCGTGCCCACCCTTGAGGCCGTGGCCCAGGGCGGCCGCCGTCCCCTGATCATCATCGCTGAGGACGTGGAGGGTGAAGCGCTGGCCACTCTGGTGGTCAACAAGCTGCGCGGCACCATCAGCAGCCTCGCCGTCAAGGCTCCCGGCTTCGGCGAACGCCGCAAGGCTCTGCTGGAAGACCTGGCGATCATGACCGGCGGCGCCGTGGTTACCACCGACACCGGCATGCGCCTCGACGCAGTGTCCATCGATCAACTGGGCTCCGCCCGCCGCGTCGTCGCCACCAAGGACGAGACCACCATCGTCGAGGGCCGTGGCCACGATGACGACATCACCGGCCGCGTCTCCGAACTCCGCGTCCAGATCGAGGAGACCACCTCGGACTACGACCGTGAGAAGCTCCAGGAACGTCTCGCCAACCTCGCCGGCGGCGTCGCCGTCATCAAGGTCGGCGCAGCCACCGAGCCCGAGCTCAACGAGCGCAAGAGCCGCACCGAGGACGCCCTGGCGGCCACCCGCGCCGCCGTGGAAGAAGGCGTCATCCCCGGCGGCGGCGTCACCCTGCTCCGCGCCCAGGCAGCCCTGAACGCCCTCCTGGCCAGCTCCTCCGGTGACGAAGCCGTGGGCATCCGTCTCGTTCGCGAAGCATTGGAGGCGCCGCTTACCACCATCGCCGACAACGCCGGCTACAAGGGCGCCGTCATCGTCGAGAACGTCCGCAACGGTGAAGCCGACTACGGGTTCGACGCCGACCGCGGCGACTACACCGGCATGATCGCCCGCGGCATCATCGACCCCGCCAAGGTGGCCCGCTCGGCCCTCCAGAACGCGGGCTCCGTCGCCGGTATGCTCCTGACCACCCAGGCGGTGGTCACCGAGATCCCCAGGTACGAGCCCCTGCCCGCCGACATCCAGGACTTCATGCACGACTAGTCCGTGTTGACATTTTCCGTCATTCCGGCGAAAGCCGGAATCCATTGAGTTCAAGCATAGATACTTTCAAGATGTTACGCTGGTTTGGAACGCTGGATTCCGGCTCAACGCCTGCCCCGTACTCGATACGGAGGCCGGAATGACGGTATGGGGTTCCAAAACGTCAACACAACCTGGTACCCATCGACTACTCACATCCACCCGCCGCGCGTTCCTCTCAAAGACGCCGGCGGGTGAATTGTTTTCTGTAGCATGACCGGCAACGAAACACCCGCACCGGGCGCGCTCAATCGGGATTCCATCGCCGCGCTGCTGGCCGGTCGTCCTCCGCTGCTCGAAGAATGTCCCGACGTCGCAAGACAGCTCCAGCCCAACGGCTTTGACGTTACCGTGCGCTCGATAGCTTCGTATCCCACCGGAGCCGGCGCTGTTGGTGTCTCCGACGCCGACCGGGTGCTGCCCGAACCCACCGACCTCGAATTCGGACCCGACGGCTGGTTGGTTCTATCGCCGGGCCACTACCTGTCCACCTTCAACGAGGTGGTCAACCTCCCCCGCTGGCTCATGGCCCTGTGCCGTCCCCGGTCCAGCCTGCTGCGCATAGGCGTCACCCTGCACACCGCCGTCTGGGATGCCGGCTACAGCGGCCGCTCCCAGGCGTTGCTCGTCGTCCACAACGCGGACGGCTTCCGCTTGCAGCGGGATGCCCGCATCGCCCAGCTGGTTTTCTTCCCCCTGAGCAGCCCGGACGCCCAGGGCTACGCCGGACGCTACCAGCGCGAGAACCTGTGACTGCCACCCCCGTCAACGCCGCAGACCCTGCACAACTGCGCCAATGGGTCGACCAGGCAGCCCACGATGCCGGCTTCGACCTCGTCGCCGTCGCCTCCGCTGATGCCTTCGCTTCCGAGCGCGAGGAGGCCTTGCAACGCCTGGACGCCGGCCTCATGGACGGCCTGCCCTGGTTCAACGCCCAGCGAGTCCAGCGCGGCACGGATCCCGAAACGCTGCTGCCCGGCGCCCGCTCCATCATCTCCCTCGGCTGGAACTATTACCCTCCTGACGACTCTCCCGCTTCCGACCATCGGGGCCTCATCGCCCGCTACGCCCGCGGCCGTGACTACCATCGCGTGATGAAACGCCGCATGCGCCGGATGGTCCTGGACCTGACCGAACGGCTGGGCGACCGTTTCGCCGCCCGCTGGTATGTCGACGACGGCCCCATGCTCGACCGCGCCGCCGCCGCCCGCGCCGGCCTGGGCTGGTTCGGCAAGAATGGCAACATCCTCAATCCCACCTACGGCTCCTGGCTCCTTCTCGGCCAGATCATCACCGACCTCCCGCTGGCCGCGGACGCCCCTCTCTCGAAAACCTGCGGCCAGTGCTCCCGCTGCCTGCCCGCCTGTCCCACCGGCGCCATCGTCGCCCCCTACGTCGTCGACAATCGCCGCTGCATCAGCTACCTGACCATCGAGCACAAGGGCGCAATACCCATCGAATTCCGCGCGTCCATGGGCAACTGGGTCTTCGGGTGCGACATCTGCCAGGAAGTCTGCCCGGTCAACCGCAAGGCGAAAGCCACCGCAGACCCCAACTTCGGCCGCACCGACCTTTCCTCTGTGGACCTGGTCGAACTCCTGGAGATGACCGACGAGCAGTTCCGGCAACGCTTCGCCGGCGCCCCGATCATGCGCGCCAAGCGCGTCGGCATGCAGCGCAACGCCTGCGTCGCCCTGGGCAATTCCGGCGATCCCGCCGCCGTGCCGGCTTTGGCCCAAGCTCTGCGAACCGCTCCCACTCTCGTCCGGCAGCACACGGCGTGGGCGTTGGGTCGCATCGGTGGTGACGCCGCTATCGCCTCACTGACCCGCGCCCTGGCCAACGAACCCGACCCCGACGTGCGCTCCGAGATCCGGCAAGCTTTGGTCGCTGACGGCGAATCCTATTCGCTGTCGTAGCGCGGCGACTGCCTGGGGCCCGGCTTCCGGCCGTTCCCACGGTTCCGCTGGTTCCTTCGCCCGCGACCGTTGGCGCGCCCCGGTTCACCCGGGGTTTCCGCAGCGCCGGCCGGCTCCTCCGCATCGTCAGTCGGGCCGGGGGGATCGGCCGCAGGCGCTGGGGCCGGTGGGACATCCTGCGTGGGTGGGTTCCGTGGTGGCTGCGGGCGGGCGTTGCTCCGGTTGGCGTTCCGCCGCCGCCGCTCCCGCTGCGCGCTCACCCGTTCCTCTTCCGCGGCCAACGCGGCGTCGATCTGTATCAGCGCCTTTTCCCGGCCGTCCCGGAGTTTCAGCATCTCCCCTTCCAGCAGGAAGAAGTCGCTCTTTGACAGCAGGTGCAGGTTGCCCTGAAACGCCATGTACCAGTCTTCCGGCGCCCACTTGCGCACGTATTCCAGCCGGTAGGCAATGAGCCCCGCGCTGATGTATTGTTCGTTCTCCAGCACAACGTCGGGCCTGATCCCGATGCGGTACGGCCAAGCCGCCTTGCCCTCTCTGATCCACGGGCTCGAATCGACCTCTTCGTACCCCTGCGTCACGGTGGCCGTCGCCGTGAACACGCGCGACCCGGTCACGTAGTAGATCACCCGGTCCCCCGGTTCGACCCGCTGCACCTTCCGCCGGTATTCCGCCTTCAACCCCTGTCCCGTGAACCCCAGCCGTCGCGTAACGTTATAGTTCTCCTCGTTGCAATTGATCATCCAGAAATTGTTCGGCATACCCGTAACCTGCTCTTGCCATCAAATATTCAGCCTGAAGTTGCGCCTATTTTAGCGCACTGAGCCCGGTGGATCGCCCCAGGCCCAAAACCTCACGCGTACCCGCTTCTGTCATTGCGAGCGCAGCGCGGCAATCTCGTTGAAGCAAGGAACGTTGCTCCGGGAACGAGATCGCCACGTCGCTTCGCTCCTCGCGATGACAAAAAGGGTACGCGTGAGGCTCGAAAACCGATGGGCGGGAAACGTCCTGCCCATCATTCCAGATCGTCCGAGCGCCGCCCAGGTTAGGTAGTGTTGACGTTTGGGAAAATACCCGTCGTTCCTGCGAAAGCAGGAACCCAGAGACCTTTGCCATCGGAAAGCCTGCCGGATTTTACCCTTCTCTGGCACACCGGATTCCGGCTTTCGCCGGAATGACGCGAAATGTCAACACTGCCTAGCCGAGCTCCGCGCTCATGTTGTAAATCTCCCCGGGCCTCCCGCCCTCCGGCAGGCCCAACGGCATGTGGACGTTCAGCAGGAACGGCCGCTTTTCCCGCTCGACGACACTCAACCCGTGCTCTATGGCGTCGCTGATGTTGGCCTCGTCGGTTGCGTCCATCGCCTCGACGCCGAACCCTTCGGCCAGTTTCACCGGGTCAATGCCGTCCAGCACCACGCCCCGGTACTCCCCGGTCTCCCGCATGTCGGCATTGGCGTTGGCGAAGGAGCTGGCCACGATGCCATAGGCGCCGTTGTTGGAGATTACGTAAAGCACCGGCACCCCGTGGCTCGCCGCCGTCCACAGCGCGTGGTCCGAGTAGTACAGCGACCCGTCACCCACCAGTCCGACCACCGGCGTGTCCGGCGCGCCCAGCTTGGCCCCAATCGCCATGCCCACGCCGTACCCTTCCGACCCGCCGGCCGGCCGGATGTACTGGTTGCGGCCCGCCTCGTCGTTGTTGGCCAGGATGTCCTGCGCCACCGCAAACTGCTCGATGGTCACCAGCCCGCCGCCGCGGCTTTCCAGCGCCCTGTCCAGAGCGTCACCGACGGCCACCGCGCGGACCTTGCCATCCTCCGCGGGCACGCGCCACGCGGCGTCCCGACGCTGGGCCCGCAGCGCGGCAACCTCTTCCCGTGCCCGGCTCCGCCGGTCGGACAAACCGTCGGACGAACCTTCCGTGGCATCCAGCAAACCCTGCGCTGCCCGCCGCTCGTCGGCCAGCACCGCCAGGTCCAGTCCGGGGATGTTCTCCAGGTTCTCTGCGTCCGCGCCGATGGCAATCGTGCGCTCGGCGTTGAAGAACGCGGTGTAGTCGCTGGCGTTGCCGGCCCCGTTGTGCGTCACGCCGATGCACAGGATCAGGTCAGGGTCGATGTCCGGCGCCTGCTCCAACCGACGGCCACCGGCGTGCAGCGGGTGCTTGATCGACACCGCTCTCGGATCCCCAACCACCGGCACTCCGAAGCGTTCCGCCAGCGCAGTCACCTCGGCTATGGCCCCGCTCTTCCACACTCCGTCGCCCACGTACATCAGCGGACGCTTGGCGTCCCGCAGCGCCCGCGCCACCGCGTCGATGTCGGCGTCCGACGGGTAGCCGGCGTGGATCTCGGGAAGCTGGCCGTCGATGATGTTCGCCGTGTGTTCCGCCGGTCCCAGCAGCCGGTCGTACACCGCCAGGTGCACCGGCCCCACCGGCGGCGTCATCGCCACCCGCAGCGCCCGTTCCAGCGCGGCCGGCAGGCCCTCCGGCTCGATGACCGTCCAGTTCGCCTTCATCATCGGCGCGGCGATCGCCGTCGGGCCGGCATTGTGGCTAACGTCCAGGCTGATCTTGCCCGCGAAACTTCCGGTGTCGCCGGCGAAGGTGATTACCACCACCGGCAGGGAGCCAGTCCAGATGTTGATCAATTGGCCCATCGCCTGCGCCAGGCCCGCGCCCAGGTGCACCACCATGACTCCGGGCGCCAGGTTCGCCTGCGTGTACCCGCCGGCCATCGCCGTCACCGCGCCCTCATGCAGGCCGAGTATGCCGTGGATGTCCGACCGCGCGTGCAGCTCGTTGAAGAACAGCGCCTCGCGCGATCCCGAGTTGTTGAAAACGTACTTGACGCCCGACGCCACCATCTGTTCGACCATCAGGCGCGACGCGCTGGCGGTCATCTCTCTGGTCTGCATAATCCCTCTCCTGGTGATGTAATGCCCGGCTGGGCGGCAAATCAGTTGAACACGGAACTCCGACGGTCACTGCCGACCGCGTCAGGACGTCACCAGCGTCCCGCCGCTGAACCGGCGCGCCCATCAGCACGCTGCGACAGTACAGCCTTGCCCGGCGCCCGGTCAAGCAAACCTCCGGCCTCACCAGGGCCTTTTCAAAGTTAATCCGTCATTCCGGCGAAAGCCGGAATCCATGACATTCCGAACACAACCGCCTCCCGGATTCCCGTTTCCGCGGGAATGACGGTTCGGGGTGAAAGGCCGCCATCCGGGACTTTGAAAAGGCCCCGCGGCCTCACGCGTACCCAGTTTCGGCTGAGTCGTCATTGCGAGCGAAGCGCGGCAATCTCGCTGGGGCAAGGAGCACTGCTGCGGGAACGAGATCGCCACGTCGTTTCGCCCCTCGCGATGACAAAATGGGTACGCGTGAGGACCGCCGGCGTCACCTGTACCCGCTTTGGGAAATCGTCAGAATCCGGATTTACATGCTGGCGACATTCCCCGGATTGAAACCACCCTCCCTCCCTTCGGTCGGTTTCAATCCGGCCAATCCGTAAATCCTGATAATCCCGATCCTGACAACTCCCTGACGCAAACCGGATACTCATCAACGCACCCCCTCATGCGTACCCAGTTTGACGACTACGGGAGCCAATTTACATCGATAAACAGGATAGACCGGATGATGGCGTGCGGGTGGGGCGTTCAATTTCCAGCATCGCCAAGAGTGCGGAAGCGTTCACAATAATCAATCAAATCCTGTTCATCCGGTGCATCGATGTAAAAGACAAAATGGGTAGCGTGAGACGCTGCCCCGCGTTGACAACCCCAGTGCTGCCCCCTAACATCGCGCCATCCGGTCACCCTATCCGACACACCGCCCGTCCCACACTGCAGGAATGACGTGAAAGCTTCATATTTCGGCTGCATGGGCTACGCCGAACGCGACCGGTTCCCCGCCGGGTGGCCGGTGCCGCCCGCGTTTCACGACCCTGAGGTCTCCCTGCGCTCCTACCAGGAAGGCATGGACGAGTGCGAACTGGCCGAGGAACTCGGCTTCGACTGGATCAGCCTGTCCGAGCACCATTTCTCGGGCAACCGCACCACGCCCAATCCCGCGGTGATGGCAGCCGCCGTAGCCCAGCGTTGCCGCACCGCGAAGATAGCGCTGCTGGGCCAGCTGCTCCCCATCAACAACCCGGTCCGTGTCGCCGAGGAAATCGGCATGCTGGACAATCTCACCGGCGGGCGGCTCGTCGCCGCCTTCATGCGCGGCACCCCCAGCGAGGACCAGGTGTACGATCTCAACCCGTCGGAGGGACGCGGTCGGCTGATGGAAGCCATGGACCTCGTCCTCAAGGCCCTCACCGAGCCCGAGCCCTTTTCCTGGGAAGGACGCTACTACCAGTACCGCACCGTATCCGTCTGGCCCTGGCCGGTGCAGCGGCCGCTGCCGCCGCTCATCGTGGCGACCCGCAGCGTCGATACCGTCCAGTTCGCCGCCTCCCGCCGCCTCGGCCTGGGCATCTCCTACGACCATCCCGACGACATGGCCGGCGTGGTCGACGATTACCGTCGGTGGTCGCAGGAAGCCGGATGGCAGCCCAATGCCGACGACATCGTGTTCCGCGGTGGCATCTGTCTGGCCGAGACCGATGACAAGGCCCACGCCCTGCGCGACCGGGTGCACCACGCCGGCGGTGGTCGCGGCATGAACATCGGCCGCTCCCTCGCCCAGGCCGTGCAGGCCGCCCGCTCCGGCCGACCTCCCACGCTTACCGACGTTACGGCGCCCAACCCGCCGTCCGGCGGCGCCCCACGAACCCAGCTCAACTTCGTCGGCAGCCCCGACACCGTGGTCGAGCAGCTCCGCGCCTACCACGCACAGTGCGGCGTGGGCGTCGTCGACCTGGCCTTCCAGCAACCCGGTCTCAACCACAAGGACGTGATGGCCGAAATCGAACTCTTCGGCCGCGAGGTCCTGCCCCGCATCCACGAATTCTGACGCCCGAGCGCACTACGAGTCCGAGCGTCAAAGTGTCGGCGTCAAGTTGCGATAGGAATCCGCGCGCTTATAATAGGTAAGAACGGGAGAAGTACCGCCAACCCAAGCGGGCTTGACCTGGAATTGCAGTGCCGGCCAAAGCCTGTCCATGCGATACCGTAGGTTGAACTTCCAGAGTTGATCGAAATGGCATCCTCCTCAAGTTCCATCTCATCATCGTTGGCGGCCTCGGCTGAGGAAGACAGAATCCGGTACAGGCTCTTTAGCATCATTGCTGAAGAATTAGGGCTGGTCCGGGCGCTCCGATTGAACAGCCGCCACGAGGGGATTCGCCCGGAGTTGATGGTGGCAATCGAGCGAGCAGAAGCTCGCGGCATGGTCAGCGAGGAAGAAGTGGATGACCTGTGGGTCTCCGACATCATTATTCGCGCCCAGCGATCCAGAGACCGACGACAAGTTCACGCTGTGCTTGAGGTGTCTTTCACAATCAGCAACCGCGACGTCGACCGCGCCTACCATCGGGGGCGGGCATTATCCGCAGTTACGGGGGGTGAAGTGGTGGCGGCGGTGATCGGTGGTGCCGCAGAACCTCAGCAGCGCCGCCGCGCACAGGAACGGGGTGTAAGAGTGGTGATACCCTCCATGTTCAGAACCCAATAACCCGGAGACCATCATGGCTGATTTCAATACCGGCAGCGTCAGCGCCAACGGCATCAACTTCCACTACCTCGAGATGGGCGACGGCCCCCTGGCCATCTGCCTGCACGGGTTCCCCGACCACGCCTGGTCCTTCCGCCACCTTCTGCCCGACCTGGCGGCCGCCGGGTTCCGCGCCGTGGCCCCCTTCATGCGCGGCTACGCGCCGACCGAGGCCCCGGCCGACGGACGCTACCATTCCGCCCTCATGGCCCGCGACGCGGTGGAACTCATCGCCGCCCTCGGAGCCGACCGCGCCTACCTGATCGGCAACGACTGGGGCGCCGGCGCCGTGGTCGGCGCCACCGCCCTCGCGCCCGAAAAGGTCATCAAGCTGGTGACCATCGCCTCCGGTCGCGTCGACCGCGAGCTATCCATGGACTTCCAATACCTCCACGGCACCTGGCACGGGTTCTTCTTCCAGATGCCCGACGCCGAGGAGGCCGTCGCCCATAACGACTACGCCTTCGTGGAAGAATGGTGGCGCTGGGCATCGCCCGAATGGGACATTCCCGCCGAATCCCTGGAGAGCATCCGGTCAACCTTCCGCAAGCCCGGCGTCGTCCAGGCCGCCCTCGGCTACTATCGCGCCCGCTACGACGCCTCCCAGGTGGACGACCAGGTGCGCGCCGACCAGGCGGTCATCGCCGCCGGCCCCATTCGCGTCCCCACCCTCGCCCTCCACGGCACCCGCGACCGACCCAAGCGCCTCGAGTCCTTCCTCAGCTCGGGCATGTATTCCTACTTCTCCGCCGGCCTGGAAAAAGTCATCATCCCCGGCGCCGGCCACTTCATGCACCAGGAGCGGCCCGAAGAGGTCAACCCAAAGATCATCAAGTTCCTGACCCGCTGAACCGGGACTCGCCGGCCGTCATTGCGAGCGCAGCGCGGCAATCTCGTCGCTACCCGCATCGCCGGGTTGGCACGTCCGTGAAAATTTGCAGGGGCGGATGATCATCCGCCCCTGCACCGTTCCGAAAATCCAACCGGCGCGGTTTCAGCCTCGGAAAGGCCGGAAGAACTCCCGCACCTCGTGGGCCAGCAGTTCCGGCTCCTCCAGCGCGGCGAAGTGGCCGCCCCGGGGCATCTGCACCCAGCGGCGCACGTCCCACGATCGCTCCGCCCATTCCCGGGGCGGCTTGGCGATCTCCTGCGGGAACATCGCCATCCCCGCCGGCGTGGGCACCTTCTCCCCTTCCGCCATCTCCCACACGGAACTCTGGTTCTCCTTGTACATCCGCACCGACGAACCGATGGTGTTGGTTACCCAGTAGATGGTCACCGTGGTCAGCAGTTCGTCCTTCGTGTAAGTGCTCTCCACGTCGCCGTTGCAGTCGCTCCACGTCCGGTACTTCTCCACGATCCACGCCGCCAGCCCGGCCGGCGAGTCGTTGAGCCCGTAGGACAGCGTCTGCGGCTTGGTTCCCTGGATGTGGCTGTACCCGCCCTCGCTCTGCTGCCACCGCTCCCGCTGGTCCGAGTGCGCCTGCTCCGCCTCGGTCAGCGGCGACGATCCCGGCCCCAGGTACGGCGTCGGCCGCGTGATCGACGTCAGGTGCACCCCGATCATCTTGTCGGAGTGGGCATAGCCCAGCCGCGACGTGACGCCCGCGCCGATGTCCCCGCCCTGCGCCGCGAACTTCGGATACCCCAGGTTCTCCGTCATCAGCTTGGCCCACAGGTCGGCCACCTTCTGCACCTGCATCCCCGGCTCCTGCGACGCCTGCGAGAACCCGAACCCTGGCAGCGACGGCGCGACCACGTCAAAGGAGTCCGCCGGGTCCCCACCGTGTCCGCCGGGATCCGCCAGCAGCGGGATGATCTTCGTCATCTCGAAAAACGTGCTCGGCCAGCCGTGGGTGATCACCAGCGGCATCGGGTTCGGCCCCGTCCCGTTCTCCTTGATGAAGTGGATGCTCAACCCATCGACCTCGGACTTGTAGTGGTGGAACGCGTTGAGCTTCTTCTCCTGCGCCCGCCAGTCGAAATCCGTCCGCCAGTACTCCACCAGCTCCTTGATGTAATCAAGGTTGGAGCCGTACTCCCATCCCGAGCCGGGCATTTCGTCCGGCCACCGGGTGTGTTGCAGGCGCCGGCGCAGATCCTCCAGCACCTCGTCGCTTATGGCAATCTGAAAGGGCTCCATGGCTAATCTCCTCCGAGGTTTCAGTTTGAAGGACCTTGGTTGTTGTCATTGCGAGCGCAGCGCGGCAATCCCGTCGCCGACGTATCGCACGCTAAATCCCCATTTCTGTCATTGCGAGCGCAGCGCGGCAATCCCGTCGCCCCTACGCCCCTATCCGGTAAACCCGCACCGCAGTGTCGTGAAACACCGCCGCCCGCTCCGAGGCAGTGTACCCCTGCGACAGCCGCTTGAACGCGTTGTACATCACGTGGTACGAGAACGAGACCTTGTCCACCGGGAAGTTGCTCTCGAACATGCAGCGGTCCGGCCCGAACTGGTCCAGGCAGTGCCGCATCCAATCCCCCACGGAATCCGCGATTTCCTCAGACCCCACGGGCGTCTCCCGCGTGTGCCAGTCGAACCCGATCCGCGGCATCCCGATCCCGCCCAGCTTCATGATGATGTTCGGCTCGGCTCCCACCGCTTCGATCCCGCTGCGCCACTGCGGAATGACCTCGTCGTCCCGGCCGGCGAAGGGCCCGGTCCGCATCATCCCGCCGATGTGGTTGAGCACGATGGTGAGGTCGGGCGCCTTCCGCGCAAACTCGGCCAACTCCGGCAGCTGGGGGAAGTACACCGACGTCTCCAGGATCAGCCCCATGTCCTGCAGGACCCGCGCTCCGGCCAGATAGTCGTCGCGCTGCAGCAGGCCCTCAACCTCGCGGTTCTCCACGTCCGGATGCGGGTCCCAGCCCACCGAGTGCCTGATCCCTCGGAAGCGATTAGGACTCGCCGCCTGCAACGCTTCCAGCGCCGGGCGCACGCCGTCTCCCATCTTCAGGTCGGCCCGCCCGATTATCGCGGCGGCGGCCCGCCCTTCTCCGTACGCTCCCGTCGCGCTTTCGTCCGCGATGCCTTGGACGAACTCGACCTCGCCCACGGGACGCATCTCTTCGGGCCCGTCGGTGCGGTACTCGGAACGCGCCTCCACGAACACCGTGGACCGCACGTTGTGACCGCTGTTGATGTCGGCCGCCAGGTCCGCCAGCAGGTATTGCTGGTAATCCACCGGCTCCGGGCGCTGCACCCAGAAATGGTGGTGCGGATCACAGATCGGGAGATCAGGCTCCAGGATGGGTTCCGTTGTCAGGGCCAGCCATTCGTTGCCACTCGGCGGCATGATCGCACCTCCGGCTCCAGTGTCGTTCAGGGGAAGTCGGGCCGATGATAACACGGCCCACTGACATCGACTGACTAGGCAGTGTTGACGTTTGGGAAAATACCCGTCCTTCCTGCGCAAGCAGGAACCCAGAAACCGTTGCCACCGGAAAGCCTGCCGGATTTTACCCTTCTCCGGCACACTGGATTCCGGCTTTCGCCGGAATGACGCGAAATTTCAACACTGCCTAATCGCTCGAGATCGCCAGCGCTCCCACGGCCACCGTGCCCACCTCCACCGTCAACGGCTCCCAGGTGACGCCCCGGTCCGCGCTGCGGTACAGCTTGCCGCCGTCGGTCCCGCCGTAAACCGTGCTCGGCTCCTCCGGGTCCCATTCGAACGCCACCAGCATGTCCGACGGATCCTCTCCCTGGCCAACGCCCTGCACCAGTTCCCAGCTCCGCCCCGCGTCGGTGGAGCGATACAGCTTGGGGTTGCCTCGCCGCGCATTCTCCGAAACGGTGACCAGCACCAGGTCAGCGTCGTCGGGCGCGGCGGAGATGTGCAGCGCGTACCGCCGATCCAGCCCGTCGTTAATCATCTCCCAGGTCTCTCCCCCGTCATCCGAGCGATACGGGGCCACCGCCGTCGCCACGTAGATCCGGTCGGCGCGATCTGCGCTCAGATTGACGCAATGGATGTCGTCATTAAGACCCGACAACTGCTTCCAGCTCGACCCGCCGTCTCCGGACCGCACCATCCCGCCCACCTCGATGCCGGCATACAGCTGGTTCACCGAACCGGGCGCCGCCCGCAGGTCACGCACGTGCGAATCCCGCGTCGGCGAGTGGAACCCCCATTCCGCCGCCTCGGGAACCGCGCGAAACGCGTCGAACTCGTCCCAGGTCGCCCCGCAGTCCGCGGAGCGCCAGATCTCCGCCGGCTCGCTGCCGACGTACACGCCATCGCCGTCGTCCGGATGGGCCAGCACGCTATGGGCATAGTCGGTGGGGTACGACCCCAGATGTTGCCAGGTCTTGCCGCCGTCATCCGTCCGGTACACCCCCGCTTCGTAGGCGGCCAGGTACGCCCGGGATCGGGCCACCGGGCTTGCGCTGAGGCGCGCCGCCGCATGGGCCAACTGCGTAACCGGCCCTTGCGCCCAGGTCTTGCCGCCGTCGTCGCTGGTGACGGCGCAGACTCCGTCGTGCATTCCCACGTAAATTCGCTTCGTTCCGGCCATCTTCGTCCTCCTTGCCCGGGAAATCGTTCCTTTCGATGGGCACGAATATACCAGACGCGAACCGGCGCCCCGCTATCGCGCCGGTATGACAGCCGGGCTTTCGCTCCCTTAGCGAGGCTGGTCCTGGGACCTGTCGGTTGTCATTAGGATCTTTCGGTTGTCATCGCGAGGAGCGCAGCGACGTGGCGATCTAGGTACTCTTGCGTACCCAGTTTGACGACTGCGGGAGCCAACTTACATCGATAAACAGGATAGACCGGATGATGGCGTGCAGGTAAGGCGTTCAATTTTCAGCATCGTCAAGAGCGCGGGAGCGTTCACAATAATCAATCAAATCCTGTTCATCCTGTGCATCGATGTAAAAGACAAAGCGGATACGGTGACCGCCTACCTCTTGACCAATATCGCACGCCTGTTCTATCATGGTCTCGTCAGGTAATTCCGGCGCCGCTTCGCGAGCCCCGCCGGTTCCGCCGCCAGGCCAGCGGCTTCGCCTAGCCTACATCCGAATAGATGGGCGATACGGTTTCGGGTCGGCAACGGCCCCAGTCGGTTCTTCGCATCATGGTCGCCAGCGGCCGCTACCCGATCTTCTCCCCGGGGCGGCCCCGTGTCGACCCGGCGGGTGTCACCTCCGCCCCGTGCCGTAGGGCATCGGCTCACCAGCCGGCTGCCCGCGGGTCACGGAAGATTGGGACACAAAAACCATGCGCAAATACAGTGTTGGCCGTGCTCCGACACCGACCCGAAACCGCAAAGCCTGACCGCCAAATCCAAACCACCATCACCAAACCCGAACCGCCAACCAGAGGAGCAAGCCCCCGCCACACCCCAGCCCGCCGGCAACCAGGCCTACAATCTCAATCCCTCCACCGGACCGCTCGGCTTCCCCAATGACGACCGCAACTTGGGAAGGTAATTGTTCAGAGTTGCGGGGGAAGTGTCATTGCGAGCGCAGCGCGGCAATCTCGTTGGCGCCGGGGAGTCCTTCAGGGCAGACGTTGCTGCTACGATATCTGGATTGCCACGACGCAAGCGCCTCGCAATGACAACCTCCTCAATTCTGAACAGTTACTTGGGAAGATGCTCTGGCAGCCGGCGGGCCCAAATTGCGATGCCGCATCCGGGATGCCACAATGTGCGCATCCTGGACCACGGCTGCCCGGGCCACAATCGTCCGGCCGCCACACGTCACCCGCGCTGGGAGTGATGACCATGCCTCGCCCATTGACCACTCAGGAAACCCACGAATTTCTGGACAGCAAGCCCGGCTGGATCGTGCTGACCACCATCGGCCCGGACGGCTTCCCGCACACCGTGCCCCTGGGTTACTTCCGGCTCGGCGACGAAATTCTGATGGGTGTGCGGGCCCACACCCGCAAGCTGCGGAACATCGGCCACAACCCCAACGTCAGCCTGCTGCTGGAAACCGGAAGCACCATGCAGGACATCAAGGGCGTGATGGTTCAGGGCACGGCCACCGTCCACACCGAACCGGACGAGATACTGCACTACTCTAGGGAAGCAGCAAAGCGGCGCGGCGTTGCCGAGCCCGACCTGCCTACCGAGCCCCGACCCGGCGCCGCGTACATCAGGGTGACCCCGGTCCGCATCCGCTCCTGGGACTACTCCGAGGATCCGCCCCGCCGCGCCAGGCGCTAGCCCCTCTGACCCGCTCTTGGTTCAGAGGGAACCATCACCCCCACCGCGAGCCCCGCAATCCCGTCCCCCGAACCTGTCATTGCGAGCGAAGCGTGGCAATCTCGTCGGGGCCAGGGAGGCTCTCCCTCTTGTGACATCATCGCGTCGCTGTCCGCCCCCGCCGAAAGGGGAATAACATACCTAACTACACGGATCAGTGATGTAATGCCTGATAAGGAGGAGCCCATTGCGCATCGTCAAGAGCCTTTTCCTCAGACGGGGCGAGAAAATACCCTATCCCAAGTGGATACTCGGAGCCCTCGGGCTCGGCCTCCTGTTCGTCAGCCTGGCTATAGTCGCTCCCCGCGTGGTCGAGATTCGCAACTTCACCGACCTGATACTGCTAGAGTTCCTGCTGGCCGGCCTGTACGGAGCCGGAATCCTGTTGATCGTCATCGCGGTTGCCTACATGAGGGGGTTCAGGACCGGTTGGCACAAAGCGCGCAGCTAGATGTCAGGCGAGGGTATTGCGCTGTTTACAGTTGGCTGTGTAGTTAGGCATATAAGTCCCGCCGAAAGGCCACGGCTCCTACCGCCAAATCACCGCGGAATGTTCCGGTTGACCCACTCCAGTTCCTCCGCCGCGGAATCGAAGTAACCGAAGCGGTGGAAGAGTCCCGTCCTGCCCCGGGCATTCCGTATTTCTGCCCGCTTGGCGTCGGTGGCCGCCACATCGACGGTCATCGCGTCTTCGTCGATCACCACGCCGTAATCATCTCGGGCAGCCTGCAACGACACAAAACCGTCCTTCACGTCATCCAGCGCCAGCCCAGCCTCCCGCTCCAGGGGGTCGCCCCAGCCACCGCCGCCGGCCGTGCAGATGCGCACCAGGTCGCCCCGCTTCCAGTGGTTGTCGTCGGAGAACGCGCGGATCTCACGTTCTTCCTGCGTCCCGGGGTTGATGATCACTCGCGACAGTCCGCCGCCCTTGCCACCAGCCACGCCCCAGGCCGGGAACCGGTTGTTCTCCACCCGCAGCCCGAAAGTGCCCTCGTCTGCCAGCAGCCGAACGTCACGGACCACGCCGCAGCCGCCCCGGTACTTGCCCGGTCCGCCCGAATCGGTGGCGATCGCGTACCGTTCCAGCCGCAGCGGGTACTCCATCTCCATGAACTCGCCCGGATAGTTTTCGTTGTGGCGCTGGTAAATCGCGTCCAGCCCGTCGCCGAAGGGACGCGCCCCGTGACCCACCGCGATGCCATCCGTGCATAGCAGCCAGTTCCCCGTCCCGTCCTCTTTCATCCGCCAGTAGGCGATCACGTAAACCGCCGGCGACGCCATGACCTTGCCCTCGGAGGCCTGGGCGACCACCGCCCGCACCGCGCTCTTCAGCTTGGTGAAGGTGTGGGCGCGGCATCCCAACGCCGCCGGCCATTCCGGCCGCAGGATGCTGCCCTCCCTGAGCTGCACGTCGTCAATGCCAGCCAGCAGCCCGTGGTTCGCCAGCAGCGAGGTGTCGAACTGGTGGAAGTACTGCCCGAAGTAGGCCTTGAGCGCGCCGTCGCTGGCGATGAAATTGATCGACCCGTCCGCCTGGTCGTCGCTGTCCGTGGCGTCCAGCAGGATCTCATCACCTCTCCGGATCAGCTTGATATGGAAGGAATGCCACCGCTCGCCGACTCCGGCATGGTCCATATAGTCGCGCACCGAATACTCGCCTTCGGGGATCATTTCCAGCGTCTTGTCCCGCACCAGCCGACCGGTGTCCGCCTGATCCTCGGCGATGGCGGCCAGCATCGTGTCCCGCCCGTAGCGCTCGAACATCTCCAGCAGCCGTTCCTGCGCGCGATTTGCCGCCGACATCAGCGCCCTGGAATCGCCCTCCAGCAGGTCGGGATACCTGGAGTTCCGCAGGATGATGCGGTAGGCCTCGTCGTTCAGGTTCCCGGCATCGATGATTTTGATCGGCGGCACCAGCGTCCCGTCGTGAAAGATCTCCGTGTTCGCCGGCCCGATGCTCCCCGGCCGCGACCCGCCCAGATCCCAGAAATGCGCGAAGGAATGGCAGTAGGCCACCACCTCGCCGTGGAAGAATACCGGCGCGATGAACACCATGTCCGGCGTGTGGGTGATGCTCCCGTGGGAAAGGTACGGGTCGTTGTACCAGTACAGGTCGCCGGGCTGCATGGCATCCACCGGGTAGTAGTCCCACACGCAGCCCAAAATGTCGCTGCCCATGGTGTCCCCGTAGATCTCCCGCCCCCCGGCGTCCAGGAAACTCACCGTGTAGTCCTTCTTCTCCCGGATAAACGCCGACATGGCGGTGCGCTCGATGATCAGCTCGCACTCCAGCCGGGCGGCTCGCAGCGACCCGCGAATCAGCTGCCGCGTCACCGGATTGACCGGCTGGGCGGGCTCACTCTCGGGGCCGTGCGCTTCTGGTCGGCTCTTGCTGATCGTCATCTCAATCTCCAGCGGCGCGCATGATGCAGTTGCCGTATTGGTCGATTCGGGATTCCCAGCCCGGGTTGATCACCACCGTCGAGTCCATCCCTTCCAGGATGGCCGGCCCGCCGATGCTGTCGCCCGGGGACAATCGTTCCCTGCGGTAGATGGGGCACGGAACAAAATCCCCCTCCTCTTCGAAGTACACCCGCCGCTCGTCGACAATGGCGTCCGCCGGATCGCCGCCACCCGCAGGCAGCATCGGCATCGCCACGTCGCCCAACTGCCCGGAAGCGGTCACCCGCAGCGTCACGATCTCCACCGACTGGTCCAGCGAAAACCCGTAGAGCTGGGAATGCCTTCGATGAAATTCCTCGATCATCCCTTCCAACCCGTGCCGGTCAATCCGTGTGCCTTCGTAGGGAATGGTGAGTTCCGAACCCTGGTGCTCGTAGCGCAGGTCTGCCGACCAGGTCAGCATCCGGCCGGAGTTGGCAACCCCTTCGGTTTCCAACCACTGCTGCCCTTCCCGCTCCAGCCCGTCGAAAATCTCCGCCATGCCCTGCAGATCGTAATCCGGCGGCTGTTGCAACGACGTCCTGGCGTAGTCGTTCTTGAACTCCGCCACCAGCAACCCGTACGCCGACGCGATCCCCGGATGTGGAGGCACCACCACCGTCGTCACGCCCAGAAGGTTTGCCACCTCGATGGCATGCATCGGCCCCGCGCCCCCATACGCCACCAGCGCGAATTCTCGCGGATCATAGCCGCGCTCCACGCTGATGTTCCGAATGGCTCCCACCATGGCGTTGTTGGCGATTTGCAGGACGCCGCTGGCCGCCGCCGCGAGATCCATGGTCAACGGCGAGGCGACCGCGTCGCGGATCGCATTGGCCGCAGCCTCCGCATCCAGGGTCAACTGCCCGCCGGCGATGCTGGAGCTGACCCTTCCCAGCACCAGGTTCGCGTCGGTGACGGTGGGGCGGTTCGATCCCCGGCCGTAGCAGGCCGGACCCGGATCCGCGCCGGCGCTGGCCGGCCCGACCGTCAGGCTGCCGTAGGGTGAGACCTCGGCAATGCTGCCCCCGCCGCATCCGATGGTCGCAATGTCCAGCATGGGCAACTGCACCGGCCAGTCGCCCAGCCTGCCGTTCAGCGTCAGACCGGGCTGCCGGTCCTGCACCAATGATACGTCGGTGCTGGTGCCGCCCATGTCGAAGGATATGCAGTTGGCGACTCCGGTGGCCTCGGCGATCTGCAGCGTGGCCATCACGCCGGCCGCCGGCCCGGAAAGGGCGGTGTACACCGGCTGCTCGACGGCGGTGTCGGCCCCGATGATGCCGCCGTTGGATTTCATGATCGACAGCGACGCCGCGCTTCCGAACGCCCGCAACGAGCCCTGGAGATTTTCGATGTAGGTACTGACCCGCGGCGTTACATACGCGTTCAGCACCGTGGTGATGGCGCGCTCGTACTCCCGGTACACCGGCAGGACTTCCGAGGACAGCGAAACCGCTACTTCCGGAAGCTCCTCCCGCAGGATCTCCCGGGCCCGCCGTTCGTGAGCCGGGTTGGCGTAGGAATGGAGGAACGCGACGGCTATGGCGGCCACGCCCTCGCGCGCGAAATGCCTCGCGGCCTGGCGCACTGCGGCCTCGTCCAAAGGCTCCAGGATTTCACCGTCGAAAGCCGTTCGCTCCAACACCTCGAGGCAATCCCGGGGGCGTACCGGACGCTGCGGTTTCACCCAGGAGTTGGGGTTGGCCAGGCGGGGCGTGCCGTGCCGCGCGATTTCGAGCACGTACCGGAACCCCTCGGTGACCAGCAACCCGACCGGCGCTCCACGGTTCTCCAGCACCGAGTTCGTGGCAATGGTCGTGCCGTGAAAGATATGGCCCACGTCGCGCGCGTCGACGCCGTTGGTCGCCAGGATTTCCGACAACCCCGTCATGAATCCCACCGACGGGTCGCTGGGTGTGGATGGGGTCTTGTGGACCCACTGGGCATTGGACGCCGTATCGCAAAGAACGATGTCGGTGAACGTGCCACCGACATCAACGGCTACTGAGTAGGAGGGCATGATCCGCTTACTTGCCGAACAGGGCCGCGATTCGCTCCCCGACGATTTGGTCCTCGCCCGGGTTGAGGCCAAACATGTGGATGGTGATGCAGTCCTCGCCGTCCCGAACCCGCGTCCAGATCGGCGGGTCGCCTTCCTTGAGCCGGTCCCGCAGGTCGTAGATATCGAAACCGGCGACCGCTGCGTCCACCCGGATGTTGAGCCCGTAGGGTTGGTGCCCGATGACGTTGTCGATCAGTTCGGCATTCAGCCCCGGGACCCCGTCAACGGCGCCGAAAATCACGCGGGTCCGCCGTTCCGCGTCAGCCAGCCGGTCCTCGTGGTTCATCGTCATCCACACCTGAACCGCCGCCACGGCGCCCATCATCTCCTGCCGGTCAACCTTCTGGGGTCGGCCCACCCCGCGCACCCGCCGGCCCTCGTAGCTGGCGAATGCCTGGAGTCCAATCTTGCGGATCATCTCCGGAGAACCCAGCGCCAGCCCGGTGGACTGTGGCGCGCCCATGTACTTGGCCGCGATGCACTGGAAATCGGCGCCCATCCGGACGTACTTGCCGAAGTTCTCCAGCGGATAGATCTGGCCCGCCGCATCCACCGTGACCAGCACGTCGTGGGCGTGAGCGATGGCAATGGTGTCCTCCAGGGACAGCGCGTTGGGGTCGTACTCCTGCTCCACGGCATAGTAGTGCACCGCCGCCGTGTTCGGCCCGATAGCCTTTTCCAGGTCCTCGGCGGTGGTCTCCTCTTCCGAGCCGAACATGACCAGCTTCGCTCCGGCCAACTCCAGGCAGCGGTCGTACCAGTACCTCTGCCGCGTCTGGATGAGGATCTCGTTCTTCATCCCATCGGTGTTCGGCAACTGCTGGATCCGGTCGTCGTCGTCACCGGCCATGGCGGCAGCCGTGGCCAGCATCAGGGCCGAACCCGCGCCCGACGTGATGTACGCCGCCGGCACGTTGGCCATGCGCGCAATCGCCGCTCCCGCCGCCTCCTGCAACTCCATCAGCGGAATGTACGCGCCGTCGGCCGCCGCCATCGCCTCGCGCACTTCCGGGATGGGCGTGGAACCGCCCAGCATGGTCACGCTGCCGGTGGCGTTGATCACCGGCGCCGCTCCCAGTTCCTTGTAGATATTTCCCCAATCGGCGGTGGTCATGGTCAGGCTCCTTTCGGCGTTATTATCCTATCGGTGGCGTGGCTCGATTGGGTTGTCGCTGCCTTCCGGCGGCACGTCCCAGGCGTTTTCGCCGGTCAGCCGGGCAACTTCGTCGTAGAGGCGATTCAGATCGTCGGCGACGCGGTTGGCCATGTCAGTGTAGTCGGATATGGGGGTGAGCAGCGGGCCGTAGCGGTTGCCCCCGGCAAAGTTGTTGAGCTGGAGCAGGTCGCTGCGGGGCCGTAAGTTCAAATGCGGGTCGTTCGCTCGTATATCCCCCAGCAGCAAGTCAAGCGCATGGGTGTGACGGTATTCGTGTCCCTGCGCCGAAATGAGCGCCTTCATGGCATGCTCCAACGCCTGGTGTGCGTTGTAGGCTGCTATTTTGTCAGTCAGGCCGGCGTCCATCATGACGTGCATGGCGCGGTAGTGGGTGTTGGCGTCGGCGATGCGGAGTTGGCGTTCCATGGACTCGTCACAGTGGTCGGGGTCGTCGGCTGCGTCGCTGCCGGGGAAATCGTCCGGATTTCGGAGCACGATGATGCCCTCCCGGCGGGCGAACCGGGCAACGTGATTCAGGGTGTGGACACTCTTGCGTTCGTATTCGGCGCGAGTCAAATAGACGAAATCCACCGACACGAAATCGCAGTCAGGGTAAGCCCGATTAGCCAGCTCTTTGGCTATGCGTTCGATTTTTTCCCTCTGCTCCGGCTCTGGAATCTCCGGTTCGACAATCATCAGGTCGATATCCGAGCGTTCCGTCCAGTCAGCCCGCGCCCGGGAGCCGAACAGGATGACGCACTCGGCGTCAATGGCATCGCGCAGGGCTTGGGCGACGCGCAGTGCCCTGGCGTCGCGCCCGGCGTTTACGGGTGTGGCTTGCGCTATGTTCGCGATGTGGGTGGTCATACGATGCCCGGGCCCCGCATTAGGCGACGGCCCCTACCTTCATGCTATCAACGCTACTCGCCGGTAAAAACCGGCGGTCGCCGTTCGCGGAAAGACGCCGCCGCCTCGGCGACGTCATGCGGAGCGCGTCGGGCGAACACTATGCTGTGCGTCTCGTACTGGAGTTGGTCCTCCAGCGTGGTGTCCAGGCTGCGCTGCAACGCCCGCTTTGACATCTGCATGGCCACCGGCGGCCAGGCTGCGATCTGCCTCGCCAGTTCTTTCGCATCGCCCAGCAGATTCTCGGCTGTGGTCAGCCGGTCCAACAGCCCCAGACGGTAAGCCTCCTCAGCGTCCACCGTCCGGCTCGTGAACACCAGGTCAAACGCGCGGCTCGACCCTACGATGCGGGGCAGGAAGTACGACAGCCCCGAATCAGGACTGAGGCTCCGTTCGATGAACACCGTCTTGAAGCGCGTGTTTTCGCAGCCGACCCGCATGTCGCAGGCCAGCGCCAGACCCATGCCGGCGCCGGCGGCGACGCCATTCACCGCGGCGATGGTCGGCTTGTTCAGGTCCCGGTAAACCATCAGCGCCTGCCGGCCAACCCAGTTGTACTCGTCCAGGCGCTCGCCGCGGCTGGCGTGTTCGTCGTTGGGCCGCGCCCCGGTGAGATCGGCGCCGGAGCAAAAGCCGCGACCTTCGCCAGTGAAGATAACCACCCTTACGTCGTCGTCGTCCCGCAACTCGGCGCACGCCGCCATCATCTCATGGTGCAGGTTCCGGTCGATGGCGTTGAGCTTCTCGGGCCGGTTCAGGACAACCGTCGCGACCTGGCCGTCGCGGTCGATCCGCAGGTTTTCGTACTCCATGCTATTTCACCGCCAGCATGTCGCACGCCAGTCCCAGCATGATCTTGGTCCCGCTGACCAGGCTCCTGATGCCCACCGACTCGTTGGTCCCGTGGGAGTAGTTGAGCATGGGGTCGTCGTCCGGGTGGGAACCGGAAAAACCGTAGGTCACCGTGCCCAGGGGGCGGGTGAATCGCGAGTCGGTGAACCCGTTGCTGATCGCCGGCACCCACTGGATGTTGTCCCGCTGCAGGGCTTGAGCGGTGACGCGCCGAATGCTGTCGGACAGCGGCGAATCAAAGGGCGAAGAGTTCGGCCGCGCCATGTAGTCAATTTCGTACGAGACGCCCGGCACGTCCGCCAGCACCTCGTCCAATTGCTGCCTCACGTAGTCATCGTCCTGGTGCGGCAGTGTGCGCACGTCGCAGGTCAGGCGGATCGATTCCGGCACGCTGTTGGACTTGATGCCGCCCCGCACCATGGTGGGAGTCAGCGTCATGCGCGACAGCGCCCGCAGCATGGACGCGAATCGCGGGTTGTCCGGCTCGATCTCGGCGATGATGTTGTCCACGTTCTCCGCCGACGGGGCGTGTTCGATCGCGAAAGTTGAGAGGTGATCGAAAATCGCGCCGGAGGTGTCCCGGTCGGCCTCGAACCCCTCGATTGAAGACAGCGCGCGGCTCAGCCGGTACAGGGCGTTGGTTCCCTGCCAGGGCACCGATGCGTGGGAACTGGTGCCCTTGACGTCGATCTCCACCTGCAAGCGACCCTTTTCCCCCACACCCAGCACGTAGGTCAGCGCGCCCGCCGCCTCGATGGGCGTGCCGCCGCCCTCGTTCACGGCGAAGGGCGCCGCCAGTTTCTCGGGATAATTGTCGGCCAGCCAGCCGAACCCGTACCGGCCGCCGTGTTCCTCGTCCGCCCCGGCCGCCAGGATCAGCCCGTCCTCCAGCTCGATGCCGTTGCGCTTCAGGATGCGTACCGCCATCAGCTGCGCCGTGAGCAGTCCCTTGCAGTCCGTCGCTCCGCGCCCGAATATGCGCCCGTCCGCGATGGTAGCGCTGAAGGGAGGGAACCGCCACTTGGACTCGTCCTCCACCGGAACCACGTCGGTGTGCGACATGAACATCAGACCGGCGTTGCCCGAACGTCCCTCCAGACGCGCGATCAGGTTGCCCCGGTTGGGCGCCGACTCCAGGATTTCTGACTCTATGCCGTCTTCGGCCAGGAAGTCGCGGGCCAGTTCGCAGACCGGCGTCTCGTCGCCGGTGGGCATGAAACCCGTGTTTACCGACGGGATGCGCACCAGCGCCTGTTCGAGGGCGACGATGTCATTTTCGGCTTCGTCAACCTGCCGGAAAAGATCAGTTAGGTCGGGCATCGCCGGTTCCTCCTCGCATGGTGCTGGCGCGTCGCCGTGAGTCTAAGCAGGGGCCCGGCGGGTGTCAATGCGGCTTGGTCTCCGCCGCCATTCCCACGGGGTTTGCCATTATAACGGGACTATTGTCGTACCCTTCCGGCGATTCGCTGACGCCGCTTATGATCTACTTCAGCCAAGTAACCGGATTTCAGTGCCCTCGCCTACGCGGCCTGCTGAGCAGACAGGCTGCCCGTAGCCCGCCGGACGTCATGGGGGCTCATGTTCCCGCAGGCGTTCGAACCTGGCCGACCGGTGTGCGGTGACGCTAGATCAGCAGCATGGCGTCGCCGAACGAATAGAAGCGGTACTCGCGGCGGACTGCTTCTTCGTATGCCGCCAGGATGCGCTCCCGGCCCGCAAAAGCGGACACCAGCATCAGCAGGGTGGACCGGGGCAGGTGGAAGTTGGTCACCATGGCATCCACCAGATTAAAGCGGTGGCCGGGCAGGATGAACAGGTCGGCGTCGCCGGTGGCGGCGTGAATCTCTGGCGCTCCGTTTGCATGGGCATCCCGCGCGACGTGCTCCAGGGTGCGGACGGTGGTGGTTCCAACGGCGATAATGCGGTTGCCGCGCCGCCGAGCGTCATTGATGGCCGCCGCCGTGTCCTCGGGCAGCTCGAACCATTCCGTGTGGATTTTGTGCTCGGCGATGTCCTCGCCGTGGACCGGGCGGAAGGTGTCGAGGCCCACGTGCAGGGTGACCCACGCGGTGCCCACTCCATGCGAGCGAATGAGGTCGAGCAGCGGCTGGGTGAAGTGGAGCCCGGCGGTGGGAGCCGCCACGCTGCCGGGCGCGTCGGCATAGACGGTCTGATAACGGTCAGGGTCGTCGGGTGTCTCCTTGATGTAGGGAGGAAGCGGCAGTTCGCCGAGGCCGTCCAGCGCCGAATCGTCGCTGACCTTCACCAGGCGCAACCCGTTTTCCCGGGCCTCGATGATCTCAACTTGAGCCGAACCGGACCCGTTGTGCGCCTCTACCCTGACGCGGGCGCCCACCCGGAGCCGGCGGCCAGGCCTGCCCAGCGCCTGCCAGATACCCGGTTCCTGGCGCCGGACCAGCAAGACCTCGACGCGCGCGCCGGACCGTGTCTCCGTGCCGTACAGACGGGCCGGTATTACACGGCTCCGGTTGAAGACCATGAGGTCGCCGGGACGCAGGTAGTCGGTCAACTCCCGAAAAGTTCGATGCTCGATCTGGCCGTCGGGCCGGTTGCGGTCCAGGACCAGCAGACGAGAGGAATCCCTGGGCTCTACCGGCGTCTGCGCGATGCGCTCTTCCGGCAGGACGTAGTCGAAGTCACCGGTTCGCCCTGACTCCATGAATCAATCCGGGCTGTGGCGGGCGGCCTCCAGCGTGTTGCTGAGGAGCACGGCTATCGTCATCGGGCCAATGCCGCCGGGTACGGGAGTGATGGCCTCGGCTTTGGCGGCGACCGGCTCGTAATCCACGTCGCCCACCAGGCGATAGCCGCGGCGGCGGGTTGCGTCATCCACCCGGTTGATGCCCACGTCGATTACGACTGCGCCCTCGCGCACCATGTCGGCGCCGATGGCTCGGGGTACTCCCATGGCGGCGACGAGGATGTCCGCCTGGCGGGTGATTTCGGGCAGGTGGTGGGTGCGCGTGTGGCAGACGGTGACGGTGGCGTTGCCGCCGGTATTGCGCTGCATCAGCAGGGCCGCCAGGGGTTTCCCGACGATGTTGCTGCGGCCTACGATCACGACGTGCTGGCCGGCGGGGTCGTATCCGGAACGCAGCAGGACTTGCTGTACGCCGGAGGGAGTGCAGGGCAGGTAGGCGGGCTCTCCCTGGAGCATTCGACCCTGGCTGGTGGGATGGAGGCCGTCCACGTCCTTGCTGGGGTCAACGCGCTCGATGACCGTGTGTTCGTCGATGCCGTCAGGCAGGGGGAGTTGGACCAGGATGCCATGGAACCTGGTGTCCTGGTTCAACTGGTCGATCAGGCTCAGGAGGTTGGCCTGAGACACGTCCGCGGGCATGTAGAATATTTCGGAGAATATGCCGGCTTCCGCGCACGCCCGGCCTTTGTTACGTACATAGACGCCGGAAGCCGGGTCATTGCCCACGAGGATGGCGGCCAGACCTGGCGTGGGTCCTCCGGCCGCAACAAGATCGGCCACGCCGGTCGCAACCTCAGCGCGGAGGTCGGCGGCGATTTCGTTGCCTTTGAGGACGCGAGCAGCCATTGCAGCCAATGGTATCAGCGCAGGTCGAAAATGTACTGCCGAACCGGGAAGGAAAAGCCGAGCATCACATCCTCGCCGCTCAGAGTTTCGGGGTCTTCGAGAACTTCCGGTTCTGGTTGGCCCAAACGGTAAATATGTACGCGACGATTTGCCGAATCGATCAGCCATCCTAATCGCGCGCCACCGGCCAACCACAGGTCCATCTTATTTTGCAACGGAAGCAGGTCGTCTGTCCTGGAACGGATTTCGACCACGAAATCGGGCGCACCTTCCACTACACGATTCCATTCATCTTCCGTCAATGCATCCAACCGTTCCTGCGTGATCCACGCCGCGTCCGGTCCGCGAAACTCTCCCGAGGGAAGACGAAAACGACTGGTCTGGGATGACGAGGCTCCTCCGTTGGAGAGCCGCCAGCCTGTCACGAAATAATTGACAAAATTCTCTTCCTGGTTACCGCGAAATCCGGTCATGGGCAGTATCAGCAACTCTCCGGCAGCGTTGACTTCCATTTCGTAAAGGTTGTTCCGCTCACAGAGCTCGATGAACCGCGCCGGGAAATCAGCCGCCCGGTGGTCGATGCCCAGGGCAGACAGGTCCAGGCGGATGGTTCCGGCCAGCTCGGTCACGCGAACGCTCGCGGTGGGTGAAGCGACGATTGGTTCAGGTGTGGTTGTCATGGCACTGAGTACCCGGCGCGGTGGTGGCGTTCATCATACCATTCCAGCGTCAGACCGCTTTCCGGAACCTGTGCCATCCCATCCGTCCGGCGTCCGTTGTCAACCCCACGGTGTTTGCCAAGCGTGTGCCGTGGGCCTACAATGCCGCCATGCGCATCATTTCTTTGCTGCCCAGCGCCACGGAGATTGTGTTCGCCCTGGGGCTCGGCGATTCTCTGGTTGGCATCTCTCACATGTGCGACCATCCGGCGGAGGCCCGAGGACTGCCCATCGTCAGCCGGAGCGTCCGCAGCAAGTCCCACCTCTCCAGCGCGGAAATCGACACGATCATTCAGCAGGCGCGGGCGTCAGGCAATCCCGTGTACATCATCGACGAGGACCTCTTGCGCCGCTTGCAGCCCGACCTGATTCTCACGCAGGAACTGTGCGAAGTGTGCGCGGTGGGCGCCGGGTCGGTGTTCGAAACGGCCAGCAAAGCGCTGGACTACCAGCCCGAGATCTTGAGCATTCGTCCCGCTAGCCTCGATGACATCTACGGCAACATCCAGCGCATCGGCGACGCCGCTGGAGCAGGGGGCAGCGCCTCGGGTCTGGTCACAGAATTGCAGGAGCGTTCCGCCTACGTTGCGGAGCGCGCCCGGGACGGGAGCCAGCCGAAGGTGTTCTGCATCGACTGGCTTGAGCCGCTGCGCAACACCGGGCAGTGGACGCCCGAGCTGGTCGAACTGGCGGGTGGCGCTGAAGGACTGGCCGAGAAGTGGGGCAAGTCACGGGAGGTCGGATGGGATGAAGTGATCGCGTATCAGCCGGACTACGTGATGGTGATGCCCTGCGCCTTCAACATGGACCGGACCATCCTGGAAACGGCGCGGCTGGCGGAACGTGAAGAATGGAATGCGCTGAACGCGGTCCGGGAAGGCCGGGTGTACCTGTTCGACGGGCAAATACCCAGCCGGCACGGACCCCGCGTGATCGATGTCCTTGAGGGTTTGGCCGAGGCGATGCGGCCCGACCGGTTCGATGGGCTCACCCGCCCGGGCATTTTCAGGCCAGCGTCGCTTAGGGATCTGGCAACCGTCACCTAGCCTGGGCCACGCGATCGGCCGGGCCATTGGGGAATAACTTATGGCTTTGTACATGATTTCGCTGGAACACGCTCCGGAACGCTGCCCGGGGGTTGACTTGGGCGTGCGCGATCGGGTCCTGCGGATGTCGGCGGAGCTGACCGAGACGCTGGCCAGTCGGGGTTGCGAATATCGCGGAGGCTGGGTGGGCAAGTCGTCGCACCAGACGTGGCTGGTGCTGGACGGGCCGGACGCCCACGCGGTGGATGACGCAGTCATCGACATGGGCCTGGCCACCTGGAACCGGACCGACATTTTTCCCATCATTACCATGGAAGAAGCCTTCGGAGGTCTGCCCACGGACTGACCACCGCCCGTCAACCGCGAACCGTCGCCTGGCAGTCTGCGGGCGATCGGATGTCGCGCTACAGGAGAACGGCCATGAGCGAAAACATCTACCACCGCCGACGGCGCATGTACACGGATCCTGCCGATATCGGCAAGAACAAGATGGCCCCGGCGCGCCAGGTGGACTTGGGAGCAGCCGGTGACTTCAAGGAGCTGCCGGCGCGAGTGCGGTTGGAAAATGGCGACGAGTATTGGCTGGCCAAGGCCCGGGACGGGCAATACCGGCTCCTGTCGATGGTGTGTCCGCACGCCTTTGGACGCGTGGTGAAGTGGGACAAGAGCTTTTTGTGCCCCGACCACGGGTGGCGGTTCGAAGAGGGGCAGGGCGTGTGCGTGAACGGGCCGCGGGCGCAGTTGTTCTACCACGACGTGAAGGTCGAAAACGGGCGGCTGATCGCGCAGATACCGGCGGACGATGATCCCTCGGTGACCCACGCTCCCCCGCCGGCCTGGGCGGTGCCGAAATAGACCGGATGCAACTGCTTGCCGTTTCCATCGGCTCGGAGACAGGCGACATAGTTTGCCGGAGGGGATTATGAAGAACCCATTAGTTATCGCCACGTTGTTTTTGGCTGTCCTGGCGATCGTCGCTGCCGGGAACGTTTCAATAGTAGCGGCGCAAGATGATTCGGATGACCTCGAAGGGAAAGTGCTGGTGGAGCCGGGGGGCAGGCTGCGGGTGGGGCAGGGTCCGGGTCAAGACCAGTTGACCGTCTCGTGGGATGCTGTCAATGAAGCGAATTTTTACCGTATCGGTTGGGTCCCCCACAAGGACTATCGGGCAGACAAGGCCGCGGGCCGAGACTGGCGCGACTCCATCACGTACCGGAGCGTAGCTAACAAGGGGCAGACCGCTTACACCGTAGATGGCCTGACCCCGGGCGACAAATATTGGTTTATCGTTGGCAGCAGCGTGAGCCGGTACGGTGAACCGCAGTGGTCACCATGGTCCAGCCTGGTGACGCTGCGGCTTCCCTGCGTTGGCGACCGGAACGCGCTGGTGGCGTTGTACAACGCCACCGGGGGCCCTAATTGGAGGAACCGGGTAAACTGGCTCACCAACACACCCATTGGCACCTGGTTCGGGGTATCCACTGACAGCAACGGCTGTGTGCAGGTTCTGTACCTGGACAACAATAACCTGAGCGGAGAGCTGCCACCGGAACTGGGTCGTCTGACCAGCCTGGATACCCTGGATTTCGATGGTAACTACCTGAGTGGAGAGCTGCCGGCGGAGTTGGGCAACCTCACCAACCTGACCGTGCTGTCGTTTGATCACAACTCTTTGAGCGGGGAGATACCGGCGGAGTTGGGCAACCTCACCAACCTGACTGATCTTGAGTTGTGGAACAATGAACTTACCGGCGAGATACCCGCCGAGATCAATGGGCTTACCAACCTCCGAACTCTTGACCTCGACAACAACAAGCTGACCGGAACGATACCGCCGGAGCTGGGTAGTCTGTCCAATCTTGGTGCGCTTTGGCTCAGCCAGAACCGTTTCACCGGGGAGATACCGGCCGAGTTGGGCAATCTGTCCCGGCTGACCTGGCTGGGTATGCGCAGCAACGAACTGAGTGGTGAGATACCGGTCGAGTTGGGCAATCTCACCAACCTGAGAGGGCTGCTGCTCTATGACAACCAGCTGACTGGAGAAGTACCGGCCGAGCTAAGCGGTTCCGCCAACATGAGGTATCTCCATATCCACGACAACCAGTTGACCGGGGAGATACCGGCCGAGCTGGGCGGTCTCGCCAGTCTCGTTTCGTTGCGCCTTAATAACAACCAGTTGACCGGGGAGATACCCCCTGAGCTGGGCAGTCTCCACAGCGTGACACACCTGTTTCTCTCCGGCAATCGGCTACAAGGAACAATCCCGCCGGAGTTGGGCACGTTGTCCGAGTTGAAACACTTGCGCCTGAACAGCAACCGGCTGACCGGCAATGTGCCGGCCGAGTTGGGCAATCTCGGAAACCTGCAAACCCTCCACCTGCTCGAGAATGAGTTGGAGGGCGCAATGCCGCCGGAACTGGGCCAACTGACCAACCTGCGAGTTATGAACTTCAACCGTAACGGGTTGAGCGGCCCGATACCTTCGCAGTTGGGCAACCTGACAGATCTGGAGGAACTGCACCTGGACAACAACCGGTTCAGCGGCGCAATACCGTCGCAACTGGGCAATCTGCTAAAGCTGGAGCAACTGCACCTGGATGGCAACCGGCTGGCCGGCGCAATACCGCCGCAGTTGACCAATCTGACTAAACTGACTGTCCTGTACCTCACCAGGAACGCCGGCTTTACCGGATGCATACCGGCAGATCTGCTGAACGTGGATCAGAATGACCTGGATGAGCTGGGCCTGGCGACTTGCGCCACTGCACCGGCTACATCGAACTGAACGGGGCATGTGGCTGCCAGCCCGGCGTGGGCTGGCAGCCGGTCTAAGGTTGGTTACCAGATTATAATGATTATCAATTTTGAGCGAGACGCCGATTTGTTGACAGGGTGCAGCAACTAAATTAAACTACCGGCAACCGTCGTAAGGCCGGGAACAAAGCGTGGAATCCCGGTAAAAACGGCATCAAATCGAAGGAAGGAGGCACAGGATGTCACACAAGGATGACCTGGCATTAATGGCCCACCTGATGCGGCGCGCCGGCTTTGGCGCCAACCGCGCAGAGCTGGAGCGATGCGTTGCGCAGGGTTACGAAGCCACTGTGGAAGAGCTGATTGATCCGCCCACGGACCGCGAAGGCGGGAAGATGGCGCTGCTGCTGCGGTACCACCCCAGCTTCTTGCTCCCCGGCGGGGTTCCTTTCTCCGGCCAGGCGAACTGGATGTACAACATGATATCCAGCGACCGGCCCCTGGAAGAGAAGATCACGCTGTTCTGGCACCATGTGTTCGCGACCGGCAACTCCAAGGTTGACAACTGCGACCAGCTGCTCGAGCAGATCGACATGTTCCGGGAATATGGCATGGGCAACTATCGGGACATTCTGATTGAACTGTCCAAGAACCCCGCCATGATTTTCTGGCTGGACAACAACGAAAACCACCGGGACGCCGTGAACGAGAACTGGGGCCGCGAGCTCCTCGAACTGTTCTCCATGGGCGTTTCCAACTACACCGAGGTCGACGTTCGCGAGTGTTCGCGGGCTTTCACCGGCTGGACCATCCAGGCCAAGCTGCCGCGCGCTCCGTACGGCCGCTATCCCTGGAAGTTCGCGTATCGCGACGAGGACCACGACTACGGCGAAAAGACCTTCCTGGGTCGGACCGGCAACTTCAACGGTGAGGACATCATCGACATCATCCTCGGTGAGCCGGCGACCTCCCGCTTCATCTGCCGCCACCTCTACAACTTCTTCGTCGCCGACGAGCCCCAGGTTCCGGCCTGGACCATCGAGCCGGCCCGGGACGAGGACGCGCTGGACGAGATGTGCCAGGTGTTTGAGGGTTCCGGCTTTGAGATGAAGGCCGTTCTGCGCCACATGTTCAACTCCCAGTGGTTCAAGGACGCCCGGTTCCAGAAGATCAAGAGCCCGACCGAAGTGGTCGCCGGCACGCTGCGGATGGTGGGCCTCTTCGAGAACCCCGATCCCGGCGTCCTGAACATCGGCAAGGAGCCCACCTACATGGGCCAGTCCATCCTGGACCCGCCGTCGGTGGAAGGCTGGCACACCGGTCTCGAATGGATCAACTCCGGCGCCCTGCTGGCTCGCATTAACTTCGTGGCCGACCGGGTCTCGAACTCGGAACTGCCCGGAATGCGGGACATCATTGACCGGATGCAGGAAGAAGGCGTGGAAACCCCTGACCATCTGCTGAACGCCTGCACCGATTACATGGGCTTTGTCGAGCTGAGCGAAGAGACCCGCGGCCAGCTGGCCGAGCACGTCCGCGCCGGCGGCAACGTCAACTGGGACGACCGCGCTGGCACCGCCACCCGGATCGGCGAGACCATGTCGCTCATCAGCGCCACCACTGAGTACCAGTTCGGCTAATCGAGAACTCGCCGGGCCGCCACCGGTCCGGCGACAAAATCGATCCGACTGTCTCGACCACATCAAGAAGGAGCATAGGCAATGACCTCCACAAAGAAAGACCCGGTCATCGTGGTCTTGCAGCTCACCGGCGGCAACGACTATTTCAACACGGTGATCCCCTACAACGATTCGTCGTACTATGACAACCGCCCCGCGGTCCGCTACGAGCGCGAGAGCATCATCCCTGTCAACGACGAGTTGGGTTTCGCGCCCACCATGGGCCCTCTCAAGGAAATGTTTGACGCGGGCAAGGTTGCGGTGATCCACGGCATCGGCTACGCCGACAGCCCTCGCTCCCACTTCCGGAGCATGGACATCTGGCACACCTGTGAGCCGGACAAGGTTGGCACCGAAGGCTGGGCCGGCCGCGTCGCTCGCGAGATGGACCCGAACAAAGAAAACGTGCTGACGGCCATCAACTTTGGCCACGGCCTGCCCCGCGCCCTGGCCGTCCCCGGCGTCCCCGTCGCGGCCATCGCCGATCTGGAGACCTACGGCCTGCTGACCGGCATCGAAAATGCTGACCAGCGCGCCAAGGCGCTGGACCTCTTCTCGAAGATGTACTCCCCCACCGTGGGTGGCAGCTTCGTGAACGACTACCTGCGCTCCACCGGCACCGACGCCATGATTGGCGCCGACATCGTCAAGGTTGCGCCGGAGCAGTACTCCAGCAACGTTGAGTACCCCAACAGTCCCATCGCCCACCACCTGCGCGACATCGCCCAGGTGTACATGGCCGACCTGGGCACCAAGATTTTCTACACCCAGCACGCCAGCTTCGACACCCACGCCGGTGAGGCTGCCGCCCACCCGCAGCTGTGGAAGGAAATCTCCGAGGGCGTCAGCGCCTTCTTCCAGGACATGAAGGAGCACAACACCGGCGAGAACATCGTCATGTACATGTTCTCCGAGTTCGGCCGCCGCGTCCGCGACAACGGCTCCGGCACCGACCACGGCGCAGCCGGCGCTGCCTTCCTCATTGGCGATCCGATCCAGGGTGGTTTCTACGGCGAGTACCCGTCCCGGAAGAACGAGGACCTGGAACAGGGCGACCTGGTTCCCAACTACGACTTCCGCGGCGCGTACACCAGCATCGTCGAGGACTGGCTCCACATGGACGCCAACCCCATCGTCAACGGGACCTTCCCGAAGATGGACATCATCAAGAAGTAAACCCACTGGCCCAGAAAAAGGCAGCGGCGCGGCTACCCAGCTGCGCCGCCGTCGGCCCAACGCAATTCAACTGGAGGAAAAACTATGCCTCAGAATACCGTAGCAAGCGGTCGGGCATGGCTGTACATCAAGAACGTTGGCCGTCAGGGGCAGGTGGGCATGGGCTTCAGCCAGCCTGTTGGCGTTGCCACCCTTGATGACGGCACCATGTACGTCGCCAACCGCGGCGGCGAGCAGAACCCCAGCGCCCGGATCACCAAGTGCACCATCGGCAGCACTGAGGGCAAGGGCGGCGAGGAGTTCCTGGGCGAGTTCGGCCGCGAAGGCATTGCCTACCAGGCCAGCTCGAGGGGCCTCTTCGAGTGGATCACCGGAATCGCTCTCGACTCCGCCGGTAACGTTTACGCTTCCGACGAGTGGAAGAACATGGTTGCGGTGTTCGACGCCGACGGAAACCTGGTGAAGCACTGGGGCGAGGCCGGCGATGGCGAAGGCCAGCTCAGCGGCGCCGCCGGACTGGTTTTCGACGCCGACGACAACCTCTGGGTGGTCTCGGCCAAGAGCAGCCGCGTCCAGAAGTTCAGCAAAGACGGCGAGTACCTGGGAGGCTTCGGCACCAAGGGCAACGGCGCCGAGGACTTGGAGATGCCCTCCGGCATCGCCATCGACGACGCCGGCGACCTTTACATCGCCGACTGGGGCAACCACCGGGTGCAGAAGTACACCGCGGGTGGAACCCACTTGCGCACCTTCGGCAGCCAGGGCACCCGCTCCGGCGAGCTGAATCACCCGCTGGACGTCACCGTCGACAACGAGGGCGATGTCTACGTGGCGGACTGGATGAACGAGCGCGTCGTGATCTATGATGCGGACGCCCGTCCTCTGGCCTACCTGGAAGGGGACGCCACCGAGGTGTCGGAATGGGGCGACCTGTCCCTGAACGCCAACCCCGACATGGTCAAGGCCCGCCGCCGGGTTCCCGACCTGGAGCAGCAGCAGCGCACCTTCCGGATGCCCATGGGCGTCAACTTTGACCGGGCGAACAACCGGTTGCTGGTGTGCGACACCCTGCGATCGCGCCTTCAGGTTTACGAAAAGGACGACTCTTACCTGGACCCGCAGTTCAACCTGTAACCGTGTGGTCGATCCGGTAAAAGGTTAGACGCCTTTTCGAAATGACCGGCGCCGGGTTGACCCAGCGCCGGTTCTGTTTGTCGGTACGAAAGTGAGAGGGGCGGGTTTGTACCCACCCCTCTGGCGTTGGGGACTGGAGCAGACGGTTACAGCTCGTGGGTGTGGCTGTCGTTGCCGCCTCCGAGATTGGTGGCTTCAGGCGGCAGAGTGATGATGGCCCGGCGGTGGGTGCCGACGCCGATGGTGCGGTCACCGTCCAAGGCTTCCACCTTGAAATAGAGCCAGCGGCCGTCGACACGTTCCAACTCGGCCACGGCCACCACTGTGGCTCCGATATCCGCTCCGGCCACGTGGCGGATGTTGACCTCGAACCCCACGGTGGATTGTTCCGGAGGGAGGTGATCCAGGATGGCCCGCTGCGAGGCCTGCTCCATGGCCCGGATCATGGATGGCGTGCTGAGCTTGGCGACGTGAGGCGCGACGTTGTGCTCACACACCAAAACTTCCCGCCGCCCGATCAGGCCCGGGGAAAGTTCTGTTTCTCGGTTGGAGGTTTGTTCGGTCATTGCTATTGTTATCCTCGAAACAGTTTCGGCTCTGGTAAAGCCGTATGCTATTATAGTGGCGCAACGGTGCGTATTCACGGGTGCGCCAATTGGCGGCGCCCCGGGCGGGCCGGAGGCCAAGATTATGGTTGAAAAATACCGACGCTTCAACTATACCAGGCCGTCATTCATTGAAGGTTTGGCACGCATCTTCGACTTCACCGGCGCGTTGGATTATTACCCCAGCCTCTCCACACGGCGGAAATCCAGCCCGGAAGCGGATGCCGAGGCGATTCGAGCTGCCTGGGAAACCGTCGGACAGTGTATGTGGGACGTCATGGGGCAGTTCGAGGAACTCGAACGGGATAATCTGGATGCAGCTCGCAAAGCACAATGCCAGAACCCAGCGAAATAAATGAAGAAGGTCACGCTAATCAATCGGTCGTTCCGCCGGCTGAAGCGGTTTCGACACACACAGCTATAACCGCGGTCACGGCATCCTGGCGCGCCCCTTTACCGCCGCCGGACGCGTTCCAACGATACGAAGAAATACTACCGGGGTCGGCGAATCGTATTTTGGAGATGACGGAAAGCCAGCTTAAGCATCAGCAAAGCATGGAGCGTACGATTATTTTCGGCAATAGCAGGAGGGCTTACCTCGGCCTGCTTGCCGGTTTTATTATCTCTGTTCTAGGCATTGGAGGCGGCATCTACCTGATTAATGCTGGTCACGATTAGGCCGGATTGTCGCTGGCGGGTATCAATCTTACCGGACTAGCCGGCGTCTTCGTCTATGGAGCCAAAGTCCGTCGGGACGAGCACAACCGCGACGTCGAAAATACTACCAGATGAATTTAGACTAACGGGACACTGACCATGCCTGCCAAGCGGGATTTCCTTTCCATTACCGACATATCTCCTGACGAGACTCGCCGGCTGATCGACCGAGCCCAGGAGTTGAAATCGGCTCCCCCGGGAAGCGTCAGTCCCCTGGCTGGCAAGCGAGTGGCGCTGCTGTTCGAAAAGCCCTCGCTGCGGACGCGGGTCAGTTTCCAGATCGGAATCGCGGAGCTGGGCGGCTTCAGCCTGTACATGGGGCAGGACGAGGTCGGCCTGGGGCGACGCGAACCGGTGTCAGACGTAGCGCGCGTGTTGAGCGGGTACGTCGACTGCATCGTGGCCCGGGTCAATTCGCACGACTCTCTGGTTGGACTGGCGGAATACGGCGACGTGCCGGTGATAAACGCGCTTTCCGACCTGGAGCATCCGTGTCAGACCATGGCCGATCTGCTGACCATTGCGGAAATCCACGGCAAGACTGACGGATTGCACCTGGCCTACATCGGCGATGGAAACAACGTGGCGCGCAGCCTCTGCCTGGGCGCGCCGGCCGTGGGCATGAACTTTGCCATTGCGGCGCCGCACGGCTATCAACTGGAGGAGCAGGTATTCGACGCCGCCAGCGAGCGGGGAGCGCGTGCGGATGGCGGACCGCGCCCCACGGTGCATCCGCTGGTGCGTCCCGCCGACGCGGTGGTCGACGCCGACGTCGTATACACGGACGTCTGGACCAGCATGGGGGACGAGGCGGAGTCCGAGCAACGGCTCAAGGCTTTCCAGGGTTACACCGTGGACGGCGCGCTGATGGCCCAAGCGGCGGCAGGGGCGTGTTTCATGCACGACATGCCGGCGCATTACGGCGAAGAAGTGCCCCCCGGAATGCTGGAGCACCCGCAGTCGGTCGCCTACCAGCAGGCGCACAATCGGTTGCACGCGCAGAAGGCGGTTCTGGAATTTCTGTTAGCATGAGAACTCGCTGCCATAGATTAGCGGAACATCCCCGTCAGCAGTCAATTCGATAACGAGGCAAAACTATAGGCCGATATGCTTGCCGTTCCTGATTTGCCCGAACCGGGCGAACAAAGCCTGGATGACCGTCGTCAGATCAGCCGGCGGTTTATCATCCATGCCCGCGAAGAACTGGAAAAAGGACACCGGCTGCAAGCCGGCGAAAAGGCTTGGGGCGCCGTGGTTCAACCGCTGAAAGCCGTCGCCGAACAGCGGGGCTGGCAGCACAAGAACCACCAGGATATTCATAACGTCGGGCTTCAGATACTGGCCGAAAGCCCGAACGTTGACCTGCAGGATGCCCTTTCAGAAGCGTATCGTGTCGGCCACCAGAACTTTTACGAGAACTATTACCATCGCGAAGAATTGGCCGAGATGCTGGACAAGGTTGAGGATGTAATGCCCATCCTGGAATCGCTGCCGGAGGCCCCGCCGCGCCCGTTCACGATTGCCAGCAACGCCCAATTGCGGCGGCTGCGATCGCTCACGGGCAATGAAAGCTTGCAACTTGGTGACGCCTCTGCCGTGGGATTCTCGTTGAAACACGGCTTGGTCAACGAATAGCAGGCAGACCGACACGCAGGACAAGCGGAACCTTTATGACCTCTCTCGACGAAACCACGGCGCCAATCCTTCCGGAAACGCCGGCGTCGCGCGCCCCGACTCCCACCATAGACCCCATGGTGGCCATCATCGGCCGCCCCAACGTGGGCAAGTCTTCGCTGTTCAACCGGATCCTATCGCGGCGGCACGCCATCGTGTCCGAGGTCGCCGGGACAACCCGCGACCGCCTGATCGCCCGGGCGACCTGGAAAGGGCGGCCGTTCCTGCTGATCGACACCGGCGGGCTGGAAGACGACCCGGATGGGCACATTCCGCAACGGGTCCAGCAGCAGGCTGATATGGCGATGGGCGCCGCCGACGTGATCGTGTTCCTGACCGACGCGATCCAGGGCGTTACAGCGACGGACGAGGCCGTGGCGCAGCGTCTGCGACGCACCGACAAGCCGATACTGCTGGCCGTCAACAAGGTGGACAACGACAACCGGGAGCTTGCCGCCGCAGAGTTCTACGGATTGGGGATCAACGAAACGGCGTTCATTTCCGCGTACCACAATTACGGCGTGTACGATTTGTTGGAGCGGGTTGTCGAGCTGTTGCCACAGCCTGAGTTCGCCGATCTCTGGGAGAATGGCCCCGAAGGAGGGCTTGCGGTTGACGATGACTGGTGGGATGACGATGCGGCAGAAGAGACGGTCGAGGAAGAGGTATGGACCCCACCCACCGAGCTGAGCCTGTCGATTGTTGGCCGCACCAACGTGGGCAAGTCGATGCTCACCAACGCCATCATCGGCGAGGAGCGCAGCATCGTCAGTCCGGTGGCCGGCACCACGCGAGACGCGCTGGACACGGCCATATCGTACAAGGATCATGAGATCACGCTGGTGGACACCGCCGGAATTCGCCGGCCGGGTCAGGTGCAGCGCGGGATCGAGAGGTACAGCGTGCTCCGTGCGGTAAACGCCGTGCATCGCAGCGACATCACGCTGCTGATCACCGACGCCACCGAGCTGGCGACGGCGCAGGACGCGCACATCGCCGGTTTGGCGTGGGACACCAATCGCGGCCTGATCGTGGTGGTGAACAAGTGGGACCTGGTGAACCGCAACCGCTTCCGCATGGAACGGTGCCTGCACCGCATCCAGGAGCGGCTGCACTTCATGCCGTACGTGCCGGTGTGCTTCACGTCGGCGCTCACCGGCGAAGGGATTGATGACCTGCTGGACACCGCCCTTTCGCTATGGCAGGAGCGTCAGAAACGGGTACCGTTCCGTGATCTCCAGTACCTGCTGGCCGACGCGGTTTCCGCTCACACGCCGCCGTCACAGAGGGGCAACATCCGCAATCGCCTGCGAATTCGTCGGGTCCGGCAAGTGGGCGTCAACCCGCCGACCTTCGTGTTTTCGGTGAATGATCCCAAGCTGCTGCACTTTTCATATCAGCGGTATCTGGAAAATCAGATCCGCGCCCGGTTCGGCTTTGACCGAACGCATTTGAGACTGATTTTCCGGCCGGAGCGCGCGGAAAGAACATCCCAGTCCGGGATACGCAACCGCGCCAGGTAGGCGGTTGTCCATGACGCAGTTACGCCAGGCATCGTACGCCACGATCGCGATGCTGGTCGCCCTGCCCGTTCTGGCGGTGGCCGGCGTGGCCCTGGCCGGCTTCGGCCGTCAAGTGGAGCCCCAGCCGCTATCGTATGTCGCCGTGTGCGTGGTCGCCTATCTGATCGGTTCGATCTCGTGGGGCTATATATTTGTAAACCTGACTATGGGGGAAGACATCCGGGATTTCGGCAGCGGCCGGACCGGCATGTCGAACATACTGCGGACTTCCGGCGGGAAAGCGGCGGCAGTGGTGTTCCTGCTGGATGCCGGCAAAGGCGTGCTCTGCGTGGTCATGGCGAGGATGACCATCGGGGTGGGCGAAGCAGAGGTAGCAGCCGCGCTCCTGGCGTTGTGCGGGCACAATTGGCCGATCTTTCTCCGATTCCGAGGAGGGCGCGGCATCCTGCCGGGGTTGGGCGCGCTGTCGGTGATGGCTCCCTGGGTGGCCCTGGCGGGCGGGGCGCTGTTCCTGGTGATCACCCTGTCCAGCCGCATATTGTCATTGGGCAGCATTGTCGGCACGTTGACCGTGGCGGTCCTGAGCCTGGCGCTCATGCTGCTGATCGGACACAGTCAACTGTACACGCTGTACGCCTGCGTGGGTGGCGCGGTAATCATCTGGCAGCATCGGGACAACATCCGGCGCATCGCCAACGGCACCGAACGCAGGCTGGGCATACCGGCAGTCCGGAATCGCTAGCGACCGCCGGACCCGGCCCCGGGTAGAACCGGGTTGCCGAGGACTCTCTTCCACCCGCCTCCCTTGAGGAACGGGATCCGGGCCGGGGATGCCGACTCAGGCGGAGCGGATCGCCTGACCCAGCCTGGTTAACGCTTCGGCCAGGTCGCCGACGTCATAAAGGGAGAAGCTGATCCGTAGGCTGTCGCGAAGCCCGCCATCGGACGAAAACGCAGTGCCGGGGCGGTATGAAACGCCAGCCTTCTGGGCGTCGGGCAGCAATTCGTGGGCGTCGACTCCATCGGCAAGGTTGAGCCAGAAAAAGTAGCCGCCCTCCGGCTCATCGAATTTGACCAGCCCGGCCAGGTCGGTGGAGAGTATCCGGGCAACAGCGTCGCGCCTGATGGCATAGATGCGCCGGAGGTTCGCGAGGTTTTCCTGCAAGAGGCCCAGGTCCAGGGTTGCCTGGGCCACGGCCGCCGCAAAGTGGCTCAGCCCTCCGCCGGAGGCCGCGACCCCGGAGTCCACGAAGCGTTGGATGATGCCGGGAGAGGCGTGGGCCCATCCCAGGCGCAGGCCGGGAGCCAGGATCTTGGAGAAGGAACCCAACGAAACCACGCACCCGTCATCGGTATCGTCCATGGTGACCAGGGGCGGTGGCGGCGGCGGGCCGTAGTGAAGCAGCTGGTAAACCTCGTCGGCCAGGATCGTGAAACCATAACGCTGGGCCAGCCGGATCAGTCGGTGGCGGCGCTCCGGCGACAACGTGGCCCCGGTGGGGTTTTGATACGCCGGTATGACGTAGAGCAAAGGGGGTCGGTGTCCATCCAGGAGCATCAACTCCAACGCGTTGATGTCGAGGCCATCGCCGTCGGTGGGTATGCCCATCACCTTGAGACCGTGATCGAGGAAGATACGGCCGATGAGGTAGTAGGTCGGCTCTTCCACAAAGACGGTGTCCCCCGATTGAGCGAAGACCGTGGTAGCCAGATCGATGCCCTGAGAAGCGCCGGCGGTGAGGAAGAGCGACGATGGCTCCACGGACGCGCGCCCATAGGCGTCCTGGGAAGACAGGAAGTCGGCTAACCCTTCGAGTAATGGTCCGAATCCCTGGACGGCTCCGTACTGCAATGGCACGGCGGACTGTTGGCTGAGCACTCGCTCGCTGGCGATCTGAAGGGCTTCCGTCGGATGCAGATGCGCAGACGGGTGACCCCAACCGAGGTCGAGTACGCCGTCGGGGATGGAGATGAGGAGGGAAGGGAGAGTGGTGGTCATGGCAACTGGAAAGGCTGACGAACAGGCGCGTGTTGCGCCGACTATCTATCTTGCGAAGAAGGGCATAAAAAGGCCGGCGGGTGCGATACCCGCCGGCCGATTGCCGATGTGGCGAGATGTGGGACTGGGCTACTAGATGTAGTCCTGGTCCTCGGCCATCATCTGCAGGACGTCGCCGGACTGCAACTGGATGGCGCGCTGGATCTGGAGCTTGAGGTCCTCCAGCATCTCGTCGGGGATCTCACCCTCGTTGTCGCGAGCGGCGTCCTTCATGGACTCGAAAGCCCACTCGTCGGAGTTGCCGTGCGGCATGTCGAAGAAGCCGCGCTCGAAGACGGGGAGTTCGCCGGGGCCGAAGTAGCCCTTGCCTTCCAGGTTGTAACCTTCGAGGTCATGGGTGCCCTTGCCGAGGACCTGACCGGTGGCGGCGTAGTGCTCCATGACGTTCTTGAGGCCATACTTCTGGATCGGGCAAACCTTCATGCACACGCCACAGCCGAGGTAGCGAGCCATGACCGGGCGGCAGCGCTTGAAGTAGAGCTTGTTCTTCTCAATTCCGCGCCACCAGATCTTGTCACGCATGAGCGCACGGCCGGGGCAGCGGTTCACGCAGACCTGACACACCTGGCAGAAGGCGTGGATGCCGTAGTCGACGGGCGCGTCATGGGTGACGTTGGCGTCGGTGGTGATCATCATCAGCCGCATGCGGTTGCCGGTGTGCGGGGACAGCAGATAGCCGCAGGCGCCCAGCTGGCCGAGACCGGCGGCCACGAACATGGGGATCACCGGGCCGGTGGCGTCACTGGAGTGGATGACGTGGGCCTTGTAGCCCAGGGAGCGGATGAAGTTGCCGAGCTCGAGGCCGGCCGCAGCCTGCGTCCGATAGGTGCTGGAGTGCACGATCTCGGCATCAACGCTGGGGATGGTCTGGGTGGGCTCGAAGTCCTGCTCATAGGCCAAGCAGATGGCGTGGGGCAGCACGGTGAAGCCGCGCTTGCTCTTGTAGTCGTAGCGCGGGTCGTAGGAGGTGATACCGACTTCGAGGTAACCGAGCTGGCGGGCCTTGTCCTTGACCAGCTGCGAGATGTCCTCGCCGGTAGCCTCAGCAGTGGCGTCCATTTCCATGGTGGAGCGGGCGGCCATGATGAGGTTGCTGTTGAGCTTGTCGTGCTCTTTGCGGATCTCACGCATCTCGGCGTGAAGGTCGCGCAGCGTGTTGGACCAGTCGCGGGAAGCCCGCTCGGTGATGTTCATGGTTTCCAGCGGATATTCGCGGGCGTACCAGTCAACTTCACGGCCGGTCATGGGGATACCAGGGGTGGTTTCCAGTTCTTCCGGAACCGGAATGGTGACGTTGGCGTCCCCCCAGTGCCTTCCGGGACGGACTACCTCGTGCCCAATGTTAAGCATATTAGCCTCCTCGCTGGTTGGCTTGGCCGCAGGATTGCGGCGGCATTTGGGGCAATTTATACCCTAGTTACCCCTTTGTCAACAACCAGCGTCAAGTTCCCACCGGAAATCGTGTGCGATGGCGAATAGCGGCGCAGAGCAGGGTTTCGACGGCGATTTGCGGCGAGGCGTACACACCAATCAGACACGCTCCCCGGAATGCGTCGCGGGCTGCCGTAGTTCCCGGAATCGCCGCTATCGGCTCTTCCACCAGGTCCATGCTCCGAGCGCTGCCAACAGGACGCCCACGACCACAAGGGCCCACCCCACCCCTTTTAACAAGAGAACTGCCATCGGCGTGAGGAGGAACAGCCCCAGGCACAAAAACGCCAGCCCGCATCCGATCGTCCCGGCGGCACCGGTTGCCCGGCGAATCATAGTGGAGGGACGCTCCCGCGACTTCTAATCTGGCAGGACGGCTGATCGGGGGAACTGCCTAACCCGACGGGACGCCTGATCCCGGAGGCTGCCTAATCCGGCAGGACGTAGGTGGCTTCGCGCTCGATGACGCGGTTTTCCTGGCGCAGTTTCTCCAGGTGGGTGCGCACGTTGCGTCCCGCAGCGGCGCGCAGGGATCTGCGCAGGTTGCGCGGGTACACGGCGGTGACGATTTCGTCCACGGTGGTTGCGCCACCGTCCAGCGCGGCCAGCACCTGGTCCTCCCGGCTGAGGCGGTGGGCGATCTGCTGCTGGATGCGCTGCTGACCCCGGATGATGGTGTTGCCGTGGCCGGGGCACACCACCAGCGGCCGGGTGCGGGCCATGCGTCCCAGGGAGGTCATGTACTCCTTCAGGTTGCGCACGCTGGACGAGGAGTTGCCCAGCAGGTTGTCTCCGCTGAACAGAACCCGGTCGGGGCGCAGGAAGTAGCAGACGTGGTCGTCCTCGTGGCCCGGGGTAAACAGGGGTCTCAGGGTGACGCCGCCGCCTGTCGTGACGGTTTCATTGGCGCGCAGAGCATGGACCGAATCGCCGCCCAGGGAGTGCTGTAGGTGCGGCGCAAGCTTGGGATGGCAGCGCACCGGGCAGTCGAATTCTTCCTGCAGACGGTCCAGGCCGCCGGTGTGGTCGCCGTGCCCGTGGGTGATCAGGATGGCGTCGATGCGCGGACTGCCCAGTTCGCGCCAGTAGTCGACGATCTGCCGGGTCCAGAATCGGTAGGGCTCGCCCGAGTCGATCATGACCATGCTTTCCGAGGGGTCGCCCACGAAGTAGATCTGGGTGCCGCCGGGGTGCATCGCCCCAAAGGTGCTGGGGTCTTCCTGGATATGAGTGCTGTAAACGTGGTCGGTGATCTGCATGGGGAAACCTCACCACTCGCGGGAGCGGATGTAGCGGTGCGCGGCAATGGCAGCGGTGGCGCCGTCGCCGGCGGAGGCGACCAATTGGGCCGCGGACTGCTGGCGGATGTCGCCGGCGGCGAACAGCCCCGGTTGGGGCGTGTCCATGGAAAGACCCACCGGGATGTGGCCGGCGTTGTCCAGCGGAACCAGGTCGGAAACCGGGGACGAGTTGGGTTCCAGGCCCACGTACACGAAGAGGCCCCCCACGGGCTCGACGTTCTCGCCGTCGGCGCTGCGGACGCGCACGCCGGTGACGGTGTCCTCGCCCACGATCTCCACCACTTCGGAGTTGAAACGAACCTCGATCTTCGGGTTGGCATTGAGGCGGTCCTGGAGTACCTGCTGGGCGTCCAGGTCGTCGCCGCGGTGGAAGAGGATGACGCGCTCGGTGTACTCGGTCAGGGTCAGGGCTTCGTCGGCCGCCGAGTCGCCGCCGCCGACGACGGCAACGGTCTGTCCCATGTACAGCGGGCCGTCGCAGGAGGCGCAGTGAGAAACGCCGCGGCCGAAGAACTCCTCCTCGCCCGGTATGCCCAGGGTGCGCAGCGTCGATCCGGCGGCCATGATGACCGCTTTGCCGAGATAGGAACCCCCGCCCTCGCCGGCGACGCGGAGGTAGTCGCCGTCAGAGGAGACGCTGGCGACGGTGTCCATGAGGATTTCGACGCCGGCGTTCATCGCCTGCTCCTGAGTGGAAGGACCGAGCTCGTAGCCGGCGATGCCCTGGGGAAACCCGGGGAAGTTCTCAATGCGCTCCAGGTTGATGATCTGGGCGCCGGCCATCATCTGCTCGACGACGGCGGTGCTGAGGCCCTGGCGAGCGGCGTAGATTCCGGCGGTCAGGCCGGCCATGCCGCCGCCGATGATGATGACGTCGAAGTTCTGGTCGGGCACGGGGTTACCTCTCTAACGGTCGATTGGATTCTGGATTTGATACCGACGCGGAGAGTTTGTTGCGTGGATGCGAGGCGCCTGAGCATCAAACCCGATGGATGATTTCCGATTGTACCATCCGGCGATTCTACGTTGGCTGGCCGGTGGGGTATGGCCTGCGCAAAGCCCACACCGGCGGAAATCGTCAGAATCAGGATTCGCCAGATTTTCGGATTTTCAGGATATGCGCAAATCGGCCTTGCCCGAAAAGTCGGCTTTTTCAGGGACTTTTCGGGCAACCGACGGACTTTTTGGGCAAGGCCCCCGGATGCGCCAACGGATCGTGGCCTGTTGCGCCGGGAGCGGGTTTAATCGGAACGGCTGCGCGACGGATTGTGGCCTGCTGCAAAAGTGGCTAGGCGCGCGCACGGCGTTGCCAGAGGCGGCAGATGGCCCAAGCGCTGGCCGCACTCGGTATGGGCAGCAAAACGTACCCGACGAGGGCTACGAAAATCTCTTGGTGCAGGAACGAAAGACAAGACCAGGCTATGGCAACCGCTACTCCCAGGATGCCGCCACCCAGCCCCGCGGCGAGTCCCTTCTGCCAGGTCGTGCCGGCCATTTTCCGCCCGCAGAGCCAGGCTGTGAGCAGCGCGGGCGCCAGCGTGAGCGCCAGCAGAATGGGCCAGTAGTGGAAGATTACGAAGAAAAGGGATTCCAACACGGAGACCTCCTGCGTTCCCAGCGTATGTTCGCGCCGCGGCTCAAAGATGAACTTCAGGGGCGTCGCTGGCAAGGGTTCGTCGTCAGGGTGCATGCTGGCCTGTACCGCGGCGGCCGACAGCACCGAATGTCCATGCTGGCTTTCCGTACGTCGGCGCGTGGGCTGGGGAGACAATAGATTGGCTGCCCTGGAATGGCCCAGTTTCGGTCGGAAACGGCCCCCGGGCAGATTTCAGACTTTTCGGGCAACCGACGGGCTTTTTGGGCTATGTCGCGCAAATCCCCAAAATCCTACAATCCGGATAATCCTGACTCTGACAATGACTGCACCAGCCCGGAGGACGTCGCAAGCGCTCGGTTGACACATCCCGGCGGGATACAGAAAATGGCGTCATCATTCACACCAACTCCGCGCTATTTTAAGGAAGGTGACCAAATGGCAGAGATCCTGGGGCTTGGCCTCACGCATTACCCACCCCTGATTTCTCCCGATGAAGACAAGGCGATCCCCCTCAAGAGGACGCTGCGCGGGAACCAGCGGATCCCGGAGGAGATGAAGAACCCCAGCAGCTGGCCCGAGCCGATGCGGATCGAGTACGGCGAGGACGAAGGGTACGCCTCGTCGCTGGAGCACCGGGCGCGCCTGGTGGCCGGCTTCCGGCGCATCCGCGAGGAACTGGACGCGTTCAATCCCGACTTCGTGGTGATCTGGGGCGACGACCAGTACGAGAACTTCCGCGAGGACATCATTCCTCCATTCTGCGTGCTGGCCTATGACGACTTCGAGTGCCAGCCCTTCGCGCACCGCCAGCGGAACTTCTGGGGCGAGCCCCAGGACAAGGTGTTCAAGTACAAGGGAAACAAAGAGGCCGCGCGCACGCTGGTCTCCGGAATGATTGACCGGGGCGTCGACATGGCCTATGCCTACCAGGGACTGCACGAGTCGGGGTTGGGTCACGCCATCCTGAACACGCTGCTCTACCTGGACTATGACCGGAAGGGGTTTGACTATCCCGTGGTGCCGATGCTGGTGAACTGCTACGGCAGCAAGGTGATCCGCAACCGCGGCGGCGCCGTGGAGTACCTGCCCGATCCGGACCCGCCCGGACCCTCGCCGAAGCGGTGTTTGCAGGTCGGCGCGGCGGCCGCCGAGACGCTGAAGGACTCGCCTTACCGGGTGGCGCTGATCGCGTCGTCGTCGTGGTCCCACGCGTTCCTGGTGGAGAAGAACCACTGGCTGTGGCCCGACATCGAGTCGGACCGAGCACGGTTTGAGGAGCTGAAAGCCGGCGACTACCAGGCCTGGGCGCGCATCTCAACCGACCAGGTCGAGGACGCCGGCCAGCAGGAGATGCTGAACTGGATGTGTCTGGCCGGCGCGATGGACACGCTGGACTACAAGCCGGAAATCCTGGACTACGTGGAGACGTACGTCTTCAACTCCAACAAGTGCCTGGCAATCTTCAAGTAGCCGGTCAACCAAAGCAGTTTGGTTAGGGGCGAATAATCATTCGCCCCTGCGGCGATATATCGAGCAAGGAGGGGACTCATGGCGGAAATACTGGGGCTCGGACTGACGCATTCGCCGTCGTTCATCCGGCCCGACGAGGACGGGGAGTCGTCGCTGAAGCGGACCCTGAGGACTAATGACCGGATACCCGCCGAGATGAAGAACCCGCTCAACTGGCCGGAGCCCATGCGGGTAGAATTCGGGGAAGACGAGGGGTACACGGCCGCGGTGCGCCTGCGGGAGCGCATGGTGGCCGGCTTCCGCGAACTGCGGAAGGAACTGGATGCCTTCAACCCCGACTTTGTGGTGATCTGGGGGGACGACCAGTACGAGAACTTCAAAGAGGACATCATCCCGCCGTTCTGCGTGCTGGCCTACGACGAATTCAACTGCCAGCCCTTCGACAACGGCAACGGGTCGGCGCGCCGGAACGTCTGGGACGAGGGCGCGGACACGGTCTTCAAGTTCAAGGGACACAAGCATGGCGCGCGGGCGCTGGTGTCGGGCATGATCGACCGCGGCGTGGATATGTCCTACGCCTACCAGCCGCTGCATGAGCCGGGGCTGGGCCACGCCATCCTGAACACGCTCCTGTACCTCGATTACGACCGCACGGGGTTCGACTATCCGGTGGTGCCGATGCTGGTGAACTGCTACGGCAGCCGGGTGATCCGCAACCAGGGCGGCAGCGAGGAGCGCTCGCCGGACCCGGACCCGCCCGGGCCTTCGCCCAAGCGGTGCATGCAGATCGGCGCCGCGGCGGCGCAGGCGTTGCAGGAATCCCCGTATCGGGTGGCGCTGATCGCGTCATCATCGTGGTCGCACGCCTTCCTTACGGAAAAGAACTGGTGGCTCTACCCCGACATCGAATCGGACCGGGCTCGGTTCGAGGAGATGAAGGCGGGCGACTACCAGGCGTGGGCGGGGATCTCCACGGCGCAGATTGAGGACGCCGGCCAGCAGGAGCTGCTCAACTGGGCCTGCCTGGTGGGCGCGGTGGACGAACTTGGCTACCAGGCGGAGATCGTGGACTGGTACGAGACGTACATCTTCAACTCCACCAAGTGCCTAGCGGTGTTCAGGTAAAGGCTCTCCACGACATAGTGAAATGACGTAGGGGCGAATAATCATTCGCCCCTACGCGGTTTTCAGGTGAGGAAGCCCAAGCCGGCCGCGACTTCCAGTTGGTTGCTGTCCAACGTGATAAACGCCAACTCAATGCCACTAGTGCGGACGTGATACAGTGCGGTGGCGACATGGAGCAAATCGCCGCTGCGCAGATAGCGGATTTGCAACGCGTCGGCGATTTCAGAGCCGAGGGGACGGTCGGGATAAACCCACTCGAAGTCGGACAACCAGTTCGGGTTGTAGGTTTGCCCCACTCGGAACAAGGCGGAGCGTACTTCTGCCTCCAGCAGGACGGAGGAAACCAGGTTGGAGAATTGCGCCAGCCGTTGCGCGATGGCCGGGCCGTCGCTTTCCTCAAAAATAATGGACAGCAATGCAGACCCGTCTACATAGGCAGTTGCCGGCTGCGCTAAATTCGGCATCTACCTATGCTTGTCCTCTTCTTTCTTTGAGGAAATGTTCCAGAGCGCCGGGCACGCGGGCTACCGGCTTGACTGAGAGTTGACCGGGCTTCTTGTTGCCGCCTCGTAAAATGCCGCGGGCCCGTAGTTCCGCAACCCGTTCTTCCTGCGTCATCTCCACGTCCCGCAACTCGTCGGTGGTCAGGTGGGCGTAGGGGCGGGGTTTCTGCGCGGCGGCTATCACATCCCGCTGCTGTGCCCACGCATAGGCCTCTCCCGGAACGTCTGCGGCGGGCGTTAGCACGATGCGCCCGGCATCGTCGCAGTCCACCTCAAACCACTCTGCATCCGGCAAGTTGGCCCTGGCCCAGTTGAAAATGGCGATTTGATCGCCGTCGGTGAAGCGGGCGAGGATCGGGGCGCTGTAGGATGGCTGGGATGCGTCGGATTTGAGCGGTTCCGCCATTGTCGGGCCTCCTGGCAGGGAAGTATATGTCGATTGTACCGCACTAGACGAGGGCGAACCCGCGGCTACGGATTCGCCCCTGCCAATCTGCGGATGCCGCCGCTTATACGTCCAGGTAAACCTCGCTGCCGGAGGCCTTGAACTCCTCGGACTTCTCCTCCATACCCAGCAGCAGGGCGGCAGCGGTGTCACCGAGTCCCTTGCTCTTCGCGTAGTCCCGCACGTCCTGGGTGATCTTCATAGAGCAGAAGTGCGGGCCGCACATCGAGCAGAAGTGGGCGACCTTCTGGGCTTCCTTGGGCAGCGTCTCGTCGTGGTAGTCGCGGGCGGTGTCGGGATCCAGGCCGAGATTGAACTGGTCTTCCCAGCGGAACTCAAAGCGGGCCTTGGACAGGGCGTTGTCGCGGATGACCGCGGCCGGGTGGCCCTTGGCGATGTCGGCGGCGTGGGCGGCGATCTTGTAGGTGATGATGCCTTCCTTGACGTCGTCGCGGTTGGGCAGGCCGAGGTGCTCCTTGGGCGTGACGTAGCAGAGCATGGCGGTGCCGAACCAGCCGATCATGGCGGCGCCGATGCCGGAGGTGAAGTGGTCATAGCCCGGCGCGATGTCGGTGACCAACGGCCCCAGCGTGTAGAAGGGCGCCTCGTAGCAGTCCTGCAACTGCTTGTCCATGTTCTCCTTGATGAGGTGCATGGGCACGTGGCCCGGCCCTTCGATCATGACCTGGACGTCGTGCTCCCAGGCGATCTTGGTCAGCTCGCCCAGGGTCTCCAGCTCGCCGAACTGGGCCTCGTCGTTGGCGTCGGCGATGGAGCCGGGGCGCAGGCCGTCACCCAGGGAGAACGCGACGTCATACTGCTTCATGATCTCGCAGATGTCGGCGAAGCGCTCGTACAGGAAACTCTCGCGGTGATGGGAGAGGCACCACTTGGCCATGATTGAGCCGCCGCGCGAAACGATGCCGGTGACCCGGTTGGCGGTCAGCGGGACGTACTGGAGGCGAACGCCGGCATGGATGGTGAAGTAGTCCACGCCCTGCTCGGCCTGCTCGATGAGGGTGTCGCGGAAGATTTCCCAGGTGAGGTCCTCGGCCTTGCCGTCGACCTTCTCCAGGGCCTGATAGATGGGGACGCTGCCCACGGGCACCGGGCTGTTGCGGATGATCCACTCGCGGGTCTCGTGGATGTTGCGGCCGGTGGAGAGGTCCATGATGGTGTCGCCGCCCCAGCGTGTGGACCAGGTCATCTTCTCGACCTCTTCCTCGATGCTGGAGGTGACGGCGGAGTTGCCGATGTTGGCGTTGATCTTCACCAGGAAGTTGCGGCCGATGATCATCGGCTCGGACTCCGGATGGTTGATGTTTGAGGGAATGATGGCGCGGCCGGCGGCCACTTCGTCGCGGACGAACTCCGGAGTGACCACCTCGGGCAGGTTCGCGCCGAAGTTCATGGCCTTCTTGGAGCCCATGAGACCGGTGCCGAAGAACTCCTCCCGCTTCATGTTCTCGCGGATGGCGATGTATTCCATCTCCGGGGTCACGATGCCCTGGCGGGCGTAGTGGAGCTGGGTCACGTTCTTGCCGGCTTTGGCCCGGCGCGGGTTGCGAATGTGACTGAAGCGCAAGCGGTCGAGGTCGGGATCGGCCAGGCGCTCGCGTCCGTATTCCGAAGTGAGGTAGGGAAGTTGCTCGGTATCGCCGCGCTCCTCGATCCATTGCTGCCGGAGGACGGGCAGGCCCTCGCGCACGTCGACGGCCACGTCGGGGTCGGTGTATGGGCCGGAGGTGTCATACACGTACACGGGCGGGTTCTTCTCCACCCCCTCGCTGGAATGGGTGTCCGACTGGGAGATCTCGCGCATCGGCACCCGGATGTCGGGTCGGCTTCCGGCTTCGTACACCTTGCGGGAATTGGGGAAGGGCCGGACGGATTCCGGATCAACCTGGGCCTGTTCGCTGAGGTAGTCCTTGTTGACGATGGTCATGTTGTGGTTACTCCTGTCGGTTGATGGGGGTTTGGAATGATATGGGGGCGAATGATTATTCGCCCCTGAGGATGCTGCGGCTGGGATCAGTCGTCAGCTACGGAAGGTTCGTCAATGAGCTGGACGTCCGCGTTGAGGATGGCGAAGTCGTACTCGTTGTCGGGAGCCACGAGGCGTTGGCCCAGCGCCACCACCGCCGATATGACGGACGAAACGACCAGGGCCGACGCGAAAGCCCAGAACATCTGCCCGCCAGCGGGGGCGGTCAGCGCCCAGGGCGAGAGCAGGTCGGGCTTGGGATAGAACAGTGCGCCGATGATGATGCCGACGCCCCCAGCCAGCAGCACGCCCCAGCCGGGCATCCGGCTTGAGTACAGGCCGGTCAGCATGGGAACCGCGATGGCTGCGCCGAGCAGGTCGGCGATGAGGAAGACATAGAGCACGCTGTGTCCCTGCGACGCCACGATGATGGCGGGTATGGCCACGATCACCGTGACGGCGCGGGCCAAACGCAAGAGCATTGCCCGTTCCAGTCCGACCCCGGCGAGGTCGGCTGCCATGCCGCTGGCCAGGCCGTTCATCAGGGTGTCCAGGGTGCTCATGGCCAGCATCAGGGCGCAGATGAGGATCAGGAAGTGCATCCACAGGGGAAACACGTCGGAGGCCAGGGCGAACAGGGCGGCGGCCACGGCAGGGTATTCAAACGGCCCGACAGATCCGTTGCCAACGGCGGCGATGCCGGCCATGCCCATGAGGAAGGTCAACGGAATGGCGATGGCGGTAGCGCCCCAGAGGCTGCGGTTCAGGGCTGCCTGGCTCTCTACGGTGTACACCCGCTGCCACATTCCGGGGTGGAAGGCGTTGGAGGCGACGATGCCGATGATCAGCACGATGCCGAAGAAGTAACTGCCCGACGTCGTAACGGACAGCAGGCCGGCCTGCTGGGCCTCGCCCCAGGCTCCGGAGCCGCCCACCAGGACGGCGGCGACGATGACCAGGAGGAGGAGCACCGGTATCAGGATCCAGAACTGGATCCGGTCGGTGTAGATGGAAACGCGCAGGCCACCGTAGGCGGTGTAGGCAATGACGACAATTCCGACGGCGACGGCGGTGGCCCAGGCCGGGGAACCGGTGAGGATGCTCACCGCAGCGGTGATGGCGGTCATCTCCGCAGTGATGAATATGCCGATGACGAAGATGATGACGACGAAGATGGCGACGAAGGGAACCAGGCCAAACCGATGGCGGACGTACTCGGTGACCGAGTGGCCGTTGGGCATCAGCTGGCGGATGCGAGGGCCAACAAACATGAACATGACCGGGATGCCAGCCATGCCCAGCGCATAACCCACCAGCGATATGATGCCGAAGTTGGCTCCCGACTCGCCGGGGCTCAGGAGAACCCAGGTGCCAAACATCGAGGCGACCAACGTAGCGATACCGACGTTGAACGGGGCGTGGTTGCGCGAGGTGGTGTAGTCCTCCACGCTCTGCCGCCGCCGTCGCCAGGCGTAGGTCAGGCCAAGCACAAGGAACACGGCGCACGCTATGACCAGCGTTGCGATCCCCACGGTGGTATCCAGCATAACCAACCTCCCGGTTGCTTCGAATGGCTGAACCCAGGCGGCGACCGAAAAAGAAAAACCGCCAGGTTCTAAACTCTGGCGGCAGATAAAGCGTAATTTCAGATTCCTACGCCGGCATTACCCGGATCAGGTGCTACGGTCGGCGGCATTTCGGCCGCCCTCTCAGCCTGGCATAACCAAGCTCCCGCCAGAAAACTATTCGAATTTTGTGGCGCGAGAGTATCACGGTGAGAGCAGGCGGTCAAGCCGGGGATCCGTGAGCCCGCGTAGCCTCAGCTTGCGGCGACACAAAAGAAGGGCGACCAATCGGTCGCCCCTCCACAAAGCCGTAATCGCAACGCTACGCTGTCGGGTTGGCTCAGTTCACCTGGTAAACCCAGATCTGGTGTGTCACCTCGGGCTCGCCCTTGGGCAGGGGCTGGAACGGATCGGTGACGCCGACCAGGGACCAGGCGCCGCTGGCGACCAGGGCATCCTGCTGGTCCTTGAACCCCAGTTCGACGTGGGTGTCGGGCCGCATGCTGAAGACTACATGGCCGCCGGGCCTGGTGACTCGACACAGTTCCACGAAGGAATTGGGCGGAGCGTGGCCGGGGGTGAAGACGCCGATGCTGATGACCGCGTCGTAGGCGTCGGACTCGAAGCCCAGGTGATCGCCCAGCGCCATCTGGCGGAAATCGTTGTAACAGCCCTTGGCGCGGGCCTCTTCCAGCATTCCCTCGGAAAGGTCCATGGCGCAGATGTCGCCGTAGCCCAGTCGCTGCAGCTCCACGCCGACCAGGCCGGTGCCAGCCCCGGCGTCCAGTATCTTCGCGTCCTGGGCAACGTGCTCGGCCAGGGTCTCAGCGCCACGACGAGGCGCGAGCCAGACGAAGGTGTTTTCCAGGTCGTCGTCGTACTCTCGGGCCCACTGGTCGTAACGCTCCGCCAACTCGTCGTTGGTGGTGGACGAGTAAACCCACTGGACTCGCTCGTCCGGATTTATGCTTCCCGATTCAGGCATGGGTGTCAGCTCCGCGGTTGATATGAAATCAGGCCGGCTTGATGCACAGGTACTGCGCCCAGCCAAGCTCGTCATTGTTGATGGCTTCGACCGTCTTCATATAGGCGTCTGCCAGGTAATCGAAGCGGTCCTGGTAGCCCTCTGGACCTTGCGCAATAGACGCCAATTTGGACAGGTAGGTGTAGCTGCGGGCCAGGTGGGATGAGAGGTCGCGAGCCTGCAACACCTTGAAGCCGGTTTCTCGCAGGGCTTCAATATACGAGTAGAAGCTGAAGTCGGTGTCGAAGAGCAGACGGTCATAGACGAACTTGCGCGCTGATTCGCTGATGTCCGGAGTCGGCTTGGTTAGATCGTCGAAGATGAACTGTCCGCCGGGCTCGAGGACGCGGTAGGCTTCCTCCAACACCTTGACCTTGTCCGGGACATGGTAAATGGTGGCCTGGCTCCAGACGTGGGTGAACGTACCCTCGGCGAAGGGGAGGTCAGTGGCCGACGCTTTCTCAAAGGCTATCTTGCCAGCGAGATCCGGTACCTGTTCCATAGCAGCAACGGCGTTGGCAATGCGGACGCCGCTGAGGTCGATGCCGGTCGCTTTGGCGCCGGTGTTCCGGTACACCCAGATCACATTGGTGCCGTTGCCGCAACCGACGTCGAGGACGCGGGATCCGGAGCCGATGCCGGAGTATTCCACCATCAACTCGTTCAGGCGGATGCCGGCGGAAAGGAACTCTTCACGGATGTGATCGTTGCTCCGGGGTTGTCCGTCGAAGACGCCCCAATGGACGCTGCCGTCAGCATCCCAAATCGAACGGTAGATCACATCTTCAGCGTCGTAGTACTCTTCGGTCTCCTGTTCTGAAAACCGATGGCCGGTTACCATATACAGCTCCTTACGGGGGTTAGTCGTGGCGCGCCTGCTTGACGCACGGGGATTGGGCCCAGCCCAACTCGTCGTTATGCGCCGCCTGCACCATTTTCAGGTAGGCATCCGAGAGCGCGGCAAAGCGCTCCAGCAGTTCCGGGTCGTTGCCCGTGGTTGCCATCTGCGACAGACGGCGGTAAGTGCTGCCGTTGCCGCAACCCAGGTCAAGCACGCGAGCCGAACTATCAATGCTGGAAGACTCCGGCATGATGGTGGTCAGCCGCGAGCAGGCGGCGAGAAAGCCGTTCCGGATATCGGAACCGGAACCCGGCTCTTCCGGGGTGTCGAACACGCCCCAGCGCAGGGAGCCCTCTGTGTCCCAGAAGGAACGGTAGAGGGCATCCTCGGCGTCGTAGTATGCTTCGGTTTCGCGCTCAGAAAAGCGCGACGGGCTCGGGTTGGGGCTCGGCATACATGGAACCTTCGATCCACTCCAGGAATTTGTTGTTTTCGTCAACCAGCATCATGCGTGGCTCCACAGGCTCGTCGGTGACCTCAAAAGCGAGGATGATGAGGCAGTCGCGCTCCTGGCACAGGCGGGCGGCCGCGCCCTGAACGGCGATGGTGCCGCTGCCGCGCTCGGCGGGCAGGGCGTAGGTTTCCCAGCGGGCGCCGTTGTTGATATTCAGCACCTGGACCTTCTCGAACGCGATGATGTCCGTCTGTTCCATGAGATCGCGGTCGATGAGGATGCTGCCGACGTACCCCAGATTGGCGCTGGTTACCCAACAGCGATGGATTTTGGACCTCAGAACTTCTCTCATATTCGCTCCTCGTTTTTAATGGCCAAGCTCGGTTGGCAATGATGGATTTTCGGCCAGGTTCAGGCCTAGTTTGCCGTCGCGGCCGCGGTGGGGCTCGGAGGCCTCAGGTACGAGCAGGCATGGTTAGACATGCGCCAGCCCGTGGTCGGCGTTGCGGCGAAAACCCGAGGGGAAGGGCTCGTGGCGGAACGCTACTTCCACCGCCCATTTAGGCTACGAGCAGCTAGGGCTCGCAGGGCAGCTGGTGCTTGGCACGCCCACGGATGGCGTCAACCTCGGTGGGGCAGCCGCTCCCAGATAGCGGAGAATGGTTGCACTGGTCTCGCATCATGCGAGACCGCCTAGAGTCCGGTTCCGACAATTGTCGGTGCGCTAAAAGCGCGGCTGCACTCATATGGCCTCCTTGTTTAAGGGCAGGTTGATGGGTGTGCAGACCTGCATTTGAGTGCCCGCAGTTTAGCCGCACCGGTTGCCGATGTCAAATCGGAGGCTAATTTTGAGCAAATTTCGCAAAAACTCGCAAAAAAGTACGTTTTGGGTTGCGATGACGATTGATTTATCATCACCGGGTTGTGCCGAAATGAAAGCGCTCCGAAAACCGGTAACTGCCGAAAAGCCGGGAATGGTGTCATAGCCTCGCAGCCGGCGCCGGAGGCCAGGTATCAAAGAGGGCCAGTTGTTGCGGTCCCAGAAGTCGCACCTCGCCGAACGCGGAACACCACCGCGGAATGCCGCGCGCGGAGGCGTGGCCCTCGAACACCGGTCCGTGCCCCTGGTAATTATGCCGGGACCAGAGCCAGGCGTGCAGCAGTTCGTGGGCCAGGATGCCTTCGATACCCAAGCGCCCGGAGCGTTGCAACCGAGGATGAGACAGGCCGATCAGCCAGGAGCCGTCCGGGTAGCAGAAGCACCTTCCCCCGGTGGCGGAAATGCGCTCCAGCACCACCGAGCCGGGCGGGATTTCCAACCCGTCCAGTTGATACTTTTGCGCGACGTCATGGACCCACTCCAAGTCGTTGAGCAGAACGCCCCGGGGAGCGGGCCACGACGACGGTGATTGCGTTGGGAGCATCTTTGGACTTGCTGCGCCCGCGACGGCAGGGCGCAATCGCTAAGGGGTGAGAATGATCTTCCCGGTGGTGGCGCGGCCGGCGAGTTGTCGGTGCGCTTCCGGGGCGTCGGACAACGGGAAGAGGTGTTCCACACGGAGTTTGAGCTCGCCGGACTGGACCCATCCGAGGACGGCGCCGGCCCGTTTTTCCAGCTCCTCGCGGTTGGCGGTGTAGTCGCCCAACCCCGGACGGGTGAGGAACTTGGACCCGTTGCCCAGTACGCGGGGGTCCATCGATTCGACGGGGCCGCTGGCCTGGCCGTAGAGCACCATGTAACCGCGCGGGGCGAGGCAGGCGATGCTGCGATCGAAGGTGTCCTTGCCCACCGCGTCATATACGACCTGGAGCCCGGCGCCGTTGGTGGCATCGGCAATCTCGGCGGCGAAGTCCTGCTGGGTGTACAGGATCACGTGGTCCGCGCCGGCCCCGCGGGCCAGTTCCGCCTTGGCATCGGTGGAGACCGTGGAGTAGACGTACGCGCCGAGAGCCTTGCACATCTGGATCAGAAGCAGGCCGACTCCGCCGGCCCCGGAGTGGACGAGCACTCGGTCCCCGGCCTGGACGCGGTAGGTGTCGTAGCACAGGTAGTGGGCGGTCATACCCTGGAGCATGGCGGCCGCGCCGTCCCGGGCCGATAGCCCGTCGGGCATCTTAATCAAACGCCACGCCGGAACCAGGGCCTGCTCCGCGTATGATCCGGGGTGGCTGCAATAGGCGACGGTATCGCCGACGGCGACGTTGGTCACGCCGGATCCCACCGCTCGCACGACGCCGGCTCCCTCAACGCCGGCCACCCAGGGCAGGCCGGGCGGGTTGGCGCCCATGCGGCTGTAGATGTCAGTGAAGTTCACGCCGACGGCCTGGATGTCGACCACAGCCTGCTCCGGGCCCGGGCTCGGATCGGGCAGGTCGACGTATTTCATCACCTCGGGTCCGCCGTATTCAGTGATCTGGATGGCTTTCATGGCAGCAGCCTCCGTGTTTGCTGGGGTTCAGTTCAGGTAGCATAGCATAGGGCCGGCGGGAGGCCGCAGCGAGGCGTCGTCAGCAATCGCGGATCGACGGCAGCGGTCCGGTGTGGATGACCCCGGCCGGATCAGCGAAGCGTAACCCGTGCACGGATCGCCCACCCACCGATCGGCTCGGTCCGCCGATGGGAGCGATGGCGTCCGTTGGTGAGTGCGCGGTCACACGATCTGGAAATGCGCCTCCGTGGGGACGCAGTCAACGCCGTTGATGGGAACCATGTCCTGGGGACACGCGGAGAACGCAACGACGCAGTCCATTTCGGCGCGCAGGGTCAGGTGGTCGCCCACGGTGGAGACGGGCGGTTCGAACCGCACCGAGCCGTCGGCGTCCACCGGGATGTTCATGAACAGGTTCCATGGGCCGGGCGTTTCCGGGGGAGTCAGGTCAAGCTCCGCCAGGGCTGTGGCCAGGTTGTCGGTGCAGTTGTCATGGTAGTCTTCGCAGCCCAGCAGTTCATAACGATAGCGATCGCACGCCGCCAGCAGCGTGTCGTGGATCCCTCCCGAGGTGTCTTCCACCAGGGTAAGGATCGGCCGGCGCCGGTTGGTGACCATGGATTGACCAACCTCCGGCATTACCCGAGCCAGGGCGGTGCGGGAGTGTTCCATTGACATGAACTCGGTCGGGTCTTGGCGGGCGAATGCCCAGGTGTCGATGACCTGCTGACCGTGGGTGTTGATGATGTGCACGCTTTGGCCGCTGGTGAGGAAGGCAGCCTTGCCGCGCCTTGCCGGGATGGTGATGAGAGATGATGTTGTCATGCGGAACACCTGCATTGGAGAGTCGGCGGATTCATGGCGAAAAACCGTACAGCGCAAAGTGGCTTCATAATATGTCCGCGAAGGCGCGCCGACAATTGGGCGCGCGCTCCTGCGGGCCGCTCGAATTCCAGGGCCGCCGCCTCGGGCGCCAACGTGACCGTTCCTGGCAATTTCTCCGGCTGTGATGATGCGGCCAGTGCTTGGATTGCATCCGTCGGAGGGCCGCGCTCCGCTCCGGTGGGACACGATACAACCGTTTGACCTCGCAGCCTCTTGTCCATTGGAGCCGATTGTCCATTGGAACCGATCCATCCGGCCGGGTATGAAGAACCCTGAATCCCATGCAAACCGGGATGTCGCTGCCCAACGCTCGCTCGCGCGGTCAGCCCTGCGCCAGGGCCTCGCAGGGCAATCGCACCATCGCCGTCATTCCTGCGAAAGCAGGAATCCACTGGTCGAATTTGTCAAATACACTTCAAATTCTTTCATGCTATGACTAATGGACTCCGGCATTCGCCGGAGTGACGGGCGTGGAGCCTATGCTGCGACTGCCCTGGGCCTCGCGTCCGTTTGCCCTACCGCCGGCCAAATGCTATATTGATCGGAGTTTAGCGCATCAACCTACGCCAAAACCGGAGGGATAAACAGTTGACCAACGACCAGCACCTCTCGATTTCGGAAGCGATCAGTAGGTTTGTAGAACACCTGAAAGATAGCAAGCAGGCGTTGCAGGGCCAGCAGGAATTGTTGCGCTTCCAGGCCAGGATAGGTAAAGAAAAAACGATGGCAACCCTCCATGCTATAGAGGTCGGCGAATACGCCAAGTGGACCACGGAGAACGTGGAAGACGCCTCCCAGAGGCTGGATCCGGTGAAGAAATTCCTGACGTTTGCCAACAAGCGCGGCTGGACGGAAATCAGCCTGGCCCGGTACGCCGCGGCCCCCCGGCGCAACCGGCGACGGTTCGCAGTTGGCGAGGGACGGGCGGCCGGCACTCCCAGCGCACGCCTGAGCCAGGAGCGGCACACCGAGTTGCAAGCTGAATTGCAGCGCCTGCGGGAAGAGGTTCCGCAGATACGTGAAGCAATCCGGTTGGCTCGGAGCGACGGCGACGTGCGGGAAAACGCCCCGCTGGACGCGGCCCGGGAACAGCAGCAACTCACGGAACGCCGCATCCGGCAGCTGGAGAACGACCTGGCCAACGTGGAAATCGTGGACGCGGCCAACGCCGACACGGAAAAGGTGAGCATTGGTTCCCGGGTGACGCTGCACGAAATGTCGTCCAGGCAACAGCGCGTGTTCACGCTGGTGGACGTGCGGGAGGCCGACGTCTCCGCAGGGAAAATATCGACGGTGTCGCCCATCGGGCAGGCCCTGATGGGACGGAGCGCCGGCGAGGAAGTGACAATTACGACGCCACGGGGAGCCGTGGAATACCGGATCGAGGGCATCGGCGGATAACGCCCACCGGGATCTGAACCAGCCAAAGTTTGGGGCGGGTCTTGCAACCCGCCCCTTTTGATTTAGCCGTTGATTTTCGACTAGCCGTTGATTTCCGGTCAGCCGCTGATGTCAGAGACGGCCTGCAGGATAGTCTCCGGGTCCGGAAGCGTGCCCGGCTGGTAGGTCTCGCGATACCGGATCACGCCCTGCGGATCGACGATAATCACGGCGCGGGTTCCGGCGCCTCGCTCGTCGTTCCAGAGGTCGTAGGCGGTGGTCACCTGGCCCTTGGGATGCCAGTCAGACAGTTCGGGATAGGGGAGCCCGCCCATGGTGGTGGTCCAGGCCCGGTGAGCGGCTACGTGGTCACAACTGATACCCAGCACCTGGGCATTCAACTCCTGGAACCGCGCGTTATAACGGCGGAAGGAGGTGGCCTGATCCGTTCAACCGCTGGTGAAATCCAGTACGTGGAACGACAGAACCACGGTGTGGGTGCCGCGGTAGGTGTTCAGAGAGATGTCTCCGTCGTTGGGAGACGGGAGAGTGAAATCCGGCGCGGTATCGCCGATTTGACCTGGCATCTAGCTTCTCCTCGATTTTGCCGGGCGGGCGCGATGCAACGGCTGGCCCTCCGGCGGGGTTGGCAGGGATTATACCGCACGCCGGAATCGCTGGCATCAGGAGCGATTCTTCGGGGGCGGGCGGCAGGGCAATCGCACCATCGCTGTCATTCCAGCGCAAGCAGGAATCCAGTGATCGAATTCGTTAAATACGCTTCAAATTCGTTCATTCTATGACCAATGGACTCCGGCTTTCGCCGGAGTGACGGGCGTGGAGCCTATGATGCGATTGCCCTGGGGCGGGCGGCGGTCCATCCGGTACCGGTGGGGGTCACGTGCTATACTCCGCGACGCCGCAGCCGGCGGCCGGGACGCCCGATTGGACGTGGTATTCGACAGAGGGATACACCTCCCGGAGATGGGGCTGTGGCTTGATGCCCTGCGCAAGCAAGACACCTCGGTCATCTCCCACGCGCACTCGGACCACACGGCAAGACACCGCCGTCCCGTGCTCACCCCTGGCACCAGGTTGCTGCTGGGCGATTACCTGAAGCGGTCGGAGCCGGTGGAGCTTGAATTCGGCGAGACGCTGGATTTACCAGACTGCGCCATCACCCTCTATCCCGCCGGGCACTGCCTGGGATCCGCGCAAACCCTGGTCGAGAGCAAGGTAACCGGGGAACGCCTGCTGTACACGGGCGACCTGAGGGTGCAGCCTTCGCCGATCAATGAGGCGCATCAGCAGGTGCCCTGCGACGTGCTGGTGATTGAAAGCACCTACGGTCGTCCGGACTACGTTTTCCCGCCCCAGGAAGAGGCCGTCGGCACCGCGACCCGCGTGGTGGCGCAATGGCTCGATCAGGGGGCAGTGCCCGTGGTTATGGGCTGGCGGTTGGGCAAAGCGCAGGAGGCCCTGTATCACCTGCTGAGGGCGGGGTTCCGCGTAGCGTGTGAGGAAAGCGTCTACGAGATAGCGCAGAGGTACGAGGAGGCCGGAGTGGATTTCCCGGGCGAATACCGCGCTTGCGACGGGCAGTTCCGGGAGGGCGAGGCGCTGCTCTTCCCCCCGGGCAAAAAATCGCGGGAAACGGTCCACACAATAACGCCGGAACGCCGGCCCATTCGCTATCTGGAGCTCACGGGCTGGGCGGCGGGAACCGGGGTCAAGCCCTGGGGCCGGGGCCGGCCGGGTGACTCCAGCCTCCCGTACAGCGATCACGCGGATTTCAACGATCTGATCGCTTACGTGGAGGCGGTGGACCCCAGGCAGGTGTACACCGTGTTCGGGTTCCCGGATCTCGCGGACCACCTGCGGCGCAAGGGTTACTCCGCAATCCACCTGGGAAAGAACGCGACGGAAGCGGACCGCGCGTTCCAGATGCCCCTGCTCTAGCCGGTTTACGCCGGGGCGCAGTTGCCCCCGTGGACTGGCTTACTCGCCGGGACCACGCAAGAGGTCAAGGTACTTGTAGCCGGAACCGGTGTTCAGCAACACTACCTCCTCATCGGCGCCGATGCTGCCGTCGGCCATGAGTCGCTGAAGGCCCACCAACGTTGCCGCGCCCTCGGGGCAGGCGATGACTCCCTCGGTGGCCGCGAGCGTGTACATGGCCTCGATCATGTCTTCGTCACTGACGGCCAGGGCGCCGCCGCCGGTTTCCCGGAGCGCCTGCAGGATCAGGTAGTCGGCGAAGGGCCCGGGCACGCGGAGGCCGTCGGCCTTGGTGGTGGCGTTGGGCCACGGGTCGGCGGTGTCGGTTCCATCGTTCCAGGCCTTGACGATGGGTTGGCAACCGTCGGCCTGTACCGCGTAGAACCGGGGCAGTTTGCCCTCGATCCAGCCCAGCTCCAGCAGCTCCTGGAATCCCTTGTGCATGCCGATGATCCCGGTTCCACCCCCGGTGGGATACACGATGGCGTCGGGCATGCGCCAGCCCAGTTGATGGGCGATTTCCAGGCCCATGGTCTTTTTGCCCTCAGCGCGGCACGGTTCCTTCAGGGTGGACAGGTCGAAAAGGCCCTGCTCGGCGGCGACGGAAACGGCGATGCGGCCGGCGTCGCTGATCAGGCCGTCAACCAGGTTGAGCTCGGAGCCGGCGACGATGGATTCCTTCTTGTTGGACGATGGCGCGTCCTGGGGCATGAATACCTTGACGGGGGTGCCGGCGCGGGCACAGTAGGCGGCGGCGGCTCCGGCGGCGTTGCCCGCCGAGGGCATGGTGAACCCGCGGGCTCCGACTTCGACGGCCTTGGACACCGCGGCGGCGATGCCGCGGGCCTTGAAGGTGCCGGTGGGATTGAGGCCCTCCTCTTTGATGAGGAGCCTTCGGATGCCGACCTGACGGGCCAGCGTGGTTGCATCCAGAAGCGGAGTACCGCCTTCGCCGAGGGTGATGATTTCATCGGGGTCGGTCACCGGCAGCAGTTCGTTGTATCGCCACATATTGGCCGGACGGCCGTCGAAAACCGAGCGCTGCACCTCGCGTCGCAGGCGGGGCAGGTCGTACCGGACGAACAGGACTTTGCCGCAGCAATCGCTGATGGTAGCAAGCCCGTCATACGGATACTCGTTGCCGCAGACGGTGCACTCGAGATGGTCGATGTAACTGAAGGAGGTCATCCGTTTACTCCGGGTTGGGATAGTGCTGGTCGGCGACTGAGGAGATCACCGGGTTGGAGATGGCTGGCCGGTTCAATCCTAACGCGTCGCGAACCAGTTCGCTGGTTCGCAGCAGCCTCACCGCCGAGGTGGGGTACTGTGGATTGTTGGGATTGGGGACGTCGTGCCGTTCAATGATACCTTCGTATAGCCAATCTTCCACCAGCCGGCGGCATTCATACTCGTTCCACGCGATCCCCCAGTCGAGCATCCACTGGTTGCACAGCATACTGTATCCCACGAAGTTCATGCGGGATTCCAGCTTGCTCATTTCGCGAACAAAGATTTGGAGCACGTCCTGGGCCGCTTCCGCTTGCTCCTCCGGGGTTGGCAGTTGGATATCGATATCACCGTGTTCGGCTAACTGGAATCCCAATTCGGCTTCCAACGGAAACAGCGGGGCTACGGCGAGCATATCGCGGGCGACGGACTGGCTGAAGGCACACAGGATAACGCGGCGGCCCATGCTGCGGGCACGGTCAACCAGCACCTGGTAGTCAGAATCGCCAGAGCCAAGAATGACCACGCTACAGTCGTCGCGGTCGCGCAGCCAGTCGTACACTTCGAGCAGTATGGAAGGGTCGCTGCGGTCCTTGCCGGCCATGGTCCGGGGAGCGTGATAAAGAGTCATGCCTGCTTGTGTGAACGAGGTACCGTCGTCGGGTCGGAGACTCCAGTCGCCGAATGCCTTGCCGCCCAACACTTCGCCAAATACTTGTCCCACATTCGTCATGGCTTCGTACAACGCTTGAGGAGACACGCTTTTCTGATAGAGTTGAGCCCCGCGACGTATGTTTTCCCAATCGATGGCGATTAGTACTCCGTGAGACGATTCTTCCAACTGTGCACCTCCATGTGAAGTCATGGGTGGGATTATACAGATCACGGGGTTGTGTGCGAATGGTGGCTGATTGGCCTGTGCGCCCGGCAGGAGTGACCAGACGTTGGCGAACGGTTATCGAGATAAGACGGCAGGGTTGACCGGTATTTATCGAGATTGGTTAGCTCCGCGGTTCGAGGGCTGTGATGTTCGAGGGCTGCGATGGTAGGGACCTTTCGCTGTCGTTGGTTCAATGCCACGTCAACGATCAGCAATTCACGCGAAACGGGCAGGACGGTCAAGCGGAACCCGGGATGCCCGAGCGGCGAACCCACTCGGCGACTGAACGGAATTGGCTATGTCCTCGACCATAATCCTTCCTGTTACCCGTTCTGACGATCAGAATTCGGTTGGATTATAGCGAAATCGGGTTCCAACGGAACCGGCAACGGCCCGTGCTAAAATTGATGGCCGATGCCACCGGAGGGAACGAACTGATGCCCGATTACGAACTCATCCTCTATGAAGCCGACCAGGACAGTTGCATCACGCGGATCACGTTGAACCGCCCGGACCGCCTGAACGCTCTCAACGATCAGATGCAGGTGGAGATCGCCGACGCCGTGGCGAAGGCCGACGCTGACCCCGATACGCGAGTGGTCATCATCACCGGCGCCGGCCGGGCGTTTTGCGCCGGCGGCGACATGAACCAGCTGGGTGGTTCGACCAATGGAGAAGGCAGCGGGTGGACATCGGGCAACGCGGACCAGGTGCGGCGGAGCTTCAAGCTGGCGCAGGACATGATCCTGGGAGTGCAGCGGTGCGAAAAGCCGGTGATCGCCATGGTGAATGGCGTCGCCACCGGGGCGGGGCTGGACTTGGCGTGCGCCTGCGACATCCGCACCGGCACGCTCCGGTCGAGGTTCATGTCCGCGTACGTTCGGATCGGACTGTTCCCCGGATTTGGCGGGACCTGGCTGTACCCGCGCACTCTGGGCAGCCTGGGTCGAGCGGCGGAGATGCTGTTCACCGGGGACTTCCTGGAGGCCGAGGAAGCCCATCGCCTGGGTTTCTTGAATCGCCTGGTTGAAGAGGACGATCTGGAAGCAACCACGATGGAACTGGCGCGGAAGATCGCCGCCGGCCCGCCCATCGCAATCCGGCTGTCAAAGCTCATGCTGTACAAAGGGCTGGAATTCGACCTGGAAACCGCGATGAAGATGGCGGCCGCCGGCGAGACGATCACGCTCACGTCACAAGACCACGTGGAAGGCGTGGCGGCGTTCCGGCAAAAGCGGTCCGCCGAATATCGCGACATCTAGAGCAGGGGCGTCCGAGTGGCGCCCCAAACGTTTGCGCGCCGTCCGGCGAGTTTTCCCGGTCCGGCGCCCCGATAGGGCGTACAGGCTTGCAGCGACAGGGCAATCGCATCATAGGCTCCACGCCCGTCACTCCGGCGAAAGCCGGAGTCCATTGGTCATAGAACGAACGAATTTGAAGCGTATATGACGAATTCGATCACTGGTTTCCTGCTTGCGCAGGAATGACAGCGATGGTGCGATTGCCCTGCTTGCAGCGACGGCAATCCGCTGCGCCGACAAGTGCAATGATAGAATTGCGGGCACTATGACTATGCACGTTGACAACAGCCTCTCCCCGCACGGTGGTGTCCTGATACAGCGGATTCATCCGTTAAGCAGTGTCAGCGAGGTCGCCGGGCTACCAACCATCGAAGTGCGGGAGCAGATCGTCCACGAGTGCGTGAACATAGCGCACGGCTTCTTCTCGCCGCTGGCGGGGTTCATGGGCAGCGCCGACGTGGCGTCGGTATCCCAGAAAATGCGCCTGAGCAGCGGGTACGTGTGGCCGATTCCCATCGTGCTGGACGTCAGCCTGGCTGATCTCGAAAACGCTGGCGTATCCGTCGGGGATACCGTCCTGCTGACCCACGGCAACAATCCGCTGGCCACGCTGGACGTGTCGGAGATATTCGCGGTCGACCTGGCGGATATGGCGGAACAGGTCTACACGACCACCGACCCGGAGCACCCCGGCGTGCAGCGCACGCTGGGATACGCGGACCGTTTCGTGGCCGGGGACATCACACTGGTGTGTGAGCCCGTGATCAACCCGCCGTTCGATCGCTTCTGGCGGACGCCGGCGCAGCTGCGCGCCGAACTTGGAACCGTGGGATGGCAGCGCGCCGTGGCCCACCAGACCCGGAACGTTCCCCACTCCGGCCACGAGTACCTGATGAAAGGCGCCTTCATGGAGGCCCAGGCCGACGGCGTGCTGGTCAGCGCGGTCATCGGCGAGAAGAAAGCGGGCGACTACATCGATGAGGCCATCGTGCTGGCCCACGAGAACCTGCGCACCCATGGGTTCTTCCGCGACGAGATTCACCGCACCACCGCGCTGCTGTGGGACATGCGCTACGCCGGGCCACGCGAGGCGGTGTTCCACGCCCTGGTGCGCAAGAACCTGGGCTGCACGCACCACATGTTCGGCCGGGACCATGCCGGGGTCGGCGACTACTACGGGCGGTACGCTGCCCACGAGATTTTTGACGAACTGCCCGACCTGGGCATCCGCTCGGTGCTCACCCTGGAGTGGTGGTACTGTCCCACCTGCGGGGGCGTGGCCTATGAGGGCATCTGCGGGCACGCGGACACGAAGCAGGACCTGGCCGGCCGGCTGATCCGCAGCATCATCTCCGGAGGCACGGAGCCCGCGCCGCAGACGTTGCGGGCGGAGACGCTGGAGGTGGTGCGCCGGTGCGCCGAGCAATACGGGTTCGGGTCGCCATTCGTCACGGAGCAGTACCTGAGCCAGCGGACGCCGGTGCTCACGGTGCCGGAGGCCCCGTAGGCGTCCGAACAACTTGCGGCGCCGCAAACAACACCTGGAGGACATCCCAACATGGTTCTGGAATCGGGACGGATAACGGAAGAAGGGTTGGAACGGTTGCGTGGACGGCTGGGGACGTTCAACCGGCCGCGTCAGTACGGCGTGGGCCTGTTCAACGAGGACGCCTCCCGCAGCGCAATCCGGCATTTTTGCCAGGGCATCGGGGACGCCAACCCACTGTACTGGGACCGCTCCTACGCCCAGACCAGCAAGTATGGAACCATCATCGCGCCGCCCTGCTTCCTGTACAGCGTGTACTGGTGCTCGGGCCGAACGGGTGGACTGCCCGGCGTCCATGGGTTCCACGCGGGCAACGACTGGGAATGGTTCCGGCCGATCTACCTGGGTGACGAGATCAGCGTTCAGGAGCAGTTCACCGGATTGGAAGAGAAGGAAAGCGAGTTTGCCGGGCGCATCGTGATCCAGTCCAGCGTCACCAACTATTACAACCAGCGCGGGGAGATCATCGCCAAGACCAGGGGCTGGCAGGTGCGCGCGGAACGAAGCGCGGCCCGGGAGCGGCAGAAATACAGTTTCGAACCGTACCAGTACTCACGGGAAGAGCTGGAGACCATCCACAACGCGGTGCTCAACGAGGAGATCCGGGGCAGCAATCCGCGCTGGTTCGAGGACGTGCAGATCGGCGACGAGCTAACACCGGTGGTGAAAGGGCCGCTCAGCCACGGCGATATCACCGCGTTCGTGGCCGGCTGCATCGGCGGCATCAGCCACGGCATCCAGCTCCGCGAGATGCTGCGGCATCCATCGTGGGGGTTCACTGACCCGAACACGGGAGCTCAGGAGGCCATCATTCGGGTGCACGACATCCAGGAGGCGGCGGAGTCGGCCGGACTGCCCGGGGCCTACGACTACGGGTGCCAGCGCTGCTGCTGGATGGGCAACCTGCTGACCAACTGGATGGGGGACGACGGGTTCCTGAAGCGGATGCACGTGGAACTGCGTCGGTTCAACGTGGTTGGCGACACCACCTGGTGCAAGGGCAAGGTCACGGGCAAGCGTGTCGAGGACGGCGAGTACCTGGTGGACATGGACATCTGGGGCGAGAACCAACGCCAGCAGGTGACGACGCGGGGCAACGCCACGGTGCGCCTGCCCTCGCGGGATGCCAACGGCGGCTGGCCGTAAGCGGGCACGGAGGCGAGGCTATGACGCAGCCTAAAGTGCAACCACGGGCCAAATTGACCGGGGCGGATTACATGAGGCTGACCCCGCCGTCGCACCGCGGAGTGCGCTATCAACTCATCGAGGGGGAACTCGTCAAAATGGCCGGGGCGAGTAACGCGCACCAGACGTTCATCGGCGAACTATACTTTGCGGCCAGGTCGCAAATCGGCGCTGCGGGTGCATTTGAAATCAAGTTCGCACCTTTTGACGTTTACATTGACGATCACAACACCTTTCAGCCTGACCTGCTCTTCGTCTCGGCCGAGCGGCGGGGCATCTTGGGCGACCGGGGAGTAACCGGCGCACCGGACGTGGTGGTGGAAGTGCTGTCCGAATCGACCAGGCAGCGAGATTTCAACGTCAAACTGCCAGTGTATGCTCGCAACGGCGTCGGTGAGGCGTGGATGGCCGACCTGAGCGCCGAAACGGTGTCCAAGTACACCAGCGATGGCAGCGTCATGACGCTGGTCCGAGTGTATGACGCTAACGACGTTCTGACCTCCGAGGTCATCCCCGGGATCGTCGTCGATTTGGGGCCGATATTCGCCCTAGTCCGTGGCGCTGCCTTGCCCGACGGCTAGCGCAGGTACTGCTCGGCGGCGCGGGCGAAGCCGTCCATGGAACCTTCCAGGACGCGGTCTTCCAGGCAATAGGAGATGCGGAAGTGGCCCGGCGTGCCGAAGCCTTTGCCCGGCACCACCAGCACATTGTATTCCTGCAGGGCCGCGACGAATGCTTCGTCGTCGACCAGGGGCGAGCGGGGGAACAGGTAGAACGCGCCCTGGGGCTTGACCACCGAGTAGCCCATCCCCGTTAGCCGGTCGTAGAGGAAATCCCGCTTGCGCTGGTATTCGCCGACGTCCACCGAGGCGTCCTGCACGGCGCGGACGACATGCTGCATCAGGGCCGGCGCGTTGACGAAGCCCAGCACGCGGTTGCAGAAGACCAGGCCGTCGAACAGCTCGGCCTTGCCGGAGTAATCGGGATGGATGGCGATGTGGCCGATGCGCTCGCCCGGCAGGCCCAGGTCCTTGGCGTGCGAGTTCACTACGATGGTCCGCTCGTAATGGGGAAAGACCTGCGGGTAGGTCAGGTCGTCGTAGATGATGCGGCGGTAGGGCTCGTCGCTGATGATGAAGATTTCGGAACCGTACCGGTTCTCGGCCTGCGTGATCGCATCTGCCAACGCCGCTATGTCCCCCGCGGGATAAACGACGCCCGAGGGGTTGTTGGGGGAGTTCAGCATTACGGCGCGAGTGCGGGGAGTGATGGCCGCTTCAATGGCAGCGACATCCAGCCCGAACTCCGCATTGGTGGGCACGATGATGGGGACGCCGTTGTGGTTCTGGATGTAATAGACATACTCGCCAAAGAAGGGTGAGAGGATGACCACCTCGTCGCCGGAGTTCAGGATGGCGCGAAGGACCACGTTGGCCGCGCCGGCCGCGCCGCAGGTCATTACGATGTCGCCGAGGCCGAAGGGCAGGCCAGTCTCGGCGGCCAGGGTGTCGGCGACGGCCTGCCGCGTCTCCGGATAGCCGGCGTTGGGCATGTAGCGGTGCATCCCGGCGGTCGGAGACTGCGCGATGCGGAGCAGCTCGGCGTGGAACTCCGCCGGCGGTTCCATGATCGGGTTTCCCAGCGACAGGTCGAAAACGTTGTCCTCGCCGTACTGCGCCTTGAGGGCGATGCCCACCTCGAACATGCGGCGGATCCAGCCGCCCTCTTCCATGGAACGGCTGACGTATTCAGAAATGGGCATGGGGAAACTCCGTGCAGGGTGTCGGGATGGGAGCAATTATAGCGAGCGGCTACGCCTGATCATTGGCGATCCAGCCGGCGGCGCGCTCGCCGATCATGATGGCGGTGGCGTTGGTGTTGGCCCGCACCACGTTGGGGCATACGGACAGATCGACGACACGCAGGTTTTCGACGCCGTGAACGCGGCAATACTGGTCCACCACGGCCATGGGATCGTCAGCCGGCCCCATGCGACAGGAGCCCGACGTGTGGAAGGTGGTGAACGCGTTGCGCAGGAGCCAGTCGTCCAGGGCTGAGTCGGAGGCGATTTCTGCAGCCGTGGGTGACACCGGGTCGCCGGCGATGGACGCGAATGTGGGTTGATCCAGGATGCGGCGGCAGAGGCGAACGGCTTCGCGCAACCGCCGCCGGTCCCGGTCGCTGCGCAGGTAGCGATAGTCGATGAGAGGCTTGTCGTTGGGGTCGGACGAGGCCAGGCGCAACTCGCCGGCGCTCTCCGCTGACTGCAGGATGCAGGTCATGCGCAGGGTGGGTTGATCCGCGCCCGGACCGCTGCCCAACGGGCTTGGCCCCGATGCCACGTTGTTGACGTAAACGTGCATGTCGTTGCGGGAGTCGGAATTGGCGGTGGTGTAGCGCAGGAGGGTCTGGATGCGCGAGCCGCTGAAGTCAGCGGCGACGTGGTCGGGATGCAGCGCGGCGTCCACGTACACCAGCGGGTGATCGCGCAGGTTCTGGCCCACGCCGGGGAGGTCCTGCACCACGGGGATGCCCAGCTCAGTCAGATGATCGGCGGGGCCGATGCCGGACAGCATCAGCAGTTGCGGCGACGCGATGCCGCTGGCGCAGATGACGATCTCACTGCCGAATGCTGTAAACACCTCGCCGCCGCTTTCGGCCTCGACGCCTGTTGCCTCTCGCCCGTGGAACAGTACGCGCCGGACGGACACATTTCCCCGGATCGTCAGGTTCAAGCGATGACGTGCCGAAGAGAGATAGGCGAGCGCGCAGCTCATGCGGATGCCAGCCGGGTTGTTCATGGGCGCGGGACCAACGCCCTCGGACGACGGATGGTTCATGTCCGTGTCCTCGGGATAGCCCAGACTCACGCAGGCCTGCACGAAGGCGTGCTGGAAGGGATGCCAGGCGTCGCGCGGGGCGCGAACCACCGGCACCGGGCCGTCACTTCCGTGGAAGTCGTCCTGCACGTCGGCGTCCGATTCCAGCTTGCGGAAGAAGGGGAGGACGTGACGGTAGGCCCACTGGTCGTTGCCCTGGGCGGCCCAGGCGTCGTAGTCCTCGGGAAGGCCGCGCAGGAACACCTGCCCGTTGACGGCACCGGAACCGCCCATGACGCGGCCCCGGGCGATCTGGATCGGGTCGGTCTGGCGGTCAGTGGCGGTGGCCTGGTAGGACCAGTTGAAAGCCGCGCCCGGCGTGGAAGCCTCCTGGCTGGTGCCGTCGCGCAGTTCGGCGGGCCACTGTTCAAAATCGAGATAATCCGGGCCGGCCTCCAGCAGGAGAACGGAGCGCGCCGGGTCCTCGGACAGGCGCGCGGCCAGCGCGCAACCGGCCGAACCACCGCCTACGATTATCACGTCGTATTGCATGTCACCACCAAATGGGTATCTATGCCCCACCGCCGGTTGCCCGTCGGGACTTGCCAGAGCTTGAATTTCGGGGCCGTCGATGCGCTGCAAGGGTACATCAGCCGGGCTCGCGGCACCAAGCATCGACCGGATGAAAAGGGGCGCTGTGGTATCATCGGGTACGGAAATTTGCCTGCCGGAACGTAGCCGGCGGGCCTTTGAGGTGCGGTTTTGCCTGCTAATGACACTGTTTATGACGTAATCGTGGTGGGGGCCGGCAACGCCGCTCTTTCCGCCGCCATCGCCGCCCGCGAGCAGACCCAATCGGTGCTGGTCGTTGAAAAGGCGCCGGAGTATTTCCGCGGCGGCAACACCTACTTCACCGGCGGTATCATCCGTTTCGCCTACAACGGGCTGGACGACATCAAGGGTCTCATTCCCGACATGTCCGAGACCGAGGCCAACTCCATCGAGGTGGGCCAGTACACCGAGAACCAGTTCTATGACGACATGATGCGGGTCACTCACGGGCTGTCCGACCCCGAGCTGGCCGAGATCCTGGTGAGCCAGTCCTATCCCACGATGAAGTGGCTACAGGAACACGGAGTGCGGTTCGTGCTGTCCTTCGGTCGCCAGGCCTTCCGTGACGGCGACAAGTTCCGGTTCTGGGGCGGTCTGGTGGTAGAGGCCGTGGGCGCGGGCAAGGGCCTGTCGGACCAGCAGTTCGACGTCTGCGAGCGGCTCGGCGTCGAGGTAAGGTATTCCACCGAGGGCGTGTCGCTGATCCAGGACCAGAAGGGCAACGTGGCCGGCCTGCGGGTCAAGGGACCGGACGGGTTCGAGGACCTGGCGGCGCGCGCGGTCGTGCTGGCCGCCGGCGGCTTCGAGGCCAACGCCGAGATGCGCTGCCGGTACCTGGGGCCCGGCTGGGAGACCGTGAAGGTTCGCGGCATCCCCTACAACACCGGCGACGGCATCAAGATGGCGCTGGACGTGGGCGGGCAGTCCTACGGACACTGGTCGTCGTGCCACGCCGTGGCCTGGGACATGAACGCGCCAACCTTTGGCGACCGCACGGTCACCGAGTTGTTCCAGAAGCACTCCTACCCCTTCGGCCTGATGGTCAACATCAACGGGGAGCGGTTCCTGGACGAGGGCGCGGACTTCCGCAATTACACCTACGTGACCTACGGGCGCGCGTTGATGGATCAGCCCCAGGGCCTGTGCTTCCAGATTTTCGACGAGAAGGTGAAGCACCTGCTCCGCGACGAGTACTGGATTCCCCAGGCCACCACCGCCGAGGCCAACTCCATCGAAGAACTGGCGCGGATGCTGGACATCGATCCCGACGGGTTGGCGCGGGAGGTTGCGGCCTACAACGCCGCCGTGCGCCAGGACATCGAGTACAACCCGACGGTCAAGGACGGCCGCTGCACCGAGGGCCTGGCCGTCAACAAGACCAACTGGGCGCAAACCCTGGACACGCCTCCCTACCGTGGCTGGGCCGTGACCACCGGCATCACCTTCACCTTCGGCGGCGTCAAGGTGAATAACCGGGGCCAGGTGGTGACCAACGCCCAGGATCCCATACCGGGCCTCTACGCCGCCGGCGAGATGGTCGGCGGCCTGTTCTACCACAACTACCCCGGGGGCAGCGGCCTGAGCGCCGGCATGGTGTTCGGCCGCCTGGCCGGCAACAGCGCCGGCGAGGACGCTCTGGCGCTGAAGGACGTGTAGGGTTATGGGGAATCGCCGCCCCTCTGGTACGATGATGTTAACGACGGACGCGAAATGACTACTTTCAACACGGTAGAAGAACTCATGCAGGCGCTGGATGCAAGTCCGCATCTGCTTGAAGGCATGCGCTCCCGGCTGTTGACCCGGGAGCTGCTGGAACTCCCGGAAACTGTCGGCAGATTGGCTCTGCGGATAGACCAGAATGCAGAGCAGCTGACGCGGCTCACGGAGCGAGTGGACCAGCTCACGGAGCGAGTGGACCAGCTCACGGAGCGAGTGGACCAGCTCACGGAGCGAGTGGACCAGCTCACGGAGCGAGTGGACCAGCTCACGGAGCGAGTGGACCAGCTCACGGAGCGGATGGACCAGCTCACGGAGCGTGTGGGCCAGCTCACGGAGCGTGTGGGCCAGCTCACGGAAACTGTTGACCGCCTCGCAGCATCGACGGATCAGAGGTTACAGGCTCTGGAAAGAGGGATGCGGCGGGTCCAGGACGACATCGGTGGCCTCAGAAATATGATGGCCAGCAACGCCGTCCTGAAAAACGCCACCGCTATCGCCAACTCCCTGGGTTTGCGACGCACGCGAAATCTCAGTCAGGACGATTTGCTAGATCTGGTGGAAGGACAGGATATCGCCGACATCCCCCGGAATGAGTGGGACAGCTTCCTGATCGCCGACCTGATTATGGAAGCCACCGGCGATACCCAAACCTGTTACGTTGCGGTTGAAGCATCGTACACCGCCGATGAGCGCGATACCCGTCGCGCCATTCGCAACGCCGGCTACATGACTCGCTTCACCGGACTGCCGGCCCATGCGATAGTAGTCGCAGCGCGCACTGACCGGCGCATAGATGAGATGGTTGAGACTGGTGAAGTGCATCTGTACCGGATGCCGGAACGGAGTTTGCCAGCGGAGTAATCACAACTACCCGGGCGGCAGCGACCTGAGCGCCGGCATGGTGTTCGGTCGGTGGCGGGCACCGGCGTCGGCCGGGATGCGCTGGCGCTGAAGGACGTGTAAGATGGCGGGCGCTCGCCTCGCCTCTGGTATCATCGAGTCAGCGAGTGGTACAAAATGGCTACGTTCACCACGGTAGAAGAACTCATGCAGGTGCTGGACGCCAATCCGCACCTGCTTGAAGGTATGCGCTCCCGGCTGCTGACCCGGGAACTGCTGGAACTTCCGGAAACTGTCGGCAGATTGGCCCTGCGGATAGACCAGAATGCAGAGCAGCTGACGCAGCTCACGGAGCGAGTGGACCAGATTGCGGAACAGCTGGCGCAGCTCACGGAGCGCGTGGACCAGCTCACGGAGCGGATAGATCGGCTCACGGAACGTGTGGACCAGATTGCGGAACAGCTGGCGCAGCTCACGGAGCGCGTGGACCGGCTCACGGAGCGTGTGGACCGGCTCACGGAACGTGTGGACCAGATTGCGGAGCAGCTGGCGCAGCTCACGGAGCGAGTGGACCGGCTTACGGAGCGGATAGATCGGCTAACCGAGCGGGTTGACCAGAATACTTACCAGCTGGAGCGGCTTCGGGATGACGTTGGGGAGCTCAAAGGCTTGGCGACCGACAGTCTGGCTCCCCGCGTAGCTCCGGCCATTGCCAACGCAATGGGGCTGCGCCTCATAAAAAATCTTGACGGTGCGGATTTGGCCGCTTTGATCGCCGGACAAGATCTGTCGGGCATAGATCAGGACTCATTGGAGAGTTTCCTGCTGTCCGATCTGATCATGGAAGCCAGCGATGAGAACGACCAGACGGTCTATGTGGCCGTCGAGTCGTCATACACTGCTGATGATCGCGACACCCGGCGCGCCATGCGCAACGCCGGCTACGTCACCCAATTCACCGGACTGCCGGCCCGTGCTGCAATCGCCGCAGTACGCACCGACTGGAATATAGACGACCAAATCGCGCAAGGAGCCGTGTACTGCTACCGGTTACCGCCCCGGTTGCTGCGGGGGATATGATCAATCTCCATCTGCTTGTCCAGCGCAGATCGCGAGTGTCTTCTCTGTTTTCAATGCTGAGGTGTAGCAATGTCCAACCGTATTGACAATGTTAGATCTCGTGCATCAGTTTGTTTCTACTGCAACAGGGAACTGGAACCGATATACGATTATTCGTGTATCGATTGCGCACGACTGACTTGCGACAACTGCTGCGAGATTTGCGAAGATTGGGATTGCGGGCTCATCACTTGCGTTCGTTGTATTGAGCCCCACATGCAGACTGATCATCCTTTGACGTATGCAGGTTTGCCGTTGGATGTTCCTCTCTGCGGCTAAACGCGGAAGCGTGACGAATAATATAATTGGCGAATCTCCATGAGCGACGACACGGCTGCCCGAGTTTTGGCACAAGAAGGCTTGCGGTATATTGAGGGTGCGGTCCTGATGCTGCTGGAGTCCCATCCCGCCGGGCTGCGCAACTCCCAGATCGCGGACGCGCTCGGCCTGCGCTCATCCATACGCGACGGCCAGCGCAACTACCTGACCTATTCGGTGCTGGGGGGATTGATGGCACGCAATGAGGTCGTCCAAAACCCGGAAACCAAGGTTTTCATCAAAATCGAGGTGCCTCAATGACCACGACCGCCACCCGAACCCAGGTACACCGCCGGCTCTTCACCGTGGCCGAATACCTGGCCATGGGCGAGGCCGGTATTCTGCATGAGGATGAACACGTTGAACTGCTGGCCGGGGAGATCATTCAGATGGCGGCAATTGGGAACCGGCACCTTTTCTGCACCGACGCCCTCACGATGCTCTTCGCCCCGGCTCTGGTGGGTCGCGCTATTGTACGGGTGCAGGGTTCTATACAGCTGGATGACTATGGGATGCCGGAACCGGACATCGTCCTGTTGCGGCCTCGACCTGACTACCACGTCGAGACGGCGACGCCAGAGGACGTGCTGTTGCTGATTGAAGTAGCCGACAGTTCGCTCGAGTACGACTATGGCCTGAAGTCAGAGTTCTATGCCGCTGCCGGCATCCCGGAGCTGTGGATAGCCAATCTGCGCACTGGTGAAGTCGAGGCCCGTACCGATCCGGTGGGAACCGAGTACTCCACTGTCCGCACTATTCCCGCCGGTGGCAGCATCAGCCCACAGGCTTTTCCCGATGTGACCCTGGAACTGCGCGAATTCATGCCCCCGGTGACGAAGTAGCCACCTCGGCGATTGAGATCTGCCTTGCGCCCCCACCGTTGCAGGCATACAATCCGCCTCAATCCACGGGCAACGTAGCGAAGGGGCATGGGGGCATCATGGCGGTGAGTAATCCGGCGCGGTCCGGCATGTTTTACGGGTGGTTCGTCGTGGCCACCTGCATGTTCATCGCGTTCCTCACCATGGGCACGCGGAACGCGTTCGGCGCCTTCGTCGTGCCCATGGAGGCGGAATTCGAGTGGAACCGGACCGTCGTCTCGTGGGCGGCCGCGCTTGGGGCCTTGCTGAACGGGGTGTCGCAGCCTTTCATGGGGTACCTGTTCGACCGGGTGGGCGTGCGGATCGTAGTGATGGCGGGCATTGTCGTCGTGGGCGTGTCCACGCTGCTGATGGCGGCCACAGGCAGCATCTGGTACCTGATCTCGATTTTTGGCGTGGTAGCGGCGGTGGGCCAGAGCGGCACGTCGTTGACCAACACCGGGGCAATGCTCAGCAAATGGTTCCGCCGCCGTCGGGGTCTGGTCATCGGCCTGAACGCCTCCGGCATGTCCCTGGGCGGTTTGATCCTGGTTCCCTTTGCGGCGTACATGATCAGCCTGATCGACTGGCGGCTGTCGTGGATCGTGCTGGGTGTGATGATCCTGGCGCTGGGGATCCCCCTGGCTTTCATGTTCCTGCACGACGATCCGGCGAAGAAGGGTTTGACACCCGACGGCGACCCGGTTCCCGACACTGGGCCGGGGGGTTCGCCGGGAGCCGAGGGACCGCCGCCTCAGCCACTGTTCGCCGAGAACTGGCGTCAGGCATTCCGTTCGCTCCCGATCTGGCAGATGAGTTTCTCGTACTTTATCTGTGGGTCGACGACGTTCATGCTGGCCGTGCACTTTGTGCCGATGGCAGTGGAAGAAGGGATCAACCCGCAGACCGCAGCGTTGATCTTCGGGCTGATGTCGGGCCTCAACGCGCTGGGAGCCACCGGCGCCGGCTGGATTTCCGACCGCATCGGCCGGCGCAAGAACTGGCTCGCGCTGGTGTATTTCTGTCGGGGAACCGGCTATGTGATCCTGGTGGCTTCGCTGATCGTACCCGGCATACCGGTGATAGCCGGGTTGCTGATCTTCTCCGTGGTTGCGGGCCTGTCCTGGATCGCCACGGCCCCGCTGACGACTTCGCTGACGGCCGAGGTGTATGGGTTGAAGTCGCTGGCGACCATTTCGGGAGTGGCCTTCCTGTTCCACCAGTTGGGAGGGTTCACCAGCGTGCTGATGGCCGGCTACCTGCGCGAGATCACCGGCGACTACGTGGCGGCGTTCATCATCGCGGCGGTGATGCTCTACCCGGCGGCGATCAGCGCATTCTCCATTCGGGAGCGCAGGTACTCGGTGCGCTATCAGACCGCTCCGGCTGTAGCTGGGGCCGCTGACTGACCAGCCCATCCAGCCGGCAGATGCGGAGGATGCGATGACCACCACCACGAAATACCGCACGGGAATGCGAATGTCCCTGGACGACTTCCTGGCCTTGGGCGAGACCGACGGCAAGTGGGAGCTCGACGACGGAGTGCTGTACATCATGGGGTCAGGCAGCCCGGATCACCAGTTCATCATTCAGCGGTTCTGCCGCCATATCGACGACTACTTGGACGGCTTTGAAGATCCACCCGCTGAGTTTTACCACGAAATGACCACCATCCTGTCCCGGGAACTACAGCGAGCGCCCGAGCCTGATATCGTCATAATCCTTGCGCAAAGTCGGGGCATCGTGGGCGTGAGCCGGGTGGAGGGAACGCCCGATATCGTGGTGGAAATCCTGTCCACTGACCGCAACCGCGACCTGGTTCGCAAACGCCAAATCTATGCCGAAGCCGGCGTTGCCGAGTATTGGCCCATAGACCCGCGCAACGACACCGTAACCCAACTGGAACTGCGGGGTGGCGTATATGCGGAGCGGGCGGTACTTGGCCCTGGCGACGTGCTGATAACGCCACTCCTGCCGGAACTGGCAATACCGTTGTCGGAGATCTTCCATCACCGCCGTCGCCCGCCTCGGGAGAGGTAATCGCAAGGCCGTTTTCGCGCCACCAGCCCAAAACCCGTGATAGCGCCCGGTTGACCTGCCTGCTATGATGGCATGATACGTGGCGATGCCCGTGCATCAGATCACGGAACGCGCCTGACAAGGGGTCGTATGACATCCAAATCCGCAGCGCCGGTTGCCGCGCCGATGTATTTCGGCTGGTATATCGTTGCCACCTGCTTCTTTGTTTCGTTCCTTTCCATGCCGGGCCGTCAGGGGTTCGGCCTGTTTGTTACCGAGATGGAGCCCACGTTCGGGTGGGACCGCTCTGATATTTCCTGGGTGGGTTCCGTTGGCTTTCTCATAAACGGAGCCATGCAGCCCATCATGGGCGCGCTGTTCGACAAGTACGGCCCGCGTCGGGTGTTTGGCATCGGGCTGTCCATAATGGGCCTGGCGATCATGAGCCTCGCGTTCATCCAGGACCTGGACCACTCCCTCAACTTGGGCGTGGTCAGCATCCCATTGGACCTGCTGTGGTTCATAGTGGTGTTCTCCATCGTGATCAACACCTGCCTGAGCGCGGCGTCGATAACCAACATGCTGGCCCTGGTGGTGCGCTGGTTCCAGCGCAAGAGGAGCAAGGCGACGGGCCTTGCCGCAGCCGGCACTTCCATCGGCGGCCTGCTGATGATCCCCTTCGCCGCATACCTGATGGGCGTTATCGACGGCTCCAGCCTGAACGTAGCCGGGGTGGAACTGGTCGGTTGGCGCACCGTGTGGTTCCTGCTGGGCGCGATGGTCATATTCCTGTCGGCGCCGCTGGCGGTGTTTTTCCTCCGGCCCAGCCCGGCGGACATGGGGCTGAACCCGGATGGCGACCCCAATCCCGAGGATGCTCCGGCAGGAAGCGCGCCGCAGAGACGCCAGTCCGGCCTGTACGAAGTGAACAGTTGGCGGCAGTGCTTCAAGACGCCGCCCATGTGGCAGTTGTCCGGCGCATACGTGGTTTGCGGCATCACCACCGGCCTGCTGAGTATTCACTTCATACCGTACGCGGAGGACATCCTGCCGGACACGGTCAACTTCCTGTGGATGACCTTCGATGACAAGAAGGTCTTCGCCGCGCTGATGTTCGGCGTAATGACGGGGCTCAACGCCGCAGGTGTGATCATCACCGGGTTCATGGGTGACCGGATGCGGCGCAAGAACGTGCTAGCGTTGGTTTACGCGACTCGAGGCGTGGCGTTCATGGCCCTGGTGTTCCTGCCACTGATGGGGTATGGAATGTTGGGGCTGGTGGCGTTCGCCCTGCTGTCCGGCATGTCCTGGGTGGCCAGCGTACCGTTGACGTCGACGCTGACGGCTGACGTTTACGGGTTCCGCGCGCTGGGAACCATCAGCGGCTGGGTGTTTTTCTCCCATCAGATCGGGTCGTTCTTCAGCATCCAGTTTGCGGGTTACGCCTACGAATGGTTTGGCAACAGCTATTTCTGGCCGTTCCTGATCGCGGGCCTCACCCTGATTCCGGCTTCGATCATGGCCTACAGCATCAAGGAGTACCACTATTCCAGCCGGTACAACTCGCGTCCGGCAGAGGGCGGCCCGCAGTTGGCGACGGCCGGGGCGGGAGGACGATACTAGGGCCGCCGTTTGACCGGTTCGGCCCGCGGTGATCGCTATATGGGCGGAACAGCGTTTGTTGCCATACTGGCGGCAGTGGGACGCCACCACGGGGAGGCGGATCCGACCCTGCTGCAGTGGATCATGGCCGCCCTCAGCCACATCCTGCTGGGGAAGCTGGGCTTCACTGAGCTCACCGTGGTCATCATCATCGGGATCATTATCCTGGCCATGCCGGCCATGATCGTGATCGCTTACCTGGCCAGCACCCGGCGCGCTTCGCCGCGACCGGTAGAAAGCGCTGAGCGTTTGACACATCCGGAATAGCCCGCTCGCCCGCGCTGACGTCGCCGCCACGGGCACGTCCGGCGACACCACCGCATCGTGCTATGATTGTTGGCGATGTGCGCCGCTATTCGTAAAGCAGTCATACCGGCCGCCGGATTGGGCACCAGGTTCCTGCCGGTAACCCGATCCGTGCCCAAGGAATTGCTGCCCATTCTCGACCGGCCCATGCTGCAGTACGTGGTGGAAGAGGCCGCGGAAGCGGGAATTACGGATGTAATCGTCGTCACCTCCCCCGGAAAAGAAGGGATCGCCGAGTACTTCCGGCCGCGACCGGATCTGGAAGCGCGACTGGCCGGCGACGCGCAGCTCCTGGAGAAAGTCCGATCCGGTTCGGATCTGGCCAATGTGTCATTCGTGATCCAGGAGGAACCGCTGGGTTTGGGTCATGCCGTGCTCACGGCGCGAGAGGCCGTTGGGAATGAACCGTTCGCCGTGATTTTGCCGGACGACATAGTCGACAACTCGCCGGGAGTGCTGTCCCAGATGATGGCTGCCGTCGCCGGCGAAGACGGCGCCGCAGCGGTGGCGGTGGAGCGCGTGCCGTGGGAACTGGTGCAGAATTACGGCGTCGTGGACTCGGAACCATCGGGGGATGGTCGACACCGAGTCCGCGGTATGGTGGAAAAGCCACCGCCGGGGACGGCGCCGTCCAACCTGTCCATCGTGGGCCGTTATCTTCTCCCGCCGCAGGTGTTCGATTGCCTCGAGCGCACACCCCCGGGCGCCCGGGGCGAGATCCAGCTGACCGACGGATTGGCGTTGCTGATGGAAGATGTGGCCGTGTACGCCTGCGAGTTTGAAGGGACACGCTATGACGGCGGCAACCCGCTGGGATTGCTCAGAGCTTCGCTGGAGTACGCGCTGCAACGCGACGACACCCGTGAAGCGGCGGCGAACCTGGTGCGGCGGTTGGCGGCCGATCTGTAGCACGGTCGTAACTGTTCAGGGTTGAGGGGAAGCGAGCAGTTGGCGGCAGGAGGTGAGTGGGTTGAGGCTTTGCGCTCGCCAGGCGCCGAAGACTGAGGCCAGGGTCATTTTGGTCTCGGCGCCCGCTCCCAACCGGGCGCCCCCGCTGATCTTCCCGCTGGTCACCAGCGGCCGCAGGCTGCGCTCGGCGGCGTTGTAGTCCGACGGCGCGTCCAGTTCGGCCACGAAGACGAAGCGTTCCCCGTCCTCAACGCCAGCCATCCCCCAACCAACTTCTGCCCATTCAGCGCCACGACCCTGAACAGTTACAACCACTGGAGCTGGTTGCGCGTGAGCTGTTGGCATGGATCGACAGGATGAATGGGATGTGCTGACCGAGTGGTAGGGGCGAATGATCATTCGCCCCATAGGCATCAAGTTAAGCGTCGTCGGTTAGGGCGAGTAGTAGTTGATATGACCCGGGGCGTTGACGACGCCGCTGGATTCTACACCCGGCGCGCAGGCATAAGCCAATCTGCTCGATGACCATGGTTGCCGTAAGTAGTCCGGTCATGGCAGTAGCCAGCATTACGGCGTAGCGACGGACGGCGGCGGCGGCCTTGACCAGGCTTCGGTCCGGGTACATCCAGACCGCAGTCAGCAAAGTCCAGTGCAGGATGACCATGGCGGTCAGTTTGGCATAGACCTCACAGAGGATCCGCCAGGGATTGGCGGAGCGCCAGCGGTCAATGCCTCCGTGTTGCTTCCACAGTTTGAAAAGCAGTTCAATCTGCCAGCGCGCCCGCGCCAATACCATTGCCTCATCTCGGCTGATCTGGGATGGGAGCGCGTTGGTAACGTAGATGGTCCAGTCGCATAAGGCCAACCGGGTTTTGCTGGGCTGCTGACCTTTCTTGCGGGCGTGGTCTTTGAGTTGCCGCCGCCGCTGGGCGCTCACTTCTGGGGGCGCTTTGACGGCCAGCAGGCGGACAGGCAAGCGGTGGGCGCGCCCCAGCAATACCGGCCGGTCAATGCCGGTTGCCGACGGAGTGGACAGCAGCTTCCGCAGGTCCAGTTCCGCGCCATCATGCCGGTAGAGTTTGGTTCCGGCTTTGTACCGAGACAGGAAATAGCCCCCTTGCGCCGCCAATTCCCGGAAGGTATCCAGTCGGTAATACCCCAAGTCGGCAATGCGCAGCGCGCCAGCTGGGACCGGCGCCGTCTGCACCGCAGAATTGCTGTCCGGGGTTCGCCCATCAGTCAGAAAAGGCCCCAGCATCAGAAACAGTGGTCAAATCCAGCCGGACCTGTAGTTTCAGGGCTGACTGTCCATAGGAACCGCTGCCGCCGCAACCGGCCCAGACCTCGCTCAGTCCGTCGGGCAGCATGATGACCGAGCTGTCCTGGATCAACACGGCGGTGAAGCGCCGCAGTAGCGGAATCGCCACCGGTTCGGCGTCAATAACTTGACCCAAAGCCTCTTGCAAAACTCGGTACAGACATTCCGCCCCTTGGGGCGTGAACCGCTGGAACAGGCCCTGGGGACTGATGGTCACCCCCAGCGTGGCCGCCATCTGGGTCAGCGAACTGAGGCTGGCGTCCGGGTCGGCCAGCCAACCGAAAACCAGGGTCTGCACCAAGCCGGGACCGGTGAGTTTGGAACGCCGTTGCACCAGCCCCGTCTCGGCGGCGGCCTGCTGGGCCACTCCGGTGAGAACCCGGCTCATGGCCTGGGCAACTTCTGGTACACTGCTCATGGGAAGCTCCGGTGGCGATTGATTGGAATGCAATCACCATCTTACCGGCAGCTTCCCTTAACTTGATGCCTATGGGGCGAATGATCATTCGCCCCTACGTTATCAACGTCTCCCGCATGCGAAACTGCGGACGTTTGGGCGTTGCTCAGTCGGCAGCCACGCTGACGATTACTACGTCGAGGCCGTGGTATTTCTGGTGGCGGACGGAGGAGGCGTAGTGGCGGAGGAGGCGGTAGGAGACCTCGCCGTCGTCGGGCACCGGGGGCAGGGCGCTGAGGTAGGTGAGGCGATCTTCGACGTTTTCGCCCTCGAGGGAGGAGATGAACTCCAGGTCCACGTTGCTGCCCTCGCGACGGGCGCTGACGGCGAGCCGGCGAGGGGAATCGTCCGGTTCGGAGTCGTCGTCGCTTTGCGAGAGGATGACCAGGGTCTCCTCGCCGGCGGCGGCGAGGCGGTCGGCAGCGTCGCCGTTCCAGTTGACGCGCGAGGCGAAGGCGCGGAGGAAGTCGTCCACCTGCTGAGGCGCGTCATCATCCAGGGGGATGCGCAGGCGGCGGCGACGGGGCTTGCTGAGATCGACCAGGGCGGTCAGCGCAACGGCGACGATGGCGCCGGAGGTCATGCCATTGTTGAGAAGGACGCCCACGAAGCCATCGCCCAGCAACTGGGGGAAGATGACGCCGTTCTGAAATCCGACTCCAGTCCAGAAGGCAACCCCGGCGATGGTGGCTTTGCGGTGGTCGAGGCCGTCCTGGACGATGATGCGCATACCCTGGATGAAGAGGAGGGAAATGAGGATGCCCGCGTAGGCGGCAACCACAGGCGACGGCACGGCAATGAGCAGTGCGGCCACCTTGGGGAAGAAGGCCAGGAGGATGAAGATGACCCCGACCACGATGCCGACGCGGCGGGCGGCGATTCCGGTGACCTCGGCCAGGGAGATGCTGGTGGAGTAGGTGGTATTGGGCAGGGTGCCGGCAAGACCGGAGAGGAAGTTCCCCACGCCGTCGGCGTTGAGGGCGCCCTGTACGACGCGGTAGTCGGTGGCCGAGGGACGGCGGCGGGAGACACGCTGAATAGCGACGCCGTCGCCGATGGTTTCGATGGCGCCGACGAAGGTGACGACGATGAAGGCGGGGAGCAGGGCCCAGAACTCCACGCCGGGAGTGAAGTCGAAGCCGGGCCAGGCGCTAAATGGGATGCCAACCCAGGGGGCATCCTTCACGTGCTGTACGTCATACATTCCGAAGGGAGCGGATATCGCGCAGCCGACGATGATGCCGACGACCGGCGACCACAATCGCCAGGAGGCGGGGGCGCGGAGGACCAGGACGACGATGACCAGAATGGTGACCACCGCAACCAGGGGAGGCGCGACGGGGGCGGTGCCTTCCGGGGCGTCGCTGAGCATCTCGAACACGATGGGCATGATGGTGGCGGCGATGAGCATGATCACGGTTCCGGAGACGACCGGAGTGAAGATGCCGCGGAGGACAGACAGGCGGGCGGCCAGGGCGAACTGGAACAGGGCGGACACGACGACGAGGCTGGCCATGAGGGCGGGACCGCCTTCAATGAGCGCGGCGGCGCACACGGCGAAGAAAGCGCCGGAGGTGCCCATCACCAGGATGTGCCCGGCGCCGATGCGCCAGATGCGGGCTCCCTGGATGATGGTTGTGATTCCGCTGATGAGCAGAGCGGCGAAGACGCCCCAGGCGATGTAGGCTGCGGGCTGTTCAGCGATGCGAAAGACGATAACTATGCTCAGGATGATCCCGCCGATGGTCAGCAGAGCAGCCTGGAGGCCGGCGCCGGCGGTGAGCAGGGGGGGAGGGTGTTCATCCGGTTCGTAGCGGATGTGCGGGTTCACCGGTGGAGTAGCCAAGGGTCGCGCTCCAAATTAGACGTGTGGCGCTATGGTCGTCCCGATCTGGGAAAGCGCTGAGTAGTCGCCATCCGCCGGTACGGCATTGCAAGTATCTTATCTCGACCGTCAATGGCGCAATATAATCGGGAGACAGATATAGTGTCATCGGCCCGGGCGTCTGCGGGACAAAGCAAGGGGCGGTGAAGCGCAGGCGTGCGCATTGTGTCATCGCCGGGCGTGCGCATATTGTCATCGCGAGGAGAGAAGCGACGCGGCGATCTCGTGCCCGCAGCAGTGTTCCTATCCCCAACGAGATTGCCGCGCTGCGCTCGCAATGACGGTTCCGGTGGAACTGGGCACGCGTGAGGCGGTGAGGCGCGGGCGCCGGTTCCCGGGTGGTTTGCGCGGCCCGATTGGCGGGCATACAATGGCGCCGCGAGCTACGTCAGTATCCCGGACGTCACCGGTCCGCCGGAACGGACGCCGGACACAACAGGAGGCGCACTTATGCCTATCGAAAAGTTGTCTTCCGCCCTGGACGCCATCATCGACACCGACGCACCCATCGAGGAACACGGGTCGGGGTTCGGAGGCGGGGAAGGCCCTGCTGAAGGTCCGCTGTGGTGGAGCGACGGCGGCTACCTGCTGTTCAGCGACATCCATAACAACCGGCGCATGCGGTACACCCCCGGCTCGGGCGTGACCGTGGAGGCCGAGCCGGTGAACCGGCACAACGGCTTGACCCGCGACCAGCAGGGTCGGCTGATCGCCGCAGAGCACGACGGCCGGCGGGTCAGCCGGCTGGAGCATGACGGGTCGACCACCGTGCTGGCCAACCAGTTCCAGGGTCGGCAGCTGAACCGGCCCAACGACGTGGTGGTCAAGTCGGACGGCAGCATCTACTTCACCGACCCGTGGACGTTCCGGCGGCCGCGGGAGCAGTGGGAGCAGACCATCTCGGGCGTGTACCGCATTTCGCCGGACCTGGGCACGCTGACGCTGCTGGTGTCTGACTTCGTGGTACCCAACGGGCTGGCCTTCAATCCGGACGAGACGGTTCTCTACATCAACGACTCGCGTCGGGGCATCATCCGCGCCTTTGACGTGCAGGACGACGGGTCGGTCGCCCTGGCGTCGGACCGGCTGTTCAAGGACCTGCGCGGCGAGCGCGAGGGCGTGCCGGACGGGATGAAGGTGGACGTTGAGGGCAACGTGTACTGCGGCGGCGCGGGCGGCCTGCACGTCATGAACGCGGGCGGCGAGACCCTGGGCATCGTGGTGCACGGGCAGCCGGCGACGACGAACCTGTGCTTCGGCGGGTCCGACTGGAAGACGCTGTACTTTACCAGCCGGAATACCGTGGGCAGCGTGCCGATCAAGGTCGCCGGGATTCCGGTTCCGGTGAAGTAGGGCCTACATCAGATTGCCGCAGGCGCTACAGTGCGCCTGCGGCGATGGAGCCGGGTACTAAAATGGCGCTATACCGGAAGTTCGCGCTTATGCCGACCGTAGGGGGCGACGACCCTTCTATTTGTGGCTGGAAGAGCTTTCCTGGCAGGTACAACGTCGCATTCTTCGGATAGTGGCACGAATGGAAGAGGGGAATCTGGGTGATGTCAGGAGCGTAGGGGAAGGCGTCATTGAGCGTCAGGCCGATTTCGGCCCCGGTTATCGGATTTACCTTCGCTTGGGATGGCCCGACGCTGATCGTCCTGCTGGGAGGCGGGGACAAGAGCAGCCAACGCAGCGACATCGCTATAGCCAAAGAACGCTGGCATGAGCACCAAAATCGATGAGGGGTATCGAATATGACCATGCCGCGGTCGGAAGACTGGAAAATCGGAGCGCGGGAATTGATTAAGCGCAGCCCCGAATTGCGCGTCGGGATTGCGGAGGATATACAAGAACTGCTCGCTACCGGCAGCGACGAAGACCGCCGCGTGGCTCACCGCATGGCCCGCGGGCTGCTGGAGTTGGAGTTCGACACGGATGTGGAGCTGATCGAGCAGTTGCGGCAACCGATTTCCGCCTGACACTGACCAAACCAAAAACAGCCGGGCGTACCGCACCTCCACCGAGGATCGATGACAGTAGAGGATCTATGGCTAAGAAAGGCCGGCGCTAGAATGGCGGCATGCCGGAAGTTCGGGCGTATTTGGATTACCGGGGGCGGAACTTGTTCAGCCTCTGGATGGATGGTCTGTCTCCAACGATGCGCCGCCGCATCCAACAGATACTGGGCAGAATGGCCGAGGGAAATTTTGGCGATGTTCGCGCCGTCGGCGAAGGAGTGATTGAACGCCGCGCCGACTTTGGGCCAGGTTACCGGATTTACTTTGCTTGGGATGGTCCGGACCTCGCAATTCTGCTTGGCGGAGGCGACAAGAGCGCTCAACGCGATGACATACCTAAGAGCCCGGGGACGATGGAGAGACTACAAAATGCGGAAAGCGCGAGGAGGTAACGATGCCGTTGTCTGAAGATTGGAAAATCGCAGAACGTCGCGCGGTCAAACGCGACCCGGAGTACTTCGCGCTCACCGTGGAAGGCGTAAAGGAGCTTCTGGCCACCGGCGACGATGAAGATCGACGAGTGGCCCACAACATCGCACGCGGGCTGCTGGAGCTGGAGTTCGACACGGACGTGGAGTTGCTGAAGCAGTTGCGGCAGCCTATTTCCGCCTGACGTGAAATGCAGTAGGGGTCCAGTGCTGGAATGGCGGTATGCCGGAAGTTCGGGCATACTTGGACTATCGGGACCGGAGCCCGTTTGACCGTTGGTTGGATGGCTTGCCGGCGTCGGCTCAGAATCGAATCCACCACGTACTGGCCCGCATGTCCGCAGGCAATTTTGGCGACACTCGAGGGGTCGGCGACGGGGTCATCGAACGACGAGTTCACTTCGGGCCTGGTTATCGGATTTACTTCGCGTGGGACGGGCCGACGCTGATTATACTGTTGGGTGGTGGGGACAAGAGCGACCAACGCAGCGATATCGTCGCATCAAGAGTACGTTGGGCGGATTACAAAGCTGGTGCGAGATAAGGAGCGCGAGATGGGTCCGAGATCGGAAGACTGGAAAGTCGGGGCGCGCCACCGGATCAAGCGCAGTCCGGCACTGCGTGATGAAACCGTAAAAGGCATTCGGGAATTGCTGGCCACCGGCGACGATGAAGATCGACGGGTGGCCCACAACATCGCACGCGGGCTGCTGGAGCTGGAGTTCGACACGGACGCGGAGTTGATCGAGCAGTTGCGTCAACCGATTTCCGCCTGAAACCAACACAACCACAACACCAGGAGGCTGAACTATGCGCGTAGTACGGATTGCGAACGTGGAGCACGTGCCGCTGGGAACGGCGGCGGCGGTACCGGGATGGACCGGCGGCGACGTGCATCGCACGCGCCAGCCCATCATCCCCGAGGGGGAGAGCGACTTTTTCAACGCCAGCGTGGTGAACTTCGAGAAGGGCGCCCAGACGGGATGGCACGTGCACAGCAGTGACCAGATACTGGTCATCACCGTGGGCAACGGGATCGTGGCCAACGAGACCGAAGAGCATCACGTGGGCGTGGGCGACGTGGTCCAGATCAAGGCCGGGGAGAACCATTGGCACGGCGCCACGACCAACGGCTACATGGGGCACATCACCATCACCACCAACGACAGCACGGCAAGCCGCTGACTGAAAATCAGCCTTTACATCGATGAACAGGATGGACAGGATTGATCTGGCAGATGACAATCTTGAAATCCTGTTCATCCTGTATATCGATGTGAGGAAAAGTTATGGACTTGATTGATGAGATTCTGGACAGCGTGAAGACCATTGCGGTGGTGGGCCTGTCGGACAATCCGGCGCGGGCCAGCCACGGGGTTACCGCGTATATGCAATCGCAGGGCTACCGGATCATTCCGGTGAACCCGGCGCTGAAGGGCTCCACAGTGCTGGGCGAGCGGTCCTATGACGACCTGGACGCAGCGCGGGCGGCGGCGCAGGCCGAGGGGTTGAGCATCGACCTGGTGGACGTGTTCCGGCGCAGCGAGTTCGCCGGGGCCGTCACGGACGACGCCGTGAGCATCGGGGCGCGGTACGTCTGGATGCAGGACGGGGTGGTTGACCAGGCGGCGGCGGAGCGAGCGCGGGATGCCGGGCTGGGCGTGATCATGGACGACTGCATCCTGCGGCAGCACAAGCGGCGTCGGGGCGGGTAAGCCCATGGCGTCCGGGCTGGCGGCGACCCGAGGGGATAGGCCGGCATGAAGTACGACAACCCGTTCCCGGGGATGAATCCTTACCTGGAAAGCCCGGATCTCTGGCCGGACTTTCACAATGGATTAATTGGACAGCTGCGCGATGTTCTGGGACCGCAGCTGCCGGACAATTATCGCATTGCCCTGCAACGACGGGTGGAGGTCGAAGAGCCCTTCGGAGCTGCGTCTGAGTTGAATCTCGTGATCCCCGACGCGCTGGTGACCAGGGAATCTCCCTTCGTTGCGCCGGCCGGCGGGGATACGGCCGCCGCGATTGCCGCTCCGCCGGATGAGGCCGTGTCGGTAAGGGTGAGAATGCCTCGCGAGGTCAATGTGCTTTGGCTGCGAGTGGAAACGGTTCCAGAGCGGGAGCTGGTCACGGTGGTTGAGGTACTGTCCCCTACCAACAAGCGGCCGGGGGAGGGTCGCCGCCGGTATATCCGCAAGCGCGAGGCGATAGTCGGCGGACTGGTCAACCTGGTGGAGATAGACCTGCTGCGCGGCTGGGAACCGATGCCGCTGGAAACGCCGCCGCCGTCCAGCGATTACCGTATCCTGGTGTGCCGTGGCGTGGAGAGCCCCGGGGCCTTGTTATACCCCTTCATGGTCAGGCAGCGGATCCCCAAGTTCACGCTGCCGCTGCTGTCCGAAGACGAGGCGCAAGCGCCCGAGGTGGACCTGAGCGCCATCGTTGACCGTCTCCACCACACCGCCCGCTACAACCAGGAAGCGCGCTATGGCGAACCGCCGCCGGGGCCGGCGTTTGAGGGGGAGGCGGGCGAGTGGGTGAAGGAACGGGTGGCGGGGTTGGTGGCGAGTAACAGGAGGGCATGATGACGGGAATTGAGCGGCAGCTGAACGACGTATGGAATGCGTTGCGCAGCCAGCGGATACAACGCGATAACGCCCTGACTGAAGTGCGAATTCGGAACCTGCGTGGTATCCGTGATTTGCGGGTGCCTTTTGATTACCCGGTAAGCGTCTTGGCTGGGCCCAACGGCTGCGGAAAATCGACCGTGCTTTTTGCCTGCGCCTGCGGTTATGACGTGCCGGGGAGCGGGCCCCGAGACTTTGTGCCGACGAGCCTGTTTCCGAATTTTACCGGCGGTGGAACCGGCCTGCAGGACGTCCCAGAAAAGACAGAGATTGAATTTCACTACCTTGACAATAACGAACGCAGTTCGATGATATGGAGGCGCGGCAAGGCTTGGAACCGCAGTTTCATGGGGCGCAAAAACGCGAAACAGCCTGAGCGTCAGCTGTATCTGCGGACGCTTGCCAATTTAACCAATCCCTCGGAGGTGCGAAGCCTTCTGCAATTAGTCCGAAAAGACCTTCACTCGGAGCAAATTACCGACGACTTGCTCATATTCGCTCATCGTGTGTTGCCCCGTCGGTATCGCAGCATTTCCCGGATTACGTCACAATCTAGAGACTTACTATTTGCTCAACTGGGCAGCGGCAGTGGAGCTAGTTATTCCGAATTTCATATGTCGGCCGGGGAGCGGGCAATTCTCCGTATATCCAAAGACATATCGAGCTTGCGCGACGCCCTCATCCTGATTGATGAGGTGGATACTGGTCTCCATCCTTACACGCAGCAACAGGCCATGCTGGAATTTCAGCGCATCGCGTTGCGGAACCAACTGCAAATTGTCGTAACCTCGCACAGTCCGGTTGTTCTGGATAGCGTTCCACCGGAAGCGCGCTTATTCCTCGACCGGAATGAAGATACCGCAGAAGTGTATCGAGTTCCGCTTTACCGGGATATTTTGCAGAAAGCCCTTTACGGTCAGTCCCGCGACCGGCTTTCCATACTCTGTGAAGACCAGGAAGCCGAAGGGCTGTTGCACGGTTTTCTGGATGTCCTGAACGTCAAAATTGGGTTGCGCCATGATGATTACATCATTGGCCGAGATACTGGACAATCGGAGTTTCCCGGACATATTCGAACGTTGGGTAAGTTCGGAAAATTGGGTGATTTTGTGCTGGTTCTGGACGGCGATTCCAGAAGCCAGGAAGTTGTTCTCAAAAGCGTGGCATCGGATTATGGTCAGTCCATTCAACCTCTGTTTTTACCGGGTGACCGCGCGCCGGAAACGTGGATTTGGCAGACATTGGAAAATCACCGGGATGATTACGCAACGCCGTTGGGAATTACCTCCGCAGATTTGGAACAGAGGATGCGGTCAATCAGGCAAATGGTTGACGGAGCGGTCCGACAGCAGAACCCGGACAAGGTCGCGCTGGAAGAACTTGCTCTTGAAATAAACCGCACCGTACCAGAAATTGCGCGCATCATTGGTCAGCGTGAAGCGCAGCGACTACACGGGACGGCGGTTGCTTTTCTCGCCCAACTCGAAGAGCAGATCACGGCTTGGCGGCAGCCGTAAAAAACGGGCGCAACGCTGATTGATCATGGGGTTTCGATCGTTTGAACCCTGCCGTTGGCTGTCGCCAACTCGCGTAACTGTTCAGGCTTGTGGGTATCTGCCGACTATTCAGCCTGTTGTGGAGAGGCAACTAGGCACGGAATTTCCACTGCAAACCGTTCCTGCCCCTTTAAACGTGAACAGTTACCAACTCGCGTTTTTCTTGACACTCAAACGGGCCGGCGAGTAGTATGCGGCCATCTCCAGATGGTTGTCGCGCGCGTGCTTTAGCCGTGGTCATCGCGTGCGGAAATCGTCGTTAATCGTTATGGTTGCGCCTGCAACCGCCACCGCACCCCAGGAGGTACACGCTATGCCCACCAACCAGGAAATTGCCCAGATGGCGCACCTGATGCGTCGGGCCGGTTTCGGCGCCAGCTACGCCGAGCTGGAACAGCGCGCCGCCGCCGGCTATGAAGCCACCGTTGAAGAGTTGCTCAACCCCATCTCCCAGCCTGACCTGGAGATGGACATCCTGGAGCGACACTTCGTTGACTGGAAGGAGATGAACGCGCTGGAAGTCAACCAGGCGTATCTCACCTACCGGATGATCAACACCAAGCGCCCACTGCAAGAGAAGATGGCCCTCTTCTGGCACGGGATCCTGTGCACGGGCAACTCCAAGTGCGAGCACGGGCGGCAGATCCAGCTCCAGCTGGACATGTTCCGCGACCTGGGCATGGGCGACTTCGACGTCCTGCTCAAGGGCCTGTCCCGGGACCCGGCCATGGTGTTCTACCTGGACAACTGCATGAGCCACAAGGGCGCGATCAACGAGAACTGGGGCCGCGAGCTGCTGGAACTGTTCTCGCTGGGCGTCGGCATGGACGGCGAGGCCAACTATTCCGAGGATGACGTGAAGGAAGCGGCCCGGGCCTTCACCGGTTGGACCATCACCAACGCCGTGCCGCGTTACCCCTACGGGCGGTACGAGTCGAACTTCATCTACAACCCCTACGACCACGACAACGACCAGAAGACGTTCCTCGGCGAGACGGGCAACTTCAACGGCGACGACATCGTTGACATCATTGCCCGGCAGCAGTCAGCGGCCCGCTTCGTTTCGCGCCACCTGTACAACTTCTTCGTGGCCGACGAGGTGCAGGTGCCGGCCTGGCAGAATACGGCGCCGCGCGACCCCGAAGCCATCGCGCTGCTGGAGCAGACGTACTTCGACTCCGGCTACAACCTGACCGCCATGCTGCGGGTCATGTTCAACTCCGATTTCTTCAAGGATGCCCGCTTCGAGAAGGTGAAGAGCCCGACCGAGGTGGTGATCGGCACGATGCGCCTGGTGCAGGACTTCACGTCGCCGAAGCTGGGCCTGCAGCCGTTGGCCAACACCATCCGCTACATGGGGCAGGACCTGATGAACCCGCCCACCGTGGAGGGCTGGCACACCGGCGCCGAGTGGATCGACTCGGGCACGCTGGTGGAGCGGATCAACTTTGCTGCCGACCAGGTGGGCAACACCAGCCTGCCGGGCGTTCGCGAGATCGTATCCCGGCTGGACAGCGAGCAGGTGAGCACAGCAGAGGGCATCGTTGACCGATGCCTGGAGATGGTGGGAGCCTACGAGCTGGCTTCCGAGACCAAGGAGCAGCTGGTTGCGTTCGTCGGCAATCCCGCACCCGGGTCCCCCGAATACTCGGATACCATCGCCCAGACCCTGCAACTGATCGTGAGCACCCAGGAGTACCAGTTCGCGTAGTCATGGTTCGGTTGCGGCTGCCCCAGGTCGCCGAGCGGCGGCCGGGGCAGCCGACAACCGGAACGACAGCGATGAAGGATGGTGGAGCGACGGGATGGACCAGAGCGCGACCGGCGCATAGGTATTCCGAATATTCCGATCAGGGCGGCTCCCTGGTACCTAGCCGTTTTCACCGTCATTACCGTATATCTGGCAGTGACCAACACTCTGTTTGCAGTCGCGACGGAAAAGATCACCAATTGGCAAGCGATACAGTACGTCACCACCGGCGAAATCCTCAGGGCGGGGTATCGCTGATCGTATCACCGATTGTCGTTGAGGTAGGCAGAATGGTTCTCGCAGAAATTTGGACTGAACGGCGGCTGCGGAAAGCCCGGCAGGAAGTGCATCAGTGCTGGTCGGAATGGAATCGGCGCCGGGAAGAGGCCGAAGCCAAAGGCGAAGCCTTTACCGAACCTCCGCCTCCTCCCCCGAACCGGAAAGCCGATAGGGAATGACTTGCCTGAGAAGCGAAAATGGTTTTAGCGGGAATTTGGCTCGAAAATCGGATGCGCAAAGCCAGAGCCAGGCGGTTTGAGGAGGCTTATGCCAAACTCTTGGCTGAGGGTTGCGCGACAGGCTTCGAGATTGCTTGGACGAAGAGCTACGACCAAGGCCATCGGACAGCCCACGCCATGGGCTATGACAAATACGACGCTGAAGCCTACGCCGTGAACTTTGCCGAAGGCGAGGCTACGACGCAAGTCCGCTGGGAAGATTGGAACCGTCGCCGGGAGGAAGCTGCGGCTAAAGGTGAACCGTTTAACGAACCACCGCCCACCTTCGCCCACCTTGAAACGCTGAGCAGATCTGAACCGCCATGCCCATGACCGCCCAACCACAAGGAGAAACACAATGACCGCTACGAAGAAAGATCCGGTGCTGGTGGTGCTCCAGCTGTCCGGCGGCAACGACGCGCTGAATACGCTGGTGCCGCACGGGGACCCGCTGTACTACGACAATCGCCCGTCCGTGCGCGTGCCGGAGGGCCAGGCCCTGGACCTGGACGGATACGTCGGCCTCAACCCCAACATGGGCCCGCTGAAGAGGCTGTACGATGAGGGCAAGGTTGCCGTCATCCAGGGCGTGGGCTACGCCAACCCCAACCGCAGCCACTTCCGCAGCATGGACATCTGGCACACCTGCGAGCCCGACAAGCAGGGCACCGAGGGCTGGCTGGGTCGCGTCATCCGCGAAATTGATCCCGACAAGGAAAACGTGCTGACCGGCGTGAACTTCGGGCGAGGGCTGCCGCGGGCATTGGCCGCCCCGGGAGTGCCCGTCGCTTCCGTTGGAAATCTGGCCACCTACGGCGTGCTGACCGGCATTGACGCCGAGGATCAGCGCATGGAGGCGCTGGACATCTTCTCCAAGATGTACTCGCCCACGCTGGGCCGCAGCGCGGTGGTTGATTACCTGTCGCAGACGGGTACGGACGCGCTCAAAGGCGCGGACATCCTGAGCACCGCGCCGGAGATGTACAGCTCCAGCATTGAGTACGGCCAGGACGTGGTGGCCCAGTACATGAAGAACATCGCCCAGGTGCACCTGGCCGGGTTCGGTACGCGGATCCTGTACACCACGGCTCCTTACAACAGCTTCGACACGCACGCCGGCGAGCTGGCGGCGCACGCGAGCCTGTGGGGCAACACCTCCAACGCCATTGCCGACTTCATGGACGACCTCCGCGAGCACAACGCCTCCGACAACGTGACCCTGCTGGTATTCACCGAGTTCGGGCGCCGGGTGCACGACAACGGCTCCGGCACCGACCACGGCAGCGGCGGCGTCGCGTTCGTGGTGGGCGACAACGTGAAGGGCGGCCTCTACGGCCAGTACCCCTCGCTGGAAGAGGACAAGCTCCTGGAAGGCGACCTGCATTTCAACAACGACTTCCGCAGCATTTACACTGACCTGGCGGAGAACTGGATGGGTCTGGATGCTCAGCCGCTGGTGAACGGGACGTTCGAGAAGTTCAACTTCATCTAGACGGGATGTTGGGGGGCGAATCAGCATTCGCCCCCGGAAGTCGCGGCAACCCGTTATCCGTTCCAACGGAGGAAATATCTTATGACCACAACCATCAACCCCAGGGCGCTGCCCGCCATAGGCATTGACCTGCAGTACAGCCACACCATCGGCCGGGCGGAATTCTCCGGCCCCGGGTTCCGCAACCCCACCGCAATGGCCCGGGGCGAAGAAGACGTGATGTACGTCGCCAACCGCTCCTACGACTACCGGCCGGACGGGAAGCGCATCACCATGTGCACGGTGGCCGAGGAGTTCATCGGCGAATTTGCCAAGGGCGTGTTCGAACAGGGCGACGGCGAGGCTGTGTCCACGGACGGGGCCATCATCTGGCCGACCGCGATTGCCGTGGGCCCCAACGGCAACGTGTACCTGGCCGACGAGTACCTGGACCGCATCAGCATCTACTCCCCCGACGGCGAGTACCTCACCAAGTGGGAGCGCCCGGGTGACGGCGATGGCCAGTGGGACAAGCCCACCGGGATGGTGTTCGCACCCAACGGAACCCTGTACGTGGTCGATTGCAACAACCACCGCGTGCAAATGCTCACCGCCGACGGCGAGTACATCGGCCAGTGGGGTGAGTTCGGCGACGGGCCCGGCCAGTTCAACATGCCATTTGGCATTGAAGTTGACCAGGACGGCAGCGTCTACGTGGCCGACTGGCGCAACGACCGCATCCAGAAGTTCACGGCCGACGGCAAGTTCCTGTTGCAGTTCGGCGAGACGGGGGATGCCCCCGGCCAGTTCAACCGTCCGACCGACGTTGCGGTGGACAACGAGGGCTCGATATACGTGGCCGACTGGAACAACGACCGGCTGCAGATCTTCCACCCCGACGGATCGTTCGCCGGGATGACCTATGGAGAGGGCACCATATCCCAGTGGGGCATGGGGAAGCTGGACGCGAATCCCGAAATGTGGGAGGAGCGCAAGATTTCCCAGGGCCTTGACCGGGAGAAGCTGTTCTGGGGGCCGATTGCCGTGGAGTGCGACGACGAGGGTCGCATCTTCGTGGTGGAGACGGCGCGCTCCCGGATCCAGGTTTTCCACAAGCTGGACTCCGTGTTCTACGGGGTCAACGAGCGAGTGTCCGGCGGCGGCGGACGCCTCTAAACCGGACCATTGCGACACTGCGTGTGGGGGAGGTTGCACGGCCTCCCCCACAGCGTGTCTCTGGGCCGCGATATTGGAGCGTTCCGGGAAGACGCGAGAGCAATCTTCCCGGTTCCGCGGGTTGCCGGCTGCCGCGCTGATCGGTGCGCAGTCGCCGGATAACCGTCGGACGCCACCGTGTGTGCGGTGTTATACTGGGCCACCCATACGATTTACGAGTTCGATATTGTGACTACGCAGGAACATCTCGTCGCACGTTTGAAGCCGCTGGGGATCCGGCTGACCCCCCAACGTCTGGCCATCGCTGAGGTGGTGGTCAACTCGGCGGACCATCCGACAGTGCGCGACATATTCGAGAGGGTTCGGGATTTCTTCCCGTACGTGACCCTGGCCACGGTGTATTCAACGCTGGCGATGCTCGAGCGGGCGGGCGTCGTCCGGGAACTACCCTTCCAGAAGCAGTCCCGCTATGACGCGAACCTTTCGCCGCACGCCAACCTGGTGTGCCTGGGCTGTGGCGCAGTAGTGGATGCGGACGTGGGCCAGGACGGCGTGGCCGACTTGCAGCGGGCCATAGGCGCGAATACGGACTTCCAGATATCGTCGCAGCGCGTGGACTTCTACGGTTACTGTGAAGGCTGCGCCCGGGACAACTGAACGACGCTCGTGCTCATCTGTGTGTGACCAGCCGTGGTGACCTACCACATCAGCTACGGTGAACCGCGACGGGGGTTCGATTACAAGAAACTCCTGGCGGCGCTGGGTATCCTGCTGGCGCTGATCATCCTCGCCGCGATAGCCTACGGCATCTATTGGCTGGTAACCCACGACGGCATCGACATCTCAGCGCCGGACTTCGCGGCGTCGGAAGAGGTTCCAGAGGGCACCCCGTTGAACGAGGTGTTGACCGCGCTGCACCACGAAAACGCGAACACGGTGTTTCTGGTGGACGTGAGCCGGAGCATTGAGGACGGCGGGAACCTGTCAGTGGTGAAGCAGGCCCTGCTGGACGTGGCGCTCCCCTACGTGAGCGAGGGCGAAGGCTCGGCGGCGAAAAACAGCCGAGCGGCGTTGATGACGTTCACCGACCAAAGTGAGACCCTGGTTGAGATGGGCTCGTTCGAGGAGTCCGGCGCGACGGTCGCCGCGTGGCTGACGGTGGTCAACGAGATGGAGACGCGGGACCGGCCGGCGTACATTTACGACGCCGTGCGGGATGCCCACGCGCTCCTGGAGGATCTCGATGATCCTGCCAGGGTCAACGTGATCGTGCTGCTGACCGATGGCTCCGACGGGGGATTCAACGTGATTGATCCTGCCAGCGCGACGGTATGCCCTCCCGACTTGGGCGTTCCGTCCGGTCAGGTGTGCAGCCGCGTGTCCAGCGAGGTGAACGGGGGCGAGGCTTACGTACCGTTCGACCCGGCGGCTCTGGAGCCCTGTCCAGAGCAACTGCAAGTGGCGGAAGGGCGCGCCTGCGTCGCTTCGGCCAGCGCAACCACTGAGACAGAATTGCTCGCGCTGCTCGGCTCGGAGGACAAGGTTCCCACCCTGACCGTGCATACCGTTGGGTTCGGCCGGGAAGCGGACCAGACGCTCCTCAAGCTGCTGGCCCAGGCGGGCAAGCGCGAAGGCAGCTACGTTTACGCCGACCGCTAGGGGGCGGCAGAGCTACTCTGATGACCGGCGGTGTCCAGATTGCCGGCGCGGGTAGCCTGAGTATGGTTGCTTACTACATGACCTACGGCGAGCCGCCGCCGCGTCGTCGTTTCAGGTGGTGGCTTGTTCTGGCCGCGATACTGCTCGCGAGCGCCATCGCCGGAGCCATCTGGATGGCAGTGGCTGGCGACGATGCAATCTCCACAGACCCTTCCGCGGAGGTTGTGCCATTCACTGCGGCGATCCCGGCGGTGTACGCTCCCGGCACCAACACCGTCTATGTTGTGGATCTCAGCGGTAGCATTGGAGAAGCCGGTCATCTGGACGCGATTAAGCTCGCGTTGTCCACCCTGGCCCTGCCGGACTCCGGCGCAACGGTGGAGAACAGTCGGGCGGCGCTGATGGTTTTCGGAGGTGATGCCGAAGCGGAAACCGTAATAGAACTGTCCATGCTGAGTGACGAGACGGAGCAGGCTCACTGGCTGAGTCGGGTTAATGGGCTGGAAGCCACCACTACCGGAGGTTCGTTCATCTATGACGCCGTGGACAGCGCGCATCGGAAGCTGGGGCTAACTCCTGATGAGGGGCGGGCAAACGTGATTGTTGTGTTGTCCGATGGTATCGACGGCGGCGTGGGGGAGTGCCGGCTTGCGTGGATGATGTTCAAACCGAATACTGTGTCGGTGACAGCGGGGACCCGGTGCCGTGCAGTGACATGAGTCCGAGGGGCGGCATGACCGAGATCTGCGAGGCCATACCCAGCGCTACAAACCCCGGGGAGTTGCTGCGCAATCTCGCCAACGACGGTTTGACCACGCACACGATTGCCTACGGCTCCACCAACGCCCACCAATGGCTGAAGCGCGTGGCCGAGGTTACAGGCGGGACGTACACCATCGCTGGGCGCTAGCCGGCAGAAGGTGACTGTTGGCCCGAATCACGCGGCTCAGCCTCGTCAACTACCGCAATTTCCGCGAAGCCGACATCGCGCCGGCGGCGGGGGTGTCGGTTTTCCACGGCGGCAACGCCCAGGGCAAAACGTCCCTGCTGGAGGCGGCCTACACGCTGGCCATCGGCCGATCCTTCCGCACGGAACGCGAGCGGCAGGCGCTCAACTTCGACGCGGCGCGCGAGGGCGCGGCCGCCTACATCACCGGAACCGCCTGTGTTGACGGGCAATCGCTGACGGTGGTGATCGGATACCAGCCTACGGTGCGGGGGGTCGGCGCAGACGGTGGGGAGGAAGACGGCTCCGGACCGGCCACGCTGCCTCCGGTTTCCAAACAGATCCGCGTCAACCGTCAGCCCGCCACCGCGGCCGGTCTGGTTGGCCGGATTGCGGCGTCGCTGTTTTCCGTAGACGACCTGGACCTGGTGCTGGGTTCACCTTCGAATCGCCGGCGCTATCTTGACGTACTGATTTCCCAGGCGGACCGGTCGTATCTGCAAGCGCTGCAACGGTTCCAGGCCGCCCTGCGGAACCGGAACGGCCTGCTGCGCCGCCGCCGGGAGGGCCATGTTGATCCGGAGGAGATGGAGTACTGGGACGAGCAACTGGTCCAGTCGGGGTCCGCGGTGACCTTCGGGCGATCCCAGGCGCTGGCGCGGCTTGCGGTCTTTGCCCGTCGCCAACACGGTGAACTGGGCGAACCGGAACAGGCGCTGACGCTGGATTATCTGCCCGGCGTGCCGCCCGGGGAGGGCGCGGAGGATACCGCAGCGGCGTTTCGGCAGGAGTTGCAACGCGGCGCGGCGCGGGAGCAGGCCACCGCGATAACGGCGGTGGGGCCGCACCGCGACAACTTCGTGATGTCCGTCAACGGCCTGGATGCGGCCGCGTTTGCGTCCCGAGGCGAAGCGCGGACCATCGCCCTGGCGTTGCGACTGGCAGAGGCGGAATATCTTGCAGAGGTACGGGGCGATGATCCGATCATCCTGTTGGATGATGTATTTTCGGAAATGGACGACCGGCGGCGGGATAGGGTCTTGCAAAAGGTCTCCCGCTATCGCCAAACTCTGGTCACCACCACCGACGTCGGGCCGGTGCGCGCCGCCCTGGGCGATAGCGCCGCTTACTTCCGCGTGGCCGACGGCGCGGTGACACGCGAGGCAACACAGGCATGACCAGCATGGATCCAGTGGCCAAGGCAGCAGCCATCCTGGCCGCCGCCGAGTACGCCGTCGCACTGACCGGAGCCGGCCTTTCGGTGGAGAGCGGCATCCCCTCGTTTCGCGGGCCGGATGGGCTGTGGACCAAGTACGGGCAGCCGACCAACCTGTCGTACCGCGTTTTCTCGCGAGACCCGCAGGACTGGTGGGAGAAGCGGCTCAGCGATGAGGTGACGCCGGGAAATCCAACCTACGACCTCAAGGACGCGGTGGACAACGCCGAGCCCAACCCGGGTCACGTCGCCATCGCGGAACTGGAAAGCGCCGGCATCATCCGGGCGGTGATCACGCAGAACGTGGACGACCTGCACGGGCGGGCGGGCAGCCGCAACCTGCTGGAGATCCACGGAAATCGCAACTACCTGCGCTGCATCGGGTGTGGATGGCGGCGTCCACGGGCGGAGCGCGTCATCACCGACGTGCCGCCGCTGTGCGCGGAATGCGGCGGGGTCATCAAGGTGGACACGGTGATGTTCGGTGAGCCCATACCGCGGGCGGCGCTGGATTCGTGCTTCGCGGAGACGCAGCGCTGCGACGCGATGCTGCTGGTGGGGACGTCGGGAGCGGTGAACCCGGCCGCGCAACTGCCATTGGTGGCCCGGGAGCGGGGAGCCAGGATAATCGAGGTCAATCCCGAGCCAACTCAGCTGACCGCCGCCGCCGATGTCGTCGTGACGGGTCCGGCGGGTGAAATGTTGCCGCGCATCGTCGAAGCGATGGCGCTTGACCGGAGAAACTAATAGGACTTACGCAGTTGGGCAGCATAACAACCGTCATTCCCGCGAAAGCGGGAATCCAGTGGCCGAAATCGTTTAACAGTTGTTCCCGATTCGTTCATTGTAAAGTCTATGGATTCCTGCTTTCGCAGGAATGACGGGTTTGTAATTTTAGGCGCGTAACTCCTAACCAATCTTCCCGGCGAAACTGATCACGGTGGCGCGAACGTAGGCAGGTCATGGTAGACGTCCTGAACAACTGGCTACTGGAGGTGGTCGCGGCGGCGGCGGCCATTGGGTTGGAGTGGCATGACCTGCTGGTGAGCCTGGGGATAGTGGTCGGCGCCGTGGTTTTTGCGGTGCTGTTCAGCCGGATCCTGTTCCGGCTGATGCTGAGGGTGACCAGCGTGTTCCCGGGAGAGCTGGACGACCACCTGGTGTCCAACGCCAAGGGGCCGGTGACGGCGTACATCATCCTGCTGGGGGTGTACCTGGCGATCAAGATCCCGCTGGATCTGCCGCACGCCATCGATACCGTGGTGGATCGGGTATTCTCCGTCGCGGCCATCGCGGTGGGCGCGTACATGATCAATGTGATGGGCACCAGCGGGCTGGCGTGGCTGCAGGAGTACCTGGCGAGCACGCCGGCGGCCAACACCAGCAGCTGGGCGCTGCCCCTGGCCCGACGCAGCCTGCTGCTGGTCGTGGCGGCGATGGCGATCATGGTGTCGCTGGACGTGCTGGGCGTCAACATCACGCCGTTGATCGCGGGGCTGGGCATCGGCGGGCTGGCGGTGGCGCTGGCGATACAGCCGACCCTGAGCAACCTTTTCGCGGGGACTTACGTCATAACCGAGGGGGTGGTCAGCCCGGGGGACTACATTGACATGGACGGCGGGGTCAGCGGGTACGTGGTGGACGTGAACTGGCGGAGCACCCGGCTGCGCACGTGGGGCAACAACCTGGTGATAATTCCCAATTCGCGGTTCGCCGATTCCGTCATCACCAACTACAGCAAGCCCGACGAGCACGTGAACGTGTACCTGACGTGCCGGGTGGCCTACGAGAGCGACCTGGCCCGGGTGGAGCAGGTCGGACACGAGGTGATGGAGCAGGTCATTGCGGAACACCCGGGAGCGGTGCTGGACTATGGAGCCTACTTCGGGTACGAGAACTTCGGCGAGAGCAACGTGGACTTCTGGCTGTTCGTGCAGGCGAAGGACCGGCTGGCCAGTTTCGAGGTGCGCAGCGAACTGATCAAGCAGTTGCACGCCCGGCTGACCGCGGAAGGGATCACGATCAACTACCCGGTGCGGACGCTGCACTTCCCGGACGGCTGGAACCCGCAGGACGGTACGCCGATGCCGCCGCAGGCTGCGAGTGTGCGCCGGCCGGCGATATCCCAGACCCGCGAGGGCCTGCCCGCTGACGCGCCCGGCGGCGTGGACGGGCCGGACGTTTAGAGAGTTGTCCGGCCCCGTAGAGCAGCAGGACCGGACAACTGAAATGCGCTACCGCGATAAGCCGTAGGCGGTGGCCTGGAGCCTGGCGTCGCCGGAGGCGTTGAGCCGCTGGGTGATGCTGTCGATCAGCGAGCCGACAGCGGTCTCGCCCCAGAACCAGGTGTGGATGTCAGCCTCGCTGTCGTTGGGGCGCTGGGCCATGCGGGCCTCGTAGCAGAAAGCCTTGAGGTCGTCGGCGCAGTAGCGGACGAACTGGTGGACCGACACGTCGGCGGGGCGCTCATCCATGTCGGCGTCGTCGCGCTCGGCGTAGGCTTCCAGGAAGCGGATGATGCCGCGGAAACGGCGCTGCGGGATGCCGGTGACGCCCACGGCGGTGCGTCCGTGCTGTTCCTGCCAACGCTCGTAGTAGCCGCGCAGGGCGGTGATCTCGTCGGCGGCGTCGAGCGGCTTGACCGTGTCGCCGTTGGTCGATGCCGTTACCTCGGAGGCCTGCGGCATGCCCAATGGGCCGGCATCCTCCGGATAGTCGGCGAGGACGGGGCCAGCGTCGGCGTCCAGAGTCGCCAGGGCTGCGGCGAGAACCTGGTGCTGGAAGTCGGGGTCGTCGGGTTTGCCCATGGTATAGCCGAAGTAGAAGGGCACCCACAGGGCGCGGGGCGGCTGGACGCGCTCGGCGTGTTCGCGCACCAGGGCGATGGCCACGGTGGTCAGGCCGGCTTCCTCAAAGACCCGGGCAAGCACGCTCACGGCGTGGGTGCAGAGGGGTCAAGTGGGGGTCAGCAGGACCAGGTCGACGCCTTCGGCCTTGAGGCGCTGGGCGACCTCGGGTCCGGTCTGCTCGGCGACGACGGTGCAGTCGCGCAGGGCGCCCATGAACGAGTAGTGATTGGGAGCGACGGAGCCGATGACGCCGCGCTCCGCCAGTTCACGCACGCGATCCATGGGGAAGGTGATGTTAATATCCCGGTAGATGGCGGTGCGGTCGAAACCGATGCTGAAGTGGCTCTGTACGATGTCGGCCGCGTCGGAGTCGCTGGGGATGACGCGGTAGGTGGACTCGCCGCCGGGATGGTCGCGGTTGAAGGGCTTGTCGTCGCGCAGGTGGAGACCGGCGGTGGTGACGATGGCGGCCGTGGCCTCGTTCAACGGCTTCGAGAGTGGCGACCAGGGGGCGCCGTCAGCTTCCATGCAGGGGAAGAACTGCAACATCTGGCGCTGGACTTCGGACAGGACGGACAGGCGGGGCATATACTACTCCTTTTCAATCGACTTTCTTCGGGTTACATCGCCGGCAGCGTTAGAGAACGGCGCGGAGCATCTGGCCGGCGGGGGTCTTGCATAGGCGCGTCGATTACTTCAGTCGGGAGGCGGCGCGTAGCCGGGAACCCATTCTGCCGAGCGGGCAATTTTGTTCAAGCGACTTCTGGTTTTGCGGCCTGTTATGTCACAGTGTCCGGTTATGCCGGCCTCTGAGGAGCGTATGATGCCGAGACCGTTCTCGCGAAGGACTCCCACCGTAACGGTGACGAGGTATCTTTGGGAACCAGCCTGGGCCACGGTTTCATAAGTGGTTTCGGATAACAAATATACTGACACCAGACCATCGCGACCGGATTGCATAAAGGCTTGTGATGAAGGACGGCGACGGCCAAGGGTTTCGTCGAAGATATGTTCAGACAGGGCGACACGTCTGACCACGACCGAATCGTTGTCTATGGTCGAGTCATCAAACTCTCCGGCCATTGCGGACCCTGGCTATGACGCCGGAGCGATCAGGCAACTCACTTGTCGCTTCAGCTGGTGGAGGTCTGCGTCCAGAGGGCCTTCGTACTCCTCATCCGCGCCCGCGAAGTAATACTCGAAGGAGCCGTCAGGAACGGCTTCGATTTCCAAGTCGCAGCCTTGCGGATGCCATTCTGCCTGGACGCCGCCGCGCCAAGTAGGGCAAATGGACGGAGGCGGGGCGTCGTCCCCAAGGATTTGGGACAGCAGCAGCAAGAGTCTGGCCGCCGCGACAGGATGCGGCGGTTCGGCGCCATCTTTCCAATCACTGTCATCCCAATCGAGATTGGCAATAGCCGAGATGGTGGGGCCAAACCACATGGGAGGGTTGACAGGTTCGGAGTTTTCCGTTGCCGGGATGGCCCCGCCTATGCCAACATCGTGATTGCTTGCGACGAGACGGTGTAGAAAATGAACTTGTCCAGCGTTGTACACAGGGAGTTGGACAACACCGGAGGTATTCGGGACAGGCGCAGTCGTCATGATACCCTCCTCTCTGCGAGTTTCCGGCCCCATTCTCTAACGTTCGAGGCTACGCTCTCGTCCAAGACTGGGGCAGTGCATGCTTTTGAAAAATCTCGGCTGTTACTGCCCCGGTCTTCAACGTTCGTTCGTCGATGGGCCGGCTAGTCGAACATGATGGCGCCGCGGCCGATTTCGCCGCGGTCGAGGTCGTCGTAGGCCTCGTTGATCTGGTCGAGGGTGTAGTGGCGGACGACCAGGTCGTCGAGGTTGAGCTTGCCGGACTGGTAGAGGTCGACCATGACGGGCATGTCGGTGCGGGAGCGGGCGGAGCCGTAGTAAGAGCCACGCAGGGTCTTCTCGTTGCGGACGAGGTCGACGGCGTTGATGCCGGCCTCCTGACCCCAGGGGGCGATGCCGACGACGGTGACGATGCCGCGCTTGGCGGCCATCTCATAGGCGGCCTTGGTGGTGTCGCCGCTGCCGAAGACCTCGAAGGTGTAGTCGGCGCCGCGACCGCCGGTGAGGTCCTTCACCTGGCGAACCGGGTCCTGGTCGGCGGCGTTGACGGTGTGGGTGGCGCCGAAGCGCATGGCGAACTCGAGCTGGGCCTCGCGGATGTCCACGGCGATGATCTGGCCGGCGTTGGCGAGGGCCGCGCCCATGATGACGTTGAGTCCGACGCCACCGCAGCCGATGACGGCCACGGTGCTGCCGGGCTTGATCTCGGCGCTGTAGATGGCCGCGCCGACGCCGGTGGTCACCGAGCAGCCGATCATGGCGGCCTTGTCCATGGGGATGGAGTCGGAGAGAGGAACCACGCCGGTTTCGGGGATGACGGCGTACTCGGCGAAGCAGGCCACCTTGCCCATGTGGTGGATGTCCTTGCCCTCAGCGTGGAGGCGGGTGGTGCCGTCGAGCATGTTGGCGCCGGTGGCCCCGTGGAGGTCGCAGAGGTTGCTGTGGCCCTCCAGGCAGGAGCGGCAGCGTCCGCAGGCGGGGACGAAGGACAGGATGACCTGATCGCCTTCAGAGGCGAGGGTGACGCCCGGGCCGGTCTGGACGACGGTGCCGGCGCCCTCGTGTCCGAGGACGACGGGGATGGCGATGGGGGCGTCGCCGTGCATGAAGTGGCGGTCGCTGCGGCAGATGCCGGCGGAACCGACCTTCACCAGAACCTCGCCGGCCTTCGGCTCATCGAGGTCGACCTCGCGGATATCGAGAGGCTGACCAACTTCCCACAAAACGGCAGCTTTAACCTTCAAAACGGGTCCCTCCTGAGGTTGACGGCGCGGATGATCGCGGTTGCGTTGCGCCGATTACGGATAGCGTGTCCATTGTAGATTACAGAAGGGGATACGGCTAGGGTGGAGTGAGTAGCGGCAACCGTTCGGAGCAGTCGGGTATCATAGCGGACGGGATGCCGGCGCTGTGGGACCAGCAACTAAAGCAGGCAGAAGTTCGATGCGGCAGAGCCCTGGAATGGTCATGGTGGGTCAGGACACAAGCGGGGCGATGCAGCGGGTGGTGGTTATCGGGACGAGCTGCTCCGGCAAGACGACGCTGGCGCGGAAGCTGTCCGGTGTCCTGGGGATCACCCCACACCGAGCTGGACGCCATCCACTGGCTATCCGGCTGGCAGGAGCGGCCGGTGGACGAGGTCCGGCGGCTGGCGAGCGAGGCCGCGGCGGGAGAGCGGTGGGTTATGGATGGCAACTACGGCGCCGTGCGGGACATCGTGTGGGGACGGGCTACGACTGTCGTGTGGCTCAACTATCCCTTCCGCGTGGTGTTGTGGCGGGCGCTTTGCCGGACCACCAGGCGGGTGATTACCCAGGAGGAATTATTCTCGGGCAACCGGGAGGGCTTCCGGCAGTCGTTCCTCAGCCGCGACTCGATCATCTTGTGGGCGATCACCAGCCACCGGCGGGTGCGGCAGGAGTACCGGCGGGTTCTGGATGACGAGGAGTTTCCGCACCTGCGGGTGATTGAGCTGCGGGGACCGTCGGAGGCGGAGGCGCTGGTGGCTTCGCTGGATGAGGCGTGAGCCAAGGACTGGATCCTCCGACTACTCCTACGACCATAGCCGCCGGTCGACTATGAAGGACACTCACGACCAGATGCCAACCAGATGGCGAGGTTCAGACGCAAATGCGATCTCGGGGCGCGTCAGATGGACAGGATAGCCTCTATCTTGTCCAGAAGGCGTTCGATGTCCTGCAACGCCTCGTCAATGTCCTGGGTCGCCATCTGGTTTTCGTAGAAGTTCTCATGGAGAGTGTTTGCTACGGCGAAGAACCGATAGATATCGCGATCACCCGTCTCAGCCCTGAGGTGGCTGGCGATCTGGTGCAGGTGGCGATGCCGCCCGTGCTCCCAGCCGCGCGCTTGGGCGACGGCCTTCATCATCTGCGCCGCGGCTCCCCAGCCCTTTTCAGACGCCTGTTGCAGGTCGCCCTGGGCCAGTTCATTCCGGCTCTGCGCCATCATGGCGCGGCTGCCGGATTGGTAGTCAGTCGCGGTGGTCATGACAGGTATCCGATCACGCGGTTTGCACGCCGGCCGCTGCTTGCAGGCCCAGCTCTTCGATGGACTGTTCGCGCATGAGGAACTTCTGGACCTTGCCGGTGACGGTCATGGGGAACTCGTCGGTGAGCTTGACGTAGCGGGGGACTTTGTAGTGGGCGATCCTGCCGCGGCAAAAGTCGCGGATTGAGTCCTCGGTGGCGTCGGCGTCGGGCTTGAGGCGGACCCAGGCCATGACCTCCTCGCCGAAACGCTGGTCGGGCACGCCGATGACCTGCACGTCGTCGATGTCCGGATGGGAGTAAAGGAACTCCTCGATCTCCCGGGGATAGACGTTCTCGCCGCCGCGAACGATCATGTCCTTGAGGCGGCCGGTGATCTTGTAGTAGCCCTCGTCATCGACGGTGGCGAGGTCGCCGGTATGGAGCCAGCCGTCCGCGTCGATGGTCTCGGCGGTGGCGTCGGGCATGTTGTAGTAGCCCAGCATCACCATGCTGCTGCGGGTCTGGAGCTCGCCCTGCTCGCCGGCGCTCACCGCGAGGTCGGGGTCGGGGTCGACCAGGCGGACCTCCACGTTGGGCAGGACCTTGCCCACGGTGGAGACGCGGCGCTCGATGCTGTCGTCGGCCAGGGTCTGGGTGATGACCGGCGAGGCCTCGGTGAGGCCGTAGGCGATGGTGATGCGCTGGGCGCCCATGCGGTCGATGACCTCGCGCATGACCTCGATGGGACAGGGCGAGCCGGCCATGATGCCGGTGCGCAGGGAGCCGAGGTCGAACTGGGCGAAGTCGGGATGGCTCAGCTGGGCGATGAACATGGTGGGCACGCCGTGGACGGCGGTGCAGCGTTCGTCGGATATGGCGGTGAGAGTCTGGAGCGGGTCGAAGTGCTCGGCGGGAATGACCATGGTGGAGCCGTGGACGACGCAGTTCAGGGTGCCCATGACGCAGCCGAAGCAATGGTAGAAGGGCACGGGGATGCAGAGACGGTCGTGTTCGTCCATCTCCATGCAGTCGCCGACGTGGAGGGCGTTGGACAGGATGTTGTGGTGGGTGAGGGTCGCGCCCTTGGGGTTGCCGGTGGTGCCCGAGGTGTACTGGATGTTGATGGGGTCGTCGGGGCCGCACTGGGCCTGGCGGGCCTGCAGGTCTGCTGCGCTCACCTGCTCGGCGTGGGTGAGCAAGTCGTTCCAGCGCCACATGCCCTCGGGCGTTGGCGCGTCCGGCTCGTCGTGGGGCGGGATGAACACGAGGTGGCGGAGGAACGGGAATCTGCCGGAGTTCAACTGGCCGGCCGTCGTTTCGAGCAACTCGGGGATGAGCTCGTTGACCATTGCCACGTAGTCGGAGGTGCGGAAGCGGCCGATGAGGACCAGGGCGGTGAGCTGGGACTGCTCCAGCAGGTAGGCCAGCTCGTGGGTGCGGTAGGCCGGGTTGACGTTGACCAGGACGGCGCCGATCTTGGCGGTGGCGAACTGGGTCAGCACCCACTCGGTGTAGTTGGTGGCCCAGATGCCGACGTGCTGGCCCTTCTCGATGCCGATGGACATCAGGGCGCGGGCGACGCGCTCCACCTCGGCGTGGAACTGGCGGTAACTGAACCGGTCGCCGGTGGCGGCGTGGACGAGGGCCTCGCGGTCGGCGTAGCGATCGGTCTGCTGGTCAAGGATGTCGCCGATGGGGAGGCGGGTATTGATGCTGGTGGCCACGTGAACACCTCCTGAGAGGGTTTATCTGGACGCTGAAAAGTCGGTATCAGAGCAATTTGCAATGGAGCGTTGATATGGGCGTATTTTACACGGTCATGCCCATCTCGGAATGCGTCTGGCGGGCCGGTCATTTGACTATGCTGTCGGTGGTTGGCGTGCGTCAGGCGAAAGGGGTCGCGCAGCGGCTAGATGCGATGATCGTGGTCGGCGATTCAGGCTGACCATGGGCGAGCGAAGCGCGGTAGATTCGGAGGTGAAACCCCTGGAATTTGCACGGCGGGTTTTTGACAGTGTGGGCGGTTAGGGGTAGCATATTCTCGCAGGATTTCCACTTATAAATTGGCGCCGGCGGCTCGTGATTATGCAACCCAATGCCTCCGTTTAAGCGGATGGCCGCCGGCCGAAATGTTATCGATCTGACGCGCTGGAAGGCGGCTGGCGACTGCTGCGGCCACGCGCTTGCACTCCGTTTCCCGGGAGAGATATCTTGACTAGCCCCACCGCGAATACCGCTGACCGGCCCAATGCCAAGTCGCCGCTGTCCGGACCCGCAATCGTCCCCGAATTTGAGGCGGCGCTGACGCGGTTATGCGCGATAGCGCGCGGGGGCCAGCGCGCGGACAGTCCTCTGTACAACCCGTCGGAAGAGTGGATCGTGGCGCGGATGCCCATCTTCCAGGACCTTCCGGAGCAAAAGCGGTCGGAACTGCTGGCGGACGCGCAGGCCCTGGAAGCGGAGGCGGCGGAAGCCAACGCGGCCGGGCGAGCTTCCAGCAAGGTGTGGCCGGAGACAGTGTTCCGGCTGGACAACGGCGGGTTGGCGTTTTTCAGCCAGCTGGGCGTGGTGCGCCGGCCGGACCTGACGCAGTATTTCGTCGAAGGGTTCACCCGCAACCGGGACGCCCTGGCGTTCTCGGAGGACAATCAGCGACTGTTCACTGCGGTGTTCAACCGAGTTTGCGAGAAGATGGAGGCCCACTTCGCCAGCCCAAACCCAGACATGGAGAAAGGCATCGTGCAGACCGACCGGCAGATTTGCGACGCGCCTGGTCGGTCTTTTCATGCGCGGCAACTGCTGTTCGGCACCAGGTACATGCAGGCTCCGTACATGTGGCGGAGGCTCACCTTCGAGCTGCCTCAGGACCAGTGGCAGGAAGAGCCCCACATCCTGGAGGTCTCAGTCCCACACTGGATGGACGACCTGGATCTGGATGAAGGGCTCAAGGCGCAGCTGCGCGAGGCGGGTATCACGCAGCTGGTGTTCAAGGCGCCCACGCGAGGGCTCTCGCTGCACTTCGGGTTTGACTATGTGGGCGAGCACAAGATGGGCCCCCTGTCCATCGCCATGCACCAGGTGAAGCAGAAGAACGGCCTGGCGGTGCAGGCGGCGCTGAGCATGGCGCGGGTGCGCAAGCTGGACGGCGACATCGCCAACACGGCGCTGGTAACCGTAGGCCCGTCGCTGCACGGCAAGAGCACGCTGACCATCATGGTGGAGCTGGCCAACAGCCAGCTGGCCGGCGTCCTCAATCTGGACACCGACCCCGAGGAAGGGGTCTACCCGATGAACGACGACATCGTGCTGTTGCAGCCGCTTGATGATCCCGTCCCCAGCAATCGGGGCGGGCGGCGCGCGATGATCTCCCACGCCATCGACGGCACGGAGAACAACTTCTACGCCGTGCCCTTTGGCCTGACGCGGGATGACGATCCGATAACCTACGACGTGCTGCGGGGCGCGCCGGGCGTCACGTCCCCCGATGAGACGTTGGAAAACGTGCCGGTGCACGTGGACAGCCAGGAACCCAACTACCTGGAAAACCCGGTGCGCAACATGCGGATGATCCTGTCGCGGCAGGGCCTGTTGCAGCGCAAGGGCGCGGCGGGACTGATTTCGAAAATCACCGGTGGCCGATTGAACGACTCGGTGCACGTGCCCATGGAAAACACGGACCGGGTGTTCTGGCAGGAGGTGATGCGGCAGAACACGGTGATACCGCCTCTGCGCCGGCTGAGCCTCGAGCAGTACATCAGGGTGCTGATGTATGGCGAGGCGGTGCAGATGGGAGCGGCCATCGGCGCCATTGGCCGGCCGTACGTGGAGTACTTCTCCGACCCGTTCATCATCGGCCTGGAGGACGAGAACGCCAACCTTCTGTACCACGTGCTGCAGCAGTTGGCCTGGGGCGGGATGCCGCAGGAATACTACGCCTTCAACACCGGCGGAGTGGGCGCTGACAGCAACGAGGAAGCGTCCGGTTCGCGCTACCGCAAGATACCGCGCGAGCTGACCATGATGCTGCAGGAGGCGCTGCTGCGGAACGCGGTCAAGTTCGAGTATGACGGGATGCTGCGGTCGGAAGTGGCAGTCGCCATTCTGGACGGTGAGGGGAACGAGGTGGTTGACCTGCGCCAGGATTGGCTGCCGGTCAACATCTATGGCGAAGACGACTACGCCGTCCGAGTGGTCGAACTGATGCGGCGGCGCTACTACGGCCGGGACCAGCAGGACAAGGCGGGCATCCTGCGCTATACCAAGGTGGTGAATACCATCCTGGACATCAGCGACGCTCCTTCACCCACCAACGAGCGGGAACTGTCGTGGCTGCTGTCGTTCTACTGGTCGCTGGACCAGGCGTACGAGACGCTGGCGGACACGGCGGCGCACCGTTCGGAAGGGATGCGGCCGGTGGCCTACCAGCTCAGGGAGTTGCAGCGGAAGTTCGACGCCGGACTGGCCGGCGAGCTGTCGCTGGACGACGTTTCCCGGATGAGTTTGGCCGAGCTGGGGTTGCGAGCCGGCTAGGCTGAATGCGGGCGTTCAGGGATCCGCCCGCCGACACCATGGGGGCGATTTGCCTGCTGCGGATCCGTCCAGTGACGCTCCTGCGGGCGAGGCGATTGGCCTCATCGACTATCATATTTATTAATGATAGGAGTTACGCACTTGAAATTACAAACTCGTCATTCCTGCGAAAGCAGGAATCCATAGACGTTACAGTGAACGAATCTGGAACACCGTTAACGATTGCGGCCACTGGATTCCCGCTTTCGCGGGAATGACGGTTGTTTCGTTGCCCAACGGCGTGACTCCCAAATGCTTCAAAGGTTTTATCAACCCATCGGGATGACCAGACATGGCAGACAACAATGTACAGATCCTCGGGCCCGTGCCTACCCAATATGCGGGGGTGCTGACGGATGACGCGCTGGAATTCGTCGCCGAGTTGCACCGGAACTTCGAGACCACGCGGCGGCGGCTGATGCGGGCCCGCGTCCGCCGGCAGGCGGAGATCGACGCGGGGGACACGCCGGACTTCCTGGTGGAAACGCGGAGCGTGCGCGAGGGAGACTGGCGGGTGCAGTCCGCTCCCACCGACCTCACCAACCGGCGCGTGGAGATCACCGGGCCATCGTCCAACCGGCGCATGGTGATCAACGCGTTGAACTGCGGGGCGCAGGTCTACATGACCGACTTTGAGGACGCCCACTCTCCCGCCTGGCTGCCCACGCTGGATGGCCAGGTGAATGTGCGTGACGCTTACCAGCGTTCCATCAGCGACGAGGCGGCCGACGGACGGCAGTACCGGCTCAACGACGAAACCGCCACCCTGTGCGTACGGCCGAGGGGTCTGCACCTGATGGAGCGGCACGTGCTCGTGGACGGCGAGCCCGTGGCCGGCAGCTTCTTCGATTTCGGCCTGACGGTATATCACAACCACGTGGAGCAGCGGAGCCACGGGACGGGGCCCTACTACTACCTGCCCAAGTTGCAGTCGCACCTGGAGGCTCGGCTCTGGAACGACGTGTTCAAGTACTCCGAGGAGCGGCTGGGCATCCCGCAAGGGACCATCAGCCCCACGGTGCTGATCGAGCACATCCTGGCTGCCTTCGAGATGGAGGAGATCCTGTACGAGTTGCGGGAGCGGCCGGCCGGCCTGAACCTCGGTCGCTGGGATTACATCTTCAGCGTCATCAAGGTGTTCAACAAACGGTCCGACATGGTGTTCCCGGACCGGGCGCAGGTGACCATGGCGACGCACTTCCTCACGTCGGCGGCGCAGTTGCTGGTGAACACCTGCCACCGCCGCGGAGCCCACGCGCTGGGCGGAATGTCGGCGTTCATTCCGCGTCGTGATGACGCGGCGGCCAACGAGGCAGCCTTCGCGCAGGTGCGATCGGACAAGCAGCGGGAGGCCGACCAGGGCTTTGACGGGGCCTGGATCGCCCACCCCGGGCTGGTCGAGCCGGTGCTGGACGTGTTCCAGTCGGCTTTTACAACGGAGAACCAGCTCTCGGTTATCCCCGAAGTGCGCATCGCGCCGGATGACCTGCTGGCGGTGCCGGAAGGACAGATAACCGAGGCCGGCCTGCGGAACAACGTGAGCGTGGCGTTGCAGTACATCGACGCCTGGACTCGGGGCAACGGCGCGGTGGCCATCTACGGGCTGATGGAAGATGCCGCCACCGCGGAGATCTCGCGCTCGCAACTTTGGCAGTGGCTAAACCACGGTTCCGCGCTGGACGACGGCCGCCCCATTACCGCGGAGCTGTATCGCCAGGTGCGGGCGCAGGAAGCGGCGGCGCTGGTGGAGCAGCGGGGCCAGGATAACCCGGGCGCGCTGGACAAGGCGGTGGAGCTGCTGGACGAAATCGTGCTGTCGGATGATTTCATTGAGTTCCTGACCCTGCCGGGCTATCGGTATCTGGACTAGGCCGGCGGTTGGAAAATGGCAACTATCGCCACAACCACCCAGTCCGTACATCCCGCCAGCGTGGAGGAGTTTGAGTTGGCCGGGCCGCTGTCGGTCAACATCAAGCCGATCCTGGAGTCGGTTGCCGGCAAGCTCACCGACGACGAGATCGACCAGTGGTTCGTGGATTTTGCGCTGGCTAACGAAGGGCGGGGGTTTTATCTGGAGCTCACCGCAGATGGAGAGTTGGTAATTAACCCTATGGTGAACTTGCACGGCGGCATTGCCGAAGCGGAAGGGATCGGGAGCCTGGTGATATGGTCGCGTGAACACGGCGGACTTACCCTGAGTTCGCGCGCGATTGTCCGACTGCCTGACGGCGCGCGTGTCGAGCCTGACCTGTCCTGGCTGTCGCCGGATCAAGTCGCGGAGCTTGGCCCCGTGTTGCCCAGGGCCGTAACCGTCTGTCCGGCTTTCGTAGGCGAGATAATGTCCGAGTCCGACCGGCTGCCGCCGTTGCAGCGCAAGATGGAGCGGTATATGGCCAACGGCGCGCAGTTGGGATGGCTGATCGACCCGTATCGACGGCGGGTGTATGTGTACCGTCCGGGAATCGCGGTTGAGGTGCTGGAAGACCCGGAGAGCGTCAGCGGCGATCCCGTGATGGCGGGGTTTGTGTTCGAGGTGAGGCAGCGGATCTTCGCGCTGTATGACACGGCCTCAGAGTAGGGGCGCCGGCGCAGATGAAGATCCACCTGGTTGACGGCACCTTCGAGTTGTTTCGGGCGCATTACTCGCCGCGCCCCGGGCGTACCACGCCGGATGGGCGGGATATCAAGGCGACGCACGGATTGGCGCAATCCCTGATCGCCTTGCTGGGCCAGCCTGACGTCACGCACACCGCGGTGGCGTTTGACAGCGTGATCCGCTCCTTCCGCAACGATATGTTCGCGGGCTACAAGACCGGCGACGGCGTGGAGCCTGACCTGCTGGCGCAATTCCCGCTGGCCGAGCAGATCACCGCCGCCCTGGGCATCACCGTCTGGCCCATGGAAGAGTTTGAGGCGGACGACGCCATCGCCGCCGCCGCGGTGCGCTTTGCGGCAATCCCCGACGTGGAGCAGGTGGTGATGTGCTCGCCGGACAAGGATATGTCGCAGGTCGTGTCGGGTCAGCGGGTGGTGATGCTGGACCGGCGCAAGGGCGAGGTCATCGACGAAGCCGGCGTGGTGGACAAGTTCGGAGTGCCGCCATCTGCCATCGCGGACTACCTGGCGCTGGTGGGCGACTCCGCGGATGGAATCCCCGGCATACCCCGCTGGGGCGCGCGATCCACCGCCACGGTTCTGACCCGATACGGGCACATCGAAGATATTCCCGCCGACCTGGCGGACTGGGACGTCAAGGTGCGCGGCGCTGGGAACCTGATGGCGGCGCTCAAGGAGCAATGGGACGACGCCCTGCTCTACCGCGACCTGGCCACGCTCCGGCTGGACGTACCGCTGGACGAAACCGAACCGGAACAGGTGCGATGGACCGGTGTGCGCCGGCCCGCATTGGAAGAGGTGTGCGCGTCGCTGGGGTTGGAATCGCTGCTGGCCCGGCTGCCGGAAGCGCCAGAACAGTCACTCTGAAACACTAGCCGGCTGATCGGGCGGCGAACCCGGATCGCGTCGCTGATTCGCGCTCCACTTGCGATAGCCGAGGCTCGCGACGCCGGCGGACAAGAGTAGCGCCGCGCCCAGCACCGAGGTCAGGGCGACGCGCATGGTGGCGTCGAACCAGAAGCCGGCCGGGAAGAGGATCAGCAGGTAGTCGGTTCGCGGGTCCAGTATCCACAGGTCGTTGGCGAAGCTGAGGCGGTGGAAGAGCAGGAACAACTGCTCGAAGCTGGCGACCGCCGCGAGACCGACCAGGAAGACCGCGATCAGGGTTATGGAGCCGCCCCAGATGGCCAGCCGCGCCGCTCGGTCAGCCCACGCCGATCGCTCAGCGGCTATCACGATGGCCAGGGTGGACAGTATCCACAGCGCCGAGCCCAGGGCGACCCAATAAGTGCCGCGCACCAGGCGCTTGACGTCGTACATGTGGGCCACTTCGCGCTGGTTGAAAACCTCCTGCTCGAAACCGTAGATGGGCGCGCGCACCGCCAGCGGTTCGATTGAGGTGTTGAAGTAGCGGCGGAGTTCGGCGCCGATGGCTATCAGGTCGGGATCGGAGATGCCGGAGCGCTGGGCGGTGTGATAGCGCTGGAAGCCGTTGCGGTAGAGCCCCGGGTCGTTGACGGCCCAGGTCACGGAGCCGGCGACGAGGAACAGTAGGACGGCGGGAACGGCGAGGACCCGGGCGACGGTCAGGGTGATGGCGACGCGCCGGCGGCTAGGCATCGGTGGGGCGCTGACGATGATGGAATAACTCGGACAGCGGAATGGCCAGACCGGGCAGCAGGGGAGTGGTCAAGGTGTCGTCAGCGGTCAGGAGGGCGCGGGAGACGTAGCCGCCATCGCGCAGTTCCAGCAGCAGGGCCGTGTCGTTGACGGGGTCGAAGATCCAGTACTCGGATACGCCGGCCTCCCCGTATATTTGCCGCTTGCGAACGAGGTCGCGGTTGCGGTCAGTCGAGAGCACTTCCACCGCGATGTCGGGAACGCCTTCAAAATAGCCACCTATGATCTGACCGGGACGGTCGGACAGGATAACCGTGAGGTCGGGTACCAGGACACGACGCGGGTCTCGTGACAAGATGGTGACCGGTTCCATACAGACCTCGGCCGGAGGCTCTGCAAAACTGCTGATATAGTTTGCAATATGCCAGCCCAGCCAAAAGGCAATGAACTGGTGGACAGATCGCGGTCTGGGCATGATGTAAAGCTCTCCGTCGTCCAGTTCCATTTTGTTCCGTTCTTCCGTGTCGGGAAGGTCCAGAAACTCGGCGATGGACATGCGGGCGCCGGTGACGATGGGTTTCGTTGCCATGGCAAGCCTCCGGTGGCGGGCTGCGACCAGTTACAGATTACCCGAAGGACGGTTGGCTTATCAAACGTGAGGCGAACGCGCGGGGATGGAGGGTGGGATATACTGGCGTCATTATGCAGAACGATGTTACGTCTCCGATGAATTCGCCGATACCTGAAGAGCGCTTGGGGGAGTTCCAGTCCCTGATCGACGTGGTGGCGCGGCTCCGGGCGCCGGGAGGCTGCCCGTGGGACGCCGAGCAGACCCACGAGTCGCTGAAGCGCAACCTGCTGGAAGAATGCTACGAAACCCTGGAGGCCATCGACGACGGCGAGCCGATGGAGTTGGCCGAGGAGCTGGGGGATATCCTGGTGCAGGTGGCGTTTCACGCCGATATTGCCCGGCAGGCCGGAGAATTCGACATCGCTGATGTGCTGACCGCCATCAACCGCAAGCTGATCCGCCGGCATCCTCACGTGTTCGCCGACGGCAGCGCATCTGATGCGCGGCAGGTGGAACGCAACTGGGAGCAGCTGAAGGCGGAAGAGAGGCGAGAGGCGGGCAAACCGGAGCCCTCAGCGATGGACAGCGTGCCCGCGGCCTTGCCGGCGCTCACGGCGGCGCAGTTGATGCAGGACCGGGCGGCGCGCTTCGGGTTCGACTGGGATGACGTGGATGGCGTGCTGGACAAACTGGTCGAGGAGATTGGAGAGTTCCGGGCGGCCGCGACGCCGGCGGAACGGCTGGACGAGTTCGGAGACGTCCTGTTCGCGCTGGTGAACCTGGCGCGCTGGTCGGGCATCCATGCGGAGGACGCGCTGCGGCAGGCCAACGGCAAGTTCCGGAGCCGTTATCAGGCCATGGAACGGCTGGCGTCGGAACGAGAGCAGGACTTTACCGCGCTGCCGCTGGACGACAAGGAAGCGCTGTGGCAGGAGGCCAAGGCGGCCGAAGGGTAGGGCGCGGCTCAGTCGTCGCCGGTGTGGGTCAGGCCGTAGCTTAGGAACCCGGGCTCCATCATGTAGATGCCGCCGGAGGCCATCGCGGCCAGGCCGGACAGGGCGCGCCACTGAGCGCTGGAACCACGGAAGGGGCTCAGTCGTTCCATGAAGGGACGCTTGGGCCGGAACCTGCGTATCCTGCGACGGGCGCCGCTCTGTCGCATGGCCTCGGCGACGGCGTCGTCGAAGTTGCCCAGCCGGTCAATGAGCCTCTGGTCTCGAGCTACCGGAGCCGTGTATAGCTCGCCGGTGGCGAGTTCGGTGGTCTCCTCGGTGGTCAGGTTGCGGCTGTCGGAGACGACGGAGACGAACAGGGAATAGATCTGGGCGATGAGGTCCTGAAATTTGTCCGCTTCCTCGTTGGTGGGATGGCGCCAGAAGCCGGACATATCCTTGAGGCGTCCGCCCTTGAAGATCGAGATCTCCACGCCCACCTTGCTCAGCAACTGCTCGACGATGGGCCGCATGTAGATCACGCCGATGGAGCCCACCAGGGCAGCGCGGGAGGCCATTATGGTGCCGGCTCCGCAGGCGATGTAGTATCCGCCGGACGCGCCCAGGCCCCGAATGTAGGCCACCACGGGCTTGCGCTGCGCCACGCGGCGCACGTTCTCGTAGAGCAGGTCGCTGGCGGTGGCCGACCCACCGGGAGAGTCGATGTCGAGTACGAGCGCGCCGATCTTGCGGTTGTTGGCGACTCGCTCGAAGATGCGCGAGTAGTCGGGTTCCTTGATGGCGGCGCCGATGACGCCGTGCATTTCGACGACGGCGATGCCGGGGCGGCGTTTGAAGAAGGGCATTGGTGGGATTACCTGTGACGTACGACTTGTGGATGAGTCTATTATACATGGAAGCACAGGCAAGGCCGCTTCAGTTGTTTGACAGTTTGCATATTTCAGGTCTAGCATCGAAACACGACGATTTCGGCGGATCAAGGATATGACGCTGACAAAGGTAAAATTCGAACGCTTCACGGCTTTCGCAGATTTAGAAGTGGATTTTTCGCCTGGTGTTAATGCTTTCATCGGTACGAACGGCACTGGGAAGACCCACCTGATGAAGGTTTGCTACGCGGCATGCGACGTGGCTAAAACCGGCGATCACTTTGCGCAAAAATTGGTACGTGTATTTCTACCCTCGAGCCGAGGGTTAGGGAGATTGGCTCAACGCCAACGCGGTAGGGCTCGCGGTCTGGTAGAAGTGCACCGCGATGAACGGAGCCTCCAAGTGTCGTTTTCGACCTTGGCCAAGCGTCCCTCGTCGGCCAATCTCAAGGGCATGGACAAGTGGATGGATGCCTCGTTGAACAGCGTGTACATCCCGGTCAAGGATATGCTTGCCAATGCCCCTGGGTTCCAATCGCTCTACGCCGCTCGCGAGGTTCATTTTGAGGAAGTCTATGTAGACATTTTGGATCGGGCTTACTTGCCGCCTTTAAAGGGTCCAGCGGACGCGCAGCGCCGCCGCTTGCGGCAAACCTTGCAGGACGCGATCTCGGGTAGAGCCACAGTGCGGAACGGCGAGTTTTTTCTGAGCAATAAAGAAGGAAATCTGGAATTTACGTTGCTTGCAGAAGGGATGCGAAAGCTGGGCCTTCTGTGGATATTGGTTCAGAATGGTACTTTGCAAAACGGTTCCGTTCTATTTTGGGACGAGCCAGAAACTAACCTCAACCCCAAAATGTATGGGATGGTGATCGGTGTGCTTCTGGAATTGCAGCGGGCAGGGGTGCAGGTTTTCTTCGCGACGCACGACTACGTCATCCTGAAGGAGCTTGACTTGCAGATGACGGAAGAGGACGCAGTGGCGTTCCACTCGCTGTACCGGGATGATACCGGCGAGATTGCGTGCCGCACCACCGGTCAGTATCTGGATATCCACCCCAACGCGATTGGCGAAGCCTTTGACAACCTTTATGATCGCCAAATTGAGCGCAGCATGAGGCGTGTCACATGACCGTGTTCACCGAAGACGATCTACAAGTTACCTTCAATAGCGTGGTGCAAGCGCGAAGATTCGACGACATCAGTCATGGGTTGAGCCATTGCATGAAGGCGGTGGACTTTATCATAGAGCTGCACGACCGCTACCTTTTCATTGAGTTCAAAGACCCAGAGAACCCAAACATCCCGGATCAATATCGTGCCACTGCCGTTCAGAACCTACAAGAGAGTGAATTCGACGAAGACCTGAAGTATAAGTTCCGCGACACTTTTCTCTACGAATGGGCGGCAGGCCGTGCCGACAAGCCGATTGACTACTTTGTGCTGATCGCCATAGAGGACAGACCGTTGCTGTCGAGACGATTAGATGCGCTTGAGCGTAATCTTCCCGCCGGACTACCAACATCGATCTTGTGGGCCCGCCCCATTGTGTATCGATGTGGTGTGTTCAATATCGAAGATTGGAATACCGTTTTCCCTGACTATCAGGTCGAGCGGCTCACGTAACCCGCGTTTGCCGCTGGTAGCGCGGTGGGTTATTCTGGCGGCATCAACTGAGCAAAGGAGTTGACCCATGCAATTCGGCCTGTTCATGATGCCCTTGCATCCGCCGCACCGTTCCTACGCCGATTCCTACGACCGGGACCTTGACCTGCTGCAGGAGGCGGACCGGCTGGGGTTCCACGAGGCCTGGATCGGTGAGCACCTCACCGAGCGCTGGGAGAATGCGCCGTTCCCCGACCTGCTGATCGCCAAGGCGTCGGCTATGACGGAGAACATCCGGCTGGCCACGGGCGTGACGCTGCTGCCGATCCACAACCCTATCGAGCTGGCGCACCGCATCGCCATGCTGGACCACCTGACGCGCGGGCGGCTGTACTGGGGCATCGGGCACCGGGCCATTCCCACCGACCTGCAACTGTTCGGCATGGACCCGAGCCAGGGCGACGACGTGCGACGGCGGGCGGCCGAGGTGCTGGACGTCGTGCTCAGCCTCTGGGCGTCGGAGGGGCAGTTCTCGTATCACGGCGAGTTCTTCAACATTGATGCGCCGGAACTGGACCCGGTGCTGGAGCGCGGGCTCCACATGAAGCCGCTGCAACAACCGCACCCGCCCATTGGCGTGGCCGCAACGTCCATCGGGAGCAGCAGCATCAGGGTCGCCGGACGCGAGGGTTATATTCCCATGAGCAGCAGCAACCTGGCGCCGCAATACCTGGCAGACCACTGGACCACGGTGGAGGATGCCGCCGCCGAGGCCGGCCGGGAGGCCAGCCGCTCCGACTGGCGCATCGGGCGGGACGTGTTCGTGGCCGAGACCAGCGAGGAGGCGCGGGAGCGGGCCCACGCGGTGCTGGGACGCAACTACCTGCAGCACCAACTGCCCAACCGGTTGGGGTCGGGCCTGATCCAGGCCACCAAGATTGATCCCAACATGAGCGACGACGACCTGACCGTCGACTACATGATGGAGAACATCTGGATCGTGGGCGATCCGGACGAGTGCGCCCAGCGCATCCGGCAGCTCTACGACGAGGTCGGCGGGTTCGGACACCTGCTGTGCATCACGCAGGACCCGGACGACCACCAGTGGGAGATGGACTGCCTGCGGCTGATCGCCGAGGAGGTGTCGCCGCGGGTTAGCGACTTGACGGGGTAGCCGGCGTGACGCCCTGATCCGCAAGCGACGACAAAGAATAGGGGCGACCGTTCTGGTCGCCCCATAGGCATCAAGTTAAGCGTCGTCGGTTAGGGCGAGTAGTAGTTGATATGACCCGGGGCGTTGACGCCGCCGCTGGATTCTACACCCGGCGCGCAGGCATAAGCCAATCTGCTCGATGACCATGGTTGCCGTAAGTAGTCCGGTCATGGCAGTAGCCAGCATTACGGCGTAGCGACGGACGGCGGCGGCGGCCTTGACCAGGCTTCGGTCCGGGTACATCCAGACCGCAGTCAGCAAAGTCCAGTGCAGGATGACCATGGCGGTCAGTTTGGCATAGACCTCACAGAGGATCCGCCAGGGATTGGCGGAGCGCCAGCGGTCAATGCCTCCGTGTTGCTTCCACAGTTTGAAAAGCAGTTCAATCTGCCAGCGCGCCCGCGCCAATACCATTGCCTCATCTCGGCTGATCTGGGATGGGAGCGCGTTGGTAACGTAGATGGTCCAGTCGCATAAGGCCAACCGGGTTTTGCTGGGCTGCTGACCTTTCTTGCGGGCGTGGTCTTTGAGTTGCCGCCGCCGCTGGGCGCTCACTTCTGGGGGCGCTTTGACGGCCAGCAGGCGGACAGGCAAGCGGTGGGCGCGCCCCAGCAATACCGGCCGGTCAATGCCGGTTGCCGACGGAGTGGACAGCAGCTTCCGCAGGTCCAGTTCCGCGCCATCATGCCGGTAGAGTTTGGTTCCGGCTTTGTACCGAGACAGGAAATAGCCCCCTTGCGCCGCCAATTCCCGGAAGGTATCCAGTCGGTAATACCCCAAGTCGGCAATGCGCAGCGCGCCAGCTGGGACCGGCGCCGTCTGCACCGCAGAATTGCTGTCCGGGGTTCGCCCATCAGTCAGAAAAGGCCCCAGCATCAGAAACAGTGGTCAAATCCAGCCGGACCTGTAGTTTCAGGGCTGACTGTCCATAGGAACCGCTGCCGCCGCAACCGGCCCAGACCTCGCTCAGTCCGTCGGGCAGCATGATGACCGAGCTGTCCTGGATCAACACGGCGGTGAAGCGCCGCAGTAGCGGAATCGCCACCGGTTCGGCGTCAATAACTTGACCCAAAGCCTCTTGCAAAACTCGGTACAGACATTCCGCCCCTTGGGGCGTGAACCGCTGGAACAGGCCCTGGGGACTGATGGTCACCCCCAGCGTGGCCGCCATCTGGGTCAGCGAACTGAGGCTGGCGTCCGGGTCGGCCAGCCAACCGAAAACCAGGGTCTGCACCAAGCCGGGACCGGTGAGTTTGGAACGCCGTTGCACCAGCCCCGTCTCGGCGGCGGCCTGCTGGGCCACTCCGGTGAGAACCCGGCTCATGGCCTGGGCAACTTCTGGCACACTGCTCATGGGAAGCTCCGGTGGCGATTGATTGGAATGCAATCACCATCTTACCGGCAGCTTCCCTTAACTTGATGCCTATGGGGCGACCGTTCTGGTCGCCCCTATTCGGTTTCGTGCTCGGGGGCTTGGTGCTGGATAATAGTAACGCCTAATTGACGGGCCGCCTCGTTTGCATCAACTGGCCACTCGTGATGGGTGACTACGAAAGCGTCGGTCTGACAGCCCATTACCCGACTGATTATCTCCGCTCGGCGGGCCGCGTTTTCGATATCTCCACGGTTGAAGGGGATGGACGCTTCAACAACGGCATAGTGAGCCGGCTTGGTTTTACCCGTGGTTTCATGGGCAATGATATCGGGCCTAAGTCCATCCAGATATTCGCTACGACTGAGTTGGTTACACCAGCGCGCATGCCGGAGTGTAAAACTGATTAGTTCGCGGTCAGCAAGCACTGGCCGATCAATCCATCCGTCCAGGATCACGCCGATTTCTCTGGTGCACAAACCTTCGTAAGAATCGCCTCTCAGCCGGCCAACATGCCCTTCCATTCTTCTGATGGAGAGATTGATGTCGCTGAACAGGCGCGTATGTTTGTCAAGCCGCGCGTTCACCGCTTGGAACTGCTCGCGCGTTTCTTCCTTGAAGCCACCGAGGTCCTCGCGGAGTTCGTCGACTTGTCCGGAGACGCCGTCCACTCGGCCAGGCAGTTCCTGAACCTGCGCCGGTAATGCCAGGAAGTCCTCGGTAAGCAGGACGCGCAGCACCGGCTCGCGCACCTCAGGATGCGCCGCGATGGTGTCGAGGATCTGCCGCAGCGGGTGATCCGGGGGCAGGTTGAGTTCAGGGGCAATAGTGGTCATTTTGTGCTGTCTCTGTTGAGAACCAGCGGCGTCCGCCAGATTACAGCGTAGCACATTTTCCGGCGTCTCTGGACGGCATCACCGGAACGCGGGGAAGACGTGCTTGCCGAACATTTCGATGGACTCCATCACCTTGTCGTGGGCGACGGTCTCGGTGGCCATGAGGAACTGCAACTGGTCGACGCCGGTGGCCTCGTGGAGTTTAGCGGACCTGATGCAGCTGTCGGGGTCGCCGGCGACGATGACGCCGCGCTCGGCCAGGGTGTCGGCGTCAAACTCTTCCCAGATCTTCTGGGCCAGGGCGGTTCCGCCGGACAGGTCAACACCGCCGGACTCCGCCTCTCCGTTGCTGTCGGCGGAGTCCGGCGGCACGTCAACATAGCGGGAGAAGTTCTGCTCCAGGTGCTCGGGGATGCCGCCCCACTGGTCGAGCAGGCGGGCGTAGACGTCCTTCTGATCCTGGACGTAGGGACGGCCCGGGCCGAAGAAGGTCTTGAGGGAGTCGGCGCAGAGCTGTCGGGTGCCGGAGTTGTCGGGTCCGCAGAGGCCGAACACCGAGCTGAGCCACTGGTTGTTGACGAACTGGCCCACAGGCTGGGCGTTCTTGACATTCTCGCGGTAGGCGGCGATGTGCGGTTCCAGCACCGAGGGCGCGCTGACGCCCAGGGCCATGACGCCGATGCCCCGCTGGGCGGCCAGCTCGTAGGTGGCCGGCTGGAGGGCGGCGACCCAGATGGGAGGGTGGGGCTGCTGGTAGGGCTTGGGCAGCACCTGACGCGGCGGGACGTTCCAGAACCTGCCCTCCCACTCGAAGTAGTCGGAGCCCCAGATCTGGGGGATCATCTTGAGGGATTCCTCCCACATCTCGCGGGTGTCGCGGGGGTCGATGCCCATGCCGGTCTGCTCGTAGGCAGCGCTCCGGCCGGTTCCCATGTCGACGCGGCCGTTGGTGAGATGGTCGACCATGGCCACGCGCTCGGCGACGCGCACGGGATGGTGGTAGGGCAGGATGACGACGCCGAAACCGAGGCGGATGCGCTTGGTGAGGCGGCTGAGGGCGCCGAAGATCACCTCGGGGCAGGGTGACATGCTGAAGGTGGTGAGGAAGTGGTGCTCCACGAACCAGACATAATCGAAGCCCATCTCGTCGGCCAGGCAGACCTGCTCGATGGTTTCTTCGATGACCGCGTGGTCGTCCAGTTCCGGACGCTGCATCTCGTAGGCCAGGCCGAATTTCATGGTATTTTGCTCCCTTGGTGTCTGATGTTGGCGAGATTGTACCCCCGCCCCATGAGGCGGGCAATGTTAGAATCACCGCATGCCCTTACACCGATAAATGCAGGAGATTGTCTTGACGCGCTTTAACACCTCTCTCGCCTCATTTCTCGCGCTGATTCTGATGGCGGCGGCGCTAACGGTGGCGTGTGGCGGCTCGGCTCCGGAACCCCCTCCGCCGGCCGCGCCGACTACCTCGGCGCCGGTAGCAGCTACGCAGGTTCCTCCTGCCGCCGCAACCGCCGCACCGACCGTTGCGGCCCCCACCGCCGGGCCGACGACCGCGCCCGCGGCAGCACCGACGGTTGCGCCCACAGAGGCCATGACTGCCACGGTGGCGCCGACGGAAGCTCCGGCGCAGGGAACCAGCGGCGCCGGAGCTTCCGTCGGCGCCACCGTTTTCACGTTGAGCGAAGGCACCATCGCCCGTTACAAGGTGGAGGAAGTGCTGGCCAACACCGGCTTCAAGATCGCCACGGGCGAGACGATGGACGTGGCGGGCAGCATCGCGTTCGATGCCGACGGCAACGTGGTGGCGGACGGCAGCCGCATCGCAGTCCAGGCGGCCACGCTGCGCACGGACAGCAACCGGCGGGATGGTTACGTGCGCAACTGCACCCTGCTCACGGACACCTGGCCGGAGGTGGTGTTCCAGCCAACGTCGGTGGACGGTTTGCCGGCGTCGTTTGCGGATACCAGCGGGCCGGCGGAGTTCACCATCACCGGTGATCTCACCGTCAAGGATCAGACCCGCGAGGTCACGTGGGACGCCATGGCCGAGTTTCCCGGGGATGGGACGGTCACCGGCTTTGCCAGCGTGACGTTCACCTTCGAGGACTTCGGGATGGACAAGCCCCGGGTGGCGATAGTGGTGAGCGTGGAGGACGAAATCCTGCTGGAGTTGGACTTCGCGGGGACGATCACGGGGCGGTAATCAGCACGATGTCCCGTTGCACGGGCGACGAGGCGTAGGGGCTGCCCTCGCTCATGTAGGCGTCGATCTCCGAGCGCACGCCGAACTCGGGCAGGTAGATGCCCGGCTCGATGGAGAACCCGATGCCGGGGATGATGCGCCGCGTGTCGTGGGTCTCGAAGTTGTCCAGGTTGACGCCCTCGCCGTGGACGGTGTGGTAGATGCTGTGGCCCAGGCGGTGGGTGAAGTAGTCGCCGAAGCCGTGGTTAGAGATGTAGCTGCGGGCCACGTCGTCGGCCTGCCACCCCTGGATGGGCTCGCCGCGAGAGAAGGAGTCCTGCAGGAAGGACAGGGCGGCGTCGCGGGCGCCGAGAACGATGTCGAAGATCTGCCGGTGCCTTTCGGATGGGTTGTCGCCAACGTAGGCGGTCCAGGTAATGTCGGCGTAGACGCTGCCGGGCGTGTCCTCTCGGGCCCAGAGGTCGATGAGGACCCAATCGCCGGCAGCGATGACGCTGCTACCTTCCGCCGCGGGTTCGTAGTGAGGGTCGGAGCAATGGGCGTTGGTGGAAACGATGGGGCCGTCGGCGGTGACCAGGCCCTCCTCGCGGAAGCGGGCGCGGATGAACTCGGCGATTTCGAACTCGTTGGGGCTGTCGGAGAGGCGTTGGCCGATGCGGACGAAGGCCTCGTTGACAATGCGGCCCAGCTTGTCGGCCGCCCGTTTGTGTCCCGCCAGCTGTTCAGGCGACCAGCGCTGGGTGGCATACTGCATCAGGTCAGCGGAAGACACCACGTCCGCGCCCATGCTGCGAACCAGTTCGACGGTGCCGGCATCGACGCGGGAGACGCGGGGCAGGCCGTTGCGCGGGGAGTATTCCATGGCGACGCGGCCGCAGCCGGACAACGTGTTTTGCAGGGCGCTTTCCAGGGTCACCCGGCTACTGTACACCACCTGCTCCAGGCCGGTTCCGTCCCCGGCGTCCGCGAACTTGCCGGCGTCCACGTGGTGGGTGAGCAGCGTGGCGGAGCCATCCACGGGCACGAACAGGAAGACGGGGCGGGTGACGTGGCCGGAGGGCGTGGCAACCTGGGCGAGGACCGGGTTGCAGCCGAGGTAGTCGTAGATCAGCCAGCCGGGGAGGTCTTCGGCTTGCAGGTACTCTCGGGCGTCATCAAGCATCCTGGCGTTGGCCATTGGGGCCTCCTGCTGCTGTATGGGAAGGCGTTGCGACGACGGGCGTCAGGCGTAGTTGTGGTGAATGCCGCCGTCGACGATGATGTTCGCGCCGGTGAGGTAGGACGCCTGGTCCGAGGCGATCATGCAAACGATGTCGCCGATCTCCTTGGGAGTGCCCATGCGTTTCATGGGAGCCTTGGCCGCGATTTCCTCGAGATCTGGGTTGGCACAGGCCGGCTCGTCCGCTTCGCCATCCGACGCTTCATGATCCGGGGCGCCCGCGGGATCCTCGATTTCATCGCAATGTACGCCGGCGTAGATTACGTTGTTGACGGTGATGTTGTGCGGGGCCAGCTCAGAGGCCAGACCCTTGAAATACGCCAGCACCGGGGCGAGACTGAGGGAAGACAGGGTATTGCGCGGGGACACTTCCATGGCGGAGAACGGGACGAGGTTGATGATGCGGCCCATGCCGTGGCGCCGCATGTGAGGCAGGACCTCGCGGGTCAGGTGTACGGCGGACATGAGGTTGCGAGCCAGGGCGGGCTCGATCTGCTCGTCCTCCAGCTCGCTGGCCGGCGAATTGCCCTGGTCCTGCACGGTGGTGACCATGACGCCGATGTTGCCCTGGCGATGCAGGGTCTCGCGCACCAGGCGGTGGATGTCCTGCTCCCGGTCGAGATCTGCGATGACGGCGCGGAACCGGTCCTGGGGAATGTGCTTGCGGGCGATTTCCATCTCGACGTGCCGCATCCGGTAATTGTCGGGCGCGGTCAACGAAAGGATCGCTCCCTCTTTAGCCAATGCGGTGGCGGTAGCCGTGGCGATCGCAAGGTGCGAGTCCACCACCAGGGCAACCGTATCCTGGAGTCCGAAGTCCATGTGACTACCTCACTGCCCTCACTGACCGCCAGCGCCTAAATGACGCCGGAGGTCGCCATCTGGTCAATGTCGGAATCGGAATATCCCAGGTCATTGAGGATCTGGTGGTTATGCTCACCCAGGAGCGGCGGATGCTTCTCCAGTTCACCGGGGGTGTCGGAGAACTTGATGGGCAGGCCGGTCTGCTGGATGGAGCCAAGGGTCGGATGGGGCATTTCCAGGAGCATTTCGCGGTGCTGCACCTGTGGGTCGTTGAAAACGTCCTTCAGGTCGTTGATGGGACCCGCAGGGACGCTGACCGCCTGCAGGTCGGCAACCCAGTCGTCGGCGTCCTTGGCCTGGAAGTGCTCCACCAGAAGCGAGACCAACTCGGAGCGGTGGTTCACGCGGTCGCCGTTGGTGGCGTAATCCGGGTGGTCTTTCAGGTCCGTGCGGTTGATGCCCTGGCAGAACCGGTCCCAGAGGCGCTCGGAGCCCACCGCGACGTTGAAGAACTTGCCGTCCCCGCCTTTGAATCCCTGGTAGGGCACCAACGTAGGATGGGCCGCGCCCAGCCGCTGGGGGGCGTCGCCGGTGGCGAAGTAGTAGCCGGCCTGGTAGGTCATCCACGCGACTTGGGCATCGAGCATGGACAGGTCGATGTACTGGCCCTTGCCGTTGCCGCTGGGAGAGTTCCGGTGGAACAGGGCGGCCATGACGGCGAAGGCGGCCCACATGCCGGCGCCGATGTCGGTCACGGCGATGCCGACCTTCTGGGGGTCTCCGCCGAGGTCGCCGGTGATGCTCATCAGGCCGCTGACGCCCTGCATGATCTGATCGTAGGCGGGACGGTCGCGATAGGGTCCGCTGGCGCCGAAGCCGGATATGGAACAGTAGACGATGCCGGGATTGATCTTCTTCACGTCCTCGTACCCGAGGTTGAAGTTGGTCATGACGTCGGGCGTGAAGTTTTCGACGATCACGTCGGCGTCGGCAGCCAGCTTGAGGAAGATCTGCTGGGCCTTCTCGTCGCGCAGATTGAGGGTGAGGCTGCGCTTGTTGCGGTTGACCGACAGGAAGTAGGCGGATTCCTCGCCGATGAAGGGAGGGCCCCACCCGCGGGTGTCGTCGCCGGCGCCGGGCCGCTCGATTTTGATGACGTCGGCCCCGTAGTCGCCGAGCATGGTGGCGCAGAATGGGCCAGCCAGCGCGCGGGTAAGGTCCAGTACCTTGATGCCTTCGAGGGGTCTCATGGGTAATTGTCCTCCGTTTGCCCGGCTACTGTAAGTTCCCGGCGGCGCATATTATAGCGCAGGTTTTTATAAACAAGCGTCCATTCGAAGCGAAAATGCCGGGCGCCCCAGACTGCCGGCAGTCTGAATTGCCGGTGCTACAATAATTGAATGCAGACAAGCAACGCAGACAGGTTTGAAATGGAAAGGGTTTTCATTTATTGGGACAACTCCAATATTTTCATCAGCGGTCAGTACGCGGCAGCTGAGGGTGAGGGCGAAACTGTGTATGGCAGATTCCGCATTCACTTCGCCAATCTTCTGGCCTTGGCACGCAACGGTCGTGAAATCGAGAGAGCCGTTGCGGTAGGTTCAGTGCCGCCTCCGTTGCGCGCGGTCTGGAACCGCCTGGAAAATGAAGGCGTGTCGGTCCATCTTCAAGAGCGCGGAGCGACGCAAGGTCGTGAAATAGGCGTGGACCAAGAGCTCCAGGTCCAGATGCTGCGCGATATGGCAGATTACAACGGCGATCCCGGAATCGTGGTAATGCTTACCGGAGACGGCGCCGGATTTATGGATGGCGCTGGTTTTCACGCCGACTTGGAGCGTATGCACCGCCGCGGTTGGCGTATTGAAGTTCTATCGTGGCGGCACAGTTGCAACCGTCGGATGCGCGAATGGGCAGAAGAGAACGGCAAGTTTATCGCGCTGGATGACTTCTATAGTAGCGTGACTTTCTTGGAGCCATCGGAGCCAGGGCAACCGCTAGCTCCGCCACGTTACGCTGAGCCGATCGACCTCAGCAAACGGTCCTGAATGGGCCTGATTTTGCGTCTCCCACGACAGTGAGGGCGGTCACATGACCGCCCCATTTACCGCACTGTCGCTATGGTAAGATGGCGCCATCACGCTAAGGCCATTTCTTCCCACTTTGTGAGGTGAACCATGACCACCACTCAGCAATCCGCCGCTACCAACGGCTACAGCGTCATCGGCAGTCGACCCATCCGGCACGACGGGACCGACAAGGTCACCGGCCGGGCGCAGTACGGCGCGGACCTGTCGCTGCCGGGGATGCTCTTCGGCAAGGTGCTGCGCAGCCCGCACGCCCACGCGCGAATCAAGAGCATCGACACCAGCAAGGCAGAAGCCATGCCCGGCGTCCGTGCCGTGGTGACATCCGCCGACCTGCCCCAGGCTGGAGGACGCGTGCTGGACCTGGGCGAAGGGGCGATGATCAACCCCAAGTTCCTGAGCAACAACTGCCTGGCCGCGGAGAAGGCCCTGTACAAGGGCCATGCCATCGCGGCCATAGCTGCCGACAGCGCCCACGAGGCCGAGCTGGCGCTGGCGCTCATCGAGGTCGATTACGAGGTGCTGGAGCCGGTGACCGACGTGCTGGAGGCGATGCGCGACGACGCGCCGCTGGTCCACGAGCGGCTGGCCAACCTGAACGACCCCAGCGTGCGGCCCGGAGGATTGCTGGGCGAGGGCGACGCCGGCAAGGTGGGCAACGTGCCCAACCGGTACTTCTACGAGCTGGGTGACATCGAGGCCGGCTTCGCCGCCGCCGACCTGGTGGTGGAGCGGGAGTTCCGCACCAAGGCGGTGCACCAGGGCTACATCGAGCCCCACGCGGCGACCGCGCTGTGGAACGCCGACGACTCCCTGCACATCTGGTGCAGCAGCCAGGGTCATTTCAACGTGCGCGACCAGACCGCGACGATCATGGGTATCCCCGTCTCCAAGGTGCTGGTGACGCAACTGGAGATCGGCGGCGGGTTCGGCGGCAAGACGCTGGTGTACCTGGAGCCGGTGGCGGCCGCGCTGTCCCGCAAGACGGGCCGGCCGGTGAAGATCCAGATGTCGCGCACCGAGGTGTTCGAGGGCACGGGGCCCACGTCGGGCGGCTACATGCGCGTCAAGATGGGCGTCACCAACGACGGCAAGATCACGGCTGCCGACGTGACGCTGTTCTACGAGGCCGGCGCGTATCCCGGCTCGCCGGTGAACCCGGGCGCGCAGTGCGCGCTGTCCTGCTACAACATCGCCAACGGGCGAATTGAAGCGGCCGACGTGGTGCTGAACCACCCCAAGACCGCGGCGTACCGCGCCCCCGGCTCGCCGGCGGCGGCTTTCGCCGTGGAGACGGTGGTCGACGAGATCTGCGAAAAGATCGGCATGGACAAGTTGGATTTCCGCACGCTGAACGGCGCCAAGCAGGGCGATCGCCGGGTGACGGGTCCGCAGTTCGGGAGCATCGGCTGGATGGAGACCGTCCAGGCGGCCCGGGAGCACGATCACTGGAATTCTCCCATCGACCGGTCGCCGGAAGCCGAGGGCAAGAAGGTGGGCCGCGGCATGGCCGGCGGGTTCTGGTTCAACGGCGCCGGTCCGGCCAGCGCCATCGTCAGCGTGCTGGCGGACGGCACGGTGAGCCTGGTTGAGGGCTCGCCCGACATCGGCGGCTCCCGCGCGGTGGCGGCGATGCACGTGGCCGAGGTGCTGGGTCTGGCCGCCGAGGACGTGGCCCCGGCAGTGGGCGACACCAACTCCATCGGCTGGACTTCCATGACCGGCGGCAGCGGCGTGGCCTTCAAGACGGGCTGGGCATCCTACGAGGCGGCCCAGGACGTGAAACAGCAGATGATCAACCGCGCGGCGCGCATCTGGGACATCGATCCCGAGAACGTCGAGTACGACAACGGCGTGATCCAGCACAAGTCGGAGCCGGAACTGCGCTTCACCTTCCGCGAACTGGCGTCACGGCTGAACGGCACCGGCGGTCCCATCGTGGGACGGGCCAACGTGTCACCCACCGGCGTGGGCGGCGCCTACGCGCTGCACATCGCCGACGTGGCGGTGGACGTGGACACCGGCAAGGTGGACATCCTGCGCTACACGGCGATCCAGGACGTGGGCACCGCCGTCCACCCGTCCTACGTGGAAGGGCAGATCCAGGGCGGAGCCGTGCAGGGCATCGGCTGGGCGCTGAACGAGGAGTACTTCTTCAACGACGACGCCCAGATGCAGAACTCCAGCTTCCTGGACTACCGGATGCCCACGGCGCTGGACCTGCCGATGATCGACACCGTGGTGGTGGAGGTGCCCAACCCCGGGCATCCCTACGGCGTGCGTGGCGTGGGCGAGGTGCCCATCGTGCCGCCCATGGCCGCCATCGCCAACGCCATCCACGACGCCACGAGCGTGCGGATGACCAACCTGCCCATGAACCCGGGCGCAGTGCTGGAAGCGCTGTGGGATCAGAACGGCGGCTAGACCTGTCAACTCAACAGCCGTTAGAACGCCGGGGCGTATAATGATATGCTCCGGCGTTCGTTTTTGTCGTCAACGAAAGAGTGAAACCCGATGTCCACCATGCAACAGCCGCCGCAGGACGATATTGCGGCAATTCAAACAACTCTGGCGCATCATGCCAGTGACCTGGAGCAGATTAAACGGCAGTTGCCGGAAATTGCCGGCGCTGTGCGCGAGGAGATGGAACGAAGGGCGACCGAATTCACGGCCGTCAACGAACGTATCTGGCAGGAACTGACCGCTATCCGGCAAGGGCAGGATGATCTGGCGTTAGCGCAAACCAACACCGTCAGGGAAATCGCTGGCATCAAAAGTGACATCGTTCGTATTGACGACAACATCGTCCGTATCGATGGTGAAGTAGCGAGCCTCAAAGAGATTGCGGATATGCTGGTCGCTCGTACCGACGCCATGCTTGACCGGATGGATACTATGTCCAGAACTCTCACGACCATCGACAGCCGCGTGGGCAACCTCACCGGCACGCGCTATGAGCGCCGCGTTGCCAGGATAATTCTCCGCCGGCCGAGCCGCAGCATCGGGTTGTCGCCAGCGCAGGTGCTGCATACCGATTGGGGCGAAACGGTTAACGAGTTCGTGTGGCTGTTGAACGACGCCGATGCCATCAGTGATGATGAGTATGAGGATCTGATGGACGCTGACATCATTATTGTCGGACAAAACGCGGCGGCACAGCGCGCCTACGCGGTCGTCGAAATCAGCGTCACCGTGAGCAGTACCGACGTGAATCGCGCGGCTCGCCGCGCCCGGACGTTGGCCAAGGCCACCGGCGACGAGTGCAGCGCTATCGTTGTGGGCAGCGAAATACCGGACACGGAACGCGAGCGTGCGGCGCGGACTGAAGTTGCCGTCATCTCCGTCGCCGAGCGCTTTGACTGAATCACGCCAACTCCGCACAGAGAGGGGCAGCGAATGCCGACTGAGAACCCCATCCCTGAGCACATCCAAACGCTGCTCGACCGGGCCGACTTGAGCCTGTTGCGGGGCAAGCACGGTGAGGCGTCGACTTTCTTCTGGAAAGCCACCGAGGCAGCGATAAAGCAGGCGGCGGCGGCCCGGGATCACAAGCTGGCGTCCTCCGAGTACGACGATGTGGAACCGTTCATCGATAGCCTGGATCAGCAGCTTGACCCAGGAGTCGGACTGATGGCGGCCTATCTGATTACCCTAGAGTACCAGAGGAACAGCGACGGAGACTTGTTGGACTTGGAGGACGTGGTGTTCTACGAGCCGGTGGTACGCTCGTTCATAATCGACTTACTGACGATGGTCGAATGAGCCCACCCGACCACTATGCGCTTTCGTTGCGTTGCCGACGCAAGGCAGAGGAAGAGCTAGAGCAAGGCGATCTGCTGACTGCCGCCGAAATGATGTGGGGTACCGTTGTGCACGCCATCAAATACATTGCTCCCCGATACACATCAGCAAGGCTGAACGCGCATTTTGAGATAAAACGGGCGGTGCCGGTGATCGACGCGCAGATTCCGCATGTGAGCCTACGGCGGCTTTTCGGTGAAGGCGAAGTTTTGCATCGATACTTTTACCGCGTACATCTCGCTGACCACTTGGTGCGCAATAGCTTTCGCCAGTGCCAGAGGATGTTGAATGCGCTGCTGGCCTAACGCAAGAGAGGAGATTGCAGAATGACAACACCGGAATCGGGCCAATCAGGACGTGTTAATTTGCGGGATGTTTGGCCTCACGAGGGGTATAACTTCACTCCCTGGCTGGCGGATAACCTTGACCTGCTGGGCAAAGCGGTAGGTACGGAGCTAAAGTCAAGCCAAACCGAAGCTCCTGGTTGGGCCGGCTTTTTGGACATCCTGGCGGAAGCCACCGGCAAGGGCAAAGTTGCTATCGAGAATCAAATCGAGCCGTCTGACAATGACCATTCCGCCAGGCTCATCGGCTACGCTGCCAACCACGACGCTCGCGTCCTGATTTGGGTGGCGCCCCAGTTCTGGGAGTATCATTTGAGGCAGATCGCTTGGCTCAATAACCATTGGTGCTAGTTAATATCAGAGGACGAATTGAGCAATAGAGCGATGGACGCGTCCGTTTTCGTCCGGTTCCAACCCATCCCACTGCGACAGTAGGTTGAAGGCAGCCATCAGGTAGCTCAAGTGCGCTTCAAACCCGCGCCAGGTGATATGCCGCATCTGTTTGCTGCCCCACACCGCAGTCATCATGGAGAAGGTGGTTTCCACGATCATGCGCACGTTCCACTGGCCGCGGCGACAGATTTTCACGTTGGCCGGATCGCCCCCTGTTCAAGCCAGGGGCGGGCTCTTGGCCCGGTGAAACCCAGTGTCGGCCAGGACAATCATCTGCCCGTCGTAGCCTGCCAGCAAAGGCAGGAAACGTTGGTCGTGAGTATTGGCCGTGGCGCAGTCCCAAGCGGCGATCTGGCCCAGTTGGTTGAGGACGATGCAGAGTTTGCCGCCCACAATCCAGCGGTGATTGGACTTGCCTTTCCGGCCCACCTGGTGGAGGTTCCGTCCGGAACGCACCGGATGTCCCAGTTCGATGCCGTAGCTGTCGGCCACGCCCAGGATGGTGGGCTGGGCCAGGAAGTAGCCGGTCCAACAGGCCTGGGCTTCCAGGCGGCGGAAGAGGCGGGTGCGTTCGGGAAGTTTGGGGAAGAGGTGTCCATAGTTATCCTTGAGCCAATGGTAGAAGGGACGCTGCTTGACGTTCTTGATGGCGTGGAGGACGCCGATGGTAACCAGTTCGCTTATGGAGAGCCGGGCTTGCGGATGCGGCGCTATCCCCGGGAGGGCGTCGTCAACCTTACAGTAGAGTTCGGTGATAAAATCGGTGATGTTCATGGGGTTCCCTGCTGTGGAGGATTGTCAACTCACAGCATATGGGAACCCCATGGCATTTTCAAAACTAACTCAAACTAGCACCAAAGGTTCAATAAAGTGATGGCCGGCAATGCGGAAATTCATGCCGTTGCGGTTCGTCTTCTTTCTGGCGGAGATTTGCGTACGGTCGGCAGCGATGAAACCGCGTCGGTATTCCATGCGGAATTCTCACGAGTGGACTTGGACAAGGATGGGCCGGAATGGGCGATCCTGAGGTCGGGAGAACTATCGGAAACAGACCAAAGATACCGGGATTTCTTTCAAGAAATGCTTGGTGGCCTGCGCCGCGCGGGATTCACCGACAAGACATACGTGCGGGTTGGCAACGACCAGGCATTTCCTTCGGGCTTTACCGGCATCGACTATCACGTTGGATTCTGGGGCGGTCAGGGTAATATGAGCCTTGACGTGTACCTGTGGATTGCCAAATGGGACAGGAACCTCAACAAGCAGATTTTCGATGCGTTGTATCAGTATCGCGAGGAAATCGAAGGAGAATTGCGTGGAGTTTCATGGTGGCGTGAAGACAATGAGCGGATGTCATCAATATACTTCACCGACCCCGGTTCCATAAGAGATTCCGAAGAGAAGCTGGCTGGTCTACTGGCGTGGGCATTAGATATTCTGCCCAAACTCAAAGCGGCCTTTCAACCTCGGTTGGAAAAGGTGATGAGCGACTTGCAATCCAACGCTCCGGAGACTACAGGATGAAACTCACCGACCTAATCGCCGCCGCGCCCTGGCGTGAGGCCGTTACCTACCGCGAGACATGGCCGCACGAGTATGTGCTGTTGCAGAAGGACGGGCAGCGGGAGTTGCTGGAGGCGGTGTGCGAGCGTTTTCGAAACGGGGAAGGCGTGCCTGCCCAGTTCTTCGTGATGGACAACGTTTACCTGTTCGTCGGCGATTACAAGTACTGGTTCATGGCGGACGGTGACACGATCAAGTCCGTGCTGGATAGCGGGGACGATGAGCAAGAGGTAGTGCTGAACCGGGCGCGCTTGTATCGCGACCGTCGCGACTTTATCATTCAGGAAGGCGATACCGGGCGGCGGGAGGACTATCCGGTCGACCCGCAGCACACGCGGGATGTCCCGTGACACGCATCGAGGAGTAGCTGCAATGACGACGACGGAACAGCAGACTGACATGAAGCCCTACGTGGTGCACACCGTGGGCGACGCTTCTGAGACCATCCAGACGCCGGGGATGGTCCGACAGCCGGCCATCGTGCCGGGCAAGGGCGACACCACCAAGATCTGGATGGGCAAGGTGACCGCCGCGCCCCGCGAAAAGGGACCGCCGCACACGCACCTGGAGGCGGAGACCGCCGCCTACGTGATCAAGGGACACGTGCGCGTGTATTTCGGCGAGAACTTCGAGGAGTGGATCGAGGCGGGGCCTGGCGACTTCATCTTTGTCCCGGCCAACACGCCGCACATCGAGGAGAACCCCTACGACGAAGAGCAGGAGGGCATCCTCTGCCGCGCGCCGGACAACCTGGTGGTGAACCTGTAACGGGCAACACCATTGCAATCTCACGGGGGCGAATGATTGTTCGCCCCTACGTATTGGGGCGCCGGTCATCCCCGGACGCATTTGACCGACGCTGGCATTTGGTGAATAATCAGCGCGCCGGCTGCGGTGGCCGCTAACGACGGCAGCGGCCACACTGACAGTCAAAACCGAGGAGGAATCAAGATGGCGGACGTCAAGGTAGAAATTCGGGGCAACGGCCCGCTGCGGGTCATCGGCGAGATCGAGATTGTTGACCAGGACGGCAACAACTACACCGTCCCGGAGGGGCAGTGGGTATCGTTCTGCCGCTGCGGACAGTCGGACAACAAACCCTTCTGCGACGGCACGCACCGCGACTGCGGGTTCGAGGCTGCCAGCGAGGCCCGGTAGTCCACTCGCCGTTCACGCAAGATCCCATGGTCGCCAGCCGCCGGAGTATGAAACCGGCGGCTGGCGGCTTTTGCTATCATGGGGCATCAACTTGCCGGTCTGAACGACGCGGCAACCACGCCCAACGGTTCCAGAGACTCTCATCTTGACACCAACCCGAGGCTAACGCTCCAGGAGGCGCACCATGGTAACCACGACACCGGCCCGCGCGGCCGCCGAGTTCATTTTCGAGAGCTACAGCAAGGTGCAGCCCTTCGAGCGCCTGCCGGCCGATCTGTTCCCCAAGACGCTGGACGAGGCCTACGCCATACAGCTTGAGCTCCATTGCATGCTGTCCAGCCTATGGGGGCCGCTGGCCGGCTACAAGCTGGCGTACACCACGCCGGTGATGCAGGAGCGGGCCGGGCTGGACCATCCGGTGCTGGGCGGCGTGTTCGAGAAGACCATCCTGCGCTCGCCCGTGGTGCTGAACTTCACCGAGTACGTGAACCTGGGCATCGAGCTGGAGGTGGGCGTGACGCTGGGCAAGGACCTGCCGGCGTCGGGCGCGCCGTACACGCGCGATGCGGTGGAGGATGCGATTGCCGAGGTGGCCACGGCCTTTGAGATCGTCGACATGCGGACGCCGGCCGACCTGACCACCGAGGAGCGCACGCTGATGAGCGTGGCGGTCAACATCCTGAACTCAGGCGTGGTGCTGGGCGACCCGGTGACCAACTGGCGGGACCTGGACCTGGTGGGGTGCAAGGGCGTGATGAGCATCAACCACGAGCAGGTGGGCGAGGGCTACGGCCGGGACGTGATGGGCCATCCCTTCGAGCCGCTGGTTTGGCTGGCCAATGAACTGTCCAGACGGAACCATCCGCTGAAGGCCGGCGACACGGTGATCACCGGGAGCCTGATCCCGCCCACGGCGCTGGGCTTCGCGTCGGAGGGCCGGATCTCGATTGAGGGCCTGGGCGAGGCGGTGGTGGTCTGCGCCTAGCGCAGTTGCCGAGTAGTTGCGACCCAACAACACGGTTGCGAGGCTTGCCATGACTACCAAACTGCCCGCCAGCGTCGGGAACTGGCGCTTTCCCGACGACGTACACTATCCCGATTCGGATGATGAACCATTGCCTGACGGACGTTACCAGGAACCTTATTTCATCGAAATCGTCGGCACAGTCCGCGAACATTTCAGTGACCGCCCGGACGTGGAGGTGAGCGGCAACACTTTCATCTATTACGAAGAGGGCAACCCGCGACGGTTCATTTCGCCGGATCTCCACGTGACCCTGGGCGTCACCGTCGAGGGGTTCGCGTCCATGGATTACCGCAACACGTACCTGATTTGGGAGATCGGCAAGCCGGCGGACTTCGTGCTGGAAATCGCGTCTGAAAGCACCGCCCGGCGCGACGTTACCGAAAAGCGCGTCCTTTACGCTCAAATCGGTTTTGGCGAATACTGGCGCTTTGACGGCGCCGGCGGCGATTTCTACGGCGAGCCTTTAGTCGGCGAGTACCTGGGGGCCGACGGTCAATACCATCGCTTTGACGTCATTCCCGACGAGGAAGGCCGACCTCACGGCTACAGCCCGGCTCTGGGCTTGTGGCTTTATTGGGACGACGGCCAACTGCGGTTCTACGACCCGGCCACCGGACAGTGGCTGCGCACCCGCTCCGAGGAGCGGGCCAGCCGAGAAGCGGCGGAGACGGCGCAGCAAGCGGCGGAAGCGGCGCAGCGGGCAGCGGAGGCGGCACAGCAAGCGGCGGAGACCAGGGCCGTCGAACTGGAAGCCGAGTTGGAGCGTCTGCGCGGCGAGTCAGCCTAACCCGCCCGTCCCGACCCACAGAGCATAGACGGCGCGGCGCGGAAGGCCGGTAGAGGCGACAACCTCGGCCACCGCGTCGCGCCCGCGCGTTCCGGCGGCGCGGTGTTCCATCAGGGCCTGGCGGGCCGCCTCCAATCGTTCGCCTTCGTCGGCAGGTTGATCCTGTTGACTTGGAATGACCGGTCCGATAACGATGGTGAACTCGCCCCGGGGCGCGGCGAAATAGCCCCGGGCAGCGGACGCGGTTCCGCGCCAGACCTCCTCGTGCAGCTTGGTCAATTCACGGCAGACTGCGATGGCGGGATCGTTGAGATAATCCGCGAGGTCGGTTAGCGTGGCCCGTAATCGGTGAGGAGATTCGAACAGGACGATGGTTTGCTCGGAGCGGGCGGCGTCGGCCAACGCAGCGGCGCGGTCGGAACGACGGCGGGGCAGGAAGCCGAGGAAGACGAAGCGGTCGGCGGGAAAACCGGCCACGGACAAAGCGGCCGTAACCGCAGATACGCCGGGAATGGTGACTACGGCATGGCCAGCCTCAGCGATGGCGGCGATCAGACCGGCCCCCGGGTCGCTGATGGCGGGGGAACCGGCGTCGGTGGCAAGGGCAACGTCGCCCTCAGCGAGGGCATCCAGCAGACGGGGCAGTTGCCGCTTCCAGTTGTGCTCGTGGCAACTGAGCAGACGGGGATGCGCGTCGAGATGGGCCAGCAGGCGACGGGTGACCCGGGTGTCCTCGGCGGCGACGAGGGGGACGGAGGACAGGATGCGGCTGGCGCGGAGGGTGAGGTCCTCCAGGTTGCCGATGGGAGTGCCGATTACGTAGAGGGTGCCCATGCGACAAGTATAGCCCGCGTTGACGCTGGATAAGGGCGTCGTTACACTCGGTGCGCGAGTTTTGCCCAGCCTGGCGCCGGGGTGAGAAATTATGGCTGACGGAAACGGCAACCGGGAACGACGGCGCTGGCGGCGGGCGCCGATGCTGGCGGTCATTCTGCTGCTGGCGTTGTGCGCAATTGCAGGAACCGATAGCGCTCCGGCGACAGCGCAAGGCGCCCCGCCGGCTACCAACGTCCGGGCAGCCGACGGCCCTAACCCTGGCGAAGTCGTCATCACCTGGGATGCCGTGCCGGAGGCGACGTACTACCGCATCGGCTACGTCAACATGGTTGCCGACTATCCGATTGCCAAAACCCGGGGCGACTGGCAGGAAGCCTTCATCTACGTGGACATCCTCAATCGGGGGCAAAGTTCCTACACGATACCCCGCCTGGAACCCGGTGCGCGTCACGCTTTTTCGGTGCTGACCAACAGATCCCGCTACGGCGAACCCACCTGGCCCTCCAACCCCAGGTGGCGGTTCCTGACGGTGGCCGGTGAAAGGGCGGATACGGCGCCACCCGCAACGCCGAGTCCGAATGCGCCCGCCGGCCCGACCGGGCTGACCGCCGTTCCCGGCCCCGATGCCGGGCAAGTCTCGCTGACCTGGACGCCAGTGGCCGACGCCGCGCTGCGCCTGGTGTGGTCGGCGCGACCCGACGGCACGGGCAGCCGGTGGCATGATGCCGGCCCTGGTTCTACCGTCGTCAATGGGTTGGAAGCTGGCTTGGAATACTCTTTCGTCGTCATCGCGGGTTATGCCGCGTCGGATGGAGAAATCTCCCGCTGGTCGGGGTTCAGCAACCGGGTCCGGGCAACCGCCCAGGCCGCGCCGGCTCCGGAGGCCGCCGCCAGCGCCATCGCCGCCGGCGGCAAGCACACCTGTATGCTGCGAGCCGACAACACGGTAGTCTGCTGGGGCGCCAACGGCGACGCCGACAAGGGCCAGGCCGACCCGCCGACGGGCGTGACCTTCACCGCCATCACCGCCGGCTACGAGCACACCTGCGGCATTACCGAAGCCGGCGCGGCAAGATGTTGGGGCGATAACAGCAGCGGCCAGTCCGCCGCGCCGTCCGGCCGGTTCACCGCCATCGACGCCGGACGCGTCCACACCTGCGCCCTGCGGGAGAACGGAACAGCAGTATGCTGGGGCAGCAACGAGCACGGCCAGCGCAACGCCCCGGCCGGCGTGTCCTTCACCGCCATAACCGCCGGCGGCGAGCACAGCTGCGGGCTGCTCGAGGACGGGCGGGTCCAGTGCTGGGGGAATAATGACTACGGGCAATCTGCACCACCAAATAGCCCGTTCTACGCCGTGAGCGCGGGGAAGTGGCACACCTGCGGCATCAAGCGGGACGGCAGCATCGCCTGCTGGGGGGCCAACCCGGACGGGCAGGCTCCGGCGGAGGTGGAAGGTTCTTACCAGGCGGTTAGCGCGGGCGGTAAGCATACCTGCGCGGTGGCTACTGGCGGCGCAGCCGAATGTTGGGGTGACGATGATAGCCGCATATATGGCGACCCGTTGCTGTCGGTTAGCGCTGGTGAAGAGCATACCTGTGGGTTACAGACGGATGGCAAGGTAGTGTGCCGGGGCAGCAACCGCTATGGACAGAGTAGTGCGTGGCCATCCTCAGGCACATACACCTCCGTTAGTGCAGGCCAAGATCATACTTGCGGAGTGCGGACGGATGGCATGGTGGCTTGCTGGGGTTCTGATTCGTATGGAAAGGCCACGCCGACGGAAGGTTCATTTCAGTCGGTCACTAGCGGCAGTAACCATACTTGCGGGTTGCGGATGGACAGCACAGTAGCCTGCTGGGGGAGCAATGACAGTGGGCAAGCATTCCCGCCGCGTGGCGCCTTTAGGTCGATCAGCACAGGTGGGAAGCATACTTGTGGAGTGCGGGCAGATGGGGCCGTAGCTTGTTGGGGTGAGTATTCTGCGTCTCCGCCCGACGGTCAGTTTATTGCCGTCAGCAGCTCCGGCGTAGACCGTGTGATCGGCGATGAAATCTGTGGCCTCCAGACAGATGGATCCGTGGTCTGTTGGGGTGGCAGGATTGGTACCGATGGCCTCATGACGATAGAAGGTTCCTTCCAATCTGTGAGCGCGAGCTGGTCACACAGTTGCGGCGTGCTTATGGATAGCTCTGTGTCTTGTTGGGGAGACAACTCCCACGGGAGGGCTACACCGCCCGAAGGTTCATTCCATTCGGTCAGCGTGGGTGGCAGCCACACCTGCGGCGTACGGACCGATGGCAGGGTATCCTGCTGGGGCGACAATGAAGATGGGCAAGCCACGCCGCCTGGTAGTTCGTTCCAGTCGGTCGATGCCGGCAGGTCCCACACTTGCGGGGTACGCTCGGATGGGCAGGTGCTCTGCTGGGGCAGCAATGGGTTCGGGCAGGCCGCGCCGCCGTAGCGATTTGCTAAAATTGCCGTCGGGCAGGCTCTGGTTTGCCCATTTGCAACCACACTCCGCGCACCGATTGGGAGGTAGGAAATGACACAGTACTTTAGCGACCGTGAGCTTGGTGAACAGCCACGCACAAAATCCGAAATTTCACCGGAAGTATGGAAGCGAATAGGTTGGCTGATACAAGAGAGGATTGAAAACGATTCATTCGGCTTGAGATTCCCAGAGAGGTGCCAAGACTATCCAAACGTATGCTGCGGCGTGAATATAGTGCAGTTTGAGTCGGCGATAAAGGCTGAGATCCCTGGATTAGCAGAAATGGAGCGAAATTGGAGGGAAGTCGAAAACGTCTCGATGTCCACGGTTGGTAGTTACTACGCTGGCGGACGCGATACCAAAAGGATATGGAAAACATCACAGATCGAGCAGCCGTCTTTGGTCGTCATAATGGACGTCATCGAATTCTGCTGGAAATCAATCGGCAAGCCCAATCGAGTCAATTATCATTCCTTCTTTGCACATGACCATCTGACCTTCGATAAAAACGTAGGTCAATCGAAGTTCAGGAATGAAGTCAATTTAGTTTTTCAGCGGAATGGTGTGGCGTTTGACTTAACCGAGCAAGGCAGAATAGAACGCCTAGTCCCTGGCCCGGTTGGTAGTGCATTGCGCAGTGCTGTCTTCCAGACTAGCAATGCGCAGTTGGATCAGTTGCTCGAAACGGCGCGGCGTAAAATCCTCGTCCCTGACGAGAACGAACACTGGGACGCCCTCGAAAAACTTTGGGACGCTTGGGAGCGCCTCAAAACCGTCGAGCATAGTGACAAAGTAAAGGGCGCAGCGATAATGCTTGACGAAGCAGCGGGCACTGCGCAGCCAAAACTCAGGGATTTACTTGAAGAAGATGCGAAAGCGCTGACTGCTGCCGGCAACAAACTACGGATCCGGCACTCTGAAACGAACCAAGAACGTCTGGAGACATCGCAACAGGTCGATTACCTGTTTCAGCGGATGTTCTCGTTGATACACCTGATATTGCGCTCCACCGGGCGCGTGGGATAAAGGCACTGCCACCTCGCTAGTGGTACCGCCGGCGACGGACATCTCGGCGACGGCCCCTGTGCTAGAATCGCGGCGGAGGATGACGGCAGTGGAGACCTACCTTATGGTTCTGATAGCGATAGTGGCGACCGGGCGTGATTCTGCTGCTGGGCGGCATTGGGCTGCTGTTCTGGGCGCTGTGGATGCGTTGGTATGTTGAGCCATCCCGACGCGCGTCTCAATCCGCTGCCGCCTCGGAGTCGCAATCAGGGGTGTCGCAACAGTGAACACCACCGCAATTACCGTTGCGGTTCTGGCTATTCTGCTCGCGCTGGTAGTGCTGGCCGGCTGTGCGCTGGCATGGATGGCACTGATTTCGGAAGACCCGCTGACTCCGGCACAAGACCGTCTGGTTCAGGTGGCGGATTGGACGATAAAGACTGCGGTAGGCGCAATAGTCGGCTTCGCCGGCGGCGCGGGCCTGGCCCGGAGGAACGGCGCGCCTGCCGCCTGACCTGCTGGGCAATCGCGGGCCGGGACGGAAGCTGCCGCTACGGTATCACCTCCAGCGCCGCCCCATATTCCAGACGGTAAACGTAAAACTGACGGTCAACGGTGAACACCTGTCGCTGGGTCAGGCTCTCGGCGGTGGCTACCAAGGAGGCGTCGGCCAAGTCCATTGGCGTATCTCGATATTGCTCCATTAACGACGCTATGCGGGCGGTTTCCGCCGGCGTTAGCTGGTGGAGGACGAGCTCGTCCCTGAAATACATACTCCAGAGGGCAGCCTGGTAACGGTAGCCGCCTTCGCGTTCCAGCAAGTGCATCGCCTCGGCAAGACAGGGCCAGGTTGTAAGCAGAGGGAACGTGACTGCATTGGCTTCCAAAGCGGCCGTGCAGGCTGCATAGTGCTGGTCATCACGATTAATCAGGGCAACCAGCGGCCCGGTGTCCGTCAGCGTCATCGCTGGCTGTGATCTTTACGGCGCTTGGCCGCTTCCTGTTCGCGTTGGTACTTTCGCCACAATATTTCGGTGAACTGCTTCCCGGTGTCCGCCGACAAAGGCGGTCCGTCGTAGCCGTCCTCTTTGCTGCTCACAGCGCCGACAACGGTATCAAGCGCCATGAAATCGGCTATCGTTTCCGGTCGCTTCTTCTTTTCGCCTTCGGCGCCCTTGCCGTCTGGCGTTGGTCCCTGCGGTTGGTTATTTTTCTCGGCGCTCATCTCATTTGACTCCCAGGCGCGTCATCGTTCCGGCCGGCGGCATCATCAAGGCTAGTCGGCTCCCCGGTCAGTGTCAAGGAACCATGCCTGCGGAGCGGCTGTGCTAGAATCGCGGCAGCAGAGGTTGAGCGTTATGGCATTCAACAAGGACAACGCGCCGGCCATTGGCCGCGCCATCTACCGCGAAAAGATACGCCCTACCCTGGGGCCGGAGCACAAGGGCAAGGTGGTGGTCATCGACGTGAAGAGTGGCGACTACGCGATTGTCGACCGTCATCTGGACGCCGACATCGAGCTGCGGAAGCGGCGTCCGGACGCTTTTACCTGGGAGGAATGGGTGGACGTGCCGGTGACTTACCGGGTTCACCCCAGCGTCGTGACCAGACCCTATACCACCGACCCTTATGATTGAGGACACGGTTAAGCGGAGCTCCGACGGCGGACTGGAGGCTTGGATTACCGTGTCCGTAATGGATGCTTATGGTGAGCTGCAACAGTGCGACGTTATCGTGGATACCGGGTTCACCGGCTGGCTCACTCTTCACGGAAGCCGACATCCGGCGGCTTGAATTGGCCGGCGTAGGTTACCGGGACAGTGTCACCGCCAGCGGTAATATGGAAAGGTTTGACTACTACAAAACTTGGGTGTCGTGGCACGGCCGGCTGTATGAGATAGAGGTTTTCCAGTTCATAGACCAGCCTCTTTGGGACATGGAAAGGCTCGAAGGCAACCGGGGTTCCGTGGACGCCCGGGACGGCGGCGGCGTGATCATCCAGGGAGCCTGACCGAAACGTCAGCGCAGTTCAGTTCCGATCTCGCTGTCGTTCCAGTTCGGCGCGGAGCTGTCTGATCTCTTCCTCGGCGGACTGGCGCGCCGCGCGTTCGGCCGCTAATTCACTTCGACTGGCGGCCAGCGCAGCGAGCGCTTCGAGCAGGTCGGGTAGGTAGGCTTGCGTGGACGGGTTCCAGAAGCGCAGGCGGCGGTCTTGCCAGTGAAGTTCCAGGCCCAGGGCGGGGCTGTAGCCGCGGATGATGCCGTCGTCGCCGGTCTCAAGCGGGATCGACCGGTACGTGCCATCGACCAGGATATCGCCGGCTAGCGCGACGACGTAGTAGCGGCCACCGGTGCGGTCGAAGCGCCAGTATTCCGAGATGCCGAACCCGGCATATATGTCCCGCTTGACGGTTTCATCGCGGCGAGCAGTGGTCTCCGACGCAACCTCCAGCACGAACTCCGGCGGCTTGCCGACTTCGGAGATGGTGTAACCGTTGGCCACGTCTTCGATCACGTCAGGAGGAATGTCGAGGCCGAAGGACACGAGCAGGTCGGGGTTTGGCGAACGGCGGGCGTTTCCGGCGACGTCGCAAAGGTAGCCCTCGCCGGACACCAGGACGTCGGGACGATCAGCGAAATGGGCGCGCAAGACCTGGTCCATGCGCGCGATGTGGGGGCGTTGTTTCATGGCATCGGGCGGCTTGGGCGGGTCAGGCAGCACAGTGAGCCCGTAGCTATCGCTGTGCGGACGAGATTTTGGCGTAGGTTTGGTGGTCATACTGGACCTCGCCGAGAGGCGGTTGGTGAGGCGATTGTAGCATGGCGTCGACGGGGGCGGATGGGCGCTATGGTAAGATGGCCGGGCCCGTTTGGAACGGGTCATGACACGCTGAGGAGTTTCGTTTAATGCCGGAGTTGAATGGTGGGCATCTGTTCATTCGCTGCCTGAAGCAGGAAGGGGTGCAGAAGGTCTTTACGATTGTCGGGGACACGATTTTGCCCCTGGTGGACGCGGCGGCGGATGAGGGCATCGAGTTCATCGACACGCGGCACGAGGGCGCGGCGATGCACATGGCCGACGGCTACGCCCGCATCACCGGCCAGCCGGCGGTGGCCCTGTTCACCGGCGGGCCCGGCTTCGCCAACGCCATCTCCGGCCTGCCCGCCATCTACACCTCCGAGAGCCCGGTGATCTTCGTGGCCGGTTGCGCGGAGCTGCCCGAGAAGGGCCAGGCCACGTTCCAGGAGATCGACCAGGTGGCCATGGCCGCTCCCGTTTCCAAGGGCTCGTGGATGATCCACGACAAGAACCGCATCCCGGAGTTCGTCGCCACGGCGTTCCGCACGGCGATGAGCGGCCGGCCCGGGCCGGTGCACCTGACCCTGCCCATCGACCTGCAGGAGGCGCCCATCAGCGAGGAGGACCTGCCGCCGTTCCTGCCCCAGGAGTACCGCAACATGGGCCGGTCACAGGGCGATCCGAAGCTGATCGAGCAGGCGGCGAACCTGATGGCCAACGCGCAGCGTCCGGTCATCATCGTGGGAAATCCGGCGCGTTACTCCGTGGAGCCGGCGCAGCTGGAGGCGCTGGCGGAAGCCACGGGGGCGCCCATCTTCACCGTCGAACAGGCGCGGGGCCTCATTGACGACCTGCATCCGCTGTGCTTCGGCTACGCCGACGGCGCGCTGAACCGCACCGCCCGCAAGTTCCGCGAGGCCGACGTCGTCCTGCTGCTGGGCAAGCGGCTGGACCATCGCTATCGCTACGGCGGAATCTTCGACGCCGATGCCAAGCTGATCCAGGCCGATCCATCCGAGGCGGAGATCGGGCGAAACCGCGGCGTCGCCGTGGGCCTGCTGGGGGACCTGGGAGCCATCGTCGACCAGTTGACGGGGGCGGCCAAGCACAACGGCAACCTGGGGCCGTGGATCAGCGAGCTGAAGCAGGAGCAGGAGGCGTGGTTGGACAGCCTGCGCAGCAACGCCGCGAACGAGGCGCCGATGCACCCGCTGGACGTGTACACGCGCATCGAGCACCTGGTGGACGAGGACACGTTCATCATCCTGGACGGCGGCGACTACGTGCAGTGGGGCCGGTGCTACCTGCCGGCGCGGTCGCCGGGGCACTTCATGCGCCTGGGGCCGCTGAGCCACCTGGGCGGAGCGATCCCCTACGCCATGGCGGCCAAGTTGGCCTATCCGGACAGCAAGGTGCTGGCCTTCATGGGTGATGGCTCCTTCGGGTTCTACTCCATGGAGTACGACACCTGCATCCGGCACAACCTGAACATCACGGGCATCATGGGCAACGACGGGAACTGGGGCATCGACCGCACCTTCCAGCTGGCCTACTTCGGGCGCGACGTGGGCACCGCGCTGCGGCCGGGCGTGCGCTACGACCAGGTGGTCGAGGGCATCGGCGGCTACGCGGAGCTGGTGGAGCAGCCGGATGAGGTTGCGCCGGCGGTGGAGCGGGCCATCAACTCGGGCCGGCCCTCGCTGGTGAACATCACGGTGAAGTCGGGAGCCAGCCCGCTGGCGGACGCGATGATCGCGCGCCGGACGGGCGGGTGACGATTTACTGTACCGCGTCAGGCCGTTGTGCGTTGACAACGTACAATGATACGCAACTTCCGGCACAACGGCCTGCGGCGTTTCTGGGAACGTGGGGAGCGTCGGCGGATTCCATCGGAATATACTGTCAAAATACAGCGTATTTTGGACAGCCTGGAGCAAGCGATGATGCCGGATGATATGAACCGTCGGGGATTTGGGCTGCACCGACTGACCGGCGACCGCGCCGGGTATTGGGCGGTTACCGTTTCCGCCAACTGGCGCATAGTATTTCGGTTTCAAGAGGGCGATGTGTGTGACGTGGATTTGATTGATTACCATTAGGGGGCTGTGAAATGTCTATGAGAAACGCCGCTCACCCAGGCGAGGGTATTTTGCACGATGACATCGAGCCTTTGGGAGTGAGCGTTGCGGAAGCCGCTCGGCATATCGGTGTCAGCTGTGAAGAGTTGAACGACGTGGTGAACGGCAAGGCGCCCGTTTCGCCGGAAATGTCCATCCGGCTATACAAAGCATTTGGCGCCAGCATCTCGATCCGGCGCCGGTTACAGGCGTCTTATGACCTCGCCCAGGTTTTCCACAGCGACCACGGCATCAAGGTCAAGCGCTTGGGGAACCCCTTGGGTGAAGTCGGCTTGCCAACGTCCAGCCCGCTCCATCCCGGCCAGGTGTTGCTCCACGAATGTTTGGAACCCCTGGGCCTTGCCGTCGCCGAGGCCGCCGGGCACCTGGGCGTCAGCTATGAAGAACTGGATGACCTGGTGAACTGCCGGACTTCGCTGACGCCGGAGTTGATTATCCGCATCGACCAGGCTTTCGGCGGCTACCCGCAGAAATGGTCGGCTCTCCAAGCCAACTACGACGTCGCCAAAGTGGCCATGGAGCGCGCCCACGAAATCAAGGTGCGCCGGCTCTGGCGGCAAGACCCGGACACTCACGAGCCTATCCTGCTGGACACGTCAGGCGCGGAAACGGCAACCGCGATGGCAGCCGGCGAAGACTCTAACGGGTAGGCCGATCAGCCAACCAAGGAGGCGCGTTATGCAGTTCGGAATTTTCACCATTGTTCCCTATCACCAGGACTTCACGCCGCCGCAGGCGTTGAACGACGCCCTGGAGCAGATCCGGTTCGCCGACGAGGCGGGGCTGGACGAGGTTTGGCTGGGCGAGCACCGCTTCTCCCGCCACGGGCTGCTGTCGGGCATCTGGTCGTTCCTCGGCGCGGTGGCCGGGAGCACCAAGCAGATCCGCATCGGCACGGCGGTAATCGTGTTGCCGCTGCACAATCCCGTGCTGGTGGCCGAGGAAGTGGCGATGCTGGACGTGATCAGCGGAGGCCGCATCAACTTCGGCATCGGGGCCGGCTACCAGCAGCAGGAATTTGACGGTGTGGGCGTCGACATCGACACCAGCCGCGAACGGTTCCAGGAAGCCGTCGACGTGATGATCAAGGCGTGGACGGAGGAGACGTTGACCTTCCACGGCAAGTACACCAACGTCGACGACGTGTGGGTGCTGCCCAAGCCGGTGCAGAAGCCCTATCCGCCGCTGTTCCAGGCGGTGAGCACCAGCCCGGCCAGCATCGACTTCGCCGCCAGCCGGAACATCCAGGTAATCACCGGCGGGCCCACCGACATCCTGGGCCAAGCGCCGCAGGTGATCAAGCTGTGGCGGGAGAAGATGGACGAGTATGGCCATCCCCACGCGCACCTGAACCCGCCGATGTCCAAGTCGATCTACGTAGCGCCGACCATGGAAGAGGCGGAGCGGGATCCCGTCGGGCTGGAGGACTTCTCCTCGCGCGTGCTGCGCTCCATCGGCAGCAACGGCGCGCCCATCGGCATGCCCATGGACAAGAACGGGAACATCGCCAAGGGCTACGAGCACTGGGCCAACCGCCAGGCGGACCGGGAACGACGGGACGACGTTGGCCACGCCGGCCTGCCGCCGCTTCGGGGAACGCCGGAGGTGGTCGCCGAACGGTTGAAGGAAGTGCAGGCAGCGGGGATCAACCACGTCTTCGGCAACTTCGGGTTCGCCGGCCTGCCGCATCACAAGGTGATGCGCTCCATTGAGCTATTCGCCACGGAGGTCATGCCGCACTTCCAGGAGGCGGCGGTGGCCTGAGGCTTGGCCGCGCAAACTCAACCTGTTGGCATTTTTCGGACGGGGGATCGCCATGTCGTACTCTGACTGGTCGATCCTCGTTCATTGTGCTATAGGTAAATTGCCATGACCATCAAGACGCCCTACGCGCCGTCCGACGGCGTCAAAATTCCTAACCTTGACCCGTTCTTCGGACCGGACGCGCCGCCGCTGCCCGATCCGGAACCGATGCCGGACGCCATGCAGCAGAACCCGCATATCCTCTACGTGATGCAGATCCTGGCCGACCTGCTCACCGACCGCCTGGACACCTTCGCCGATACCAACACCATCGTCTATTACGACCCGACGGATCGCAACCGCCGGCTGCAACCCGACGTGTACGCGGCCTTCGACGTGGATGCCAGCGCCATCCGGCGACGCAACGGGTATCTGATCTGGGAGGTGGGCAAGCCGCCCGATTTCGTGCTGGAGGTGGCATCGGAGACGACGGCCTCCAACGACACGGGCAACAAGCGCGAGTTGTACGCCCGGATGGGTGTTGCCGAATATTGGCGGTTTGACGCCAGCGGCGGTGAGATGTACGGCGCGCCGTTGGTCGGCGAATACCTGGAGCAGGGAGCTTACCGGGAGTTTCCGGTGCATTCCACCGCTGGCGGTGTGATATGGAGCTATAGCCCTCTATTGCGACTCAACCTGCGCTGGAATGACGGCGAGATCGAGTTGCAGGACCCGGACACCAACGAGATCCTGCTGGACCGGCGTGGGATGCGCCTGGCGATGGAGACGGAAAGTCGTGCGCTAGTGGCGGAACGCCAGGCGCGGCTGGCAGCGGAACGGGAAGCGGCATCCGCGGAACGTGCCCGCGATGACGTGCTACGTGAGAACCAGGAATACCGCGAAATGGTCCGGCGCCTGCGCGAACAGTTGGGTGAGCAAGACGGGGAGCTTCAGTAAGCACGCTCCCCGCGCGCTTCAGCGACCGCCAGTCAGCGCCTCCCGCAGGCGTCGGATGATGATGTCGATTTCGTCCTCGGTTACGTTGAGGGGGTCGACCATCAGCTCGTCGGGCGCCCTCAACTGCTGCAGGTAGATGGGCGGGTCGCCCTGCTGCAGGGCGGCGGCGACCTGCTGCGCCGAGGGACCGGACCAGTCGCCGTCCAGGCGCAGCACGGCGTTGGGCAGCAGGTAGTCGATCCCGTCGTGCTCCAGGGTGATGTTGAGGCCGGGCACCTCGATGAGGCTGTCCACCACTCGCTGGGCCATGCTGCGGTACCACGCCATTTCAGCCTCTTCGTCCTCATCTACAAACATGGACAGAGCGGTGACCAGGCCGACGATCTCCTCCTTGGCGACCTTGGCCGAGCGGCCGATGAACTGGGCCGGGCTGGCGTTGGCCAGGGCGGCGTCGATGAGGTCGGCGCGGCCGCAGAGGATGCCGGTGCCCTGGGGGCCGCGCACGCCCTTGCCCCCGCTGAAGATCACCATGTCGGCGCCGTCGCGCAGGTAGCGCTGGAGGTTGGCCCGGGGCGGGAGCATGGACGCGGCGTCCACGATGACGGGCACGTCGTGGGCGTGGGCGATCTCGCAGACCTGGGCCAATGGCATCACCCGCTTGCTGGTGAAGGGGGCGCACAGGTAGGCGACGGCGGCAGTGCGCTCGTTGATTGCGCCTTCCAGTTCCCACGGGTGGTTGAACAGGTAGTTGCCGATCTCGACGATCTTGGCGCCGGCCGCGCGGTAGGCGTGGTCATAGGGGAAGCGGTGCGTCGTCTGCATGATGATCTCGTTCTTCATGCCCTCGGTTTCGGGGAGACGCTGCATCTTGACGGGGTCGTTGCCGGCGATGCAGGCGGCCGCCTGGAGCAGCAGTCCGCCGGCGGCGCCGCTGCTGACCATGGCCGCCTCAGACCCGACCAGGCGGGCGATCTCCTCGCCGGCCTTGCGGTTCAGCTCGTCGATGTTGACCATGACGCGGGCGGTACCGGCCATCTGATCGAGGACTTCGGGGCGGGTGCGCGAGCCGCCCAACCGGGTGACCGATCCGCTGGCGTTGATGATGGGAGTGACGCCCAGGTTGCGGTATGCCTGTTCCGCGTTCGAGATGTTCTGCTGTGTCATGGCGTACTCCTGATGGGTGGCAGATGATTGGGATGGTGAGCAGCGCTTGCGGTGTCCAAGCGCAAGGATTATAGCAATCCGCAGGGCGCCCTTGTGGTAACATCGGCGCACTGTACAAAATCTGGAGGTAGTAACGTGACCACCGCCGATCGTTTGAATGTCATTCCCCTGGGCGAAGCGATGTTCTCCCAGCGGGCCATCCGCCGGTTCAGGAAGGATCCCATACCGGCCGACGAGGACATCATGGAGGCCGCCATCCGCGCCCCCAACGGGGGCAACAACCAGCAGTGGCACTTCATCGTGGTTCAGGAAGAGGAAACGCGGCGCAAGCTGGGCGACCTGTACCACGAGGCGTGGTGGGCCAAGCGGGCCGATGCTGGCATCATGGGGCCGCAGGACATCCCGCCGGGACGCAATTCGATGCGCTCGGCCATGCGGCTGGCCAACGAGATCGGCGACGCGCCGGCGCTGGTGCTGGTGTGCGCCACCTCCAAGGGGGCGCAGGCGGCCGGCTCGGTGATACCGGCGGCGCAGAACATGCTGCTGGCGGCGCGGGCCTTCGGCATCGGCGGCACCATCGCCACGCTGCATGCGGTGGTGGAAGAGCGGGTCCACGAACTGTTCGGCATACCGGACACCGCGCAGGTGGTGTACTGCATGCCCTTCGGTTACCCCCGGGGCAACTTCGGCCCAGTGACCCGCCTGCCGCTGAACGAGGTGTGCAGCTACGACCGGTGGGGCGCGCCACCGGATTAGCTGGCGCGTCTCCCCCATGCTACAATCCTCATACTATTCTTCAGGGAGACCAACCCATGCCGCTCCCATCCCGAAGCGCCCTCCGCATCCTGGTGACCGTGCTGGCCGGGGGGCTGCTCCTGACGACCTTTATCCTCCTGGCTTGCGGGCCGTCCGCCCCGGCGGGGCAGGAGGCCACACCGACGCCGGAACCAACTGCGACACTGCCCTGGCTGGGTACGCCGCCCACGGAGTCGGAACTGGCCACGCTGGAAGCGCTGCCCACCGCCACTCCCTACCCTGCGGACTACGTAAAGCCTACCGAAGCGCCTTATGTCCCGCCGCTGACCGATGCCGAAGTCAGCGCGACTTTCGCGGCGGAGATGGCCACCGAAGCCGCCGAGCAGCCCAGAGGCGTCGCCGCTCCGGCCAACACCCCCATACCGACACCCACCCCGCTACCCTTGAACGAACAGGTGACACAGTTTGCCCGGGATGGACGTTACGATGTGGTAGCCCATGTCCGGGCCGGAGCCAGCCAAAATCTATCAATTCCCGCAAATTTCGAATGGCCAGACAACGCAAAACCTTGGGATGATTTGACTAGGACTAAAGTCACGGCTATCACTGTATATTACGGGACTTTGCCTGATCCGTATGAGCTGCTCACGCCGCAATGGCTCCCTTGGACGGCACCGAGCACTGGCCAAGAATACATTCTCTTTATCAATAAAACTTTCGCAGGCGAGAAGGACATTGAGTGCCTGGGAACGAGTGTCCCGGGGCTACGAGCCCCGGGACAACGCTGTTTCACTCAGCGGCAGCTTGACGCCATGGGCGGGCCGGGAGGTCTATACATTGGGCAGCAGGCTTGGATTGTGGACAGCAGCAAAACTTGGCGAATTCCGGATGACATGTCGCCCCCATTTCCGTTGGACTTTGACTTGACCAAAGAGGCACGGGCTAAAGGAGAAATTTTGTCTCTCTCGGAACTGGAGGCCGCCATACGACGCGGGTTGACAAGGTAATATTATTTGGTTGAATTACTGATTTGAGGGGGATAACCACGATGAAAACCTTTTTGTTCCTGTACACGCTTATCACTGCCGTTGCCTTGTTCGCTCTTGGGATATTGGCATCTCTGATATTGCCGACTGCTGATGTGGCTCAAGGGCACAGTGGCAGTCATAAATTAGTTGTTGGAGGAGCACTGAACCCGTTAGCCCATTGGTCAGAGGGCGGGATGAACTATTCGTTCCACGGAAGTGTCCCATCCATCTGGCACAACGATATTAATTCGGCCGCCGCGCATCTGAAGGTTAATACATTCGCTACTAAATTTGATTATAAACGGAATAGTAGAAGTAATGTGACTGTTGAATATTGGCCCATAGAAATTAGCGACTTAGATGAGTTGCCCAATATAGATACTTGCGACCGCGCTGGAGACCCGGACGCTGACGACGTAGCCTGTGTTTGGCCAGTTGGAACAAGCGGCGTTGGTCTCTGGGCTGCCTTATGGGGAGGTGGCATAGTTGAAAATTTATACCGCGTAAAAATAGCGCTTGATCCTGTCGACGTATGGGAAAATCCTTCCGCCGCCAACAAGGTAGTGAAAGGCACTACACTTCAAAATCCCAGAGGTCAATGGCCAAGCAGCCGCGTTGAGAAAGTCCTACGCCACGAGTTTGGCCATGCGCTAGGCTACTTTAAGCACAGTAGTAATTCTGGTGATTTGATGGCCTCACCAATCGGCTCGTCAAGTCTCACTGACAACGATAAATGGAATCTGAATCGCCTTTATATGCACACCAGTGATGCCGACGTCGCTTGCAAAACCAAGATTTCGCTGAATTCTCGAGATACCATGCGGATCGGTGGTACGTTTTTCCCAATGACCAGTTCTGGGGCGAGCATCTCGGGCCGATTTGACCGGTCCTGCCCGGCAACGGCGTACGACAGCAATGGCCTGGCTCACTACTACCAATTGAACCACAACGTAGGGCGCAGCCAGCGTTTTGAAATCTCTACGGTAAACGGAGGCCCAACCAAGGTAAGACAGTATATTCATGACGCCGCCGATAATCCGTATAAGCGCGGAGTCGAATCTCCTTTCGATAGCAGCGCCAGTACCAGCAAAGCGATTATCACTGACAGCAAACTGGTGCAAGTGGCATCCACCGGGGGAAACTCATCCCTACAGTACAAGCTCAAAATTACCCCGATTGAAACGGACTGCATTGCTCCTCACGTTACCTTTTATCGCACGGCTGTTGGCCGGGGTATGCTGGAGGCTGGAGATTGCCTGTCGTCCGAAGCCCGGCGCGGCTATTCTGACTTTTATCGCCTTACAGTGACCACTCCCACCACGGTCAACATCCACATGACCGCATCTATTGACACCTATCTGTACCTGCGCAAAGGATCGGACCGGACGTCCGGAGTGTACATAGCAAGCGACGATGATAGTGACGGGACACGCAACGCGCGCATCGTGCGCAACCTGCAAAAAGGTGAATACACCATTGAGGCGACGTCGTATAAAACTACGGCAACTGGAAAGTACAATCTGTCCGTGAACCTTGCCCGTACCGCCGGCACGCCGACCCCGACCGCAACCGCAGCCCCGACCGTAACCGCAGCCCCAACTGCAGCCCCAACCCCCACTCCCGTTGTCACTGCATCCCTGTCGCCCAATCCGGCTAACGTCGCTTTCGCTCCCGATGCCCGGTGGCGCCGGTTCACCGTCAACGCCAGCGTGCCGGTGCAGATCGTGGCCAACCCGGCCGGCTCCGGCCTGAACGTGGAAATTGCGACCAGCAACGGCGCGGGCGACTACTGCGCTAACGGGGCTGATCGGAATGACCGCGAATCCCGCAACAATGGCGAGTATATCTATCTGGCCGGCTGCAACGCCGGAACGGGCGTCGTGGAAATCCGCCGCGCGGCGGACAACCGGCTGCTGCAAACCTACTCCCTCACTATCTCCGGGACCGCGCCAACGCCGGCTCCAACTCCCACCCTTACACCGACGCCGACGACCACCCCAACTCCGACTCGGGCGGCGTCGGGGCCAGCGCCGCCCACCGGCCTGGCATTGCGCCAACACCCCACCGATCCGGACGAGCTGGTACTGGACTATACCCGCAGCCATTGGAGCGGAAGTTCTGCCCACTACTACAAATTCGAGTTGCAGCGCCAGGTCAGTGGCCGGTGGGTTCATTACAGCTACAACACCGGCGAAGTCTGGCCGCCGGCCAACTTTGACGGTTTGCCGCGAGGCGATGCGTACCGAGCGCAGGGCTATCGCTGCCGCACCACCCGGCGCGTCGATTGCGGCGCGGGCAGCGGCTGGTCCAGCAGCTACCTCCTGCCGGCGCCGCCGGTCACGCCAGCAAGGCCCACCGGACTGGCCGGCTCCGCCGGCAATGGCGCCATTACCCTGGACTGGAACGATGCAACCCACGCCACCGGCTACCAGGTGCAGCAATGGGACGGCCGCGCCCGGCAATGGCGGACTTTGCCATTCACGGAAAGCCACGTCAGTTACAGCTACACCGTAAGCTTCAACGGCTCCAGCGCCGTGGTGGGGCGGCTCACCAACGGGATAACGTACTACCATCAGGTGCGGGCCGTGAACGGGTCGCTGTATTCGGACTGGACTTCTTACATCAGAACCTTGCTTCCGTCCCAGTCTGACAGCGCCCGTGAGGGCTCGGATGGCAACAGTCCGAAAGCCACGCCGCCACCCGATCACTGACCGCGTTGCCGGTGACGCCTACCCAGGGGTGTCTCTGGAGAGCGAGGGCGGGCTTGGAACCCGCCCCTTTGTGTCAACGCTGCCCGCTGTTATGCGGTAAGACGCGGCAGAATGATGGCGCGCACGCCGGAACGTTCGGCCAGTTCCTCTTGAGAACGCGAGATGTTGCCGCCGACTACCACTGATGTAGCGGGCGTTCCGAAAATCGCAGAGAGGCTCTGCGCCCTTTCGCTGGCGCGAGTGATGTCATAGTCAGCGATGGTTCGGGAAACCTCGATGGCGAGGTGAACCGGCTGACGATCGCTGCGCCGCCGGGCCGAAACTATGATGTCGGTTTTTTCCAGGTGGTCCCCCTGGTCAAACGTTATGACGTTTTGTTCCTCGGCGTCATCGATGATGTCCTGGAACTCCGGTGAGCGTGGGACGATCCGGCTCTGCATGATGCGGACGCGGTTCAAACCGAGCCACCGGCTGGCGATGTTGGCGATGTCGCTGTGGACCCGGCGTTCCAGCTCGGCGCCCTCAAGGTTGCCCAGCCGACCTTCAATCCGGTCCAGGCGCAGGGTGGTTTCCGTCCGCCAGGTTTTCATGTCCGACATATCGGTTTGGAGTTCGGCGACGCCAGATTCCAACCTGCCCAGTCGTTCGGCAACCAAGCGGTTGTTCTCCTCCGTTACACGCACGAATTCGGCGAACCGCTGGGGCAGTTCCAGCAGTTCGCGCCCGAGCAGGATTCCCCGAATGGTGTCGTTCCATTCGGGCTGCTCGTTGATGATGCGAACGAAGTCGGCGATGTCATGGATAGTGGTCATGCAATCATTGTATCGGATCTACCGCGCGCGCTGGTAGCGGTAGTCGCTGGCGGTGCCGCGTTCGGGCGTGGCCGTGGGGCTGTTGGGCAGGTAGGGATAGTTGGGGTCGACGCCGACCTTGGGGGCCAGGGTGTTGCGGAGGACGCCGATGTTTTCGACTTCCAGTTCCACGGTGTCGCCGGGTTCCAGCCAGCGGGAGGTCTCGTAGCCCTTGCGGATGGCCTCGCGGACGGAGCCGCCGCCCACGGTGCCGCTGCCGATGACGTCGCCGGGAGCGATGCGGCTGTCCTTGGCCGCCCGCTCGATGATCTCTCCCCAGCTGTACCAGGCGTTGACGGTCTCACTGTCGCGGAGCCAGTCGTCGCCGTTGACCCGGACGTGGGCCTTGAGGTCCAGCCGGCCGTCCTTGATGTGGGGCATCATCTCGTCGGTGGTCACGATCCACGGGCCGATGGACGACGCCGAGTCCTTGCCCTTGGCGGGGCCGAGTCCGAAGGTCATCTCGTCGAACTGCAAGTCGCGGGCGCTCCAGTCGTTGAAGATGCAGAAACCCGCGATATATTGCAGAGCCTCGGAAGCGGCGACGTTGCTCCCCTGGCGTCCGACGATGCAGCCGATTTCCAGCTCGTAGTCCAACTGTTCAGAGGCGGCGGGATAGGGCACGTCCTCGTCCGGCCCGTAGATGACCAGTGGGTTGGAGAAGTAGAACACCGGCATCCGATACCACACCGGATCAATCGTCCGCGTGCCCTGCGAGGTGGCGTGCTCCTCGTACACGATGTAGTCGCGCACCGTGGGCGGTTGGAGGATCGGAGCGCGCAGGCGCACGTCGGCCAGGGCCACGGTGGGCGCGGCCACGCTCCCGGCTAGGGCATCGCCCACGCGGTCAACCGCCCCGTCGCCGGTGTCCAGCAGGGCGCGGACGTCGTCCAGCGGGCGGTCGGAGCCGATGAGGACGGCCACGTCCACCACCGCATCATCCTGGAGGACGCCGCAGCGGGGGCCGGTGCCGTTGTCGTAGGTAAGGAGTTTCATGTTGGTTTACCCTCTTTGATCAGGTTGTGGCGGGATACCCGGCTAATCGCTCGGCGTCGCTGATATAGTCGGCGGTCCGGCGGATGCGCCGCTCGATTTCGTCGATAGGCTCGCAGAGCCCCAGGTAAAAACAGTCACCATGCAGCGTGCTCTGACGAGAATGATAGCGTCTGCGCAGGGCACGGAATACCTGGTCTTCCGTAGCTAGCCTCACCAGCCCTCTGGCGGTATCGGAGGAAATTTCAGGTTCTCCTCGTCAGTCCGCGCCAAGATTAGCGCGTCGGTGGCCCGCTTGGCGGCACACCACGCCTTTTCCGCAGCGTCGCGGACGTCGCCGGCCTCCAGCAACCGCAGGGCATCGGCGTGGACGGCCCGGGCGTCGGAGAAGATGGCGGATACACGGTCGGTGGCTACCATTTTTGGGCTTTACCCCTTCATTGAGGCGGCGTCGGAATAGCCGGCCAGCCTGGTGGCGTCGCTGATGTAATCGGCGGTCTGGCGAATGCGGCGCTCAACTTCTTCTATCGGATCGCAGGCTCCGAGGTAAAAGCAAGCGCCGTGCAGTTCGCTCTGTCTGGAGAAATAGCGCCTGCGTAACGGGCGAACGTCTGGATCCTCTGCGGACAGCGATGTCAATCCTCTAGTCGTATCGGAGGATATTTCCGGCTCCGTACCCGTCCGCGCCAGGATAAGCGCGTCAGTCGCCCGCTTGGTGGCGCACCATGCCTTTTCCGCGGCGTCGCGGATGTCGCCCACCTCCAGTAATCGCAGCGCGTCGTCATGAACGGCGCGGGCGTCAGCGAAGATGGCGGAAATGCGGTCGGTGGCTACCATTTGGGATTCACCCTTTCGTTCAGGCGGCGTCGGAATAGCCGGCCAGCCTGGTGGCGTCGCTGATGTAGTCGGCGGTCTGGCGGATGCGACGCTCCACTTCAGCGACGGGTTCGCAGATGCCATGGTAGAAGCATTCACCATGCAGGTGGCCCTGTCTCGAGTAGTAGCGTCCGATCAAAGGATTGACCGCGCTGTCTGCTTCAGCCAGCATGAGCAGTCCTCGAGAGGTATCCGAGGAGAACTCAGGCGCTTCGCCCGTGCGGGCCAGGATCAGGGCATCGGTGGCCCGCTTGGTGGCGCACCAAGCCTTTCCCGCAGCATTGCGCATGTCGCCGGCCTCCAGCAGCCGCAGCGCGTCGGCGTGGAGGCTGGAGGCGTCGACGAAGATGTTGGATACGCGGTCGGTGGTGACCATATAGTTTTACTGATCCATGCGCCCTTTTGCGAACTCGTGGGCGGCTCCGTAGTGCCAGTTGGTTCTGGTCGTGGTCTCAAACTTGCGGAGCTGGCAGCCTGGCGCATTGGGAGGCTTGATTGCATTGTAGATCACGTGCCGAGGGCCTTTCACCTGATTGGTCAGTGCGCAGAACAGGCTCACGTAATCCTTGCCGCCGAAGAATACCACCGGCTGGGTGGTGTCGGACGGCCGCATACGAAGATCATCATAGGAGTCTTGCTTGCCGCGGCGTTTGTACTTGTCAACATTTCGGGCAGCGCTGAACGTAATATCATACGCCGGAGTCAAAAAATCCGCCCGCAGCAGGCCCCAGCCCGCCGAAAGGATGTAAAAGTCATCTGGCCCGTACTTCCGGTAAAGCAGCTCGTAGGTCGGGTTTTGGTAGAGTCGCCAGGCCGGCAACAATCCCAACGGGTTGTCCGTCGCCTGTTCCTGGTTGTACCGCTGCAGCTCTTCCCGCCATGAAAGGCCGGTGTCCGCCCGATCGTCAGGGTGGGTATAAACGTAGCCGGGAGTAGCCGGGGCCAAGTCAGGCTTGGCCACGAACATCACCTTGCGCCCGTCGCTGTTTCGGAGATGGCCGGCGTTCGGCATCTTGCGGCCAGCGCATTGGATGACGACTATGTTATCGGCCATGATTGGCAGATCCCACTCATTCGATCAATCGCTGTAAAGTGTCCAGAAACGCCGGGTCGTAGTCGTCATCAACGTGGTTGGAGTTCCACAAACCGGACTGCCGAACCCTCTCCCGGTCGCTGTGATGGCCTAACCACCCCGGCGATGGCAGGTCAACCGGCTCGCGTCCATAGTTGCTAAGCAACGCGATGGCGTTACGCTCGATATAGCCCCGCAAAGTGTCTGGTCCCGGCTCGTCGTCCACTGCCAGCCACAGGAAAGGCATAGCGCCGATGATGGTGCTGACCTTCTGCTCCAAAGGGCGCTCGCCAAGTTTAACCTCCCTGGGCGCGTTGTTGCCTTTCCCCCAAGATGAGCAAGTCAGGCCATCCCGCTCCACCAGAGCAGCGCCGGTAATCAGCCGGAAAATCGAGCCACGATGATTGCCTCCGCTACCATTGGCATTGCCTCGATGCTGCGAAAGCCGGTTCCAAAGTGTAGTTTTGCCGCCGGCTTTCAGCGCGTGGGTTCCCACCCGCACGATGCGCGGGCCTTCTCCAGTTTCAGTGCGGCTTTCAGTTGCCTCCCGAAAGAAATAGACACCCCTCCGAGGCCAGTCCATATGTCCCGAGCATTCCGACAGCCGGCGCGCGCCGCCCAGGTTATGCTCCAGCTGGGCCAGCAGTTCGTAAAACTGCTGTAGATGGCTCGCACGCCGGCCGGTCACCGGTTGCGCTCTTCGCTGGATTCCCGCGTGCGCGGGAATGACGATATTGATGGATCGTCAGTGCATGGGCGAGAAGCTGGCGGGGACCATGATCTTGGTCTCCTGCTTGACGCGGCCGGGGGCCCCGGAGGGCCACTGGGGGATCTGGCTGGCGGCGGCACGGACCTCGGCGCGGTGGTTGAGGTCCTGGTAGGGCCAGACGTGCATCCACTTATTGAGGTCGCCGAACTCGGTGAACATGCCGGCGGCCAGCGGGGAGAACTCCTCGCGGTAGGGCAGGGATTCCTCCCAGCGGCGCAGCAGTTCGGGCATGGAGCCGTTCTCGTAGGTGTAAACGCGCATCTCGTAGATGTTGCCCAGGGCCTGGTCGCCGCCCATGGGGCGCATGAAGGTCGCGGGGTTCCAGATCTCGGCGTTCATGTTGAGGATGTTGCCCGGGGTGATCTTCGGCGGCCAGTTGGGGTCCTTGCCGGCCTCGGCGCGAATGCGGTTGCGCTCCTCGATGTTCTCGTACCCCCAGACGTGGATGATCTGGTTCAGCGGGCCGATCTCGGTGTGCCAGAAAGCGGCGATGGGGGAGTACTTCTCGCGGTGGGGCAGGGCCTCGGCGAAGGCTTCCTCGGCCTGGGGGACGGCGCCGGGCTTGAGGTCGTAGGTGCGGACTTCGTAAATCATGGTTCTCTCCTGATGATTTCGCTGTGCATGTTGTGGTTCGGGGTTACTACGAGGCCAGTGTAGCAACGGCGCCGAACGGGGGCAACCGGAACGCGCGGCGAGACGCGTTGTTATAATGCGGAAGCAGCATAGGTTTGAACCGTCGAGAAGATAGGGTCTCGTGAGGGAGATTATGAGTGCGCCGGCGATGGGGATGACACCACTTGAATATGTGGATGCTTCCAAGCGAGAGCGAGAGGGAGGAGATCACCGGAAGCCCGCGGGGCTGATGTGGCAGGCGACGCAAGCGACGTTGGCCGCGTTGGCCGATGCTCACGGTGTTGAACTCAACAGTGTGGATGAGGGCGACCTCATCGACCTGGCCAGGGGACTGGAAGCGGACGGGTCTGTGCCCAAGTGGCGCTATCGAGGCGGTCTGGCCCCGGGTTCCTTGTTGAAAGACCACGCGGAAATGGGAGTATTGGAGAGTTATCAACTGGACCTGGCGTACGAAACAGCGGAGCAGTTCATCAAAGAGTGTCTCCATGAGCTCCAGCCGCTCCGAGCAATACCGTGAGCGAGCAACCAGGCACGAGGCCAGAGCCCGCAATTACCGTCGCCAAGCCGGGTTGCTGCTGCAACGAGACTCAGACGCTGACTGCGCCGCCGCGCTCTTGTATGAATCCGCCAAACAGTGCATCAATGCCGTGGCCAATCAGCGTGACCAAAACCCCGGCGCTACCGGCGGCAAGGTCAGCGCATTACGGGAGATCACAACAGAGGTTCCGAACGGACCGACCCTGATGCAAAATTGGCAACGCGCCGACCGCCTCCACATCCATGCCGATTGTGGCAACCTGAATACCGCCCAATACGACGAAGCTTGGGAACAAACTCAGGCCTTTATTGACGCAATGCTAAACATCTACCAACGCGACGCCTGAAGGGAGGCCAATCATGGAATACCGCATCAACCACGTGCACATCCGCGCCGCGGACCCCCACGCCACGGCGGCGTGGTACGAGAAGCACTTCAACGCGCGCATCGTATCCGAACGGGAGGTGATGCCGCGCACCATCACCATCGGCATGGAGATGGGCGGGGCGTGCCGGCTCAACGTTTCTTCGAAGCCGCCGGGATCATCCGACGAGCGCGCCGTTGCCGAGCTGAACCGGCTGGGACTGGAGCACTTCGGGTTCGACGTGGAGGACATCGAGGCGGAGATGGAGCGGCTCACCGCCGCCGGCATCCGCACGGTGTTGCCCATCACCGAGACGCCCACCGGCTCCAAGCTGTCGTACATCGAGGGGCCGGACGACGTGCTGATCGAGCTGGTGCAGCCGGCCGCCTAGCCTGAAGGAGCCATGCCATGACGGACACCCCGTTGCACTACCAGACCATCACCGAGGTGGCGGAGTGGATCCGGTCGCGGGAGATTTCGCTGGTCGAGTTGACTCGCGTGATGCTGGACCGCATCGACGCGCTGGACGGTCGGCTCAAGAGCTACGCCATCGTCATGGCCGAGTATCAGGAGCAATTATGATGGCGACCATAACCGTAAATGCCAGATTCGCCAACGGGGTGCTCACACCGCTGGAACCCCTGGACTTCCCCGAAGGCGCACTGGTAGTGCTGAATATCCAAGAGCCTGATGCCGTCGGACCGGATGCGCCGGAGGCCAGCGTCGACGCGGAAGAGGACGCGGGGCTGCTGCGTGCCATGCTGGAGGTCAGCATCGACGACCCCGATGACTTTGTCAGCGAAGCCGAGGTCAGGGCAACGCTGCAGGGTTTGCGGGCCTCGGATGGAGATTAGGTATCACAAGCAATTCAACCGCGACCTGCGACGACTAAGGAACCCCTCCGTTGCCCTCCGCGTAGAGCAACTCATTATGGAACTGAAAGCGGCATCCACTATCAGGGAAGTGCGAAGCGTAAGCAGGATAAGCGGCTCCGGAGAGCACTACCGGATACGCATCGGAGACTACCGCATGGGCATCACCATGGACGGCGGCGCCGCTATCTTGCGTCGGTTTCTCCCCCGCAACGAAATTTACCGCCGCTTCCCGTAAAGGTCGGGGACGTTGTTACTGCTGCGCGGCATTGGCTTTTTGCTGTGAGGGTCCGGCTGGGCTGGAGCGTTGAGGCGCGGCGTCGGTGCTCGGCCCTGAATACCTGATCAGACGCCGTATCCGCAGTCGAAGTCGGGTAGCCTGATCGCCGCTGCTGGACACGATGAATATGGTATTGCCGTCAACGTCATGTCGATCTCATGCGTACCCAGTTTGACGACTACGGGAGCCAATTTACATCGATAAACAGGATAGACCGGATGATGGCGTGCGGGTGGGGCGTTCAATTTTCAGCATCGTCAAGAGCGCGGGAACGTTCACAATAATCAATCAAATCCTGTTCATCCGGTGCATCGATGTAAAAGACAAAATGGGTACGCGTGAGCATGTCGATGGTTTGCCAGGGCAACGACGGTTTCGTTCGTTTGTCGGACCTCCGCCGTCAGCTGCCGGACTTCGTCAGTCAGTAGGTCAAGCCGGGTCGCTATCGTATCGACACGCTGAAACAGCTTGCCGAACCCGAAAGCGCCGCCCAGCAGAAACAGCCCAACTGTGACGGAAATGCCGATCAGCACGTATGTGTGCGGATCCAGAAGATGCCTGTCATCGTGGTTCTGAACGATATGCTGGCACGGATGCTATGACCCCGCTATCCAGTCGGCGACGCGCTCGCCGATCATGATGGCGGTGGCGTTGGTGTTGGCGCGGGTGACCTGGGGCATGATGGACGAGTCGGCCACCCACAGGCCCTGCACGCCGCGAACGCGGCACTGCTGATCGGTTACGGCCATGGGATCCCCGTCGGGGCCGATGCGGCAGGTTCCCGAGACGTGGCGCGAGGTGCCGACGGTCTGGCGTATCCAGGCGTCCAGGGCATCGTCGTCAGTGAGCACGTCGTCCGCCGGCGCGGTGCGGTGGTCGATCACGTCGCGATACGCCTCAGATTCCAGCATGTTGGCCGCAAGGCGCACCGCGTCGCGCATACGCCGCATGTCGTTCTCGTTGTGCAGGTAGCGGTAGTTGATGTCGGGCTGCTGCGTGGGGTCGGACGATGCCAGGCGCACCCAGCCGGAGCCGTCGGGCAGCTCCAGGGCGCAGGCGATGCGCGCGATGCGGTCCGGCAGGCGCTCGCCGGTCATTACGTTGAACACGCCCAGGGTGTGCAGCATGACGTCGCTGGGATACGAGGGCTCCGCTGAGGTGACGCGCAACCCGAACCTCAGCGCTCCGGCGTTGGCGTGAAGCTCGACGTTATCCTTCACCCGGAAGGAGACGTTGCCCATGGGGTGGTTGAACAGGTTCTGGCCCACGCCGGGCAGTTCGTGGATGATCGGTATGCCGAATTGAGACAGCTGGTCCCTGGGGCCAATACCGGAGAGCATGAGAATGTGGGGCGATTTCAGCGCGCCGGCGCTGAGCGCCACCTGGTCGGCCTCCACGGTGAAGATCTCGCCGCCGCTCTCGACCTCGACGCCAGCGACGTCATTGCCATTGAAGAGGACGCGACGGACGAAGACGTTGCCCTTGACGGTGAGGTTCAGGCGGTGGCGCACCGGATTCAGGTGCGTGATGGCGGTGCTCATGCGGACGCCGGCCTGGTTGTTCATGGGGATGGCGCCGATGCCGGCGGAGTCGGGGCCGTTCAGGTCGGAGTTGTGTGCGTAACCGCGCTCCATGGCGGCGGCGTGGAAAGCCTTCTGGACGTCTGGCCAGGGCTGGTTCTCGCGGCGGATGATGGGGATGGGGCCGTCGCTGCCGTGGAAGTCGTCCTGGATGTCCAGGTCGGTCTCGGCCCTGCGGAAGAAGGGCAGGACCTTCAGGTAGCTCCACTCCTCGTTGCCGAAGGATGCCCACCGCTCGAAGTCCTCGGGCAGACCACGCAGGTACACCTGGCCGTTGATGGAGCCGGAGCCGCCGATGACCTTGCCCTGGGCGATGTTGATCTCGCCCTGCTGGTCGTTGATGGTGCCGTGCAGATTCCAGGAGACCGGGGACCCGGGCTGCTCGCCCTCGTTGGAGTAGCCGTCGCGGACGACGTCGGGGAGGTGGTCCGCGTTGGGATAATCCTGCCCGGCTTCCAGGAGCAGCACCGAACGGTTGGGATCTTCGGACAGCCGGCTTGCAACCACGGAACCGGCGGAACCGGAGCCCACGACAATCACGTCATACTTCATGGCCATACCCTCGCTTGCGGTTTCTGATGGCCGATTCTACACTATCGGCACAAACGGCCTGGCCGGGAGTTCGATGATGACAGCCCCCAAGACACCCAGCGGCGCAAGGATGCTGCCCTACCGGCGGCAGGGCGAGATTGACTACCCCAGCCTGGAGTTCGACCCCAATGAGAAGAATGTGACCCCCGACGCCATGGAACAGAACCTCGAACTGGCGGAAATCCTTGGCCTCTTCCGCGCCCGCTTCACTGATTTCAACCAGCGCCCCGACGTATTTCTGGATAATGAAACCTTCATCTGCTACGACCCGAGCAATCTGAACGTGCGGGCTGCGCCCGACATCTATCTGGCCTTTGGCGTGGACGCCGAAGCGATTCGACCCCGCAAAATCTACCTGCCCTGGGAGGTGGGGAAGCCGCCCGACTGGGCTATGGAAATCGCGTCCGAGAGCACCGCCAGCGCGGACGTCAACCGTAAACCTGCCATCTATGCCGCCATCGGCATCCCGGAATTTTGGCGCTTTGATCCCACCGGCGGGCGGTATCACGGGCATCCGATATGGGGCGGTGAACTGGTTGAGAGAAGTTACCGGGAATTGCCGCAAACCCGTGAACCCGACGGCATCCTCAAGGTGTATAGCCCGCTTCTCGGTATAAGCATATGCTGGGACGACGGCTGGCCTCGGGTGTATGACCCGGCCACCCAAGCATACGACCGGAATTGGCGGGCGGAACAAGCGTATGCAATTGCGGTCAGGGATCAGCGGGATGCTGCCCGCGAGGAGCGCGACGCCGCTCTTGCGGAGGTTGAGCGGCTGCGGGAACTGCTTGGTCGCAGAAACGGCGAAGAGAATGAAACTGAAGGAGATGCCACGCCATGCTGAACGACCCACAGGCATTCCTGCGTTACTTCGACGGGATACATCGCCGCACCTTGCGGGACATCCAGGCCCTGCCGTCTCCGGCCGAATCGTGGGCGCCGCCGGCGGGGGAGGGCGAAAACGCGTGGAGCATCGCCCAGATCGTGCATCACATCTGCGAGTCGCGGATGTACTTCGCGCGGGCCTACCGCAACGAGGGATGGCTGTACGACTGGGAGGTGCCCAGCACCGCGACAATCGAGGACTGGGTTCCGGCGCTGGAGGCATCGGCGGCGGAGTTTCGCAGCCGGCTGGATGGAACGCCCGCCGAGTGGCTGACGCGGCGGATCAAGATGATCGACACTGACGGCATGCTCAGCGGCTGGCGGATCCTGATGATGCTGGTGGAACACGAGGTGCACCACCGCTCGCAGATCGACACCTACGCCGGACTCCAGGGCTGGGACGTGCCGCAGATCTACGGACGCACCCGGGAGCAGATCTACGAGTTGCAGGAAGGGCAGCAGCCGCAGACGCAGGGCAACTAGCGGCCAACAGCGCCTTTTCCCGTCGTTCCCGCGAAAGCGGGAACCCAGAGGGTCTTTGCAGTAGAGGACTCCGGATTCCGGCTTTCGCCGGTACGACGGAAAATGTCAACACGCCCTGGCGACTACGATCAGGGGTTGATGGCGCCGCTACGGCTCTGCACGATGAAAGTCTCGCGCCTCTCGAGGTAGTCGGCGACGAGGTTCAGCAGGGCCTGTGGGCGCTCGGCGGCGATGTCGTGGCCGGCATCGTACACGAAAGCTACGTTGCAGTTGGGTATGCGGCTGCGGTAGATGCTGGGGGCTGTCGGATCGATCATGGCATCCGCTTGGCCGAAGACGGCCAGAGTCGGGCACTGGATTTCGGCCAGCAGCGTCTCCATGTCGTGGGTAGCGCCGACCGGCGCTCCGGCGGGCCGTACCGCCAGGGGCGACACCAGGATCAGCGCCGCTATGCCTTCGGGCGATCGCAGAGCATGGCGGATGGCCACCGACGCGGCGGAGGAAACGCCCACAAGCCCGTATGGTCCGGGGCCCAGCGGAGCAACTGCAGCGGCCACCCGGTCTTCGGCTCCCGGGCCAAAGTCGTCCAGGCGCGGCTCCAGCGCCACCCAGCGTTGGGCCAGGCCGTCCCGCAGGTTGCCGGATTTCGCTTCTGATCCGTTGAGGATAACGACGCTTTCGCGCACCTGGTCAGAGGCCACTTTTTACAGCTCCTTGAGGCGAGGCAGGACTTCACGACCGAACAGGTCGATCTCCGCCATAACGTCGCGGTGAGTCAGGCTGGGTTGCTGGAAAAAGAGGTCAATGACGCCGGTGCCGCACTGGTCGTGGTAGGCCTTGATCTGCTCGAAAACGGTGTCGGGCCCGCCGACGAAGGTGAGGCCGGGAGCGCCGCCCACGATGTCGCCGCTGGCGCTGCCGGCGAACACGTTGCGGTAGTCAACGTCCTGGCCGGAGCGGGAGGCCTGGATCACCTGGGATACCGAGGAGCGCAGAGCCATGCCCGGCGCGCGGCCCTGGTCGGTCTGGGCGTTGAACCAGTCCTGGGCTTCGCGGTCGGTTTCGGCCAGGTAGATGCTGCCGCGAAACACCAGCTGGTCCGGCTCCGGCTGCCAGCCGGCTTCGTCGCACCAGCGCCGGTATTTTTCGGTGATGCCCGCCACCTGTTCCCAGGGCACGAAGGATACGCCGAGGCCCAATCCGTGCTCCGCGGCGTACTGCACTGCGTCATCGCTGCGAGTGGCCACGAGCGCCGACGGGAAGGGTTGCTGCACCGGACGCGGCCACACCGCCACGGTGCGGTACTGGTAGTAGCGGCCCTCCCAGGAGAAAGGTTCGGGCTCGGTCATCGCCTTCAGAATCAGGTCCATGCCTTCGAGGAGGCGTCCGCGCCCTTCCGAAGGATGGACGCCGTACACCTGGTCCTCGTTGGGGGTGCCGCGCAGGAAGCCCATGACCAGGCGGCCGTTGGTGATGTTGTCCAGCAGGGTGAGCTCTTCCGCCGCGCGGATCGGGTTGTTGAGGGGGAGCAGCGGGCCGAGCATGGCGATCTTCACCGACTTGCACCGCTCCGCCACGGCGGCGGCCATCACGGCAGGCGTACCGGTGGCGATGCGGCCGGAGTAGTGGTGCTCGGAGAAGCTGACCCACTCGAAGCCCATTTCCTCGGCGAATTCGCACTCTTCGATGCCGTCCTGGTAGCTTTGCACCGAGGTGACAGGGTCGCTATAGGATGGCGGCGTGGGCCAGGTGGGCGGGAAGTCCTGCCGGTGGGCGTATCCCATGGCGCCGAGATAGGATGCTTTCATGCTGTGATGCTCCTGCGATCCTTTCTGGCGTTGCCGCCAACGTGGTTGTTCGGGTCTCCAGTCGGTCTCGTGACCGGCGCTAACGCTGGCCGCGCCGCTCCTCGAAACTGGCGGTGATCGCCTGCTCGGCGCGCTTGCTGTGTTCGGCGATGAACTGTTCGAGGCGTCGGATTTCCGCCGCGCCTTCCGGTGAAGGCTCCTGGCGGCCGGCCTGCTGTTTCAGCTGGGCCAACTCCTTGCGCGCCTTGTCGACCTGTTGGACCGATTCCAGCGCGGCCAGTTCGTCCAGCGCCGCCTTCTTTATGGCGAGCAGGCGCCGGTGGTTCTCCTCGGCGTCGCGCAGCCGCTCTTCGACCTCGCCCATGGCTGACAGGGCCATGTCCAATGGGGCGCGGCCGTAGATGGTCTGGCGGGGCAGCCGGCGCAACTGGGTGCGGAACTGGGCGATACTGGCGTCCAGCTGCTCCTCCTTGTGGCGTATTTCCGCCAGTGAGAGACGCAGGGCCGCCATGGCCTGTTGCAATTGGGAAACGGATGACATGACAGTGGATAAACATGGGGACGAATGATCATTCGCCCCCGCCGAATTTCGCGTTTGGACTAACTCTTGAAACCGACTTTGGGGAGCACCCGTTCCAGGGCTTCCAGCACTTCAGTGATGTCGTCCCTGGTCACCCAGCCCAAGTGACCGATGCGGAAGCAGTGGCCCGTGAGCTTGCCCTGACCTCCAGCCAGGACGACGCCTTCGTCCTCGCGCATCATGGACATGAGCCGGCCGCCGTCGATGTCCTCGGGCATCTTGATGCCGGTGACGGTGTTGGAGGCGCGGGATTCGTCGTTGGCAAGAAGTTCCAGGCCCAACGCCTTGACGCCGGCGCGGCAGTAGTCAGCAACCTCAGCATGACGCTCGTACACGTTCTCCAGTCCTTCGCCGATGATGTGGTCGAGGCCCAGGCGCAGGCCGTACAGGAGCGCGACGTTGGGCGTCCACGGGGTCTGGCCACGGGACAGGGAGCGCTCGGCGGCCATCAGGTCGAAGTAAAACCGGGGCATCTTGGCGTCTTCGTAGGCTTCCCAGCCGCGGGCGCTGATGCTGATGAAGGCGAGGCCCGGCGGGATCATGAAGCCCTTCTGGGAGCCGGTGGCCACGACGTCGCAGTTCCAGCCGTCCACGGGGAGAGGGATGCAGCCGAGGCTGCTCACGGCGTCCACCAGCAGGAGCTTGTTAAACTCGCCCTTGACCACGCGTGCGATGGACTCCAGGTCGTGGGTCACGCCGGTGGAGGTCTCGTTGTGGGTGACGAGCACCGCCTTGATCTCGGGGTCCTTGTGGAGCTCGGCGCGTATGGCCTCGGGGTCGATGGCGTCGCCCCACTCGAAGTCCATGCGGATCACGTCGGCGCCGTAGCCTTCGGCGATCTGCACGAAGCGGTCGCCGAAGGAGCCGGCGGTGGCGGCGATTACCTTGTCGCCGGGGGACAGGGTGTTGACCACGGCGGCCTCCAGGGCGCCGGTGCCGCTGGAGGTGAGGATGTAGAGGTCATTGGCGGTCATGAAGACCTGCTTCAGACCGGCGGTGGTGGCCTCGATCAGCTCCTGGAACTCGGGACCCCGGTGGTTGATCATGGGCAGGGACATCTCGTCAACGATGTCGTCGGGGATGGGAGTGGGACCCGGGGTACGCAGGTTCTGGGGCGCAATCTTGGTCAAGGTCATCGGGAAAGCTCCTGGGGTCACAAGAGGGTTGTTACTGGTGGTTAGGACGACGTTGGTCGTCGAGGTGGCTCGTGGCGTGACGGCGGATAACGGCAGGGTTTCGCGCGCACGCGGCAAGTATTATAGCAAGGATTTACGGATTCGTTCCGGCCAAGCGCACACGGACACCCGGAGCCACCGGGTCAACCGAGCAGGAAGTCGCCAACGGTCAGAACAACGTCGGGGAAGGCGCGGGGGCTGATCCGGCCGACGGCCGGGACGATGCGGCGGCTCTGGTAAACGCCATCCACCGGGTCGTGGAAAGCTTCCACCTGGCGGGCGGACACGTTGGCGATCCACACCTCGGGGATGCCGGCCGCGGCGTAACGCGGCAGTTTCAACTCACGGTCGTATTCCAGGCAGGTGTCTGACACCTCAATTATCAGGAGCACATCCGCTGGGGTGGGACGCTCCCGGTGGTAATCGTCACGCAGACGTACGATAGCGATGTCTGGTTCAGGAAGGCCGTGATCGTCGAGCCGGACCGAGTTCTGCACTCTGACCCAGGCGCGACCGTGTAATCGGTGGATCAGGTCGCTGCTCAAGCGTGTTGTGCCGTCTTCGTGGGGAGGTCCGATGGGTGGCATTATGAGTATTTCTCCGTCCAGCAACTCGACACGCTCTTCTTGGCCCAATATGCCGGCATCGACCATGGCGCAGTATTCTTCGACGGTGAACCGGCGGCGGGTTAGCGTGGAAGATTGGGCGGACAGTGCAGCGGTCGTCATGGCGTCACCTCGCGGGCGGGGCGGGTGTCAGGCTAGCAGGAAATCGCCAACGGTCAGAACAACGTCGGGGAAAGCCCGGGGGCTGATGCGGCCGTCGGCCGGGACGATGCGGCTGCTCTGGTAAACGCCATCCACCGGGTCCTGGAAGGCTTCCACCCGGCGGGCGGTGACGTTGGCGATCCAGACCTCGGGGATGCCGGCGGCGGCGTAGCGAGATAGTTTGGCCTCACGGTCGGACCTTATTGAGCTGTCGGATACCTCGATGAGCAGAAACACGTCGGTGGGGGTGGGATGCGCGCGGTGGTAGTCGTCGCGCAACCCCAATACGGCGATGTCCGGAACGGGCAGGTTCAGGTCATCCAGCTGAACCGGGCCTTGCACCCGCACGCGAGCACGACCACGCAACGAAAACTTCAAAAAGTCATCGAATTGGTCTGTGCCGTCCGCGTGAGGTGGTCCGATGGGGGGCATAACAATTATCTCTCCGTCGAGCAACTCAAGACGCTCCTCGGGATGGAAAACGCCGGCTTGATCCATGGCCAGGAATTCTTCCACGGTGAACCGTCGGCGGGTCGCCGCAACGGTCTGTAGAGGCAAGGCAGCGGTCGTCATGGCGTCATCTCGCGGGCGGGGCGGGTGTCAGGCGAGCAGAAAGTCGCCCACGGTCAGAACAACGTCGGGGAAAGCCCGTGGGCTGATCCGGCCGTCGGCCGGGACGATGCGGCTGCTCTGGTAAACGCCATCCACCGGGTCGTGGCAAGCTTCCACCTGTCGGGCAGACACGTTGGCGATCCACACCTCGGGGATGCCGGCGGCAGCGTAACGCGGCAGTTTCAACTCACGGTCGTATTCCAAAGAAGTCTCGGCCACTTCGATCAGCAGCAACACGTCCGCCGCCGCAGCCCGTTCGCGATGATAACTGCCCCGCAACCGCAAGACCGTGATATCCGGCTGGGGCACACTGCCGTCATCAAGCAGGATCGAGCCTTGAACCCTGACCAAAGCGCGGCCGTGCAGCGGGTATAGCAGCTGGTCGTTCAACTGGTCGGTACCGGATTCATGGGGTGGGTTTATAGGAGGCATCAGGATAATCTCTCCGTCCAGCAACTCGACACGCTCTTCTTCGCCCAATATCCCGGCCTCGGCCATGGCGCAGTATTCTTCCACGGTGAAGCGGCGGCGGGTTGGCGTGGCGGTTTGTGCGGGCAGGGCGGTGGTCGTCATGGCGTCACCTCGCGGGCTAGATGCTGCCGGAGAGCTGGTTGATCACCAGACCGGTTGGGAGCTTGGGGTAGAAGAAGGTTGACTTGGGCGGCAGGCGGTTGCCGGCGCTGACGATCTGGCGGAATGGTTCCAGCGGAAAGGGTTTGAGCAGGATTGCGGCCTGCTGCTCGCCGACGTGAACTTGCTGGACGATGGCCTCGTGGTCCGGGCTGTAATCGATGTGATCGCCCAGGGTGTCGCCCAGCACGGGGGATAGCACCATCTCCTGCAGCACCCACGCCTCGGAAACCGCCAGCTGTCCCCATGCGGCCCAGTCGATTTCAGGACGCAGCGTGTGGATGGTGGGCGGGGCGTCGGCCCAGAAGACGGCGAAGCAGTGGGAGTTTTCGCCGATGCGGGCAACATCGGCGACGGCCGCCTGGGGTGTGATGTCGGGGTGCAAGGGCCGCGATTCGAAACATCCGTCCATTTTGGAGCGCACCGCGTCAAGCTGCTCGGGGGACATGCCGCCAGCGACGCGGTGGTAAGGCAGCAGCAGGAGGCCGGGATCGTCGAATTCGACGAGGGTCATCATCACGTAGTTGCTGGCGGCTGCGTCGTCGGCTTGTTCAGCGTCGGGGCGGCTGCGTCGATACCGGAGCGCGGCCTCGTAGCGATGGTGACCATCGGCGAGGAAGATGGGGCGACCGGAAAAGACATCGACGATGTTCGACTGGGTCGCCGCGTCGTCGATGCGCCAGAACTCGGCGGTTCCGCCGGCCGGGGTGGCTGCGGACGCGTCCGGCGCCTCGGCGACGATGGCATCGAATACACGCCGGAGATCGCCTTCCGCGTCGCGATACAGGGACATGATCGGGCTGAACTGGGCCTGGCAGGCGTCCAGCAAGGCCACTCGATCCAACACGGACGGTTCGCGGGTGAACTCATGGGGCAGGACGGAGCCGGCGTCATAGTCCTCGACCAGCACGTTGGCGAACAACCCCAGATGCTGATACCGGCGTCCGCCGAAGTCGTAGGCGTGCCGCATCAGGTAGAGCGAGGCTGCATCGTCCCGGCCCAGCACGCCGTCGGCGAGCCAGCTTTGGAACAAGCCCGCGGCCTGCTGGTAACCGGCCTGGGGGTCCACCGGATCGGGCTGCTCGCCGCCCTCGAGGTGGACCGCGTTGTAGGGGCTGCGCTGCTGCAGTTCGGCTTTGAGATCCGGCCCGATCATGTCGTAGGGAGGACAGATGACGGAGGAAAGGTTGCCGACGGCAGTGGGATCGTAGCGGCAACCGCGGAAGGGTCTGATGGTGGCCATGGCTTTATGGGCTCCGGCAGTTTGGTTGGGGTGCATTATTGGTTAGGGTGCATTATACGATAGCGGATTGGGTGGGCATCCGTTGGTACCTCACGGCGACGATGGTTTGACCGGTAAACACATAGGCGGGGCAGGCTCGGAGGGGTGAGCCGTCCCGACGGGTGACGCTCTTTCCCGAAACGCGTCGGCGTGTGGTGTTGGATGCCCAACCGTGCGAGGAACGTGCGCGCCCCTTGCAAAGGGATCGACGTAAAGGGATCGACGCGAAAGGGCCGGCAGCCCTCGTGTGAGCACGCTAGCCTGATCGGGGAGTATCTGGTGCAAGTTGCAGTCTATTTCGGCAACGTCCTCCGGTCAGCGGCTTTCAGGGCGGATCCCATGCCAACGGCAGATTTCAGGTCGTCTCCCGGTAAACGGTGTTCGCCAGAGCCGAGGAGGGGCCCTGAAATCCTCCCGACTATGACATGGCATTGAGCCCGAAAAGTCCAACAGCGTTGCCGCGGGCAAGCGCAGGGGGACTGCGACGCGCCTTGCCCCGGTTCCTTGCGGAACCGCCGGAGCAGCGGTCAGTCGCCGAGCAGAGGCTCGATCTTGTCCAGGAAGGATTCGACGTCGTGCAGTCCACGCTGCACTCGACCCGTGCCATACCAGTCCTCGTAGAAGTTGGTATGCAGGCCGCTGGCCAACTCGAAGAGCCGGTCGATGTCGGCGTCGTCGGCTTCGGACGCAATGACGGCTACCGCTTCGAAGAGTTGCGCGTGACCGCGGTGTCGCCACCCGCGCTTCTCGGCGACTGCCTTCACAATCTGAGCCGCAGCGCCCCAGCCTTTTTCCGACGCCTGGCGCACGTCGCCGGTCTCCAACTCGCGTCGGGCCTGGTCCAGCAGCCTGCGGCTATCTTCCCGGTACTTCTCAGTGGTCATGGAGGTTCCTCATCCACGAGAATAGCATATGGGGACCAGGATCTATTCCCCAAGCGCCTTCGCGACGGCCACGCGGTCGTCTCCATTCGTTGCAGGAAAACCCGGCACATCAGGGCGGAATTAAGCCGGACGACATTCTCGAGTTCAACGGCAGTTGGGGTCGGAGCGGCAACCGCGGAAAGGTTTGATGGTGGCCATGGTTTGATGGTAGCCATGGCTTTATGGGCTCCGGCAGTTTGGTTGGGGTGCATTATACGATAGCGGGTTCCGGCCGGTGGAATGAAGTGATGTAGCCGGCGGGAGGCCGGGCCGCAATCAGTGGGCAAGCCCACGCAGCCCGGGGAATTACCGGGAAGTTCGACCGGCGGCGGTTCTGGACGGCTTCCGGACACGAACGCAGCGGTCAGGCGGACATACGCCTTCGGCGCGAATTTTGTACAATGCAGTGGGTCTCGATAACATTGCGACAATCTGAGGTATTTCGCTCAGGTAGCGCTCGACTAGTTTCCGTATTGGCCAGAAGCGAGGTGAATGATGACAAAATCTGTCGCCAGCGCCGGTTTGTCGCTGCTGCTCTGTTTCTCCCTGGTTTGGGGCGGCGCCATTTTCGTCCCGGACAGCGAGGTCCCCGCAGCGATGGCGTCGGTGACCCGAGGCTCCGCGTTGATGAACGAAAATGACGTGGATGACGATGATCCAGATACGGATAACGACGGGGTGGACACGCCAACTACGGACAACGACGGAGTGGACACTCCCACCACGGATAACGACGGGGTGGACACTCCCACCACGGATAACGACGGGGTGGACACTCCCACCACGGATAACGACGGGGTGGACACTCCCACCACGGATAACGACGGGGTGGACACTCCCACCACGGACAACGACGGGGTGGACACTCCCACCACGGACAACGACGGGGTGGACACTCCCACCACGGACAACGACGGGGTGGACACTCCCACCACGGACAACGACGGGGTGGACACTCCCACCACGGACAACGACGGAGTGGACACTCCCACCACGGACAACGACGGAGTGAACACTCCCACCACGGATAACGACGGAGTGGACACTCCCACGCCGGACACTCCCACGCCGGACACTCCCACGCCGGACACTCCCACGCCGGACACTCCCACGCCGGACACTCCCACGCCGGACACTCCCACGCCGGACACTCCCACGCCGGACACTCCCACGCCGGACACTCCCACGCCGGACACTCCCACGCCGGACACTCCCACGCCGGACACTCCCACGCCGGACACTCCCACGCCGGACACTCCCACGCCGGACACTCCCACGCCGGACACTCCCACGCCGGACACTCCCACGCCGGACACTCCCACGCCGGACACTCCCACGCCGGACACTCCCACGCCGGACACTCCCACGCCGGACACTCCCACGCCGGACACTCCCACGCCGGACACTCCCACGCCGGACACTCCCACGCCGGACACTCCCACGCCGGACACTCCCACGCCGGACACTCCCACGCCGGACACTCCCACGCCGGACACTCCCACGCCGGACACTCCTACGCCGGACACTCCTACGCCGCAGTCTGATGATTCAGACGAGGACAGCGACAACAGCTGATCGAAACTCAATGGCTACCTTCATTGCAACACATGACCGCGATGCAAAGCCGGTTGTCTCGGGCGATGAGGAGTCATCCGGTCGGCGCGATTTGTTCGACGTGGACTGGGCCTGGGATGAATATTGCGGTGTGTTCGGCCGTCAGGAACTGGAACCGCTGAACGTGCGGGTCCTGGAGGCCACACAGGTCCCGGGCCGGCGCGCCAGGGCAACCTACGAGATTGAATGGCCGGAAGAGGTTTACATCCCCAACCAACAGTTCACGGTACAGCGGGACGAAGGGCAGCGCGCGCAGGTTTTCCGTTTTCCTGACGATCCGGAACTGCCGGGTCTCGCCCAGGTGTGTGATCCCGAAGCGGCAATGGGGTTGATTAAAAAGCACGTGATGACCATTCCACCCAGACGCATACGGGCTGAAGTGATCCGGTACCGGCCGGGCCGCCACGCCGTGCTGCGACATCGCCTGGGGAAGGCCCGGTTTTACGCGCGGGCAATGAAGCCGGCGGCGATGCCCGCGCTGTTGGCAGCCGCCGAGCTGGTGGCGCGGTCGCAATTTGCCGTGCCCCGGATCGCGGGACGCTGGCATGAAGGAGCGGTGGTCTGGACCTCGGAGATACCGGGTGAAAACCTGCGGCAATACATCAGATCCGGAAACCAGCCCGACCCCGGCACGCTGCTGGACGGGCTGCAAAGCCTCTGGGCCATCCCGGTCGAGACCGGCATCCGACATCCCTTCGGCCTGGCGGGCCGCTATCGCGGCGCGAAGCGAGAGATCAAACCCGCCGTACTGGAGCACGACGATGCGCGTCGAGCCTACCGCAGCGCGGTCAAGGCTCTGGATCCGTTCGTCGAATCGTGGAGGCCGACAGGCTTGGCGCACAACGACTTCTACGACGATCAGTTATTGGTTTTGCCGGACGGGCGCATGGCGCTGGTGGACTTCGAGGAAACTGGCCCCGGGGATCCGCTGCTGGATATAGGCAATTTCCTCGCCCACCTCGGGTGGAGTTCCACAACCGGCAGCGCGGAGCGGGCCGCCGCGAAGGAGACCTATCGCAGGACGTTCAGGGACGCCGCGCTCGGACGCTTCGGCTGGGATGAGCATGAACTCGCCCTGCGCGAAGCGGTTTGCCTGTTCCGGATGTGCGTGTTTCCGGTGATACGGCCGGATCCGGATTGGCTCGCAAAACTGGAACGCGGCTTGTCACTGGTAAACGAGACCCTGGCATGATTGAAGTCCTCGCCGGAGCAACGGCCGGCGAGGGCGACTTGATCAAACCGGGAAGCGGTCGAACGCGGCCAGCGTTAATCGTTGGGTATCAGCGGCATGACCTCGCGGGAGAAGCGCTCCATGGCCTCCTGTTGCTGGGCGGCGGTCTCGGCGGGGAAGCTGAAGATGAAGTGCTGCACGCCCAGGTCCTGGTACTGGCGAAGGTCGGCGGCGATCTGCTCGGGGATGCCGGATACCAGGCGGCGGTCGGACTGCGGCGCGTCGTGGAACACGCAGTCGGTGCTGAAGACCAGGTCCACGGCGTCATCGGCGCGGCCAGCGCGGGCGCTGACGCGGCGCAGGCGGGCGATCTTCTCGGCCAGTTCCTCCGGCTCGAGGATGGCCGGCGGGCGCAGGCCGATGGGCATCCAGCCGTCGCCCAGGGTGGCGGCGCGGCGGATGGCCGGGTTGGTGTGGCCGCCGATCCAGATGGGCGGGTGCGGTTTCTGCACGGGCTTGGGCAGGAATCCGGCGCCGCTGACGTCGTAGTGCTCGCCGTGGAACTCGGGGTTGTCGGAGGTCCAGAGTTCCTTGAAGATCTGGATGTACTCGTCGGTTACCTGGCCGCGCTGGGCGTAGGTGTCCAGACCCATGGCCTGGAACTCCTCTTCCATCCAGCCAACGCCGGCGCCCAGGATCAGACGGCCGCCGCTGAGCACGTCCAGGGTCGCCAGTATCTTGGCGGTTAGCACGGGGTTGCGGTAGGGCAGGATGAGCACGTGGGTGCCCAGCCTGACGCGGGTGGTGCAGCCGGCGAGGAAGTTCAGGGCGGCCAGGGGCTCGAAGTAGGTGTTGTCGCGCTGGAAGGGCGCCACGCCGTCGGCGGCGTAGGGATAGAAGGACGAGACCTCGTGGGGGATGATGATGTGGTCGCTGACCCAGACGTGATCGAAGGACAGGTCCTCGGCGCGCTGGGCCAGGCTGCGCAGGTTGTCGGGAGAGGCCATGGCTCCCCGGCTGGGCAGCGAGCATCCAAAGGTGACGGGCATGGGGTTTGCCTCCGTGGTGGTTTGCAGGGTTGGGTTCGTCTGGCCGAACGGAGCCGATGCTATACTACTGAAATACTGGTCGCAAGCAGTCATCGACCCTCACCCGTACCCATTTTGTCTTTTGCATCGATGCACAGGATGAACAGGATTTGATTGATTATTATGAACGCTTCCGCACTCGACAATTGAAGTATGAGCGCTGTTTCCAACCGCACGATACCCAACCGCGCCGTCGTCGCCATGAGCGGCGGCGTCGACTCTTCGGTGGCGGCGCTGCTGCTCCACCGGGAGGGCTACGACGTCATCGGCGTGACGATGAAGCTGTACGACATCGACCAGGCAGACCTGCCGGAGTATTACCGGGGCTGCTGCACCCTGGACGACGTGGAGGACGCGCGGGCGGTCTGCCGCATCCTGAGCGTGCCCCACTACGTGCTGAACGTACAGCGGGAGTTTCGCGCCTTCGTCATCGACTACTTCCGCCGGGAATACGAGAACGGGCGGACGCCGCACCCCTGCATCGCCTGCAACGACAAGATCAAGTTCAGTTTCCTGGCCCAGCGCGCCCGGATGCTGCAGGCGGCTTACGTCGCCACGGGTCACTACGCCCGCATCGAACCGGACGGGCCGGAACTCTGGGCCCTGCGCCGCGGTGTTGACGCCGACAAGGACCAGTCCTACGTCCTCTTCGGCATGCGGCAGGAGCAGTTGGCGGCGACGCTGATGCCCGTGGGTCATTACCCGAAGGCGGACATCCGCCGGCTGGCAATGGATGCCGGGTTCCCCAACGCGGACAAGCCGGACAGCCAGGACATCTGCTTCATTCCCACCGGCGATTACCGCGAATTCCTGCGCGAGCGCACCGACGAGCGGCCCGGCGACATCGTGGACGCCGACGGCAATGTGCTGGGTCAGCACGAGGGTATTCAGTACTTCACCGTGGGGCAGCGACGCGGCCTGGGTCTTTCCGGCGGGCCGCCGCGTTTCGTGATCCGGCTGGAACCGGATACGCGCAACGTGGTGATCGGCTCCGAAACGGACCTGTACCGGGACACGCTGTACGCCGATCCGGTGTCGTGGGTGTCCGGTGTCCCTCCGGTGGGGCCAATGGATGTGACCGTCAAGATACGCTATAAGTTCGCGGAGGCTGCGGCGACGGTGACCGCCGTTGGCGGCGGCGCGCTGGTTCGGTTCCGAGAACCGCAGCGGGCGATCACGCCGGGGCAGGCGGCGGTGTTCTACCAGGGCGACGCCGTGCTGGGCGGAGGCGCCATTGCCGGCCATGAACCGGCGACCCGTGCCGACCTCGCGGATCCCGCGCTGGCCAATGCCTGACCTGTCCCTGGAAGCGGACTTCCGTCTCCAGGGCTATCACCTGATCGCCGGGGTGGATGAAGCCGGACGCGGGCCGCTGGCCGGCCCGGTTGCCGCCGCCGCAGTGATCCTGCCTCCTTGCCTGACGGGCGGTGAGCCGTGGCTGGCGGCAATCGACGACAGCAAGCGCCTGTCCGAACGGCGACGGACGGAAGCCGCAGATCTGATCCGGGAGAACTCCCTGGCTTGCGCGGTGGAACTGATCTCAGCCGAGATCATCGATCATATCGGCATCGGCCAGGCGGTGATCAGAGCGATGCTGGCGGCGGTGGATCGTTTGCGGCCGGCGCCCCACGCTCTGCTGATGGACTGGGTGCCCATCAAGGAGTGCCCGCTGCCGCATCAGACCGTGGTCAAGGGTGACGCAAGATCGTTGTCCATAGCGGCGGCCAGCATCCTGGCGAAGGTGGCCCGCGATGAGTTGATGGTTCGGGCAGAGGATTGCTACCCCGGCTATGGGTTCGCCAGGCACAAAGGCTATGCCACGGCGCATCACCTGCGTTGCCTGTCTGAGCTGGGGCCGTCGCCCATACACCGACGTTCCTTCAACCCGCTGCGACAGGCGCGGATGCTCTCCGATGCCGACGCCCGATGATCCTCGGGAGGGTTCCGCGCTCTCCTCCCACCGGATCGGAGCGATCGGCGAGGAGTTGGCGCGCCATCACCTTGAGGCCAAGGGGTACCGGGTCGTAGCGACCAACTACCGCTGCCGGTGGGGAGAGATCGACCTGATAACCCGCGACGGGCGGGAGTGGGTGTTTGTCGAGGTACGCACGCGCCGGAGCGGCGCCTACGGCGGGCCGGAGGAGTCGCTGACAGACACCAAGGCCCGGCATCTCATGCTGGCGGCCCAGGACTTCCTGGCGCAATGCGACGCGGCCGGGGCGGACCCCGACTGGCGCATCGACCTGGTGGCCATCCGGTTGGGAGCCGGACACCGAGTGCTCAGCATCCAACACCTGACCAGCGTGGTTTCGGAATAGTGGCCGGGCGCTGATATAATTCGCAGCACAACTGTTGCGTGAACTGCTCCGTTGCGAGGTTCGCCATGACCACCAAACCGATCCCCAACTTCCCGACCGCCGGCGCTCCGGCAACCGGCCTGACCCCGTTGCCCGACCCTCCCAAGCGGCCCGACGCCATGAAGCAGCGCCGACACATTGCCAAAGCCGACCAGGTTTTGCGCAGCCACAACCGTCACCGCCGCGACGTACTGGTGTCGGGAGAAGGCTACCTCTGTTATGAAGCCCGGGAGGCGGTTCGTTCGCCCCGGCCGGATTGCGTCGTTTCCTTCGGCTTGTCCATTTCCCCCGATATTATTGAGGAAGTCGCCAACGGCTACGTAATAAGCGAGGTAGGCAAGCCGCCGGAGTTTGTGCTGGAGGTGGCATCGGAAAGCACTGGAGAACGTGATTACACCGTCAAGCGTGATATCTATGCCCGCTTCAATGTTAAGGAATACTGGCGATTTGACTATACCGGAGGTCGTTTCCACGATGCGCCCCTGGCCGGCGACCGTTTGGTAGAAGGCAGGTACGAGCCCATCCCGGTTGAAGAGGGGGCCGACGGCATCATTCGCGGCTACAGCGCAGAGCTGGATCTGGAGCTGCACTGGAGCTCTGGACAACTGCGGTTTTGGAACCCGGCGACCGGAGAATATCTGCCAGACCTGATTGAAGCCCTGGCAGCGTTAGACTTGGCCGAGTTAGAGCGGGACTCTGCGATAGCCCAGCGGGACTCCGCCATAACTCAGCGGGACGCTGCCCTGGCGCGCATACAGGAATTGGAGGCGGAATTGTGCCGCCTCAAACCTGAAGATTAGCCGGACCAATGCGGCGGTTGACTGTGCCATCCGCTGCTAATAGACTAATTTCCGCTTCGCTGCGGATAGTCCAAACGCGGCGACGCATACTGGTGTCAGCGTCATGCCTATCGATCTTGCCGAACATATCCGAAACGTGCCCGACTTCCCTATCCATGGGGTGCAGTTCAAGGACATCACCTCGCTGCTGCTCTCGCCGGACGCGTTCAACGAGACCATCGACCGGATGGTTAAACTGGCGACCGAGGCGGACGTGGATTGCCTGGCCGCCGTCGATTCCCGTGGGTTCATCTTCGCCGCTCCGATGGCGGCGCGGATGGGTTTGCCGCTGGTATTGCTGCGCAAAGCCGGGAAGCTTCCGGGCGCGACCCTTTCCTACGAGTACAGCCTGGAATACGGGCAAGCCTCGCTGGAAGTACACGCCGAAGACGTGCCACAGGGGGGCCGCGTGTTGATCATTGATGATCTGGTCGCCACGGGCGGCAGCCTGCAGGCGGCGGCGAAGTTGATCGAAAAGGCCGGCGGCTCCACCGCCGGCATTGGCGTTGTAATTGAACTGATTGGTCTGGGAGGCCGGGAAGCGCTGGCCGACTATGACCTCTTCTCATTGGTCACATTTGAAGTCGACGAATAGGCCGCAGGGGCCATTTGCCGCGTACTCAGGAGGAATTTCCCAATGGCAGAACAAGCAACCATCGGCAACGTAGAAGTTACCGCCGTCATTGACATGGTGCCGCCGCCGCGCGAGCCCTCGGCGATGTTCCCGGACGTCCCCGATTCCGCCTGGGCGGATTACCAGGACACCCTGGAAGACGGCCAGCTCCAGCTTTACTACGGCGTGTTCCTCCTCAAGACCTCGGAGCACGTCATCCTGGTGGACACCGGCATGGGCCCAGGCCCGCACCCCGACCGGGGCAACGTCACCGGGAACCTGTACGAAGAGCTCCGGCCGCACCTGGAATCCAACGTGGGCGTGAACAACACCAACGTTGGTCCCAGCGACTCGGTGAACTACATCATCCACACGCACCTGCACGGCGACCACGTGGGCTGGAACCTGCGCTACTCCGGCGGCATGCCCGCGCCGAACTTCCGCCGCGCCCGTTACGTCATGTCCCGCCCGGACTACGACTACTTCACGTCGGAGCAGGGCCGGCAGATGTATCCCTACATCGACCGCCAGGTGATGCCGCTGCGCCGCCTGCGTCTGCAGCAGATCCTGGAGGAGCCGGAACACACCATCAGCGACGAGATCTCCATCGCGCCGGCTCCCGGTCACACCCCGGGTCACCAGGTGGTGCTGATCAACTCCAACGGCCAGCGTGGCGTGGTCATGGGCGACGTGCTGCACACCATTGCCCAGGTATCCGAGCCGAGCTGGTGCGCCGGCGTTGATACGGACAAGGAGCAGTCCGCCGCTTCCCGCAGCCGCCTGCTGGACGCCGCCGAGGAAGGAGACTGGACCATTTGCGCCGGCCACTTCCCGCCGGGCAAGCAGATCGGCAAGATCGCCCGCGTGGACGGCAAGCGGGTCTGGCAACCGCTGTAACCGCAGCCGATATCATCAATGCCGGGGCGAGCAGTGTTCGCCCCGGCGTCATTCCAGATATATTCCATAAATGAGGGCAATCTAATGAGCATGCCCCGAATCGCCCGGACCCGTGGCCGGCCCCCTGAACCTGACGACGGGGTTTATTACCCCATAGCCCCCGACGTACTGCCCCCAGAGGGAATGATACACTTCGTACCACAGTCCTACATGCAGTCGGCTCTGGAAACCTGGCTCAACGATCCCGGGGTATTGGTCTCCAGCGAGATGTTCATCTACTATGAGCCGGGCAACCCGCGAGCCTGCGTCGCTCCGGACGTTTGCGTCATTCCCAACGTCGGCAACGATTTACGCCGTTCCTACTTTCTGTGGCTGGAACACCAGACCCCGACGTTCGTCATGGAAGTGGCATCGCCCAGCACCTACCGCAGAGACCTGGGCAGCAAGGATGATCTCTACGCAAGCTGGGGAGTGCAGGAGTACTGGCAATACGACCCGGAAGGACGGCTCCTGGCGCCCCTGCTGCAGGGCCGGCGACTGGTGGATGGGCAATACCGCCCCATATCAGTTGAAACCACGCTGGACGGTTCCCAGTTCGTCGCGTACAGCGAGTTGCTGAAACTGGAGTTCCTGGCGCGCCGGGAATGGTTCAGGTTCCGCGACCCGGTCGCCGGACGGATCATCCCTAATCTGCGGGAATCGGAGCGTGAACGTCAGGAATCGGAGCGGGCGCTGGAGCGGGAACGCAGTGCGCGGCTGCAATTGGAAAGCCTTTTGCGTCAGCACGGCATCGAACCACCAAGTTCGGGAGGAGAAGCCACGCCATGACGCAGTTACGCAGCCTGTTGGAACGTATTGAGGCGGGAAGCGGTCCGTCATTGGGATTTGGCTCCGCCCAATTGGCGCGGCTGCCGGGCATGGCGCTCATCGCCCGCTGCTCGGGCGACGTCGAGTCGGCGCTGGCTGCGTCGGCGGAGGCCGCGGATGCGTGCGTAATTTTCGCTCCCGGATTATCTCCTGACCAGTTGCCGGAGATGAGTGATCGCATCTGGGGCGCCGGTGGGGCGCTGCTGCAACCGGATGTCGTGAAAGCCTGGCGCGAAGCGGGCGCGGATTTCACCGTGTCTCCATTCGCCACCGCGATGGCGGATGCCATCGACATCGCCAACCCCGGGATGACCCACGGCGCGCGCATCCCCGACGACGTGGACGGCCGCATGTGGCGCATCCTCGCCGGCGCCCCGCTGGATTTCCTGGTGCTGGACAAGTCGGCCATGACCGGGCCCTGGACGCTGCCCGACCTTGGCCAGGTCGCCGACGCGGCCCGGCGCGCCGAAAAGTTTCTGATCGTACGCGTGGGGCCGCGGCCCAGCGCCAACGAGCTGCTCGGGCTGCGTCAGGCCGGCGCGGTGGCCGTCGTCGCCGAGGCCAACGACCATGGCGCGGAGGGTCTGGCCGCGATCAAGGCCGACCTGATGGCCATGCCCCGCGCGCAGCCGGCTTCGCGTCGCGGAGGGCGGACCGGGTTGGAAAGCGCTGCGACGTGATCCTCCAGAGCCTCGACCTGCTGCGGGAGAACCCGGCGGCGTTCGCCTTGGTGATCGGCATCGGGCTGATTGGCCTGATCATCGGTTTCACCGTCCACGAGTTCAGCCACGCATTGACGTCTCACATTGAAGGGGATGACACCGCGCGGCGGATGGGGCGACTGACCTTCAACCCCATCAAGCACATCGACCTGCTGGGGTTCATCCTGCTGCTGGTGGTGGGCTTTGGCTGGGCCAAGCCGGTGCAGGTCGACCCCTACAACCTGCGACACGGGCGATTGGGGATGTCGTTGGTAGCCCTGGCCGGCCCGTTGTCCAACTTCGTGCTGGCGTTCGTGCTGGGGTTGGTGTTCCGGTTCGAGTTGCTGCCGGTGGTCACCGACACACGGTTCGTATCCGGTATCGTCGACATCCTGGGCTTTGCCGCGTTCCTCGCGATATTTTTCAACCTGATACTGGGGATATTCAACCTGATACCACTGCCCCCGCTGGACGGAAGCAAGGTGGTGGGGGGCCTGCTGCCCGGCTCCCTGTACCATTCGTATCTACAATTCGAGCGATACGGCTGGATACCTTTGATGGGGCTGATCGGCGTGAACCTGTTCCTGAGCTACGCCTTTGGCATCAACTTCCTGGGGCGGATCCTGATTCAGCCGGCGCTGTTCGTGTTCCGTCTGGCGACCGGGCTGGGTTAGATTGTCAGAATCAGGATTTTCGAGATTTTAGGATTTGCATGATTGAATTGTTTCAGCGACAAAGGCGTCTCAATCCTGTCAATCCCGAAATCCGCTAGATCCCGATAGGACTTACGCAGTTGGGTAGCATAGCAACCGTCATTCCCGCGAAAGCGGGAATCCAGTGACCGCAATCGCTAACGACGTTCCCGATTCGTTCACTGGAAAGCCTATGGATTCCTGCTTTCGCAGGAATGACGGGTTTGTAATTTCAAGTGCGTAACTCTTATCCTGATTCTGACGGTCCAATCGGTGCAGACGTTAGGGGCGAATAATCATTCGCCCCATAGGCATCAAGTTAAGGGAAGCTGCCGGTAAGATGGTGATTGCATTCCAATCAATCGCCACCGGAGCTTCCCATGAGCAGTGTGCCAGAAGTTGCCCAGGCCATGAGCCGGGTTCTCACCGGAGTGGCCCAGCAGGCCGCCGCCGAGACGGGGCTGGTGCAACGGCGTTCCAAACTCACCGGTCCCGGCTTGGTGCAGACCCTGGTTTTCGGTTGGCTGGCCGACCCGGACGCCAGCCTCAGTTCGCTGACCCAGATGGCGGCCACGCTGGGGGTGACCATCAGTCCCCAGGGCCTGTTCCAGCGGTTCACGCCCCAAGGGGCGGAATGTCTGTACCGAGTTTTGCAAGAGGCTTTGGGTCAAGTTATTGACGCCGAACCGGTGGCGATTCCGCTACTGCGGCGCTTCACCGCCGTGTTGATCCAGGACAGCTCGGTCATCATGCTGCCCGACGGACTGAGCGAGGTCTGGGCCGGTTGCGGCGGCAGCGGTTCCTATGGACAGTCAGCCCTGAAACTACAGGTCCGGCTGGATTTGACCACTGGACTGATGCTGGGGCCTTTTCTGACTGATGGGCGAACCCCGGACAGCAATTCTGCGGTGCAGACGGCGCCGGTCCCAGCTGGCGCGCTGCGCATTGCCGACTTGGGGTATTACCGACTGGATACCTTCCGGGAATTGGCGGCGCAAGGGGGCTATTTCCTGTCTCGGTACAAAGCCGGAACCAAACTCTACCGGCATGATGGCGCGGAACTGGACCTGCGGAAGCTGCTGTCCACTCCGTCGGCAACCGGCATTGACCGGCCGGTATTGCTGGGGCGCGCCCACCGCTTGCCTGTCCGCCTGCTGGCCGTCAAAGCGCCCCCAGAAGTGAGCGCCCAGCGGCGGCGGCAACTCAAAGACCACGCCCGCAAGAAAGGTCAGCAGCCCAGCAAAACCCGGTTGGCCTTATGCGACTGGACCATCTACGTTACCAACGCGCTCCCATCCCAGATCAGCCGAGATGAGGCAATGGTATTGGCGCGGGCGCGCTGGCAGATTGAACTGCTTTTCAAACTGTGGAAGCAACACGGAGGCATTGACCGCTGGCGCTCCGCCAATCCCTGGCGGATCCTCTGTGAGGTCTATGCCAAACTGACCGCCATGGTCATCCTGCACTGGACTTTGCTGACTGCGGTCTGGATGTACCCGGACCGAAGCCTGGTCAAGGCCGCCGCCGCCGTCCGTCGCTACGCCGTAATGCTGGCTACTGCCATGACCGGACTACTTACGGCAACCATGGTCATCGAGCAGATTGGCTTATGCCTGCGCGCCGGGTGTAAAATCCAGCGGCGTCGTCAACGCCCCGGGTCATATCAACTACTACTCGCCCTAACCGACGACGCTTAACTTGATGCCTATGGGGGCGAATAATCATTCGCCCCTACGGAGTTTTGCGTCGTGTGTGCCACGCTACGGGCGCAGCGGAATGGGGCGGTTGGTCTGGTTTTCCTCGATCTGATCGGTGTCCCACAGCTTGGCGAAGTTGTAGGCGCGAGGGCAATGACCGTAGGACTCTTCGACGTTGATGATGATGCCCTGGAGGTGCTTGGAGTTGTCGTCGGTCCAGTAGAGCTCCAGCTCGACCTTCTGCTGCTCCAGCTCTTCCTTGCTGACGATGGTGACGGTGCCGTTGACGCGGACGGTGTCATTGACGCCGGGGATCATGAACAGCAGGCCAACGTGGGGGTTGGAGTCCATGTTCTGGTAGGACTGGAACAGGCGATTGCCAGCGACGTCCGGCATGAGCAGGCGGGCGCTGTCGAGCACCTTGACGAAGCCGGGCTTGCCGCCTTTGGGCGAGGCGTCGCAGTTGCCGTCAGGGTCGGATGATGCCATAACGACGAAGGGCGCGGCGGCGATGAACTTCTGCACGAAGTCGGACATCTCGCCCTTGACCTTGAGCTTGGCCCGGGGGCTCATTTCGCCGAACTCGTCGTTGAACCGGCTCGGCTGCTGTTCGATGGTGCAGAGGTCGTCGGTTGTTGGGGCAGCGGTGGTTGTCATGTTCGCAAATCCTCCCGGCTTTCATTTCCGTTGATGATGGCGCACAGAATACCGGATTCGGCTCCAACGTGCCACCGGACATGGTGCGATTGACGGCTGACGAACCGACGAAATTCGCCGTCACCTTGACATTTACCGCCCCGGCAGGTAGTATTGATGGCAGTTAAAAACTGCATACGCTGCTGGAACCCTTATTCAGACAGGCGGAGGGAACGGCCCTGTGAAGCCTGGCAACCTGTCCCGCCCACCCCGTGGGATGAGGTGCTAAATCCGGCGTCCCGGTATACGGCGCACGATGTGCGCGGATACCAAGGCGGGACGAAAGATGAGGGGCGGACTGTGTAAGGTGGCTCTCCCAAGTGCGGGTGGGCCTTTATTTTTGCCTGTCGAAAACGCAGATTACGCCAGTGTAACCACAGCGTAACACAGTGCGCCACATACGCACTCCACATTGCCTACCCACTTATGAACGAAATTCGCCCCATCAACTGGACGGGCAACCGGCTGGAGCTCCTGGATCAGACGCTCCTGCCCCACGAGCACGTTACCGTCCGCATCACCGACTACCGCGCCGCCGCGTCTGCCATCACCGAGATGCGCGTGCGCGGGGCACCCGCCATCGGCGTGACCGCCGGCTACGCCATGGTGCTGGCCGCCGCCGAGTTGCAGTCCCGGGAGCGGGACCACTTCATCGGCGCGCTGCGGCAGGCCGGGGCCCACATCGCCGCCGCCAGGCCCACCGCCGTCAACCTGGGCTGGGCCGTCCGCCGGATGATGCGCGTGGCCGAGGCCGAACCCGACCCCGGCAGCATCCTGCCCCGGCTGGAAGAGGAAGCCCGTCGCATCCAGGAAGAGGACGAGGCCATCAACCGTCGTATCGGCGAGCACGGACGGGCACTGATGCCGGCCGATGGCCAGGGCGTGCTGACCCACTGCAACACCGGCGCGCTGGCGACGTCGGCCTTCGGCACCGCGCTGGGCGTGATCCGGGCGGGCTGGGAAGCCGGCGGACGGTTCAACGTGTACAACACCGAGACCCGGCCCTGGCTGCAGGGCGCGCGTCTCACCTCCTGGGAGTTCCAGCAGTTGGGCATCCCGGCTACGCTCATCGCCGACTCGGCGGCGGGTGTGTTGATGCAGAAGGGCGAGGTGTCGTGCGTCATCACCGGCGCGGACCGGATCGCCGCCAATGGCGACACCGCCAACAAGGTGGGCACGTACATGCTGGCGGTGCTGGCCCACGAAAATGGCATCCCGTTCTACATCGCCGCGCCCACCAGCACGGTGGACCTGGCCATTGCCCACGGCGACGACATCGCCATTGAGGAACGGCCGCAGCATGAGGTGACCGGCTACGGCGGCGCGCTCACCGCGCCCGAGGGCACGCCGGCGTACAACCCCGCCTTCGACGTGACGCCCCATCGCTACATCGCCGGCATCGTCACCGAGGCCATGGTGTGCCGGCCGCCGTACACGGAGTCGCTGCGGCGAGCGGTGGACGCGGCCTGAGGCTTTCGGAGTCCGTGGATTCCTGCTTTCGCAGGAATGACGAGATGAACACGCGGGAACGGCGAAGAAGATCGGGGAACGACGAGACACACGGGACCCTCGACGAGATACACGGGACGCTCAGGGAAAACAAATGACCATTGACCAACAGACCCGCCGCCGCATGGCCCGCACCGGCCTCACCGCCTGCGACCCGGAGCGCGCCTGCCCCGGCTACACGCTCTATGCGCCCATGTCCGGATCCGGCGAGGTTTACCTGCTGGACATCAACGGCGAGGTGGCCCACCAGTGGCAGATGCCCTACCCGCCGGGCCTGTACGGCTACCTGCTGCCCAACGGCAACCTGTTCTACGGGGGCAAGGTGCGCGACGACGGCGGCTGGGAAACCTTCGAGGCGATGAAGCGGTTCAAGGGCGGCGTCATGCTGGAGGCCGACTGGGACGGCAACATCCTGTGGGAGCACCGGGACCCGGTCCACCACCACGACGCGCGGCGCACCGAGTCGGGCGGCTGCATCTACATGACGGTGGAGCGGATGGACGACGCGCAGGCGGCCACCATCAGGGGAGGCCAGCCCGGCACCGAGTCGCGGGAAGGCTACACCGGGATGTGGTGCGACGTCCTGGTGGAGGTCGATGCCAACGGCAACCGCGTCTGGGAATGGCACGCCGCCGAGCACCTGGACCCCGAGCGCCACGTCGTCACCTTCAACGACCTGCGGGACGAATGGAGCCACGGCAACACGGTGGCGCCGCTGGGCAATGACCGGGTGATGTTCAGCTTCCGCAACATCTCCACCGTGGGGATCATCGACAAGGCCAGCGGCGCGATTACATGGCAGATTGGCGACGAGGCGCTTTCACAGCAGCACGATCCGTCCATGCTGGACAACGGCAACGTGCTGATCTATGACAACGGGTCGCACAACCGATACAACCCGCTGCCGGCGTCCCGGGTCATCGAGGTGGACACGTCCACCAACGAGATCGTCTGGCAGTACCGGGACAACCCGCCGTTCAACTTCTTCAGCGCGTATATCTCCGGCGCGCGCCGGCTGCCCAACGGCAACACGCTGATCACCGAGGGCCAGCCGGGGCGCATCTTCCAGGTCACCCCTGACGGCCAGGTGGTCTGGGAGTACATCAACCCGCACTTCGGGCCCAACGAGCAGGGGTTCGAGGTCAACAGCGTCTTCAGGTCCACCCACTACCTGCCGGAGCAGGTTCCGCAGTTGCGGTGAAGGGCAGATCGGCCTATGACCACCTGGCAACCCGACATTTACGTAATCGACGAACCCCTGGCCGGGGATCTGGCCGGAGGTGCGTACATATCCACGACGCGCATCATCCTGCTGTCGGTCATCAGCATGGGCCTTTACTGGATCTATTGGATGTACCGCACCTGGAAGCAATACCGCGACCACACCATCGAAATGGCGGCTGAGAGCGGGCAAACCCATTACCCGGTGTGGCATGGGTTGACGCAGTTGGTGCCGGTGTACGGCTTTTTCCGTTACCACGCCCACATACGGCAGTACAAGGAGTTGATGGTGGATCGCGGCGTGCCCGACACGCTGAATTTGGGCCTGCTCACCACCGTGGTCGTGATCAACTGGATAGTCGGCCTCGCCGGCGGAACCATGCGGAGCCCCGAACCGTACTCCGGCACCGTGTTTGTGGCCGGCGTCATCCTTAGCATCGTTGCGTTGGTTGTGAGCATCGTCGTCCTGTGCGTCATGCAGTCCAACCTCAACCGCTACTGGGAGAGCGTGGACGGTCGCTTGATGCAGGCCGCGCGCTTCGGCAAGGGCGAAGCAGTGTGCATCGTACTGGGTGTTCTTCTCTGGATCGGCGTCGTTGTCGATATCATCTGGTCGTAAGCGCCAACGTCCCTTGCAAATCAAGTCTCAAACGTTCGGGAAATAACCTCAATGCCTAACCAACCCCAAGCGGAAATCGCCATCATCGGCGGCAGCGGTCTGTACGAGATACAGGGCTTTGCCGAAACGGCCGTGGTGGACATCGACACGCCCTACGGCAAACCCAGCGACCTGATCACGGTGGGCGAACTGCTGGACGTACCCGTGGCCTTCCTGCCCCGTCACGGCCGGGGGCACCGGGTGAACCCGACGGAGTTGCCCTTCCGGGCCAACATCTACGCGCTCAAGACCCTGGGGGTGAAGCAGGTCGTGTCGGTCAGCGCGGTGGGCAGCCTGCAGGCCGAGTACGAGCCGCAGCATGTGGTGGTGCCCGATCAGCTTATCGACCGCACCCGCCGCCGGGACAGCACCTTTTTCGAGGACGGCGTGGTGGCGCACGTCTCCTTCGCCGATCCCTTCTGCTCCGGCATCAGCGCGGTTATCGCCGCTGGCGCGGCCGGGCAGGGCATACCCACGCACCAGGGCGGGACCCTGGTGGTCATGGAAGGGCCGGCCTTCTCCACCCGCGCCGAGTCGAACATGTACCGCTCGTGGGGCGGAGACATCATCGGCATGACCACGCTGCCCGAGGCCAAGCTGGCCCGCGAGGCCGAGATGTGCTACGCGGTCATGGCATGGGTCACCGACTACGACTGCTGGCATCCGGACCACGACGACGTGACGGTGGAGATGGTGGTGGAGAACCTGGTGGCCAACGTGGCCAACAGCCGGATCATCCTGCGCCACATCATGCCGGAGCTGGCCGCGCTGGGTCCCTGCGACTGCCAGACGGCGCTGACCAACGCCATCATCACCGACCGACGCCGCATATCCGAAGCGGCCTACCGCCGGCTGCATCCGATTGCCGGGACCCATCTCGACCTACTACAACCTATTCCCTGATCGCACTAGTGCTGACCACACTGTACGAGAACTGCACCAGGTAGGAAGCCTTTTTATATGAGCAAAACCACCACAGCACTGGTTGCAGCCATCGTGATAATAGCTATGGGCTGTAGCATTCCGGTCACTACAGAAGTTGATGCCAAGCGTGTTGACAAGGACATTATCGACAAGTTTGTCGATTGTATGTGGGATAAAGGATGGGTCGACGAGCAGTACGCCCCATCTTGGCATGAGGTACCACAATCGAAGCGCGAGTATCGACGCCGTTTGCAGTACAACTTAGCCATGTTTCCCGGAAACTTCGGGTGGTTGCAGTCCAGCTACGACGCCGTCTGTGTAGATGGTTGAAGTGCTTTGATGCTACGTAGTTTTCACAGAGACTGACGAACTCCACCGCTGAAATGACGCAGAACATCAAGGAGGTAACAAATGCCACGACAGAACCCAGGCGAACCGTACTACCGGGTTGATTCGCCCGAGGCTTTGCAGATCCTGCAGGCCGATCCCGAAGGCACCGTCGTTGTCGACGTGCGCCGCGATGACGAGTGGGTCACCGGCCACGCCAGCGGCGCGATCCACATCAACGTGGACGACCTGCCGGGTAGAATGGACGAAGTGCCTGAGGACAAGAAGCTGCTGTTCATCTGCGCCGCCGGCGTCCGCAGCGGGCTGGCTTGCGAGCTGGCCGCCGCCATGGGCTACGACTCGGAGATGCTCTACAACGTGGACGACGGCACCCCCTCGTGGATCGCCGCCGGCAATCCCACGTCCTACGGGGACAATCCGTAACTGACCAGGCAGCCGCAGGAGTTCAAGGCCGCCGTTTTCAACGGCACGGGCAACCGAGGAACTTTCATCGAGCGATTGCTGGAAGTCCTCACCGTCTCCCGAATGGCGCACTAGAGAATGCCTGACGCTGCCCTCATTCCCGTCATTCCCGCAAAAGCGGGAATCCAGTGGAGGCATCATGCAGCCGATGTGCCCATCGCAGCGGCCTTGCTGGGTTCCTGCTTCCGCAGGAACGACGGTACACCCTTCAGATAGTCAACAGACTTAAACACAATCACAAAATGAGAGGTACGACGATTTGACTGTTCAGAAAACCCAAGGCGACGTGAAAGACCTTTCCCTGGCCGCGGCCGGCGTTGACCGGATTCGCTGGGCCGGGCGGGAGATGCCCGTCGTCAACATGATCACGGAGCGATTCCGCCAGGAGAAGCCCCTGGACGGCGTGCGGATGGCCGCGTGTCTCCACGTCACCACCGAGACGGCCAACCTGGCCATCGCCCTGAAGGAGGGCGGGGCCGACCTGGTGATCTGCGCCAGCAACCCGCTGAGCACCCAGGACGAGACCGCCGCCGCGCTGGTGCAGGAGTACGGGATCCCCACCTATGCCATCAAGGGCGAGGACAACGAGACCTACTACCAGCACATCAACGCGGTGCTGGACCATGCCCCCAACGTCACCATGGACGACGGCGCCGACCTGGTGGGCATTCTGCACAAGGAGCGCAGCGACCTGCTGTCCAACGTCATTGCCGGAACCGAGGAGACCACCACGGGCGTGGTTCGCCTCACCGCCATGGCCGCCGACGGCCAGCTGAAGTACCCGATCATCGCCGTGAACGAGGCCGAGACGAAGCACTTCTTTGACAACCGCTACGGCACCGGCCAGAGCACGCTGGACGGGATCACCCGCGCCACCAACATCCTGTGGGCCGGCCGCCGCGTCGTGGTCGGCGGGTACGGCTGGTGCGGACGCGGCGTGGCTTCCCGCGCGCGGGGCATGGGCGCCCAGGTCATCGTGACCGAGATTAACCCCGTGCGCGCCCTGGAGGCCGTGATGGACGGGTTCCAGGTCATGACCGGCCTCCAGGCCGCGCAGCAGGGCGAGGTGTTTATCACCGTGTCCGGCGGGTGGCACGTCATCGGCAAGGAACACTTCGAGGTCATGGGCGACGGCGCCATCGTCGCCAACAGCGGCCACTTCAACGTGGAGATCGACATTCCGGCCCTGGAGGCCATGTCGGTGAGCCACCGGGAAGTCCGCCCCTTCGTCGAGGAGTTCCAGACCGCCGACGGGCGCCGCATCTACCTGCTGGGCGAGGGCCGGCTGATCAACCTGGCCGCCGCCGAGGGGCATCCCTCCGCCGTCATGGACATGAGCTTCGCCAACCAGGCGTTGAGCGCGGAGTACCTGGTGAAGAACCATTCCAGCCTGGGCACCGGCGTGCACGTGGTGCCGCGGGAAATTGACGCCGAGGTTGGCCGCCTCAAGCTGGAGTCCATGGGCATCAGCATCGACACCCTGACCGCGGAACAGACCGCCTACAACGAAAGCTGGGAAGAGGGCACCTAACCGTAACGGTTCAGACTTGAGGCATCCTGCTGCAACCAGAACCGTCCGCAACCAGAACCGTCCGCAACCAGAACCGTCCGCAACCAGAACCGTCCGCAACCAGAACCGTCCGCAACCAGAACCGTCCGCAACCAGAACCGTCCGCAACCAGAACCGTCCGCAACCAGAACCGTCCGCAACCAGAACCGTCCGCAACCAGAACCGTCCGCAACCAGAACCGTCCGCAACCAGAACCGTCCGCAACCAGAACCGTCCGCAACCAGAACCGTCCGCAACCAGAACCGTCCGCAACCAGAACCGTCCGCAACCAGAACCGTCCGCAACCAGAACCGTCCGCAACCAGAACCGTCCGCAACCAGAACCGTCCGCAACCAGAACCGTCCGCAACCAGAACCGTCCGCAACCAGAACCGTCCGCAACCAGAACCGTCCGCAACCAGAACCGTCCGCAACCAGAACCGTCCGCAACCAGAACCGTCCGCAACCAGAACCGTCCGCAACCAGAACCGTCCGCAACCAGAACCGTCCGCAACCAGAACCGTCATCGACCAGAATCGTCATTCCTGCGAAAGCAGGAATCCAGAGCCCACGCGCACCGGCAACGTTGAGCAAGGCGATAACATCCTGGATACCGGCTTTCGCCGGTATGACGGTGCGTAAAACAACATCATTCGGAGGAACCGAACAATGCCAATTCAGTTTATGACCTCGCCCAAGTACCTGCTCACGTCCGAGTCGGTGACCGAAGGGCACCCCGACAAGGTGTGTGACCAGATCTCCGACGCCGTGCTGGACGCCGCCCTCACCGTGGACCCGATGAGCCGTGTCGCCTGCGAGACCGTCGCCGGCAAGAACCTGATCATGATCACTGGCGAGATCACCACGGCGGCCGAGCTTGACTTCGACGCTATCGCCCGCAAGACCCTGCTGGAAATCGGCTACACGGACCTCAAGTACGGCATAGATGGGCATTCCTGCGGCATCATCCGCAACGCCAGCCGCCAGTCACCGGACATCAACGCCGGCGTCAGCACCGCGCTGGAGGCCCGCAGCAACGGCTCCGCGGCCGACGCGCGCCGCGCCACCGGCGCCGGCGACCAGGGCATGATGGTCGGGTTCGCCTGCAACGAGACCGACGGCCTGATGCCGCTGACCGTTGACCTGTCCCATCGCCTGGTGGAGCGCCTGGCCGAGGTGCGCAAGAACGGCACGTTGCCCTACCTGGGCCCCGACGGCAAGAGCCAGGTTACCGTGGAGTACCGCTACGGCAAGCCGCACCGGGTGGACGCCGTTGTCATCAGCTCTCAGCACGACGACACCGACGACCGCGAGGCTTTCAGCCAGAAGATCTACGAGGACGTTCGCAAGCACGTCATCGAGCCCATCGTCCCGGCCAACCTGCTGGACGCCGACACCAAGATCTTCGTCAACCCCAGTGGCTGGTTCGTCGTGGGCGGACCCCAGGGTGACAGCGGCCTGACCGGTCGCAAGATCCTGGTGGACACCTACGGCGGCATCGCTCGTCACGGCGGCGGCGCCTTCTCCGGCAAAGATCCGACCAAGGTTGACCGCTCCGGCGCCTACGCGGCCCGCTACGTGGCCAAGAACCTGGTCGCCGCCGGGTTCGCCGACCGCCTGGAAGTGCTGGTTTCCTACGCCATCGGCGTCGCTGAGCCGACGTCCGTGGCCATCGAGACCTTCGACACCAACCACATCCCCAACGAGAAGATCGAGGAACTGGTGCGCGAGCACTTCGACCTGCGCCCCGGCGCAATCATCGAGGACCTGGGACTGCGGCAACCCATCTACCGGAAGACCGCGGCCTACGGCCACTTTGGTCGCACCGACCTGGACCTGCCCTGGGAGCGCACCGACAAGGCCGAGGCCCTGAAGCAGGCTGCGGCCGCCGTCGCCACCGCGGGCGACTAATACACCGACATCCGGTAACGTACCGATTGCGCCCCGTTCCGTGTTTGGAGCGGGGCGCATTGCTGTCCGTGTCGGCGTCATGCCTCGTTTATTTGGAGCATGATGCGTGGGAATCATCCAAACCCGTGCTGATCTGTATCCTTTTCACGGCATGCCTGCCGCTAGAATTGTACTGATCGGGTACAGGAGTACCTTTTACTTATTCACATAGTGGTAGTGCATGGATAGGATAGTTCCCCTGCGCAGGTTCGTCTCCTGGCTCATTGACCGCCTGCTGTTCCTCGGGGTGGGCGCCGCCGTCGTGGTAATCATCAGGGAGCTGGGCTCTCCTGGCCCTGATGCCGTCGATTTCGACGTTTACGATTTCCTGGCGATACAGGTTCCGCTGGGCCTGCTGGTCACCTACGTCCTGTGGTTCGGCATAATCATCAAGTTCGGACCACCGGGGCGTCGCCTGACGGGCACGGACGTGAAGCGGCGACGCGGCGGGAACGCGAGCTGGTGGATGAAAACGATCCGCGCGGGGGTGAAGTTCCTGCTGCACCTGACTCTGATCGGCTTCTTCGTCGACGCCGCCTTCATACTGAGAGACCGCAACGAGCGGAGGTCCATTCCGGACCGCGTGGCCGGCACGGTGATCGCCCGCCGCCGTTGGCGCTGAGGCCGTGATGCTGCCAGGACGACGGCAATCAGTAGCGACGAAGGATGGTCACGCCTGACTGAGCGGCCACGGTGGCGACTGTTTCCGGCCAAGGATTGCGGGTTAACAGAAAAGCCTCGGTGGGAATCCCCGTTATTCGGGCAATAGTGGCAGCGCGCTCGGCGGCGTTCTTCAGGTCATCTTCGTTGAAAGTTACCGATACTTCGATGGCAGCGAGGCGACTGGGAGTTTCGCCCTCCGTCTGTTCCTGGGCGATGATGTCAACGTTGCGCCCGCCCTCATATTCCTCCCTGGTGAGCAGCCCGCCGCGGCGCGCCTGTACCAACTGGCGATTGATTGAAGTCCGGTCGGCCAATACCGCAAAGTCAAAGTAGTCAATCAGCGCAGCGTCAACCTGCTCAGCGCAACGTCTTTCGTATGCTTCGCCGCGTAGCTCGCCTACCTGTCCAGTAAGGGTCCTGATGGACCCCGTGTTTTCGTCAATGCGCCGGTTGACGGCGGTGAACCCTTCGCGCATGGACTCGTTGGTTTCGTCAATGCGCCGGTTGACGGCAGTAAACCCATCGCGCATGGACTCGTTGGTCTCATCAATACGCCGGTTGACGGCGGTGAACTGTTCGCGCATGGACTCGTTGGTTTCGTCAATGCGCCGGTTGACGGCGGTGAACCCTTCGCGCATGGACTCGTTGGTTTCGTCAATGCGCCGGTTGACGGCGATGAACTGTTCGCGCATTTCTTCCCGCAGTTCCTTGACTTCCGTGGGAAGGTTCATGAACTCGTCGGTGAGTAGCACGCGCAGCAGTGGTTCGCGAACTTCCGGATGAGCCGCAACGGCAGTTAAAATCCGCCGGAGCAATTCGTCGTCCGGCAGGTCAATTTCGGATATGGGAGGCGTCGTCACAACGGTCTCTTATTCTGCCGGTATGCTGGCCCGGATCGTTTCCGGTTCGGTGGCTTGCAGCAGTAATAATGCTGATATTGTAACACTGCCATGACCGCCACCATGCTAGAATTGAGCTATGACCTCTCCCATCAAGTTCGGAACCGACGGTTGGCGCGGGATTATCGCCGACGACTTCACCTTCGCCAACGTGGCGCGCTGCTCGCAGGGGCTGGCCGACTACCTGCGGATTGAAGGATCGGCCGGCGACGGGTTGGTAGTGGGTTATGATACCCGTTTCGCGTCGCGCGAATTCGCAGAGACGGTGGCCTCGGTGATTGCGGGCAACGGCATCGCGGTCAGTTTGTGTTGCGAACCGGCGCCGACGCCGGTGGTCAGCCACCAGGTGGTACACCGCGGCGCAGCCGGTGGGGTCGTGATCACGTCCAGCCACAACCCGGCGGCGTGGAGCGGGTTCAAGTTCAAGTCGGCGCAGGGCGGCAGCGCCAGCCAGTCCATGACGGACACGCTGGAACTGTGCATCCAGTCGGCGCGGCCGCCGCGAGCGCTGCCGCTGGACGCCGCCCGTGACGCCGGCCTGGTAGCGGACATTGACCCGGTCCCGGCATACCGTGAGTCCATCGCCGGATTGGTCAACCTGGACGCGATTCGCGCCGCCGGGTTGAACGTGCTGGTGGATGCCATGCACGGCGCCGGCGCAGGTTTCATACCGGAGATGCTGAAAGGCGGGACGACCACGGTCACCGAGCTGCGGGCAGAAGTGAACCCGTCGTTTCCCGGTATGGCCCAGCCGGAACCCATCGCGCACAATCTCAGCGAACTTTGTCGCCGGGCGCCTCAGGACGACGCGTCCGCTGGCCTGGCGTTGGACGGCGACGCGGACCGCATCGGCCTGGTGGACGAGAACGGGCGGTTCGTCAGCACCCTGGAGGTGTTCTCGCTGCTGGCCCTGTACCTGCTGGAGCGGGGCGAGCGCGGCGCGCTGGTGAAGGGGGTCACCGCGTCGGTGATGCTGAACAAGCTGGCGCAACGGTACAGCGTGGACATCGCCGAGATGCCGGTGGGTTTCAAGAACATCGGCCCGCGCTTCCAGGCGGAAGACGCGTTGCTGGGCGGCGAGGAGAGCGGTGGGTACGCTTTCCGCGGTCACATACCGGAGCGCGACGGCATCCTCAGCGGGTTGCTGCTGCTGGAGTACATGGCCGTCGCCGGGCTGACCGCCTCGGGAATGGTCAGCCATCTGTTTGACCTGGTGGGAGAGCATCACTACCAGCGGCGGGACGTCGGCTTCGATCCAGCGCAGCGAACGGCGATCATGGGCCGCCTCGGCGGCGAGCCGCTGGAAGAACTGGCCGGCATGGCCGTGCGCGGCATGGATGAAATCGACGGGCGCCGCTGGGTGCTGGACGCTGGCTGGGTCGCGGCGCGGTTCTCGGGAACGGAGCCGTTGCTGCGCATCTACTGCGAGGCCGACACGACGGGCAACGTGACCCGCCTGCTGGACGCGATGCAGATCCACCTGGGCGTCTGAACGGACTGACCGTGCTGCACACCCGTTTCACCGACCTGCTGGGGCTGTCGCTCCCGGCTATGAATGCGCCGATGAGCAACCACAGCGGCGGTACGCTGGCGGCAGCGGTGTCGGAGGCCGGCGGTTTGGGCACCTTCGGAGCCAGCAATGGCCTGGGGCCTGACTGGCTGCGGGAGCAGATTGCTTACGTTCGCGCCGCCACGGACAGGCCGTTCGGTGCGGGCTTCATCACCCAGATCATCGAGCCCGACCCCGAGAACTTTGAGATCGTGATCGATGAGGGTGTCCCGGTGGCGATTTTCTCGTTCACGGACCCGCAACCCTGGCTGGGACGGGCGCGCGACGCGGGAGTCCTCACCATCTGCCAGGTGCAGTCCCTGGAGTTGGCCCGAATGGCCGCCGATGGTGGCGCGGACGTGCTTCTGGTCCAGGGCAACGAGGCCGGCGGGCACACCGGGGGTATGAACCTGCTGCCGCTGTTGGTGGCCGTGGTGGAGGAATATCCGCAACTGCCGGTGCTGGCGGCGGGAGGCATCACCACGGGGCGGGCCCTGGCGGCAGTCCTGGCCGCCGGCGCGGAAGGCGCATCGCTGGGGACGGCCCTGCTGGCTACGCCGGAGGCGGTGGAAGTGCCCGAAGCCTTCAAGGAGCAGGTTGTTTTATCCGATGGCCAGGACACGGTGTTTACGCGGCTGTACGACCTGCTGGGGGACACACCCTGGCCCACTGGAATCGCGGGGCGGGTATACCGGAACCGCCTGGTGCGGGAGTGGGACGGTCGGGATGAAGCCGTGATCGAGCATAGGGAAGAGTTGGCCTCGGACGTTGCTGCTGCCCGCGCTCGGCATGATACCGAGGTATCGTCGGTCTACATGGGGCAAGGGGCGGGCGCGGTGAACGCCATTCGCCCGGCGGCCGAGGTGATTGGCGACATTTGCCGGGAGGCAGAGCGGATACTGCTGAGCCTGAGGGAATGATCACTCGGCAAGTTCCGCCAGCGCTGGCCGGAGCTCGCTCTGTGTCATCACGCACAAGCGTTGAACCGATGGCTACCAGGCGACGTATTTATTAGCGAGGCTGCGTCATGGAATATGCAACGCCATTACGGCGGATGTTCGCCTTCCTACTCGATGGTATTCTCTTTTTTCTCACGCTGATCATCGGTTATCTTATCTGGTGGCTGATCGTGCTGGGACGTGGGCAAACGCCGGGCAAGCAGTTGCTGGGCATACGCGCCGTGAAACGCCACGGCGATCCGGCGGGGTGGGGCGCCACATTCGTGCGCGAGATAGTCAAGACTGTCGCCCACTCGTTCATCATCGGCTTCTTCGCCGACGTTATCCTGTTGCTGATGGATGACGAAGAACATCGCTCGCTGTCGGACCGGGCGGCCGATACGGTAATCGTGAGGAATGGGTAGCAGGTAACCGGGTCGAACTAACGCTACCGCAGACCGCCACACATAAATGGGCGCAGCGCTCATCTGGTGAATGCCATGACAACTCCAGCTGAAACTCCGACCACTGCAACCACGCTTTGGGATCGCCTGCCCGTCAGCCGCAGCGTTGCGCTGGCGGCGCTCATCGCCACCGTTGCTTACGCCATTGCCGTGGTGGGGGCCCTGTTCTTACGGAGCACCGAGGGCATAGACGGGGTGAACCGGTTTGTCGAGTTGTTATCCGGTTCGTCCGGCGCCGGTTTGAGCAACGTCGGTCTCAAGCTGGGGTTTGCCTACGCGGTGGGGGCGGCCTCCGCGGTGAATCCGTGCGGCTTTGCGATGCTGCCTGCCTACCTGGGGCTGTATGTCAGCGGCGGTAGTGGAGAGCAGGAGCGGCGCAGTCCCATCGTATTGGTGTTGCGAGCGATAATGGTGGGTCTGACTGTTTCGGCGGGCTTCGTCGTGCTGTTCGGGCTGGTGGGGCTGGTCCTGGGGTTCGGCTCCCAGGCCATCGTGGTGGTGGCGCTGCCCTACGTGGGCCTGGCAATCGGCGTGCTGCTGATCGGGGCCGGGGCGTTCATGGCCAGCGGCGGCAAGATCTACACCAGCCTGGCGCAGCGGGCGGCGGCGCGCATCGGTGATCCGGGCCAGACCAACCTGCCCGGCTACCTGCTGTTCGGGGTCAGCTACGGGCTGGCGTCGCTGAGTTGCACGTTGCCGCTTTTCCTGGCGGTGCTGGGCGTGGGCGCCGGCCTGTCGTCGGGGTGGTTGGACACGCTGGGTCAGTTCGTGCTGTACGCGGCCGGCATGGGCAGTGTCATCATGGCCCTGACGCTGGGGATGGCGCTGGCGCGCTCGGTGATGGTGCGGTGGATGCGGGCGATCCTGCCCTACGTGGGCGTGGTGGGGGCCTGGCTGATGGTGGTGGCTGGCGTGTACATCATGTTCTACTGGCTGACCATCGGGCGCGACCTGTTCTGAAATAACAAACCCCTCGGCGGTCAGCCGAGGGGTTATCAGATCCAAGGTAACGGGTTGGTCAGGACGGGATGGTGAACACGGTCCTGCCGTCAGCGTCGTGGGTGTGGTTGGCCAGACCAACCAGAATGCGGTTGGTCTGCTGCATTTCGTCGCGCAGTTCGTTGATGGCTGCGGTCAAAACATCGAACCTGGCGTCGAACTTGGCCTCCAGGGCGTCAAACTTGGCGTCGAATTTAGCGTCCAGGTGATCAACCCTGCCGTTCAGATCGCGGATGGCGATCTCGTGATTATTGGCCTGGCTGCTTAGCCGTCCCAACTGGTAGCTGGCTCTGACCAGCACCACTATTACCGTGACGGCCAGGCCGGTGCCGGCGATGACAGCCATTGTTTCCGGTAGTCCCATCGACAATTTCCCCGGCGGTGCCGGAGCCATTCTACCGCTTGGTGTACTGCGGGGCGCGGCGGGCGCGCTTGAGGCCGTACTTCTTGCTTTCCTTGACCCGGGCGTCGCGGGTGATGAAGCCGGCGCGGCGCAGACTGGATTTCAGGTTGGGGTCGAAGACAACCAGCGCGCGGGCGATGCCGTGACGGATGGCCTCGGCCTGGGCGTTAACGCCGCCACCGGTGACCTTGGCCATGACGCGGAAGCGTCCGACGGTTCCCGATGTCGCGAAGGGTTCCCGCACGGTGGACTGCCAGGGCAGCCAGTTGAAGTACTCCTCCATGGGCTTGTCGTTGACGATGATGGCGGTGCCATCATCGGGATAGATGCGCACTTTGGCGATGGCGCTCTTGCGCCGGCCGGTCCCGTAGAAGTACTGCGTTTGCGGTTCTGCTTGCGTCACCATGTTGGTTAGTTACCTGCCTTGCGTTGGCGATTGGGTGAAAGCGGTTGCGATGCTACCGGGCGCTGCCGACCTGGGCTTCGTGCGGGTGCTGGTCGCCGGCATAGACGCGCAGGCGGCGCAGCATCTGGCGGCCCTGCTTGTTGGAGGGCAGCATGCCCTTGACGGCCAGGCGCACGACTCGCTCCGGTCGCTCTTCCATCATGTCGCGCATGAGGAATGACTTGAGGTTGCCCACGTAGCCGCTGTGCCGGTAGTACATCTTCTGCGTCAGCTTGCGCCCGGTGACGCGAACCTTGTCGGCGTTGATGACCACCACGTGACACCCGGTGATGACGTGGGGCGTGTAGGAGGGCTGGTCTTTGCCCTGCAGGGCCACGGCCACCTGGCGGGCCACGCGGCCCAGGCTGATGCCGGTGGCGTCGATAACGCGCCAGGTATCCGGCACGTCACCGGCTTTGGCGAAGTAAGTGCTGGTTCGTTTCATGGTAACTGGCTACCTTCAGCAAGTGATTGAATTCGGGGTAATGGACCGACCGCAGGCACAGGCCTTTTGCGGGGAGGGTCGGTATGTTGTGCAGTTGTTGGGTTCGTCCGGCCAGGGTGTCGGCAACGGCGTGGATGGGCAGTCTGCCTTTTCCTATCTCCACCAGTACCGCGTTGGCTCGTCTTATCTGATGCCTCAAAAACCCGTTGGCCGCGCAATCGATTACTATGACATCCGCGTCGTCGCTCTGGCGTTTCACGTCCCACCGGAACACCTGCCGTACCGCGCTCCGGTCTGCGGGATGCGCCGTGGCAATTTGCCGGAAATCCCGGATGCCCAGGAGGCTGTGCGTGGCCATTCGCATTGCGTCGAGGTCCAGTGGCGTCGGTTCCTCGTGATGAGTGCGCCGGAGGAGAGGGGAGGGTACGGGTCGGTTGGCGATGCTGTACCGGTAGTCTCGCCTGGTGGCGCTGCGCCTGGCGTGGAACGCTTCGGGCACGTCGCTGGCCATCAGTACGCGGATATCACCCGGCAGGTAGTGGTTCATGGCCGCGACTACCACGTTGGTTCCGTGCGTGGCGCCGGTCGCCAGGTCAACCACCTGACAGACAGCATGGGCGCCGGAGTCGGTGCGACTGGCTCCCCTTACGCGGGCGCGTTCGCCGGTGAGACGATTGAAGGCCCTTTCCAACTCTCCCTGGATGGTCGGGACGTCGGCCTGAAGTTGAAAGCCGGCGTATTGAGTGCCTTCGTATGCCACCACCAGGGCGATGCGGCGTTGCGTTGCCTCGACGGTGCGTTGGGATGTCATGGGGTTATTGGGGCAATGGCAATTCCTCGAGAGGTGTCGTCGCGCTGGTGTTACACGAGCTCGATAACGGCCATCGAGGCGCCGTCGCCCTGACGGGGTCCCAGCTTGATGATGCGGGTGTAACCGCCGGGCCGTTCGGCGTAACGGGGGCCGAGCTCGTCAAAAATCTTGGCCACCACGTCCTTTTGGGGCAGTCGGCTCAGGGCGGTTCGCCGGTTGTGCAGCGATCCCTTCTTGCCGTGGGTGATCAGCTTTTCGGTCATCACCCGGGTTTCCTTGGCTTTGGCCAAAGTGGTGGTGATACGTTCGTGCCGTATCAGATCCGCGGTGAGGCCCCGCAACAGGGCCTTGCGCTGGTCCTTGTACCGGCTGAGTTTGCGGCCGGCCACGCGATGGGAAGGCATTACTAATCACCGTCGTTGTAGTCGTATTCGTCGTCTTCTGGATCAAACACCAGGGGGGTGTCGGTGTCGTCCATATCTTCGTCGTCCAGGTCGGGGCCCGCTTCACTGGCGGCCTGACTGACCCGTGAGGAGCTGACACCCAGCTCGGCGAGTTTGCCCTGGAGTTCCTCCAGGGACTTCTGACCGAAGTTGCGGATGTTCAGCAGTTCGTCCGAGCTGAGGTCGAGCACCTGTCCGACGCGGTCCAGCTTGGCGCGCTTCAGGCAGTTGAGGGTGCGGGACGACAGGTCCAGGCGTTCGATGGGCATCAGGTAGACTTCAGAGGCCACCGTGAGGTTGCCCGTGTCCAGCGGAGCGTCGGCGGGCCGACTGAGCTGGTTGAACATGAAGAAGTGCTGGACGAGGTTTTCCGAGGCCTCCTGGATGGCGGCCAGCGGGCTCACGGCGCCGTCGGTCCACACCTGCATGATCAACCGCTCCCAGTCAGTCTGCTGACCGACCATCATCCGCTCGACGGAATACTCCACCTTGCGGACGGGGTTGTAGATGGCGTCCACGGGCAATACTCCCACCGGCAGCCCGGCCATGCTGTCACCCTGGGCCACTTGTTGGTAGCCCTTGCCCGGCTCCACGTTGAATTCGATGGACAGGGAAACGTCCGGGTTGTCCAGGGTGGCCAGGTGGAGCTCGGGGTTGACGATCTGGTAATCGCTGGCGGTGGCGATGTCGCCGGCGCAGACGCGTCCCTCGCCAGTCACGTCGAGACGCATCTTGCCGGTGCGCTTGGACAGGGCGTTGATACGAATGCGCTTGACGCTGAGAAGGAGGTCCATGACCTCTTCCTTGACGCCCGGAATGACCGAATACTCGTGGGGCACGCCTTCAATCTTCACCCAGGTCACCGCGGTTCCCTGGATGGAGCTGAGCAGCAACCGCCGCAGCGGGTTGCCCACGGTGGTGGCATATCCCCGTTCCAGCGGTTCCAGGGCCACGCAGGCGTAAGTATCGTTGCTGTCGATAACCCGGATGGACGGGGACGGTATCTCGGGTTCGGGATCCCGCAATGGCGGGAGGATCTGAGGATCTAACATGCCGCAGGTTACCTTGAGTAGTACTCGACGATCAGGCGGGAGTTGATGGTTTCGGGTAGTTCGTTGTCGGGCGGCATTGAGATCACCTGACCTTCCATTTGGGTCAGGTCGAGGGTCAGCCAACTGGGGAGGGTGCGCTTGGGCAGGCCATCGGTGCGGTCGGCGAAGAACTCGCGCTTGCGCGAGGTTTCCGTCCAGGCGATGGTCTGTCCCGGCTTGACCAGGAAGGAAGGTATGTCAGTCTTCCGGCCATTGACGTTGAAGTGGCCATGCTGGACCATCTGGCGGGCCTGCTTGCGGGAGTCAGCAAACCCCAGCAGAAAGACCACGTTGTCCAGCCGCCGCTCCAGGGTGCGGAGCAGGTTGTTGCCGGAGATGCCGGGCGTGTTGAACGCGTCGGTCATGTACTTCCGGAACTGGCTTTCCATGATGCCGTACATCTGCCGGGCCTTCTGTTTCTCCCGCAGGTGAACGCCGTAATCGGAGACGCGCCGGCGACGGTTTCCGCCGCCTCCGGGCGGGATGTGGCGGCGCTCGATGGCGCAGCGTGGTGAAAAGCAGCGGTCGCCTTTCAGGAAGAGCTTTTCGCCGGCGCGGCGGCACAGGCGGCACGAAGGTCCGGTATATCTGCCCATGTTGGTCTTTCCGTTGGTGGTGTGGTGAGGAATCGTGAAATTAGACGCGACGCCGCTTGGGGGGGCGCACGCCGTTGTGTGGAATGGGAGTGACGTCGCGAATGCTGTTGACGTTCAGGCCGGCGGCCTGCAGAGCGCGGATCGCCGGTTCGCGGCCGGAGCCGGGGCCCTTGATGTAGACGTCGATATTGCGCATGCCCATGTCCACGCCACGGCGGGCGGCCTGCTCGGCGGCGCGCTGAGCGGCAAAGGCCGTGCCCTTGCGGGAGCCGCGGAAGCCGGCGGTTCCGGCGCTGGTGGAGGCCACGACGTTTCCATCGGGGTCGGTCAGGCTGACCAGCGTGTTGTTGAACGTGGAGTAGATGTAAGCGCGCCCCTGGGGGATGGAGCGCCGCTCGCGACGACGTGCGCGTGGTCGGGGCATTGGTTGTTACCTCGTTGGAGTTGCTGGTTAGGCGGGGTGGGGTCTGACGCCGATGGGCAAGATTACTTCTTGCCGCCGGTGCGCCGACCGCGGCCGGCCACGGTGCGCCGGGCGCCCTTGCGGGAGCGGGCGTTGGTTCGGGTGCGCTGGCCGTGCACGGGGAGGTTGCGCCGGTGGCGCAGGCCACGGTAGCTGCCGATGTCGATGAGCCGGCGAATGTTTTCGTTGTGCTCCCGACGCAGGTCACCCTCGGTGATGTAGTCCTGGTCGACGATCACGCGGATGCGGTCAACCTCGACCTCGGAGAGCTCGTTCATGCGCGGCGGCATGTCGGTGTCCAGGTTGGCTTTGCCCACGATTTCGATGGCCTTGGAAGGGCCAATGCCGTAGATGCTGCGCAGCGCGATATGGGCGCGCTTGCGGTCGGGTACGTCGACTCCGGCTATTCGGACCATGGTTACGCTCCTGAATTCGGGTTGTGGTCGGGGAATGGGCTGACCAGCCTGCGCCTGGCCGAGCTATCCCTGCCGTTGGGCATGCTTGCTGTTTACGCAGATGATGCGCACCACGCCCTTGCGCCGGATGACCCGGCAGCGGTCGCAGCGTGGCTTCACCGATGCGGACACTTTCATGGGTATTCTCCGCGGTTCTGGCTACTTGAAGCGGTAGGTGATGCGTCCTCGGGTCAGGTCGTAAGGAGACAGTTCCACCAACACCCGGTCGCCCGGCAGCACCCGGATGAAGTGCATGCGGATCTTGCCGGATATGTGCGCGAGGACCTGGTGCTCGTTGGGCAGTTCCACCCGGAACATGCCGTTGGGCAGGGCTTCCGTTACCTGCGCCTCAACTTCAATCGCTTCTTTCTTCGCCATAAACCTTCCTTCTTCTTTGCTTCGCCCTTTCCTTGCCTCGATGTACCGGCGTGGGCTGCCGGCAGCGGCGGGTGTTCTCAGTCGTGCATGGTCAGGATCTTGGGGCCGTCGGCGGTGATCGCCAGGGTGTGCTCATAGTGAGAGGACAGCGCGCCGTCGGCGGTGACCACGGTCCAATCGTCGCCCAGTATGGTGGTGTCTTCGGTGCCCAGGTTCAGCATGGGCTCGATGCAGATGCACATGCCGGGTCGCAGGAGGACGCCCTTGCCGGGCTCGCCGTAATTGGGAACCTGCGGGTCCTCGTGCAGATGGCGCCCCACGCCGTGTCCGACAAACTGGCGGACCACTCCGTAGCCACGGGGTATGGCGTATCCGGACACCGCGGCGCCGATGTCGCCGATGCGATTGCCCGGCTGAGCGGCTTCGATGCCGACGTACAGGCTGGCTTCGGTATCATCCATGAGTTTCTGCGCTTCCTGGCTGATTTCCCCGACGGCCACCGAGATGGCGGCATCGCCGATGAAGCCGTCGATGGTTGCCCCGCAGTCCATCTTGATGATGTCGCCCTCTTTGAGCACCCGCTTGCCGGGGATGCCGTGGACGATCTCCTCGTTGACCGAGGCGCAGATGGCTCCGGGGAACCCGTGGTAACCGAGGAACGTGGGTACTGCGCCCATGCTGCGGATATTCTTGTCCGCGATCCGGTTGAGATCAGCGGTGGTGATGCCTGGCTCAACCGATTTTTTGAGGAGCGTCAAAGTGGCCCCAACAATGGCGCCGGCCCGCTCCATTGCCTCCATTTCACGACGGGACTTGATCGTGATTCCGCCCGTGTAAGATGAAGGGGAATTGGAGGCGGTTTTACGTTTGGGCTTACTTTCCACCATCGTGATTATACCTCAATCGCTAAGATTTTGAAACCGCGCCCGCGTGGGCCGCGTCCAGAATCCGCAACACGGCGTGGTGCACCGTGTCAATGGGCTGCTCGCCGGGGATGTCCGCGAGCAGGCCGCGCTGGCGGTAGAACTCCAGAACCGGAGCGGTCTCCTGATGGTAAATGGACAGGCGGTTGGCCACCGCCGCTTCGGTGTCGTCGTCTCTCTGGTAGATGTCGCCGCCGTTGGGACAGGCGGCGCATTTCTGGGGCGGGGCTCCGGTTTCGGCGTCGCGCGCGTAGGGTCGCTGGCAGGCCCGGCAGACGTAGCGGTTGCTCAGGCGGCGGATCAGCTCACCGTCCTCCACCTGGATGTGAACCACGCGGTCGAGGCGCTCGCCCCGTTCTCGCAGCGCCGCTTCAAGCGCCCCGGCCTGGTTCGTGTTGCGGGGAAAGCCGTCCAGCATGAACCCGTCGGCGTCGCTGATCTGGTCGATGCGGTCGATGACCATGCCGATGGTGACCTCATCGGGCACCAGTTCGCCGCGGTTCATATAACCGCGGGCCAACTCCCCCAACTCCGTTCCGTTGGACAGGTGGTGCCGGAAGAGGTCGCCGGAGCTGACGTGTTCAATGCCCAGGCTCTCCTTGAGCAACTGGGCCTGGGTGCCCTTGCCCGCGCCCGGGGGGCCGAACAGGACCAGCCTGATTCCGTTGGCCGTGGTCATCTCAGGAATCCCTCGTAGTTGCGCATCATGAGCTGGGCTTCCAGTTGTCGCAAGGTATCCAGACCCACGCCGACCATGATCAGGAGGCTGGTGCTGCTCAGGGCGATGGCCTCCACGTTGGTGACCAGGGACGCGATGTAGGGAACGATGGCGATGAAGCCCAGGAACAGCGCGCCGCCCAGGGTGAGGCGCAGGATCACGCGGTTCAGGTATTCCTGGGTGGGCCGGCCCGGTCGGATACCGAGAACGAAACCGCCGTTGCGCTGCAGGTTCTCGGCGATGTTCTGCTGCTGGAACACGACCAGCGTGTAGAAGAAGGTGAAGGCCACGACCAGGAAGAACGCCAGTATCCAGTAGATGGGACCGGTGGGGCTCAGGGCCACCTGGAGGTCGGCGGCGAGGTTGCCGACGAAACCGCCGGCGGAGCTCAGGTACTGGGCGACGGTGCCGGGCAGGATCACGATGGAGAAGGCGAAAATCAGCGGAATCATGCCGGCCGAGTTGATCCGCAGCGGTATGTACGTGGAGCCTGATTGACGGTACATCTGACCGCCTCTGAAGATGCTGCGGCCGTACTGTACCGGAATGCGGCGGTGGGCCTCGTTGAACACGACGATCAGGGCGATGATCAGCAGGCCGATGAGCGCGAAGAAGAACACGCCGATGATGTTGTCGCGGTCCAGGAAGCCGGTGGCCAGGAGGCCGGGGAAACCGACCACGATGCCGGCGAAGATGATCAGCGATATGCCGTTGCCAATGCCGCGCTCGGTGATCAGTTCGCCCAGCCAGACCAGGAACATGGTGCCGGCGGTCAGTGACAGGATGGCGGCCAGGGTGGGCAGGAACGAGTCCGGACCAAACCCGACGTTGGTGAGCACGCCGGCTTGCTGCAGGAGCACCATCTGCGCGAATGCCTGGGCGACGGCGATGGGCACCGTTCCCCAGTGGGTGATGCGGTTCATCTTGATGCGGCCGGCCTCACCCTCACGCGACAGGTTCTGCAACTGGGGGATCACGGGCGTCAGCAGCTGCATGATGATCGACGCCGTGATGTATGGGAACACACCCAGCGCCACGATGCTCATGCGGCTCAACGCGCCGCCGGAGAAGAGGTCCAGGAACCCCAGGAGCTGGTTGTTGGTGAACAACTGCTCCAACGCCGCCGTGTCGAGCCCCGGTATGGGAATGTGGGCAACCAGCCGGTAGAGGGCCAGCATCGCCAGGGTGAAAAGGATCTTGGCCCGAAGGTCGGGCAGGCTGAACGCGTCGATCGCCGCCTGCACCAGGCGCGGCCATCGACCTCCTGCCTGTGCCTCAGTTTGAATCATGGAGCGTCCTGCCCCGTCCGTCCCAACCGCGTCCCGAGGCTAGAGCTCGGTTGCGGATCCGCCGGCCGCTTCGATCTTGGCCCGGGCTGAGGCGGTGAACTTGTGCGCGGCCACGGTCAGCGGCTGTTGCAGTTCTCCGTCTCCCACTACCTTCACGGGCAGTTGGGTGCGCCGGATGATGCCCAGCTGGTGCAGCAACTCCGGCGTGACCTGGGTGTTGGCCTCAAACCGCTCCTGAAGCGTATCCAGGTCCACCAGCGCATAGTAGGTCTTGTAGCGGTTGTTGAACCCGCGCTTCATGGGCAGACCCTTGATCAAGGGCATCTGACCGCCTTCGAAGCCGGGTCGCAGGCCGGGACCGGAGCGGGATTTCTGACCCTTCATGCCGCGCCCGGCGTAGCTGCCGCCGCCGGCGGAATCACCACGGCCCACCCGCTTGCGGGATCGCCGCGCGCCTCTGGGCGGCGTAATTTCATGTTCCATCATGGTGGCAATCGCTCCCTAAACTATCCGGCCGTAATCCATCGGGGTTGACCGTTACTCGACCGGCTCGACGGTGATCAGGTGCTGGACCTTGTTGACCATGCCCCGAATAGTGGGGGTGTCCTCGTGCACGACCGAGTGGTTCAGCCGCTTGAGGCCCAGCGATTGCACGATCCGGCCCTGATAGGACGGACGCCCGATGCAACTTTTCTTCCAGGTGATTTTGATTTGCGCCATTTGTCTATTACCTGCCGTCTGCCGTGAAAGGGCGACGGGGAGAACTTTTGTGGTCAGGCTTGGGGATCGGCCGATTCAGCGGAAGGAGCCTCGGCTGCGGGGGGTTCCTCAGCAGCCGGCGGTTCTTCGGCGGCGGGGGCCTCCGCGGGTGGTTCGGCTTCAGCAACGGCGGTCGCTGCCGGGGCTGCCTCGGGGGCGGCTTCGCCAGCGGGCGCTGCGGCAACCGGAGCCGGGGTTTCGGGCGCCGGCGAGGCCGGCGCGGGCGCGGATGCGGTTTCGGTGGCGCCGTTGGCGCCCGCCGGGGTCAGTCCCAGCCGGTTGGCGCGCTCGGTCTCCGGGTCGCGCAGGAGGCTCAGCGCCTCCAGGGTCGCCTGGACGATATTGATGGGGTTGCGCGATCCCAGCGACTTGCCCACCACGTCCTGCACGCCGCCCAGTTCCAGCATGGCGCGCATGGCGCCCGCCGCGATGACGCCCGTTCCCAAGGGAGCCGGCTTGATGATTACGATGGATGCGCCCTTGCGAACGGAAATCTCGTGGGGAATGGTGCTCCCCTTGATGGGGATCTGGATAGTGCTGCGCCGGGCCACGGCGGTTCCCTTGCGGACCGCGTCGGGAATGGCCAGCGCCTTGCCCATGCCGGCGCCCACGCGTCCCTGGCCGTCGCCAACCACCACCAGGGCGTTGAACCGGAGACGGCGACCGCCCTTGACCACCTTGGCGATGCGACGGGTGTGGACCACCCGCTCGTTCATGCCGCCGCTGTCGTCGTCGCGTTGTCGCTGGTCACGGTCGCGGCCACGACCGCCGCGGCCTCCGCGGCGATCCGGGCCGCCCTCGCCGCCCCTGCCGCCGGTGTTGCTTCTTGGGCCTCTACGGGATGCGGGAGAAACCATTAGAATACAAGCCCTCCTTCGCGGGCGGCATCGGCCAGGGCCTTGACCCGGCCGTGGAACTGGTAACCGCCCCGGTCGAACACCACGGAGGACACGCCGGCTGCCCGTGCGCGCTCGGCGACCAGCTTGCCCACGGCGGCAGAAGCCGCCGTCTTGGGCGTTGCCTCTTCGCCGCCGACCTCGTGGCTGGATGCGTAGGCCAGGGTGTGGCCTTCCACGTCGTCAATCACCTGCGCGTAGATGCCCTTCAGGCTGCGGAAGACGCAGAGGCGCGGACGCTGCGGAGTGCCATGTACCTTGTTGCGAACCCGGCGATGCCGGACGATGCGCAATTTTCGGGAGTCTTTGTCGCGTGGCATTTACAGTTTGCTCTCGGTTGCTGTGTGCTGGGCGTGGGTTCACGCCAAAGCGGGAATACCATGCCTTCCAAGTTGGCTGAATTTCGCGTGAGGCTGGGGAAACCGGACCGCCTATACGGCGCGGCGCGCTGCGGCCTTGCCGGGCTTGAGGCGAAGAACCTCGCCCTGGTACCGGATGCCCTTTTCCTTGTAGCGGTTCGGCGGCCTGACCTTGCGCACCTTGGCGGCAAGCTGGCCGACCTTTTGCTTGTCGACGCCGGTGATGTGCACCCGGTTGTTGCCTTCGACCTCCATGTTCAAACCCTCTTCGGGGAACACGTCGACCGTGTGGCTGTAACCGACACTGAGCGTGATGCCGTCGCCGTTCTGCTGGACGCGGTATCCCACGCCCATGAGTTCCAGGGTCCGGCTGTAGCCTTCGGTCACGCCCACGATTGCGTTATCGATCAGGGACCGGGTCAGGCCATGGAGCGAGTGGTGGAACTTGCGATCGGTCAGCCTTTCGACGATGACCGCGCCATCCTCTACCTTCACGGTGACTTCCGGGTGGTATCTCTGGATCAATTCGCCGCGCGGCCCGGTGACCTTCACGCCTCCGTAGAGCACTTCAACCTGGACTCCGGCGGGAAGCGGTATGGGCTGTCGCCCGATGCGGGACAGCGGCCGCTCGGCGGGGGGAATTCGTTCGGCGACGCCGGCGCTGACGGGAATTTCGTTACCAGACATAACAGACCAACTCTCCTCCGATGCCTTTGCGCCAGGCTTCGTATCCGGTCATCATCCCCTGGGAGGTGGAAACTATGGCGATGCCCAATCCTCCGTACACCCGCGGGATTTCGCCCCGACCGACGTGCACCCGCAATCCCGGCTTGCTGATCCGGCGCAGGCCGCGAATGACGTTGGTGTCATCGTCCTTGTAGGTGAGATGGATCCGCATGGTGGGGAATTTCTGGTTGCGCGCCTGGTCCCAGTCTCGGATGTAGCCCTGTCTCTTCAGGATGTCGGCGATGGCGACCTTCATCTTGGACTGGGGAACCAGGACCGTTTGGTGCCTGGCCTGGATGGCGTTGCGAATGCGGGTCAGCATATCGGCAACCGGATCGTTTATGGGCATCGCGGAGTGGCTCCTTCTTTTCAGTTCTTTGGCTGGGGCAGCTGAGGATAAACCTGCGATTACAGGCTGGCCTTGCGTACCCCGGGGAGCAGGCCGTCCAACGCCATTTCCCGGAAGGAGATACGCGAGAGGCCGAAGTAGCGAATGTAGCCGCGGGGCCGCCCGGTGGCGCCGTCCCGGTTGCGGATGCGGTTGGGGTTAGCGTCGTGGGGCAGCAGGGCCAGCTTCTGGCGGGCCTCGAAGCGTTCGCGGGCGGAACGGGACAGGTCCCGCGCCTCGGCCAGCAATTCGGCACGTTGCGCTGCGTACTTGGCGACGGTTTGCTTGCGTCGGTCGTTTTTGACGATGGAAGATTTCTTGGCCAAGATTGTTTCTCCCGCTGCTCAGATTTCAGGACGGGTCGGGCGGATAGCCTATTGCCGCACGAAGGGCATTTCGAAGTGTTCGAGCAGCCGCGCCGCCTCGGTGTCGTTGATCGCGCTGGTGGTAATGGTCACCTGGAGCCCACGCAGCCGGTCGATGCTGTTGTAGTCGATTTCCGGGAACACGATTTGCTCGCGAAGGCCCAGGGAGAAGTTGCCCCGGCCGTCGAAACCGCTGCGCGCGATGCCCCGGAAGTCCCGGATACGCGGAAGGGCCGTGATGATCAGCCGCTCCAGGAAGTAGTACATGCGGTCGCCGCGCAGGGTCACGGCGGTGCCGATGGGGTTGCCCTGGCGCACCTTGAACCCGGCGATGGACCGGCGAGCGCGGGTGATGACCGGCTTCTGACCCGAGATGGTGGTCAGGTCCCGGACGGCGCTCTCCATGGCGCGGCCATTGGTCAAAGCCTCACCGAGGCCGATGTTCAGGTTGATCTTGGTGACCCGGGGCACCTGCATGGGACTGGTGTATCCGAATTCGGACACCATGGCCGGGACGATCTCATCCCGGTAGCGGATCTTGAAGGCGGGAGGCGGCAACTCCAACGACGCTGAGCCGTTGGAATCGGCCTCTTCCTGCCGGCGCCGCTGGCGACGGCCTCCGCCCTGTTCTGTTCTTTCCTGCTGGTCAGTAGCCATGGGGTCACTCCCGAGAGAGCTATTCGTCCCGGTTCCGGAACTGGGAGCTCGGTTCGGTGTAATTGCTCTGGATGAGCTTGATGTTGGAGATGTGGATCGAGGCTTCCTGCTGCACTCGGCCACCCTGGCGTATGCCGGGGCGCGGCTTGTAGTGCTTGGTCACCATGTTGACGCCTTCGACGATAACCCGGTTCTTTTCGGGCACCATGTTGAGCACGCGGCCGGTCCTGCCCTTGTCCTTGCCGGCAATGACCAGCACATCGTCGCCGCGCCGGATTTTGGTCCTGGCCATCACACCACCTCCGGCGCGAGGGACACGATCCGCATGAACCCTTTGTCACGCAGTTCGCGGGCGACGGGTCCGAAGATGCGGGTGCCGCGCGGCAGCTGGTTGTCGTTGATCAGCACCGCGGCATTGTCGTCGAACTTGATGTAGGTGCCGTCGGGGCGGAGCAGCGGGGCGGCCTGTCGCACGATGACGGCCTTGACCACTGTACCCTTCCGCACGGGGGAGTTGGGGATGGCCTCACGCACGGTGCAGACGATGATGTCGCCCACCGAGGCGTACTTGCGCCGGCTGGAGCCGGGGATGTTGATGAGCCGGATGCGTCGCGCGCCGCTGTTGTCGGCTACGTGCAGCCTGGTGTAACTCTGGATCATTTACGCATCCTCGTCGTCATCGGAATCGGTTTCGGCGATGTCGTCAACCGGCGTCGCGTCGTCGTTCTCGTCAGCAGCGGCGGGCTCGATGACCGCGTCGCCTTCGAGTTCGATGGCGCGAACCTCGGCCACCGCCCGCCGGGCCAGGATATCAAGGAGCCGCCAGTGCTTGGTGCGCGAGATGGGACGGGTTTCCTGGATGCGGACCGTATCGCCGATCCGGCACTGCCCCTCGGGGTCGTGGACATAGAAGCGGGTAACCCGACGCATCTGCTTGCGGTAAACGCGATGGCGCTGCTTCCACACCAATTCCACCACGGCGGTCTTGTCCATCCGGGTGCTCACCACTGAGCCCACCCGAACCTTTCGCATTGTTTTGGCCATTCGTATAGTCCTGAAAGTTCTGTCACTGCCCGGAGAGTGTCGCGGTAACGACGGGCCGCGGGACTTTTACTGAAGCTGCCGCTCTCTCAAGCAGGTGAGCATTCGCGCAATGTCCTTGCGGGTCTTGCGGGGCTGGTTGGTGTCGGTGAGCTGGTTTACGGCGTCCCGGAAGCGGAGATTCATCAGCTCCCGGTAGGACTTCTGCAACTCTTCCTCGATCTGCTGGTCGGTCAGCGCCCGAATTTCGTACATCTGCATAGCGACTATTACCTGGCTGAACTGGTCAGCAGTGTGTTCACGCGGTCCCGGTAAACGACCTTGGTGGGAATGGGAAGCTTGTGCGCGGCCCTCTGCAGGGCTTCCGCGGCCTGGTCCAGGGGCACGCCGCCGACCTCAAACATGATGCGGCCCGGCCTGACCACGGCGACCCAGTGATCGTTGGCCGCCTTGCCGCCGCCCATGCGGACTTCGGCCGGCTTCTTGGAAACCGGTTTGTCCGGGAAGATACGGATATAGGTGCGTCCGCCGCGCTGCAGGTGACGGGTAATCGCGATACGGGCCGACTCGATCTGCCGGGAGGTGATCCATTCGGCTCTCAAGGCTTTGAGACCGATTTCGCCGAACTCCACGGTGCTGCCGGTGGTGGCCATGCCCCGCCGCTTGCCGCGACCCATCTTGCGGTATTTCGTCCTTTTAGGCTGCAGCATGGTTCCAAACTCCCAATCTATTCGTCACGAAGGAAAGACGCGATCCGTTGCGGACGCTAGTTCTCGAACTCCGCAGCCTGCAGTTCGGCCTCGGTATCCTGGCTGGTGACCCGGAACTCGATGCTGTCCAGTTCGCCGTCTTCCTCCGCGGCCGGGGGCATGATCTGGCCCTTGTAAATCCAGACCTTGATCCCAACGCGTCCCATGGAGGTATGGGCTTCAGCCAGGGCGTAATCGATGTCGGCGCGCAGCGTGTGCAGCGGCACCTGGCCCATCATCAGCTTCTCGGTGCGGGCGATTTCCGCACCGGAGATGCGTCCCTTGGTGATGATCTTGATGCCCTCGGCGCCGGCCTGCATGGTGCGCAGGGCGGCCTGGCGCATGGCGCGCCGGTAGGCCACGCGACGGCTCAACTGGTCGGCGATGTTTCGGCCCACGAGAAACGGGTCCATTTCCGGCTGCTCGATCTCGATGATGTTGAGCCGCAGCGTTCCAGAGTTCATGCCCTCCAGACGGGCGCGGAGCCCTTTGACCCGGTCGCCGTCGCGACCGATCAGGATGCCGGGACGGGCCGAATGGATGTTGACGATGGTTTCCTGGGCCGTGCGGTCGATCTCGATCTTGGCGATGCCGGCGTCCGAGAAGGCGGCGTATTCATCGTGGATCGTGCGACGCAGGGAAAGATCCTGCTGTACGCCGGTGCGGTACTGCGCGCCGTTGTTGGCGTACCAGTGGGTTCGCCAGTCCTTGATGATGCCCAGGCGGAAGCCGAAGGGATGAGTTTTGTGTCCCATGAGTTAGCGCTCCTGTATCTCGTCCACTTCGATGATGATGTGACTGGAGCGGCGGGTAACCCGTCCAATCCGGCCTCTGGCGCGGGGCCTGAAACGCTTGAGCGGACGCGCCTGGTCTGCCGAAATGCGCGTGATGCGCAGTTCGTTGCGGTTCATGAAATCGTTGTTCTCGGCGTTGGATGCAGCTGACTGGACCACCTTGGCCACCGATCGCGCCCACGGCGACGTCATCAGGCTCAGGTGATCGAGGGCATCGTTGACCCTCATGCCACGCACCGCGTCCATGATGGGCTTGAGGCGCTTGGGGGAGGCGCCCACCTGCTTGGCCATTGCTCGCACGGGAGGCATGTCGTCACCTCACCCTGCTGGAGCGTTCCGACCGGGCGATGTGCCCGCGATAGGTTCGCGTAGGCGCGAACTCGCCCAGGCGGTGGCCCACCATGTTTTCGGTGATGAACACCGGCACGTGACGCCGGCCGTCGTGGACGCCGAAGTTCAGCCCGACCATTTCGGGCATGATCATCGAATCCCGCGACCAGGTGCGGATGACGGTGGCCTCGCCGGATTCGCGAACCCGGTTGACCTTCTTGAGCAGTTTGGGGTGGACGTACGGTCCCTTTTTTATTGACCTTGACATGATGACAAACGCTGCCTGTCGGGCCGCAGGGCGGCACGAGGGTTGGGTTCTTACCTCCGCCAGCGGCGTCCGCGGACGATGAAGCGGCTGGAGGTCTTCTTCTTGTTGCGGGTTTTGTGTCCCAGGGTCGGCTTGCCGGTGGGAGACTTGGGACCGGGCATGCCGATGGGAGAGCGGCCTTCACCACCGCCGTGGGGGTGGTCCACCGGGTTCTTGGCGACGCCGCGCACGTGGGGACGGCGCCCCAAGTGGCGCTTGGCGCCGGCCTTGCCCAGGCTTTCGTTTTTGTGGTCGGGGTTGGACAACTGGCCCACGCTGGCCCGGCAATTGAGCAGGATCCGGCGCATCTCGCCCGAGGGCAGGCGGATCAGCACGTAGTCGCCCTCTCGGGACAGCACCTGCGCTCCCGTACCGGCGCCCCGCACCAACTGCCCGCCCCGGCCGGGGGTCAACTCGAGGTTGTGCACCACGGTGCCAGTCGGGATGTTGCGGAGCGGAAGGGTGTTGCCGGGGCTGATTTCCGCGTCGGGCCCGGATTGGACCTTGTCACCTACGGACAGGTTCACCGGCGCCAGGATGTACGACTTCTCGCCATCGGCGTAGTGAAGCAGGGCGATGCGCGTCGTCCGGTTCGGATCGTACTCGATGGTCTTGACGGTTGCCGGCACGCCATCCTTGCGTCGCTTGAAGTCAACGCGCCGGTACATGCGCCGGGAGCCGCCGCCGCGGTGATATGCGGTGATGCGGCCTTTGTTGTTCCGGCCACCGCGCTTCTGCAGCGGTTCCAGCAGGGACTTCTCCGGCTTCTTGGTGGTGATCTCCTCGAAAGAGGGACGCACCGCGTTTCGCGTGCCGGGGGTTATGGGTCGAAGGTTTTTCAGAGGCATGGTTTCAGCTCGCGATGCCGACGCTCGGCGGGTTGGCTACAGGCCATCGAATGGCAGGCGGCCGTCGATTGGCAAGAAGTCCTCGATTGGCTACAGGCCCTCGATGAGGTCGATGCGGTCGCCGGCCTGCAGCGTGACCACTGCCTTTTTCACGTCGGGTTGTTTCTTGTAACGGGGGCCGTACCGCTTGCGCTTGCCGTGATTGCGCGTGATGTTGACGCTGATGACCGTGACGTTGAAGTTTTCTTCCACCGCTTGCTTGACCAGCGTCTTGTTGGCCTTGGGAGCGATGGCGAAGGTGTACTGCCCTTCTTCCTGAAGCAGGGTGCTCTTTTCGGTGATGGTGGGGCGCAGGAGGACTTCGCTGATGTGCATTATTCCGCCACCTCGCTTGCTGCCCGACGGGCCCGGTACCGGGGCGCCTGACACAATTCCGCGATCCGGCGAACCGCGCCGACGGTGATCAGGACGGTCTGGCGCTTGAGTACGTCATTGGCGTTCACCAGGTCCGAGGGAAGCGTCCACACCTGCTTCAGGTTGCCGCCGGCCCTGGCCACGCTCTGCTGGGCTTCTTCCGTGACCACCAGCACCGACCCGGAGATGTTCAGGTTCTCCAGTACCTGCTTCATGGACTTGGTCTTCCCGTCCAGGCTGTCGAGGGTGTCGACGCAGATCAGGCGATCTCCGCGGATTTTCTCGGAGAGCACACACTGCAAAGCCTTGCGACGCATCGCGCGTGGCAAGGCCTTACGGTAGTCACGGGGCTTCGGGCCGAAGGCGATTCCGCCATGTCGCCACTGTGGGGAGCGGATGCTGCCCTGGCGGGCGCGGCCCGTGTGCTTCTGTATCCAGGGCTTCCGGCCGCCGCCCGACACTTCGGCGCGGGTGCGCGTGGAATGAGTGCCCTGTCGCTGGTTCAGCTGGTAGATGACCATTGCCTGGTGAACCAGTGTCTGGTTCATCGGCACGTCAAATACGGCCTCGTCCACCTCGATGGTGTCCACGGCGTTGCCGCTGGTGTTCAATACGGGGAGTTCCATTTCGGATCAGTTCCTTGCCGATGGCGCCATGCGGAGCAGGCGTATCGGTTCGTTCTATTCCCTTGCCTTGCTCTTGCCGGTCTTGCGGATGGTAACGGCGCTGTTGGGGGCGCCGGGAATGCCGCCTTTGACCATCAGGAGGTTCCGTTCGGCGTCCACGCGAATTACTTCCAGGCCCTTGCTGGTCACCCGGCGGTTGCCCATGTGCCCGGACATTTTCAGTCCCTTGAAGACCTTGCCCGGCGTGGTGCCTCCGCCGATGGAGCCCGGCGCGCGCGCACGGTCCGACTGACCGTGCGTGCGCGGGCCGCCGCCGAAGCCGTGTCGCTTCATGGTTCCGGCGAACCCCTTGCCCTTGGACTTGCCAATAACGTCAACGATCTCGCCCGGTTCGAAGATGTCCACCGAAACCAACTGGCCGACTTCGTACGCAGTGGTGTCCTCGGCGCGCACTTCCTCGAGCCGGCGGCCGATCTGGCTGCCGCGCAGGTGTCCGGCCTCGGGCTTGGTGGGCTTGCGGACCCGACCGAACCCCAGCTGGACCGACTGGTAGCCGTCCTTCTCCGCGGTGCGGATCTGGGTGACGGCGCAGGGGCCGGCCTCGATGATAGTTACGGGCACGACCTGTCCGGCGTCGTTGAACACCTGGGTCATGCCGATCTTCTTGCCGAGGAACGCCTTGAGCATTTTCTTTGCCTGCGAGTGTTGGCCGATGGATGGAATTCGTTAGATGAAATGGCGGCGGTGGCCTTCATGCCAGCCGCCAGCCGGAACTGCAATTTTACGACGGGATTACTATTCTTTCAAGCCTGATTGTCCCGTCCATACGCTGTTTTACCCGCCTCACCCGCAATTCCGGCAAGCGCCGGCTGCGGGATCGGCCGGTTTAGAGCTTGATGGAAATATCCACTCCCGCCGGCATGTTGAGCCGGGTCAGCGCGTCGATGGTCTTGCTGGTGGGTTCCATGATGTCCAGGAGCCGCTTGTGCGTTCGGATCTCGAAGTGCTCGCGGGAGTCCTTGTCGACGTGTGGTCCCCTGATGACGCAGAACCGGCGGATCTGCGTGGGCAGTGGCACCGGGCCCGCGACCCGGGCGCCGGTCAGTTCGGCGGTGTCCACAATTTGCGCGCTGGACTGGTCCAGCATCTTGTGGTCAAACGCCTTGAGGATGATCCGCATTTGTTGCCTTGCGACCATAATGTATTCCGATAATGCTCCAGTAGTGTGTTTGGTCCGGAGGACCCGTTGGCTAACGGTTGGTCACCAGGGCACGGGCCACGCTCTCCGGCACCGGCTCGTAGTGCCGGAACTCCATGGTGTACGAGGCGCGTCCACGGGTGAGCGACCGCAGCGCCGTGGTGTACGCGAAAGTCTCCCCGAGGGGAATCATCGCGCTCACGGTCTGCAGGTCTTCCTGCCCTTCGATGCTGCGAATCTGGGCGCGGCGCCCTCCCAAGTCGCTCAGCACTTCGCTGAGATACTCGCCGGGCGTCACGATCTCCATCTCGAAGAAGGGTTCCTGCAGCACGGGGGCCGCCCGGCGCGTACCGTCCCGCATGGCAATCATTGCCGCGGAACGGAAGGCCATTTCGGACGAGTCCACCGTGTGGTAGCTGCCGTCGACCAGGGTGACCTTCAAGTCCACCAGAGGATAGCCAGCCAAGGGGCCGTTGTCCAGAGCCTGCTTGACGCCGGCCTGGACGGCCGGGATGAAGTTGCGTGGTATGGTGCCGCCGGTGATGCCGTCGACGAAATCGGCGCCGGCGCCGCGCTCCTGCGGCTCCAGCTCGAGCCACACGTGTCCGTATTGGCCGTGACCGCCGGTCTGGCGAACGAAGCGTCCCTCGACCCGGATCGGCTTGGTGATGGCTTCGCGGTAGGCAACCCGGGGCTGGCCGACGCGGGCTTCCACGTCGAACTCGCGCCGCATGCGGTCAACGAGGACTTCCAGGTGCAGTTCACCCATGCCGGAGATGACGGTTTGACCGGTTTCGTCGTTGAACCGCACCACGAAGGTGGGGTCTTCTTCGGACAGCTTCCGCATGGCCTCGCCGAGCTTGTCCTGGTCGGCGCGGGTGGCCGGCTCGATGGCCACCGAGACCACGGGCTCCGGGAAGTGCGGCGGTTCGAGGATCACTGGCTTGTGATCGGTGCAGATGGTGTCGCCGGTGAAGGTGTCCTTCAATCCCACTGCCGCGCAGATATTGCCGGCGGTGATCTCCGGCAGCTCCTCCCGGTGGTTGGCGTGCATCCGCAGCAGGCGACCCATGCGCTCCCGGTTGCCCCTGGTGACGTTGCGCACGGCGGCGCCGGACTCGACCTTGCCGGAGTAAATTCGCAGGAACACCAGGCGACCAACGTAGGGGTCAACCACGACCTTGAAGGCCAGGGCCGACAGGGGCTCGCTGTCCAGGGGTTCGCGGATCTCGATAGTGTCGGTGTCAGGGACGGTGCCCTCCACCGCCGGCACGTCCAGGGGCGACGGCAGGTAGCAGATGATGGCGTCAAGCAGGGGATCGATGCCCTTGCCGCGCATCGCCGTGCCGCACAGAACCGGCACCAGTTGGCGGTTGATGGTGGCGGCGCGCAGAGCGGAGCGGAGGTCGTCGGCGCGGATGTCCTCGCCCTCCAGGTACTTGATGAGCAGGGCCTCGTCCGTCTCGACGATCTTCTCGATCATCTCCTGGCGGTAGTCGTGGTAGGCCTGCTCATACTCCGGCGGCACCGGCATCAATTCGGGGGGATCGGCCACGTCGTCGCGGCCGTCGGAATACATGATGGCCTGGCCTTCAATCAGATCGACCACTCCGCGAAATTCATCCTCTGCCCCAATCGGCACCTGCACCGCAACGGGGTTGCCTTTCAGCCGGCGTCGAACGGACTCGATGGTGCGCTCGTAGGACGCGCCGACCCGGTCCATCTTGTTCACGAAGCAGATGCGGGGAACGTCGTAGGTGTCGGCTTGCCGCCAGACGGTTTCCGACTGGGGCTGCACGCCGGCCACGGCGTCCAGCACCACGATGCCGCCGTCGAGGACGCGCAGGCTGCGTTCGACTTCAGCGGTGAAGTCCACGTGGCCAGGGGTGTCGATGATGTTGACCTGGTGGTCGCGCCAGTAGGCCGTGGTGGCTGCGGCGGTGATGGTGATGCCCCGTTCCTTCTCCTGCGGCATCCAGTCCATGGCCGTTGTGCCCTCATCCACGCCGCCGACCTTGCGGATGCGGCCGGTGAGGTAGAGCACACGCTCGGTGACCGTGGTCTTGCCGGCGTCGATGTGAGCGATGAAGCCGATGTTTCGAATCAGATCGGCGTTGGTTGTTACGACAGTCATACCTGTACCTGGGGAGAGTCGGGGGAGGGAGTGAGACAAAGGTAGGGGCGAATGTTCATTCGCCCCTACGACGGAAGGCGGGGATTAGCGGCGGTAGTGTACGAAGGCGCGGTTGGCCTCCGCCATGCGGTGCAGTTCGTCCTTGCGGCGCACTGCGGAGCCTTCGCCGCGGGCGGCGTCCATGAACTCGTTGGCGAGCCCGCGCGCCATGCGCATGCCGTTGCGGGCCCGGGCGCCGCGAATGATCCAGCGCATGGCCAGCGCCTCGCTGCGGCTGGTTCGGAGCTCCACCGGCACCTGATAGGTCGCGCCGCCCACGCGCCGGGGGCGCACTTCGACCAGGGGAGTGGCGTTGCGCAGGGCCGTGGAAAAGATGCCCATGGGGTCCTGGCTGGTGTCCTGGCGCACCAGGTCCAGGGCATCGTAAACCACCCGCTGGGCGGTGGACTTTTTGCCCTTCAGCATGACCCGGTTGATGAACTTGGACAACTCCGCGTTGTTGTACCGCGGGTCGGGTTTGACAATCCTGGGTTCGGCGCGACGTCTGCGTGACATGGCTACTCTACCTTGCTTTCCAAAATGAGCCACCCCCGGCGGTGGGGGTGACGGTGGCTTTATTTTTCAGTGCGGGTCGCGGTCAGCCCCTACGAGTACCGTACTTGCTGCGACCCTGACGACGTCCGTCGACGCCCTCGGTGTCCAGGTTGCTGCGCACTACGTGGTAGCGCACACCGGGCAGGTCCTTGACTCGACCGCCGCGGATCAGGACCACCGAGTGCTCCTGCAGGTTGTGGCCTTCACCGCCGATGTAGGCGGTCACTTCCACGCCGTTGGTCAGCCGTACGCGGCAGATCTTGCGCAGCGCGGAGTTGGGCTTCTTGGGGGTCATGGTGCGAACCTGGATGCACACGCCGCGACGCTGCGGGCATCCGGGCCCCCAGCGCGTGCGGTTCCGCAGGGAGTTCTGCACCCAATGCAGAGCCGGCGCCTTGGTCTTCTTGCGCATCGGCTTGCGGCCCTTGCGCACCAGTTGATTGACAGTAGGCATAAAAATTCCTTCGCTGCCGGTGGGATTTCCGGCGTGACGTTGAAAGATGTTACTGCCACCGCCCCGAATGTGTCAACTAATGCAGGTGCGGCAAGCGTCAATACTTGAGGAGTCTGCCCGGCGCTAGCAAGAGGATGCGTTCCAAATCCGAAACGCGTTCCACGTGAGGGGCGCCCGTTGCGCTGCCTGCGCCCGGCGAGGCGCTACGTTTGAGTCAGCAGGGGGCGGAGCTTGTCCAGGAGGGCCTCCACGTCGTCGAGGCTTTCGGCCACCAGCGCGGCCTCCATGTCGTTTTCGTAGAAATTCTCGTGGAGCGCGCCCGCCACCGCGAACAGGCGGAATATGTCACCGTCCCCGGTTTCGGCGCGCAGCCTGCTGGCAGTTCTGTGGTAGTGGCGGTGGCGGTGGCGGTTGTGCTCCCAGCCGCGCTGCTCGGCGATGGCCTTGAGCATCTGGGTGGCGGCGCCCCAGCCCTTTTCGGAGGCCTGCGGCAGGTCGCCGGCGGCCAGTTCCCGTCTGGCCTGGGCCAGGAAATGCTCGCTGAGGTGTCGATACAGCTGCGTGGTCACGGGTTAGCTCCTGCTCCATGTCAGGTTAGCAGCGGTACGCCACCAAGGGCAAATGCCAGGGTATCGGGTGCCGGGGCCTTTCCAAAAGTAATCTGTCATTCCCGCTTTCGCGGGAATCCAGCAGGTCGTTGTAGTCGGAATGTTCTGGATTCCGGCTTTCGCCGGAATGACAGTTCGGGGTGGAAGGTCCCCATCCCGAACTTTGGAAAGACCCTGATCAGGTGCGCGACCGGCGCCGGACCTGTCCAACAATCGGCGAAACTTCCGCCATGGGCGACCGCTACATGAACAGCCCGCCGTTCACCTCAAGCTCCGCGCCGGTCACGTAGTCGCCCTCGGGCGAGCAGAGGAACACCACCATCTGGGCGACCTCTTCGGCCTTGCCGAAACGCCGCAGGGGTATCTGGCTCAGCAGGCGGTCCTGGATGTTCTCGGGGATGGAGGAGACCATTTCGGTCTCGATGAAGCCGGGGGCCACCGCGTTGACGGTAATGCCCTTGCTGGCCAGCTCTTTCGCCAGGGTCTTGGTCATGGCGGCGACGCCGGCCTTGGATGCGGCGTAGTTGGCCTGGCCGAAGTTGCCGATCTGGCCGATGACCGACGTGATGTTCACCACCCGCCCGTAGTTCTGCTCAACCATCTGGTCGATGCAGACCTTGGTGCAGTTGAAGACGCCATCGAGGTTGATGGCCAGCACCTTGCGCCAGGTGGAATGGTCCATGTTGACGAAGGTTTTGTCGGAGGTCACGCCGACGTTGTTGACCAGGATGTCGATGTGGCCGAAGTCCCTGAGCACGGAGTGGGCCATGGCGTAGGTGTCCGGGAAGTCGCCGACGTCGGCCCGGGCCAGTACGCCCTTGCGTCCCAGCGCCTGGATCTCCTCGACGACGGCCGCGGCGGCCGCCTCGTTGGAGACATAGTTGATGGCCACGTCGGCGCCCTCTTCCGCCAGGGCCAAGGCGATAGCGCGGCCGATTCCGCGGGAGGCTCCGGTGACGAGGGCAGTGCGTCCTTCGAGTTTCATGTGTGCCTCCTGTTGCTTCGATCGGGGATTTCGTCGTGGGACTTGGGTCAGGCCGGCTCTCCTTCGTCGGCGGTGGCGCCGGTTGCCGTGGCGGATGACCGGGCGGAACGGGAGCGGGACGACTGCGGACGCCGGGATGCGCTCAACTCACTCCGCAGCTTGCGGATCTCGTCCTCCAGGTCGTCCAGCTTTTCCTCCATGCCGATGATCCGGGCAAACATGCGGTCCATCTGGCTGCGGGAGGGCAGGCTGACCAGTAGTATTGGCTTGATTTTCAAGCTCATACGTCTTTCCGTCTCCAACAGTGGCAACGGGATGGGTGTGCGGAAAGCATCTACCGGTCCAGCCAGAGGTCCTCGTGCTTGAACCCGTACTGCACGGTCTGCGGAGCCACGAAGCCCTTGACGTCCTGGTGGACGACCCAGAAATTCTGCCCGAGGGTGAGGCTGACCCAGTGGTTATTGCTGAATTCGTGCAGCCATCGCTCCGCTTCCTTGTTGATCTCGCGCCGCTTCTCGGGGTCGAGTTCGACCTTCTGGGCCTCGAACCAGGCGTTGGTTTCCGGAGCTTCCCAGTCGGTGTAGTTTCGCGTGCCGCCCTTCAGGAAGATGCCGCCCAGATGGCGTCCGGGTCCAGCACGGTCATGCCGTCGGCCTGGCAACTCATTTCCCAGTCGCCCCTGGCGTCAGCGGGACGGGACGTGCCGTACTTGGCGTATCCCGCGGCGCTGGGCAGGACCTCGATGGCGCCGCGAATGTTCAGGTAGTCCTCCAGGTCCTGCTTGATCACCGAACACTCGTCCACGTAGGTTCCAACCTGGCGAACCGTGTACTGTATTTCGAACCCGTCGGGATAGCCGGCCTCGGCCATCAACTCCCGGGCGCGGGCGATGTCCTGCTGCCCCTCAGGGGAGTCCTTCGGGCGCATGCCGGGCCAGGTGGCGCACTCCTCCAGGCTGTTGGCCATGCCCACCATCGGGCAGTGGCCGCGGCCGGCGTGATGCAGCCCGCGGGCGTTGTGCTTCTGGCGGTCAACGGCCAGGTTGATGGCCTGCCGGACCCGGTGGTCGCTGAAGGGCTCGCGCTTGATGTTGAGCATCAACCCGCGCGTCGCCCCGCCGAACACGTCGTGGGCCACGTACTCGCTGTTGGTGCGCGTTTCCAGCGCGTAGTACTCCGGCGCGGTCAGGTTCATGGTGCCGGCATTGGCCATGTCGATCTGGCGCGCTTCCACCTGGGCCTGCGCCGTCGCCGGCGTAGTGATGATGAAATGCTCGATGCGGTCGAGGTACGGTCGTCCTTCCTTGAAGTACTACTACTCAACCGAGCAAGGCCTGCTACCGCAGGCCTTGCTCGGGGTGGCGCGACAGTAATCGGTCGGACGGGATTTCAACCGGAAAGGAGCCCCGAATGCCCCCAAGAAATCCATCACGACATCGAGCTGGCCACGGCCCTGCACGAGGCAAACATGGCCATCCTGCAGTACACGATACAATCCCTCCTCAACCGCCCCGACGCCATGTGGCGCAAACAGTCGAAATCATATTCGAAGACACGGAACGGGAAATGACCAAGTCCATCGAACGGCTGTCGGAAATAGTCAGTAGGCACTACGACGACCCTGCTCATCGACAAGCGCCAGAATCCAACGGCAGGTGGACCGCAGAAACACTGGAACTGACGGAACGTTTCGTGAATCACGTGAACGCCAACTTCGCCAAGGGAAGGCCAGCCAGCGCCGACGCCGCATTCTACGTCACGACCGTAACGCCGTGCGTCATCAATCACGCGCTGCGCACCCTACAGGGCGAGGTACTAACCCGGCCGCCATGCGACGCCACCGGCAACGCCTACCGACAGGCCCTGCTGGAAACCTCCCAAGTGATGGTAAAAATGCCGGCGGAAGGAAGTCCAGGAAACGACTTCATGCGGCGTCACCTGAACGCCGCCATCAGGGACTCGGAAGAAATCGTCGCCTTCAGCGATGGGCGGCGGCGACCAGACTCCGAACGTCAGAGCAGCGAAATTTCCTGGACAAGGCAGCCGACCATCACCGGCAGAAATAGGAGTATAATCACAACTGAGTGAATGCCATGAGCCAGCAAAACATCACCACCATGCAGGACATCCTGGAAGCCTTGAACCAGAACCCGGACCTGCAGCATGAATTTCACAAACACGTAGTAGACGTCATCCGCAGAGACGACGAGCTCCGCCAGGACCTCCGCAAGGAGATCCTCACCGAGGAACTGCTGCAGCTCCCCTTGCGTTTCGCCCAGTTCGAACAAGCCGTAGGCGAACGCTTCGACAATCTTGAAAGCGACGTCGCCGTGCTCAAGGATGACGTCGCCGTGCTCAAGGATGACGTCGCCGTGCTCAAGGATGACGTCGCCGTGCTCAAGGATGACGTCGCCGTGCTCAAGGATGACGTCGCCGTGCTCAAGGATGACGTCGCCGTGCTCAAGGATGACGTCGCCGTGCTCAAGGATGACGTCGCCGTGCTCAAGGATGACGTCGCCGTGCTCAAGGATGACGTCGCCGTGCTCAAGGATGACGTCGCCGTGCTCAAGGATGACGTCGCCGTGCTCAAGGATGACGTCGCCGTGCTCAAGGATGACGTCGCCGTGCTCAAGGATGACGTCGCCGTGCTCAAGGATGACATGGTTGACGTCAAGCAACAAATGAATACCATGTCCGGCCAGATCGCGAACCTTACCGGGAACGACTACGAAACCCGTGCCATTGAAGGTTCCCGCAGACAGGTCCGACGGGCCCTGGGCATGGAGCAAGCCACCCTCGTCTACGCCAGCAAACAGGCGACGCCGGCAGAGTTCGAAGCACAGTTTCTGATTCCCGCAATCCGCGAGGGCAGGATCACCCGTCAACAGGCCGACGAACTGGAAGAAGCGGACAGCATCATCCGCTGCGAAAACCCGGACGGGGAAGTGGTCTGCACCGTCGTAGAAATCTCCGTCACGGTCCAAGACCACGACCGCAGCAGAGCCGCCGAACGGGCCGAGATATTCAACCTCGCCACCGGGATCCGCACCTTGGCTTACACAGTAGGCCAGGACCAGGACGAACCGGGACCAAGCGTCCCAGACGTGCCTTTTCTCAAGTACTGACCAAACGGTGACGGCAAGAGCCGCCATAGGACACCTCATCATTCGCGACCTTTGCTCGCGCAGGGCAGGACCATCCACTGGTTCCAGTTGGACCAAAGAGACCTGAACCGACAATCGAGCTGCCGCCCATCCCGGGCGACCCAGCCTCGCCGTTGAGCGGGGCTTTTTGCTGTCCACGAGGGCAAGGCGAGACCAACGCGAGCCAGTGCACGAAACGCCCGCCCGCGGCACGTGGCCCCCGGCAGAACCCGATGCTCGCGAAGGGGCTCAGCAACCGCGGCTCTCCCACCAAGGATGCTCCCAGCGCGTCTGCGGAATGCGGCAACGCCAAGATGCCGGCAGGCGCCGGCTGGGTAACCAGCACTGCAGCGCACAGTAGTTCACCACGCCTACCCAACACGTCGCACGTTTCGATCTGCCCGCGCCAACGAAATTGGCAACCCTTCCACACGCCAACCCAAGCCTGGCAGCCCGGGAGGGGAAGTCCAAACAAGACATGGCCCATGGCGTTGTCATAGCGTATTGTCAGCAAGCGAAAGGGTGTGAGCCCACCCGAACACCATACAGGTCGGCAGTCAACCAAGTCTGCCGCGAATGCCCCGCACACGTGGATGGCCCCATCACGGTGAACATCGACTCGGAATGGAACTCCGTATGGGAACATGACGGAGAGGTCAAGTTCACCGTCTCACTCAGCCGGCCACTGAAGGGACCAGAGATGATCGAAATGCCGGTCACCATCACGGGCGGCGACCTTGACACGCATTGGAACATGCAACTCCGCCAAGGAGACAATGACCCTGGCATCCGGCGCACCCCTCGGGAACCAACTCCGAAGTCATGTTCACTGCCGGCAGACAAGTCGCGACCTTCACGCTCATCGGCCACGACGACCGGGAAAACCGAGAACGGTCAATCCGTATTGAGATCGGTGGCAGTCATCGCACGAAGACCATCACCGACCGGAAGCACGGCGTAAAGATCGGACGAAACGTTGCCGTAGTCAAAGTCAGGGCGAAGGACTCCAAGGTGAGTATCACCACCGGCAACGCCGTCACTGAGGACGAAGACGCCAGTTTCACCGTCCCCGCCGACCCGGCCCCCACCGCTAACCTGGACGTCACCGTCCTCGTCACGCAGAAAGGAGACTACGGCGTGTCCACAGGGAAGCAAACGGTGACCATACCCACCACTGGCAGCGCCACCTTCACGGTGAGCACCACCAACGACAACGTGAACGAGACAAACGGAGCAGTCACCGTCACGGTATCCGCCAGAGACGGATACGCCGTGCCGTCCCAAAACTGGGCCAGCACGGTGTCAATTATCGATAACGACGTGCCGGCAGTCTCAATCACCGCCGCCAATAGCGTGCACGAAGGAGAAAACGGCGTCTTCAACATCACGGCCAACCCGAAGCCTATGGACAACCTGGACGTGAGCCTCACGGTCAGCGAGAACGGATACTTCGGAGTGACCACGGGGCTGCGGACAGTAACCATCACCAACACGGGCAGTGCCACCCTGAAAATCGGCGCCATCAAAGACAGGAAGCCCGAGCCGAACGGTATCATCACAGTCACGCTGAACGACGGAAACGGCTACAAACCGGCTCGAACCCAACGCGGGGTAGCGGTCAGCATCGTAGATGCCGGCTACGTTGCGCATCACAACGTGGTTACGAAGGTGAAAACTCCAGCCGCACAGACGTGGCACGGAGACACCCACGTCAACCGCCGGCAGCGAGTGCTGGTCGCCTTCGGCGAGCTGGCCGCAGCCGATGTCGCCGGCAGAGCCATGACCGCAGCTGAGGCGCAAGAGATGGCCAACCGGTACAGCAGCCCCGTCTGGGACCTCGTAGTGACCGAACTAACCGCACTGGCAGCAAGCTCGTAGCCAGAGCTCGCGCCGCACAGCTCCAACCACCACCCGTTCCATGGAACGGGTGGTGGTTGGATTCGAATACAAAACATAAGGAGAAAAAGGAAACGATAAATAACACGTTGGGTACAATTCGTGGCCACAGCAGATGGCCCCTTGGCTAGGCTTTACTCAAAATTTAGAAAAAGTATAACGGCAGGGTAAGCTGGCCTGGGCCCACTTCTCACGGAAGGCTCAACAATGCTCACCCTGCCCATTGCCATTGTAGCCGTTCTCCTTCCCTTCGCAACGCTGTTCACCAACCCGATCTGGCGGAAGGCTCAACTCCTGATGGTGGGCGCGATTCTGGCCACAGGCCAACGCACCGTGGCCGCCGCGCTGCGCGTCATGGAGCGCAGCGATCAGGACGACTTCGCCTGCTACCACGAGGCGCTCGATCGGGCGGTGTGGTCGTCCCGCGAGGCGGCTCGTATCCTGCTCTTGCTGCTGCTCCAACACCTGGATCGCGGCGACGGCCCGTTGATCTGCGGTATCGACGAGACTCTGGAGCGGCGTCGCGGGGCCAAGATCAGGGCCCGAGGCATCTACCGGGACGCGGCGCGCTCCAGCCGCAACCAACTGGTCAAGTCCAGCGGTCTACGCTGGATATCCCTGATGTGGCTGGGACCGGCGCCCTGGGCGGGACACCATTGGGCGTTGCCGGCGCTCACGGCGCTGGCGCCATCGTCGCGCTACTACCAGCGGCAGGGACGCCGGCACAAAAAGGTCACCGACTGGGCCCGGCAGATGATCATGCAGTTGCGCCGCTGGCTGCCCCACCGTCCTCTGGCGCTGGTGGGCGACAACGGCTACGCCGTCCTGGACCTGCTGCACTGCTGCCAGTCCCGGCGCGAGCCGGAGTCCCTCATCGCCAGATTGCGGCTGGACGCCGCCCGGTATGCGCCAGCGCCCCCACGGCAGCCAGGACAAAACGGTCGGCCGGCCCTGAAAGGCCCGCGACGACCGTCCCTGAAAACCATCCTGGTTCAGGACCATGTGGAATGGACCGTCACCGCAGTGTCCTGGTACGACGGCGCCACCCGCACCGTGGAACTCACCTCCCAGACCGCCGTCCGGTACCGCCCCGGCAAGCCGCCAGTGACCATTCGCTGGGTGTTGATCCGCGATCCCCAGGGCGCCTTTGATCCCCAGGCCCTCCTCGGCGCCGACCCGTCGGCAGACCCAACCCGGATCCTCCAGTGGTTTGTCCGGCGCTGGCAACTGGAAGTTACTTTTCAGGAGGCGCGGTCCCATCTGGGCATGGAAACCCAGCGCCAGTGGTCCGATCTGGCCATCGCCCGCACCACGCCCATCCTGCTGGGCCTCTTCTCCTGGACCACCTTAGGCCGCCCACGCCCTGCAGCAACATCATCCCATCACCCAGCGCACCGCCGCCTGGTACGACAAGCCGTCGCCGACCTTCGTTGGACGCCATCGCCCTGGTGCGACGCCACCTGTGGCTGGCGTCAGAGGGTTTTTCACTGTCCGCAGTCAGCGCCGATACGCAGGGACTCCCCGCCGCTCTTTACAACCGAATGGTGGATTCCCTCGCTTACGCCGCTTGAATTGCGCAAAGCCTAGCAAATGCGCCCATGGTCATCGTTTCGTCATCTCCCTGCGCCTGTTTACGCCCTAGGCGGGACTGTATTGACCAACAAAAAAGCCCCGCCGCGAACGACGGGACTGGACACGCAGGAGGCGCAGGGCTACCATTGAGCCCGATGGCGGACCACCATTCCCCATCGCCGCGGCCTCGGTCTTACTCACCGGGGCCGTTTTGTTGGCCCGCGCAGTCTATGGACAGACCTCCCCACTGTCAAACAAGCGGGTATCTCCGCTGTATGTCAGACACCTATCCGAACCCGTAAACCACGCCGTAAGCCCATAGCGTTATCTGACCAGCAACGGAACGCCAGGGTGGTAATCGGACGCAAATTCAAGAATTCAACAATTCAGCGCGGTTTCAAATTCCCACAGAACAAGCCGAATTGAACAACGCACTAACCGGCTGTGCATTACGCAACGTCGCGCCATCGACCACAGCAGGTGCAGCCAGGGTCGCGGCAGGCCCTCGCCGGCGGCTGTTCAGGTTCCCTGCGTCGCGCTTTCGGCAGATTGATTCTCATGTGCCTCATGTGGGCGTAATCGTCAGCTTTGAGGTGGGCAAGGGCCGTGGCCAAGTAGGCCAGGTCGACAGCACCCCATGCAACGACACCTTTTGGTCGTTCAGGTAACGGTGGGTGTCCAGCAGCCGGCTGTGCTTGGCGCTGCTGAAAAACCGTTCCTCACTGGGCTGCTTCTTATATTCGGCCTTCCATTCATCAGAGCAGCGTGGCAGTAGGCCAACGATCCAGAGCAGCCGTCCCTCGGGCTTCTCGTAGTGCCCATGGTCGCAGTGACGTGTGAACTGGACCGTTTCCTTGAGGGGACAGCCGTCAGCGGGACACCGGAACAGGTGCCCCTCCTGCGGGTCAGTCTCGACGTACTCCATGGACTGGCTGCCGATGCAGGTCGGCCGTCCTTCCTCATCGTAGGTCCCGTCATACGGCCGTTTCCCGGTTCTCTTGTCCTTCTCGGGACGCCGGACGGCCATCACGGGTATGATGCCGAGGCTCACCACGTGCTGGATGTTTTCCAACTTGTCATAGCCCTTGTCGCTCAGGAAGTAATTCGGCTTCAACGTCGGATACAACGCTAGGCAATCATCGAGATCCTGTGCCATTACCGAGACGTCGCTGGCGTTTGCCGGACGGGTGACCGCGAACAGCGGCAGCCCGTAGTTGGCATCGGTGATGAAATTCACCTTGTAGCCATGATAGCTCTCGGTCTTGTTGTCGTCCCGGCTCGATGCCTGGGTCTCCCCAGTGTATGTTAAGAATATCCGCGCCGCGACCAACCAAGGGCCGTAATCCTACAACCGGGGCTGCATGTTAATCACGGCGCTTCACGGCGCTTCGCGGCGTTTGTTGCTGTACTGACCTGCCTGATAAGGTGGGCTCTTGTGAGTGTGTCCCACATTGGGACGGGTCAGCGAGCGATCCCAGCCGTTTTTATACTCGATTTCAACTCAAATGTCGGTACGATTGAAAATTGGTGCCGAGGGAGGGACTCCAAAAGTGCCCAAGATGGGGTATGTTTTAGCATGTTCCAGGCGGTTTTTCTACTTGGAGTGGGTGTGATCACACGCTCAAATCCGACCTAATATGACCGGTTGGGCGGCAAAATGGCGGCAAAATGGCGGCAATCAATCTTCCTCTCCATCAATGACATTGGCGACGTTTTCGGCCACATCCTTCTGCCATCCGGGCAGCACGTGGCCGTAAAGATCAATCGTGGTGCTGACCTTGCTGTGTCCCATTCGCCTGGACACAACCACCGGGTTATTCCCCTGATCCAACGCGATGGTCGCGTGGAAATGCCTCAGCTTGTGGAACGTGATGTCCGGGATGCCTACCCTCGTTCCCAGTTCCTTCAGGTGCCGGAGCATGTTCTGGGGTTTCATCCAGTCGCCGTCGGCGCCGGGAAACACCAACCCCTTGTCGATACACCCTGAAGGCTCTTCATCCACCCAGGCCTCCTGCCGCTCTTTGTGCCCAGCCAGCAATTCGACCATGCGCCCGTCAAGATCAATTCGCCGCGCGCCCCGCTCGGTCTTGGGGGTTTCCAAACGCACCCCCTCGCGGTGGGACTTCACCGCGGATTCGACGACCAGGAGATAACCCTCTTCCAGGTTCACGTTCTCCCACCGGAGGGCCATCATTTCCCCGCGCCGCATCCCGGTGCGGGCGTCCAGGTTTAGGAACACGAAGAGGTAGTGGTCCTCGTCCTCGGCCAGCCGCAGCAGGTTTTGCACCTGTTCCACGTCCGGCGGGTCCACCCGACGGCGAGGCGCTCGGGGCATGGCAACCCGGCCCATGGGGTTCACATCGATCTGTTCCAGATCCCAGGCGTATTTCAGCGCGCGGGACAGCACGGTGTAAGCGAGTTCGGCGGTACGGGTGTATTCGCCGTTTTTCACCTGCCGTCTCAGCGCGTCGTTGATGTCCAGGGGAGACAGGTTTGCCAACTCGATATGGCCAATCACCGGCACGAGATGTATGCGCGCGATGCCCTCGTAACGCTCAAAGGTAGCGAGTTTCCTCCGTATCTCAACCCACTCGTGCAGCCATTTGTACAGCCACTCGCTCACTGTCCAGGTGCGTCTTCTCGAAGAGGTTCGCTCCTGTTCCAGTCCCGCTTCCACCTCCGCCACGAACTCCCGGAGCCGGCGGTCAGCCTCCCGCTTGGAGCCCTTGAAAGTCTCGCTCCGCCGCCGTCGTTTGCCATTGGCGTCCTTGCCGGCGTCCGCGGTGAGCTCCCAGTGGCCGCTGGAGCGTCGTCGTATCCTGCCTTTCATATTGGATGCCTCGATGCGATGTGGATCTGCCTGCGGTCCGGAATATGCAGTGATCGGTGGCGTTAGTACCGGAGTATAGCCGAGCGCTTGGTAAGATCCTTACCGATAGTGTCATTCCGTCTGCGTTGCTGGTCACCGCATGGTCAATCTCTGCCCTAATCGGAGCTGGGACCTGCCGCACGCAGCCACGACCCGGGCGGCGGTTCGAATTCCGCACCCAGGGTTCGGGCCAGATTTGCCACCGCGTCGTCGGGAAATCCCGCATCCAATGCCGCCTGGACAAGCCGTTTCGCGGTCTCCGGCGCGGGCAGTTGGACGTTGATATCCAATGTCTGGGGTTCGTGGCCCAGGCTCTCCGCCAGCCGGCGCAGGGCTGCCGGTTCTAATCCCGCCTGCCGGGCGGCCGCAATGATGGCCGCAGCCTGTTCCGGCGTGGCGATTGAACGATCCACATTGGCGTTGCCGGCCAGCAGCCGGCCCACCTTTGCGTCGTGGAAGGTGAGGACGTCCAGCATTTCCAGTACTTCGGCTCGCGTCACACCCGACCCGGTGGCAAGCCCGACCAGGCCGTCAATGTCGTCGGGCCAGATGTCGTGCAGGAACAACTCGGCCGCCGATTCCATTGTCCTGGCGTCTGCGAAAAGCGCGTCCGGAACTGCCAAGTCGCCCTGATCGCGGGCTTCCTCCAGGTCATCCAGCAAGGAATTCATGTGCCGCTGGGCCAGGGTGAACGGGTAACCCTTGGGATACGGCTCCGTCGCCGACTTCGCGTATTTGACGCCCTGATGATTGAACACCACGCAGGCAAGTGGGTCCAGATCCGCGGGCAAGCTCGTGCCGCGCTCGTCGCCGTTGAAATAATAGTCGTGGGCGAACTGGTTGGGTCCCAGGGGGGTGTCGGTGAACTGCCGAGTCAACTCTGGCACCCTCTCGATTGTGGGACTGAAACGTACCGGCACCCGCGCGTCGTACGCCCTGATCTCGCGCTCACTGATCTCCTGCATTTCCAGAAGGGCCCGACACGCCACGCCGTAGGTCTCGTCGCGGTCCTCCTGAGGGGTCAGGTCCAGGTTACGGCCCGGATGACCGATGAACTCGTCCAACTCCAGATCCAGGTCGTCTGCCGCCTCGATGAGTGCCTCCAGGTAGGCGACCTCCATCTGGTCGTGATGCCCGTCTCCCGCGATGTGGTCGCGGCAATGCTCCACCGCCCGCAGGTTGGCCCGGCAGCGAAAGCAGTGTTGGTACCATTCCATGGCCTGTTCCCATTCCGCGATGTCCTTCGGTTCTTCGAAGACGTTCCACTCTCCCTCAATCGCCTGACGCAGCCGCTCCCGTATCTCGCCGTGCCGGGAGAGGAGGCGGGTCACCATGCGGAGCCGCTGGGGCTCGGGCATTACTGCGCCTTCCCTGGGGAGTACAACAGGCAGGAAGTCGACCAGCTCGGAGATGTCCGCGTCGCATTCGTTGGCGCAACCCAATGCTGCCAGCACCGCCAGCCGGTTGGGCGGAGCCACCATGTGGCCCTCTGCAATGTCCATCATGACGGTGGCCTGCTCGACGCGAACCTCGATGCGTGCGATTACTGCCTGGAGGTCAAGGAGCAGTCCGGCGCCGCCCGGTCCGGGCCCGCCATCACGCCGGGTGTCGTTTCCGCGCTGGTTGCGAGTGTCCACTGAGGTCCTCGGAGATGTGGCCGGCCGCTGCGAATACGCGGACCCATTTTCAGGTCCGGCGTTAGCCAGCGGTCGGTCTGTCGTGAACTATCGGTAGTGCCGGCCAAAGTATGCCACAAGCGATGAACGTTTCGATCGCAAAAATAGGATGGGATGCTTCCTCTGGTCGTGTGATTGATCCATGGATGAGCCCGCACAAGTGGGTGGGAGGGCACACCTTCGGGTACGAGTTCGACTTGGAGATGCCCGTCAACCCGCACTATCAAGCGGAGCCGACACCCAAGGCCAAGACCGTAAAGTCCCTTAATGCTCTGTCGACGCCTGAGCCGGCGCCATCAGCCACGAAGCCCAGCAAAGCCGTCAAAACAAAGAACCCCAAACGTGCCCGCCTGACGCCTGAGGAGCTCAAGAAGCGACGACGGCAACGCGCAGTCAAAAGACGCCAGAACCGAAAAGAACGCGGCATCTGCATCGACTGCCCCAGCCGTGCTGTCGAAGGACAAACCAGGTGCCCCGATTGCGTCAAAAAGCGTCGCAACTCGCGTCGCGACAACTAAAAGCACCGACGACTAGCGGCAGCGGTCCAATCTCTGACCGCAACATATTGCCCGCGCACGTGGCTACGCCTAAACTCACCGCCAACAACCTGCCGGTCACACGCCGACACCCCTCGGCCGGCCGATAAGAACGCCCGGTGCTCGACGACCATCGAGTACCGGCCAAAGGCGGAAAATGCGCAGTGGTCATACCAGATTGGGAATTGCATGTCATCCCACCCGTCGGACCCGTTCCACCTGAACAACAGGACCTGCCGGAAAACCGATCTCCCTACGAGGCCACACTGCTCCAATTGGTCGAGAGATTCGCCACCACACCGGAGCGAGTGAAACTACTCCATGATCTGATGGACTACAGGGAAGCCCTCTACGCCGTTGGCGTCACCGAGGGCTTCCAATGGATCAACGGCAGTTTCGTCGAGCACGTCGAAGCCAGGGACCGGCCAGGGAAAGAACCCAAGCCATACGACATCGACGTCGTAACCTTCTACCATCAACCTGACGATCAGCCACCGGAATTCCACGACCTGTTCCGCACTTCGATGATACGGGACCGGTACAACATCGACGCGTTCAACCTGGTCATGGGCACGCCGACGACAAACCACCTTGTCGAATCCGTTGCATATTGGTACGGCATGTGGTCAACCCGACGAGAAGACCAAATGCCCAAAGGTTTCGTCCAGGTCAATCTCGACCCCGAACACGACCCTGAAGCGCGCCAGGCACTGAGCGAGATCCAATTATGAGCACTCAAATGTCCCACGCCGAGTACATGTCGTACGCGGCCGAGATCAGCACCCTCAAACGGTTGTTGGAAGGATTACCCGAAGAACGCGCCACCGAACGGTACGGGTTCGAATACCGCTTGGAACGCGCCCAGCAGAAAATCGAAGGCGTGCCGGTGCCGCCTAGACCGAGACGGTGGTTGACCTCATTCCGCGGAGAACCCGTACAGTCAAACTCAGGCATCGACGCCAACTTCGGCGCAGAGGCCGTCACCATCGCCAGCGACAGCATCAGGTTGACGACCGGAAGCGCCACGGGCGAACTCAAGTGGACCGGGCAGATCCCGAGGAACGCGCTGGGTCAACCCATCATCACCGGCGTGACCCTCGGCTCATTCGGCTTCGTGATGGAACTTCCCCCAAGGGAGGACAGCAACAACATTCCCAGCCCCTCGGAACAGGCCATCAACAGCGTGCAGGGACTCCTACGGGCAACGCTGGAAGGGGAAGACGACGAACTGGCGATTGCGGCAGCAGTGATGCACCCCCGAGCCGTCAACAAAGTCGTGGAGTTCCTCAAACTCATGAAAGACAGACGAGCACAGTTTACGATGCAGTACGAAGGCGACACGGTCAGTTTCCAGACCGAAAACGATGTCGAAAACGCTCATCGCCGGCTCGTCGAGGTCGTCGAGGACACCAGAACCGATGCCGTAACAGTGAGGATGATAGGCTTCATCCCAACAACCCGCCAGTTCCAGATCGACCCGGACGACGCCGACCCCATCTGAGGCACGATTGGTCGGAAAATCCGTGACGGCTACGACTCCGCCGCACGCTTCACCAACCGACGCGCCCGAGTCCGTACCGTGCGGGTAGGGCGCGGAGCGCCCAGACACACCCTGCTGGCATTATCCCAGTTGCCGAACCAAGAAAACGCTTAGGCCACGCAGCGACGGAAGGACGTCGCGATATGCCCAGACTGCGAGAACCTCGCCGTCCGCGGCACAACGCGCCGCCCCAACTGCGCCGAGAAGCACAGCAAGCGACAACTCTGAAAGAAGTTCTCCCTACCAAGCGTCGCATCCGCGAAGCTACCAGAAGGGCTGGGTGGTTCATTCCATCCACCCTTTCACTGGTACTTTCTGTCCTTACCAACTGGCGGGTTTGGACACAATTCCCTGATCGTCGGGGAAGGTGTCGGGAAACTGGCTAGCGCTCAGGGGACCCTGCCGCAGGGGTCTATACCAAGATGCCGCACCGTGCAGTTCGAAGCTCCGGCGGCGGCTGGGATCGAAGACGCCCACCTGCTTCCCCAACCGGTCCCTGACCATCCTGATGGGCAACATCAGGTCGGAGTCGTTAGAGATCACCACGGCCAGATCGTACTCGTCGTCAAAGCCGTCCAACAGCAGGTAGGAGGCGAGATTGACGTCGGACCCTTTTTCCTCGGTATCTAGTATCTCCACAGTGCGCGGGCCGGACTGCGGCGGACATACCAAAGGCCGACGCTTCGTCTTTTCCAACAGGTGGCCATAGTGGATGGTCAGATCGGGCACGGTCGCCAAAGCGCGGAGGTAAGCTTGCTGACGCTGCGCCTGAGTAGGGTCACCAGGCCGGTTGGCGACCAGAGCGGTGAAGTAGCGTATCCGACCGATGCAGTGGTTTGGCAGGAGCAAACGCACCAGTTGCCCAAGATCCAACCAGCGGTGGGGCGTTGCCTGCAGAGCGCGGTAGTACAGGTTAAGACCGTCAATGTAGATGTTGGCGCGAATCGAATACATTACCAAAAAAGCTGAGGCTGCCAGACGGCAGCCTCGCGCCCTGTCGCCGAAGCGGACAGGGGGTGTACTTCTCAAGCCTATCCGATTTCCTCGTCGGGTGTCAACCGACGCGATGCAATTATTAGGCCCGTACAAAAATAATGGACGTTTTGACGGGCCTTTGCCGGCAGGGCGAATTCAGTCGCTTTAGCTCATTTCAGCGACGTTATCGGACGTGACGAAATTCGTCTGATTTGTGGGCATTAGGGCGACGGGACGCGGGGAAGTATTTGGCGGTTGTCCCTGACAGCCGCGGTGCGTACTGCCTGCCACCATGGTTGTCGTGCGTTTAGCACGAGCGTCTTGCGTCAGAAGACAGTCTTCGTCACCTTTGACACTCCTGCCAAAAGGTCTTCGACTTGGTCAGCTTTTGGCTCGGCGTCTTTATGGTGGACGCACAGATTCCGTAGGTCGCCTAGATGTTGTATGGATCGCCATTGCGGAATGTCAATTACGTTCTCGTCTTTCAAAGCGTTGTTCAGGTCAGATATATGCGGCGCCTTTTTCCGGACCGTTAATCCGTGGTTCTCGCACACCTCTTTGAGATGCCGTTCCAGCACCACCCCAGCTAGGGTTCCAGCCGCTCGGTTGAACTTGTTTTTAGCGAGTTCCTTGGCTGCATCCAGTTCGGAGTCAAAGAGGTCGGCTTGAGCCAATTGTCGAATGTCAAACAGCGAACTGTCGAACCTCTTCTGTATTGATCGCACGATGCTTACCTGCTGCTGGAGGTGCGGGATCGCCGCATCCCTTCCTATGGTGGCAGTGGGGTCCCCGGGCCTCGGTATTTCATCGAACAAATCCCTCACGAGTTTCGAGGCCTCTGGCTTGATCTCCTGACGGACGGCAGTACCTTGTAGGTAGTCCTCAATCGTGTAATTTGTTTCAGTGATCTCCTTACGCGATTTCGGTTGTTCGTAGTGTCGGGTGAAATCTGCGAGCCTGTCTGGCATCAACTGCCGCACTAGGGTCTGTGTACATTCAGATTTGGGCCATCGTGCCGCGTCTGTTGGACCCTGCCCACTGCCCGTAATGACCAGATGCCCGATACGCTGGTGCGGGATTTCTCAACCGGACCACCAGTGACATCGGGCACCTAGTACCGTTTCAATCTGATCTTGCCGGGTAGATATGTTGGAGCTTACGGCGAGCATCCTGGGTGGTAAACCGCCAGTCGATGGCTGATTGTGCTGCGTTGCGCTCGCGTTCGAGGGCCGCAACCTCTCGCCGCAGCTCCGCCTCATCGCTGATGCGGCGGTTCAGACATCCCCTGCTGAAGACGCTCAACTCGATCTCAGCCATGTTCAGCCAGCTGCCGTGCGTGGGAGTGTAATGAAACTCGAGGCGTTGGGCGATGCGCCGAGCTTCGCCTGGTGCGAATGCTTCGTAGAGCGCGCCGAGCTTGTGGGTGTTGAGGTTGTCCAGTACCAGCCTGACCACCTCGGCATCAGGGTAGGCCTCGTCCACCAGCCACCGCATCTGGTGCGCGAAGTCCACGGCAGTGCGGCGCTCGGTCACCGCCACATGTCTCCACCCACCCTGCGGCTCGCAGATCATGAACAGGTTCCGTGTCCCGTTGCGCTGGTACTCGGTATCATAGCGTGCCACCCGTCCGGGGGCAGCCGCCAGGGGCGGACGCACCTCCCCCAGTCAATTGCCGAGAGGTCTCGTCGAAACACACTACCGGACGCTCCGGATGGTACGCCTGCTGGTACAGGTCCAGCACATCCTCCATCCGCGCCACGAACTCCCCGCTCACCTTGGGGATACACCATTCTTGCTTCTTCCAGGGCTTGAGTTCATTTTTTTGAGTATCTGGCGCACCGTCTCCAGGGAGATGCTATCGGCAAACTCCAACTCCACCACCTGGTCAGCCAACAACTGGAGTGTCCAGTGCGTGTGCCCTTCGGGCGCGGCGCTGCACGCAATGGCGATCAGGTACGCTTCCTGCTTGCCGTCCAGCTTGCGCTCCTGGCCCGGCCGCGGTCGGTCATTGATGGCGGCCTCAAGCCCTTCCTCCACGTACCGCTTCCGCGCTCTGGCGACCGTGGCCGTGTTGACCAACAGCACATCGGCTATCTCACGGTCCCTAACCCCCTGGTCAGCCTTGAGCAGCGACAGCGCCCGCTTCACGGTGCGCACTGACGCCTTGCCTCGCTGGGAAACCTCATTGAGACGGGAGCGTTCGGCCTCGGTCAGTTCCACTCTATACTTGATGGCAGCCATGGCTGGGCACTTCCTCACAGAAAGATCATGCCCAACTATGGCTGATTTCGTATATTATTACAAATCTACCTGGCAACGGTACTAGCGGAAGATATTCACAGCCAAGGAAGCATATAACGAAGCCCCGAGATCAGGCCGTTGACCTGATCTCGGGGCTGAAGTTGGTCGACGCGGCACCGGGTTCAAATGAAGCGGGTGTATCCTCCTAAGCCCGGCTCATCCCGCTGCGTCCGCACGTATAGGTCGGTTCCGGTGACTCCCGCCAGCACAACGATATTGGATCCGGGGTAGCCCGTTGGTTCTGGTTCCAACGGAGCCTCCCATGGCTGTTTCGCAATCGTGTCTCCTGCCATATATTCTCTCCTAGGGCTGTCTAGTCCATAAACATTGTACCACGCAGGGCTGTTGGTGAAAGTGTGCACATAAGTTGACTCCGGGGAGCGTGCTCCCTAGAATAGCAGACCATATCGCTGGTTCACGGAACCAACGGCGTCCGACGCCGGCGGGGAATGCGTGGAAGTCCTGAGCGATCCGCTCCGATGCCTATATCTAGCGAGAACGAGGAGACAGCCGTGGACACCAGCAGCATAGGACCCAATCCATACGACTACGTCAATGAGGTAACCGATCCTACCCTATTTGCGGGGCGTAAGGAAGAGTTATCCAAACTCCAAAGGGAGGTTTCCAGACTTGCATCCGGATATGCTGTGGCTCCGATGTCTGCGATAGTGGGAGAACGCAGAATCGGAAAGACGAGCGCGGCGCTCCGTTTGCAGGAGATCTGCAAGAGCCACGAAGTTTTTACTCTCCGGATAACCCTCATGGATATGACAGCCGCCGACCCGTGGGCATTCTGGCATGAAATCTTTCATGGGTTGCTTGCAAATGCGAGACGGGAACTTAATGCCTCCCCGTCGACGGTTGGATTCCGAGTGGGCGCTAAGGCAGAGTCTCCCCAATTGACAAATAATGAGGCCCCGATTGAGTTCTTCAGGGCGCATGGACGAGATCGGCCTCCGGTGCCACCAAATTATTTGGTAAATGATGGTCTTCGCGACATCGTCAGCTCGATTATCGAGTGCGGGCCGAAGGGGGTGATGCTGATAATCGACGAAGCCCATCTCTTGGTACCAACCCGCGTATTGGTGCAACAGATACGGTCTGCCATCAGGGCGGCTGGAAGATGCGGCATTGTTTTCGTTGGCGAGACAGAGCTTTCCCAACTGTTCGCGGACAGGTCGCAACCCCTGTTTGCTCAGGGTGATGTCATTCCTCTTGAGAATTTCGCGGCTCAAGCGGATGTCGCCGAATGTGCGCTGTTGCCTCTGAGTGAGGAAGAGAGACAACTCGTAAGTCCAATGACAATGGACTATCTTGTCAGGCTGAGTCAAGGGAAGCCCAACCAAATAAGGCTTATTTGCAACAGCATATATAACAGATACCAAAAAGGACAGCAGGCTGATCTGAATATTGCCATCGAAGCACTCGACGATGTTCTCGAAAATATTGCCGCCATCTACACCGATTACGATGTACGGCAAAAGGTGGAAGCGATCCGCACATTGAGTAGCGTCGACCTGGAAACACTATACAACATGACCCGGTACCCCAACTGGACGATAAGCGACCTCGTGGCTCTGGATGAGTCGTTCCGTTCCGAGGGTACAAGTCAGGCCGCTCTGCTCCGGCGAGAAACTTCGATAATTCGGAAGCGGGAAGATTTCGTGCTTCGCGGACTGATGAGTGAGGACACCGACAAGTGCGTCCTGGCGGGAGATGAATTCCTAGCGCTGTATTTGCGTTTCTGGTATGAGATACGGAAGCACGGGCGGCTGTCACGCTCCCTCGTGTTAGGCAAGGGTCCACCGACACCCTTTGGTGAGAGAATTGAAAAGTTGGTCAGATTTTTCTGCTGGGAATTGGGAAGGCGACCATCAATAGTGATCAATACTTTCAACACTCACGACCAAGGGAGCGATGAACAAGTTGCGGCGGTGATGGCCAGATTCGAAGCGCTGGAAAGTCTGCAAGCAGGCGAGCCCTTCGAACCCAGCGAGAATCTTGAATTCCTCGCTAAGTGGTTTGGTACGTGTGAGTTGGTGAGTAAACCCGGCCGGTATTACATCGTTTACTTCTTTGTTAGAAACCTCCAGAACCCGCGTGAGACAGTGGGCATAGAGATCTATTTCTATCTGGAAGATGAGCCCCTCATCATTACCGACACAACTCTGCTTTCGCTCCGGCAACGCGCAGAGGATTGCAAAATATTGGTGGAAGGGTGGAAGCACTTCGCAGTCAAGTTACCAAGTCTCAACGGACTACTCGACGCGATAGGAGGTCCTCGCGTCGATGAGTTGTTGACGGGAATGAGTACGCTGGCACGCTGGCATCTCGCGTCTGTCCAACATGTGGTGGGAACCGGTGAGGAGGCCAGGAATATCGACGAAGCGGATTCGAAGGAAGAAGAAACCTTCGGAGAATGGTACGACCTGTACGCCAGCAGCAGGGCCAACGAAGCCGAGGAAAGCCTGAACCGACACTTAGCTGGCGAAACGGACCGACGTAAAAATGCCCGCCTATATAACGACCGTGGCTACGTAAGATATGGATTAAACAAAAGAGCTGAAGCTAAACAAGACCTCCAATTGGCGTTTGACTTCCACTTCGCCAACCTTCCGCTCACTCTGTCCAATCTTAGCGTGGGTCACATAGACGAAGACGATTTCGAAAAAGCAATAGAGAACATTTGCGACGCCATGTTCCTGACCCTGAGTGCTGAGGATGTCTCTGCGGGGACTCTGAGATTACGCCTGCTGCCGTGGTCGCGAACCAGGAAAGTCCACTGGGAGCAGCATCCAGCCAATGTCATGGAGGCTTCGTATGTTAACCTCAATTACGCCATGGTCCAGTCTGGGTCAAAGGAAGAAGCGGTCCAAACACTCCAGGAGGGCATAGACCTAATGCCATCTTCTCCTTGGTTGAAGCTTGCACTCGCGCGCACATATCTATACCTGAAACGATACGACCTAGCGGCACCTATCTACGAAGATCTCTCCGCATATACGGTCACAGATCGCGATTTTGCCAATGAGATACGCGCAGTTCGGAGATTGGCCCCTCGTCGGAGGTCAGGCGGGCGCCGTGGTAATCGATAGAGTGAGGTGGAACCCATTATTTGGACAGAACCAGGGCCGAATTGAGTGAGAGTCCCGGCCTTCCTGCCAGTGCTTGGGTTCCCTTTTCCGGTGAACACCTCCTTCGATTAGCCCGAATCCACCAAAGCTATTGTGGCGGTTGTCATTATTTCTCGCTGGGCAGAAACTTGCTCGTCAGGGTGCCGTCACTTGGCCAACCGTCGGTTCCGCTCGGCTTCCTCGTTGTTCCCCAGGTTTTCGCGGACCCATGCGCTCATTCGATACGCTTTGGGGCCGTGCCCCTCGAACATTTGGATGTGCCGATCCATGTCGGCGAAGGCGTTGCCCCATTCCGGCGTTGGTAGTTAAGTCCGAATCCACCGAAGGGATACTGGCGGCGGGTGCCCGCTCTGGTCAGGACCGTGAACCTCTTACTGGCTGAGCACAGCGGCTCGTGGCCCTACCTTCGGCAATATTTTCACCCCACACCCGACTTTGAGAAGGTCCTGGTGAGATGCCAGGGCTATCGCATATGAAACTCCTGAGGCCACAGACCGGGATTTTCGTCAAAATTTTGAGCTTGAGAGCGCCCTGAAGTCGAATGGTGGTGAGGCCAATCCCCCAAAACTTACAGTGCGTGGCAGGATTGCATAATACAATCTGCACAGCAATATTTATGTGCGATAGCCCTGGTGAGATACACGCTGCTGTTGCTGGTGAATGCGTCAGAGGATTATCATGGGAACGGTGAGCGATTTTTCGATTTGGGGCGATGCTCCACGCGTGCTCACTTCCTGCGAGTTGCGCCACCTGAAGCTGAACACGTCCTCACCCAATCCCATTGCGGCGTCGACCACCTGTAAAATCTCCAAAAGTTCTGCGACCGCGGCAACCGCGTCGAAGGCGACCGCTCCCAAATCCACCCAACCGCCCGCCTCCGCGAAATGGGCATCGCTGCATATGGGAATATAATGCTCAAACACGTTAAAGTTTGGCTGAAAGATGGCCGGATTCGGATGCTTATCCTCATCACGGTGCTTCTGGCTATTATGCTTTTCCTTACCGAGTGTTTTTGGTGGTGGCTCGCTCTTGGCCCGCCAACCGAGGAGCCCAACGGTGTTATGCCACCCGATAGTTCAGCGGTATCCAACAGCGAAATCCTCCGTAACGTGGGATTTTTGATTGCTGGTGTACTTGCTCTGTTTTTCGCCGCGTGGCGTGCTTGGGTAGCTCAAAGCCAAGCCGACGCCGCCCAAGGACAAACCAATGCTGCGATGGAACAGGTAAACGCCTCCCAGAAGTTGGTCAAAGCGGCCCAAAATCAAACTGCAACCGCCCAGCAAACTTTGCTTAACGAGCGCTACCAACGCGGTGCCGAAATGCTCGGCAGCAATATGCTGTCGGTGAGACTAGGCGGCATCTACGCCCTGCAACGCTTGGCCGAAGAACACCCCGATCAATACCATATGCACGTCATGCGCTTGTTTTGCGCCTTCGTGCGGGATCCGGTGCTAATGGAACAAAATCCTGCCCTTAGCGGAGAGTTACGCGCGGATGTCCAAGCTGTGATTACTGCTATTGGTAAACGCAGTTCCGCTGGTCAGCGTCTCGAAGAAAACCGGTTGGACTTGCGAAATGCTCGTCTGCGGTATGCAGACATGAAAGAGTTGAATTTTACTGGTGCTAATCTGCAAGGCGCTGCGCTTGACCAATCTAATTTAATCGGAGCTGATTTGACAGGAACTGACCTTGCGGAAGCCTGGTTGACCCAAGCAAACCTTTCTGACTCCGTACTGATAGGTGCAGACCTTTCAGATGCTAGATTGCATAGTGCAAACCTAGCGGGAGCAGATCTTTCAGAGGCCCACTTGGAGAGAGCGGTGATGACCCGTGCTATCTTGGGAACTGAACCTGCAAGCTCAGGGTCGAGTGAAACGATCTCGGGGTTAAATTTTCGCATGACTCAACAGCAACTTGACCAAACCTACGGCGATAAAAGCGATCCTCCCAAACTTAATGATGCTATCGACTGGAAGACGTGCAAGAAGCTGACGTTGGATAACTGGCCGTCTGGCTCGTGATAATCGTGACTGACATTGATCCACACCAACTCAAACCCTCAGTGAGCTGCAATAATTCCGAATCCATAACGTCGGAGCCGACTACCATACGCCGACGGCTTGATTATTACTGACTTTTGCCCAGACAGCCTGAAGTGGAAGTACCGCATCCAGCCGTCCTGGTAGTGGGCTTTGCAGTCGGCGGCGTTCTACGCGTCGGCGGATTCAGGATTTATTGAATTGTGGGCGACAACCACCGGTTTGGCGACGGACGTTGTAAGCGAGTTTTGCTCGTTTCTGCACGGCTTTGCAGGCTCCGGCACTATGGGGTGGTTGCGACCTGGCGGGAGGATCGCGCGGAGCGGAACGCGGTTCACTATCCGGTGGCTGGGATCGGTACGTGGGCCGTGAACACAGGGTCGCTGGCGGTGCTAAACCAAAGCCAAGGTGGGATGTGCATTTGGCGGGGGTTGTGAATCAAGCCGGGAGTCTGAGAGGATTGCCTCGGCCTTTGACTGGAGGATCGTCCGGCAGCGCCGTCTCACCTCTTCTTTCCGGTGGATCAATCCCGCCAGGAACCGGCCCACCCTCTCCCGCACTGCTCCCCGGCTCCCCAGGCACAGATTGCCGGTGGCTTCCTCCCTGGCCCACCCCCAGATGGCCTCATCAGCGTTGAAGTCCGGGCTGTACCCCGGCAGGTTCACCAGTTGCAGTTTCAGATCCGGTGTCCGCAGGTATTCCCGCATCGCCTCCCCACGATGGGCGGGCGCATTGTCCCAGATCACCTTCAAGGGTCCAGGATGCCTCTCCTTCAGTTGCTTCAGGAAGGCAACCGAGGTGCCCGAGTTGCTGTTGCCATCCAGTTCCATCCATTCCACCTCTCCCGTCTCCATGCATACCGCTGAGTAGTAGCTGGCCTTCTCCCCGTAGCTGGGACTGGTGGAGTCCACCAGGGCAGGTTCTCCCTTCTGCACCCACTTCCCCCGCAACTCCGCGTCCGCCCGGAAGTGGGCCTCTTCAGCGAAGAATATCCGGGCCCCAGTCCCCTGGGACTCCTCCCACATAACGGCATACTCCGCCACGAAGGCTGCCCGCTTGGTATCATCCGCCTTCAGCAGCCGTTTCTTCGGCCGCTTGAAAGCAAATCCCAACCGGTGCAGCCAGTTCAGGCAGCTGCTGCGGCTCAGGCTGATGCCAAAGCTTTCCAGGACCCACTGCCTTACCGCCTTCCAATACCAGTTGGCCAATTCCAGGCCCCACGCCGCTGGCGATTGTTGCACCGCCCCTTTCAACTCCTCTTGCTGCGCCTGGTCAAGGGCGGGGGGGAACCACCGGTCTGCTCGAAAATCAACGCCCTGGGACCTCCCTCACCCAAGGCCGACGCCCACCGTCCTATGGTGTGCGGGTCCCGCTCCAGCGCCTCCGCCGCGGCCGCCGCCGTCCACCCCTGGGCCAGCAACAGCATCGCGTACCAGCGCTCCCGCTCCCGCGGCGTGGGCGCCAGAATCATCCGGCGCTGCAAGTCTTTCACTCCCAACCCCCACCGCTCCAGCGACCGCTCTATCTCCCTGACTCCCATCATCCCCCCATCACAACACGATTATCTGTCCCGTGTCTTTCCCCTACTTTACCCTGACTGTCTGCGCTTTTCACCTTGGCTTTGGTTTAGATCTCGCCATCGAGGTACTGGCCAGCAAGTTTCGCGAGGTCATCAACCCCCGGCAGGTCTCAAGCGAGTACATGCTGACCAGCATGCTCCGGTGCGGCCTCTGCGGCCAGAAACTGACCGGGAAGTACAGCAAGCACGCCGGTCTCAGGTACTATGTCTGCACCAACCGGAAAAAACACGCCATAGCCGGCTGTGAACTCCCATTCGTCAACGCAGCGAATTGCGACCAGAAGGTCCTCAGGGTCATCCTGGATGACCTCCTCTCCATCGAGAACCTCCAGGCAGCCATGGACATAATTGGCAAGGAACTCAGCGGCCCCTACGAGCAACAGGCCACCACCGTCCGCCTATTGGAAGACCAAATCCGGAAAGTCCAAGAGCAGCAGGAACGAGTGATGCAAGCCTACGAAACCGGCGCCTACTCAGTAACCGACTTCGCGAAACGGATGGAACCTCTGCGGCGCTCAGAGGCTGAACTCGCCAAGAAGAAAGTGGATGCGGAACGCGACCTGGACCAACAGGCCGCCGTCATCGCCAAGCCGCAGATGGTGCTGGACTTCGCCAGAGATGTGGGCGAGTTCATCAAGCACTCCGCCGCCAGAGAACGCAAGCAGGTGCTCAAGAAATTCGTCAAGACAATCTGGGTTCACCCAGGCAGGGTCAAAATTATTTACAGCATCCCACTCCCGCGGGATGCGGGGAAATCGACAAACTCAGACACCGAGCTGGGTCTCTCCGGAGACCCAGTTTCCCCTTCTGCCCTTTTGAGCCCGCGCCAGCACGGATACACCTCACTTTCCCGCACCCAGGCGCGACTTACGACCGCTCGCCCCGCGTAAGCAGGGCTGGCTATTCACCCAACCGTTGAGATCAGCGCCGGTCACCAGGTCGCCTTCACGTTGGTTCAGCCAATTCAACAGGGCCCGGGTCTCGCGCAGGCGCCACACGCCGGTGAACTCCTCGCTGGCCAGTTGCACCGGAATCCCCCTCCAGCTCGCAGAGGCTCCGCACCGGGTTGAGGTAGCTCCATTCCAGGGCGATCTCACCAAGCACCTGGACCAGTCCCAGTCGGGGTCCAGGGCAGACAAGCGCTGCAGCTCGGCAACGGCCGCCTGGGCTTGGGAGATGGCCGTATCCGCGGCTAGCAGGACCTGCACCCGCCCTGGGCCACCGGATACAGCATGGTCCATGACCCGCAATGTGGCTCCCGACGCCGGGGACGGTCAATGGCGATGGGGCGCTCGCCCTTCATACGCTGGTGGGCTGGTTCGATGACAGCTCGTTGACCGTAACGCCAGAGTGGTCGTCCGTCTCGCTCGACGTGGCGAGCCTCCCACCTGCCCCGATTTCGATATCACGAGGGGGTACACCGCTCAGGAAACCCCCGCCACAAGGATGTTGGGCCTACGCGTGCTTGACGCAACGGTTTCGTGGATTCGGCTAGCCGTCCTGGCTTTCAGCCATACGCATCCCGCGTATCTCACGCCGCAAGCCGATCATTGCACTGAGGGTCGCCATTGACGCGCCAGCGACAAGAAATACCCATCCCAAGCTCACCTTGATCAGGATACCCGATGCCGCTGTAGAAATTGGGGACACGGTAACCTGAGCAACCAGCAACAGGCTCATCACTCGGCCCAACATGGCCTGCTGCGTTCGGCCCTGAATCCACGAGATGATCAGGACCCCCACGTACCCGCCCATTACCCCGATCGCCAGCGTAATTGCCGACGCCAGCCACGTCGCGTTCAGCCAGCCGAAGGGCATCATGAGGATCCCGGAAAGGGTGAAGACCGCAACCACAATTGGCCCTAACCCACGCCTGGGTGCGGGCAACGCCCCTGCAAGGACAGCGCCCAGCACCGAACCTCCGGCGTAGGTGGAAGTGATTATCCCCAACGCCAGCGCGCCACCCGTCAACCGTGAATGCGCCAGGACGGGCATTCCCACCGTCACCGGTCCCCGCATCAGGAGTTCCATCTGCACGATGAGCAGGAAGATTGCGAGCATAGCCGCGTCCGCGCGCGCGTACTGAATCCCCTGGCCAATCGATGAAAGTATGCTGGCATTTTCCGTTTCTTCGCCCGCATGTCCATGGGCGGCGATTTCCGTGCGCATCAGCAGAAGCATCAGCGCGGACACCGATAGAACCAAGGCCACCACCACGAACGCCAGTCCTATCCCCATCTTATCCGCGCCGTCCGTGGGAGATGGTCCGGCGCTGAACAAGGCTATGAGGCCGCCTGTCCCGCGTCAACCATTCTTGCCGATTTATCGTCGATTAGTTTTGCCGGTTCACCTCCTCGGCCGCGGCAGTCTCGCCGCGTTGCTGTGCTGCGTCAGTCCGGTAGCTGGGGACGTCAAACTCCAGGATGACGGAGTGGTGCACGACCCGGTCAATGGCGGCGGCGGTGGCCATGGGGTTGGCGAAGATGCGTTCCCACTCCGAGAAGACCAGGTTGGACGTGATGCCCAGCGACCTCCGCTCGTAGCGTTCGGCGATCAGAGTGAAGAGGACCTCGGACTCCTCAGCGCCTTGGGGGAGGTAGCCCAGATCGTCCAGGAGCAGGAGGTCGAAGTTGTCCAGCTTGCGCAGTTGTCTGGGCAGGTCGAAGTCGCGTTTGGCGGCGAGCAGATCCTGCACCAGACGGTAGGCCGGTGCGAAGAGGACGGAGTGTCCGGTTTCCACCAGTCGGTGTCCCAGAGCGCATAGGGCGTGGGTCTTGCCGGTGCCGGGGAGACCGAAGGCCAGCACGTTGACGCCGTGATCCACGAAACTGCCCTGGGCCAGGTGGTCCAGTTGCTGCCGTAGAGCGAGCGGCATCCGGTGATGCTCGAAGGTCTCCCAGGTCTTGCCCGAGGGTAGCCGGGACGCCTGACGCAGCCGGTTGATGCGCCGGTGGCGGCGATCCTCGGCCTCCTGCTCCAGCACCTCCAGGAAGGTGGACAGGGCGTCGCCGTGGCCAGCCTCGGTGAAACGGGCCACCGACTGGGCGCCCATGGTGGGCAGCTTGAATTCGCGACAGAGCAGGCCGATGCGCTCCTGCATGACCCTGGTGTCGGTGTCCATCATGCGCACACCCCCGCCGTAGCCAGGTTGACGGTGAGCAGACCATCGTAGATCTTCAGGTCCGGCTGGCCGGACAGGGTGAGCACCGGAGCCTGAGGCGGTTTGGGCTCGGCCAGTTCCCGCACCTCGCCGTAGTCAAAGGGCTGACCGGCCTCCAGCAGCAGCGACAGGGCGCTGTCCACATTGGCCTCCATGGTCTGCGCCGCCAGGTGCAGGATGCGCACGTACTCCACGTCGGCGCGCTCCCCGCGCCACTGCCTGAGCGCGTCGTAGGTGAGCCGGAAGCGCAGGGTGGGAAACAGCTGCTCCCGGAAGCGGTAACGGGCAAAGGCTCCCGGCTTGCGCACCAGGGAATTGATCACGTGACGGTAATTGACGTTTACTTCCCCATCTCCGCGCACTCGCTCCATGCGTTCGACAAAGTGACCCTTGTAGTACACTTCCACGTGATCGGAATAGAGGCGGATCTGTACCACCTTGCCAATGAGCCGGGACGGGACGCTGTAGCTGCGTCCCGCCACCTGGATCGTACTCCACCGGCGCACCTTGGACTGGTAGTTGGCGTATTCCGGCATGGGAGCTGGCGGTAGGGGCCTCAGACAAGCCATTTCCTGCTCCAGCTTCCCCTTCACCAGGCGATTGCGCTTCTCCACCATCTCCCGTACGAAACCGGCGTAGTCATCGGCGGTGTGGAAATCGCGACTGCCGCGGAGGATGAGGGCCTGGTCCACGGCATCCTTCAAACGGTAGTGGGCGTGCTCGGCGACGCCGTTTTCATGGCTCTTGCCAGGATTGATGCGGGTGGAGCGCACGCCGTAGTGGTCCAGCAGGGCGGCGTAATTGGCGTTAAGCGCCCGGCCGCGGCTGCGTTTCATCTCGTGGGTGGCAGCGGAGGTATTGTCGGAACGCACCACCTCCGGTACGCCGCCCAGGGTCCACAGCGCATTCTGCAGTCCCTGCTTGAGGGCCAGGAAGGTCTCGCCGGCGGTGACCTCGGCGTAACGCCAGCCCGAGTGGCTGAGGATCAGCTGGAACAGCAGGTGGGGATAAGGCTCACCGGCGACGGTCACCCCCAGGGCGCTGCCGTGGGTGAAGTCGAACTGGGCTTCCCGTCCCGGCGGATGCTCCTGGGGGAAGTACACCTCCTGGTCCGGACCATTCAGCGCCCGCCAGTCCTGTAATCGTCGTTGGAGGGTCCGGAGCTGGGAGGCGCTGAAGCGCCCGGGATGCTGCTCCTCCAGCCATTCGATAATTGTCGTTGCCTTCAGCTTGCCCTTGGGATCGCCTTGCAGCAGAGGCTCAATCTCCTCCTCCCACACCCCGTCGAAGGGATCGGGCCGGGTCCGCCACCAGCGCTCCTCCTTCGTCTCCGACGGCAACGGGCCGTCCTGCCACTTGCGCGCTGACCGCACGCACATCCCGGCCATGGCGGCCGCCGTCTCCTGAGTTTTTCCTTCCATAAGTCTCCGCCTCAATAGTCTGACTTGTCGGTCTTTGATCAATCCGGCACCTCCGTGCCGGAGGGTTTTACCCCACCTCAACCGGCAAATATAGTCAGCACAACAGGCATTCCTTATTGTCGTTAATCACCGCCGGCCAGCGAAGGCCCTATGAAACCGCTCAGCTGGGTCGTTGTACGCACCGCAGCGTTGGACTGTCGCAGCAGTTCGACCGGCACGATGCGAGGCAGCATCGCCAATTGAGCCGGGTAATAGAACGAATCCGCGATGCCCTTGAGCAACGCGAACACGTAGATCAGCCACAGGTCTGACAGTTCAGTCAAGACCAAGGCGGCCAGGGACGCGACGAGGACAATCCGTATGCCGTTGCTGGCGAGCATGATCAACCGCGGCGAGTACCGGTCCGCCAACGACCCGCCAATGAGAATGAAGAGAATGGCAGGAACGTTGCCCACCGCCAGGACTATGCCCACCGCCGTCGGGTCGCCGGTGACCATCAACACCAGCCACGGGAAAGCAATCAGGTCGAACTGATCGCCGATGGCGGACAGACCACCGGCTACCCACAACAATCCGAAGGTCCGCGACCGGATCAGTTGCCAGAATGAAGCGTTGGCAGTTCGTTCGCTCATCTCTCGCAATCACCCTGCCGGAACGCGGTAGCGTATGCCGGACCTTTCTTGCAACAATCCCGGCCGGACCGATCGGAACAAGCGCCTGGCGTCAATGCACAATTCAGTTTTGTGAGCGGGCATCCGGCTCGAACGCCAGCTCCGGCGCCGCCTCCCGGTCTTCACTGCGGAGACAGTCCCGGTACTGTGGCCCTGGCTTTTCCGGTCCCCAGTTGACGGCCGCCAAAACGGCCGCGGAAGCGCACTGCGTTCCGGCCGGCGCTTTTAATCCTCACGCCAATTGGCCGTAGACCACACCGCTGAGGTTCAACAGTTCCACTGGTCTCCGCCACGCCCAAGAGGGCCTCAGAGCGTCAGTGCGGTGTCGTTTCTGGCGATGCGCAGACCTTGCGGGCGATGCCGTCGTGGACGGGGTCAACTGCTCCGTCCATCTTTGGTGACCTGCATTGCGGTCCACTGAGCCGGCGGTAGCGTAACCGTGGCGAGTGGAGGGGTCAAGAAGAGCAACTGCGGTGATGTACGAGCCCCCTTTCCCCGGCCTCAGTGGACGACCTGCGCCTGCGTCCGGTCTCATGCCCATCGACGGGGTAAGGCGCATGGCGGATGAGGGCCTTGTTGCGGGACCGATCGCTGCAGCAACACGGTGCGTGTCGGCGAGGCCTACCGGCCCACCGGCCCTGACGGCGTACTGAAGCGCGGACGGCACGGCTCGGCCCGCGAGCCATCGCGCAGCCTCAGTCTGAGTTCTGCCGTCTGGGTGGTCCACCGTCCAGGGAGTGGTTTGCCGGAAGATGCCCGTGGCGACGCAGCGTGGCGATCAGCGCGCCGGCCTGCTGTTTGTCCAACCGGTCGAAGCGGTCGGGTGCAGCGGACCATCGCCGCTGCACCATGGTCCAGGTGGTGTTGGCGCCGGCCAGAACCCGTTGCGACCCGAATTGCCTTCAGATACCCTGAAACCGACCCCCATCCTTCGCGGAGGAGCGAAATGGGCAACCACCCAGCATCAGACCACGACGCCATTGAAGATGCCCGCGAAACCATCGCCCGCATTCGGGAACTCGAACGAGTCTCCGCTGCATTCAGGAAAGCATTACAGACCTTGGACAATCCTCGTTCCGGCCTGTGGGCCGGCATGACCTCCGACCTGATACTGAGGTTCGCCCCGGACCAGGAAACCTTGGCTAGGGACCTTCGCGCCATCTCGCCCAAAGGGCCCGCCAGGACCAAGTTCCTAGACCCCCACCCCAAGGTCATGGTCCTATGATCCAAGGCTGGTTTGAAGAAGCACAACCCACCATTATGGCGCGGGTCCTCATTCCCAGGCTCATGGTCAACGCCTACGCCACATTCTTGGTCGACACCGGTTCCGACCCCACCGTCTTTGCCGACCTGCCCTAGGCGCAACTCGAAAACCCCTTCGTCATCACCGGCGCAACCGGCAGCTCAAGGCGCTTCACCGAACCCGCGACCATCGCCATTGCCAACGCCGACGGCGCCTCCGTTTACCACTACGACGTAGACATCTGGATAGCGACGCCCCAAGATGTCCCCGCCGGCTTGCCCTGCATACTTGGTCAGGACATCCTCAAAGACCTGCGGATGACCCACGACCCCACGGACAACATCCTTACTTTCCATGTACGCAGAGCCGACCGCACCATCACACCGTCAGGCCACTGACCGACCCGGTGCCAACCCCAGACACAAGACAAGCCGTAGCACATCGCGACGCTCACACTGGTCAGGTCGCGGTAGCCGCCCCCACGCTTCGCCGACTACACCGGGACGAGTGCGCCGGTCGGCATTGACACCACACCGACCACCCTCACGTTCCACATGAAGAGTGAGCGTAAAACAATGGTTTTGGGTCTAACCTGCACAAATAATCGCCTCAAAACCGATTATTTGTGCAAAGCCCCCTAAACCCAGTCTCCCCACACCGCGCAATCGGCGAACCCAGACCATAGCCGCCAGTAGCCGGCCCGGTGCCCAACCAGACAGCCGGGCTGGGACCCGCATCGGCCAACAACCTCAGGCTGACCCCTTCCCAGGAGCAGCGGACCGGACCGGACCGTACAGCCAGACCGCACAGCGGTGCTTGGAGCCGTGTCCGTCGGTGTCGACGCTGCGAATGTTGCGTGAGCGCGCCCAAATGACGACGGGAGGACACCCTGCGGCATGGCGCGGTCGATGTGGCTTCGACCCGCATCCTCCTCTTGCCGAGGCCCGCATCAGGAAGTTCGGCCGCGGCCGCCAGTGGGTTGGGTTTGATGGTCAGGATAGGCGGTGCCCAGGCCGCCTGGTTCGACATCGGGTTTGACCAAATTCCGGTGCAGACGTAGCGGGTGACCTCCATGCCGGCGGTTCGCTTCGCCGACACCGAGACCGATGCCCGCACGTATGGCGGCCCCAGCGCATCCGCGCGACCCTGATACAAGAATCGCAGAGGTTCACCCGGCCCCTGGCCTACATCACCGCGGGCGATCCGCCGATCAACCTTCCGCACACACGCCATGCCCTGGAGGAACCGCATGGCCTCACCAACATAAAAGCGCCGCCCCGCAGCTGCCCCGACCCGGTCCGCCTCGCGCCGCTCGCGCCAGCCATCACAACATCGCCAACATCGCCAACAACAATGTCATCCAACATCAAGGAGAATTGCAAACATGAGCATCACGATCCATCCCAGCCCGCTGCCCGAAGAGCGGCGCAACGACCCCAAGCGCCGCGCCGAGATGTCGGTGCTGGACCACCTGGCCAACAGCCACCTGCAGGGCACCGCGATCTACGAATGGAAGGCCGGCGCCAACACGCAGGAGGTGGACATCCAGCTGTGGGTGGAAAACCTGGGCCGTTTTGCCATCCAGGTCAAGGGTGGCCGATACGTCATCCAGAACCACAACTGGCGCCTCGTCGCGCCGGACGGGTCCCTGGAAGAACGGCCCTCACCGGTGGTCCAGACCTGGGACGGCGCCATGTCCGTCCACGATGTGCTGGGATCAGTGCTGGGTTTCTACATCTACACCATCCCGGTGCTGATCTTCCCCGACATGGACCGGGATCCCCAGATCGAAGCCCTGGCCAGCGTGAAGGGCGTGCACCTGGTGTGGCGCGGCGAGGACCCGAGCGTCCGGCTGGAACAGATAGCGGCAACCCACGTCGTCCGTCACCCGCCGACCGGGGCCCACATCGAGAACGAGGTCCACGCCATGCTGTACCGGGAACCGCTGTCTCCGCCTCCCTCCGCCCGGCGGGGATCTCCTGAACCGGAGGCGCCCGGCGTGCCCACCCAGATGGAGATGGGCGCCGCCTCCGTGGTGATCCACAACTACGGTCCCCTGATCCTGAACTTCAACTCCACGGAGGACCTGCCGGCCATCATCGCGTCGCTGTCGCCGGCGTCGCCGGCCAAACCGTGCTCGCACCCATCGGCCGAGACGATGCCGGCCCGGGAGCCCTCAGCGCCCTTTGGCGAAACGGGCGCGCCGCCCCAGCTTCCGCATCCGCCCACCGCAGAGCGGGACTGACGGCGTTTCGCCGCAAGCGCGATCGCGCCAACGGGCGCCCTTTGCTCGCTCGCCCAAGCAACACGTCGTAGCGTTCTGCAACATCCCGACCGCCGAAATGGAACCACAGCCAATGGTAAGTCCCATCATCAGCCGCCTGCACCCCGAACTAGATCCACAACAGATGGAGGTCATCGCCCACGGCGACGGGCCGTTGCAGGTGGTCGCCGGTCCCGGTTCCGGCAAGACCACCTGCATCGCCGACCGGGCCGCCAACCTGGTCCTCACGGACCGGGCCAAGCCCCACGAACTGGCGCTCTGCACCTTCACCAGGGAGGCGGCCCGGGAGATGCGCAACCGGTTCACCGCCACGCTGCGCGCCTCCGGACACTCCGGAGACCTGTCCCGGGTCATGGTGTCCACGATCCACAGCCTGTGCCACCGACTGCTCACCCAATACGGAAACGCCATCGGGCTCAGGCCCGGTTACCGGCTCCTGAACACGGCCGACCAGCTGGACCTCATGGAGACCAACTACGACCACATCTTCGGGCCGGACCATGCCGTCCTCGCCCGGGGGAACGACCGGTGGACCGATCCGGAGCGTGCGGTGGTCGAGGCGCGCCGCTACTTTGACCGCATCTCCGACGACCTGATCGATCACCGCCGGCTGATTGCGTCGGGCCTGCCATTCCCGGCGGCCCTGGGCCGGTGTCATCAACGCTACGGTCAGCTCCTCTGGGAACGACGCGCCGTGGACTTCGCGCACCTGCAGACCTGGGCGTTGGCTTTGCTGGACAACCCACAGGTACGCGCCGACGCCAGCGCCCGAATGCGTCACCTGCTGGTGGACGAGTACCAGGACACCAGCTTCGCCCAGGAGCGACTGCTCCGGCGCCTGGCGTCGGCCCACGGCAACATCTGCGTGGTGGGCGACGACGACCAGGCCATCTACCGCTTCCGCGGCGCACGGGTGGACAACATGACGCGGTTCAGGGCTCGTCTTCCCGGCTGCCGGCTGCTGTACCTCACCAACAACTACCGCTCCCACCGGCGCATCGTGGCCGCGTTCAACCACTGGATGGCCTCGGGCGACTGGAGCAATCCAAGGGGCGTCGATCACCGCTTCGACAAGACCATCGCGCCCAGGGCCGCCCATGCCAGCGACGATCATCCCGCCGTGGTGTCCATTATGGGGACCGACCGGCGGGACGAGGCCGGCCAACTGGCGGCGATGCTGGTGTCGCTCCGGGGGCGGGGGTTCATCACCGACTACAACCAGGCCGTCGTCCTGCTGCCCAGCGTGAAATGGAGGCACTCCCAGCCCTACGTGGACGCCTTCCGCAGCGCCGGCATACCGGTTCACCTCGTCGCCGGCCGCGACGGACCGGATGCTGACGAAACGGTGTCCGGAAAGCAGCAGCCGCAGGACCATGTGCTGCTCACCACCATCCACCAGGCCAAGGGCCGGGAGTGGCCGGTGGTGGCGGTGGGTCTGCCGCGCCGGTTCCGGCAGTGGCCGGACCGCCTGGACCGGGACCTGGGGCAATTTCGCCCCGAACCCGACGGCGAACCTCCGGACCGGGTCGACGAGTTCGACCTCAGGCGCCAGTACTACGTGGCCTTCTCCCGGGCCAGGCGTCTCCTGGCGCTCACCGCCTCCCATCCCGACCCGGCGTTCCTGCCGGCGCTGGCCGGCGCGCCCGTCTGGACCGATGTGAGCCTAAATCTATTTCCTGGAAACGCCGCACATACCCAGCCTGTTCCTGCCAGCGGCGGGCACAACACCGACATCACCCACCTGGGCCCATTGGGGCTGGCGGTTGCGGCCGGTGGCGGCGTCCGCATCATCCTCGGCGGCGACATGTCGAGCGTCTGAGGCGCGGTGGTTATCTTTGATCCAGCCCGCATGTCGATGGTCTACGATTCGGTCAGTAGCGAACTGATCAGCTTCTGCCAGTTCGCCTTCCTGCCCGACCCGGAACACCCTCCATCCGCCGATCGGGACTGGCCTCATCCTCCGTCGTTCCCTCAGCAGACCAACGGCCCCGACCAACGCCGACACGACATGCCGATCCCTCATTTTTCTTCCCCTCATTTCGTTCCCATCCCGGCCTCCGCTCACGACACTTAACCCTGTAAATCTCATTTACGCTCCTCATGCCTAAATAAGTTCCACTTCCTTAACAACCCCCCTGTTTTTATTGAAGTCAAAAACTGGGGTTTTTATGATCGCCGCCGGCGTAAATCAAATTGCCCGCACGTCCATACTCAATATCGACCAATACGCCGGCAAAATCATTCCCATTTCGCCCGAAACCCGGCTCCTGCCTATTGCACATCTTTGCACAATTCCTATTACAATTCTTCTGCACACCACCGCCAAGCCCTGCTCGACAGGCCATTTCGACGGGCCATAACCATGATTTTCACATGGAAGCAAACCCCCGCCGGCTCAACGGCAGACAGGCCAGGGCCCTAACAACGCTATCTCGCCTCTCTGCGCTCGCGCCCGCAGACCAGGCGCCATTCACCGTCAAACCCGGGGTCCTCGCCGAGCACCTTGGCGTCCATACGCGCACCGTCTCACGCCGGCTTGACACGCTTCAGGACGACGCCATCATCGAGTTCCAGCGTAGTCGCCACGGCTACACCATACGGCTATTGCCCCTGGCAGCCGCGATCCTCGACGGCGCTGCCGACCCTCCGGCGCAGACGCCGCCCCCATCTGCCAGCCCAGCGCCCACATCCAATCGCGCACCGTACAACACCGAAGGTATCTCCGCCTTCCACAGCAAGCTCGCTGAACTCGCCGCCGACGAGAATTGCGTCCGCATCAAACAGACTGACCTGGCCCGGAAATGCCAGGCCAGCGTTCGGTCCGTACGCCGCTGGGCCGACCGCCTCAGCGCAGACGGCGCCATCACCATCAGCCGCGGCCCACACCACGTTGTCTACTACCTCACGCCCTCACGATGTGAGCCAGGACCGATTTCCTGGAAACGCTGCACATACCCAGCCTGTCCTTGCCGACCTCGGGCACAACACCGACATCACCCACCTGGGCCCATTGGGGCTGGCGGTTGCGGCCGGCGGCGGCGTCCGCATCATCCTCGGAGGCGACGTGTCGTCCGTTTGAGGCGCGGTGGTTGTTCTTGATCCAATCCGCAACCCTGTCCCTGCCCATTTCCACAACACCAGTGAGCGGCAGTCGTTGATGAACAGGCCGGACGCCGTGGACGCCACGGTCGCGCCGGCCAAGCTCCAGTTGCGCCGCCTCGGGACCGACATCGCCGAACTCTGCTCCGAACTCGCCCGCCTCTTCGTGCCCGAGGAGCGTGAGGGCCACCACCATTGGGTCTATCGCGGCGGCAGTGAATGTCCCGGGTGACACCACCGGTTTCCGGTGGGGAAACCCACAGCGGGCCGGCGCTTGGCCAGGCAATTGCGCGAAGTGGACGACCTTGCCCGAGGCTACATCACGGCGGTGCAGCCGTGCCGGCAGACCGACAACCATTGCCGGGCCGACCTCCGCCAGGTCTCCCGGGGCCTGGCCCTGCCTGGGGACATCTGCAACCCGGACAAGCACCGGCTGCTCCTGACGGCCACCGTACTGTGGCCCGGCACTCATGGGCCGGATCAACTTCGTTTCAGTCGATACCGGATCCGGCGGACCCCTCTCGCCCAGACCGCGTGGTCGCCGGAAGACCGGTGGTGATCGGCCATGAGTTGCGCCGCAGCGAGACATTGCTCATCACCAAGAGCACGGATTGCCGACGATGCTTTTGTTTCCCCTGGACGCCTACTTCGACCGGGCGCACGGCGAGGACGTCGGTCAGACCGAGATCTCCTCCGCTCCGGAGGTCTTTGACTCCTGCCTCCAGAGCGTCGACATGGTGGTCGGCCGCCTCAGGCAGGAGGTTTGGACCATTTGAACAGATCCGCCTCTGGAGACTGCCGCAGAACTAACGCATGGCGATCTTGGGAAGATGAACACCCCGCCAGCGACATCCACGCTGCGAGTCCAAGTTGGCGGTTCCCTGCGGCGTCACAAAAAACAGAATGCTCGGCGGCACGAGCCGAGCGCATTCAAGGCGATGATTTGATCCGTCTAGAGATCCAGCGGCATCTGATCGCCGCCGGCGCCAACTCCCGCCGACACCTGCTCACCAGTTCCGACAGAGTTGGCGACGGCCATCGCGGTCGACGGAGCCGCCGATGCTGGGGATGGCTCCTGACGGGCAACCTTTGACCCGAGCCTGGACAGCTTCGCCACCTGCGCGCTCAGGAGCCGGTTCTCGTTTTCGAGGTCCTGATTGATCCTCTTGAGACGACGGTTTTCCGTCATGAGCGCCAGTACGATTGCGACCCAGGATGAGTTTGCAAGCCCTTCCGTGTCTTCGCCGTCGCCGTCAACGAGTGCACCGTCGCCGGCCGTAACCGGAGGTACGTCATCTTCCATGTGTTCCGTTGCCGGCTTTTTGCCGACACCATCAGGCGCCGCGCTGGCCCGGTCCGTTTCGGCAAACCCTTTCCTCCGTTTGCTCTCCGAGAGCACGGCGTCCACCACGCTCAGCGATACTTCCCCCACGATCACCTTCCGTATCGCGCCTTCCCCACCGTTCCGGTAAACCCGCTTGGCCATACGGATGTAGGTCTCGCAGACCCGGGCCTCTGCGGCCATGGCCTTGGTGGTCATGGTTGGCGGCGGTTTCCCGGCCAAGTCTGCACTTTTTGCAGCCTTTTTCGGCCGCCCGGTTGGTTGCCATGATCGCAGCGTCACCTCGATGGCCGCGCATTGGCTGCCGTTCAGTGAGCGCCCGCCGACCAGGCGTCCGATCAGGTAACCCGCGGGGTCGTCGTCATCGATCCGGTTGTAGACGACGGTCTTCGCCAGTTCCATCGCCACCTCATAGCGGTGCCAGTCGTAGATGACGCTGCCGTCGAGGACGTCAACCTCGACGGCAGTGGAGGTCCCGGACAACTCCACGATCAGACCGGCCCTTTCAACCGGTGTGAGTTCACCAGCCAGCCGGCTCAGCGGATGCCGCGGCAGCAACTCCTGCGTGGTTTCAGGTTCCGATGTTGCATGACCGTCCTTGACCGCTTTTTCATTTGAAACCATCGTAACCATCGTCAACGCTCCATATTCATCGAGTCGTCGCTGCGCCGCAACGCCGCACCAGGCCAATTACGTTGTCGGCCATCGCTGAAACGGCGACAGCCTGTCCTCCAGGGGGAGTGGGATGCAGTTGCCCCGGTCCCCCACCTCGATATGCCACAGTCGATCCATTTTTGATCGCATTGCGGGCCGTATACGGTTGTCCCCGGATGCGGACGACCACCTCCTGAACGCCCTCTCGACGTTGATCAAAGTCCGTAGCCACCGACATCGGTTTCCGCATCCATCCCACCTCCTGGCGTTCGCGTATCCTCGTGTTATCGGGCATTCTGCCGCATCGATTCTCATCCCGTTTACCGGTAAGGTCCGGCCTTCAAGTAAGGTCCGGCCTTCAAGCATGCCGGCGCAAATTGCCTTTCGGATCTCCGGTGCGGCGCGACAGGGCGCTACGCAAAGGGACGTTTAGTGCGGTATCCGTCCGAACACTGGGCACGGCATCGCGGCGGAGCGGGAAAGGCAATGTACGCGCCGGCGGGAACTGCAGGGGCCACTGACCGGCGCGACCTGAATATCGTCGACCCGCGTACAAACGCGTGCGGGTTTGGCACGATTGCAACCGCGCGGAAACGGTTGACGACCCGAAGCGGTGCAACTCCTCGTGGGTGGCGACGGAACCATCGTTTGAGGCATCGCTGGCAACAAGCGGCGAGCCAGACCGACGGGCATCAAGACGGCGGCCTGGTTGCAGGCGAAGCCCGATACAGTGCCCGCCAAGGCATCACGCCCGCCGCGACCAACCACGTGACGCTGCCGGCTCCGACCCGGTCCAACGCCGCCACTTTGAACGGCAGGCAGGATGGGCTCCAAGGGCGGCAGCCATACGACGCCCGCTAATACCTGTTAAGGGATGTCTCAACTGGGAGAACGCCCGGTCTCGACCGTTTCGCGGGTCTGGACCCACTCCCCGAAGCTCATCGACACCGGCTCCATAGCGTTCTCGCCCAGGAAACACTCGGGGTGCTCCAGCACCCGTCTCCCCCGCAGCGCCATGCCCCGAGGAGCCGCCAACACCAGGCGATCCGCCAACTCCAGCTCATCACTACCGGTGAGGTCAGACGCCACGCACCGCACGAGGTACGCCATCGCCACCGCGTGTGACGCCACGAATGGGTCACGCCAGATCTCGACCGGCGAGAACGCCAGCTCCGAAACGCGCTCAAAGGCCAGTTCCTGGGTGTAATCGAAAAATACGCAACCGTCGAAGAACTCGACGGCGAAAACCGTGTACCCGCTCCCCTCACCAGGCAGCCGGCGCGCTTCGTTTTCTCGCCACCAGTCCGTGGCGACGAGACCGAGATCCACAGGTGTTACCGTCAGGGGCTTGTCCGTGCCCCCATTTTCCACACCACCCACCCTCCCGATTTATCGATAACGCGAGCACCCTCCGCACAACAAACAAAGCCCCGCGGGCAACTGCGCGCAGGGCCATCGCCAAACGATGTCGACCTGAATCACGGAACGGCTTCCATCACGTAGTCCGTCCCGACAATCGGTAAATAAATCCGGAGCGTCACCTGCACGTTGGCGTGCCCCAGCCAGGCGCTGACCACGTTCAGCGGCACCTTCCCGACCATCAGCCAGTGCCGGGCCGCACTGTGCCGAAGGCTGTGAGCCCCAGGGCGCCGCTTCCCGGTCCCAGGTGCCTCCTCGTCGAGGCCGCTGGCCACCACCGCGTCCGCGATGTGCCGCAACACGGTCCGCATGCTAATAGCCACCACCTTGACCCGCGGCGACCGGCTTGCCGACCAGTTCGTGAAGAGCTGCACGAGCTCTCCGTGCATCCGCACAGTGCGCGCCTTCCGTGTCTTTGAGTGACGGACCAACAGCGTCGCCGGATCGCCGGCGTAGTTCAAATCACGCCACTCAAGCTCGAGCACCTCCAAGACACGCAGACCGGTGCGCCACATGATGAGCGCCGCGGTGCGCGCCTGGTGCCGGTTGTTGCTGGCCAGCGCATCCAAAAGACGCTGAACCTGCTCGGCCGTCCAGTAGTGCGGTACTTCCATGCCGGCATAGTACACCGGACGAAGTCTGCCAAAAAAGCGCGAAGTGTCATCAATCGCCCCGAGCGCAAGCAGCAGCCGGCAGCCAACCACCCGACGAACGATCAACAGCTTGTGGACAAACGGCAACCCTGCTGATTAGCATTAACCAGGCCGACCATCCGAAACTGACTGAGAGGCATCCAATGGAACTACGCGACGAAATCAAGGATGTGATCCTACTCGCGGCCCAACGCGTCCTCCGTAACACCACAGGAGACCTCTCCGCAGCTGACGAAGCGAGATTGCGAGCCAACCTGGAAGCCCGCATTCCCTTATACACCGAACGCTATCCTATCCTGGGCCTCCTAAACGGACTCGACGCCGTCGCCGACGCTGGACACGCCACCGCAGTCGCCACTAACGCGGCGATAAAACAGCAACGCGGTATACCCAATCTGGGTTGGGACGACGAAACGGGCAAATTCAGCACTCCCATCACCGACCAGTGGACCGACGCAATTCGAGAAAGCGCAACTGAAGCTGCCGAGGCGTACTTCCATAAGGCCTCAACATATTTCGAGAGCGATCAGCGCGAGCAAGCTACAGAATGCCTATGCAGCGCGATAATCTGCTCGATCGCCGCCACGGCCGCACTGTTGGGATGGCCGCACCGAGACCGTGACGACGACCTCAGAACCGTGGTGGCGCTCGCAACTGGTTCTTTGCCGGCCGAAGGCGAAAGCGTTTACAAGCTACTGCTATCAGCCTCTCAGCAGGGCCAGGACCTCAACAGTGCCTTCGCCGCCGCAATGGGCCAACCGGATGCCGTACGGACCGGAGCCTATCAAGACGCCGGCCGAACGAACGACGAGGCGTTCATGTTTGCCAGGACCGCCGTAACCCTGGCCGACCAGCTGGGCCGCAGAATACGATGACACCCCAAGACCGACTGGATACCAGCCTGGAGTTCGCTCAACGCTCCGACTGGTGAACGCCCGCATCCGCGCGGCGCCGCGCCACGAGATCGCCAGGGAGGGTTTGGAACGGGGTCTTCGCGGTCCGGAACCGCTGCGCATCAGCCGCCAGGTCATGCGCGAGTACCTGGCGGTCGTCACCCGTCTCCAGGTCTGGCCGGTGCCCGTCACTCGCGATGAAGCCCTCGACGACCTGGGCCGCCTGGGCCGGGCTTTCGAAGTGCTTGGGAATGGCCCGCGGGTGACCGATGCGCTGCTGGCACTGTGCCGTGATGTCCAGGTGGGAGGAAGGCAGGTTCACGACGCCAACATCGTGGCCACCATGCTGGCCCGCGGCGAGCGCCGGCTGCTCACCTTCAACACCGCGGACTTCCGGCGCTACGGCGGCCGACTTGAACTGGTAACCGGCTGACTCCCGCCCTGCCGAATGCGGATTTGTGCTCCCCACGCTCGTATGGAGCGGCTGCAGCCGGCGCTTCCGGCGCGCTGCCCCCTCGCATAATCACATTCGATGACCACGGAGGTCATGCCATGAAATGGATGGAACTCATCGACCTGGCGCGGGAGACGGCGACAACTCCGCCGTCGGACCATCTCCACCAGACCAGGCTTCGTCTCGCGGTCGGCACCGTCTATTACGCCGTGTACCACGCCCTGGCCCGCAGCAACGCGGACCTGCTGATCGGTCCGTCCGAAACGGAGGGCGAAACGCCGGAGTGGAGCCGGGTCTACACGGCCCTGGGCGGTGACTCGGCGCATGAGCTGATGCCGGCCGACTTCTCCCGCCATCCCGAGGCGATCCGGCGTTTCGTCGATCTCTTTCTCACCTCTCATCACCAGAGGGTGCTGGCCGAGGAGGATCCGGCGACGACCTTCACGGCTGATCAGGCCCGGGACTGGGTTGATCGGGGTGAGACGGCCATCGCCGAGTTCCTGACCGTTGCGCCCGAACAACGCCGAGACTTTGCCCTGGAGTTGCTGCCGGTTCAACCCGCGGAGCAATAGACGTCGTCGGCAGGCTGTGGTCATGCGGTGAGGTCCACCTGGTTCCAGCCGTCGCCCCGATAACGCCAGGCATGGCGAGGTCCCTGACCGAGGATGAGCACATCCCTGCAACCAGAGCTCAGGAGCCGCTGGGCCACGTCCATGGGAAACTCGCTCACTGGCTTGACCTCCGCATAGACCCCATCCCCGTTCAGCACGAGCCGGAAATCGGGCGTCCAGCCGTCGAACCGCGCCGGCTCATACTCCCATGCGATGCTCCGCCGGTCGAAGTACGCCGCCCATCGGGCCTCCAGCTGGCTGCGGAAGGTCGTGCCGCCGTACTCGGTGATGGCGGGTGTCTGCTCGGGGCCCAGGGTGTTGGGCGCCACGGCAGCCGCCCACCGGTGCAGCAGGGTTGCGGTATCCTCCCGCAGCAGCCGCTCCCGTTCCGAGCGCTGTCCGGACGAGCGGGCGATCTCCAGCAGCGCCTGGGTGTAGCGGCCCAGGTTGTCGGCCATGGCCTTCGATAGTCCGAGCCCACCGCCCACCTTGTCCCAGAGGACGATGGCGCGGCGCACCTCGCTGCTGCGGCCGTCCCTTACCACCTGCACGTTCTGGTGAGTGGTGCGGATGTCGGCCGGATGGGTAGACTCCCGGCTGCACATCACTGTCCTGAGCGCCCGGGCCACGTCCCGCCGGGTGTTGGCGTCGTCGAACCAGTCCTCCCAGATGATGATCACCGTGGCCGTGGTGCGCAGGTTGGTCTCCACCTCGGGGATGCCCTCGGCGCCGTAGTGGACGTCCCGCCACTCACTGTCGCCCGGCTCGCGGATGGAGCATCCCACTATGCGCTCCCAGGCCACCGCCTGGGCGTGGGTGCAGTACTCCAGGTGTCCCAGGGTTGACGTGCGGGGCTGCTGCAGCGTGACCGTTGCGCCGCTGCGTATGATGGGCCTGGTCTCCCGGGGCAGCGCGTGCCGCGCCGTGATCACGGTATCGCCGCCCGACTCCCGCCAGGCCAAGACGGAGTAGCTCTGCTTGGCGTGGAAGTAGGTGGCCAGGGGGTAGGCATCCCGCGCCGCCTCCCTTCGGGTGACCTCGCTGGTGAGCAGCTCGGTGGTCAGGGGTTCGCCCTCGCCGCCCGGCATCAGCTGCACGATGCGCGCCCTGCCATCGGCGGCATCACGAATGTCGTTGCGGTGGGGCTGCTGGGGATCGCCCGTCTGGAACTCCGGCGCGTAGTGGTCGCCCCGGGCGATCTCCCTTAGCGTCTGGGGAAGCTGATCCGGCCAAGCGTCGGTGGGCGACGGTATGGAGCGTTCCATCCCGTTGAGGTCGGTCTCCTTGGCCAGGCAGCGGCCGTGGGTGTTCCTGATGACGGGGTTGGACGGGTAGAGCCGAGCCGGCTCCACCGGCTGCTGCCAGTATGCCGCCAGACTGTCCTCGTGGAACTGGAAGGCATGGCGCGGCGCCACGATGATGAACCGCCCCGGGCCGGTCCTTCCCACCCGTCCGGCCCGCTGCCTGACCCGTCCCACCGAGTGAGGCAATCCCAGGTTGAAGCCCACCTGCAGGTCAGGGATGTCCATGCCCATCTCCATGGCGCTGGTGCTGGCAATGCCGCGGATGTCACCTTCCCTGAGAGCCTCTTCGATGCGCTCGCGGCGCATCAGGCCGGACCGGTAGGCCATGGCGTCCCGGGACTCCACGATGATGGCGTCCTCGGTGATGCTGCGGGCTGCCTCGATGCCGGCCGCGGCGCGCTCGGCCAGCTGCCGGTCGTCGACGAAGGCGATGTACGAACGATCGGGGTCCTCGCCGATCACCTCCCGCACCGCCGTCTGCAGGTCACGCCAGCCCTCGTCGTGGGGCTCGCGGCCGACGACGTGCTGCACGGTGAGCTCGGCGCGAGGGCTGCCGTTGTAGCGGTCGTCCACCACCTGGAAGGGCAGGCCGGTCAGGGTCTCGAGGTGCTGGGCTGGATTGTGGATGGTGGCGCTGGCGGCGATGACCCGCAGCGGCTCGAACTCGGCCATCAGCTCCCGGCGCTTCTGCTGGAGCCGGTGCAGCAGGTAGAGGCAGTGGGTACCCAGCGCGCCGTCGTAGGTGTGGGCCTCGTCCAGGATCAGGAACGCCAGGTTCGAAACGAACCGGCGCACGTTGTACTGGGTATTCTGGACCTCGCGGAGGTCATGGCGCAGCGGCCGCCGGCCGTAGAGGGGCTCCGAGTAGGCCATCAGCCACTGCTGGATCACGTCGGGGGTCATCAGCGCCAGGCGGGTGCGCTGCAGGATCTGCCGCCGCTCGGTCAGGTCGCGCACGTCGCCGTCGATGCGGTTGATGCTGGCTGGATCCAGCCCGGCGGCCTCCGCCATTTTCTGCCAGCGGATCACCTGGTCCCGTGCCAGCGCCTTGATGGGGTAGATGGCGATGGCCGTGGCGTTGGGATTGGCGGCCAGATGGTGCAACGTGGGCGCCTGGAAGACCAGGGACTTGCCGCTGGCGGTGCCGGTGCTGATCACCAGGTTGTGGCCCTGGCCCACCAGCTCCAGCCCCATGGCCTGGTGCAGGTAGAGCTGGCCACCAGCCGTCTGGGCGCTCACCGCCGGCCAGACCGGGCTCGCGCTCAGCCAGGCGGGCAGCTCGCCGTGTCGCGCCTCCTGGCCGGGGATGGTGATTTCGTCGTGAATATTCACTTGGCGCTATCTGCGGCGGTACGACTCGCGCCGGTGGGCGATGCGCACTACCAGGATGACCAGCTCGTCGTCCAGCAGCTCGTACAGGATGCGGTAGTCGCCCACGCGCTGGCGGCGCAGGCCCCGCAGACCGCCCTTCAGCGGGCTGCCGGACAATGGCTGTTCTCGCAGGGCGTCGATGGCGTCGATGATCCGTTCCCTGGCTTCCCGGGGCAGCTGCGCCAGCTCCCGCCGAGCGCTGCCCCTAATCCGAACCGAGTAGCTCACGCCGGACCTCATCCCAATCCAGGACCGGATCGGTGGGATCGCGCAGCCGCTCCATGGCCACGGTGAGGTCGTCGAAGTCCTCCAGGTAGCTCTCCAAGGCCTGCCGGATCACCTCGGCGCGACTGCGGTTCAGCGTGGCCGCCGCCGCATCCAGCGCCTCGGCAACTTCATCGGATACCCGGGCGGTGATCTGCGCCATGGCTATGATCCTTGTCAGTGCGTGTTGAGTGCGAGTGATGTCATTGACATCGCAATATGATCACCATAGTACTGGTTGGCGGAGGCTGTCAAACTGCCGTGGGCAGCTCGTTGGCCATCCCAAGCGGTGGCCGGCACATGCTTCAGTACCGTGGTAATGTCGTTCTCCGGGCCAGAGGCTTCAGGATAATCGAGGTCATGCGATCCACAGGTATTGCACCGGAGGAAGCTAACGCCGGTCGCATCCTACCGAGTTGATCAGGCTCGAGTTGATCAGGAAGGCAACCACTTGGAAGAGCATGCCACCGGCGTTCTGATCGCCATCGACTGGGAGAACATCCGCCGCGGCGCGTTGATGTACCAGGTGGAGATTACGCCCCAGGACGTCGCCCAGGCGATGGTCGGCGTCGGCCGGATCTTTGGAGAGGTGCTGGGCGGCAAGGCGTTCGGCGACTGGAGCCTTCGGCCCGAGGACGGCCGGGCCTTCACCGAGGCCGGCGTCGCGCTCTACCACGCGCCCCGTACCATGGCCGGCAAGGACCGGTCCGACCCGTCCATCCTGCTGGAGGTCTACGACTGGATCCGCGACCGTGAGGACTGCGGATTCATCATCCTGGGCTCCGGCGACTCAGACTATCAGGTGCTGGTGGACCGGGCCCGTGGGCGGGACCGCCGGATCATACTGTGCGCCTTCAGCCAGGCGGTGGGCCGCGAGATGCTGGCCGCCGCGCCGCTGTTCCCGCTGGAGGCGGAACTGGGAATCCACCAGGCCGAGCACGGCGACGTGGCGGTCAGGACCAACGCACCTCCGGAGGATGCGTCGTCATCAGGCGACGACGCGGCCCTCGATACCTTCATCACGGAGATGAACCGTCTCGAGGGCCGCATGAACTTCGTGGGCTACAGCATGCTCTGCAACCAGTGGATGCTGGAATGGGGCATGGGCTGGAACGAACACGAGTGCCGCAGGATGGTGGACGACCTGGTGCAGGCCGGCGTGGTGGAACGCCACGACGTGGTCAACCACAACAACCCGCAGTTCCCCACCGCGGCGGTGCGGCTGGTGCGCGTCGATGAGACCGTGCGCAACACGCTGGGCTTGAACCGCCCGCCCATCAGCAACCCCGTGCTGCAGGTACGGGATTGACCGTGGCAGGGCATGGTTTGCACCTCAGGGTGATCCGGATCGGTCGCCGGGACTGCAATCAGATTGCCGGTCGACTCTCCCCGTACCCGAGAGCGGTCCCCGCACTGGTCAACCGGCCGGTTATGGTGTACATAACGATGTGCAGAAAGGTGGTGATATGGTGACGCAAATCGGTCGCGAGCATCGGGTCCCGGTCATTCGGGCTCCGCACCGGCTGGTTGGCGTCGACGCTCAGGTCTTTCACGACCAACTGGACGCCGCGATCGAGACGGGCCAGGGGGTCGTGGTCATCGACATGACGGACCTGGTCCACATCAGCAACGCGGGCCTGAGGGTGATCATGCAGGCCGCGAGGAAGGCCCGGGGCCGGAACGCTGGCCTGGTCTTCTGCTCCCTGTCGGATCATGTACGGTCCGTGTTCAGGACCAGCGGCCTTGACCGGTTGGTTGACATCCGGCCGCCGCGGGAGGATGCCACCCGGGCCGTGGATCGATAACCACCTTTATCCGCGTGCGATTGCCTGTGGGATGACTCTCCGGGTGCAATGGTGGTCGTTTCGCTCGTGTCAGACGTCGGGCTCGCCGATGGGCATTCCGTCCCAGGACATCACGTTGTCGTAGCAGTCGATACCCTCCCGGGGCGAGTTCATCACCAGCTGGTAGCGTCCGGCCTCCGGTCGGCACTCATCGCAGAAGGGTATGGGCTCCCGTGCGTCGGAGTCCGGGGACAGCAGCCGCCAGCGTGCCGGTTCCTGGCAGGCCACGCACTCCTCGTCGGGTTCGTTGCGGGCCAGCACCGCGATGCGGTCACCATGCCACGGCTGCCGTGGGCGCAAAAGGCTCACCAGGTCGCCATGTCGGCCCAGGTTCTTCAGGTACAGCTCCGTCGTGCTCCCATAGTCGTACTCGTAGCTCACCTCCACGCCCTCAGGCATCACCTCAGCCACGGCAACGTCCATGTGCTCTTCGTCATCCTCCATCCAGTAGTCGGCGCGGATGGCGGCGGCGTTGGGATCGTCGGGGTGCGGCGCCAGATTGGAATAGCGAGTCCCCTGGATCTTGAACTCGCTGAGGTGGCCACAGCACTCCAGCCACATCCCCCGCAGGGACTCGTCCAGCTGCCGCAGGGTGGTGTCGGCCCGCACCGCCAGTTCCATCCAGTAGAGCCCGCTGCCATCATGCACCGAAAGGTGCAATGACTGGTCATATCCCAGTGGGTTCATGTCGAACGGAATGGGGAGGTTCTGCCTGGCGATGCACTCGATCAGGTGGCCGCTGGCGTCAAGATCGTGCACCATCTCCTGGCAGAGGTTGCACGTCCCCTGGCTGATCGGGCCGTCCATCTCAGGTGTTAGCAGTTCCCGGCTCTCGTCCGCCGCCTCCGGCGACACGAGCAGGTCCAGCAACGGAGCCAGTTCCGACCGGTCGATGTACGAGGTGGTCAACGGGACGTCCGCCCCCAGGTCGCGCAGTTCCCGTCGCATCCGGTTGCGGACGCCGCTCAGCCAGCGGAGATCCAGCGTCTCCCCGTTCTCTTCGTAGACCAGGTACACGTGAATGCTGTCTTCGCTCCATTGGTCGGTCCGCAGCACCACCATGATGGCATTGAAAGAGATCCACCGGAACCTCGCCTCCAGGTGTCGTCGGATGACCCCAGCAATCCGAGCTTCGTATGAGCCTTCCGTCAGCATGATGAGATTCTCCTCAGCTGCAGCTGTTCTCGCCGGTGGTCTCCGCCGGCTACGCTTCCGGAGGTTGGATCATGGAGATGAGCCGTCTGATGACGGCCCCCGCGCTCTCCGACTGTATTCGGCCCGCAGCACTCAGACCGCGCTCGCCGACATCCATAGTTCTCACCCGCTGGATCAGCGCCGTCACGGAGCTGTTCGAGTCCAGCACGGTTACCGGCACATCACCTGGGGAACTGGGTCTGGGTTCTCGCTCCTCGACCTCCACCATGATCGCCAGGTTGTTTCCGGCGTTGTAATCGACGACCAACACGGTGGTCAGAAATGACGCGCCACCAGATCCGGTCACGGGAAGCCGCCAGAGGGTGCCCGCATCCATGGGCAACGTTCCTTCGGGTGTAGCCACCTCGCCGGGACGGTGACGCGTGGTGAACCGCCGGGCCAGGGATGCTACCGCATCCTCCAGCTCATCAGGTGTTGCCCGTCCCATCACGGCGCCCAGGCGGCGTTGGTGCACCGCCTTTATCTGTCTGGTCGACGCCCATGAATCGGTGGCGGCTATGTGCACATGCTGTCGGGTGCGGTACCTCTCGGCCGGCATGGCGGTCGACATCGGCAGCGCGATCACTGTGCCGTAGTTCCCATTGAACTCGTCAGTGCTGATGATCAACCCCGGTCGCCTGCCCGAAAGTTCGGCCCCGATGACGGGGCCAAAATCGTAATCGAAGATGTCGCCTTGCCGGATCCTCGGCATGGTTGTCTTTGATCACACAGCGTCGACGGAGCGCAGGTCCGCCTCGGTCTCCTCGGGCGTCTGGCTGAATCTGCTGAAATCCGGCTGCGGCAACCTGCGGTTCTTCGCCAGCAGATAGGCCGCCTGGGCCAGCTCGTGAACCTCCAGCCACGCGTAGCAGGCCACCAGCAACTGGTCCGGCACCTCCGTCGCGTCCAGCAGTTCGTGGAGCTGGTAGTGTTTCTCGTCCGTGAACCACTGGCCGGCTATGCTATACGGAGAACCGTCCTCATCCAGGCACTGGGCGGCGAGCCGTCTCACCTCACGCCGCGCGGACCCGTCGAGGAACTCATCCATGACGCGATTCACCTGCCTGAGATGGTCGACGCTGAAATTCCACTCCGCCGACTCCATGTAGGCGAGGCGCTCATCTGGGTCAGTGTGGAAGAGGGCTTCAACCCGCTGGCGGACGGCGCCCGTCGCCGCTTCCTTCGTAACTTGCGCTCCGGCAGATGTATAGAACCTCTCTGCCCAGGGGAGCACGGCGTTCGGTTCGAACAGGGTTGCAGGTAAGGTCATGCTGGCAGTCTTCCGACGTCGTGTCTCGCGAAGCCAAATGATGATGCTATGGTGGCCACCATTATGATGATCTGATCTCGCGGTGTCTATTTTTGGGCTTTCCTGACATTGAAACGCGATTGCACGGTAGCGACAATCAGCTGCCCGAGTTGGTTATTGCCGCGACCGGCGACGGGAGTTCCTGGACGACTTGCCGTACGTAATGGAGGTTGCGCGAACCAATTCCGGATCAATTAGGAAGCTGTGCTCACGGACGTTCCAAGAGGCGGGTTTAACCCAAATCCACCGACGGGATATGGCGGCCGCGTTTGGACGAGGGATGAGAGGTCAGGGAACGGGCTGGCGAGGCCCTGATGCCGATAGAAATGGACGGTGCGGAGTGCGGCCGCCAGGCCAAGGGGCTCACGCGTACCCAGTTTCACTGGAACTGTCATTGCGAGCGCAGCGTGGCAATCGCGTGATGGCAACCAGGGTCTCTTTCAGCAACGAGATCGCCACGTCGCTACGCTCCTCACGATGACAAACTGGGTACGTGTCAGACGCCAACCCTCAGCGCTCGGTACTCATCGCACCAACTCCCCCGCCGGACTGCGAAACCAACTCAACGCCTTCGGCCAGCGCGCCGGATGGCAGCTGCTACAGCCCAGACGGTTCGAGATGACACGACGGGAGCATGCCCCGTGGCCGCGGATCTACGCTCGGCAGCAGGCCGCCCGACACGTCGACAGGCCGAAGAAACAGTTCACGCAGAAGCAGACCAGCGCTGCCTCGTGCTCATGCTCGTGTTCGTCCTCATCGTGGTCGTGGTGCCCCGAGATGTTCTCCATGCCTTCCTTGATGAATAAGGGGATCAACAGCAGCGCCGCGACCGGGTCCGCCCACCACCAGGCGAACAGAGCGTTCAAGCCCAGTCCCACCAGGATGCCCAGGTCCTGCAGGTCGCAGAACAGGCTCTCCACGGCCTCCGCCCGCAGCGCACGGGATTGCATTCGCACCGCAACGCGCATCTTGGCCACGTAGAGGATGCTCATCACCACGGCGCTGGCCACCGCGATCCCAACCCCCACAAGGCTCGGCTGCGGCTCGGGCAACAGTCCGGCCAGGCTGGCTGCGGAGTGCAGGCCAACGTAGCCCGCCAGCACGAAGAAGGAGATGGCGATCAGCCTCTGCGCCCGTCTTTCCGCATCCTCGCTTTCATGCTCATCACCCTCCTTCAGCAACCGCCACACCAGCACCCCGCCGGCGAAAAGCTCGATGACGCTGTCCAGGCCAAAGGCAATCAGGGCCACGCTGCCCACCTTGGCGCCCACCCAGAAACCGGCCCCCGCCTCCACCAGGTTCCACGCCAATCCTATGGAAACCAGTACGAAGGCTGTTCGTCTCAGGTCGTCGGCATTGAGCATCGGGAACCGCCTTCTCCTCGATCAATGTCTCGGGCAGTATCCCTTACTGCATTTATTGATACAGGGCCGCCTATTCGCAGTCTATCAAGCGGACGACGGTTTGTCACCGCAGATCACAGGCTCATCAGGGCCGTTTCAAAGTTGATCCGTCATTCCTGCGCAAGCAGGAATCCAGAGATCTCCGCTAATGGAAACGTTCTGGATTCCCGCGAAAGCGGGAATGACGAACAGGGTTGTGGGCCACCGTCAGAGACTTTGAAAAGACCCTGGAGGCTCACGTATACCCAGTTTCACTGGAACCGTCATTGCGAGCGAAGCGCGGCAATCTCGTTGAGGCAAGGAACGCTACTGTAGGAACGAGATCGCCACGTCGATTCGCTCCTCGCGATGACAAAATGGGTACGAGTGAGGGCCAAGGGGAGGATGACGGCCCGTGGTCGCGACGCTGGGAGTGATTTTCATCGCCGACCGGAGGCGTAGGGCGTCAGGTGTGGTAGGCTTTTGCCCGTGCCCAAGGCCGGTCGAAAAACCGGGGAGAGCAACGGTCGGTAGCGTAATAACACCTACGGGCGCCAGCGCTCAGGCTCTGCGATAACCTGAACCCATGGAGTGGAACGTGTCGTTTTGGCGTCCACGGCCACCGTCATCGCACGATGATCGTGCCGCTCGCCGAAACGCCGGTTCGGTTACAGGTTGCGGATGCTCAATGTCCTGCGGAGCTTGAACCCATGGCCAAAGTGTGTCGTATGTGGTGAACCGGCACCGGTGGGTTCAAACCTCTGCCTGAACCACCGGGACCAGAATGGCCCGTTGCATCCTGACGGCGACTCGGCATCCGATCCTGAATACGAACCCGGAGCGATCAACTTGCGTGAGGTCAACTGCCCGTTCTGCGCGACGACCAACTCGCGGGTTGCGCCGTTCTGCACGAATTGCGGTAGCGCATTGCCCATGCCCGGCGGTGTGGGTAGCGATCCATCCCGACGGGATGCAGACCCCGTTTCCCGGCAGGACCTGCAGGCCGAGGTCAATGAGTTACGCACCGTCCTGCGGGACGCCTCCGGCCGCCTGCTCGATCTCCAGCGCCGCATCAATCGACTGGATCCCGAAACGGAAACTACGCCGCCCCAGGCGACGAGCGGGGCTGCAGAGGCTTCCCAAGCCGAACCGGAACCGACCGGAGATGGCCAGGAAAAGGCAACTGTTGGCGCCCCACCGACTCCTTCGGAATCGACTCCTGCGGTCGACCCTGTGCAACAAAACGTCCCTGCGTTCGAGATTGAACCCGACACGCCGGACGACGGCAGGGGATGGTCCGTCTTGAGCCCGTCCTTCGACTGGGAGCGCCTGCTGGCCCGAAACTGGTTCGCCATCATCGGAGCGGTGGCCCTGGTCGTGGGCATCGGCTTTTTCCTCAAGATGGCGTTTGACAACAACTGGATCGGCGACACCGGGCGCATCGTCTTGGGCGTGGCGCTGGGGTTGGCTCTGTTGGGCGTGGGCGAATACGCCCAGCGTCGGGTCCCCATCTGGGCGCAGCCTGTGACGGCCGGCGGCGCGGTCATTCTGTACCTGTCCATCTACGCAGCATTCGGACTGTACCAGCTGATCCGTCCCGACGTGGCCCTGCTCTTCCTGGCCCTGGTGGTGGCGCTGGCCTCTCTCCTGGCCCTGCGCTACGAGTCCATCATCATCGCGCTGCTGGGCATAATCGGCGCGTTCCTGGCCCCGGCCCTGCTGGGCGCGGACCTGCCGGACGTTCGCCTGGCTCTGGCCTACATCCTGGTCGTCGACGCCGGGATACTGGCGATTTCCACCTTCCGCAACTGGCGGTGGTTCAACCTGGTGGGTTGGGCCGGCACCTACGGGGCGTTCTTCCTCTGGACCAGCCGGTTCTCTGATTACGACCCCGTGATGGCGCAGATCGGACTCACCGGGATGTTCCTCATCCTGGCTGCAGCCACCAGCCTGTTCCACCTGCTCTGGCGGCGCACTCCCGGCATTCCCGACCTGGTGCTGATGACCCTGAATGCGGTGGCGTTCTTTGCCCTCACGTACCACGTTCTCTGGGATGATTACCGGGAATGGTTCGGCCTCATTGCCGTTGGTCTAGCCCTCTTCTACGCGCTGGTCGCCTTCGTCGCCATCCGCCGGCCATCCACGCCCGCCGAAATGGCGCTCTTTGCCCTGCCCATCGCCATCGTCTTTCTCACCATCGCCGTGCCCCTCCAGTTGAGCGGCGTGTGGATCACGGTGGCCTGGGTGGCCGAGGGCGCGGCGCTGGTGGGCACCGCGTTCCTGCTGGGCCGGTGGCAGATGCGGGCCTTCGGGCTGGGCGTGCTGGCCGTTGGCCTGGGCCATCTGGTGGTGATCGACCTGCTGTGGCACGGCAGCCGGATTGACCTGGACACTTTCGTCCCCATCGTCAACGCGCGGTTCCCCATCATGGCGGCCACGGTAGTCGCAATGTACGCCGCGGCGTTCCTCTACCATTACTACCGTGAGCAGCGGGAACAATGGGAGGAGTACGTGCTCTGGCCGTTGCTGGGCATCGCCAACGCGCTGACCGTCACCGCGCTGAGCCTGGAACTGGTCAGCTATTTCGACAGCCGATCGCATGCCCATGCGGGCGCAGCCTACCGTTCGGCGGCTCAGGCGACCGACAACGTCAAATACCTGTCCCTCACCGCGCTCTGGGCGATATACGCCGCCATTCTGTCGGCGGTTGGGCTGTGGCGACGCTGGCATCTGGTGCGTTGGGCTGGGCTGGCGCTTTTGGCTTTGGCGGTTTTCAAGTTGATCGCGGTCGACACCATCGCGGTGATACCCGTCGCAGCGGGTTTCATCCCGGTGCTGAATCCTCATTTTCTGACCGGTGCACTGGTCGTCGCTCTGCTGTCCGTCCTGGCCTGGTGGTTCCGGCGTGAAACGCTGCGCTCGGTGGGATATGAACGCTACGCGTTCCTGGCATTGGTCGTATCGGCCAACTTCGTCGCTCTGTGGATGTTGAACCAGGAGGTCATCCACTACTTCGACGGCCGAGCCGCCCAGCTTCAGCCCCACCTGGGCTTCGAGTATGAGGCACGGGTCGCGATCAACGCCAAGTACCTCGCCATGACCTACCTGTGGGCGATCTACGGCGCTGCGGTCATCGCCGTAGGCCTGTGGCGACGCCTACCGCTCGTCCGGTTGGCCGGACTGGCCATCCTGGCGCTGGCTGCGCTCAAACTGATGGCGTTCGACACGTTTATGGCCGTTTTGATTTCCCAAGAATTCGTTCCGGTTCTGAACCCGCATTTCGTGGCGTTCGTGGTGGCAATCGCGCTGATGCTGGGGTTCGCCTGGTGGCACCGGCGCGCCCAACCTGAACCGAGCCTATTTGAAACGTACGTCATTCCAGGATTGCTGGTCGCGGCAAATGTTGTCGCGCTGTGGGGGTTGACCCTGGAAGCGGTCCACTACTTCGACGTCCGAGCTGACCGTTCGGGCACCGACACCTTCAGCGCCAAACAACTCTCGTTGACCGTGTTGTGGGCGGTGTACGCGGTCGGAGTGATCGGCGTGGGCATCGCCCGTCAGTCCAGCCGCATCCGCCTGGCCGGCATCGCCCTGCTGGCGGTGCCCCTGGTTAAATTGTTCGGCTTCGACGTTTTCCTCCTGGAACGGGAATACCGGGTCGCCGCCTTTGTCACGCTGGGGGTCCTCATGCTGGGCACGGGCCTGGTCTACCAGCGATACAGCCAGGCCGTCAGGGGGTTCCTCTTTGGGCGACGTGCCTGAAAGCCGTTTCCGGCTGTTTGCCATCGCCGCCGTCACCGCCTTCGTTTTGGCGGCAAGCGCCCTGTGGTCCCTGTCGGCAGCCTGGGCCGACGCTCCGGATGGACAATGGCAGTTCTTCAAGCCCATCATCCTGCCGGACAACTTTCCGGACGACCGGTTGGTGCCGGACGACCGGTTGGTGCCGGACGACCGGTTGGTGGAGGTTGAGCTGGACCCCGAGATTTACGCCTACGCCCAACCCGGCCTGGGCGATGTCCGCCTCACCGCAACCGGCACCGACGGCGAGCGCGAAATCCCCTACAATCTGCTGATCGAGGCGGGAGACCAGCGCCGCGCCGCGGTCCCGGTCAAAATGCAGGACCTGGGACACATCCCCAACGACCACACCTCGTTCGTACTCCATGTGCAATCCCAGGGCGACCTGCACAGCGAGGTGGAGATCCAGACCTCGTCCGTCAACTTCCAGCGCCGCGTCGTCGTGTCCGCCAGCGATGACGGCGAGACCTGGCGAATCCTGGAGGACAACGGCGCGATGTTCAATTTGAGCATACCGGAGCGCGGCTTCTCCGCCGGCGATACCAGCGTTCAGTACCCGTCCAGCTCCGCCAGGTTCCTCAGGATCCAGATATTCGACGAGGACCTGGATCCGTTGGCCGTCCAGGGAGCGGTGGTGCTGTTCGCTCAAATCCTGGAGCCACGCCGCCACCGCCTTCCCCTGGACATTGTCGAGCGAATCGAAGACCCCGAACGCAAACAGACGATCCTCCTGTTGCGGGCATCCCACCCCGGGTTTCCGGCCGACACCATCAGCCTGGATGTTCCCCACCGAAACTTCTACCGGGAGGTCGCGGTGGAAGGGAGCTACGACTCCATCTACTGGATCCCCCTGCGGTCCGGGGAGATACTATACGACTTCGATACTCCGAAGTTCGTGGGCGACAATCGGGAATTGCGGTTCGGAGAATCCAGGTACCTCTACTACCGGGTCACCATCTTCAACGAGGACAATCCTCCCCTGCCGGTGGAGAAGCCCGTGGCCAGCGGTTTCGCCCGCAAGATAGTTTTCACCGCCGCCGCCGGTGAGGCCTATCGGCTTTATTACGGGAACCCCGAAGCATCCGCGCCGTCATACGAGTTGGAGAAGCTGTTCCCCTATCTGGTCATAGAGGATCTGCCGGTGGCCCGCTTGGGCAGCCACGAAGTCAATCCCGCATTTGATACACCGCCGCCCCAGCTCGACGTCGTGCCCTTCACCGAACGCTACCCGTGGCTGTTGCCGGGAGTTGTAGCGGCGGCGGCCCTGGTGGTCGGGCTGTTCCTGGCCAGCCTGATCCGCCAGGTGCGAGGACGCCTCCGGCCGCCGGAATGAGAAGTCAAACCCGGACACGCCGCGTGATTTCAAGCTGGGGCTGCAACGTCCTACATTGAGCCAATTCGAGCGGATCGTTCTGCGAGGCAGTTCCGGGGCGAGTTCATTGCCATCTGGTAACGCGAGGCCTCCGGCCGGCACTCTTCGCAGCAGGGTACTGGCTCTCGCACGTCGGAGTCAGGGAACAGCAATCGCCAGCGCGCCACCCACTCCTGGTAGGGTTCGTTGCGGGACAGTACGGCGATGCAGTCGCCGTGGCGCTTCAAGCACCGCTGCGCGGGACTGCCGTAGTCGTACTCGTGGATCACGCCACACCTTGAGGTCGATTCCGGCAAAGGGCAGGATCGTACGCTAAGGACGCTATCGGCGCTTTGGCCACCAGTATTCGCCGGTGAGCAGGATGTAGGCCCACCCGAGAGGTGAGATGTGGGCCGGGAGCCCGGGCTCGACCGTCAGGCCGGCGTGTTTCCGCTGTCAGACCGCTTCGCTAAGGTGGACGGTGTTCCAGTAAATGACGATGGCGGCGAGCAGGTTGAAACCGGCCATGCGGCGGTGCTGGACCACGCTCGATAGGTCGAATCGGGCCGCTCCCTGAGCGGTGTTCGCTCCGCCCTGGCGCAGCCGACACATCAGCACGTCGCCGGTGCCGGCGGCCACGGCGAACAGGGAATGGCAGCCGGATACGGTGGTGGAACAAGCCTCCGCGGAGCCAAGACCAGAGGCTACAATGAGGCGGCCGAGAGCAAGAACGGTTTCCGGATATACGGGCGATGAGCAACACCGATGGTCAAGCCCGACCGTGAGCATGTCTGCGTCAGCAGCGCGTCGTCCCGACTGGACATCCCACTATGAAGCGTATCTATCAGATTGGTGTCCTCGGCCCTGCCCTCCTGATGCTCATACCAAGGCAATGGACTGGCTACAGCGATGATGTTCACCATATGCGCGGTCAATGAGATCAAGCAACTGGCGTTTTTCTCCCTTTTCGCCATCGCGCTGCTCACCGGCCCGGCGACCGGGTTGGCAGTCTGTTGGTCACTCGGCTGGGTTCAGAAACTGAAAGGCGTGGCAGTTGGCTCCGCCGTGGGGGCGTTGGCGGTTGTGGCCTTGGCCAGTATGTTCGACACCGGGGGAGTAGTTCCGGTGCCCGGTGAACCCAACCGGTTCACATTTGCGTGCGTGCCACCGGACTTGTCCGGTAATGTCACCCTGGGTTGGGCCATGCTGTACGCGGTGAAGGTGGCGGCGATCATTCTGACCACGAAATTCGCCACTACCTCCCTGTTATCCTTCATCTCAATGGCTATGCAGTTCGCGATGCGGTTTAGACGGAGCCAGCGCCAGGGGGGCAGTCCGGAATGAAGCTCCGTATCTGGTCGGTGGCCGCGGCTTTGTTCCTGTTCGCGGGCCTTGCCGGTTGCGGTGAGGACATCCCGGCGGCCGTTTCTTCGACGACGCAGGCGCCGACCGAGGCAGCCTTGACCACCTCCGTCCTTCCAGCTCCAACTGCGGCGGAACTGCACTCGGACAAGGACCGATCAGTTCCGGCCGTGGGCGCAGCGGACCTGGACGAACTGGTGCGGGGAAACAATGCTTTCGCTTTCGACCTGTACCACGCCCTGAGCGACGGCCAAGGCAACCTGTTCTACTCCCCCTTCAGCATCTCCCAAGCCCTGGCCATGACCTCCGTCGGAGCCCGGGGCGAAACATTGCGCCAGATGGCGGACACCCTTCACCACAGGCTTCCGCAAAGCGAACTTCATCCCGCATTCAACGCCCTGGACCGGACCCTTGCGTCGAGAGGCCAAGAGCCAGGGGGTGTGCCCAATGACCCGGGAGAAGCCAGACAGTATTTTCGCCTGAACATCGCCAACGCACTCTGGGGTCAGGACGGCTATCATTTCCTGCCGGATTTTCTCGACGTGCTGGCCGAAAACTACGAGGCCGGGATGATGGCCGCGGACTTCGCGGGCGCGCCGGACGAGGCTCGCGTCAGGATCAACGACTGGGTCACTGACGAAACCTCAGGAAAGATCAAGGATCTCCTGCCGCCGGGGATCATAGACGAATCCACGCGGTTAGTACTGACCAACGCCATCTATTTCAACGCCTCGTGGCTCTGGCAGTTCAACTCGAGGGATACCGAGGTACGTCCGTTTCATCTGGCAGGAGGCGCCACGGTGAGCGTTCCGATGATGACGGAGACCAATGGCTACGGCTACGCCAGGCGTGATGGGTACCAGGCGGTTGACCTGCCGTACTCCTGGGGTGAGCTGTCCATGACGATCCTGCTGCCCGACGAGGATAAGCTGGGAGAGTTTGAAGACTCGCTGGACTCGGCATGCTTGACCGGATCATCGATGGCGTCGTGACCGACGCCGTCACCCTCACGATGCCGTTGTTCGAGTTCGAGTCGGAGCTCAGTCTGGGGACACCCTGGCAGAAATGGGGATGCCCGACGCCTTTGACGGCAGAGCTGATTTTTCAGGCATGACCGGGTCCAAGGACCTTTCGACTTCCGAAGTAGTCCACCAGGCGTTGGTGTCGGTGGATGAGGAAGGCACCGAGGCGGCGGCGGCCACCGCGGTGAACATGCTATTGGGAGGTTTCGGCGAAGACATCATTGCGGTGACAGTCGACCGACCTTTCATATTCCTCATCCGCGACGCCGGCACCGGCACGATCCTGTTTCTGGGCCGCGTGTCGAATCCCAATCCGGAATGAGGCAGCTGAGCATCACGGACCGCGGCCCGAGTGCCCGCCCCGAGCTCTCTGCGCGGTCGTCCTGGGGATTCGTTCGTCTCCATAGCTTGAAGTGCGCCCGGACATCGGGTTGTTTCCCGTCTGCAGGGCGATCTCCCACCGTGGCTAGCTCGACCAAACCGACGTAGCGCCACCAGTTTGACGGCAGGAATGGCGACGGTCTGCCCTGCCGGCCTGACCGGCGACGGCTGGGGTCCCCGACAATTCTTACCACTGGGGCTATCAGTGACGTGCGAGGCTGGCGCAGGGTGGCAGCGTACACCTCATCAGCGCTGGCGGGGCCGGTCGTACTCGACAGGGGCGCTCGTCGGGGCATGGCCGCCACCGGGGCGGCGCCGAGCTTGATCTCGCCGATGACGCCGGCGGCCACGGCGGCTCTGATGTTATAGTGGCGGCAGTAGTCCTGGCCAGCGATGCGGTAAAGGGTCTTCGCCTAGCCGGCGAGAGTGCCGATCCAGAAGTTCTATTTCCGTTCTACAGGCGACGCAAGTTAGCGAACGTGTTGTCCGACGTAATGGAGGTTGCGCGAACCAATTCTGCTATCATCCCTGCGGACGGTTTGATCGCCAAGCCTCACTCATGAGCGACCACGAAGTCGCCGGTGCCAGATGAGAGTAGGCCTCATATTGGCCTGTTATATGCCCTGATTGGTGAATTGGGAGAGTAGGACCATGCACATCGTTTTGGATGCGAATGCCATTGTTTCCGAGGGTTTTGGAAACAGTCGGCAATTCAAGGCTCTGTTGTCAGTATCCAACGCATTGGGCCATACCATCGTGGTCCCGCAAGTCGTAGTAGACGAGGTGGTATCTAGATTCTCCAAAAGCATGGCGAGCGAGGTCGAAGCCGTGCGCTCCAAGCTGAATAAGCTGTCAAACTGGATGGATCGAAGTTTGGAATCTCCAGTTGGATCCTTCAACTTGGAATGTGAAACTAAACTATTCGCGGGCACATTGAAAAGCAAGCTCGAAGATGCCCATGTCGTTGTCGTTGGTTATCCTGATACTGCTCACGAGGTGTTGGTTGGCCGAGCCACTTCGCGTACTAGGCCTTTTAACGAATCCGGATCGGGGTACAGAGACACCTTAATTTGGATGAGTGTGATGGACTTGGTGTCCTGTACCACCGAGCGCGTCATATTGGTCGCAGCAGACAAAGCCTTTGCTATAAGCAAAGACGACCACCACCTGCATAGTGAGTTGGTGGCCGAGGTGGGGCAGATCGAAGGACGGGATGCCGACTCGGTAGAGCTATGCAAAGACTTGGTCCAGTTGGTCGATGAGCATATCCGCCCAAGTCTGAACGATGTAGCTTGGCAAAACCCGCTTGAAACTTTGGCGACTTTGGTTGCTGATGCGGACGAAACGATAGCCCTAGCGATCCAAGACCAATATATTTATGAGGAATGGGACCCTCACGATTTGGGCCTGTCGTGGGAGTTCGAAGGCCCCAGGCTAGCTTTGGCTGAAGAGGTCACTAACCTTGCCGTACTAGACGTGCGCGAATACCCCGGTAATAGATATTTGGTCAACATCGAGGCTAATTTTAGCGCTCAGTTCGACGTTTTCATGTACAAGTCTGACTGGTATGCGTACGAAGACGAACCGAACCTATTCGTAGAAGATTGGGATTGGAACGATCACGGTCTCTTGGCGGGTATCATTTTGCCGATGCGCTGCACCGCGGACCTTGTAGTTTCCGCCCCGAACGGTGGCCAGCACGAGGTTCAAGCGGTGGCCATCAGCGTCTTGGAATAAAATGTTACCAACTATAGCGGCCCTCATACCGCGATACCCGACTCTCGCAAACTACCTACCAGGCACTCCTGCGGCCGGTCTTCATTGACCCAGTTGCAGGCTATTCGAAAGTCCGCAAAACGCGGCTAGAACATTCCGACGGCGTCCTTCACCGGCCACCCAGCCGCTATGTAGAGCCTGATGAATCCGATATTTCACGCACCATGGACACAGATGAGACTCGCTTGACGTTTCACCGACCAAGCGTGCAACCAGTCGGCGCATTGCTCACCGGCGAATACCGGTGAGCAGGATGTGGGCCCACCCAAGGGGTGAGATTTGGGCTATGAGCTCGGGCTCGACTATCCGTTCGTTCCGGCAGGCGCGGCGCTGTCCGTACGCGCACCGTCTGTCGCACACTCAATCGCGCCTTTCCCATTAGCGTACGATTCTGCCCCTACCGGAGTCGACCCGTAAAGGCCGAGGTTGGCGCCGTACCCACGGGCTTACACCATGATGTGGGCAGTCTTGCCGTCCGTCTCTGGAAGGGAGCGCAGTAACGGTAACCATAGCCATGACAACTTCGACCACCGCGGATCTTTGTCCTAATGGCTTACTGCGCTAGACGCCACCATAGGTTTCATCGTAAGCCTCTAGTTCCGCGTCCTCATCCCGCGCTCTCTCGATCGCGCTGCGAAGATATCGAAGTAGCGACCTGGCCCAGCCACGCACCCGCGGCTCGGGGTGATCGACTAGTTCGTTCAACGCCTCGAGGTAAAGGGCATAATAGGCGGTCAAAGATCCTGTCCAACTGAAGGTATGAATGTTGTCTTCAATCGCGCTTCTCACGTCATCCCGATCACCGAATGCGTCCAGCAGCCGTTTCACTACAGGATGGAATTGACGTCCCGAGTCCTCGTCATTGCCGTAGCTGGTGAGGACCGGAGCAATCGTCGCCACGAAAGCAGGCCCCCGTTCCGGATTGGCGCGACACCAGGCGAAGAGGGTCTCTTCAGGAAGGCTCAGGATTACCGAGTTGGCGGATCGGCCGGCTGAGCTCGAGTCTCCAAGGATGGTGCCCAAGAGGAAAGACCGGCGAGCATCCGCGGATAGAATGGCATGTCCAATTACCGGCCACACGAATTCCGGAAAATTTTTCAGTAGCTTCGGCACCGTCTGTCGCAACAAACGCCCGCTGCCCATATCGTCCGTCTCGGCCAATCTGGTCGCCAGTGCCAGTGCCACGGAAACGGCGTCGCGGTCCTCCCTCCCCTTGGTCAGCATCCAATCCATGATTCGGTTGAAATGATGTTCATCCATCCTTTGCCTGTTTGCACGGCGGTTGCTCGGCCGAGTCAGGTCGATAGACTGCTCCGCAACCCTGAGCACCTCCGGCCTCAGTGCGTCGAGCCTCTCCGCCTCGGGATACGCGTACATTCCGATCAGCTCCACACCTTCCGCGAATCCATCGGCGCTGTGGTCAAACATCGCGTTCAACAACGACGCGACCGCCTCGGCGGAGACTCCCTTCAGGACGCCCCCCAATGACCATTGGTTCAGCCGCCACGGCGGCAATGCTTCGGCTCGGAGGGCGTCAATCACCAATTGAACGTCCGCGTCTGAGATGCCCTGGAAAGAGCAAACCGGGGGCAGGATCGGCGCCAGATCTGCCGAGCTCGCGGCCATCTGCTTGAATGACTCCACCTCGGCAGGATGATGCTGTGCCAGTCCGGTAAGAAATCCCGACAGCAAATCGTAGTTCCGCTGGTCTACGGGAACGCCGACTGTGCATTGCACCACCGGCGGGAGCAGCTCCAGGGGCCGCTCCGCACGGTCGGCCAGTTTCTGGCCGAAAGCGAACGCCATCGCGTGCTCCCCGCAGCTTAGTCGCGGCAGAAATTCCAGCAGGACCTCTCGCTGCTCCAATAGTTCGGCTACCAGACCGGACAGAGCTTCAGCATGTCGTTCCATTCTTTCCTCAGGGTTCAGCTCGTCATGCTGGACATTGCTCCAAGGAGACTCAGTCACCAAGGAATGAACACGCGCCACCATAGTCTTTGGTCCAAGCGTAGCGATGAGGTGGTTGACCCGGTCGACCGTACCCTGCCCGATGGTGTCCGCGTGATAGCCGACCGCGTCGCGAAGACTGTACAGAGCCCGCGGCCAATAGTGCCCCTGTTGCGCCACCCGATGAACCGCTTCTTCGACCACGTCGATGTGACCCGATACGGTAAGGGGATAGAGCGAAGCGCCGAGCTTGGCACGCGCATCCTCGCCGGCCGCATCATGCTCTGACGCCATTTCGCACAACAATCGAACGCAGCCCGCTACGTACTCAGTGGCCTCGTGATCCGTAGTCGGCCGCCACGATTCCAGGGACGGGCGGGATCCGCTGCTTTCGGGGCCAACGACGCGCCCGAAGTGGATAGTCTCCGTGCCCGCGTTCAGAGCGTTGACCACGATTTTTCGCTGCATCGGGTCGTCAGTGTCGGCCGCCTCCCTCAACAGATCAAGGCGGGTTGCTCCCTCGGCTGCGGTGCCGCCCAGAATCATTGGAAACAAGCCGGCGAACTGGCCGGTGGCATTGTTCGCCCACCTCTCGTTTTCCGCCAACGCCAAGCGCAGCAACAACCAGGCGCTGTCTGTGAACGTCGTGGGGTCGAAAGCTGTCTTCTCCAATGCGACCACCAATTGTCGACGGGCGTCCCCCGCAATCACCGTCAAATCGGGCAAACCGTCCAGGACCCTTTGGATCAAATCGACTACAGGCCGGGGGTTAATCTCCGCCAACGCGGACAGGACGTGCGGGTGTCCGTCGGCAGAGACGCGCTCCCAACTGTCCAGAGGGCCGCCAGGTCGGCACAGGTCATCCAGCACCTCCCTCGCAATTTTCGTGGTGTCCAGCAGGGCCAGTTGTCGGGCGGCCAACACTTTCAAGGCTGGGCTGGTTTCGCCTGCCAGCACCTTCACACGGGTTTCCTGACGCCACCCCTGCCACTGCCGGGAGGCCAGATGTAAGGCGATTGGGCGCGGCTGCAGGCTTACAGTCCTCCCCCTTCGTTGGACGGCGCCCCGGTCGACGAGATCCCTCACGGCGTCATAGAAGTCTTCGGCGCTCAGATTGCGGGCCAGGCTCGCCACCTCTTCCAGATGATCGTCGACGGGCGGTTCGACGCCCAACAGTCCGAAAACCGCCATCAGCTGGGCGGTTGCCATCAGCTGGATTGGTTCCAAGGGGTCGCGACCTTTCACGAAGGCGTCCACGAGATCCGCGTCCGTAGCGTTGGCAATGGAGATTTCAGAGCCCCAGACCTCTGCTATCCGTGCGGCCATATTGGGAAACCCTTTGGCGAAATGGGCCAGACGCCGCTGGTCCAGAGTCGGCAGACCAGGCGCAATCTGGACAATGATACCCTCGATCACCGATATCGGAGCGTCTTCAATTCGGACGGTAGCCTCATCAGGCGTATTCGATGCCAGGTCGTAGTCAATGGTCACCAGCGAAGCGCGACTTCCCGGCCGGCCCACTGTGCCGGCCAAAATGCGGTGGATCTTGGGGTCGCAGTGGTCTACCACGATGACCGCATCGGTTTTGTTGTCAACTAGGGCCTGCACCGTTGCGATCACGGTTTCAGAGCTGGTTTCCGACAGCACGGCATACATCACCTGGTCACATAGGCAGACTCCTACTGTCTCCTCTTCCTCGGTGGGAGCGAACGCCTCTAGCACCAGACGTGAGGAGCCAATCCCAGACTGCCCCAGCAGACGTATGGCTGAGCCTGGCTCAGCCACAGTTTCCCGGATGCGGTGCCGTAGAGCCGACAGTCGCTCGTCTTCGATCCAGTTGAATCGGTCATGTTCGGCCCTCCCTGCCCAATGACTCCAGGAACGGAACGGACCCAATAATCCAGGCTGAGTGTGTTCCTTGACCCAGGCCCCCACCGTAGGGTAACGGTTTGCCCAGTCTGCCAGTTGGTCAGCATCCCGGAATTCGACCTGCTGGTCATCGATTTCCAGGCCGGCTTCTCGCAGAGCATTCCGGATGCGGTTTTCTCGAGCCAGGATCTGCTCCGCGGTGTAAGCGTTGCCACAGGTCATGATGTAGGAGCCACCGGCACCAAGCACCCTGCTGACCAGAGGTTTCGGCTTGCCGTCACTCCCGATAACGTCATCGGCGGCTTGGGCCGGCGACGATGGGCCAGCCTTCGATTGAAACTGGTTCAGCCGACACCTGAGAAACGAGGTTCGTGCGGGTCCGCCGGTCCATTCGATGCGCCCATCCTCCCCACCATCAGGTGCGTTGATGTTGCTGGCAACATGTATACCGTAAGCCGGCAACCTGTGGGCGAGGGCTTCCGCGCTGAGGAGGCGGCGCAGCAACTGGGGCAGTAACCGATCGCTGAGGGCAGTGATGTCCTGTGCATCCACCTCGAACGGCGAACTGACAGGCGACGCCGTCGACCGTGCTTCTCGGCGCCTGATCTTCCCGATGGTTTCGGGTTCTTCCTCCATCAGACGCAATAGTTTGATCACCGCTGAGGCCGGCTTCACAGCGCCGGATTCGTACTTCGTAAAGGACCGACGTCCGCCGCCGATGAGTTCGCTGGCCTCGATCTGAGTGAGACCGAGGCGTTCGCGGATCGCGCGGATTTCGTCAGGCGCCAGATCTGGTGCGGGATTATCCATAATGGCTCCAGCATGGATCTCTGGTTATAATCTGATCCATAATGGTTCATTATACCATGCTGGACGATCAGTGGACCCGTATCAGCCGATTGTGGCTCCGTTCCCGATCTGCTTGCCGGTTTGTACGGCGAAGACCTGCCCCAGCAGCCGCTCCGGCGCCGGCCAAGACCTGATCCTCACGCTCTTCACTCCCAGGGCGACCAACGTGGCCCCGGGCTGGTGCAGGGTGACGGCGTACATCGGCTCACACCTGGAAGGGCCGGTCATGTTCCACAGGGGATACTCCCCGGTTCATGGTAGCCACCGGACCGGCGCCGGGCTTGACCTCGCTAATCACGCCGGCGGCCACCGCGGCCCTGATGACGTGGTGGCGGCAGTAGTCCTGGCCGGCGGTGCGGTAGAAGGTCTTGACGTAGACGGTGTGGGGCACACGCACGGGCGGCTCCAGCTCGGCCCCGCAGCTGGGCAAAGTTCTCACCTCCGGTGGTTGATGGCGTTGACCGGATTGTAGTGAAAACCGCCCGCGCCCCTTTGAGGCCATCTCGAGAGGGCGCCGTGCAGTGGACAACGGTGTTGCAATGGTGTGCAACGGATTCCAATGCATTGGTTCCCATTCCATTGCAGCGCATTCCTTTGCATAGGTACGGATACCATTGCAATGAATCCCTATCCATTGATCGCGCCGGTTACCGGTGCGGCGACGGACGTGGTCACGCAGCAGGATCCGGCGCTCCCGCGGAGGGCGTGCGACGGCAACCCATCTCAGCGGTCAGTTTGCCGGCCCGCGGCGGGCCGGCAAACTACGCTGAAAACGCCGTCTTGCCCCAGTCTTGCGCACGCCCGTTCGCCGCGCGATAATTACGCTTATCGCGCATCTTTCACTCGCCCGGATCGCCCCTGAAAACCCGCCTCCGGAGACCCGTTCATGACCACCAGCGCCGACCGCCCACAGTCCGCCCGCCGGCGCCCCGGCCTGCCGGAGACTGCGCCATGCCGCCGGTGAGACGACACCGCATCGGCGACCAGATGCCGGCCGTGGTCCACCCGGATCCCGACCCGGCCGCTTTTGATCTCTGCCGGGACCTGGCGGCGAACACCGACGCCCAGGCCGTCGTACTCTTCGGCTCGAGGGCCGCCGGCGGCTGGGATGAGCAATCCGATCTCGACCTGATCATCGTCCATCCCGCTGCCGGGGACGAGGATGACCGCAGGAAGGTCCTCGGACGGGTTCTGGCCGAGCTCAGGGAGCGACACTACCCGGGCTGCGATGACTACCACAGCCCCCATCACGGCGTGGTGGAGGGGCTGATGGTCGAGACCCCGCAGCATTACCACGCCGGACGCCGCACCCTGAACCACGTCCTGGCCCGGGCCGCCCGGGAGGGCAGCATCTTCACCAGGGATCCCCGGGACGCAGCCGCCTTCCGCCACGACGGCGACGTCTCCAACGAGTGGGATCTGGTTACCCTGGAAAGGCTGCGCAGGGCGTCCGAGGACGCCCTGGATTTGGGCCATCTGCGCGGGTACTGGCTCGACCGGGCGGGTCGCAGCCTGGCTCTGAACGCCCTGCCCGGGCGAAACGCTCACGGGCTGCTGTGGAACTCAGGCGCGGCGCTGCTCTCCATCCTGGGCGTGATCTACCCCCGGGACTCGGTGGCGGAGATGGCCGCGGCAATCGCCCGGCACGACGCCGGCTGGAGCCACGAGTTCCAGAGCGACCTTGCCCAGATTGACCAATACTCCGAGTGCGGCTGCGAGGTGGTGGTGACCGATCCCATCGTGGACGTGCCCGCCATGTGGCGTGACCTGGAAATCGACCGGGACACCCTGTGGGAACGCATCCGCCAGCTCAGCGGGTACGACCTGGCCGCCGTTCATGAAAGGTCCGTCCCTGAACCGTGAGCCGCATCGCCCCGCGCCGATAACGCGTTTCGCCTTCTCATTGCAACGGAGCCGTCATGACCACCGCCCCCAGTCATTCGCAGATAGTTCCCCAGCAGACTCCTACAGCGCCGGCGCTACGGGCCGCCGACCGGGGCGTCGCTTCATCTCTGGAGTCGGTCCTCGCCGACAACACCCGCCGGACCTACGGGATCCAGTGGCGCATCTTCACCGGCTGGTGCGACGAGATGGGCCTCACGTCCCTGCCCGCCGAGCCCCTCACCGTGGCCCGCTACCTGGCCATTCGCGCCGGTCATGATGTCAGCGGTGGATAGATCGCCGCACCTCCTGACCCATCCGCCCCGCTCTGTACTCCGGACTAACGATGAAGGGGCTCCAAAAGGTCGGTATAGACTCACATTTGATACACCGGTCCGCCGGCCCGCGCGACAGAGACGGCGGCCACCAGAGGAGGACCAAACCCCATGCCACAAGAACCTACACCGGCAGGCGATTGGCGCCAGATCGCACGGGAATACCGCGAGCTATACAGGACACGGGCTGAGGCATTTGCCTCCAGGCAAGACATTCATCACTGCGTTGACGCCGTCGCAATCTCTAGCCAGTTTAGCAAGATAACCCGTTTGCCACCGGGAAGTGTGGACTCCAGCGGGGAAACCAGCCAGACCGCTACCTTCCTCGAGCACGTGGCCGAAATCCTACACGGGCATGCTATGCAATCTGGCGACTGCATTCGCTTCAACTGGGCTCGGCTCGCCGAGACCTACAATGCGACCCGCGGATCCGAACCCCTGGCGCACCCCGAGCATGCCGCCATCTTCTTAGACTTCTTTGTCCAGGTCGGAGCCATTTGTCACGCTGATCCCGACGGTTACATGGTCTCCGATCCAGAGATACTGCTCGACATCATCGAATCCGGAAAGGCCGCTCCGGACCACCCGCCGTCCATTAGGGAGCTTACCATTGTCGTCATCTCCCTGCACTCCGTCGCCGAAACCTTCGCCAGTCAAGGGAAGACCCACGACGCATCCCTACTCCGCGAAGCCGCCCGCGTCTTGCTCCAAGATCTGCGGGAGCTTTTCCACGATGAGAGCGGTCCCCCTGCATAAAGATTTTCGGGATATCCTCATTCAGCGGCCAACCATCCCTAACGAAACCACAGGGCCGTGGGACCTCAAATCGACCGGAATGCCCGGTGAGAAAGGATCCGCGAGCTCACCGAGTACCACCCGGCCCAGGCACAGGAGCGCTCCGTTGGAGAACATGTGAAGGCATGAGACCTGCTGCGCCGGATGCCAAGCCCCGTCGTGCAGACCATCGCCGGAGAAACCAATGACCACTACCCCTGGCGCCCACGTCGTCCCCCACGAGCCCGTATCCCTCCCAGCTCTGCGCGCCGCCGACCGGGGCGTCGCCGCATCCCTGGAGTCGGTCCTCGCCGACAACACCCGCCGGACCTACCGGACACAATGGCGCATCTTCGCGGGCTGGTGCAGCGAGGTCGGGCTTACCTCTCTTCCAGCCGAGCCCCTCACTGTGGCCCGCTACCTGGCTGCCCGGGCGAACTCCGGCGCCAGCATCGCCACCATCCGGCTGGCCACCAGCGCCATCTCCAAAGCGCATGAGTGGGCGAAGCTGGAATCGCCCCGCCGGGACCCAGGCGTGCGCGCCTCATTAAATGGATGGGGACGACGCCTTTCAAAGCCTCAGCGCCAGTCCGGCGCCCTCACCGCCGACGTGCTCGCCGTCATCCGCCTCACCGCCGTCCAGCCGCGCCGGCGCGGCCGCGAAATTGAGACCCCCGAGCAGGCGGCGGAAAGGGCCAGACTTGACCTGGCCCTGGTGGCGGTATTGTCCGATGCGGAGCTGAGGCGCTCCGAGGCGGCGTCTCTGACCTGTGGCGACGTGCAGAGCTGGGAGGACGGCTCCGGCCGCATCACCGTGGTCCACTCGAAGACCGACGCCGAGGCCCAGGGCACCACGTCGCCATCACCCCCGCCGCCATGCAGGCGCTCTCTGCCATCCGGCCGGTCGGCGTCGCTGGCGAGGTGAAGGTGTTCGGGCTGTCGGAGTCCCAGATCGCCCGGCGGGTGAAGGCCATCGCCAGGGCCGCGGGGTTAGAGAATTGGGAGTTCTTCAGCGGCCACAGCGGGCGGGTCGGCATGGCCCGGCACATGGCCCAGAACGGCGCGCCCACCCACGATATCGAATGCCAGGGCCGCTGGAAACAGGGCGGCGGCATGGTCGGCCGCTACACCCGTGGCGGGTCCGCCGGATCGGCGCTCAGGTACCTGTAGGGCGTGACTGTGCAGAAATGTCGATGTTTGAGTCCCGCCGCCAAGGCAGGTTGTACGAGTGGATTGGGGGTCGCCCGCTTTACTCCGCCGGAATCTGTGCTCATGCTCCGCAACGGCGTATAGATGCTCTCTGCCTTTCCGATAGTGTCGTGCTACACACGCCACCTCTGTAAAGCGAATTTTGCGACTTTGTCCTCCCGTTGGCCGATAGATTCGACGTCCCATGTGTGCCAACTAGTCAGATCCTTCTGTACACGCAGGCTCGAGTTGGCGTAGCTAGGTCTGTCTCCTGGTTGGTACTTTTTTTCCTTGAATGGTTTGTTTCCCATGCTGATGTTCCACGACTTCAAGGCAATCGCGAGGTTGCCCAGCCGGTGTATATTCCTGTCGTGCTCCCCGTTATCCTCCGGCAACCCACCCTCGGGATGCTGGGGCAGGATATGCTCCACATCGTAGTCGGACGTTAACATTTTCTCCTGCGTCGCCAGTGTCAGCGGGACATCGCCGTTCTCTCGCAGGTGGATCTCATACTGGGTCAGAAGATACTTAACGTTTCTGGAGCCGAGGTGGTAAAACCCCTCGCGGCGCAGTGCATCATCGAACCGGGAATCATCCTGGTAATTCCTAATGAGCCCTGACAATTCACCTACCAGGCCATCGTAATTCAATCGGTTTCGGTGCAGCCGGCTTGCGAGCGAGTTGAGCGACGAGGCCCCCGTATCGCTTCGGTATCCTCCTACGATGTACACCCGAACTATGAACGTCTCAATGAGCCGCAGGATGTTGTCTATGCGTTCTTCATCGTCCTTGAACTTCAGCCAAGAAGCGATCAGGAGGGGGAAGATGTTCCCCATCCTTTCCAGCATCAATATCCTGCTGAGCGGCCCACCCTCGTCATCTTTCTCGTATGTGCTAGTGATGTCGGTCACTGCTACGAATGCGTGCTCAAGATCCTTTGCGTACCTAAGCGTGTAATCGACGCACTGGTCCTGGTCTTGCCGGAGCATCTCCCTGATCCGGACTTTCAGACTGTCCAGAGGCCGAGACGCATCGCTCCCGGCGGATACGTAGTTTATGAAATGGTAACGGTGCACATCGTCTTCGGTAAGACGCAAACGCTCCAGATGCCTCGTTGCGACGGCTCCTTCGAAGTGGCCGTAAATCCGCGAGAAGTGACCGTTCAAATCGCCGAGTGTGCTCGCCACCTTGCCCTCGTCCTCTATCCCTAGGTACGAGGCATGCATCAGGAAACTTTTGGTCTTCTCAAGATTGCTCAGTGGCCGTCCCCTGTCGTTTACGGTTTCGAAAATCCGTATGGCATCCGCGTCCGAATTCACCTGATATTGTATGACCTGCAAGTCATCGATCTTTTGCTTCAAATCCACCAGGAAGCGTTGGTACTTCGACGGCTGTCGCTCCTTTTCCTCAACGAGCCGTTGCCTGAAGAAATTCTTCGCGTCTTTGAGGCGTCGTTGTGATTGGGTCGTGGTACTGCTCTCAAGAAACTCGTTTCCGTCAATCACGTAGTCATGGAAAAATGTGCCGTCCTCGCCCAGCGGATTGAGCTTATAGTGGCTCCCGTCTTTCAAGTATCCCTTCTTCAGGGCAGCCACTTCAGCCCGTAGATCGTCATCGCCGACTTCCTCAAGTTGCGCAATAATCTCCCGCAGCAGGATCAATGCCGTTGTCAGCCGTTGCTGGCCGTCGATGATGTTAAATATCTTGAGAACCGCCAACGCGGTATGGGCTGTTTCGCCCGTATCCTTCAGGAGCACCGTGCCAAAGTAGTGCTTCTTGGCAGGGTCCAAGTAGTACAGATCTTCCCACAGGTCTTCCAAATTTTTCCTTTCCCAAGCGTAGCTTCGCTGGTAAACCGGTATGTCGTATATTTGGTTCCCGAGGATCAACCCGCTCAGACTCACGAGGCTTCCGTCCATAGATAAATCTCCCAAACGATGCTGCAAAGTACTGATGATGACATTATCACAGCCCGAACGGGTCTGAAAACGGCGCGGTCACAGCGGAGCCCCTCACCGTGGTCCGCTACCTGGCCGCCCGGGCGGGATCGGGCGCCAGCGTCGCCACCCTGCGGCTGGCCGCCAGTGCCATCTCGAAAGCACACGAGTGGGCGAAGCTGGAGTCGCCCTGCCGGGACCCGGGCGTGCGCGCCTCTTTAAAGGGATGGGGCCGGCGGCTCTCGAAACCCCAGCGCCAGTCCGGCGCCCTCACCGCCGACGTCCTCGCCGTGATCAGGCTCACTGCCGTCCAGCCCCGCAAACGCGGCCGCGGCGTCGAGACAGCGGAGCAGGCGGCGGAAAGAGCCAGGTTCGACCTGGCCCTGGTGGCCGTGCTCTCCGACGCGGGATTGCGACGGTCCGAGGCGGCCGCGCTCACCTGGGGCGGCGTGCAGCGCTGGGAGGATGGCAGCGGTCGCATCACCGTCATCCGCTCGAAGACCGACGCCGAGGCCCAGGGCGCGGTGGTCGCCATCACCCCCGCAGCCATGGATGCCCTTTCCGCCATCCGGCCGGCGGGGGTTGGTGGTCAGGAGAAGGTGTTCGGGCTGTCGGAATCGCAGATCGCCCGGCGGGTGAAGGCGATCGCCAAAGCTGCGGGGCTGTCGGACTGGGAGTTCTTCAGCGGCCACAGCGGCCGGGTGGGCATGGCCCGACGCATGGCCCAGAACGGCCCCCCCACCCACGAGATCGAACGCCAGGGCCGCTGGAAGCAGGGCGGCGGCATGGTCGGCCGCTACACCCGCGGCGAGACCGCCGGATCGGCCCTGCGGTATCTGTAGCTGTGAGCAGATGGGTGCTGACCGTCTAATTCACGATCCGGCATCGATTGCGCCATCCATAAACTGTTGGGCACATTGGTAGTGCCAATTGGTTCGCAACTCAGTCCTGAACCTACGCAACTCGCACCCCGGTGTATGGGGCGGATTACTGGAATTGTAGAACACAATCTTCCGGCAATCGAAAGGCCGGGTTAGTTCACGAAATAACGGCAAATAGCTCTTGCCGCCGAAGAATACTATTGGTTCGCTGCACTCTTCGGGAATCAGGCACAAATCCCTGAAATCTGTGCTGGCGTCTCGCCTAATCCCGGTGCCACGCTTCGCAGAGAAAGTGACGTCGTACGGTGGCGTCAGAAATTCGCTATTGATCAGTCCCCAACCGGCGGAGAGGACATAGACACGGTCAGGCCCATAGGTTTCGACCAACCTGGAATAGGCCGGGTTCCGGTAAAGTTGCCATGCTGGTAGGAGACCTAATGGATTGGAACCCGGGCTTTCGTTGTAATCCAGTAACCTGCGCCGCCACGATTCCCCATATTCGGATATATCGTCCGGATGCGCGTACACATACTCCGGGTGGTGATGGTCAGGCATCTCTGCGGGTTTGGCCACGAACATAACCGGCGAGCCGTCCCTTCGCGTGAGAGAACCCGCCCCGTGTCGCTTGCTTCCAGCACACTGGATAACGACAATCACCGTTTCACCTCCATCGCAGCCGTGGTGGCAGCCAAGGGTTTTGCCATGATCGGCTGAAAACAGTCCCGCGTCGACCATTCTTGCCGAATTGTCGCCGATAAGTTTTGCCGGTTCACCTCAATGGTCACCCCTCGGGGTATCTTGACCATGGTGACGGGGAGCTCGGGTACAAAATCGACGAGATCCCTGATTGTGGACAATTTATCCCATCTTGGGGTCGCCTCACTCTGAGTGCCACCGTTGCCACCGGCAACATTTGTCGGCTATTGTCGTCGATTCTGGATGGAGCGCTCTGATAATCGTCGCTGTCCAAACGTCCACTGTCGCCCTTCAAGCCATGCGGTCGCGTTGATTTCCGTCCAGTTTCCCACTATTTCAACGGAAGAATGCGTAGTGCCTGTTTCAAGAAGCCGCTTTTCGCCCAACCAGCCGAAGACGATGGCCAGACCTGCTTTTCGCAGAGTTTGCCTCAGCCAATCTTCGCGAACTAGCAGAACGCTTTGACGGTTCCCATCGACGAACTGGGCAACTACCTTCCCTGACGGTTCGTGCCATTCCCGAGTACCGGGATTCCAGACGAGGCGCCCAGCGTGGAACAGGATCGAGGCAGGGAACCAAGCCTGAACGCCGTCTTCGATCGAGCAGTCCCTTATATTGCCTTCCCAGCAATACTCCTCCCAAGCGGGTAGAACTTCCAAGCCGGTGGGCGTCCAATAGTTGCCGCCTCGAATGGATTGCCAACCGCTGTCTTCGTCGCTCTTCGAGGTCGCCCAGGGCAGTTCGCCCAAGTAGGCAGCATCGGTGTGCCCCGGCCCTTTCGGCATCAATCTGTTCATGAGGGAACGCCGTTCAAGGAATGAGATCACAGCGTCGCGTTGTTCCGGTCGGACGAGCCAACTGTAAATGTGGCTCCATAACTCTCGCGGCCAGGACGGTTTGGTCGGTGACCATGGCACTCCGCTGGACCAATCGTACCAGGCGTGGAGGACGACCCACCTGTTCCCATCGTTGCCTTTACGCCTCACGAGCGGTTCGAATTCTGCGATGTCATGGGTTTGCGTTCCCCACCCGTCGCCGGCCGGTGGGTCGTTGTCGCGATAGCTTGGCCCGTCCGGGAACCACCAAAGGCTGACATCTGGGGTAAATGTTGCTCCCGTTTCGACCTCATCATCCTCATTTCGCGTCCGAAGCGGGGGAGGCAACGTTGGGTCGATGTCTCTGCTCGACAGCTGCCAGGGTCCCTCGTATGTTACGGCCTCTCCGCTGTATCCGGGCATCATGTGAAAGTTGTCGGCAATCCTGCTGATCAGTTCGTGAAATGCGATCCACTGGTACTTTTTCCCGAATCGTTCGGGCTTGTGGTCGGTCCTGCTCGCAAGCCAGCGGTTCACCCGTTGGTCGAATGCGGCGAAATACTCAGGGGTCCAACCGAGTGAAATCACCCGCTGGAAAACCCACCTCTGCGCCCACGTCGCGTTGAACATGGTATGCAGATCTCCCGTCGGGATAGCCTTGCCCAATGGGTACGGCGTGAAATAGTGCATCGCTGACTGAATGATGTAGCGACCGAAGTCGCCCATTTCAAATACTGAGCCCAGAATCCGACCATATGGCCAGGACACGGACTTACCCTCCTGGCTACGAATGTCATAGTCGCGCCTGATCTGCTCCTCGGTGGGTGGTTCTTTTGGCGAAGTGGACGAATATGGCGGAAGGATTTCAGTGTAGGTCTGCTCATCGACCCAGCCGTTGTGAAGGCACCACTCGTAAATACCGCGGACGGCGTCTCGAGTGATGAAATTGGGTGGTTGATCATCAGCGAAAACAACCCGTTTCAGTTCCTCCGCAGCGTTTACGACGGTCTGCGGTTCTGATCTGCCACCGCAGAGAACAGCGCCGTGACACGCCACCGCCAGGCGTTCGATCACGTAGGGGTCGTTCACCCCTGCAAACCTCGGGATGACGGTAGGCAGAACTGACAGGTGCACCGAAAGCAGCTGTGCCAGAGCTTTGGTGGCTTGATCGCGCAACATCCGGTTCGGTGACGTGAATGTCCAGGCCAGTGTGATCGCGGCGAGTTCCACGACCTCGTGAGGGCAGTCCGGACGCCGGCTCCTGGATGCCCACCGTATCAACCGGTCCAGCGGTCCACCGTCATCGAGCGTGTTGTAGGTAGGTATGCTCCACGCCACGTCACGATCCGGCATGGACATTCCTTTGAGCGTTTCGTGCAATGCGTACGCGTTCAGGAGGTGCCCCGGATGTGTAGCCACCGATAGCCAGGTTTCCAGCACGAATTTTCCTAGGCTTCGACTTCGGCGTTGCGCTTCTGCCAAGAGTTCACGGGTTCGTTCAGTCACTGCTGACGGACGCCGCAACGCAACACTCGTTACGAGGGCGTTGTCCCAGACATGGCGGTTGTAACGGTCGAGATCCCACTGAGCGGTGTCCTGGAGTTCGATCCCGAACCGTTCGGGCACCAGAACCGCCAGCGCTTCGATCCAGTTGGGTGGAGCGTCCAGGAGAGACTGGTGAAGGGGTCCGCCGGGAGACAGGGCTTGCCGCAGCGAGACTATGTCGCCATCGAACGGGTCCAACAGGATGGAAACCACCTGATAGTCCGCGAACTGCTGGTAGGTGAACCGCACTACCTGCCTGGCTTCCCTTGCTTCAAAATCCCAAGCCGCATCCTTGCTGAGTACATCCTCGCTCAGCAGTTGCCCGAATAATGTGTCCGGCCACTGTGCAGGGCCATTCCCGAATTTGTCTATCAAGTCTGAAGTGATCGCATACGGCAGGGTGTCGCTGCTGGCCTCAACCAGCGCTCTGCTGAAGCCATTGATCGCAGCCCGAACTGGGCGCAGCGTCGGGTCAAGCCCCAGATGCTGGACAATCCTTTGTTCCTTCCAGTCCAGGTACCGTCGGAAGGTTTCGCTGAGATGCTCTCCCCCCATGGGAGGCGCAGTCATGCCCATCCCTGCCAGGCTTTCGCAATAGAGAATGAGGAAAAGCGGATTTGTGAATTCCGGCGTTAGCAACGGTATCCTGGGCTGCTCCAATCCGAAAAAGTCGAAGATGTGTTCGGTCGCTTCCAGCTCGCGTCCATCAAATCCTGGGTGCTCCACCTCGGTGACGTCGCTCAGTCCGTCCGGTGGCAACACCATGGGCAGGAATGCGGACCTTACCGATACCGCGACTGAGATCCACGGGTTTTGAGCCACCTCCGCGAGGAATCGGGGCAACTCCGTCCGCCAAGCCGCTGGGTCGGCAGCTTCGTTCAACGCATCCAGCAACAGCAAGAAAGGGGCGTTGGATGCTTCCGCCGCGGCCTGCATGGCAGAGATCATCTCCTCAGAGCCAACATCTGCCAGTCCCAATTGCTCGGCGATCTCAGACCAGACGTTACGGCCGGAAAGACTGCCGCCCAAAATGACGGCCGCCGGCTGCTCGGCTTTGATTGCCCGGGCGCCCACATCGCAAAATAGATGTGTTTTGCCTTGCCCTGCCGAACCTTTCAGCAGCAGTGCGCCGGTGGCCGCCGCTTTTGAGGCGTCGTTCAGCAGCAGAATCTCAACTTGGTCCAGGGCGTATTCCAGCCTCCTCAGGTCGCGACTGAGAGAGAGTACTCGCTGTTCTGCAATCCGTTGGCGTTCCGTTTTTTTACTCTGTCCCTGCGGCGGCGTTGGGGGGCTGGCATCTCGGATGATTGTCATGCACTCGCGCGTGAGGGCCAGGAGTGCGGATCGCTCCAGTCGTTTCGGTAGCGTCGGATTCTCCGGAGTGACGTGTTGCCACTCTGCAAGCTTCTTTTTGAGGTCGCGCAACTCTTTCGTGATACCGAGGCGTGTATATCGAGATGCCCGGATTCGGTCCGCCGCTTCGATTACCGCATCACGAACGCCGCGGAATCTCCGCCAATAGTTTTCGGACAGGGCCAAACCATCCAGCGCAAACGACACCGGCACGTCAACTTGCAGCTCCTGGCGGTACCGTTTTCCTGCCGTGTCATGGGCGATGGCCATTCGATGGGCGCACCATTCGGGTGAAAAAACCTCTCTGTTCCAAAAGAACCCGGTGATTCCCCGCTGCCCCGAGTGCCGGACAAGGCGGTGCAGTAGGTCGCCTTCCGACCAGAGTTCAATGCGGACCTGATCAGCGCCGGGGATCCGTCTTCTCCACGACGTCTTCCTATCCTCGAACTTCTGTCGCGCCGATTTCCGCTTTCCCTCATCAACCGCGTCCGGCAAGTCGAACGGGATACAGAAAGTCAGCCGTCGGCAATCCGGCCGTTTTTCGACTACGGTCCTTAACGACTTTTCCATCCCATTGAGGAGACTGTCGACGTCAAACGAAAACTTGGCCTGCCATCCCCACTGGCTTCCGTTACGGAAGGTGACGTACCACTCCAAGCCGCCGTCGGGATTGCCAGTCTTGACCAGTTCAGCGCCTTTGGGCGTTGGGTCGCGCAGTTGGTAGCAAAGCTCCTCGAAGGCTTGGTGCTGGGAGCCACGCCACTGGCGAATGTTCCTGAAGTCGAGATTTGGGGTAGTCATGATGGCTGGTCTGTCGATTGAGCTATCCCCCAGGGAGCGTAGGCATGCTACCGTCGCATCTCAGCGGTCCGCCCACTAACCTGGAACCCGCCGCCTCGTGTAATGGTAGGGACGTCCGTAGAGTTCTCCTGACACTCCATAAGTGGTACAGTTTTCCCCCGCCCTTGACACCAAATCGCCCGGCGGGTCAAGGTCATCGCCCGGGCCGCGGGGCTGGAGAACTGGGAGTTCTTCGCGGCCACAGCGGGCGCGTCGGCATGGACCGTCCATGGCCCAGAACGGCGCCCCCACCCACGAGATCGAGCGCCAGGGACGCTGGAAGCAGGGCGGCGGCATGGTCGGCCGCTACACCCGCGGCGAAACCGCCGGGTCGGCGCTGCGTTACCTGTAGTCGTGTCAAGCGAGGTCAATCAGCTAATCTCTTCACCTTGTTCACCAACGCGGTAGCTGATGGACAATCGATCGAGGTTAGGACCATGCGACGAAGCCGCAAGTGAGCCTTTGACTTTCCGGGCGGATACTGGCGGGATGTTACTGGGCGAGTTGGCCGAGAATCTCTACTCGACGCCAAATATGCGAATGGGCGGCGTATGCCCTATAAAGCCAGTCCGGTCGTTGATCCAAATAGTCCGCAACGTACGGGGTCCGCTCTCCCCAGACGATCCACACGAGTTCATAGTCGTGCTCGTCGCAATACCTCCTAATGAGATCCTCACGCAAATAAAGTAGGTGCCCCCACTTGAATGCAGGCGGAGCGGATGCGGTTAGTGAGGCTGGCCGCCCATCGGGATCACACCAATTTAAGCTATTCGGCACCGCGCGTAAGCCAAAGGTTTCCGCAATCGTTATGGCCGGAATAGGGAGACCTCCCCATTCATTCACGATTGAGTGATAAGACTCCCATTCAAAGTGGTGGACAGGAATTTCTACGGGGATCTCATGACTTTCCGCAACTTCAATCGCTCCTGCATATAGTTGCCTCAAATCTTCTGAACTCAGATCCTGCCTCGGCCTCGAACTCCATGGCATCTCCCCGGCGAATACGTAATAACTCCCGGGAGGTTCCGGTATCCAGAAATTGCCGGGGTATTCTCGGTCGATTAGAGCGTTCTTGAGTTGCTTCGCGTCCCGTCTTTTTACCAGAATGCCGTTGAGAATTCCAAACACTTTTCGCCGCGATTCGACATCCTGTTGCTCCATGAGGCCCGACAGGGCAACCCAAGATCCTGGGAAATCCTTGAGGGATTCGATCCGAAACAGTTCATCGGGTACTTCTACATTCCCCTGTGTGACCCATGTCTGGAGATCCGGTGATTTGTTGGACAACAAATCAGGGAAGATCAGATCGGGTACTACGGGAGCCTCGGGGAAGGACGGGTCAATTGTAATGTCTGACAGGCGTCCGTCCGACATCAACGGTAACCGGCCTTCGTCATTCAATCTGCCCGCCGCTTCGAAGAAACCTATCCATCCATATTTCTTGACGTATGGTTCGGTCCGATCCGGATGGATATAGTCTCTACGACGAGCCTGCCCGATGCTTCGATCCACCGCTTCAAAGCGTTCCGGGGTTAGACTTAGATTGAGCACTCTACCTCGAATCCACGACATGACCTCCTGATAGTCGGGATGGTCGAATTGATAGCTTCTTCGACCTGCAACCAGTCTCCCAACCGTGTAGTTTTTAAAGTCAAGCCCGTATACCGGGTCACCCCCCGCGGGAGATGCTTCGTCCAAATGGACCGGAGTAGCCCTTTCGGGGGCGGCGAAGCCGTGATTAATTGCCCATAGACCTACTGTTGTCGGATAGTAACGTCGCACAAATGCTACGATCCCATCAACGTACTCTCGCATGAGCCAATGTTCGGTCGGGCTCGTCGCGCCATCGCCACAAAAGGCAGACCGGAGACCTTCCAGGAATTCTGCGAGCTTGGTCTCGAACGAACTATTCTCGCCGGAGCCCGCCATGATCACGCCATATGAAGCCGCCAGCAGACGTTCAGGGACGTACGGGTCATTAGTTTGTAGACTCGATAGCGTGAGATCGAAGAGCGCACCGGGGTCTTTGCGCCCATACCAGTAGAGCGCCAGAGTTGCATGGTCCCGTAGATGGCGTACCGTACTGGTCAGCAGCCATTTCAGCCAAATGGAGAGCAGACGGTCACTCTCCTCGCGTTGCTCGGAAGCACGCCAACGGTCCGCTATTTGCTCCAGGTCAAGCATGATGTCCGATTCATGGCGGCGGACCCATTCGGACCACCTTAGGTCGCGCTCCGCCACCTGCATCGGCCCGAGTACCATCTCGAGAAACTCCGCATTCAACGGGTGAGCGGGTGAGCTGCGTGTACTCCGGAGTCTGTCGAAGATATCCCCAGAGCGTCGTGGACTCCACAGCCTACTGAGAGGTTCACTAAAACCAATCGTTTGCTGCGCGGCCAACGTGGCCAGCTCATTGATAGTATCTGCATCCAAGTATCGCCCCTCCAGATCTGCCGCTCCCCTCAGGGCGTCGGTTCTCATTGGGTCATCCAGGAACGTCCACAACTGTTGGCCGTACAATCGGCGTGGAACCAACCCTACGAGCGCCCTCACCACATCCGAGCCCAACGGATGTCGTTCTGCATTATTGCCGAACAGCGCCGTTTGGGTATCCGGATTGTTCAACCAATCCACGAAGCCGGCCCGACCGTGTGTCACCAATAAAGCGTTGGCGACCAGATGACCGGCCAGGGCGTCATAGACCACCGAAACTCGGTTGTCGTCCATCATATCGTCTCTAACGCGCAGCAGAACGCCATCTTGTTCCAAAGCGCGGACCAAGCTCTCGTTCCACGGCCGATGCGCATCGCCCAATAGGTTCCGTAAGTCCAAAAGCGGCAAGCTCCGGGAATCTTCACACCACAGGGCCATCCCGATCTTAATGAGTGCTGAACTCACGTCCTGCGAATAATAGCGATGGGTCCCGGGGGAAAGCTCTGCGATGCGCTCGGCCGAGTTTTCCAAGTACCTTTCAAAGAGAGCCGTGAGCGATGTCGGCATCGCTTCAACGCCAACCCTCTCGTCTCTGTCCGGGTTCGTAACCTCGCAGAACAGACGAAGTGTCAACGGATGAGCCAACAGGTCCATCGGCAGTTCGGCGTCGCGCCCGTCAATCCGGTATTGTAGGAAGTACTTTGTGACTGCGTCATCAGCATCCGGCCCGAAGCCGTCAATTTCCAGTTGGCAGATAGACGGAGGCAGTGTCTCGACGGTGAATTCAGGGCGTACGGTGGTCACCAATAAAGCATAGGGATAGAGTCGCAATATTTCGTCCACCTCGGCCAGTAGTCCTTTCCATTTACGCGGGTCTTCGGCCTCATTCAGACCGTCTATGAGGATCGGCAACCGTCGGTGTTCCCTGCGACCAGCGGAATCAATCGCCGCCAGCAAAGATTCCATGGTCGAAACCCGGTTGCCATGTATCGCCACTTTGCTCGCCAGGTCATCCAGATTGCTGGCGGCGCTCAGGTCCGAGCCATGTAGAAGTAGCCCCGCCGGCCGGTCCTCTTCGGAGGCTGCAAGTTGAGCGGCGAGGAAAGTCTTTCCGCACCCAAATTCGGCGACCACGGCAACTTGCCTTTCATTCACATCCCTCTCCAGCGTATCCAAAAGCCGGACGGACGACCGGACTTCCGCCAGCAGGTTGGTGAAGGAGAAAACGGCGGGGTTTTGCCTGGACCGCAGTTGTCGCGGAAGATTCGCCAGTCTTGTACGCGGCTTCGCAGGCCGTTGTGTTAGGGTGTCGGCCAAATGATCAAGGTCTCCTTTAGAGAGGGCCGCGTGCGCTCCTTCAGCCGCAGCCTTCAACGATTTAGCAACGTCAATCAGCTCTTCTCCAACGTTTCGGAGGCTGGAGGGCGCGATTTTCAGATCTATGTTCGCTGCGGCCATCCCTTCGGTGAGACGGTCGGCCGCTGCGGGAAGATCATCCCAAGCGCTGACGTCGCCCAGCTTTCTCTTTATATGGCGCTCAGCATCGACAACCTGGTGAAGGTCCGAGTCCCAGCGTTCACGTATCCTTGCGATGGATCGTTCGTGCAGGTCGGACAAGTCATGCGAGGTGAGTACCAGGTCACCGAAAAAGGTGCGACGATAAATTAAGGATTCACCGCTGAGATTTTCTTCGACCTCAGCCTCCGACCATAGAATGAGATCCATCCCTGTGGTGGTTGTGAGGCTGTAGAACCACTCCTGGTCAGCCCTCGTGAGAGGCCTTCTGGTCCAAAGTACCCAATCAGTGAGGCCCGGCAGAACTTCCTCGGTTTTGGCTATGGCTTCTTGAATCCGTTTCCGCCTGGTACTGCCGATGGATTGCCCACTCGGCAGGTCGTACCAACGGCATTGCCATCCATACCATCTGTCCGGTTCGCCCAGCCCGCAGGCGTCCTTGAGCTTGAGATGGAATTCGATCCCAGGTTGCTGAGCAAGCGCGCGGAATTCGCCATATCGTCCGTACCCGCGTCGGACGAGGATGCGGCACAGTTGCTCAAAGTTTTCGTCGGGAGCACCTGGCAAAGCCAGAAACGGCTCCCAGTTCAGGCCTGGCATGACGCTAAATGTCTCCTTGTTGATGGGCAACGAGACCGTTTTCGGTGTCAATATAATCGTGAGCTGAGTACACCTCGACCCGCGCTCCCCGGGTTACCATGAGCTTCATCACAGCGGAAACCTCCGACTCGTCGGTGTGAATGACGATCTTGTCGCCCTCACAGTCAAAGCTCACCTCGTACATGAACTGTTCAAGTTCGTCGGCTCCGATGCTGAAAAAGCCTACGTCCCTCAGTAACTCCATCATTCCGTCCGTATAGTTATCGAGGGGAGTGCCGAATTCGAGCCGGCCGGCCGCTTCGTCAACAGTCACCTGTTCCCGGATGCGCTCAATCACATCCAACGCCGCCGCCGCGTCTTCCGCTTCTTTGAAGTGCCCAATCATTACAAGGTTCATCGAGTGCTCGGTTCCATATCCCGTCCAGATCTTCATATCCGATTCTCTCCTTGGAGCCCATTCAATAAACCCAGCGCCTTGATTACGCCATCAGCGCCGATGGCTTGCCCATCGTCATCATACGAGGTTCTTTTGACAGTACCCCACGCGTCGATGTGGGCGTATCCCCGAAGCCTGGATTCACCGGCAAATGCGTTGGCCACGCTTATACCATCTGAAGCCACTTCACTCACGGTGAGCGGAACGGGCCCTCGATATTGCTCAATCCAACTCTGCAGCGTTTTGACAGTGCAGCCGTCGATGCCGCCCCTACCATTTACGGATTGCTCGGGCAGAAGCAGGAACTCTGCCGCTCCCGCGTCGATGGCAAGCTCTATTGCACGGTCCAAATCCGCCACGGTTCGGTTGTTCACTAAGTAGTTTATCCCCAGGGGGGCCAGAGTACTGGCCAGTCTTATTCGATCGAGCAACGACGAGAACGGTCGGCCTCGCAGGGTTTCATAGGTAGCACCCACCCCATCCACGCTCAGCCTCACAAAATGGACATTTCCGTGGAGTGTGGCTACGAGGTTCTCAGTGAGGTTGTGCCCGTGGGTGGTGAAGGTCACTGCAAGCCCGGTCCTTCTCGCGGCATATTGGCAGATCTCCGTAAATTTCCGATACAGAGTCGGCTCACCGCCCCCGAAACCCACGCCCAGGCATCCATTGTCATCTAACTCTGTCAGCCATGCAGCCAAACGGTCGAAGTCTAGTGCTGCTGGTCTTTTCGGAGCGTAGCAGTACGGGCAGGAGAGCTCACAGGCATTCGTCAGCGCCACGGATATATGCCGCGGGGCCAGAGACCACGCCGCCTCCGGCACCTTGACTTCATCGAGAAGTATGTTTACTCCAGTGCGACGGTCGAAGATGTGGATACCGGAAGGTCCAGTACGCACTTTAGCGTGCTCGCGTATTTTGTTTGATGAGATCAATGTACTGCCGCCTGCAAAATCGCCGCGACCCGCCGGGCGGTGTCGGTGAAATGCTGCACCTCTTCAGGCCGCAAGGGACGATCAAGAACCCTGCTCTCGCGGTACGACAGCCACTTTTTCAGGACTTGGTATCCGCCCAGCTGGTATTTCCACACGGTGGCAGGTACGTTGCGCCAGTGGGCCCGCTCGTTCAGGTACACGTCGAAGGTGGTGTCACCCAGTTTCGAGATCGCGTCGCCCAGGGCGGCACGCTCGGCGGCGGTGTAATCGCGCTCCTCCACCCTCCCCTGGCCGGGCATGACGGCGTCGCCCGTCCCGAAGTGGCCCCAGCCGGCGGTCACGGCGAAATCGTCGCCCGCCATGTTGCCGCCGTCGGCGGTGGCGGGCACGGCAATGGACGCCAGCTCCGGCCGCAGCTTTCCAGTGGTCACGCCGGCGACGGCGGTGTCGGAGTCCAGCAGGGCCGCCAGCTGCCGGCCCCGGGCCGCTGATGCGATCAACGCATCCGCCGCGCCCGGAGCGTTGCCATCGGGCCAGTCCGGCAGCGGGATGCGTGGCCACTCCATCCGCAGCGCGCCGGCGTTGGCCTTCCGGTACGCTGGATCGTGCAGCGTGGCGACGACGTGGTGGAACAGGTCCTCAACACTCAGACCCAGGCGATCCAGGTAGTGCTGGGCCGATAGGGACAGGTTGGGCCGGCAGGGTATGCCGGTTTCGTTGACACCCAAGCCATCATCCCGCAACCACGCGGCGAAAAAGTGTGACCGTCCGTTTCCGAAGTCGCCAGCTAGATCACGAACCAAAGTGCCTCTGGAAAATACTTCCCTCGATTCGCGATGCCGAGCTTCTATCCAAAGGTTCTCGCTGAAGACGTGGGGTCGATAGTCTGGACGTGGTCGGTCAAGCAACCCATGATCTGCTTCCCAATATAGCCATCTGATGTCGAAAGGACGATATGCGTGCCGTATGTAACCCTTTTCGTTAGGCGACCCGACCGATATTAAAGCATCACGCACTTTCCGTGCGTCAAAGTGCGCTGAGGTTTTCATTACGGCTGGATAACGGCGGGCTATTTCTTCATGTGTGAAATCCGGATTGAAGTACTCGCCAATACGCGTTCTGAGACGGTCTAGGTCGATATCAACCAAAAAAGCATCGCGACCGCTTGTTGCGCCCGGAAACGAGGTTGGGAACAGATCGGGCAGTGCCGGCCAGTCCTGCCAGCTGTCGCTCACCGCCAAGTCGGCGAACGGCAATCCCAGAGACAGCAACGGCGTGACCCCTCCGTACAGATCATCTGGCTCACTCTCCGCGGATTCCGCCAGATCACCGTGCTTGGATTGCCCCCATAGATGGCGGAATGCCACGCGTTGGACCGGCCTGTGATCCGCCTTGCGCACCAGTGTGGAGATTGCGGTACCCACCTGGATGCCCACTGGATCTTCGGACATCGAGAAGATGCTGGGATCGGGCGCTCCATCCGGAGTCGTCTTACCCGTCTTGTATTTGTCTCCGTTGAGACAGTCGATGCGGATGACGTCGAAGGCATCCAAGTAGCGCTCCCGCATCCCGGTGAAGGACAGCCCATCCAGCCACGAGTAGTTGGAGATGAAGCACACCACGCCCTGGCCGGTCTTCTCGGCGATGCGCCGCTCGGCCATGCGGAAGAAGCGCACGTAGAGATCATTCAGTCCCTGCCCTTCGGGACGCCGCACCTGCTTGGTCGTCCGGTAGGCTTCTGACAACTCCCGCTCCTCGTCCACCGCCATGCCGGCGAAACCGTTGTAGGGCGGGTTGCCCAGGATCACCAGCACCGGCGTATCCTGCTTGACACGCTCAGCACGGTCGCGCTCCTCTTCCAGCTCCGGGAAGGGCAAGGGTTTCTGCACAGTGGGCTCCCAGCCGGTGAGCGCGTTGGTGAGGAAGACGCTGGCGCGCTCGTCGCCGCCCTCCGACAGCGGCGCGTCCAGTTCCTGCATGGTGAGCCCAACCTGCAGGTGCGCTACCACGTAGGGCGCGGGCATGATCTCGAAGCCGAACACTCGCTGGGTGGCGGCCTGCTTCACCCGCGCGCCGACCAATGCACCCAGTCCGCTGTCCTCCAAGTTCGAGGAGATCCGGCGCAACACCTCGGCCAAGTACGCGCCGGTTCCGCAGCAGGGGTCCAGCACATACACGTTCTCGGCTGCCAAACCATCGGCTATACCCAAGTCATCTTTGAGAGCCCGGTCCACGCGGGCCACCATGTACTGCACTACTGCGGCGGGCGTATACCAGACGCCCAGCTGCTTGCGCAGTTCGGGATCGAATGCCTGAAGGAAGGGCTCGTAGAAATAGGGCACGGCTTCGCCTTCGTCGAACCTGGCGAAAAAAGCCTCTCGGTCCACACGGTTCAACGCGGCCGCCGTCCAGTCCAACACCTCAACCAATCCCAGTGGCTGCAACCGGCCCGGGTCAGACAGCTGCTGGAAAAGCGCACGCAACAAGGGCGCTCTCAGGTGCCAAACTGCGGTGCGCCAGTCGAACGAGCCGTTCGGGGACAACCCTTGCCGTGCCGAGAGCACCCACGCAGAGAAAACTCCGTAGAAAAGGGTCTGCACCAACGTGGACCGGAAAAAGTCAGCGCCCTTGTCACCCTCGAAACGTACTCCCAGGGATTCCTCCAAGGCAGAGCGCACGGCATCGAGAGACGTCGTGTCGCCGGCCGCTTCGACACGAGCCAGGCCGTCCCGTGCGTAGGACGCCAACAACCAGGCCAGATCCTTGGGCTCGGTCAATGAGGCGGAGTGGGACAGCACCCGGCCCAGGTACTCGCCCAATCCCACGCCAACCTCGTTGGCGAGAGCCCGCGGCTTCTCCAATCGTCCGTAAAACTCTGCCTCGGAACCCGCTATCCGGAATGTCTCCAGCCGCACCGGTTGGCCGGCAGCATCCTCGCCCATCAACACAAAGTCCCTGGCGTTGGTGACCAGCACCCGCCGGTACCCATCCCAGTAGCGGCTTACCTGGTCGCCAGCGGCGGTGAGCCACGCGTCATCGGCCACCGGCTTGACCTCGACCACCCCACGCTCAGGTTTCTGTCCGGTCTTCGGCCTTCCCTTCTGGACCTGCCGGGTCGAGTAAAGGCCGAAGTCCGGATGACCCGCGCCCTGGTCGGCCAGCTCCTGCACGCAGAACACCTTGGGTTTCAGCGTGCCGCCAACGGCGTTCAGCAGGTTGGCCAGCGGCACGTAGAGAGAGCGTTCGTCGGTGGCGCCACCAGACGCCCTCACCAGACGCAGTTCGGCGAAGTAGGCCTCAGCGGCTTGAACAATCTTCCTGCTAACCATGACGCCTCGATTATCCCACGGGTTCAGATCAGAGACGCCACTTGCGGGCGTAACGCACCGATCACGGCTTTGAATGCCGGAAGACCCGGCACCAAAGAACCCAGCGACCTCTCCCATTCCAGCTCCACGTTGGCAACTATTCGAGGGTCGAAAAAGTCCTCCGGACCGGCGAAGTCCACATGCCTCAGCTGGCACTTCTCGTGCAGGCGAGGGTCGAAGTCGGTCAGGTCCAGCTGCTCACGGTATGTCCCCAGTACCTGCCAGAGGTCGTAATAGTCCCGCACCCGGTTGCGCGACCATCCCCTGCTTTCCAGGCGCGCCACCTGCTGCAGGATCGCTCGCAGTTTCTCGGCAACAACTTCCTCAAGGGAATAGGCCAGAACTTCAACGCGCATCGGTTCACCATATTCGTGCATGATCCGGCGCTGCACCACCGGCCAGAGGATCGGTTCGTCCATCGTGATTTCGACCTTGACCGGTGTATCCGATCGTCGATGCCACGGCAGCCGGGCACGTATCAGAAAAGCCTCCTGCCCACCGGGATGCGGATTGCGCTCGACATACCGGCCGCAGAGCAATTCAACAGGAGCATATTCGCCGGCCAATGCCTGGGCCGCTTCACACGCCCGGCTCATCAACTCCTCCATCTCATCGCCGGCGGGAACGCCCTCTCGTCCGGTGAAATCCAGATCCTCCGAGAAACGGTAATCGCCAAAGTAGCACTTCTTGAGCGCGGTGCCGCCCTTGAACACCAACGTCTCCCCCAGTTCCGGCACGGCATTGATGCCGGCAAGCATCCAGGACAACAGGTAGTCGCGCTCCAAAACCTCCCACCGAACGCCCAGACGCTGGCGGACCTCCTCGAGACGAGGACGAAGCGGTTCCATGCGCTCAGTACCCAGGCAGGTTCTCCTGGAGCATCCAACGGCCGTTGTACGTACCCCTCACCGGCCCGTTGGCGTCGAGCTTGCGATATCCCTTCACGGGCAGCGCCGCCAACTGCTCCAGATGCGGACCCTCCATCCCGTGGGTCTCCAACACCCAGCCCAACCGTTTGGCCACGGCCACGCCCAGCCTGGGAGCGTCAACGACCATCCTGTCGACGTCCACCCGCGACGCCGCCTCACCGAAGGCGTAGACCACGTCGCCAAATCCCCCGCAGTAGCGCGGCATGGCCAGGCCATCCAGCAGCGTGCGCTCCAGGCTGGTGATAGACACCCTGGCCTCTCCAACCCAGATCCTCTCCACGCCAAAGAAGCGTTCCGGCCGGGTTTGGATGAACCGGTACCACATGCCACCGGCCTGGTACCCCCGATCGCCATCGTCGCCGTCGGATATGCTTCTGGCAGGAACCGAGGCCTCTGTGGTGGTGAGCACGAACGTCTTCCATGGGATCTGCTCGGTCAGGCCATGGTGATTAAACGCCGACCAGTGCGAGATGGCGGCCGGCTGGACCAGCGCCATGGCCACCTCATATTCGTGGACCGGCGCCACGCCCGGAACCGTGTAGGACAGGGCGTAGAGGCCGCGACGTAAAGATGTAATCCAACCGTTGCGGCGCAGGTGATAGAGGGCTTCGCCCACGTAGGCGTCCCTGAGCCCGACCCGGGGGGCCAATTCCCTGGCCCGGGCCGTGGTGAAAATCCGGTCTCCTGATTGAGCCAGAAGCCGCACCAGTTCAACTCCCACCATGGAGCGTTTGGGTCTTGCGGAAATGGTCATCAGGTTCGATACAGTGCGATCAGCGAAAGGATGTTGCTATATATTATAGACCGTTGATTGGACAACATCAAAACTGCAGGCGGAGCAACATGGCACTGCCCGTGGCCGAGTTTACCGGTATCTCCATGCCAGGAGCGCAACCCACGCTAATATGGCCGGCAAACTCATTATGATCGCCCAACGCACCCGCCGCATCTTGACGCTCACCACCCCCGAAACGACGTAGATCTGATGGAGCAATTGCCGCTCGATCAGGTCGTGGCTCATGTTACGCGCTGCCGACTGAAAATCCTCCGATTCCATGGCGGCGACTTCCTCGAAGAAGATGAGCGATTCACCTGTCTTCGCGTTCATGGGCATGTAGAACCCAGGCCGCCAGGCCAATCACCAGCGCGAGAAGAGCATCGAAGCCATACCTGAGTTGGAGTGGACGCCCATACCCTATTGGATGGAAGGCGCCGCCGCCGTGGCCGAGACTGTATACACTCCCTTCGCCAGTGAGCCCGACGCCGCTACCACAGCACGTCAACATCCCCCTGGGGTAGCAGACACATCCCGCATCGTCCATTTCATCGGTATCAGCCTTCGCCAGCCGATTCTCTGGCCCCTCATCCCTCGTCTAACCGCCGCCGTATCTCGTCGGTGGATTCGAGATTGACGGGACTTTACCGCGCAGACGTCAATCGGGATCTGAGTCAACGTCCCCGTCAATCGAGCGGACGTAGTGGCGGAGGCTGTCCACGTCAGTGAATACGATAAAGCCGTCTTGGTTAGCGGCCTGAAAGACATCATCGTCCTGTTCGAACAGATACGCAGCTGGTTGGCTGATACCTAACTGCAGACCATCAGGCCAAGCGACATCCAAATAGACGACAGTGCCATCGGCACCCATCAATGGATGATTTACTATCCCCGGAGCGTATTGATCGAACTCCTGAATGAGCGCTGCCTTCCTATGCGTCCAATCGTCAACAACACCTGATGACGAGTCCTGGATGTCCGCTGATGGAGACAGAACGACCGAAGGCAACGTTCCCAGATAGAGAGTGGACAAGAACTCATTGGCCGCAGTTGCCAGTTTGTCGCGACGTGACGAGATAAACGAGTCGTACGAGGCCATTTGATTAACGACAATAAGGGGGCCTGTTGAAAAAGTCAGTTTGATCGCGGGGATCGGCTGCGCGTTGGGCTACAATGCCGGGACACTGATCAATTGCCGTGGGTGCTCATGATTGAACCTCTGGACCGATCCCGTCGCGATTCCACCCTGTTCCAGTTCACCACCAGGCAGATAAGAGACTTCATCGATCCCAACCACCTGCTGATCCGGATCGATGAACGGCTGGATTTCGCCAGGCTGGTGGCACCCTTGGAAGATTGCTATTGCCCCGACTTCGGCCGACCTGCCATCCATCCCGAGGTAATGGTGAGGGCACTGCTCATCGGCTCGGTGTACAACATCGCGTCATTCCGCAGGCTGTGCTCGGCCATCTCCGAGAACATCGCGTATCGCTGGTTTTGTTTCTTAACCATCGACGATCCGGTGTTCGACCATTCCAGTATCAGCCACTTCATCGACCGGATCGGGCGTGATGGCTTTGCGGCAATCTTTGAGGGTCTGAACCAGGAACTGCTGCGCTTGGGGCTTCTGTCTCCGGAGATGTACGCTGACGCCAGCCTGGTCAAAGCCAACGCCAGCAGCTTTGAGATGGTTCCCAGCGGGATGACCGTGGCGGAGTTCCGGGAACTGGCCATCGAAGAAAATGGCCTTTTCGTACTGACTGAGACCAGTGTGGACGATGACGGTGTGGAGAGCGAGGAGGTGCGGCACTTCCAGGACTCAAAAGGCCGGCTGCCGCTGAACCCGGTTGACACCGATGCTCGGTGGCGCACCAGTTCGCCCAAGCGCCCCGCTGAACTTTGCTACCAGGATAATGTGATCGTAGATTTGGGCGGGTTCATCGTGGCGCGGGGAGTAACCCACGCATCGCAGGGCGAGTGGAAAGCAATCCCGCAACTTCTGGAGAAGCTACCCATTCATCCGGTATCGCTGACCATGGACACCGGATACAGTGCTGGGGAATTGCGTCAACTCCTTGAGGACAGAGGCATCAAGGCCTACATTCCGCTGCGGCCCATCCAGGAGAATAGCGTAGTGGGGCCAGGAGGCTTCACCTACCAGGAGGATCGACTGGTCTGTCCCCAGGGCAAGGAACTGCATCGGCACGGGTTCAATCAAAAGGAACAGCGCGATTTGTACACGGCGCGGCGGGAAGACTGCCAGGCGTGTCCGATCCGGAAGGATTGCCTTCCGCCCCGATCGCAGCGCAGACACGTGTCTCTAACCCGGTACTACCCGATGACCCTGTTGGCCAGGGAAAGGAACCGGACCAGCGAATATCGCCGCGAGAGGGTCCGACGCCAGACCATCGCGGAAGGAACCTTCGCTTCCTTGGACCGGCTGGGATGGGCGAGAACACGGCTGAGGGGCTTGTGGAAAGTCAATTGTGAAGGGTACCTGGCGTCCTTCGCCCACAACGTCCTCAAGATGGTGCGCAAGCTCGGCCGTGGTGTGGGGCCGCCCGGTCCAGTGGCGCCCGCAGATGCCGTTGCCTCCAGCGCAGACCAGGCCATGGACGATGGATTGGTGGATGCCGTTACTCCACTGCACTGTTTGATCTGGCTCAGTTGCTGGGTCCCCTGCCCCAGGCTCGCCCTACGCTAGAACCTTTGCCAGCTGGACGACTTTCTCAACAAGCCCAAGGAATGCCTCTTGCGCTGACTATTTTTGCCGGTTGAGGTGGGGTAAAACCCTCCGGCACGGAGGTGCCGGATTGATCAAGGACCGACAAGTCAGACTATTGAGGCAGAGACTTATGGAAGGAAAAACCCAGGAGACGGCGGCCGCCATGGCCGGGATGTGCGTGCGGTCGGCGCGCAAGTGGCAAGACGGCCTGTTGCCGTCGGAGACGAAGGAGGAGCGGTGGTGGCGGACCCGGCCCGATCCCTTCGACGGGGTGTGGGAAGAGGAGATTGAGCCCCTGCTGCGAGGCGACCCCAAGGGCAAGCTGAAAGCAACGACAATTATCGAGTGGCTGGAGGAGCAGCATCCCGGTCGGTTCAGCGCCTCCCAGCTACGGACCCTGCAACGACGATTACAGGACTGGCGGGCGCTGAATGGTCCGGACCAGGAGGTGTACTTCCCCCAGGAGCATCCACCGGGACGGGAGGCCCAGTTCGATTTCACCCACGGCAGCGCCCTGGGGGTGACCGTCGCCGGACAGCCCTATCCTCACCTGCTGTTCCAGCTGATCCTCAGCCACTCGGGCTGGCGCTACGCCGAGGTCACCGCCGGCGAGACCTTCCTCGCCCTCAAGCAGGGAATGCAGAATGCGCTGTGGACCCTGGGCGGCGTACCGGAGGTGGTGCGTTCCGACAATACCTCCGCTGCCACTCACGAGATGAAGCGCAGCCGCGGCCGGGCGCTAAACGACAATTACGCCGCCCTGCTGGATCACTACGGTGTCCGCTCCACCCGCATCAATCCTGGCAAGAGCCATGAAAACGGCGTCGCCGAGCACGCCCACTACCGTTTGAAGGATGCCGTGGACCAGGCCCTCATCCTCCGCGGCAGTCGCGATTTCCACACCGCCGATGACTACGCCGGTTTCGTACGGGAGATGGTGGAGAAGCGCAATCGCCTGGTAAGGGGGAAGCTGGAGCAGGAAATGGCTTGTCTGAGGCCCCTGCCGCCAGCTCCCATGCCGGAATACGCCAACTACCAGTCCAGGGTGCGCCGGTGGAGTACGATCCAGGTGGCGGGACGCAGCTACAGCGTCCCGTCCCGGCTCATTGGCAAGGTGGTACAGATCCGCCTCTATTCCGATCACCTGGAAGTGTACTACAAGGGCCACTTTGTAGAGCGCATGGAGAGAGTGCGGGGTGATGGGGAAGTAAACGTCAATTACCGCCACGTCATCAATTCCCTGGTGCGCAAGCCGGGAGCTTTTGCCCGGTACCGTTTCAGGGAGCAGCTGTTTCCCACCATGCGCTTCCGCCTGGCCTACGACGCGCTCAGGCAGTGGCGCGGGGAGCGCGCCGACGTGGAGTATGTCCGGATCCTGCACCTGGCGGCCACCACCATGGAGGCCAATGTGGACAGCGCCCTGTCTCTGCTGCTGGAGGCCGGTCAGCACTTCGACTACGCCGAGGTGCGGGAACTGGCCGAGCCCAAACCGCCCCAGGCTCCGGCGCTGGTGCTGTCGGGGAAACCGGACCTGAAGATCTACGATCGCCTGCTAACCGTCAGCTTGGCTACGGCGGGGGTGTGCGCATGATGGACACCGACACCAGGGTCATTCAGGAGCGCATCGGTCAGCTCTGCCGCGAATTCAAGCTGCCCACCATGGGCGCTCAGTCGGTGGCTCGTTTCACCGAAGCCGGCCACGGCGACGCCCTGTCCACCTTCTTGGAGGTACTGGAGCAGGAGGCCGAGGATCGCCGCCACCGGCGCATCAACCGGCTGCGTCAGGCGTCCCGGCTACCCTCTGGCAAGACCTGGGAGACCTTCGAGCATCACCGGATGCCCCTGGCGCTACGGCAGCAACTGGACCACCTGGCCCAGGGCAGCTTCGTGGAACACGGCGTCAACGTGCTGGCCTTCGGTTTGCCCGGCACCGGCAAGACCCACGCGCTCTGCGCCCTGGGACACCGCCTGGTGGAAACTGGCCACTCCGTCCTCTTCGCTCCGGCCTACCGCCTGGTGCAGGATCTGCTGGCCGCCAAGCGCGACTTCGACCTGCCCAGACAACTGCGCAAGCTGGACAACTTCGACTTCCTGCTCCTGGACGACCTGGGCTACCTGCCCCAGGCCAACGAGGAGTCCGAGGTCCTCTTTACCCTGATCGCCGAACGCTACGAACGCCGGTCGCTGGGCATCACGTCCAACCTGGTCTTCTCCGAGTGGGAACGCATCTTTGCCAACCCCATGGCCACCGCCGCGGCAATCGACCGGGTCGTGCACCACTCCGTCATCCTGGAGTTTGACGTCCCCAGCTACCGGACTGATGCAGCACAGCAACGCGGCGAGACTGCCGCGGCCGAGGAGGTGAACCGGCAAAACTAATCGACGATAAATCGGCAAGAATGGTTGACGCGGGACACGTGGTGGCAACGGCCATCGCCTGGGAGCACTCGAACTCGTCGCAAATCAGCAAGGCAAGATAGTGGACCGCACCTGGCTCCAGGTCGTCGACGACATGAGCCACCTCGGCAAGACCCGAGTCCACAAGGCGGTACGGCCCCTCGGGAGACTGACTGGCGTGCAACTGGTAGTAGTACCACTTCAGAGTGTCAACTTTCTGCCCATCTCCCCACTGGGGCTGCTCCCACTCGACGGTAAGCGAAGTGGAGGTCCGGTCTGTGACCGATAAGGTAGCGGCCAAATTACCGGGAAAATCGCCCCAGCAGGTGGCAGATCCGTCCTCTCGCACTGCGCAGCCCTTATGCGAACCGAGACTTACCGAAATGAACTGGCCCTGCGACAAGGTGTCCAGCGGCCAGTTGTCCGGAGACCCGTCAGGGTTTCCCTCAAGGCGCCAGCAGGCGACTGTCCGGTTCTCCCGCAACCCGCAGGCGACGGTCTCGCCACTGGCGCTCGGGCCAACGGTTACCGATGAGAACGGACCCTCATGCGGCGCAGCCAACGGTCCTTCAAATGCGCCCCAGCAGACGACTGACCCGTCATCCCGCACGCCGCACCTTGGTGGCGAGTTGGGGCTGGCCGAAACTGACACGAAGGGGCCGTCGGACGGTGCAGCCTCCAGTTCCTCGTCACTCCAGCAGAGGATTGATCCGTCTTCGCGTACGCCGCAGCTGTAGTAAACGCTAGTGCTCACCGACAAAAAGCGGCCTTCAGGCGGGGACGCCTGCCCGAACTCGTCGTTGCCCCAGCAGAGGATTGATCCGTCTTCGCGCACGCCGCAACCATGTTCCCAGCCCACGCTCACCGACGCAAAGCGGCCCTCAGGCGGGGCAGCCTGCCGTCCCCAGCAGACAACGGAACCGTCTTCGCGCACGCCGCAGCCACCTCGGACTCCGACGCTCACCGATCTGAACGCGCCTTCTGGCGGCACGACTCCGATTTCCAAGCGGCAGTTCAGGGAGCCGTCCGCCCGCACTCCGCACACACCGGCCCTCCCGACGCTCACCGAAGTGAGGGCGCCGAACTGCGAGGCGGGAACGGCCTGCGGCACCGGCCTAACGATGACGTCTGAGTCATATGGGGCCTGTTCCGAGAGCCACGAGCCTTCGTCGCAGGCAAGGAAGGCCAACAGCAGCAGCGCAGCACCCGTGAGTCGTAAGAACCCCATGGCCGCATTGTAAGCGTCCGGCACTGGGCCCCACAATCCGTCGCCGTGGGGTTTGATTCCGGCGCCAGCCGAGTGGAGGAAAAGCGGCAACAATTGACCGCGAGACCGGTATCCGCAATCACCGTCGGTGGCGCGTCCACTACGATTTCACCGCAGCTCGTTGCGGTCTGCGGGCTTGCTGGCACGGTCATTTTCTGAGCGGTGGCTGTGGCAGCAGATCAGAACAATGGGGATGCTGACGGCCGTGAAGGCGAACCCGCCGGTGATGAGGTGGACGTTCAGGAGGACGACTCCCACATGAGGCACCAGGGGACACGATTGCCACGGGTCAGGAGGAACGGTCCGCAGCAGGGGTAAACGCGGCATTGTGCCAGCGCGGACGATGTGCGAGTTCAACGCTGCTGCCAAGAGTAGGCAATCGCCGCCGCAATGCGTAATATTAAACTGGATATGGTGTGACGACGCTGGAAAACCGAACTGTCGCGCCCCGGTAACAGGATGCAGCAACGCCTGCCGGTGAGACGATGAATTCAGAGATGTTGAGGCCGCCATGTTTTCCAAAGTGATAGTTCCGCTAGACGGCTCCGACCTCGGCGAACGTGCGCTGGGTCACGCGCTGCTGGTCGCCGGAGCATTGTCCATCCCCGTGGAACTGGTCGAGGCCTTCGACGTGCTGCCGCCCGCGGTGCACAACCGGAGCTCCAGGATGGCCCTCGATCAGATGCTGGCTGAGCAGCGGCGGCGGTCGCAGCGTTACCTTTCCGAGGTCACGGAACGTGTTCAGCCGGCCGGTTGCCCGTTGTCCGCGGTGACGCTGCAAGGGTGGCCGGAGCAGGCCATCATCGACCACGCCAGCGCTGATCCGGATGCATTGGTCGTAATGTCCAGCCACGGGCGGGGCGGGATCGCGCGCTGGGCGTTGGGCAGCGTGACCGACCGAGTGTTGCACACCGTGACCAATCCGGTCCTCATCGTGCGAGCGACCGACACGGAACCTGTGCCTGCAGAGATCGGGACCGTGCTGGTGCCGCTGGACGGCTCGGATCTGGCCGAGATGTCCCTCGAATATGCGATTGATCTGGTCGTGGCTTTGGGGGCCAGTGTTGCGCTGGTCCGGGTTTCCCATACGCAGGACTACTACAGGAGTCGCCTGGCCGGCCTGGCAAGCGCTGCCGGGCATTCCCTTGGGGCATGGGTAGACGACCTGGTGAGAGGCGATGCGGAAGAGACTGCCGATTACCTGGCGCGGGTGCAGGGCCGGATTGCAGGCGAGCGCCTCGAAACCAATCGGGTGGAAACCCTGCATTCGCTCCACGACAATCCCGCCCAGGCCGTAATTGACCAGGCGGCTCTCCGGCCTACGCTGGTGGTGATGGCGAGCCACGGACGAGGTGGGCTGGGTCGGCTGGTGATGGGCAGTGTTGCCGACCGCATCGTGCGCCACTCCGATGCGCCGGTCCTCGTGGTCAGGCCTCGCGAGTGAGTCGTTGGGGAGGGGACGCACAACTGATCGGACGGCGGCGATCCCATGTGAGCCGAGCTGTGCACGGAATGCCGGAGCACAAGGAGGCCATTACCGGACGCGAACGCCGGTACCGCACTTCCCACCAGGGATCTGGATGGCTGTGGACCGCAGCGGCCACAGGCTCGTTGGCTCGCGGACGAGTCCCCGAAGCGCGTTCACGGGTGCGGCCACTCACGTCCAGAAAACCTCCTCTCTGCTTCCGTGACCGACCCGAAACGCGGTGGTGCTGTTTGCACAACTGGCCTTTGATTGGTAGCCGGGATGCCCCGTCCTGGCGTCAGAAGCACCTGCCCCGAGCCAATGCGTTCCTTGATAATTGTTGCGGTCATCTTGGCTTCCTCTCCCTCCAACAGTTGTTGGTAGCGCCTCAGCCCCCGGCTACCCAATCACAGTCGAGTGTCGGATGACGCTGGCATGAGGCGCTTCGGTGACTCGGATGTGGAGTGGATGAGTTTCTCCACGGCAGGTGGGCGTCCCCGGGCGGTTCCTCCAGCACTATCTGCTTGTCCGGGTCGGTTCAAACGCTTTGTGCGCTTTCACTCCCGACCATGACAGGCCATCGCCGAACACGGGCGGTCTTAGGGCCTATCCTAATAACCCGGCGGCTCTGAGAGCGATGAGGGCGCAGGCGAAATGAAGGAAGGCGATATAGTTGTCGGGGGACTTGTCCCAACGCACCACAACGCGCCGGAAGCGGTTCAACCAACTATGGGTGCGTTCCACCACCCAGCGCCGGGCTTTGAAACCGGCCTCCTGTTTGATGGCCTGAGCCTCTTCGCCTCGGCTGCGGATGTGGGCGGTGAAGCCGAACTCGTCCAGGGTGCGGCGCACCTCGGCGAAGTCGTAGCCTTTGTCCAGGCACATCCCCTGGGGATGCTCTGGGCTGGGCGCTGGTCGGGGTACCGCCACGCTGTCCACCGTAACCCGGACCAGCTTCATGTCGTGGCGGTTGGCTCCGTCCACCGCCAGGGCGACCGGAACACCCGCTGCTTCAGTCAACAGGCTGCGATTGACGCCTCGCTTGCCGCGGTCAGTGGGATTGGCGCCGGTTTTTTCCCCCGCCCAGGGGAGATTTGGTCATGGCGCCGTCCATGCTCAGCCAACTCCAGTCCAGACCCTTCAGTTCGTCGTAGCGTTCCGGTCCCACCCGCCACAACTCCAGGAACACTCCAGCGGCAACCCATTCCTGAAAGCGCAGATGCGCGGTGGACCCGGAACAGATGCCGGTGGCGTCCAGGGCCTTCCACTGGCAACCGGTGCGCAGCACGTAGAAGATGCCGTTGGCGCAGGTTCGGTCGGGAACCCGGGGACGGCCGCCGCCGAACCGATGGGTGTTCACACGCCCGGGGATCAACGGCTCCAGCACCTCCCAGAGTTCATCGGAGATCTGGAAACCGCCGGTGGTGGGATTGGTCCTAACGGCAGGGCCAGTCCGCCTCGGCCGTGGTGGCTTGGGGTCTTTCGCTGTGGTCATTGCCCCAGTTTAAACGCAACCCACACTCCGCTCCCCAGTACGGTATTGCGGATTTCCACCAGTTATTAGGATAGGACCTTAGCCTGCGTGACTCGGACAGCGAAATTCCTAGTGTCCCGCGCGACCAATCGAGCTGCATCCACCACAGTTGCCAGCACCCAGCCCGCTGCGCTTCCGGTCCATTCCGGCATCGTAACCACTATGCCGTTTTCTGCAGGCCGAAATTCAACAACAGAATCTGGCATGTGGAAAATCTGGTACTCCTCAGAGACAAGCGCGACGTGGTCGAAACTAAAACTACCCGAGAACCGGCGTTGCAAAGCGCCAAGCAATTCATCCGAAGGGTGGCCGGCAAGAAAGCCGTCATCGAATGCGATAAATGCGTTGGTTTCGTCGCACGACGGGGAACCAAACCAACCGGCTGCGTTGGTGAGCCGTCCAATCACCCGGTGTTGACCACCCAGGTGCGCGTCGTAGCAGGTCAGCTGAAACCCAGATACATCTACCGCGCCGATGCGCCGCAGCGAGTCATCAAGACACTGGACCAACGGCGCCAGTACAGTAGGTAACGCCACCTCGGGGTCGCTATGACCCCGCGAGGTCGACACGGTGGCCCAACCAGCGACAACGCCATCCTCCAGACCCACTGCTGAGCCGGTTTCCGTGAGATCCGACAAACCAACATGCACCCACCCGATCAGGGTGGGTGCCGTTCCGCGACTGGTCAAGCCAGCTTCATAGAATTCCCAGAGATTGTGCTGGGATGCCGACGTCGTTGACCAAGCCATCAACTCCGCCCGAGCATCAAAAGCGATGTGGAGCGAACCCACCTCCGTCACTCTGGAAGAAGGATTTTCCCGCCGCTGGCGTTCCCTCTCCCGTTCGGACTCGAGCAGATCCGTCACGGCTATTTCACCGAATGCTTCAAGCACAAGCGATGGCGTCATGACAACACGATGATCTCTTTGACCTTGTCTCTAATCGGAGATCGGGAAACCGCTGGTGGTGGGATTGGTCCTAACGGCAGGGCCAGTCCGCTTCGGACGTGGTGGCTTGGGGTCTTTCGCTGTGGTCATTGCCCCAGTTTAAACGCAACCCACACTCCGCTCCCCAGAACGGTACTGCGGATTTCCACCAGTTATTAGGATAGGGCCTTATTCGGCCCATGTGTGTGACGCGGACAGTCAATGCTTGTCTGAGTAAAAGCGAATCTTCACCTTGGTTCCCATCCCAAGCCCGTCGCTGTCCACGGTGATTGTGCCCCCATGGGCTTCCACTATGGCTCGGGTGATGGCGAGTCCCAGGCCACTTCCGCCGATTCCCAGACTGCGGGACTGGTCGGTCCGGTAGAACCGTTCGAAAACGTGAGGCAGATCGGCGGAGTCGATGCCGATCCCGTCATCGGCGACCGAGATGACCAGGGCTTCGTCGCCGTCCCGCTCCGCGTGGATCGCAACCTTCCCCCCGGCCTCGGTGCAACGAAGGGCGTTGCTGATGACGTTGCCCAGCGCCTGGCTCATCCGCATACGGTCCATGGCAAGGCGAGGGAGTTCACCGGTTACCTGGAGCGATAGTTCGATCTGCCGGGCTTGTGATTGCGGCTGCCAGCGTGCCACCTCCTCGGTGAGTAACTCGTGGACAGAAATAGTTTCGAGGGCGAGCCTCAACTCACCGTGGTCAGTCTCAGCAAGCCAGTTCAGGTCGGTAACGAGACCCCGCAGCCGGTCCACCTCCTGGATGATGTGGTCGGAGGCGTCGTCCGGCGTCTGCAGGCCGTCACGCAGTCCTCTGGCCTCCAGCTGTATCACGCTCAGGGGCGTGTTCAGCTCGTGGGCGACGTCGTTGATCAATCTGCGGCGGAGCTCACGTTGGGTCTCCAGTGCGGCGGTCATCCGGTTGAAGGCCTCGCTCATCGTGCCCAACTCGTCCGAGGACGTAACCGGAAGGGTGGCAGATTCCCCCTGGGCAATTGCCTGGGAGGCTTCCGTCAGGGCCGTCACGGGCGCGGTGATGCGTTTGGACAGCCAGACGGCCAGCACAATCGCGACACCGACCGTCAGGGCGCCTCCGATCAGCGTTATGAACAGCAGCGCGTTCAGGAACCCGTGGGACTCGGTGGACAGGAACTCGCGGTTCACGTCCACGTAGACGTGGCCCACTACCCGATTGGATGCCAGATGGAGCACATCCTCGCGGTGCCCGCCCAGAGGCGGCGGATCGGATCCGGGCGACAGCTGGGACAGATTGTCCTTCACCACGAGGCCGTCGGCCCCAATCACGACCACCCGCACCTGGTCGTGTTGACCGCCCTCGGAGTGTTCTCCTTCTGATTCCTCCGAGCGTTCCCCTCGTGGAATACTGCCGGAGGGGTAGCCCGCCTCCGACAACGTCATGTCCAACGTCGCCCAGCCGCCGGCATCCGTGTACTCTCTGCTCAGGTTACGGGCCAGCTGGGTCGCCCGGTCTCCGCCCACCTCTTCCACGAACACCCCCAGGCGGGCCTGCGTCGCGTAGTAGCCCACGCCCACGCTGGTCAATACCGTCAGCAGGACGACGAATACGATCGCCGCCATGATCCGCCAGCGCAGCGACATCACACATCCTCCACCACGAGCCTGTAGCCAGCGCCGTACACGGTCTGGATGGGCTGCCTGCCGCCCCGGTTGATCTGCCGGCGCAGGCGGGCCACCTGGTTGTCGATGGCGCGGTCAAACCCCTCGAACTCGTCGTTGAAGGTGAGCGAGATCAGCTGGTCGCGGGTGAGCACCTGGTTGGGATGGCGCATGAAGGTTGCCAGCAGTGCAATCTGCGCCTGGCTCAGGGGCACGGGTTCTTCATCGACCGTCACCGTACGGGTGGTCTCGTCCAGGGTGATGTTGCCGCAGGTCAGGACCTGCTGGACCTTGCCCTTGACGCGGCGCAGCACGGCGTGGGCGCGAGCGATGACCTCGTCCGGGTCGAAGGGCTTGACAATGTAATCGTCGGCTCCGCTGTCCAGCCCGCTGATGCGCTCGGTGTGGGCTTCCCGGGCGGTCAGCATGATGATGGGAACATCCGACTCCCGGCGCAGGATCCGGCACAACTCCACGCCGTCGAGGCGGGGCAGCATCAGGTCCAGGATCAGCAGGTCAGGTTCCAACTCCCGAGCCAGGTTGAGACCGGTTTCGCCGTCGTGGGCGACCTCGGCTGAAAACCCGGCGCGCTCAAAGTAAACCTTGACCCAGTTGGCGATCCGGGCGTCGTCCTCGACTATCAGTACGGTGCCATTCATCAGCAATCCTCCGAATGAGGCTTGGCAGGGGACGCGGCATCTCCTGGGAGACACCGCGTCAAAGGTGTGGTTACATCCTGGGTGGTTTATCTTACTGTGCGACGCAAGACGAAATCTCCCATGGAAGTTTCCGGTGGTTCTACCCGCCGCCCCGCCGCTCGCCGCCCGAGCCGTGCTCACCGCTGGAGCCATGCTCGCCACCGGACTGGCTGTTGCCACCGTGCTCGCCGCCGGCCTCGCCGCCGCCCACCTCGGCGTGTGCCACCCATCCGGTGAACGACGCCTGGGTGGCGGGCAAGTGGATCCCAATAACCTCTCCCGGAGCCAGGTCCATCGGAGTGGTGGGCCCAAGCTCGGTGCCATTGGAGAGATGCACCTCGATCCTGACCTGGTTCAAGTTGTTGCCGGCGGTGTTCTCGACGGTGCCGATGAACGCGTTACTGGGAGCGTCGTAGTTCAGGACCAACCGGGCTCCGCCCCGGACGGCGTCGAAGGTATCATCCAAGGCCAGTTGCGCCCCACTGCCTTCCTCGCCGCCCGATGCGCCGCTCTCGCTGCCGCTGCCTTCACCGCCGGGGCCGTGCCCCTCGCCACCGGCCCCCTCGCTGCCGCTCCCTTCACCGCCCTGCCTTCCGGCGTGAGGAACCGGCCCAGGCCCGCCGCAGTCGAACACTTCCATGTGGACCACGTAGCCGTCGAATGAAACGCCAGCCAGGTTAGGTTCGCTAGAGACTGAGATGCTGGATGTAGCCTGCTGTCCCGGGTTCAGGTTGCCCAATTGGTCAGGGCCCAATTCCCCGACCGTCTGGGCTCCGGACTTCAGGTGAGGTTCGGCCTGAACGTAGCACAGGGTCTGGGACGTCGTGTTCTGCACCGTCGAGTGGACGGTCTGGGTCGCCGCATCGTAGCTGGCGGATATCGCCAGTCCACCGAGGACGCCGTTCCAGGTCTGGTTGAGGGGAGTGACGGGGCTGGACATGGCGGCTTCCATGGCTGCCTCGTTGCCGGCTCCCCCGCTCTCAGGACCCTCGGGGCCGTCGGGCCCACTCTCACCACCGGCCTGGCCGCCCTCGGCTCCGCTGCCCACCTCGGCGTGGGCGATCCAACCGGTAAAGGACGCCGACGTCGACGGCAGGTTCACCGAGGCTGCCTCGCCTGGGGCCAGGTTTATCGGCGTGGTCGGTCCAAGCTCCGTGCCATTGGACAGGTGAACCTCGATCCTGACCTGCCCCAGGGCGTTGCTGGTGGTGTTCTCAACCGTGCCCTGGAACGCATTGCTGGCCGCGTCGTAGTTCAGGATCAGGCGTGCGCCGCCGCGCACCGCGTCAAAGGTCGCATCGGGAGCCAGGGTGGCCCCGGTGCCCTCTTCGCTGCCGGAGCCGCCGCTTTCACCGGCGCTTTCGCCGCCGGCGCCGTGTTCACCGGGATTTTCTCCACGCGAGACCTCCTGCGTCGCGTTGGCACCGCCGGCATCGCGGCCTTCGCCGATACCGGTGTCGTTGCCGCATGCGACCAGGACCGCCCCTGACAGCATGACCGCCAGGAGTGAACTGAGCAGGAACGTCCTCGACGTCAACTTCTTGATCTTCATCTTTTCGCCTCCTCGTGTGGGTAACCCACTCTTGATACAAACCAAGATAGAGGCGAAATGTCGCAGAATTATATCGCCGAATATTCCCGCTGACAGATGGCGGACGCAGACTGGGGTAGTCGTTGCGTCCACGTCTCCTTCGGCGATAACGGTGTCTCCGTTTCAGGAGGCGCGCCGACAGCGCATCGGGACGGCTGCGCTCTTACCGGAACCAAGACCCTCGCCAATAGGTCATGGCGGACATTGGCCACTCTGGACGAAGGAACGAGCACCGATGTTGGATTTTTCACGCCGGGAAGTTCCGACATGGCAACGGATGGCACAGGCGCGGTGTCTTAGTCAGGGTTGAAACACCGCAGGTGGAACGAGCAGTATCCTTGGATCACGAGGATGTCCGGCGGAGGATGGTTGCCTTCGGCGTCGAAGGCTCGATGCACTTCCGTCATGGTGGCCTTACGACTGGGAAAGCGAGGATTTGCTCAAGGTCGGAAACAATGCCGTGTGCCCGGCGCCTCCGCAGGACGGACATTGGAAAGGCTCACCTTCAGTAGCAAAGAACCAGTCGACAGTAGACTCGCGGCAGTGAGGACACCGACCTTCCCAACGAGAGTACCCGTCCGACAGGCGTTTTGCGCGAGTGAGGATCAGCGGTCGGTCGCCCCCGTTTTGCCTGCGATGCGCATTGGGTTCTCCAGAGACCGGCGCGCCGCACACGATGCACGGGTCCTCTGGATCCCATTCTGCGGTATCCACCAGGCTGCCGCAGTGAGGACACGGGAAACGCCATATGGGCACAGGCTAGTCGCTCATCAACTGCTGCTCCTCCGGAAACTTGGCGACTCCGCCGGCGACCCCAGGTACATATTCACCGAACCTCGGGTGGGCTACCGAATGTTGAGCGGGAGCGCGGAGGGCAACCGTTAGACCCGCAGGTCGGTCAACGGTGTGCCTCGCCTGCCCGCCTATGGAGTGTTGACCGGTCGCGTCGGCCAGGACGGCGCGTTGGCGCACGCCCACTCCTATTTGCAGTAGCGGTCGTAGCCGGCCCTGATCTCCGCCATTGTCACCTCTCCTCGCGACAGTTGAGCATGTAACTGCTTCTCCACTGCCCCCGCGCTTAGCGCCACGGTCCCGACCGCCCCGGATACCGTCAGCCGGTGCAAAGCGGTGTTGGGGTCCGTCATGCACTCGGCGTACCGGCGCACCATCCTGTCGTCGGCGTTCATCCCGCAGGCCAGCGCCAGCCACAGGAAGACCACTATGGTCAGCGCTTCGCGCCACCGATACACAGTGACCTCTCTACAGCCGCTCAACGACTGAAGCCTGTCGGGGACGCCCCGCGCTATCAGTCGATTGGCGTGGGGTCCTCTCGTCGAACACCTGGGCCGACGCCACTGCCGCGAAATCGGGGCCGACCAAGTAGCGCTGCCGCGGGCTGTTGGCCGCCACCGGCCTGGCCATTGTCATCCCCCGGTCCCGCCCGAACCTTGCCAGCGCGCGGCCCATCAGCATCACCAGCGAGCGCAGCTCCGTGGGTGTCAGTTCCGTACGCAGGCACAGGGCCCTCCGGTGGACGCCCGCAGCGCCGGCCCGCCAGACGTGCAGGGCCACACGCCGGGCCATCGGCTCCAACTCAGCCAGAAAATCGCGGGCCAGCGTCTCGGTCCATGCCCTGGGACGAGCCTCCTCGGCTACCGCCATCGCCTGCGCTTCGGCGGCTGGCGCGGTCTCTCTGACGTCAGCTGCATGTTCCTCGATTGACCGGTCAGAGTCCTCCACTGCTGTGGGGCTGCCCGCGGTCCCGAGTTGCCGCAGGACACTGACCACCTCGACGATGCTGCCTTCGATCTCTGTGCTCATGTTCGTCATGTCGAACACTCCGTTATGCTCGCTCACCTCTACGCAGCCATGCCGCGTAGAACGCCGCCTGACTGCTCTCGGTCCAGCGGCGGCTGAAGGAGGTTTTCGTGGCAAACGCTCCACCCGGTTGGGCTTGTTAGTGCCGTGTCCTCTTCGGGCCTGGGATCTGGAACCTCAAGACGCGCGGTGGCAGTTTCATCCAGGAACTGGATGTCCCCGCAGGTGTGACAGGTCCGCTCGATGACCACCGGCCCCAGTTTCACCATGCAGGTCGGCGCGTTGCCGCACTTTCGGCATGGCGTCTTGAAGTCGATGCGTTCCGTGCGGGCCGGGAACCGTCCGACGGTTTGGCGTCGCACGCGGCGGGCGGTTCCGGCTTTCATCGGCGATTGAGTCGTGGTCGTCAAGGTGGTCACCCCCAGCGCATTGTTGGCAAATCCCATCGACGCTCGCGTCGGGATGGCTTCCGGTCAGGCGACCGCAACGGCCGTAGTCATCGGCCTGGTCATCAGCATCTTTACGCCTTCCTGAACAAAGTATCTTCGGGTGTCTCTGACAATAGCGATGAAATGTCGCGGAAATATGTCGGCGGCGCGGCCGGCTTCCGCTGGTCAATGCGAGCCGGCAAGTTTTTCGACCTGGCGGTGCTTCTCGTCCCTGCCGATTACGGTCAGGAATACGGCGTTCGAACCCTGGTTGTCGTCGGGGCCGTACTCGAGCTGAAATCCGTCCAGGTTGATGGTCTCCGCGGCACGCAGGGCGTCGATGAAGCATCGGCGGGTGAGGTCGCGGCCACAGGCGTCAAGGCCGATGATCGCAAGGCGGCCGGCCAGATACCCTTCCAGTGAAATAAACCCGGGGTTCGCTTTTGGGGCGATGCTGGCGAGAGCAGCCTGATAGCTGGCGACCACCGGGACGCTGGCGTCCGCCGGAAAAGGCGCCACCTGGGCAACGTAAACGCCAACTCCGTCCTCGCCGAGTTTCTCAGCCAGCGCCTCGCCGCCGCCAAAGGAGGCGGTCATGACTATCGGGTCGATGTCGCGGCGCGCCAACTTCACCATGGCGGCAACCTGCTCATGATCGCCGATCACGATGACCGCTTCGGGGTTGGCGGCGACGATGTCGGGCGCCACGTGCTTCGCTCTGCGTTCGTAATGCCAGGAGCCAATCGGCTCCAGCCCCCGGAGCGCCAGCGCCCGCCGCACCCCCTCGAGGCCATCCTGGCCGCAGGGACCGTTCTGATACAGCACCGCGACACGCGTTGCTCCCAGGTCATCGGTCAGCCGCGCGACCATTTCCTCAGCTTCCTGGTAGTACGAGGCGCGGAGATTGATCACATTCCCCAACGCCGGGTCGCGCAGGAATTCCGCTCCCGTGAGCGGAGCCAGGAAAGGAACGCCGGCGTCGTGGGCAAGCGGGACGGCGACGCGGGACGTGGGCGTGCCCACTGCGCCGATGAGGGCGAAGACCCGTACCTTCTCGATGAGCCATTGGTTGGTGTGCAGCGCCGAGTGTGTCTCGTAGGAGTCGTCGATGGTTCTCAGTTGCAACTGGCGGCCGTGGATGCCGCCAGCCTGGTTGACGTCGTAAAACGCCGCCTGGATGCCCAGGCGCATCTGCCGGCCCAAATCCTGGTTAGGGCCCCTGAGAACCGCGGACTGCCCGAACAGGATCTGGCCGTCGGAGATGCCAGGATCCATTGGCCTAGAGGCGGACCGTGTTTCGAGGCACGAGATCCCCGTGAGGGCTGTCGCCAGCGCCGCGATGACCGCCAACAGCGCGAGGCGCGAAGCCGGCGTGCCGAACGACATCATGCCCATTGTCCGCGTGCCTCACCGCTCGCAACTGTCGGCGGTGGAGATGCCGACGCCGGCCGTTCGGACGACGTTTGCCATCCGGTGATCCAGCGGAGTTTGCGCCGGTCATGGGCTGCCGCCGCTGCCAGGGCGATGACGAGCGTGGCGGCAGGCGACAGAGCGGTCCCGCCTGCAACGACATTTGGCATTCGTTTTCCCCTGTTACTTCCGTGTGGCTACCGGTCTTCCGACTGGGTCGGGTGGAGCAGAGCGGTCAGCGCGAGGCGGGCGTCGGTGAGGAACTGCTCTTTGGCGTCGTCGCTCCAGTTGCGGAACAGCGGCCCTGACAGCAGCGTCTCGATGTTCCTCATCCACTGCTCCGGCGAGTCCGGAGGGGGCGGGTTCACCCGCAGCAGGTGGGCCACTGCCTGTTCGAGCACAGCGACGTGGGCCAGCAGGCGCGCGTTGCGTGGGCGGCGAGAACGCGGTGTCGTCATCGGGTGTTTTTGCCTCCGTGGGCTGGCCTGGCGGGTTGCCTCTCCATGGCTTGCACCCGCTACGTCGGCAGGTGAAACTTGCAGTACTCCTCGGCTTCGAGGGGGGCCAGCGGGCATTGCCAACCGTCGCCGTTGCGATAGCGGCATTGGATGCTTGGCTTGTGCACCACCGTCCAAAGTTCGGGCACAGCGTGCAATGCCGCGGCGGAGACCACGCCTGGGCCGGTCACCACCACCAGTCCCTGCCCAGCCACCAGTAGAGCGCTTCCGCAACCCGCTCCACGTTGTGTGGCGCATCACCGTCCAGATCCAGCCGCTCCACCCGCCGGTCCAGGAACCGCCGGGTGCGGTCCTCCAGGTCGTAGATCTCCCACTCCCACCCGTAGGTCAGCACGGCGATCCCCTGGGTCATGGTCCGCGTCTGTTCTCGCAACCGCAGCCGGTCCTGTTCCAGCCGCGGCGGGATCGGCCGGATCAGCATCGCGACCACCACCTCGCCGTCCTGGTTGAACAGGGCGTAGTCAGTCGAGCCCGGTCGGCCCAGGGTGAAGTCCGGCCGGCATTCCCAGGGCAGCCAGGTGCGCCATCCCAGGGACCACAGTATGGGTTCGACCATGGCGGAACGGACCAGCGCTTCGCGTCGCGCCAGGCCGGCGCCGAACACTTCCGCGCTCCGGAGCACGTTGCGGATGGCGTCCTCGACGTCGTTCAAACGCATCGCGGATGGCCGAGCAGATCAGACTGTCGGCGCAAGACAAAAGTTGCCGGCGGAGCAGGCCCGGCCCGACGAACCGGCGTCGCCCCAAAGGACGAGGCCCGAAGCAGCGCCACCGGCATCGTGTTGCCCATGATGTGCGGCTGCCGCTGCTGCTCGTAAATTGCCTCTGGTCTCGCGGCGATACATCGGAGGTGGACGCCGCCATCGGCGTAGCGGTATCCGGCCCTTTGGACGCAGGAGCAGGCACGTTCGCAGGCGTAGACAGCCCGGTGGTCCCGCTGGCGCCGGAAGTGGCCTGGGCCTGGGAGAGCGGTATGAAGCGGCACGCGGGTACCAAGACCAGCGGCGGTCAGGCTTTGTCCCATCGGTCGGTCTCCACTTCGAGGTCGCGGGCGACGCGCCGGAGCGTCACCGCCACCAGCGCCCCCACGACTGCGTCCAGTCCATAGTGGTTGGGGTCGCGCTGTACGCCAGCGGCCAGCTCGAAAGCCTCCGCCACTGCGGAGTAGGCCCAGCCGATCCGGGTGGCCTTTGTCTGTTCGGCTGACTCGAGGACTTGGGCCGCCGGGGTAAGCACGTTGAGCGCGGAGCAGATCACGAGCAGGCCCCGTGCGGCTTCCACCATCGATTCAGGAAGGCTGCTCGTGGTCATGTCGCCGTCTCCTGCCCGCGCGCCATCCGGCCAGCGCTGGCAGCATCCCGCATGGGGAGGGGCGGCATCCCCGTACTGACCGGGCACCGTGTCGCTCCGTACACCTTGGCGGTGTTGGGGCGGCCGGACTGCTCAGTTGGCTGTTGATTTTGGGGCCGATTGCCACAGGCCGGTGTCGCTGGCGTTGTTCGCTCGGGTCTGTCCCGTGTGCTGGACTATCTGACTTGAGGGACTTCCAAGCGTTGCTGATTTTGCGCCGACAACCGATCTGCCGATGCAGGCGTCGATACTCGAAGCCGTGTCCTTATAGCGCGCACTGTCGTGGTGGACGGCTGCTCCTGCTTCGTTGGCCGGAGCAGCCCGAAGGAAGCGGATGGCGGCCTCGTTTTGCGCCAGCCGGCCGCAGGACGCCTGGGCGCACCGGAGCACATCGTGGACCGCCTTCTCGACGGGTTCATCGCTCATCGCTGTACTCTTGCGAAATCCAGAGTTTGGTACCAATTTGGGCCGTTACGTACCCCTGTTGGAATGTATGCGGTGTTGGGCTGCCGACGGCGGAGCGCGGTTTGCCATGATCTTCCTCCTGGCACATCAGCAACCTCACGCGCGGAGAGCGCGAAAAGGGGGTGCTGCGGCAGAACATCCGCACCCTCAACATGGCCGTTCTAAGCACCAGAAAGACGCGCTTCCACACGCGGCTAAAAGTCTAGCACTCTGTACATCATTATTGAGTATCTATCATGCCTATTATAGTATCCTTTCAGTGACCTTTGGTACCGACCCCCGTTAGGATGGAAATCTCCCCAGAAGCCGGACATCGACAGGCCGAGCCGGCCGGGACTGCGTGCCGGACCCGGCAGGAGGAGCCTTTGAGCAGCCACAGCCAACCCGAGCGGGAAATCCAGGCGCTGCGGGAACGGATCGCCGCGCTTTCTACCGCCATCCTGCGCGTCAACGCCATCCTCGACGTCGACACCGTCCTGCACGAGATCGCCGAGTCCGCCCGCGCGCTGACCGGCGCCCGCTACGCCGTCATCATCACCGTCGACGCCACCAGGCAATTGGAAGATGCCGTCCTCTCCGACTTCGCAGCGGTCGTTGACGTGGTTCGCCCTGGCCTCCGCTGTGTACTCGATGCTGCTGGTAAGGCTCATCAGCGTCGCTCCGGCGCCCGCTGCGGCGGCCACGGCCGGCTCGGCGCAGGCGCTGTCGCCAGCGGCGCTGACCTGGCGCCGGACGATGCGGTAGTGCACAGCCGAGCCGTCGTTGGCGGCCTGTGCATCCCAGTTCTGCCTGATCTGCCACGTCGTCGGCTCCGTGATGGTGGGAGCGGCCACGGCCGCATCGTGCAGGTCGGCTTTGGTCGGGCCGAAGAAGGACGAGCCCCGAAGCAGCGCCACCGGCATGATGTTGCCCATGATGTGCGGCCGCCGCTGCTGGTAAATTGTCTGCGGTCCGGCGGCACCACACCGGAGGTGGACGCCGCCAGAGGCGTAGAGGTATCCGGCCCGTCGCGGGTCGGGGCAGGCACGTTCGCGGGCGTAGGTCTCCCGGTGGTCCCGCTGGAGCCAGAAGTGGCCTGGGCCTGGTAGGGCGGTATGAAGCGGCACGCGGGTACCAAACCAGCGGCGGTCAGGCTTTGTCCCATCGGTCGGTCTCCACTTCGAGCTCACGGGCGACCCGTCGGAGCGTCAGCGCCACCAGTGCCCCCACCACCGCGTCCAGTCCGCAGCGGTTGGGGTGCCGCTACACGCCGCCGGCCAGTTCGAATGCCTCCGCTACTGCGGAGTATGCCCAGCCGATCTGGGCGGCCTTGGTCTGGTCGTCGGTCTCGAGGACCTGCGTCGCTAGGGTAGGCACGTTGAGCGCAGCACAGATCACCAGCAGGTCCCGTGCCGCTTCCTCCAGGGGTTCGGGAAGGCTCTGCTGGGTCACATCGCCGTCTCCTGCGCGCGCGCCAGCCGGATTGCGCTGGCGGCATCCTGCATGGGAGAGGGCCGTCGCTCCGCCCCCTGCTGCCGGTCGCCGAGCGCTGCGGCCACACCCCGGCACAGGTCGACGTCGAAGCCGCCGTTTTCTTCAGTCGCCAGGTAGCCGAAGCCGGGGATGGCGTCGCTGCTGGCGCAGACCAGGTGTCCACGCTGCCGCACCAGGTCCAGGTGGTCCTTGATCTGTTCGGACATCGCAGCGGACCCGCCCTCGTCGTTGGCGCTCTGATGCCCGGCCGCTGCTGATGGCGTGTCGGCGGTGGCGCCGACGGGCGTGAGAGTTGGCGACTGGTCATTGCCGCTGGCCAGCGCGACCGAGAACGGCAGCAGCGTCAGTAGAGCCATGGCGCCGATCAGGGCCGGTGGTGTCCGTGCAATCATCCTGAGCATCGGTTCCTTCGTCGTTCACCGGCGTTGACCGAGGCGGTTTCTTAACGCACCGTCATCGCGGGTGATGGCGGGTGAAGACGGCCGTTCTGCGTCATTCCGTCTCAGGTGTCGTCCGTTGCCGCGACATCGGGCACTTCGTCCCCGCATAGACCAGGACGGCGACCAGATCGTGGGATGCGCGCTTTTCACCGCCCGTTTCACGTCCAGCGCCGTCTCCCCCGGGCTTGCGTAGCAGTGATTCCACGCCGTGCCCGGTAGGGTAGACACTTTGCGATTGGAAAGTTGCACGAGGATTAGAGAGGTTAGTTCCGATTTGAGCTTCCAGTGCTGCGCGTCCAGCGCCGGTCGCCTCCGGCCGTTAGGCCATCCGCTGGTGACACAACCATCGTCTGGTCGGCCCGTGAGGCCGGCCGTCACAGGCATCCACCTTCAGGGTCCCGGTTTCGCCGGAACCGTATCTGCCCAGCGGGCTGTTCCGGGGTTCGAGAGACCGGGTCGGTCAGTCAGCTGTGGTGGCGGACTTCGGATCCCAAGGGTTTGTAACAGTGTTGAGAAATTTGTGCCAATCTGTTCTAAAGTGTTCTAATCTTGAGGGGTTGGATGAAGCGAGCGCATCGGATAGCGTTGAAACCGACGCCGGAGCAGGAATTGGTGTTCGGCAGGCACGCCGGTTATGCTCGGTTTGCGTACAACTGGGCGCTGGGGGAGTTCAAGGCTGGCCTAGAGGTGGGTGAGTGGCTGCGTGAGCGGACGCTGCGCCCGCGGTGGAACAAGGTCAAGAGTGTGATCGCGCCGTGGGGTGGTGAGTTGTAGCAGAATGCTGCCAAGTACGCGATCGTTGATTTCGGCCAGGCCTCCTCGGCTTGGGGAGAGTACTGCAAGCGCGTAAAGGCAGGCCAGCGCCCTGGGCGGCGCGTGGGTTTCCCGAGGTTGAAGCGGCGGAAGCATGAGCAGGGTTTTCGTGCCGACAATGGCCCTGACACCGTGCGGGTGGATGGCAAGGCGGTGGTACTGCCGAAGATAGGGCCGGTGGTGATGGTGGAACAACTGCGTTTTGCCGGGTCCATCCGGGAGGTGACCATCAACCGGACGGCGGGAACGTGGTTCGCGTGTTTCTCTATGGAGGACGGGGAGGATCCGCCGCCGGTGAAGGATGGCCCCACTATTGGCGTTGATGTTGGCGTGGGAATCATGGCCACGTGCTCGGATGGCACGGTGGTTGAGAACCCCAAGGCTTTGTCCAGTGCGCTGGGTCAGTTGCGTCGTGTGGACAAGGCGATTGCCCGCAGCCGGAACGTTCACGGCGAGAGGAATCATTCCAACCGGCGTGAGCGCTTGTACGCCAAGCGGCGCCGGCTCCACGCTCGGGTGGTCGACGTTCGGAATGACAATCATCACAAGGCGACTACGGCGATAGCCAAGTCCGCGGGCCGGGTGGTGGTGGAGACGCTGAACGTGGCTGGCATGATGCTGAACCGGAGGTCGGCGCGGGCGATAGCGGATGCCGGGATGTCGGGCTTTCTCAGCAAGCTGGAGTACAAGTGCGTCTGGTACGGGTCACAGTTCGCCAAGGCGGACCGGTGGTACGCGTCATCGAAACTGTGTTCCCACTGCGGCTGGAAGAACGATGACCTCGCGCTCTCGGACCGGGAGTGATGGTGCGGTGGTTGCGGCGCACTGAATGATCGCGAGGTCAATGCTGCACGTAATTTGGAACAATGGCCGGGTTTGAGCTTCTCGGTGACAGCACGTAGAGACCGTGTAAGACCGGCAATGCCGGCGGTGGTCAGCGAATCGTCAAGCGGGTCTGGCCCTAAAGTCTGGGCTCCAGCAAACCTGGAGTATCGGATTTCATCAGATTCAAAATAGCCGCCTGATCCGGACTTGGAACTCCTTGCCGTTTGTAGGACCTTCAATGGGTTCCGGTCTACTGGGACCACACACATCTTTCTGATGTAGGCGCTGTCGGCGAGACTCTCTATACGGCGGCGAATGGTGTAGCGGTGGATGGCCGCGCCCCCACCGCCGCCAGTGGCGGTCCAACGCAGCGCCGAGTCGTCCCTGCGTGTCTTCGTCGCCGTCACATCTTTCACATAGCCTGGTCTCGGCATTACCGTCGCGTACGGAGAGTTCTCCTTCTTGGTACTCGCCGCAAGCTCGTAGACGGCAGACGGGCTTGGATCGGGGCGCACACGGTTGTTGGACCAGGTGGTGTCAATGGTCCGGTTGACCGAGACCAGCACCTGCAGACTGTCTTCACTTTCCGATGCTCGTTACAGAATCCGGTATCCCGTAACCGCCGGGCCGTCGACGGGGGCCGCCCAGCGTGGGGTTGCACTGTCGTGGGCGGCTGCTAGAAATTCGGCCGGAAACCCGGTTTTGGCGTGGTTGTTACGAGTAACCAAGCCGTCATGAGGTTGGCCAGGGCCCACCGCAGGTTGCGGCGCAGATGGCCGCTGTAATTTGCGCCGGCGTGGGCGACGTTGATGAAATCGGGATACTCGGGGTCAGAATCGCCGGTCAGGCCGATTTTGTCGGTCAACAGGGTCAGGTTGGCTACCGTGGCCGCCAGGTACAGCTGGAATTTGGTCCTGGCGCGACCAAAGTACCGGGCCTGGCGGATCCCCAACTGTACCAGTCGCGCCAGCCGGTGTTCGGCCACCACCCGCCGTCGGCGATATTCGTCATAGGCCGGGCTTTGCTGTAACGCTCTGGCCTCCTGCAACAGGGCTTCCTGGGGATGCAACCGCACCGTCCGGCCCACTCCTGATTTGGCGGATGTGCACCGGGGACGCAGGGGGCAGGCTCCACACACCGCAGCGTCGAAGCGGAAGCCCTCCAGCTTGTAGGCGCGACCGGTGAGGTCGGGTCGGGTCGCCATGGGTACCAGTTGACGAGTAGTCTGTCCCGCCGGACAGGTGCAACTCCCCACCACCCGGTCGATGACGAAGTCATCCTTGGGGAAATGCTTGCTGTTGGGTCGGCCAGGCACGCGAGCCACCAGCTTGCGTCCGGCGTCGGCGAAGTCCTGGCTGGTACCGCCGTCGCCGTAGGCCGTGTCCCCCATGGCCTTGGCAACCGGAACATCAGCGCTGGCCTCGCTCCGCTCCACCAACTCTAACGCGCCCGTGCTGTCCCAGGCGTTGCCCGGCAGCACGTCCACCGCGGTGATCAACTGGGTGTCGGTATCTACCGCCACCGCAGCCTTGTGCCCGTCAAAGCGGCGTCGGCTACTCTTGTGGCCGTGGCGCATCTCCCGATCATGCACCGACACGATCCGATCCTTGCTGACCCCTTCTTTCAGGCTAACTCCGCCCTCGCTGCCATCACCGCCGTCGCCAACGCGCTTCACGTCCTGGAGCAGGAGTTGCTCCAACAGCTCCGCCCCGTCGACTATGGCCTGCTGATGGGCACCGTCGGCAGGCAGTTCCCCCTGGACCTGCCGAGCCATCTCCAAGAGCCGGTCGGCATCGGCCACGATCTCACCCAGCAGCCTCCGCCGCGCCTGCCGGTCCGACCAGTCAATGGCCGCTTCACCCTTCACGCTGCTGCCCACATACCGTTGGTAACCCTGGGCCTCAGCCCATTGCACCACCGGAACATCCTCCACGACTGCCAGGGCTCGCATCAGCTTCACGATGCCGTCGGCCAGCAGGTTGTAGGTGTCTCTCACCGCGCCACGGCCCAGAGCCTGCCCCGTACTTGATACGGGGATGTACGTGGTGTCCATGCCACCCGCATCGCCCTTCCCCGCTTCAGGTAACGTTTCTCCCGAGCCAACCGCAGGCTCTGCTTGAATACCTCTCGAACCTTGTCGTGCAAAATCAACTGGGCACGGAACACCTGGAACGTGCCCTTGGCGAAGGGGCGGTCTTCGATCTCAATCCCCAGAGCCACCTTCCACCGGATGTCGAAATCGGCCCGGGCTTTGGCCTCGACGCCGCTCACCTTGTCGTGGGTCTGCAACAGCAATGCAGTGGCCAGCAGGCTGGGCGCCACGCTGGCACGACCATTGTCAGGACAATACAACTCGGCGAAGTCGGCATCGCGGAACAACTTGCCCCGCAACGACGCCAGCAGTCCGTAAAAGGTGTCCCGTCCCACCATCTCCAGGTACAGATGGTCCGCATCCCACAAGCCCTTTTGGTCGGGTCGCTCACCCAGCATCGATCCACTTCACTCCGCTAACTCAGATGGCCCGGAGTATAACCGGAGACCTCATCAGCCGGGCTTTCCGGCCGGTTTTCTAGGGGTAGGACAAAAACAGGTCCCCAATCTCCGTCTTTAGCATGCGCTGCGTGGTCGGTACCTCGTCGAGACCAAAAGAATTGCACCCGGTACCGTCATCGGCATCGGGGTCAGACCACTCTACGGTGACTTTGGTCACGTCGGGCTCATTGACCACAACGAATGAGCCCTGCGAGACAGACTTGGTTCCTATTTGGAGCTTAACGTAGACTCGTGTGTCTTGCACACCGCCATTATCGCCGTCGGGACCTACTAGATGTTCAGCATTTTTTGTCCACGAAACTTCACCGTCGGAATCGTTCATTCCATCGCCTGCTCCGCTCCCCAAACATATATAGATCTTGTCCGTCGATTCGGGGTTTGATATTTGGCCTGGGGAGCTGCCGCTAGGGAAGTAGTTTTGATGGAAGTAGAACTCATCGGTCCCGTCGTCGCCGAAGTACCATCCGACGCCCATCGCCAGGATCTTGTCATTGCCAGCCCCACCCCGACCGGAGTCACCGAACCCTACTATGATCGTGTCGTCGCCGGCCTCACCGTACAGTGCGTCGCCGTCTTGTCGAACATACCGCAACTCCCACGGGTCTGGTCCATAGAGAGTGTCGTCGCCCGCACCGCCCCTGAGTGTGTCCCTGCCGTTATGGCCGTGCATTTTGTCGTCGTCATCGCCGCCTTGCATCACGTCGTTAGCCCATGATCCTACGAACCACTCGATGTCGGTGTAGGTATCGCCAACGGCATGCTCCGTGCTGTTGCCTGCCGTTTTCAGGTCAAGGGTAATCCCCACTGTATTAGGATACGACTTCTCCGACGAGGAAGGGTGCCGGGCGTAACTCACGACGTCTATACCGCCCTTGCCGTCGAATGTGTCCGCCCCGCCGCGCCCATAAAAGGTGTTGTTGTTCTCGTCTCCGGTGAGCGTGTCGGCGAAAGCTGAGCCAACGATGCTCTCAATGCCGGTCAAGATGTCGCCCTCAGCATAGCCACCGGTATTGGTGCCGGTGGTGAGGTTCACGGTTACGCCAGCAGTGCTCCATCTGTAATCGACGACATCGCCGAGATCGAGGGAAAACGACGATGTGGGATAGGGGAAGCTATTTGAGAAATCCCCGTCGTTTAGGGGGAAATAAATCGTGCTCTTACCGTCGTCGAAGCTGTAGCCGCCGTCGATCGTGTTGCCGGCAGCAGCGATGAGGAAATAGTCGGGGTAGTCCGACCCGATGGCGTTCTCGAAGTTTGAAATTATATCGCCCTCGGCGTGTCCGCCTCCTCCATCCCTGGACCCCGACTCTGATGTTGGATTAGTGAAATGGCCGCCCCTGAAGTTTAGATACACCGAGTCGTCCGAGGAGGCGTAGGACAACGTGTCCGAGCCGGCGCCGCCATCGAGTTCGTCTTGGCCGGCGAGGCCTTCGATCACGTTGTCATTGTCGTCGCCGACGAGTATGTCGGCATTCTCCGATCCGATGAGGTTCTCGAAACCAGAGACGGTGTCGCCCGCAGCGTCGCCCAACTTGAACGTTGGTGTGCCAATGTCCGCCCACACCGGAAGATTCGAAGAGGCGTAGGACAGCGTGTCGGTTCCGGCTCCGCCGGCAAGCGTGTCTTCTCCATCGCCGCCCTCGATCACGTTGGCGTTTCCGTCGCCGGTGAGGCTGTCGTCGTGCGCGGAGCCGATCAGATTCTCGAAGCCGCCAAGTCCTGTATCTCCCTGGGCATGCCCGCCGCTGGCGGTCTGGTTGGCGATGCTGACCGTAACCCCGGCATTCGAAGAGGCGTAGGACAAGGTGTCCCCCGTACCGCCTTCACCCCACAACTTGTCGCCACCGGCAAGGCCCTCCACGGTGTCGTCGCCCCCGTGGCCTCTGATGTTGTTGGCGTTTGCGTCGCCGGTGAGGGTGTCGCCGAAGTTCGACCCGATGATATTCTCGATGTTGTCCAGCGAGTCCCCCTCGGCGTCGCCGCCGCTGGCAGTGTTGTCGGACAGGTTCACGGTTACGTCGCGGGCAGAACCCTGGTAGTTGGCGGTGTCCGTGCCGGCGCCGCCGTCCAGTTCGTCTGCGCTGGCGCCGCCCTTCAAGGTGTCGTTTCCAGCCAGACCGATGATGCAGTCCGGGTCAGGGCTGCCCGTCAGCGTGTCATTGCCCGACGTGCCGAAGATGGCGTTACAGTCGGCATTGGCGCGATAGCTGTGGGCGCCGCTCTTCTCCGACCGGAGCTGGAAAACGTAGGTTTTGCCGCTGCTCACATCGCTGCTGACGGTGTGTTCCAACTTGGTGCCCGACGTGGTGGTACTGCTGATGTCCTTCCAAGCGGTCCAGTCGGCGCCGTCGACGACCAGGTACCGGTATTCGTGGTTCAGACTGGTGTCGCTGGGGTCGTCCCAGCTCAGCTTGACCCCGCCGCTGACGGGCTCGGCTGTGAAACCGGAGGGAGGGGTTACAACCTGAATGACGCTTGCCAGCAGGTTGGTCCCGTCGTTTCTGACGCCCTTGGTTCTCAGCTGGGCGACGGTCCAGGGCGACCCGGAGTTGCCGAACAGCGCCATGCTCTCCAGGCTGGACAGTGGCGTGAAGATGCCGTCGGGCAGGCCGGCCGTGGTGATGCGGTTGTTCGCCAGGTCCAGCTCCTTCAGGCTGGACAGGCCGGTGAACACCTTATCGTCCAGGCTGGACAGACTGGTAAAATCGGTATCGGTGGTGTCGGTGATTGGTTCGTAGTTGTTGTCGGGGTCCTGGGCGAACTGGTTGTTGAGCGCCAGCCACTCGAGGCTGGACAGGTCGTTGAAGACGGCATCTGTCAAGTCTCCCCCCGAGGTCTCGTTTACCGGCAACCCGCTGGAGGTGAGTGCGTTTCGGCCCAGGTCCAGGTACCAGAGATTGCTCAGATCGTTGAATGCGGCCACGGGGACGGCGGTGATCTGGTTTTGGCTCAGGTCTAGAATTTCCAGTTTGGTCAACCCGTCAAACGGATCGTCTGCCAGCGAGTTGATGCGGGTGGCGGCCAGGTGAAGGCTCACCAGGTTTGGGAACTTGGTGGCGGTAAAGCAGCCCATTGGAATCTGGGCCCCGGTGGTGCCCCCCAGTTTGTTGTTGGTCAGGTCGATGTTCTGGACGCTGTCGCCAAAACTGGCGGCACATGCAGCCGTCCACGACGTGAAATTGTTGCTGGAGATGTTCACGCTCCTCAGGCTGCTCATGCCGGAGAAGTCTCCCTGCCTCAGCGAACTCATACCGGTGTTCGACAGGTCCAGCTTGACCACCCGGATCAGGTCGGCGGCGCCGATGTCCTTGCAGGCCTTGCCCACCAGCGCCACCAGGGCGTCCCGCACCTGGGGCGTGCGGTCGCAGACGGCTAGGATTTCGTGTTGCTCCCAGTTGGTCTGGAAATCCCCCGTTACGGACGCGGATAGACCGTCGGGGTCGGTGGCGGTGAGCGTAACCGTGGTGACCAGCGGTGTCGGCAACTGTGGCTCCACTGCACCCCAGTCGTCCTCGGCTTCGAGCCGTATGAACACCCGCTGGGCGCTTTCCAGGACGTACACCGTATCCACCAACTCGCTGAGGTCAGCGGGGACCGATACGGTGTAGGTCAGCTCATCGCCGTCCGGGTCGGAAAAGATGCCGTCGTAGACCTTGCTCACCAGCGTGCCGCGCGGGGCGATACCGGTCCCGACGAAAGCGGCGTACGGTTCTGCCTGGTCATCGACCACCGGCGCCCGGTTGGGCGGGACCCAGGTGATAGTGACCGGGTCGGAGGTGGCCGAGTCTGCCGAGCCGTAGGTCACCGTAACCCGGAACGCGCTGGACCCGGCGTTGTTCTGGAGATACAGGAATGTAGCCTCCTTCCCGGCGGAATACCAACTGCCGCCACCCAGGTCCAGCTGCCACTGGTATCCGGGAACTTGGTCCGAAGGCGCATTGGTGATGACCGCCGTCAGGGTGACTTCCTCGTTGACCTTGAGTTCAGTGGCGTCGGCTGCGATCGAGACCCGGAACCCGGGCTCCGGCGTCGGTTCGGGAGTGGCCGTCGGTTCGGGTGTCGGCTCCGGCGTCGGCGTGGGGGTCGGTTCGGGGGCCGGTTCCACACTGAACCGCTGCGCCAGGGGTTTTCCGCATCCGGCGTCGTTGCAGGCCTGGACCCGCACCACCCACTCGCCGTAGTCGTCAACGGTGATGGCGGCACTGGAAGATGCGACCCTGGTTCCGTCGTTCAACTGCCCGTCCTTGGGTCGCCAGCGCACGAGGTAATCGTCGACTCCCTCAACGTCGTCCCAGTCAGCCAGCACGTCCAGCGAGCCCTGCTCGGTGGCAACGCTCAACCCGGTGGGCTTGGCGGGGACTTTGGTTTCGTTGTCATCTTGGGCACTGGCCGGGCTGTTGCCGGCCCACAGCAGGGCTGTCATGACCACGGCAGCGACGACTAGAGCCAGCGCACCGCCCAGGAACACCGCCGGCGGCAAGAACCTGGCGCTCAACATCGTGTTTCTCCACCCCGAAAGTCGGGGGGGGGGGGGGGGTATCGCAGACGTATCACGGCCTTATCACCTTATGTCCCTTTCGGTAGTGTTCAGTCGGTTTCGCGGATGCACTTCCGCGGCCTGACGAATGTCGCTATTTACGCCTTGCAATCCTGCGGGTTGCACCCGCAGGATTGCCTCATATGGGCCATGAAATGGGCTACATGAGCGGTCGCGGATCGTACCGTCAGCCAGCGTTGCCGGTGGTTTCGGCGGTACGAACATGGCCGTGATTATCGATGAAATCGCTGGTACCGAGATTGTTGACCGCAGCGACCCGCACCGTGTATTCGGCGCCGGAGGTCAGTCCCGTGATCGTGTACGACAGATTTTCGAGCGTTGTGACGATCGCCTGCCGGGTGGCATCGTAGTCTTGGTCGCCGGACTTCCACTGCACCGTGTACGCGTCGATTTCCGGTCCGTCGCTCCACAGCGGCGCTTTCCACGTCACCGACAATGAGCCGGAGCCGCCCCCTGTTGCTGACACCTCCTGCGGTCGCCGGTTCACGCAGCCTCCATCCACCCAGGGGTTGCGCAGGTCCTTGTTTTTCAACGCTGATCGGCCTTCCTCGAAAGAGCAGTAGCCGCCGAAGAGCGTGCTGAGATGATGCTCGAAATTCCCCACCACAGACCTGGAATCGTCCCACACTCGGTCCAGGTCCACGGTCGCCACCGTACCGTCGGTCGTGTAGGTGTCGAAGAACCACCGGGGTATCTCCTGGTCGCTGATGCTTTCCATGGTTTTCGGATCTATACCTAGAACTTTGTTACCAGCCACTATGGTCCATAACGCCAACTCGTCCCCATACTGGTCCCTGACGCTTCCATCTGGACCTTGGAATCCATAGACCCTCCCAAACTCGGTAAAATACAGCCATCCTGACATTATCGAGAGCCTGGCGGTAGGGTCGTCCGCGTGGATGTCGATGTGACGCGTGTAGTGATGGGCCAGTTCGTGGTACACCCTTAATTGGTTTGTTCGGAAGGGATAGGTCAACGTTATGACGGGGGGCTCGGAGCGGTAACGACCGTAGAAAGGGCCACCCGGCGGATGGACATCGACATCGACAGGATGAACGAACCAGGCCTCGTGCAACCACGGGTTGTCCTCTTGATCAGAGGGGATGTAGTTGACCTCAATATTCTGGCGCGTATGCGGGGCAAGGTCGGCGTACGTAACCATTTTGCAGTTCCAGTTATCGGGCAATGTCGCCAATATGTCTAACTGTTGCCTCACCGGGTTATTGCATAGGCCCAGATTTACCTGGCCATCCAGCTGCAACGTCGATATGCCAGTCAAGTTCTTGAAGATGCCTTGCGGCAACCTCGGGAATTTGTTCCCATTCAAGTGCAGGGTTTGCAGGCCAGTCAGGCCGTCAAAGGTGTCGGCTCGGATGCCGGTCAGGTTGTTGCTGTCCAAATAGATCTGCTGCAATTTCGTGTGCCCGTGGAACAATCCGGCAGGTACCGTCCCCAGTTTGTTGTTGCTCAGCGTTACCGAGTTCAGGTTGTCCATGCCATAGAACGCCAATTTACTCAGCGTGGTCAGCGCATTTTTGTTCAATTTCACGCTGGTCGCCGCACTGAGGTCCTTGAAAAGGCCGATCGGGAGCTTCTGCAACGAGTTTTTCTGTAAATCCACCGCAGTCACCCGGCTGAGTCCGTCAAGGTCGCCGAATTTCAACGTCGAGATTTCCTTGCTGCCCAGGTTGAGGGTGCCGGTGATGGCGCCCAGATGCTCCGACGTGACGTTGGCGCAAGCGGTAACATCGGCAACCAGGCTCACTATGGCATCCCGCACCGCTGGCGTGCGGTCACATACCGTCGGGGACGACACGGAGGCCAGGGCCAGGGCGACGTCCGCGTAGGTGACCAACTGGCAATTGCTGATGTTTGACAACTGACCCAGAATGGCGTCCTGTTCCGCCTGGGGGCGGGCACAAAGGCTGGGGTTCACCAGGTCGTCCCTCTCCAGCGTTGTTATGCTGGTCAAATCCTCGAACAGTCCCGACGGCAGCGAGGTCAACTGGTTCCCACGCACGTCCAGCGTTGTCAGTTTGGACCGGCCGTCAAGCAACTCGGCGGGAATGCTGGTGAGTTTGTTGTCGGCCAGAATCAGGGTGTGAAGTACTGAGTTATCGTCTATCAGGCCGCCCGGCAGCGCAGTCAAGCGGTTATGACCGAGATACAGGCGCTCGAGCTTGGTCAGGTCGGAGAATTCGTCCTCGCGCAATTCCGTCAGCCGGTTGTTGTTCAGCTGCAGCCAGGTCAGGCTGGTGAGATCGTCGAACAAATCCTCGGGCAGCTCGGTCAGTTGGTTGTGGCTCAAGTTCAGACCGCCGAGACTGGTGAGGCCGTCGAAGTCCCCGGCCTTGACTGCTCTGAGGCCGTAGTTTTCCAGAATAAGATCTCCGGTGATATCGCTCAGGTGCGTCGCAGTAAAGTCGGTGCAGTCGGCAACATACGAGCCCTTGTCCATGATGGCGGCCCTCACGGCCGGTGTACGGTCACACAACGGTCCCGCGTCCACGGTGACTCGCCCAATGACGCGTGGCCCGCAACCGGCCTCGTTGCAGGCTTCCACACGCACCACATAGTCGCCGGACCCGCCCACCGTGATCGTCGCGTTCGACGTCGCAGGTCTCACCCCTTGGTTCAGGTCGTGGCCCGGGCCGTCCATCCGCCAGCGCACCCAGTAGTCGTCGGCTCTGGCATCGTCGGCCCAGTCCACCGACACCTCCAGCGAAGGGGGTTGGGTGGTCACCTGTAGTCCCGTCACCTCACCCATGTCAAAAATCGTTATCGTAACGTCGAGCGTCGCGGTGTTCGTGCCGTCCGACGCAGTGAATGTCACCGAGTAGGAATTCTTGGTCCCGTACTCTGGCGCGGAATTGAACCTGAGCGTGCCGTTGGCGAAGGTGAAACTCGCCGCGTCCGTTCCGCCCAGGGTCAGAGTGGCCGTCCCGCCCTCCGGGTCCGCCGCCGCGTATCGGCCCACCGCGGCGGTGGAGTTCTCCGCGAAGCTCACCACAGCCAGCCCTGTGAAAACCGGCGCTTCGTCCACATCGGTCACGGTCACCGCTACGATGCGGGCGGTGCTCTTGCTGCCCGCCGTCGCCTTTACCGTCACCGAATACGAACTCTTCGTCTCATAATCCGGCGACGAGTTGAGGCTCAACACTCCGCCGCTGATGCTGAAGTCGTCCTTGTCCACACCTTCCAGTGACCAGGTGATCGGCTCGCCGTCCGGGTCCGTCGCCGTGTAAGTCTCCAGCGACAGGCTGCGGCTGTTCTCCGCTATACTCTGCGTCTCCGATCCGGTCAACGCTATCGCCTTCGTCTCGTCAACGTCGGTGATGGTTATCGTCGCGTCTAGCCTCCCCGTTTTCGTTCCATCCGACGCGGTGAGGGTCACCGAGTAAGAATTCCTGGTCTCGTAGTCCGGCACGGTCTTGAACCTGAGCGTGCCGTTGGCAAAGGTAAAACTCCCCGCGTCCGTTCCACCCAAGACTAGCGGGGCCGCCTCGCCCTCCGGATCTGCCGATGTGTATTGCCCCACGTCGGTCCCGGAATGCTCCGGGAAACTGATCGTGGCCGGTCCGGTGATCACCGGCGCCTCGTCCACGTCCCGGACGACGAGCCTCACGTCCAGCTCGGTGGTCTCCCCGCTCCCATCGGCGTCGGTGGCTTGAATGGTTACCTCATACACTCGGTCGCCATTGGCATCATCTGGCGACTCGTAGTCCGGCGTGCCGTTCAAGCGCAGACCCACTACAAGTGGGGTGGATGAATTTAGCTTGCTCGTATCGTGGATGAAACTGGCTGCGTCAGCTCCAGCGAGAGACACGGTGATCTGATCCCCTTCAGGGTCACTCACCGGGTAAATGCCAGCGGTGATTAGTGGCCCGTAGTTCTCTAAGGTTGTGAAATATGTAGTAGTTCCGACAAATCTCGGAGGTTTGTTTCCGGTATTCTGGTTCTCGCCAAGCGGGCCTCCGTGGTCGGGCTCCGGTTGAAAGATGGGTACTGGATTCGAATCGGCGCTAAAATCGCCGCTTGTGGCAAGCATTGCGTCGGCCGCTGAGACCGGTGCTCCCGGCACCGCGGCACGAATGCCCATCACCGCGACCAGGACCGTTGCGACTATTGCTGCGAATACGAGAAATTTCCTCATGGTTGACTACTTTGCCTTCCTATGTGTCACGTGTGTCTGATTTCCGGCCTGGGACCGGTGATTAGGGACAATTCGGTTTGAGCCGACGGGTTGGCCGGGTGGCTCAACAGAATTCCCTCGTCGGTACTGTGGAGCGCCATGGCTATGCTCGTTTTGCTTATTCGCCCCAATTTGTGCGAATTGACTGAATCGCCGGGCGACGAGGTCCCCACGGCGATTGGCCGCGACTCCTTCAACGCCGTCCCAATCTGCTGAAACAATCAGCGAGCTCAACTCAGATTCAATGCTCAACCCCGGGGACCTCCGCCTTGCCGTCCGGTGCTGCCGTTGGGCTGGTTCCGCCCCAAGCCAGGGCCACCAGCAATGCCAGGGCCGCGACCGACAGTAACGGCCCCGCCGATAAGCTGGCGCTCAGCATCATGTTTCTCCCACCCAAACTCGGGAAGGGGGCATGCTGAATGCGGGAGACGGTTCGCCACGATCTTTCTCACTCCTCTCGTGTTTTTTCCGTGCTGTGGATGGTAGGCCTTTGGGTCTGGGGCTTCGAGCGTCCCGCAGCGATTCGCGGAGAGCACCGGAGGACGAAGAGGGCGTCACTCGGTTCGGCGACTCGTAATTACGAGCGCGAGATAATTTATCACTTCTATCATCACAATGGGGTATTCTTATTGCTTATTATGATATCCTTTTCGTATCCTAAATGCCCGGCTGGTGGCGGATAGGCCGAGCCGGCCGGGATACTGCCCGATCCAGAAGGAGAAACCATTGAGCAGCCACAGCCAACCGGAGCGGGAGATCCAGGCGCTGCGGGAGCGCATCGCCGCCCTTTCTGCCGCCATCCTGCGCGTCAACGCCAGCCTCGACGTCGACACCGTCCTGCGCGAGATCGCCGAGTCCGCCCGCGCGCTGACCGGCGCCCGCTACGCCGTCATCACCACCGTCGACGCCACCGGGCAATTGGAAGACGCCGTCATCTCCGGCTTCTCGCCCGAGGAGGAGCGGCAGGTCATGGCGTGGACGGACAGCATGAACATCTTCGAGGTGCTGCGCGATCTGCCCGCACCGATGCGGTTGTCGGACATGCGCTCCTACGTTGCCGGGCTCGGCTTCTCCACCGACGGGGTGATCATCGACACTTTCCAGGGTGCGCCGATGCTCCACCACGGCGTGCAGGTGGGCAACTTCTTCCTGGGCGAGAAGCAGACCGGCCCCGAGTTCACCGACGACGACGAGGAGATCCTGGTCCTGTTCGCCGCCCAGGCCGCCTCGGCCGTGGCCAACGCCCGCACCCACCGCGCCGAGCAGAGCGCCCGCGCCGACCTGGAGGCCCTGATCGAGACCTCGCCGGTGGGCGTCGTGGTGTTCGATGCCCAGAGCGGGCGTGCGGTGTCAATGAACCGCGAGGCGCGGCGCCTGGCTGAGGGCCTGCTCCCGGCGGGCCGACCGGCGGAGGACCTGGTGGAGATCGCCACCTGCCGTTTCTCCGACGGAACCGAGATCGTGCTCAGCGAGTTGCCCCTGCCCCAGGTGCTGGCCAGCGCCCGAACCCTCCGCTCCGAGGAGGTCGTGACCTCGGTCCCCGACGGGCGCAGTTTCACCTCCCTGGTCAACGTCACGCCCATCGCCTCCGACGACGGCGCGGTCAAGTCGGTGGTGATCACGCTGCAGGACCTGGCGCCGCTCCAGGAGCTGGAACGGCTGCGGGCGGACTTCCTGGGCATGGTGAGCCACGAACTCCGCGGGCCACTCACGTCGATCAAGGGCTCGGCCGCCACCCTGCGAGCGGACTCCGACGGGCTGGACCCGGCCGAGCGGCACGAGTTCCACCGCATCATCGAGGAGCAGGCCGATTACATGCGCGGACTGATCGGCGACCTGCTGGATGCCGGACGCATCGAGGCGGGCGCCCTCTCAGTCGCCCCCGAGCCCTCCGAGGTGGCCGCGCTGGTCGAGGGCGCGCGCAGCACCTTCCTCTCCGCCGGCGGCCGGCACACCGTGGTCATCGACCTGCCTCCGGACCTGCCCCGGGTGATGGCCGACCGGCGGCGCATCGTCCAGGTGCTCAACAACCTGCTCTTCAACGCCGCACGGCACTCGCCGCACTCCGCCCCGATCCGGGTCGAGGCCGAACGCGACGGCTCCCACGTCGCCGTCTCGGTGCAGGACGAGGGCCGGGGCGTGGCCCCCGAGCGGCTGCCTCACCTGTTCCGCAGGTATGCCCTGGACGACGACGAGGGCGGCGGCCGGATGGCGGCCGGCATGGGCCTGGGGCTCATCATCTGCCGGGGACTGGTCGAGGCCCACGGCGGCCGCATCCGGGCCGAGAGCGCCGGGACCGGCCAGGGCGCCCGGTTCACCTTCACCATCCCCGTGGCCGAGGATGCCCGGCACAGTGATCTCGGAGGCGCCGCTGCACCGTCGCCCACCCCGCCTCCGGCGGCGGGGGAGCCCGCCCGCGTCCTGGTGGTGGACGACGACCCGCAGACGCTGCGCTACGTGCGCCACACCCTCACCGAGGCGGGCTACGCCGTGGCGGTCACCGGCGATCACGAGCAGCTCTCGCGCACCATACGTGCCGAGCGGCCGCACCTGGTCCTCCTCGACCTGGTGCTGCACGGCGCCGACGGCATCGCGCTGATGGGAAGCGTGCCCGAGCTCGCCGGTCTGCCGGTGGTGTTCATCTCCGGCTACGGCCGTGACGAGACCATCGCCGAGGCCCTGCGGGCGGGGGCCTCCGACTACCTGGTCAAGCCCTTCTCGCCCACCGAACTCACCGCCCGCGTCGGGGCGGCGCTGCGCCGGGCCACCCGCCCCGAGCCCTTCGCCCTGGGCGAGCTGGCCATCCACTACGAGGAGCGGCGGGTGACGGTGGCCGGACGCCCGGTCGAGCTGACCGCCACCGAGTTCGATCTGCTGCGCGTGCTCTCGCGAAACGCGGGGCGCGTGGTGGACTATGACGCCCTGCTGGGCCAGGTCTGGAGCGGGCCCCAGGCGGGCGGGGTCAACCGGGTGCGCAACTTCGTCCGGAAGCTCCGCGCCAAGCTCGGCGACGACGCTCAGAACCCGGCCTGGATCTTCAGCGTGCGCGGCGTCGGCTACCGCATGCCGGACCCCCGCGACTCCTGACGGGCCGTCCCGTCTTGGGCAACGCGCTCCGGCGCCGCGGGCTCTCGACCAACGTCAGCGGCTATGACCGAGCGCAGTTGATGTACGAAGCATCGTATGACCACGTACGAAGGTGGACCCGCCCAGGCCCCAGGGGTCATGGTGTGCAGCCGAGGGTGGTCGCCGGCACTGTGCTGATGTGGACGTCTGTCCGACCACTGTGTGGGTGCTGCTGCCGGATCTCTCCCGCCTTGACCCCGTTGTTGGTAACCTGAATGCGATAGGCGAAATCATCTCCCAGGCCTCGGTCCAACCTCTGGAACTCGATGGTATTCGCATCCCCGCACAGGTAGATCCGGTCCCTTGTCTCTTGGGAAGCGCTGTAGTCGTAGCCATCGATGGTATCGGTGCCAAAGCCGGCGCTGACGTCGAAGTAGAACTCAATTATGACCTTTGAGCTGTAGCCTTCCAGTTCGTCATCGCCGGGGCCGCCGTAAAGCACGTTGTCGCCGGCGCCGCCCTCCAGTCCCTCGATGTAGTCAATGCCACCGTCCCCGGTCAGCGTATCGTCGCCAGCCGTGCCGTACCAGGCGACGGGGATGGTGTGCTTGTACGAGTGGCGACTACGCGCACATCCCCCCTCGCGCCACAAGAAGCCAGCCGGCGGCCAGCAATACGGTCAGCAGGGTGACGTACAAGCCAAGTCTTCCGGTGATTGTCAGAGACATGGGCACGCCTCCTTTTCCGGTAGAACTCGGTTGCACAATGCGCATCGTGTCAGTTTCCGTTTATCAGGCGGAACATGTCCTCGGTTGCGCCTAGGGAAGAAGATCGCACCCGGTGCCGTCCGCGGCCTTGGGGTTAGACCACGCTATGTCGCTGCCCGGCGCCGCGCTCACTCCCGTCAGGGTGATGGTGCCATCCGTGGCATTGACGCCGTTGCTGTACTTGCTGATAACCGTGATCTCCCAGTCGCTGCCGCTGGCCTGCTCCGTCCACCTTACCTGTCCGTTGTCATTGCCCTGACCGGAACCTATGCATATCCAGATCTTTTCCCCCGAGGTGTAATCGGATATGGTGGCGGTAAAATCCCAGTAGAAGTAGAATTCGTCGGCGCCATTTCCGCCGCTAAGGGTGTCCACACCATTGTCCGAGGCCAGCTTGTCGTCGCCGTCGCCGCCGTTCAGCGTGTCGTTTTCGATTCCTCCCCACAGCGTGTCGTCGCCTGCGCCGCCCTCCAAGATGTCGTTGCCGTCGCCGCCGTTCAGAGTGTCGTCGCCTGCGCCGCCCTCCAGCGTGTCGTTGCCGTTGCCGTCGCCGCCGTTCAGGGTGTCGTTGCCATCCAGACCAACGATGCAGTCCTCGTCATCGCTGCCGTTCAGCGTGTCATTGCCCGACGTGCCGAAGATCGCGGAACAGTTGGCATTGGCGTGATAGCTGCCGGCTCCGTCATCCAACGTCCGGAGCTGGAAGAAGTAGCTATTGCCGCTGGTCAGTCCGCTAGTGACGGTGTGCTCCAGCTTGCCGCCCGACGTGGTGGGACTGCTGATGTCCGCCCAGGCGGTCCAGTCAGAGCTCCAGTCGTTCACCAGGTACCGGTATTGATGGCTGATATCGGTGTCGGCGGGGTCGTCCCAGCTCAGCTTGACCCCTCCGCTGACCGGCTCGACTGTGAAACCGGTGGGAGACAATAAAGTCTGAGTGACGCTTGCCTCGGACCTGATCCCCTTGTCGGTGAGGTCGAAGGGCGAGCCGGGGTTGCCGAACAGCGCCAGCCCCTTCAGGCTGGTCAGTTGCGAAAACACGTTGTCGGGCAGGCCGGTGGACGTGATGCCGTTGTTCGCCAGGTCGAGCTCCTCCAGGCTGGACAGGCCGTCGAACAGGCCCGCCGGAATGCTGGTCAGCGCAGATTGGTAGTCGAGCTCCAGCCACCGGAGGCTGGACACGCCGCTGAACACCTTCGCCGGCAACCCGGTAGAGGTGAGGGCGTTTCCGGCCAGGTCCAGGTACCAGAGCTTGCCGAGACCGTCGAAAACGTTCGCCGGCAGGGAGGTGATTTGATTCCCGCTCAGGTCCAGGAATCGCAACTTGGTCAGCTTGGTGGACGGATCTCCCGCGTTCGGGCTGCCGACCGGATTGCCGAACGCATTGGCGGGCAGCGAGGTGATCCCGTTGACGTCCAGGTACAGGGCCGCCAGATTGGGCGCACCGACGAAGCAATTTCCCGGCATCGCCGCGCCGCTGCCCCCGAGCCTGTTGCCGATCAGGTTGATCGAGATTACGCTGTCGCCCCACTTGCCGGGGCCGCACACATCGCTCCACGACGTGTCCGCGTTGCCGGACACGTCCACTTTCCTCAGGCTGCTCATGCCGGAGAAGTCCCCCGACTTCAGCGAGCGCAGACCCGTGTTCGACAGGTCCAGCTCGACCACCCGGACCAGGTCCTCGGCGCCGATGTCCTCGCAGGCCTTGTCGGCCAGCGCAGCCAGGGCATCCCGCACCTGGGGCGTCCGGTCGCAGACGGCCGTGGTGCGGACGGTGGCCGTTTGCTTCACCCTCCGACCGCAGCCCACGTCATCAAGGCACGCTTCCACACGCACCAGCCAGTCTCCGTAGTCGGACACGGTGATCACCGCATCGGAGGCCCGCACCTTCACTCCCGCGTTCAGCCCGCCGCCGGCGTCCGCTCCGCGCCAGCGCACCCAGTAGTAGGACGCCCCAACGACGTCAGCCCAGTCCACCGGCACCTGCAGCGACCCGGCCTCGGGCGATACCCGCAATCCCGTGGGCCGGCCCGGAACCACGGCGAACCTCCGCACCAACCCCGGTCCGCAGCCGGCGTCGTTGCACGCCTCCACCTGGATCAGCCACTGACCCTGCTGGGTGACCCTGATACTCGCGCTGGTGGTGTCGGCTCGCATTTCGCTCAGCGTCCCTTTGCTGCGGGGACCCGCTTTCTGCCACTTCAATCGGTAATGGGTGGCCTTCGCCACGGTTGACCAGCTGGCCACGAACTCCAGCGGGTCGGACTGAGGGGCGACCTGCAAACCGATGGGCTTGGCTGGCACGGCCCCTTTGACCTGGAACCTGGCCAACTGCGCCGGGCTGCAACCGGCCTCGTTGCACGCCTGCACTCGCACCACCCAATCGCCGAAGCCGGCCACGGTGATGGCTGCCTGGGACGCCGTTACGGACACGGGCTTGCTCAGCTGGCCGTCGCCAGCGTCCTTGCGCCACCGCACCGCGTAGGTTGCGGCTTGCGGAGCGTCGTTCCAGTCCACCGCCACCCTCAGCGAACCGGGCTTGGTGAATGTCCGCAGTCCGGTCGGCTTGGCCGGTGGCTCCGGCGCGGGTTCGGGTGTCGGCTCCGGTGTAGGCTCAGGTGTCGGCTCGGGCGTGGGTTCTGGGACAGGTTCGACCTCGAACTGCCTGGCAACGGGTTGGCCGCAGCCCGCCTCGTTGCAGGCCCGCACCCGCATCACCCACCGGCCGTAGTCCGCCACGGTGATGGCGGCGCTGGAAGAGTTCACCCTCACGCCGTCGTTCAACTGCCCGTCCTTGGGCCGCCAGCGCACCAGGTAATCGTCGGCTCCCGCAACGTCGTCCCAGTCCGCCGACAGCTCCAGCGAACCCGGCTCCGTCGCAACCCTCAACCCAGTGGGTTTGGCGGGGACCTTGGTTTCGCCGTCGTCCTGAGCGCCTGCCGGAGCCGTTGTGGTCCAGAACACGGCCAGGGCGACCATCAGGACTAGCGCAGACGCCAAGGCGAGCAGCGGCCACCGGCGAATGGCCTGTGCGGGACCTGGGAGACTCATGCGATCACCTCCTGAAAGTGACGGGCCCGGAGTTCCTGGTTTCCCAAACTGGATGAGGAAGAAAGTCGGAAGGAGCGGCGCCCATCCGTGCATGGCGGGCAGGCCTGTACCGGTTCCCTGACGCCGAACTGCGCCGGGTGCGCAGGGAATGGCCGGACGAAAGCGTAAGCGGGCGGCAGGGGGCGGATCGCCTCATAATCAGGCTGCTGGGCAAGGGTCATGACACATCCGTCTCTGCCTATCGGCAATCTCAGCATTCTCATCACCGGGCGAATACCGGCACGGCCGGCCGCATCAGCCATGCCATGCGCGTAGAGTGTGATAAGGGAGCGCCAGCGCGTCCGCGCCCCCAACGAGAACATTCCGCGTATCAGAACGTCACGCTTCCCTACGCGGTTCAAGAGTTTAGCACCATAAGCATCATTGGAGCGTATCTATTGCATTAAATATAGTATCTTCCTCATAACTTGCGGCAGTTGCCCAGCCAGGGTGAACATCTTCCCTGGCGTGGGCCAGCCGTCATGACGCCAGCCGCAGCTGGCAGTGCAGGGCCGCCGGATCGCCCGACGGCGCCCACCACACCGTGGCGCCTCCGGTTATGGGATCGTCCAACGCGCGCCTCAGGGTCTGGCCAGCAGGGGCGGGTCACCGGCCGCCGCCAGGAAGCTCTCCGACGCCCGCCCGGTGTCGCACACCGTCAGGACCGGCAGCGCCAACCAGCGGCAGGGACCCAGCCTGGACCCCGTGCGCCGGCCACCGGCGAACCGCTCGTACTCCATGCCCTGGATACGAACGGCACACGGTTCCCAGGCGGTCCGAGAACAAGATGGGGCCCTACCGCCGGATGGCGCAAATGGGCAGGCCGTTGCCGGCGCTCGTGGTGTGCGACGCCCCGCAGACGGAGGACAACTTCATGGCCATGGCTGGTGACCTGCTCCAGCCCACCACCACCCGGGAGCGGGCGCTTTCGGGACCCCTCACCGGCGGCGACACCGTGTGGCGCCGCCCCGCCGGCCAGCCGGTCGAGTTGCACTGCCTGTAGCCACCACATCAGCGCCGTTCGCACGGTCGGCCTCACGGTCAACGACGCCCGCACATCTCATCTGTGCAAAGCGTGGAGGCCACTGCCATAACCCGAGCGATGTGGACACGCAGCACGGACGCTGCTTTCCCCTCCATCCCCCGGTCCCATTGCGCTGCCTCCAGCCTCGGCGCTGCACCTGCAGTTGGAGCCGATGTTCCAATGTGGCGCAATGTCGCCGGCGGGCCGGTTGGCGCCCGTGGGCACGATGGGCGACCTCACCGCAGATCTTCCGCCGGCGAGGAGCCCATCGTTGAACAACAGAAGCCCGTCGTCATCGAGCTGGCCTTGGCTGAAGCCCTGGACCGGTTGGTGAACCTCATCGAGGAACTCAGAACCGACGCGAGCCTGCGCGTGGAGATCACCACCGATGAGACCAATCTGGTGAAACTGACCTTCTCCGGAACCCCGAGCGTTGGCTATCCCCTGCAGCGAGAGGTGCGCGACATTCCCGGCGAGGTGGTCCGGCGCATCTGGAACGAGGGCCTGCGCGACTACTACATCGCGTAACCTACGGCCTTCGCTCCGGCACGCGGCGCACCGGCTCCGACGCCAGAGTGTCGCCTGTCGGGCTGGCCAACTGACGTTCCAGCGCCGTGAACAGATCGACCAGCTCGGGCGCTTCAAATGCGCGGTTACGCCGTCCCACGTTGACCTGCACCAGCACTCCGGCCTCCACCAGCCGGTCCATGGCCTGGTTGGCCGCCTGGAACGAACGCCCGGTCAGCTCGGCCGCGGTCGCCACGGTGAGCACCGGAGCCGCTGGCAACGTTCCGATCAGTCGCTGCACCGCCGAGTCCCGTCGTGGATTTCCCGCTCGCTGGCGCCAGGTCTCCTGCAGTTGGCGCACTCGTTCCTCGAACCACACCGCATCCGCCACTGCCCGGCGACAGGCCGCAGCAAACAGCGCCGTCCAGCGGTTGATGCCCGAATGAGCAGCTTCCGACCCGGGCCCGCCCGTATAGCGATTGGCCGTGAGCCCCGCCACGTATTCGGCCGCCCAGGTGGCCAGCACCAGGGAGACCGGTGGCAGGAATCGCGTCGCGATCCCACGCCGGCGCAGCACCAGGTGGATCAACACCCGTCCGGCGCGCCCATTACCGTCAACGAACGGGTGGATAGTCTCGAACTGGGCATGGGCAATCGCCGCTTGGGCCAGGGCCGGCAGTGCATCGTCGTTGCAGAAGGCAACCAGATCATCCAGCAGAACGAGAACATCTTCCGGAGGTGGCGGCACGAACGCCGCCGAGCAGGGGTTGTAGCTGCTCCCGCCGATCCAGTTCTGGACCGTGCGGACATGGCCACCGTGTTCCTCCAGGCGAGTTCCCGACAAGAGCCGCCGGTGAACCTCCAATAGCGTGTCCAAGGTAATCGCGTCGTCGGGCTCCACCGCATCAACGCCCCAGACCATGGCATCGATGTTGGCTAACACCTCGGCGGCCGTGACGTCCCTGACCTCCTCGCCCAGCTGGCGCGCCGCATCAGCTCGCAGCAACCGTCTTCCGCCCACCACCAAGCCCTCGATGCGGGAGGAAGCCACCGACTCAGCGCGCAACAGCAGGCGAGCCAGTGCCTCGGTGTCGGCCAGAGCGCCCACCGCTCCGTTGAGCCTGACCAAGTCGGCCTCGGCGTCTGCCATGTCCGCGGCAACGTCCCCGTCGAAGGAGAAGCGGCGATCAGTCAGCAGGTCCGGCAGGTAGACCAAGTACCGGCATGGCCGGCGATCACGCCGGGTGGGCGCCGCGAAGTCAGGTTCCCAGCTGCGGTCCTCAAACCTAGCCATGTGCGATCTCCATATTCAAGGATAGCATCAAACCTTGAATTTGTTGCCGGCCAGTTAAAGTTTCGGGTCTATACGCGGCGAGACGATGAACGTCCAAGGCAGGGTTGCCAACTGTTCACAATTTGGTAGGTGATAATAGGTCATGGTTGTTGATGGTCCGATCAGGCGACGTGGACTGGGAATATCGGAACCCCCGTTCTGGTACCCTGTAACCATGGTACGCGGCAAAAGGAACGTCCGGTCATCGACGCAAAGTGTCTCCAGCCGGAAGCGGCTGACGGCAACCTATCAGACGCGGGTCCGCGAGTACTGTGGTGTTGATCGTGAGGCCGGCGACGCGGCGCTCTCGGCCTACGCCGAACTGTACGGCCTGGTGCAGCGGAAGTTGTTCGCCGAGGTGGCGGCGGGCCAGCGGGCGATGTCGTTGAAGAGCGAATACCTGCAGCGGTACGGGATACCGGCCAGGATGTTCAACAGTGTGCGGGTGTCGCTGGAAGGGAAGGTAGCGTCCGTCAAGGAGCAGCAGAAGCTACAGCTGGACAGCCTGGGCCGGCGGATTGCGCGGGCTGAGCGACAGATCGCCGATGCTGCCGAGCGCAGGCGTTGGGAGCAGGTCCACCAGAAACGGCGCCGGCTGGTTGATCTGCGGCATCGCCTGACGGCGTTGGAAGCCGACGTTGCCGAGGAGCGGGTGCGGCTGTGCTTTGGGTCCAAGCGGCTGTGGCGGAAGCGGCATCACTTGGCGGCCAACGGCTACGGCAGCCACGAGGAGTGGCTTGCCGACTGGCGTAAGGTGCGCGGCGACGAGTTCTTCGTGCTGGGCAGCCGGGATGAGACGGCGGGGTGCCAGCTATGCGTGGCCACCGTGGCTGATGACGGGACGCTGACCTTGCGGCTCAGGATGCCGGACTGCCTGGCGGTACAGCATGGCAGGTACCTGACCATCGAGGGTGTGCGCTTCGCCTATGGGCAGGAGCAGGTGCTGGCGGCGCTGGACAGCAACGCCGAGTACGCCCGCTATCGGCGCGAGCACGGCGACAAGGCAGCGCGCGATACCGAACTGGGACAGCCCATCAGCTACCGGTTCAAGCGAGACGAGAGGGGGTGGCGGATGTTCGCCATCGCCGACATGATGGACGTGCCGGTGGTTACGGACAAACGGCGTGGCGCCATCGGCGTGGACCTGAACGCCGACCATCTGGCGGTCTGTGAGACTGACGCCAGCGGCAACTGCGTCAACGCGTTCAGCGTGCCGCTGGTCATCTACGGCAAGTCCCAGCATCAGACCGAGGGCATCATCGGCGACGCCGTGGCCAGCGTGGTCGATTACGCTCGTGAGGTGGGCAAGCCCATCGTCATCGAGCGGCTGGACTTCCGGCAGAAAAAGGCAGTGCTTGAAGGCGAATCGCACCGTTACAGCCGGATGCTGTCATCTTTCAGCTACGGCAAGATCAAGGCGTACTTCCTGTCCCGCGGCTACCGGCAGGGCGTGGAGGTGCATCAGGCGAACCCGGCCTTCACTTCGGTGATCGGTCGGGTCAAGTTCATGGAGCGTTACGGGCTCAGCGTTCACCAGGCCGCGGCCTTGGTGCTGGCCCGACGTTTGCTCGGCTGTTCCGAGCGCATCCCGCGTCTGTGGGTTGCACCCATTGGCAATGGCGTCCAGGTCGCCTTCACCGTACCTGCAAGGAAACGAGTGAAGCACGTGTGGACGCACTGGGGCGCGATCTCGGGTCAGTTGAGACCGGCGCTTGCAGCGCAACACCGGCTGGGGAAGCGGAGACGCCGACCCAATCCGGTTCAGGCTGCCGTGCGGGCACAGGCTCGCGGGGTGGCTTGAGCGGGGACCCGTTCGGTGCTCTTGGGTGAGATTCCCAAGCGGAGCCGTCTTGCACTGTTGGGGCGGCGGCGCGGCTCAGACCGCGTCTTCAGGAACGGCTGACGATAGGTTTGTAACTATAGTCAACCATTTTTACAACGGCGCTACTGTCCGATCTCCCGGTGGTATTGTGCCAGCCGCCGCCCGGTGAGCATCGCCAGTCGCTCGTCCAACATCACGCCGGTCACGACGTTGTGCTCCCGCAGCTCGGGCATCTTCATGCGAAACCCGCCCTGGCCTTGGGTTCCCTTCACCCGGTTGCAGTAGGAGCACAGCAGCTGCCAGTTACGCATCTGGTGTTCACCATTGTCGCTGAGTGCCAGGATGTGATCCACGTCGAAGCGGAGGTAGTGCGGCAAATGGATGCCGCATCCTGGGCAGATGCCGCGCTGGACGGCGTACAGGCAGATCCGCACCTCGTCGGGAACATGACGCCGGTCGGGTCCAGCCCGCCGACGACGAGGAGGACGTTTCTCGTAAACCTCCGTCGGCTCCAGATTCTCCTCCAACAGCGCAACGTCCATGGGGCGGTCCGGTTCGCGGTAGATGTAGCGCCCCCGGCTAACCCTGGTGATCAACTTCGGAGATGGCTTGCTGTGGGCCTGGGTAGTGCGGCCGGCTAGGTCGCTCAACTCGCGTTTCACCAGGTTTCTGTCACGCTTGGCCTTGGGGTCAAAGCTGGCCACATCTAGTTCAGCCACCCGCTCGTAGATTTCATCGGTGGCCAAAACACGGCCTTGGTTGGCTGCCATCACCTGCACGATGTGGGGGCGCAAGCTCGTCGCTGCCTTCATCATCTGCAACCTCTGCTGACGTCGTATCAAGCAGAATTCTACACGCTTGGACGTTCGATTTCGCGAGTACAGCTGCTTGCTGGGCGTAACAGCTAACGACGGCGGTTGCGTAGTTGCGAACTGAGATAAAGGGGTGTGGGAGTTGGGAATCAAAAGGGGACCTGCCGCCACACCCCCCTCCTCTGTCGAGGTAGGGGTAGGGTGTCGGTAGAGCCTATTCTGAGTAGGAATCAGGGCCAAAGCGTAACAGTTGACCGGGGTGCTGAAGGCCATGGTCTGCTGACACCGCCTGAGAGTGGGCGATTGCCGTTCCGCGTTGCACTACCCGGGTTCGTAGCAGTCGTCTTGCGCAGTGAGTCGGGTTGGACCCGTGCAGTAGCTGCTGACGAGGAGTTCGATGTTCCGGGGCAATCGCGGCAAAGACGGGCCCTGAGGGACGGAGCGTAACAGTTGACTATGGTGCTCGCGTCCGCTGCGTCGGCTACGGGCGCTCGGGAGGGAGTATCTTGCCGTCGATGATGCGCAGTTCGCCGGCCTCGTGGAGGTGTGCCAGCACCGCCTTGGTTCGCTGCAGGAGCACACGCCGGTTCTGTACTGCCGATGACGGGAAGGTCAGGGCTATCAGGTCGTCATCCGTGATGTGCTGATACCTGTCGGGGTCGTTGACCTGCACCCAGCGGCGGGTTTTGCGTTTGCGGACGGGAGTTGGACCAGAGGTGCCGCTAGTGAGAGATAGGGATGGCGGTCAAGGCCAGGATGTCGGTGGTCATGCGTCCTCCTTTTCTGCCAGTGGAGCGAATTCAATCGCCTTCCTCGTGCAGCTGAGATTGATGGCGACAACCCGTCACCAACTTCCAACTGATAATGCACAGGCAGCCATAGAGCACACCTTCCGCAAGTCGCTGTAGCAATCCCCGCCACTGAGCCAAATCGGGTACCAGCGCCAACCCGTAGAGCGTGATGAAACTCGCAGCCAGGACCAACCAGCCCACCCGTTGTACGAGGGCCAGCCTACTGTTACAGGACAAGAACACCAACCCAAGCGCAGTGATTGGCAGAGTGACCACGGACAATATATTGTGTACGTTCTGGGAAAGACTCCCCGTGCTCGGACACCCCAAATCACAAGGCGCCACGGCCGAACCGATGTAGGCTATAGGTTCGGCGATAAGTAGCCAACAGCCAATGTTGCTGATCCCCTGCAGTCTCGCGCGTGGAGCAACCACCAGCAGCAGGACGACGCCAAGCAAACCCAGGGGGAGAAACCCGAGTAATCCTATTTGCCAACTCCACGCCGAACCCGTGGCATTGATCTCGCTGATGTACTGGCTCAGATGACTGTATTCAGGCTTCAGCGCAGCGCCGCCGAAAAGCACTAAAGGGTAGAACACGACAAAAGCGACGACGATCCAGCGCCTGTATGTTGACGAGTCGGTCCCGGTCAACTTTGTGCCCCTCATCGCGTCAATACGAGTGTTTTGCCGCCGCCGATTTCACAAGCGGGCGGCGTCGAACACGATGTGGGGGCGCAAGCTCGTCGCTGCCTTCATCATCTGCAACCTCTGCTAACGTCGTATCAAGCAGAATTCTACACGCTCGTCCTTTCGATGAGTATTCAGCAGGCTGGAGATGCTGTTTCTGATCCTGTACGTGCTGAGCGTAACAGCTAATGACGGCGACCAAGCAATTGCGACTTGCTGTCGAAAGGGTGTGGGAGTGGGGAATCAAAAGGGGCCCTGCTCCCATACCCCGCCCCCTCCTCTGTAGAGGTAGGGGTATAGGGTAGGTGAAGCCCATTTTGAGTAGGAATTTGCTCCAAAACGTAACGGCTAACCGGGCTAAACGTAACACCTAGCCGGGGTGTGGAGGGGATTCAGCCGCCGCCTGCTCTCCGGAGAGCGTGTTCCCGGCGTACTTCGTCGGCGCTGGTGATCCACTCCGCTGAGCGTAACACCAAACGACGGTCACCCTGCAGCGCCCTGAGCAGCTCTGCCGGGTTACGTCCCGTCAAGTGGTGGGATAAGCGTCATCCTTGGTGATGATGTTCAGGCTGCGGCCTCCAGGATGTGGGCCGCTGGCAGAGCCTGAGGTTCTGGCTCAATTGGCGCTTTCCTCCGTCTGTTTTCAGTATTGACCTCTCTCGACTCAACGGCTTTCGGCGGCAACGCGATCGCCGAGATCTCGGGCGAGGTCCTCGCCCGCCGGGATCTCCGAGTTCCGACGGCACGCACCAGACCCACCACCGCGAATTTTCTGGCGACCGGTGTCGTGCCGCGCGTTGCGCGGCTCCGCAGTTGTCCGCCCATTACCATCCCGTTTTGCATATGGATGTCCGGTCACCGGCATATGAGTTCATCCAACCGCGACCCTGAGCGCAGCCCATTCCGCATAGCCGGCATCGCTTCAAGACTCGCCGCGCCAACGGTGCCAGGGCGGATTGTGGCAATGAACAGCAAGTGATGGGTCGATGGGTCGTTGCAGATCATGTGGGCCGCCTGTTGGCGATATTCACTCTTAGATTCAGCATCATCAGGAGGGGCTGCAGCTCTCATTCACAACCCTAGCACGCCGTCGCCCGTTCCATTTGTCGTTATTCCCGACGCTCCTCGCACGACGGGAAAAATGGAGAAACCGAGCCGACTATCCGCAACCTCGCCGCGTTCATGGCACCGAACCTCGCGCCGTGCCACGCCCACAAACTCAACGACGGTGAACAGTTCGACGGGGCGGCGTCGACGCACTCCAGACCCTTATCTGGGACCCTCTCTGCAGCGACACCGGGTTAGCAACAAGGTGGGACCCCCCAAGCGGGTCTCTGCTGGGTGCTGCGCGGGCCGAACAGCACTGGGAATGGGCCGAACCCCGCCGCTACCTCGACGACGAACTCGAGGTTGGTGCACTGCGCACCACCAACACCCTGGCCAAGCCAGCCTCGTCCCTCACGGTGCTCCCGCTGCCCTGCTCCATCGGCAACCGCTTCAGGCAGTGCCCTACCGGAACCGCAGGACACCGCCTGTGCAGTTACCTCGCTCCGAAATTCCTTGACACACGACTCCCGGTTCCGCTGATCTTTCACCAGGGAGACTCTCGGGAAACCCAACGAAGACTGCCAGCGCCCCCAACCCCGATCACGCGAAGCATCCGGCTTCTCGAGAACTCTCCAGATGGCTGGGTCCGCGTTTCGAAATTCAGGACCTCGCCGCCGACACGTTCCGCCACCACGACGAGGTCCTGGTGCACACCTTCGTCTGTCTCAAGCCCGGCCGCCCCGAACTCGACCCACACCCGCTCATACTTTCGGTGCGTCAGGCGGCCTACCCCCATTGGCCATCAATCCTCGGGCTGGCGTGCTCCCGGACCATTCCCCTTGTCTGGATCGCTGGGCAACAACAGCCGGTGGTGGCGGGTGGTGTTCTCGCTAGCGTCGGCACCACGGTGGCGGCCGCGTAAAGCCGCCTGATTCCCCGAAAGCAGGTTGGCGACGTCGCGTGAACGGCGACAGACCAACGGCAGCATGCGCTGCGGCTTGGCGCGGGCGACGGTCCGGTCGCCCCGCACGTTCTCACACCGAGACCAATAAGGATTTCGGCCACGGCCGCCGGCGGATTGGTAGGGATGATCAGGACGATGCGGTGCCTCAGGCGCCAGGTGAACATCGGGCTTGACCAAATCCAAAGCAGATGCGCCCGCACCCGAGGCGCAGACCACGAGGAGCAAACCATGCCATGCGACCATCGACCATCTTTTGGTGACGGAGGTAGTGCCAACGGCCGGGACGCCAACGGCAAAGAGATCAACGCCGCTCTCGTGTTCAACGGCGTCGTCGACTACAACGTACACGACTTCGCCATCCGGCGATTGTCTCGGACTCTCAACGCGCCCGATCCGGTGTTCATCCTCTGGCTGATCGGAGCCGGCCGGTTTTGTCTCACGGTACGGCCGGGCCTCCACGTTCTCCTGAGGGACGCCTGGCATCTCGATAACGGAGCCGGACTGCAGCGCATCCCGTCGCCCCTGGCCCGGGCCTGGGACGAAGCCTTGCTGGCGAGCCGCGAGGTCCAACGGACGCTGAAGCGTCGGGCGTCGTTCATGCCGGCGGTGTACTTCCCCGACACTGAACCGGATGAGCACATACGGGAGGTCGCCGAGCGCAGCCGGGTGGCGGCGATCTGGAAACCGGACGGGGTCGCCCGCCGCCTGTTGGACATCATGGCCACTGATCCGCAGCACAACCCTCCGAGCTGGAGCCAGGCGCTGGAGGAACTGACCTCGCTGATCAACCCAAACGCGCGGCCCACCGGGCCGCCCTGACCCGTCGCGCGCCATTCCGCTCACGCCAACATCACCAGCAACAACATCACCGGCAACATTCAGCCATCAAGGAGCACATTCTCATGAGCATCACCATTCATCCCAGCATGCTGTCTGACGAAAGACGCAACGATCCCAGACGCCGCGCAGAAATGGCCGTCCTGGACCAGCTGACCGCATCGGACTACCAGGGCACCGCGATCTACGAGTGGTCCGCGGGCCACGGCGCCCAAGAGATAGACGTGCCCATCTGGATCCGCGACATGGGCCGGTATGCCCTGCAGGTCAAGGGAGGCACGTACATCATCCGCGACTACAACTGGTTCCTCACGTTGCCCGACGGCACCCTGGAGCAGAAACCGTCGCCGGTCTTTCAGACCTGGGACGGGGCCATGACCATGCGCCGGGCGGTGGAGGACGTAATCGGATTCCAGGTCTACATCATTCCAGTACTGGTACTCCCCGACATGGACCCCGATCCCCACGTGACAGCCCTCGCAGCCCAGAAGAATGTCCACGTGGTGTGGCGCGGAGAGGATCTGATGACCCGCCTGGCCGAGATCGCGACCAGGGAGGTCGTGCGCCACCCGCCCACCCAGGCCCATATCGAGAACGAAGTCCACGCCATGATGTACGGGAAACCGTTGGCGCCGGCTACGACGGTGCGCAGGGAAGCCCCGGAACCCGTGGCGCCCTCCGTTCCCGCCCAGATGGACCTGGGCAACGCCACAATTGTGATCAACAACTACGGCCCTCTGATCATGTACGCCGGCACGGCAGAAGATATGGCTGCGGTTCTGGCGTCGATGACGCCGTTGTCGCCGAACAACCCGCATCGCCACGCGCCGTCCGACCCGGTGCCGGTGGAGGAAAACCCGGTGCCATTTGAGGATGTGGGCGGCGCGTTGCCCGAACCCCCGGAGCCGCCCGTGGCGTCGTAGGCTCGATGGTAGCCCAGCGCCAGCGGAGCTGCGCCGACCGGCGCCAATCCCGCCCTCTCGCTGGACTTTCCTGCATCGGACCTTCTACGTCGAGCCGCTGGTTCGCGCAGGCGAGCAACGGCTCGATGTCCCTCATCATCACGATCACCGCAACGGAATAGCCAATGGTCACCCCCATCATCCGCCGCCTGCACCCGGGACTTGACGCCCGGCAGCTGGAGGTCATCGCCCACGGCGACGGCCCTCTGCAGGTCGTCGCCGGACCGGGTTCCGGGAAGACCACCTGCATTGCTGTCAGAGCCGCCAACCTCGTGCTCACCGGCCGGGTGCAGCCCCACGAGTTGGTGCTCTGCACCTTCACCCAGGAGGCCACCCGGGAGATGCGCACCAGGTTCACCAATACATTGAATGCCGCCGAATATACCGGCGACCTGTCCCGGGTCGTAATCTGCACCATTCACAGTCTGTGCCGCCGGCTGCTCACGCAGCACGGAAACGTCATCGGCCTCCCCCTCGGCTACCGGTTGTTGAACGCGACGGACCAGTTGGATCTCATGGAGACCAACTACGACCGCATCTTCGGGCCCGACCACGCCGTCCTCGCCCACGGTAACGACAGCTGGAAAAATCCGCGGCAAGCATCCGATGAGGCCCGCCGATAGTTCGACCGCATATCAGACGACCTGATCGATCCCAACAGGCTCATCGCATCGGAACAGCCCTTCCTGGCAGCCCTGGGCCGATCCTGCCTTCGCTACGGGAAGCTATTGTGGGAGCAGGGCGCAGTGGACTTCGCGCACCTGCAGACCTGGGCGTTGGCCTTGCTGGAAGATCCGGATGTCCTCATCACCATCAGCGCCGCCGTGCGCCACCTGCTGGTTGACGAGTACCAGGACACCAGCTTCGCCCAGGAGCAGTTGCTGCTGCGCCTGGCGTCAACGCACGGGAATGTCTGCGTGGTGGGCGACGAGGACCAGAGCATCTACCGGTTTCGGGGCGCCCGTGTGGACAACATGCTGCGCTTCGGGACCCGCCTTCCCGGCTGCAGCGTGCGGTTTCTCACCAACAGCTACCGCTCCCACGGGGGCGTCGTGGCCGCGTTCAACCGCTGGATATCAGCCGGCGACTGGAGCAATCCCGGCGGCGTCGACTACCGCTTTCCCAAGACCATCGTGCCCAGCGCCGCCCACGCCAACGACGACTACCCTGCGGTGGTGTCCATCATCGGTTTGACGAGTTGCGCCAACTGGCGGAACTGCTTTCCGCGCTGCGTGCACGGGACTTCATCACTGATTACCGCCAGGCGGCCATCCTGCTTCCCGGCGTGAAGGAGCAATATTCCAATCCCTATCTGGCCGCGCTCCGTGCCGCCGGCATACCGGTGCACCTGGCCCCGGGGCGGCACGAGTTGGAGGAGGATGACATCGTGCCTCGAAAACCGCAGCCACCGAAGGACCACGTGCTGCTCACGACCATCCACCAAGCCAAGGGCCGGGAGTGGCCGGTGGTCGCGGCGGCCCTGCCCAGCGGGTTCCGGCAGTGGCCGGACCGCCTGAAGCGCGACCTGGGCCGGTTTCGTCCCCAACCCGACGGTGAGCCCGCCGACCGGGTCGACGAGTTCGACCTCCGGCGCCGGTACTACGTGGCCTTCTCCCGGGCCAAGCGCCTGCTGATCCCGACCGTCACCGGTCCCGACCCAGCCTTCGAGCCGGTGTTGTCCGGCGCACGCATCTGGCCCGATGTGGACCTGGAACGGCTGCATGGCGCCGGGGCGGCCTGGTCCAGACCGCCCCGGCGGACCGGACGTTCCCCACGGTCGTGCACCACGTCGGGCCCATGAGCGTCCGCGTCGACCGCGGCTGCGCCAGCATCATCCTCGCCGGGCGGCTTCAACCGGATCAACGCGCGGGGTCGGGATGACGGCTACTCGATCAGCCGCATCTGCATGTCGACCGTTCTGGCGTCCGGGCGCAGGTCACTCTCGTGGGCTGCACCTCCGGAACGATGTTCGGCGGCGATACCCGTATGTTGTTCGGATTTCCTGGCGGCGACGGCCACCGCGGACCGACCGTGTCCACGGCGGCGTTCCACCACCCTGGTCAGCAGACGATTGTCCTTTTTCAACCTCCGGTTCTCCCGGCGCAGCTGGTTGACCTGGAGCATCAGATCCAACACCAGAGCCGTCGCGTTCGGACCGGCTTCCATCGCTGCCGCCTGATCCTGGTCCATCAATTCAGCGCGCCCGACGTTGTTGCAATCGGACTGCTGCCCATCGAGGGCGTCGGCTGTCCCGGTTTGTTCTGTGTTGCCACCTTTGCCCTTCTTCCGCGGGGTGCGGTACCTCTTATCCACGCTGGCCAGAGATGTCTGTCCGTGGATCACCCGCCGCAATGTTTCCTTGCCGCCATGGCGGTGGACGCGCTTGGCCATGTAAATGTACCGGTCGCGCACCTTCGCCTCGGCGGCCATTTCGGCCACCGTCATCGGCTGGGCGGTTGCGTCGGTAAACCCTGCAATATTTGCAGCTTTTCTCGGACGCCCCGGTCCCTGCCAATGCCGCATCAAAACCACCAGGGCAGCGCGTTGATACTTGGCCCATCCGCGTACGTCGAACAGGAGGCCGATCAGAAACCCCTGGGGGTCGTCGGTTTCCACCTCGCTGAACACCAACCGCAGGCCCAGTTTCTGCGCGGCCAAATATTCCCGCCAATCGTGCAGGACCTTTCCTTCATGCCGGTAAATCAGTACCGGGCCGCCCGCTGCCTTGAGCCTTGCCATCACGCGGTCTATATCGAGCTGAGTGGGCTCCCCCATCAGCCCGCTGAATATGTGGCGTTCCAGCGGAGCATGGCCATTCCGGTCGGCCGTGCCGTCAATTCGCGTGGGTTCCAGGGCGTTGATCGTAGCGCCATCACCGTCGCCGCCCTGTGATGCGGCGCTGCCCCTCGCGTTGACGCCTTCGCCGGTATTCCCGGCATTGTCCGCCGCCACATTGCCCGCTGCCGGTTTCAACAATTCACTGCCGGTGTAGGGCGCCTGCGAAACGGACGGTTGTTCAATGGCGTCGGTGGACCGCATAGGATCGTCGAAATATTCCATGGTCATTCCCACCGGGCCAACCGCGCTTCCAACGCACCGTGGGGGATGCGCACGCCGCGGTCGCCAACCCTGATGGTTTGCAGCACCCCCGTGCGGATTTCTTTCCGCACCGTGTCCGGATGGACCTGCATGCGTGCGGCCACCTCGTCGACGGTGTAGCAGCGCAGGGGGTCGTCTATAGGCTGCGATCCCGCAACGTCGTCGTCGCGCTGAAGGTCGCCTTCGGGCAGGTCCAGCGCCAATTCCAGCGCCGCCAGCATCTCGGTATCGCCGGCTCCGGAGCCGGCGAGGAACGCTACCAGCGCCTCGACACTCGCCTCGCACGATTTCGCAAGGTACGGAATCGTGCGCTCTTCCTGAGCCAGCCAGGTCAATACTCGCAGTCTGCTCATCGCGTCCACCGTCTCCGGCGAGCCATGACCAAAACCAATTTAGCTTTGGGGGTCTCGCCACCTTTCAGATGGTCCGCATTATCAGACCCCCATACTTCCCCGGTTTATTGATAAGCCAGCGCGGCGGTCCCGGGCTTTTTGACGCCGCCGCCCGCTGCATCAGAAAGCAGGACCCAGTACGCTGGCTGTCAAGGACGCAGCGAAGGGGGTGTTGAAAAAGTCGCGGTTGAAGCCAATAGCAGTGGGGCGTTGGGCTACAATGCCGGGACAGTCCGTTGTTGCCGAGGGTGCCGATGATCGAACCGCTGGACCGGTCCCGCAGGGACTCCACCCTGTTCCAATTCACCAGCAAACAGTTGCGGGATTTCATCGACCCCAACCACCGGCTGATCCGGATTGACGAGCAGCTGGATTTCGCCAAGCTGGTGGGGCCCCTGGAAGAGTATTCCCGTCCGGATTTTGGCCGACCGGCGATCCATCCTGAGGTGATGGTCAGGGCGCTGCTCATCTGCTCGCTGCTCATCTGCTCGCTGTACAACATCGCGTCCTTCCGGAGGTTGTGCTCAGCCATCTCGGAAAACATCGCCTACCGACGGTTCTGTTTCCTGACCATCGATGACCCGGTGTTCGACCACTCCAGCATCAGCCACTTCATCGACCGGATTGGTCGCGACGGTTTCGGGGCAGTCTTTGACGGCCTGAACGACGGGTTGCTGCGCATGGGGTTGTTGTCGCCAGAGATGTACGTGGATTCCAGCCTGGTGAAGGCCAACGTCAACAGCCATGACGTGTCGCCCAGCGGGATGAGCGTCGAAGAGTTCAAGGAGCAGGCCGTCCAGGTCAATGGCTTGTTCGTGATTGCGGATACGACGGTTGACGACGACGGGGTTGAGCACGAAGAAGCACGGTATTTCCAGAGGCCCGATGGCCGGTTACCGCTGAGTCCGGTGGATACCGACACTCGCTGGCGTACCAGTCTGCCCGGTAAACCGTCCGGCCTGGTAAACCGTCCGGCCTGGTAAACCGTCCGGCCTGGTAAACCGTCCGGCCTGGTAAACCGTCCGACCTGGTAAACCGTCCGACCTGCATTACCAGGAGAACGTCATCGTTGACCTGGGCGGTTTCATCGTGTCCGGAGGAGTGACTCACGCCTCCGAGGGCGAGTGGAAAGCAGTTCTCGATCTGCTGGAGCGGCTGCCCTTGCCGCCAAGCTCGCTGGCTGGGGATACCGGCTACAGCGTCGGCCAGCTGCGGGAACTGCTGGAGGAACAGGGCATCACGGCGTACATCCCCATTCATCCCAGGCAGGAAACCAGCATGGCGGCCAGTGGCGATTTCGTCCATCATGGCGACCACCTGGTTTGCCCCCAGGGCAAGGTCCTGCGCAGGGGTGCGTACCATAAACGTCAACGGGCATACCTGTATGTGGCACGCTAGAAGGATTGCCAAGCTTGTCCCATCAAGGAAACGTGCCTCCCTCCTGTTCAAAAGCACCGCTTCTTCAGTGTGACGATATATCACTCGGTCTATCCAAGAGCCCGGGAGCGGAACCGGACCGCTGCGTACCAACGGGAACGGTTTAGAAGGCGGACCATCGCGGAAGGAACCTTCGCTTCCCTGGACCGGTTGGGATGGGAGAAATCCCGTTTGCGGGGGCTGTGGAAGGTGGACTGCGAAGGCTACATGGCGGCGGTGGCCCACAATGTGAAGAAGATCGTGCGCAAGCTGGGCCGAGGCATAGGACCACCTGGTGCGGCGTCGCCCGTGCAGGAACTCTCGCGGGTGCAGAGTACGCCATTGCCGATGCGACGATGAATTCCGAAGCGTCAACGCTGCGGTATTTCCTGATGAACTGGTTGTTGATTTCCCTCAGGCCCGCAATGCGGTAAACCCGCTGTCGGCCCGGCGACTTTCTCAACATTCCCTTGTTACCCTCATATACGGGGTCTAGTGGCGGAAGGGCATCCGTCTATTTTGCCCTTATTTCATACTCGGATTTGAGGATCATACGATGTTTTTGAGTGTGTATGTACCATTGCGTATACCACATGGATGATGTTGACATCGGATCTTCCTCACATGTGCCGTCCAGCACTTTGCGTAACTGTGGTGGGTCATCCCATACAGATGATGCTGGGCAGTTGGTGGATCATGCGCAGCCTGATCGACGGTGTCCATGTGTGGAGAAGAGATTCCGCAGATTCCGAGCCAACAATCGCTGAACGCCGGTTGTGGAACGGTTCCACAACGTTCCGAGTTGCACTTCTGCCTCCCTGACGTCCCAAGGCATCATAGGATGTCCACGTCGCCTGGCAATCGGACCATCCGTTTCCGTTAGGACTCGCTCGATCGGCATCAAAGATGCGAGGAGGCGACCTTTCGCTCCCCGAAGCATGGCAGGACCGACGCTGAACCAGCAGCCAAGGTCTATCGCTCTTGCAAGTTCGCTTTGGGTTCCTGAGAACCAGTGCATAATGGGCGTTCCCGATTTAGGGTGCGCTTCCAAATGATCTAGCACAAGAGAAGCCGCGCCTCTGGAGTGGATCGTCATGATTCGGCCCCGGTTGGATTCGCAGGCGCTAAGCACCGACTCGAATGTTTGCCTTTGTATCGACAGCGAAGAGCGATGCCGTTCCGAGCCATCAAGCCCAATCTCTCCTACGTAGGGCGTCTCAGACACCAGATCACAGAGTTTGTCGATTTCTCGGTGTCTCGTACCGGCAAGTTCAGGATGGAGTCCAACTGCCACTTTGACTCCCTGCGTGCTGCCCACGAGCGCCCGTGTCCCTTCCCACGCTAGTGGTGTAGTAGTGACCGCCAGAACGAAGCACCTCCGCCTAGCAGCCTGCCTCAAGACGTCTTGGGGATCTTCATAAAGGTCGAGATGGCAGTGGAAGTCGATCATATGGCACCAATATCGTCGAGGAAAGTACGTAGCTCGTCCATGCCCCGTTCCGCGAGGTCGGTATAAGGCACAGGGTCACCGAGTCGGACTTGGTTCAGTGTATCGCCAGCCCAGTCCTCGACGCCCAGTTGTTCGACGGAAAGGGCAGCAAAAACCGCGGATCGAACGTCGTCGAAGTCGCGATGCTGACTGTCTTCAATCGATAGGTCATGGTAACGATAGTCAGTTCCATCACCGTTGCCCCACTTCAAAAATGCCGAGCGACGAACCAAGCAAGGGACACAACGCCCGCAATGTTGGTATCCGAAACGCATGAAACGTCCACAACTCGTGGAGTGGAATGCCAACTCCCGGAGTACAGATTGATCTTGGCATTCGTCAAGCATTTCTCCCTTAGTTTTGAATTGATAGGGATTGGACAGGCGCACGTTAAGCCCCAGGGCATCCAATATGTTCTGCATCTGCCTGATAAAGAGTGGATGCGTCGTGCGAGTGCTCAAGGTTCCGAGACGGAACGGTGTCAGCGGGATATTGAGGCTAACGAAACCATTCTCAGGAATCAGCAGTTCAACCACTTCCCCACGACGATACAGCGGAAGCACAGACGATGCGAGCACTCCATACGCGATGAACACGATCGATCGGGCACGCTGCGACCGCTCTGCCTCTCCAGGGGGACTGGCATCGTGATTCAATTGGAGATGTGAAATGTTCTCTCCAAGCCGCTTTGCAAAGCGGCGTTGTCGTTCTGCATCACCTTGTGAAGTTTGGCTGACCAAGACCGGACGCTTTCCTAAGGCAACAGCGTCTATTGCGCCGACTAGACTGTCGACACCTCCTGAGAGGAGACAAGCGCAATCCCCATCCAAGCGCCTCCTGGTGTAGCGACGTACTGTAGGAGGCGCCATTCCGCCCGGAACAAATGTGAGTTCCCAGATGTCTCCGGTGAGAAATCGAAGGGCGGTATCGAGGGACCTAGCCTGCGTGTTCCACAGCTCTGGTTCCGTTACCGCCACTTCCAGTTGGATGTTTCGAGTCCAACCATCGGGACTGTGAATGCGGAGGCAACCAGAATCGGCCGCTGCGACGCTCAGCGACAAGGCCAGGAAATCCCAGGCTCGCGTCGAAGGGTAGACGCCTGCTCGACGCAAGTCTCGGGGGATCGTTGCACCAACACGTCCGACCCCCTGTTGTTCCGGTACTGCGAACAGAGAAAATGAAACTCCATCCGTCTGGGCAAGAGGAGCCGAATTTTGTCTGCAAACCACTCTCATGACAGATAAGACTCGAAAACTTCGAAAGTATCTTGAATGACCCTGGTTGCTAGTCGAGAGGCTTCACGCTGGGTAAGAGGACCAGCGTTTGTTGACCGGCGACGGAAACGATTAGTCACGACCTGACGGACATATCTTTTCATTTCCTGTACCCGTTCAACGGCTGTGGCTGGGTCAGGTGCCCTTGCCAAGATGGTTTTCCCGATGTCCAACTCGATACGCGAGCATATATCTGCACCGATGTATAACACTACCGTAAGGAAGATCTGCTCCAGAGTAAGGGCAAGAAGGTCCGCACCGGGCTCTCTGTGCATAAACTCGCACATTGCCCAAGACATGGAAGTCCGGCTCGCTTCCGCGTCTAGGGTTCCATCGCTGGGACTGAGTGCCTCTGCAATGCGGTCTACAATTTCACGCGCAGGGAGGCCCGCAAGGTCCGCCGGGTCAATGCCTAGGTTGACTTGGGGCGGAGCGCCGTTTCCCAACGCGTGGAGCACGCCATAGAGTGCGCCGGCGTTTCTGGACGTAGCGGCCATCCGACGTGACGCATTGCGCGAACCACCGAGGCCGGAGCGCGCATAATGGCCTAGTCCTCGCCTCAGCCCATCTTGTGAGCCTGAGTCGGCGAACTGTCCAAGGTTGAGCCTAGCACCTCTGAACCGACCTGGTGGCGCGATCTGGGGTGGCGCCGGCTGCGGGACTACGGGTTCGTCAATCTCCGGATTTTGGTCCTCTTCCGGCACTATTTCCGGGCCTATCTCAGGCTCAGGCACCCACGGCGGTATGAGGGGCACCCCACTTCCAGGCCCGGAGCTTGATGCCGACGTTCCCATCAGTTATCCTCCCGCTCCATCGCCTCTAGGGCTCTTTTTACAGTCTGCGGAGTTTCGCCGTTGGCTTTCCACTTCGCGAAGGCTCCCTGCGCCCACCTATAACTGTACAAGGCCGGCACAATGTCAGCCTTAAGGCGTGGGGCAGGAAGTGATTCGAGGAATCGAGCAAAGGTCGAGGCCTGTTCCTGGTCCGTTTCGATAACGGTCAGCAGTCCCCAAAGAACCGGAGGCGTACCCCAGTCTTGCTCCTGGCGCGCCCTGACCATGAGCCTCTCGGCAATTAGGGTGACCTCCCTTCCGGAAAGGGATGCCAGCTGAGCCGAAAGCATTGAGCTAGTGGCTCCCTCCAAGCGGAGAAGTGCCTCCAGTATTCCTGCCGCTTCGGATGACAGTTGGTCCGCCGAGGAGATCATCGGCATATGTTCACGGCTGACGTATACCACCGCTCGAAGGTCCAATTCTGCGAAAGCGGGTGGAAGTGCCATCCACTCTGCAATGAAAGGGGCGGTCCATTCTGGGGGCAATCCTCCAATCTCTTCGCCGGCGCGAGCCTGTCTCTCCCAGTCAGCCAGAAAAGCGGGTTTTCCTTCGTCTCCGTCGCTGATGGCCGAAACGAGGTGGGCATAAGCATCTTCGGTGGCACAACGCTCAAAGAGCAGCATCTTGGCGAGAGCCGCTTCGTCGACGGCGACGTTCTGCGCTCGAGCGATAGACAGCCGAATGGCGAGGGTATTCAGGAACCGCTTAATCAGACGAGGATTGCCAGCGATTTGCCTGGCGGTAGTCATCAGAGGGGCGAGCCGGTCGGCGAGTTCAAGATTGGCGCGAAGCGCTTCCGGGCAGTCCTCTAGAAGGCTCAATACGAAGGCCAAATCCACTCGGCTCCCCCTCCAGGAAGCCGACAATTGCTGACATACTTGCTCACGGACGACTTCACGTTTGTCCGGACTGAGTTCACTGTTCTCGATAAACAACAGCATCAAGTAGGCCCTAACTTCTTGTGTGCCAAGAGGGGGAACTCTAACGGGTACCTGGACGAGCTTGTCGAAGTAGTTGGTGACCAGATTGTCGTCCAGGTCCGCCCCTTGGAAATGGACGCGCACGGCTTGTCGGATCATGCGGTCGTCAGCGGCGATGATAAAGGCAGTGTGAGGAAGAAACAGGAACAGCCGGATTGCCTCCAGCGTTGCAATGGCCGTCGCAGGCAGGCAGCGGTCCAGGTCATCAATGAACACCACCAGAGTAACACCCATTTCAGTGAGGGTAGCCTCGAAGTGTTCCCGCAGGTCCTGAATCTGGCGAGGAGGGGACGTCTCGGACACTCGTGTGACGAGAGCTTCTGTGTCAGAGACCAGCACTTTCCCATCCGTCTGGACGGACTCCAAGTCTTCCCTACTGAAGTTGCCCTCTACAAGGCTCTTCCCCGCCGACAACAAAGCACCCATCAATCCAAGGGGTGGGACCCCGGTAGCAACGGACAACGCAGATCTAGCGGTCAAGCCCGCCAGCCGCAGCCAATTGACCCTCCCCAGGAGCATCTTTGCCTTTTCGAGCCCGGTTTGCGTCGCTTCGCCGCGCTCAATGAGTTGCCTCGCGATCACTTCCATAAGCGCCGCACGGGCATCGTCGTATCCTTGGTAAAGCCAAGCGTTGAACTCGACAAACAAATAGCGATCATCTCCCCGATCTTTTAGCGAATCGGAGATAAGCTTGAGCATGGAGGATTTCCCGACTCCCCACCCGCCGGAGACGCCCAAGGACAATGGCTGACCATTGGCTTGGACGACCATCTCCGCCGCAGTATCAGCAACGCAACGGAAGTTCAAGAAATCACGATTGGTTTCGTTATCAGACCACATGGAAAGTCACGATCAGCTTGGACCAATTCACCCATAGCATGTTAGTGGGCTCCTGAGGTTTACCGCACGGGGGATCGCCGACAAAACCCTACCAGTGCGCTGGTTTATTGTTCCTTGTACCTTCGCAGGCACTGCACTATCGCTTCGTTCATAGCGGGGAACTGGTTGGCGGCGAAGTCTGATACCGACGCCTTTATCTTATTCTGAACCTCTGGATAATCCCAAATGTCGAAATCACTTTCCCGCAAAATATTGTCTCCCGCGTGCAGGAGCATGATCCGCGTCTCAAGAACCATCCCAGCTCCGCTAAACAGTTCGGGATGCTGACTTATACTTCCTACTATATGCTCTCTGACTGACTCATCCTCTCCTCGAAACAGGGTAAGCTGAAGACGAGCGGACTTTGCATCCACATAAAACTCAAACCGTAGCAATGCATTGGACTGGCTAAATTCAGACCCGGTTTGAAGAGCGCTGATGTCGTCCCATTCGGGCGGACGAAACCTGAAGTATGGCGTATAATTTAGATCGATGAGCCAACCCTGTTGGCGGACTGCCTCCATCAACAACTGCTTGGTTTCGGCCGCATAGTCCGGTCTGTTCCGGTAAGCCAGTTCCATCGCGTGACGGTTGGCAATGTAAATTTCTCGGGCACGCTTTTGGATGTCACTGGGGACGGGCACTATTCTCCTCCTCAGGGTGTTGGCGTATTGCCCTAGCAAGGCTTGAACATCCTCGTGAAGGCGATCCTGATATTCTGCGATGGTGAGTTCAACCGAATCGAGAACGGCATCGTAACTCACCGACGTCCATGTCGACCGATCCTCAGGTTGTTGGGGAGCCATACCGGTGGGCGAAAGGAACACATAATGCCTCGTGAACTCAGGGTAATCGCGTTCCAGCGCTATGCGATAAAAAGTGAGTTGCCGACCACTTTCCGGAGATAAAATCTTATTCTCGATGGCACAAAGGGTTTGGAGCCGCTCGTTTACTACCAGGATGTCCAACCAACCGCTGCCGCCATCAACCACCGTGTACCATTCCCGTTGGGATGTGGCTCCCAACCAATTCCCGTTGGAGATGCGGCCCTCGGCGATCCCTGGAGTGCTTAATTCTGCAGCTCGACCGGTGCTGTGGAGCAGAAAGTTTGTGAGGAAATAATCGCCGATGCCATGGCTGCCATTTGGATCCAATAACCAGGTCAGCAACCGGGAATGTATGTCCTCCTGCCACCAAAGGTTCAGGAGTTCGAAGACGTCCACGCCTTCTTCTTGCTGACTGGTGGTGTCGATCAGACTTCCAAGCGCAGCGAGGTTCTCGGCCAGGATGTCCAAAGCATCCAGCTGTTGGTCCGGTTTGATAGCGTCAGTCGACGTGGTATCAGGCATGGTTCGCGTCCTCCTGTTGAACTACCGCTTGGACTGGCTTCGCTGGATTTGCCGGATAGTCGTACCAGATTCCGGTGTCGCCGTCCTGGATCACGAAATCTCGACGGTCGCGGTAGAGACGCGCCCTGTTGAGGACTTCCTCATTTTCCCAGTCCACCTGGTCCGGCGGGATCATCAACCAATACTTGTAGCCGCCGATGAACAGGTATTGGTTCCGCATCGCGAAGAACCTACAGGGCACGCCCTCGCCGTGGTTTAGTCGCTCGCACACGGCTTCCAGCAACTCCCGCTGGTTGTCCTTGTGTAGAAGCACATACTCGTGAGGCCAAGTTTTTCGATAGGTCGTCGCCTCGCGCCACGGCGCGCGGTCGATGAGCTCGGAAAGTTTCATGGTAAATCCACCTTTGCCTTATCGGCATTAGTTCGGTGAAAACCCTATATTGGCGCGCTACCGGCACTATCCAGGGTGGTCTCGGTAGGTTTATCGGTAGGGCCAAGTGTCGACGACCAAGGTCAGTTTCTAATGCCGGTCGCTACTATTGGGCAGAGTACATCTATGCCGCCGTGCTGGCCACAGTAAAACGTGAGGCACTGAGGATCGCATGGGACTCGTCTGGCCTGCCTGGTCACCAATTGGGCACATCGTCGTATCACGATTTCGCTCCTGACTGGATATTGGTGAGGATTTCCTATCGGCGCATTTGTTGAGAGAGTCAGAGGGCCAACGGCATCTGGCCGTCATACACCAGCCGCGACGGGTAAAGCCCTTTGTCTTCTGATATGTACAGCAGGTTGAGCCTGCCCAGTCGCACCGTCAGCGCCGTGATGGTCACCTGGAAAAGATCGCGCAACGCGTAAAGGTTGGGCCAGCTGAGCAGATCAACGTCTCGGATGGCTTCGCGCAGCAGGTGCGAGGGCAGTAGCAAAAAGCCCATGAACTGATGGGCTTGCCTTTCTTTGGGATCTCCACCCGGGCCCGATTGCCGGTACAGGCACCCGAATGCCCGCTCGAATTGGGGCAGGGCAGACTGATCCAGGATCGCGGGGTCCACGTGCGCTTCCCAGTGGCCGGCCTCGTGCGCCAGCACGGTGTTGTACAGGCCTGGCGTTTCGTCAATCAGTGCCAGCCGGGTCTCGTTGAACACCACGGTTCGGTTGTTCGGGTCCAGCCCGGCCAGGATGGACTGACCAGGTTTCTCTGGCACGGTGTCCCACAGGATGCTCAGGTCGAGGATGTCCTCCAGAATGCTTTCAACCGGCACTGGCGGGCAGTCAATTGGTCCGTACCGACTCTCATATCGCGCCAGCAACCGGGTCGCCATCCGTTCAATTTCAGATTCTGCCAAAAAGCTGTTCGTCATCATTATTCAGTTTCCTGCCCTTGTATCAGCCTTTGCCACTCGTCTGCAGAACGTACATCATCCCCCAGAGAGCGTAGAAATCGAACTGCCCCTGGATTGCGGGCCAGCGTTTCCGCCAAGTCTGACGGTATCTTGCCAGCCAATGTGATCAGTTCATCGGACAATTCCGTTCCGTCCAGTCCCAATTCTTCCGCCAGCACCGCTGCGATATTCTTGAGGACAGTCTCGCTTGGTGGCTCAACTCTTCCGTTTTCGATCTTGCTGAGGTAGGTGAAATCAACGTTCACGCGCTCGGCCAGGCCGCGCTGGCTGAGCCGCGCTTCGCGGCGTAGGGCTCGTAGGCGCTGTGGAAAATCCATGGTTCGACCTCTTGTTTGAATGGTAGCGGCTGTTGAGTTGATAGTCAACACCCATTTGAAGTATGATTTCGGGGCGAGGAGAAACATGGAAAATCGCTTCTTTGACCAACCCATTATCAACTCACCGTACCAGTATCCGTCCCAGCACTGGGAGTTGGATGCCGAAGGCCAGCCCACCCAACAGATCATCGAAACCCGCCGCGGCGCCGAGTTCATCACGCCGATCCCCAAACCTCGCCAGCGCGGAAGGGCCCGCGAACCCCAGGGCCGGCTGGTGATGGATGAGGGGGCTGGGATGTCCACCGCAGAGCAGGAGTATGACGTCACCGCCGCGGTGAACGAGATCCGGCGCCACGTCGATCAATGGCGCAACATACCCTCGCCAAGCGACTGGGGCGTCACCCCCGAAACGGCTCGTCTGCTGCTCCACTGGCGGCAGCACAAGTTCAGCCACTACCGCCCTTTTTTCTGCCAGGTGGAGGCTGCGGAGACCCTGATCTGGCTCACCGAGGTCGCGCCACGGCTCGGACCGACCGAGCGGCGGATCCTGCAGCGTCTGGAAAACGCCAACAATGAGGCGAATCCGGCGCTGTTGCGGGCGGCGCTGAAACTGGCCACCGGGGCTGGCAAGACCACGGTGATGGCGATGATCATCGCGTGGCAGACCATCAACGCCGTGCGACATACCGGCAGCCGCCGGTTTACCCGCGGTTTCCTGGTGGCCGCACCCGGCCTCACCATCAAGGACCGGCTGCGGGTGCTCCAGCCCAACGACCCGGACAGCTACTACGCCAGCAGGGAGCTGGTTCCAAGCGACATGCTTGGCGACCTGCAACGAGCGAAGATCGTCATCACCAACTACCACGCCCTGCGCCAGCGCGAACGAATGGGGATGTCGCGGGGCGGGCGAGACCTCTTGCAGGGGCCCGGAGAACCTATCGAAACCCTCGAGTCAGAAGGCCAAATTCTCCAACGGGTCATGCCGGAGCTGATGGGGCTCAAGAACATCATGGTGCTGAACGACGAGGGGCACCACTGCTACCGCCGCAAGCCCGACGGCGACGACGAGGGCCGGTTGACCAGAGAGGACCGCCAGGAAGCGGACCGCAACAACGAGGAGGCACGGGTCTGGATCTCCGGCCTGGAAATGGTCCAGCGCAAGCTGGGCGTGCGGCAGGTTGTTGACCTGTCGGCCACGCCGTTCTTCCTGCGAGGGTCGGGCTATGCGGAGGGCACCCTGTTCCCGTGGACCGTCAGCGACTTCTCGCTGATGGACGCCATCGAGTGCGGAATCGTGAAACTGCCCCGCGTTCCCGTTGCCGACAACATCCCGGGCGAGCGGGTGCCGGTGTTCCGCAACCTTTGGGAACACATCCGCGATGATATGCCCAAGGCCGGTCGCGGCAAGAATGCCTACCTCGATCCCCTGGACCTGCCCGTGGAATTGCAGACGGCTCTGGAAGCCCTCTATGGCCACTACAAAACCACCTTCGAGGAGTGGCAGGTATCGGGCGCAGCGGTGCCGCCGTGCTTCATAGTGGTATGCAACAACACGTCCACGTCCAAGCTGGTCTATGACTATATCTCCGGCTTTGAGCGCGAGAACACCGACGGCACGACAAACGCCCACGCCGGACGGTTGGAGCTTTTCCGCAACTTCGACGAATCGGGCAATCGTTACTCGATCCCCCGCACTCTGCTGATCGACAGCCGTCAACTGGAGTCCGGCGAAAAGCTCAGCGACGACTTCCGACGCGCCGCTGAGAAGCAGATCGACCGGTTCCGCAGTGAGCGCCTCGAGCGAACCGGGGACCGCGAGGCGGCGGACAACATCACCGACACCGAGCTGCTCCGCGAGGTGATGAACACCGTCGGCAAGGAAGGCCGGTTGGGCGGGCAAATCCGCTGCGTAGTGTCCGTCTCCATGCTCACCGAGGGTTGGGACGCCAGCACCGTGACCCATGTCCTGGGCGTGCGGGCCTTCGGAACCCAGCTGCTGTGCGAGCAGGTGGTCGGTCGCGCCCTGCGTCGCCAGTCCTACGATCTGAACGACGACGGCCTGTTCGACGTGGAGTACGCCGACGTGCTGGGCATCCCCTTTGATTTCACCGCTCGCCCGGTGGTGGTTAGACCCGGCCCCCGACGGCAAACCGTGCAGGTGCACGCCGTCCGGCCGGACCGGGACCACCTCGAGATAACCTTCCCGCGAGTTTCCGGCTACCGGGAAGACCCGCCCAAGGAGGACCTCGTCGCCAGCATTACCGACGACTCCCGCTTGCGCCTCACGCCCGACTTGATCGGTCCAACGGTTACCCGCAACCAGGGCATTATTGGTGAGGGCGTTGACCTGAATCTGGTCCACACCGGCGATCTGCGCACCTCCAGCCTGGTGCTGCACCTGACCAAGCGGCTGCTGGAAACCAAGTGGCGCGACCCCAACGAGGACCTGAAGCTGCACCTGTTCGGCAAGCTCCGAAACGTGGTCAGGGAGTGGCTGGACACCTGCCTGGACTGCCGGGGCGGGACCTATCCGGCGCAGCTGATGTACCAGGAACTGGCGGACATGGCGTGCAACCGCATCACCGCGGCCATCACCAGCCGCAACGGCGAACGGTCGGTACGCGCGCTGCTGGACCCGTACAACCCCGTCGGTTCCACCCGCTACGTGAATTTCACCACGTCGAAGCCCGGGCTCTGGACCACCGACTCACGGAAGTGCCACGTCAACCTGGCCGTCCTGGACAGCGACTGGGAGGCCGAGTTCTGCCGGGTCGTGGAATCCCATCCGGCGGTGATGGCCTACGTCAAGAACCACAACCTGGGCCTGGAGGTGCCGTACCGGTACGGCTCGATACCCCGCACCTACATCCCCGACTTCATCCTGCTGGTGGACGACGGGCGCGATGATCCCCTGAACCTCATCGCGGAGATCAAAGGCTATCGCGGCGAGGATGCCGTTGAGAAGAAGAACACCATGGAGGCCTACTGGCTGCCCGGCGTGAACGCCGCCGGCGAGTTCGGGCGCTGGGCCTTCGCCGAATTCACCGACGTGTTCGATATTGAGCAAGGCTTGGCCCAATCAATAGAGGCCCACGGTCGGGTTGCGCCGGAAAACGCAACGGGCGATCGGCAAAGATATAAAGGTCTTGATTTCAAAGAGCTGCTGGCAGCGGCTCCGCTGGAAGGCATAGACCTCACGAGGGGGAGGGACTTGCCACGGGATATCGAGTTCTGATGTTCCTGATGGACACCAACGTGATCTCCGAAGTTAGGATGGGAGCTCGTTGCGATGCACACGTCTGCGATTGGTACTCCCGCGTTGAGGAAGCACAGCTCTTTATCAGTTCACTGAGCATTGGCCAGATTCGCCGAGGGATCGAGCTTGCCCGGCGGCGCGGCGACCTGCCGCAAGCGGATACCCTGGAGTCCTGGCTGGAAACGGTACGGGCACAGTTTTCCAGCCGCGTACTGCCCGTGGACGATTCCGTGGCCAACATCTGGGGACGGCTTGCTGCAACTCGCCCCGTTCCGGTGATCGACGGCCTGTTGGCAACCACCGCGATTGTGCATAATCTGGTACTCGTAACGCGAAACGTTGCGGATGTTGACGGCTTGGGCGCAACATTACTGAACCTGTTTTTGCCCGCCACTGGAGACAATAAAACATGACCAGCGCCAGAAGGACCGGGAATCGCCGACGCGAGCGCACCGTGGAAGCCCTGCGCCACGAGGACGACACCCGCACCAACATTCCCACCGCCGAGTACCAGTCCATGGTGCGCGAGGAGCAGGAAACTCCCCTCCAGAAGTCATACGAGCGGCGCAACCGCGACCTGGATCCCCAGTTGGTGTGGCGGGGCAAGGATGATCAGGACCTGTCCGACCTGGTGGTCAACGTGCCGCCCCTGTACATTCAGGAGAAGGTGCACCCCAAGGCGCTCATCGCCGACCTGATGCGCCAGTCTCAAAAGGGCCGGCCGGATGCGGGCGTGCAGCTGGACTGGTTCGCCGACTTCAACGGCCTGCCCGAGGGCGCCGACCGCACCGACTTCTACCAGCACGACGGCTACTGGCAGAACCGCATGATCCTGGGCGACAGCCTGCAGGTGATGGCGTCGCTGGCCGAGCGGGAGGGCCTGCAGGGAAGGGTGCAGAGCATCTACATCGACCCGCCCTACGGCATCCGGTTCAACTCCAACTTCCAGTGGAGCACCACCAGCCGCGACGTGCGGGACGGCAACGCGGCCCACATCACCCGCGAGCCGGAGCAGGTCAAGGCCTTCCGCGACACCTGGCGCGACGGCATCCACTCCTACCTCACCTACCTGCGTGATCGGTTGACAGTGGCCAGAGACCTGTTGTCAGAGTCTGGCTCGGTGTTTGTCCAGATCGGCGATGAGAACGTGCATCGGGTACGGGCTGTGATGGACGAGGTGTTTGGGGAAAGTAATTTTGCAAGTCAAATTACTTTTCGCACTTCAAGCGGACGACTTGGAAGTGGATTAGATGGCGTCGTCGACTTCATACTTTGGTACGCGAAAGACATTGACCACTACAAATATCGGCCCCTGCTCTCTGAACGCACTCGAGACCAATTGGCACGCGCGTTCAACTATGCGCAACGCGAGGATGGCACTCATTTCACCCTGTCAAGGAGCGAATTAACAGCATGGCTCGATGGGCATCGTCATTACGACGCTTTCCAGCCAAGCCAAACTCAATCCCAATCTGGTGGGACAAATTCTCGGTTTGTCGTGACCTTTGAAGGAAAACAATATGCGCCACCCGCGAAGGGCGGATGGCGTTCTACACCAGAAGGTTTTAGCCGATTGGCGAAGGCCAATCGGCTCTACGACAGGGGAAGCACTGTCCGGTTCCGGCTAAAGCACGCGGATTATCCTTTCGTAAACTCGTCCAATGTTTGGCTAGATACACTGTCAACGTCGTTCGGAGGTGGCAAATCGTATGTAGTCGAGACGAATTCTTTAGTCATCCAGCGCTGCATCCTCATGACCACCGACCCCGGCGACCTGGTTCTGGACCCCACCTGCGGCTCCGGCACCACCGCCTACGTTGCCGAGCAGTGGGGCCGGCGGTGGATCACCATCGACACCTCTCGCGTCGCCCTGGCCCTGGCCCGCGCCCGTATCATGGGCGCCCGCTACCCCTACTACACCCTGGCCGACAGCAGGGAGGGTCAGGTCAAGGAGGCCGAACTGTCCCGCCGCGACCCGTCGCAGATGCCCACCTACGGCAACGTCCGCCAGGGCTTCGTGTACGAGCGGGTGCCCCACATCACCCTGCGCGACATCGCCAACAACGCCGAGATCGACGTCATCTACGAGGACTATCAGCAGCAGATGGAGCCCGTCCGAGCCGCCCTCAACACCGCTTTGGATACCGAGTGGGAGGAGTGGGAGATTCCACGCGACGCCGATGAAGAAGAGTGGTCGCCGGAGGCACAGGATCTGCACACCCGCTGGTGGGAGCTGCGCATCGCCCGCCAGAGGGAGATCGACGCGTCGATCGCAGCCCATGCCGAGTACGAGTACCTGTACGACAAGCCCTACGAGGATCGCACCAAGGTGCGGGTCGCCGGCCCCTTCACCGTGGAGAGCATCTCGCCCCACCGGGTGCTGGGCGTGGATGAGAACGGCGACGTGCTCGACGGCATCGCCGAACCGCGCAACGGCTACGGGACCGGCTACGACTTCGGCGAGGTCATCCTGGACAACCTGCGGCGTTCCGGCGTGCAGCAGGCCCACAAGGAGGACCGCATCAGCTTCACCTCGCTGATGCCCTGGCCGGGCCGCCTCGTGTGCGCCGAGGGCAAGTACGTCGAGGGCGCCGGTGGCGACGAGCATGATGACGACGCCATGACCGGACCGGAGAAGCGGGCCGGCATTTTCATCGGCCCCGAGTTCGGCACCGTGTCCCGTCCCGACCTGGTGGAGGCCGCGCGGGAGGCCGCCGAGTGCGGGTTCGACGTGCTCATCGCCTGCGCCTTCAACTACGACGCCCACACCACCGAGTTCGAGAGCCTCGGGCGGGTCCCGGTGCTGAAGGCTCGCATGAACGCCGACCTGCACATGGCCGGCGAGCTGAAGAACACCGGCAACGGCAACCTGTTCGTCATCTTCGGCGAGCCGGACATCGACATCCTGGAGGCCGAGGACGACCAGATCCAGGTGCGGGTCAACGGCGTGGACGTGTTCCATCCCAACACCGGCGAGGTGCGCAGCGACGGGCCGGAGGGTATCGCCTGCTGGTTCATCGACACCGACTACAACCAGGAGAGCTTCTTCGTCCGCCACGCCTACTTCCTGGGCGCCAGCGACCCGTACCGCTCCCTGAAAACCACCCTGAAAGCCGAGATCGACGCCGACGCTTGGGCCACCCTGAACAGCGACACCTCGCGCCCCTTCCCCAAACCAGAAACCGGCCGCATCGCCGTCAAGGTAATCAACCACCTGGGCGACGAGGTGATGAAGGTGTTTCGGGTGGGGTAAATGACCCCTGATAGAGATCTGGATGCGGTCAAAACGCAACCAACGACTGGAATGTTGAAGCCATGTACATATCGAGGGTGCAAATTAGCAACTACGGTCCCATCGGCCATGTCGATATCACTTTTCCGTTCGACGGCGATGTTCCGAAACCGGTCGTTTTGGTGGGTGCCAATGGCTCAGGCAAGACCATCTTACTCTCGCATATAGTAAACGGACTGGCGTCTGCCAATGACCACGCCTTCCCCGGCAGCCCTGAAGTGGAACAGGACAAGGTGTTCAAAATACGCAATAACGCCTACATAAAAACTGGCCGTGAAACTTACTTCGCCAAAGTGGATTTCGGCAGCGGCTGGTTCTTGGGCGAGTTGCGATCGAGGCGGCTCAAACGAGACTACGAAAACATCCCCGACGACATCTCGGATGGAGATGCCAAATTACAGTGGGGACAAATGCCAGAGGATTCGAACGACCACCTTTTTTCGAATATTTTCAACGCCTCGCAAAATAATGTACGTGAGGAGTTCGCAAATGGCTGCGCGTTGTATTTTCCGTCCAACCGGTTTGAAGAGCCTGCTTGGCTGAATCAAGAAAGCTTGAGCACTCCAGCGGAATACGTGAACCTGAGACGTATGGAGGGGTATTCCGACCGGAAACTGGTGAATTACCTGTCATTGCGAGTCAATCAGAATTGGCTGTTCGACCTTGCATACGATCGAGCTGTGTTCGAGTCCCGAACCGTCAACTTGCCGATCCAAGGACAAAATCAAGGCCAATCGGTTACGCTGCCGGTACAGCTCGCACCCCAAGGCAATGCCACCGACCTATTTGAAGCCGCGTTGCAAGTAGTGCGTCTTGTAATAAAAGCAGAAACGCAGGTCAGGTTCGGTATCGGTTCACGCCAAAATCGCATTGTATCGCTAGAAGGACCCGAGGGAAACCTGGTTCCCAACGTCTTTCAATTGTCCAGTGGGGAGACATCGTTATTGAACCTCTTTTTGTCCATCCTACGGGATTACGACCTTAGCGGTGGCTTGTCGTCATCAGCAGCGGAGATCACGGGGATTGTGTTGGTTGATGAAATTGACCTGCATCTCCATGCCGTCCACCAGTACGAAGTCCTTTCGAGCCTGATCCGGTTGTTCCCGAAAGTACAGTTCGTTGTTACGACCCACTCGCCATTGTTCGTGCTCGGCATGAGCGAGGCTTTTGGCGAGAATGGCTTCGCACTGTACCGGATGCCGGATGGGCAGCCAATCGGTCCAGAGGAATTTTCCGAGTTTGGAGATGCTTATAGTGCGTTCTCCACCACTACCAAATTCGCCGATGACGTACAGACCGCCATACAGGAAGCTCAATCCCCCATTTTGTATATGGAAGGCAAAACCGATATCGCGTACTTGCAGAGAGCAGCGCAATTGTTGGATAAACAGGACATCCTCGCTGGAGTAAAGATAGAGGACGGAAATGGATCAGGCAGCATGACTAATATTTGGAAGGGTTTGATGAGCATTTCCGACAATGTGGTTGCCCGGAAGGTTGTCATCCTGTTCGACTGCGAATATGAGGGTCAGGCCGACACCAAAGGCAACAGGTTCAAACGCAAAAATCCGTTTATAAGCGACCATCCCATAGCCAAAGGCGTCGAGAACCTGTTCAGTGAAGCCACTCTAGACAAAGCCATCGCTTTCAACAAAGCGTTCATCGACATCGAGCCAGGTGGCACGGCGATCTACGGCGGGCAGGAACAAACCATCGCTGAGAAATGGGCTATCAATCAGAGCCAGAAAACCAATCTGTGCAATTGGTTATGCGAAAACGGCACCGTTGACGACTTTGAGCATTTTGTCGTGATCTTCGACCTCCTCGCGGAGGCGTTCGGCGATCCAAATGATCAAGAATGCAGTTCCGCATAACCGACACGTTCACCACCAGCCTCGGCCGGCTGCCTAATGACCAGCAGCGGGCTGCCAAGACCACCGCCTTTGATCTGCAAACCAATCCGTCGCAACCCGGTTTGGGCCTGCACAAGCTGACGAATACCAGGGACCCCAATTTCTGGTCCGCACGCGTCAGCCTCGACTTGCGCATCATCTTTCACCGCGCCCGCGAGGATGTGGTCCTCTGCTACGTCGGACGACACGACGACGCCTACCGCTGGGCGGAACGCCGGAAGCTGGAGACCCACCCCACCACCGGCGCCGCCCAACTGGTCGAACTGCGCGAGGTGGTCCAGGAAATCGCGGTGCCCGTGTACGTGGAAACTCCGGTTGCGCCGTCGCCAAAGCCGCCGCTGTTCTCCCACGTCCCTGATCACCAGTTGCTGGGCTATGGCGTCCCCGCGGAGTGGCTGGACGACGTGCGGATGGCGAACGAAGACAGCGTGCTGGATCTGGCGACCCACCTGCCCACCGAGGCGGCAGAGGCCCTGCTGGAATTGGCCGTGGGCAAGTATCCGCAGCCGTCGCTGCCGGCTCCGTCGGGCGCGGACCCCTTCGACCATCCCGACGCGCTGCGCCGTTTCCGCGTCATGCACAACGTCGAGGAACTGGCCGCGGCGTTGGAGTACCCCTGGGAGCAATGGATTGTATTCCTGCATCCCGATCAACGGGCGATGGTGGAGCGCCGCTACAACGGGCCGGCGCGGGTGTCCGGTTCAGCCGGCACCGGCAAGACCGTGGTGGCGCTGCATCGAGCGGCGCATCTTGCCGAAGCCAACCCCTCAGGGCGGGTGCTCCTCACCACCTTTTCCGACGCATTGGCCCGCCTGCTGCAAACCAAGCTGGAACTGCTGGTCAACCACGATGACGCCATCCTCAAGCGCATCACCGTGGCGTCCCTGGACGCCGTCGCTTTGGATCTTTACGGCCAGCGATTCGACAATCCCAAACTGGCGCAACGGGCGGACGTGGAAACGCTCATCGACGAAGCCATCCAGTGGCGCGGGAGCAATTTGTCCGCAGCGTTCCTTTACACGGAATGGGAGCGGGTGGTGGACGGCTGGCAGCTCGATTCCTGGGAGGATTACCGCAGTATCCGCCGCGCCGGCCGCTACCGCCGGCTGTCAGAATCGCAGCGCGAGACCCTATGGCCGATTTTCGAATGGGTCAAGTCGGGATTGCAGAAGGATGATTTGACCACCCTGGCCGAAGTGCTCGGGCGGTTGACGGTGGCGATAGCGAATACGGGTGAAAGGCCGTTCAATTACGTGGTGGTCGATGAAGCCCAGGACGTGAACGTTCCCCAACTGCGGTTCCTCGCCGCGCTGGCCGGCGGCAGGGAGAATGGTCTGTTCTTTGCCGGCGACCTGGGCCAGCGCATCTTCCAGCTGCCCTTCTCCTGGCGAGAGTTGGGCATTGACATTCGCGGCCGCTCCCAAACCCTGCGCGTCAACTACCGCACGTCGCACCAGATCAGGATGCAGGCCGATCGTTTGCTGGACCCCGAGATCGCAGATGCCGACGGCAACCTCGAAGCGCGTACCGGCACCATCTCCGTATTCAACGGCCCGTCGCCAATGGTGAAGGTGCTGGAAGATGAGGAAAGCGAAGTTGAGACCGTGGCCGAATGGCTCAGGCAAGCTCTATCCGATGGCTTGGAACCGCAGGAAATCGGCGTGTTTGTCCGATCTCAGGCTCAGATGAATAGGGCGACTGAGGTTGCCAGGCGCGCCGGCGTGCCTTTTGCCATCCTCGACGAGAATGGCGACACCGTCGGCGGTTGCATGACTATAGGGACCATGCACCTGGCCAAGGGCCTGGAGTTCCGCGCCGTCGCCGTCGCGGCCTGCGACGCGGAAGCTATCCCGCTGCAATCCCGCGTCGAAGAGATAACCGACGAAGCGGACCTGGACGAGGTCTATAACACCGAGCGCAACCTGCTGTACGTAGCCTGCACCAGGGCGAGAGATCGCCTGCTGGTGACCGGCGCCAAGCCGGCGTCCGAGTTCCTGGACGACCTGCGCGATTGACGACGCTCCAAGCGTTGCTTTCTGTTGATGATGCGGTAGGATTGAGCAACCGGTCAGTCCTTGATGTTGGGACCTCCTTTGACGAATCACCTAATCCTCAATTGCCCACAAGGAGCCGTTCATGCCCCCCGCCGTTCTCGCCTGGCTGGATTATTCCGAAGCTGATCAGCGTCGCGCTCGGGAGATAGTCAGGATGTTCTCCCAGCCCGATAGCCGTGACGAGTTGGGACTCGGCCAGATACGGGACGCGTTGAGCGACACTCTGTTCCCGGGAACGTCGGTGCTGCTGACCCGGGCTCGGTATCTGCTGTTCGTGCCCTGGTTCTACCGTGAGGGCGCCCGCCGGCGGCGTCAGGGGTCGCAACTCTCTTCTTGGGTGGATACGCAGGAACGGCGTCTGATCGGAGCGCTGCGCAACGGGGGAGATTCCTCAGGATTGATTGGAGGCGTCGTGGGCGAGCGGGTCCAAAACCTGCCCTCCACCATCTATTGGAACAGCCTGCGGCGCTTCGGCATCTTGAGGCACAATGGCACCCCGACGCACATTGCGGGCTTGCGTCCAGCCTCTCGACCCCCGCAAGACGCAACTGAGTACGTCGAAAATTCTGATGCGGTCTGGGATCCCTCAATGCCGGCGCCTCCGGAAGACTTCTTTGCGCTCACCAGTTGCGATTTTGCCCTCACGCGCGACGAAGCGACCTGGCTTGCCGAACGCATCTGCCTGGCTGCGCCTAACACTTTGCTCGAATTTTTGGTCGGCACAGGCAACCGACGCTCCGAAGCCACCCGGTTCGCCTGGGACGATGCCGAGGTCAAAGCGGCCACCGGGCAAGTGCGCGATGCTGCGAACGAGGCTCGACGGTTCGCCATCGCGATGCACGGGGCCGCGCTGCTCTACAACGTGCTGCTCGCCGAGCGCGCCGAACAACTCGGCCTTTCTCAGCACGAGGGAGGACGGGACTATTTCTCCAATTTACTTGATCGGTGGCTCGATGAGGTCGAAGGGAGCGATCTGGGTAGTTGGAATCTTGAGGGTCTGTGGGGTCTGGTCAGCTCCCAGGGAAGGCCACCCTCGCCGCTGACCCTCAGATTCGTGACCGAATGGGTCAGTCTGGTACGCAGCTCAGGCGGAACGGATTTAGCAGGCGATCAAACGGCTCGAAATTTGATCCGTGAGCGGGAGACCCATCAAAAACGCAGCCAGGCACGGCTCACCAACGACAGGCTTATGCGGCAGTGGGGAGGAGCGTCCGGATCGGGTCGGCTGAATTTCCGTTGGCCAGTGGTCGCCCGCCTCATGAACGACATCGCGGACGGTAGGAGCTAAAGCCATGCTCGCCCCCGACAATCGCGCGCTTCTGCTCGACGCGCTGCGACCTCCCCCAGACTACTCCCTGGACCATGCCGTCGCCACGACGTTCACGCTGGATCTCGAAACAGCCCTGATGGTGCCCCTCGCCTTCGCGGGTTTTCGGTTCGACGAGAATCCAAACCCGGTCGAGATCATGGTGGCGCTGCGCCGGATGAGCGACCGGTTGGATATATTCTGTCAGGCCGGCGCCATTAACGCTGCCGCGTGGCCGTCCGACCTGGTGGCGCTGCTTGAGAGATCAATTCACGAGGTGAAGCGTCCCCGGGCAGGCCGCATCTTTCACCCGAAGGTTTGGGCGCTTCGGTCCTTGGACCCGTCGGGGGACCCATCCTTCCGAATCGTCGTACTCTCGCGGAACCTAACCGCCTCCCGCAGTTGGGATACGGTGCTGTGGTTCGACGGACGGATCAGGGATCGCCGGCCCATTGCTAACAACGCACCGCTCGCGAGGTTCATTGCTGCACTGCCCGGCCTTGCCGTCGGGGAGTCGCCGATCGAGCGTCGCGACGCGCTCGCGGAACTGGCCGAAGATTTGCGACGGGTCCACTGGGAACTACCTGACGGCGCCCGCGAGGTTCACTTCCATCCCATCGGACTGCCGCGAGCGCGCTCCTTTCCGATAGAGGAACATTTCAGCGGTTATCGAAAGCTCGTGATCTCGCCGTTCATACGCGAGAAGTTCATCGATGATGTGCTCGTGCCAGCGCGCCAGGGGGCGATACTAATCTCTCGGGGCGAGGAAATAGATAAACTCCAGCCAGGCACCCTAGGCGGCCTGGACATCTACGAGCTTGACCCTGCGTCGCAGCTATCAGCGGATGATGATGGGGATGATGGGGCGGAACAGAACCGAACATTCCTCACCAACCTACACGCGAAGGTATTCGCCATCGAGAGCGCCAGGCTAGCGCACCTCTTCGTTGGCTCGGCCAACGCCACCGAAGGAGCGTTCAACGGCAACGTCGAATTTCTGTGCGAGCTCGTTGGCCCGGTGGCGAAGTTCGGCGTGGATGCGCTCGTAGGAGATGATGCGCCGCTGCGTTCCATGCTGACGCCGTACGTCGTATCTGATACGCAAGAGATCGATCAGCCCAGTACGACTGGACGGGCGCTCGAAGGGTTGCTCGTCGACATCGCTGGGCAGGTAGGGTTCCGTACAGCCATTGCCAAGCAAGCAGATGGCTGGGTCCCGCGCATAACGACGGATTCGGAGTTGCCTCAAATCCCCGTGGGCACCGGCGTCACCATCGCCGCCCACAACCGTCCAACGGAAACCCACGAACTGCATCCCGGCGCGCCCATCGAAATCGAGTTGTCGCCGCGCGAGATTGCGGATGTCACCGCGTTCCTTCAGCTAACCGCCAGCCGGACGGAAGAAGGAACGGTCATTCAGCGCTCAACTGTGATCTGCTCACAGCTCGACGGTGAGCCGGACGACCGTTATCACGAGATCTTTGCCAGGCAGATCGACACCCCCGAAAAGTTCATGCGGTTGTTGGCTTTGCTCATGGGTTTCGTTTCCGGGAACGTCGCTGGAAATGCCCCCGGATCAGGTGGTTGGACCGGGAGTTGGTCAACAGGTACCAGCCAGGGTGTCCTGGAGCTGCTGGCGCGCGCCCTCTCCGAGAACCCAGAGTCCATCGACCACCTGGCTAAAATCGTGGAGCCTCTGCGTGGGTCAGCCAGTGGGATGGCGATACTCCCGCCCGGTTGGGATGACGTGTGGATCCCCGCCCTGGAAGCGCGGCGGGCGATGCAGGAGGCCGGCTCATGACACAGGAGAAGAAAGCGGGCGCAGGACCATCGCTGAGCGACTTTCAGCGAACTACCGCCGAATACGCATTCAGGCGCCTGTACGGCGACTCCGATTCAACTCGACGCTTTCTCGTGGCCGATGAGACGGGTTTGGGCAAGACCCACGTCGCCAGGGAAGTCATCGCCCAGACCATCGAACACCTCCAGCACGCCGACCATGTGAACCGCATCGACATCGTGTACGTGTGTTCCAACGCGGATATCGCCGCCCAGAACATCCGCAAGCTCAACATCACCGGCTCGGAGAGCCCGAGCTTTGCGACCCGGCTGAGCCTACTGATCACAATGCCCGAGATGCTTAGGGCCGCGGTTGATGGCGGGAGTAAGCCGACCAGCTTCGTGGCGTTTACGCCGGGCACCTCCTTCCAGTTGGGTCACCAGATGGGAAGGAAAGAGGAACGCGCCGTGCTCTACGTTCTGCTGAGCGATCACCTGGGGCTGCGGGGCGCCCGAGCCACGGCCGCGCTGCGGATCTTTCAGGGAGGCGTGAGCACATGGCAGAAATTCCGCGACTGGAACGTCGGCGCCGTTGATGCAGACAATCTGGAGCCCGAAATCCGCCAGACGTTCCTCAAAGAATTCGACCAAAGCCAGGAACGCGCGTCTCTGGTTTCGTTAATTGATGAGGTCGCCGGGCGCAGCGCATTGAGAGATAGCCAGCAGCACGCGGCGCGCATCATTGTCGGAGAGCTTCGTCGGATGCTTTCACGATCAGCGTTGCAAGCGCTCGAACCGGACCTCGTGATCCTTGACGAATTTCAGCGCTTTCGGGACCTGCTCGACGTCAAAACTGGTGGCGATGCCGCAGAACTGGCCGACGATCTTTTCAATCATCCCGACGCCCATGTTCTGCTGCTTTCGGCCACTCCGTACAAGCCGTTCACTTACGCGGAGGAGGCCGGCCCCGATGGCGGGCACTATGCGGACTTTTTGAAGACGCTGGATTTCCTCGCCGCTTCCGATGCGGCAGTAGATTCAGTACGCGCTGATCTTGACGAGCTGCGGCAGGCGGCGCTGGCCGGCGAGCCGACCGTCGATGTCCGGGATCGTGTGCAATCCCAACTGAGGAAGTGGATCGCCCGCACGGAACGGCCATCCGGCACCAACCGCGCAATCACTGTCCACGGCAACACGGACCAACTCCGAGTCAGAGCCGAGGATTTCAACGGTTTCGTCGCCCTGCGCAATGTTGCAGACGCCGTGAGGGCCCCGCTTACCGTCGAGTACTGGAAGTCGGCTCCATACTTCCTCAATTTCCTCAGAGGCTATCGCGTCGGTGAGCATCTGCGCGAGGACATGAAGGATCCGGATCGCCGAGCTGAACTGATGCCTTTGTTTCGCGGCGCCCAGCGGATCGATAAGTCCAGAGTGGAGAACTTCCAGGAGATTGAATGGGGCAATGCCCGTATGCGCGCCCTGGCTGCCGAGACCCTCGACCAGGGTTGGTGGAAGTTGCTGTGGATGCCCCCGTCCCTCCCCTACCACGCGCTGGCCGGCCCGTACGCATCCATCGACCCAACCACCATCACCAAGAGTCTCATCTTCTCCAGTTGGGTGGCGGCGCCGTCAGCCATCGCCTCGCTTCTGAGCTATGAGGTTGAACGACAAATCTTCACTCAAGCCGGGCACACTGTGAACACGGCTGCTGACCGAGCGTCCATCTCCAGCCGCCTCGACTACAGGATGACGAACAACCGCCCTTCCTCGATGTCAGCGCTGGCGCTGTTCTGGCCGCAGCCGACGCTGGCCTCGCGAACTGATCCATTGGACGCTGCCCGCGAACACCGTGACGACTCTGATCTGCCCAGTGTGGATCGTCTCATCGAGTGGGCGCAGGGGCGTGTGGAGAACCTGGTCGGACCAAACGGCGACACCAGGTCCACCACCAGCGCGCCATGGTACTGGTTCGCATCCGTACGCGGCGAACGGAACAGCGCGCTCGCGTCCGCGCTTCCCGTCGCGCCCCGGAGCACCGTGGTCGATGCGCTGGCCGGCGTCTCGGAAGATCACGATGCAGGCGATGGCCACCGCGCGTTGGACGCCCACGTCGGCCAGATGCTTAACGCAATGGGCGACTGGACGCCGGACACGGAACGCCCGGCAGACCTCCACGAAACGATCGCCCTTCTGGGCTTGGGCGCTCCTGGCAACATCACGTGGCGGGCGTTGAACCGATTGAGGCGGGCGGATGACCAGGTAACCGAGATTGGCAGGTGGCGGGCCGCCGCCATCCTCGCATCCGGCCTGCGCAGTTTGTTCGTCAGGCCCGAGGCCGTGCTGCTCCTGGACGGTATCTATGGTGGGTCGCGCCGCGCGCGGGAGGGCACTGGGGCGTACTGGCGGAAAGTGGCGCGTTACTGCATTGACGGCGGGCTCCAGGCTGTTCTCGACGAGTACATTCACCACCTCGCCGGAGACTCTGGGTCCAGCCCCACGACTGATGAGGGGCTGATCTCTCTTGCACTAACCGCGCGGCGCGCCATCACCCTCAGGGAGTCGGTGTACCGAGCCACCGACATCGATCACTTTGACGACCGGGGTATCGCGTTCCCCAGCCGGTACGCTCTGCGGTTTGGCAGCACGCAGCGAAGCCACGAGGAAGCCAGGCTTCCCGAGGTCAGGGCGGCGTTCAACTCGCCGTTTTGGCCGTTCGTTCTTGCGACGACTTCCATCGGGCAGGAGGGCGTCGATTTCCACTGGTGGTGTCACTCCATCGTGCATTGGAACCTTCCCGGCAACCCCGTTGATTTCGAGCAGCGCGAGGGCAGGGTGGACCGCTACAAGGGCCACGCCATCCGCAAGAACGTGGCTACCGCCCATCGGTCTGAGGCATTGGCCACCGGCATCACAGACCCCTGGGGCGCCGCTTTTGAAGCCGCAACAGCAGACGATGACCACGACTCGGACGGCCTTTCGCCCTTCTGGATATACCCCGGCGACGCCCGGATACAACGGCGAATAATGACGCTTCCCCTGAGCCGCGATCAGGACCGGTGGGATCAATTGCAGGAGTCGCTGGCGCTCTACCGCCTGGCGTTCGGCCAGCCAAGGCAGGAGGATATGCTGGCCGCGCTACAGCGTCGCGGTATCGCCAGCCAACCGGACCAGATCGCCGACCTCCGCATCGATCTGCGACCCCCCGCGCTGACTGGTGCCTAACCTTCCAAACCGACCCCCTAACCCGGGCACACCTGGACGATTTCGTGTCCTGCTACCGCGCCGACGACCGCACGCAGCGGGAGGAGTCCGAGCGGTTCCGGCGGTTCACCTACTAGGAACTGACCCAGCGGGACAAGGCCAACCTAGACATCTTCTGGCTCCGCGACGAGAGCCTCGAGGACTCCGAGAACCTGCCGCCGCCCGACGTAATCGCCGAGGAAATCATCGAGGACCTGCGCGCCGCTCTGGAGCAGCTGGAGATTGCGGGGGATTGGGGGCGAGAGGAGAGTGACACTGACGAGCAATCTCTACCTCTACATCTTTTACGTTCTGTTCTGGTACCGCCATCGGTTCCCGATTTCCATCAGTTGCTCTTCTGTCAGTATGTCGCTCTGCCAACCCTGATGAAAATCGACGTCGTTCGATGCTGGCAACTGTTCTGGCGCAAGTTCTCGTATCATTATCCGCGACGGGACCACGGAGGCTTGACCCAAAAATAAAGCTTCCCTCCTCCTCAGCCCTGACAATACTTTCGTCAGACCCGCCATGGAGTCAGGCAAAATCGACCGTACGTGCTCACGGTCCGCATCGTTAGTCAACCTCAAAACCAGCCACGAATTACACTGCGACAGCACAGTCGCTTCCACTTCGCCGGGCCTCTGCGACACCAACATCAATCCGATTCCGTATTTCCGACCCTCCTTTGCGATCCGCCGGATCGCTTCTTGAGCGCCTTCGTATTGAGCCTCTCCCCTGTTCGGAACATAACGGTGAGCTTCTTCGCAGACCAACAAGACAGGATCTCGCCTGCGCTGTTCTTCTGATTGCCAAACCTTCCAATTGAATAACGTTCTGGCGATTACCGCGCTGGATATCCCAGCCACTTCGTTGGGAACCCCGGACAGGTCTACGACGCACGGAACCGCACTATTACCAATGAGTTGCCCCATGATTGCGGGCAGTGGATCGTCGTCCCCTCCATCCCATTCATTCATAAGGAAGTCAAGCCTAGCGTCCGAGGTCAGGGTGTCAAGTTTTTGAAGGATAGAATTGTATGGCCCTTGTGAACTCGCGGCAGAGGGCCTACCGTTTTCGATGGTCTGTCTGAATTTCGACAGAGAAAATGGAATGGGCGAATCCACAGTTATGCGGCTCGTGGCCAATCCCATTTGTTCGGATCCTTCTTGTCGGGCTTCAGTCAAAGCATCTTTAACGATATTGGCCTGAGCTGCCGCCGCCGACGCGGTCCTCCCAATCAACAGATTGGAGAGTTCCTGGAGGCTCAGCAGCCAATAGGGCAATTTGAGCGTTTGGTCGTCGGTAGAAACGGTGGACGCTTCAGGAAATGCGGCACCGTATTCTCGATGGGGGTCCAGTATGATGATTTTCGGATTCCATTTGGTGTCCCGCTTGATAGCTTCTGGTTTCAACAAGTTGTGGATGATCGCAGCGACCGCTGCCGATTTGCCACTGCCAGTAGATCCCAGTATGGCGGTGTGCTTCCCTACCAGTTCATTCAGATCGGCATAGCACGGCGCTCCGCCAGCTCCAACGTGTTCACCGAGAAAAATGCTGGGATTGCTGCTACGAGCGTAGATGGATCTCAGCTCCGATTTGGGCGTAAGGTAGACATTTTGTTGGGGCAACGGGTAAGTGCTAATTCCCCTTTCAAACACCAGCTTGTCGGATCCATCTGGATTTCGTATCCATTCGCCTTCCCCAAACAGATCGGCTTCCACGACCCTTTCGTCTGTGCTGGTCGTAGGAACTAGGCCATGTTCCTGCTCATATTCTGCCCTCATCCGTAGGAGCGCGACCAAGGCGTAAATCGTCCGCCGCCCAAAATGGATCTTGACCATGGAACCGAATTGTCCGATTTGATAGGATTCACCAGCGTAAATTCGGGATAGTTCTTGTATCCCGCTGTTCAACGCTGCGACGATTCGCGAACCATCCACTTCTATGATTTTGCCGATTGCCAGGTTCTCGTCTGGCTCATTCGCAAACCTTTTGTTGCTATTCATCGCGCGCCTCCGAGTAGTCGGGTGATCTCCTCGAAACGCCACCACCCTATACTCTCATGAATCCTAAATTTGTCCTTGCCATGGAAGAACCCCTTGTCCGCATAAACTAACACTTGCTCGCCAACGATTGGGTCTTCATTCCATTCCTTCAACTGGCCGGCCAAAGTGTCCTCGCTCGTAAATGCTACGACCGTCAGGTTACCGTCCGAAACTCTCAGGGCGGTGTCGATTTCTTCATTGATATGCTGGTCACCGAAGCTGTAACCGCATACTACCAATACTGCTTGGGAACCTGGTGTCGGACGAAGGACAGCTCTGGCGCGATCGATCAACTGAGCATAAGGATCCAACTGTGCTTCTTTGTATTTTGTTGACGCAGGCCAGATTAGAACGCTTCTGTCTTCCGGGCTTGCCATGTCCACCTTGGGACTGACTCTGAAAGGGAGTTCCTTACCTTCGATTGCGGACCAGTCAATCGAACCATGGAGCTTGAATACGCGGGCCACCAGCCCGTCCCTATCGAAAGTTTGAGGGTTCCACGGACCTGTGGCTCCTCCGTCAATCCCATCTGCGTATGAGATTTCTTCAAGACCCAGCGCGTCTTCGATCGCAGTGTCGTAATTCAGAACAAGGTAATCCACCCGTTCTCGGTCAGCACGGCGGTCCCCTCGCATCGGGCGATGGAGCGCCGCGACGAACCGTCTGTGCGTATCGATGGTCAGTGGCCGATCGATACTAATAGCAATTCCCCGTTTGATGCTTTCAACCGCTTCTCGAATTTGGTCGACTGTGAACTCTGCCGCTCCCACTGGGATCGTAGAATCCTCCACGCCACGGCTAGCTCGCCGCTCGGCTATCGCCAGCAGGTCAATGATTTCGCTAAGGTAGTCCTCAATATGTGAACCTGCCCCTCCATCGAACGAATCCTTCACATTTGAAAGTATATTTTCGGTGGCTTCATTCAATTGGCCGTTTTCCAAAACTCTGGATGTCAGATCCATCGTCAAAGGCAGTCCGGCACAATAACTACATCCGGCCCCAATCAGGAATATTCGGGCCGCTCCGGAGTTCAGAACCAATTCTTCGAACTTATCGATCGCGTCTGAGATGCGCTCTCTGTCTTCATGACTGATGTTTATTGACGTTACCATCCGTCTCCTTATCATTGCGAAGGGGTTTTCCGCCGACCTGGCATGGTCTCAAATCCGAACAATATCCGGCTCATCAATACCCCGTTGGCCCGCCGCATCCACGAACCAGTCCACGATCTGCGGGTGGCAGGTGAAGACCAGCACCTGGTTGGTTTCGGCGAGGTCGATGAATGAGCCGGCGGCCCTTGTTCCCCTGGTCGGGTCGAAGTTGACCAGTGCCTCGTCCACGATGACCGGCAGGCGTTCCGAGTGCTGGCCCATTTCCAGAATCAGGCCGAAGCGCAGGGCCAGGAACAGCTGCTCACGGGTACCTCGGCTGAGCTGCTGGGGCGTCCTGATGTTGCCCGCGGCGTCCCTGACGTTGATCTCGGAGCTGCCCAGCGGGGAGTACACGCCCTGGTACGCGCCGTCGGTGACGTCAAGGAAGAACCGCTCGGCGTGGCGGATGACGTCCGGCTGACGTTCCCGCTCGAACTTGCCCTGCGCCTGCCGGATCAGGCTCTCGGCGATGGTGCGCACCGCCCAGTCTCGCGCGTGGCCCTGCAACTCCTCCGACAGCCGATGCCGTTCCAGCCGCAGCCGCGATGAATCCTCCTCGCTGGCCAGACCGTCCAACCTGGTCCGGATAGACCCGCGCTCGGTGTCCAGCTCTGACCGCTGTTCGTCGATTTGCTCCAGTTGTGCTTCGCATTGCCGCACGCTGTCGCGGATGGTCTGCAAGTCGGTGTTTGACAACGTGAAGCGCAACGCTTCCAGCGCGTCGCCCGGACCACTGATGCGCTGCATCTGGTCCAGGGCGCCGGAGATTGTCGCCGCCAGCGTGGTCCGTTCTTGGAAGATTTGGGCGCGCGTTCGGAAGTCTTCGACGTCCTCCGACTCCCCCAACTTCAGCAGTGTGGTGATCAGATCAACCACACCCTGCTGGCTCTTACGCCGCGCCTCCAAGTCCTGCTCAGCCTCCTCCAGTTCCTTCTCAGCGTCAGCGCGGGTTCGCGCCGCTTCGGTTACGTCTCGGTGCAGCTCGATGATGTCGTCGGCGACGCCGGCGACCCTGGGGTAGTCGCTCCACTCCGCCTCAAAACCGTGAGATTCCGCCAGCGGCCGCGCCGATCCGAGGAACTCGTCGATGTCGGTCTGGATGGCGGCGATGCGATTCTCCATCTCCATGACATCGCGGTGGTGGGTTCTCGCCAGGTCCACCAGCGTGCGCAGCTCCTGGATGCCATCGGGTGTGAAGGTGCTGAGCAGCCCCCGCTGTTCGAGCCAGGATTGCCACGCCCGCTGCTCAGCCTCCAGCGTCGCCTGAGCATCCTGCACGGCCTGCTGCGCGTCGTCGCGCCGCTGCGTCTGCCGCTCGACGCGTTCGGTTGCCTGGGCCAGCGTGGTTTCCAGTTGCCGCCACTCCCTGAGCGTGGCATCCGCCGCGTCCAGCGTTTCCGCGGCTTCCAGCAGCGTGTCTGAGTCAAGCGCTGCGAGGTCCAACGCCTCGGCGTCCGCCTGGAGACGCGAACGGATCCCCGCCAACTGGTCGTCCACCTCTCCGATTTGTCTCCTGATCCGCGCCGCCGCTGGCGAGGCCGTGGGTTGCCCGTTCGAGCGGCCCCGCACGAACCAGAACACCGCCACCGTCGACAGCACCGCGCCGATGGCGGCCAGTATCGCCCCGGCTCCAAAGGTCGTCGCTGCCAGCCAGAGGCCGGCCACCAGCAGCGCGACGCCAACCACGCCCAGCGCCCCGGCCAGCAGCCGGGACCGGCCGGCCTGCGACCCGGCCGCGCTGGTCGCGGGCCCATCGACGATCTGCGCTTGCAGATCCCGGCTGCGATCTTCGACGCGGCCCAATTCATCCAGGGTGGTTCGGGACTGCCGGATTCGCCGGCGGCGTTCGCGGATGTCGTTTTCGTCCAGTTCGGGAGGTGTGGCCGCATCGTGTTCTGATTGCGCCCGCTGCGTGGCCTCCGCGGCGTCCGCCAGCGTCGCCTCTTCCTGCGCCAGCGCGGTCTGCGAGTTGGCGACAGAGGCGCGGGCGTTCTGCAGCCGCTGGCCGTAGTCGGCGACTTCCTCGCGGACGACCAGCGACAGGTCGAACTTGTCGAGCCGTGCGGTGTCCCAGTCGGTTCCCAGGTTCGCCAGCGAGGTTTTCAGCTCGGAGCGCTTGGTGGAGAGTTCCGCCCGTCGCTCGGGCAGGTCCTTGACCGACTGGTCGAATGCGCCGCGACCGCGCTCCAACGCGCGCACCTCGCTGGATCTCTCCAGGATCGTCAGATGCTCGATTTCCTCGTCAACGTTCGCCCTGATGCGCTGCACCCGTTCATCCGCGGCGAGTTGTTCGTCGCGGGCAGCTTCCGCCTGCGCCTCCAGCGTTTCCAGGCGGATGACGCCGTTCTCCGGGAACGCCTTAACCGCCGGCAGTTCCGCCAGCCGTTGCTCCGCGCTGATCAGCTCGTTCCAGGACTCCCAGGCGCGCTCAAGGTTCTCCAGCCGGTCATGCTCTGACGCGATTTGCAGGCGGCGCGCGCCAACCTCGCCCAGTTCCCGCTCGATCTCAGCCAGCCGGTCCGACTGGCGGCGAAACTCGGTCGCGTAGCCGGCGATCTCCTGCAGTTCAGAGTTGGTCCGTTCAATCTCGGTTGTGATCTTGGGAACCGATTGGCTGCTGCCGCGCGGAACGAAAATCTCGCGCTTCTGACGATCCAATGCGGCCAAAGCGTCAGGCAACCGCATCGCCCCGATGCCCGCGCTGTAGATCTGCAGGTTGACGCTGTCGTCGTTCAGCAGGCTTTCGTTGTTCAGCTCGTCCAGGGTGAAGGCGAAGATGTTCTGGAACACGCTCCTCGAATGGTTCCCCAGCAGTCTCGACAGCTCGCTTTCCGGAAGCGTCTCGCCCGTGTCGGTGGTGACTGAAACTGCGGCATCTCCCCGCCCTGACGATCGCTGAATGGTGATGCCTTCCCCAGCATCCGTTGCGATCGTGACCCGCCCTCCGTACCTGCCACCGGACAGGGCTGGATATGGGTTGGCCCTGGTGCGCCCATCCGGGAACCCGAACAGAATCCGACGGATGAACTCCAGCAGCGTGCTCTTGCCCGCCTCGTTGGGGCCGTAGAACACCGTGACCGGCCGCTCCAGTGGGCCGAAACTGCGGTCGGCGAACCGCCCGAAACCGTCGATGTGCAGGTTGGTTATTCGCATCAGCGGTCATCCTCTGCAAGCAGGTTCACGGCCAGCGCCTCCGCCTCGTCGAGCAGCGCAGCGATCTCTTCGTCAGTGAGATCCTCAAGATGCTGCCGGAACCGCCGGTGCTGGTAGAGATCGGCGAGTCCATCCTGGAGCGTCGCGGGTTCTTCCCGGTTCTGATCGGTAGTGCGCAGCACCTCGGCCAGGAAGTCCTCGCCGGACCGCAGGGCGTCGCGGTCAATGGCCGCCGCCGTTTCGTCCTCGATGCGTTCGCACCACACGAAGGGCAGCCGCTCGGCCCACTGGTCGTTGATGCTGGCCAGGAGATCGTCCACGGCGCCGGGCTGGCCAAGGAACCGGTTCAGCTCGCCCCGCCCGGTCACGGTCATGCGGACCACCACCGACCGGCGCTCTGCACCGTCTAGCAGACCTTGCATGGCGTCGTCGATCTCGTTGAGCAGGTCCTGCTCCGTTTCCAATGCGCTGATGTCGATACTCACCCGCTCCCAGCGCACCGTGTCGGTGGGGCGAAACTCCAGGCGGATGCTGCCGGCATCGTCGACCTCAACCAGATAGACGCCCCGTGCGCCGGTCTCGTTGGGATGCCGTCCCTGCGGGTTCCCGGGGTACACCACCGCCGGCTCGCGCTCGCGCAGGACCTGGCGGGTGTGAACGTGGCCCAGCGCCCAGTAGTTGATGCCCGACTGCGCCAGATCATCCAGAGTGCATGGGGCGTAAAGTGCGTGGTCGGTGTTGCCGCCCACGTTGGCGTGCAGGAGGCCGATGGCGAACGCGCTCTGATCCACCGGCCCGAGACGCGCGACCAGGTTGTCGTACACATCCCGGGTCGGATAGCTGATGCCGTGAACCAGTGCGCTCTCCGGTTGGTCCGGAAAGATCGGCACCGCCTCGAAGTCGGGGCCGAACCGGTGGCAACCGTCCGGGTAGGACAACCGCGCCTCCCAGCCGTCCAGCGGGTCGTGGTTGCCGTGGCACACGAAGGACCGGATGCCGGCTGCGTCCAGGCTGCGCAGGCCGTCGATGAAGGCACGCTGGGCCCGCAGGCTGCGGTCCGCCCCGTCATAGATATCGCCGGCCACCAGCAGGGCGTCAACTCGCTCGGAGATGCACAGGTCGATGATGTTGCTGTAGGAATCGAAAGTGGCAGAGTACAGCGCCCTCGCCACGTTCTCCGGCGCAGCCGCCCTGATGCCCGTGAACGGACTGTCCAGATGGAGATCAGCAGCGTGGATAAATCGCAAAGTCATAGGTGAGCGCACGTCCCATTTTCATCGGATTTTTCAGCAGCCCCGTGCGGGCCGACATAATGTACGTTCGGCGCACTGAGAGGTCAACCGCCAGATGACGCTCATCGTCTCGCGCCACCATTGAGCCGCTTTCATCATGAGACGCCGTTTACATCACGCTGTTCAGCGCGCCTTGACCCGACTTCGCAGTCGTCGGCCAAACGGAACTTAGCTGATTTAGGAGCGAGATTAACGGTTACTGCGAAGGAGCAGTGCACGGGACAGGTGCCCCCTGAACTGCTGGTCTCGATACGGGAGATGGCCCGCGCAGAAGGTCGTGATTTCGAGGCAGCTCTGGAAGATGCGATGCGGCTGTACGTCGAATGCAAGACTGGCGACGATGTACGGCCCGACGCGATCGCTCATTTCCGGACCAGCTTTGAGCGCAACCGTCGTGTCTACGAGTTGCTGGCCCAATCGCGCTCCGGTTCCTAGCCGTAGAAACTGACCTGACGATACACAGGGTTTTTGCGTGGCACTCATAGAACGGCATCCACGCATAGCAGGCCGCCGGACCAGTCCAGGATGCGGCGGTCGGCGGTCACCAGTTTGTGGCCGTTCATGGCGGTGGCGACGATGATGCGGTCGGCCGGGTCGGCGTGAAAATCGGGAAGTTCGTTGGCGCGTATGCCGATCTGGCCGTCCACGGGGATCTCGATCAGGCCCTGGCCTAACTGCTCCAGCCGCCACCGGCTGACGTCGTCGGGGTACTCGATGCGTCCCTTCTCTCGGAGCATCGCCATTTCCCAGAAGGACATCGCTGACACCGCGACTTCCTCGGCCTGCCAGGCCCGCTCAATCTCGGCGCGAGCCACCGGACCCAGCCTGGCATCGCCGGCCCTCAGCCACAGGGCGGCGTGGGTGTCCAGCAGGATCACGGGTTGAGCACCCGATCAGGGTCGGACTGGGCTTCCCATTCAACGTCAATGGGCGAGATGATGTCGCCCGTGATCTTCAGCCGGCCCTTGTCGATGCCGAAGAGGGACTTGGGCCGCTCGTGGTAGGCGGTCAGCTTGGCCACGGGCTTGCCGTTCTTGGTGATGACGATCTCGCCGCCGTGCTCGGCCACCTCGTCCATCAGCCGCAGGCACTTGGCCTTGAACTCGGATGCCTTCATCGTCCGGCTCCGGCCGGCGTCTCCGCTGTGGGTGGTCAAGGTCAACGCTCCGGTGGGATAGGCGTGATTACCCTCACCTCATTATACAGTGGTCATGACCATGGTCACTGATTTCGTGCGAGACTCGGGCTACCGCGTGTACCCCATGCCGGCCAGCAACTCGTCCATGCGGGCCACCGCCTCGTCGCGGCGACGCTCCGCCTCCCGCAGCTGGGTCAAGGCGTCCTCCACGCTCACCGCCTCTACCGGTTCCGTCGTGTCCACGTACCGGCTGATGTTCAGGTTGTAGTCGTTGCCGGCAATCTCATCCAAGTCGGCAACGTGGGCGAACCGGTCCACGTCCGCGTAGCCCTGGAACGCGCTCACGATGCTGTCGATGTGTTCCCGATCCAGGAAGTTCTGCGCCTTGCCGGGACGGTAGTAGCCATCCTGGGCAGCATCCACGAACAGTACCTTGCCGCGTCGCTCTGCAGGCTTGTTCTTGTTCAGCACGCGGATGGACACCGGGATGGCCGCGCCGAAGAACAGGTTGGGCACCAGGCCAATGATGGCCTCGAAAAGATCGGCGTCCACGATGCCCTTGCGTATCTTGCCCTCGGCGCCGCCACGAAACAGCACGCCGTGGGGCATCACCACGCCCACCATGCTGCCGGCGTTGGTCACCCCCAGCATGTGCAGCAGAAACGCCAGGTCCCCGCGAGTTCGCGGAGGGATGGCGCCGTACCGGTCGAAGCGATGGTGTTCGTCGCTGGGCGCGTAGTCATGCCCCCAGTTCTTCATGCTGAAGGGCGGGTTGGCGATGACCCGGTCGTAGGAGTTCAGCCGGCCCTGCGGATCAACCAGGGCGGGTTCTGCGATGACGTGGCCCGCCACCAACCGCGCCGATGCCAGACCGTGCAGCAGCATGTTGAGCTTGCCGATGGCCAGGGTGTCCAGGTTCCTTTCCTGACCTTCGAGGACCAGGTTCTGACGCTGCCCACCACGTTCCTGCACGTAATCGGCAGTCAGGATGAGCATGCCACCTGACCCAAAGGTGGGGTCGCAGATGCGCATCCCTTCCTTGGGTTGCAGCAGTTCCACGATGAGCAGCACCACCGAGCGCGGCGTGTAGAACTCGCCGCCCTTTTTGCCAGCATCGTCGGCGAACTGGTAGATGAGGTACTCGTAGGCGTCGCCCAGCACGTTGCCGGTACCGTCTCCGTCGGCGGCAAAGTTGGCATCTCGCAGGTCCAGGTCGTTGAAGTGGGTCAGCAGGCTGCGGATGATGCGCTCGCGGCTGGCGGGGTGCCCAGCTTGGACTCGTCGTTCCAGTTGGTGCCGGTGAGCACGCCGTCGATGCGGCCGGCGTTGGCGTACTCAATCTCGTGGCTGGCGATGTTCAGCGCCTCGCCCAGGTTCATGGTCGCCTCGACGATCTGGCTCCAATGTGCGCTCTCCGGCACCGCGAACTGGTGCTCGTCGGGATCGGTCACGGCGGCGGCCCAGGGCACGCCGGCAGCCACGGCGATGGCCTCCTCCTCATCGAACCGGTCGGACAGCCACTTCAGGAACGGCATCGAGAAGATGTAGATCTTCTAATCGGTGGAGTTGATCTGACCTCGCAGGATGTCGGCGGCCTGCCAGAGTTTGGATTGCAGTTCCTGGCTGGTGAGTGGCATGGATCTCTCCCTGAAGTGCCCGGCCGGGCTGGAGTCCTGTCGTGCAAACACGCGACTGGGAGTATTACCAAGCTGCAGTCCATGGGTCAATCGCGCGCCGCTCCTCTGGAAATCGTTGGGACAAAGCGTCCAGGGATTCACGGTCTATCGCCGTGCGTGTGCTGTTCCCCAGCCAATGCGGGGTGCGTCGTTTAGGAAGTTGAACGATGCCTCAACGACCTGAGCCCGCGACGTATTCTCCATCACCATTGGCGACGCTTGACTATCCGGACGAAACTGACATCTCACCGGTTGAAACTGGACGGTGGTGAAATAGTGCCCGATACCTTGAATCGGCCCTCTTCAACGAGCCAAAGTCCAACGAGCCAGCACTTTGACCCGAATTTATGCCCTGTGGGATCCGAAATTTTTCTCAAAAGGACTGCTTACGGTGGGATCTGATTGGGTCGGTTTTGGCCCGAAAAACGGCTTTGCCGCCATTAATGGCGGCAAAATGGCGGCATTTCTGCCGCCGCAATGCTTATTGATACTCCTACCAAACGGGGATTTATGCCTATTGAGAATTTGGTGCCGAGGGAGGGACTCGAACCCACACACCTCCGGGAGGTAGCGGATTTTAAGTCCGCCGCGTCTGCCGTTTCGCCACCTCGGCACGTTCCCAAACTAAAACGCGCAACGCCTCGTTGAGTCAAAGCGCTGCGCCGAATTTCTCTGGCCTCGCGGGCCGTTCAGGTGATGAAGTTGATTGGTGACTTGAGGATATGGAGGCGACGGGCGGATTCGAACCGCCGAATAGAGGTTTTGCAGACCTCCGCCTTAGTCCACTTGGCTACGTCGCCTCGTTTCTGCGCTGCGCTGTCTTGATCATCGTCACGTTGTTTTTATGCGACGGTGATGGTGCCGAGGGCGGGACTTGAACCCACACGAGCGAAAGCCCACGGCCCCCTCAAGACCGCGTGTCTACCATTTCCACCACCTCGGCTAGCGCATGAGCGAGTATAGCATACGGGCGGAAACGTCTGTCAAACCGTCAGGCGGTTGGCAGGGCAATCGCATCATAGGCTCCACGCCCGTCACTCCGGCGAAAGCCGGAGTCCATTGGTCATAGAACGAATTTGAAGCGTATTTGACGAATTCGATCACTGGATTCCTGCTTGCGCAGGAATGACAGCGATGGTGCAATTGCCCTGAGGCAGTCGGATAGCCGTTGATGCGCTGAGCGCGCGTCATGTACTGTGGCCGGCCCGGGCCGATTCCGGGATGCCACCCACACTGCCGCGACCATCGGTATGGTCAACCCGCTTCCCGCAACTGCAACGAAAAGCGGGCCGGAACATCGCTCCGGCCCGCTGCGCTTCAGAGCTCAGTTGCTAGTTGACCTGGTGTTCCTGGTTCAGCAGTTCTTTGGCCGCGTCGCCGATGTTGGCTTCCATGCAATCTCGCAGCGCAGAGTATATCGAGCGCTTGATCGCGTCCATCATCCAGCCTTCGTATTCAGGCGCCGTCTGGTATTCGTTCTTCACGACGATCAGCTGTCGCAGCGTTTCCAGGTAGTGCGACTGAAGCGGGGTCATCGCGTCGGTTTCGTATTCCTCTACCTGAGGGCCGGCCTGCTGGTCGACGCCTATTGGCCCGGCGTTCACCACCGATTGTTCGTTATCGAGATCCGTGACTTCTGTATTATCTCTTTGTGATGCGCTCATTGCACTTCTCCCAATGTCCGGCGAGGCGGCACCCGCAGCGGATGGTGAGCTCAACGTCATTATAGCACTTCTGCTATCGCTCGAATACGACGTTGGCCTAGTTTACAAGGGATTCACGGTTTGGCAAGTCCTTCGCCTCGCTGGAGACCGCTTCGCTGGAGACCGCTTGGAAGCCGGCTGGAAACGAGTTGGTCGGAAGCGGTGACGGCGCCGATCGAATATCCCTGTATCCCAGCATACGCGGGCGGCTCGCTAGCGGTTTCCTGGCGCCGGAACGGGGGCGAGCGCAATACCCGTCCCCGCCTGGAAAATCCGGTACGTTCAGACTTCACGGAACTCACCTTCCACCGTGTCGTCTGGTCCACTGTCCGCGCCACCGGAAGCGGCGCCCGGACCACCCTGCCCCGGCTGGGAATACACCGCCTGGCCCACGCGCTGCAGGGCTTCGTTCAGCTCGTTCATGGCCGTCTGCATCTGCGCCACGTTGTTGGCCGCAATGGCCGAACGCAACGCCTCCAGCTTGCCCTCGGCCTCGGCCTTGAGGTCGGCGGGCAGCGTCTCGGCGTTTTCGGTCAGCAGGCGTTCCGCGGAGTACGCAAGGCTGTCGGCCTGGTTGCGGGTCTCGATTTCGGCGCGGCGCTGCCGGTCGTTCTCCTCATTGGCCTCGGCCTCGCTCATCATGCGCTGGATGTCCTCGTCGGACAAACCGCTGCTGGTCTGGATGACGATGCGCTGCTCCTTGCCGGTGCCCTTGTCCTGGGCAGATACGCTCAGGATGCCGTTGGAGTCGATGTCGAAGGTGACGTCGATCTGAGGCACGCCGCGCGGCGCCGGCAGGATGCCGTCCAGCATGAAACGGCCGATGGTCTTGTTGTCGGCCGACATGGGCCGCTCGCCCTGCAGCACGTGGATGTCCACGCTGCCTTGACCGTCGGCCGCGGTGGTGAAGGTCTCGGTCTTCTTGGTCGGGATGGTGGTGTTCCGGGGGATCAACGCGGTGGTCACGTTGCCCAGGGTTTCGATGCCGAGGGTCAGCGGGGTAACGTCCAGGAGGACGATGTCGCCCACGTCGCCGCCCAGCACGCCGGCCTGGATGGCCGCGCCCAGGGCCACCGCCTCGTCCGGATTGACGGAGCGGGAAGGCTCCTTGCCGAAGATCTGCTGGACCTTGGCCTGGACGGAGGGCATCCGGGTCATGCCGCCCACCAGAATGACGTCGTTGATACTGCTCGCGCTTACGCCGGCGTCGGAGATTGCCTGACGGCACGGCCCTTCGGTGCGGTCGATCAAGTCGCTCACCAACTGCTCCAGGCGGGAGCGGCTGAGAGGTTTGACGAGGTGTTGCGGGCCGCTGGCGTCGGCGGTGATGAACGGGAGGTTGATTTCCGTTTCCAGCGTGCTGGACAGCTCGATCTTGGCGCGCTCGGCCGCATCACGCAAGCGTTGCAGGGCCATGCGGTCCTGGGAAAGGTCGATTCCGGTTTCGGCGCGAAACTCCGTGACCAGCCAGTTCAAAATGGCTTCGTCGAAGTCGTCGCCGCCCAGGTACGTGTCCCCGTTGGTGGACAATACCTCAAACACCCCGGCGCCGAGATCGAGAATGGTGATGTCGAAGGTGCCGCCGCCCAGGTCGAACACGGCGATTTTGGAATCGGTCTGTTGCCGGTCGATGCCGTATGCCAATGCGGCGGCGGTGGGTTCGTTGATGATCCGCTTCACGTCCAGGCCGGCGACCTTGCCGGCGTCCACCGTGGCCTGACGCTGAGAATCGTTGAAGTAGGCCGGCACGGTGATGACGGCCTCCGTGATCCGTTCGCCCAATTTGGCCTCAGCGTCCTGGCGGATCTTCTGCAGGATCATGCTGGAGATCTGCGGTGGGGCGTAGTTCTGCCCAGCCATCTCCACGTGGGCATCGCCGTTGTCGCCGGCGGCGATGGTATAGGGCAGACGCTTGGCGGCGTCCTGCACCTCGGGGTCGCTGAAACGCCTTCCCATCAGCCGCTTCACGGAGAAGATGGTGTTGTCGGGGTTGGTGACGGCCTGTCGCTTGGCCGTTTGCCCCACGTACCGTTCGCCACTGCGGGCGTTGACCGCCACCACGGAGGGCGTGATGCGGCTCCCCTCGGCGCTCTCAACCACATCAGCCTCACCGGCTTCGATCACCGCAGCTACCGAATTGGTCGTGCCGAGGTCGATGCCTAGAATCCTTGCCATTGTCGTGTCTCCTCGATGTATTTGTCGGTGCAGTTTGTGCTTTGCTCGCAATCTGCGTCGGGCAGGGGCGAGTTTGACGGGTTTGTCCGGTCAGCCCGGCTGGCCGGTTTACTGGTTCACCACCACCTGGGCGACCTGCACAACCCGGTCGTGCAGGCGATAGCCCTGGCGCAGCACCTCGACGATGCTTCCGGATTCGGCGTCGCCGACCTGGGCCATTCCCACCGCCTCGTGCAACTCGGGGTTAAAGGGCTCGCCCAGGCATTCGACGCGAGCGACCCCCTGGGATTCCAGGAAGGTAGCCAGCTTGCGCTGGATCAATCTTACGCCTTCGACCCAGGAGTCCGACGGTTCCGCGGTTGACGTTGTGGCGCCGCTTTCCAGGTGGTTCACCGCCAGGTCCAGTTCGTCAACGATGGGCAGCAGGCCGACCAGCAGACGACTGTTGGCCTGTCGCTGGATGTTCAACCGTTCTTCGTCGTGACGGCGGCGGGCGTTGGCCAGGTCGGCGTGGCCGCGCTGGACGGCGTCAGCCTGGCGGGCGATCTCGTCGTTGGCCTCGGCCAGCGCCATGCGAAGCATCGCTGCCTCCTGCTCCGGCGACAGGGGAGGTTCGGCGTCTGAGCCTTCCGGCGACGCGGACGCTCCGGCGGCGTAGAAGTCCGACGCCAGCGTGCCCGATTCGGGATCGTCGGGCTGGGCCGCGCCGGGTGGTTGGGTTTCATCAATTGCCATTTACACGTTCCTGTATTGCGATTTCAGTTGTGATTCCGTTGGAGATTACTCCGGGGCGGGCAGGCTGAGGCTGCTGCACAACTGGGCGATCTCTTCGCGGATGTTTGCCACCAGCGCCTCGTCGCCGGTGGCGCGGGCCAGCCGGCGGGAGAATACGCTCAGGTTGTTGACCAGTTTCAGCGCGAATTCGACGCCGGCCAGGTTGAGCCCGAGGTTGTCCATAAGGTGGCGGATGAGCATCACCTTGCGCAGGTCATCCTGCGAGTAGAGCCGCAGCATGCCGACGGTCCGCACCGGCTGGATCAGGCCCAGGCGCTCGTACTTGCGCAGGGTCTGGGGGTGCATCTCCAGGAGGCGGGCGGCCACGGAAATGATGTACACCCCTTCGAGTTCCATGTTCGGGCCGGCGGAGTTCCCGTCCGGCCTGGCCGCTTCCGGCGCGGTCGGCTCGCCCGGCGCCCGCGCCGCCGGGGACACCCCCTCAGGCCATCCCGCGGGCGCTTCGACGTTTGGAGCAGGATACGGCTCCAAGCGAGTGCGGCGGGTCTGGTTGGGGTTGGTCCATCGCTGTTGCATCTGGGTGACGCTCCGTGCGTGAATTATATCACATGCTACGGAGCCAATATAACCGCTTGACACGGTGCGTGTCAATGTATATCATCCAGCCCCACAGAAGCGCCGCCGACCGCGGGCAACGAAAATCTTACTGACAGGCACTCCCAAACCGGACATCCGGCCAACCTTTTGTCTCGTATAAGAGACGATCAGTACCCAAGGCGATACGCCAAAATTTGCCGATAGCAAAATTTTTGGTCAGGAGGTAATCATGAGACTGAAGTTCAGCGCCTGTCCCAAGTGCTCCGGCGACCTGGAAGTGCGACGCGACATCTACGGAATGTTCGTCAACTGCCTCCAGTGCGGACTGCAAAGGGATCTGGACGCTCCCAACCAGGCCATCGAATGGGCCAAGCCGGCGCAGTCCACCTCCACCGGGACTGCGCGAGCCGCGCGCAAGGAACTGCTCAAGGCCGCGTAGCCGCCAGACCGACCCACAGTCGAGGGGCGGGTTTTGAACCCGCCCCTTATTTTTGTCATTGCTCGGGTCCCGGCGCTCAGCGCGTCAGCTCGGGCCAGAACCGCTCTTCCTGCCAGGGGTCGGCGTTGTTGTTGTACCCCCGTTGTTCCCAGAACCCCGGGGCGTCCTCGGCCATCAGCTCGATGCCGTTGACCCACTTGGCCGACTTCCACCCGTAGCGGCTGGGTATGATCAGGCGCAGGGGCCAGCCGTGATCCTTGCCCAGTTCGGCGCCGTTCTGCCGGTGGGCCAGGAGGCCTTCGGACAGGGCCAGGTCCAGCGGCACGTTGGTGGTATAGTCGCCGAAGCAGTGCGCCATGAGGTGCTTCGCATTGGGGGATATGCCGGCCACGTCCAGCAGATCCGACACCAGCACGCCCTCCCAGGTCTGGTCCAGCGCGGACCACTGGGTCACGCAGTGGAAGTCGGCGTCCATGACCACCTGGGGCAGGGCGCAGAACTGGGCCCAACCCAGCGTGACCTCGCGTTCGACGAGACCCCAGATGCGGATGGCCCAGGTGGACAGGTCGATCTCGGGCGTATCTCCGTAGGTGAGCACGGGGAAGGTCTTGGCAACGAACTGTCCCGGCGGGACCTTCTCGCCGCCCGGAGGCGCGATCTTGATCTGGTCGGGGCGCTTGAGGCCGAATTCGGGCTGGACGCCCGTCGTCTGCTCCTGGCCCGTCGTCTGCTCCTGGTTAGATGTGGTCATTGGATGGCTCCGTTCTGGATAACTCCATTTGAATAGACCATTGCGGTCGATACCGTCAGGTCTGGGTCAGCAGATAGAATCGTTCGGAATCTGGGGGTCAGTCAAGACGAAGATGCGCCGCCGGATCCACTCGACTTGTCGCGACAGTTCTTCCGCCTGCTGCTCCAGCCGGTCGGCCTGCGTCTGCTGTAGCCCCAAACGTTCCTCAAACTCTTTGATGCGTTGCCCATGATACGCAGTCTGTTCGATCATCTTTGCAATCAGCGCTTTCTGCGCCGCCATCACCGTTTCCTGGTCGGAGATCAGTTGGGCCTGAGCTTCAATTTTGGCTTTGCCCGCCGCAATTTCCGAATCTTTCTGTCGGATGATCAGCTCAACTTCGTGCCAATTGGGATCGTTGGATGGCATAATCACGCGCTCCATAGTGTAGTGAGAGAGGAAAAGTCGCTATCTGGCGGCGACAATAGTCCCCGCCGGCCCGTCGGTGACACGTCCGACCACGGCGGCGCAGGGCGCTCCCTCTTCGAGAAGGGCGGCCACCAGGGCGTCGGCGCGGGCAGCCGGAACCGACATCAGCAGGCCGCCGGAGGTCTGGGCATCGCAGAGGAGCAGCTGGTCGTCGTCGGTCAAACCTTCGTCCCAGGTCACCACGTCCGCGACGCTGCCGAGGTTGCGGTGGGTGCCGCCGGGAGCGACGCCACTGTCGAGCAGTTTACGCGCGCCGGCCAGCACGGGGATGGCGCCCAGGTTCACCTCGGCGGCGACGCCACTGCCCTTGACCATGCTCTTCAGGTGGCCCATCAGGCCGAACCCGGTGATGTCGGTCGCCGAGTTGACGCCCACCCGCTGCATCGCCTGGGCGGCCGGCCGGTTCAACGCCGCCATGGTCTGGACGGCGCCGGCCATGACGTCGGGATCGACCACGCCCTGCTTGCCGGCGGTGGTGATGATGCCGGTGCCGATGGGCTTGCTGAGGACCAGGACGTCGCCGGCTTTCGCGCCGGCGTTGCTGACCTGCTTGCCGGGCTCCACCACGCCGATGACGGAGAGGCCGTACTTGGGTTCGGGGTCGTCCACGGTGTGGCCGCCGACGATGAGGCACTCGGCCTCGGCCGCCTTGGCGTAGCCACCCTGCAGCGTGCGCCCCAGAATTGACTTGTCCAGCGATGCGGGGAAACCGACGACGTTCAGCGCGATGAGCGGCTTGCCGCCCATCGCGTAGACGTCTGATAGCGAGTTGGCCGCCGCGATGGCGCCGAACTCGTAGGGGTCGTCGGTGATGGGCGGGAAGAAATCGACGGTGACGATCAGCGCCGTCTCGTCGTTGATGCGATAGACCGCCGCGTCATCGCCGGTCTCGGTCCCGACCAGCAGGTCGGGGTGCGAGAGCAGCGGAACATAACTCAGGACCTGGCCCAGGTCCTCAAGGCTCAGCTTGGCCGCTCAACCCGCGCAGTGGGACAGCTCGGTGAGGCGGATGGGTGGGGTATCAAGTTGCGTCATAGTGAAAGATCCTATTGCTCGAATTGTTTCAGGAAATCGATCCAACCCCTTGCAGGAATTCCGGCGAGAGGGAGGTCAAGCAGTTCCGAGATGTATTCGTCCATTATACCTATCCTCGCCAATCGTCCGAAATTGCCGCCACTATCGCTGACGGGGCGGTCGGCAACGTGGTCACTCTTGGCTGGATAAGGGTTGACCCCCTCCGGTATTGTGATCCTGGTGTCGGTTGTAGTCTGCCGGACGTTCGTCCACCAGTAATTTCGGTATTCGGCGGCATATTTCGCCTGAGTAATGAACGGTTTGTAAGTTACCGGGACCCCCGACAAAACGTTGCTCAAAGCCCAGGGAACCACCGCTATCAGGTCAGCGTCCGCGCACGCCTCTGCCGTCACCTGAAACCGGAAGTTTGGCATCTGCTCTTTAGACAACAGATACCAACCTTTGAGTTCTATACCGAGGACGATATCCTGGCCGTCGCGATCAGCTTTGAGCAGCACATCCGGGAACACCTGGGCCTGACGCTGGAAGAAAAACCGCTGATATCCTTCGTTAGGGTCCCAAACCGCCCGCATTCGGTTGAGCGTCGCTACAACCTGCTCTTCGATTGTTGCACCTAACACCGTGTTGAGAGTTTGCAGGTCGGTCGCAGCGATGCCTTCGATGGCTGTTCGGCTGGTGAAGTGCGCCGGCACCGCGTAGATCGCGTCGATCACCCGTCGGTAGATCGAATAATGTTCCCAAGCATCGGTAGGCGGCGATGGATCAGGGGATGGCATGATAAGCAAGCCTGTCGCGGGCCGCTGCGAAATACTCCGGCAGTATCTCCGCGCTATGACACTCTCGGCCCCGGTTCACTGCGGCGATGGCGACCGAACAAAGCCCGCCAAATGGTTCCCACACCACATCACCCGGGTCGGAAGTCGCCACGATTACCTGTTCCAGCAGCCGCAGCGGTTTTTGGTTCATGTGTACGCTCTTGTGGGCGTCTTTGATCCGTTCTTCTCCGCGAACCGCCGGCTCCCGCCAGACGTTGGTGATACCCACATCACAGTGGAACTTGGCTCGCATTTGAGCCCATTCTTGCGCCGTCGCCGGCCGCACTCCGTCCAGGCTGTAGTATGGCCTGCCTTGTGAGTTCCCATGCTCGTTGGCGTATCGAGCCAGCGACTCGAACGCTTCCGGGGGCGGGAAGTACCACAGGTGACACTTCGTAAGATACTTGCGGGTGGCCGCATTTTTCACGCCGCACGCCGCGTTGGCTTGGTACAGCGGCAGACCGCTGCGTTCCCACTCCGACCGCACCCATTCCTTCACGCTCATCGCCGAGCCATTGGCCCCGACTTTGACTTTTCTGACGTACTGAGCGCAAACCTCCGTAACCACGGGAAACCGGCGCAGCGTCTTGCTGTTGGCATTCCCGGCGATATGTCCAACGCCCTTGTCCCAAATATGGCAGGAGCGGTATTCCCAGCCGTGTTCGACCAGCACCGGATGCACGCTGGCCCAGCCTATTTCCGTATTCCAGAACCAAAGCGTCGTCTCTGGCAGAGACCGTTCCGCCCAGCGGGCGACGTGCGGCCAATACCATTCCGGCAAAGCTTCGTGAGAGACCGGATCACCGGGAAAGCTCCCCACGCCGTAGGGGCCGTCAACGATTATGACCGTAGGTGAGGGCCACTTGGCGGACACCTGGAGAAAATCTCCGCAGTGCAGGGTCGCGCCGAACTTACGGTAAGGCGGCGGCGACTCGCTCGGTGAGTTGGACTCTTCTGCCACCCCGAAGAGTTTGCTCGTAGCCATCGGGAGAGCGCCCTACAGCTGGTACTCGGGGCGACGCAGGAGCTGGCGGGCGATGACGAGGCGCATGATCTCGTTGGTGCCTTCGCCGATGATCATCAGGGGCGCGTCGCGGTAGTAGCGCTCCACGGGGAAGTCTTTGGTGTAGCCGTAGCCGCCGTGGATGCGCATGGCTTCCATGGATACCTCGCCGCAGATCTCGCTGGCGAAGAGCTTGGCCATGCCGGATTCCAGGTCGATGCGCTCGCCGCTGTCCTTCTTGGTGGCGGCGTCGTACACCAGGAGGCGGGCGGCCTGGATCTTGGTGGCCATGTCGGCGATCTTGATCTGGATAGCCTGGTGCTGGCTGATGGGCACGCCGAAGGTCTCGCGCTGCTGGATGTAGCGCATGGATGCGTCGAGGGCGGCCTGGGCGACGCCGACGGCGCGGGCGCCCACGTTGATCCGGCCGGTCTCGAGGCCGCTCATCACCTGGCCAAAGCCGACGTTCTCCTCGCCGCCGATCAGGTTCTCGGCAGGGATGCGGAAGTCCTCAAAGAAGAGCTCGCAGGTGTCGAGGCCGCGATAGCCCAGCTTGTCCAGGTGGCGGCCCACCTTGAAGCCGGGGCTGCCGTCCTTCTCGATGACGAAGGCGGAGAGGCCACGGTGCTTGAGGGAGGCGTCGGGATTGGTGCGGGCCAGCAGGCAGAAGGCATCGCCGGACTCGGCGTTGGTGATGAACATCTTGGAGCCGTTGACCACGTACTCCTCGCCGTCCTTCACGGCGCGGGTCTCGAGGGCGCCCACGTCGCTGCCGCCGCCCGGCTCGGTGAGGGCCAGGCCGCCGCGGATCTGACCGGTGGCCAGGCGCGGCAGGAACCGGTCCCGCTGCTCTTGATTGCCGTAGTGCGTGAGCACGTAGGTCAGGATGTGGTGGGTGCCCAGCGCGCCGGTGATGGCCATGTACCCCTTGCTGATCTCCTCGAAGATCATGGCGAAGGTGGTGTAGTCCAGGCCCATGCCGCCGTACTCTTCGGGCACGTTGATGCCGAACAGCCCGAGTTCCTTCATCTGGTCGATGAGCTCGTAGGGGACGGTGTCGTTGGCGTCGTGGTCGGCGGCTGCGGGCTCCACCTCGCGGCGGACGAAGTCCCGGACCATGCTGACGATCTGGTTGCGGGCTTCCTCGGGGGTCTTGGTGATGGTGGTCACGGGGGCTCCTGTGCTGTCCCTATATGATGGGGTCAGTCTATCCCAGCCCATGGGGAGGCGCAACTTGGCCGCGTCAGGCGGCGTCTCCGGGCGCCTTTCGACGCCGCAGCAAAAAAGCCCGCCGGAGCGGGCATCAAGCGCAAAAGGAATGGCTGGGGATACAGGATTCGAACCTGTGATACCTGATCCAGAGTCAGGCGTCTTACCACTAGACTAATCCCCAGGGACATATTGATTTTAGCAGGGGATGGCGGCGTTTATCAACGCGGGGCGGGCGCTCACGCGTACCCATTTTGTCTTTTACATCGATGCACAGGATGAACAGGATAGGACTTACGCAGTTGGGAGCGATTTCGTGCTTGGATCGTCTGGATCACAGGCGTAATTTTATGCTCAAGTGCGTGACTCCTACAGGATTTGATTGATTATTGTGAACGCTCCCGCGCTCTTGACGATGCTGAAAATTGAACGCCCCACCCGCACGCCATCATCCGGTCTATCCTGTTTATCGATGTAAATTGGCTCCCGTAGTCGTCAAACTGGGTACGCATGAGACCGCCTGACCCCTTGACCATCAAGACAGTTGCTGATTCTGACCATTTACGCAAGTGGGGACGCACGCGGTTATCCGTGCGCGGCGATTCTGGCGTAACCCCGACCGCGTGGGTATGATAGCGGCACGCGAGGTCGGCAGCGTCCGGCGAGCGCAGCAATCGGTTTTGGCGGGGGGCGGATGGAACAACACAGGAACCAACCAGACGATATTTCCGTAAACGGGATACCGGCGAACGGGTCATCACTCGCCTTTCCGGAGGCGGAGCGGGAGGCGGTGTACCGGGCGATCTACCAGCGGCGCGACATCCGCAACTTCCGTCCTGACCCAATACCGGATGAGACGCTGGCGCGCATCATACGGGCGGCGCATCACGGGCCGTCGGTGGGGTTCATGCAGCCGTGGGACTTCATCCTCGTGAAGGACCAAGAACGCCGGCGGCGAATAAAGGACCTTTTTGATCGGGAACGGGCCGCAGCCTCGTGCTTTTTCGACGAGCCGCGCCGGTCGGCGTATCTTTCGCTGAAGCTGGAAGGAATCCTCGAAGCGCCGGTGAACCTGTGCGTCACCTGCGACCCGACGCGGGCGGAGGTGGTGCTGGGGCGCAACTCCATGCCGGAGACCGACGTGTATTCCACCTGCTGCGCGGTGCAGAACCTCTGGCTGGCAGCGCGGAGCGAGGGCGTCGGCGCGGGTTGGGTGAGCATTCTCAAGCTGCCGCAGCTGCGGGGGATATTGGGGATACCGCCGCACATCATCCCGGTGGCATATCTCTGCCTGGGGTATCCGGTGGAGTTCACCGACGAGCCGGGTCTGCAGCGGGCCGGTTGGCGGGACCGGCTGCCCGTGGAGGACCTGCTGCATTTCGATGACTGGAACGGGTCGACGGGCGATGGCGATTGGAAGGGCCTGCGGGATGCGCTGGAGAGCGACGCCAGGCGCGAGGCGTAAAGGGCGACGACGGCCGAATAGCAGCGCCGGACCTCGTGTATGACGATTTCAGCCGTGAAGATTGTATAATCGGGCCAATACAGTCGGTTGAACCGGCACAGGGTGGCAATTCGACCTTCACCAAGGGAGGGATGGAGAAATGACGCAACAGATGCACGCACAGATGGGAGGAAGCACCGGCGGCGGCGAGGAGCTGATCCCGGCCGGAGCGGTGACCTTCGGGCTCGTGTACCGCACCGACGTGGGGGCCATGAGCGACGAGGGCATCTGCATCCACGTTTACGGCAACGACGTCGAGGGCGACGACAAGGAGCTGCTGCGGTTCGACTGCTTCCGCATCGGCCCGCACTACCACTACCGCAACGGCCCCATCGGCCAGAACGACCGGCTGGAGCTGGACTTCACCGCCGAGGGCGACCCGCTGTCCTGGACGCTGGACAAGATCCGCAACCGCCTGCCGATCATGCTGATGCGCTGCCAGGCCCAGACTACGGCGCGCAACGTTGACCAGCGGGACGTTGACGCGGCGATCCCGCACATCATGGCGTGGGCGGAGACCAAGACGCACAACCGCGGATAGTTGCCCGGTTCAAGCGAACCGGCGCGTAGAAGGTGAGGGCCCGGCGTCTACACCGCTGGGCCCTTGCGTTCCCACTTTTGCGAATCTTCAGAAGCAGGGTTTTCAAGATTTGGGAATTATCAGGATTGGAACCGTTCCATGGTGGAGATCTCCCAATCCTGAAATCCTGTGAATCCTGATTCTGACGATTTACGAAAGTGGGTGCGCGTGTGAGTGGACCGGCTCTGGACGCTCACGCGCCGGAGGGGTATCTTGCAGGCCACTACACTCACCCGTCCTGAGGTGTCGGCAACATGAGCCAGAGCAACGACTTGGAGCGAATCTACCAGGAGCTGCGCCGGAGGGCGGTGGCCCAGTTCGGCGAGGACCGCGCCGTGGAGCTGGAATCGTACCTGCGAACCGCGGCGGAGCAGGTCCACGCCGTCGAGGGCGCCGAGGTGCATCCGGACCTGGAGCCGCTGAACCAGGAATAGCCGGGACCCAAACCCGGGCCCATGCCGGCGAACTAACCAGATTGCCGCGCTGCGCTCGCAATGACATATGAGTTACGCAGCAGGGCAGCATAACAACCGTCATTCCCGCACAACCGTCATTCCCGCGAAAGCGGGAATCCAGTGGTCGAAATCGTTAACCGTGTTCCAGTTTCGTTCACTGGAAAGTCTATGGGTTCCTGCTTTCGCAGGAATGACGGGTTTGTAATTTCAAGTGCGTAACTCCTGCGACAGTTGGATCTTTGGACCGTACCGGCGAACGGCGAATCACTTGCGGCGCCCGTGCTGCATCCTACGAGGTTGAATGATGCCTGAACTTCATGAGCTTTCGGTGGCGGAAGCCGCCGCGCAGATCCGCGAGGGAACCGTGTCGCCGGTGGCGCTGGCGGAGTCGCTGCTGGCGCGAATCGACGCGCTGGACGCCGACCTGCAGGCTTGGGTGACCATCGACCGCGACGCCGTGCTCTCGGCGGCCCGGCAGCGAGAGGCCGAGGTGCAGCGCGGCGACCCGCTGGGTCCGATCCACGGCGTGCCGGTGGGCCTGAAGGACATCTTCTACACGGAGGGGATGCTCACCGCTTGCGGCTCCAGGGTGTACTCCGACTTCGTGCCGGATTTTGACGCTACCTCGGTGGCGAAGATCAAGGCGGGCGGCGGGATCATACTGGGCAAGGCGGTAACCACTGAGTTTGCGACCTCCGACCCCTCGCCGACGCGCAACCCCTGGAACCTGGAGCACACGCCGGGCGGGTCCAGCAGCGGGTCTTCGGCGGCGGTGGCGGCGCGGATGGTTCCGGCGGCGCTGGGATCGCAGACCGGCGGCTCGACGTGCCGTCCGGCGGCCTACAACGGCATCGTGGGTGTGAAGCCCACCTACGGGCGCATCTCCCGGTACGGTGTGGCTCCCGTTAGCTGGTCGCTGGACCACGTGGGCATCCTGACCCGAACGGTGGCCGATGCCGCGCTGATGCTGACCGTGCTGAGCGGCGAGGACGACAACGATCCCGGCAGCCTGCGCGAACCGGCGCCCGACTTCGTGGCGCAGATGGCCGAGCACGACCGGCCGCCGCGCATCGGGCTGGTGCGGCAGTACTACCAGGACTATGCCACGCCGGAGATGTGGGCGCACACCGAGGCAATCGCCAACCAACTGGCGGAGGCCGGGGCGGAGGTCCAGGAGATACCGCTGCCCGACAGCTTCGCCGTGGTGCACAGCTTCCAGCGCATCGTGATGAACGTCGAGTGCGCCGGTTTCCACGAGGTCAACCACCGCGTCCGCGCCGCCGACTACGGGCCGCGCATCCGCGCCGGCATGGAGATGGGCATGATCATGCCGACGTCGGCGTACCTGAAGGCCCAGCGGCTGCGGCGGCAGTTCCGCGCCGACATGAGCGAGATGGTCGCCAAGGTCGATGTGGTGATGACGCCGGCGATACCGGCGCCGGCTCCGCGGGACCTGAACACCACGGGGGACGCGGCGTTCCAGGTGCCGTGGACCGCGGCGGGGTTGCCCACGGTAGTGGTCTCCACGGGCCTCAGCGAGTTGGGCATGCCGATGGCGGTGCAGTTCGGCGGGCCGTGGGCGCAGGAGGGCAAGGTGCTGGGAGCGGCGCAGTGGTGCGAGCGGATAGCGGGGTTGGGGGAGGCGCCGCCGTTATAACCGTTGAGATTTGACCGGGATGCCAGATGCCAGAGGTCTGGTTATGGCCGTTTCAACCCTTATAATTGAAACGCCGGGGAGGACAACCATGCTCACCAACCAGGAACTGCTGAAACGGATCACGGCTCGCCCTGATGTGTTTGGAGGGAAACCGATCATCCGCGACATGCGAATATCGGTGGAGCTCATCCTCAGATTGCTGAGCCAGGGCGCCGACTCGGATGAGTTGCTGGACGACTACCCCGGATTGGAACCGGAAGACATCCGTGCCTGTCTTGCCTACGCTCATGCCGCTATTGCCCGGGACACGCTGGCAATGGTTTCAGTAGCCGAATCGTGAGGTGCCTGGATACCGGCTTTCGCCGGTATGACGGGTTCGGAGTCGCGGCGTGCCGCTCTGAACTGCTGCCTGATACTTGCCCGGTTGCGCGCGGGCGGTGGCGCTGATAATCTTGCGCCGCTATGTTTTCGATCTGCAAGTGGACAAATTGATTGCGGGTCCGCAGGATTGATCGGCCGCGGGTGTTTTCGAAGTGCAGGGTGAGGTCAGTAGCGGAGCAGGTGTGTGGGAATGAGGCGGCCGTTCACTGGGTCGACGGCGAGACCGGCCTCCTCGAGGGTTACGACTCCGAGGAGGCTTGGCTCGTTCTCTGCGGCGAATATGACGGGTGTGTAAAACTCGAACCCCTCGAGCCTCACGATGGTTTGGCCGATCTCTACCGGGACGATCCTGCCGTCTGCGGTCTGTGATGGCATTGACCGTTGGACGGGCACTCCCAATCGTTCGAGCATGACCCGAGGTACTGCCGTGTAGGTGGAACCGGTGTCGACGATGATGTCGAGCTCTTCGAATTGGCGGCCGTGGCGATCGCCGACCTGGATGGTTACGGTTACGGTTCCCAAGATTATTCTCCGGTGGTTGGGCACGGTCTGCCCGGTTTCCGTTTCTCCATGCTAGTGGGCCGGCGGATCATTTGTCCACAGGTCTTAACGTGAGGTGAGGGGCGTGGTTGCGCGGGGACGGTGGCGCTGCTAATCTTGCGCCGCTATGTTTTCGATCTTCAAGCGGAACCGGGAGACTGTTAACCGGGAGCAGACCGACGCCGGAGTGAAGCGGAGCCGGGATAGCTGGTTCGGGCGCATCCGCAACCTGTTCGCGTCGCGGGCGCTGGACGACTCGGTGTGGGACGAGATCGAGGAAATCCTGATCTCGGCGGATGTCGGGGTGGACACCACCATGACGGTGCTGGACGAGCTGCGGGCCGAGGTGCGTTCCGGGCGCGTAGCGGACGGCGAGGGCGCGTTTGCTCGGCTCAAGGAGCTGATCGCGGCGGAGTTGTCGGCGTCGGACAACCCGGACGCGTGGCTGGACGACGACAGCGTCGGATCACCCTACGTGATACTGGTTTGCGGAGTGAATGGGGTGGGCAAGACCACCAGCATCGCCAAGCTGGCGCACCACTTCACCGGAGCGGGCAAGAAGGTTATCCTGGGCGCGGCCGACACCTTCCGCGCCGCCGCCGAGGAGCAGCTGGAGATCTTGGGCGAGCGCGTGGGAGTGGACGTGATCAGCCACCAGCACGGCGCGGATCCGGGCGCCGTGGCCTACGACGCCTGGCAGGCGGCGCGGGCGCGAGGCGCGGACATCCTGATCGTGGACACGGCGGGACGGCTGCACACGCGGCAGAACCTGATGGACGAACTGCGCAAAGTCCGGCGCGTGATCAACGGGCTGGACGAGGCGGCGCCGCACCAGGTGCTGCTGACGCTGGACGCCACCACCGGCCACAACGGGCTGACGCAGGCGCAGGCCTTCACCGACGCGGTGGGCTGCACGGGCATCTTCCTGGCCAAGCTGGACGGCACCGCGCGGGGCGGGATTGTACTGTCGATACGACGGGCGCTGGGCGTGCCGATCCTGTTCATCGGCACCGGCGAGGGGCTGGACGACATCGCACCCTTTGATTCCCGCGAGTTCGTGGACGCCATGCTGTCGCCGGCCGCCTGACGGCCAGGCTAGCCCAAAGCCGTGCAGGACGTTCTCGCCTGGCTCATCGCCCTGTGGGCCCTGTCGCTGGTCGGGTTCCCCATCGCATCCACGCTGTGCGGGCTGGGGCGGTTGGCCGATCGCGGGTGGGCGGTATCCCGGGCGCTCGCGCTGCTGGCGCTGGCGTGGGTGACGTGGATCTGCGGCACGGTTGGCGTCGTGCCCAACTCGGCGGCGGGCATCGGCGCCGTGCTGGTGATCATGGGCATCGCGGCGGCGTGGCTGGCCTACCGGCAGCGCGCCGAGTTGGCGGACTTCTTCCGGCGGCGCTGGGCAGTGGTGGCGGTCACCGAGCTGACTTTCCTGGCCATCTTCGCGTTCTGGGCGCTGGTGATCAGCGAAGCGCCGGCGATCAACCACACGGAAAAACCGATGGACTTCGGCATCCTCAACGCCGTGGCGAACGCGGACGGATTTCCGCCGGAGGACCAGTGGCTGTCGGGGCACAGCATCGCCTATTACTACGGGGGCCACTACGTGGCGGCGATGCTGTCGACCCTGACCGGCGTGGCGACGGACAAGGCGTACAACCTGGCCGTGGCCACGATTCCGGCCCTGCTGGCCGCCGGGATACTGGGGCTGGTGTACAACGTGCTGCGCCTGGCCGGAGCGCGGGCGTTCCCGGCGCTGGGGGCCGGACTGCTGACGGCGGTGGGCGTGACGATGCTGGGCAACCTGTCCGGCGTGCTGGAGTTGGCCTACGTGCGAGGCGTGGGCGGCGACTGGTTCTGGAATTGGGTGGCGGTAAAGGGCCTGGATGCCCCGGCCGGCGGCCACGGTTGGCTGCCCGACGGGTTCTGGTGGTGGTGGCGGGGAACCCGGGTGATCGACACGCTGTCGGAAACGGGCACGTCGCTGGACTACACCATCACGGAAGTTCCGTTCTTCAGTTTCCTGCTGGGCGACCTGCATGCCCACGTATCGGCGCTGCCCTTCGTGACGCTGGCGCTGACGTTGACGCTGGCGCTGCTGGTGTCGCCCATCGCGCCCGGGCTGTGCTGGCTGCGGCATCGACCGGGAGAGGCGGCGGCGCTGGCCATGACGCTGGGTTCGCTGGCGTTCATCAACGCCTGGGACTTCCCGCTGTACGTGGCGATCGTCGCGATGGCGGCGGTGGCGTGCTGGTCGGCGTGGCGGATCAACCGGTCGGAACCGGAGACGAGCAGCAGCAGCGCGGCGTCCACGGCCGCGCTGGGGCGGGCAACGGGGAGGGCCGCGCTGCTGGCCGTCGGGCTGGTGGCTGCAGGGCTGGCGCTGTTTCTGCCCTTTTACCAGTCTTTCGACAGCCAGGCGGGCGGCATCCTGCCCGTCACCGGGCCGGCGACGCGTCCGTTCCTGTTCCTGGTGGTGATGGGAGTGCCGGCGTTCCTGGCCGGGGCGCTAGTGGGCAGATCGCTGCTGGCGCTGGGATCGCCCACGTCGGGCAAGCGGCTGCTGGTCTGGCCGGTGGCGGCATTCAGCGTGGCGCCGTTCGTCGTCTGGCTGCTGGCGGTAGCCGTCGTCGTGTCGATACAGCCGGAGGAGACCATGCTGGCGGACGGGCTGGTCTGGCACCGGATCGTGCTCGCGGTTCCCCTGCTGACCATGGGCGGGCTGGCCGCCTACTGCGCCCTGGTGCTGGCGGCCAACCGGCGGCCGATGCAATGGCTGGTGTTTGCGCTGATCCTGGCGGCGGCGGGGTTCTACCTGCTGGCCGGCGCGGAGCTCTTCCGGATCGTGGACCTGTTCGGCAACCGGATGAACACCGTGTTCAAGGTGTACTACCAGGCCTGGACGCTGCTTGGGATTGCCGGCGGGGTGGGCATCTATTACATTGTGGCGGGTCCGTACCGGCTGCGGCCGGGGGACTACCGAGCCCCCCTGTTCCGGGCGCTGGGGATCGCGTGGGGCGGCCTGGCGGTGGGACTCATCATGGCTTCGGCGTACTATCCCGTGGCTGCCGTGCTGGAACGAACGGGGTGGTTCCAGCACGGCGGGGGCATTGGCGACAACACCCTGGCCGGCCTGCATTTCCTGCGACGGAGCGACCCCGGGGAGTACTATGCAATCGTGTGGCTCAACAGCGAGGCGGAACCGGGTCGGATACTTGAAGCGGTGGGCGATGGGTACAGCAACTATGGGCGCATCGCGGGGGCCACGGGCCGAGCGACTGCTCTGGGCTGGGAGGGACACCAACGGCAATGGCGGGGCGACGATAGCGCGTTCGCCGGCCGCAGCCACGACGTGGAGACGATCTACCAGGGAACCGACGGGGCGGAAGCCCAGCGCCTGCTGGAAGTCTACGGCGTCCGCTGGCTCATCGTGGGCCCCCGGGAGCGGGACGCCTACGGAGAAGAGGTGGACGAAAGGGTCGAAGAATGGGTCGATGAAGGCTGGCTGGAGCGGGTCTTCTCATCCGATGATGTGGCAATCTACGAAGTGATCGGCAACTGAAACTGCAACACTGGAGGCAATCATGGAATTCAGCGACGTGCGCAACTTTTTCAGCAGCAACCACCGGGGGGTGATCAACACCTTCCGCCGGGACGGATCGGCGCAGACCAGCATCGTGGTGTCCGGGGCATCGCCCTTCGAGGGGGATGACGGGCCGGTGTTCGTTATCGTGCGGGGCACCTCCGCCAAGGCGCGCCACCTCAAGCGGGACAACCGGTGCAACGTGATGGCGGTGGCCGACGACTGGCGGCAGTTCGCCGTGGTGGAAGGCACGGTCACGCTGCACGACTACCAGAACACCGACGCCGAGGAGATGCGGCAGATGCTGCGGACGGCGTTCCGGGCGTGCGGCGACCACGAGCACCCGGACTGGGAGGAATACGACCGGGCGATGGTGCAGCAGGACGCGGTGATCGTGCGGGTGCAGCCGAATCGGGTTTACGGGCTGATACGGTAGAGCCCATCGTGCCCCGCCGCGGTTTGACAGTCGTGGCGGGGCCTACCTATGATTACGCTGATGCAACTCACGGCTATGGCAAGGGTCGACCCAATTGGAAGGGAAATATGAACTCGCAAAATGTCCAATCACTGCAAGCCGATCTCATGTCATGGGAAAATACGCATCGCGTTGACCTGCATGAATTAACCTCCGATTTCAAAGCCAACGGTTTCTGGCATGTCAACGGAGAAAGAAAGGGAGGGACCTTGCGTCGTAAGGGCACAGGCGAGCCCATGGCATATTTTCTAGTCACCCATCCCGCTGGCGAACCGCCGTTTAATAAGCCAACGGAGGTGCGACTCGAAACACGGGACGGGATGGCCGTGACAGGGTGGGTGCACAAATTCACGTATAGGAAAGATGCCGGCGAACAGGGGTTGTGCTCCGAATCCCAATTCGACGGGAACCGGTGCGAGAAAAGACGGTTCTGGAAAACTTTGTGCCGAGAGCACGCTAACGAGGCAGGATACGAAATAACTGATGACGGACGCATATGCGCCGGCAACAGAGGGAACGGGCAGCCTTGCACATATCGGGCCAAGGTAAACGGTTACTGCGCCCAACACGGTGGCGGGTCGGCACCTCGCGAAAAAACGACGTGTTTGTACGAATTCCCTATATACGACTTGGCGATCACGAAAGGAGATATCTAACTATGGCTTACATAGCAACAGCCTTCGACGTTGAAACCACTGGCTTTGGCAACAATGACCGAATCGTAGAAATCGCAACCGTTAGCCTTGACACTAAAACAGGAAAGATCACAGACCGATTTAGCACGTTGATAAACCCGGAACGTAACGTGGGCCCTACAGAAGTCCATGGCATAAAGCAAGGGATGGTAGCATCGGCTCCAACGTTTGAAGAGGCTGCACATACTATAGCCCAGAAATTAGACGGCAGTATATTGATTGCCCACAACTTGCCGTTTGATGTCAGGATGCTGAGGAATGAGTTTGAGCGGGTCGGAGGCAAATTCGATCCAGGCCGTGGATTCTGTACGTTGTCGGTTACGAAGATGAAATTGGCGGCGGCCTGTCACCGATTCGGAATAGACTTGAAGGAAGCGCACTGCGCTGAGAACGATGCCGAAGCAACGGCGCTGTTGGCGATCCGCTGGGCTCCAAATTGGGAGACACTGATACCCGTTAAAGCGGAGTGCCATGGGCCAGACATCACCACAAAAGCCATAAGTCGGTCGTCCGCGCCGTCAGTGAAAGTGGTGTGTTTCACTGGCGCGGCTGTAGTCCACGGAGAGCGCTACACTCGCACTCGCCTGGAACTCATAGCAACAGAACACGGGCATTTGACTACTTCGAGTGTCACCAGCGGATGCGATATGCTTGTTGCGGCGGATCCAAATACCTCATCGTCAAAGGCGAGAAAAGCCAGGCATCTCGGAATTCCCATAATCAGCGTAGACAATTTCCTCTCAGAGTACCAATTTGGGCAATAGGCGGTTCAGTACTGAATAAGACTATGCCAATCCAATTGGCTGTCTGTGACTGATCCTATTCACCAAACGGCAAAAACGTTCGCATTGAGGATGTACTATTGCCCAGATTTTTAGGACGAGCTGTCGTAGATGGTGCTCGGATCATTCAGTAAGGCTAACCAACCGTTCTCGTTCAGCACAGGCACACCCAGCCGCTCGGCGGTTGCTAGCTTGCTTCCTGGTGATTCACCGGCCACTAGCCAGTTAGTTTTGCGGCTCACCGATGATGTCGTAACTCCGCCCAGTGACTTGACCTTGTTTTCGGCTTCCCGGCGGGTCATGGATGAGAGGGTTCCGGTGATTACAAATGTCTGACCTTCCCAGGGTAAGTCAGTAGTATCTGCTTGCGCGAGTTCCTGTCTCATAACGACCCCAGATCGCTCAAGGCTAGATTTGGTATCCCAATTGCGGACGGTTTGCAGATAGTTGATGATGCTCTCTGCTATCCGCGGGCCGATGCCCTCGATCTCTGACAGTTCGTCAATTCCCGCTTGGTCCAATTCATCTAGGCTGGCGTAGCGGGCGGCCAGCAGCTCGGCCACCTCGGCGCCGACGTGGAGGATGCCCAGGGCGAAGAGAATGCGGGCCAGGGGACGATGCTTGCTGGCCTCGACGTTGTCGAGGATGCGGGTGGCCAGCTTGTCGCCCATGCGGTCCAGCTCGGTGAGTTGTTCCTGCTTCAGCCCGTACACATGTGACACGTCGGAGACGAGGCCCCGGTCGATGAGGATGCGGCACCAGCGCTCGCCGAGGCCGTCGATGTCCATGGCGGAGCGGCTGACGAAGTGCTTCAGCGACTCGAAGAACTGCGCCGGACACGCGGAGTTGGGGCAGCGGTGCATGGCATCCCCGATCTCTTTCACGACGGCGGTGTCGCATTCGGGGCAACGCTCGGGCATTTGGAACTCTAGGCCGCGCTCCTCACCGGGGACGGGGACGTGGCCCAGGACGTGGGGGATGACGTCGCCGGCGCGCTCGATCTCCACCAGGTCGCCGATGCGGATGTCCTTGCGGTGGATGTCCTCCGCGTTGTGCAGGGAGGCGTGCTGGACGGTTGCGCCGCTGACGACGACGGGCTCCAGGATGGCCTGGGGGTTCAGGCTGCCGGTGCGGCCGACGTTGATGATGATGTCCAGCAGGCGGGTGTTGGCGCGTTCGGCGGGGAACTTGTAGGCGATGGCCCAGCGGGGTTCGCGGCCGGCAAAACCGAGGGCGTTCTGCTGGGTCAGGCTGTCGACCTTGACGACCACGCCGTCGGCCTCGTAGTTCCAGTCGTGGCGGCGGCGCAGCATCTCGTCATAGAACGCGCAGACCTCATCGACGGTATCGAAGACGCGGTTCGCATCATTGACGCAGAAGCCGTAGGACTGCAACTGTTCCAAGGCTTGCCAGTGCCCGGCGGGCATTGGCCTGTCGCCGGCGTCGTTGAGGCTGTAGGTCCAGATCTGTATGTTGCGGCTGCGGGTGACCTCGGGATCCAACTGGCGGATGGTGCCGGCGCCGGTGTTGCGGGGGTTGGCGTACAGGGGTTCGCCGTTGCGGGCGCGCTCCTCGTTCATGCGCTGGAAGCTGTCCAGGGGCAGGTAGACCTCGCCGCGCACCTCCAGGTCGGCGGGGAAGTCACCGTGGAGGGAACGGGGGATGCTCTCGACCTCGCGCAGGTTGGGGGTGACGTCCTCGCCGGTCTGGCCGTTGCCGCGGGTGGCGCCGAGGACGAAGGCTCCCTCGCGGTACACCAGGCGCACGGCGAGGCCGTCGATCTTCAGCTCGGCGACCATGCGGAAGGGCTGGCCGTCCAGCAGGTCGCTGACGCGGCGGTGCCACGCCTCCAGGCCGTTCCGGTCGAAGGCATTGGCGAGGCTCAGCATGGGGATGGGATGCTGGACCTGGGGGAAGCGGTCCGACGCGCTGCCGCCGATGATCTGGGTGGGAGAGCTGGCCGAGCGGAGCTCGGGATGGGCGGCCTCGAGGTCGCGCAGTTCCTGCATCAGCGCGTCGTACTGGCTGTCGCTGATGACCGGGGCGTCGTCGTTGTAGTACCGCTCGTTGTGGAACCAGAGCCGGTCGCGGAGCCAACGAGCCCGCTCGACGGGGTTGCCGTCGGGGGCCGGTTCGTGAGATGAAGCGCTCATCTGGATCGTCCTGCTGTTGATGCCTGAGGATTGCCAATAGTATATTCCCGGCGGACGGGAGGCTGCACCGCAATGGCGTGCGTGTCCCCCGAATGTGTGCCCGCTTTGTCATCGCGAGGAGCCTGACGACGTGGCGACCCGGTTGCCGGCAAAGCGATCGCTCGGGCGACGAGATTGCCGCGCTTCGCTAGCAATGACGGTTCTGAGCAATGGGCGCCCGTGAAGCGTGGCCCGCGTTGCTGTTATCCTAGAGACAGGTTTTCCATTACACGCAACCGGGAGGCGACCACCATGTCCGCTGCAGCCGACGGCCTGATTTCGGCCCTGGAGAACAACTTCACCACCATTGACCTGGCGCTGAGAGTCCTGGATGAGGAGGAGTTCAAGCGAATCCCCGCCCCGGACTGCAACTCGGTGGCGTGGACCCTCTGGCACCTGTCCCGGGTGATCGATTCGTTCATCCACACCCGGCTGCGGGACCTGCCGCAGCTTTGGGACACGAACAACTGGGCGCAGCACTACGGGATGCCGGCGGACGGCGAGAACCGGGGGCTGGGCTGGACGCACCAGATGGTGTGCGACTGGCAGCCGCCGTCGCGCAAGCTGCAGATGGAATACTTCGAGCAGGTGCGTTCCGCGCTGCGCGAGTACCTGCCCGGGCTCACGGACGCCCAGATGCAGCAGGCGAAGATCATCCCGCCGGTGTCGGAGCCGCGAACAGTGGCGGCGGCGCTGGGTCAGATGACGTGGGACTGCGTATCCCACGGCGGGCAGATCGCCTTCATGCGCGGGATGTACAAGGGGATGGGCTGGCACCGGTAGGGCGGCCGGGTAAACCCAGTCTGAATTGCGGCTAGCCCCGGCGGGGTCGGCCGCGCTCGGCGCTGTCGACCATGATGGTGACCGGGCCGTCGTTCTGCAGGCTGACCTGCATGTAGGCCCGGAACTCGCCGGTGGCCACGGTTAGGCCGGTGTCGCGGAACATCGCCACGACCCGTTCGTAGAGGCGGTTGGCCGTGTCGGGATCGGCGGCGGCGGTGAAGTCCGGGCGGCGGCCGCGGCGGGTGTCGGCGTGCAGGGTGAATTGGGACACGACCAGCACATCGCTGCCCGTGTCGAGGGCGGAGAGGTTGAAGCGTCCCTGCTCGTCGGCGAAGATGCGCATGTTGACGATCTTGTCGACGAGGTAGCGGGCGTCGGGTTCGTCGTCGCCCTCAGCAACGCCGAGAAGCACCATCAGGCCGGGGCCGATGCGCCCGACCTCGGCGGCGTCAATGGTGACGGAGGCGGAGGTTACCCGCTGGATGAGGGCGCGCATGGGTTCGATCAGGCGTGTCGGGCAATGGAAAGGCCGCACCCTGGAGCGCGGCCCGTCTGATGGTATGGCCGGGGGGTTGATCAGGCGGAATCGCCGGCGGCCGCGGCCGCCGGAGCAGGTGAATCCGAGGAGGAGGAACCGGAGTCGCTGGACGAACTGTCGCCGCCGCTGTCGTTGGATGAAGTGGAGGCGGACTCGGTGGTGGACTCCTTGCTGTCTTCCTTCTCTACGGGGCGCTTGGGACGGCCGTAGTCGGTGGTGTAGAAGCCGCTGCCCTTGTAGATCACCGGCACGGCGTGGAATACGCGCTGGCCGGCGCCGCCGCAGGATGGGCACTCGCCCTGACCCGCCTCACTGAATTTCTGCACCAACTCGAACTCGTCTGAGCACTCCGTACAGCGATAATCGTAGCGCGGCAAAACTACCCTCCCTGGTATGAAGAACGCCGCCGGGCAGGCTGGTACCTCGGCGGGCCGATTCCGTTTTTGACGCGGGCGGAGTCTAGCACCGCGCCCGCAGCCAGTCAATTTGCGCCGGCTGACCTCGGGTCAGCCTCGCGATGGCCTACCGACGCTGACGGCGACGCCGGCGCGCTGCCCGCTGGGCTGCCAGGCGCTCCTTCTGGGCCTTGGAGCGGAAGAACCGGCGGTCCTTCAGTTCGCGCAGGATGCCGGCGTGCTGCACCGACGCCCGGAACCGATTCACCAGGCTCTCTGGGGTTTCGCCATCTCGCGGCGTTACGTAAGCCATGCAATGCTCCCGATTACTGGTTCAGAGATACTTTCAAGCTAGCCTGACTATAACACGCCCGTGCGGAAGGCCGCAAACGACGGGCCGCCAAGGTAGTGTTTCTGGTTGAAATGCACTAGTTGCCTTTGACGGTTCCGCCGACGGTTTCCCCACCGGTGCCGCACCCAGTGCCGAAGTACCATAACCGCGGGTTTAGCTTAGCCTTACCCTCTTCGCCGCGTCGCTTCCCATGCTGGTCTCTGCCCGCTCTTGGAACCTGTAGACCAGCATCAGAACCGTCCTCAACACTACGATCGCCGGCGCTCCTCTCCTGTCCATCTTCCGGATCAGCCAATAGCAGCCGAAACTCAACGAGATGAAGCCCAGTATTCCGCCGCCGCCTGCCGCCAGCATCACCACTGCGGCGAAATGCAACTTTGGACTAAACTCCGGAAGGCCCCAAAATCCCAGCAACCACATTGACACGCTTAGCGCCATGCCCCACACCAAGCCAATGTACATCACCGCGATCACGACTTTCACCAGCGACTTCAATGCTTTCTCGTTGGCAACCTTGCCGTCCAACGCCTCAATGTCCAGGCCACTAGAGTCCAACGCGATCTTCCTGTAGACGTTCATCCCCTTAGCCGCCAGCAGCAGCGTCAAAGCTACTACCAAGTTGCTCAACGCCAGCATCGGGCCGAACACGCCGGCCACGAACGGCCATTCTACCGGCGGATAGCCTGTCAACCCCAGATACACGCCGAGAATGACTGTCAGGCTGATGGCAAACGCCATAGCCTTCAACCACCACCTGGCATGTCCCCTAGTCAGGGTGGATGTGTGTTCATTCTCGGCCATCGCTGCCTACTCCACGGAAGAAATAGTACCAAAGCAATTGTGCCAGGTCACCCAGTGCAAACAGGAACGAGCCTATCACTAGCAATACGTACAGAACTCCCGAACCGGCTTTCAGAAGGTCCTGGGTCTTTTCATCCAGTCCGATGAGAATTCCGCCCTGGATCACCACAAACCCCACCCCGATGCCTACTCCCACCAACGTCAGGATAGCGATTGAAAAAACCGCGACCCTAAACAGGAAATTGTAAATACCCCTCGCTAGTCGCTCGGTCGACTCCTCCAGCCGGAAGATCTCGCGCAGACCCATTGCCTTTCTCCACGGCGGTGGAGCCCATTACTCTAGGAAATACCCGACGACGGGCAATCACGCTACTCGATAACGCTCGCCAGTTCAAACACACCGCCCCAAGGGGCCTATAACCGCGAAACATTGCGCGAACGACATGGACGGTTCGAAGACTACACGACAGGCAGCCAAATGTCGCCTAAAGTGGATGGTGCCGCTCAATAGAAATTTCAAAGACAGACACTACCGCCGCCAAAGCGCGCGTGGTCGAGGTCAGGCGGCCGGCGCGCCGTCGACGGAGGCGATGCGGCCGTCGGCCATCTGGAGGCGGCGGTCGGCCATGTCGGCCAGCAGCAGGTCGTGGGTGGCGGTGACGACGGTGACGCCGCGACTGGCGCCGATGTCGCGCATGATGCCGCCGATGGTCTGGCCGGTGACGCTGTCGAGCTCGCCGGTGGGTTCGTCGGCGAAGAGGACGGATGGGTCGGCGACCAGGGCGCGGGCGATGGCGACGCGCTGCTGCTCTCCGCCGGACAGCTCGTAGGGGCGATGGCCGGAGCGGCCGGTGAGCCCCACCAGGTCCAGGGCCTCGTTGGCGCGGCGGCGACGGTCGCGCCAGGACACGCCGGCGATGTGCAGTGGCAGCTCCACGTTTTCGAAGGCCGACAGCAGGGGGATCAGCCCGAAGGACTGGAACACGAAGCCGATGCGGTCGCGACGGAGTCCGACCAGGTCGCGCTCTGGCATCTGGGAAAGCTCGCGCCCCTCGAACCAGACCTTGCCGGAGCTGGGGCGATCCAGTCCCGCCAGCAGGTTGAGCAGGGTGGTCTTGCCCGAGCCGGAGCGGCCCACGAGGGCAACGAACTCGCCGGGCGCGATGTTCACCGTGACCTCGTTGACGGCGCGAACGGCGCTTTCGCCTTCGCCGAACTCGCGGACGACCGAGTCTGCGGCCAGGGCCGCCGTTATTTCTGACATGGGGTTATTTCTGACATGGAGTCACGTCTGCCATAGGATTACTTCGGCCAAAGGACTGGCGCGCCTCGCGATATCTGCGGCGGAGCGCCTAGTCGTCGGCAATGGTCTCCCACCGCTCCCGGCTGCGATGGGGAGCCGTGGCCGGGCGCAGGGTGATGGAGCCGGTATCCTCGTCCATGCCGGCGGTGGCCAGTCCCTCCAGGGACAGCTGCTCCACGTATTCGCGGGGCAGCTGGAGGCGGCCGGCGCGGTCAACGACCAGGTACTCCTCTTCCTGGCCCTCGTCGCCCCGGTAGGAGGACATGAGGTAGGACTCGGAGCCGATGCGCCCGTCGCGAATACGGACCACGCGGTCCACCCAGCGGGCGATGCCGGCATAATGGGTGACGATGATGATGGTTACGCCAAAGCGCCGGTTGATGCGCTGGAGCATCCGGAAGACGTCCTCGGCCATGTTGGTGTCCAGCTCGCCGGTGGGCTCGTCGGCCAGGAGCAGCGGCGGGTTGTTGGCGAGGGCAACGGCGATGGCCACGCGCTGCTGCTCGCCGCCGGAAAGCTCGGAGGGGTAGCGGCGGCCCTTGTCGGACATCTGGAGGGCTTCCAGCAGTTCCTCGGCGCGTTCGCGACGTTGCCGCTTGGCCGTGCCGGCGATGGCCTGGGGAAGCTCGATGTTGTCGCGCACGCTCAGATAGGGCACGAGGTTGCGGCCGGTGGCCTGCCAGACGAACCCGACCTCGCGGCGGCGATAGGCCACCAGGTCCTGGTCGGTGATGTCCAGCAGGTCGCGCTCGCCCACGCGGATGCTTCCGGCCGAGGGGCGCTCCAGTCCGGCGAGGATGTTCAGCAGGGTGGTCTTGCCGGAGCCGCTGGCGCCGACGATGCCGATCAACTCGCCGGCCCGCACCTCGAGGTCGACGCCGCGCAGGGCGACTACTTCCAGGTCGGCCGGCTTGTAGATCTTGAAGAGGTCGTTGGCCTCGACGTAGGCCGGCGCGATTTCCTCGTTTTCAGCGTCCTGCCACGGTTCGGGAACCGGGGCCGGCGCGACGGGCCGGGCGCCGTTGTCGGATGCAGGACGTGGCGGCGGCGCTTGGGCCACCGGGGCCTCTTCCGACACGTCCGGAGGCGCATCGTCAGCTGCCACCGGAGCGTCGGCGATTTCCTCTACGGATGCGGGAGGCGGCTCTACTGCGGGAGCCGGAGGGGCATCTGCCACCGCAACGATTTCCTCGACGGTTTCGGCTGCGGGTTGTTCGGCGTCCAACCGGGCGCGGCGCTCGGGCGGCATGAACTGGCGAGCGTACTCGTCTGCGGCGCTATTTGGAGGAGCTTCGGACATTCTGGACCATCTCAACCGGCGTCTTGCGCGAAATACACGGCATTATAACGCGCAATGTTGGGGTGTGGCAGCGTTCAAATGGGAAAGGCCGGGCCTTTCCGAAGTCCACGCCTACAGCCCTTACGGTGCAAACTGTCATTACCGCTTTCGTGGGAATCCGGAAGGTCTCGGTTAATGTGAGCCTCTGGATTCCTGCTTTCGCAGGAATGACGGAGAGACACAAAAATGACGGGGTGACGCAGGAATGACGGGGTAACGCAGGAATGACGGGGTAACGCAGGAATGACGGGGTAACGCAGGAATGACGGGGTAACGCAGGAATGACGGGGTAACGCAGGAATGACGGGGTAACGCAGGAATGACGGGGTAACGCAGGAATGACGGGGTAACGCAGGAATGACGGGGTAACGCAGGAATGACGGGGTAACGCAGGAATGACGGGGTAACGCAGGAATGACGGGGTAACGCAGGAATGACGGGGTAACGCAGGAATGACGGGGTAACGCAGGAATGACGGGGTAACGCAGGAATGACGGGGTAACGCAGGAATGACGGGGTAACGCAGGAATGACGGGGTAACGCAGGAATGACGGGGTAACGCAGGAATGACGGGGTAACGCAGGAATGACGGGGTAACGCAGGAATGACGGGGTAACGCAGGAATGACGGGGTAACGCAGGAATGACGGGGTAACGCAGGAATGACGGGGTAACGCAGGAATGACGGGGTAACGCAGGAATGACGGGGTAACGCAGGAATGACGGGGTAACGCAGGAATGACGGGGTAACGCAGGAATGACGGGGTAACGCAGGAATGACGGGGTAACGCAGGAATGACGGGGTAACTTTGGAAAGGGCCTATGGGAAAGGGCGAGCCGATGGGCCCGCCCCTTTCCCGCAGCCTGCCGGAGTATCGACCGGATTACCGCGGCTTGCGGGCCGATACCTTGACGCTGGCGACGTTCAGGGGAACATCGTCATCGTCAAGGCGAATCGACTCGTCGATGGTGTTGATATCGACGAAGCCGGCGGCGGTCATGCGGTCCAGGTAGGTCCCGCGGTACTCGGCGCCGCCGATGCAGGAGGCCCAGGATTCGGCGTCGGTCAGGCGGGGGCCGTCCTCGCTCAGGGCCAGCATGTCGGAGACGTGGAGGCGGCCGCCGGGGGTCAGGACGCGGAAGGCTTCCCGGAACACGGCGTCCTTGTCAGGGGACAGGCAGATGACGCAGTTGCTGATCACGACGTTGACGCTGGCGTCGGGCAGGGGAATGTCCTCGAGGTGGCCCGGCACGAACTCGACGTTGTGCAGTCCCATGCGGTCGCGGTTGGCGTTGGCGAGGGCCAGCATCTCGGGGGTCATGTCGAGGCCGAAGACCCGGCCGGACTCGCCCACCTGCTCGGCGGCGATGAAGCAGTCGATGCCACCGCCGGAGCCGAGGTCGAGCACCGTTTCGCCAGGGCGCAGGTCGGCCAGGGCGGTGGGGTTGCCGCAGCCGGCGGAGGCGGCCATAGCCTCCACGGGCAGGCCCTGGAGCTGCGCTTCGTTGTACAGCGCCATGGCGTGCTCGGTGTCGGCGGGACTGCAGCAGGCGGCGGCGGTGTCGCCGCAACCGCAGGATTGCGCGTCGTGACCGCAGTCGTCACCGCCGCAGGTTCCGTGGCCGCAGTTTTCGGCGCCGCAACCCTCGCCCTGGGCCGGCGTGACATCGGTCAGCTGGATCACCCGCGAGGCGCGTTGGCCATAGTGTTCCTGGACGGCCTGGCGGATTTCGTCGGTCTGATTTGGAGTGGTCGTCATCAGCGCCTCCCGGGTGTTTGGAGTAAGTGCGTGGATAAGGTAATGCTACGCCGGCTGGGGGCGGGCGTCAAACGGGCGCGGATAGTTCGGGTTATAATTGCCTGGGAAGTCATCCCCACAAGCAGAATGTTTACGCGAGGTCGTGTGCCAATGACTACCATTAATGACATCAGTGATCTGGCCAGGATCCTCCAAGAACGACCGGAATGGCTCAGCACCATTCGCGGACTGGTACTCACGGAGGAGGTGCTGCGGCTTCCGGAAACCATGGCGTCGTTGACTAAAACGGTGGATGAATTGGCCCGGCAGACCGCCGAGCAATTCCGCATCGTTAACGAACGTCTGGGACGCCTGGAAGTTGATGTAGGCGGGCTAAAGGCTGATGTCGGAGAGCTGAAATCCGACATGGTTGAGGTCAAGGCTGATGTCAGAGAGCTGAAATCCGACATGGTTGAGGTCAAGGCTGATGTCAGAGAGCTGAAATCCGACATGGTTGAGGTCAAGGCTGATGTCAGAGAGCTGAAATCCGACATGGTTGAGGTCAAGGCTGATGTCGGAGAGCTGAAATCCGACATGGTTGAGGTCAAGGCTGATGTCGGAGAGCTGAAATCCGACATGGTTGAGGTCAAGGCTGATGTCAGAGAGCTGAAATCCGACATGGTTGAGGTCAAGGCTGATGTCGGAGAGCTGAAAACGGAGCAGAGGCGAACCAACCGACGGTTGGACCGCGTCGAGAGCCAACTGGGAGCAGTACGGGGCGAAGTGTTCGAGATCACTGCTGCCCGTAAGATAGTGCCCAACGTGATACGGGAGATGGGCCTATACCATTGCGACACCATCGTGGCGCCTGGAACTCACTTGGGGCAAGACCGCATCAACGAGATTCGCCAGGCTGAGCTGGCCGGTACCGTAGAACGGAGCTCGGACCAGCAGGTTGGGTTGGCCGATCTAATCTTGTATGGACGGCGATCCAGTGACAATCAACCGATCTGGGTAGTGATCGAAGCTTCAGCCAGGATCGACGAGCATGACATCACCCGTGCCCGGCACCGGGCCGACATACTTGCTGCGGTGTACCGTGAAAATTCCGCAGCGGTCGTCGTGGGTGAATCAATTGATGACCGTGACCAGGCAAGAGCGACCGATGCCGGAGTATCAGTAATTACTGTGCGCCCGAGGTATCGACCTACAGAAGGAGACGACTGACCATGAGAATTACCGGCGGCACCACGCGCGTTTTGCAGACACCGGCGGACAACCCGCTGGTGGTTGGCATCGACCAACCGGGCACCCGCGAATTCGTCACCCTGGAACTGCACACCGACGAGGGGATCAACGGCATCGGCCTGACCTTCTTCGGCGGGCCGCTGGTGCACGCGCTGCGGCGGGCCGTGGACGACCTGGTGCAACTGGCGGTGTGCGAGGATCCGATGAACCCCGAGGCCGTCTGGGGCAAGCTGATGGACGCCTGTTCGTCGGCGGGGCCGGAGGGCATCCTGTCGCTGGGGCTGGCGCCCATCGACATGGCGGTGTGGGACATCAAGGGCAAGGCGCTGGACCAGACGGTATGCGGCCTCATGGGCGGCTACCGGGACCGGGCGCCCACCTACGCCAGCGGCGCGCTGATGCGACCCATGGGCCTGGAGTACCTGGCCGAGGCCGGCCCGCGGCTCGTGGAGCAGGGGTTCCGCCAGATGAAAACGCAGATGGGCGCCGAACCCACCGCCGCCCTGGAGGTGGCGCGGATGCGCACCCTGCGGGACGCCATCGGGCCCGACATCGACCTGATGTGCGACATCAACCAGCTTTGGAACGTGAACCAGGCCATCCAGATCGGCAGCATGGTTGAGGAATATCATCTCTTCTGGCTGGAGGACGTGGTGGCGCGAGACGACTACCAGGGACTGGCTCGGGTGGCCGACGCGCTGACGACGCCCATCTGCGCCGGCGAGTACGTGTACGGTATCCGGCCCTTCCGGCACATGGTGGAGCAGCGCAGCATCGACATCGTGATGGTGGACCTGCTGCGGGCCGGCGGGATCACGCCGTTCCGCAAGATCGCCGGCATGGCCGAGGCGTTCAACCTGCCGGTGGTGTCCCACCTGATACCCGAGGTGCAGGTACACACGATCTCGGCCATACCCAACGGGCTGACGGTGGAGTACATGCCGTGGACGCTGCGGCTGTTCGACGAGACGCCGGACATCGTGAACGGTGACCTGGTGGTGCCCGACCGGCCGGGTCTGGGGCTGTCCTTCAGCCAGGACGCCATCGCCCAGTACCAGGTCGCCTAACTCATTACCCGTCACTCCGGCGAAAGCCGGAGTCCAGAAAAGGCTACTGTATTCCGGCGGAAGCCGGAATGACAGCTTGGTTCAAACGAACTTTCATACCCTGACAGGAGGAACAACCATGGCTACCTACCAGTTGCGCATCTACACCATCAACCGGGGCATGATGGATTCGTGGCTCGGCCTGTTCAACGAGCACATCCGGCCGCTGCACGACCGCCTGGGGATCCCGGTGGTGTCCAGTTATGTGAACGCCGACCGCACCGAGTTCATCTGGGTGCGCCGGTTCGATAGCGCGGACCAGATTGCGGAGAAGGAAGCAGCCTACTTCGCGTCGCCGGAGCGCTCAGCCCTGGGCGACCGGCCCACCAGCCACATCGCGAAGATGGAAGTGCGGGTGATGGACGGCGTGGAGGCTGCTGCGGCGGCCTGACCCTCAGCCACACGGCAAAGCTCACGTGCCTCTTTGTCATCGCGAGGAGCGCAGCGACGTGGCGATCTCGTTCCCGCAGCGGTGTTCCTTGCCCCAGCGAGATTGCCACGCTACGGTGGCAATGACATAGGACCTACGCAGTTAAAATTACAAACCCGTCATTCCTGCGAAAGCAGGAATCCATAGACTTTCCAGTGAACGAATCCAGAACACGGTTAACGATTTCGGCCACTGGATTCCCGCTTTCGCGGGAATGACGGCTGTTAGGCCGCCCAACTGCGTAATTCTTATGACAGTTCCGGAGAAAATGGGTACGTGTGAGCACGGCGGGGGCCGATGATCATCTGCCCCTACGCAGGTTGGGACGGCGCCGGCTCGGCGTGGCGTTCGTGCCAGCCGGCGTTGACGTTGCCCCAGTAGTCTTCCCAGTTGCGGCGGGTGTCGGCCTCGGTGGCGCCGCCCCAGTAGCCGGGGGACACCAGGGGCAGGGCCTGTTCGATGCGGATCAGGACCACGGCGCGCACGCTGTCGGCCAGGCCCGTCACGTTGGACGGGCCGTTGCGCATCCGCTCCTTCACCGTGGCCTCAAGGTCGTCGCCGGAGTGGACGGCCACGGCGCCCTTGAACCGATAGCCCTTGCGGGCGAACTGGTCCACGACGTTGATCTCGATGGACGGGTTGTGCTGCAGGTTGCGCATGGTGCCCGGTGAAGCCAGGTCCGCGAACAGGATGTGATCGTCGTCCCAGATCATGGTGGTGGCCTTGGGCGACAGGTTGGGGGTGCCATCCGGGCAGACGGTGGCGACGAAAATGAGCCGCTGTTCGGTCAGGGCTCGTTTCATGTCATCGGTGAGAATTCCCATGCGTGGTGTGCCTCCGGTTGCTACAGTTCCTTGACCATTTCGCGGTGGGGGATGCCGGCTTCCTCAAAGACGTCGCCGACTTCCCGGTAGCCGTGGCCGGCGTAGAAGGACTTGACGTACTCCTGGGCGTGGAGGGTGATCTGCCGGAAGCCCCGGGCGCGGCCCTGGTCTTCCAGGAAGTTCAGCACGAGGCCACCGACGCCGGCGCGACGCCGGTCCTGTTCCACCGCCATGCGTCCGATGTGCGGCCCCTTGCCGTCGACGTCGGGCAGAAGCCGGCCGGTGCCGATGATTATCCCGTCATGCAGGGCCACGGCGTGGACGGTGCCAGGGTCGGTGTCGGCTTCGTCCAGCTCGATGTCGGCGGGGACGCCCTGCTCGCCCACGAAGACGCGGATGCGCAGGCTGAAGGCGCCCTCGAGCTCGGCGGGGGTTTCGATCAGTTTGACGGTGATTTCTGATATTGCCATCTTACTCCGTACCCAAGCCCCTCCCAACGGTAGGACAAGGGAATTCGCACGTCCTATAGCAGCCCGTCCAACTCCAAACGCCGGCGGATAATGGACTTCACGAAAGAAGGCATCTCTTCTCCAGCTTCTTGGGCTACAGCATGTAGCTGATCGTATTCTGCCGAGTCTTCACCAGACCAAATGATGTCTAATCTGCGAAGGTCACGCATGGCTATGTGTGCATAGTTTTCGGGAAATGCCCACTAGCAGGATCGACAATTATCAGAAATCTTCAACTCCCAATTTTCGCAATGCTCGCAGCTCCAGGACTTTGCCTGATTTGCAGATGGGCATAGAAGCATGTAGTCGTCTACATCGGTGGACAGTTCCTCGTCCCCGGATATTTCGAAGGGCACTCGGTGATCAACCTGAAGCTCCCTTTCGGGGAATGGTTCCAGGTATATGTTGCACTTGGATCCATAGCGTTCGACCAGGGAGCCCTTGATTGCCGACGATATGACCGTTCGCCCCGACAATACGGCCGACCGCTGCTTGGCGGGATCGCCGAACCGATAGGCGCCGATTGATCTGCCATCCGAGCTGGTTACCCGGAAAGTTTCCAGTGGGATGCCCAACTCTCTAACGTCACGGGCTCCTCTGGGAGGATGATTATAACCGTACAGGTCTCTCAGTTCTTCGGTGGTGACGAACCCATGTTGCAGAATATGGTCGATCACCGTCTTTGGGCGTCTAGCCTGTACACCACGCAGCAGATCCAGAAATTCCGGGGGCAAATCTTGGTTTGTCATCCTGCTGTCTGACCCTGTACAAGCGAAAACAAACCACTTCCCGGACAGGCGCCCAAACGCTCCACAAGCGCTGGGGATAAGTACAAAGATTCGACAGTGTCTTGGTCTTGGCCCAAGAGCGTGGACTGGCTGGACTTCCCAGCGTGTATTTCCAACCGAACCAGGCGGAGTTCTTCCGGCAGCACCTTGCCGTGCGCTTTGTCTCCGGTGCGTCCGTCATAGCTGACCATGAACGAAATGTCATTCAGGTTCATCAGCGCCAGCACGTCGGTGAGTTCGTTGTACGTAACGCCGCTGAAATAGCGATGGTCACGTGAAAACGAAGTGCCTTGATACGGAGGATCCATATAAACCACGTCTGCCGGGGTCGCATTCATGACCACGTCTCTGAAATCCACAGCTGACAGGTCCGTTCTACCGACCAGTAGGTTCGAAACGGCGTAGATCTGGCGCCTCATTTTTACGGGCTGCATCCCGTTGCGACGCTTATCCAGACTCTGGTTGAATGAACCGTCAGAACTGTAACGCACGGCGCCCTTGACGATGCGAGCCAACAGGTAAAGCAAATGATGGGGCGAATGCGTTCTGTTGAATTCGGAGCGCACCCGGTAAAAGTGGTCATGACTATCGGGATATTGGTCGTTCCACAGTTGCTCATATTGGAACGCCAGCTCACCGGGACGATGCAGTATCTCACTCCAAAGGTCCATCAAGGTCGTGTTTACGTCGTTAAGCTCGAACCTTGATGCTACCCCGCGAAATGCGGCGGCGATTGAAACTGCCGCTGATCCGCAGAAAGGCTCGATAAGACGGCCCGTGTCACTGGGCAGACGAGGCAAAATGTAGTGCGCTATGTTGCGCTTGCTACCCTGATACGGAAACGGATGTGGGACAGTTGAAGACATGGTTTTGCCTGGACAGCGGAGTTTTCATTATTGGGGAATAAGGCCTTGACATTAAGCCGGACGGATACCATCTGCGTTAGGTAGACAGGCCCAATCTTTTCGCCACTTCCGACAACGGTATGGTCGTCCTGTTGGACGCTAGCCGTCTTTCCATTTCGGCCACAAATTCCTCGCGGAACTCGTCGATGGTGAGTTCGGCAACTGTTTGCGCGGCCGTGTTTCCTCTGGTCGGGGGTGTTGCGACGGCCAAGGGCTTCATGCAACCGGCGCGAGGTCGAGTCTAACACCCTGAGTTTGATAGCGGCAAACCGAAAAGCCGCCGCCGGCAAGTTGACCGGCGGCGGCAGGGTTCGGCCTCATGGGCCCGGTTGGCGGTGCGATTACTGCACCAGGTTGGGCGTAACCTCGGCGGGGATGCCGTCGGCTTCCATCTCGCGGCCGCGGGATTCCACCTGGGGTATCACCGAGGCAAGGAGGTCCTCATCGAGGTCAGCGGCGACGCCGGGGTATCCGGCGCGTTCCAGCATGGCCTTGAGCTTGCCGGTCTTGAACTGGTCGAGGCACCAGCCCAGCGGGTCGGGAACCAGGGTCTTGTCCCAGAAGATCCGGTGGTTCTTGTTGCGCGGGCCGTAGTGGTAGTGGGGATCGTCGCGGAAGCAGTCGAAGGCCAGCAGCTCGGTCTCTTCCGTGAACACGCGGCCGGTGTTGCCGGCGAGGTCGCTGAGGACGTGGATGGCCAGCCCGCCGTCGCCGGAGGCCTGGCGGCGCATCTCGAGGCCGAAGCGGATGTTGCCGGCTTCGATGATGTCAGTGCCGCGGTTGTGCTTGACGGTGTTGCGCTCGGCGGCGAACTTGACCCGTGCGGCGGCGTCCACCTCGTCCAGAGCTGCGTTGACGGCTTCCATATCCAGCGCGCCGGCGGCGTCAGCATGGCCGGCGCGGGTGAGCATGGCCGCCAGGTTGCTGCGCATGGTCCGGACCGACCAGCCGATGGGGTTGCCGTCGACGGTGTGGTCCATGCGGTACTGGGTGTTCTCGCCGTCGGGCGCGTAGACGTAGCTCTTCTCGATGTCGAAGCAGTTGAAGCGCAGGGCGGTCTCGCCGCCGGCCTCTACCAAGATGACCACGCCCTGGTCGGAATGGTCCTGGATGTTGCCGTCCCACAGTTCATGCTGGACGACGAAGCCCACGTTGCCCGCGTCAAACCGGACTCTTCCCCTCTGAGTTGTCATAAGTGGTTTCCTCCTTTTTTGAGAACGAAAGTAATGGTCACAATCGCCCAATGGTTCGCCCAGCGGCGCCTCCTACCGCGCTGGCTCCTCCTGCTGGCGGGACGGCGTTTCACGGGACCGGAGCCTCCCAGCGCATGTCATCCACCGCCGCAAAACCGGGGCGCAAACCCAATGGGTAAGACTGTAATCCCTCTCCCCATATCACCGGCCCACTCCAGCACCTTCCCCTTGTGAGCTCTGTACACTATAAGCATGGAAGTGTGCGCCGTCGCATTCACCAGAGTAAACGCTTCCGGCCTCACCGCTCCTTCCGCCCAATATGATCTTGTCGCCTACTGTAGCGATGACGCGCCTCCCGCCGTTTAACACCGACAACCCTTCACCAGACCCCTCCACGCGAAACCCCGGTGGCCAGATGACCAGATAATCTTCCCGCGAATCAACCTCCTCCACGACCAAGCAAAGGCCACGCAATCGGAGCGTTCCCGCCACGCCTTCCAGAGGCGATACGATCGGCCCACGCTGCTCACCCAAGGTCGCAAATAATATTCCCCCATACGATTCAACACCCAGACCGTTCCCCTTGGCTGGCGACACCTCATCCCCCACCAACCAGAAGGGTCCGGAGCAACGGTCTAGTGATCCAACCCAACCCCACTGGCCCGCGACGGCAGCCTTCCTGCCCGATATACGAAGTGTCTGCCCCTCGGAAGCAACCAAATCTCCATCAGAGTCAAACACCTCGACCAACTTACCGTGGTCCCGTGCCTCAAATCCGTTCGGCCAAACCAACAGCAAACCATCCCGAGTGGCCACGGGATCCACCTGGTCAACATAGGACACCCGCAGGCAATCCCCCGACCGAGACAGCTCCCCGTAAACGTAATTGTCCCCACGATTCGCCGGCAGAACCTCATCATGACGTGGGAAGGACAACCCGACTACGTCTGCCAGCGGCTCACTCTTAACAGATGTAGTCTCCTCGCCCGATAATACGGGAGGGGAGACCACAGTCAGTTGAGGAATGCCCGTAGGAGCACGAACCAGCGCCTTGGAGGCGGGCGTTCTCTCAGGAGGTCTGTCTAGGTTGCCCTCACATGAGGTCAAAAACATGACGAGCACCAGCATCAAGAGAAAATCCAGTGGCCGACACAGCCGTGAAACAGATGCCGCGAAAGTGAAGAGAGCCGCCGCGCCGAAGACCATTCTAGTCGGTATCCAAGGTTAAACCCTTGTCCTCGATGAGGTTGAAGGCCATGTAGATTGCTTTGGTAGCGTCCACGCCGTGCGTCAAGACCCCAACGGCGACATTGCCGTCAAAGAAAGGCCCGCCGCTGTCTCCTCGTTCGGCCAGGTCGGAACTGTCGCCGGCAACGTTCCGCACCAGAACCCAAATGTTCCCTCGGTTCCCCGGTAGCCGATAGTACTTGGTCTCGATCTCGCCGCAGTCGTACCTCGTGATCTTGCCATATTTGCACACGTAGTCGCCGGCAGACTGGTCACGCCAATGACGACCCGAATTGATGTATAGATGGTTCGTGCCATTATAGGCCAAATTCCGGACCGTGTGAGTATTGGGACCGGTATGCCACTGCAGGTCATACGAACCGCCATCCCATTCCTCTACGAGTGTTAACGCTGTTCCAGATCGGCTCTGCGCGTTCCTGCAGTGCCCAGCAGTGGTGATACCTTGCGTGCCACTGGCGTTCTTGACCGCGAAACCGGAGGTACAGGTCGAAAGATGTTCGCCGCCATGAAGCTCACTGCCGTGAACCGGGTCACTCAAGGCCGAAACCTCTTTCACACGCGCCTTTGTGTGCAAAACAACTCCCTTGAGCTCTAGCGCCCGCTTCAGCGCCGCTTTGTCCAAGGTGAACACGTCAACTGCGTTGTCCTGCACTATAACGCCATACTCGGCAGCAACGCCAGTGCCGGCAACCGCCGACGCAGAACCATCCTGCACTGCGATCAGTCTCTCAAGACTGGTATCTACCGCCACCACGTCAATCACTCCGGCAAGAGCGCTACTCACTTGGTACCCGTTCAACGTGGAGTCACCGTTTTCGGTGAATGCCACCTTCACCGCGTACTGCGGAGTATGTTCGACCCATAGACCACCGAACGTCGCGCCCTCGCCGGAAGTGAGAGACGCGCCAAGTTCGCCCGCCTCCGCCTGCAATCCCAGCCTCTTTTGGGCCTCCTCCACGGAAACACCGTAGTCATCCGCATAACTCTGCGCTGCCAGCGACGTCCCACTCTCGCTTTCGCCAGTGCGCGGTCGGTCGTAGCCCATGGCGATCAGTAGTGGCACGACCAGTAATGCAGCCAAAGCGACGCCCCCTATCTGCCATTTCCGTTTCCTGAGCATGGAAACCTCCTTGCCTATTCAGGCAGTTATGTTGAAGCACAACAAAAACTCCCCTCCGCGAACGAAGGGGCTGGACACGCAAATGGCACAGGGCTAAATTAAACCCGATGATGGAGCGCAATTCCCTATCGACCGCGGCCTCGGTGTTAGCAGCACCGGGGCCGTTTCATTGGCTCACGGAGTCTATGGACAAACCCGCCCATTGTCAAACAGGGACGAAATATAACCGTGCCGGTTTCGTGGGTGTCAAACGGGCGCCGCCGCTCACGCGTACCCATTCTGTCATCGTGAGGAGCGAAGCGACGTGGCGGTCTCATTCCCGCAGCAGTGTTCGTTGCCCCAGCGAGATTGCCGCGCTTCGCTCGCAATGACATAGGAATTACGCACTTGAAATCACAAACTCGTCATTCCTGCGAAAGCAGGAATCCATAGTCTTTCCAGTGAACGAATCTGGAACACTGTTAACGAATTCGGCCACTGTATTCCCGCTTTCGCGGGAATGACGGTTGTTAGGCTGCCCAACTGCGTAAGTCCTATGACAGTACCGGCGAGTTCGCAGTGACAGTGCCGGCGAAGCGGGTACGGGTGAGGGCGCCGCCGGCGATCACATCCCGAGGGCTTCGCGGATGGCGCGGAGTTGGTTGAGGTGCTCGCCCCAGTGCCGTTCCAGGCCGTCGATGAACGATTGCGCCGTGCGCGGTTCGTGGATTTCGCGGTGCGGCAGGTGGGCCATGGCGGTTCGTTGCTCGAAGTCTTCATCGCCGGCGTTGGCGATGGCGTCCTCGGCGGTTTGCAGGATGGCCAACGGTCCGGCCAGGGCAGCGTCGATTTCGGCGGCCAGGCGTTCCGGCGTCATGTTGCTGATGTCGGGCAGGATGGTGACCTCGGCAAGGCTGCCGTTCAGCACGCCGGCAATGACGCTGCCAATGCCCCCTTCGGGAGTGTCCACCAGGTGGTAGAGGACCTCGCGGGCGCACCAGGGATCAGCGTCGGACCCGGAGGCGTCCTTCCAGTCCAGGCAGTAGTCCATGCCGTCCAGGAGCGTGGTCAGTTCCTCGCGGACGCGGCGGACGGTGGCGAGGTTAGTTGCGCGGTCGGCCATATTCGTACTCTCCGGTTGCGTTTTGAGGGGCATCGTCTTGAGGGGCATCGTCGGCATCGAAGGTCGGCGCCGGCGGCTGGAGCAGGCCGGCGACCAGCCACAGGCCGCTTACGATGAGCCAGGCGAGGAAGGCAATGCCCGACACGCGGTGCATGACGGTGGCGGCATCGACCCAGATGAACAGCATTACGACGCCGATGATCACGTCGGCGACGGCGGAGACCTTGAGCAGGCCGCCGACGCGCCACTGCACCGGGGCCAGGGCGATGAGACCCAGGCCGGCCAGGGAGAAGCCTGCCTTGCCGGTGATCCAGCGGGCGGTGTCCAGGCGGTTGGCCAACTCGAACAAGAGAGCGCCATCGAACGCTATTGCGGACGGGCCGACGTTGGTCAGGATGAGCGCGCACACGCCCGATACGACCGTTATGACGCCCGACAACGACAGGGCGGTCATCGCCAGTTTCGCCGGCGCCGAATACCAGGGCGTCGTCACGGACCTCAATAGTCCCGCCGCCGCCAGCAGAAAGATGCCCGAGACGATGCGGGCCACGGCGCTGTAGGTGTAGGCCAGCGTATTCTCGTCGATTGCCTCAAGGGTCAGGCGCAGGGTCGGCTGGTCGGCGTCGGCCATGATCCGGGTGGGCACCATGATGGCGGTGGCCACGGCGGTGAGCAGGAGAAAGACGCCGGCCAGGCGTGGGCTCATAGCGATAACGGTGGCGATGGACATGTCAATCGGCGATTGGGCTTGTGTCAGGCGGTCAGGGGGAGGAGGCGGTTGATGAGAGTGTGGGTGGTATCAGCCGCGTCTCGAACCCGAACGTCCGTCATATTTTCAGTCAATATTGGATGGCACCTCACGCGTACCCAGTTTGTCATCGCGAGGAGCGTAGCGACGTGGCGATCTCCTTGTTGAATGAGACCCTGGTTGCCACCACGAGATTGCCACGCTTCGCTCGCAATGACAGTTCGATTGAAGCTGGGTACGCATGACATGAGGTGATGGCAACCATTACAGCGGGCTGCGGTGATGGATCCGGGCGAACAGCGCGCCGGTTCTCCGGTCACGGCGCAAGCGGTGCATAGGAGAACCAGTCCCCGGGCGGCAGGAAGTATCCGAGCAGGCACACCAGCAGGATTGCCACGACCAACGCCAGGTAGAATGGCCAAACGGATGTGGAGCGCAGGCTGACCAGCATCTGCCGACCCACGGGACGGCCGGGTTTCACCACATACAGGTCGGACAGGGTTACCGCGCCGTCGTGCAGCTTCGCCACGAAGGCGTCGTAGGACTGGCGAAAAGCCTGTTCCAGCGCCAGGTAGTAGGCGTCGAGGAACAGGAACAGCGCTGCGGGGATCACGGCCAGCAGGGCGTAGGCGGGAGCGCCAGTTCGGGCCACCAGCACCAGGATGGCAGCAACGAGCACGATGCACCAGTTCTTGCACGACGCGCTGTTGCCGGCCATGCGCCGGATCACGTCCTGCAGAATGGCCAGGTGCGTACGAACCGCCTCGGAGTTGGCGTCGTATTCCAGTTGCTGGCTCATGTCCATCACCGGAAATTACGGCGAATCTGTATTGCTTCCTCAACCCAAGCTTGCAAATTGGTTGTGATGGTGGCGTATGCACGTTGGCTGTCGCTTGTGGCTGGGTTGTAAGCTTTCACGACACTGGACACTGGCCGTCTCGTGTTATTGAAAGTGATGAGGTCGAAAGGGTTTTGGCCTTGTACATCTTGCTGTCCAAAGCGGTTCTTAAGGTTGTGGATATAGATCCCGACCACGCCTTTCCCGTCATTCCACGTCTTTGTTATTTCGTACTGAACCCACTTGCGTCCAGCCGTTTCTCTGCCAATCAAAACAACGGTGCATGATCGGGTGCTAATCTGGTCGTCGATCCATCGCTGAATAGCTGCGTCACCACCTCTGCGGATGGTCTCCCACTGATTGTCGGTGACGGGTTCATTTCCATCCAATGCGCCGGCGTTTCTAATCTGCGCGCCACGCCATGCGTCTTTTTCGTAATGAAAACTGAAAAACACTCTGCGCTTTGGTGAAGACATTTATCGATCCTTCATGCCCTGTATAGCACTTGGTCCGTACATTATTGTAGCGCTAGACTACGCGGTTGCTGGCTCCCGCTCCCGGCCCGGGATGGCCAGCGACGCGAGGAAGCCCACGGCGTAAATGCCGCCGGCGATGAAGAAGCCGTACTGCCAGCCGAGCCACTCGATGGGGCCGAAGATGAACACGGCGGCGACGGCTCCGAACAGCACGTTGTTGCCCCACATCAGGCCGAGGAAGCTGGACTCCAGGCGGTAGCGGGCGGCGACGTCGGCCGCGGCCGCCGAGGTGAGGTTGATCACCGTGAAGTGCTGCAATCCGTAAAGCGCGACGCAGACCGTTATCCAGAGGGAGTACTGCGGCCCGCCCAATGGAATGGCAATGGTCAAGACCGTGGCAAAGGCCATCAGGAACACGATGAGCGGCTTGCGGCCCACCCGGTCGGAGAGCGCGCCCAGCAGCGGGGCGGTGAACATCGCCGGGCCGACCATCAATGCCAGGTGCGCGGAGGCCTGGAAGGTGTTGATGCCCAGCGCCTGGGTGAGGTACAGCGGCACCAGGAACAGCATGGACCCGTCGGCCATGCCGCGCACCGCGGCCACCGCGAAGATGGCCCAAAGACCGGTGCCGCGAAAGGCCACGTAGGTGCCCTGCCACATGGTCCGCAGCCGCTGGCCCAGGTCGACGTTCACCGGCGGCGCGTTTCCGGCGTGGCGCAGCAGTCCGTAGATGACGAAGGTGGCGACGAACATGATCGGCGCGCCGAAGGCCAGTATCCAGCGCCAACTGACCGGCTCCAGGCCCAGTTCCCAACCGACGGCCAGCCCGTCGGCGGCCTCCCAGCGCAATGCGCCGAGCAGCAGGATGCCAGCGATCATCGGGCCCACCACGTCGCCCACACTGCCGGTGGAGCGGTGCATGGACAGGAACAGACCCCGGCGGGTGGGGAATCTCTGGGCCAGCAGGCCCAATGCCGGGGGGTGCCACAAGGCCGCGCCGGACGACGCCAAAGCCAGCGCCAGCAGGATCACGCCATACGACGGGGATATCGCGATCAGCAGCAGGCCCACGGCGGTGAGCAGGGCGCTGATGGACAGCACCCACGCGATCCGGTGGTGGAGCAGGTCGGACAGGAACCCACCGGTGACGCTGGTGACGCCGGCCGCGGCCGAGCGCACCGCCACGATGGCCCCGACCTGCAACGCGCCCAGCCCCAGGTCCACGGCCATCACCGTGGTCAGCAGCGGGATGCTGTTGGAGATCAGGTGCTCGAAGCCGTGGGCGCCGATGAGGGTGGAGGCCAGCACACCGTTTCCGGTGCGGCGTCCACCACCCGCAGACGTATCCGGCAGCGTCCCCTGCGCTGCGGCCAAAGCTCGTTTGCCTCGCGGCTAGGCCCGAGCCGGCACGGCCTCGGGCTCGCGCGGCTTGCCCGGGATCAGCAGCGAGACGAGGAAGCCGGCGAAGTAGATGGCGGCGGCGATGAAGAAGCCGTACTGCCAGTCGAACCACTCCACCGGGCCGAAGATCATGAAGGCGGCGATGGCGCCGAACAGGGTGTTGTTGCCCCACATCAGGCCGAGGAAGCTGGACTCCAGCCGACGGCCAGCGGCGATGTCGGCGGCGGCGGCCTGGGTAAGGTTGTTGACCGAGAAGTTCATCATCCCGTAGATGGCGACGAAGACGGTGATCCACGGGCTGTAGCCCTCGCCGCTGACCATGATGATGGCGATGGTGAGCATCGTGGTGACGCCCATGATGAAGATGATCAGGGGGCGGCGGCCGATGCGGTCGGACAATGAGCCGATGATCGGGCCGAAGAGGATGCCGGGGAGCACCATGAGCATGACGTGGACGGCGGCCTGGAACTCGCCGACTCCCAGGTGGATCAAATACAGGGGGACCAGGAACACCAGGGACCGGTCGGCCATGCCGCGCACGGCGGAGACGGTGAAGATGGCCCACATGCCGGTGCCGCGGAAGGCGTCCTTCATGCCGGCCCAGTTGGTGCGGACGCGGGCGCCGATGTCCACGTTGACGGGTCGCTCGCTGCCGGCGTTGCGCAGCAGGATGAAGATGACCACCGTGGCGATGAACATCACCGGCGTGCTGAACCCGAGGATGTAGCGCCAGTCCACGGTGCCCCAGGGCAAGGGCCACGACACTGCGACTTCGGCGTCGCCAACGCCGCCGCTCCAGGTCAGGGCTCCGGCGATGAGCGCGCCGGCGGCCAGGGGGCCGATGACGTCGCCCACGCTGCCGGTGGAGCGGTGCATGGAAATGAACAGGCCGCGCCGCTCGGGGAAGCGCCGGGCCAGCAGGCCCAGGGCCGGCGGATGCCACAACGCGCTGCCCATGGATCCCAGCGCCAGGGCGCACAGGATCAGGGCGTAGGACGGGGCAATGGACATGAGCAGGTAGCCGGTGCCGATCATCAGCGTGCTGATGGCCAGCACCCAGGCCACCCGGTGGTGGAAGAGGTCAACGAGGAACCCGCCGGCGGTGCTGGTGATGCCGCCGAAGATGGAGCGGATGGCGACCACCGCGCCGACGCTGAGCGCGCCCAGCTCGAACTCGGTGATGATGGCCAGGATGATGATGGGGATGCTGTGGGCGTACAGGTGCTCGAAGGCGTGAGCGCCCACCAGCGTGGTCGCCATCACCGAGCCTTTGGTGCGAGGCGGCGCGTCCTGCGTCGCGGATTGAGAGGGGCTGACGCCGGCTGCCTGTGCCATATATTGCGCTCCTCAGATGGTGGCCAGGGGCGGGATTGAGCGCATTATACACTCCAACCCGGACGACGCCACAGGCGTGCTCACGTCGGGCTAGTATTGCAAGCAACGCGCAAGCAAAGTCCAGCGGCGCTCCAGTAGGAACGGAGTGGCGTCAGCGGCCAAATAGCCCGTTTTTGCAAGCAACGCGCAAGCAAAGTCCAGCGGCGCTCCAGTAGGAACGGAGTGGCGTCAGCGGCCAAACGGACCGTTTCTGCAAGCAAATCAGGCTGCCCAGAACGGTAAGTAAGTTCGGCTGCGCGTCCCAACGCTTGCATCCCTCACCCGTATCCTTCCATCGTCTACGGCTTCTTTGAGCAGACGGGATGCCCGATCATTACGATCATCGGAAAGGCCAAAGCGTTCTCGGATTGAAGCGTTGTTTACTGGACGAGTGGTTACATAGCAAAGGCAAGCGTGCAGATAGCAAGCACGTATCCGTTCTGATCTGTCCATATCTGACAAGGGCTTATGGGCAAACAACGACACTCGCGTAGAGCCGGGCGGGACTTCGAAAAGTGGAGGAGGCAACTGAAACACTTCCACTTCTTGCAATACCTTATCGATGCCGCTACCCCGTTCTTCGCAAATATTGAGCCTACGCATCAACCGTGCGAGGTTTTCATTACGAGACTTGGGCTCTGCGTCCACAAAGCGCTCAGTCGGGACCAAAGGTTCGCCAGGATTAGCGATTTCAATTCGGGTGTCAAATACCGACACCATCGGTCCGGCACCCGTAATGGATAAATCTTGATGTATCAGTGCGTTGGCAACCAGCTCGCGTACTGCAATACGAGGGAACATCGGCACTTCCCGGCGCAGTGCTTGTTCGATTACTTCATTGGCTGGGGTAATCGTCATTATGTAATCCACTATAGTATCGAATTCGACTGCATAGCCGGCGGCGAACTCGTGTTCGCGCTGCGTTTCGGTTCGTCTATCGCCTCGATACTGGACGATGCGCAAAGTTTTGCGCCCAATACGCGAGAAGTCGTGCATGTTCCTGGAGAACAGCACTGCTGCCAAGTTTGTGATATTCCAGCCACCTGCATCACACGGCAGGATCAGCCGGTTATTGTGCAGCCGTTCCAATATCGCTGCACGCCCATCTGGGAGCGGGACGCCGAGCCGCTCGAAGTAAGCGGGGCAGTCCAAGACCGATAGAATGTCATCGTCGCTCGCCCTCTCAAACGCTATTTCATTCTCGAAGCTAAACCGTCTCAAGGCGTCCCAAAGTGCGCGTTCTTTTTCAGGATGCTCACGAAGATTTGTCTTTACGTCTCCCACACGAATAAATCGTTCTCCCCAGATAGCAACCGGTTGCCGTATTGTGGGCTCTATCTCCAAAATCACAACGCGCTTCCCATCAAAATGGACTTCGTGAAAGCGAAAGTCTATGCGCGGAGCTAGCCCACGCCGCAGCCAATGTTCCAGGGGTTCGTTCCCCACTTTGGTAGTCGACGGTTCAAAGCGCGTGCCAACTACTTCGTGATCGTCATTCTCGATTCCCCATAGGATATAAGCGGCATCCCTGTCGTTCAGCGTGGCCCCATTCGCGAGTGCTGAAACGTATTCGCCAATCTCTTTGGGATCGGTGGCTTGGTTGACCTTGAATTCCACCCACTCGGTTTCGCGTGGCAAGCGACGGAGGCTGTGGATCAGATCGATCAGGTAAACTGCATCTCGAATTGGGACCATGTCGGTACGCCCTTGTCTCCTCATGGGCTATACATCCATTATAGCCGCTATCCTTTTGTGCTACCTAAACGGTCCGCATGTCCATCAGTTCAGTACCGTCAGTACTCGTAGAACATCTGCTGAAGCGCGTCCCGGTCGTCGGTGACGGTCAGGCCGAGCATTAGCAGCAGGCGGGCCTTCTGGGGCATGAGGTTGTCGGAGACGATGAAGCCCTGCTCGTCCTTGCGCGGGGTCATGACGACGCGGCCGGCGATGGAACGGCTGGCGAGAACCACGGGCATGCCGCCGGCCACGGCGGCCTCGGCTGCCGAGATGACCGCCGGCGGGAAGGTTCCGGCGCCAAAACCGGCGAGGACCAGGCCGACGCGCTGCCCCGTTTGATCGGCGTGGGCGCGCACGGCGTCGATGAGCATGCCGTCGGCGCCGGCGTAAGCGTGCACGATGTCCACCCGGGGCAGGTCGCGCCTGCCATCGACGCGGAAGGGCGTTTCGGTGGTGTGCTTGCGGACGGGACGGCGGTAGAACACGACCTGGTGGTCGGAGTCGGCGTAGCCCAGGAAGCCCAGTTCGTTGGCCTTGAAGGTCTCGACGCGCAGGGTGTTGGCCTTGTAAACCTCGCGGGCGCAGTGGATCTCGTTGTTGAGGACGGTGAGCGCTCCCATGCCGGCGGCCTCGGGCGTGGCGGCGATGCGCACGGCGTCCAGCAGGTTGAGGTCGGCGTCGGTGCTGATGGCTGTGGGCGGACGCATGGCGCCGGTGATGACCACGGGCCGCTGGGTCTTGACGGTCAGGTGGAGGAAGTAGGCGGTCTCCTCCAGGGTGGCGGTGCCGTGGGTGATGACGATGCCGGCGGTGCCGGGCTCGTCGCGGTCGATGGCATGGATGCGCTCGGCCAGGGCGATCCAGTTGGCGGGGCCGATGGCGGTGCTGCCGACGCTGACCATGTCCTCGGCGATGATGTTGAAGTTGTCGCCGATCTCCGGCACGCGGGCCAGGTTCTGGTCGATGGTGAGATGGTCACCGATCTCGGGATACAGGGTGTAGTCCAGGCGGTCGGGGCCGACGCCGGCGATGCTGCCGCCGGTGGCGATGATGTGGACCGTGGGATTGGGCATGGGTGTCTCCTTATCGGGCGGCGCTGCCGCGCATAATCGGGTTGGTCGCGGTTCGCGCGGATTATAGCAACGCCGGGGGGTCGCGGCTGACGGTAGGGTATAATCGGCGGGACTTATCCGTTCCACGATCATCAGGAGACATTCGATGCCCCCCAAGCAATATGAGAACTCGCCCGGCCTGGTCATTGAAGGGACCAAGCGGTACCACGCCGTCATCAAGACCGACAAAGGCGACATGACTATTGAGCTGCTGTCGGAGGTTGCTCCGAGAGCCGTCAACAACTTCGTCTTCCTGGCGCGGGACGGATTTTACGAAGACAACCAGTTCCACCGGGTCATCAACGGGTTCATGATCCAGGGTGGGTGCCCCAAAGGCGACGGCACCGGCGGGCCCGGCTACCGGTTCCGCGACGAGGAAGTGACGCGCTCTTACACGCGGGGGACCCTGGCGATGGCCAACGCCGGCCCGAACACCAACGGCAGCCAGTGGTTCATCGTGCACGGCGCCAACGCGGGGCTGCCGCCCAACTACACCATCTTCGGGATGCTGACCGAGGGCGACGACGTGCTGGAAGCGCTGGCCACGTCGCCGGTGCGGCAGAGCCGCAGCGGTGAGAATTCTCAGCCAACCGAGCGTCTGGCCATCCAGAACATCGAGATCACCGAGACCGATCTGGGCTGATCCGCTACGGCACGGACGTTGAACGACGAGGGCGGGTACGAAACCCGCCCTCAATCTTTGGCGTGGCGCGCCCGGTCATCGAGACCGGGGTTGCGGCCTACGAGTCGCCCGCCGCTGGCGCCGGGGAGGCGACGGGCGCGGCGGCTGCGGGCGTGGTGGGGATGCTGGGGCGCTTGGCGAAGAGGAAGCAGACGCCGCCGATGAAGTTGAACCCCGCCAGCACCAGGAAGGCGATGGTGTAGGAGCCCTGCCAGTCGTACATGTAGCCGGCGAAGGGGCTTGAAATGAGTAGCAGCCCGTTCATGGGGATGGTGCTGATGCCCAGGATCTTGCCGAAGTTGCCGCGACCGAAATACTCGCCGCGTATGGACGTCGTGAGCGGGTTGCGGCCCCCGAAGCCGAAGCCGAAGATCACGGCGAAGGTGTAGAACATCCAGAGCTCGGTGCTGAAGGTGAGGAGCAGCACGGCGCCGGCCTGTATCGTGGTGAAAACGAACAGCCCGTATCGCTTGGGGAAGCGGTCGCCGATGTAGCCGCCCAGGGGCTGGGAGAACATGGACACCAGGGTGTAGAGGATCACCACGGTGCCGGCGTATTCCTCGAAGCCGGCGTCCTTGAGCAGCAGCCCGAGGTGGGTGAAGATGGCCAGGATGATCATGCTGGTCATGCCGTGGCCGAGGGCGATGAGCCAGAACGCGGAGGTGCGCACCGCCTGCTGGGCGGTCAAGCCCTGGGGTTGCGCGGCGCGACGTCCGCCGCGCGCCGTCGACGAGGTTTCGGTTCCCTCCGCCTGGAGGCCCATATCCTCCGGCCGGTTGCGGATGACGTAGGACAGCGGGAGGGCGGCGATGAGGATCAGGATCGCCAGGATTAACGCGACGTTTTCCCAGCCGATGGCACGGCCGATGCCGAGGGTATGCCCGGTGAAGGGGACGCCGACGCTGCCGTTGATGCCGAGGTCGATGAGGGGGATGATCAGCAGCGCGCCGCCCCGGCTCATGAAGTTGGCCCAGCCCATGGCCGAAGCCATGCGGCGGGAGAACCAGTTGTTGATGGTGGTCATCATGGGCACCCAGCTGCCCATGCCCTGGCCGGCCGCCATGACCATGTAGGCGACGTAGAACATGTACAGGGGCGCCACGGGCCAGAAGCCGGCGTCGATCTGCCAGAAGATCAGGAAGCCGATGCCCAAGATGATGAACCCCATGAACACCATCTTGCGGGCGCCGAGCTTGTCGGTCAGGTACCCCTCGACGGGGCCCATCAGGCCGCCCTCGATGCGGGTCAGCGTGAGGGCCAGGGAAAGTTGGCCCCGGGGCCAGCCGAAACTGTTTTCGAGGGCGACGGCCCACAGGGTCATCGCGTGGAACAGCGGCACCGTGGCTATCGTCATCACGAAGCCGGTGGCGAAGACGATGTACCAGCCGTAGTAAACGTTGCGCGGCCGGAAGCCGAAGCGCGCTCCGCCGGAGGGTGCGTCGTTGCTGGTCATAGCGATTAAGAAAAACGGCGCAACGCGACGATTGCCGTTGCGCAACGCGGCGCATTTTACGCCTTTGATGAATATGCGCACAAGGCATATAGATTGATGGCGATTATCACAAACTTCTATCCAGCGGCGGGGACCGTCAGAAGCAGCATTTACGGGATTTCATGATTTGCCAGGATTGGGAGATCTCCATTGCGGAACGGTTCCAATCCTGATAATCCCCAAATCCTTGAAAATCCTGATAGGAGTTACGCAGTTGAGCATAAAATTGCGCCTGTGATACAGATGATCCAAGCACGAAATCGCTCCCAACTGCGTAACTCCTATCCTGATTCTGACGATTCCCGCCGCCAAGCCGGGTACGCATGGGCGCAGTGGCCTTCTGGCGCGGGCGTGACGAATGGGGCAGGGGTGTGGGGTGTGGGGTGTGGTTTGCGGAGTTTGGAAGCGGTTTGGGGTAGGCGGCTCGGGGTGGCATGGGCTGTTGGGCGACGTTACGCGTCGTTTACGCGGACGCAACTTCACGGTCATAGAGTTGCAATTTGCCGGTAACACCGTGGGGTTAGCGTATTTGGCATCGACACTGGCGCACCGCGTCCGATGCAGTCGTTTTTCCAGAGTTGGCGGCGACCTGCCGTTGACGAAACACTCCAGAGGAGGAAACATCCACGATGTCTGTAACCGGTTTAGCCAAACTGCCTGTACTGATGCGGTTCGCGCTCATTGGCGTGGCCGCCGTTCTCATGCCCCTGATGCTGGCCGCCTGCGGCTCCGAGCCGCCCCCGGCGCCGGCCGCCCCCGCGGCGCCGGCTGCCAGCGCATCCTCACAGCCGGCGAGCGAGCCCGCCGCCCCCGAGTCCGACACGATCAAGGTGGGCATCCTGCACTCCCTGTCCGGCACGATGTCGATCAGCGAGACCGCCGTGCACGACGCCGAACTGCTGGCGATTGAAGAGATCAACGCCTCGGGCGGGGTGATGGGCAAGCAGTTGGAGGTCGTCATCGAGGACGGCGCGTCCGACTGGCCGACCTTCGCCGAGAAGGCGCGCAAGCTGCTCCAGGAGGACGAGGTGTCCGTGGTGTTCGGCGGATGGACCAGCGCCAGCCGAAAGGCGATGCTGCCGGTGTTCGAGGCCAACAACGGCCTGCTGTTCTACCCGGTGCAGTACGAGGGCCTGGAGACGTCGCCCAACATCTTCTACACGGGCGCGACGACCAACCAGCAGATCGTGCCGGCCATCGAGTACCTGTTGGAAGAGGGCAAGACCAAGTTCTACCTGCTGGGATCTGACTACGTGTTCCCGCGCACGTCGAACCTGATCATCAACAAGCAGCTCACCGCCGTCGGCCTTGAGGCCGTGGGCGAGGAGTACACCCCGCTGGGGCACACCGAGTACAGCACCGTGATCACCAAGATCAAGGCCGCCGACCCCGACGTGGTGTTCAACACGCTGAACGGAGACTCCAACGTGGCCTTCTTCAAGCAGCTCAAGGACGCCGGCATCACGGCCGAGGACCTGCCGACCATCTCGGTGAGCGTCGCTGAGGAAGAGATCACCGGCATCGGCGCGGAGAACATTGCCGGGCACCTGGTGGCGTGGAACTACTTCCAGACCACCGACACGCCGGAAAACGTGAAGTTCGTCAGCGCGTTCAAGACCAAGTACGGCGAGAACCGCGTCACCGACGACCCCATCGAGGCGGGCTACTTCGGCGTGTACCTGTGGAAGGCCGCCGTTGAGAAGGCCGGGACCACCGACGTGGCCGCGGTCAAGGAAGCCGCCAAGGGCATCCAGTTCGCCGCTCCGGGCGGAATGGTGACCATCCACAACGAGAACCAGCACGTGTCCAAGACCGTCCGCATCGGCACGGTGCGCGACGACGGACAGATCGACGAGATATGGAACTCCGGCTCCCCGGTAGTTCCGGACCCCTACCTGGACACCTACGAATGGGCCGCCGGCCTCCGGGAGTTGGCCCAGTAAGTCTCAACCGTCAGAATCAGGATTTGCCGGATTGAAGGATTGACAGGATTGGGTGTTCTCCGCCACCGGATGGCTCCAATCCTGTAAATCCCGAAGTCCTGATAACCCTGCTTCTGACCACAACCACAGGCTCCTCACGCGTACCCGTTTTCCGCAAACCTGTCACTGCGCGGAGCGAAGCGGCGATTCCGTTCGTGTAGCGACGATCCTGACCACAACGAGATTGCCACGCTGCGCTCGCAATGACCAACCGGGTAGCCGTGAGCCACAGTTGCGGATAACATCCGCGCCTCCGCCTCCTCAAACTCCTTTATGGCCACAATATGGAAGTTTGGGCTCTACAACTGTTCAACGGGCTCAGCCTGAGCTCAATCCTGCTGCTGATCGCGCTGGGACTGGCGCTGTCCTTCGGGTTGATGAACGTCATCAACCTGGCCCACGGCGAGTTCATCATGATCGGAGCGTACACGACGTACGCGCTGCAGCAGGCGGCGCTCAGCTTCACCGGTGACGCCCAATCGGGTATCACGTTCCTGATCGCCATCCCCGTTTCCTTCGTGGTTGCCGGAGCGGCGGGGTACGTGGTGGAGAACGTGCTGATCCGTTTCCTCTACCGCCGCCCCCTGGACACGCTGCTGGCGACTTGGGGCGTCGGCCTGTTCCTGCAGCAACTGGCGCGGACGATCTTTGGCGCGCCCAACGTGCAGGTGGTGGCGCCGCCGTGGCTGGGCACCGCGCTCACGGTCACGTCTGACCTGGTATTGCCCGTGAAACGCGTGTTCATCCTGGGGCTGGTCACCGCGTGCATCGGCGGGCTCTACCTTTACATGTACCGTTCCAGCGAAGGGCGCCGGATGCGGGGCGTGATGCAGAACCGGGAAATGGCCTCCAGCCTGGGCGTCTCGACCCGGCGGGTGGACAGCTTCACCTTCGCGCTCGGCTCCGGACTGGCCGGCGTGGCCGGGTGTGCGCTGACGTTGATCGGGCCCATCGGTCCGTCGCTGGGCACCTTCTACGTGGTGGACGCCTTCATCGTGGTGATCCTGGGCGGGCTGGGGCAGGTGCCGGGCACCATCCTGGCGGCGCTGATCATCGGGATGCTGAACACGATGCTGGAGTTTGGCACCACCGCGGTGGTGGGCAAGGTGCTGGTGTTCGCCATGGTGATCCTGTTCCTGCAGTGGCGGCCGGCCGGCCTGATGCGGGCCAAGGGACGGTAGGACGCCATGACGACCATGTCATCAATCATCACCGTGGTGCGCAACGCGTCGGCGCCGGTGCGGATGCACGACCGCATCGGCTCGTGGATCGCGCCGGCGATCATGCTGGTCGTGCTGCTGGCGGCGCCGGCGGTGCTGTCAGACTTCCGGATCGCATTGCTGGGCAAGTTCCTGACCTTTGCCATGCTGGCGGTGTCCCTGAACCTGATCTGGGGCTACGCCGGGATGCTGAGCCTGGGGCACGGCGTGTTCTTCGGGCTGGGCGGGTACGCCATGGCAATGTACCTGAAGCTGGAATCGGCCGGCGGAAAGCTGCCCGACTTCATGTTCTGGAGCGGCCTGACGGAGCTGCCCTTCTTCTGGGCGCCGTTCAAGTACGCCTGGTTCGCCATACCCATGACCTTCGTCGTGCCGGCGGCGCTGGCCGGCGCGCTGGGATACCTGGTGTTCCGCAGCCGCATAACGGGCGTGTATTTCGCGCTGATCACCCAGGCGCTGGCGCTGATCGTGAGCATCCTGTTCATCGGGCAGCAGGCGTACACCGGCGGCACCAACGGCATCACGAACTACACGACGATTTTCGGCTATCCGCTGAACGCACCGTCGATGCAGCTGATCCTGTACTACGCCAGCGTGGCCGCGCTGACCGCCGCCTACCTGCTGTGCTGGTGGCTGATCTCGTCGCGGCTGGGGCGGCTGCTGGTGGCCATGCGCGACGACGAGAACCGCGTGCGCTTTTCCGGCTACGACCCGGCGGTGCTGAAGACTCTGGTATTCTCGCTGTCGGCGGGCATTGCCGGCGTGGCCGGCGCGCTGTTCACGCCGCAGGTGGGCATCATCTCGCCGACGATGATGGGCATCGTGCCGTCCATCGAGATCGCCATCTGGGTGGCCGTGGGTGGACGCGGAGCGCTCCTCGGGGCAGTGATCGGCGCGGTGGTGGTCAACGGAGCCAAGAGCGGCCTGAGCGAGTCGTTCCCGGCGGTGTGGCAGTACTTCCTGGGCCTGCTCTTCATCGGCGCGGTGCTGCTGTTCCCGTCGGGCATCATGGGCCTGCTGCGCGGCGAGGGCTGGCGGAAGCCGTGGTGGCTGTCACGCGAGCAGGTTCGCGGGGCGATCTCACGCCGGCTTCCTGGAGCGACACGATGATTGGCAATCCGAACAACTCGATTTCGCGCAATGGGTCCAGCCCGACGCCGGATCTGAGCCAGCCCATCCTGTCCGTGGAGAGCCTGACGGTGAGCTTCGACGGGTTCACCGTGCTGAACGAGCTGGACCTCGCCATCGGCTACGGGGAGATGCGGTTCCTGATCGGACCCAACGGCGCGGGCAAGACGACGCTGATCGACGTGATCACGGGCAAGTCCAAGCCCACCCGGGGGCGGATCATCTTCGACGGCACGACGGACCTGAGCCGCCGGCAGGAGTACCAGCTGGTTCGGCTGGGCGTGGGCCGCAAGTTCCAGACGCCCTCAATATTCGCCAGCCTGACCGTGTACCAGAACCTCGAAGTGACTCTGGGGTTCCGCAGCCGGATCACGCGATTGCTGGGCAAGCCGCGGCGAGGTGAGGGCGACCGGATCACGAGCACGCTGGAGGAAGTGGGCCTGCAGCGCCGGGCGCAGGACATCGCCGGCGGGCTGTCCCACGGCGAGAAGCAGTGGCTGGAGATCGGGATGCTGCTGGTGCAGGAGCCCAAGCTGCTGCTGCTGGACGAGCCGGTGGCCGGCATGACCCGTCGGGAGCGCGACCGCACCGGGGAGTTGCTCCAGTCCATCGGCGGCGCGCGGTCGGTGCTGGTGGTCGAGCACGACATGGACTTCGTGCGGCAGTTTGCCCAGACGGTCACGGTGCTGCACCTGGGCAAGGTGCTCAGCGAGGGCACCATGGAAGAGGTGCAGCAGGACCCGGAGGTCATCCGGGCGTACCTGGGCAACAGCCGGTCGCAGCGGCCACAGTCCGGCCGGCTCAACGGGCGACGCGAGGCGGAACACGCCGCGCCGGTTGCCGCGGACTGATCTTCACTGGCAGATCATCATGACCATGTTTCGTCAACCCGAGCCATTCCTGACCATCAAGGGCCTGTCCGTGGGCTACGGGCAGAGCCTGGTGCTGACCGACGTGGCGCTGGACGTGCCGGAGGGGCAGGTGGTGTGCCTCATGGGTCGGAACGGCGTGGGCAAGACCACGATGCTCAAGGCGATCATGGGGTTGCTCAACCCGCGGGCCGGCCAGATCCGATTCGGGCCGTCGGATATGACGCGATGGGCGCCGCACCGGCGGGCCAAGGCCGGGTTCGGTTACGTGCCGCAGGGCCGGCACGTCTTCCCCTATCTGACGGTGCACGAGAACCTGCTGATGGGGCTGGAAGCCTTCGCCGGCAAGCAGGGGCGCGCCGAATCGGTCGAAAGGATGTATGGCCTGTTCCCCGCGCTGAAGACCTACACGAAGAAGGTCGCCGGCACGCTGAGTGGCGGGCAGCAGCAACAACTGGCCCTGGCCCGGGCGCTGGTGCGTCAGCCCTCCCTGCTGCTGCTGGACGAACCCACCGAGGGGATCCAGCCGTCAATCGTCCAGGAGATCGAGGAGCTGCTGCACCGGCTGCGGGAGCAGAACGAGACGACAATATTGCTGGTCGAGCAGTTCCTGGACTTTGCCCTGGGCATCGCCGACTACTGCTACGTGATGGAAAAGGGAGCCATAGTGCTGGAAGGCGCCGCACGGGACCTGGACCACAATCTGGTCAGGGAGTACGTGGCGGTGTAGGCCCCCGCGCATACAACTCGAACGTGAGGAATAGACATGACAACTGAGACATCCGCCGCCCGGGACTACGTACTGCGGACCGCGCGGGAAAACGACGTCAAGTTCATCCGCCTGTGGTTCACCGACATCCTGGGCAAGCTCAAGGGTTTCGCGGTGACGGCCGATGATCTGGAGGACGCGCTGGAGCGCGGCGTGGGCTTCGACGGCTCGGCCATCGACGGGTTCGCCCGCCACCACGAGAGCGACATGCGCGCCCACCCCGACCCGTCCACCTTCAACCTGCTGCCGTGGCGTCCGCGCCAGAACGCCGTGGCCCGGATGTTCTGCGACATCCGCCACCCTCGGGGCCAGACCTTCTCCGGCGACCCGCGGCAGGTCCTGAGGCGCAACCTGGACAAGGCCGCGGAGATGGGGTTCACCTACAACGTGGGCGCGGAGCTGGAATTCTTCTACCTGAAGAGCGCCGGCGCGCCGGAACTGCTGGACCACGACGGCTACTTCGACCAGCTTTCCAGCTACCCGGCTTCCGATCTGCGCCGGGACACCGTGCTCAACCTGGCGGAGATGGGCATACCGGTCAAATACTCGCACCACGAGGGTGCGCCCAGCCAGCACGAGATCGACCTGGAGTACACCGACGCGCTGACCATGGCCGACAACCTGATGACGGCCAAGCTGGTGATCAAGGAGCTGGCCCAGCTGCAGAACGTGTACGCCACGTTCATGCCGAAGCCGGTTTCGCGCATCAACGGGTCGGGATTGCACCTGCACCAGTCGCTATTCTCCGGCGAAGACAACCGGTTCTACAGCGCGGACGACGAACAGTACCTCTCGGCATTGGGCAAGCAGTTCATCGCGGGGCTGATCGCCCACGCGCCGGAGATCACGCTGGTGACCAACCAGTGGGTCAACTCGTACAAGCGGCTGATCCCCGGATACGAGGCGCCGGTGTACGTTTCGTGGACCCACGTGAACCGCTCGGATCTGATACGGGTGCCCAGCTACGAGCGGGGCGAGGAATCGTCCATCCGCATCGAGTACCGGTCTCCCGACCCCGCGTGCAACCCGTACCTGGCGTTCAGCGCGATGCTGGCCGCGGGGCTCAAGGGTATCGAGGAGCAGTACCAGGTGCCGGCTCCGGTGGTGGGCAACGTGCAGGAGATGTCGCCGCAGCGTCGCCAGTCGCTGGGCATCCGCACGCTGCCGTCCAGCTTGGGCGAGGCGATCAACCTGGCCGAGACCAGCGAGCTGCTCTACGAGGCGCTGGGCGACCACGTGTTCAACAGCCTCATCGAGAACAAGAAGCTGGAGTGGGACGAGTACCGCTCCGAAGTGACCGACTACGAGGTGTCCCGCTACCTCTCCTCGCTGTAGAGCCGGAGGCGATCCACCATGATGCTGACCCCACGGGAATCGGAGAAGCTGCTGATCTACGTCGCGGCCGACCTGGCGCGCAAACGGCAGGGTCGCGGCCTGAAGCTCAACGTGCCCGAGTCGATTGCCCTGATCACGGAGTCGATCCTGGAGGGCGCGCGGGACGGCCGGACCGTCGCCGAGGTGATGGAGCTGGGCCGGCAGGTGCTGCGGCGGGAGGACGTGATGGAAGGCGTGCCCGAAATGGTGGACATGGTGCAGGTTGAGGCGACGTTCCCTGACGGCACCAAGCTGGTGTCGGTGCATGACCCCATTGTGTAAGGCCCCATTGTGTAATGAATAAAGGAATGTCGTCCAATGGCGCACGTATTGGTTACAAAAGGCGCCTGGATTCCGGCTTTCGCCGGAATGACGGGATTTGATGACACTCCCCGGCCCAACCAGGACAAGCATGAGCAATCCCAGCGAACGTTACATCATCGCCGACGAGCCGGTTGAGATCAACGCGGGCCGGCCCACGCGCACGCTCTCCGTGTGGAACACCGGCGACCGGGCCATACAAGTGGGCTCGCACTTCCACTTCTTCGAGGTGAACCGCGCGCTTCGGTTCGACCGGGAGGCCGCCTTCGGGATGCGGCTGGACGTGCCGGCCGGGACCGCGGTGCGCTTCGAGCCGGGCGACCGCAAGGACGTGACGCTGGTGGCAATCGGCGGGGCGCGGCGGGTGCGCGGGCTCAACGGCCTCACCGATGGCAGCCTGGATTCACCGGCCGTGCGCGCTCAGGCCGTCGAAGCGATCTCCAAACGGAATTTCCTCAACCAGCCGCCGAACCCGGCGGATACCAGCGAGGCATAGCGACATGGCCCGAATCAGCCGCCGGCAGTACGTTGACCTCTACGGGCCGACCGTGGGAGACCGGTTTCGCCTGGCCGACACCGCCCTGGTCTGCCAGATCGAGCGGGACCTGCTCACCCCCGGCGACGAGTTGGTGTTCGGCGGGGGCAAGTCGGCGCGGGACGGCATGGGGCAGGCGTCGGAGACGACCAATCGGAACGGCGCGCTGGACCTGGTCATCACCAACGCCATCATCATGGATCCCGTCCTCGGCATAATCAAGGCGGACATCGGGGTGCGCCACGGGCACATCGTCGCGGTGGGCAAGTCCGGCAACCCGGGCGTGATGGACGGCGTGCATCCCGACATGGTGGTCGGTCCGGGCACCGAGGTCATCGCCGGCGAGCACCTGATCGCCACGCCGGGCGGCGTCGACTCGCACATCCACATGATCGCGCCGCAGCAGGTGCACCACGCGCTGTCCAATGGCATCACGACGATGATCGGCGGGGGCACCGGGCCGGCGGACGGCACCAACGCCACCACCTGCACGCCGGGCCCGTGGAACATCGCGCGGATGCTGGAGGCCGCCGAGCCGCTGCCCATGAACTGGGGTTTGCTGGGCAAGGGCAACGCCAGCGACCCGGCTCCACTGGAGGAGCAGATCGCGGCGGGGGCCAGCGGCCTGAAGCTCCACGAGGACTGGGGCACCACGCCGGCAGCCATCGACTGCTGCCTGGCCGTGGCCGACCGGTTCGACGTGCCGGTGGCGATCCACACCGACACGCTGAACGAGGCCGGGTTCGTCGAGGACACCATCGCGGCCATCGGCGGCAGGGCAATCCACACCTACCATACCGAGGGCGCCGGCGGCGGGCACGCGCCGGACATCATCCGCATTGCGTCGGAACTGAACGTGCTGCCGTCGTCCACCAACCCGACGCGCCCGTACACTGTCAACACGCTGACCGAGCACATGGACATGCTGATGGTGTGCCATCACCTCAGCCCGCGCGTTCCCGAGGACGTAGCCTTCGCCGAGAGCCGCATCCGGCCGGAGACCATGGCCGCCGAGGACGTGCTCCACGATCTGGGCGTGATCAGCATGTACGCATCGGACTCGCAGGCGATGGGCCGGGTGGGCGAGAACTTCACCCGGCTGTTCCAGACCGCAGACAAGATGCGGCAGTTCAAGGGCAAGCTGCCCGAGGACTCGCCCGACCACGACAACTTCCGCGTCCTGCGCTATCTGGCCAAGCTGACCATCAACCCGGCCATCACCCACGGCATATCGCACCTGGTGGGCTCACTGGAGCCGGGCAAGCTGGCGGACATCGTGCTGTGGCCGCTGGGCAGCTTCGGCGCCAAGCCCAAGATGATCATCAAGGGCGGGATGATCTGCTGGGCGGTCATGGGCGACCCCAACGGGTCGATACCCACCGCCGAGCCGTCGTTCTACCGCCCCATGTTCGGCGCGTTGGGCAAGGCGGTGTCCAGCACCTCGCTCACCTTCGTATCCCAGGCGGCTTACGCGGTGGGTGTCCACCGTGATCTGGGGTTATCCCGGCGGGTCGAGCCGGTGCGCGGGTGCCGCACCATCACCAAGCGGCAGATGGTGCGCAACGACGCCATGCCGGTGATCGAGGTTGACCCGGACACCTACACGGTGCGCGTCGACGGTGAGATCGCCACGGTTCCGCCGGCGGAACGGCTCAGCCTGGCGCAGCTGCACTTCCTGGTGTAGCGGACGCGACCGTGATGAGCGCCGACGGCAGCGCGAGCTTTCTGGCCGCCCTGCAACTTGCCGACTCGTTCTTTCCGTCCGGGGCCTACGCTCATTCCCAGGGGCTGGAAGGGATGGTGACGCGGGGCTGGGTCCGGAACGCCGACGACCTGGGGGAGTACCTGGGCAACCTGCTTACCTGGTCGATCCTGCCCTGCGATGGGGTCGCGTTGCTGAATGCCCACCGCGCGGCGCGGGACGGCGACCTGGCGACGCTGGTGGACATCGACTGGCATTTGCACGCGATGAAACTGTCCGCGGAACTGCGGGTGGCGTCCGGTCACGCCGGCCGGCGCATCCTGGACGAAACGGCGCCGTTGCTATCGGGAGAGACTGGATGCGGGGTTCACGGCGACTTTCGGCGGCTGGTGACGGAACGGGAAACGCCGGGCACGGGAGCGGTCGCGCTGGGCGTGGCGGCGGGTGCGGTGGGGATAGATGCCGAGAACGCCCTGCTGATGCACTGCCACAGCTTCGCGGTGGGCGTCCTGGGCGCGGCGCAACGGCTGCTGCCCATCACGCACTCGGAGGCGCAGCGCATCCTGCATGGGCTGCATCAACCCGTGATCAGCGCGACGACGGCGTTGCAGCGCCGCGACTGGCGCGAGATGACATCCTTCGCGCCGCAGACCGACATCGCGTCCATGCTGCACGAGCGCGACGACGTTCGGATGTTCGCCAGTTGACGGACGTCCGCTCACGCGGCAGGGAAGTACCAGAGACCCTACGATCGACATAGTCGCTCAGCTGGCAGTCCCGGATGAACAAAATGAACACGTCGCAATCGGCACCCACCGTTGCTGCGCTTGGCTTTGGCGCTGCAGAGATGGGGAACGACGGCCCGATGTGGCCTGCTGCACCGCGATCATTTGCAGGTGGACCTTGCCACCGCCGCGTCGCACTTGGTAACCTGAGAGGACACCCGAAGATTGACCATGACCACGCAGACGTATCAACAAGCCAGCCAGAGGTTCCTGGTCCAAGCCAGGGCGGAGCTGACCGCCGGCGACCTGCCGCAGGCCTCCGAAAAGGGCTGGGGTGCGGCTGCCCAGATGCTCAAGGCCGTCGCCGAGCAGCGCGGGTGGGAGCACGGCAAGCACCGGCATCTATCCCGAGTCGCCAGCAGGATCCGATCAGAAATGGGCGATCGGGATATTTACCGCTTCTTCTCGGTGGCCAACGACCTGCACGGGAACTTCTACGAAAACGAGATGTCGCAGGAGGACATCGCCGAGAGCTTGGACGACGTGCAGGCTCTGCTGGACCGGCTAGGGACGCTGCTGAAACAGGTCTGATAACCCCGCGGTCCGGATTGAGCGTCGCTGAGGCCGGCGGAGCACCGCTCCGCCGGCCTGACCTTTTACTAACCGCAGCCCAAACAACCGGAGAATAACCATGCGAAGTGTGCCCCGAATTGGCGTCGGCGGGCCGGTGGGCTCCGGCAAGACCACGCTGGTGGAGCGGCTGGTGCCGATGTTGATGGACCGGGGCCGGCATCCGGTGGTCATCACAAACGACATCTTCACCCGCGAGGACGCCGAGCACGTCACGCGGACGTTGGAGGGGGTCTTCGACACCGGGCGCATCCGGGGCGTCGCCACCGGCGCCTGCCCCCACACCGCCGTGCGGGAAGATCCCAGCCTGAACCTGCTGGCGGCCGAAGAGTTGACCGAGGAATATCCCGACTCCGACGTCGTCCTGATCGAGAGCGGCGGCGACAACCTGACGCTGACCTTCAGCCCGGCCCTGGCGGACTACCAGATCTACGTGATCGACGTGGCGGCCGGGGATAAGATACCCCGCAAGCGAGGGCAGGGCATCACCCAGACCGACCTGCTGGTGGTGAACAAGACCGACCTGGCGCCCTACGTGGGCGCGGACCTGGACGTGATGCGGCGCGACCTCGATATCGTCCGGGGCGAGCGGCCCTACGCGTTCACCAACTGCCGCACGGGTGAGGGGCTGGACGCGGTGCTGGACCGGATTCTCGATGCTGTTGGCCCGGTCGCCGTCTGCTGACGCCGGCTCGTCCGGCCAAAACGGCCTGGTCGAGCTGGTGCTGGAGCGGAGGGCCGGGCGGACCCGGCTGGCGCATAGCCGCACCAGGCCACCGTTGCTGGTCCAGCAGGCGCTGTATCCGGACGAGGCCGTGCCCGACATGGCCTACGTTTTCCTGGCGAACCCCACCGGCGGGTTGCTCCAGAACGACCGCCACAGCATCGTGGTGAGCGTGGGCGCCGGCGCCAGGGCCCACGTGACCACCCAGAGCGCGACGAAGGCGTACACGATGACCGGGGGCGTTGCCGGGCAGCGGGTTCGCCTCGAAGTCGCGGCGGGCGGATACCTGGAGTACCTGCCGGACCCGTTGATACCCTACCGGGACGCCAGCCTGGAGCAGGAAGTTGAAATCGCCTGCGAGCCCGGCGGCGCGCTGCTGTTCAGCGACGTGATCACGCCCGGCAGGGTCGCCATGGGAGAGTCCTTCCGGTTCAAGAGGATCTCCAACCGGCTCACGGTGCGAGGTCGAGACGGGCGGCCGGCCTATCTTGACGCCTTCGACCTGGAACCGGAGGCGGGCAACCTGACCGGGGTCGGCGTATTAGGCTACGGAGGTCATGGGGTTGCGGATGAGGCGTGCGCGCGCACCCTGGGCTCCCTGCTGATCGTGTGCGACAGCGGGCGCGCGAGTGTGATATTGGACCGGGTCAGGCTCAACCTGGAGCCCTGCCCCCAGGTTCGCGTCGGCGCTTCGATGCTGCCCGACGGCAACGGCGTGGGCGTCAAAATGATCGGCCAGGATTGCGCGGCGGTTCAGCAGGCTTTGACGCGGGTCTGGTCGATTGCGCGACAGGAGTTGATTGGCGTGGACGTGCCGGCCCTGCGGAAGTATTGAGGCGTGTTGACCGTTGCCCAGCGTCATGGCGCCGAACTTCATCCGTACCCAGTTCGGGTAGTTTGTCAGAAGCAGCAACTGTCTTGATGGTCAAGGGGTTAGGCGGCGGCGGCAACAGGATTTTGCCAGGGGGTGTTGGATTTGATGATGGCGTTGCAGACGGTGAGCAGCTTGCGCATACAGGCGGTGAGGGCCACCTTCTGGGCCTTGCCCGCCGCCAGCAGACGCTCATAACAGGCTCGGATGGCTGGGTTGCATCGGGTGGCTGCCAGGGTTGCCATGTACCAGGCGGCCCGCAACTGGCGCCGGCCGCCCCACACCGAGCGTTTGCCGCGCCATTGTCCGCTGTCCCGGTTGTAGGGAGCCACGCCCGCCAGGGCGGCGATTGCCCCCGGTCTGGCGTGTCCCAGCTCGGGCAGTTGGGCGATCAGCGTGGAGACCAGGACCGGCCCCACGCCGGGGATGGAGCGCAGCAGTTTGGCTTGAGTTTGCCAGACGGCGTGGTCTTGCAGCAGCGCTGCGATGTCCTGGTCCAGTTGGGCCACTTGCCTTCCCAACAGCTCCAGGTGGTCGTCGATTTGGGCGACCACCAGTTCCGACGACACCTGCCGCCGGCGGTTGCGCTCCTGGGTCTGCATGGTGACCAACTGACGGCGCCGGGACACCAGAGCCTGCAACTCCCGCTGGGCCGCGTCGGGCAACGGACGCACCGGCGGACGCAGCGCGGCTCCGAACTGGGCCAGCAGCTGGGCGTCCAGCCGGTCGGTCTTGGCCAGCCGCCCCGTAGCCCGGGCGAACTCCCGCACCTGGCGGGGATTGACCACCACTGCGGGCAGTCCGGCGGCGGCCAACTCCGCCACCAGCCGGGTTTCCAATCCTCCAGTGGCCTCCACGATGACCCGCTGCGGCTCCAGCGGGACCAGCTCCGCCACCAGCTCGCGCAGACTGGCGTCGGTGTACTCCACACTCCAGGCCCGGTCTGCCGGAAACGCCCAACAATCCAGGCAAGCTTTGGACACGTCAATGCCGATGATGGTCATTGTCTCGGTGGTCATGATGTTTTACACTCCCCGTACCTTTGGTTTGGTTTGGCGTGGCTTGCCATTCCCGGACTACCCGGCCTTGCAATACGGGGTCTGGTCAGTCAGCCCTCACAACTGTTCGGGTTAGCCAAGGGTGAACGACGCGGCGACCTTGCTGATTCACGGCTTCGCACAGCGAGCCCCAGGATTGACGGTCTGCCGCGTCGTTGGCTCCTCCAAGATACAAGGATTTGCGGGATTTATGGATTATCAGGATTGGAGCTCTCTGCCCCGAATGGCCTCAATCCGGTCAAATCCTGAAATCCGGCAAATCCGGCTTCTGACGTTTCCCGCCGCGTCGGCGCGGGTATAATGGCCCCAACCAGGCCCGCCCCTGGCCAACCGCAACTCCACGCTGTACCTCATCCGTACCCGGTTTGACGACTACGGGAGCCAATTTACATCGATAAACAGCTGGACTTTACGCATTTACTATGCGTAGGCCAGGGAGGTTATGATCTTGTGGTGGCGGGTGAGTTGGCTTTTAGCCATGTTGGCTGGTTTTAGCGACCTGCGAAAATGCTCTGTGGCGGGCCACAGGTGGCAGCGCACCAAGGCCAGGGCGTCGCTGAAAGTGGGCTTGGGTTTGGGGTACCAGGCTGCGGTCCGGCAGGGCATGGGTTCCGAATGTTGCAGTTGGTGGGCGGCGAGGGTTACCCAGGAGAACAAGCCCAGCAGGACCGGCGTGGTGCGGGCGATGGCCCGGTGGGACCATTGGCGTTGGGTTTCCACGCCCAGGTGGGCGCGCACTTCTCGGAAAGTGACTTCCAGTTGCCAGCGCAGCACAAACCACTGGACGATCTGGGCGGGATCTGCGTTGGGGTCGGTGCAGAGCCGGGCCTGGGGCTGGAACCGGCGTTGGGGATCGCGGATCAGTACCCAGCGGATGGGCAAGGGCGGCTTGCCGGAGACGTACCAGAGGGCGGTGTAGGAGGTGAGTTCCACCATGCGGGCGCGACCGCCGTACCAGGCCACCGACACCGTGGTCCAGGGCGTGTCGGGATGATTGAGCAATTGGCCCAGGGGAGTTTGTCGTGGGCCGATGATGCGGGACCGTCCCCGCTGGCGGGGTTGGCGTGCCGGTGGCGGATCGTAGAGACGGGCGTCCAGCCGCAGGCGGGTGACGAAGGTTACCGGTTGGGTCAGGGCGCGGCAGAAGTTCAGCAGGTCCAAAGCGGCATAGGCGCCGTCGCCCACCACCACCAGGTCTCGGTCGGGCAGCCACCGACGCAGTTGCCGGATCAGCTGCCGGGCCCAGTCGGTGAGTTTCTTGGGCTGGCGACCCTGGGCTCGGTAGTAGGGTTCCGAGGGCGCCAGCACGGTGAGCAGGGGCAATGCCCACACTCGGCCCGCCCAGGGGATCGGTCCCAGCCACATCAGGGAGATCCAGCGCAAACCGCTGGCCTTGACCACGTGGCCCCGATGGGAACGGGCCGCGTCTCGGTAGGTCCCTTTGGCCTTGATCCGAGGACCCCGGCGGCGCTCCAACGTCTCGTCGATGCCAAACACCAGGGGGCCTCGGCTCGGGCCAAAGTGTTCCAACAGCAAACCCAGCAGGATGCGGGCCGACCGCCGGGGCGACCACACCGCCCGGTTGAGCACCTCGTGGTACCGAGCATAGTCATAGTGATGGCTGCGGCCCATGACCCGCAAAGCCTGGGCCACGGTGCGCTGCCCCGTGGTCAGTACGGCGCCCACCAGCAGCAACTGGGCTTTGCTCCAGGTAGGTTTGCTGAACAGCGTTGCAAAGGGCATGAGTACGGCTACAATGGCATCGGGCAGGGTGAGCATGACTGCACCTTCCGTGGAAAGTCGGGGCAGTCAGCTTACCCTGTTTTTATACCTTTCCTAAATTTTGCGTAAAGTCCAGAACAGGATAGACCGGATGATGGCGTGCGGGCGGGGCATTCAATTTTCAGCACCGTCAAGAGTGCGGGAGCGTTCACAATAATCAATCAAATCCTGTGCATCGATGTAAAAGACAAAATGGGTACGCGTGAGCACGCTAGACCCACCACGCTAGACCCACCGAGGTTCGGCATGACCACCGCCACACCGAATGCAGCCCTTCGTTCCAATTCACTGCGCTGCCCTTTCCCACCACGTGCCGCTGCGGAGGAAACCATCCCAAGTACACCTGATAAGCGTCGCTGCGGTACAGGCCAGCTTCCGGCAGCCTTTCGTACAGCCGCAGAAACGGCCCCGCGCTGCGGTCTCCCACCTCAAAATCCACCCAGCGGCTGCCGTCAACCTCCCTTACCACCGCCGTCCAGATCCAGCAGTTTTCCCGCTTCTCCCCGCGCCTGGCGCCCCGGTAAGTCCACATCTCATCGCAGGATACCGCCACTGCCGGCTGACCACCCATAGTCCGGCGCTCATTGCGCTCCCGCAGTTGGCTCAAGGCAGCGCGCCCCCTTTTTTCACCCAGCCCAACACTGCCGGAGCACTGTAGCCCAACACCCGGCCGATGGCGCTTAAACTGCTCCCTTCGACGTACATGGCCAAGGCCCGCTCCTTCACCTCCGGTCCAGGACGGCGGTAGGCCCCGCCAGGCGCGCTGCGCCGACGGCAGTCGCCGCAACTGTATGCCTGCCGGCCAGCCACATGACCGTCCTTGCGCATCCAGTTGGAGCCGCAGCTGGGACAACGGACGTCGTGGCGGTAAACTCGGCTTCGCGCCATCAGCAACCCTCCTGACATGGTGCTCTATGACATTGTAAATCCAATGTCCACTTATGTTAAGAATACCCAGGTCCGCCCGGGGTTTGACTCAGCCCGCGCTGCCTGCTACTCTGAGACTGTTAACAACTGAACCTAAACGCCTGCCGGTGGCCTGTTAGTAGCGCGATCACCCCCTTGCGCATGACGGGCTGAAAAGGAAATCCGGTGAGAATCCGGTGCGGTCCCGCCACTGTAATTGGCGAGACGCCCTCCCTTTCGCATCCCTGGGATGCGAACGCAAGCCACTATCCGCTTTCGAGCGGACGGGAAGGCGGAGGAGCGTCGTCATCAGCCATCAGCCAGGAGGCCTGCCAGCGGGTGTGTTCCAGCTGCACTTCGTGGAACGAGTGGGCGGAATCCCGGTATATCCATAGGAAAACCGGTTCCCAGCCGCAGGCTCCGTCACCCGACCGCAAGAGTGCAGTCGGGTTTTTTGTTGTGACTAATGAACGACCACTCCCTGCGCTGCTCCGGCGGACCGGTTCCTCCTCCATCGGCCCGTCGGGGCGCGCTTTCGTCAATTTGCCTTGCCGCCGCCGCTGGGTGATAATCGACCCGCCGGCCCGTAAAACCAAAAACGCCCGTCGAACGGCCCGGGCGTTACGCCAATTGAGAGGTGACTGCATGAGCGACGTCATGCTCCGCGAGATACTCGAAGAATGCCGCGACGGGGTCGACGGCATCGGATTCAACGAGGTGGTGGTGATGCTGGAAAGCACGGCCGCCTCCGCCGAGGTCTACATGGACTTCGACGACCTTCGGTTCACTCCGGACGGGCGCATCGTGACCCTCATGGTGCCCGGCGGCACCCACATGCACCTGGACATGTCCAAGATCCGCGAGGCGGAGTTCATCCACACCACCAACGACCAGGGCCTCCCCTCGTACCAGTTGTGGATGCGCGACGGCGACGGCAACCCGGCCATGCGCGTCTATCTCCGCAAGTCGGACGACGACGCCACCAACCCGCCGCGGCACAACTTCTTCATGGGCCTGCTGGACAAGTATCCCAGCAAGATCGACCTGCCCGCCGCGGCCTACGGTTCCGCTGGCGAACACCCGTAGAGCCGGACCCGGCGGCATAGCGGGTGGGAAATTTACATCGATGAACAGGATCAACAGGACACATCCGATATTGGCCGGAGGCTCGATTCACCGTATGGTCAAAAGCGGCGACGTATCCAGAACGATAAATTCAATCCTGTCTATCCTGTGCATCGACGTGAAATGAAATGCGGGTGCGCATGTTTGACCACACGGTGTTGATATGACCTCGGCAGTAGTCATCGCCGGCGTCCGCTCCGGCGTCGGCAAGACCACCATCGCCAGCGGCGTCATGGGCGCCTTGGCCCGCCGCGGGATGCGCGTCCAGCCCTTCAAGGCCGGCCCCGACTACATCGACCCCTCCTACCACACCATTGCCTGCGGGGTGCCCTCGCGCAACCTGGACACCTGGCTGCTGCCCCATCCTGTGGTGTCCGAGCTGTTCCACCGGGCGGCTGGCGCGGCGGACATCGCGGTGATCGAGGGCGTCATGGGCGTGTTCGACGGCCACTCGTCACTGGATGAGGATGGCTCCACGGCCGAGCTGGCCAAGCTCCTCGACGCTCCGGTGATCCTCATCGCCGACGCCGGCAAGGTCGCCCGCAGCGTGGCCGCCGAGGTGCTGGGCTACCAGCAGTTCGACCCCAACCTGCGCGTCGCCGGCGTGATCCTCAACGGCGTGGGCAGCGAGCGGCATCTGGAGTTCTGCCAGCCGCAGATCGAAGCCACCACCGGCCTCCCCGTGGTGGGCTGGCTGCCCCGCCGCGACGACCTGGTGCAGCCCGAACGCCACCTGGGCCTCATTCCCACGACCGAGGGCACCGTCATGAACGACTGGTACGACGCCCTCAACGCCCAGATCGAGCGGACTATCGACCTGGATGCAATCGCCCGCATCGCCGCCACCGCCGGCCGCCGGCCCGCGGCAACGTCCGAGGTCGTCTTCCCGGCGACGCCGCAGGCTCCCCGTGCCGCCATCGCCGTGGCCCAGGACCGCGCCTTCTCGTTCTATTACCAGGACTCGCTGGACCTGCTGGCAGCATGGGGCGCGGAGATCGCGCCCTTCTCGCCGCTGGACGACGAGTCGCTGCCCGACGGCGTGGGCGGGGTGTACCTGGGCGGCGGGTTCCCGGAACTATTCGCCGCAGATCTCTCCGGCAACGCCGGCATGCTGGAGTCGATGCGACAGGCCGTCGCGCGGGGCCTGCCCATATACGCCGAGTGCGGCGGCCTGATGTACCTGGGCCGCAGCCTCTCCGACCTGGACGGCCGGCAATTCCCCATGATCGGGGCGATTCCCGTGGTGTCCTCAATGGAGGGCCGTCGGCTGCACCTGGGCTACCGCGAGGTGTCGGCTTGCGGCGATGGCCCGCTGCTGACCGCCGGCCAGCAGGTGCGCGGCCACGAGTTCCACTGGTCGGTGCTGCAGGACCCGCCCGACGCCGCCAGCGCCGCGTACCAGGTGGTGAACCAGGAGGGTCGGCCCGAAGGCTTCCGAGCCGGCAGCGTATGGGCCTCCTACATCCACGTGCACCTGGGCAGCCGGCCGGGCCTGGCGAAGCGGTTTGTGGACACCTGCGCCTCTGCAAAGGGAGGACTGTAGATGGCCACTGCACGGACACAAACGGCGCCCGCGGTCGGCATTGACGATATGGAGCCATCAGATGGTTCGCGCGGCTACATCCTGATCCCCTTGGCCGAATTCGGCCAATCACTAGACAACCCGGACCTTGACACCTGGTTTGAGGCTTTTGCGGAGCGGAACAAGGACGAAGTTGGCGATTTTGAGATTACCGCGCAGGGAGAACTGAAAATAATGCCTCCTACAGGAATCCCCGGAGCGTGGTACGAGCTGGAAATGGCCTCGGCCGTATTGGTTTGGTCACATGACTACGGCGGCATTGCCGGCGGCTCCACGATACGCTTCGTCATGTCCGACGGGGCCAGGCTTGGCCCCGATGCTTGCTGGATTTCCGCGGAGCGTTGGGACGCGCTGCCCGAGGCGGCGCGTACACCGCCATTCGCGGCGATCGTCCCCGATTTCGTCGTAGAAATCGTTTCACCGTCCAACCGTGGCCCGGAACTGGCGGACAAAGTGCGGCGCTACCTGGAGGGCGGTGCGCGTTTAATCTGGGTTATCCATCCTCGCAACCGCACCGTTTCAATCTACCGCCCCGACCAGAAACCTGAGATTCTGCAAGATCCGGAGACTTTGGGCGGCGGCGACGTGCTGCCCGGCTTCGCCTTCAACGTGCGCGAACGCATTTTCGACAACGTCCCTTGATCTCGATCAGTTTGATGAAAGCAATGCAGGAGTGATGCTCACATGACTACGCAAGAAACGCGCCACGGCCCGCAGTCGGTTCGCGGCCCCCGCATCAACAAGGGCCTGGTCATCGTCAACACCGGCAACGGCAAGGGCAAGACCACCGCCGCCATGGGCGTGCTGATGCGGGCCTGGGGCCGCGACATGAAGGTCGTGATGCTCCAGTTCATCAAGCACACCACCGCCAACTTCGGCGAGCAGCGGGCCGCCGAGAAGATGGGCGTCACCGTGCGCGCCATGGGCGACGGTTTCACCTGGCGCTCCCAGGACCTCGACGCCAGCGCCGACCTCGCCCGCAACCTGTGGGAGGACGCCAAGGAGGTCATCGCCGCCGGGGAGTTTGACCTGGTGATCCTCGACGAGTTCACCTACCCCATGCACTACGGCTGGCTGCCCGTTGAGGATGTTGTCGACGCCCTCAAGGCCCGCCCCGAGATGCAGCACGTCATCATCACCGGCCGGCACGCGCCGGAAGCCCTGGTCGAATACGCCGACCTGGTCACCGAGATGAACGTCGTCAAGCACCCCTACGACGCCGGCATCAAGGCCCAGCCGGGCATCGAGTTCTGACCGGCAATCGGCGTGAAGGTGGGTAGCCGGATGGATGACATTCGATTGGAAAGATACCTTCAATCGGTTGGGAAAGAGGTATTTGCTACCTACTATGACCAATTCGCCAACCCGTCGCTCTCAAACACCTATCTGCTCGACCTGCTTGTCTCCGAGCGTGGCTACACGCTAAAGGCTTGCCGGACTCGCGTGAGCAAAGCACGGAGCATCATTAACGCTGGCAGGGGCAGCGATGCCCTTAGACGATGTGCAGTGCGAAAAAGGTAGTGAATAAGAGGCTTACGGCAGCATCGCTATCAATACCGTCGTCACAGTATTTTCATCTGGTTCGGAGGCGCAATGCCCATCTCACCACTGGTTGACCAGACCATCGCCGCCATCGGGCCGCTGGATGCCGAGGCGGTAGCCGCTGCCGAGGCGCGACAGGGAGCGCTCACCAAGCCGCCCGGCAGCCTGGGCCGGCTGGAAAGCCTTTCCATCCAACTCGCGGGCATACTGGGCCAGCCCATTCCGCAAATCACCGGCAAGGCGGTCATCGTGGTGGCTGGCGACCACGGCGTCGCCTCCGAGGGCGTGTCGGCCTATCCCGCCGAGGTTACGCCGCAGATGGTGTTCAACTTCGTGGCCGGCGGCGCGGCCATCAACGCGCTGGCCCGCCACGCCGGCGCCAGCATCTCCGTCATCGACGCCGGGGTCGCCGTGGACCTCGACCCGCAGCCCGGCCTCACCATCGCCAAGGTCGGCTACGGCGCCGGCAACATCGCCCGTGGCCCCGCCATGAGCCGAGAGGACGCCATCCGCTGCCTGGAGATCGGCATCAACGCCGCCAACGAGCAGGCCGACGCGGGGGCCAACCTCATCGCCGGGGGTGACATGGGCATCGGCAACACCACGCCGTCGGCCGCCATCACCGCCGCCGTCACCGGCGCCGACGTGGCAACGGTCACCGGCCGCGGCACCGGCGTGGATGACGCTGCTCTGGAAGGCAAGATCGCCACCATCCGCCGCGCCCTGGAGACGAACCAACCCGACGGCAGCGACGGCTTGGACGTGCTGACCAAGGTGGGCGGGCTCGAGATCGGCGTACTGGCCGGAGTCGTGCTGGGCGCAGCCGCCCGCAATTGCGCGGTTGTCGTCGACGGGTTCATCAGCGGCGCGGCGGCCCTCATCGCCTGGCGGCTGTGCCCGAACATCGCCCAACGCTGCATCGCCGCCCACCGCTCCGTCGAGCCGGGCCACAACGTCGGCCTGCAGGCCATGGGGTTATCCCCGCTGCTGGACATGGAGATGCGCCTGGGCGAGGGCACCGGCGCGGCGCTGGCCATGCCCATCATTGAGGCCGCGGCCAAAACCCTGGCGGAGATGGCAACCTTCGCCGAGGCCGGAGTCTCCGACCGCGAGGACGGTTAGCAAACCGAAACGCCAGCACGGTCAAGAGTCTCGATTCACCGGGATATACATGATGAGCCGGATAAGCAGGATGTGTTTCCGATCATTCTGCGCATCGCGGTAAATTATGCGCTATTTGTTCGCCCCATTCCTGGTGGCGTTGTCCTTCCTGACGCTGCTGCCGGTCGGGGTGGCTAACCCGACCGACGCCGAAATCTCCCGCTCCCGGGGCTGGTACCCCTTCGTCGGCCTGCTTTACGGGCTGATGCTGGTGGGGCTGGTCGGGCTGTTCATCCTCGTCTCCCCGATCCTGGCCCGCACTCTGCTGGCGTCGGCGCTGCTGGTGATCGTCCCGGCCCTGGTCAATCGGTTCCTGCACCTGGACGGCCTGATGGACTTCTGCGACGCCATGTGGGGCGGTCGCACCGTGGAACGGCGGCTGGAGATCATGCGCGACTCCCGCGTGGGCTCGTTCGCCGTGGCCGGCTGCCTCTGCGTGCTGCTGCTGAAGTTTGCCGCTCTGTACACCCTGTCGCTGTCGGATGCCTTTGTCGTTTCCCTGCTGGTCTTCCCTGCCATATCTCGATGGTCTATGGCCCTGCTCCTGACTGTCTTTCCCTACGGACGTCAACAGGGGATTGGCAGCGCGTTTTTCGCCGGTGACCGCCCCTGGCTGGCAACCGCGCTGGCCCTGCTGACCACAGCCGCCGTATGCTGGCTGTGCCTGGGTGTCGTGGGCGTATCGGTACTGGCAGCGTCGTCGCTGCTGGGCCTGGGCCTGGGCCTGTGGACCGCCCGTCGCCTGGACGGCGGTCTCACCGGTGACTGCTACGGCGCAACCAATGAGATCATCGAAGCCGTCTCGCTGACCTGCCTGGCGGCATGGCTCCATCTCGGCCCGCCGCCCTATGTCGATGCCGGGTACGGGGCCAGCATCTTCTTCCACTACCTCAACTGGCTGCCGGTGCAGGGTGGCTGGTTCTCCTACAGCGGAACCGGCTAGATGCACGGAGTTTTATGGATCCCGTAGCCGCCGCTCTCAATGCCCTCCCCGTCCCGCCGGACGTGCTGGTTCTCCTGCTGGCGCTCCTGCTCGACTTGGCGCTGGGCGAGCCGCCCAACCGCCTGCATCCCACGGTGTGGATCGGCAACACCGTCGCCCTCGCCGAACGCATTGCACCCGGCGCGGAGGTAGCGACGACGCTGCAACTGGCCTTCGGCGCCGGCATGGCCCTGCTGATACCGGCGGTGTGGGGCGCGGCGGCGTGGGCGCTAATCTTCGGGTTGTTGCAACTGCACCCGCTGGCCTATGTCATAGTAGTCGCCATGCTTCTGAAAACCACCTTCTCGGTGCGGATGCTGCACCGCGTCGCCGCCGGCATCGGCTCAATACTGACCGCCGGCGACATCGCGGAGGCGCGACGTCAGATGTCGGCCCTGGTCAGCCGGGATACTTCGCAACTCACCACCGGTCAGATGGCCGCCGGCGCCATCGAGTCCGTCGCCGAGAACATCACCGACAGCATCGTGGGGCCGCTGCTGGCCTTTGCACTGTTCGGTCTGCCCGGCGCGGTGGCCTACCGGGCGATCAACACCCTGGACAGCATGGTCGGCTACCACGGCCGCTACGAGTACCTGGGCAAGGCGTCGGCGCGGCTGGATGACCTGGTGAACCTGGTCCCCGCGCGGCTGGCGGCGCTGCTGCTGTGGCTATCCACCGCCGCGCTGCCCGACATGGCCGCCGGGCGCGCCGGGCGCATGATGTTCGCCCATCGAGGCCGCACCGAGTCGCCCAACGCCGGTTGGACCATGGCGGCCATGGCCGGCGGCCTCGGCGTGACGCTGGAAAAGCTCGGCCACTATCGCCTCGGCGACCCCGCGCCGGAGCCCGAGGCGCAGCACATCGGACGCGCCACCCGCGCCCTCTACGCCACCACCGCGCTGGCCGCCGCCGTCGCCATCGGCATCCTCTGGCTGCGGTGGGCCTACTGGCCGTAGTGTAAAATGCGGGCCGCCGCAAGGAGATACGACGATGACCACTATACGAGCAGGAACCCGCATGACGCTGGCCGAGTACCGCAACCTGCCCGAAACGGACGGGGGGGTGTGGGAACTGATCAATGGAGAGTTGCATCAAATGCCGGCGGCCACTCTTGAACACCAGTTCCTCATGGATTTTCTGGTCACAATGATCAATAACCTGATGCGCGCGGTTCAGCCCACACCGGGCCTGGCGTTCAGCAACCCCGGCCTGGCGCTGTCCGATCTTTATGTGCCAACACCGGACATCATCTACCTGCGCTCCGAGAACCTGGGCCTGATCAACCACGGCTACGTTGAGGGCGTTCCGGATCTGGTGGTCGAGATCTTGTCCTCGGACCGCAACCGGGACCTGGTGATGAAGCGGGATTTGTACTCCGGAGCCGGCATACCCGAATACTGGATAGTGGACCCGGTCAACGATGTTCTGACCGTCCTGGAACTGTCCGGCAACGAATATGTTGAGAGGACGTTGGGCCGCGATGACACCCTCGCCACGGCGGCCATACCGGGCTTCGCGCTGCCCCTGGAGCAGCTTTTCGGCGACCCCATGCGCACTCTGACCCGCGCAAATCGCTGACCTTGCGCCAAGGGTCCCCAAGGGCTGCCCAATCCGGTCTGACCGATCTTCCTACGCCGCCACTGCGCTACGGCGCACAACCGCGGAGGCCAACCATGACCACCACACGACACGGCGCGAAGCTCACGCTGGCCGAGTACCTTGCCCTTGAGATTGAAGGCTTGTGGGAACTGGCCGATGGAGAGTTGTATGAAATGCCCCCGCCGAATGTTGACCACCAGGAACTCATCGGGTTTCTTTATTGGATGCTGCGCGCCTACCTCGACGAAACCACGCCCAAATTGGGCCGTATCTGGCACGGCGTGGGCGTGGCGCTCTCCGATAGCATGATGCTGATACCGGACCTGGTTTTCGTGCGCTCACAGCGACAGGACATATTGCGGCCGAACTACATAGACGGCGCCCCCGACCTGGTGGTAGAGGCGCTGTCCAGCGACCGCCGGCGCGATTTGACGCTCAAACGCGGTTGGTACGCGGCGGCAGGCATACCTGAATACTGGATATCGGACCCAGTTAACGACACACTTACCATCCTGGAACTGTCCGATGGCGCATACGCCGAGCGCGCCGTGCCGGGCGCCGGCGACGTTCTGAACACTCCAATGCTGCCCGGTTTCGAGTTGCCCCTGGAGAGGCTGTTTACCAACCCGGACCGCGTGCCAGCCCGCACCGGTCAGTAGCTAATGCCTGCGGGGCTCGATCCACGCTGGCCGCCGCCGTCGGCATCGTCCGGCTGCGGCAGGCCACCGGCCGTAGTTCATTGACCGTAGTGTAGAATGCTGCTATCGCATCAGCGCAGGGAGACATTCTCATGGCTACCGTGCAGCACGGAACCCGAATGACGTTGGCCGAATATCGAGGCCTTGAAGAAGATGAGGATGGGATATGGGAATTGGTCGATGGAGTGCTGGAACAAGTGCCCCCACCGAGTTATGACCACCAAAATCTGATTGATTTTTTGGTGAGTATGATCAACCTGTTTCAAATGGGATTGCCGGCTCCCATCGGCTGGGCCGTTTCGGGTATCGGCGTGGTTCTCGCCGAGCAACGCGCGCCAACTCCGGATATGGTCTATCTCCGCGCCGAAAGAGGTCACCTGATACAGGGAAGTTTTGTTGAGGGTATACCGGACCTGGTAGTGGAAGCATTGTCCACCGATCGCGCACGGGATCTGGTGATGAAACGCCAGTGGTATGCAGAGGCGGGAATACCCGAGTACTGGGTACTTGACCCGGCAGGCGACATGCTGACGATACTGGAATTGTCAGGTGATGAATATGTCGCACGCGCCACGTTGGGGCATGGCGATACCTTGACGACGCCGACCATACCCGGCTTTGCGCTGCCGCTGGCGCAACTTTTCGACAACCCCGGCCGGCGTCTTCCCAGCGGCCGGCGATAATACCCGGCCCTACCACCAAGATGTCAGCAGCCCACTATATGACTGCTGATGCCCACGGGGGCGGTCCCACCCGCCCCGTCCACGGCGGCATCAAGGAGGCCGAGCTGCGGGAGCTGAGCCTGCGCCTGGAGGACTGTCTGGACTTCTCCGCCAGCGTGAGCCCCCTGGGGCCGCCGGAGGGCGTCGCCGAGGCCATCGCCGCCGTTGATCTCACCGCCTATCCCGACCCTCACTGCCTGGCACTCACCGAGGCCATCGCCGCGCACCATGTCGGCGACGGCGTGTCCATCGAGAACGTCATCGTCGGCAACGGGTCCACCGAGATCATCCACCTGCTGACCCGCGCCTGGATCGGCGCGCCGCCGGCGGGCTGCACCCAGAGCGGGCTGCTGCTGACGCCCACCTACGGCGAGTACGATGGAGCCGTCCGCATCTCCGGCGGCAGGGTGACGGCCCTCACCGCAACCCGGTACAGCGACGGTTTCGCGTGGGACCTGGCCGCCATCAACGATGCCATCGCCGCCGAGAAGCCGGCCCTGACTTTCGTCTGCAATCCCAACAACCCCACGGGCGTGCTGATGGGCCGCGAACAGCTGGCGCAGATTGCCGATGCGGTCGCCAGCGTTGGCGGCCTGCTGATCGTTGACGAGGCGTACATCAACCTGTCGGAACGCCGCGCCGATGCCGATGTGATCGAACTGGCGGCGCGGCACAACTCGGTGATCGCGCTCCGCTCCATGACCAAGGACTACGCGCTAACTGCCCTGCGGTTGGGCTATGCCGTCGCCGCCACGCCGGTCATCGCCCGCCTGGCCGCGCTGCAACCCGACTGGAGCGTCAACGGCCTGGCCCAGGCGGCGGGTCTGGTGGCCATCGCGGACCCGGCGTACCTGGAACGAGCGCGGCAGGCGGTGGCGGCCTCCCGCGATTGCCTGGTGGGGCGATTGACCGCCTTGGGCATCCGCTGCTATCCCACCGCGGCCAACTTCGTCCTGGCGCAGGTGGGCGACGCCGGCCGGCTGCGGGATGCCTTGGCCCGGCGCGGGCTGTTCGTGCGGGATTGCACGTCCTTCGGCCTGCCCGACTGCATCCGCATCGGCTTGCGCCCGGTGGCAGACTGCGAGAGGTTGGCCGACGCCGTCGCCGAAGTTTGGAACCAGAACCCCCAGCCATAAGGGAGCAACATGGGCATCATCTACATCACCAGGCATGGCGAGACCGAATGGAACGCCGAGGGCCGCATCCAGGGACACACCGACGTACCCCTGTCTGACCGGGGACGCGAGCAGGCGCAGATGCTGTCTCGCCGCCTCTCGTCGGTGCAAATCGACGCCACCTATTCGTCTGACCTTGCTCGCGCCGCCGAAACTGCCCGCGTCGCCCTGGGCGAGCGGGACATCCCCATCACCTTCACGGAGGAGTTGCGGGAATACAGCAAGGGCGTCTTTGAGGGCCTCACCGAGGCCGAGTACCGCGAGGCCTACCCCGATCTCTACGAGCCGTCCCTGGAGAACAACCTGGACTTCGCGCCGCCCAACGGCGAGACCATCCGCGACACCAGCGCCCGCCTGGCCCGCATCGTGCAACAGGTGAAACATGCACACCTGGACGAGAACGTCCTCCTCGTCGGCCACGGCGGCAGCCTCCGCGCCGGCATCGTCTCCCTGCTGGAGCTTCCCCTGGAGGCCAACTGGAAGTTCGCCATGCACAACTGCTCCCTCACCGTCATCTACACCTACCCCGACAACTGCGTCATGCACCTCTACAACGACACCTCGCACATCAGCGGCGTGGTGCGCGCGTGGGACCGGTGAGCGGGGCCATAAACGCGCCGTGACCTTTCCCAAGCATCCACAACCGCACTATAATCAACGACACCCGCGAAGCTTACGGACGCTTTCCCATGCAATCCATCCAAATCGACATCCCCGACTGGACGGCTGAACACATCGCCAGCAAAAGCCAGGATTTGGGCGTCAGCCCTAACGAGCTGATAAGGGCGCTGGTCTGCTCCAATGTCAGAGCCTACGACCCGCACGGCGCACGTTACTTCACCGTCCCGACCTCAATGATGGACCTCTTCCCGAGCGAACGCTTCATGGTGGTAGGGCGTCAGGACGAGAGCATCACCTTGACGCCGACCGATTACGTTCCCTTCGAAGATGCCCTCGAGGCCTTCCGAGCCAACGGACTCAACGAGGAACAGATACTCGAGATACTCGCCACATGACGCCCAAACGCGTTATCTACGACACCAGCGCCATCCTATCCTCGATGACTCCCGTTCCCAACCGGGGGTCAATCATTTGGCACTGGATGCAATCCCGGGTGACCCAAGTCGTCGTCTCCGACTACCTGATAACGGAACTCGCCACGAAACTGGCGGACCCTCGATTTCGCCTGACCCCCGGGCAACAGGATTCCATTATCACGGAATATCTCCACCATGCCCTTCCATTCAACCAAGTGCCACAGTCGGGCGTACACTGTCGCGACCCGCAAGACATTCCTGTCCTGGACCTCGCCATCTGGCAACATATCGACGCCATCATAACCACCGACCCAGACCTCCTGGAGCTTGACGGCGAGTTCACATTCCGCATAGTCAATCCCGCAGGATTTCAAGATCTACTCACCACCGATCGGGCATAACCTGTACAAACTGAATGTAAACACACTCTACCCCACCGCTCCAATCGCCGCGTCCAGTATCTCTGCCGCCAGGTCCATCTGGGCCTCCGTCGTCGTGAATGGCGGGACGAAGCGCAGCACTGAGCCGCGCCGGCGGATGCTTACGATCAGGCCGTTGTCCAGCAGCATCCGCCCGATGCGCTGGCCCTGCTCGTAGGCTGGCTCCTGCGTCTCCCGGTCGGTGACGAACTCGATGCCTTGCAGCAGGCCGCGTCCGCGCACGTCGCCGATGAGCTCGTGCCGCTCCTGCAGGCGGCGGAGGTGACCCTGCCAGTACCGCCCGATGCGGTCGGCCACGTCCACCAAGTTCTCCTCCAGGATGATGTCCAGGCTGGCGATGGCTGCGTTGCAGGTCAGCGGGTCGTTGGAATGGGAGTGGGCGACGACCAGGCCGGTGTCCACCGCGTTCATCTCGATCTCGTCGGTGGTGATGGTCGCGCTGATGGCGATGCCGCCGCCGAAGTGCTTCGAGACGGTGAAGATGTCCGGCACCACCCCCTCCTGCTCGGAGGCCCACATCGATCCCAGCTTGGCCAGACCGGTCTGCGCTTCGTCCAGGATCAGCAGCATTCCCCGCCGTTCGCAGCGCAGCTTCAGCTCCTGCAGCCAGCCCGGCGGCGGCTCGATGACCCCGCCGGCGCTGAACAGCGGCTCGGTGATGACCGCGGCCATCCGCCCGTCGGCCTGGGCGTCCAGCAACTCGAAGCTGGTGTCCAGGCAGGTGTAGTCGCACGCCGATTGGTCCTTGCAGAATGCGCAACGGTAGCGGTAGGGCGCGATGATCGGATAGTTCCCCGGCGCGTAGGGACCGTAGCCTTGCCGCCAGCCGGAGAAGGTGACGGCGCGGGCCGCGTCGCTCATGCCGTGGAAGCTGACCACCGGGCTGGCCACCTCGTAGCCGCCCGTGTAGCGCTTGGCGATGGCCATGGCGGCCTCGTTGGAGTCGCTGCCGGAGCCCAGGAACATGCTCCGGTTCATGCCCTCCGGCGTGATCTCCGCCAGGCGGCTGGCCAGGATGATCTCCCGGTCGTTGAGAATGGTCATGTGGCTGTGGATCAGCGACTCCGCGCTTTCCTGCAACGCCTGCACGATGCGCGGGTGGTTGTGCCCCAGCGCGGCGCACATCTGGCCGGAGTTGAAATCGAGGTACTCCTTGCCGTTGACGTCGCGGACCACCGACCCGCGCCCCCACACGAAAATCGGGCCGGTGACGCCGCTGCGGTCCATCCGGCTGCGGAAGCTGTACCGCCGCGCCAGTTCCAGCAGTTCCTCTTCCGAATAGTTGTCGGGCACGGTGGGCCTCCGGGGATGATGGATACGGGTGATTGTAGTGCGGGGGCCGGCGGTGTCAACTTGCCATATGACCGCAATGCTAATCACCAGCCGGGTTCGGATATAATCCGATACATAGCCAAGCACGGCCCGACAGGCATTGGAGCTAAACCTCCAGAGGTCCAGCATGACCGCTACCAATCGCAACCGCAAATCGGACGGTGCGGCCAACCCGGCTACTGTAGTACGATTGCCCAGCATTCACCTAACCAAGGAGCCCCGCCACCATGTCCACCACCCCCGTTTACACCTACACCTACGACCACATCCACGTCCGCACCAAGGACCCCGAGGGCATGGCCAGCTTCTTCGAGACCATGTTCGGCGCGAAGGTGCTGCGCCTCATCCAGAGCGACGGCGTCCCCCGCGTCGACCTCGACGTCAACGGCCTGGCCATCTTCATCGCCTCCGTGCCGCCCGAGGAGCACATTGATCTGTGCCCCCGCGACCCGCACCTGGGCCTGGACCACTTCGGTTTCCGCGTGGACGACATCGACGGCGCGGTGGAGGACCTGCGCAGCAAGGGCGCGGAGATCTACGTGGAGCCGCGCACCATCCGTCCCGGCGTCCGCATCGCCTTCGTCCGCGGCCCCGACGACGTCCGCATCGAAATCCTCCAGCGCGATGGCTCCGGCCTGATGGAAGAATAGCGATCCCCTAATCTGGGATCGTTGCCGATACCTCGCAAGCACCGACCACTAATCGGCAATGGCTGGCATGGCGGTCTCAGGATTAAGTGAAATAGAAAGATCTTCGACTACGTTCAGGGCTACCAACCAGAGCAGACCGAACAACACGAAAAACAGCCCATTGAAGATTTGGCGGACTGCCTGTCTTCTGTTGGTTCCCATTTTTGCGAGGTCAAAATCGGTGGCGAACATCGCCGTATCCGCGCGCCGGAGCATATTCCAGTGTATCGCCGCTACGAGTATTGCGCCGATGAATTTCCATGAGAGCCAAGCTAAGCTAGTCGCGTCGATTTCTGCTACCGTAAAATCGACGAGTCCCGCTGAGAAAAAGGCTGCCCCCACAGCCGCTGACGAAATGGTCACTATTCCCAGGCAGACGGTTACCCAGAGCTTATCCTGATCGAAATCCATGCTAAATGATTGCTTCCCTGGTACTTGGTGGCGACTCGGCGGGCGGAGCTTTCATACCCCACTACTTTTGCCGAGTCCACCACGCATAAAATGCGTAAAACAAACTTGGAAGTACAAGCACTGGAATTGACATCATCGGTCTGAACCAAGCGTACTGGGTCCAGCCGGGATCGCCCTGAACGCGTCCGCTTTGCACCCACATCACGATGGCCATGAAGACGCAAAACGCCAAAAACGTTACGGCCCAAATGGGCTGTTCTTTCCAAATGCCTTTGGCGATGTAGTGCGGAAAACTTTCCCGCCTGGCAGACTTTTGCTCGTCGGGTGCGGTTGTCATGATCGCACTCCTATTTCCAAAATCCCTAACGATGGAATTGTAGCATGGCAACACTGAATGTTGCTGTGGATCTGATGACCTTGTGGCACAAATCTATAATCGGAGAATCAGCCATGCCCCGCGCCGCCTTCGTCTATGACGACGCCATGAGCCAGCATGTGCTGCGCCAGGACCACCCCATGCGCCCCATCCGGCTGCGCAACACCTACGAGCTGCTGGACGCTTACGGCGCGTTTGACAGCGTTGACTCGTTGCTGGTCACACCTATCCTGGCAGACGAGACCAGCGTGGGCGCGTTCCACTCCCGTGACTACATGGCCGCGGTGCGCACCTTCAGCCTCGGCCTCACCGGGTTCCAGCCCCAGCGCTTCGGCTTCGCCCAGGGCGGCGACAACCCGACCTATCCCGGCATGTACGAGGCGGCGATGCTCAGCACCGGCGCGACGCTCACCGCCGCCCGCATGGTCGCCGACGGCGAGGTTCCGGCCGCGTTCAACATCAGCGGCGGCCTGCACCACGCGGCGGCCCGCAACGCCAGCGGCTTCTGCGTGTTCAACGATCCCGTGGTCGCCATCATGTACCTGCTGCAGCGCGGCCTCCGCGTCGCCTACGTGGACATCGACGCCCACCACGGCGACGGCGTGCAGGACGCCTTCTACGGCGACCCCCGCGTGCTCACCATCTCGGTCCACGAGTCAGGGCAGTACCTCTTCCCCGGCACCGGCTTCGCCGGCGAGGTCGGCTCCGGCGCTGGTGTCGGCTACGCCGTCAACCTGCCCCTCTATCCCTACACCGACGACGACATCTACCTCGAGGCTTTCGAGGCCGTGGTGCCGCCGCTGCTCGAATCCTTCGCGCCCGACGTGCTGCTCACCCAGCTGGGCATCGACTCCTACCACACCGACCCGCTCACCCACCTGCAGGTCACCAGCCGGGGGTTCATCGCCGCCGTGACACGACTCGGCAGCCTCGGCTACCCGTGGCTGGCCACCGGCGGCGGCGGGTACGACATCGGCGCGGTGGCCCGCTGCTGGACCCTGGCCTACGGCGTCATGTGCGGCGCGGACTGGCCCGACCGCATTCCTACGCCGGCCATCGAACGGCTGGGCCGCGCGACCCTGCGCGACACCGAGATCCCCGAGATCCCTGACCACATCCGCGCCGACGCCCGCGCCCTGGCCACCGAGAGCGTGGCCGCCATCAAAGACGCGGTCTTCCCGGTTCACGGCCTGGAGGCGTAACCCTCCCGGCCCGGCGTGTTAAGGGCGGTAGCCTCTTCCCGCGTCGGGACGAGGTTCGTTGAACTCCCGGCCTTGTGCCAGAGCCTCATCACGCCGGGCTACCCAGTTGGCCCACTGCTCGTTAGTGTGGGCAGTGGCTTTGGCGGCAGCCTCGGTGGCAGCCTCCGCAGCAGCCTCAGTGGCAGCCTCGGCAGCGGCTTCAGCAGCCTCGGCGGCGGCTTCGGCAGCCTCGGCGGCGGCTTCGGCGCGAGCTTCAGCCAGACGATGCTCCAAACGCGGCGCTACGGCTTTGGCTTCAATAATGGGGTCAAGTATCTTTTCGTTGATAAATTGGGAGAGCGACATCTGAATTCTTCCAGCGCTGGTGAGAGTAGGCGTCATTACCAGGGCAACAACCATCAGCGGTACAGCGACGCTGCCTAATCGCTGGATGACCACATATAGCGCACCATCGCCGACATGCGGTGGCAGTGTCGCCCATTTTATCATGGAGGGTGGAGCCGAGGAGTATTGGGAGTAGGCCAGTACAAAGGCGCCCGCTATCCAGAGACCGTACAATAGCAGAAAGAAAATCCGGGCGTCCCGCTTGCGGATGCTCCAGGTTGATACTCGCTCACCGTCGTCGGGTTGGTAGAGGGCGCTGCCGATAACCCGCAGGATGGTAACGACTGCAAGACCAGTCGCAATGAGCAGTCTATGTGCCATCGGCGGTGTTCCCGGTTCACGGCCTGGAGGCGTAGCCCTCCCGGCCCGGCGGTACGCAGCGCACCGCCGTGGTGATGAACCCACTGTGGGCCACCATGCGGTGGGCCGGCCGCACGCTGCGCCGCGACACGTTCCAGCCCCGCAGCAGGGTCTCGGCGGTCTCCACGCGAGCGAAGCGGCCGTCGTTGTTCAGGGCCAGCACCACTTCCTGCACTTGCAGAACGGTGGGCAGGAACGACAGCAGGATGCCGCCGGTGACCAGCGCGTTGGCGGCGGCGTCCACCGCCCGCCACGGCTCGGGCAGGTCCAGGATCACCCGGTCAACGTCCGTGTCGGAGATGCCCTCGAAGATGTCGCCCACGGTTACCTCATGGCATGAGGTGTCGGGTATCACGGAACGCACGTTGGACAGCGCCTTGGGCACCACCGCCTCGTTGATCTCGTAGGAGTGGACGCGTCCCATCGGGCCGACCGCGCGCAGCAGGGCCGTGGTCAGCGCGCCCGATCCGAAACCAGCCTCGACCACGGTGGCGCCGGGAAAGATGTCCGCCATGGACACGATGTTGCCCAGGTCCTTGGCGTAGATCACCTGCGGGCCGCGCGGCATCAGCCGCACGTAGTCGCCCAGCGTCGGCCGGATGCCCAGCATCACGTGGCCGCGGCTGGTGGTGTACCACCCGCCCACGGGCTGCCCGATGACGTCGTCGTGGGGCAACCATCCCAGGTGGCAATGAAACTCGCCGCCCGGCTTCAGGGTCTCCTGGTAGGTACGGCCCTTGCGGTCCAGGAACAGGGCCAGTTCTCCGGAACGAAATCGGCCGCGGTCGGCGCCGTCGAGGATCTGGTCAGTTGTGTCCAGGCTATCGTCATCGTCAGTCGTGTTCATTGGTGTATTATACCGCCGTTATGCAGGAGCGGATGTTCACCCTGGAAGAGGCCAACGACCTGGTGCCGTGGCTCGAGGAGCGGTTCGAGACCATGGCGCCGCTGCGGGCCGAGTTGGTCCGCCAGCAGGAGGAGTTGCTGTCCCTGCTGCGCCGACGCCGCAGTAACGGCCACTCCAGCAGCGAAGAAGAGATCGCCGAAACCGAGCGCGTGGTCTCCGAGCTCACCCGCCGCCTGCAGGAAGCCGTCGCCGAGATCACTGGTCGGGGCATCCAGGTGCGGGACATCGGCCGCGGCCTGGTGGACTTCCCATCCAACCGTCAGGGCGACATCGTCTACCTCTGCTGGCAGCGCGGCGAGCCCTCCATCGACTGGTGGCACCCCACGGATACGGGTTTCGCGGGACGGCGGCCGCTGTAGTGCGCGTCACTCTGCTCGCCGTCAATGTAAGGTTTGGACCACTTCTTTACACGGCCGCTGTCGTGAGGTAAAGTCCCTTACATTGCCCCGCCGTCAATGTAAGGTTTGGACCACTTTTTTACACGGCCGCTGTCGTGAGGTAAAGTTTAGGCCGTTTCTTTACAGCGAATAGTACGCTCAGCCGAACTAACCCAGGGAAGCGAGCGCCAAGGAGAAATGAAATGCGGGAAACGGATTTCACTGACGCTAGTCCTGGTTATTTGGTGCCTGCAGCTACGCTGGACGGTAAATATTGGCCGGCCTTCGTGCCAGATCCGCTTCTCCCAGCTATTATATGGAATGATACAACGGTAGATCTACTATCGCAGGCGGACAGGGCTTTGAGCCGATTAGAAGGTCGCTCAGCCGGCATGTCGAGTTCATCCTTGCTAAGTCAACCAATGGCGGTCCGCGAGTCGGTGGCCTCGAGTAGTATCGAGGGCACAACATCAAATATCGCTGAAGTCTACCAGTTCCAGCTAGGGGCCACCGCACGCGACCCTAACGATGCTCGCGAGGTCGTCAATAACATGATGGCATTGCGGCGCGGTTTGCAACTTTTGCAAGAACTGCCAGTCAGTAAAAGGTTGATCCAAGCGGTGCACAAAGAATTGATGTCAGGCGTACGCGGAGGCGACCGCAGGCCGGGGGAATTCCGCAATCGTCAGGTCATCATCGGTTCTCAATCAGCCGGTATTGAACACGCGCGTTTCGTTCCTCCGCCACCTAACGAAATGATGGCGGCCCTTAACGAGTTGGAGACATTCTTGCATTCCAATCCAAGCATACCAGACTTGGCGCAGTTGGCCTTGATTCACTATCAGTTCGAAACTATACATCCTTTTGAAGATGGCAACGGCCGCGTTGGAAGATTATTGATAACATTATTACTTTGTGAGAGAAAATATCTCACGCACCCCCTGTTGTACCTTAGTAATTATTTTGCCAATTATCGGCAAGAATACATGGATTTATTGCTTGGGATCAGTCTTAGAGGTGAATGGGAGCCTTGGATACAATTTTTCTTCAGAGCGGTAAAAGTCGTCGCCACGGACACGCTGAGGAGGATAGAAAAACTTCAAACCTTGCAATCGGATTACCAATTGAAGGTACGAGATCAAAGAACTGCGGGTGCGCTGTTGAGGATCATTGACGAGTTATTCGACATGCCGTTCATTACCGCTCGTCGCATAGAAGGGATACAACATGTTTCAAATCAAACCGCTCAAGGATACATTAGGCGATTATTGGATGTTGGTATCTTGAACGTGACGGCAACGAATGCGATCCCTCGGATTTATGTAGCCACAGAAATCCTTGAAGTCATCCAAGAGGAACCAGATTTCAGCGAATTCTGATCTCCTCCACCGCCGCCCGTATCTCATCCGCGTGCACCGCGTAGAAGGTGCCCACCACCGGCACGCCTCCCGACGTCCGGCGAGCGGCGGCGCGCACCATGCCCACCACCTCGCCGACGGTGTTCAACACCGGCCCGCCGCTGTCCCCCGGGTCGATGGGCGCGTCCATCTCCAGGTTGCGGCCGTAGCTCTGCGCGCCGAAATTGGTGATCTGGGACAAGATGCCGGCGTTGGCCTTGGGCGAGCCCACCTCGCCGTTGCTCTTGACGCCGCTGCCCGAGTATCCCAGCGCCAGAAGCTCCGTAGCGATGTCGTGGATGTCCGCGTCGCCCAGGACCAGCGGAGCCGCGCCTGCCGCCAGCTGTGTTCCAGCGACGTCGTACCGGAGCAGCGCGATGTCCTTGCGTTCGTCCCGGCCCGCCACCGCCGCGACAAAGGCCGGCCCAGCCGCCTGCCGCACGGTGGCCCGCTCGCTGTCCGACACCACATGGGCCGCCGTGACAATCATCCCGGGTTCCAACAGCCAACCCGTGCCGTGCTGCCCGTCCTCCGGTTCGATGTAGAACACCGCCGGCCAGACCTGCTGGTAAACCGCGCTGAGATCAGAGGGTGCGCGTTCCGCCAGCGCGGTAGCCACCGCATGGTCAACCCGCGCCTCCAGATCCGCGTCGCTCGGGCCGCAGGCGACAGCAAGAAGTATGAGGGCAACCGCCACTGCCCAGGTCCTCATGGCGAGGGCAGCGTGGCAATTCCGATACGGAGAAATGTCAGAATCAGGATTTGCCGGATTTGAGGATTATCAGGATTGAGACCGTTTCGTGATGGAGAGATCTCCAATCCTGCTAAATCACAAAATCCCGTAAATCCTGATTCTGACGGTTTCCAGTGGATTAGATGAACCGCGCCTGCGCCCGGGCCTCGTCGGCGTAGTCGATGTACACGGTGATGACCTCGCTGAAGAAGTCCACCGCCTCCACGCCCTGCTCCCGCTGCCCCACGCCGGAGGCCTTCAGGCCGCCGAAGGGCAGGTGCACCTCGCCGCCCAGGGTGGGCGCGTTGACGTGGACCATACCCGCGTCCACTGTGTTGATATAACGGAAGGCGCGGGGGATGTCCCGGGTGTAAACCGACGACGACAGGCCGAACTTGACGCTGTTGGAAATCTCCACGGCGTGGTCCAGGTCGCGGGCGCGGAACACCGTCAGCACCGGCCCGAAGATCTCCTCCCTGGCGATACGCATGTCCGGCGTCACGTCGGTAAAGATCGTCGGCTCCACGTACCAGCCCTCGTCGTAGATGCCGCCGCTCAGCGTGCGGCCCCCGAAGGCCACGGTCGCGCCTTCGTCCCGGCCCACCGAGATGTAATCCGACACCGTCCGCTGCTGCGACTCGCTGGACAGCGGGCTAACGTCAATGCCGTCCTCCAGCCCGTCGCCGATGGTCAGCTTGGACGTGCGCTCGATCAGTTCTTCCATGAACTGGTCGTACACCCCGTCCTCGACAATCACGCGGCTGGTGGCGGTACAGCGCTGGCCCGTCGAGCCGAACGCCCCCTGCACGATGCCGCCTAGCGCCTTGTCCAGGTCGGCGTCGGCCAGCAGGATGACGGCGTTCTTGCCGCCCATCTCGGCCTGCACCTTCTTCAGCAGCGACGCGCCGTGGGTGTACAGGTCCGTGCCAATCTCCGTGCTGCCGGTGAAGGAGATGCCGGCCACGTCGGGCGACTCAACCAGCGCGTTGCCCACGCTGCCGCCGGGGCCGGTGATCAGGTTCAGCACGCCCGGAGGCACCCCTGCTTCCTCGAACACCTCGGTCAGCTTCACCGCGCACAGCGGCGTGCTGGAGGCCGGCTTGAAGATGATCGCGTTGCCGCAGATCAGCGCCGGCGCCATCTTCCACGCCGGGATGGCGATGGGGAAGTTCCACGGCGTGATGATGCCAACCACTCCCAGCGGTCGGCGCACCGTGTAGGCCACCGTGTTGGGCAGTTCCGACGGCGTGGTGTAGCCGAACATGCGCCGACCCTCGCCGGCCGCGTATTCCATGATGTTCATGGCGCGCTTGACCTCGCCCCGGGCGTCGGGCAGCGGCTTGCCTTCCTCCTCGGTGATGGTCCGGGCGATCTCCTCGCCGCGACGTTCCATGATCTCCAGGGCGCGGAAGAGCACCTGCGCGCGCACCGGGGCCGGCGTGTCCGCCCAGCCGGCAGCGGCTTCGGCAGCGGCGGCCACGGCCCGCAGGGTGTCCTCGGGGTTGGATAGCTGGAAATGCCCCAGCAGCACGTCCTTGTGGGCCGGGTTGTACACGGAGTAAGTGCGGCCGGAGTCGGATGGCGTCCACTGGCCGTTGATAAAATTGTTGTGCGTGCGAACTTCGGTGATGGGCATCGTGGTTGCGGCTCCTGTATCCGTCCGTCTGCGGCGGCTTGCGAGTGCGAATCAGAATACTACCGGGCGCAACTGTCGGCAAGCGGCGTGGCGGCACGCGATGCGCGCGGGTTAGAATGACGTGGGCCGCATCGTCCTGCTCGCCGGCGGCCAGCATTTCACCAAGCACATACGTACCCAGTTTGCGGCGGGGAAACGTCAGAACCAGGATTTTCAAGATTTGGGGATTATCGGGATTGGAACCATTCTGTGACAGAGATCTCCAATCCTGCCAAATCATAAAATCCCGTAACTCCTGATTCTGATGATTTACGAAAGTGGGTACGCATGAGTTGCACCAAGGAGAAAACCCATGGCCGCCTATATCATCGCCACGATTGAAGTAACCGACCCCGAGAAGTTCGAGGTCTACCGCGGGCAGGTTCCCGCCACCATCGAGAAGCACGGCGGTCGCTACCTGGCCCGCGGCGGCGACGTGACCGTGGTGGAGGGGGACCAGCCGGCCCGCCGCACCGTCATCCTCGAGTTCGACAGCCTCGAAAAGGCCAACGGCTGGTACTACTCCGACGACTACGCCGGCCCCAGGGAACTGCGCATCGCCTCCACCATCTCCAACGTGATGATCGTGGAGGGGGTCTAACCACCCCACGACTCGGGAGCAAAGCCAGCATGACCACCGCAACCGGGGCAAAAACCCGCCCGCGCATCAGGGTTCAGGAACTGGTGAACCGGTTCGTCCGGGAAGGTCTGGATCGCCCGCTATCCGAGGACGACCCGGACATCTACTACCCTGAATCGGACGGAAACCCAATGGCAGAAACCGACGCCCAGTTTTACCCGCTGACCGAAACCGTGCTCGCTCTACGCCAGCGGTACGCCGACCGGGATGACGTTTATGTCTCCGGCGACCTGCTGATCTATTACCGCATGAACGACAACACGGTGCGCCTGGCTCCTGATGTTTTCGTGGTGTTCGGCGTGGAAGACCACCTGCGCAGCTCATACATCATCTGGCGCGAGGGTGGCAAAACGCCCGACTTCGTTCTCGAGATCGCCTCGCCCAGCACCTTCGTGCGCGACATGACCGAAAAGCGCGCTCTCTACGCCGCCTTGGGCGTAACCGAATACTGGCGTTTCGACCCCACCGGTCAGCTTTTCAGTCCGGCTCTAGTCGGCGAACAGTTGGCCGAGGACGGGGAGTATGAACCCATCGAAATCGGGCTGGGCGACGACGGTATGCTCCGCGGGTACAGCGAGGTCCTCCAGTTGGAAGTCTGCCAGCGTCCCGACGGCGAACTCCGCCTCTATGACCCGGAGGCTCAAACCTGGCTCAGCTACCTGGCTGAGGAAGTGGCCGCCCGACAGGCCGCTGAAGATGCGCGCGACGCTGCCGAAGCCCGCGCCCGTGCTTTGGAGGAGCGGCTACGGCAGCACGGCCTGTCGCCCGATCATGTCTAGCGCGGAGGTTCAGTGATGCGCGAAGTTGAGGACTACGATGCCAAACTCATCCTGTTTGAATTATTAGAGGCCGCAAAACAGGGCGAAACGGTGGTGATAACCCACGGCGGCCAGCCAGTTGCGCATCTGTGCCCGGCTCCCCTTACAGCTGCGACTCTGGAATCACCGCGGAACCCTTCGGAGCAGAATGAAAAGGCAAGCGACGAAAAGGATAGCCGATCGCCAGAGCCGTGGGAGACTGTCTCCGACAGCTTGCGGGACATCCTGGACTGGCGACGCTACGGGCGCCGCTGATGCCTGTCATCGCTCTGGACACCTCCGTGGTGGCGGCGTGGGTTCTTGACGATGAAAACGAACCCTACGCCGACGCCGTCTTCGTATCACCGCTGATTTCTGGCTGGTTGGTTCCCCGCTTCTGGCACATTGAGATGCGCAACGTCCTGCTCACTGCCGAGAGGCGAAACCGGATGTCTTCGGCTCGAGCCGCTCAGCACCTGGAGACTCTGACCGCGCTGCCAATCGACACCGACGACCAGACCGATCTGAATGCGGCTTACGAGTTAGCCAAACTACACGTCCTGTCGATCTACGACGCGGTGTATTTGGAACTTGCCCTGCGGCGTGACGTGATGATGGCCACGCTGGACCACAGGCTGCGCCGGGCTGCGCAGTCCGAAGGCCGGCTTTGGCAGCCATGAAATGAGGGCGGGTTCGCAAACCCGCCCCTTCGCGTCGCGTCGCGCCGGTCTGAACCTGCGGCGCTAGCCCTCAAAGTCCACGCCCACGCCCACGATTTCCACCTGCATGGAACGGATGTCCGGCGCGCCCTGGTCGAACGTCACGCCGACCACCACGTTGATGCCCCGGTCCACCTCGGGAGCGCCGGGGATCTCGAAACTGGCGTCCAGGTTGTCACCCTTGATCGCCATGCCCAGGTGCTCGGCGATGATCTTCTCGCCGTCGTACACCAGCACCTCGGCCACGTTGGCGTGGGAACGGGCGCGGAAGGATACGGACACCGACTCGGCCTTGGTCCGGTTGCCGTTCTGCAACGTCGGCGTGGGTATGGCGAAGTGCATCCAGGCGTTCTGCCCCTCGCTGCCCTCGATGCGGGCGAAAGGCCCACAGTGGCGTACCGAGGTGACACGGTTGAGGTACTCACCGGTCATCGCGGAGCCGTGTACCCAGGATGTGAATTTCTGTCCTGCCATCGTCGTAACCTCCTGCCGCCGGCGCGGTCGGATAGCGCGATTGTCGTTGCTGATTGGAGGGGATTGAATCCTGCTACAGAATACCCGTCGGGTGGTTCGTCCGCAAGGAGTACCGTCCCGAACTCGTACCGGGTTCGATCTTGACATCGATGACAGGATTTACAGGATGTTGAAGATTCGCGGACCCGTTCAACCCATGGCCTTGCATGGAACGTCCCGGCCTTCGCTACAGCCAGTTGATCCTGTCCATCGATGTAAAGGTCGCCTCGGTCAAAGATCAGATGGGCGCTCGCGAGATGCAAGCGAAGCGACGGGGCTAAAGGAGCGAGCCCCGGTTGCGCTCCATCTCCAGCAGGCGGGCCTTCACGCCGACGCCCCCGGCGCCGTAGCCGTGCAGACCCCCGTTGCTGCCCACCACCCGGTGGCACGGGATGATCAGCGGGAAAGGATTCTTGGCCATGGCTTGCCCGGCCGCGCGCGATGCCCTGGAGTTCCCGGCAGCCTCGGCCAGCCACCGGTAGGAGCGGGTCTCCCCCGCCGGTATGCTCCGGCATGCGGCCCATGCCGCCCCGAAGAACGGCGACGCGCTGGACAGGTCCAGTGGAATCGCGTCCAGGGCGTTGACGTTGCCCGCGAAGTACTCGTTGAACGCCGCCAGCGCGTCCGCGAAGACCTCGGCGTTTTCGTCGGCGCCGTCCATCGCGCCGCCCAGGCCATCCAGAGCCTGCCGGGGCTCCGGCTGCAGGCTGACCCGGAGCAGTCCCTGCGTGGTGCCCAACAGGGCCAGCCACCCGAAGGGTGTCTCCTCTAGGCAGTAGTGGGGTGTCTCTTGGGCAGTGTAAGGTGCTTTCATCTAGTCAGGTCCTTGCAGTAATTTTGGACAGAGGAACCCTTAGAAACCTTTGGTGCTAGTTTGAGTTAGTTTTGAAAATGCCATGGGGTTCCCATATGCTGTGAGTTGACAATCCTCCACAGCAGGGAACCCCATGAACATCACCGATTTTATCACCGAACTCTACTGTAAGGTTGACGACGCCCTCCCGGGGATAGCGCCGCATCCGCAAGCCCGGCTCTCCATAAGCGAACTGGTTACCATCGGCGTCCTCCACGCCATCAAGAACGTCAAGCAGCGTCCCTTCTACCATTGGCTCAAGGATAACTATGGACACCTCTTCCCCAAACTTCCCGAACGCACCCGCCTCTTCCGCCGCCTGGAAGCCCAGGCCTGTTGGACCGGCTACTTCCTGGCCCAGCCCACCATCCTGGGCGTGGCCGACAGCTACGGCATCGAACTGGGACATCCGGTGCGTTCCGGACGGAACCTCCACCAGGTGGGCCGGAAAGGCAAGTCCAATCACCGCTGGATTGTGGGCGGCAAACTCTGCATCGTCCTCAACCAACTGGGCCAGATCGCCGCTTGGGACTGCGCCACGGCCAATACTCACGACCAACGTTTCCTGCCTTTGCTGGCAGGCTACGACGGGCAGATGATTGTCCTGGCCGACACTGGGTTTCACCGGGCCAAGAGCCCGCCCCTGGCTTGAACAGGGGGCGATCCGGCCAACGTGAAAATCTGTCGCCGCGGCCAGTGGAACGTGCGCATGATCGTGGAAACCACCTTCTCCATGATGACTGCGGTGTGGGGCAGCAAACAGATGCGGCATATCACCTGGCGCGGGTTTGAAGCGCACTTGAGCTACCTGATGGCTGCCTTCAACCTACTGTCGCAGTGGGATGGGTTGGAACCGGACGAAAACGGACGCGTCCATCGCTCTATTGCTCAATTCGTCCTCTGATATTAACTAGCACCAATGGTTAGAAGCAGAGGAACTACTCCCTCACAGTTGTCCGTCGCCGTAAGCGTTGAGATGGAAATTAGAGACGACTATTGGCGCGATTTCGACGTAGGCAAATGTTTTCCGTAATATCCTACCAGCCAACTGCGCTCTTCGTTGCTCCATTTCACATGAACACGCCATTTTCGTCCAATCTTGATGTGGCACGGCATCTCAACTTGGCTTCCGTTATCGTCGGAAAACGTGCGTATCGAGCCAAACTGTTGCATAGTAATGGCAGTCTCTCCGCCCACGAAATTGGTGATGCCCTGCTGTTGCATCCATGCTTCTTCAGACGTTCCTAATGCCGATTGGTGACGGTCAGCTCCGCACTCATTTAGCTGGGACAGTACACTAAAGAATTCCTTAGCCTGCGGCACAGACATATTCTTGCAAGACCCGGCAACATCAGAAAAAACCCGCACAAACTGCCAATCTTTTACGGCTTCTACAACGTCTTGGACGCTTTTGACGTTGCCCGTACTTGCAGGGTCTCCAAATGTGGCTTCCAAACCGTCGCCGTTGCCCCGGCTTTCGAAGAGATGCTTCCAGTAGTCACGTTCAGCTTCAGTTTTACGACGCAGGTCCTTCTCGCGCTCAACCTCTTCGTTCTTTTGATTGACGTAATCGGACAACTCCCCCAAAACCGTCTGGCGAGTTCTCTCCGTGCCATCCTCCAAGCGTTGATTCCACGAATCCCACCTTACCCTGCTGAATACCCTCAAGGCATCTCTGCCCTCGGGATAGTAAATGCGCTGAGCACACTCGTCACGCAAAGCTTGCACGAAATCGTCGTAACCAAGATCGAGAATTTCGTCCGCACGCCATGCGCGGTGCCGTAATTCATCATCGTCGCGTGCAAGCTTAGGCGCGTACACCCGAACTTGGCCGTCATAGCACATCAATCGCCACGAATGCCAGCCTAACGACCATGCGGCCTCGTCAGCGCACACCGCCACTTTGGCCAAGCCGAATAAATCGCTCTGTAACGCGTCCGCGTCCACCGGAATCCCGCCGCCACGGTGTTCCGACACGACCACTATTGGCAGGCAACGAGACTGCGAAGATAGTTGTTTCCAAAACTCAGGAACGCCTCCCGTATCAACGTGCACAGGCGTTAATTCCATGTCTCCGTCTAATGACACGCAACGGTAACGATCTAACAAAGTCTCGAAGATACTGCGCACTTCATCGTTAAAGCTTACGGAGTAATTCTCGTCTGCTGCTAACCATTGGTGCTAGTTAATATCAGAGGACGAATTGAGCAATAGAGCGATGGACGCGTCCGTTTTCGTCCGGTTCCAACCCATCCCACTGCGACAGTAGGTTGAAGGCAGCCATCAGGTAGCTCAAGTGCGCTTCAAACCCGCGCCAGGTGATATGCCGCATCTGTTTGCTGCCCCACACCGCAGTCATCATGGAGAAGGTGGTTTCCACGATCATGCGCACGTTCCACTGGCCGCGGCGACAGATTTTCACGTTGGCCGGATCGCCCCCTGTTCAAGCCAGGGGCGGGCTCTTGGCCCGGTGAAACCCAGTGTCGGCCAGGACAATCATCTGCCCGTCGTAGCCTGCCAGCAAAGGCAGGAAACGTTGGTCGTGAGTATTGGCCGTGGCGCAGTCCCAAGCGGCGATCTGGCCCAGTTGGTTGAGGACGATGCAGAGTTTGCCGCCCACAATCCAGCGGTGATTGGACTTGCCTTTCCGGCCCACCTGGTGGAGGTTCCGTCCGGAACGCACCGGATGTCCCAGTTCGATGCCGTAGCTGTCGGCCACGCCCAGGATGGTGGGCTGGGCCAGGAAGTAGCCGGTCCAACAGGCCTGGGCTTCCAGGCGGCGGAAGAGGCGGGTGCGTTCGGGAAGTTTGGGGAAGAGGTGTCCATAGTTATCCTTGAGCCAATGGTAGAAGGGACGCTGCTTGACGTTCTTGATGGCGTGGAGGACGCCGATGGTAACCAGTTCGCTTATGGAGAGCCGGGCTTGCGGATGCGGCGCTATCCCCGGGAGGGCGTCGTCAACCTTACAGTAGAGTTCGGTGATAAAATCGGTGATGTTCATGGGGTTCCCTGCTGTGGAGGATTGTCAACTCACAGCATATGGGAACCCCATGGCATTTTCAAAACTAACTCAAACTAGCACCAAAGGTTGCTACCTTGACCTCGAAATCGGCTTGAACAACTTCGCCTTCGGTAGCCAGGCGGAAGCCCAAATAACGTTGAAAGCCTCCTCCATCTGAGTCATCCGTGTGCCAGCGCAACCAAAAGTAGCCCTTGTTATCTACTGAGCGGCCGCTGACGCGAAGGTTATGTTGATTATCGCTCCACTCGCGTCCTGTATCGGAGTCGCCGGGACCATCCAGCAAGTCTGGAAACGAGCCCAGCGACTCGTGAACCCAAGATCGCAAAGTGTTCTCGACATCTGTCAGCAATCCAAGGCCCATAGTCCGGGCTTCGGGACTTGGCATAATGTTGAATATGGTACGGTAGTACGTGCTCATCTTGCGAACCTCCCTGAGCCTCAGTGACGCGCGGCAACGATCTGCTCATGTACTCCGTTGGCAATGACCATCGCGGACTTCATGATGCGTCCTACAGCAGTTCCATCAAATGCGTAGCACACGTGTTGCGGGTTATGTTTGGCATACGTAATTTCTGACAAACTTCCCAAGGTTCTGTGCGGCGCGTTCAGACTTCCCGGCGGCGCAGGGCGTACCAGACCAGCGGGCCGCGAACCGTTTTCCACGCCTCGGCCACGTTCGGGTCCGTGTCTGCAACCAGGCGCTCGCGACCCGCATAAGTGTGCCGGACGTAAGCATTGACGATCCGCCCGATATCCTGCGCCTGCTCCGGCACTGCCGCGGCCAGCGTCCCCGCCCACTGGTGTGGCGTCTGGTGCTCCCGCATCGGAAGCGACGCCAACCGTCCCAGGCGGCGCAGGCGGCGGTACGCGCCCGGCACGTCCCGGGGCGGCGCGAACAGCCACCGCCACACGGCCCAGGCGAGGAGCGCCAGCGCCACTGCGCCAGCCAGCGATCCTGCAATCCAGGGTATCAAACTGCGGGCGGTGGTGGCCCAGCCCTCAGCGACCGGGTCGCCGGCGAGCAGGTCGGCATCCTCCAGCCCGTCTTCGAAGTCCTCGCATTCCTCTTCGATCTCGCATAGCAGATCCTGCGCGTCGGAGGTGTCGCCGGTGGACACTGCCCGTCGGGCCTGCTCTTCCGGCGGTATGGCCACCGGTATCTCCCTGCCGGGAGTGGGCTCAAACGGGATCCAGCCGTAGCCGGGGAAGAACACTTCAGTCCAGCCGTGGCTGTGGCGGTCCGTGACCACGTAGATGTGGGAGCCGTCCGCGAGGTTTCCCGTGGTATAGCCGGTGGTCATGCGCGTCGGAACGCCCAGGCTCCGCATCAGCACGGTCATCGCCGAGCCAAAGTACTCGCTGTAGCCCTGGCCGCTCTCGAACAGGAAGTGGTCCACCCCGTCCGAACCGAACGGCGGAGGATCGATGGTCAGGTTGTAGGTGTAGTTGCTCTTGAGATACTGCTCGATTGCCACCGCCTTGTCGTACGGGTTGTCCTGCGCGGCCGTGACCGACCGCGCCAGTTCTCCCACCCGTGGCGGCATATCGGGAGGCAGTTGCGTGTACCGCGCCCAGAGCCAGGGAGCGTACTCCTCGCCGGCGGTGCGCAACTGTTCCGGCTCCGCGGAGGACACCGAGGCGGTGAGCTGGTAGGGGTCCCCGGCCTCCGCCACGCCGCCGGCGGCGCGCACGGCCAGCACGTCAGGCTCGGAGGGTACTATTTCGCCGATCACGGCGTTGACCACGCTGCCGGAGGAGTCGCGCTCCACCGATTCCAGCACGAAGGACGTGGGCAGCGCGCCCGCAACGGTTTCTGCCGCGGCGAAGGCGTCCGCGGACACGGCGTCGCGCAGGCCGTCCACGGCCAGCTGGAGGGCCGAAGGCAACAGGTCGGTCTCGCTCTCCAGGTGCGGGTCAATCACGTAGCTGGGGGAATCGAAGGTTTCGACGCGCACGTCCCGGTTGGCGCCGATCACCTGGCCGCCGGCAAAGAGGCTGCGGCTGTCGTAGTTGGGAATGACCTCAAAGGTTACGTTGAACCGCTCCTGCTGAGGGTTGGGCGTGCTGTGCTTGGGTTGCCATCCGGGCTCGCGGAGCACGGTCCCGTCGGATAGCCATCCTTCGTGCGTGTAAGTGGCGTAGGAACGCGCTTTCCAGTACATGGGCACCGGCGAGTTCACCTGCAGCACTGGCGTGTCCGTGGGGTTGATGGTGCCCTGGAAGGCCATGGTGTCGCCCCAGATGCGGTAGGGCAGCGGACGCCGGGCCGGCAGTCCGGCGAACAGCCGGTTGAAGTCCTCCTCCCACGACACCAGGGGAGCGCGGGTCAGCGAGTAAAAGGCGTTGGCCGGCCCCCACTGACCGCCTACCGGCAGCAGGAACGCGATCACCAGGGCGATGATCGCAACCACCGACGTATCGCTGACGGTCAGGATGCCCAGGTGCCCGTCGTAAACCCGGCCCTCCGCGTCCCAGCGTTGCCGGGAACGCATCGACTGGACCCACCCCACCAGCAGCAGGCCGGTGAAAATGTAGATCGCCAGGTAGATGCTGGCGGTGTCCGGCAGGAAGGTTAGGTTTGACATCAGGCCCAACGCTCCCAGGGCGAAGACGCCCCAGAAGTTCCGGTATCGGAAAAACACCCATCCCGCCAGGTAGCCCGACAGCCAGGCGGCCATCATCAGTCCCACCGCGAAGGGGAGGGGGTCCACGCTGATGCCCTCGTTGCGGGCCGCCAGCAGCCACAGTCCCAGCCGCTCGAACAGTTGTCCCGCGGTGGCGACTTGCAGTTCATCCGGAGCGGCGACCACCATCTGCCAGATGATCACGCCGATGCCGATGAGCAGTCCCACGGGGAGCACTGCGGCGGTCCACAGGCGGATGCGCGTCAGCGGGATGGCGGTCAGCACCGCCAGGATCATGACCAGCACCAGCGACGGCGATGGCGCCCAGTCCGCCGCCTCCACCGACCACACCACGATGATCATGTTGAGGAGGAGCAATCCGGCGGCTACCCAGCCGTCGGGCGGCCGCAGCGCCGTCAGAACCGATAGCAACCTGCGGGCCGCGCCGGCTCCGCTCCACGGCGGGTTTGCCCCCGGCGAAGGCTGTGCCGGCGAGGGCTGCGCAATGGGAGGGGAGGGAGCAGTGATGGTAGCCATGAGCTGGTAACTTTACGTGGGTTATGGGTACAGACCCAATTGTATCGCTAGGCAACTCGCCCGGCTACCGGCCCGGGGCCGGCGACGGGCGCCGGATCCTCAGGGGCGCCGCTGCCCTCGGGTATCCTCGCTCCGCTGATGGTGAGCGGACGCGACAGGGCCTGGTTGATGTCTCCGTCGCGCCGCACCACGTAGATCGGTATGTCGTGCTGGGCCAGGTAATCGGCGACGGCCTGGCCGGTCATTCCGACGCTCGACTCCCCTCCGGGACCGGTGAACGACGTTGGGTCCACGTAGCACACCGTGACGTTGATCCCCTGCCGGCGCAGGCTCACCAGCGCCGAGGTCCACTCCGGACGGCGCGAGGCGGTGATGACCATCAGCGTGTTGAACCCCGACAGGTGGGGACGCAGATCGTAGATGAACCGTTCCAGCGACAGCGACCCGTCGGCGCGAATGCCGGCCAGGGTCTCCATCAATATGCCCAGCTGGGCCGGCCTGCGGTCCGGATTCAGCATCCAGAGGTCGGCGGAATTGGTGGCCAGTCCCACGGGGACGGCAGTTTCATCCCAGTGCTGCACCAGCGACGCGGCAACGGTCACGGCCAACTCTTCCGTGTTGTCCGGCGGCTCGCCGACGTGGGATCGGCGCTCCATGTCCAGCAGGATCCACGCCTGGGCCGACACCCCGATGTCGAACTCCTTGACCATCAGGCGGTTCATGCGGGCGGTGTACGGCCAGTGGATGCGACGCAGGCTGTCGCCGTGGGCGTAGTCCCGCACCGTGGACGATTCGGGGGTGATCGCCGGCGTCCGCCGTGAGAACACCGAGTCGCTGGGCAGGTTGGCGAAGCGACGATCCAGGTCGGGCAGGGGCACGGTACGGGGAAGCACCGTGTAGGACTGGTCGTTGAGGAAGGTCCGGCTCAGGCGAAAGAGACCGAAGGGATCACGGGCGGTGACGCGGACCTGCCCGGTGCGATAGATGCCCCGCCGGGCAAGATACGTGGCGATGCGGAAGGAGCGCACCTGTCCCCTGACCAGCGCCACCGTGCGCCCGCCCGGCTCGGCCAGGTCGGTGTCCTCCACCACTTCCAGCCACGACTTGGGCAGTCGCGCGCGGTTGATCATCTGGATCTGGCCTTCCAGGAAATCGCCGACCCGGCCCCGGGTCCCCAGCCGCGTCAGGCGGACCTCCAGCCCGCGCAGGTTGAGCCAGGCCCAGCCGTAGCCGATGATGACCAGCAGCGCCAGTGTGAACAGCAGCCGGTAGAAGAAGGAGAACCCGGTGCCCAGAGAGTAAAACAGCACCGCCAGGATCAGCAGGCTGAACAGTATCTTGCGCCGGTGTTGGATGATTAAAGCTTTGATCATGGTGAACAACCGGTTAGTTGCTCCAGAATTCGGGATTGGTGAACCGCTCGGGAATATTTCCGTTCATAGCTTCGCGGAACTCGTCAACGGTCATGCGCAGCTGCTTGGTGATGATTCCGCCCATGTAGCGAGCCCTGATCTCATGGTTGCCGAAAGAAACCTTCGTATACAAGCCAAGACCAAAGTGTCTATAGCGCCAATGGTCGTTATGAGCAGTTTCAACAAATCCCATCCTGAGCAGCAGTTGACGTAACTCGCGTGCCCGCACGTTCGCGTATCGCGGCATCAGACGCTGGCTGGCAATTCGGTTGAGATTGATACTTTGTGCACTTTGTAAGGGACGCCTTCAGCCGAAAGCTCCTCCACGATTTCAGCCATTTCGGCCGCGGCCTGCGCTGCATCCGCCAGGGATTTCCCGTCCTCCCAGGGATGCAGGATCACGTCGGTCATCATCGAAGTGATGTCCGCCAAAGCTTCTTCTTCGGTGTCCCCTTGTCCTCCGACGCCCACGACGTACGAGCACCACGCGCCGTATCCCATGGATCCATCGGAGGATGGATCTTCCCAAACCAGTACGTCAAAGGTGTACATGTTCTGCTCTCTTTTTAGGGTCTCGGCGCTCTGTCTGAGGACGGATGCCAAAGCAACTGACTTCCAATGTCACTCAGTTGTTCCAGAGTTCCGGATTGGTGAACCGCTCGGGTATATCTCCGTTCATAGCGTCGCGGAATTCATCAACGCTCGTGCGCAGCTGCTTGGTGATGATGTCTCCCATAATATCCGGTCTGACCTCTTTGTTCCCGAAGGACATCCGGGTGCGGAGACCAAGTCCCACATGGATATAGTGGCGATGATGGTTCCTTGCAACTTCGATAAACCCCATCCGCAGCAGCAAACGGTGTAACTCCGCCGGCCGCACGTTGGCGTAACGGGGCATCAGATGTTGGCCAACTCGGCGTCTTCTACTGAGACCGTCCTTGTCCAACAGGGGGTGCCTTCGGTCCCATATTCGCGGATCATATCAGCCATCTCCGCCGCCGCTATCTCGGGGGCAACCAGGCTTTCGGCCAAGTCATCCGGATCGTTCACGACGTCGGTCATCATCAACGTGACTTCCGTTAGGGCTTCCTCCTCTGTTTCGCCTTGCCCCCAAACGCCATACAAATAGGAGCACCACGCCGCGTAGCAGATCGAACCGTCGGACAGCTCACCTTTAGAAACCAAAACGTCAAACGTGTACATCGTACGCCCTCCCAATACGCCAGCCTACCGCGCTCCCGGCACTGGCACGCTGTTCAGCAGTTCGCTCACCATCTGCTCGGCCCGGACCCCGCGCATCCGGGCGGCCGGCGTCAGCACGATGCGGTGGGACAGCACGGCTACCGCCAGTTCCTTGATGTCGTCGGGCAGCACGTAGTCCCGGCCGCGCACCAGCGCCAGCGCGCGCCCGGTGCGGAACAGGCCAAGCGATGCCCGCGGCGATGCCCCGAGGGCGGCGTCGGCGTGCTCCCGCGTGGCCTCCGCCAGCGCCACCAGGTACTCGCGGACCAGGCCGTCGACGTACACCTCCTGCGCCGCCTGCTGCATCCCGATTACCTGCTCCGGCGACGCCACGGGCTCGAGGTCCAGGATCGGATGCGAGTGCTCCTGCTGCGCGATGATCATGATCTCCTCCTCGAAACGGGGGTAGCCCACGTTGATGCGCATCAGGAACCGGTCCAGCTGCGCCTCGGGCAGCGGGAAGGTGCCCTCGTACTCGATGGAGTTCTGGGTGGCGATCACCAGGAACGGCAGCGACAGCGGGTGCGTCACCCCGTCCACGGTGACCTGGCGCTCTTCCATGGCTTCCAGCAGCGCCGACTGGGTCTTGGGCGTGGCCCGGTTGATCTCGTCGGCCAGCACCAGCTGGGCCGCGATGGGGCCGGACCGGAAGGAGAACTCGCCGGAGGACTGGTTGTACACCGATACTCCGGTCACGTCACTGGGCAGCAGGTCGGGAGTGAACTGGATGCGGGAAAAGGTGCCGCCAATGGAGGTCGCGAGGGAGCGGGCCAGCATCGTCTTGCCGACGCCTGGCACATCCTCGACGAGGATATGTCCCTCGGCGATCAGGGCGGCCAGCGCCATCTCGATCACGTCGCTCTTGCCGACGATGACCGTGGAGACGTTGTCGGCGATGCGCTGCGCCACGGTGGCGGCGTCCAGGATGGCCGGCGCGACCCCGGCCGCGGGAGATACTGCTGTGTTTTGCACGGTACAATCCTGACCAGTTTGGCTGAGTTCCAGTTTGAATAAGTTCGCGCCAGTTTAGCACAGGGAACCCCGCCAATTGCCTGCCGGGCAATGAAAACGGCCGACCCTACACTACAATAGAACGTACAATTTCAGGAGCCAATTCGGAGCAACGCCATGACTCGGATTGAAGATTGCCGGCCGGTGAAAGTTCAGGGCCAGGTTCGCGCGGTTCAGATGGATCCGCCAACTCCCGATGACGAACCCCAGGGAGGCACCTTTGAGTTGTTGATGGACAACGGCGCCTTGATCGTCAGCCAGTACCCGGCGAAGTGGCATATCGAGGTAGCCGGGGCTTTCCAGGCCAACGACGTCCGCCGCGCCATAGTTTCCGGCATCGGCGAATACTCTCCGGCCGGCTGCAAGGCATCCGTGAAATCGAATCCTTCGCCATGGTCTGGGCGCACGAGTAGCGTTGGTATCCAGCGCGTACTCCGTCACTCGTCCGTTTCCTCAGTCCATGGGACTTCGTCGAAAGAGTACTCGTCGTCCGGAACCACCAGGTTTGTGCCCCGGGGCATATTCTCGACCAGCCATTGGCCCAGCGTCAGCTCCGGTTCATCCTGGTCTTGCTCCGGCTCGGCCGGCTCCACTATGAAAGTCCTGCCGGCCCCGATGTACTGGGGACCCTCGGTCTCGGCGCGGCGCAGCACCTCGGGCAGGTTCGCCTGCGCGGCGGCCACTGTCCACCATACGCGGTGGGATTTGGAAGTTGTCATGGTCGTTGCCTCCTCACAAGGCCGCCGAATCTGCTGGATTCTCTAGTCAGGAACTGCCGCGGCGATGCTACAATAGAACCTATATTCGGCGATGTCAATTAACCAGGGAGAGCGGCCGCATGGCTCAACCCGCAAACCACCGCCCCATCGAAATAATCGGACAGGTTTGGGGCGTACAGCTAGACCCGCCCGGCGAAGGCGAGGGCGGCATTTTTCAGATTTTGCTGGACGACGGCCGCATCATCTCCGGCCCCTATCCCAGGGCTTGGCATTTGGAAATCGCGTCCGCGCTACAGGCCAACGATGTCACTCTCATCAGAGTAAAAGGCGTCGGCGAGCATTCACCGGACGGCGAACTGCAACGCATCGTGGAACCCGAGTCCATTACCCGATGCTGGGCGCCGGCGCCCAACCGCCTTTTCGATACCAATGTACCCGATTGGGAGACGGTGGTGGCAACACGGGGTGAAACCGCTTCGCTATAATTCTCCAAATGGCCAAAATCCAAATGCAACGGCACGCAGCGCTTCCGCGCGGGCAATCAGGGCCCTGAGACAAGCGTTTGCCTACACCGATGGTTTCAACTCGGAAATGCAGGGCCGATGCTGTGAGACTGCCCAAAATTGACGGATGGAAAATGGCAAACCGTTTCCGAATACCCAACCCGCAACAATTCGCTTGGGACGACGTGCTTGATAGTACGCCTTGTACCGATGACGTGCCGCCTCAACAACCGGATCGTGGATCGCTTGAATGGGGACCGAGTCTCGAACGGCGCTTCGACCCGACTTTCACCACTCGGCTCACGCTCCGGGAAAAGCAGATTCAGCAAAACTATCGCCCGATCATCGGAATACACAAGTGGTTTGCTCGCCGCCCCGGTACGATGTTCCGCAGCCTTCTTCTTGCGGAATACGACTGTTCGGAGCCACTGGAGACCAGCTATTGGCGTCAGCACAATCTGACCGGGGTGATAGCAGACCCCTTCATGGGAGGAGGAACGCCGATCTACGAGGCTAACCGCCTTGGGTTCAGCGTTCTGGGTGCGGACACAAACCCGATGGCTTACTGGGTTGTCCGCCAGGCTCTGGGGTACCTCAATAGGGAAGAGTTCGCGTCTACGGCAGAGGAAGTGGTATCAGATATCGAAGACGCCGTAGGCGACTTTTACGAGACTACGTGTATCAAGTGTGGACAGTCCGCAGCGGTCAAATACTTCATCTGGGTGAAAACTGAGACATGTCCTTTATGCCAGACCGTCAACGATCTGTTTCCAGGATACCTGCTAGCCCAAGACAGCAGACACCCGAACTACGTAGTAGCGTGCAGCCAATGCGGAAGTCTGAACGAGGCCAGGGAAGCGCCGTCCAAGGATACGCCGCTGTCGTGTGCTGAATGCAGCGGGCCGGTGTACACGGAAGGCCCTGCGCGTCGTCAGCGGGTTGAGTGCCTGCGCTGTGGAACCGAGTATCCTTATCCCACGGAGGATCCTGGCCACCCACCTGCGCACCGAATGTGGGCTATGGAGTACCACTGCCAAGTGTGCAAACCGACCCACAAAGGACGATTCTTCAAACGACCCGACACAGATGACTTGGAGCGGTACGAGCAGGCTGGATTGCAACTCTTGCAAACACCGGGGTTGCCGATCCCTGATGATGAGATACCTCGAGGGGACGAGACGGACCGCCTCTACCGATGGGGCTACCGGCGTTACAGAGAGATGTTTACTGATCGTCAGTTGCTGGGCCTGGGGCTGCTGTTGCGGCGGATAAGCGAGGTTAGCAATCCTCCAGTGCGACACGCCTTGCTTACCGTATTTTCGGATTTCCTGCGCTACCAGAACATGCTATGTCGGTACGACACGCGCGCTCTCAAGTGCCAGGATATCTTCAGTGTCCACGGTTTTCCAGTGGGGTTGATCCAGTGTGAGAACAACCTGCTTGGAATACCCAAGGTGGGCGCTGGGGCATTCCGGAACTTTGTAGAAAAATACCTCCGGGCCAAGCAATATTGTGAAGCCCCATTCGAGACGCATGTAGATGGCAAACGAAAGAAAATCCTGCCTATTCCCGGAGAGCGGATCAGCGCAGAGGTCGTCCGGCAATTCCCCGTTGCCAACAAGAGACAAGCGCAAATCGCAGCTTCCCCGGCGACCGCGATGTCCTTGCTGCCGGAGTCTCTTGACGGCGTATTTACCGATCCTCCTTATTTCGCCAACGTTCAATACGCGGAGCTCATAGACTTCAACTACGTGTGGCTCCGGCAGGCGCTTCAGGACGAATTTGCCGAGTTTACGCCTCCGACAACCCGCTCACCGGATGATCTGACGGGGAACACGACGCTGGGGAAGCGCATCGAACATTTCACGGAAGGCTTGTCAGCGGTATTTCGCCACTACGCGGCCGCGCTTAAGCCGGGCGCCCCCTTCGTTTTTACCTACCATCACAACGATCCAACCGCCTACCTTGCGGTCGTCGTCGCAATATTGGACGCTGGATTGGACTGTACTGCCACCCTGCCGGCAGCAGCCGAGATGAGCGCTTCGCTCCACATTCTGGGAACTAAATCTTCCGTCCTTGACTCCATCTTCGTTTGTCGACGCGCCAATGTTATTCATCAGGCCCATGCTGATGTTCGCGAAACGTTGCGGCAGGACGCAGCGCTGATGGCAGCCGCCGGCGTCAAGGTAAGTCAGGGAGACGTTCGGTGCCTGGCATGTGGGCACATCGCGCGAATAGCTATCAACGAACTGCGTGAAGGATGGGACAAAAGCGCTTCGCTCCCGGACCGAATGGCGCGAGCCGAAGAACGCCTTGTCGATCTTACCGACAACTTGAGGCTTGACGTCCTTCCGAGCCAGGTGCTCGAAATCTTGGCTCAAACGCAGCAGTTGACTGAAGGCGGCCAAAGTGCCACGACCGTTTGAAATTGCAGCAGCGGATCTGCACGACCACCTTGAGGAACTGGTCGATGGCACCTTCTCCGACATTCAGTCCCAGTTTTTGGTCCTGCCGAAGGGCAATAGTTTCGTGGAGTATTCTGGATTTCAGACCGCCTTTGAGGTCCTTCGGCGGCGAACAAACGCCTTCGCCGACTTCACCGAAACCGGAGTACGGAGCGCGCTAAGCGAAAATAGTTTGTGCTTTTGCGTGCTCCGAACTGTGCTGGGCGTGTCGCCGCCTGAATGGGCGGATTTAGCGCGAAGCGATCGCGACAGTGACGTTACTCAAGGGTATGCTCGGAATCTGGAAGGACGGTGCCGCACTGACGTCGCCTATATCGGCAGGCTGGTGCGGCCGCGCAATAGCAAGGCGTTGGACCGTATAGATGCCTTGGTTTCCGTCGCTGTCGAATACATCGTCCGTGGTTCACCCGCCGGAGCAGCCAACACGGTTCACCGTCTCGACAAGGTCGACACCTCTCACGGCTTGGAATCTCTTCGCCACGCCGCCTCTCAACACGTTCCTTATGCGATGTTGCTCTACGAAAGATACCTCGGCAGGCCATTCGCTACGCACCGAGACGCAGTTTCTGAACTGGTGGGGGATGTGATGGAGACGGCCATCGAAGATCGCCTATCTCGCGCTCGCATCACCTTCCGCAAGACGAAGCGGGCAGAACGGGTTCCTGGTTACGAGCAAGCCCCCGACTTCTTCGTTCCTGACGAGTTTAACCCGTCCGTGGTAATCGAAGCCAAGATTACCGGTGATGACGGTACCGCTCGCGACAAAGTGGCCCGCATTGAGCGCCTTGCCCGAATGCGGAATGATCGCCACCGCGAAGGTCTGCCTGACTTTGAGGTGGTTGCGTGTATCGACGGTCGTGGCTTCGGTGTACGTCGGGAGGATATGCGCACCCTGATCACCATGACAGAAGGCAAGGTGTTCACGCTGACCACGCTGGACCGGCTCGTTGCCCATACGCGGCTTCAGGAATTTTTGCCCTCCGGCAACGATCCCTAGATATGCTGATTCGTCGTATCCCCGGGCGGTCCATGCGGTCAATTTCGAACCGCCGCGCTCGAAAACGTCCAGAATGACACCTCCCGCCCAACCCGCTATAATTGCACGGCGTACGTAAACGAACGGCACACTCTTTCACGAGGCAGCGTTGCTATGGAATTCGCATTCACCCCCGAACAGGAAGCCCTGCGCGCCGAAGTCCAGCAATTTATTGCGGAAAACGTAACCCCCGAGATCGTCGCTGAGCTCGAGGACACCGGCATCCGCCGGCGCGGCCCCAAGACCCGCGAAATGTACAAGCAGATCTCCGAACGGGGCTGGATCGGCATCTCCTGGCCCAGGGAGTACGGCGGCCAGGCCGGCAGCCGCATTGACCAGTACATCGTCGAGGAAGAGTTCGCCCGCGCCGGCATCACCGTTGGCGGCGCCGGCTCCGGCGCCCCGGCCATCCTCGCCGCCGGCACCGAGGAGCAGAAGCAGGAGTTTCTGTCCGGCATCATCCGCGGCGAAATCAGCTTCGCCCTGGGCTTCACCGAGCCCCAGGCCGGCGCCGACCTGGCCGGCCTGCAATGCCGCGCCGTCCGCGACGGCGACGAGTACGTCATCAACGGCCAGAAGATGTACACCACCGCCGCCCACTACGCCACGCACATCTACCTGATGGCGCGCACCGATCCCGACGCTCCCCGTCATCGCGGCATCAGCATCTTCCTGATCCCCATGGACACGCCCGGCATCACCGTGCGCCCCCTGTGGACCATCCAGAACAACCCGCCGGCGCCCCTGGGCACCACCTACGGCGACAACCGCACCAACGAGACCTTCTTCGAGAACGTCCGCGTCCCCGCGTCCTGCCTGCTGGGCGAGGAGAACCAGGGCTGGTACGTCGGAGCCATGGGCCTCAACCTCGACCGCGTCGGCGCGTCCCGCTACCTGATCTCCATCCAGCGCGACGAGGACATCGTCAACTGGGTTAAGGACAACGACATCGAGGGCTACGCCATGCGCGAAGACCCCGCGCTGCGCGATCGCCTCGCCGACATGTGGATCGAGGGCCAGGTCTGCCGGCTGATGACCCTGCGCAGCATGTCCATCGTCGAGACCGACGGCAACTTCACCTACGAGGGCTCCGCCGAGAAGGTCTTCGCCCCTGAGCACGGCGTCCGCACCACCGAAACCATCGCCCAGATGCTCGGCCCCTACGGCCAGTTGCTCAACGGCTCCGAGGACGCCATCGAGAGCGGTGTCTTCGCCCACAACCTCATGGGCGCCTTCCAGAGCGGCATCAACCACGGCAGCGTCCAGGTCATGCGCGACCAGGTGGCCCGCCGCGGCCTGGGCATGCCCCGCGTCTAGCGATCTCCGGAGTTTCCGCTGTGACGCAACCGCCGGCGGTGGCCGCCGAAACCTGCGACCAATACCTGCGCCAGGGCCGCGAGTTCCTGGCGCAAGGCAAGTTGGCGTCGGCGGCTGGCTGGCGAGCTGCCGTGTTGGCCTTGGCAGACTACACCGGTCATCCGGTAGCCGACGGCGATTTCAGGGATGCCGCGCGCGGTTTGGTGCAGGACACGCGGGCGCACGCAAACACCGCCGAGTGGGTGGTCAGCGCGATCGCGCTCTCGGAGAATGCCGAATACGACTGGCTCGACCGGGGCGGCATTGCCCGGCGTCTGGACGACGTGCAGCGACTCGTTTTACTGGTCAAGGATATTGCCGAGCCGCCGCAGAGCCCTGATGACATCCTGCGCCACGCCTGGGAATGTATGGATAATGGCGCGCCGGCGGTAGCTTCGGAAAAGGGCTGGGAAGCCGCGCTTTGCGCTACCAAAACCTACGCCGACGCCATGGGCCATGGTTATCGCGGAGACAACCACTTTGACATAGTGATGCGCATTCTGTCGAAAGATGGCGCGTGGCGCAAGGAAGCAGCCGAATGCGAGTCCGGCGCTTTGGCCTTGCGCAGCAACGGCGCCTACTGCACCGTGTATCCCCATTGGCTGCACGACAGAATTGTGTCTGACGATATTGAAGCCGTCGCAAAGCTGGTGTCTCTGATTCAGCAATTGGCCTTTACATTAAACCGGCCGGGTGGCGAAAGTGTCTGAATATGGAGGCGACCACGGGCAAATCTGCGCAGAGTTTTTGCGGTTCAGTCGTCAGTACCTGACTAACGGCCAATTGTTGCAAGCGTCTGAAAAGGGCTGGGGCGCCGCGGCCCACGCAGCTATTCTTATTGCCAGTATTCGTGATTGGAACTACACAGAGCACTGGGAGTTCGACGATGAAGTGATACCGCAACTGGACAGAGAAACGGGCAACAGTGAGGTCCATCGCTGGGGCAGAAGCGCCAATGAATTGCACCGCAATTTTTATCGCGATAACAAGGATAGCCAGCAAATTGCCGAATACTTGGAAGACGTGACGCATCTGGTCAACCTGATTCGGCAGCAGGTCGGCCTTCCGCCAATTTGACCGCTAACGGTGGTCGCCGTCTTTTTGAAACTCCAAAACTTCCAACTACCCCCAACCGAGGCACGATGAACGTATTACCCGCCGAAGAAGAATTAATGGTCAAGAACGCCGCCCGGGAGTTCCTGGACGCGGAATGCCCGCCCAGCCTCGCCCGCGCCATTGAGCAGGACGAGCGCGGCTACTCCGTGGAACTCTGGGAGCAGATGGCCAGCCTGGGCTGGTTCGGCATCTCCCTGCCCGAGGCCTACGGCGGCGGCGGCCTGCCCGTCACCTACCTCGGCCTCATCCTCGAGGAATGCGGACGCGCCATCGCTCCGGTGCCCTTCCACAGCACCGCTACCGCCGCCCTCGCCGTTGCCAACCACGGCTCCGACGAACAGAAGCAGTCCATCCTGCCCCGCGTCGCCCGCGGCGACCTCATCATGACCTGGGCGTTGCAGGAACAGGACCCGCGCCTGCGCGCCGACGCCGTCCAGTGCCGTGGCGCAGTCGATGGCGACAGCCTGGTCATCAACGGCATCAAGCACTTCGTGGACAACTTCTCCGCCGCCGAACTGGTGGTCATGGCCGTGCGCACCGCGGAACCGACTGACGACAGCGCCGGCATCTCCCTGGTCATCGTGCCCACCAACTCCGCCGGCATCACCGAAACTCGTCTCACCACGCTGGCCAAGGACTCCCAGAGCAAGATCACCCTGGAGGACGTCCGCATCCCCCTGAGCAACGTGATCGGCGAGGTCAGCCAGGGCTGGCCGGCCACGTCCGAGATGCTGGACACCGGCACCGCATTGCTGTGCGCCCAGATCATCGGCGCAGCCCGCAAGGATGCCGAGATGGCCATCGAGTACGCCAAGAACCGCGTCGCCTTTGGCCGCCCCCTCGCCGGCTTCCAGTCCATTCAGCACCTCTGCGCCGACATGATCGTCGCCGTGGACGGCGCCCAACTGCTCACCTACGAGGCCCTGTGGAAGCTGGACGCCGGCCTGCCCTACAGCGTCGAGGTGTCCCAGGCCAAGGCCTTTACCAACGACAAGTGCCAGGCGACCGTGCGTTCCTCCCAGCAGATCCACGGCGGCATCGGTTTCATGATGGAGTTTGACCTCCACCTCTGGTACCGCCGCGTCGCCGCCTGGACCATGCGCATGGGAACCAGCTTCGAGCATCGCGCCCGGGTCGCCCGCTCCCTGCTGGCCCAGCCCGGCCGGGTGCGCCTGGGCATGGACATCGAAGCCGTCGCCTGAGCCAATGCCACCTGTCATTGCGAGCGCAGCGCCACCCGTCATTGCGAGCGCAGCGTGGCAATCTCGCCTATCATTCAAACCACACAGGAGCCTGACAATGCCCGCCGATCCCGTCTGCCCCGTCTGCAAGACCGTAATCAACGAGGACAGCGCCCGCGCCACCACCGGCCAGACCATGCACGGGGCCAACGAGGTTGACCCCGACGCTGGAACCCGCAGCTTCTACAACGGCGAGTGGTACTATTTCTGCACCCTGCAGTGCCGCACCAGGTTCCTCACCGCGCCCAACACCTACATCGAGACCTAGCCGCCACTTGTCATCGCCGGCGCGGATCGGCAGTACCGCCGCCTCGCCCTACAACAATCTTTGAACGAACCGATGGGAGGATCATCATGCACGTCGGTCTGGTAATGGAATGCGATTACCGCGAGGGTCGCACCCAGGACGAAGCCTTCGACGAAGCCTTTACCGTGGCTCAGCTTGCCGACGAAAAGGGCATCGACGGCGTCTGGCTGGCGGAGCGCCACTTCGCCGCGCCGGCCACGCCCACCGACCCGGGCGGAGCCGGCATTCCGTCGATCTCGTCCGTCCCGCTGATGATGGCCGGCATCATCGCCGCCCGCACCGAGCGGGTCCGCGTCGGCACCGGCGTCAGCGTCCTGCCCCTGGCCCACCCCATTCGCCTCGCCGAGGAAGCCTCCATCGTGGACAACGTGTCCCGGGGGCGCCTGGACTTCGGCATCGGACGCAGCAGCTTCCCCCGTTCCTACCACGGTTACGACGTGCCCTACGACGAGAGCCGGGAGCGGTTCGCCGAGGCCCTGGAGATCATCCTCAAGGCGTGGAACAACTACCGCTTCGACCACCACGGCCACTACTACAACATGGACGACGTGGTCGTCACGCCGCGACCCTACCAGCAGCCCCATCCTCCCATCCGCATCGCCGCCAACTCGGTGGAGACCTTCCGGATCATCGGAGAGCTGGGCTTCCCGCTGGTCACCGGCGTGCGTGGCCAGGGCATCTCGCAGGTCGCCAGCAACCTGAAGATCTACCGCGAGACCGCCGCCGCCAGCGGCCACGACGTGGACGACGCCTACGTGCGCATGCCCATCTACGTGGGCGACTCCATAGAAGAGGTTCGCGCGGACACGGAAGAGAGCACCATGCGCGCCTTCCGTCGCACCGCCGACACCTACATCCGTACCGTGGAGGCCGAAGGCGCCAACGCCACCGCAGAGCGTCGCCAACGCGCCGAGCAGCTGCTCAACACCACCTACGATGATCTGCTGGTGGACCGGGTCGCCTACGGCACGCCCGAGCAGGTCGCCGAGCGCCTCATCTCCCTCCGCGATGACCTCGGCCTGACCGGCTTCATCATGGAGCCCAACCTGGGCGGCACCGTCCCTGCCGAGCGCGTCCAGAAGTCCATCCGCCTCTACGCCGAGGAGGTCGGCCCCGCCGTGCGGGGGTGATCCCCCGAAACCTCCGGCACAAGCAAGGGCCCCGCTCGCAAGTGAGCGGGGCCTTTTCGTTATCGACGTGGGCACACTACTCCGCTTGCTGTGCCCGTAAGCGGCGCACTTGTTGCAATACCAAGTGGGCGAGGTCAGAAGCCGCGATCCAAACCAAAACTGCATTTGCGAGCCATGGACGGTGAACCAGAATGTTCCGTCGTCTGTTGAGTTCTCTCAGGTCCGCGTCCAGCATACCGCTGCGAATTTCTCCGGGTATATGGCCGGCCACTTCGCCAATCAGGGCCACACAGTGATAGATAGCAAGACGAGTTCTAACGTCGCCTTCCCAATACTCCCGGTGGTATAACCTGGTGAACCAACCCGCCACCTCGCACCAGTATTCCAACTGCCTGAGGCGGTCGCTCGAATCGGGGCCGTGTTCATTCGGAGGAATAAATAACGCCACGGCCCTCCAGCTCCTTTTGCGCTTCCTGGTCGTCGTTGTCGACAGCACGCTCCAAATCTGATTTGTCGCTCAAGTACACCCGATGGCCAAAAAACTCCCGCATTGCGTCGGCAAAACCGGCAATGCGCTCTTTGGTTGACTTGGATGAGTCATCGGGATTCATGCCGACGATAAAGTGCGACCCCATCTCGCGTATTCGGTCAGGGTCAGAGTCCATTCGTGCATGGTTCACTGCCACTTCAGACACGTTCCACTGCCGGCAAATTTCCTGTAACGACGCGGGCGGCAATTCCTCAGGGAATGGCACCGGCCGGGTCTGAGCCTCCAGTTCGGCATCTGACAATCCTTCGGCAACATAGATGATGTCGCGGTGCGCCATCTCCCGCTTCGCCCAGTCGGCACCCTCGCCGATATGTTTGGCGAGTATGCCCTTGTCCTCTATCCAGACGTGACGGCCCAGCAGGTTGTACAAATCTTCAACCACGTCCATGTGATGTTTCTTGCAGCCCCAGCGGTACTCCCCGGGCCCAAAATCCACAATCAGGTAGAGGTCAATGGACCGGAACGGGTTGTCATCCGGCATGAACGGGAACGGATTTGGAGGAGGGCGGGTTTGGCTCGGATCAATCGCCATCTCCCGCACCCCCCACCGCCGGCAGATAGCCGTGATTCCATCCAGCGGCAGATCGTCCCGCGTGAGCAGTGGCTTGGGCTCTGGAGTCATCATCTCAAAGTTCCGCCTTCACTACCCAGCATAGCACTTGCGCTAGTCGCCAATCTCGCCCAGGAACGCCAGCAGGGCGGCGTTCACCTCGTCGGGTTTCTCCTCGTGCAGGAAGTGCCCGCCGCCGGCGATGAACTGCGTCCGCAGGTTCGACGCCGCCCGCTGCCACGAAGCCTCCGGATCCAGACCGCCGGCCGCCGACGTGCGTTGCCGACGCTCACCCCACAGGTACAACACTGGAATGTCCAGCACCCGCTCCGCGTCGGCCCGCCAGTCCGGCGGGTCCTCGTAGGCCGCCGCCCGGTAGTAAGAGAACCCGCCCCGCAGCGCGCCCGGCTGCGAGTAGGCCGTGGCATATACCGCCACCTCCTCGTCGGACATCATCGCCTGGTTCACCGACCAGTTGCGGTAGAAATGACGCAGGTAGGCCTCCTCGTTGCCCCGCACCAGGTGCTCCGCCAGGTCGGGGATCTGGTGGAAGTACGAGTGCCACCGCTCCCGCACGCCCTCGGGCGTTTGCGGCCCCAACTGCTCCAGCGGATGCGTTCCGTCCAGCAGGGCCAGCCGGTCCACCTCGGCCTCGTGGTCCAGGCAGTAGCGATACGAGACCCGCACGCCGATGTCATGCCCCACGATGGCGATCTTGTCGTGCCCCAGGTGCCGCACCAACTCGTAGATGTCCGTCGCCGCCGTCCGCGTCCGGTAGTCCTGCAGGGGCTTCTCCGACGATCCGAACCCGCGCATGTCGGGCACGATTACCTGGTAGTCCTGCGAAAGCACGGGTATCTGCTTGCGCCACGAGAACCACATCTCCGGCCACCCGTGCAGCAACACCACCGGATACCCGTCGCCCTCGATCACGTAGTGAATGTTGACCCCGTTCACCCGCGCCGTGCGGTGCGTGAAATTCCAATTCGCCATGATGGGTCCTCCGCGGATGGCCGTCCGAAAAATTGTAGGGGCGAATCACCATTCACCCCTACGCCACATCGGTTCCGTAGTAATTACAGGTTCATCGCGTCGAGCCCCACCCGCGACAGGTCCTCGTCGGCCTGGCCGCTGGGGTATCCGCCCACGCCGATACCGCCCAGGATCACGCCGTCCTTCATGATCACCAGCCCGCCCTGACCGTAGGTGAACCCGGGGTCGCCCATGTCGGCGATGCCCCGGCCCTGGGCGGCCAGCCCGGCGGCGTGCTCCCCCGAGTCCCGGCCGATGATGGCGGAGGTGTACGCCTTGCGCCGGGCGTGACGCCGGCTGAAGACCCGCAGGTTTTCCATGGTCATATAGGCCAGCAGCTCGCCGCCGGCGTCCACGATGGCCATGGCCACCGGCGCGTCGGGAGTCTCGTTGGCCTTGGCCAGCATGGCGTCCATCGCCGCCTTGATCTGCTCGGTGGTGAGTGCCGGTTTCGTAGCCATCAGTGCGCCTCCAGAAAGTCGTTTAGCAACCCCAAATGAGGCCCGATGATACCATCCATCCTTCATCCATCCCGATCATGGGAGCAATAATCACCTGTAGATCAACCGCTCACGCGCACCCAGTTTGCAGCGGGGAATCGTCAGAATCAGAATTTTCAAGATTTGGAGATTATCAGGATTGGGACCATTCCGTGATGGAGATCCCCCAATCCTGCCCAATCATAAAATCCCGTAAATCCAGATTCTGACGATTTGCGAAAGTGGGTACCCATCGGCAACCTCTTGGATTGCCCCCAACTCCACTCGCGCATATCATCAGGGCACACTCAGCATTGGATGAGGTAACGTGATGGACTATCGACCACTGGGCAGCGCCGGAATCAACGTGTCCGAGATTGGATTCGGCTGCGGCAACGTCGGCGGCCTGATGATCCGCGGCGAGCGCCGCGACCAGGTCAACGCCGTCGCCCGAGCCATGGAACTGGGCATCAACTACTTCGACACCGCCGCCGCCTACGGCGACGGCCAGTCGGAAACCAACCTCGGGCGGGCGCTGAAAGAGCTGTCGGCGAACATCTACGTCGGCACCAAGTTCCGCGTCACCACCCACGAGCCGGGCCGCATCCGGGGCAACGTCATCGCCGCGGTGGAGGAGAGCCTGACCCGGATGCAGCGGGATCAGGTCGACCTGATCCAGATGCACAACCACGTCGCGTCCGCGGCCGATGGCGGGTCGGTCTCTCCGGAGGAGACGCTGGGCGAGGTGGCGGACGCGCTGCGGGACCTGCAGGACCAGGGCAAGGTCAGGTTCTGGGGCATGACCGCCGTGGGCGAGACCGCCGCCCTGCACCGGGTCATCGACTCGGGTACCCTGAACGCCATCCAGTCGGTGTACAATCTGGTCAACCCCAGCGCCGGCGCCACCGTTCCGCCACCGTTCCGCCCGCGTTCGACATGCCCGACTATGGCAACCAGATTGAGCGCGCCGCCGCCCGCGGCATGGGTGTGCTGGTGATCCGCGTCCTGGCTGCCGGCGCGCTGAGCGGAGAGCCAACGCGGCATCCCGTCGCCGTGCCCAGCGTCGCGCCCATCGGCTCCGGCCGCGACTATGACCAGGACCAATCGCGAGGCGAGGGCTTCCGGTTCCTGCAACGGGAGGGTTACGCCGGCAGCCTCGTGGAGGCGTCGCTGCGTTTCGCGCTGACCAATCCCGGCGTCAGCAGCGTGCTGGTGGGGTATTCCAGCATGGAGCACCTGGAGCAGTCCGTCGAGTTTGCCGCCAATGGGCCGCTGCCCGCAGACGCCATGGCCCGCCTGCCTGAGGTGTGGGCCGGCTTCACCGGCTGACACCTCAGCCCTGCTCAGCGGAGGCATCGGGTAGGTTAGCGTCCTCCGGGACGTCAGCCATTTGACGATGCGCTCTGCCACGGCGAAAATTCCCGAACCGGTCGCGGCCGACAACGCCGGCCGACCCGCAAATCGCCGTAAACTCCCCTGGTCTTACCTTGGGCATCACCCCTCCCTGCCGCCAGAATCGCTCAACGTCGGCGACATCCTGCCCTTTTTCACTCATTCGGCAACCTGACGATGTTTCCCAATCGGTACTTTTATCGTTCACCGAGGATGGAATTATGGCTATCGACGCGCTGTCACACAGCGGAACCGTATTCGTGCTGGCCGAGCATCGCTTGGACAGCTCCAGTGCAGGCGCCTTTTCCGAAGAGCTGGAGTCCGTCACCGAATCTGCCGGCCGGACAGTAGTTGTAGATATGGAAGGGCTCGATTACATCGGCAGCGCCGGTCTACGGGCGATCATGCAGGCCGTGCGCAAGACGCAGCAGCAGGGCGGCAGGCTGGCCCTGTGCTCCCTTTCCAGCGATGTGCGCGCCGTGTTCCAGACCAGCGGCTTCGACCAACTGATCGATATCCACCCCTCCCGGGCGGAGGCCATCGCCGCCGTCGTCACGGAGGGCTGACCGACCCGCCGGGGCGCTAACGACGGGCGGGATCTGCCATCGGTTCCGGCGGTGTTTCACCGTTCGCCTCCATATCCGACACGCAGTCCATCACCAGATTGCGGATGCCCACGGACGCCCCTTCGTGTGTCTGGGACAGCCAGATCAACGACGGAAACTCGGCGCACAGTCCGACGAACTCTTCGTCCTCGACGGACCATGTAACCCGGTACGTATAATGATCAGCCATCGCCACCCTCCGCAGTCGTTGCCGCGTGAATTTGGATCATCAAGGCAAGCAGGTCAACCAGCCGTATGCCGCTGGCCGGGATGCCTGCCCACCTGCCTAAATCGTCAGAATCGGGATTTACGGGATTTTACGATTCATGATAATCCCAAAATCTTGAAAATCCTGATTCTGACGTTTCCCCGCCGCAATCCGGGTACGCAAGAAGTCACGGGCCAAGATGCTGTCAGGGTTCAGGGCAGCGGCCCCAGTCCCATCCGGATCCGGCACTCTTCGTACACCGCCTCCAGAAAACCGCCGGCGTAGTGCTGATGACTGAAGGTGATGCCGTGGGCCGAGGCGTCCGATTTCGCCGCTTCGTACAACTGCACCGCCGCCCCGTTGTCGTACGGGAAGGGCATGGGCCCCATGTAGTGCTCGAAGTCGGAAATATCGGCCCAGGCGACCAATTCGCCCAGCTCCGCGTCGTTCCTCGCCCATTGGCCGCCGTCGTTTTTGCCGCGCATCAGCGACCAGGCAGGCGGATTCTCCGGCGGTTGCAGGTCTCCGCCCGACGACATTCCTACAGAACCTGTTCCGCCAGGCGCTCCAACTCGTTCAGACCCTCAGCGCCGGTGTCCGGCGGCAGGGCCACCGTCACCCGGTTCGCGCCGGCCTCGCCGTAGCGCGCGATCACGTCGCGGTCCGGTTGTACGTTGGATACGATGAGCTGTATCGAGCCGGGATCCCTGCCCGCGGCCTCCGCCAGTTCGTCCATGGCGGCGCGGCCGGCCCGCACCTGTTCTTCGGTCACCCGCACCGGCATCCAGCCGTCGCCCCAGGCCACCACGCGCTTGAATACGTTGGCGGCATAGCCTCCCAGCAGCACCGGCGGATGCGGCGTCTGGACCGGCTTCGGCGAGCATTTGACCGGCGGGAAATCGAAGAAGCGCCCGTGGAACTCCGCCTCGTCTTTGGTCCAAAGCTCCTTCATCGCCAGGATCGCTTCCCGCGTCTGGCCCCAGCGGTGTTCAAAGTCACCGCCCATGATCTCGGTTTCCTCCCGCAACCAGCCGGCGCCGATACCGAACAGGAACCGTCCTCCGGAGAACTTGTCCAGGGTGGCGATCTGCTTGGCCTGCATCAACGGGTTGTGTTCCGGCACCAGGCTGATGCTGGTGCCGAGCTTGATCGTGCTGGTGGCCGCCGCCGCCATGGCCAGGGCGATGAGCGGATCGCCGATGTCTGCCATGGAAGCCGGGATCGACCCGTCCGGCGTGCCGCCGTACCGGGAGGTGGTATGCACGGGCAGGATGGGATGCTCCGGAAGCCAGAACGACTCGAACCCCAGTTCCTCTGCGCGTTTCGCCAATTCTGCCGGGTCAACCGAATCGCTCGAAGCCCTGGCGCTCACTCCAATATCCATCTCGAGACCTCCCTTCAAGAACTTGGCCTGATGTTACCACCGAACGACGCCGGACTCGGCTCCCGCCCCGGCGTCCATGACTTCAACCAGGGCCGGCAATTAACGCCGCTGGTGTCCCTCGAGGTGTCCGGCGCCCTCATGCGTACCCAGTTTGGCGGCCGGGAAACGTCAGAATCAGGATCGCCGGATTTATGGATTACCAGGATCAGGAGCGCTCTGCCCCAAAATGGTCTCCATCCGGCCAATCCGTGAATCCTTGTATCTTGGAGAAGCCAACGACGCGGCAGACCGTCAATCCTGGGGCTCGCTGTGCGAAGCCGTGAATCAGCAAGGTCGCCGCGTCGTTCACCCTTGGCTAACCCGAACAGTTGTGAGGGGCTGACTGACCAGACCCCGTATTGCAAGGCCGGGTAGTCCGGGAATGGCAGGCCACGCCAAACCAAAGGTACGGGGAGTGTAAAACATCATGACCACTGGGACAATGACCACCGAGACAATGACCATCATCGGCATTGACGTGTCCAAAGCTTGCCTGGATTGTTGGGCGCTTCCGGCAGACCGGGCCTGGAGTGTGGAGTACACCGACGCCAGTCTGCGCGAGTTGGTGGCGGAGTTGGTCCCGCTGGAGCCGCAGCGGGTCATCGTAGAGGCCACTGGAGGATTGGAAACCCGGCTGGTGGCGGAGTTGGCCGCCGCCGGACTGCCCGCAGTGGTGGTCAATCCGCGCCAGGTGCGGGAGTTCGCCCGGGCTACGGGACGGCTGGCCAAGACGGACCGGCTGGACGCCCAGCTGCTGGCCCAGTTCGGAGCCGCGCTGCGTCCGCCGGTGCGTCCGTTGCCCGACGCGGCCCAGCGGGAGTTGCAAGCTCTGGTGTCCCGGCGCCGTCAGTTGGTCGCCATGCAGACCCAGGAGCGCAACCGCCGGCGGCAGGTGTCGTCGGAACTGGTGGTCGCCCAAATCGACGACCACCTGGAGCTGTTGGGAAGGCAGGTGGCCCAACTGGACCAGGACATCGCCGCGCTGCTGCAAGACCACGCCGTCTGGCAAACTCAAGCCAAACTGCTGCGCTCCATCCCCGGCGTGGGGCCGGTCCTGGTCTCCACGCTGATCGCCCAGCTGCCCGAGCTGGGACACGCCAGACCGGGGGAAATCGCCGCCCTGGCGGGCGTGGCCCCCTACAACCGGGACCGCGGACAATGGCGCGGCAAACGCTCAGTGTGGGGCGGCCGGCGCCAGTTGCGGGCCGCCTGGTACCTGGCAACCCTGGCGGCCACCCGATGCAACCCAGCCATCCGAGCCTGTTATGAGCGTCTGCTGGCGGCGGGCAAGGCCCAGAAGGTGGCCCTCACCGCCTGTATGCGCAAGCTGCTCACCGTCTGCAACGCCATCATCAAATCCAACACCCCCTGGCAAAACCCTGTTGCCGCCGCCGCCTAACCCCTTGACCATCAAGACAGTTGCTGATTCTGACGTTTACTGGCAATGAAAAGCGTTGACATCGGCAACGCTTTTTACTATTCTAGCGTTAGATATATGTCATCATCGCAATAGTTGCGATGCCGCTTTTTCTGTACGCTCACGCGCGTAGTCAGGTTCATAGATCACAGTCGAAGCAGTTGACTGGAATACTGGAATAAAGGTGATTAACATGGCGCGAAAATACCTGCCCCTGGCCAGCTCCCCCCCCCCCCCCCGACTCTGGGGGCTCTGTGATGAGGCCGCGATGCTGGTTGCGGCTGGGCTTGCTGGCGGCGCTGCTGCTGGCGGTGGCGCTGGTTGCCGGGATTCCCACCGGGGCGCAGGCGCAGACCACGGCGCTGGTCAGCAACCTCGGCCAGGCCGACGGCGGTTATCTCGGACTGGTTCCCAGCGACCGCGCCCAGGCGTTCACTACGGGCAGCAACAGCACGGGGTACACCCTGGACAGCGCTGACGTCGAGTTCGCCGCGCTTTCCGATTCTGAGATCTTTTCGACGAAGCTGACGGCCGCCATCCACAGCGATTCCAGCGGAGCGCCGGGCACGGTCGTCGGTACCCTGACCAACCCCGCCTACCGGGCGACGTCCAGCGACATGATCCTCAACTTCGCCGCGCCCGCCGGGGGCATCGAGCTTGCGGCGAGAACCACCTACTGGCTGGTGCTGGACAGCGACGGCACCCTGCAGGGCAACAACCGGCTCCGCAGCACGGCATCGGACAGCGAGGACGGTCGGAGCGCGAGCGGCTTCAGCATCGTCGACACCAGCTCGTCCCGGCCCGCCACCAACACCGGCAGCGCCTGGACCTCGGTGGCTGAATCCAAGAAGATCAGCATCAACGGCAACGCGAATGCGCTGCCGCCGCCACCGCCGCCCGCGCTGGTCAGCAACCTCGGCCAGGCCGACGGCCTTACGCAGTCCTTTGCTAATGACTATGCCCAGGCGTTCACCACGGGCGGCAACAACGGGGGATACACCCTGGACAGCGTTGACGTCAGGTTCGCCAATCTTGTCGACCCGGCGCTCTTTTCGTCGAAGCTGACGGCCGCCATCCACAGCGATTCCGGCGGAGCGCCCGGAGCGCCCGGCGCGCGGGTCGGCGCCCTGACCAACCCCGCCTACCTGGAGACGACCACTGACCGCAACTACACCTTCACCGCGCCCGGGGGCATCCGGCTTGACGCGGACACCACCTACTGGCTCGTGCTGGACGTCACCGGCGACGTCGAGGACATATACGGCCGCAACCGGCTCCGCAGCACGAGATCGGACAGCGAGGACGCCGGCGCTGCGAGCGGCTTCAGCATCGCCGACCGCAGATATCAGCGGAGCTACACCGCCAACACTTGGACCCAGAGTCTTCCCCATTCTTTAATGTTAGCCATCAACGGCAGCGAGAATGCGCCCCTGCTGGTCAGCAACCTGGGCCAGGGCGACGGCAATACGCAGTCCTTTGCTTGGGACAACGCCCAGGCGTTCACCACGGGCGACAACGTCTCAGGGTACATCCTGGACAGCTTTGACGTCCGGTTTGCCAGTCTTGCCGATTCTGCGCTCTTTACGTCGAAGCTGACGGCCACCGTCAACAGCGATTCCGGCGGAGCGCCGGGCACGGCCGTCGCTACCCTGACCAACCCCGCCTTCGAGGCGACGACCACTGACCGCGACTACACCTTCACCGCGCCCGCCGGGGGCATCCGGCTTGACGCGAACACCACCTACTGGCTCGTGCTGGACGCCACCGGCGGCGTCAGTGCCGCAGACAACCTGCTCCGAACCGCGTCATCGGACAACGAGGACGCCGAGAGCGCGAGCGGCTTCAGCATCGGCAACAACATCCATCTTCGGTCCGCCACCACCACCGACAACACTTGGATATCATCGGGATTCGCTGCTTTAAAGATAAGGATCAACGGCAACGCGAATCCGCCGCCGCTGGTCAGCAACCTCGGCCAGGCCGACGGCTCTTCCGGCAGTCTTAGATTTTCGGACTGGGCCCAGGCGTTCACCACGGGCGACAACAGCGCGGGATACACCCTGGACGGCGTTGACGTCGAGTTCGCCACTCTTAACGACACTGCGCTCTTTACGTCGAAGCTGACGGCCACCATCAGCAGCACCGATTCCAGCGGAGCGCCGGGCGCGGCCGTCGCTACCCTGACCAACCCCGACTTCGAGGCGACGACCACCGACCGCAACTACACCTTCGCCGCGCCCGCCGGGGGCATCCCGCTTGCCGCGAACACCACGTACTGGCTCGTGCTGGACGTCACCAGCCCCGCTGAGAGCAACAATAACGTACGATTCACGACAACGGGCAGCGAGGACGCCGGCGCTGCGAGCGGCTGGAACATCGGCGACCGCAGATATCACCGGTCCTACACCGCCAGCGCCTGGGTCAGCGGACCGGTCCTTCCTTTAAAGATCGGCGTCAACGGCAGCGAGAATCCGCCGCCGCCGCTGCTGGTCAGCAACCTCGGCCGGGCCGACGGCGGTGAGATGGGATTTGCAGTGGACTACGCCCAGGCGTTCACCACGGGCGGCAGCCCTTCGGGGTACACCCTGGACAGCGTTGACGTCGAGTTCGCCAAGCTTGGCCACAACACCTTCCTGGCGACGGCTCTGACGACCACCATCAACAGCGATTCCGGCGGAGCGCCCGGCGCGGTCGCCGCTACCCTGACCAACCCCGCCTACCTGGAGACGACCACGGACCGCAACTACAACTTCGCCGCGCCCGCCGGGGGCATCCAGCTTGACGCGAACACCACCTACTGGCTCGTGCTGGACCACAACGCCTCCATTGATGGCAGCACCGCTTTGCGAGGCACGGCGTCGGACGACGAGGACGACGAGAGCGCGAGCGGCTTCAGCATCGCCGACACCAGGCAGACCCGGCCCTACACCTCAACCGGCACCGATTGGGCCTCCCGGGAGGTCTCGATGAAACTGGGCCTCAACGGCCGGGTGACTCCGGGGATCGCCCAGGCGGTGACCCTCAGCTGGAGCGACTCCAGCGGTACGCTTCCCACGATCATCGACGAGGGCCGGAGTACCTATACTGGTGAGGACGGTATGGCCGGCGGGAACATCTCCGTGAGGTTCACGCTGGACCGGCCCGCCCCGGTGGGCGGCACCGATCTGGGCGATCTGATCAGCAACGTCGAGAACGGCGAACTGCTGTTGGAAGGGCGGTCTGCTATCGTCGGCGCGGGGCTGACCTTTGCCGAGTACCCCATCCGGGCGGCGGAGGACAGTCGCGACACGCTCGACCGCACGCTGACCTACACCTATCCCAATGATCCCGGCTTCGAGCTGACCCCCGACTCGGGCCAGCTCACCCTGAAGATCCGGGACAACGACCCGACCCTGGTGGACCTGATCGCCCCCGAGTCCACCCCCAGGAGGTCGAAGGGGCAGACGATCACCTACCGGGTGCGGCTGTCCCGTGCGCTGGTGGAAGGCGAGATCATCGTCGCGCCGCTGCAGGTGGAGGGCGGTAATCGGCTGGTGAGGGTGAAGGACCGTGTGGCGGTGGACCGTGTGGCGCTTAACTACAAGACGGCTCTCAACACGGACGCAGACAACATGGACGCAGACAACATGGGCGTCACTCTGGGCAACGGCGCCGACGACATTCCATATCTTACCTTCAGCGGCGCCGGCGCGCGCGACGCCGTGGTCGATTTCATGCCGCTGACTGACGCAGACCTCTCCACGCTGCTGACTGAGCTGCTGGCTGACCCGGAACGCTCCATGCTGCTGACTGCGGAAGACCGCAGCATGAGTATAGAAGAACTCGTGAACAAGTATAAACTCTCGGACGGGGCTACCCTCACCGTGAGGCTGTTGAATGACTTCTCCTTTCACGATGAGTTCCACAACACCAACGTCGACGGGGGCGCCGCGCCGGTGATGTCCGGCGGCAACCCCAAGGGCTTCAGCGTGAATGTGTACGACGCCGTGGCCTACGTGCAGTTTCGCACCTGCACGGATAGCGCCTGCGCGACGACCGGCGATCCGACCGGCGAGGGCGATCCGCCGCCGCCGATCAAGCTGGCCGAGGGCGGGTCGTCGGTCACCTACCAGTACCGCCTGGAGGACCCCGCCGACCGGGACTTCTTCGTCAAGAGCGTCCAACCGGCGCGCGCCGAGAAATACACCGGTTACATTGGCGCCGGCGAACAGGACACGGACCGGTTCATCTGCCACAGCCCCAGGGCGCGGGGCTATTCTGATATCGGCGCAAAGCTGGCCAACGTCCCAAGACCGGACGCGCAGGGTGGTGGCTTTCACCCCGGGCAGGTCCGGCCGCACGACGCGACCAACGGCTGCCCCTTCACGACCACCTTCATCTACGAGCACAACGTGGACGACTGGCATACGGTGACCATCAGCTCCGGCCATGACCCGGACGCCTACGACCACCACACCCACCTGGTCCACAGCGTCAGCGTTCGGGGCCAGAACGGGCAGCCCGCCGGCTTCGAGTATGAGACCGCGCGGCTGCCGATCTGGATCGAGGACGACGACGAGTGGGAGCAGGACCTGGAGATCTCCACCGACGGCGGTACGACCTGGACGAAGGTCGCCGCCGGCGGACTGGAGGGCGCGCTGCAGGGGGCGTCGCTGACGGCCGGGGCCACCCACACCTTCCAGGTGCGGCTGTCCAACAGCAACCCCGCGGGCGACACGCAGACCGTCAGCATCCACTCCTGCACCGGGACGCTGCGCACCAGCAACAAGGTGACGGTGTGCGAGGCCCCCGGCCTGCACCGGGCCATGATCACCCACAACGGCCTGCACGGCACTGACCCCAGGTCGCTGCACAGTTTCCTGGTCAGCCACGCCACCCCGATCACCGTCAACATCCACGTTGACGACGACTTCGAGGGCAACGTGCACTTCCGGGTCGAGGCGCCGAGCCTCTACGCGCGCACCGATACGGATATGCCGTCGCACTCCGCCGCCCCGACCGATTACCGGACGGGGAACTTCACCTACTTCAAGCGGTTCACCTCCTGCGTGGGCTGTCCGGTGGGGCGGTTTATTGGCCTCAGATCATGGATTCCGTCGGAGCGGTTAATTGGCTTCAGCCAGGGGATTCCGTCGGGAGGCGAAGTGGGCGATCTGACCGCCACGGATCTGTCGGACGGCGGCGTCCGGCTCAGCTGGCCGTGGGTGTCGGGCGCGGAGGCCTACGAGGTGCGCTGGTGGTCCACCACCTCGCCCTGGCCCGGCGTGCCGGCGGAAGAAGCCTACGTCGGCGCTCTCGTCACCGGCACGTCGCACGCCCTCATCGGGCTGGAGCCCAACACCGAGTACCGGGCGCGGGTGTATTACGTGGCCGGCGGCGGGGCGGCGCTGGACAGCGGCAGCCCGACCATCCGCTTCACGACGCTGGCCGCGGGATCGCCGACCCAGGCGAATCCGACGTCGCCGGTGCTGGAGCGGACGCCGGTGGCCTCGATTGCCCCCGACGCCCCCAGCGTCAACGAGGGCGAGGAGGCGTCCTTCACCGTGACCCTGAACCCGGCGCCGGCGGCGCCGCGGGAAGTCACCGTGGACGTGGCGCAGCACTCCGCCCGGGGCTCCACCGTCGCGGCGGACCAGTTGGGCCGGCGCACGGTCACCGTGCCCACGAGCGGCAGCGTCCGGTTCACCGTGGCCACCCAGGACGACACCTGGCCCGACGAGAACGGCCTGCTCTCGGCGGACGTCGTGGCCGGCGAGGGCTACCGGGTCAGCCGGTTCGACAGCCACGCGGTCATGGTGATCAACAACGACGACGCCCCGGCGGCGGAGGTTACGACCATCGGCGTCAAGCAGGTGACCGACACCACGGCGACCATCGTCTGGGCGCCCCAGGGAGACGGGGCCCAGTACCAGGTGGGCTGGTACCAGACCATCGGCATCCCCCGGCTGCAATACGCCGCGACGTCGGAGACCGAGCACCGGATCACCGGCCTGGAACCCAAGACGCCGTACCAGGTCTTCGTGGTGGCGTCCCGCAACGGCGCAATCATCAGGACCTACACCGTCAAGGTAACCACCCTGGCCGGCGGGGAGACGAAGGACGCCGAGGTGGAGGTCACCCTGCCGCCGGCCACCCCGGTGGTGAGCGTCAGCGCGGGCTCCGGCGTAACCGAGGGTAGCGACGCCAGCTTCACCGTCACCGCCGACCCGGCCCCGGCGTCGAACCTGAAGGTCAGCGTCACGGTGTCGCAGAGCGGCGACTACGGCGCGTCCACCGGCCAGCGGACGGTGACCATCCCGCCCGCGGGCAGCGTCACCCTGACGGTGTCCACCGTCAACGACGACGCGAACGAGGCCGACGGGTCGGTGACGGCCCGGGTGGCCGCGGGCTACGGCTACACGGTGTCGGCGACCCAGGGCTCGGCCACGGTGAGCGTGTCCGACGACGACAACCCGGAGGTCTCGATCAGCGCCGGGAACGGCGTGACCGAGGGCGGCGACGCCAGCTTCACCGTCACCGCCGACCCGGTTCCGGCGTCCAGCCTGGACGTCAGCGTCACGGTGTCGCAGCGCGGCGACTACGGCGCGGCCACGGGCGAGCGCACGGTCACCATCCCGACCGCGGGCAGCGTCACGCTCACCGTCGGCACTACCAACGACGGGGCGGACGAGGCCGATGGGTCGGTGACGGCCACGCTGAATGCCGGCAGCGGCTACAGGGTGTCGGCCAGCCAGGGCGCGGCGACGGTCAGCGTGGCCGACGACGACGTGCCGGAGGTCTCGATCAGCGCCGGGAACGGCGTAACCGAGGGCGGCGACGCCACCTTCACCGTCACGGCCAATCCGGCGCCGGCGGCCAGCCTGGACGTGAGCGTCACGGTGTCGCAGCGCGGCGACTACGGCGCGGCCACCGGATCGCGCACGGTGACGATCCCGACCGCGGGCAGCGTCACGCTCACCGTCGGCACTACCGACGACGGCGCGGACGAGGCCGATGGGTCGGTCACGGCCACCGTGAACAGCGGCAGCGGCTATACCGTGTCTTCGTCCCAGGGCGCGGCCACGGTCAGCGTCACGGACGACGACGTGCCGGAGGTCTCGATCAGCGCCGGGAACGGCGTGACCGAGGGCGGCGACGCCACCTTCACCGTCACCGTCACCGCCAGCCCGGCCCCGGCGGCCAACCTGGGCGTCAGCGTCACGGTGTCGCAGAGCGGCGACTACGGCGCGGCCACGGGCCAGCAGACGGTGACCATCCCGCCCGCGGGCAGCGTCACCCTGACGGTGGGCACTAGCAACGACGGGACGGACGAAGCCGACGGGTCGGTCACGGCGACGGTGAATGCCGGCAGCAGCTATACCGTGTCGTCATCCCAGGGCGCGGCCACGGTCAGCGTCGCGGACGACGACGTGCCGGTGGATCCGGTAATCGAACCGGAGGACGAATTCACCGTCACCGTGGAGGACGCCTCGGGCATGGAGGGCGACGTGGTGGAGTTCCGGATACTGCTCTCCCATGCCTTGACTGAGGAATTCGAGGTGCGCTGGTTCGCCGGGCCCGCCTACCACCTGCTGGACGACCGGGCGCATTCCGGCGACTACCAGGCCATGTCCGAGGTGATGGTGTTCGCTCCGGGCGAAACCGAGCTGACGGGAGTGGTCTGGCTGAATGATGACGACAAGGAGGAGCCGGACGAGTACTTCGCGGTGGAGGCATACCTCCCCGGAGAGTGGTTCACCCCCGTGTCCGTGGGAACCATGACCATCGTGGACGACGACTAGCCCGGTGTCGCCGGACAGTCAGGACGCAGAGCGCGGGGCCGGCGGCCCCGCGCTCTGCCCGCAGCAGGAACTCAGCCGGAGATGCGGCGCTCCGGCGCCACGTCCACAGCATTGCCTATGCAGGTCGGAGTTGCTAACCTGCAAACACAGCAACCGGAGGATCGCCGAGTGACTGCACAACGGTATCAACAGGCCAGCGAGCATTTCCTGGCGCAGGCCAGACAGGAACTCTCTGACGGAGATCTGGCGCAAGCATCCGAAAAAGGCTGGGGAGCTACCGCGCAAATCCTCAAGGCCATCGCCGAACAACGCGGATGGGACCACCACCGTCACCGGCACTACCACCGAGCCGCCAGCCGGATCCGCGCCGAAACCGGCGACGGCGAGATACGCCGGCTTTTCGATTCTGCCAGCGCCCTGCATGAAAACTTCTACGAGAACGACATGCCACCCGACGAGGTGGACGAAAGACTCGACGACGTAGCGGCGCTGCTGGACAAGCTGCTGCCATTGCTGAACCAGCCACAGCCTCGGCCACTCTGACCCGTCTAAACCAAAGCCAAGGTGGGATGTGCATTTGCCGGACGGCGGGAATCGGGCTGGGAATTTTGCAGGAGCGCCTCGGCTCTTGATTGCAGTACTGTCCGGCAGCGCCGTCTCACCTCATCTTGCCGGTTGGCCAGCCCGGCCAGGAAGTTCGCGACTCGTTCCTGTACCGCCTCTCTGGTCCCCAGGCACATATTGCCAGTGGCTTCCGCTCTCGCCCAGCCCCAAATAGCCTCATCAGCGTTGAAGTCCGGGCTGTAGCCTGGCAGGTTCACGAGCTTCAGGTTCAGCTCAGGCGTCCGCAGGTATCTCCGCAACGCCTCGCCACGATGGGCCGGGGCATTGTCCCAGATCACGTTCAGCCGCCCGCTGTGTCTCCCCCGCAACTGCTCCAGGAAGGCAACCGAGGTCCTGGAGTTGCTATTGCCCTCCAGGTCCATCCACTCCACCTCCCCAGTCTCCAGGCACACCGCCGAGTAGTAGCTGGCCTTCTCCCCGTACTTGTGACTGGTCGAGTCCGCCAATGCCGGTTCTCCTCTGAGCGCCCACTTGCCCCGCAACTCGGCGTCGGCCCGGAAATGGGCCTCGTCGACAAAGAATACCTTGGCTCCGGTCAGTTGGGCCTCCTCCCCAAGGGCGGCATACTCCGCAACGAAGGCCTTTCGCAGAAGAGCCACAATGGTAACTGTTCAGACTTGAGGAGAAGCGAGGAGTTAGCGGCAGGTGGTGAGCGTGTTGAGACCTTGTGCCCACCAGGTGCCGAAGACTGACGCGAGGGTCATTTTGGCGTCGGCGCCTCGTGGTGACCGGGTGCCTCCACTAATCTTGCGGCTGATCACCAAGTGGCGCAGACTGCGTTCGGCGGCGTTGTTGTCCGCTGGCACCTCCGGTTCGGCCACGAAGACGAAGAGTTCCCCGTATCCAGTACGGGGCAGGCTCTTGATGTGGTTCTGGATGCGGCGGCACAGCCTGGCCTGAACTGCTGATGGGTCGTCAAGGTAGGGACGGCACCAGGCCAGCAGACGGCGTTCCAGGGCCAGTCCGGCAGCGCGCCGGCGCTGTTCTGACGGGTGGGTGAAGGCTTTGGCCTTTTCGTAGACATCGTGGACGGCATCGGCCCACCGCGCCAGGCGGCGGTCTGCGGGGTAGAGCGCCCGCAGGTCGTGGATGTCCCGCAGCAGGTGGGCCCAGCAGCGTTGCTTGGGGCCGTCGTAATGGTGGTAGGCGGCGTAGAAGTCGCTGACCAGCACGCCCGCAAACTGGTCGCCCAGCGCTTCATCCACCACTGCCTTGCCCCGGTTCCGTCGCAGAAAGTAACGTTCGGTGGGGGTGCTGAAGGTCCACACATAACCGTTGTGTCCGTCCTCCCGCCAGCCCGTCTCATCGGCATGCACCACCGGACTGCCCCGGATCCGTTCCACGATGTCGGTCAGCGCAGATCGGGCCTTTTGGGCCACTCGGTGGGTGGCGGCCACGATGGCGCCCACGCTGAGACGCAGCCCGTGCACCGTGTCCAGGTACCACTGGATGATGCGGAAAGGCAGCCTGGCTTCCTCCCTGAGTACAGCAATCAGGCTGATCAGGTTGATCCCCAGACGTTGTTTGCCCATCACCACACCGTCCAGTTGCGCTGGCGGCACACAGCGGCGCCGGCAACGCGGGCAGGTGCGGGCGATGTAAGCGTGTTCGGTCACTTCCACCGGAGCTTGGGGCAGATCGATGACTTCCCGAGTGCGGTGGGTCCGGCCTCCGGACAGCCCCGTTCCGCAGTCGGGACACTGTTCCACCACGTGCTCTACCCGCTGGGTGGGGGTCATGCGGGTCCGGGCGAAACCGTGCGACCGACGCTGGCGCGGTTGCTTGGGCTGGGCTGGCTTCCGGTCAGCCTGAGGCTTCAGTCCGGGCATCTGGCGGTTCCCGCCGGATTTCGCCCGCCCCTCCAACTGGGCAACCCGCTTCTCCAAGCTCTCGATGATCGCCTGCTGCCGGATGAGCAAGTCCCGCTGCTGAGCGATGATGCCCAGCAGCGCGTCTCGGTCGAAAGTGGTGAGGTCAATTTCCGTGGGCACTCCAGATACATGACATAATCGCAGTCCCCAACGCCGGCCATCTGCAAACCAAGTTTGGCCAATTCAAAACCCCAACTCTGAACAGTTACAAGCGGATACCCAACGAGCGAGCCGCTGTCGCCTTTGTGGAGGAGGCTATCTGGGGCGACGACAGGCCGTGGTGTCCCCGTTGCGGTGGCGATAACGTGCGTCGCGTTCCCAGTGGCAAACCATCGAGCCACCATTGCCGCGACTGCAACCGATTCTTCTCGGTCCGCGTGGGCACGACCATGGAGGGCACCAACCTGCCGCTGCGTAAATGGTTGCTGGCGATCCACCTGATGCTCACAGCGCGCAAAGGCATGAGTTCCATCGAACTGTCGAAGCACCTGGAGATCATGCAATCGACGGCGTGGTTCCTGGAACAGCTCATCCGCGAGGCGATGGAACAAGGCGACCCCGTATTTACCGGCATCGTGCAAGTGGACGAAACGTTCGTTGGTGGCAAGGAAAAGAACAAGCACGCTAACAAAAAATTGCATGGGCACTGGACGGACGGCAAAACGGCGGTGTTCGGCATCCGAGAGGATGCTCCAGCCGGACTTGTCATCGCGTTTCCGATCAAGGACACCAGCCGGCGCACTCTCCTCGATGCTGTGGCCGACCACGTGGAAGAGGGGTCGATGGTTTTCACGGACGGTTATTCGGGCTACAACGGATTGAGCGATATGGCTACGAACATGGGAAGGTAAACCATCATATCGGTCAGTATGTGAACGACTACATTAGCACTAATGGAATTGAAAGTTTTTGGGCACTTGTGAAACGCGGCTACATTGGTACCTTTCATTTCGTGTCGCCAAAACATTTGCACCGTTATTTGGATGAGTTTACGTATCGGCACAACGTCGGACCCGGCAATGGGTTCCGCACAATAGCCGCGGTTTTGGTGCGAATGGTAGGACGGCGGATCACTTATGAGGAACTGATCGCGCCGCCCGAGGAGCGCGAAGACAAGCGGTGATAGAAAGCGTGGCACCGGCCAACACACAGGCTAAAACGACGGCCCCACCACCATTGGAGGGGCCGTTCGCATATGTCGAATTGGCATGGACGGATTCCCATGCGCCGCCCTACGGGTTTACTATGGTGGTATAGACGAGGCCGCTGCCATGACGGAGACTACGGTCCGGGTAGGCGTTCATAACGGCCTAGATAGGCCCCCGGACAAGGACGGCGTTCCCCTCACCGACGCCGAGTTGCGCCGCCGCAAGCGCGACTGCGCCCGCTGCGGCGCTCCCCTGTGGCAGGCCGACGGCTCCGGCCCCCGGCGCTACCCGCTTTCCGACTACGTGAAGCGCCGGATGCGGGGCTTCTTCGACCTGCTGGTCGGGGATGAAGTCCACGAATACAAGGGTCGCGGCTCGGCCCAGGGCATCGCCGCCGGGGTGCTGGCCGACGTGATCGGCAAGTCCCTCAGCCTCGGCGGGACCCTGATGGTCGGTTACTCCTCCACTCTCTTCCACCTCCTCTACCGGTTCAGTCCGGAGTTGCGCGCCGACTTCGCCCACTCCGAGGAGGGCCGCTGGATCGACCGCTACGGCTTCCTGGAAGAGACCCGCAGCTACCCGGACGACGACGCCTTCGAGGACGGGCGCGCCAGCCGCCGTAAGGGGTTCCGCAAGACGGTGCGGGAAAAGCCCGGCCTGGTGCCCTCGGCCCTGTTCCACATCATCGGCAACTCCGTCTTCCTCAAGCTGGCGGACGTGGCCTCCGCCCTGCCCCCCTACGAGGAGCAGGTGCTCCTGTCGGGCATGGACTCGGAGCCGGACCACACCGGTTACTCCCAACGCAGCGCCTACACCCACGTCTTCGACGAACTGCACGAGGCCCTGGTCAAGGCGCTGAAGAAGGGTTCCAAGCGGCTGCTGGCGACGTATCTCCAGACCCTGCTGGCCTACCCCGACGGCTGCACCCACGGGGAGACGGTGTTCGACCCGGCCAGCGGCAGGCTCATCGTCCAGGCGCCGCCCCTGTCCGAGGAGAAGATCTACCCCAAGGAACAGGCCCTGGTGGACCTGGTGGCGGCGGAACGGCTGGCGGGCCGCCGGGTGCTGGTGTACGCCACCCACACCGGAACCCGGGACATCACCGGCAGGATGGACGACATCCTCACCCGGCACGGGTTCAAGGTGGCGGTGATGAAGGCCGACGCCGTGGCTTCCGACCGCCGGGAAGCCTGGGTGGAGGAACGGGTCAAGGCGGGGGTGGACGTGGTGATCTGCCACCCCCGGCTGGTGCAGACCGGCCTGGACCTCATCGACTTCCCAACCCTTTGCTGGTTTGAAACCGACTACAGCGTTTACACGATGAGGCAGGCGTCGCGGCGCTCCTGGCGCATCGGCCAGCAGCGCCCGGTGAAGGTCATCTACATGGCCTACCGGGGAACCCTCCAGGCCGATGCCCTGAAACTGGTGGCCAAGAAACTGCAAAGCTCCCTGGCGGTGGAGGGGGAGTTGCCCGAGGAGGGACTGGCGGCCTACGGCGACGACGGCGACGACGGCGACGACCTGATGATGGCCCTTCGTCAGCGGGGATGCCCAGGAAGATACCGAGACGCTGGAAGCGGTCTTTGCCCAGGCGCGGGACGCCGAGGCCGCCGCCGAGGAATACCTGGTGGACGACGATTGGAAGGTCGTCGAGGTCGAACCGGACGCCGCCGTTGTAAACGGGAATGGACGTCATTCCAACGGCAACGGACACGGCGACGGCATCGAGGGGACGGTCGAGCTGGTCCTGGGCAACGGCCACCACGACAACGGTTTGTCCTCTACCGGAGACGGGAACAACGGCAACGGCCACCGCGACGCTGCGCCCGCCGAAGGGCAGCAGTCCCTCTTCTCCTGGGCCGAGTTCCTGTCCGAGGAACCGGCGCGGCCCAGGGGACGGAACGGCAAGTCCCAGCCCGCCGCCGCCTCTTTCCCGACGAGGCGGAAACGCTGCTGGCGATACCGGACGTGGGCCAGCGGCTGGAACGCTTCGCCCGGCTCTTCGAGGAACGCCACTTCCCCCTCTACGCCCCCTTCATCGAGTTCTACGTGGACGAAGGCGAGGAACCGCCCTTCACCTGGCTGCGGCGGGGCATTCCCTTCCAGCTGATGGGCATCGGCTACGACGGCCTGCACGAGATGTGGGACGGCTACCGGGAGGGCCTATCCGCCCTGGCGCTGCTGGCCGAACCCCCCGACGCCTACTACGACGAACCCGGCGGGCTGCGCACGGCCTGGCTGGAGTGCGCCGCAGAGCGCATACCCCAGCCGACGCTGGAACGCATCCCGCAAGGCGGCATCCCGTTGGAGACCCTGAGAGAGGCGGTGCAGGAAACCGAATACCAGGGAGCGGCCCAAGCCGCCGCCTGGGTGCGGGCCGAGACCGGCAACTTCTTCCGTGACCACAGTTTCGAGGACGGCGACTACGACGGCTTCTGCGATCCCTGGGAGGACGAAATCATCCAGGAGGGCACCGAGGAATGGAGCAAGGCCAGCGCGCTGGTGGACTCGGTGGTGAAGCTAGCCGACTGGCTGGAGGAAGACCTGCACAGCCGATTCGCCGAAATGCTGGACTTCATCCTGCCCCGGCTGCTCGAACCAACAACAGAACAGGAGGAAAACGATGGTGACGACCAATGACACCCACCGGACCGAGTGGTCCCTGCCGGTCCGGGACGACCTGCCCCGGGATACCCTCCAGGCGCAGCTTGAGGTGTACGGCGAGACCATCCTGCTCCGGGGCTTTGAGGCTGACCGCAACTGGGTCAGGACCGCCTCGGCGGACGAGATCGCCAACGTGTCTCTCCGGTTCTCAAGGCGTCGGCTACGACTACGTTCTTGGATCGGGCGGCCTCTACGTCCAGTCGGAGAGCGCCCAGCTGATGGTGCGAATGCTCATTGCTCCCGCCGAGGTCCGGGGGCTGGCCCCCCGTGTCCGAGAAGGTGGCGCTCGCCCACGGGCCGATACCGGCGCACCTCTTGAGCTGGGTCTGGCTTGGCTCCTGGCCGCGCCGGACACCGAGCGGTTCTTCGCCGTCCGGTGGGACGGGGACGCCTAGCGCCTGGTGGTCCCTGAACAGGAAAGGACGGCCTCGTCCCTCAAGTATACGCCACCAGCGGGCGTCGTCGCCGAGTTCCACTCTCACGGACGCCACCGGGCCTTCTCTCCGCCACCGACGATAGGGACGAGCAGGAGTTCCGCGTGTATGGCGTCGTGGGACGGCTGGACGCTCTCGAACCGGCATTGACCCTTCGCGTTGGCATCTACGGACACTTCGCGCCCCTGCACTGGTCCCAGGTGTTCGACGGCCCGCTCCCGCCGGGCCTGCGGCCGGCAGGCGAAGGGCCGGAAACGGCCCCAAGCGAACACCCGCGTATAAGGGGGTAAAGCAACCATGCCCTACTACCTGGACAACCAGTTCCTGCTGGACAACCCCTGGATCACCGTAGTCGGCTGCGGCGGCACTGGCGGCTTCGTCGCCGAGGGACTCTGCCGCCTCTTCCAGGGCCGCGACGCCACCATCGTCCTGATGGACCATGACCGGGTGGAACCCCACAACCTGCTCCGCCAGAACTTTTACCCAGGCGACGTTGGGGAGTTCAAGAGCCAGGCCCTGGCCGACCGGCTGGCCGCAGCCTATGGATTTGGGCACGGTCACGCCCAGCTACGTTACCCCCGAGGCAGTGGCGCGGCTGGTGGGACGCTCCGACGCCGCATAAGCGGCGCAAACCAACAGACGCAGAGTACCAACAAGGAGATGAGCAACCATGACCGACCAAAAGGAAACCGCCGCGACCATGTGGCAGGACGAACATGGAGGGAAGCGGGGCCACCAGCTGATGACGCAGAAGCTGGCCGACACCATCCCCGCTCTGGGCGCTAACGAGAACGCCCGCGACTACGACGAGGTGCTGGCGCCGGCCAATCTGTTCAGCCTCTACTCGAACTGGACGTGGTACATCACGGAAATGGACCCCGTTACCGGCCAGTGCTTCGGCCTGGTGGAGGGATTTGAAAAGGAAATCGGGTATTTCGACCTCACCGAGTTGGCCGAGACCACCGTCTTCGGCGGGGTTCCCGCCGTGGAGCGTGACCTCTACTGGCAGCCCATGACCCTGGGCGAGATCAAGAGCGGGTCTCCGGGAGACTCGCCGCAAAGCGAACAAAGCAACGAAGGAGAGACCATGACTGGCGAAACCGGAACGCAGGACGTGGTGAACGTCGAAGAGTTCCTCTTCGGCCATGCAACGGGCGACGCCCCTGCCGATGTTGGCGGGGAACCGCCTGCCGCGGACGCAACGGACGACGCGGGGTGGGAAACCGCCGAGGAAGCGGACGACGAGAGGGAGACCGCCGTTGCTGAACCTGAAACTGCCGACGACGCCGGAGACCAGCCCGCTCCAGCCGAGCCGGAAACCTCAGAGGAGCTGAAGGTCGTCCTGTCCATCCGGGCGGGTCGGGCCACCATCGGCGTGCAGCGGCCCTCGGCGGACCCCCACATCGAGTCCTTCGACGACCCGGGCCTGTTCGGGCTGGCCGATGAGTTCCCGGCGGTGGTGGCCAGGGCCCGGGCCAAGTGGGAGGGGGAACCCATGCACCCTGCCTACGTAAAGCCGCTCCCCCGCCCCGGCAGCGGAACCGGCGCCAGCAGGGAGCGGCCCAGGCCGCCACGGACGAAGCGGTCCGGCTGGTGTTGCAGCTGTGGCAGATTGGGAGCGGCCCAGGCCGCCACGGACGAAGCGGAGGCGGAACAGCAGCCGGAGACGCTGCGACTGTTCTAGGGGGCCTTGCCCTCCGGCGCCCTAAGCATCCCGGCAGGTGGCCGCACACACCGTTGCGGCCACCTGCCGGTTGAGGGCTTCCTTTACATACGTGGCTTTTGGCGTTGGTGCGGGCGACGGCCGCCGCTACCAAACGGCCGAGGGTAAGAAAGCCCAAACCCGCGTCCGCGTCGCCCCTCTTTCGAGTGGGCGCTGGGGGCAAGGAGAAGAACGGGAAAAGGAGGCGGTAGACGCTAGACCGCTCGGAAAACGAAGGTAGCTGCCGCCAATATCTACGGCGGTCGCCCTCAGCCTGCCCATGTATGCTGGTCTTTTTTGTTGTCTGAAAATCGAGTCCTCAATTCGACGTGCCTTCCGAAAGTGCTCACCGAAAATTGACGTGAAATACCTACTATTCTATACTTTCATGGGTATTCGTATGGTCTTTTGAAGAGGATCTTTTGAAGATGGCCTCTAGAGAAGGTTGAGTGGGTATTGCTGACGTTGCTGCCCATTTACACGTATCTAGAGATTCCATCTACCGCTGGGTAGAAACTAAGGACTTCCCGGCGCACAGGGTGGGACGGCTCCTTCGCTTCCGGCTTTCGGAGGTGGATGAGTGGGTGAAAGCAGGGAGAGGCAGCGATCCGGAAGCGCGCTCCCCAGGCCGCACAACCCCGGCAGAACAAAGGAAGTCCAGATGAGAACGTCCGACAGTAGCGAGTAAGAGCATCTATGCCGCGTATCTTTGACAACCTCGGCCTTGGCTCCAGTCTCCTGCCCGCCTTGCAGGAAACGCTGGCCCTATCCTCCCGTGCGGACTTCTGCGTCGGCTATTTCAACCTGCGTGGGTGGGGAGGCTTGGCTCCGTATGTGGACGATTGGGAATCGGACAACGGCCCATGCCGGGTGCTCATTGGGATGCAGCGGCTGCCCCACGAGGAACTCAGGGACGCCCTCAGCCTGGTGGACGGGTCTCCGGGCATGGACAATCGCACAGCCCATCGCCTGCGCCTCCATTTAGCGGAGCAATTACGACAACAACTAACCATCGGGGCGCCCAACAATGCCGATGAACAGACCTTGCGTCTGTTGGCAGCCCAACTGCGGGCGGGAAAAATCGTCGTCAAGCTGTTCCTGCGCCATTCCCTACACGCCAAGCTATATCTCTTGTACAGAGATGATCCAATTAACCCCATTGTAGGCTACCTGGGGAGCAGCAACCTGACCTTCGCCGGCCTTTCAGGGCAGGGCGAGTTGAACGTGGACGTTCTGGATCACGACGCGACTATCAAGCTCCAGCAATGGTTCGAGGACCGGTGGAAGGATCGTTATTGCGTTGACATCACCGAGGAGTTGATTCAGATCATCGAGGAGAGTTGGGCCAGGGAGACGCTGCTCCCGCCTTATCACGTTTACCTGAAGATGGCCTACCACCTTTCCCACGAAGCCCGTGCCGGCCTGGCCGAGTACAAGATACCGAGTGTCTTCGGCAACCGCTTGTTCGACTTCCAGGCGGCAGCGGTCAAGATTGCGGCCCACCACCTGAATAAGCGAAATGGGGTGCTCATCGGCGACGTGGTAGGTCTGGGCAAGACCTTGATGGCGACCGCCGTGGCCCGCATATTCGAGGACGACTTTGGACTTGAGACCCTCATCATCTGCCCCAAGAACCTGGTTTCCATGTGGGAAGACTACGTTCACGAGTATGGGCTGCGGGCCAGGGTGGTCTCCATAAGCCGCGTGATCGTGCAGTTGCCTACTCTTCGGCGGTATCGTCTGGTAGTCATAGACGAGAGCCACAACCTCCGCAATCGGGACGGCAAGCGTTATCGTGCCATCCAAGAGTACGTCCGCGAAAACGAGAGCAAGTGCATCCTCCTATCGGCCACCCCCTACAACAAGACCTACCTGGACCTTTCCAGCCAGTTGCGCGTGTTCGTAGAGGACGATCAAGACCTCGGGATTCGACCGGAAAGGCTCCTTAGAGAGTTGGGAGAGGTGGAGTTCAGTCGGCGGCACCAAGCGTCACCCCGCACAATGGCAGCCTTCGACCTGAGCGAGTACCCCGACGACTGGCGCGACCTGATGCGTCTTTACTTAGTGAGGCGTACTCGCAGCTTCATTCAGGACAACTATGCGGATACGGATCCCGAAACCGGGCGGAAATACCTCACTTACGAAGATGGCAATAGGTCCTTCTTCCCCACTCGTGTCCCGAAGACGGTGAAGTTCACTATTGACGAGGCCGATCCCAACGACCAGTACGCCCGTCTCTATTCTCCGGCAGTTGTGGAAACTATCAACAAGCTGGAGTTGCCCCGGTACGGCCTCGGCAATTATCTTCTCGACTCACCGCCAGTACCCTCTACTCAGATGGAGGACAGGCAGATTCAAAACCTCTCCCGGGCGGGCCGACGGCTCATGGGTTTCTGTCGCACCAACTTGTTCAAGCGTCTGGAAAGCAGCGGCGAGGCTTTCCTGCTTTCGGTAGAGCGGCACCTGCTCCGCAACTACGTGTTCCTCCACGCTATCCGCAACGGCCTTCCTCTTCCTATCGGAACTCAGGACGCCGAGATGCTCGATTCCCGGTTCACTGATGATGACGAGCAGCAGGCAGCGATAGATTTCCTTGATTCCGAGGAGGAGGTGGAGGACGAACCGGAAGAAGGGGTGGAGGAAGCTCAAATCGCCGGAGGTGGTGTCTGGACGGTTGATCGTTGCGAAAGCCGCGCCGCTGCCATTTATGCCGAGTATCAAGGGACTTATCACAAGAGGTTCCGCTGGCTGCGGTCCGACCTGTTCAGGTCTGGCTTGGAGGCCGACCTTCAGGCGGATGCCAATGCCCTGCTGGGCCTTCTTCAGACTCACGGCGCCTGGCGCCCGGAGCATGACGCCAAACTGGACGCGCTTCACTCGTTGCTTACCGAGACCCATTCCGGCAGCAAGGTGCTGGTCTTCTCCCAGTTTGCGGATACCGTGCGATACCTTGAGGAGCAGCTCAAGGACGGGGACGTAGAGGCCATGGCCGGCGTTACCGGAAACTCGGACGACCCGACTGCCTACGCGCGGCGATTCAGTCCGGTCAGCAATCAAGTGCGAGATACAATCACGGCAGAGCGAGAGTTGCGGGTTCTGGTCGCGACCGACGTGTTGAGTGAAGGGCAGAACCTTCAGGACTGCGCCATCGTGGTGAACTATGACCTACCCTGGGCCATCATCAGGCTAATCCAGCGAGCCGGCCGGGTTGACCGCATCGGCCAGACTGCGGAGGAAATACTCTGCCATTCCTTCCTTCCTGCCGAAGGGGTGGAGCGCATCATCGACCTGCGCGGCCGGGTTCGCAGTCGTCTCCGGCAAAACGCCGAGGTGGTGGGCGCCGATGAAGCGTTCTTTGAAGACGAGGCCGAGGAACAGACCATTCTCAACCTCTACCACGAGCGGGCGGGAATCTTGGACGGCGAGCCGGATGGAGAGGTGGACCTGGCGTCTCACGCCTACCAGATCTGGAAGAACGCCATCAGCGCCGATCCTTCCTTAGAACGCGCTGTCACTCAACTGCCGGACGTGGTGTTCTCTTCCCGCCAGCACGCGCCCAGCGCCCAGCGGCCGGAGGGCGTGTTGGTTTTCGTCCGCACTCCGGACGGCAACGACGCCCTGGCCTACGTTGACCGGGATGGCAAGAGCATCACCGAGTCACAGTTGGAAATCCTGTCCGTTGCCGAATGCAAGCCCGATACCCCGGCTGAGCCGCATCACGAAGTCCATCACAGCCTGGTTGAACAGGGCGTGAAGCACATCGCCAGGGAAGAGCAGCGCGTCGGCGGTCAACTCGGGCGACCCTCCGGCGCGCGTTTCCGCACCTACACCCGGCTCAAGGATTACGCCGATTCCATAAAAGGACAGCTATTCGACGTTCCCGCTTTGCACCAGGCGTTGGACGACATTTACCGTTACCCGCTTCGGCAGGTGGCCGTGGACACGCTGAACCGGCAACTGCGCAGCGGCGTGGACGACGCCGTGCTGGCGGAGTTGGTAATTGCCCTTCGGGACGAAGACAGGCTCTGCCTGACCGAAGACCATGAAACCGAGTCCCAGGAACCGAGAATCATCTGCTCCCTGGGTCTCTTCAACACCCAAGGTGGTGGCTGATGCAAGCACAGGTTGACGAACTCCGCCCTTACCTCCAATCCTGCGACTTCCAGGGCCTACTGGTGGAGGGCCTGGGCTGGGACCACTACGTCACGGCGCCATTTGTCGTCCGGGTCAACGACCGGGATTACACGCTCAAACCCGTCGCTGAGAAGGCCGGGTTCGCTGTATATGAGTGCGACTCAGCGGAGGAAAACAACATCCCTCAGTACCCGGTCCGGCGGAAGATTGAGAGCGAGGTCGCCAAGCGCACCTTCGAGCATCTCATCATCTTCACCGACCCCGGCCGCAAGGCGCAAGTGTGGCAGTGGGTCAAGCGGGAGAGCGGCAAGCCCGCCGCCTGTCGCGAGTACGCCTACACCGCGGGCGGCAGTGGAGACTACCTGCTCCAACGCCTTCAACCGCTGTTCGTATCCCTGGACGAAGAGTCTTCGCTGAACATCGCCCTGGTCGCCTCTCGCGTCCGTGCGGCTCTGGACGTGGAGAAAGTCACCAGGCGCTTCTACGACCGGTTCAGGACCGAGTTGACTGCCTTCGGAAACTTCATTGAGGGCATCACGGCCCAGGGCGACCGTGACTGGTACGCCTCCCTGATGCTCAACCGCATGATGTTCGTTTACTTTGTCCAGAAGCAGGGCTTCCTGGACGATGACTTGGATTACCTCCGCAACCGCCTTGAGACGGTGCAACGGCAGGAAGGAGGGGGACGCTTCCAGCAGTTCTACCGTCTCTTTCTGTTGCGTCTTTTCCACGAGGGGCTGGGGCAACCGGAAGCCCAGCGCGCGCCTGACCTGGCCGCTCTGCTGGGCACGGTGCCCTTCCTCAACGGCGGCCTGTTCGACGTTCACGACCTGGAGCGGGACAACCCGGACATTGCCATCCCCGACGAGGCCTTTGAGCGGGTGTTCGACTTCTTCGACGGCTACCGCTGGCACCTGGACGAGCGGCCCTACCGGGAGGACAACGAGATTAACCCCGACGTGCTGGGCTACATCTTCGAGAAGTACGTCAACCAGAAGCAGATGGGGGCCTACTACACCAAGGAGGACATCACCGGCTACATCTCCCGCAACACGGTCATCCCCTTCCTGTTCGATGCGGCGAAAAAGGAGTGTCCCGTGGCCTTCGGGCCGGACGGCGGCGTCTGGCGTCTGCTGCGCGACGACCCGGACCGGTACATCTACGCCGCAGTCGGCCACGGCACCACCTGGAACGCTCGTGAGGCCGGGAACCCGACCCGCCTCGACGCGCCCTTTGAACTCCCCGACGACATTGCATCTGGCATAGACGACGTATCCCAGCGCGGCGGCTGGAACCGGCCCGCGCCCGATGAATATGCCCTGCCCACCGAGACCTGGCGTGAGGTCGTCGCCCGCCGCACGCGCTACCGCGAAGTCCGGGACAAGCTCACGGCGGGCGAGGTTCAGGAGATAAACGATCTCATCACCCTGAACCTGGACATCGAAAGGTTCGCCAGGGATGTCATATCCCAGAGCGAGGGGCCGGAATTGCTGCGGGCCTTCTGGCACACCCTGCGCGACGTGTCGGTCTTGGACCCCACCTGCGGCTCCGGCGCATTCCTGTTCGCCGCCCTCAACATCCTGGAACCCCTGTACACCGCCTGCCTGGAGGGGATGCGCGGCTTCCTTGACGACGAGGAACGCCTCAAGCGCCGTGGCCCCGATTATCTGAGAGACTTCAAGGACATACTTGCGCAGATGGAAAAGCACCCCAGTGAGCGTTACTTCATCCTCAAGTCCATCGTCCTCAACAACCTGTACGGCGTGGACATCATGGAAGAGGCGGTGGAAATCTGCAAGCTGCGCCTCTTCCTCAAGCTGGTGGCCCAGCTGGAGAGCTACGACCAGATTGAACCGTTGCCCGACATTGACTTCAACATCCGCGCCGGCAACACCCTCGTCGGCTTCACGGCCCTGGACGCCGTGCGTCGGGCAATGACCATCACCCCGGATGGGCAGTTGCGGGCCATGGACGCCGAGCAGCAGCAAATTTTGGATCGCATTGAAGCCGACGCCGGCGCCGCAAGCGAGATTTACGACCACTTTCGGCGCTACCAAATTACCCCGGATAGCCAATTGGACTCAATCCTGAAGCAGCAGATCAAGGATGGGCTGGACAGTCTGCGCATCCGGTTGGATGGCTACCAAGCCACCCAATACGGCATTGACCAGGATGACGGCGCCGCCTACGCTAACTGGCGCGCCAGCCACCAGCCCTTCCACTGGTTCGTGGAGTTCTACGGGATTATGAGCAAGGGTGGCTTTGACGTGGTGATCGGGAACCCGCCGTATGTGGAATACAGTAAGGTTCGTAAGCAATACCGGGTAAAGGGATTCGAGACAGAGCGGTGCGGCAATCTGTATGCTTTGTGTACTGAACGAAGTTTCAATCTGCTTGGTCAAAATCGAAGGTTCGGCTTCATTGTTCAAGCCCCAATCGTATCCACGCAGCGCATGGCTCCGCTGCGTGAAGTCATCCATCAGCATTCAGATTTCAGATCATTCGCTACATTCGACGATAGGCCATCCAAGCTGTTCCAAGGGATGGACCATTGTCGCGTTTGCATCGTCCTATCGAGGACAGGTGCAAATGGACAAACATCGCCAACTGCCACTACTAGATACCACAAATGGTACAAAGAAGAGGCTCCGTTTCTTCCTGATCTTATGGAATATGAGCAACTCCATGGGTTAGTTCCGTATTCCGTGGTTCCAAAGTTGCGGTCGAGGATAGAATTAAGCATTTATGACAAGGTGCTCAGCCAAACTAAAACTGTCGAAAGCATTATATCTCCAACATCCACAAAGAACCGTGTCTATTACAAAATTACCGGAGTAGGACATTGGTTCACCTTTACGACATCGCCGCCCAAGTTTTGGCGGGATGGGATTGAAGGCTCATCCACTCGAGAAAGCAGTGTTTGCTTTTCCAATGCGCTGATACGAGATACTGTGTTCTGCCTCCTTTGGAGCTCCCTTCATTACTGGTTATATCAAGCCCGGACCAATTGCCGAGACTTTAACCCTTCCGATCTGGGCGCAATGACTATACCAAGTTCCGTCGCTGAAGGGGTTAATTTGTTTAGGCAACTGGCAAAGAAGATTACCAACCGTCTTAACGAAACGTCCGATGTTGCAGTGGCCACATACAACGTAGGGGGAAGTGTACGTTACCAACGGTTCACTCCCAAACTCGCCAAGTCCATAATCGACGAAATAGACCGCGAACTGGCGGAGCACTACGGCTTCACGGACGAGGAACTGGACTTCATCGTCAACTACGACATCAAGTACCGGATGGGGCGGGAGGGGTGACGGTAAATAGGAACAGCAAGGAGGTATCTTCATGCCTATTTTTCGCAGGAAAGCCAAAAATCCCATACCCAAGAATCGCTTGCGATTCCAGGAACAGACCTGTTGGGCGGGCATCATAGGAATGTCCCTGGGGTTTATGGTCGGCGCGGTCTGGATCTTCACCCATGCTTTTGTGGACCAGAATCCCCTTCTTCATCAGGTGCTCAGCGCAGGGATACTTATTGCCATCATCAAGCTGGTCATGGACAAGGTCTATGGTTCTTGGCTCGTGCCGTTTGCAGTCAGAAGAGCCAAGAAAAGAGGCATTTGCTTGAATGAGGCGGACGTGGCGCGTCTCCCAATGGTCAAGATTCTGTGCCTGGTGTCAGGCGTGTCCATGACAGTTGCCATACTCTCGGCGCAGGTAGGCTGGAGTGATTATTGGATTCTGTGGGCCTGTATGACGGCAGGTCTAATTGTGGGAACACTGAGGCACTGGTCAGACCCGGAGCAAAATCTGCTGGCACAACAATAGGCCCGTTCCTGGTATGGCGGAAACGAGTACCTCAAGGGAGTACAAAATGGAACTGTACCAGTTGGAATGCGTCCTGCACGAGCCCTCCGAGGACCAGGGATGGCTTTTCATGGCCGAGACTCCCGAGCTGCCCGGGTGCCGGGCGTGGGGGGAGACAGCCAGCGTTGCACTGGCGGAACTAGCCATAGTGGCGGAGCAGTTCATCCTCTCCTACAAAGACCGGGGCAAATCCCTGCCCACAGGGATTACCCCGTCCCCGGCCGGACAGGGCAGGATTTCCATAGCTGTATGACCTACCGGGAACTGACCAGGAAACTCAAAAGATTGGGATGCGCCTTTGACCGCCAGGCGGGAGGCTCCCATCAAATACGGAGCAACCCGGCCAACAATCAGGAAACCACTGTTCCAAGGCACGGCAATCGGGACCTGGCCACGGGAACCGTCCACGAAATCCGGAGAGACTTGGGCATCACCAGGCAAGAATTCGACCGCGTGTAGAAACCGGAAACCTTCAGATAAGGAGACATACCTATGCAAAAGACGCTGCATATCAAAGCGACGGTACTGCCGGGTGGCAAGATAGAGATCGTGGACCAGGAGTTGACTGAGGGGGAGACGGTGGATGTCGTCGTGACACCCTCAGCGCCGCGGGCGCGCCGGTCAGCGGTGGATATCCTCGCAGAGGCGCCGGGTCAACGCCTCTTCAAAACCGCGAAGGAAGTCGATGACTATATCAAAGAAGAGCGGGCATCGTGGGACCGCTGATCCTACCGGTCAACGGTCCTGTTTACCTCGACACCAATGGCTTTATCTACAGTGTGGAGCGTATCGAACCGTACCGCACGTTGCTCGAACCCATGTGGCAACGTGCCCGGGCCGGTGAATTCGATATTGTGAGCAGCGACATCGTAGTACTGGAAACGCTGGTCAAGCCCCTACGCGACGGCGACACCGTTGTCGAGATGTTGCTTCGAGCGCTGTTCGATGCGCAGGAAGTTAGCTTAATCTCGGCCACCCGCGAACTGTGGGAGGGCGCGGCTCGCATCCGCGCCGACACTAGATTGAAGACGCCCGACGCGCTCCACGCGGCGACAGCCCTTCAAGCTGGCTGCGCGCTCTTCGTCACCAACGACACCGACTTCCGCCGTGTCCAGGGCTTGCCCGTAATCGTCTTGGACGATCTCCTTTAGCAACGGTTAGGACCACGAACCATGCCAGATGACAACTTCAACCGCTACTGCGAGGAGTTGCTCGCAAGGTACACCCGCAGGAACCAGCAGGCCGTGACGCGGCATCTCGAAAGCCTGTGTGAAATCCTCCGGCAAGAAGGCAACCACGTGGTGCAGACCATGTTCGGCGGCTCCGTCCGTAGGCACACCTACGTGACCGGTCTCAGTGACGTGGATGCTCTTCTGGTAGTGAACCAGTCTTCGCTGGCGAACCAACCTCCGGCGAGGGTCATAGAGTACGTGCGGGATACTATCCAACGGCGGCTGAATCAGAATCCCGTAACCGCTGGCAACTTGGCGGTTACGGTCGGATATTCGGGAGGTGTAGAAATCCAGATACTTCCCGCTATTCGGACCAGTACCGGCGGAATTCGGATTGCCGAACCCGGCAGCACACGATGGAGCAACGTGGCGCACCCTGAGAGATTTGCCGAGAAACTCAGCGAGGTTAACCATGCGAGAAACGGCAGGGTGGTGCCGGTCATCAAGCTCGCGAAGGCCATGGCAAACTGCCACATTACCCGCCCGAGCCGGAAGTTCAGCGGTTATCACCTGGAGTCTCTGGCAATCGACGCCTTCAGGAACTATCAAGGCGCCCAAGACCCAAAGTCCATGCTCAACCACTTGCTCACCCATTCAATGACGGCAGTGATGAGGCCAATTACAGATCCTACGGGGCAGTCCAGGTACGTGGATGAGTACCTGGGGTCGGCAGACTCTAAACCGCGCAGACGGGCCTCAACCCACTTTGGACAGCTGCGGGGCAAGGTCAACTCATGCAGCACCCGGGCGCAGTTCAACGCCCTGTTCTGCGAAGGGAACTGAGGCAGGCAATCACTGATGGCAGGCAATCACTGATGGCAGGCAATCACTGATGGCAGGCAATCACTGATGGCAGGCAATCACTGATGGCAGGCAATCACTGATGGCAGGCAATCACTGATGGAAGGCAAGTTCATAATGCTATCCGGCAGCGCGGGGCTTTCGTGTCCTGCCGACAAGTTAGACGTCGCTATCCAGTTCGTCAGAGGCTTCACCAGAGAGGCATTGGGCCGAGGAGCGGGCATCGTGGCGCTTGCCGGGGATGAGGAGTCCACCAAAGACGACTGCGGTACACCCCACATATTCGACTGGCTGGCGCTGCGCGAAGTTGAGCGTCATGCCAAAAGCACCACCGAAAACCCTCGCCAGTACGCTCGGATCGTAATGTCCGACGCGGCTCCGGAGGGAAAGATAGACGACGCCAATCTGCGACTGCTGAGAGACCTGGAACAGCGAAACGTCGTAGAAATTTGTCTCATACGACGCGAGGTGTTCACCGGCGGCGAGTACCGAGAGCTGATGACTAAAAGGGCCGACGCCATGCTCGCCATTGGCGGCGGCAAAGGCACGTACTCCGCCGGAGCTGAGATGATTGCCTTGGGCAAACCCGTCCTGGCACTCGACCTCCAACTTGGCTCTACCGCCAACGACGGCGACGGGGCCGTTGCTCTGCACCGGGAAATGGCGTCGGAACCCAGCCGTTTCTTCCCCAACACGCATAAGGATGTGACGAACCGGGTTGGATTGCTCTCCCTGAACCGGGGAATCAACGATGCGGAAACCGTGGCGCGGGTGTCAGCCGAAATCCTCGCCAAAGAATTGGACGCCATTCCGCTATCGGACCAGTCAATGAACGTAAGGCGACGGTTGGTCGCTGCATGGCAGGCTATGAAAGCGCTCCCCGTCATCGCGTCCGCCATCAAGATCATCGAATGGGCAAAGGGATTACTACCCTTCTTGTAGTATTCGAATGTCCAGGGGAAGATGGGGCATGGAACAGTTCCCGAAGTTCAAGTCAATAGGCAACTTTCGACTGCTTGAAGAGCCGCTGACCGCCCTCTTTTGCTCCGCTCGCTGCCCCGGCGAACTCATCCTCAAGACCTACGACCTCGCCCGTTCGATGCGCGATGCGGGCATCGCCGTCATCGGCGGGTTCCAGACGCCGATGGAGAAAGAATGCCTGCGCCTGTTGCTCCGTGGCACGCAGCCCGTGGTCATCTGCCCGGCAAGAAGCATCGAGAATATGCGTATCCCGCCCGACTGGCGTGGTCCTCTGAATGAGGGCAGGCTATTGGTCCTGTCGCCTTTCCTTGGGACAGTCCGCCGCGCAACAGCGGAAAGCGCAGCCCAGCGCAACGAGTTGGTGGCGTCATTGGCTGCCCAAGTATGCATCGTCCACGCCGCGCCCGGAAGCAAAACGGAATCATTCGCGCGGAAGTTGGCCGCCGCCGGCAAGTCGCTGCTGACGCTGGACAGCCCTGCGAACGCGAATCTGGTGGATATGGGGAGCCAGGGAGTTCGACCCAGTACGATACCTCTATACCAGATGGAGATTACTTCTCATGGGGCATGAGCGTGTAGGAGCATTGCCCCGAACGAAGCGGTGGCAAGATGTGGTAGGAGGCATCAGTAACGCAGCCTCCGCCGAGGGAGACGTGCGCGACCTGGCGAACGCGACTCTTGAGAACGTCCGCTCTCGTCTGCTTGGCATCCATGGGGACGCCGGATTTGTTGCATCCTTCCAATTCCTACTCGGCCTTGCGTTGTCGGCTTCCCCTGAAGTCGATAAGGCTTCGCTGGGCGAGCTTGCCGTTGACCTAGAAGCCAACCCTTCGCCACTAAAACTTGCGAGTGTCCTTGGACAGTACGTCGCAGACAACACGCAGTCTGCCGAATACGCGGAAATAGCGCGCAAGGCTGCTGTCGATGTTATCTCGATGTGGACAGAACAGCAGACGTGGCAACTCTCTTTCACTGGTGAGCACGAGCAAGCTTCTGAAGTTTGGAGAAACGCGAGTAACGGCAGGGGTTTCTGTGAAGTGGCGCGCCTGTTCTTCGGAAAATTTGTGGAACGATACCTCAACTACTTCATTGGGCGCGAAGCGTCTTCTCATTTGGCAAACACGGAGGACCGTGAGCGGCTAGCCCATCGTTTAGAAGCCCACGTTGACGGAGTGTCGCATCACGCTTTTGAAACCTCCAGGATAACCCAATCATTCGCGGCAGGGTGGTTCAATCGCTATGCCCGTGATGGGATGCCTGCGACAGACGAAATATCAGGGTTCCTAGCTCATTCAGTGGGCAAGTTGCGCGAAGAACTTCTTCGTGAGGAGTCTTCGCAATGAAACCCGGCGATGCTTCCGCAATCTTCCTGTGCAACGGGGCGACACCCGCTGATGGGCTTGAACCATCGGATTATACTGTTTTGGACTATCGGCCCTCTGGCAACGAACCGCCCATGGTTCGCCTCGGCTTGCCAGGTTTCGTTCGGAGTGTCAACTACCTGCCCTCTAGATGCCTGGATCTGTTGGAAATTGCGGCCTACGTTTTTGCGGCAGACCGACTGACCCTCAGGGGTTCAAGGGAGGCAGTTGAGTTTCAGGCATGGTCCAGAAGGCTCCGTTTAATCGTTAGGGTCAGAGATTACGAGTTTTGGCGTGAGCCGAGTGTAAGCGAGGCGCTAAAATCTGCTCTCCGCTTTGCCACCGGCGACCAAAGTTACGAGTTCACATTCCAGGCTGGTCATGCCACCCCTCCAACGGGCCTGTTTGATGACGAAGCCTTCTCGATGGAGGTCGGCGGAGACCTCTCCATAATGCTATTTTCCGGTGGGATCGATTCCTTGGCTGGCGCCGTCCAACGGCTTGAGCAAACCAGAGAACACGTTTGCCTAGTTAGCCACTTGTCGCAAGTTGGAACCATCCGAACTCAACGAGGCCTTGCTTCCGCGTTGCAGAGAGACTTCCGTGGACGAGTTAGCCCTTACCAATTCAAGACTCACCTCCAAGGTGTCCGTTCCAAAGAGGAAACTCAGCGTAGCCGGCCATTTCTATTTGGAAGTATTGCTTTCGCATTGTCCACAGCATTTGGCCGCGACCGCTTCTACATCTATGAAAATGGAGTTACCAGTCTCAATTTCGCTCGGCGGGACGACCTCATTAATGCTCGCGCGAGCCGAACCACTCACCCCCAGACGGTTGGGCGCTTAGCCTCTCTATTCTCAATCATCGCAGAAAAGTCTTTCGCTTTGGAAGTGCCCTTCCTCTGGTACACTAAGTCCGACGTAGTGGAAAGTCTCAAGGACTCTGGACGTGGACACTTACTCCCCAGTTCAGTATCGTGTAGTCACACGTACAATTCCGGCCTAAATGCCACGCACTGCGGAGAATGCTTCCAATGCCTGGACCGGCGCATTGGGATTTATGGGGCTGATGCTAACAGGTTGGATAACGAAAGTCTGTATGCAACGAACATTATCGATTCTAGCATCCCATCAACAGAAGGCAAGACAACGGCAGTGGACTATCTAACCATTGGTGCTAGTTAATATCAGAGGACGAATTGAGCAATAGAGCGATGGACGCGTCCGTTTTCGTCCGGTTCCAACCCATCCCACTGCGACAGTAGGTTGAAGGCAGCCATCAGGTAGCTCAAGTGCGCTTCAAACCCGCGCCAGGTGATATGCCGCATCTGTTTGCTGCCCCACACCGCAGTCATCATGGAGAAGGTGGTTTCCACGATCATGCGCACGTTCCACTGGCCGCGGCGACAGATTTTCACGTTGGCCGGATCGCCCCCTGTTCAAGCCAGGGGCGGGCTCTTGGCCCGGTGAAACCCAGTGTCGGCCAGGACAATCATCTGCCCGTCGTAGCCTGCCAGCAAAGGCAGGAAACGTTGGTCGTGAGTATTGGCCGTGGCGCAGTCCCAAGCGGCGATCTGGCCCAGTTGGTTGAGGACGATGCAGAGTTTGCCGCCCACAATCCAGCGGTGATTGGACTTGCCTTTCCGGCCCACCTGGTGGAGGTTCCGTCCGGAACGCACCGGATGTCCCAGTTCGATGCCGTAGCTGTCGGCCACGCCCAGGATGGTGGGCTGGGCCAGGAAGTAGCCGGTCCAACAGGCCTGGGCTTCCAGGCGGCGGAAGAGGCGGGTGCGTTCGGGAAGTTTGGGGAAGAGGTGTCCATAGTTATCCTTGAGCCAATGGTAGAAGGGACGCTGCTTGACGTTCTTGATGGCGTGGAGGACGCCGATGGTAACCAGTTCGCTTATGGAGAGCCGGGCTTGCGGATGCGGCGCTATCCCCGGGAGGGCGTCGTCAACCTTACAGTAGAGTTCGGTGATAAAATCGGTGATGTTCATGGGGTTCCCTGCTGTGGAGGATTGTCAACTCACAGCATATGGGAACCTCATGGCATTTTCAAAACTAACTCAAACTAGCACCAAAGGTTCCTACCGGCAGGACGTGCTCGTGCCTGTCCAGAAACTCCTCTCAACAATCCACGGTTACCGCCAGGGCAACCCGGCCCTATCGTAGCCGCGTACTTGAGCGTAGTTGTTGAACCGGGAGCAAGCCATTTCGGCTAGTTCTTCATCGTCGGATCTGACCCAGAGGAACTTGACCCGGCCAGCCCTGCCCAACTGGTCGCCATCACCCATACGTCCGCTATTCCAAGAGTCATGAATAACGCCGTCAGATACCGTGACGTAATGGACATCGGTGCCCACCGTGTAGGTCAACGGCCTTTGGTGTTGCGCGAAAAGCGGCCCCAGGAGGCTGGGGACTTCTCTCAGGTCAATCAGGCGGCTATGGAAACGGTGGCTGATCTTGTCGTCGTCGTGGATCAGCCGCAACCCGTAATTCTCGTAGGTCAGATGGATCGCCAGCCAGTTGGCGCCCTGATCGGCGTCGAGCGCATAACCAAGATCCCTGATGCTTTGGGTGATTGCATCCCAGATCTCGCCGTAGACGTTGCCATCGCCGCCGATGGCCTCGTTCAGGGCTCTGACGGCGCAGTCACTGCCGTGCTCGTCCCTGGGCTGGCCGTCTCTGGGCTGGAAATCCGACAGATCAAGGGGTGTCCCCAGCAGGCATGCGGTCCATTTCGACGCGCTTTCGATCTCGCCTGAGGAACGGCATTTTGCCCCGATGCCCTCCGGTCTGAAGAGTTCGCTTCCCCGAGCAGGTTTCGTTCACCGACCGGGCCGGTTGATTAACGACAATTTGAGTGAGGCAATGCGAGGTTGCATTGTTCTGCTCCTTGGCACCGCCCGCGGACGGCGCGGGGTCTTTGCGTTGAATATTGACGGTGATGAGGCCACCGCTTGCTCCATCGGCACCACCGGAGACGGCCTCTGACCGCCGCCGGTAATCAGAACGATCGGAGAGCGCCGCTACCCGTGGGATCAGGCCTCGGCCGGCACGGTCGGCAGGGCAGGGGAGTTTGGCTCTCGTTCGAAACATAAACAACGGAACATCGGCCGAAGTGGACGGGCAACACGGCAGTGTCCCGTATCTGGGATAATGGACGCAGGCCACCCTCGGCACTGATCAGAACCTCATCAGAGACGTATCCGGCGACGTTGGCCGCGACCGCGAGGTGCGAGATGACGGAACGAGCTACGGCCGCACAGCTGCGGTACCTGGAGCGACTGCTGGCCGGCGCCAACACCACCTGGGCCATGGTGCAGCGGCGATGGTCTGCTGCCCCCGACCGCTTCGACCGGTTGGACAAACAGCAGGCCGGCGCGCTGAACGCCACGCTGTGTCGTCACGGCCACCTTCCGGCAAACCACTCCCTGGACGGTGGACCACCCAGACGGCAGAACTCAGATTGAGGCTGTGCGATGGCTCGCGGGACGAACCGTGCCGTCCGCGCTTCAGTACGCCGTCAGGGCCGGTGGGCCGGTAGGCCTCGCCGACACGCAGAGTGTTGCTGCAGCGATCGGTCCCGCAACAAGGTCCTCAGCCGCTATGCTCCAGACTCCGCCGATGGGGGATTCCGGTGCAGCTGGCCAGCGAGGAGTTCACCGGCGTGTGGCGCCTGCGCGAGACCCGGGCCCTGCTGAATTGGCTGAACCAACGTGAAGGCGACCTGGTGACCAGCGCTGATCTCAACGGTTGGGTAAACAGCCAGCCCTGCTTATGCGGGGAGAGCGGTCGTAAGTCGCGCTTGAGTGCGGGAAAGTGAGGTGTATCCGTGCTGGCGCGGGCTCATCCATGGATCAATGACAGCGCCAGAGGGGGCATCCCATCCTACTTTCTGCGATCGAAACGTTCATCGCTTGTGGCATACTTTGGCCGGCACTACCGATAGTTCACCGACAGGCCGACCGTTGGCTAACGCCGGACCTGACTATGGGTCCGCGTATTTGCAGCGGCTGGCCACATCTTCGAGGACCTCAGTGGACACTCGCAACCAGCGCAGAAACGACACCCGACGTGATGGCGGGCCCGGACCGGGCGGCGCTGGACTGCTCCTTGACCTCCAGGCCATAATCGCACGCATCGAGGTTCGCGTCGAGCAGGCCACCGTCATGATGGACATTGCAGAGGGCCACATGGTGGCTCCGCCCAACCGGCTGGCGGTACTGGCAGCATTGGGTTGCGCCAATGAATGCGACGCGGACATCTCCGAGCTGGTCGACTTCCTGCCTGTTGTACTCCCCAGGGAAGGCGCAGTAATGCCCGAGCCCCAGCGGCTCCGCATGGTCACCCACCTCCTCTCCCGGCACGGCGAAATACGGGAGCGGCTGCGTCAGGCGATTGAGGGAGAGTGGAACGTCTTCGAAGAACCGAAGGACTTCGCGGCATGGGAACAGGCCATGGAATGGTACCAACACTGCTTTCGCTGCCGGGCCAACCTGCGGGCGGTGGAGCATTGCCGCGACCACATCGCGGGAGACGGGCATCACGACCAGATGGAGGTCGCCTACCTGGAGGCGCTCATCGAGGCGGCAAACGACCTGGATCTGGAGTTGGACGAGTTCATCGGTCATCCGGGCCGCAACCTGGACCTGACCCCTCAGGAGGACCGCGACGAGACCTACGGCGTCGCGTGTCGGGCCCTTCTCAAAATGCAGGAGATCAGCGAGCGCGAGATCAGGGCGTACGACGCGCGGGTGCCGGTACGTTTCAGTCCCACAATTGAGAGGGTGCCAGAGTTGACTCGGCAGTTCACCGACACCCCCCTGGGACCCAACCAGTTCGCACACGACTATTGTTTCAACGGCGACCAGCGCGGCACGAGCTTGCCCGCGGATCTGGACCCACTTGCCTGCGTGGTGTTCAATCATCAGGGCGTCAAATACGCGAAGTCGGCGACGGAGCCGTATCCCAAGGGTTACCCGTTCACCCTAGCCCAGCAGCACATGAATTCCTTGCTGGATGACCTGGAGGAAGCCCGCGATGAGGGCGACGTGGCAGTTCCGGACGCGCTTTTCGCAGACGTTAGGACAATGGAATCGGCGGCCGAGTTGTTCCTGCACGACATCTGGCCCGACGACATCAACGCCCTGGGCGGGCTGGCCACCGGGTTGGGTGTCACGCAAGCCGAAGTACTGGAAATGCTGGACGTCCTCACCTTTCACGACGCAAAGGTGGGCCGGCTGCTGGCCGGCAACGCCAATGTGGATCGTTCAATCGCCACGGGGGAACAGGCTGCGGCAATCATTGCAGCGGCCCGGCAGGTGGGATTGGAACCGGCGGCCCTGCGCCGGCTGGCGGAGAGCCTGGGTCACGAACCCCAGACACTGGGTATCGACGTCCTACTGCCCGCGCCGGAGACAGCGAAACGGCTTGTCCAGGCGGCATTGGATGCGGGATTTCCCGACGACGCCGTGGCAAATTTGGCCCGAACCCTGGGTGTGGAATTCGAACCGCCGCCCGGGTCATGGCTGCGTGCGGCAGGTCCCAGCTCCGATTGGGGCAGAGATTGACCATGCGGTGATCAGCGACGCAGACGGGATGACACTATCGGTAAGGATCTTACCAAGCGCTCGGCTATACTCCGATACTAACGCCACCGATGACCGCATATTCCGGACCGCAGGCAGAACCAAATCGCATCGAGGCATCGAATATGAAAGGCAGGATACGACGACGCTCCAGCGGCCACTGGGAGCTCACCGCGGACGCCGGCAAGGACGCCAATGGCAAACGACGGCGGCGGAGCGAGACTTTCAAGGGCTCCAAGCGGGAGGCTGACCGCCGGCTCCGGGAGTTCGTGGCGGAGGTGGAAGCGGAACTGGAACAGGAGCGAACCCCTTCGAGAAGACGCACCTGGACAGTGAGCGAGTGGCTGTACAAATGGCTGCACGAGCGGGTTGAGATAAAGAGGAAGCTCGGCACCTTTGAGCGTTACGAGGGCATCGCGCGCAAACATCTCGTACCGGTGATAGGCCATGTCGAGTTGGCAAACCTGTCTCCCTTGGACATCAACGACGCGCTGGGGAAGCTCGTGAAAAACGGGGAATACACTCGTACCGCCGAGCCGGCTTACACCGTGCTGTCCGGCGCGCTGAAATACGCCTGGGATCTGGAACAGATCGATGTGAACCCCATGGGCCGGGTTGCCATGCCCAGAGCGCCTCGCCGTCGGGTGGATCCGCCGGACGTGGAACGAGTGCAAAACCTGCTGCGGCTGGCCGAGGACGAGGACCACTACCTGTTCGTGTTCCTGAACCTGGACGCCCGCGCCGGGATGCGGCGCGGGGAAATGATGGCCCTCCGGTGGGAGAACGTGAACCTGGAAGCGGGTTACCTCTTGGTCGTCGAATCCGCGGTGAAGTCCCACCGCGAGGGGGTGCGTTTGGAGCCCCCCAAGACCGAGCGGGGTGAGCGGCGAATTGATCTTGATGGGCGCATGGTCGAATTGCTGGCTGGGCACAAAGAGCGGCAGGAGGCCTGGGTAGATAAAGAGCCTTCAGGGTGTATCGACAAGGGGTTGGTGTTTCCCGGCGCCGACGGCGACTGGATGAAACCCCAGAACATGCTCCGGCACCTGAAGGAACTGGGAACGAGGGTAGGCATCCCGGACATCACGTTCCACAAGCTGAGGCATTTCCACGCGACCATCGCGTTGGATCAGGGGAATAACCCGGTGGTTGTGTCCAGACGAATGGGACACAGCAAGGTCAGCACCACGATTGATCTTTACGGCCACGTGCTGCCAGGATGGCAGAAGGATGTGGCCGAAAACGACGCCAATGTCATTGATGGAGAGGAAAATTGATTGCCCCATTTTGCCGCCCAACCGGTCATATTAGGTCGGATTTGAGCGTGTGATCACACCCACTCCAAGTAGAAAAACCGCCTGGAACATGCTAAAACATACCCCATCTTGGGTACTTTTGGAATCCCTCCCTCGGCACCAATTTCTCAATAGTCCCGAATCCCCGTTTGGAAGGGGTATCAATAAGCATTGCGGCGGCAGAAATGCCGCCATTTTGCCGCCAATAATGGCGGCAAAGCCGTTTTTCAGCCCAAAACCGACCCAATCAGATCCCTGCGTACGCATTCCTTTTGCAAAAAGTTTCGGATCCTACAGGGCTATAAATTCGGGTCTAAGTACTGGCTCGTTGGCCATTGGCTCGTCGAAGCCGGTCGACCAAGGTATAGGGCACTATTTCACCACCGTCCAGTTTCAAACGATGAGATGTCAGTTTCCTCCAGATAGTCAAGTGTCGCCAATGGTGATGGAGAATACGTCGCGGGTTCAGGTCGTTGAGGCATCGTTCCAACTTCCTAAAAGACGCACCCCGCATTGGCAGGGGAACAGCACATGGACGGCGATAGACCGTGAATCCCTGGACGCTTTGTCCCAACGATTTCCACAGGAGCGGCGCGCGATTGACCGATGGGCTGCAGCTTGGTAATACTCCCAGTCGCGGGTTTGCACGACAGGAATCCAGCCCGGCCGGGCACTTCAGGGAGAGATCCATGCCACTCACCAGCCAGGAACTGCAATCCAAGCTGTGGCAGGTCGCCGACATCCTGCGAGGTCAGATCAACTCCACCGATTACAAGAACTACATCTCGACCAGTACGGCGCCATCCCGCCCGGACCCGCGGGGACTTGGCTTTTCTCCTGCACATGCTCGGGGTGACAATGCCGGTGGCATGGTGGGTGTGGTGATGCCCCACGGCGTGCTGTTCCGTGGCGGCGCCGAGGGCAAGATCCGCAAGGGCATCGTGGACGCCGATCTCTTCGAGGCCATCATCGGCCTTGCGCCCAACTTGTTCTTCGGCGCGGCCATCCCGGTGTCCATCTGCGTGCTGAACAAGAACAAGCCGGCGGAGCGACGCGGCAAGGTGTTGTTCGTGGATGCTGCTCAGGACGGTTACTACCGTCCCGGCAAGGCGCAGAACTTCCTGGAACGGGAACACGTCGACAGCATCGTGAGTGCGTTCCAGGGCTACGAGGATGTGGAGCGGTTCGCCCACGTGGCCGACCTGGAGGAGATCGCGGGCAACGACTACAACCTGAACATCAGCCAGTACGTGGACACCACGGAAACGATGGAGGTGATTAGCGTGGAGGACGCCCTGGCCCAGTTGCGTGAGGCGGAACGTCGCCGCGACGAGGCGGTGGCTCGCATGGACGAGTTGCTGGCCGGCTTGGGGTATTCCCGATAGAACTCGCTCATCGTCTCACATCAGTGACCATGGTCATGACCACTGTATAATGTGGTGAGGGTGATCACTCCTATCCCACCGGAGCGTTGACCATGACCACCCGCAGCGGGGACACGGGCTCGAGCCGGACGATGAAGGCATCCGAGTTCAAGGCCAAGCGCTTGGGGCTGATGGACGAGGTGGCCGAGAACGGCGGCGAGATCGTCATCACCAAGAACGGCAAGCCCGTGGCCAAGCTGACCGCCTACCACGAGCGGCCCAAGTCCCTGTTCGGCATCGACAAGGGGCGCCTGAAAATCACTGGCGACATCATCTCGCCCATAGATGGCGAATGGGAAGCCCAGTCTGACCCGGACCGGGTGCTCAACCCGCGATCCTGCTGGACACCGACACGGCCTTGTGGCTGAGGGCCGGAGACGCCAGGCTTGGTCCGGTGGCTCGCGCCGAGATTGAGCGGGCCTGGCAGGCCGAGGAAGTCGCGGTGTCAGCGATGTCCTTCTGGGAAATGGCGATGCTCAGGGAGACAAGACCTGGGAGACCTTCGAGCATCACCGGATGCCGCTGGCCCCCAGGCAGTAACTGGACCACCTGGCCCAGGGCAGTCCAGACAACTGCGCAAGCTGGACAGCTTCGACTTCCTGCTCCTGGACGACCTGGTCTACCTGCCCCAGGCCAACGAGGAGTCCGAGGTCCTCTTCACCCTGATCGCCGAACGCTACGAACGCCGGTCCCTGGGCATCACATCCAACCTGGTCTTCTCAGAGTGGGAACGCATCTTCGCCAACCCCATGGCTACCGCCACGGCAAACGACCGGGTAGTCCACCACTCCGTCATCCTGGAATTCGACGTCCCCATCTACCGGACTGATGCAGCACAGCAACGCGGCGAGACTGCCGCGGCCGAGGAGGTGAACCGGAAAAATAGTGGACGCATTTTCGGCAAGATTACTGACACGTGAACGAGCCGCTAAACATAACCCACTTCCTTGACGCAGGAGCGCAGCACATCAGGCTTGTCCAACAGTCGCTTGGTGGCGGCCCAGAACTCGCGGCGTAACTGCTCCAGGTCAGCGCAAACCACGTTCTTCAATTCGACCCGTTTCAGGTAACGCCAGACCCCTTCGTCTGGGTTCAATTCCGGAGCATACCCGGGCAACTGCTCCAGTTGGATCCGCCGCGCCGCGCCTTGGGCCAGGTACTCCTTGACCGCCCGGCTGCGGTGGATGGGCGCGCCGTCCCAGATCACCAGCAACTTGCCGGGTATCTCAGCGAGCAACTGTTCCAGGAACCCGATGACGTCAGGACTCTTGCAGGAGTGGTCTTGCACCGCCAGATAAAGGTCTCCGGTCATGCTGATGGCGCTAATCGCGCTCAGACGGTCGCAGCTCAGCTTCCGCCGGATTAGCGGAGTCTGGGCCACCGGCGCCCAGAGCCTGCCCCGTGCCACGACACGGGGTGCGCAGCAACGCCGGGAGCAGGCAGAACCCTGATTCGTCAGCCCACAGGATGGTCCGGCCTTCGGCTAGGGCCTTTTTTTCAGTTCGGGGAAGCGCCGGTCCCGCCAGTCCCGGACCGCATCCTCATCTCGCTGGGCGGCGCGCCGCGCTGGTTTCTGCTGGCTCCAGCCGCAGCCCTTCAGTATCCGTCCCACTTGGGAAGGGTCGCAGGACACGCCAAACTCTTGCTCAATAACCTGGGCCACCCGGCCCCGCGTCCAGACTTCCCCGCAAAACCCGAAGGCCGCGGGCCCCCGGGCCAGCAACTCAGGGAGTTGGCCCCGCTGTTGGTCGCTCAGCTTGGATCGCCCGCCGGGTGGCTTGCGGTGGCGCCAGGCTGGGATGCCTCCCTGACGAGCTTTGCTGACCCACTGGCTTACCGCGCCTCCGGTGACACCCAGGGCCGTAGCCACATCCTGCTGTTTCCAACCCTGCTGGACCAACTCCCAAGCCCGCAGCCGGCGGGCTTCCTTCCAATCGCTGGGGGCAGCATCATTCGCTATATTCATGCGGTCGATTGTCTCACATGCCCAGTCGTCCGATCTTTAGACAATCACTCACGCATCAGTAGATGCGTTCTGCCCCAAATGGCCTCAATCCTGCCAATCCCGTAATCCTGATAATCCTGATTCTGACGATTTACGAAACTCGGTATGCGCGAGGGCTTACCCCACCGCCGCCCATACCAGGGTGATCGCGCCCGCCGCCACCAGCGATCCTGCCCACAGCAGGTCGAGGTTGATCCAGCCCCGCCGCAGAAACGCCAGGCCGACCCGGTAGTAGACGACCACCGCCGCGGCCAGCATCGCCGCCAGCATGACCACGGTGTGCATCAGCAGCCCGGCGAGCCACCATATGGGGGCATCGGTCAGGGACAGAAAGCCGCCGTGCTCGCCCAGGTCGCCGATGACGCCCGACGCGGCGTCCGGTCGGGTCAGGGACAGCGCCACCGGAGCCAGCATCAATCCGGCGCCGTGGGCCGACGCCATCAGAAACGACCAGGCGATCAGGTCGCGTCCGCCCACGTCCATGCCCACCCACCGGGGGTGTCGGTAGTACCGGACCAGCCGGTAGAAGCCGAAGCCCAGCAGGATCGCGCCCGAAGCGATGCGCACCCACTTCAAGGGCAGGAACGCGCCAGCCAGCACCAGCGCGACCATGATGATCGCCACCGACGCCAGGTGGCCGATGGCGATGTATCCCGCGGCAGTGTACAGCTGGACCGGCCGCTGTCGCTGCAACGCCAGCGCCACGGCGAACAGCCACCCCATCGCCGGGTTCAGCCCGTGGAATACTCCCAGCGCGGCCAGACCCAGCCACGGGCCCAGCGATGCCAGGGCCGCCGGATCGGGAATGAGGGCGTGCAGCAACACTGCCGACACTGCCGGTCCGGCGGCCCTGGAGCCGTTTGTTACGTCTTACGAACGGTAGTGTGCGCTACGGGAAGCAGTACGTATCGGACGAGGCGTCGCCGCCCTGCAGCCGCACCTGATGGGTGCGCGTCTTCCCGTAATCGACGAAGAAGTCCTCGTTCACCGACATTCCGCCCTCGGGGTTCACGTCGATGCGGCTGAGCCAGCCGTTCAGTCCGTCGGGGTAGAACTGGTCATCCCAGGAGGAATAGAGCGAGTTGGTCAGGTACACCCGCCGGCCGTCCCGGCTGATCTCCACCATCTGCGGGCCGCCCGTGAGGGTCGCGCCGGTGGGATGCGCCGCCTTGCGCACCACGCCGCCCATCTCCAGCTCGCCGGTCTGCACCGGGTTGAACGGGTCGGACACGTCGTACTGCAGCAGCTTGCCGGTTCCCCAGCAGGACACGTAGAGGAACCGGTCGTCCAGTGAGAGGTCGATGTCGGTGATCAGCGGCGGCACCGCGCCCAGGGGCTGCAGGGCCGGCGGCAGCTCCGCGGCTTCCGCCGGTTCGGCCGGCACGGATATGATCTTGCGGGCGGCCCATTCGTCGCCGTCCCGGTACCAGACGAAGATGGATCCGGAAAGATCCTCGGTGCTCACCACCACCCCGCAGAATCCGTAGTGCCGCGTCGGGTTGTGCGCCGGACGCAGCTCCAGGGCCATCTGATGCTGTGCCCCCAGGTCAACGGCCTGCCGGTGAGTCCGGCGGCGCATGTCCCAGAAGTGCAGCATGTGGCCGTAGTTCTGTCCCACCACGTCCTCCAGCCGGGCCCCGCTCTCGAACATTTCGGGGGTGCCCCACTCGCTGGTCATCATGGTGTCGATGCCGATGTGCCACCAGAAATCGTAGGCCAGTTCCTGCGGCCCGCGGTCCAGTTCCCACGGCCCGATGGGCTCGAAGGTGTAGTGGTCCAGCATCATGATCCCGCCGGGACGGTCGCCGTCGGCGGAGCCCAGGGCGCTGACGTAAATCGCGTCCGGCCCGCAGTGCACGGTGTGGGGGCGACTGTAGCCGGCCCGGCGCACCTGCTCGGCCTCGATGGTCTTGACGATCCGCGGCCGCTGCGGGTCGGGTTGGGTGTCGATGATGTAGATCCGGCTGTTGGCCAGGCTGGGGACCACCAGGTAGCGGCGCTCCAGGTGGGGATGCGCCGACGACGGGCAGAGGGCCGCGCTGCAGGCGTTCCAGTTGAAGTGGTGCAGCTCGTCGCCCACGTGGGGCATTTCCAGCGAGTGGACCACCTGCGAATACGACGCCGAGTTGGGGTCGCAGTCCACCACGGTCATGGCGTCCGGCTCGCCGGTGCCGGGATTGAGCACGGCGACATAGGCCAGGCGTTCCTGCGGAGCCTCCATGGCCAGGCGCGCCGAGGGGTAAAAGGTCGGGTCGGGTCTCCAGAGGGCCATGTTTCCAATCTCCTTCGTCTCACGCCGTCACTCGGCGAACTCCGGCGCCACGCGCTGCCGGCCCGCGTATCCTAACTTGCCAGTGCGGATGGGGCAAGGCGTGTTTTGACGCCGCCCTTGATGAACGCGGAACAAACGGCGGCGCAGGTGGGAGATGGGCGGGTCCCGCCGACGGACGCGGTGGAGATCGTGGATGCGGACCCGGGCGCCATCCTGACCGGAGCGCAGCGCGAGGTGACGGTCCCGGTCCACCACTTCATCCAAGAAGACTAACCCGGCGAAATTGGGCGGGCGGTTGTGGAATGGCTGACGTCGCTGCGGTAGCGATGCGGCCGGCAAGCCCGTCTCGGCTGAAGGCTAGTGGTGGCCCGGCTGCCCTTCATCCTTGTGACCTGCACAATGCATCTAATTTTCATCTGCTTATCCCGATTCGAGAGCGTATCTGACGGCATCCACCGCGTCGTCAATTTTGTCATGCTCCCAAACTCTCACTACCTTCCAGCCGTCTCGCTGTAGGGCATGGGAATCGGCCAAATCTTTAGCTTTGTTGCCGTTTAACTTGGCCTCCCAATAAGTCACGTTGGTTTTGGGCATCTGTCCATGTTCAGGGCAAGAATGCCAAAAACACCCGTCAATGAAAACCGCCACCCGACGTTTGGAGAAAACTATGTCAGGGCGCACTCTACGCCCTGATGCGTCAATAGGGGCATCAACGCGATATCGCCAACCTTGGCGATGCAAAGCAGAGCGCAAAAGCAGTTCCGGCTTCGTATCCCGCCGTCGATTGGCCCGCATGGTTGCGGCGGCGGCAGAGCTCGATGCAATAGGCGGTGTCAGGGAAGACAGGGCGTCGTCAGTTGCCAAGCCGACCGCCCGATCATGCATCATTCTCATGTGAGCCTCAACCAGCAACCGGTAGCCTCGCGTTTCCAATCGCTACCATACAGTCTTCGAGCCCGTTCACCTTCGTCAACTAGTACGGTCCTAGAAACTGCTCGCCGTCAAAGTGAACCATATGATCTGGTTCGTCCACTATCCAGACTTCCGTTTCCCAACCGATGGACTTCGAAAACCTTCCGAACGTGGACATATTCATGAACGCGCTGACGAACACGCACCCTACCGTTGCGTTTTCAGTTAAGCGTCGCAAGGCCAAGTGCCTAATCCGGTCAATCGGGTTTGATGAATGAACTGCTTCGATGACAAACAACCATTCTTGCTCCTCGTCGTAGGCAAGCACGTCGGGCAACATCGTGTCTCTAGATGGTTCCGCTATGCCCAGCGAGCGCAGTTTTTCTGCGTCGATATGGAGCACCTTTCTTGACGTATCCCCCAAGTACAGCACCTCGGCTCCTTTTGAAAAGCGCGGCAGGAACTCCTCGATAATGGCCCTTTGAATTTCGTTGTGCGGGCCCGGTGAAAGGTTATAGGTCTCCCCACTTGGAAGTTTGACCGGAACCATCCTGAACTCACGCGCCTTGCTAAGTCGGTCCGCAAGTACTCCGTTGTTTTGGCGGAACAGGCGGAGATGTTCTTCCCAATTCTCATTACCGTAACTGCGAATCAAACTTAGCGATTCTTCCGGAAAGGCGTAACCCCTTGTTCCGTCATTGGTGTCTGCCGCGGGGTTTGCCGCACTTCGCATGACCAAGTTTGCTTCTTCAAGGATTATCAAATCCTTGCGCCGAACGTCATCGTATGACGAATCTGCAAGTTTCTCGCCGTAGTGCGCGTTCCAGAATCGTATGATTTCCCGCGTGGTAACGGGATTGGGACCTCCGTCAAAAAAGCTCTGGGCTTCCGCCCACGGCATATGCGGTTGCAGGTGTCCAACTGCCAGTAACGCCTTTGCGACTCGTTCCTGCCGGCGTTTGGTGTAGTCTCTTAGTGGCACCCCAATGCTTCGCAATATGTTAAGAGACTGTTCAACTTTTTCTGAAGCTGGATCGCTGGTGAGGACGTCCATTGCTACGATGCGCCTCCTGCAATTCCCTTCTGCCGCATTTGGGAATTCCATCGCCAATGCAGATCTGACACTTTGCGCAAGGGCGAGTCCCAGCAACGGCGCAACAGCGTTCCCTATCTGCTCGTATTGTTCATACTCATTGCCAGCGAACTCGAACCAGTCAGGGAATCCCTGCAGACGTGCGCCTTCGCGAACGGTGAGTCTACGCCGCTTACCATTCGGCATACGCAACCTCAACATATCCGACGTGGCTGCGCCGAGGTTTCTGCACGTTACGGTTCTCGACGGCCTATCCAAGTGGAGGTCGCGGGGGGTTACACAATGACTCCGGCGTTCGTACTCTGCAATGTATTTGTCCATACTTGGTGTGAGGTAATGACTGGCAGGACCTTCTTCGAACGCCATATCGCCTAGCGCAGTTCCAGCAGTTATCGGCGCTGTCACCAAAGGATCAGGCCAACGCCAGCCGACAGTGGAGGCTACAATCACCACCCTTTCACGCTTCTGAGGCACTCCATAGTGCACGGAATTCAATACCTTGGTCTCAACTGTGTATCCGAACCGCTCCAGTTCGTGCACTACAGAACGCAGGTAGTCCTTGTTACGGTAGAGTACTCCGCGAACGTTCTCAATGAGGGCAATCTTAGGTCGGATACGGTCAACTGCATCAAGGAATACGGGAAACCCATTTCGCCGATCGCGCTTGCCACGCTGATACCCGAATTGACTGAACGGCTGGCATGGCGGGCCTCCGATGATGACATCAGCATCCTCGTCTGGCTCGCCGATTTCCAGGAACACTTGATGGCAATCGCCACTCAGATTCCCTGAATAAGTATCCACCGCGGCTTTCTTCATTTCGTACCCGACCGAGCGAAATCCCTGCACCTCAAATCCGAGTGAGAGTCCGCCACAGCCGGCGAACAAGTCAAGCACTACCGGGGCGTTGGATGGCACATTTGGCGTGGGGAGCGCTTCATGAAGCCAAGAGTGCCAGTCATTCTCCCCCAACCGGAAAAGACCCATTTGGCGTTCTTTTTCCATTTGATTAGCCTTACCGAACAGTGGCACTTGTGCAGTCTGTGGGCATTGTACCCTACCATCCAGCGTTTGATCAGGTCGATGTGTCATTGTCGGTTGCAAGCCGTTCCCCGCTCCAACCGTTCCCTGCCCCACCATTTCCTCGCCCCATAAAACCCATACCCAACCCCATCACGGTGGTGTCAAAAATACGAGAGCCGGAGGTGGCCACAACCCCCGGCCCTCGCAATGAGGAGAGAAAAATGTCGTTGGTTGGCGCGCGCGCCGAGCGCTAGCTGGTGGCGTACGACTCGGGGTAGGTCTGGATGCCGTGCTCGGAGATGTCCAGCCCCTGCATCTCTTCCTCCTCGCTGACCCGCACGCCCATGCTGAACTTCAGCAGGTAGAACAGGGCGAAACCGGTGACCAGCGACCACGCCACCACCGCCACGATGCTGACGATCTGCGGGACGAAAAGCGTCGCGCTGCCGCCCACCAGGCCGCCGTCCTTGGCGAAAATCGCAATGGCCAGCAAGCCCCACAGACCGGTCACGCCGTGCACGCTGATCGCGCCCACCGGGTCGTCGATCTTCAGCACGCGCTCCATGAACATCACGGAACCGTACATGACGGGCGCGGCGATGGCGCCGATGACCACGGCCGCCCACGGGTCCACGAAGTTCACCGGCGCCGTGATGCCCACCAGGCCGGCCAGCGCGCCGTTGCAGGCCATCAGGATGTCGGCCTTGCCCTTTACGACAAGCGTGATGTACATGGCGACTACCGCGCCGGTCGCGCCGGAAAGCAGCGTGTTCACCGCGTTCAGCCCGATGTCGTCGCCCCAGCCGATGTTGAAGCCGAACCAGCCGAAGAACAGGATGAACGTGCCCGCCACCACGAAGGGTGTGCTGTGCGCCGGCAGCTCCTGGGCCACGCCGTTGACGAACTTGCCCATGCGGGGGCCGACCACCGCCGCGCCGGCCAGCGCCACGAAACCACCCACCGCGTGCACCACGCCGGAACCGGCGTAGTCCAGCGCGCCCATGTCGGCCAGCCAGCCGCCGCCCCAGACCCAGTGCCCGTAGATGGGGTAGATCAGCGAGGAGACGATGAAGCTGTACGCCAGGTAGGTCTGCAGCCTGGTGCGCTCAGCCATGGCGCCGGCGACGATTGTCGCCGCGGTGGCGGCAAACACCATCTGGAAGATCCAGCCCACGTAGTCGCCGCCGGTCAGGAACCAGCCGGTCAGCCCGATGAACCCGCCGGCGGTATCGCCCAGCATGAACGCGAAGCCGAAGGCCCAGAAGCCCAGCGACGCGATGGCAAAGTCCATGAAGGATTTCGTAAGGTAGTTGGTCGTGTTCTTGGAACGGATCAGACCGGCGCCCAGGAACGCGAAACCGGCCTGCATGAAGAACACCAGCGCGGCGGCAACCACAGTGACGATGTTGTCGGAATAGCCGTTGAGCCACTCGGTGGTGGGTCCGTCGTCCTGCGCGAAAACCGCGTTGTACGACGCCAGCAGCCCGACCGCCAGCAGCCCAACCGCCAGCGCCAGCAGCGTGCGCCGCAGCGAGAATGGGTACTCCCTCACCGCAGCAACGCCGTGATTGAGTACCCCGTTACCAAAAAGTGATTTCGTGGCCGAAAACATGTGTGCCTCCTTGCGGATTTGAGGCGTCGTCGCGCAGCGCGTGACCTGAACGCTGTGGACCGGCGTCCCATGTGAATGTGACAATCCGCAGGCTAGGCGCAGGGTGTTAAACGTCCGTTGCGAACCGATTAACAAACTATTTCGGCTGGGTTACTTTTCTGTTTCGCGGCCAGTCGCAACGTCGCCTCGCGCCCGTTACAAGTCTGCCCGAGTTGCACTCGCCTGAACCGCTGGATTTTGCCTGTGCTACCCTTGACAAATGACCTCCGACGTTGACTTGCAAACTTTCCGGGACGCCCTCAGCCGCTTGGAAGAAGCCCTACGAGACCGCTCCGCCGAGCCCGAGAATACGTACTTGCGGGACGCGGTGATCTTGAGGTTCACCCTCGCCTTTGAGGCGGCCGCGTCGGTGCTGGGACGCTACCTGCAATTCATTGCCGCCGTCCGGGACACAAATCGCATGTCTCCCCGCCGTCGCTTGCGGGAAGCAGCCGACCTGGGGCTGATTGCGGAGTGCTCCGATTGGCTGCAGCACGCGGAAAACCGCAACCGAGTCGTTCATGCTTACAGCGAACCAATGGCCGACGCTATCGCGGCGAATGCACCCGCCTTCGCCGCTGACGCTCGGGCATTGCTGTCCGCCATGGAGCGGGGGATAGCCGATGGCGGATGAGACAGCGCGCGCCATCGACCTGCCCGAGGCGCACCGGAAGCAGGTGCTGGAGATCATCCGCGCGCGGTTGCCGGATGCCCGGGTGTGGGTGTACGGCTCGCGGGCCAAGGGGCGCGCCCGACGCTACTCCGACCTGGATCTGATGCTGGACGACCGGGGCCGAGAAATACCCTGGTCCGTCATGGGTAGCCTGGACGAGGACTTCGACGAATCCAGTCTCCCGATCATCGTGGAACTGCATGACATGGCCGCAACCGACGCGAAGTTCCTGGAGCGGGTGCGGAAGGACTTCCTCCTGTTGGATTGAACCGTGTACCGGCCCTCGGCCACCCGCTGTGTATAATGGCCCAACCGACCATACCGGCCGGAGATGACAGGAACCGAACACCGTCCCGACCGCAGTTCCAATAAGGAGAGATGTAAACATGGCTGAATACGCGCATCCCGAATCGTTGGTGACCACTGACTGGGTGGCCGAGCACGGCGGCGACGCCAACGTGCGGCTGGTAGAGGTCGACGTCGACACGTCCGCCTACGAGCAGGGCCACATCGCCGGCGCCGTCACCTGGAACTGGCAGAGCCAGCTGCAGCAGAACGTGGCGCGCGACATCGTTTCACGCGATGAAATGGAAAGGCTGCTCAGCGGCAGCGGCATCGCTCCCGATACCACCATCATCCTGTACGGCGACAACAACAACTGGTTCGCCGCCTGGGCCTTCTGGCAGCTGCGCTACTACGGCCACCAGGACGTGCGTCTGATGAACGGCGGACGCGCCCTGTGGCTGGCGGAGAACCGGCCCACCACCACCGACGTGCCGTCCTATGCCGCCACCGGCTACAGCATTACCACGGAGAACACCGACCTGCGGGCGTTGCGTGACTACGTGCTGCAGGCCGTCAACAGCGGATCCCACGCCCTCGTCGACGTGCGCTCGCCCGACGAGTTCTCCGGCGCGCTGAACGCCCCGCCCAACCTGCCCCAGGAAGGTTCCCAGCGCAACGGGCATATCCCCGGCGCGGCCAACATACCGTGGGGCCAGGCGGTCAACGAGGACGGCACCTTCAAGTCGGCGGACGAGCTCAGCGCGCTCTACGGCGGCAGGGGCGTGGACGGCGGTCGCGAGACCATCGCCTACTGTCGCATCGGCGAGCGGTCATCGCACACCTGGTTCGTACTCAGCCAGCTGCTGGGCTACGACAACGTGCGCAACTACGACGGCTCGTGGACCGAGTGGGGCAGCATCGTCGGCGCGCCCATCGAGCGGGACGTGTAGCGGCGGCAGGGGCAGTCGCTCAATCCGATGAGAATAGGGGAGCAGTATGCTGAAGCGCGTTCATGTCAAAGGGTACAAATCCCTGTTCGACGTCGAAGTACACCTTAAACCCCTTACCTTGCTTTTCGGGCCGAATGCGGCGGGTAAGAGCAATTTTCTGGATGCGCTGCAGCTACTATCTGGTCTGGCTACCAGCCGAACTTTGAACGAAGCATTCGACCCGCCGTACCGGGGCAAACCCCTGGAGTCTTTCACTCTCGGCGAGAGAGGACTCGTCGGATTGATGGAACGAGAGCGGCTTGCCTTTTCCATCGAAGCCGATTTGCAACTATCAGATGCGGTGGTCAACGTTGTGAATCGACAGGTGCAAGAAATGCGCCGGCCCAGCAACCCCGACCGTTCCGATGAAACCGGGATGCGCTCGGCGGTTCGCGAGCGGAACCTGCGCTATCGTGTCGAGATTGAGATGATTCCCCGCTCGGGGATTCTGCGCGTAACCGACGAATACCTAGCAGCTCTGAACGCCGGGGGTGAAGTTTCCGGCAGCCGTCGCCCATTTATCGAGCGGGTTGACGAAAAAATTCGCCTGCGGCTGGAAGGGCAAGCACATCCCACCGATTATGACCGTTACCTGGACCACACTATCCTCTCCATGCCCCATTATCCACCTTATTACCCACATCTCACAGCAGTTCGGCGTGAGATGGAGAGCTGGTTGTTCTTCTACTTTGAGCCACGGGAGCGTATGCGCTCGGCAAATCCCGTGAAGGAGGTGCGCCACATCGGTTTGATGGGAGAAGACCTTGCGGCTTTTCTGAATACTTTACACGCGCTCAAACCTCGGCAGTTCAAAGCGGTTGAAAAAGCCCTGCATACTCTCATGCCGAATGTGGATGGAATAGAAATGGATATTAGCGACCTGGGTGAAGTGGAGCTCCGGCTTAGGGAGAATGGCGTGGCAATTCCCGCGCGCGTCCTTTCCGAAGGCACATTGCGTTTGCTGGGGCTTCTGGCGCTCACCGGTTCCGACAGCCCACCTTCCCTAGTGGGCTTTGAAGAACCGGAAAACGGCGTCCACCCACGCCGTATCCAGCTAATCGCAGAACTGCTCAAGACACGATCGAGCATTGGCCAAAGTCAGTACATTGTCACCACACACTCACCGTTGTTGCCGGATTTGCTGTCAGACGATTCGTTGTACGTAACGCGGAGAGTGAAACGGCAAACGCAAATTGATCCTTTCGACACTTGGGGACCACTGGCTCGCAGGAGTGACATCGCAAGCGCCTTAGACGATCAGAGCAATTTGCCCGTCTCGAAGCGGATCATGCGAGGCGACTTCGATGCATAGAATTGCTCTGTTTGTCGAAGACCACGCCCACCATCAAACTATTGGCGCGTTGGTACAACGCATTGCCGACGCGTTACAAGTCTCGGTTCATTTGGAATGGCGAAACGCCGTGGGAGGTTACGGAGCGGTAGTCGGCGAGTTCGACGACTATTTGCGTGACTTGGCTCGACAGGGAGGGTATCCGGATCTGATAATCGTTGCCACCGATGCCAATTGCAAAGGGCTGAATGAGCGGGCCAGAGAATTGGAGCGTCCAAATGCTCCGATTCCAGTCATTCAGGCCATCCCTAACCCTCACATTGAACGCTGGCTGCTGCTTGACGGCGCGGCGTTTCGAGAAGTGGTAGGTCTAGGCTGCGATGCCCCGGATCAGAAATGCGAACGCGAACGCTACAAGCGATTGCTGATTGAGGCTATCTATAACGCCGGCATCACTCCCATCCTTGGCGGCATCGAGTTTGCGGAAGACATCGTGCGGCACATGGACATTGATCGCGCCGCCAGTCTCGATCCGTCGCTCAATCGTTTCATATCGGAAATTCGACAAACTTTCCGTCAATGGCAGTCATGATTCACTAACGTGGACATCCCGCCGCCGTGCGGCTAGACTGCTGACTACTCTTAAACCAATCAAATAAACCAATCCAAACGGGAGCCAAAATGGCCGAATACAACCTGGCCGTCATCGCCGGCGACGGCATCGGGCCGGAGGTGATCTCCGAAGGACGCAAGGTGCTGGACGCCGTGGCCGCCCAGACCGATGGCCTGTCCTTCCGCGCCGTCGAGTACCCCTGGGGCAGCGACTACTACCGCGAGACCGGCCGCATGATGCCCGAGGACGGGCTGGAGCAGCTTTCGTCAAGCGACGCCGTGCTCTTTGGCGCGGTGGGCGATCCGAACATCCCCGACCACGTGACCCTGCAGGGCCTGCTGCTGCCCATGCGCCGGGCCTTCGACCAGGCCATCTGCGTGCGCCCGGCGGTGCTGTTCCCCGGTGTGGAGTCGCCCATCGCCGGCAAAGCCGCCGGCGACGTGGACATGGTCATCTTCCGCGAAAACACCGAGGGCGAGTACGCTCCCGTCGGCGGCCGGCTGTACGCGGGCACGGCTCACGAGACGGTCATCCAGAGTGGGGTATTCACCCGGCGGGGTACCGAACGGATCATCCGCGCCGCCTTTGAGCACAGCGTCCGGCGCGGCGGCAAGAACAAGGTGACCTCGGTGACCAAGTCCAACGCCCAGGCCTTCAGCATGGTGTTCTGGGACGAGGTGTTTGAGGACGTTGCGGCCGAGTATCCCCAGGTGCAGACCGAATCACTGCTGGTGGACCGGGCGGCTATGGACCTGGTGCGGTGGCCGGAGGATTTCGACGTCATCGTAGCGTCGAACCTGTTCGCGGACATCCTGTCCGACATCGCCGCCGTGGTCACGGGCAGCATGGGCCTCGCGCCCAGCGCCAACATCAACCCGGAAAGGACGTTCCCTTCGATGTTCGAGCCGGTGCACGGCGCGGCCTTCGACATCACCGGCAAGAGCCTGGCCAATCCGCTGGCGACGATCTTCGCGGTGGCCATGATGCTGGACCACCTGGGCGAAACCGACGCGGCGGACCGGGTGAACGCAGCGGCCCTGCAGACGCTGAACGAGCGCAACGTCGTCACCGGCGATCTGGGCGGCGCCGCCAGCACCCAGCAGGTGGGCGATGAGGTGGTGCGGCTGCTGGGGAACGCCGCTGAATAACGGCATAGGGCGCCCGGAGAGGTGGCGGCGCCCGCGCCCGCGCTTACCGTCACCGGTACGCGTCGCTCCGGTGCTCCACCTCGAGAACCGTTATCAGGCGGTTCGCCCGATTAATCCGGTACAGAACGCGGTAGTTGCCCACCCGCAGCCGGAATTGGCCGCGATATGAGCCGGTCAACGCTGTGTGACGCACCGCATCGGCGTTTTCTGCCATGCGGTCTATGGCGTTGCGTACCCGGCGGGCTATTCCGGCGTCCAACCGGGACAAATCGGCTTCGGCGGTGTGCGTGAATTCCAGGGAATACGGCACTAATCCAGCCCCAGCCGCCGGTACACCTCTTCTGCCGGGCTGGTATTGCCGGTGGCAGCCTCCGCGATGGACCGCTCCAGACTGGCCGCAAATTCCTCAGTGAACTCCAGCCCCTCGTCCGGATCGATCCCTGTCCACTGATCCAACTCATAGTCGGTGATGCGGTAGGTTTTCACGCTTACCGTGCAGACGCGGCGCAGCAGGTCGATGACGCGCTCCTTGTGGTCGGCGAAGCGGTAGGTGTTGAAGCGCTCGCGGATGGTGGGGTCGCGGGGCTTGCGCTCCTTGTACTGGTCCAGCAGCCACTCCAGGGCGGAGCGGCTGCCGAGTTCGTACCACCACGCCGCATCGGGGACGCCGGCCAGGGTGGTCTGCTTGTCCAGCCGGATGATGTTGCGCTCCTTGTCGGCGCGCAGGATGGCGCGCGGAGCGCTACCGTCATTCCCGCTACCCCCGTCATTCCCGCTACCCCCGTCATTCCCGCTACCCCCGTCATTCCCGCTACCCCCGTCATTCCCGCTACCCCCGTCATTCCGGCGAAAGCCGGAATCCACGTCCACCCGTTCCAGCGGGTACGGCTCCGCCGTCTCAAAGCCCAGGTGCAGGTTCAGCAGTTCCCGACCCTTGCCGGCCCACCACGCGAAATCCTGCTGGAAGTACACCCGGGGGAACTCGCGGCGCAGATCAATCTCGAACCGCTGCCGGTAGGCCGGGTCGTGCAGCATGGCGTACACGTAGGCGAAGATGTCTTCGGCGGTGATGCCGTCATCGCCGTAATGCTCGCGGAACCGGCGCAGGCCCCACTCGGTGATGTTGCTGACCCGCTCGCCGTCGGGGGTGTAGCGGTAGAGGGGGAGGCATTGGGTGTCGCCGGTAAAGTGAAAATCAGCAGGCTTGTCGGTTGCTAACACATAAAAATCTTTGCCATTCACGCAGAAATTGATGACCTTGTTGGGCTGTTTCAAGTCCAGCCCAAACATATTGTAATGGTTTGAGGTAAGGACATCATTCATTGTGAAGTCCACGAAATGATGTTTCGCTACAAACGGACGGTACAAAGATTGGATGCGATTTGCCTCGCTATAAATGATGCGTCGCCCACGCTGAAATTCATTACGCAAGTCACGGCTCCACTTAATCACCGGGTTATACGACTTATCACCCACATCAAGGAAACCGTTGTACTCATCGGCAAAGAAAAGTGCCTTGTTCCGAAGATTGGTTACCTCAAAGTCATACACCCAATCATCGCGGTTTGACTTGACCGCGTTTGTGAACAGGCCGAACACTGCCTGTTCGTCAGCAACGGATTTGGCAAACTTGGTCTCTCGGTTGGCGAAGGGTATCAGTTGCGCAAAACTGCTGTCGGACTGGTTCAGCCAGTTTGATTCAGCGTCAGGGGTAATCTCGGAGAAGGGAAAGTTGGTCAGGGTTTTGGCCTTGATGTAATCAACCTTGTCCAGCGCTTTGAGATAGGGACGTACATCGTTGTAAAACACCTTGAACCCGTCCAACTCCTTGCGGCGCACCAGGAAATAGATGGCGACGCCAACACGGATTTTATCGTCAAAGACGTTGCCGCCTTCCTGACGCCGTCGTTCTCCGCTGGTGCGGGCATTACCCTTCAGGTCAATCGCCCACAGTTCGTTGAATTCCTCGGCGAGGACCCTGCGGAACCCGTCGTCCTGGCGAGCGTCCAAGAATGCGCTATTGCTGACGAAACCGATGATGCCGTCGTCAGCCAGCCTATCTGAAGCCCAGCGGATGAACCGCTTATACATATCGTATTGGTGTGTTCTTTGTGCCGTGCCCGACGCGATATAAGTATCGCGGATGCGACGGTCGATATCGAGATACTGGCGGTTGGCACCGCCGTCGCCCCACAGCGTGGCGCTATCGTTGTACGGCGGGTTGCCGATGATGACGCTGATGCTCTTTTCGTTCTGCTCCTGCACCCGGATCCAGTTTTCTTCCGACATGCCGCCCAGGTTGAACGCGGCCTGCCGCTGCACCGCGCCGCCGCTGGCGCCCTGCCAGTCCATGTTGTCCAGCGTGTCCACGAAGCAGAGGTTGGGGAACTCCAGGTAGCGGCCGGTGCGCTCGCGGTAGGTGTACTCGATGTTGAGGTTGGCGATGTAGTAGGGCAGGATCGCCACCTCGTTGGCGTGGATCTCGTTGCGGTACTTGTACTCCAGGCGGTCGATGGGAAGGTGGTTGATGAGGCTGGTGATGAAGGTGCCGGTGCCGGTGGCCGGGTCGAGGATCTGCACGTTGTCGTCGGCCAGGGTCTTGCCGAAATGTTTTTGCAGCAGGTGATCCGTGCCGCGGATGATGAAGTCCACGACCTCGTTGGGGGTGTAGACCACTCCCAGGCGGTCGGCGGCGGCGGGGTTGTAGGCCTGGTAGAAGTCCTCGTAGATGGCCTTGAGGAACTGCTGCTTTTCGGCGTAGTCGGCGATGTCGTCGGCGGCGCGACCGATGGCGCCGTAGTAAACGCGCAGGCGGTCGATGGCCTGGCGGCGGGTGTCGCCGGTGAAGAAGGTGTCTTCCAGGGCGTCCAGCTGGCGGGCGACGTTGTTCTCGCGGTGGAACTGGTCCTCGCCGAAGACGCGCAGGAAGATGTCGCGGGTGAGAATATGCTGCAACAGCATCTCGCGGACGTCGGCGTCGGAGACGCCGGGGCTGATGGTCTGGCGGCAGAGGGCGAGGAAGAGGGCGGCGGCGTCCTGGTAGTTGGGGTTGCCGGCCTCGGCGTCGGCCACGGACTCGCGCAGGCTTTCGAGGACGGCGGGGAGGTCGGACTTGAACTGCTGGCGGGCCTGGCGGAACTCCTCGATCTCGGGCAGCTCGTAGTCCAGGAAGCGGCGGATCAGGCGGTGCAGTTCGCCCGGGCGGGCCATGTCCACGCGCATGGACTCGGCGCCGTTCTGGAAGAGGACGGCGGTCTGGGAGTCCTCGAAGAGGATGTTGTCGCGGGGGTAGCCGCGGTTGAACTTGGCCTGGATTTCAGCGTCGAGGTCGTCGTGGGTGTCCTTGGCCTCCCAGTAGCCGCGGGCCATGCGGAGGGAGTCCTTGACGGTGCCGTCGGGCCGGTTCCTTGTTCCAGCCGGGCGGGACCCTACGCCGGCGTCCAGCTCGTCGACGAGGGCGAGCTTCTCGCGGTGGTCGCGGCAGTAGGAGTCGAGGCAGACGGCGAAGGCGCGGCGGATGCTCTGCTCGTTGTCGGAGCCGCCAAACTCAAGGAATCGCCGCAGGTCGGCGCGGTAGCGTTCGATGTGGGGGTAAGCGGGCATGATTGGCGATTATACTGACCATCGCGGGATGCCGGCAAAATTGCCTGGTACGGCGGGCCACCGCCTGCGACGCCCACGCCAATGACATCCTGCTGCCGCTGCTGCTGCCGGAGCCGGACGGGGAGACGGTGGGCGCCATCCGCCGCAGCCTGGCCGTGGAGTCGTCGGTGACCGGGCGGCGGTACGGGGCGGCGCGGTTATTGAGTCGGCAGCGCCCGCTTGCGGACGTTGATAACCCAGAAACGGCCCGCCCAGGCTATGGGCGCTGCCAGGTTGTGAGCAATCAGCTGAGCCGCTTCCAGTGCCGTTACCGCTTGGGCTATACGGAACAGGACCACTCCACAATGGGCGGGCAAGCGTTCTCGGAAGGTTAATTCTCCGAAGTCCGTATCAAAGGTTATGAGCAGGCGATCCTCGCGCGCGGCGCGGGTCAATATGTTGGGGTCTGCCATGCGTCGGTCATCTTCATACATCCAAACAACGTCATGGCCGGCATTGCGCAGGGCGGTAACTGTGGGTTCATTCAGGTTTGTGTCAGCCAGAATCCGCATACCTCGTTATGCCTTTGGAGACTTTCGCAGCTCCTCGGTGTCCTGTCGCACTGCTTCATCGAATTCAGCCATGAACTCGGACCAAACAACGTTGGACAAGGGCGCGCCGGTGGCGGCGTAGAGTCGGCAAGCTTCAATATCCTCGGGGGTCAGCCCGGGCCACCCATTGAGGATGTCCTCTTCAGTCCATACACCACCATTCAGGTGTTCCACCACCAACTCCACGGATATTCGCATTCCGCGTATGGTTGGCTTGCCCGCCAGGATTTGCGGGTCTCTGGTGATGCGGTCTAGCAAATCCATAATGCAACTCCCGTGCTATTACCCCCATTCTAGCATGGCGCATGTTGGGGGCCCAAAACCGGCGCACGCGAAATCGGGTTTCCGTAACAATAAGCGCTGGGAAACACGTCGTTCCGGTGGCTCCCGTCCCAGTCTGTGGGCATATTCACGCCGATCAATCTGCGCGACCCCTCACGTGTACCCAATTTGGCGACGACGGGGGTGAGTTTACATCGATAAACAGGATGGACAGGATCTGATTGATTACTGGAAACGTCCCGCACCCTGGACAGCGCCACCATCCTATTCACCCTGTTCATCGATGTAAAAGACAAAGTGGGAACGCGTGAGGCGCGGCCCCATTTGGCAGCCCCGCCATTTCTAAGTACACTTGCCGTTGCGGGTGCCGCTGCGAACTGTGGCGACACTGGCCCAACCCGACAACAGGCGGACAGCAATGAGCAGCAATTGGGAGCGGCGCGAGTTCAACCTGCCCGAGAACCACGGGTGGACGGCGAAACCCGGCAATCGGGTCTTCGTGGCAAACCAGGGGGCGGTGCGATTTGAGGTGCCGAACACCTGGATACTGGAAATGCCCAAGGGCTCACGGTCCTTCGTGTTTTTGGACCGGAAACCGGAGGCCGACGCCGACATCCGGCTGGACGTGCGCGTGATGCCGCTGGCGGCGGCGCGGCCCGACGTGGACTGGTCGCAGTTGCAGCCGTGGGACGAGCCGCCCATCGCCGACTGGCTGAAGAAGAACCTCGCCGCCGACGAGCGGGTTCCCACCCGGGTCGGCAACCCGCTCACCCTGCGGCTGGACGGCACCACCATCGTCTGGGCGGAGATGGACTTCATCGACCCGGTGGAAAAACGTCCGGCCCACACCCGGCTGTGCTACGCGATGAAAACCCAGGCGGCGCTGCTGGCGATGATCGGCATGGACTACTGGGATGATCACGCCGGCCGGGCCAAGGCGGCCTGGAACGACATCCTGGGCACCATGAAGGTGGGCGAGTTCATCGAAAGCCCATTTCGAGGGCCGGATCGCGGGTCTCGACGGAAACAGCGATAGTGACGTCAACAACCACTGACACTCGAATACAACGACCGGACAACGGCAGGTAACATGACCGCAACACCCGCATCGGCCGCCATCAACTCCGCCCGCCTCGATGACCATCTGAATGCCCTGGGACAGATCGGCCGTGACGAATTCGGGATGCAGCGGGTGGCGTTCTCCCGGCAGGACGTCGCCGGCCGCGACTATGTCAGTAACCTGATGCGCGGCGCGGGCATGTCCGTCCGCATCGACCCGGCGGGCAACATCATCGGCCGTGCGGAAGGCGCCGACCCGACGCTGCCCGCCATTGTCCTCGGATCCCACACCGACACGGTGCCCAGCGGTGGGGCTTACGACGGCGCGCTGGGCGTCATCGCGGCCATCGAGGTGGTGGAGGCGCTGCGGGACGCCGGGCACACCCCGCGGCATCCCATCGAGGTGTTGGTGTTCACCAATGAGGAGGGCACCAGCTTCCACCGCTGGCTGTTGGGCAGTCGGGCCGTGGCCGGACTGTGGGAGCCGGAGGACTTCGCGGCCGTGGACGATGATGGAGTGACGCTCACGGACACCCTGCCGGGCATCGGCGGCAACATGTCTCGCGTCGAGGCGGCGCGCCGTCGGCCCGAAGAGTTCGCCTGCTACTTTGAATTGCACATCGAACAGGGGCCGACGCTGCACCGGGGCGGCTTTCCCATCGGAGTAGTCACCGGCATCACGGGCCGCTCGGTGTACCACGTGGACATCGTGGGCGAGGCGAACCATGCCGGCACCACGCCCATGGCGCTGCGACGGGACGCCATGTCGGCGGCCGCGCAGATCGCCCTGGCCGTGCGTCGCATCGCCGGCGAGATGGAGGTATGCCGGGTGGGCACGGTGGGCTCGATGGACGTGCATCCCAACGCGGGCAACGTGATCCCGGGCCGGGTGCAGATGGGCGTGGAGTTTCGGGACGAGCGCATGGAGTCGCTGGCCGCCGCCGAGGTGGAATTGCGCCGCACCGCCGAGGAAGTGGGCCACGCCGAGCAGGTGGCAATTGCCGTGACGGCCCAGCGCAACACCCCGTCGGTGCCCATTTCGGGGAACATGCAGCAGCTGATCGCGGACGCATCGGAGATGGCGGGCCTCGACCACGTCAGCCTGCCCAGCGGAGCCGGCCACGACGCCCAGGCGATCGCCGCGATAACGCCGGCGGCCATGGTATTCGTGCCCAGCGTGGGCGGCATCAGCCACGCGCCCGCAGAATTCAGCACACCCGAAGACTGCGCCAACGGTGCCCAGGTGCTGCTGAACGCGCTGCTGCTGGCGGACGCGAGGTAGATGTCAGAAGCCGGATTTACGAGATTTATGATTTGACAGGATTGGGAGATGTCCACACGCGATGGTTCCAATCCTGATAATCCTTGAATCTTGAAAATCCTGATTCTGATGAAAGGCGAGCGCGGTCCCAGGGCAATCGCACCATCGCTGTCATTCCTGCTTGCGCAGGAATCCAGTGATCGAATTCGTCAAATACGCTTCAAATTCGTTCGTTATATGACCAATGGACTCCGGCTTTCGCCGGAGTGACGGGCGTGGAGCCTATGATGCGATTGCCCTGGGCACAGCCGGCGGTGGGCAGTGCCGGCGAGCGGCGCCTGCTATAATCGGCCCGCTATGGAACTTTCCGCCGATTACCATTTCGACAAGGAACCGCAGGCCGTCTGGGACGCGCTGATGAACCCCGACGTGCTGGCCGGCTGCATCCCCGGGTGCCGCGGCATCGAGCCGGACGGGCCGGACCGCTACCGCGCCAGCGCAACGGTGCGCGTGGGCCCCATCAGCGGCAACTTCACGGCGACCGTGGCGCTTTCTGCGCTCAATCCGCCCCATTCCTACACTATGGCCATCGAGGGTTCCGGAAACTTGGGCTTCGCCAGCGGCGTGTCCAGCGTGACGCTCACGCCCGCCGCGGGTGGCGGAACTGACCTGCACGTGGACACGGACGGCCAGGTGGGCGGTTCGGTGGCCCGGGTCGGCCAGCGCATGATGGGCTCGGTGGCCAAGGGGATGATGGACCGGTTTTTCGGCTGCCTGGCTGAATCGGCGTAACTTCGGAAGCAGGATTTGCCGGATGTTACGGATTCCCTGGATTGTGGCGACTAATCCGGCAAATCCCTATCATCCTGTAAATCCCGATTCTGACAATTAGGGGAAATCATGCCTTTCACCGACGAACTGCGCGCCAGGTATCACGACCAGTGGGAGGCGATGGTCACCCATCCCTTTGTGCTGGAAATGGGCGACGGGAGCCTGGACATAGACAAATTCCGTAACTACTTCCGGCAGGACTATGTCTTCTGCAAGGACCTGGTGAAACTCACTTCCATTGCCATCGCCAGGGCGGCGCCGGACTACGAGGCGGGCAAGATACTCAACGGGTTCCTCTCCAACTTCCTGTCCGCCGAGAACGACCTGTTTCTCAACGGCTTCCACGACCTGGGCGTCACAGCGGAGCAATATCTGGAGACCGAGGCCAACCCGGTGACCCAGGGCTTCGGCGACTTCATGGTGCGGACGGCGCTGGAGGGCGACTTCGACGACCTCATCGCCCTGTTCTACGTGACCGAGGGCACGTACCTGGACTGGGCGGAACGGCTCATCAACTCCGGCGCGCAACCCGACAACGCCGTCTACCAGGGCTGGATCGACATCCACAGCCCCGACGTGCTGGGCGACGTGGTGGCCTGGTTCACGGAGCGGCTCAACGACGCCGGCGCGCGGGCAAGCTCGGCCAAGGTGGCCAACCTGGAGCGCATCTTCCGCACCACGCTGCGTTACGAGTACCAGTTCTGGGAAGCCTGCTACCACGGGCGGGACTGGCACGACGTTGGGATGGCCAGCGGGGCACTTGCCACGGAATATGCCGCCTATGAAAAGATGCGGGCCGAGCTTGAAGCCAAATATACCGACGAATGGGTAGTCGTCCACGGCGAAGAATTGGTCGGAGTCTACACGGAGTTCAACGACGCGGCTCGAGAAGCCGGCCAGCGTTTTGGTAGGGGACCATACCTCATCCGGCAGGTCGCGCGGACCAATTGGACGGAATACGCCAGAGAACTATGGCAGCGGCGCTATGCCAACGATTGATTGCGTTTCCCCAGACTTGCTCGATATGGGCGTCCGGCGCGCGTTGTTGGCCGAAGCGGGGCCAACCATCCCGGTTCAAATCGGGCACGACCCCGGGTTTGACGAATACGCGGACCTGAAGCCGGTCGTACCACCGGATTTGTATCCAGCATTGGTGGACACCGGTGCGAGCGGCAACAGCATCGACAACGAGTTGGCCGTTGCCCTGCGTCTGCCCGTGGTCGAATATGCAGTTACGGTATCGGGTTCCGTTGGAGAGCACACCACAAACATCTACCTGGCCCATATCCACATAGCCGAACTGAGTCGGACCATCGCCGGCCGATTCACCGGCGTGGCATTGGCCGCCGGTGGTCAACTCCATCGTGCCATCATTGGCCGGTCTTTTCTGCAAGACTTCGTTCTGCATTACGATGGTCGCACCGGTCTGGTCACATTGAGTGACGATTGACGGTAGCTGACGTCGCGCCTCCCTTGCCATTCCCATCGCATGGTGGCAACCTTGCGTCGAACGCAACCGGCGCGGCAGTGAACGCGCTGTTACGGAGGGACGCACATGACCACCAACCGACAAGATCCCAGCAAAGAGGAAGTCCTCGGCTACCTGAAGGACGACGTGAACTGGGGCCGCTGGGGCCCCGACGACCAGAAGGGCGCAGTCAACATGGTCGACGACGCCAAGCGCCGGCGCGCTGCCGGCCTGGTCAAGACCGGCCGCGCGGTGTCGCTGAGCCGCGAGTTTCCCGTCACGCCGGCGCCCAACAACCCCACGCCGGCCATCCACTACATGCGCAAGGGCCCCCGCGAGCCGGGCGGCGGCATGTCCACCGACTACTACGGCATCTCCTACCACGGCACCGCCACCACGCACCTGGACGCCCTTTGCCACGTCTGGGACCACAACGGTATGTGGAACGGCAAGGATCCCAACGAGATGATCCAGTTCGACGGGGCCAAGTACGGCTCCGTGGAGCACTGGAAAGAGGGCATCATCACCCGGGGCGTCCTGCTGGACGTGCCGCGGCACCGGGGCGTCGACTACGTGACTCAGGAAACCCCGATCCACGCGTGGGAACTGCGGGATATCTGCGACGCCCAGGGAGTCCAGATGGAGCCGGGCGACGCGCTGGTGGTGTACGGCGGCCGCGAGAAGTGGAACGCCGACGGCAACGCCATCTGGGGCAGCGACCCCACGCAGCGGCCCGGGCTCCACGCCTCGTGCCTGAAGTTCATCCGCGAGAGCGACTGTTGCGTGCTGGTGTGGGACATGATGGATCACACACCCAACGGCTACGACCTGCCGTGGTCGGTACACGGGAGCATCTTCGCCTATGGCATCGGCCTGCTGGACAACGCGCTGTTGCAGCCCCTGGCCGAGGCCTGCGCTGAGGAGGGCCGCTGGGAGTTCATGCTGACCATCAACCCGCTGCGCGTGGTGGGCGGCACCGGCTCCCCGGTAAACCCGGTGGCAATTCTATAAACCCGGTTCCGGCGGCGGCCAGTGCCTACTTTATTGGAGCAAATCCAGGATCTTGTCGCCGCCGGTCAGGTGGAGCCTACTGGACATGGGGGCTCGCGGATGCAGCAACGCACGGTCCTTGAGACGGATTTGACCTGCGGCATCGCCAGTGCAATCCTCGTTGAGAAATACCCTCCAGACGACATAGGTCCGAGCCTTTTACTATTACAATATGATGAAGAGGGACAGCCGCTCCACGTGGTATGGGGTATCAAGCGGGACCGCGCTGATGTAGCTTGGGTTGTAACCACGTATCGTCCGGATGATCGGTGGGAATCGGACTTGGTAACGAGGCGACGAAGATGAAATTTCACGATAAAGAGATCATCCACCGCATGATTTACCACAAGGGTTACGCCGTGCGGATGGAGCAACTGCTGATTGATCCCGATCATCCGCGTGGCATACTCGTTCGCGTTTTTGACTTGGACCGTATTGAGGACATCAGGGAAGCCCTGGATCGAGGCTATCTCGATTTCGCCGCCTCTTACGGTGACCTGTACCGCATGACGCCGGTTACAACCGGTCTCGACAGGGAAACGGATCCGGACCTACCGTATCCACGCACCCGCACCCATATGATAGAGATCAACGGCTATGCGGTGGAGCTGCAGATTGAATTCTCCCACCCCGGTTCTCCATGGGGAGCCGGAATCCCACTCCTCGATTCGAAGCGTTCCCATGCTGCCTACCAAGCCCTTAAATGTGGCGATGTGGAAACCGCCGCGCGGTACGGGAAGGTCTATCGCCTGGACCCTGTGGACATCGAACCGGCGGCGAAACCGTGGCGTCCATCTGAGCAACTGACCCAAACGCATTGGGTAGGCTAGCTTATTCCGCCACGCTTATCCGAAACTACCCGCCCATCCTTAATCACCAGCTGCAATTGCCGCAGGTTGTTGATGTCGTCCAGCGGGTTGGCCCCCACCACGATCAGGTCGGCGAGCTTGTCCGCCTCGACGGTGCCCAGCTGATCGCCGACGCGGCATAGCTCGGCGGCGTTGCGGGTGGCGGCCACCAGCGTTTGCCAGGTGGTGGCTCCGTCCCGTACCCACAGGCCCATCTCCAGCAGGGCGGCCTCGCGCAGCGGTCGGATGTCGGAACCCAGGGCCATCTTCGCCCCGGAGTCCAGGGCGCGGCGGAACCAGTAGGCATGTTCATCTGAAGCGGCGTCGGCGCGGCACTGGAGTTCCTGGGCGATGTTGCGCTGCGCCAGCCACCGGCGCTCGTAGTCATTCTGCGCCTGCCCCTCGGTGAGGTGGGATATGGCCAGTGTCGGCACGTACCAGGTGGGTGACTCTGAGAGGACGCCGATGCACTCCTCGTCCATGATGTAGCCATGCTCCACGGTATGCGCGCCCAGGCGCAGGGCCGACTTGACGGCGTCCGGGTTGGCGGCGTGGGCCATGACCGGAAACTCGCGCTGGCGGGCGATGGCGAAGGCGGCGCTCAGTTCCTCCTCGAGGAAGAAGGAATGCCAGTGGCGATCCCAGTCGGGTCCCATGATGCCGCCGGTGAGGTTCAGCTTGATGTGGTCAACGCCGTTCTTGATCTGCTCGCGGATGGCCTGGACGAACCCGTAGGGCCCGTCGCACTCCCGGGCCTGGCCGGAGGTGAGAAAGTGGCCGCCGGTGGTGGTCAAGAAGTAGCCCGACGCGAAGACCCGCGGCCCAACCACGTCGCCGGAGTCGAAGGCCCGCTTCCAGGCCACGTCCATGAAGTGGGCCGCGCCGCCGCAGCGCACGGCGGTGACGCCGCCCTCGGTCAGCGCCAGGGAAAGAGCGCGGCCGAAGTTGGCCGTCTCCTGGGCCACGGTCATACCGGGCGGGACCGGATACTCGGGATGGATGTGAACGTCCCACAGGCCCGGGAGCAGGAACGCGCCGCGCAGGTCGATTACCGTGGCGCTGGGCGATGTCGCGGCGCCGGAGCCGACCTCGGCTATACGATCATCGTCAATGACCACGGTGGCATCGGGCGTCACGCCTTCGTTCGCGCAGTCGATCAGGTTGGCGTTGGTCAGTATCAGGGTCATGCTGGAACCTCCGGCGGACGGCATTATACGGCACGGTACGGGGAGGAATGCGCGCCGGCGGGCGCGACGAGGTGATGCCGGAGGCGATTGGTGGCGCCCTTATCAGCTCGGGCGGGCGGCGCGATTACGCGCAGCGCCAGCCCCCCGAGACGACAGGACGTGTGCCCGACCGCCGGCCTCAGTACAGGTGGCAGGCCACCTGATGCACGGGAGTGAGTTGCCTGGACTCGGGGTCATCCACGGAACAGCGGTCCATAACCATGGGGCAACGGGGGTGGAAGTGGCAGCCCGACGGAGGGTTCAGCGGCGACGGCACCTCGCCGGATATGACCATATCCTCGCGCACGGTGTCGGGATGCGACGGCAGCGAGGCGGCGATCAGCGCCTTGGTATAGGGATGGCTGGGGTTGGCGAAAAGGTCGCGGGTGGGCGCTTCTTCGACCATGCGGCCCAGGTACATGACGCCCACGTGGTGGCTCATGTAGCGCACCGTGGCCAGGTTGTGGGCAATGAGGAGGTAGCTGACGCCGTACTGGTCCTGCAGCTGGCGCAACAGGTTCATGATCTGGGCGCGGATTGAGACGTCCAGCGCGGACACCGGCTCGTCCAGCACGATGACCTTGGGGCGCAGGGACAGGGCGCGGGCGATGGCGATGCGCTGGCGCTGGCCGCCGCTGAACTCATGGGGGTAGTACGCGCCCTGGGCCTGGCGGAGGCCGACGTCGCGGAGGAGAGTTTCCAACTGCTCCTTGGCCTCGTTCTTGCCCATGGGCTTGTTGGTGAGCAGGGGCTCCATGATGATGTCGCCGACGCGCATGCGCGGGTTGAGGGAGCTCCAGGGATCCTGGAAAACCGCCTGCACGGAGGCGCGGTATTCGCGTCGGTCAGAGCCGCTGAACTGGCGGGTGTCCTTGCCGTTGAAGCGCATGTAGCCGTCGGTGGGGGTTTCGACGTGCAGGACCATGCGCGCGGTGGTGGTCTTGCCGCAGCCGGATTCGCCGACGAGGCTGTAGGTCTCGCCCTCGCGGATTTTGAAGGAAACGCCGTCCACGGCTTTGACCTCGCCGATAGAACGGCGTATGAGGACGCCCTTGCTGATGGGGAAGAACTTGCGGATGTTGTCCAGCTCGATGATGGCGCTGCCGTTGTTGGCGGCAACGCCGGTGTCGGGGTTGGCGGCGGCCTGGGTCATCAGGAGAGCTCCTTGTGGCGTGGCTCGCGCTAGGCGGAATCGCCGGTGAGTCGCCAGCAGGTGGCGATGTGGCGCGGCGCGGTTTCGACGGCTGGCGGGAACTCTTCGCGGCAGCGGTCGAACACGTAGGGGCAGCGGTCGGCGAAGGTGCAGCCGGGAGGCAGGTCGTCGAGAGCGGGAGGTTGGCCTTCTATGGAGTACAGGAAGTAGTCGACGTCCACGTTGGGCACGGAGCGCATCAGCGCTTCGGTGTAGGGATGCTGCGGGTTGTTGAACAGCTCCCGCACGTCGGCGATCTCGGCGACGCGACCGGCGTACATCACGGCGACGCGGTCGCACATCTTGGCCACGATCCCAAAGTCGTGGGTGATGAAGATGATGGCCATGCCGGTGCCTTCCTGTAGTTCTTTGAGCAGGGTGAGGTACTGATACTGGATGGTGGCGTCGAGGGAGGTAGTGGCCTCGTCGGCGATGAGGACGTTGGGGGAGCCCGCCACGGCGATGGCGCCGACCACGCGCTGCCGCATGCCACCGGACATCTGGTGCGGGAAGTTGGTGAAACGCACGTCGGGCGATGGGATCTTGACCTTCTCCAGAAGCTCAATGGCCCGGGCCCGCAGGCCGGTGGACCGGCTGTCGCTGCCCTGCCGCAGGGTCTCGATGACCTGGTTCCCCACGGTGTAAACGGGATTGAGGGAGGTCATGGGGTCCTGCAGGATCATGCAGATTTCGCGCCCGCGAATCGCGCGCATCTCGGCGGCGGATTTTTGCAGCAGATCCTCACCGTTGTAGAGGATCTGGCCGCCCACCGTGCGACCCGCAGGCCCTGGCACCAGGCCCATGATGGACAGGGCGGTCATGCTCTTGCCGGAGCCCGATTCGCCGACGACGCCCAGAGTCTCGCCCGGGTAGAGCTCGAAACTGACACCGTCCACGGCCTTGACCGTTCCCGTGCGGGTGAAAAAATAGGTCTGGAGGTCCTTGACCTCCAGGATGGGACGCGTGTCGGCGGCGGTAGTCACAAGAAGGCCTCCCCGTAATTGCGCCGGCAAGGTTAGCGCAATGCGGAATGGGTGGCAAGAGTGAGAGACCGACGACAGGGCAATCGCATTTCAATCATTCATCACGGATAACACTACTACCCGCGTCGTCTTTCCCGCGAAAGCGGGAATCCAGCATCTCAAATTGCCGGTTTTGTTGGCGATGGCTTCATTTTGAGGTCTCCAGACTCCGGCTTTCGCCGGAGCGACGACGGTGTAAATTTCAAGTGCGATTGCATTGGGCCGGGATATTGCTGCGGCCGGCGCGATGCTATGATGCGCGAACGGGTTTGGAGGTTAGTGGTGAGATTGAAGAGCCGCCGATTGTTGTTAGCGCCATTCGTTAGTATCGCACTATTTCTGTTTCTGGGGACGACGGCTTGCACGTCCCCTGAGCCGTCGCCGGTTCAAATCGCCGAACCTGTACCTACCGAAACGCTTTTACCCACGGCCACCGCGCTACCGATAGCGACGATGACCGCGCCCCCGCCCACCGTCGCGGCGGCGCCGACCGAAACGCCCGTGCCTCCCACAGATACACCGGCGCCGACTTTCACGCCGCGACCGGTTCCGACCGCGACCGCCGCGCCTGAGCCCACCTATACGCCGCGACCGAGGTCAACCCCCACGCCGATACCCACGTTTGCGCCCCGGCCGACGAACACGCCGACTATACCGAGCGCGGTCCGGGAACTGGAAAACGGCCAATGGCTGGCAGACAACGAACGGACGCTCGCCAGCCGGGTCGGGAGCCTTTCCTGGATCGCAGACGGCTTGGACAAGGGCGAGGCTCCACCTGCGCAGGACCTTGTGGACCTTGCAGTCTGGTACCCCGAGGTCTTCGCGATTGCCATCGAACTCGACTGGCTGGAAGACGGGGTCTCCGAGGTGGAGGCAACTGCGCTGGATTCGGCGCGCTGGATGGCGTTTTACGGGGACGAGTTGGCTCCCGCGGTCTTGCAGCAACCCTGGGTTGTCGACGGCATTACCGCCCACGAAGCAACGGTGGTCCAAGACCTCCACTGGCTGGTTTGGATCGAGGACGATCTGGTCCGTGAAAACATCATTGACGCGGCGATCCAGATGCTCTCCATGCCGTTCCTGGAAACGGTGACCGGCAAGGACGCCCTGGCGGTGATGTCGTTGCGGAGACTCGAGCGCGACGATGAGGAAACCTTCCTGGACGTCCTGGCTGATCCGAAATTGAAGGGCGGCATCACGGATGAAGCGGCAAAGATGGTCGCTCTGCTCGGGGGCACCTATTCCTACCGGCCGCATTCCGGCGACATGCTGCTGCGCGGGACCGGCGTTTACTGGGAAGAGCGCACCGTCGAGCTGCCGATCTCAGGCGACGTATCGTTGGCCGTAGTCCGTGTACGCGACCAGTCAACGGCAAGCATGGACTTCCTGGAACACAGCGTTCGCATCATTGAAGAGTTTATGGGTGTGGAGCTGCCCACCGATTACATCGCCCTGCTGTATGACGACGCCGTGTTCCCAGGATCAGGTGGGACAAACTTCGGCACGCACATGGCGATACAGCTCGTCTTTGACGTGGAAAACGGATTCGGGTGGGCTTACACGCCCTTCATAATTGGCCACGAGGTTGCGCATTACTATTGGCGTAGCAATAGTGACTGGATCGACGAAGGGGCCGCTGAAATACTCGGAAGCATCTCCGAATTCGCCCGGAAGGAAACACCGATCGACGTGACCAACAACCCCTGCGCGGCGGCCGAGACGATTGGCGAACTGGAAGCCATGGATCCCGAAGAATTCGGAACGCGGGGGTTCAACTGCAACTACTCGTTGGGTGAGCAGATATTCCTGGACCTGTACAACACCCTGGGCGAAGATACTTTCCGGCAGGGGTTCCGCAGTCTGTACCTGAAATCGCAGGCCGAGGACTATTCCGACGACTGCGAGGGTACTGCGCTTGGCATCTGCCACCTGGTCGCCGCTTTCAAGGCCGACTTGTCCGAGGCCGATGCGGCAAAGGTGGACGAGATCGTGGCGCGGTGGTACGGGCCGCTGCCGTAGGTGACAGGACCCGGTTTAGGGCGCTTCGGCAGCGTCCGGGCCGGCCGGCGGCATGAAGTCGGATACCGCCAGGACCACGTCAGGAAAGGCCCGGGGGCTGATGCTCTCCCCCGCTCGGCAGGTTCGGACGGCGGCGTACTCCGCGCCGTTGGGCTCGGCGTAGGCCGTCACTTCCCGCGCCCGCAGGTTGGCCACCCACGCCTCCGGGATGCCGGCCGCGGCGTACCGCGCCAGCTTGGCGCCGCGGTCATAGGCCAGCGAGCTGTCGGCGACCTCGATTACCAGGTGTACGTCCGGCGGGAAATACGGCCCCACCTCGCTCAAAGGACGCTCACGCAACACGGCAATATCAGGTTGCGGCGCGCTGCGGTCGTTCAGGCGAATTGCCCCCTGCACCCGTATTATCGCCCTGCCTATCAATGAGGGAACGAACAATCGGTTAAGCCAGTCAGTGCAGGCTTCGTGAGGGTCGCCAATTGGCGGCATAATGATTGTCTCTCCGTCGATCAGTTCGATACGATCATCTTCATGCAGAATGCCAACCCTCTCCATGGCCAGGCACTCGTCCACGGTGAAGCGACGGCGGCCGGCCAGCACGTCGGCTTGCTCCCCCGCGTCGATGATGCCGGCCCGGGCCAGGGCGGCGCACTCTTCAGAGCTGAACTGTCGCGCCGGGGGCATTCCGACCATCGTCAGCGTCGTTGTAGTCATCAGGGATTCCTCCGGATCATCGGGATGTCTCGCCGGCCGGCGGCATGAAGTCAGACACCGCCAGGACCACGTCGGGGAAAGCTCTGGGGCTGATGCTTTCGCCGACTTGGTAGGTGCGGACGCTGCCGTACTCGGCGCCCGATGGCTCGGCGTAGGCCGTCACTTCCTGCGCCCGCAGGTTGGCTACCCACACCTCTGGGATGCCGGCCGCGGCGTACCGCGCCAGCTTGGCGCCGCGGTCGTAAGCAAGCGAGCTGTCGGCGAATTCGATGACCAGGTACACCTTGTCGGGAGTTGCGTCCACCAACGGACCGGAACCCGGCTCGGTCCACGGCACCAGGGCGACGTCGGGTTGGGGGGCGCTGTGGTCGTTCAGGTAGATGGGGCCCGCCATCTGCACCGTGGCCCGTCCGATCAGAGGTGGCACCAGCAGCGAGGTTATCCAGTTGGTGCCACCCGTGTGGCGGATGCCGATAGGCGGCATAATGATTATCACCCCGTCAATCAATTCAACTCGGTCGGACTTGTACAGAATGCCGGCCTTCTCCATGGCCAGGCACTCGTCCACGGTGAAGCGACGGCGGCCGGCCAGCACGTCGTCCGGCTCCTCCGGGGCGATGATGCCGGCCCGGACCAGGGCGGCGCACTCTTCGGAACTGAACGGTCGCGCCGGCGGCATCCCGACCATCGTCAGCGTCGTGGTGGTCATCAAAGACACCTCCGCGTTTTTCGCGCCCGTCGCCAGGATCACCGGGCTTACGGCGCATCCTCGCTCTGGACGGCCGGCGGTATGAAGTCGGACACCGCCAGGATCACGTCAGGGAAGGCCCGGGGGCTGATGCTTTCGCCTGACTGGTAAGTGCGGACGGTGGCATACCCTGATCCTTCCCGGTCGTTGTAGGTGGTCACTTCACGGGCGCGCAGGTTGAGAATCCAGACCTCGGGGACACCGGCGGCAGCGTACCGGGTCAGCTTCACGCCGCGGTCATACGCCAGTGAAGTGTCGGCGACTTCGATGACAAAGTACACGTCATCAGTCTCCGCGCGTTCCCAACTGCGCGACAAACTGCGCACGGCCACGTCGGGTTCCGGCGCGCTGCGGTCGTTCAGATAAACAGGCCCTTGAATCTGCACTATCGCTCGGCCCACCAGGGGCGGAACCAGCAGCATAGTCAGCCAATTGGTGCCGCCCAGGTGGTATGGGCCGATGGGTTCCTTAATGATGATTTCCCCGTCCAGCAGTTCTACGCGGTCGCCTTCTTTCAGAATGTCGGCCTCGCCCATGGCCATATACTCGTCCACCGTGAAGCGGCGGACGCCGGCCAGCACGTCGGCCCGCTCGTCCGCGGCGATGATGCCGGCCTGAACCATGGCGTCGCACTCCTGGGGAATGAAGAGCCGGGTCAGGTAGATTGGGGCAGCGCCAACCGTTGTCGTCGTCATCTCTTTTTCCTCCCGGCACCGTGCTGCTGGCATCGTGCTGCTGGCATCGTGTCCCTGGGGCCATCGCGGGCGGATTCTAGCATATGGCGCCCAGGGACCTGTCCAATCTCCGGTCAGCCGGCATACGCAAGCAGTATGCTAATATCTGACTGACTCGCTTTGAATATTTTGCCGTCCCGGAGGTTCCTTACCATGACCCAGAATACCGGCGCTTTTGAGGCCCTGCTGCAGGAAGACCGGACGTATCCGCCGCCGGCCGAGTTCGTCGCCGACGCCAACATCGCCGACCCGGGGGTGTACGAAGAGGCGGCTCGGGATCCGGAGGCCTTCTGGGCGCGGTTCGCCGGCGAGCTGGACTGGTTCAAGCCGTGGGACACGGCGCTGGACTGGTCGGACGCGCCCTTCGCCAAGTGGTTCGTGGGCGGCAAGCTCAACGCCGCATACAACTGTATCGACCGGCACCTGGACGGCCCGCGCAAGAACAAGGCGGCCATCATCTGGGAGGGCGAGCCGGGCGACTGGCAGGTCTACACCTACCGCGACCTGTACCGCGAGGTGTGCAAGTTCGCCAACGGGTTGAAGAGCCTCGGCGTGGCAAAGGGCGACCGCGTTACGCTGTACATGCCCATGGTGCCCGAGCTGGCCATCGCCATGCTGGCGTGCGCCCGCATCGGCGCGCCCCACAGCATCGTGTTCGGCGGGTTCAGCGCCGAGTCGCTGCGGGACCGCATCGAGGACTCCCAGTCCAAGGTGATGATCACGGCCGACGGCGGCTGGCGTCGCGGCAGCATCATCCCGCTGAAGCAGAATGCCGACGCGTCCATCGAAGGCGACACGCCGGTGGAGAAGGTGGTCGTGGTCAAGCGCACCGCCCACGACGTGCCCATGGTGGAGGGCCGCGACGTGTGGTGGCACGATCTGGTCGCCGACCAGCCGCTGACCTGCGAGCCGGAGCAGATGGACAGCGAAGACATGCTGTTCATGCTGTACACCAGCGGCACCACGGGCAAGCCCAAGGGCATCGTCCACACTACCGGCGGCTACATGACCGGCACCTACGCCACTGCCAAGTGGATCTTCGACCTCAAGGAAGATGACGTTTACTGGTGCACGGCCGACATCGGCTGGGTCACGGGTCACAGCTACATCATCTACGGGCCGCTGGCCAACGGCGCGACCACGGTGATGTACGAGGGCTCGCCGGATTATCCCGACCGGGACCGGTTCTGGGCCATCGTCGAGAAGTACGCCTGCACCATCTGCTACACGGCGCCCACGGCGATCCGGACCTTCATGCGCTGGGGCGAGGAGTATCCCAACCGGCATGATATGTCCTCGCTGCGGCTGCTGGGCAGCGTGGGCGAGCCCATCAATCCCGAGGCGTGGGTCTGGTACTGGCAGCACATCGGCGGCGGCCGCTGTCCGGTGGTTGATACCTGGTGGCAGACCGAGACCGGCGCGGTGATGATCTCGGCCCTGCCGGGCATCACGACGTTGAAGCCGGGGTCGGCCACGCAGCCTTTCCCCGGCATCGACGCGGCCATCCTGGACGAGCAGGGCAACGAGATTGGCCCGGGCGGCGGCGGCTACCTGGTGGTCCGCAAGCCGTGGCCCAGCATGCTGCGTGGGATCTACGGCGACCCCGAGCGGTTCGTGCAGCAGTACTGGTCCAACTACGAGGGAGTTTACTTCACCAGCGACGGCGCGAAGCTGGACGAGGAATCCTACTTCTGGCTGCTGGGCCGGGTTGACGACGTGATCAACGTGTCGGCCCACCGGATCAGCACCATGGAGGTGGAGTCGGCGCTGGTGGACAACCTGAAGGTTGCGGAGGCGGCGTGCATCGGCCGCAGCCACGACGTGAAAGGGCAGGCCATCGTCGCCTTCGTGACGCTCAAGGATCAGGTGGCCGGCTCCGACGACGTGATCACCGAGCTGAAGCAGCACGTGGCCGGCAAGATCGGCCCCATGGCTCGTCCGGACGACATCTACTTCGCCGCCGAGCTTCCCAAGACCCGCAGCGGCAAGATCATGCGTCGCCTCCTCCGCGACGTGGCCGAGGGCCGCGCCCTGGGCGACACCACCACGCTGGCCGACCCGGCGGTGGTGGAGATGCTGAAGGAGCAGTACGGGGACGAGGACTAGCGCGGTCAACACTCGTCGCAACACGCAGCGTTGAATCAGGCCTTCTCCGCCATGGAGAGGGCCTTTATCAATGCGCGAAAATCGCGCTGGCTTTACGCGACGGGCTTCCGTTTCTTCATGCTATGTTGGCCCGGAAGAATGCAGATCAAGCATTTCTGTAGAGGTTGATTTTGCGCTCACCTTTTGGCGGTAATTTGGACGGAATTTCATGACTGCGCCTGCGCCCTACAACAACCACAGCCTGGTCGGTGAGGCCCTGCGACTGCTGGCCGCCGGACTGGGGCCCTACGTAGTCGGCAAGATGCAAGCGGCCGCGGCCGCCGGACGCTACGCGCCCGAGGACTCGGAAGCGCTCGGCGAGATTGCCGGGGATGTCTCCGTGACCCTACGCGTGATGGCCATGGCCTGGAACGACGTTTTCCGCGATGCCCTGGGACCCGTCGAACGCAGCCTGGTGTCCGAGATCCGCGAAACCCGCAACCGTTGGGCGCACCAGGACACCTTCGACGACGATGACCTGGACCGCGCGCTGGACTCCATTGGCCGGCTGCTGGCCGCGGTCGGCGCCATCAACGAAGCCAAACGCATCGACGGCGCCAAGCACCGCCTCCGCCTCCGGCGCTACGGGGCGGCATCGTCCCGGGCAGCCGCGCCGGATGATGCCGCGCCAGACCCGCAGGTTGAGCCGGACCCGGCGGCCGAAATGCAGCCGACGAATCCGCCCGGAGACGCCGAGCTGCGTCCGGCCGCCGATCCGGACGACCGGCCCGCGGACGCGGTTGCCGCCCCCGACTCCGCGCGCGAACGCCTGATACAGGAGCACATCAGCAAAGGCGTGGAATACCGGCGAAACGAGCACTTTGGCCATGCTATGGGTGAATTTGAGCAGGCGATTCGCATCGACCCTGACCGGGCCGACACCTGGTTCCATCGGGGTATGACCTGGGGATTGATGGGCGACCACGGACGGGCCATCGCCGATTTCAACCGCGCTATCGCCATTAGCCCGCTGTATGCCGAAGCCTACAACTGTCGGGGGTACGCCCATTTTTGTCGGGGCGATTATCGGCTGGCAGTGGACGACCTGGAACGAGCCGACCGTTTGAACCCCGGCGACGATTTGATTCAGGGCAACCTGCAGCAGGCCCGGATGCGCTTCCTGCAGCAGCCGGGGAACCCCGATCCCATGCGGAGCCGGTCTGACCCGACGCTGTAGTTCAGCGTCCCCGGTCACCCGGCGCGCGGTCCACCACCCGGGTCAACGGACGCGGGTTTACTGGCGCGGTTGCAGTTCGTCGAGGTCATCCAGCAGGGATGACATCGTTTCCGGGTCGGCGGCTTCGTAGCGGGCGCCGTAGTAGTAGCGCTGGAAACCACCGACGATCCGCGCCATCGGCGGGTCGGGCAGGGTCTCCCTGACGTCTTGCCGGTGCTCCTCGGGAGTCTGTGAACCGCGACGCGGGAAGCCGACGGCGTTGGCAACCTCCAGCATCCGGTGATACACCTCGCGGGGCGTGGCCGGCGGCGGACGGCGACGGCGCAAACCGGACGCGCGCGACATCCATCCGGAAAGCGCGTCCGTCAGGTCCTGCCCGGCGCCTCCCCAGGTGAAGATGGACTCGCGAACCTCGCCATCGGCGTAGTCGCCGCCCGCCAGCCTCCGGCGCCGGAACATGCGGAACAGCACCCAGCCGGCCAGGGACAGGGCGGCCAGGAACGCCAGCCATTTGATGACGGTCAGGATGATGCTGGGCGGACCGTCGCCCTCGACCTCGCGCAGGCTTTCGTGGAATTCTTCGATCTGCAGCCGGGCCAGTTCCAGGCCGCTGAGATCGCCACCGCCAAACAGGCTGGAAACCCAGTTGCCCACTGCCACGAGTCCGGCCGCCAGCAGCCCCAACAGCAGGAGAACGGGCCGGAGCGTCCACAAGCCGAGGAAAGCCATCCCTTTGAGGATGGCCCGGGTTGCGTCGTCCAGGCCACCCACGCCAATTGCCCCCAGGATCACCGCCAGCAGCAGCACGCCGCCGACGCTGAACAAAATGGCCAGCATCCAGCCGCGGTTCATGCTGCCGCCGCCCTCGGCGGCAAACCGGCTGATGGCCAGCCCGGCGAGACCCGTGGCAAAAAACACCAGCAGCCCCGGCAGACGGATGATCGCCGCCGTCAACAGCGTGTCGGCGGCCACGGCAACAATGATCACCACCACACCCCTGACAAAAGCGTTGCGGATAACGTCCAGCGTGACGTCGTCCCGGGCGATGGCCGTCCCCCGCCACCACAGCAGCAGCATGAATATGGCCGACAGCCCCAGGGCCGCCGCAGTGCGTAAATCGCCGGAAAGCGCCTGACCGACGGGAAACCAGCCGGCGCCCATGCTGAGGCCAGCCAGAACCAGCACCGACACCGCGCTCAGACCCAGGCCAATGATTCCCCGTAGGTTCAGGGAGAAGCGGATGGTCTGGACGTACCAGGACAGAATGAACGACCAGGCTACGGCAAGCGTGGCGATGCCCAACGGTACGGAGGCGTCGGGCAACCGAATGACATGGGCGAACAGGCGGCAGCCCAGATACACCGCGAAACCCTCCAGAAAGAGCGCGATGCAAACAATGAGAGCGGAGCGAGCGAATGCGCCCATGTCTTTTCCGGCGGACGGGTCAGCGCCTTCGGCGCAATCGGCTAGTCGTTTCTGACGTCTAACAGGACGTACACAGCAAAAGCGCGGCGGTCCCTGGCTGGGGTTGCGTTGAACAGAGCAATAATCGCTGCTGCCGTTGCGATATGTTGCGAAACGTCAGACTTGGCAAAAGTCAGGTAAGGATCATAGTCTGCTGCGTGCCGTTTGGACTGCATATCAGAGAACACCCGTGCAAAGTCCTGGATTGCTGTGGGAAACCGCCTGATGATGTCGCGGCGCTGGCAACGCTTCCGCGCTGTTCCGTGTTGCAATGCCCGATACGTCTGACGCCACGCCGGCCGGCTGCGGTTGGATCCGGAACCACCCACGAGCATATCGGCACAGCAAACCGCCAAACAATGAAACAGCGCGTAATATGTTGTGCTGACCGCCCGACGGAGGTTGGTTTCTCGCGGCCTTCCCCGGCGATTCGAGCCAGCCAATTCCTCAGCTGTAGCGAGTGTAGCGAGAAAATTATGCGGGGTCACTGCTGATTCCCGGGTTGCGGCGGCGCCATGTGCGAAGCATGCTTTCCCATTCGGATTTTTCTACCCACGATGGGCTGGGAAATTCCTCTATACCCGCTGCGATCAGTTTTGGCTCAATTCGCCGGATTAAGCTGCCAGTCCAGGCCGGATCGAGCTTTTTCTGATCGCCGTCGAATACGATTATGATGCTGAGGTAAGTTTCGCCAGTAGCGTCGGGACCCCATTCGTCAACCATGGGTATCACACGGATCGGATCGAAAACGAATTCGCCGGCGAACCGTTCTTCAATAGTCTCCCGGACGACGCGAGCGACTGCCGCCTCGCGCTCGGGTGTGATAGTCGGGTCTTGTAGCATCAGGCAAGTCTCCGTGGCTTTTACGCCAATTGGCGCAGATATCTATTCTACTCTCGTTTGCTCTATCCCCTGCTCGGCTCCCGGATCTCCCGACCAATCGTCCCTCCAGATTTCTTCGAGGTTGGCCAGGCTGGAGCCCGCCAGATACACCGGAACCTCCGCGGGCAACTCGGACGCTCCGGGACCCGGAGGCCCGTCTCCCGCGTAGAACACCACCACGCGATGGCCGCGCCGGCGAATCTGCTCGATTTCGTGTACAACCGCGCGGGACAGGATGGCGGTTACGAGCACAACCGTGGCGTCCGAGAGAAGTGTGTCCGTCTCGGTTCGCAAGACCGCTGAGAGCTCAGCCACCCAGAATGGACCGGCCATGGCCAGCGATTCCAGCACGGCTTCAAGCTGCAGGCTCCCTCCGCCGGCGGGCACGGACATCCATTTGCTGGAATAGGACGCTACGGCGTTGCTGACCAGCCCGAAGGTGTAGCCCTCGCGTTCGGCGTATTCGGCGACGGAGGCGGCAACGGTCACGGCGCGCTCGAAGAGCCGGCGGTTGCTGCCCTGCCAGGCGGCGTCGCCCGTGCGCGCGTTGAGCGCAATGAGCATGTGGCGGGTGGCGGCCGGCTCGAAGACGCGAGTTTCGACCTTGCCGTGTCGGGCCGTGGCTTTCCAGTCGATGCGCTTCAGCGGGTCGGTGGGACGGTATTCGCGCAGGCCGACGAAACGGCTGGGGTCGTCCTGGATGAGGCGGCGGCCCCGGCTGGCTCCCAGCGGACGCTCCCAGACGTTCATCATCTCGTGCAGGTCGACGATGCGCGGATAGACCAGCAGGTACTCCACGTCGGGAATGTGCCTTTCGGCGGAGGTGATCCCGAACATGTCCCCGCTGCGGAGTCGCGCCGGCCCGATGCGATGATTGCCCCGCGCCCGGCAACGCACCTGGTATCGCCAGGTCACCCGCTGGTAAGGCAGCAACGAGGTGGTGATCCGGTGGTCCAGTTCCGCCTCCATCCCGACGCCGCGCTGGTGCGTCCCGCCGGTTTGCAGCCCGATGGGAAAGGCGTCGGATATGTCCAGCCAGATCATGGGCAGGATCTTGCCGTTGTCAACGGTGATGTAGTAGTTGACCACGTCGCCGATGAAGGCGCGGCGGCGTTCCAGGCGGCGTTGGTAGGTCAGGCGGGCGAAGGCATACCGGGGCCAGTGCTTGCCCGTGATCCAGATGAGCAGGACGAGTACGCCCACCACGATCAACAGCAACTGGCTGGCCAGGAGCCCGGCCAGGATCAAAATGGCGGCAACGATGACCCACAGGTCGCTCAGCATGGGCGCAGGATACCCGATTTGGGGATGCCGGTCATCCGGGCACGCGTGAACAGCGTCGCCCGGATGGATGAAACCGTCATTGCGAGCGGAGCGCGGCAATCTCGTCGCCGGAGGGGGCGTTCTTCGGGCAACGAGACCGCCGCGTCACCGTGTTTTTTCGATGACAAAGTGGACACCATGAGGATGGCACGCGTCCGCCGTCGGGTTCGGCGCGCCCCTCGTGAGTGCAGCGGCTCGACGCCCCGCCGTCCTGGTGCGCCGAACCCGACACTGGAGCTACGCGGGAGCCCGCTGGCCGGCGAGCTCGGCGATCCTGGCGCCGGGCCGGTTGTCCCCGATAGTCCAGACCAGCGCCGCGGAGACGACCAGCAGGATGATGTTGGTCCAGATGGCGATCTCGTATGCAGCGGCGGACCATACCTCGACGAGTGAGCCGCCCGTGCTCGCTGCGCGGGCGCAGGGCTGGCGCAATAGTAGATGCACGGAAGACGGCGCGCAACCGCGCCGACCGCGGCGAGGCCCGTGCAAAGTGACCGACCTCCTTGTTTTCCGCTCATGGTGAGCCTGTCGAAGGATGCCACCGTTGTTGGATTCATGGTTCGACAGGCTCACCATGAGCGGTTAGATAGACTTTGCACAAGTCCTGCCGACCTCGCCTGCGCCGGCCGCGATTCGGCCTATGGTATCCTGAACGGCAGTTTGAGCCGGAGGGTTTCGATATGGCACGGGTTCCTTACGTCGCACGGGAAGAACTGGACGCGGACGGGCAGACGATCTACGACCGGATCCGGGAGGATCGCGGCGCGGCGGACGTGGGGCTCCAGTTCCGGGCGTTGCTGCACAGCCCGCAAGCCGCCGGCCACCTCACATCCATGGGCGCTACGCTCCGGTTCCAGTCCTCCATGTCGGACGACCTCAAGGAACTGGCGATCATCCTCGTGGCCAGGGAGTGGGATTCCGGCATCGAGTGGACCGGCCACGCCGTTGCCGCTGCCAACGCCGGCGTGAGCGACGAGGCCATTGAGGGCATCCGCACTTGGCAGGCTCCGGACTGCCTGGATGGCCAGCCGGCCGCCATCGCCCGCTTCGTGCAGCAGATGATCCGCGAAAAGGACGTATCCGACGAGAACTTCGAGGCGGTGCGGGCATTCCTGGGTGACCGGGGCGTCGTTGACCTCACCATGACCGTCGCCTACTACTCCGCCCTGGCCCTGGCGCAGATCGCGCTGCGGCCGGAGATGGGCGGCGGAAGAGAGTCGACCCTGTAGGGATCGGTGCGGCGCCTGGTCGGATACCGGTCGGCGCCCCAAGTCGGATGGTCAAGCAATGAGCAGCGCAACCGCGGACGGGTTGTTGGGCCGGTTGGCCGGCCTGTTGGAGTGGCATGGGCTGGGGTCGGCCGCGCTGACCCCCCGGCCCCGCGGCGGCCGCTTGACCGGAGAGGACGCTGACGAGGTCGCATCCCTGCTTGACCAGTTGACGGAGGCGGATTCCGGGTTGAAGCAGGGGCAAAGCCCCAGCAGCCTGATCTTCGGCAACGGCTGCTTCGCCATTGGCCGATACGCGGAAGCGTACACCGTGTACCAGGAGATGGCGGCGCAGCGTCCCGACGATTATGCGGTCAGGTTCAACCTGGGCGTGACCTGCCTGCGCCGAAGAAGGCCGGAAGAGGCGGTCAGCGCTCTCGACGTCGCGCTGGAGATCGATCGCTTCTCGGCGTCGGCGTACTACCAGCGGGGCAATGCCAAAGACGACGTCGGCGATGCGACCGGGGCGCTGGATGACTACGCGGAGGCCATCAGCCTGAATCCGGTGTACCTCCAGGCCTACTACAACCAGGGGATCGTGTTGAATAACCTGGGCAGATACGCCGACGCCATCGCAGCCTTTGACGCGGTGGTGACCCTCCGCCCCGATATCTCCAACGCCTACCTGAACCGGGGAGTGGCGCGGGACGAACTGGGTGACGGAGCGGGCGCGGTGTCCGACTACGACGATGCGCTGCGGCATAATCCGGACAACGCGGACGCCCGGTTCAACAAGGCCCGGGTCTGCTACCGCCTGGGTCGATATGACGACGCGGTGGCGAACTACACCGCTGCCATCGAGTTGCGGCCCGACGACGTGGAGGCGATCAACAACCGCGGGCTGGCCTACGACGCCCAGGGTAAATACGCTGAAGCTATCTCCGACTACGACATGGCGTTGCGCCTGCGTCCGGACTTCGCCGAGGTGTTGAGCAACCGGGGGGCTGCGCGTGAAAGCCTCGGGGAGACCGAGGCGGCGTTGACCGACTACCTCGAAGCGCAGAAAGTCGTCCCCGAGTTTGCCGCCCCTTACTACAATGCGGCGCGGTTGTACGCCGACCAGGGAGACATTCCCAAGTGTGCGGAGCAGCTTTCAGAGGCGGTGCGTTTGCAGCCCGGCCTGTACGCCGAAGCGGAATCCGACGAGATGCTGGGCTGGGTACTGGACCTGTCTCGAATGCGGGATGAAAGGCAGGGCGGATAAACGCCGTCTCAAGAAGGACGCTGGGTCTCGCTCTCCTCGTCCGGCGGGAGCACGTCGAGCAGGATCGCCTCTTCGCTGAGGCGGGCGGCTTCACCGAGGACTTCGGGCCGGTCCTCGATGAGGAGGTCAGGGTCGATCATCGCGGCTTTCTCAGGGCGATGGTCGGCGTGGGTCAGGATGTTGTGGGTGACCACCACCATGGCCAGGGCGGTCAAGCCAAACATGACGGCCCAATCATGTCCGCGCAGCGTGTTGAGGGCCAGCATGGCTCCAAACCCCAGGAAAATACCGATGGAGGAGCGGAAAGCGGACCGGCGGAACAGCAGCACGGTGACGATCCCGACGACGATCCCCACGAGGATGTACCAATTGAGGTAAGCCAGCGAAACGCCCACCAGGACGACCATTCCGTCGCCGCCCTTGAACCCCGTGAATATGCTCTTCCAGTGACCCGCAATCGCGGCTGCCCCCGCGACGATGGCCGCCAACTCGGGCACGCCCAGCATCCATGCCACCACCACGGCCAGGCCGCCCTTGATGACGTCGCAGGCGAAGACCAGCATGCCGCGCCGTCGTCCCACGTGCCAGAAAACGTTGGCGGTGCCGGCGCGCCGGGTGCCGGTGGCAAAGATATCCACGCCCTTGAGGCGCGCCACCAGGTAGGCGAAGGGGATGCTGCCCAAGAGATAACCGACCAGCGCCGCCGCGAGCACGCGGGGGATCAGGGGCAGCAGATCGTCAAAAAACATCGGGCAGAGGACCAACCGGTCGGGTCGGCGAGATCATAGCACAGCAAGTTGCGTTCAGTCGGGATTGCGGCCCACGTACAACCAGTAACCGATCTGTCCGCGGGATACCGACTGCTCCACGCGCTCCAGCAATCCGGGGGCGGATGCGGCCAGATCGGCGGTTAGCTCCGATGGGGAGAAGCCAACGGCTCCGCCCAGGGCGAGCTTGCCGCGCAGGTCGGCCAGCAGCGTCATCACCTCGCCGGAAAGGTCTTCCGGTCCACCAACGACAAAGCCGGCGCGCTCCAGGAGACTCTGGTATCCGTCGGCGGGCAGGGCGTCGGTGAGACAGAGCATCATGCCCACGGTTCCGTCCAGTTCCGGCGGCAGGCTGCCGGGCTCGACCGTCACGTCGGAGATGCCAATCACGCCCCCGGGCCGGAGCAGCCGGCGCACCCGCGAGATGGCCTCCAGCTTGTCCACAAAGAGGCTGGTGGCGCACTCGATGATGACGGCATCAAAGGCAGACTCGCGAAATGGAGGCATTTCAGCGTCGCCCCGGACGAAGGCAACGTCGGCGGGCGCCGGCTGTTCCTGCGCGCGCTGACGAGAGGCAACCGACGCTTCCGCTCCCAGCTCCAGGCCCACCACCTGGCAGCGGAACACCCGGGAGATGGCCGTGGCGCTGGTTCCCAGGCCGCACGCGAGGTCCAGCACGCGCCAGCCGGCCTGCAGGCCCATGGCGCGGCCCAGCCGGTTGGTGGCGCGCAGACCGCCGGGATGCAGGCTGTCGCCCAGGATCAGGCGCGCCAGTTCCGATGAGTAGAGGTCAGCGCAGCAGATCTTGGCGGCGTAGGTGTCGAGGGCCGGCAACGATCCCTACGCCTTTTCTTCGCGATTGCGGGCTGCGGACAGGACTTTCTGCCGGCCCTGCTCCATCGTAAGCTGCTCCCGAATCTGCTCACGGTAGCCCACGGAGTTGTAGGAGCAGAAGGGGATGGCGCGGCCGTCCGGCGTGAGGATGCCGACGCAGCACTTCATCACCTGCTTGACGTTGAAGGTCCAGGCGTCCAGGAAGTCCTTGATGGCGATCTGGAAAACGTGGTCCTTGAGGTGGTTGATCTCGTAGGGCAGGTCGAGTCCCGGTCCGCAGGCGCACTCAAACTGTCCGGCGGTCTGCTCGGTGCCCGCCACGGCGGAGGCGGACCACAAACCCTCCAGCGCCGTCTGGATGTCGGCGGCGTTGGGTGGCTTGGGCAGGGCGCGGTTGGTGATGTAGTCCAGGTACTGGTCGATGTCCAATATTCGGGGCAATGGCGTGACGGTGTCGCCGTCCACGAACAGGTAGGAATTGACCTGGCAGGTGGGGAAGCAGCAAGGGACGGGAACGAAGTCTTCCAGGATGAAACGGCCGTCGGTCTGGTCCACGATGCCGTGGATGATGTCGGGAATGGTGACGCGGGTCATGGGGTCGAACTCAATGTGCCGGCCCACGTGGGTGACGGGCTGGAATACGACGCCGCGCACCGCCGGGTGCTTCAGGCCGAACTCGACGATGCTGCCCACCTCGTCGGTGTTCACGTCCCGTTCGATGGCGGCGACGAGCACGGCGGTCATGCCGGCCTCGGCCAGACGGTCCAGGGCGCGCATCTTGGTGTCCAGCAGGGGCTCGCCGCGGATGGTCAGGTAGGTCTCCTCGCGGAGGCCGTCGAACTGGAAATAGACTACCGGGTCCAGGGCCTGCATCTGCGCCAGGAAGCGGTCGTCGCGGGCCAGGCGCACGCCGTTGGTGTTGATCATCACCTGCCGGATGCCGCGGTCCTTGGCAGCCTGGATCATCTCGGGAAGCTGCGGGTGGATGGTCGGCTCGCCGCCGCTGAACTGGACCACCTCTGGGTCGCCCTCGATTTCAACCAGGCGGTCAAGCATGAACTCGACCTGCTCCAGGGTGAGGTTGTAGCCGGCGCCGGCGTTGGCGAAGCAGACCGGGCAGTCGAGATTGCAGGCGGTGTTGACCTCGATGAGCGCCAGGCAGATGTGCTGCTTGTGCTCGGGGCAGAGGCCACAGTCCAGAGGGCAGCCGTCCTTGACCTCGGTGCTGAAGTCCAGGGGGATGGTGCCCGGCTTGTTGAACCGGATGCTGCCGACGTACATCTCGGCGTCGGAGCTGATGATGCCCTCGAACCAGCCGTGTTCGGGGCACCGCTTGCGCATGTAAACCTTGTTATCGCGGATGATGACCTGGGCGTCGATGACGGTTTTGCACTCGGGGCAGATGGAGCGGGTGAGCTCGTGAAAGATATAGTCGGCGTCCTGTTTTATACGGTTGATGGCGGTCAAGATGTTCTCCTGTGGTGCTCAAAATTGGACGAAGGTAGTTCCATACAGAGGCTCGGCTATGCCGTAGGAGTCCTTGTACAGTTGTTGGCCCGCCAGTACCGGAACGGCGATACCTATTTTCTCCGGTGACCCGAGATGTCGAAGCAACGTTTCCAAAGCCCTAGCCTGCGACCGCACCCTTTTCACATGGGCCTTGCGAATGGTGAAATCCGCTTCAACACGTACATAGATGGAAAGGCCATCGGAAGCGCGATGCCCATGGAAACGGGCGCTGCCGCCCATGAGATCGACAGCCGTGCTGTCGCTGATGGCACCGCAATCGACGCCCTTATTGATGGTACGTGAATTTTCAAGATAGCTAAGAGGTTCGATATCACTCAAACCCAATATCGTGGCGAACAGATTGGCACGACGCTCGCAAAGCGCTTGAATGCCGTCATATTTCACATGGTCGGCATCCATCAACTTCCCAAACAACGGGTCGTAGATGGGCCCTCGATTGTCCAGAGCCACTCGCAGTTCAGCAAAGGTCGTCGGTTTGGTCGTGATGTCTGATAGTGATGTGGCAATCATCGCAGTGATGGTCCTCTTGGAGTATCAAACTTTGCTGGTTAGGGCCTCGAGGCTCGCGAACCCTGTGCTCAGCGTTCCGCCGTAAGGATGAATCCAGTCCGGAGGGCTAGCCGGATCGACCTTAATCCATGCAGTATCGTTGCCTGCAGCTCCGCCATGTTGAGAAATGATCTTGCCTTCCTGCCACAGTCTCATTACGGCATCTTTGGGAACAACCCAAAGATGCGCATCGAACGGGCTAATGCCCAGACAGACGAGAATGCGATAATTCTGATCCCTAATTTGTTGGAAGCGGTACGTGCCTCCTTTCCACAAAGTGGATCCCTTGATTTCCGCGCGCAATCCAGCGATGCGGCGGTCGGCATTGCTGTCAGGGGATTTAGTAACCGCCAATCCTTGCTTAGCTGACATCCGTTCAACGAGCTCTTCGAAAATTTTGCCCTTGGTTCTTGATGAAGGGACATTTCTGATCCAAGCAAAAGGACTACCCGCCCAAGGATCAGTGTCGGATTTGTAGTCATCTGAAAGTATGCTAGCAATAGCGGCAAGCCGTTGGACTTCCGGTTTGTGGATTTGCGGTGTCATAGCTTTCCTATAGGAGTTTGGGGGCTGTCTCGGGTTCATTGCATTGGTCAGCATCGTCGATGCCATTCACAACGATACCATAGCGCGCCAGCCGCCGCCGCATCACGGCCACCGCCTCCGGGTTGTTGTCAATCAGCGTGAACTCGCGGCCCTCCCGGTGCGCCGCCTCGCCCAGCGTGCCGCTGCCGGCGAAGAAATCGAGCAGGTGGTCGCCGGGGTTGGAATGGATACGAACTATGCGGCTGAGGATGGCGAGGGGTTTCTGTGTCGAGTAGCCGGTCTTCTCTTTGCCGGTCACGATGGTCTGCCACCACACGTCGGTGGGGGTCTTGCCCCGGGCGGCTTTCTCCGGCCCGACCAGGCCGGGGGCCAGGTAGGGGATGCGGTCCATGGCGTCGTAGTTGAAGGTGTAGTTGCCGGGATCCTTCGCGTACCACAGGATGTTGTCGTGCTTGGCCGGCCAGCGGGTCTTGGGACGGCCGCCGTAGTCGTAGGCCCAGATGATCTCGTTGATGAAAGATTCGCGGCCGAAGATCTCGTCCAGCATCACCTTGCAGTAATGGACCTCGCGGTAGTCAACGTGGAGGAACAGGCTGCCGTGGTCGTCCAGCGCCCGGTACGCTTCTTCCATGCGCGGGCGCAGGAACCCGATGTAGTCGTCGAAGATGTCGGCGTACTCGCTGGACCCGACCACCTGGGTGCGGTAGCGGCGACCCTGGAATCCGGTGCGGTCGCCGTCGGGGTCGGGCGTTACCCTGATGCGGGTGCGGGACTGGGACTTGCCGGTGTTGAAGGGAGGATCGACGTAGATCAGCTGGAACGCGCGGTCGGGCAGCGTCCGCAGGACATCCAAATTGTCGCCGAGTATAATCTCGCCCATCCCGCGCCTCCGATGCGAAGCCGCATTATCCCGTGCGCCAATGACAAGCGTCAAACCGACGTCGACACACCAGGTGAGAGCGATGACCCAGAGTGACCTGAATACAAACAGCCACCCGGCTGGCCCGCTGACCGGCGTCAAGGTTTTGGACCTGACGCAGATCATGGCCGGCCCGATGTGCACCATGCTGCTGGCCGACATGGGCGCCGACGTCATCAAGGTTGAGCGCCCCGGCACCGGCGACGACACCCGCCGGATGGGGTCGCGCCTGACCCACGACATCGCCGGCGGCTTCCTGGCGCTGAACCGCAACAAGCGCAGCATCGCTCTGGATCTGCGTTCGGACGAGGGCAAGGCGGTGTTCCGGCGGATCGCTGAGACGGCGGACATCGTGGTGGAGAATTTCCGGCCCGGCGTAATGGACCGACTGGGCCTGGGCTACGAAGCGCTGGCGGAAATCAACCCCAGGCTGGTGTACGCCAGCATCTCCGGGTTCGGCGGCACCGGCCCGTATCGCAACCGGGGCGGGTTCGACCTGGTGGCCCAGGGGATGAGCGGGTTGATGTCGATCACCGGCTTCCCCGGCGGGCCGCCGGCCAAGGTCGGCGTGCCCATCACCGACATCGGCGCGGGCAGTTTCACGGCGTTTGGCATCCTGGCGGCCTTCATCCACGCCCAGCGCACGGGCCAGGGCCAGCAGGTGGACGGGTCGCTGCTGGAGGCGGGCATCGCGTTCACGGTGTGGGAGTCGTCGGAGTACTTCGCCAACGGGGAGATCCCCGGCCCACTGGGATCTGCCCACCGGGTCAACGCGCCGTACCAGGCGCTGCGCACCAGCGACGGCTACATCAACATCGGCGCGGCGTCGCAACCGACTTGGGAGCAGTTCTGCCGCGCCATCGGGCAGGAGGCGCTCATCGAGGACGAGCGGTACCTGGAACCCAACGACCGCAAGGCGCGCGAGACCGAGTTGGCCGAACTGCTGGAGGGCATCCTGTCGGAACACACCACGGCCCACTGGATGGAACAGCTGGAAGCCGCCGGCGTGGTGGCCGGCCCCATCTACGACATGGAGCAGGTGTACAGCGACGAGCAGGTGCTGGCCCGCGAAATGAAGGTGACGCTGGACGACCCGGAGCTGGGCCAGCTGAACCACATCGGCGTTCCTGTGAAACTCTCGGCGACTCCGGGCAGCATCCGCCACCGGGGGCCGGCGCTGGGCCAGCACAGCCGGGAGATCCTGGCGGAGCACGGGTACAGCGCGGCGGAGATCGACGGGCTGGTGAATTCGAAATCGGTCGGGGAGTCCTAGCGGTCAGGAGCCGTCGGGCGGCCGGCTGGGGTACTCAGCGTCGTAATCGACCGTCCAGCCCAGCTCTACCTGGCGGTCCAGGGGAACCGAGGCGGGGATGCGCGCTCCGGCTAGGGTCTGGCCGATAGCCTCCGCCGCTTCCAGGTCGGCGATGCGGGAGGCGGTCAGGCCCAGTAAATCGGACAGGATGTGCCGGTTGTCCTCGCCGAGCATGGGGGCCGGCTTGCGGATGCGGACGTCGCTGCCGGACATGCGCCAGCCTCGCGTCAGGTATTCCCGGCGACCCAGACCCGTCTTCGGGTGATGATCAACGGCCTCGAAATAACCCCGGTCGCGGAAGTGCGGATCGCCAAGCATGTCCCGTCCGTCGAGAACCGGCCCGGCGGGCACTCCGGCATTCTGCAGGATGGTCATCACCTCGTACTTGGTGCGCGAGGACGTCCATCCCGAGATGATTTCGTCCAGCTCATCCTGGTTACCGTGGCGGGTCACCGGATCCGCGAAGCGGGGGTCTGACGCCAGCCCGGGCGTGCCGATGGCGTCGCCGAAGGCCCGCCAGTCGGCGTCGTCGCGCACGGCGATCACCGCCCACTGGTCGTTGCCCTGGCACGGGTAACAGCCGTGGGGCGACATCGACTCGTGGCGGTTGCCCAGGCGGCGGGCGCGGCGGCCGTTGAAGGCGTAATCCAGGATGCCCTCGCCCAGGAAGGACGCGCCCACCTGGTACATGGCCAGGTCAATCCACATGCCCTGTCCGGTTTTCGCCCGGTGGATCAGGCTGACCAGCACCGCCAGTTGCGCGGTCCAGCTGGCCAGGAAGTCGGTGTAGGAGTTGGCGATCTTGTTGGGAACCGTGCCGGATGAGGTGCGCCCGTCGGCGTCCACGTCCAGGTAGCCCATGAACGCGCCGGTGCCGTGGGTCGGTTCCAGGGCGGTGGCCATGGCGCCGAAGTTGGTCCACGGGCCGGAGTGGCCGTAGCCGGTGTTGGACACCATTATGAGGTCGGGGCGCACGGATTTCAGGTTGGGATAGTCCAGCCCGAACCGTCGCATGACCCGGGGGGTGAAGTTCTCCAGCACCACGTCGGATATCGACACCAGTTCGCGCAGCACCTCCAGCGCATCATCCGAGCGCAGATCGAGGGTCACGCTGATCTTGCCGTGGTTCAGCGTTTGGAAGGTGCCACCGCGCTCCCAGTACAGCTCGCCCGGGTCGTTGTCGGGATAGGGGCCGTTGAGGGTGCGGGTTGTATCGACAAACTGGTTGTGGTGGGTGTCGACCTTGATGACCTCGGCGCCCAGGTCGGCCAGGTACGCGCCGCAGTAGGGCATGGCGAAGACCCGGCTGAGGTCGACTACGCGGATGCCTTCCAGCGGCAGGGACGTACTCATGTATACACCGGTGTTTCAAATATCATTGCGTGCGAAGTGTGGCAATCTCGTTGTGGAGACAGTTTAGGTCTTGGGGAACTCAACCATTAGTATGCCCCAGGTGTTCCCGAAGTTGCCGGATTTGCTCTTGACTGTAATACCCTTTCAGCCTCTCGGCAACCCGTTCCACCTTGTCGCTGAGGGTAATGGTCTTATTGGGTTTGGCTGGTTCGATACCCGCCACTCTTGCCGCCTCTGCTACGCTCTTGAACTCACCCCGCTTCATCCGCTCCCACACGTCGGGAGCATCGTAGGCTATTCGGTCGGTAAGGTTACGTTTGCCATGTCGAGTCGGAGTGGCATTCATGGCCATTCCCGCCACCTTTGCCCTAGCCGCTGGCACATCTCCAACTTCCAGTGCTTCCAGCATCTTTTCCTTGGAGCCATAAGGCTGCTCGTAAGGCACCTTCTCCCAAACCCTATGTTCCTCCGCCTCATCCCAGGTCTTTTCGTACAGGCGGAGGTCAATATCTACGGTCTTCCACAGTGTTTGCAGGTGGCTTATAGTCTGCCAGCACCACACCGGGGACCCCGGCTCGTTGAGCGCCCTGGGACCAGATGCGCCTGCTTCCTGTTGTTCCGTCCATTGCGGTGTCGTCACGGTGCCAACTCCTGCTGCAAAGATTCAGACATCCGCTCAAGCTCCATGATTTCCATATGCTCAAGAGCCTTGCCTACTGGTATTCTGCAACGGCGTTTGTGTTCGGTGAAGACGTTCGGGTATAGATATGGGTCAGTGTCTCCTGCCTTTTTCCGCTTGTTGGCTACCCGTCGGGCAAGGTTAGAAACCTTGCCACGGGCTAGGTTGTGTTCTGCGTTCAAATCCCTAATTTGGACTGGTGCAGTCGTCGGCACTACCTGTAGTTCTTCATAGCCGTGGTGCACGCGGTTCTCGGGGTCAATGACAATGTTCTCCCGCTCCATTATGTTCGCCAACTCTGGCTCAGTACGTTTGTTAAGCACTTCTGGAAGGACGCTGGCGAGCTTCCGAACCGGCGCGAGCCATGAGCCTTCCGCGGTGCGCTGCTCCGTATCCTTCATATGGCCTATCGAGGTGTTGCCGGTTGGTACGTACAAATCCGGCAACCGCTGTTGTTGGCTGGTTTCGGTGCGGATGTAGTCCAGCTCGGCAGGCGTCACCGTCTCGGCGTCGCCACCTTCCCTACGGATGAAGTTGTCGAACAGGGCCTCGGAGAATGGGTCATCAGGCGTTATGTAGGTGGCCGTCAGGACCAGATCATCCGGGTCGTCGGTTGGCTGCCAGACAGTGGCAACCCGGCAAATCCGCTGAACGTAGAGGGCTTCTGTACGAAAGGTGGAGAGGTCAAGGCACACCTTCAAGCGAGGCACGTCCATGCCGACGCCGCCCATCTGCTTGACTATCAGAATGTCTCCTTTGCCATTCTGAAAATCGTCCAGCACTCCACGGGGGTCCTCGTCGTATGTTGAAGTGGCAATCTTTATGTCCAAGCTTTTGTCAAATTGCCTGAGTGCCTCTGCAACCCGCCGGGCGTGTGAGTTGGTTTCGGCGTCGTCCTCGCGGTTGAGGTCATTGCCAACGAAAACTATTCCGGCGGTTGCCGGAAAGTTTTGTTTCCGTTCCTTCAAAGATTTCACGAACTCGGAACAACAAGCCTTAACTACATAGTCGTCCCGGATAATTTCCGCCAAGGCAGACCGGACGCGGGAAGCCGGCACTTCCGAAATGTCGGTGATAGCCTTTTCCCCATTCTCTCCAAAGCCGTAACGGGCCATTTCCACGGCAATCGGGATGCGGGCGATGTAGCACAAGGCTGGCGGTAACTCCGCCCATGCTTGGGAAAAAGTCGTCTCATGGTCCGGCACCAGCCGATAAGTAACTCGGTCGCCGCGCCAGACCTCCATCCCGCGGCGCACGGTGGTCGGCTCCGTTCTAACTTGCTCGTAATCGAATCCAGCGATGAAGGTCTTATCGGTTCTATTCGGGGTTGCAGTCAGCAACACCAAATGAGCTCCGGCTTTCTGTAGCGCAGTGGCGGTAGCGCCCCATTCGTTCCCGATGCTGCCTGTATGAGCCTCATCCACAAAGAACACCGGCACTGGCATGCGCTGGTATTTGATGTGGTCAATCCAATCCTCAAAGAATTCGCGGTTCAGGTTGGCCATCTGCACTGTTAGCGACACGAACTTGGCATCACGCGGAGGGAATGGCCGTATAGGGGAATTGTTCATCACCCAGCGTGTTATGCCCGTCGCAATAGCAGACGGCACATTGTACCGCTGGGCGGAGGCTTCCATCCTGCTAGGATCAAGGATTTGCTGAGCCAAGACGGTTGCCGGTTCGAGGACCACGATGTAGCTTGCAAGGCCATCTAGTAACAGGCCGAGGCCGCCCATCTTGATAACGTCCGATTTGCCGTAGCGTGTGGGCAGCACAATGCCGGTGGTCGGCTTCCCTGCGCGGACGTTTCCCCACAAGGCGTTGATTGCGCCCCGTACACCTGGACGCATCGGTTCCAAGTCGATTTGAGTGGCTCCAGCCATTGAATCAAGCATTGATGCTCCTTTGGCGGTGTTACACCTGGGGCATAGGGCGTCCATTTCAAACAGGTTGGTGCGCCCGGTGATTACATAGGGCACCTTATGATCGGCGTGCCAACCGTCCTGCAAAGGCTGACCGCAGTTCGCACAGCACCCGTCGGCTGACCGGAATAGGATGTTACGCAACTTGGGAGATCGCAGGAAACGCCCAGACATAGGACCACTCATCGCTGGCCAATTTTTGTCCTAATAGTACCATCACCTATTCAACAGCAATCGTGGACATCGTCATATCGCCCCCAATGCCTTGAGTTGGGCCAGTTCGTCGGCGGAGCAGCCCAGCTCGTCGCCGTAGATTTCGGAGTTATGCTGTCCCAGCAGTGGCGCGTGACGTCGCACTTCGTACTCCACACCCGACAGGCGCGGCCCCATGCCCGGATAGTCGGCCTCGCCGGCCACGGGATGGGACACGGTGCGAAAGAACTCCCGCTCGTGCAGATGGGCACACTCGTGCAGGTCGCCGGCATCCTGGGCCATGCCGAACACCAGACGGCGCTCGCCGGATGCCTGGTGCAGCGCCTTGCGGTCCCACTGGGCCAGCCCTTGCAGCAGCAGGTCGTGGATCTCCTCGCCAAACTCGATGCGGCCGGAGCCCGAGGCGAACCGCTCGTCCTGCAGCTCGGGCACGCCGATCAGCTCGGCCACCGTCGACCACGGCTGCGAGCCCTGCACTGAGGGGATCACGTAGCCGTCGCGGGCGGGCATCAGCTCCTCAAAGCCGGAGCCGCGCACGGGTCGGCGGCCTTTGATGGCCCCCATGTAGTTGTAGTAGGGCAGCGCCTGGACGAGATGGGAGGCGAGGCACTCGACCGTGGAGACGTCGATGGTCTGGCCCTGGCCCGTGAACATGCGCTGGAACAGGGCGGCCGACGTGGCCACCGCGGCGTTGATGCCCGCCACGTAGAAGGACTGGTTCAGGGCGTTGCGCAGGGGCTCCTGGTCGGAGTCGCCCGAGTGGTACATCAGGCCGCTGATGGCGGTGGTGACGATGTCGGTGGCGGCGAAATCGCGGTAGGGACCGGTCTGTCCGAAGGGCGTGATGGACGTGACAACCAGGTGGGGATGCCGCTCGCCCAGAGCTTCGGGGTCCAGGCAGGGCGGCCGGGCGTCGGGCGGGTAGTTTTCCACCAGCAAGTCGGCGGATTCGAGCAGCCGATCCAGCAGGCCGGCTCCCGCCACCGTTTCGACGTCCAGCGTGACGCCGCGCTTGCTGGTGTTCAGATAGAGGAACGGGATGCTCTTCTCGGGATGGGGGTCGTCGCCGGCGAAGGGGCCCATGCGGCGGGCCTCGTCGCCGGCCCCGGGCGGTTCGATCTTGATCACGTCCGCGCCGTAGTCGGCCAGCAGCCGGCCGCAGTACGGCGCGGACACGTACCCTCCCAGCTCCAGCGCGCGCATGCCGTCCAGGGGCAGCCCAAAGGGAACGCCGACCATTACCAGGCCTCCGCTTCCCAGTCCAGGGGCAGCGACTGGCCCCGTCTCGGCAGGACTACGGTGGCGGCGCCGGAGGCGGTCTGGTGGCCCCGGTCGTTCTGCAGGTTCACCGCGCAGTCCACCAGGCCGAAGCCGTTCTCCTCCCGCTTGCCCGTGATGATGCCGGCGGCGGTGAGGGTATCGCCCGGGAAATCCATGCCCCGGTGCTCCACGTAGAACCGCCGGAACCAGCCCTCATCACCCGCGAAGTCCAGCAGCAGTTGCCCGAGGTACTGGTTCTTCAGCGAGCCGTTCACCACCACGTTGGGCAGGCCCTGGTGCAGCTGCGCGAAAGGCAGGTCCCAGTGGATGCGGGCGTAGTTGCCGTTGGCGGCGGCCCAGCGGATCAGGTGGGTGGTGGTCATGGGCCCTTTGACCACCGACGGCAGGCTGTCGCCTACGGAAACATCCTCAAAGCGCCGTTGCTCGCCGGCAGTTGGCTGCGGCTTGGGCAGGATCACCTCGGGATTGGGCGGGGCCACGGCCACGGTGGACAGGTCGGTGGCAACCTGGGCGACGTCGGTGGGTTGCTCGCCGGCCGGCAGGGCGCGGTGGATGCTGACCCGGCGGGCGCGGCTGAGCTCGCGGTCGTGCTGGTCGGTCTGGATCTCCTCGCGGACGATGAAGACCAGCGCGCCGGAGCGTCCCTGCTTCTCGAAGATGTCCAGCATGCGGAACCGGCGGGTGATCCAGGCGCCGACCCGCACCGGCGCGAGGAACTGCCAGTCGCTGCCGCCGTTGAGCCCGTAGCTGTTGAAGGGCAGGGGGACCTCGAAGTGCCACTCCTGGCCGGCTCCGAAGTAGCCGATGGGCGGCGCGATGTCCTTCCACGCGGCCAGCGGCGGGCACAGCAGGCCGCCGAAGCGGCTGCGCTGGGCGTATTCGGGATCGACGTACAGCGGGTTGTAGTCCTCGATGGCGTCGGCCACGTCGTAGGCCATCTCCGCGCTGATGGGGAACCGGTTGCGTTCGGGCTCCGACTCCGTTCCGATCAACGCTCGGACTTCATCGGTGATCAGGCTGCCGGGCATTTGCTGCTCCTTGTTGGCTCAACTCGTAGGGTCGCGCGAATTCTAGCCAAACGCGGTGAATTGCACAAACGGGCGGCCGGCATGGTAACTGTTCAGGGTTGAGGGGAAGCGAGCAGTTGGCGGCAGGAGGTGAGTGGGTTGAGGCTTTGCGCTCGCCAGGCGCCGAAGACTGAGGCCAGGGTCATTTTGGTCTCGGCGCCCGGTTTGGAGCGGGAGCCCCCGCTGATCTTGCGGCCGGTCACCAGCGGCCGCAGGCTGCGTTCGGCGGCGTTGTTGTCCGACGGCGCGTCCAGTTCGGCCAAGAAGACGAAGAGTTCCCCGTCCTCAGCGCCAGCCATCCCCCAACCAACTTCCGCCCATTCAGCGCCACGACCCTGAACAGTTACGCGCGGTCAGGTTCAATTGACACTCCCATGGGGCCACCGTAGAATTGCCGGGCGCTGTCGGCAGGAATTCGTCCCGCCGGGGTTGCCCCACCTCACCCTTGAAACAGGAGATGCCGAACCATGGCAACGAAAGCTTTTTTGCTGGTTGAAACCGCCGTTGGGCGGACCAGGGACGTAGCCACCACCTTGCGGGATCTGGACGGCATCGAGTCGGTGGATGTGGTCACGGGTCCTTACGACATCATTGCAGTGATATCCGGCGAGGACATGTCCGTGGTCGGAGGATTGGTCACGGAGAAAATCCACACGGTGGTGGGCGTAGTGCGAACCGTGACGTGCGTGGCCGTGGATGCTTGATGACCGATCGGGGTTGATCAACACGGCTATCTGATTTCGCAGGAGGCATGGTTTGGAGTACCGCTTCACTCCGGAAGACGATCATTTCAGAGGCGAACTGCGCCAGTTTATCCAGACCGAGCTGCCGGCCAACTGGGAAGGCGGCGGGCGCTGGCCCGAGGAATACGACTGGGACTTCACCATGCACCTGCGCGGCCGGCTGGCGGAACGTGGCTGGCTGACCATGCACTGGCCAGAGGAGTACGGCGGGCAGGATGCCTCGCCGGTGCGGTCGGCCATCTACAACGAAGAGCTGGCCTACCTTCGGGCTCCGGGCCGGGACATTTTCGGCGTGCGGATGCTGGGGCCCACGCTGATGATCCACGGCAGCGAGGAACAGAAGCAGACCCATCTGCCGCCCATCGCGCGCGGCGAAATCCAGTGGTGCCAGGGCTACAGCGAGCCCGAATCGGGATCCGACCTGGCATCGCTGAGCACCAGAGCGGTGCGCGACGGCGACGAGTACGTGATCAACGGGTCGAAGATCTGGACGACGCTGGCGCACCATTCCGATTGGATCATGTGCCTGGCCCGCACCGACCCGGAGGCTCCGAGGCACCGGGGCATCAGCTTTATCCTGGTGGACATGAAAACGCCGGGCGTCGAGGTGCGGCCGGTGGTCAACATGGCCGGCGGTCACGAGTTCAACCAGGTGATGTTCGACAACGTGCGCGTGCCCAGCAGCAACGTGGTCGGCGAGGAAAATCGCGGCTGGTACGTGGCGGTGACGCTGCTGGACTTCGAGCGTTCCGGAATCGACTATTCCGCCATCGCGCGTCGCCTGCTGGATGACACGCGAGAATACGCGGGAAAGGTCTCACGCAACGGCGTCAAGGTGACCCAGCAGCCCTGGGTCCGAAACCTGCTGGCCGACCGGTACGTGGAGTGCGAGGTGGCCCGCCTGATGGCCTACAACGTGGCCTGGATGCAGGGCGAGGGGTTGGTCCCGAACAAGGAAGCCTCAATGAGCAAGGCTTTCGGGAGCGAAACGCTGCACCGGTCCGCCAACAGCGTACTGGAAGTGGCGGGCCTCGACGGCGCGATGGGCCGTGGCGAGAAGCGGGCTCCGCTGAATGGCCGCTTGCCGGAAAACTGGATGATCAGCTTCTCGCACAAGATCGCCGGCGGCACCTCGGAAGTGCAGCGGGGGATCGTGGCCGGCCGTGGCCTGGGATTGCCCCGGGGTTAGACGACGCTATTCATCCTCGCCGGCAAGGATACTGACGAGTTCCGGCGTGAGTTCCACGCCCTGCTGTTCGAGCGCAGCGCTGATGCGTTCGCGTTCTGTCCGGCGGCCGGCCTCGATGCCTTCGCGGCGGCCGCGTTCGTGGGTTTGGCGTTCACGTTCGAGTTCCTGGCGCCGACGTTCGCGGGCCTTGCGTTCGGCGGCTTCTTTGGCTGCGAAGAACATTCTGAAAACTCCATAGAGCGTGGCGGTGGTGGGGAACAGCAACAACGTTGCCGTTATTATAATCCCATCATCCCGGTTGGTCAGGTCCTTGAGATAGCCCAGCACGGGCAGACCGTTGCAGAAGGCGCAGGCGTTGACCGCGATCGAGAGCAACATACTGGCGCTGATTGACGACGCGCCGTCAAAGAACCGCCACAGCGCGGCGTTGGGTCTGTCTGCGGGCATTGGATGCTTCGCTCCATTGGCGGAGATTATGCTGCCAGGCTGGCGAACACGGCGGCTTCCGCTGGCGTCAGTTCCCGCATGGCTTCTCGGCAGCGCTTCAAGACCCGGAACACGGTACGCTGGGTAACGGAGAATCGCTCTGCCGCTTCGGGGATGGAGAGGCCTTCGCTATGGATCACAGAGGCCATGTGCAGATACCGCCCCAGGCGACGGTATTTGTAGAACCATTCCATGTCATCGAACTTGCAGCGGGGTAGCGGGCAGTCGAAGCATGTGGCGGAGACCTCACAACCGGTATCCTCGTAGTGATCGATTTTTGGTTCGGCGATTTGTCGCTGCTTGGGTGCTACGGCGTTCATGGCGAACATAATCCACTTCGAAACGGGCGTTCTAAACACACCAAGATTATAGAACGGCTGTTCGCTGAAGGTCAAGTGCCTCAGCAACGGAAATTCGGAGGGTCTCCGAAAATCGGTCGATTGGGATGAGGTTGGGCTTTACGCGGCCAGGAAACGGCGCAGGATGGTGACCGCGGCGGCAGCGTCAATCGCGCCGGGGTTGCGGCTGGGGCTTTGGCCGGACTGCAGCAGGTCGTTGGTTGCGGCGTTGGAACTGAATGACTCGTCGACGGTCAGCACCGGGATGTCGGTCGCCCGCTGAAGAGCGCGGACCAGCGCAGCGGTTTTGCGCGCCTGTTCCCCGGAACGGCCGTCGGCGTCATAGGGCATGCCGGCAACGATGGCGACTGCGTCGCGCTGGCTGGCCTGTTCCAGGATTGCGGCGATGTCCGCCCGCCGATTGCGACGTTCGAGATACCCGGCCGGCAGGATCAGCTCACCGGGCGGTATGCTCACCGCCAGCCCGATGCGCCGGTCGCCGATGTCCAGGGCCAGCAGGCGGCCGGCGCGTGCAAGGTCCGCGGGGTCAGGACGAGGCGACGGGGTTGCCAAATCGCTATCCCCGCACGACGGAGCGGCTAATTGCCCAGTCCAGCCCGCACCAGGTTGGCCACGCTGTCCAGGGCCGCGCCCAGGCGTTCCGGCTGGCGTCCGCCGGCCTGAGCGGTTTCCGGACGGCCGCCGCCACCACCGCCCATGAGCTTGGCGGCGTCACGGGCGATGTTGCCGGCATGAAGACCCTGACCCACCAGATCCGGCGTGACCATGGTGACGATGATCGGGGATCCATCGATGACCGCGCCCAGGGCGATGACGACGTTCTCCAGCTTCTGCTTGAGGAAATCGCCCATCTCGCGCATGGCTTCGACGTTGTGGGCGGAGGTTACGCCGGCCACGAGTTTGACACCGTCGACGTCGCGAGTGCGATCGAGCAAAGACTCGGCTTCCGACCGCAGGCTGACCCGTTCGGCATCGGCGAGCCTCCGGCGCAGCACGTCGGTGTCGGCCATGTAGGCGTCCAGACGAGTTTCCAGTTCGGCAACGGGCGCCTGCAGCTTCCGTGAGATGGCTTCCAGGGTGGCGCTTTGTTGAACAAACAGTTCCTCGGCGGCCCGCCCGGTCATGGCCTCTATGCGACGCATACCGCCGCCGATGCTGGATTCGCCCAGCACGACCAGCGTGCCGACCTCGCCGGTGGCGTGAACGTGAGTGCCGCCGCAGACCTCGAAGCTGAACGGTTCGTCGTGGTCATCGTGGTCGCCCATGCGCACCACTCGAACGACGTCGCCATAACGGTCGCCGAAGAAAGCCAGCGCGCCGTCGCGCACGGCGTCGGTGTAGGTGGTTTCGCGGGCGGTGACCGCCAGGTTCTCGCGGATCTTGCGGTTGGCCAGGCTTTGCACGTCCAGCTGCTCCTCCTGGCTCATCGCGCCCACGTGGTTGAAGTCGAAACGCAGCCGGCCGGGCGCGCACAGCGAACCGGCCTGGCGAACGTGGGGGCCCAGCACGGATCGCAGCGCGGCATGGAGCAGGTGAGTGCCGCTGTGGTTGCGGGAAGCGTCCAGGCGGCGTTGGGTTTCCACCCGGGCGGTTACCGCTTCTCCCAGGGCGATGTCGCCTTCGGAGACCAGTCCCCGGTGGACGATGAGGCCGGCCACCGGACTCTGGGTGTCCTCAATACGCACGCAGCCGTTTGGGCCGGCGATCGTACCCTGGTCGCCCACCTGTCCGCCGCCCTCGGCGTAGAAGCAGGTTTCGGCCAGGACAATCTCGACCTGCTGGCCCCGGGTGGCGTGTCCCACCGCCTCGCCTTCGCGCAGGATGCCGAGGACGCGCGTGTCAATGGTCGTGCGCTGATAGCCGTCGAAAGGTGTACGCCCGGCTCCCAGGTTCTCGTAGGCGGTAACGATTTCCATGCTGCCGGTGACCTGGCGCCCGGCGCGGTCGCGCTCGCGCTTCGCCTCCATCTCGGCATTGAACCCGTCCATATCGACGGCCAGGCCGTACTCGCGACGTCCGATCTCGTCGACCAACTCGGGCGGGAACCCGTAGGTGTCGTACAGCGTGAATGCCACTCCACCGGGTATCATGCGTCTCTCTCGCAAGTTAGATATCCCATGAGCCTCCAGAACGATGGCTATTCCGGGATGGAATCCGACGGCTGTTTCGCCAGTGGAAGAGTCAGACAGGAAGTGCAAGATGTCTTCCAATAGCGGCATCCCTTGGCGAATGTTGTCCAGGAACTGAGATTCTTCCAATCCCACTACCCTGCGGATAAAGCCCTCGTTTTCTCCCAGGGCGGGATAGGCGGCGGCGAAACGCGCGATCACGGCGTCGGAAACGTCAGTCATAAAGGGGCGGTCGAGCCCGAGCTGGCGCCCGTAGCGGATGGCCCGCCGGATGATGCGGCGCAGCACATAGCCACGGTCGCTGTTGGACGGGACGACGCCGTCGCCGATGAGGAACGAGGCGGCCCGGGCGTGCTCGGCGACCACGCGGATGGCGTAATCGGTTTCGGCGTTCTCTCCGTATTCATGGCCGGTGAGATTGCAGGTGGCATCGATGATGGGGCGGAAGAGGTCGGTCTCGTAAACGTTGGGCTTGCCCTGCAGCACGGCGGCGGCGCGCTCGAGGCCCATGCCGGTGTCGACGCTGGGAGCGGGCAACGGGGTGCGAACTCCCTCGAGGTCCTGGTAGAACTGCATGAAGACCAGGTTCCACAGCTCCACGAAACGCTCGCAGTCGCAGTTGGGATGGCAACCGCCGGGCTCGGCGGCGGGACCGCCCTCAGCTTCGACCCGGAGCATGGCGGTGAGCTCGTCGGGCGTCATCATCTCGTCGGTGAGGGGATGCTGGCCCCGGCCTTTTTCGGCGCCGCCGTCGTAATGCAGTTCGGAGCAGGGGCCGGTGGGTCCCTCCAGGCCGGCGGGACCCCACCAGTTATCGCTGTTGCCGTAGCGGTAGATGCGCTCCGGCGGCACGCCGATGTCGTTCAGCCACAGATCGTAGGCCTCGTCGTCGTCCAGGTGGACGGTGACGTACATGCGCTCCGGTTCCAGGCCGAAGAGTCCCGTGCACAGGTCCCAGGCGAAGGCGACGGCGTCCTTCTTGAAGTAGTCGCCGATGCTGAAGTTGCCCAGCATCTCGAAGAACGTGAGGTGCTTGTGGTCGCCAACTTCGTCGATGTCGGTGGTACGGAAGGACTTCTGGCAGCTGGTGAGACGGAGACGGGGCGGGGTCTGCTCCCCCATGAAGAAGGGCTTGAAGGGCACCATGCCGGCGGAAGTGAAAAGCAGGGTCGGGTCACCGGCGGGGATGAGGGAGGCAGAGGGCATATACTGGTGCCCGCGCTGTTCAAAAAATTCTGCGAAGGATCTGCGGATGCTGTCGCCGTCCGTGTTCATACGAGGTTACGACTCCCGTAGGTTTGGTTACGAAAATAGGCCGTTGGGGGACGCAACCGATTGTAGGGGACGGGCGCAAACAGCGTCAACGATTGTCGGAGCAGGGACGGATCAAGCTGCGGCTTGTTCACGGAGGTGGTTGATGAGGAGCGCGAAATTGAGGCAGGCGTTGTAGACCGTGGTGGGGTTGAGTTGGATCAGCAGATCCGGAGTGTGGGTTGTTTTGTCATACGCCCCTTTGCTGCACCTGCGGCTTGCATCGCGCAGGCCGCGCTCAACGTCCGGCTTGGGTATGTTTTCTATATTGGGATTGGCCGGCAAACTGCGGAGACTGAATCCACGTCCGTAATAGACTTCCAGCATCGAGGGGTCTGCCAGGAACCCGGCTTCCATGAGTTGGACCATGAAAAGGGTTCGGGCCGTTGCGTCGGGAAAAGACGTTCTCGAAATCACACGTTGCCGCAGGACGTTCAAGTCATCGCCTTCGGCGTCAATCAACAGCAAGGAATCTGCCGCCGACTCCTTGCCGAAACGCGCAATCGCTCTGTCTCTGTCGCGACAAGCAGTCACGTCGAGGTTGATATCGTTACCCGCGGCCTTGCGGAGGAATCCTCGCATGGAACTGCGTAAGTGGTTGCCACCTTCCAGGCACACCACCATATAGCCGTCACCGCACCCCGCCCATAGCCCCTGACAGCCATACTTCGCCGAGGGGCTGGTCTTCCAGCCAATCGTCCAGCTGTTTGCGAGTGAAGCGCTTGAACTTAGTGCCATCTGAAGGATGCCGGTCCCGCTCACATACCAACACGCAGTCGGGTGTGGCAGACAAGCGGTCAATGAGCCAGGGCGAGTGAGTGGTTACTATCAACTGGGTGCGCTCGGAGGCTTTGCGGAGCAACTCAACCACCAAGTCCTGAGAATCCGGGTGCATGGCAATCTCCGGCTCCTCGATGCAGATGAGCGGCGGCGGCTCCGGGTGGCACAAGATGGCGAGGAGGGCGATGAAGCGGATGGTTCCGTCGGAAAGGCGGGATGCCGGCAGCGCGCTGGACATGCCAGTTTCGTTGACGATCAGCTCAATAGTGTTCCCGAAGATGCGCGGGTGCAGGCTTTCGTAGGTCTCGTAGAACCGCTTGAGGCAGGAATCCAGGGACAGTTCCAGCCGGCGGCTGAGCAGGTCGTTGACCACCAGAGCCAGGTTGCTGAAATCCTCCTCCAGAAAATTGGGATCGCCATCAGTGCGCTGAGGACGACGCACCGGACTGTCGCGGCCGACGTGCCAACATCGGTAGGATTTGATCGTAGCGAGCCGCAACGCCGTGGTGGAGAGGAACGAGAAACTGAGAGGATCACGAATTGCATTGAATACTGACTGTGCGCTGCCAACGGCGTCGGGAGTTAGCCTAAATTGGCTGGTTTCGCCAGTGAGTTCGGGCTGTGCTCCGCCTGTTGACGCCACTAATCCTGATCTGTCAGCGTTCCGGGAAAAGTAGACGCGCCTGAGCTGGCCGCCGGTAGGACGAAGGTCTTTTAGACTTTCGTGTACTACTCTCACACCATCGTCCCCTGTGTCCAGCCGCAAATCGTACTCGAGCGGCGTGTGGGGATTCTCAGGATCATTGATTGCAGCGAGGAGTTCCGGCATTCCGGTTTCGGAATCTGCAGGGCCACCTTTCCAAGCCCAATCCCCCGTTGGCCCGTTGCGTCGCAGGAAGCCCGCCAGATCGCCCGGGACCGCCTGCAACAGTGCGATCACATCAATCAGGTTCGACTTGCCCGAGCCGTTGGCGCCGATGAGCACGTTCAGTGGCTGCAGGTCCAACCTGGCATCCTTGAACGACAGGATGTTTTTCAGGTGCAGCGATTTGATCAGCATGGCGGCCTAGGTTGCGCCCGTTGGTATTGGATAATCGCACTCTGGCATTATACCGCTATTCTCAGTAGAATCCGGTAACAGCATGGCATTGAGATGCAGGTGACACCGTGGGACTGCCTTACGAAGCCACTTTCGAGTTCGACGTGCCGACCTCAGAAAATGAGGGTTCACGGCTTGATAGCGTCGTGCAATTCTTGAGGAATGAGTTATCGACGGGCAACGTGAACGTAGCGTCTGAGATTGAAGTGGAAGCGGGGGATTACGGTGGATATGCTTACGCCATGGTCAAGACAGAACGGTCGCATCCCCAATGGACAGAGCAGTTGATGCAGCTTGAGGTGCGGCTGTGTGTGGTGGGCGATGGGATGGTTCAAGCAAATTTCAGGAGCAGATTTGTTTCAAGCGATGGCGTGGACCCGCCTCAGTTAAGGGCTGGTCCACCGCGGCTTTTGCTGAGGGCAGCAGAACGGTTCGGCTTTTCGGCGGAAGGTGTAGCCCTCGGCCTGGACGTGCCGGTGATTGATGCCGAGACGGTGGAAAATTTGGTTGATGAGTGGATGTTTGGTGTTGACCGAGATCTGCCCATTCTGGTTTGTAGTGAACGACCCGATGGCACGATCCCGCTTGAACCGGAATCGATCCAGAGGGATTTGATCGGGTTGGCTAGGGTGGTGCGGCTCGAAGACGAGGCCAATGAGAAATTCCGCAAGTTAACCGGGTTAGCATGTTTCAATGGTGCCGGGCGCTGGATATGGCCAGGTCCTAGGTCTCAACGTGGTGGTAGGCTACCCAACACCTACCTGTCCCAATCGGTATTGGGTGCGGGTGATGCGCTGTACAACTTGCAACAAACCGCGTTGCAGATGATCCTCCGTAGCGACTTTGACGGTCAATACAGCGTGTGCCGCACAGAGGTGATATTCGAACGGAATCGCCAATTGGAGGCAGAACGGCAATCCGCGCCCTCAAGCGAACCTGATGCAGACACTCAGAAGGAAGTCCTCAGAGAACGGCGGAGAGCAAATGAGTTCAACCGTCGCCTGAGTATTGAACAAGGCAAAGTCGCCCAGCTCGATCAACAGTTGGCGGAAGCACTGTCTCGCATTGACGAATTAGAAACAGAGTTAGACTCAGTAAATGATTCGGATATTGGCTACGAATCGGCGAGGGATCGTCGGGATGCAATCCGTGAGCTACGTGCCCGCTTGTCAACAACCGAAAAGACAATAACTGAGTTGAATGGAGAATTGCAGAGGTATCGGCAAGAGGACCGAAATTGGATAGCCACCCACGGCTTGACGCTGCCACTTAGAGGCGCACACCCCGGGTGGCTGACGATCTGCAATCACGCACTGAACATTTACCGCGATCCGATGCGACGGTATGTGATTGATGGTTTGCGGTCGGAATTTGGAGAAGACCTTGAACAGCGATTGAAGAGATCAGTTGACTACACCAGAGATCGCACTTACAAGCACGATGATCCCGAGTCATCCATCGATGTGGGAGATTTTGAGGATCTGTTCAGAGCCAACCCCCAGTGCTTCGGCGATGACAGTACGGATACGAACCAACTGGGATACATCCAAAGATTTCGAAACATCATTTCTCATCCGCCGGTGAATGGCATAGATGCTACATTTGCTCAGGACGGTTTGAGAAACATCAAGGAAGTGCTCGAACGCACTGGACACGTCGAGGCTGCAAATCAAGTTGCGAGCCTGAGCCAACTGATACGCCTCGGCTGACAAGACAGACCGCCCCGCCGACGATAAGCAAGGGCCCGGGCCTGCCGATCAGTACTCAAACCCCGTTTCCGCTGCCCAGGCCTGTACGCCGCGGCGGAAGGCCAGGGCGCCCATTGGGGCGATGACGGCCTGCATGGCTTCGAGGATTTCGCGGGGCGTGGCGCCTTCGTTCAGGGCGACGCGGATGTGAGCCTGGATTTGCTCCTGATCGGCGCGGAGGGCGGTTTCGACGCAGATCTGGAGCAGTTCCTTGGTCTTGCGGTCCAGCAGGCGTTGGCCGGTGTAGGTGGCCTCGATGAACTCGCCGTATTTCTGGGTCCATTCTGGATCGGCCAGGGCGTTGATGCGGTGCATCTCCAGGGTGTAGCCCCGGGTCTGGGCGGCTTCTTCAATCAGTCGCTGGGCGTCTGCGTTGTCCGGCATGGTGGCCTCCTGGGTCGGATTGGGTTCTAGAGATCGTAGTGGGTGCGGGCGGCAGCCTGGAGCGGATCATCCTGCTGGAACAGGTCGGGATGCGTTCCACGAGCCAGGGCCAGGTGGTAGGTGAAAAGCTGCAGCGGGACGACGCTGGCGATGGGCATCAGGTACGCGGGGCAATCCGGCAAGGGGAAGGCGACGGCTCCGGCATTTTCCAGATTCTCGTCAGCGCGGTTAGTCAGCGCCCACGCGGGAGCGCCCAGTTCCCGGGCGGCCTCAACCAGGTCCATGGAGCGACCGCGATCCTCCCCGTCGGGAGCAATGAGCGTCAGCAAGCAGTCGGAATCCAGGGAGCAGAAAGGCCCGTGGAGCAACTGCTCGGTCTGGAAGCCTTCGCAGTCGGCGCGGCTGGTCTCCTTGATCTTGAGCGCGACCTCGTAGGCGTTGGCGCGGTTGGCGCCCCAGCCGGCGGAGATGAACCGGCGCCGCGCGTGATGTTCGGCGACCACCTGGCGCACTGCGTCCTCGTCAGCAAGGATGTCGGCGACTTGCTGTGGAAACGCGTCCAGTCCGTTGGTTGTATCATCCAGGCGACCGGCGATGCCCAGGTTGAGCATGGCCAGCGCCGTGAGCGCGGTGGTGTAGCTTATGGTGAAGGCGGCCGACTTCTCCTGTTCTACGGTGCGAATGCCGGCGTCGGCGGCCTGGATGCGCGGGCCCGGGTCTGTCGATGTGACGGCCACCGTGTAAGCGCCAAGGCTGTTGGCGACGTCCAGCGCGTCGTAGGACGACCGCTTGGTGCCCCGGTGGCTGATGACGATGACGGCGTCGTCGGTCGTGACGCGGGGCGGCGACACGCAGAACTCGAAAGAATTGCACGCGAAGGCCTCGGGTCCGGCGTCCATGATGGACGCGCCAATCAGCGCCGCGTGCCAGGACGTGCCGATGCCCACCACGTAGATGCGGCGTTTTTGCGCCATAACCTCGGCGACCGCAGCACAACGTTCTTTCTGGGTAGTGATGACCGAGCGGATGGCGTCGGGCTGGGAGACGATGGCGTCGTACATGAAGTACGGGTGCTGTGAGCGTGGAGCAGGAGTAGTCATGTGAGCAGCGTCCAGAGTGGAGAATTACCAGGGAAGTCGCAGTGGCGAAAATATGATAACAGGGGTTGGTTTGGGTGTCTCAATCGCCGGGTTGAACAGCGTCCTGACGGATGAAACCAAAGCGGCTATAATTCACCGCAACGTCCATCGCCTGCTAGCCGCCTTGGCTCAGGCGATTGCGACCATACAGGAGCGAACCGACAATGGCAGTACGCGTTCTTGATGTCCACGCGCACATAACGCCGGCCAGCGCGCTGCGGGCAATGCAGAGCGGCGAAAACTGGTTTGGGGTCACCGCGCCCCAGCTGTATAACCAGCACCGGTACAACCCGCGCACCTTCTGGACGCCGGAGCAGCGCATCTCCGACATGAACTCGCTGGGCGTGGATGTTCATGTGCTGTCGACCAACGCCAACATGTACTTCTACGACCTCAGCGTGGACCAGACCATGGCCATGCACCGGGAGTGCAACGACTATGTCGCGCAGCTGACCGAGGAGTATCCGGATCGCTTTGCCGGCCTGGCCCACCTGCCGATGCAGGACGTGGGCGCGGCCATCGAGGAACTTACGCGAGTGGTCGAGGAGCTGGGTCTCAAGGGGGCCATGATCGGCGACCACGTGAATGGTCGCACCTTCGACGATCCGGTCTTCCAGCCGCTCTGGGCGACCGCGGAACGCTTGGGAGCGATGTTCCTGATCCACCAGGGCGGCGATACCGTGGTCTCCGAGCGGCTGAACCGCTACCACCTGCCCAACACCATCGGCAACCTGGCCGACCGGGCGATCACCTACGCGTCCTTCGTTTTTGGTGGGGTGATGGACCGTTACCCCGGCCTGCGGGTGTGCCTGTGCCACGGCGGCGGCTACGCGTGCTACGGCATCGGGCGCATGGACCGGGGCTGGCAGGTGCGGCCGGAAGCGCGGGCCAACCTTGACCAGCCGCCCAGCGCCTATCTCGGCCGTTTCTACTACGACTGCCTGACCCACAGCGAGGATGGGCTGCGCATGCTCATCGACATGGTGGGCATCGAGCAGGTGGTGTTCGGGACCGACTGGCCCTTCGACATGTGCGCTGACTGGCCGGTATCGTGGCTGCTGGGCTTGGACAGCCTGACCCGAGACGAAAAAGATGCCATCCTCTTCGCCAACCTGGAGAGGCTGCTGGAAATCTAACCCAAATTTGAACGTCATTCCGGCGAAAGCGGGAATCCAGGCCATCTTTGTTCCACGGATTGCTGGATTCCGGCGAAAGCCGGAATGACGGAAGTAACTCACACGGAGGGAAACCTTATGGGACTCAACGCCGACAACATCCGACTGAAGGCAATCAACCACATCACCTACAACGTGCGCGACAAAGACATTGCCCTCAAGTGGTATCAGGAAGTCCTGGGCGTGAAGCAGATCCCGAAGATGGTGGACAGCGACAACCTGTATTGGCTGCAGCTGCCCAGCGGCGCCATGGTTCACATAATTGAGAACCCCGATGCGCCGTCTGCGCCGTCGCACCACACCGCGTTCGAGGTGGACGACATCGCTGCCGCCCGCGACGAGTTGCAGAACATCGGCGTCGAGTGCACCGATATCCAGACCCGCCACGACGGTCAGCAGGCCTTCTACTTCCACGACCCGGACCACAACCGGCTGGAGATCTGCACCAAGTCGGGGTTTGGCGTGCTGGTGTAACCCGCAGGCCACGCAGAATAAATCAGGGGCGAATGATCATTCGCCCCCAATCTTTGTGTGTTTTCGGTGGCGACGCCTTACGGCCGGCCCATCGAGTACCGGTTCAATATCCCCAGGTACGCCCGCTGGCCTTCCACCGCGATGGCGGTGCGGTCGGCGAGGTATTCGGCCCAGACGGATTGGGTCAGCGCCGTGGCCTTGCCGGACGGCGAGTACGGGTTGGCCGGGTCCAGCCCGGCGAAAGATTGGATCCGGGCGCCGATGGACTTGGGGCTGCGCTCCAGCGCTGAGGCCAGGGCGGCGACTTCGCGGCTGTCCAGAGCCACTTTGCCACGATAGAGGTGGAGCACCGCCAAGTCCTCGATGCGGGTCCATTTACGGGCGGGGGGCATGGTCTGCCTATTGGCAGGGGCGAATAATCATTCGCCCCTGCTCGGTTCGGCTTAGCGTCCTTCCTTGATGAACTCGGCGACGCGCTCGCCGATGGTCATCGAGGTGACGTTGGTGTTGGCGCGGATGCAATCGGGCATGACGCTGGCGTCGGCGACGCGCAGGTTGGTGACGCCCTTGACCTTGCCGAACTGGTCAACCACGGCCATGGGGTCGCTGTCCGGGCCCATCTTGCACGTTCCGGAGATGTGCTGTGAGGTCGTGACCTCCCGGGCGATCCAGGCGTCCAGCGCATCGTCGCTTGCGGTGGCGTCCGCTGGCGGCTCAGTCCGCTCCTGGATCAGGTCGCGGAAGGTTTCGTGCTCGGCCAGCTGGATGCACAGCTTTACCGAATCGCGAAGGCGCACCCGGTCCGACTCTTCTTTCAGGTAGTTGTAGTCCAGGAAGGGCTGCTCGTAGGGGTCGGTGGACTGCAACCGCATATGACCAGCGCCGGCGGCCAACTGGATGCCGGCGGTCATGCGAATGCCCAGCGGCACCATGCGGTCGCCGCCGCGGTTGATACGCTCGGTGGCAAAGGACTGCATGCTGATCTTCATGTCGTTGCGCAGCTCCGAGCCGTCGGCAGTGTAACGCAGGCACAGCTGCGAGCGCGGAGCCAGGCCGTCGAGCTCGACCTCGGGCTTGGTGCGCCAGGTGCACCAGACGGTGGGATGGTCGCGCAGGTTCTGACCGACGCCCGGGGCGTCCTGGATCACGGGTATGCCCATTTCGCGCAGGTGCTCGGCCGGACCGATGCCCGACAGCATCAGGATGTGGGGCGAGCCGATGGCGCCGCTGCTGAGGACGATCTCGTCGGCCTCGGCCACGAAAGTCTCGCCGCCCGATTCCAGCTGTACGCCAACGGCCTTGTTGCCGTCGAAGAGGATGCGGTGGACGTGGCAGTTGGCCTTGATGGTGAGGTTCAGGCGGTGGCGGGATTCGGAGAGGTAGCCGAGGTTGGTGCTCATCCGGATGCCGTTGGGGTTGTTGAAGGGGGTGGGGCCAACGCCATAGGAATCGGGGTGGTTGTGGTCCCACGTCTCCGGGAAGCCGGCCGCGACGCAGGCGGCGCTGAAGGCGTTCTGAGCGGGCAACCAGGTCTCGCGGGCGAAGCGGTGCATGACGATGGGGCCGTCGCCGCCGTGGAAGTCATCGTTGCCGTAGTCGGTGTCGGTTTCGATCCGGCGGAAAATGGGCAGCAGCTTGGTGTAGGCCCACTCGTCGTTGCCTTCGGAGGCCCAGCCGTCATAGTCCTCGGGCACGCCGCGCAGGAAAACCTGGCCGTTGATGGCGCTGGAACCACCGGTCACCTTGCCCCGGGGCACCATGATCTCCGGAGAGGTGTCGGTGCCCTTGCCGACGAACTGCCAGTTGTGGTCGCTGACCATGATGTCGATCTCGGTGTTGTAGCCGAACTTGACCTCTTCCGGCAGGTGCTCAAACTCGGGATAGTCGGGGCCAGCCTCGATCAGCAGCACGCTGGTGCTGTGGTCCTCAGTCAGGCGGCTGGCGATAATCGAGCCAGCGGAACCCGCCCCAATCACGATGTAATCGTACTTCATTGCTGTTCACTCCTTTCGCCGTCCCCGTTGTGATTGACTACGGACACGGGCAATGCGGCGGCAGGTTCAGTTTCGCCGCCATCATATACAGGGGCCGGGGGCGGCGCAATCCCCGCGATGCGTTTGCGGGCTTTCTCCAGCCGGTAGCGCAAGCCGATTTTCTCCACCTCCAATATGTCCGGTGAAGACAGCAACGCCTCCAGTTCACCAACTTCGGATAAGTTGAAAAGGTACTCATCATAATTCATTGCCAACCCTCTCTGTGCATCACCAAATTCAACGTTTCCTGTGCGACGAGGTCGCCAACCGGGCTCAAATCTACTTGGACGAATCCTTTCCATGAATGGCTGCGACGGTGTGCCAATAAACTATACCAATAAGTGATCCATCGCACACGGTCTGAGGTGAGAGGCCGGTCAATACGGTACAGATAAGCGTCTATGTGGAATGCCTCCTTCATAGCAGCGGACGCGAATAGATGATCGCAACCCTCCGCTGCCAAACCACAAAACGTAACCACATCCATATCGTTGGGCTCTCGCCCTTCCAGCGCCGCAATGTTCTCCACAAAGCTACCGTCAACCCACTGGAAACCGACGATGATGCCGGCGGCGTGCAAAGCGGCACGGTAGTCGAGAAATCCTCGGAGGATAATCGCGCGCTCCAGAGAAATGGCAAATGTCGTTACCAACTGCTGCAATGATACCCGATAAGGCGACCGGTCCGCGGAGGAACCGCCAGCGCCGGGACGTATCGGGGGCAACACGCCTTGACTGTTCCAGTCCGGTATCATCACGGTAGTATGTGCCGCCCTGCCGATGGCCCGCAACCAACAGCCGGTCCGCCCTCAGGTTGCGGAGCCAATGATATGCCTGGCGTAAGGGCGACGCAAGCAAACAAAATAACGCCGCCGCCCCCTTGCACCATCAGATTAGCCGAACCCGGCAGGGCAATCGCATCATAGGCTCCACGCCCGTCACTCCGGCGAACGCCGGAGTCCATTAGTCATAGCATGAAAGAATTTGAAGTGTATTTGACAAATTCGACCACTGGATTCCTGCTTTCGCAGGAATGACGGCGATGGTGCGATTGCCCTGCCGAACCCGGCCCCCGATGCGATAGAATGGCGGTCACACTTACCTGCAAAGGAGACGCACAATGGCAGAACTGGTACTGGGCCTGGCCTCTTCACACAGTCCGCAACTGAGCACTCCACCGGAAGGCTGGGCCGGCCGTGGTGAAAGGGACAAGGGGCACCTGGAGCTGATCGGAACCGACGGCATCACCTCCAACTTCGAGGACCTGCTGGCTCGAACTGACACCGAGCGAATTGCCAAAGAGATCACGCCCGAGAAGTTTGCGAAACGGCACGATCAGAACCAGAAGGCCATCGCTCACCTGTCAAAGAAACTGTACGACGCCAAGCTGGACGTGCTGGTTATGGTGGGCGACGACCAGCACGAGTACCTGCTCGATGACAACATGCCCGCGTTCTGCGTCTACTGGGGCGACGAGGTGAAGGTGTCCGGCCATGAGGCTGGCCCGTCCACCGGCGGCATGAATCTCATCGGCTACAGCACCGAGGACACGCAGGCGCCCACCGACTCAGCGCTGGGCCTGCACATCATCGACAGCCTGATGGACGCCGAGTTCGACGTGGGCACCTCGAAGTTCCTGGATCCCACCCGGGGACGGGGGGAACGCGGCGGAATCGGCCACGCCTTCGGCTACGTGTACAACCGCCTGATGACGGATGGGATCCTGCCGACGGTTCCGGTCATGCTCAACACCTACTATCCGCCCAACCAGCCGACGCCCAAGCGGTGCTTCAACCTGGGCCAGGCGCTGCGCTCCGCCATCGAGTCGTGGCCGAAGGATATCAGGGTGGGCATACTCGCGTCCGGCGGCCTCAGCCACTTCGTGGTCGATGAAGAGCTGGACCAGCAGGCGCTGGCCGGGATGCAGGCCAAGAGCGTTGACAAACTGATGGCATTGCCGCGGGAGAAGATCAACTCGGGCAGCTCCGAGATCCGCAACTGGATCGTCGTGACCGGGGCGACGGAACACCTGAACATGGATGTCGTGGACTACGTGCCGTGCTACCGCTCGCCGGCGGGCACCGGGTGCGCGATGGGGTTTGCGACCTGGGGATAGCGCGACCTGCGGCGCTACACAGCAGAAGCGTGTAGGGGCGTGTGATCCACGCCCCTGCTGTTGTCACGATGGTGACTCGGATTACGACCGAAGCGGCTTGGAGATCAGTGCCTTGATGCGCTCCGTGGTGTCGGCCTGGTCGTAGTTGCGGAGGAGGTTGATGCGGTTGCGGTTGGGGTCGCCGCCGTGCCAGTACTCGTAGATCTCCTGGCGCATGCCAAAGGACGACGCCGCGAGGTCGTGGGCGAGGCGGAACAGGCGGGACTTGTACTCGACGCCCACCCCCTTGCCCGGCATGTAGCGGTCGAGGTAGGGCCGAAACTCGAGGTTGGCCAGGTCGGCCTCGCTGGGCTGCATGATCATGCCGGAGCCGGAGATTTCGCGCAACAACTCCACTAGGCGCTGCGAGGTCTGGGCGAAATACACGTTCATGCCGGAAATCGAGCCCAGGGACATGAATCCGTTGTCGGCCACATAGGCGTTGTGCTCCACGCCGTCCATGGCGTGTTCCCACATTTCGGCGTGCATCGCCATCTCGCCCAGCTTGGCCGACACCTCGCGATACTCGATCACGCCGATGGCCTCCGCTATAAGCGTAGCCACTGCTGTCATCACCTTCATGCGCTGGTGGATGCGGCACAGGTTGCCCCAGCCCCGGAAGTTGGCATCGGAGCCCAACCGCTGTAGCAGGGGCGCCGAGTCGTAGAGCATGAAGACGCGATCCCAGGGCACCAGTACGTGGTCGAAGAACAGCATGGCGTCCTGCTCGTCGTACACCGTGCCCAATGGGTGGCCGTAACTGCCCACCCATTGGGACACCGGTTCCCGACACAGCATCTTCATGCCCGGGGTGTCGGTGGGGATTGAGAACGACAGGATGAACCGGGGGTCAGAGCGGCGCATGAAGGTGGCCGACAGGGACACGTAGGTCTCGTTGCTGATGGGCGCGGCGGTGGCCAGCTGCTTGGCGCCGTGGACGATGACGCCGGCGGCGGTTTCCTCGACAACGTGCAGCGCGACCTCGGTTTCGCTCTCGGCGCGGGTCTCGTTCTGCGGTTGTGAGCTGCGGTCAACCTGCGGGTCGCCCAGCGCGTGGGTGAGGAACAGGTCGTTCTCCATGCAATAGCGGTGGTAGTTGATGACGTTTTCGGCGAAGTCGCACTCGGGGTGCTTGACCTGTCCCAGCGCGTCGCTGATGGCCACCAGGCCGTTGATGTAGGGTGCGAGGATGTCCGGGCTGCGGCCCAGCTGACCCCAGGACTCCGCGTTCCAGATTTCACTGTTGCGTCGCTGCCGCTTCAGATCCGCGTGACTTCGAGGCAGCAGCCACGACAGGCTACAGCGGTTGCCCGTATCCGGCGAGACAAAGGTCATCTCGTCGCGGTACTTTTCCGAGTGCTGCAGGTCGTAGATCCGCGCCAGCTCGTGGACCATTCCGGTGGTGGCGGGGTGAGTGGTCACGTCGGCGACCTTCTCGCCGTCCAGCCAGACCTCGCGGCCGTCCCGCAGGCTCTCGATGTAGCGGGCGCCGGTCATGGCGCCGTGGGTGGTTTCGAGTTCCAGTACCATCGTTTCCTCGTCACTCGCCGATGTAGCCGGGATTCTCGCCCTGCCGCATCTGTTCCCACGCCGCCAGCAAAGCGCTCCGACGACGTTCGACCCAAGACTGCACCACGCGGCGAGGACGCCCTTGCAGGTCACCGGCGATTATGCTGCCATCGCTTATGGCTACCGTGCTTCAAACGTTCCTGTATCTGACGTGAATATGTGGTGGTCCATGGTCGTTGCCATATAGATACACACTTATGCTGCCTCAGTTGATGAGGCATATTAACGGCATCCCTTTTCAGACCGTTGACTGCACGATCTGGCCTGTAAGCTCCAGGTACAGCGCGTCGCCGCACAGGGCAACATCGTCATCCCATTCCACTCCACCATGAGGCCCAATTCGCAGCGACTCAAAGAATCGACGGTCTCGCCAACGCTTGAACAATTCTGACTCCGCCAGGTGCGACAAATCGACTTCCCCGGCGACACCGTCGTCATAATGAAGCCAGATGCGGTACCCTTCTCTCGGAGCCGCCGCGGTCAGCCTTGCGAACTCGTTAGGGCTAATATCCTCGTTTCGACCCAGTGATAATGGGCCGGCGGCGACGAGCGCCCCTGCTTGGTAATCTTCGTCAAGGTTGAATATCAGCACTGCGGAAGCTCCCAGTCTGTATTCGTCATTGGGGCTGAACACCACCGGGCAGGGCCATTGCTGGTCGCCAATCTGCAACAGGGCGATACCGTAGCCCCAATCCGCCAGGCTCCCGTCGGAGAGGCGAACCGTCTGCTGGATCTTGGGTTCGATGCCCAGATTGTTCAGCAATGCCTCGGGGAAAACCGAATGATCGGCCCATACGTCCACCACAGATTCCGCGTAATGAAACCGTTCGCCCCCAATTTTGGCAATCCCAACTTTTGCCGATACTGTGGTCATTGTGAACTGCTCCCCAAAGCGCTTCAGCAGCAATTTGCAACTTCATTATCACACTGTCGATACAGCGGTCAAAAGATCCATCACGTCCGGCTGTTGTACACGTAGTGAGGCTCGCCCATGGCCGGCGGGTGGCTGCGGTAGAACTGCTCAACATAGGGCGCGAGTTGACTGGCCATGCGTCGGGTGGCCAGCGTGGCGGGATCCAGGGGGCGCGACAGTTGTTCCCGGAGCTCGCGGGCGACGTCGGCCTTGTTGGCGCGGGTGTGGGCGCCGTCCTGGAGCAATACCTCGCCGTCGACTATGACCGTGGCAATGTCCTTCGACTTGGCCCGACCAAGCACCAGTTCCACCGGCGGAGTGTTGGGATCGAGGTAGGGGTCTTCCAGGGCGTCCAAGCGGACCAGCGCCATGTCGGCGCGGCGGCCCACTTCCAGCGCGCCGATTTCATCGCCGAAGCCGGTGGGCGCGGCGGCGTTGGCGCTGGCCATGGTCAGGACCTGTTCCATGGTGATCGCCGGTTGATCCAACCCCGGCTGGCGATGGAGCTTGCTGACCAGCCGCATCTCTTGGAGGAAGTCGTCGTCGTCGTTGATGGCAGTGCTGTCGGTGCCCATGGCCACGTTGACGCCGCGGGCCAGCATGGGGTTCACCGGCGCGATGCCGTTCTTGAGGCGCAGGTTGGAGCTGGCGTTGTGGGCCACGGTGGCGCCGGCGTCCGCCAGCAGGTCGATGTCCCGCTCGGTGAGCCAGACGGCGTGGGCGAAGGACACCTCCGGCCCCAGGAACTCCAGGTCATGCAGGTGCTCCACCGGGGTTTTGCCCCAGGTTCGGATGCCGTAGTCTTTCTGGTAGGGGCTTTCCACCAGGTGCATGTGGATGCCGGTTTGGTGTCGCGCCGCCTGCTCCTTGCAGCGCACCAGGAAATCGTCGGAGTTCCACTGCGCGTTGGCGGGGCTGAACAGCACGCGAACCTTGCCCGACGGATGGTTGTGGTACTCCCCGACCATGGTGTCGCAGAAGGCGAAATAGTCGTCATCGCTCATGTGGGCGACGGACAGGTAGCGGCGCACGTCGTCGGCCAGATCGGTGGGCAAGCCGCCCAGGAAATCGCCATCGCCGGCATAGACCACCCGGTTCTGGTTGCGGAGATAGCTGGAGAAAGCCACGCGCATTCCGGCGTCCAGGAAACCACGGAGGACAGCATCGATGTCCTCTTTCAACGTGGCGGCCGCCGTTTGCGGGTGGTTGTACATCACCGTAGTCTGGCCCGACTCCAGCATGTTCAACGCGGTGTACAGGGTCATCAGGTAATGGTCGTAGGGACGGCGACCCCAGCCGGCCAGGATCCACACTTCGAGGCAGTCGTCGCAGGTGCCCATCTGCAGGGTGGTGACGCCGCGACCGTGATGGTGGGTGTTCACCAGGCCGGGGATGATGGCGTAGTTCGGGCCGCCGAGTTCAGCGTCGGCCTGATATCGTTGCCGCAGGTCCTGATAAGGGCCGATGTCCCGGATGACGCCGTCCTCCTGGTAGATGGCCGCGTCGGCGATGGTGGTCACGCCGCCGGCGCTCTGCGGAGTGATGACGTGCTTGCCGCGAATCAGTGAGGAGGCCATGGGATTACTCCGTCAATCGGTTTGACTCATACCGGCCAATAACCCTATCGGCAGGTGTCCTTTACAGTAACTGCCAGTCATCACCAGGCATGACACGACGCAAAAATTCATCAAACATAGGAACGGTAAAATCAATATATCCGTGAGTGGTGGGCCATATTGTGCCTTTGCTGATCAAATTGTCACGCGTAGGGCTAAAAGACTGAACATTGCGATTCAACTTTTCAGTCACAGCGCTAGTGCGATATGGCCCCTCACCAAGATCGGCCATAGCGCGAACATAGTTTCGCTCTTGCTGAGTGAGTCGATCAAATCTAACCCGAAAGAATCCGCGATCGAGTTCGCGCATGGCGCTTTGAGAAGCAGCATCAAGGTAGGCAGCTGTGATGGGGGAGCTATCGGCAACATTCCACAGATGGAATCCCCATTCCTGCAAGAAATAAGGATAGCAGCGAGTGATGAGAATGATAGCATCCAGAGTATCTGACGCTATTTCTACGCCCTCGGCCTGTGCCGGTTTGGCAATGACCTTCCTTGCGTCATTGTGAGACAAAGGTCCTATCTCAGGGAAGTCGAAAAGGCGTTCCGCGTAAGATTTGGCTTCGCCTAAATTACTTCGCACCTGAGGCAGGCCGGCGCCCAACATTATCACCGGCAATTGCCGTTGGGATGTCCGGTGCAATGCTGTAACCAATGCGGCAAGCTCGTTTTCTTTAACGTACTGTAACTCGTCAATATACAAGGCCACGCATACTTCGGCGGACTTGGCAGCGTATCCGACAGTTTCCAGCAAGTCGGGTAGATCTACTTCTAAGTCACCATTGTCAGCCAATCCCGGTTCGGGCTCAAAGTCCAAGCTCAACTCTACGCCTTGGTAGTTCACTCGAAAAGCTCTTACGAACCCAGTCAATGCGCGCAATGCGTGCTGCGCCTGCTGTCTGGCATTCTCCCGAGTGGAAAGTTGCAATAGGGCGTTGCGCAAATGCGGCGCTAAAATATCAGGAATTGAACGGTCTTCGGGAGCCTCGATAGACACCGGTAAGATGCCGTCAGATTCTGTATCTTGCTTGATACGGTCAAGCAGCACGGTTTTCCCCACGCCTCGCAAGCCCACCATGACGATGCTCTTGCTGGAGCGCCCTACTCGGGCGCGTTCCAACGCAATGCGCGCCGCCTCGCGCAGCTCATCTCGGCCGGCCAACTCCGGAGGTGGCGTGCCGGCTCCGGGAGCGTAGGGATTCCGAATCGGGTCCATGTTGGCAGTTTATACCAAAGTTGTCCCAAGTTATCAAAAACGGTAATTCAGGATAACTTCGCTATATCCGGCCGCAGCAGATAGTCACTCCATCCTGCTCTGGTACCAATCGATGATCTCGGACCCGGTGGCGGGCCAAATGCTGCCCTGCTCCATCATGTAGCCCAGCGCGTCGTCCGCCGCGCCGATGCGGAAGGGCTGGCCGACGAGCCACGGATGCCAGTTCAGCGCCATCAGCCGGCCGTGGGTGGCTCCATCGGCGTGCAGCACGTCGAAGCTCTCGGTGAGGCGGCGCTGGTAGTCGGTTACGGTGACCTTGCGCTGGGCCATGGAGGCCACGTCGTCAAGTTCATACATCAGGGGCAGCGAGAAGAAGGGGTTGTCCCCGGTGGTCATCGGGTAGGGCTGTTCGTCATTGGCCCAATCGCACACGTACCGCAGGCCGGCCTCGGCCAGCAGCTGCGGCGTGCGCTCGGACTCCCCGTACTCGGGGCCCAGCCAGCCCTGCGGGGCCTTGCCCGTGGCCCGGGTCAGGGCATCCACGGAGGCGCGGATGTAGTCGCGTTCCTCGGGCTCGGCCATGTTGCTGGTGATCATGCGACTGACGGACACGCCGTGGCCGATGATCTCGCAGCCGCGGTCCAGGCAGTGCTGCACGAGGAACGGGTAGTTTTCGGCGGTGATGGCGTCCATGGCAACCGTGGCGGTGATGCCGTGCTTCTCCAACGTGTCCAGCAGGCGGAATATGCCGATGCGATGTCCGTACTCCCGGTGCGAGATGCGGGCGTAGTCAGGGAAGGCCCGGGGAGCGGATCCGCCCGATAGTCCCGGGACCTGGAAGCTGCCCTCCGGTACCTGCCACTCCATGTGCTCCAGCGCCAGGATGACGCACAGGGCCACCCGGGCGTCGTTGGGCCAGCGCAGGGCCGGGCGGCTGATGATGGGCGACCACTCGTGGTGGGGGTGGTCCATTCCAAAGGTGCGTTGGGCGGGCATATGGGTTTGCTCCTGATGGTTGGGGGCTGGTCTGGGCGCATGCTACTGGGCAAATTTTTGCGCGTGTTCCATGGCCTGGTCGTAGTAGTTGGCGATGTAATACTCGGCAATCTCGTCGGCGGTGGTCTGCCAGACACCGTCGTGGGCCATGATGTGGCTCAACACGTCGTCCAGGTACTTGATGCGGTGGGGCTGGCCGATCAGGAAGGGATGCAGGGCGATGCACATGACGCGGCCGCTCTCGGCGCCCTCTTCATAGAGGCGGTCGAACTGCCGCTTGCAGATGTCGGCGAAGTACTCGGCGGTGTAGTGGTTGTCCCGCAGCACCGAGGAGTCGTTAAGTTCAATGGAGTAGGGAACTGACACCAGATTGCCGCCGTTGTGCACCTTGATGGGCGTGGGCTGGTCGTCGTGGAACCAGTCGGTATGGTAGATCAGGCCGGCCTCGGCCATGAGGTCGGGGGTGCTGACGCTGCCGGAGATGGCGGGGCCCAGCATCCCCTTGAGCTGCTTGCCCGTATGCCGCCTCAGCGTGTCGATGCAGTCCCGGTAGAACTCCCGCTCCTCGTCCTCAGTGCAGGTGTAGAGGTAGCGGGTGTTGTAGATGCCGTGGCTCATGAAGTCGTAGTCGCGCTCGACCATTGCCGCGGCGATTTCGGGAAAATGCTCCAGCACCGCCAGGTTCAGAGAAATGCAGCAGCGGATGCCGTGCTTGTCCAGCGGCTCCAGCATCCGCCAGAAGCCGACGCGGTTGCCGTAGTCACGGTAGGCGTACTGCTGCACGTCGGGGTAGGGCACCCGGGGCCAGGGATCGCGTACGCCCTCGTTGACCGGCGTGTACTCGTAGTGCTCAATGTTGGGCGAGATCCAGAGGGCGACGCGGGCGTCGTTGGGCCACTGGATCACGGGCCGGTCGATGATGGGCAAATAGTCGATGCGGTCGGGAGGCAACGCCATGATTCGCGGCTCCTTTTGTGATTTGTCATTGCGCGAATGCCGTCTGGCATTCGGGGAAATCTCGTTGCAGCACAGTGGCGGGATGGCTAGTCCAGGAACCCGGACTCCCGCCGCCACCGGACATAATCGGCCAGGCCGGCGGCCAGGTCGTACTGGGGAACCCAGCCGAGGTCGTGCCAGAGGCGGTAGCCGGAAAGCGGCCCGCGGGTCGGCCCCAGGGAGGAACTCGCCGGTTCGGCGTTCGCGTCTTCCACGATGCGGGTCTCCGGGAACAGCTCGGCCAACTTGCGCTGGATTTCGGCTCCGGTCACGGGGACGCCGTTGGTGATGTTGTACAGGTCGTGGGGAAGTTCGGGGGCATCGACTACGGCGGCGATGGCGGACCCGGTGTCGAGTACATAGGTGTAGTCGCGCCCGTAGTCGGAGGTGTCCAGGGAGATGGGCTCGCCCCGCAGCATCGCGCCGGTCCACTGGTAGGGTGTGGACATGTTGTCCCGGTGGCCGGTGATGCGTTCCATGGGGCCGTAGGGTGTGCTGACGCGCAGGCTCACGGCGCTGAATCCGTGGAGATCACCGTAGCGTCGGGTCAGCTGCTCGCTGGCGAGCTTGGTAATGCCGTAGAGGTTGCCCGGCTGCGGGTGGTCGTCCTCATTGTAGGTCTGGTCCGGGTCGCGGCACAGGCCATAGGCGGCGCCGGAGCTGATGTACACGAACCGCTGGACGCCGATCTCGCGGGCCAGTTCCAGCAGGTTGCCGGTGCCGGCGAGGTTGATGTCGAGAATTTCCTTGCTGCGGGCCGTTTCCCGGTCGGTGCGGTTGACGGTAAACACGGCGGCGTGAACGATCTTGTCGATGGAATGCGCGCGCCGCAGAGCGTCAAGGCCGGCCGTATCCAGGATATCGCCAACGGTGAAGGTGACCCGTTCAGCCAGGTCGCCGAGGAAATGGGTCATCAGCGCGTCGGGGGCCAGCACGTCGTAGCTGACCACCTCGTGTCCGCGAGCGGCCAGTTCCTTGACTATGCTTGCGCCGACGAAGCCGACGCCGCCGGTTACCAGGGTTGCCATACGTTAGTTCTCCCCGAAGCGCAATGACCCGGAAAGCAAGCCGGGTCGATTGCCCGTTTGAATGGTGGCGCCAGTATGCCGGCCGCCGGGCGGGAATTCAACCGACCGACGCCCACGCCCACGCACTTTATTTCTTACATCGATATACAGGATGAACATGATGCTATCGACGGTTCAACTCACCGCATCGTCCGCTAGTCCAGGTACTTGCGACTATCAATCAAATCCTGCCAATCCTGTTCATTGATGTGAAATTGCCCCGGTCTTCGGTACATGGCTGGCGAGATCGAGAAGGGATGCGCAATGATACAATCCGCCAGTATGTTGGAACTCCGCCCATATCAGGAGTCGTTGCTCCAGCGTGTGCAGCACGGGCTGGCTACTGGACCCAAGGCCCGTTTGATGCTGCAACTGCCCACCGGCGGCGGCAAAACCGTCATCGCCGGCGCGCTGCTGGCCGACTGGCTGCAAGGTGGACGCAAGGCCGTCTGGCTCACCCACCGCAAGGAACTGGCCGAGCAGACCCGGCGGATGCTCACCGACGCCGATGTCTCCGCCATCACCAACGTCAACTGGACGCCCGGCGAGGACGCTCCGGCCATGGCCGGCGGCGTCGTCATCCTCATGGCCCAAACTGTGGGCCGGCGCATCGGTAGGCGAGAGGCGTGGGAAGCGGAGGAAGTACGCAAAGTATGGAACCGCTACACCTCTGACGACCTGCTGGTAATCGATGAAGCCCATCATGCTGGCGACGACCCCGACCGGACCGCCACCAATGGCTGGGCTCGCGCTATGCATCGGTGGCCTGGCCCTGTTGTCGGCATGACCGCTACCCCTTGGCGACTGTTGGAAAAGGAAAGGTTCGATCACCTCTTTGACCAATTAATCTGCGGCCTACAGACTGCCGACTTACAGGCCATTAATTCGCTGTGCCAGGCGCAGGTGTTCATACCGTCTGAGGAACAACGCATCAGTGGTGGTAATGAGTTTGACCCGGAAGGGGACTACTCCGTCGGGGGGATTGAAAGGGCCAACCGCGACCGCCCCGACATAATGACCGCCGGCGCGCTGGCTTTCTGGCAGAAACACGCTGCCGAACCCCCGAACGATCAACGGCCGACGATTGCCTACGCCGTGTCCGTGGACCACGCGCACAACCTGGCCGCGATGTTCAACGAGGCCGGCGTACCGTCGGCGGTCATCCTCGGCGACACCAAACGGGAGGAACGGGACCGGGCCATCGCCGGCTTCAGGGACGGCAGCATCAAAGTGCTGGTCAACGTGATCGTTGCCACCGAAGGGTTCGACCTGCCCGACGCATCCTGCATCGTCATCGCCCGCCCCACCATGAGCCTGGCCCTGTACCTGCAAATGGTAGGCCGCGGCCTGCGCCCCAAACCCGGCGGCGGCGACTGCATCATCCTCGACCTGGCCGCCAACGCCGTAACCCACGGCCTGCCCGAGGACTACCGCGAATGGTCGCTGGAACCGCGCGGAACTCAGAAAGATGGTGGCAACGCGCCGGTTGTAGTATGCCCTGATTGCGGCGCAGCCTCGCCCGCCGCCAGCCATAACTGCCGGGGTTGTGGTTACGCTTTCGGAAAAGTGTGTGACCGTTGCGGAAGATGGCGTTCCTACCGGAGCCGCTGGCTATACGAAACCCACTGCGGCGACGCCCACCAACGGGTCTGCGATTTGTGCCACATCGACGCCCACATCCAAGCCCACCTGCCCGTTGCTCCACCCCTGGATGAACTCGTTGGCTTGTACTCACCGGAGGATGAGATGACGTTCCCAAGCGACGTTAAGATCGACGACGACCTCGCCAACCGCCTGTCCGCGTTGTTCAAAGAACTGCTGGAAGCGGAGCGTGAGAGCATTGCCGGAGCTGACGATGCGCGGCGCAACGAACTGCGCAGGTTGATTGAAGAGGGGGAAGCAGTGCTAAACGACCATGCCAGACAGTTTGAGTTGTTCAACAAACATACTGCTGGTTTGCCCGAATCGGAACGCCCGGAGGACCCGATTCAGCAGGGCTTGATGATTGCTGAATTTGTCAACAGTCTGCGGTCTGAATTGGACGACTGGAAAGCCGAATCAGCCGAACTCGAAAACCGGCCGGTTGACAAACAGACGATTTTCAACAGCACGCGGAGCAAATCGGAGTACTTGCTCCGACGCGTCGCGGCAAATGCGGAATTGCTGCCTGACAGCGTCGGCAATGGTAATGGACAAATCGGCCCCCTGCGTTCCACGTTGGTTGACCCTGACGCTCTCATGCAGACTAGGGGGAAACCGAGGGGTACGGTCAAAGAATCGGCTATATTTTGGCTATGCCATGTGGCAGCGGAGGATAATGGGAAGACGGTCGGGTTAACATACAATGAAGTTCTGGAAAGAGTGCTTACGGAGCATCCATCAGCGAACACTACTCGGCATAGCATTGCGTTCTACGCATCGCATATCAAAAGAGGAATAAAAGGTTACGAAGGTGTATTGCCACAAATTAGGCCACGATCCTCTTAGTAGTCATTTGAGTCCCAAACCCGGGATAGGCCCACCATGCTCAAAACCATAAAAGCCCGCTGCGTGAACGGCACGCTGGCGCCGTTGGAGCCGGTTGAGGTGCGCGAGGGCCTGCGCACCGGATAACCTTTGACGCTCGACCTCCGCTGTCCGACACGGAGGGGTGGCGGTTGTTGCACTATGCCGCTTGGGTTCCCCCGCGCCAGCCCCGGGAAAGCCGTTCAGCGGTCAGCCGGCGCTCTAACCGCCGTGCCCGCAGCGTGCACCGTACTTGGCTTGACTGTGCAAAGCCGTATCACCTCACGAGTCGCAACGGTATAAAATACCCCCACACTTCCCATACTCTGAAGGGAGGCGCTGTCATGCCCCACTTCTCACAAGGTGAGCTATTGGACCGGATCGCCCACCTCGTCAAGACCGACCTGCAAGACCAATTCAAAGGTTCCTATGAAATCGGACCCGTGGCTGCCGACCTGCGGCATGACTTCATCTACGAAAGCCCGTACTTCAGGATCCTGGTTGGGTACCGCGGCCAGGACCGGCGACCCGACCCTGCGATCACGGTCGGCATTCCATACCGGCTCCGGCGCGAGCTCGATGAGCTGGGCATATCCTGTCTGTTCACCAGCCTCGTGCCGGAATGCGAATGGGACCATACCGCAGAGGTGATGCACCTTGAACGGCGCTGATCTCATTGACAACGCAAGGCGGAACGCCGATTTTCCGCAACCCACCGAAGCCGACCTGAAACGCGCAATCAGCGCCGCTTATTACGCAATGTTCACCGCTCTGGCCGGATCATGTGCCGACACATTGGTGGGTCAATCGCCAAATGCGCGAAGCGCCCGTGAGTGGGTTCTCACTTTCAGAGCGCTCCAGCACGGGTACGCCCGCCAACAGTTCGAGCGCCGGGAAGTCAATCTGTACTCTCCGGCCATCGTCTCGTTCGCTAGAACGTTCACAACGACTCAGGCGATGCGACACGAGGCCGATTACAACCCCGTTTCCCAATTTACGCAGCGCCAGGCGAATGACATCATTGACCAAGCCGAGTACGCCATTGACCAATTCATGGCCGCCAGCCAAGACGAAAGGCGACTGTTCGCTGCTTACGTGCTGATGAGGAATCGGTTATGACCGACCAGCAAAAAGCCGAACACGCCGCCCTGGCCGCGATGCCCGACGATGAGATTGACACCGGCGACATCACCGAAATACCTACCGAGTGGGCCAGCGCCAAGCGCGGCGTGTTCTACGGCGGCAAAGTTGTCAAGCAGCAGGTCATGTGTGGTTCGAGGACCTGGACGATGGCGTGGCGGTCTGGCTCAAGGCCAACGCTCACGACGTGGCGGGCTATAAAGATCTCATCAACCAGGCGCTGCGTGAACCCGTCCGCCGCGAAAAAGCCCGCAACCCCGCCTCACCTTAATTGGGCTCCGCCACCCTACAATTCCCCGCCCCAGCCCAGGGAGAGCCATTCGGCGGGCAACAGGCGTTCCCCGGCCGGGTCAACTACCAGGTTGAAAATCTCCAGGGTGGACGCGCCCAGCAGGTGATTGCCCTCCGGCCCGAAGATGACCGGGCAGGGACATTCTTCCCCGTCAATGCTGAACTGGGCGAACCCGTAACCGTAGAACGCCCGAGTGCCGTCGGCCAGGATGAAGCTGAGCTGACGACGGGACGCAATGCCCAGCCGGGTCAGGAGCGATTCGGGCAGCATCGAGTGCGCCGCGCCGGTGTCCACAATAGGCCGCGCCGGAGCCAGATCACCCCCTTCCATATTGCCCACTCCGACATCCACCTCGAACATCGACATGCCCAAATCTCCGATCACTATACTGCCGGCATTATAACGCTCGGAGCGGCCGCGACTGTCTCCGCGGATGCCTGAATTTGCCACCGGCGTCCGGTGTCTCTACAATCCGAGACATCTGTTTGGAGGGAACGCATTATGAAACTATTGGTACTGTCAGGCGGGCGACACCCATACGAGGAGTCGACGCCCATTTTGGAGACCTTTCTCAAGGGCGCCGGCCATGACGTGACGGTGACCGAGGACGCGTCTCCGCTGGCCGACCGGTCGGCGATGAGCGGCTACGACGCGCTGGTTTTCAACACCCGCCGGGAGAACGTCCCGGATTTCGGCGACTGGACCCTTTCGGCAGCGGAAATGGAAGGCCTGCGGGAGTACATCAGCGGCGGCGGCGGGTTCGTCTGCATCCACATCGCCACCTGCGTGGCGGCCGCGTGGCCTGAGTACCACGACATCACCGGCGGCGGCTGGATCTCAGGCACCAGCTACCACCCGCCATATGGCGAATTCACGGTCAACGTCAGCCAGGCCGGCCATCCCGGGGCTGACGGCATCGCTGATTTCTCGACCAACGACGAGCTGTACATGAACCTGGCTATCAAGGATGGCAACGACGTCTTTATCACCGGCACCGCCGAGGACAGCACGTGGCCCTGGGGTCCGGACCGGAACCCCACGTTCATGCCGGGTGGGACCTATCCCCTGGGATGGACGCGCCAGTACGGCGAGGGCAACGTGTACGTCCTGCTCCTGGGACACGACGGCCGGAGCTTCGAGACGCCGGAGTTCCAGAAGTTGGTGCTCAACGGCGTGGACTGGGTCGCTGCCAGAGTCGCCGCCTAGCCGGGAACCGCGCGAAAAGCCCGCTCCCGAATTGGGAGCGGGCCCGTAATGGAAAACCGCTGCGGCAATTGAGAACCGTTCAGGCGTCGATGATCGCCAGGGCGTCGTTGACGTACGCTATGGTTTCCCGGATGCGCCGTTCGGTTTCCTGGTTGCACCGTCGGTCGTAGAAGCAGGCCCCGTGCAGTTGGCCCAACCGGCTATAGTAACGGCCTTGCAGAGACCGTGTCTGCGGGGACTCTCGGGCCAGGTTATCCAACCCGTCTGACGTGGCGGCGGTGGTCACCGGTTCTTCACTGGTGAGGGCCAGTATGAGGCCGTCGGTAGCCCGCTTGGTGGCGCACCAGGCTTTTTCCGCGGCGTCACGGATGTCGCCGTGCTCCAGCCGTTCAATGGCTTGCTCGTACACTTCGCGGGCGTCGGTGAAGAGTTCGTCAACACGGTCCTGGATCGCAGTGGTTGTCACCTTTTGCCTCCCTACCCGGCGCGTTCGGCATAGGCCTGGCGAGCCCGGTCGATGGCGCGGACGCGTCCGCTCACCAGGTCGTCCTGCCGTTCCTTGGCCCACTGGTTGGACGCCTGGGTGCTGAGCACGCTGCCCTGGAAGTGGGGCATCACGTATCTGGCCATGAGCTCGTAGCTGCGCAGCATCTTGTCGCGCGGCGCCCAGTCGATGGTCTGGACGAGGAACGCGCCGAATCCGCCGCTCTGCTCGCCCAGCCGCTCGATGGCTTCGATGCAGTCGTCGGGCGTGCCGATGATCCAGCTTCCGGTGTCGGCCATGTGGTCGATGACCTTGTCCAGCGGCCCGTCGAAGACCGGCTTGCGGCCGTTGGTTCCCTCGCTGTACTCCCGCAGGTAGCGGCCGGCGCCCATGCGGGCATCGTCCAGCGCCTCCTTGCGGGTCTCGGCCAGGTGGCAGGGCAGCACCAGCCGCCAGTCGTCGCGGTTCATGGTGTTGCCGTGCTCGGCCGCCGACTCCTCGGCGATGCTCCAGAGCCCTTGCAGGTCCGACGGCCCGGCGGACGGATCTCGCGGCACGGTGATGGTCAGGACCGAGCAGCCGTGTTTGCCCGCCAGGGTCACGCCCGCCGGCGACTGCACCGACGCCACCGCGGTGTGCATGTAGGGCCGCTGGTAAGGCCGCAACTGGAGCAGCCCCTCTTTCAGTTCGAACCAGTCGCTCTGGTAGCTGAAGGGCTCGGTCTCGGTGAACAGGCGCAGGATGACGCCCAGCGACTCGTCCATGCGCTCACGCTGCAATTCGTGGGGAATGCCCATCATGTAGGCGTCGCCGGGCAGCGCGCCCGGCCCCACGCCGAACAGCACGCGCCCGTAGGTCATGTGGTCCAGCTGGACCATGCGGTTAGCAACCATCAGCGGGTGGTGGTAGGGCAGGCTGACCACGCCGGTGCCCAGCTTGATGCGGTTGGTGCGCTGGGCGGCGGCGGCGATGAAGACTTCAGGCGAGGATATGATCTCCCAGCCCGCGCTGTGGTGCTCGCCGACCCAGGCCTCGTCAAACCCCAGCTTGTCCAGCCACTCGATCAGCTCCAGGTCACGTTCCATGGCCAGGGTGGGGTTCTCTCCCACGCGGTGAAACGGGCCGAGAAAGATGCCGAATTTCATTCGTTCGGGAAACGCCATATGAGGACCTCCTGCGATGGGGAATGCGAAGGCACATTCCGCTACGGATCACAGCGAAAGGGGCGACAGACCGCCCCGGATTTGTGTCATTCTGCGCTTGACGAAAAGCCCTGTCAATCGTGCTGACACTCGCCGCCGCGCGCCACCCACGGCGGCAGCGCGAGAGTGTGAACCCTGGTGAGGTTGAGGAGGGTTCACACTCACGAGTACCCAGTTTCGCCGGAACCGTCATTGCGAGCGAAGCGCGGCAATCCCGTTGGGGCAAGGAAGGCTACGGCGGGATCGAGATCGCCACGTCGCTTCGCTCCTCGCGATGACAAAATGGGTGCGCCTGAGAGGGCAGGGCCTGCGTAAAGTTGATCCGTCATCCTGCGCACGCAGGAATCCAGAGGTCGTTGTGCTCAGGATGCCCCGGATTCCGGCGGAAGCCGGAATGACGGTATGGGGTTGCGGGCCGTCGTCGGAGACTTTGGAGAGGCCCTGGTGGGAGGGTCCAAAGGGTTGAGGTTGGATAGATAAGGGTATAATCACTCAGATTTACTGTATCGCGATAGGAGTGCGACTCCGATGTATGTAACGCGGTACGTTTGCTGTACTGATGTGAGCGCCGATGTCGGCCGTGGCCAAACTGTTCGTTTCCGTTCCCCGGTTCACCTGGGGCCGCCTTTTTGAGGGCACGGCGCGCCCGCCGGCCATCGTTTGGGTCCCGGCCCTGCTGGTGGCGGCCTTGCTGCTGGTCTCCCCGGTTTACCTCGCCCTGCGCACGGTGGGGGCCGGCGAAGACGCCATCGGCCTGATCTTCCGGACCCGAACCCTCTGGATGGTCGGTCGCACCGTCGCGCTCATGGTGGCAGTGATGCTGGGCTGCATCGTCATCGCGGCGCCGCTGGCGTGGCTGACCGTGCGCACCGATCTGCCGTGGCGGGGTTTCTGGCGCGTGGCGACGATGCTGCCGCTGGCGTTGCCGTCGTACATCGTCGGTTTCGCCATTGCGGTGGGCCTGGGCCCCCGCGGCATCCTGCAGGGGTGGCTGGAAGCGGGTTTTGGCGTGGAGCGGATTCCCAGCATCTACGGGTTCCCCGGCGCGGCCTTCACGCTGATCATCATCAGCTTCCCCTACGTGCTGCTGCCCATGCGTGCGGCGCTGTGGAATATGGATGTCTCGCTGGAGGAGTCGGCGAGGGTCCTGGGCCGCGACCGGTGGCAAACCTTCCGGAGCGTCACGCTCCCCATGCTCCGGCCGGCGATACTGGCGGGGGGATTGCTCACGGCGCTGTACGCCCTGAGCGACTTCGGCGCGGTTGCCATCATGCGCTACGAGACCTTCACCTGGAGCATCTTCATCCAGTACGGCGCGGCGCTGAACCGCACGCTGGCCGCCGCGTGGTCGCTGGCGCTCATCGTGCTGGCGCTGGCGGTGGTGTGGGGCGAAAACACCGCCCGCAACGCCATGGGCGGTCGATACTATCGCAGCCGCGGGGGCGCAACCCGACTGCCCGAGCCGGTACCCCTGGGGCGTTGGCGCTGGCCGGCCCTGGCGTATTGCGGCGTCGTGTTGGCGATTTCCATTGGCTTGCCCGTAACGGTTCTGGTGTACTGGACGGTGCGGGGTGTGGCGGCCGGCGAGCCGCTGCTGCTGTTGTGGCGGGCGGCCGCCAATTCAGTCGGGGTCTCAGCGTTGGCGGCGGTCCTCACGGTGTTGTGCGCTGCGCCCATCGCCGTGCTGGCGGTGCGCTATCCGGGGCTGTTCAGCCGGTGGTTGGAACGCCTGGGATTCGTGGGCTTTGCCCTACCCGGCATCGTCATCGCGTTGGGCCTGGTGTATTTCGGAGCAAACTACGCGCCCTGGCTCTATCAATCGCTGGCGATACTGGCGGTGGCCTACGTGACGCTGTTTCTGCCGGCGGCGGTGGGATCCCTGCGTACCTCCCTGCTGCAGGTGCGGCCGGAGTTCGAGGACGCCGCCCGCAGCCTGGGCCGGCGCCCGCTGTCGGTCCTGTTGACCGTTACGCTGCCCCTGGTCCGGCCCGGCATCCTGACGGGAGCGGCCCTGGTGTTCCTGCTCACGATGAAGGAATTGCCGGCGACGTTGATCCTCAGCCCCATCGGCTTCACGACCCTGGCGTCTTCGATCTGGGCCGCCGCGGAGGAGGCGTTCTTCGCCCGGGCGGCGGCGCCGGCGCTGCTGCTGATTGCGGTCTCGTCCATCCCGCTGGCGCTGATCACCGTGCGCGAGGAGCGCCGCGAGGACTGACGTTGCTGGCGTCAGAACCAGTTGGCTTTGTCCACCACGTTGCGCAGTTCCCGGCCCTCGTTGAAACGCTTGCAGTTGTCGATGAACAGCTCAGTGCGGCGGTCGTCCAGGTAGGGGCCGTTGCCGGCCACGTGCGGTGTGATCAGCACACCCGGCATCGTCCAGAGGGGGTGGCCGGCCGGCAGCGGTTCGATTTGAAACACGTCCAGGCCGGCGCCGGCGAGTTGGCCGGCCCGCAGCGCGTCCACCAGATCGTCCAGGATCGCGGTGGCTCCCCGACCGATGTTGATGAAGAACCCACTGTTTTTCATGGCCTGGAACTGTTCGGCTCCGAACATGCCCTGGGTCTCCGGCGTTTCCGGCACGGTGACCACCACGAAGTCGGCGCGGGGCAGGACTTCCAGGAGGTCGTCGGGACGGTGCAGCTCAGCCACGCCGGCGGTGGGAGCCGGCAGCCGGGGGTCCACGCCGAGCACGGTCATGCCGAACTCGGAGCACAGGCGGGCGGTCTCGCCGCCGATGCCTCCGACGCCCACAACTGCGACGGTGGCCTCGGGCAGGTAGATGGTCGGATAGCCTTGCTGCCAGACGCCGCCCACCTGCTGGGGGATGTACACCTGCAACCCCCGGGCAAAGGCCAGCAGCAAGGACATGATGTGGGCGCTGATGTGGTCGTTGTAAATCTCCCGCGTGTTGGTGACCACGACATCGCTGTCGATCAGCGAGGAGTGGTAGTAGCCGGCGCGAGGGCCGGCCTGGGGACAGGCAATCCACCTGAGGTTTTCGGCCCGTTCCAGCAGTTCGGGCACGATGTCGCCAAAGGCGGCGTCGGCGTCGCCGATCACCTCCATGGCTTCGCCCACTGTCGGGCACAGGTGGACGTCGATGTCCGGAATTTCTTCCTGCAGCCTTTGGGGCCAGTGGTCCTGATAGTTGGGCGGACAGATGACGAGCTTGAATCCCATTGCAGCGCTCCTTTCGGCGAGGTCCGGATGCGATATTCTAGGCTGATTGCCACGCAACGCAACACTGGGTCAATCCACGGTCATGGCGTTTGCCCCGAATTACCGTTCGTCCGAACGTTGGCAGCATGGTAGGTACAGTGAAGACCCTCACGTCAGGCGCTTCATAATCGTGGAGCCGTCGATCCTCACCAACGAAAGGAGTGCGATCGTGGTTAATAAAAATCTGATGCTCGGCGTCAGCATCCCGGCGCTGTTGTTCGCCGTACTGAGCGGAGCCTTTGTGGCCTGCAGTCTGATGGGTTCTGGGGGTTCGTCGGGGTCCTGGCGGGACTTCCGGGACGGCGGATCTCTGATTGGGGCTTCCGAGCGGGTTCTGGTGGCAAAGTACCTTGATGCGGAGACGCATGAGATTCCCACCGTTACTGCGGATGATGGAAGGGTCATTGGCTCGGTGACGGAGCAATTCCGCCGCTTCCGGATAGTGAAGACCTTGAAGGGGGAAGGCAAGCCAGGCGACATCGTGCACGTGGTGACGTCGGTCGGGTACAAGACTGCGTTGGCGGGCGGCGGGTCCGAGTCCCACACGTATGACACGATTGACTTGACTGCAAATCAGGATTACGTCCTGTTCCTGGACGGGAGGGCTAAACAGGAAGGTTACCCCTCCCAATATGGGGATACTCTCTGGGCGCGTCCCGGCGAGCCGGGAATTGCCCGGCTGGATGCTGAGGGCCGTCTTTCCTTCATTGCCACCGACCGGTACAAAGATACTATTGAAGGTGAAGGACTGGAGCGCGTGAAGGGTTCGGATGCGCCCTTTGAGATGACAGAGGAAGACATAACGAGTTCGACCCCGGCAGAGTAAACTGGCGATTTCCGGCTTGTCCTGCGCGGATGACAATTTCCAGGGCGGCTTGGCATCAGGCCGCCCGGTTTAGATCTACCCACTCGTGAGGAAAGCGTCAACCCATTCCCGGACCTCACGCGTTCCCACTTTCTTTGTCTTTTACATCGATGAACAGGATGAATAGGATGGTGGCGCTGTCCAGGGTGCAGGACGTTTCCAGTAATCAATCAAATCCTGTCCATCCTGTTTATCGATGTAAACTCACTCCCGTAGTCATCAAACTGGGTACGCATGAGATTCCGGGACAACTTGTGAACGCTCACTCCGTGACGTGGGGATCTGCGTCAGTGTTCGGGCGCGACAGCTCCACCCGGGCAATTATCCTCTCATACGGCCAACTGAGATTCGTTATACTACGGTTGCTGCCGACGCCGGGCGACGGGTAAACACCACCCGCTCGCTCCAACGGAAGGCAGTCCACATCTGCAAGAAAGGAACATGGCATGAGCACAAATCGCAAACCGGTCGCCGTCGTCATCGGCGCGACCTCCAAGTGGCAGTCCGACGGACGCAACACGCAATTGGTGCACGGCGGGGAAATCGACGACAGCGATCTGCCCATCGGCGTGCGCTGGGGCGTGGGCGGCGCCGTTGCCCAGAAGTTTGCCCAGGAAGGGTTCCTAACAGTGCTGACCACCCGCACCGCCTCCAACGCGGCGCCGCTGCAGGCGGCGATCAACGAGCAGGGCGGCGACAGTACCATCGTGGAACTGGACCTGTCGATTCCCGAATCGATCTCGGACGCGTTCGCGCAAATCCGCAAAGAGGCCGGCGACCCGGACGTCCTGGTTTACAACGCGGGCTACATCGACGGTCGGGACCTTCCGCCGGAGATGGAACTGTTGGAAAACACCCCCCTTGAGGTATTCGAGACCGCGCAGCACATCTCCAGCAGCGGGCCGTTCCTGGTCGCCAAGGAAGTGTTGCCGGCCATGCGCGAGCGCGGCGAGGGCACCATCCTGATCTCCAACAACCCGTCGTCGCTGCGGGGCCGGAAGCGGTACACCGGCCAGTCGCTGTACTATCCCCGGGTGATGATGCGCACGCTGGCGCAGGTCCTGACGGAAGAGTATTCCGAGTTCGGCGTGCACGTCGCCAACGTGATCATAGACGGGACCATTGACTCGCCGGGAACGAGGGCCACTCCCCGGGCGCAGCAGAACCCCGAACTGCTGATCAACCCCGTCAAGATCGCGGAGGCCTTCTACTACCTGTACACGCAGGACAAGTCCTGCTGGACCCACGAGCTCCAGCTGACCCCGTATCCCGTCAAGCCGGCTTTTTAGCTCACCCGTACCCACTTTGGTTCGACCTGTCATTGCGAGCGAAGCGTGGCAATCTCGTTGCCGAAGGAGTCGCGCTCAGTCAACGAGATCGCCACGTCGCTTCGCTCCTCGCGATGACACAGAGGGTACGCATCAGGGCCTTCTAAACCGTTTGAGCGCTGAAGAGTAACGCCTGGATCAACTGCAAGGAGTAATCGAATGGATGTCGGAATGATGATGATCTTCTCCAGCTACGGCTGGGATGAAGGGTCGGACGGCCTGATGTGGGAGGAAGAGCTGCGCCTGGCCGAGATCGCGGCTGACGAGGGCTTCGAGTGCCTCTGGTCGGCGGAGCACCATTTCAACGATTACTCCTTTGTGCCGGACAACATCCAGTTGATGACCCACGTGGCGGCCAGGCATCCCAATATCGACGTGGGGACAGCCGCCGTGATCCTTCCCTGGCACAACCCGCTGCGTGTCGCCGAGAACGCCGCGGTGCTCGACCTGCTGAGCGGCGGCCGTCTCCGCCTGGGGTTCGGACGCGGTTTGGCCCGCCGCGAATTCGAGACCTTCGGTGTCAGCATGGACGAATCGCGGGAGCGCTTCGACGAGGCCGCGCCCATGATCGTCGATGCCCTGAAGACCGGATTCATCGAGGGCGACGGGAAGTTTTACCAGCAGCCCAGAACCGAAATCCGCCCCCGGCCGCAGCACTCTTTCGACGGACGCATCTACGCCGTGGCCGCAAGCGACGAGTCGGTGCTCTCCGCGGCCAAGCTCGGAGCGCACATCATCATGTTCGCCGACCGGCCCTGGGAAATGCGGATGCCGGGCATCGAGCGGGGCCGGGCGCTGCACCGCGAATTCCACGGCACCGAGCCGCCGGCGCTGATGTTGTCGGAATTCGTTATCTGCGGTACCGATTTGGAGCAATGTGAGCAGGAAGCGCGCCAGTACCAGGGCAAGTTCGTGGAGAGCAACTTCTACCACTACGAATTCCTGGGCGATCACTTCCGGTCGGTGAAGGGCTACGACGCCTACCAGCAGAAGGCCGAAATCGCCCGCTCCGCCGGCCTCGAAGGAGCCGTGGAAGGCTTCATGAAGGCGGCCAGCTGGGGAACGCCCGACAAGATTCTGAGGGGGCTCGAAGACCGCCGCGCTCTATTGGGCGACTTCGAGCTGAACGTCGCCTTCCGCTTCGGCGGCACGCCCATGGACGTTGCCGAGCGAGGGCTGAAGCTCTTCGCCAAAGAGGTGCTGCCCGTCCTGAAGTCCTGGTAGCGGACAGGACCGATCCGTAGTTGTGCCCCTCGGCGGGTTACTCGCCGAGGGGCGTTTCATTCCGTGGCCCAGGGATGGGAGCGGGCCATCTCCCTGACGCCTTGCGTCGTACTGATGGGGGCGAGGCACTGTTCGCCCATGCACGCGTAGAGCGCCGCTTGGCGACGCAGCGGGAAACCCAGTTCGCGCACTCGCTCGGCATCGCGCTCGATGTCCAGTGGCTGGACGATCTTGTGAGGCGCGTGGACACGCAGGGCCGCCTGGTGCAGCGGGCGATAGGACGGGTCGGACGCGTCGCCTACCAGGACCAGGCTGACCGGCCCGTGGGTCAGCAGGCTCCGGGCGCGCCCCCACGCGGCGCCCGCCGGTAGGAACAGGGCTTCCTCGTCCTCTTCCATGCGGCGCGATGCGTGATCGCCCAGGTAGCTCTTGCCGGGAACCACCTGCTCGAAGATCTGCAACGTCGCCGCGGCCTGGTCGGCGTAGGTTTCGTCGCCGGTCAGTCGTGACAGAACCAATAGGGCCTCGGCCCAGTTGCTGTTGTCCAACACCGGCTGCTCCCGGCGCAGGAATCCGGCCTCGAATGAGCTGGGATGGGTCGTGTCGTAGCAACCGCCGGCTGCGGCGCCGAACAGCTGCTGCGTCGTCCCGGCGACTTCGACCGCCCGGTTCAGGTGCTCGGGCCGACCCGTGGACTGGTACCGGGCCAGCCACGCCCGCACGAAATATACCTGGTCGATCAGGACGGGCGCGCCGCGGTTTGCTTCTCCCGCGCGGCGGCTGAGCCCGCTGTCGGATGTCCAACTCTCCGTCCACAGGGTGTCCAGGATGTCGGCGCCCAAGCGCCGGAGGGACGCGCGGTTCAGCACGTCCCCCGCCTGGACCAGGGCCAGCGCGGCCAGAGCGTTCCAGCCGGCGTAGAGGGTGCGGTCAACCGGCGGGGCGGTGCCCTGGTCGCGGTCCCTCCATGATCCCTGGTAGAAGGGCTCGTCGGCATCCTGGCTGGCATGGAACAGTCCGTCGTCGGGGCTGAACAGGGTGGTCAGCAGGTAGTCCAGGATACCGTCGGCGGCGGTTCGGTAGATTGCTTTGCGGGTGATCCGGAAGGCTTCGAGATATGCCATCGCCAGGTTAGAGTTCGTGACCAGCATCTTCTCGTAGTGGGGCACCTTCCAGTCCCGGCTCACCGCGTACCGGAAGAACCCCTGGTCCTTGCGGTCGTAGATGCCGTGCCACATGCCTTCGAGAGTGGTTTCGACCATTCCCAGCAGGGCGCGGTTGACCGTGATCCCGTATCGGTCCATGAGAAACCCCAGGGCCTCCCACGGGGGCTGCTTGGGCTCGAGGCCGAACCCGCCGAACTCCTCGTCATAGAGTTCTTGCAGCCGACCAAGCACCGCGTCGACGGAGGCGCTGGTACCGTCCCCGGTTGGCGGCCCGGAAGCGATGGTCGAGCGGGATGTTTCGTCGACGAACTCTCCGCTGGAGATCTGCTCCAGCAGGGCCGCCATATCGTCCGCCGGGGTGTAGGGCCGGCCGGCCAATAGCTCGCCGTCCGCGGTCAGGAAGGCCACCGAGGGATAGGTGCCCTGGTTGTAGCGCAACGAGATGTCCGGCCGCTGGTCGACGTCCACTCGCACCGGGATGAACCGGGAGTTGGCCAGCTCGATCACCCGAGGATCCGAGTAGGCGGTCTCGTCCATCACGTGACACCAGTGGCACCAGGTCGCGCCGAGGGTCAGCAGCACCGGCTTGTCTTCGGACCGGGAAGCCTCGAAGGCCTCCGCGCTCCAGTCGCGCCAGGCGATGCCGGTGGCGCCCTGACTTTTGCTCATCCCTTTGCCTCCCGGCCTGTAGCCAAGGCGAGTTGGTCGAGGATCAAAATCTACTGCTTCAGGTGCTGGCCGTAGAACAGCAGCACGCGGTGCCACATATCCTGGGCCGGCGCGGCGCGATAGCTGGGGCGGTAGTCGGCGAAAAACGCGTGGCCGGCGTTGTTGTACATCACCCACTCGTAGGTCTTGCCGTGCTGGTCCAGCAGGGCTTTCATCTGCTCCGCCTGTTCCGCCGTGGGGTTCTCGTCTTCCACGCCGAATAACGCCAGCAGCGGGCAGGTCAGGTCGGGCACCATGTCCATGGGCTGCACCGGCCTGAGTTCGGTGGGTTCGTGGACGATGTGGCCGCCGGCGGAGTCCACCGCCGCGTCGATGTTGCTGCTCAGGCACGCCATCATCAGGGTGTAGCGTCCCCCGGAGCAGAAACCGATGATGCCCACCCTGCCGTTGGAATCGGCCTGGGACTTGAGGAATAGCGCCGCCCCTTCCAGATCGTCCATGGCGCGGGCGTCGGGAGAGGCGAAAAGCGTGGCCAGCACGTTTTCCGGCTCCGGCGTGCCCTCGCGGGTGTAGAGGTCGGGCGCGATGGCCAGGTAGCCCTGCCCGGCGAAGCGCACCGCGATGTCCTTGTGGTGGTCCATCAATCCCATGCCTTCCATGGTGACGATGACGCCGGGATAGGACCCGGCGCCGGCCGGACGACTGTAGAAGGCGTCGATTGTAGTCCCGTCACGGCCGGTGTACTGGATCGTGCCGGTTTCGAGTTCCTGTCCAACGAGTACCATCATCAACCTCCATCGAATCATCTTATGAATGGGAATGGGAGCGCAAAGCCCAGCATTATCGCCCGTTTCGATCCGTGTGTTGCGTACAAAAGCCGGCGCCTGCCCCTACTCTCCGGTCTCTTCCAGCAGGCCGAGCTTTTCCCGGAACGCTTCGATTGCCCGCTCTTCGGGCACGCCCATGAAGAACCTCATGCCCTGGACATACTCAAGCACCTCGCGCGGCAGCATCAGCAGGTCGTTGCGCGGCCCGGTGGACTTGTAGAGATTGTTCATCCAGTCCTCCTGCCCCACGAACAGCGCATCCTGCAGCACCAGGAAGTCCTGCCGCTCCATGCCTTCCCGGACCAGCCAGCGGCTGAACACGAAGGGAAGACCCGTCCACTCGACCCAGTCCTCGCCGAGGTCGAGGCGGATGGGGAAGCCGCGCACTGCCCGGCGGCCCCTCAGTCCCCGGTTGCCCGTGAGGAACACGGCGTCGTGCTCATCATCGGTACCCACGAACGTGGTCTCGTTGACGCCATGTTTCTGGGTCAGCAGCACTTGAAGCAGCTTCAGCGCGGTGGGGTCGGGATCGTTGACCGCGATGGCGTTCCCGCCCAGTTCATCGATGGGGACTTTGGACAGGAGCACGCAGGCCGGGGCCCGGGTCACCGATGCGACGCAGAATCCGGAGATCGTCGATGCCAGCGCCGTCAAACGGTCGATGTCCAGCAGGGATATCGGTCCAGCGTCCACTTCGCCCCGTTGCAGGGCGCCGGGAACCTCGTTCGGCTCCATGGGGACCATGACGATTCCCCGGCGTTCCATGTCGAAATAGAACGCTTCGCACTCAAGGTTGGGTATGTGAGCTACGGTGATGGGCATGTCTCAGGGCGCCTCCCGGGATCGAATTCTCACGAGTCAATCGTAATATCACGCGACGGGGCCCCCGTCCATAGCCGAACCGCCGGTCAATCCGGCAGTGGTCCGGCCGGAGCGGGGGCCCCGACGCCGTCCGATGCGGTCAGGGTTTACAGGCGCGGTCCCATGAACATGGGGGACTGCTTCCGGTAAACCTGGATGCGGTTGCGCGGTCCTTCGCATACGAACACGCGGTTCATGTCGTCCACCGTGACGCCGGTGGGCGCCCAGAAGTCCTTCTCGCGCTCGAGGCCGGGCGCGCGCTCGCGCTCGCCCCACATCTCGGGATTGGCGTCCAGCTTGTCCTTGCCCCACTTGGAGACGGTGGCTTCGCCGGTCTTCTCGCCGCAGAAGTTTCCGTCCGGATCGAAGATCTGCAGACGGTTGTTCAGCCAGTCCGCGACGTAGATGATCCCGTCACGGTCCACCGCGACGTCGGCGGGGCGGTTGAACTCGCCGTCGCCGGAGCCGGAGGAGCCGAACTTCATCAGGAACCGTCCGTCCGCGGTGAACTTCTGGATCCGGTCGTTGCGCCAGTCGGCGATGAAGATGTTGCCCTGGTGGTCAATATCAATGCCCCAGGGCGAGTCGAGCTCGCCGTCGCCGGAGCCGTGGCTCCCGAACTTCGCCAGGAACTTGCCGTCCGGGGTGAACTTCTGGACACGGTGGTTGTTGCCATCCACGACCCAGACGTTGTCGTCCGCGTCCACGGCGAGGCCGGCCGGGCGGTCCAGTTGGCCGTCGCCGCTGCCGACGTTCTCCTGCCACTTGCCGATGAACTCGCCGTCCCGGGTGAACATCGAGATGCGGTGCAGCCACTCGTCGGAAACGTACACCGTGCCGTTGCTGGCGATGGCCACGTTCACGGGCCAGACCAGCGAGCCGTCCTCGAAGTTGTACTCGTGGGGGCCCTGCTGCGGCACGCCGCGAGCGAAGGCGTTGACGTATTCCTCGTCAACGGTGCAGACCGTGATGCGGGTGCCTTCCGGCCGGTACTCGGAGGACCGGCACAGCACGTACATCAGGTCGTCTTCGCCGCGAGCCATGTGGATGGGATAGGTGAACCCGGGCCCGAACTGCTCGCCACGGCCGATGGTGTGGCTGTACTGCAGCTGGACGTGGGAAATTCTCTGAGCTGTAACCATAATCGCCTCCCGGCGTCGGGCTAAATGAAGTCCATCTGCTCGAAGGAGCCGTTCACGATGGGCTGGGCGTCCAGACCCATCCACTTCTCCAGCAGGGTGGAATAGAGGCCGCGGAAGTCGTTGTTGAAGTGCAGGTCGCCCTCCAGCAACCGGTTTTCCTCCAGCGACGGATATTCGCCGTACAGGCCGCCATTCACGTTCTCGCCCACGATGAAGGCGACGCCGCCGGAGCCGTGGTCGGTGCCGGAGCCGTTGTCATGGACCCGGCGGCCGAACTCGGTGAAGACCAGCAGGACGACCTCGTCGCCGGCGTTGTGCTCCTTCAGGTCGTCGTAGAAGTCGGCGATGGCGTGGGACGTCTCCGTCCACAGGCGGGTGTGGTTGGCCAGCTCGCCGGCGTGGGTGTCGAAGCTGTTGTACGGCGCGGTGGTGTAGAACACCCGGGTGCCGAAGCCGGCCAGGTGCGTCTGCGCGATGTTCCGCATGTACTGCGCCACGGTGTCGTTTCCGTACTCAACCGACGACGAATACATGGCGGGCGCGGTACTCAGGATGTCGGCGCCTTCCAGCGCGTCGAGACCGGTCTGGGCGAAGTAGTCCAGCACCGGGCCCTGGCCCAGCATCGGCGAGTACACCCGTGAGAACACGTCCAACGCCTTGGTGCGCTGCTCCTCCAGCTCGATGCCGGTGAGCACGCCATAGGTTTCCAGGTTGCCCACCGAGGCCACCGGGACACCGGGGGCCACCAGCGACCTGGGGAGACCGCGGCCGAAGTTGACGGCGGTCAGGACGTTTTCCTTCTGCGGGTCGATGTCGCGTATGGCGCGGCCCAGCCAGCCTTCGTCTCCAACCTTGTCCGGCTCACAGGTGTGCCAGATGTCCATGGAGCGGAAGTGCGAGCGGCTGGGAGCGGGATAACCCACACCCTGGATGACGGCGACCTTGCCCTCGTCGTAGAGACGCTTCACGGGCGCCATTGCCGGGTTGAACCCGATGCGGTCGTTGATGGGCAGAACCTGGTCAACCGGGATCCGCACGTTGGGCCGGTTGTCCAGGTACAGGGGATCGCCGTAAGGGACGATGGTGTTCAGGGCGTCGTTGCCCCCCGACAACTGGAGGACCACCAGCACCGGATCTTTCTTGGTGGATGTCATATCATTCCCCCTATTGCGTTACTCGAACAGGTACTCGGTGGTTGCCACGATGGATTGCAGCATCTGTCCGACCCGCTGGCCGAACTCGTCGGCGCCGGTCCGCAGCTCGCCTTCGCTGTCGGCCAACGCAACGAGCTCGTTGCGGGTGACGTCGGCCAGCTGGTAGTGGCCCAGCAACTGCAGGCAGCCGTCCACCAATCGCTCGGACGAAATGGTGTCGCCCTCGGAGCCCAGGCGGTTGATGATCGCCTGCACGCCGCGATGGGAGGTGTTGCCCACGGCGTCGGCGGTGAAGTTGATGCGCTCCACCAGGGTGCCGCTGTCGATCCACTCGCGGCCGGTGTGCCAACCTTCCACGGTGGGCGGGTTGAGCAGGTCCTGGCCCATGTAGCGAATGGTCAGGGTCATGGCGTTCAGGCCGGGGCGGGGCATGTCGAAGTCGCCAACCAGGCGCATCGTGCCCACGACGGTCTCGGTGGGGCTCTTCACCTTCTCGAACTGGGCGTTCTTGAAGAAGTCGGAGTTGAACAGCGCTCGCAGCATCGACCGGATGTCGTAGCCGGAGCGGAAGTACTCGTCCTCCAGCATCTTGATGGCTTCGGGGTCGCGCGGCGGCGTGTTCTGCCAGGCGGGAACCTGCGGCTCGTCGGCGACGAAGAAGTTGTACATGTGCCGGGCGACGAACCGGGCGGCTGCCGGCTGCCGGGCGACGATCTTGACGATGTCCTCGCCGTTGAAGTTCCCGGTCTCACCCAGGAACGTCTTTTCCGTGTAGTCGTGGTCGGACGGGTCGTAGATGAAGGCGGCCTCGTACTTCCCGTACGGATACCGCGGGACGGAGTTCGTCACCGTCCACCCGGTGAAGGCCCGGGCGGCTTCCTTCACGTCGTCCTCGGAGTAGTTGGCCTCGCCGTCCATCCCGACGCCCAGGGAGAAGAGCTCCAGCAGCTCTCGGCCCCAGTTCTCGTTGATGGCGTCCTTGTGGCTCATGCAGTTGTCCAGATAGAACACCATTGCCGGGTCCATGGACAGGCCCATGAGCAGTTCCTCGAAGTTGCCGAACCCCAGGGTGCGGAACATGTCGAGCTCGATATTCTGCTGCTTGGGGTACTCGCACTTGGCGTGGCCGGTGCAGAAAATGTGGTGCCAGAACAGGGCGATCTTCTCTTCAAGCGGCCGCTTGGTGTTGATCATCCGGTAGGTCCACTCTTCCTGCTGGCCTTCGAGGCCGGCCTTGGACACCCACTGCGGCTGGTAGCGCATCAGGATGTCATCCTGGATGGCCGGCTGGCTCTCCGGATGGAGCAACTCCTCGACCGTGGCCTCGTAGCCCCTGGCGGCGCGCGCCTCAAGCTCCTCATAGGTCGCTCCGAACCCGGCGCGGCGCATGAGGTGCGCCATCAAAGCAATGTCTTTTTCTGCCATCCTGTTACCTCCTGAATCCGCGTATTCGACTCGATTGACTGCCAACATCCCGGCAGCGGGTGTTCCCGCCGGGATTGGCCCCGCGACGCGCGAGAACGGCCAATTCTTCGGGCGCGACACGGGGGTTGACAGCATTTCGTTAATTTGTTCGCCATGCTAGCCCGAATGGTTCAATCCGTCAATGTTTTCTATTGTGAAATCATATATCCCAAGTCGATTGTCTCGATCCGGGAGCAAGAGATCATCACGGCTCACGCGTACCCGGTTTGACGACTACGGGAGCCAATTTACATCGATATACAGCTGGACTTTACGCATTTACGCTGCGTAGGCCAGGGAGGTTATGATCTTGTGGTGGCGGGTGAGTTGGCTTTTAGCCATGTTGGCTGGTTTTGGCGACCTGGGAAAATCCTCCGTGGCGGGCCACAGGTGGCAGCGCACCAAGGCCAGGGCGTCGCTGAAAGTGGGCTGGGGTTTGGGGTACCAGGCTGCGGCCCGGCAGGGCATGGGTTCCGAATGTTGCAGTTGGTGGGCGGCGAGGGTTACCCAGGAGAACAAGCCCAGCAGGACCGGCGTGGTGCGGGCGATGGCCCGGTGGGACCATTGGCGTTGGGTTTCCACGCCCAGGTGGGTGCGCACTTCTCGGAAAGTGACTTCCAGTTGCCAGCGCAGCACAAACCACTGGACGATCTGGGCGGGATCTGCGTTGGGGTCGGTGCAGAGCCGGGCCTGGGGCTGGAACCGGCGTTGGGGATCGCGGATCAGTACCCAGCGGATGGGCAAGGGCGGCTTGCCGGAGACGTACCAGAGGGCGGTGTAGGAGGTGAGTTCCACCATGCGGGCGCGACCGCCGTACCAGGCCACCGACACCGTGGTCCAGGGCGTGTCGGGATGATTGAGCAATTGGCCCAGGGGAGTTTGTCGTGGGCCGATGATGCGGGACCGTCCCCGCTGGCGGGGTTGGCGTGCCGGTGGCGGATCGTAGAGACGGGCGTCCAGCCGCAGGCGGGTGACGAAGGTTACCGGTTGGGTCAGGGCGCGGCAGAAGTTCAGCAGGTCCAAAGCGGCATAGGCGCCGTCGCCCACCACCACCAGGTCTCGGTCGGGCAGCCACCGACGCAGTTGCCGGATCAGCTGCCGGGCCCAGTCGGTGAGTTTCTTGGGCTGGCGACCCTGGGCTCGGTAGTAGGGTTCCGAGGGCGCCAGCACGGTGAGCAGGGGCAATGCCCACACTCGGCCCGCCCAGGGGATCGGTCCCAGCCACATCAGGGAGATCCAGCGCAAACCGCTGGCCTTGACCACATGGCCCCGATGGGAACGGGCCGCGTCTCGGTAGGTCCCTTTGGCCTTGATCCGAGGACCCCGGCGGCGCTCCAACGTCTCGTCGATGCCAAACACCAGGGGGCCTCGGCTCGGGCCAAAGTGTTCCAACAGCAAACCCAGCAGGATGCGGGCCGACCGCCGGGGCGACCACACCGCCCGGTTGAGCACCTCGTGGTACCGAGCATAGTCATAGTGATGGCTGCGGCCCATGACCCGCAAAGCCTGGGCCACGGTGCGCTGCCCCGTGGTCAGTACGGCGCCCACCAGCAGCAACTGGGCTTTGCTCCAGGTAGGTTTGCTGAACAGCGTTGCAAAGGGCATGAGTACGGCTACAATGGCATCGGGCAGGGTGAGCATGACTGCACCTTCCGTGGAAAGTCGGGGCAGTCAGCTTACCCTGTTTTATACCTTTCCTAAATTTTGCGTAAAGTCCAGTACAGGATGAACAGGATAACCAAATCAATATCATGTTTATCCTGTCCATCAATGTATATGACTTATGTGGGTGCGCCCCAGCCACCGCCGCCCGGAGTGCGGATGCTCAGCACGTCGCCGGCCTCCACGTCCAGGGTTTCCTTGCCGGCCAGGTGAACCTCTTCGTAGCCGCCCTTCAGCAGGACGTTCTCGCCGTGTTCGCCGTGGTGGCCGCCGTGGTAGCCGGGCGGAGCGTAACGGCGGCGCTCGGACAGGACGGTGACGCGGGCGGGACTGAGGAACTCAACGTCCCGGATCAGGCCGTCTCCGCCCTTGTGCAGCCCGTCGCCGCCGGAGCCACGCCGCAGGGCATAGCGGCGCAGGCGCAGCGGGAATGCGAACTCCAGCGCCTCCACGGGCGTGTTCATGGTGTTGGTCATGTGGGTATGGATGCCGGAAACGCCGTCCTTGTCGGGCCGCGCGCCCATGCCGCCGCCGATGGTCTCGTAATAGACGTAGGGCTTGTCGCGGGAGATGTCGTGCCCGCCGATGATCATGTTGTTCATGGTGCCCTGCGAGGACGCCGGAATCCGGTCGGGCAGGGCCTGGCTCATAGCCGCCAGGAGAACGTCGGTGATGCGCTGGGAGGTCTCCACGTTGCCGCCGGCCACGCCCCGCTGGGGCAGCGGATCCACCAGGCTCCCCCGGGGCGTGATGACCTCCACCGGGCGCAGGCAGCCCTGGTTGGCCGGCGCCTCATCGCCGACGACGCAGCGCACGACGTACAGGCTGGCGGACACGGTGACGGCGCGCGGGGCGTTGATGCAGCCAGGGCGCTGGTCGGCGGTGCCGGTGAAGTCGATCTTCATCCGGTCGCCGTCCACGGTCACCGCCACCGAGATGCGCACCGGCTCCTCGGTGAGGCCGTCGTCGTCCATGTAGTCAGTCACGTTGTAGGTGCCATCCGGAATCTCGGTGATGCGGCGGCGGGTCAGACGCTCCGAGTAGTCCAGCAGCGCGTCCATGTGCTCGAGGGTTTCGTCCAGCCCGTACCGTTGGGCGATTTCGGTCAGACGCTTGTCGCCCACCCGTATGGACGCGATCTGCGCGGCCAGGTCGCCCTGCCGGTCCTCGGGCGTGCGGGAGTTGCGGCAGATGAGGGCGATGACCTCCTGGTTAATGCGACCGCCCCGCGCCAGTTTCAACGGCGGGATGATCATCCCCTCCTGGTACAGTTCGGTGGACAGGGGCATGGAGCCGGGAGCCATTCCGCCCACGTCCGAATGGTGGCCCCGGTTGCTCACGTAGCCGATAAGACGCTTGCCATCCTGGCCGTCGATATAAGCCGGCGCCACTAACGTAATGTCCGGCAGATGGGAGCCGCCCATGTAGGGGTCGTTCAGGATGACGATGTCGCCGGGACGCAGCCCGCGCGGGAAGGTCTGCAACGCCGCCTGCACCGAGGCCGGCATGGCTCCCAGGTGCACCGGCTGGTGGGCGGCCTGCGCCACCATTTCAGCGGCGGGATTGAACAGCGCGCAGGAGAAGTCCTGCCGCTCCTTCATGTTGGTGGAATAGCTGGTGCGCTGCAGGGCCACGCCCATCTCCTCGGAAACGGAGATGAACATGTTCTTGAAGACTTCGAGGCTGATGGCGTCAACGGGCATTGGGGTTCGCTTCTCCTACTCAGTACATAAGACGCTGCGATTTTAGCAGAGCCGGTCTCCGGCCGTGGCCGGCTATACTGCTCCGCTAAATCTGCCCAGAACGGAGCGAGCCTTGACTCGATACCGGCGAGCCGCCGCAATCGCGCTAACGCCTGCGCTCGTGGCGATGTTCTTCGCGTTCGCCACGGCCGAGCTGGCAATGGCGCAGGAGCCGGCGTCTGGCTCCGGCGCCTCCAATCCATCCTCGCTGGACGTGATTACCGATGTGGTCAAGGACGGGCTGGCCATAATCGGGGCTGTCGTATCGATAGTGGTAGTCATAGGCGGCGGCATTCTGGCGCGGCGCAACGCGCAGATCTTTCGGGCCAGATCGCCCCATGTCGTCATATCCCACGAGATCTCTCACCGGTTTGTGGGCAACAGCTACGTGCACATCTTCGTAACGGCGGTGATGCACAACACGTCGCGGGTGCATATCGAGTTTCTCGACGGGTTTGGCAACATTCAGCAGGTGAAGCCGGTTTCTGATGACGACGTTGAATATCTATACGAGCAGGTATTCGTTGATCAAGATTTCGGAAATTTACAATGGGCTACGCTGGACATGCTGCGCCTCCACTGGCCCAAGGATGGATTGTTGGTAGAGCCCGGAGAAACGGAAACTGAAATTTTCGATTTTGTTGTGCAAAGAGACGTGCGGTCAGTGGCTATCACAACCTATTTTTACAATTCACGAGTGGTCGGAAAGATACCGGACGACGTCAAATTGGACGCAGTGGCCAGACGCAAGAAACGATTCCTGCGCTGTCGCCGGGAAAGCGGTCCACTGGGCTGGGGTAGAACCTCCGTCTATGATATAGTCAAATCACCGTAAGAGTTGCGATGCAGGGAAATCTGCACAGAAATAAAGCCGACAGGGTAGCGATACGATGACAGTAGAAAAGCGTGGCAGAAACCCTGGACGTGTGCCCGAGAACGTCAACAAGACGGGGAAACCGCCCGGAGCGAAACCGGTCCGTAAAGAAAAACCGGTGGTTCCTCAACCAAAGCCGATGTCCTGATGCGAAAATCCGGTGCAGTGGATCAACGGGCGGCTCTTTCTCCAGCTTCCGGAGTACTATAGCGCCGCCAGCAAGTCCGCCGCGCCGACCGGCAGAGCCAGTTGATAATACTCCGTACCCATCAGCCGGCGCATCACCTCCTGCGGGAGTTGCGCGAAAGGGCCGTCGCTGCTGATCTGGGTGCGGTGGCACGAGAGCGATGAGATCTTGGTCTCCACCCACGGCGAGATATCCAGCGTGGTGGTCACTTCGTCGTCGGGCGTGCCCAGGGTGTCCACCGCGTCCACGGCAAAGGGCGGCGTGATGCCCCGGTCGGTCATCTCCTGCCACATGCGCTGGAACACGCTGCGAGGGAAGCAGACGTAGTAAAGCAGCGGCGTGGCCGCGTCGGGGTCGGAGGCGCGCTCCGCGGCGGCGGTGGCGTGGGCGCACATGGTCTTGTGATCCGGATGTCCGTAGCCACCGGTCGGGTCGTGGGTTATGACGACGTGCGCGTTGACCTCGGCGATGATGCCGCGCAGTCGCTCCACCACGGCTTCGGTATCGGCGTTGCAGTAGGCGTTCGGGTGGTTGTTGTCATCCCAGCCTTCCATGCCGCTGTCCCGGTAGTCCAGGAACCGCACGTCGCTGATGCCGGTGATGTCCATGGCGTTGCGCAGTTCCTGCTTGCGGACCTGCCACAGATTCTCCGGAGTGGCCAGAGCGGGGTCGCTGATCTCGCCGATGTCTCCGTTGGTGGCGCAAACCAGCGTGACTCGGGCGCCGCCGGCCGCCAGCATCGCCAGCAGCCCTCCCGAGGCAAACCCCTCGTCATCCGGATGGGCGTAGCAGGCGAGGATGGAGAGACGGGGTAAGTCGATAGCAGTAACAGTCATGATCTCACAAAAACCAAGTGATTTTGCAGGCCCGCCGTGGCAATGCTACATTAGGGTATCGCAGCCAAGTGAGGACGCGCACAATGACGACAGCCGTTGATTACCATGCCGAACGGAGCTGGCATTTTCTGGAACTGGTTGATGACGAGGTTGAGCGGGGTGAGTTGGAAGAAGCCAGCAACAAGCTGTGGGGCGCGGCGGGCCATGCCATCACAGCGGTTGCCGAAGGACGTGGATGGCCTCACGGCGCGCACCGGGACTTGGAAGAAGTCGTAATGCGCCTGGTTGATGACGAGGGCGCTCCGGCAGTTCTGTACACCTACTATGTCTTGGCAAACTGGTTCCACTCGCGATTTTACGGCGGCCCACCCGACGAAAGAATAATTCACCATGGGAAAGGTCAGATAGCCGAATTCATCAGATTGCTGGAAAGCCTTTAGTTCGGTTCCAACAGCAGGTTGCCGTAGGGATCAACCTCTCCCGCCCAACCGGGCGGCACCACGATGGTAGTGTCCAACTGCAAAAGCAGCGCCGGCCCGCCTATCCGATTGCCGGTTTGCAGCCGGTCCCGGTCGTAAAGGGTCGTGTCCACGGCGCCCTGGGCGAAAACGACCTCAGCATTGCCGACCGCCGCGTGCGCCGCGTCGCTGCCGCTATCCGGGGCGGGTTCCAGAATCGGCTTGTCCACTGCCAGTTCCAGCTTGAGCCGCAGGTTGACGACCTCGACGGGCAGTGCGCGGTCGGCGTAGCCAAACCGTTGCAGGTGGGCCGCGTAGAACTCCGAGGCAATGCTGCGGGTCAGCTCACCGCGCCCGGTCAGCGACGGACAATCCACCGTCAGCTCGAAGGACTGTCCCACGTAGCGAACGTCCAGGAACCGGCGCGGCACCATGGAATCGGCGGGCAGTCCCTCCTCCACCAGTTCGGCGCGGGCCAATTGTTCCATGCCGTGGAACTCTTCCTCCAGGCGCGCCTTGTCCAGGTCCTCGCCGCGCAGCATCACCGTGCGGGAGTAGTCCTTGACCACGTCCGCGATGGCGACCCCCAGCGCCGACAGGATGCCGGGGCGCCCGGGCACCAGCACGCGGGGGATACCCAGCTCGGCGGCCAACTCGCAGGCGTGCATGGGACCCGCCCCCCCGAAGGGAACCAGCGTGAACTCCCGGGGGTCGTACCCGCGCTCCAGCGAGATGGCGCGGATCGCGCGCTCCATGTTGGAGTTGACCACGCGAATGATACCCAGCGCAGTATTGGTGGCCGATGCGCTGATGCCGGATGCCAGGTCGGTCATCAACGACTGCGAGCGGTCCTGGTCCAGCGTCATGCGGCCGCCCAGGAACCCATCGGAGCGCAGGCGTCCCAGCGTCAGGTTGGCGTCGGTCACCGTGATGCGGTCGCCCTTGCCGTAGCAGGCCGGCCCGGGATCAGCCCCTGCCGACTGCGGGCCGACCACCAGCGCGCCGCCAGCGTCCACTCGCGCGATGGAGCCGCCGCCGGCTCCCACGGTGTGAATCTCAATCATCGGCACGCTGACCGGATAGCCACCCAGGTTGGCCGAAGTGGTCTCCTTGATCCGCCCCGGACACAGCGATACGTCGGTCGACGTCCCGCCCATGTCCAGCGTGATGATGTCGGGATAGCCGGCCTGAACGCCGGTGTAGAACGCGCCCACCACGCCGCCGGCCGGCCCGCTGAGGATCGTGCGCACCGGTTGATCGGCAGCCAGGCTGGCCGTGATGCTGCCGCCCGACGACTGCATGATGCGCAACCCGTGTCCCAGCGCCGATTCCAGCTGCGTCAGGTAGCGCGCCATCACCGGGCCTACGTAGGAGTTGACGACGACCGTGCTGGTGCGCTCGTACTCCCGGAACTCCGGCAGGATACGGGACGATATCGAGATGAACGGCCGGTTGGGCAGCCCGGCCAATCGCTCGGCCAGTATCTCCTCGTGCGCCGGGTTGAGGAATGAGAACAGGAACGACACGGCCACCCCGTCCACGTCGGCTTCGCCGAGCAGACCCACCAGGGCGTCGATCGATTCGGGCGTCAGATCGTCGAGTATGGTTCCGGTGTAATCAATGCGTTCCGGCAGGCCGAAGCGCAACTGCCAGGGCGCCAGGGGCTCGGGGCGTTCCATGGACAGGTCATAAAGGTCGGCGCGGTTCTGGCGCCCGATCTCGAGCACGTCCTCGAAGCCCAGGGTGGTGACCAGGGCGGTGCGTCCACCCTTCCCCTCCAGCAGAGCGTTGGTTGCCACGGTGCTCCCGTGGATAAAGTCGGCGCCGTCGACGTCAACCCCGGTATCGCGCACCCCCGCAGTGATGCCCACCGACGGGTCGGCCGGCGTGGACGGGAGCTTGTGAACGGAAAGAACGCCGTCCCGAAGGACGGCAATATCGGTGAAAGTACCGCCGACATCTATGCCGACTACGGTGGTTGCCATTTGGGGTCAATCCTTTTCTGCCCGCCAGATAGCCGTGTCGATATCCCGCGGACGTTAATTTCATTCGGCCAGCGCGATGCGCAGCCGTTTGTTGATGCGTCCCTTGCTCTCGTGACCGACGACTTCGATGCGGCCCACCTCGCTGGTATTGCGCACGTGAGTGCCCCCGTCGGCCTGGAGATCCAGACCCTGGATGTCGATGGTGCGGACTTCGGTGATGCCCGACGGCAGGAGATTGATCTTGGTGCGAATGAGATCGGGGTGGGCGTCGGCCTCGTGCCGGCTCAGGACGCCCACTCCGATGTCCCGTCCTTCCGCGACTTCGGCGTTGATGCGCGCCGCGACCTCGTCGGCGAATTCGGCGGTCATGTTTTCCAATTCGAAATCCATGCGCGCGCGGCCGGGCTGCATGTCGCCGCCCGTGACCAGCGCCCCGTAGTCTCTCCACACCACGCCACACAGGATGTGCAGGGCCGTGTGGGTTCGCATCAATAGATAGCGGCGTTCCCAGTCGATGGCGCCGTGAACCACCGTCCCGACGGCCGGCCGGTCCGCGCCGTCTATCGCGTGGACAATGGAACCACCGGCGCGGGACGCCTTCGTAACCCGAAACTCAACGCCGGACGCATCGGTCAGCGTGCCCACGTCGCAGGGCTGCCCGCCGCCTCCGATGTAGAAGGCGGTGCGGTCGAGCGCCACTCCGCCGTCGTCGGTAACCTCGGTTACGGTGGCGTCGAACTCGGATACGTAGGCGTCGGTCAGGAACAGCAACTCGGTCATGGTAGCCTCAACGTGGGTCGCAGCGCGATTTGTCTGGGGTGCCGCCCATTATACCAAGCGACCCCCATGCTATAATCTCGCCCAATCTCACAGCACGGATTAATGCGAAATGCGCCTGTCATGTCTTCAGGAAAACTTGGCCCGTGGGCTCAGCGTAGTTAGCCGGGCGGTGGCCAGCAGATCGACGCTGCCCATAACTCAAAACGTCTTGCTGCGCACCGATCAGGGCATGCTCATGCTGTCGGCCACCAACCTCGAAATCGCCATCACCACGTGGATTGGCGCGATGATCGAGGAGGAAGGGGCGATAACGGTTCCCCACCGCCTGCTGTCGGACTGGGTCAACACCCGTCCCAGCGACCGCATCGATCTGGACCTGGGCGGGCCTGACGCCGACGGGCCTGCCGGCGGGGGCAGTGTTTTGCACCTGGCCTGTGGTCGCGCCGTGACGCATATCAACGGCGCCGACGCCGCCGACTTCCCGCCCGTCCCACAGGTCGACACCGGCACGGCCATCGACATCGACCCCAGCGTCCTGCGATCCGGGATCAGCCTGGTGGCATTCTCCGCCGCCACCGACGAATCGCGCCCGGTACTCACCGGCGTGGAGCTCAAGCTGAACGAGTCCAACGTGACTATGGCCGCCGCCGATGGCTTCCGCCTGGCCGTCTATTCCGGCCAGATCTCGCAGTCGGTGGACGAGGAAATCAAGGTGATTGTTCCGGCCCGTACCATGCAGGAAGTACACCGCCTGGCCTCAGAACAGAGCAGTCCCGTCCAGATGACCCTGTCCCCCGACCGCGGGCAGGCCATGTTCAAGCTGGAACACGTTGAGATCGTTTCCCAGCTGCTCCAGGGCAGCTTCCCCAACTACGAGCAGCTCATCCCCGAGCGGTACGAGACCCGGGCCGTGATGGAACTGGACGATCTGAAGCGCGCCACGCAGTCGGCGTCCGTCTTCGCCCGCGACGGCAGCAACATCGTCCGGCTGGAGATGATGCCCCAGGAAGCCAGCGACGGCGGCCAGCTCAAGGTTTCCGCGCGCTCTGAAGAAGTGGGCGACAGCCTGGACGAACTGGACATTGACCAGTTGGACGGCGCAGACGCCAAGATCGCTTTCAACGTGCGCTACCTGCAGGACATCGTAAACGTGCTGGGTCGTGGCAAGGTGGCCATCGAAGTCACCAACTCCTCCAGCCCCGGCGTTTTCCGGCCCGCCGACTCCGACCGGTACGTACACGTGGTCATGCCGATGTACGTCCAGTGGTAGGCGCATTCCACCATGTGCGGACGTTTTGGCCTTTTCGCTGAGATTGGTGACCTGGCCGGTCATTTCGATTTCCGGGCCGAGCCCTTGCAGGGTTCCTACCTCCCGCGCTGGAACATCCCTCCCACTGCACCGATCCTCACGGTCCTCAGCGACGGCGACGCCCGCGCCGCCAGCATGACGCGCTGGGGCTTGACCCCTTCCCGCAGCGGGAACAGCAGGTCGGCTCCACGGCTCCTGTTCAACGCGCGCGCTGAGACCGTCCACCTGCGACCGATCTTTCGCAACGCCTTTGCGACCCGCCGGTGCCTGGTGCCGGCCAACGGGTTTTACGAATGGCAGGCCGGCACGGGGCGGACCAAAACGCCCCGGTGGGTTTCACACCGTGCCGGTGACCCCGTCGCCTTCGCGGGGATCCGGTATGGCGCGCAATCGCCCGACGAAGACCCGGGCGCCTGCGTGATCATCACCACCGCCGCCAACAGCCTGGTAGCGCCCATTCACCACCGCATGCCCGTCATCCTGCCGCCAGAGCAGTTCGAAACTTGGCTCTCAGGCCAGACCGGGCCCGACGCGCTCCTGGCGATGTTGGACAGCCGCGATTGGCCGGACATGTCGGTACGAGAGGTTTCGACGGCGGTCAACCTGGTGACCAACGATGGGCCGCATCTCATCGATGCCGGCGAGTCGGCCGGGCTAACGCAACGCCTGTTCTCGTAAGCGATCCAGCGGCGTCCGATAGCTGCGCGTCAGTTATCGCCCACCGCGGCCACCGCGGCAACCGGTTCGTCTTCATCTTCGTCTTCGGGATCGTCGGCGGCGGATTCCGGCGGACGCAACGGCAGGCTGACGGTCATTTCCGTAAACTCGCCGGGCGCTGATTCCACCAGAATTTCCCCACCGTGGCGTCGAACGATGTCGTTGCAGATGGAAAGGCCGAGCCCGGTGCCCTTGTTGGTCGGCTTGGTAGTGAAGAACGGATTGAACATCTTCTCGATCACTTCCGGTGGAATGCCGACACCGTTGTCGCGGATGCGTATCGAGATGTTCTCGTCGTCAATCTTGGTGGACAACCACAAAGTTGGCGAATAGTCCGACCCGTTTCCAGCCTCGGTGAGACTCGTTCTCTTCTCATTGGTTGCATAGCAACCGTTGTTGACGATATTGAGGAACACGCGCCCGATATCCTGAGGGTTGATGTCGATCTCCTCCATCAAATTGTCAAGGTCGTATTGCATGTCCAACTGGAAACTGTCGTCAGACGCTCGCGCGCTGTGGTAAGCCAGTCGCGCGTGCTCTTCCAGAAGATTGTTGATATTCGTGGGCTGATGTCCCACCGATTCCCGGCTCATCATCAACATGTCGTTGACGATACTGTCGGCGCGGTTGCCGTGGGTCCGAATTCGTTCCAGGTTCTCCGTCAGGTCGCTGAAGATATCTTCCAGCAGATCCCGCTGTTCCTCGTTGAGCTGGCCGTCCTCGTTCTCTTCCAGGGTTTCCTTCATTTCCACCAGTAGATCTTCGGAAGCCTCGGAGAAGTTCTTGACGAAGTTCAGCGGGTTGCGGATTTCGTGGGCCACACCGGCGGTGAGCTCACCGAGGGCGGCCAGTTTTTCCCGCATCACGATCTGGCCCTGGGCGGTGTTGAGATCCTTGAGGGCCTGCTCCAGCTCGCCGTTCTTGCCCTGAAGTTCCTCGGCCAACTGTTCCACCAGGTTCAGCCTCTGGATTTCAATGGCGTGCTGACGGAACACCTCCAGCGCCGCCGCCATTTCGGCCACCTCGTCCCGACCCCTGATTTCCGCCCGGGCTTCCAGGTCGCCGCTGGCCATTTGCCGCATCCACTGCGACAGCATCTCGATGCGGTGCAGGAGGACCCGACCCACGAACAGCCACGCGATCAGGGCCGCGCCGACGACGCTGAAGCCGGTGATGGCCAGCAACAGCGTGCGGCCCGTGAATATCGCCTGGTCCGAGGCTGCAGTGGCAACCTGCGCGCTGTCCCGGGCGGTTCGCACCAGAAATTCCATCTCCCCCAGCAGGAGCACTGCGATGTCGTGGTTGTTGGCCAGCAGCACCACCTGGGTGTTCCCCAGTTCCAGTTGGCGCGCGCGCAGTTCGAAACTGTTCTCGTCACCCTGCCCCAGCTCCAGCAAGCGGGAGAACAGAGGCGTCAATTCCGAATGGACTTCGGTCCCCGCCAATCGGCTCAGGTTGCGATTGATGTGAAACACCGACGATTCGAATCGTTCCCGCAAGGGCTCGATGAGCGACGGATCTGAAACTGTGACCGAGCTGGCGAGAAGCTGCGTTGCGATGCTGACGTTACTCTGCAGTTCGGACAGGTAATGGAACCGGGTCAGCTCATCCTCCGCCCGGTACACATTCAACTCAGCAGGTGGCGCGCCCAGTTCGCGGTGGCCGGTAACGGTGTAAAACAGCTGATCGTCGCGCGCGGGCGCGACGATATGGTCAAGTTGAAATCTGAGGTCAGTCAACTCGCCCTGCCGCGCGTCTGACTGTTGTTCCAGCACGAACCTCTCCGATATGCCCTCTTCCATGTCGCCGATGTTGAGCAGCAGCGTGTCCGAGTAGGCGCGTATGCGATCAAACCGCGCCTTTTCCGAATCATCGGCGCGGCTCTCCAGGATCGTCAACTGTTCTTCGAATGCCCGGTGGGCGTCCTCGATCCGTTCCCTGACTACGGCAACCTCGTCCGCATTGATGGCGGTGGGCAGCGCCGCGGCGTCCGCGACCAGCGCGCTGCTGAATTGAGCGACGTCGAAAGCGGCCGCCAGGTCCGGAACGCTGCGCTCGTTGACCCGGTTCTGGGCGTCGCCCACCTGGTCGAAGGAAAACCAGCCCACCAACGCCGCAGCGAACGTCAGAGACACCGCCCCACCGAGGGCCAGGTACAACTGGGAAGAAATGCGGTAACGGAGTTCGAGTATCTTGGTCAGTGTCGCCATTATTTGTTTTCACTCCCCAGTACATCCTTCGGCAGAGCATCCAGTGGGACGTATGCGCCGTCTTCCCCGATCATGGTCAAGTAGACCGCGTCAGACCACTGGTTCGCCTCTTCCTGGCTGTAACGCAGGTCCACGCCGTTCATGTCGATCGGCTGAGCGTTCCGGAGCACGCTCAAGAAACACGCGCGGGTCACGTTGTCGCTGCAACGTTCGAGGCCGGCAATGGCAAGGCGGCCGGCCAGGTACCCCTCCAGCGACACGAAACCCGGCTCCACCCCGGGGTCGTATTCTCTTAAAGCTTCCTGATAGGCCGCAACGACCGGGTTCGAGGTATCAGTGGGGAATGGGACGACCTGGGTAACAATTACGCCCTTTCCACCCGCGCCCAACTCCTCGGCCAGCGCGTTGCTGCCCACGAACGAAACGGTCATGAACACGGGGTTCATGCCGATTTCCCTTGCCCAGGCGATAACCGCCGCCACCGGTTGGTAAGCGCCCACCACGATGACTGCTTGTGGACTCCCCTTGCGCACGTCCAGCAATCCCGTTTTGACCGCCGTGGTATTTCGCTGGTACAGGCCGACGGACACCGGTTCCAGGTAACGTTTGTGCAGCGCGGCGCTCGCCCCGTTGAATCCGGCCCTTCCGAAAGAGTCATCCTGGTACATGACCGCGATGCGCTCGATGCCCAGGTCCTCCGTCAAGCGTTCGACCATCTCCTCGGTTTCCTGGTTGTAGGAAGCCCTCAGGTTGATGACGCTGCGGAGTTTGGGGTCGCGCAGGAAAGCGGCTCCGGTGAAGGGCGCGATGTACGGCACTCCGGCAGCTTCTGCCACGGGCACAGCCGAACGTGACGTGGGAGTCCCGACGGCGCCAATCAGCGCAAAAACATTTTCCTGTTCAATGAGCTCCGTTGTGTTGTTAATCGCAAGCTCCGGCTCGTAGGTATCATCTCGGGTGACCAGCTCCAGGCGGCGTCCGTTCACGCCGCCGGCGCGGTTGACCTCGGCAAATGCGGCTTGAATTCCATGGTTCACGCCGATGCCCAGTTGCCCTGCCGGGCCGGTGAACGCGGCGGATTGACCGAATACGATGCGGTCTTCGAATATCCCTGGATCAGCGCGATTCGGCGCGGGCGAGAGGTTCCGTTGCGTGGAAGCGGGCGTTGCGGTCACGGCGCCAGCGGGGTCCGAATCGGGACCACACGCCAGCAGCGCCAGCAGACACGCGATCACGACGGTCGAGAGTATCTTCACGATTGAGTTGGCCCGGAACACCGATTAGCCTCTGATCTCACCGGATTGTGGCGTTGCGGGGTGGGGCGGCAGATAGGGGCAGCCAGGCAACTACGGCGTATCGATATGAGCGCAGTCGAGAACCAAACCGCCGGAGTCACTCTGACTTGCGCTTGGTTATCGCCAGCTTATTCTTGCCGTCTTCCCTGCTGTACCGCATTTCGTCCATCATCGACCGCACCAGATGGATGCCGAGCCCGCCGATGGGCCTGTCGCCCAACGAGGCGGAAACATCCGGGGCATCCTGGTCCACCAGAGGGTTGAATGGCCGGCCGTCGTCCGAAATCTCCACGGTTACTCTTTCCGAGTCGGACGCCAGCGATATTTCGATGTCCCCGGTTGCGCCGCTGTAGTTGACGATGTTGACGCCCAGTTCTTCCAGGACCAGGTTCAGCTTGAAAACCAGATCCGGCGGCCAGTTGTCACGCTCTGCGAACTCCTCGACCGCCGCCGGGATCAATTCGAGCTGGTCATGGTTGGGCGCTATCTTCAAATACACCGGGGGGGTCATAGCCTAGGGCTCACTGCGACGGAAAATGAGGCACGTGATATCGTCGAACTGCGCCACATTACCGGCGAATTGGTTCACTGCGTCAAAAACGGCCTGGGTGGCTGCTTCCGCTTCCCGGACTGGGTGCGACGTGAACACCTGCTGCAGCCGTTCCATCCCGAATTCCTCCGATTCCTCATTCACAGCCTCCGTGACGCCGTCGGTGTAAAACACCACGGTATCGCCTGGGGAGATGGAAATCGTCCGTTCGTCGTAGTTCATACCCGGCATAACACCCAGTGCGATCCCGTGGGTGCCGGGCAGGACCGTGGAGGTACCGTCAACGTGCACGATGAGCGGCGCGTTGTGGCCGCCGTTGGCGTAGGTCATTTCCCCGGTCGCCGGATCGTACACCGCGTAAAACAGGGTGACGAACATCATCGCGTCGTTGTCGTCGTACAGCAGATCGTTTACTTCCGTGAGGACTTCGCGCGGAGTCTTGAGCCCCATGGCGGCGCTCTTGAGCAGCGTGCGGCTGGCCATCATGAACAGCGCCGCGGGCACGCCTTTGTCCGAGACATCCGCCACGGCCAACCCGATGCGGCCGTTGTCCAGGTACACAACGTCGAAAAAGTCCCCGCCCACAACCCGGGCCGGGGTCATGCTGCCGTGTATCTGGAATCCGGGCTGGCGGGGGAACTCCGTGGGCAGGATCGACTGCTGCATCTTGTTGGCGACGTCGAGCTCGTTTTCCAGCGCCACCAACCGTTCTCGCGATGCCGTCGCCGCGCGCCAGGCCTCAAGGTTGGAAAGGGCGCGCTCGATCGTGATGCGCAGGTCTTCAAAATCTACCGGTTTGGTGACGAAATCAAACGCTCCCAGGTTCATTGCGGAGCGAATATTTTTCATATCTCCATAAGCGGAGATGATTACGGCGTGTACGTCGGGAGCAACGTCCGGAATATGCGACAACAACGCCAGTCCGTCCATCTGAGGCATATTGATGTCGGACAACACCATGTCGATTGCGTCGTCTTGATTAAGGGTCTCGAGCGCTTCCACTCCATTCTGCGCAAATACGAACTGGTAACGGCCAGAACGGATCGCCCGACGCATCCGCTGCAGTACCAGCGGTTCCAGGTCGGGCTCGTCGTCGACTACGAGTATCCGGTATGGTCCTGACGTTTCTGCCATGATTCCATCCCTGGCGGGCGGCCTGCGCCCGCTCTCCATGAATTTTGGGTCGCGCAGCCGGCTGCCCGCACAAGACTAACCTTTCAGTGCGGCGATGGCTTCTTCCTGCGACGGATGGATAGCGATGACCTGGTCGAAACCGCTGATTTCAAAAACTTCCCGCACCGTTCCCGACAGTGCGCACAGCGCGAAGCCGGAGTTCTGCCGCTGCAAAGTCTTCGCAGTCTGCAGAACCACCCTGAGACCCGCACTACTGATGTACGTAAGCTTTTCCATGTCGAGGATAACCACCTGATCGGTGGGTTCGATGGCGGCATCCAGATCTTCGAGGAAGCGCTGCGCGTTGGTGCTGTCGACCCGTTCGGCAGCCTCAATAATCAGAGTACCCTGATTCCTCTGGAAATCAATTGCCATGATGCTGTCTCCTGGATTGCGCTGGCAGTCGTTTGAAGGCACTGGCGGAAACGCCAATACGCATGCCAACGGCTCATGCCGATTTTCGGTGAATTGTATCACCAAATCGGATTTTGTGTGCCCTGATCCGCTCGAGTTTGTCACACACATGTCTGGCGCCGGCGCTGGTGGCGCTATCCGTCATCGTGAACGATCTGCGCAGCAGGTCCGCCAGCCCTTCGTGTCGGCCCAGGCGCGCGCTTTGACTGACTACTCGGTCTCATGCGTACCCGGTTTGACGACTACGGGAGCCAATTTACATCGATAAACAGGATAGACCGGATGATGGCGTGCGGGTGGGGTGTTCAATTTTCAGCATCGTCAAGAGCGCGGAAGCGTTCACAGTAATCAATCAAATCCTGTTCATCCGGTGCATGGATGTAAAAGACAAAATGGGTACGCGTGAGACTACTCGGCGCGTTGACGGAACCGGCATCGGCAAATAGACTGCGACCAACCCGCACGTCCTCTAACCTACACGTCTTCGAGGCTCCGAATCGGAGGAGAATCACTATGAAGTTGCAGATCATGTCCCCGGCCGCAGCGCGCGTTGACTTCAAGGTGCAGCCAGCCCCGCGCCTGGAAACCCTCGAGGGCAAGACCATCGGCCTCTACAACAATATGACCGGCGGAGCCGACGTTGCCGTCAACCGCGTCGCCGAGCGCCTCGGCCGACGCTTCACGAACGTCCGGTTCGAAAGCTACGGCGGCAACCTGCGCGATGGCCGTCCGTCGCTGAGCCGTGGCGTGCATATCGACGAGGAGGAGGCCGGCCGCATCGCCACCGAAGTTGACGCCATGGTGGGCGCCGCGGCGCATTGAGGGGGCTGCACGTCGTGGCTTGCCCACGACATGGTAGCCATGGAAAAGGCCGGCGTGCCTGCCGTGGGCATCGCCGCGCGCAGCTTCGCCCGCGCCTGGCAGTCCTGCGTCGATGGCTGGGGACAGCCCGCCACCGCCTTCGTAACCATTCCCCATGCCTGCACCGGCCAGCAGCCTGACTACATCCACGGGATGGTGGACGAGCAGATCGACAACATCATCCTCGGCTTGACCCGCATGTCCGCCTCCGCGGACCTTTCCGGCGCCGCCAACGGGCACAGCGAGACCGACGTTTTCACCGTGGAACTGGACGACACGCCCCTGGGGCTCGACGCGGTGAACCGTTTCATGGAGGAGCGCGACTGGAGCGACGGCATGCCCATCGTGCCGCCCACTCCCGCCGCCGTGGAGGCCATGCTCAAGGGCGCCCGGCGTGATCCGCAGGACGTGGTAATGGTCATGGAGCCCGGCTTCGGCCTGGCCACCGTCGAGAAGATCGCCATCAACGCGGTCATGGCCGGTTGCCAGCCGGCGCAGTTTCCCATCCTGCTGGCCGCCCTGGAGTGCATCGCGCAGCCGGAGATGAACCACCGCGACATGCAGGTGTCCGGCCACACCGAGGCGCCGTTGATCCTGGTGAACGGCCCAATAGCGGCCAGGGCTGGAATCAACTACGGCACGTCGGCCATGGGCCCGGGCGTTGTCAACAAGGCCAACACCGCCATCGGCCGGGCGCTGCGCCTCTGCCTGATCAACATCGGCTACTGCAAGGCCGGCGCGGGAGATCCCAACTTCATCGGCCTGCCCACCAAGTTCGGCATGTGCATCGCCGAGAACGAAGAGGTCAGTCCCTGGCAGCCCTACCACGTGGACAAGGGGTTCCGTCCCGACGAAAGCGCGGTCACCGTGATCACCGTCACCGGGCCCACCGACATCCTGGACAACGCCTCGAAGAACCACCTGGACACGCTGAACAACATCGCCTCCATGATGTTCTACCGCCATGCTGGCGGTGGCAGCTGGATCAAAGGCCGGCAGTCCGCGCAGGTGGGCCACACCAACCAGCGGGTGGAGTACCAGAGCCCCTATCATCCCATCATGCTCAGCCCTTCCCGCGCCGTGATCCTGGCCGAGGCCGGTTTTAGCAAACGCAAAACCCAGGAGTGGCTGCACGAGCATTGCCGCGCTTCCCTGCGCGACGCCATCGGCCCGGCCGGCATGCCCACCGACGCCGACGGCAAGTGGCTGCGCCATCCGGAGTTGCAGCGCCTGGCCGACGATCCGGACGCCACCATCCCGGCGCTGGAGGATCCGGAGCAGTACCTGCTCTTCGTCACGGGCGGCTCCACCCACTACGCCAACTTCTTCTACGGCACCTACGGCATCGCCACCATGCCCGTTGAGGACGTGTAAGGCGATTGGTCCCCGCCACCGGAGATACCACCGTTATGATAACCCAGGACGTGAATGACGCCATCGTCAAGATGGTGTATGAAGACCTGGCCGGCAGGTTCAAAGGGGAATTGGAGTTCGGGCCCATCGACATCGCGCAGGAAATCGACCAGTATGGAGACCCGTATCTGCACATCCGCATCGTGTTCAACGGCAACCAAAGCAAGCTCGACTCGAAATGGACCAGCGGCCTGATAGCGCGCCTGCTCCCCCAACTGGTTGACTTGGGGATCAAGCACGTTCCCCACAGATCGTTCTTCAGCAAACAGGATTGGGAAATTCGAAAGGAGAAAGCCGGCATTGGAGCCGAGTGATCTGATTGCCGTCGCGAGGACGCTGGCCGCAGGCGGCAACGCCAGCAACCCAGCAAGAACAACCGACACCGAGCTTCGCAAAGCGGTCAGCTGCGCCTACTACGCTACGGTCCATACCTTGTGCTGCGCCTACGCGGACGTGATGGCCGGCCCACATGTCAACAGCCAAATGGGACGAGAACTCTGGAACATGGCGTACCGCACCGTCGATCACGGGCCGGCCAGGAGCAAATGCAACGACGCCGACAATATGCGCCGATTCAGTCAGAACATTCGAAGATTCGCAGCCGTACTGGTGGACTTACAGCAGCGACGTCACGAGGCTGACTACGATCCTGGAGCAATCTTTGAACAGAGCCAAGTGAACCAACTCATAGATGACGCGGAAGACGCGCTAGTGAGTTTCATCAATACCCCGCTGGACGAAATCAGGCTGTTCATCACCTACCTCATGTCCCGGGTCAGACGGTCATAAAGGCACCTTTAACCGTTTCCAGTACGCTCGACGGAACCATCACATGAGCGTGGCGTTTCCGGGTGAGCAAAGCACAGCGCGAAGAAAAAGCAGGATAGCAATATGCCCCGAATGCCCGCCGACCAATACGTCAGCAAAGTTCACAAGCCGGAGGACATCGACCGGTTCTGGGACGACGTGCTGGCGGAAACCGCTCAGATTCCCCTGGATCCGGAGGTGGTTTACGACCCCCTCCGGTCCACCGCGCACATCGACGTCTACGAGGTGTTCTACACCAGCCTCGACCATGTGCAAATCGCCGGCTGGTACGCCGTGCCCCGCCAGCGCGAGGGCCCCTTGCCGGGCCTGCTCCAGGTGCCCGGATACAACATGGAGCCGCCGGTGCCCAAGAACTGGGCGGCCCGCGGTTACGCCGCCTTCAGCGTCGCGCCTCGCGGCAAGCTGCGGAGCAATCGCCAGTTCAACCCCGGCTACCCGGGCCTGCTGACCTACGGCATGGTGGACCGGAACACCTATTCCTACCGGGGCTTCTATATGGACGCGTGCCGCGCCGTGGATTTCCTGCTGGGGCGGGATGAGGTCAACGGCGACCGCATCGGCGTGACCGGACACAGCCAGGGCGGCGGCCTCACCGTGTCCACGGCGGCGCTGCGGCCGGAGATCAAGGCGGCGGCGGCCGGCGCGCCGTACCTGTGCGGTTACATGGATGCCATCGAGTTAACCGACGCCTACCCCTACCAGGAAATCACCGACTACCTGCGGATGTACCCCGAAAGCCGAGAACAGGTGGAAAATACGCTGGCCTACTTCGACGGCATCAACCTGGCCCACCGGATAACCTGCCCGACCATCGTGAGCGTGGGATTGCAGGACAGCACCTGTCCGCCGGAAACCGGCTTTGCCACGTTCGACGCCATCGCCAGCGCTGACAAGAAGATATACGCCTACGACGGCCACGGGCACGACGCCAACAACCACGAGCATGCTGCGGTCGTGGACGCCTTTATGGCCACGCACTTGAAGGACTGACGGGTAACACGGCATGACCACCTCCACCGGCGCCAAGCCCCACGATTTCGACACCTACTGGCACGACGTGCTGACGGAACTGGCCCGGTTCCCGGTCGCGCCGGAGGTGCAGGAACTCTCGCTGCGCTCCACCGATTTCGCAAACGCCTACGGAGTGCGTCTGACCTCCCTGGGACCATACCGTCTCTACGGCTACCTGAGCATTCCGACCGGCGACGGTCCCTTCCCGGCCCGCTACCACCTGCCGCGCTACGGCAGCGTGACCGACCTGGTGCCTCAGGGGCAGGCCAACGGCCAGCGCCGGGAGCACGTCACCTTCGCCATCTGCGTGCGGGGGCAGCGCCTGGCCGACCAGCCCTACGCGGCCGCCTTCCCGGGACAACTCACCGACGGCATCGACGATCCCGCGTCCTATGTGTACCGGGGCATCGTGGCTGACTGCGTTCGTGGCCTCCAATACCTGGCCGCCCGGCCGGAGGTGGACGCCAACCGCATCGCCGCCATCGGCAATGACCTGGCCCTGACCACGGCGGCCCTGGGCCCGCAGGTCACTCACCTGGTGTCCACGCCTACCCTGCTGTACGCCACCGCCGAGTTGGCCTCTCGAACCAGCGCGTACCCGCTGGAGGAGATCAACGACTACCTGCGATTGCATCCGACCCGCCGCGATGCGGTGCATAACACGCTCTCCTACTTCGACCTGCGCTGGTTCGGCGCCCGGATCAGCGCGACGACGCTGCTGATGGCGGGAGCGGACGGCTCCGCGCTGGACGCCGCCACCCTGCAGCCGTTGATCGACGACATTCGGGGCGAAACCACCGTCCACAAGGCGGAGCATTCCGGCTACCGGGACGGACGCTACGCCGAGGAATGGCTGTCCGAACAGTTCGGCATGGCGGAACCCAGCCTGCCGCCCCACTGGCAGGACTGATCCCATGCCTTACGTGAACCTGCCCGGCGTCGACCTCTGGTACGAGGACACCGGAGGGGACGGCATTCCGGTGGTCTTCTGCCATGCCGCCTCCGGCACCTGCGACTGCTGGATCTACCAGCTGCCCGCCTTCACGCTGGCCGGCTACCGCTGCATCACCTATGACCGGCGCACCTGGGGAAAGTCCCGCAATACCGATGAAGCCTTGCAACCCGGCTACCAGGACGAAGACCTGCACGGCCTGGTCGAGCACCTGGGCCTGGACGGGTTCCATGTGATCGGCACCGCCGCCGGCGGGATCACGGCCATAGGGTACGCGCTGGCCCATCCCGAGCGGGTGCGCAGCCTGGTGTTCGCCAACACCATCGCCGGCATCCAGGACCCGGAGTACCTGGAGGTGCAGGATCGCATCCGCCCGCCGGAAATCCGCAACCTGCCCGTGGAGCTGTACGAACTGGGGCCATCGTACCGTGGCACAGACCCCGAGGGCACGGCCCGCTGGCTGGAGATCGAACACGCCAGCCGGCCCTACGGCTCTCTGCCGGCCCAGCCGTTGCGGGAGCCCACCACCTACGCCCGGCTGGCCACCATGAGCGTGCCGGCGATGGCGCTGTCCGGCGAGTCCGACCTAGTATCCCCGCCGGCGCTGATGCGCATGCAGGCGGAGCGTATCCCCGGCAGCCGTTTCGTGTCGTTACCCGAGGCGGGACACGCCGGTTTCTGGGAACGGCCGCAAGTATGGAACGGCCTGGTGCTGGAGTTCATCGGGCAGCACTGAGCACAGGCTAGTATGCTGAAATCAAGCCCATAAAAACGAACGAGGTATACGCATATGGCGAGAGCAAGTGGCAGAAGCGGATTTCGTGGCGGTTTCAAGAGCGGGGCGGCCGGGGGCAGGCGAACCGGCGGCAACAGCGGACATGGCGGTGGGCCCAAAGGAAGCACTCGGAACAAATCCAGCTCCGGCAATAAGGGCGCGGGCGGAAGCGGCAGTGGCAAGAAGGTTGTTGCTTATTCACTGTACGACGCGAAAGGCAAGAGAACCTACATCGGGACCACCAACAATCCAAACCGACGGCGAGCTGAGCATGCCAAGTCGGGGAAACTGGATAAGGGAGGCTCGTTGGTAGTCGAATCACCACGAATGAGTCGATCCGCAGCCCAACGCCTAGAGGCCAAAAAGCTGACGGGCTACCGACACCGAACTGGCAGCCTTCCTAAAGACAACAAGACGCCAGACGGGCAGTTCCGACTTTTCTGACCCAGGCACCCGTGTGACCCTGGCGGTGGCGGGCGTATGGGTCTCGACACGCCTCCATCAGTTAATCTATACGCCGCAGGGTTTCTGGTGTAGATTATTCGGCGGCGGCACGCCTCCGCGCTGGTCGCGTTGCCGCCGCACGCATCGAATAATCGCAGTCCTGGAGGGACACCCATGGCGGACGCACCCCTGTTTCCCGTTACCGTGGTCGGTAGCTGGCCCCGGTCCACCGAGCTGATCCGCGCCCTGCGCCGCAAGGAAGCGGGCGAGATAACCTACGACGAATTCAGTGCGCTGGCCGACGACGATGTCCTCGCCTGCATTCGCGCCCAGGAAGAGGCCGGCGTTGACATCATCAGCGACGGCGAGCAACGGCGGGACAACTTCTACTCCTTCGCCGTGGACAAGCTCACCGGCATGCAGCTGATGAAGGTGTCGGAGCTGCTGGACTACTCCAGCGATCGCGCCCGCATGGAGGAGGTGCTGCGCGCGCTGGACGTGCCGTCCTTCGCCATCAAGAGCCCCATCGTGATCGACAAGATCGGCAAGCGCGCCGGCCTGGCCCTGGACGAGTTGGCCTACATGCGCGAGCACACCGACCGGCAGATCAAGGTACCCATTCCCGGTCCCTACATGCTCACCCGCTCGGCCTGGTTCGAGGGATTGTCGGACAAGGCGTATCCCACCCCCGACGACCTGGCCCGGGACGTGGTCGAGATACTGCGCGAGGAGATCATCGCCCTGCGCGATCTGGGCTGTGACTTTGTGCAGCTGGACGAGCCCACCCTTTCCCAGGTGGTGTTCGGCGAAGAGACCACCGAGACCTTCATGTGCGCCGCGCTGCCCAACCGCCGCGACCCCACCGATGAGCTGGAGATGGCGGTTCGGCTGATGAACGAGACGCTGGAAGGCATCGACGGCATCAAGACCGGCGTGCACATCTGCCGCGGCAACTGGAGCAAAAAGGAAGAGGTGCTGCTCACCGGCAACTACGGCCCCATGCTTCCCTACCTGGTGCAGATGAACATCGACCAGCTGGTGCTGGAGTGCGCCACTCCCCGCGCCGGCGAGATGGAAGTGTTCAAGGAATACAGCAACGAGAAGGAGATCGGCCTCGGCGTGGTCAATCCGCGCACCGACGACATCGAGCCGCCCGAGCAGATCGTCGAACGCGTCAAGGAACTGCTCCAATACTTCGACCCCGACAAGATCTACCTGAACCCCGACTGCGGTTTCGGCACCTTCGCCGAGCGCAACGTCAACACCCACGAGATGGCCGCCAGGAAGATGGCCGTGATCACGGAAGCCGCGGAGATCCTGCGCAAGGAATATGCGTAGGCGCGACGTGGCATCGCTGCCGCAAACTCTGACTGCGGGCGGGAGGACACGTCAAGTCACCGCTCATTTGCAGCAGCAAGCGGCGTCGATACATCCTGAGATTACTCTGGAACGGCTGCGCGAAGTTCTAGAGAATTGGGTCATCCGAGGCACCAGATACGACCGTTGTGGCAGGCAGAGTATCGCCTTCCTTGGCTGGATTGAGTATGGAGGTGACCAGCGTCTGATGCGAGTAGCCGTCTCAATTGACGACCAGAGAATAATATCGGCGTTCCTGGACACCACCGCAGCAGTAAAACTGAACAGCGGTGACATGGGATACTTCCAACGAAATTACGCAAGGCTGGAGGCGCGAGATGAACCTGATCGCGCACTATGACCCAGAAATCGATGCCATAGGCTTGCACTTCAATCAGCCAACGTGTGGTGGCTTCGAGGTGGCGGAAAATTGGTCGATCATATTGCACGTTCCTGAAGATGAGAGCCGCTGCGCGGCCGCCCTGGAAGTCATCGGCATCAGCGCGTGGCTGCCCCTCGGCAAGCGTTCCTACAGCAAAGAAACGGACACGCTCACCTTCGGCAACGGCACGGAAACCGCAACCGTCATCGCCGAAAACGGCGACCTGATTGCGTACTGGCGACCCGACAATTATGATCCGAGCTACTTGACTGCCATCGCCGTTGACCTGCGCAACGCATCAAAAAACTTGGCTCCGGTGATCGCAGCGATGTCCAAAACGTCCCACGTCGCCAGCGGTTAACCGGAACGAAGAGCCCAACCTGGAGCATCAATCACATTAGCAACAAGGAGTTCAATATGGCGCAGCAAGAAGGAAATCTCAACGGTTTGCCCCGGGAGAAACTGGCCGAGGTGCTGGACTCCTTTCGGGATCCCGAAGTTTTCAACGCGGTAACCGGCCCGTGGAAGTCCCGCATCGTCTGGCAGGACGGCATGCGCGCCCGCGCCTACATGCGCAACCACCAGGTTGACATGGACGAGCCCGGCGACCTCACCGCCACCGACGTGGCCGCCAGCGCCCACGAGCAACTGCTCTCCGCCATCGGCAGCTGCATGACCGTCGGCTTCGTGGTCAACGCCACCAAGCAGGGCGTCCGCGTCCACGACCTGGAAATCGCGGTGGAAGGCTACTTCGACAACATCCGCAAGTGGGCCGGCGTCGAGGACGAGGGCAATCCCGGCTACGGGCAGATCTCGGCCAAGTGCTTCGTGCGCGCCGACGCCGACGAGGACACCCTGCGCGAAATCTGGCGGCTGGCCGTGGAGGGCTCTCCCGTCACCCAGTCGGTGACCAATCCGACGTCCGTCGCAACCGACTTCGAAATGGTCGGCTGATGGCAACGTTCGTTACAGCGGACTGGGTCGCCGAGCGCATCGGCCAGCCGGGATACCTGATAGTCGATCCCCGGTCGGCCATGCGCTATCTCATGGGCCACCTGCGGGGCGCCGTCAGCGTACCTTACAAGAAGTTGCAGGCGCCCGATGGACGCCTGGGCCCGCCCGCGCAACTGGCCGCCGCCCTTGGCGACGCTGGCCTCGGGGACGAGGTCACGCCGATCCTCTATGACCACCAGGACGGGCGCAACGCCGCCATGGCCGCGTGGATCCTGGAATACCTGGGCCGGACCGACGTCCACATCATGGATTTGCGCTACGAGGCGTGGAAGGACGAAGGCCGCGAGGTCCTGTACCGGCCGGTTCCCGTCCAGGCAGCAACGTTCTCGTTCAACCTCAATCCGGCAATACGTGCCTCCCTAGATGACGTCGCCAACGCGGGCTCGGCCACGCTGGTGGACGCCCGCTCGCCTGAAGAGTATCGAGGCGAGTTCGAAATGGACCACCGCCCCGGTCGCATTCCAGGCGCCGTCAGTATCCCCCATGCCGACTTGGCCGGTGTGGACGGCAACCTGTACTGCAACCAGGACACGCTGCGGGAACGGCTGGCCGGCGCCGGCGTCGCGGAAGGCGAGCCCGTCATCGCCTACTGCCGCAGCGGCATACGCGCCTCGGTCACGTGGCTGGCCCTGGACCGGATGGGCTACACCGTCAGCCTGTACGACGGTTCCTACGCGGAATGGATGGATAGCGACCAGCCGGTAGAAACGTAAGTTATCTGAACGCGTGACCGATAAGTCGTCACGTCATCTCGCGCGCCCCATAACGGCGCGTCCTTTGAGCATCCATTTTAACAGCCCGGAGCAGTGACGATGACAACTGCCGTTTCATCGCAGCCGCAGGAAGTCCACCACAATCCGCCGCCGCGATGGACGGGGGTGGTGGCAATACCATTGGCCGAGTTCGGCAAGTCGCTGGACGACCCTGACCTTGACCCATGGTTTGAGGGGTTCGCAGCAAGGAACGCCGATATGGCCGAGTACGAAATTTCCAACACGGGGCACCTTTTGATTCGGGAGCCTACCGGTAGCCCCGGGTCAGTGTACGAAGTCGGGCTAACCGGAGATTTGTTGCTTTGGACGGACCGGAATGGCGGAATCACTTTCGGCTCCACCAGCTGCTTCGTCTTGCCCGATGGTTCGCATTTTGGGCCGGATGCGGCGTGGGTACGAGAAGAACGCCGGCGCGAAATTATGCTGCCGGAGAACCGCCCATTCCCTCGCATCATCCCGGACTTTGTCGCCGAGATAAAATCCCCATCCAACAGCCGCGCCGAGCTAACCGCGAAAATCGGCCTGTTCCTGGAACACGGCGCCAGGCTGGCGTGGTACATCGACGGCGAAACCCGCACCGTCATCAAGTTCCACCCCGGCCAGGAACCCGAGATGCTGCACGACCCTGAGTACATCGATGGTGACGACGACGTTCTGCCCGGTTTCCGCTTCGCGGTGCGCGAACGGATATTTGACCTCTTTGCCGGCGCTGAGTAATCCGCTCAAAGGAGTAACCCCATGCCGCCGAACCTGGTGCCCTACTTGCTTTACGAACCTGAGGACTCGGGGATCCTGTGGATCAAGTTCAACCGGCCGGAACGCATGAACGCGCTGATCGGCTCATCCGAGGAGAACGGCACCGTCGCCAAGGTGGGCGAGTACATGCGCGCCGGCGACGACGATCCCAACGTGCGGGTGATGGTGCTCACCGGCGTCGGTCGCGGTTTCTGCTCCGGCGCCGACATGCGGCGCGACAATTCTCCGGACATCACCGGCGAGAACTTCGTGGGCAACCGGGGAACCATCGAGGGGCCCGACGCGGCCCGCGAGCACTTCTACCACGGTTTCACCAAGCTGCACCGGGACATCTCCCAGGTCCGCAAGCCCACCATCGCCATGATCAACGGGCCCGCCGTCGGATCGGGCATGGACATGGCCCTGCACTGCGACATCCGGCTGGGCTGCGAGAACACGCGGTTCATCGGCTACCAGCAGCTGGGCCAGATCATCGAAAACGGCGGCAGCTACTACCTGCCCAAGATGGTCGGCCTGGGCCGCGCCCTGGAGTTCGCCTACACCGGCCACCTGGACGCCCAGCGGGCCTACGAGTGGGGGATGCTCAATTACCTGGTTCCGTCAGAGGAACTGGAACAGACCACCCGCGACCTGTGCAACCGCATCATCGGCGCTCCGCCCATGGTCCAGTGGATCAGCAAGCGCATCATGCGCGCCGCCCTGGACAGCACGCTCGAAACCACGATGACGCTGACCTCCAACGCCGGCGGCATCCTCAGCGGCTCCGAGGACGCGCACGAGGCGAGGCGGGCATTCCTGGAGAAGCGGGCCCCCGAGTTCAAGGGGCGATAAAGTAATCTGCCTCCTCTCCCTTGATGGGAGAGGAATGAGGCGAGGATGAAATCACGAATCGCGCCGGGGTCACGCGTCAGACCACTTGTCTACTGTGCTGGTTCTGGCATCCATTGACCGCCGTTGCAGATGACTCGCGCATTTCGGTGATTCGGGTAATTGCGCCTGTTATCGCGCACTGCGTCCACGTTCTGGTGGAGTGCGGGCTCAGCCCAACTACCCCGCCCAGCTGCATCGGTCCCCCAAACCGCGTGTGGCGGCAAGATAATGTCTCCGCTCCCACGTACTCCTACGGCAACATACGTGTTCCTGGCTACGCACATGGCGGACAGGGCACAAATGAAGGCCGCACGACGGTCGTGGTTCCGGATCGAGGCGAGGGGGTCAAAATGAACTCCGCACTCCAGACGCCTGATGAGTGCTTGCAGGTAGCCGTGCGCGACCGCCACTTCCCAGTATTGGTCAGACCTCTCGCCCCGTGGGATTCCACGAGGCATTTCCGCGCTCGGGAGCAGGAAGGCCAAAAAGGCGTCCGGAAATGCCTCCACGATACGCGATTGATGAATGGCATCGGGATGGTCGGCCCCGGCTATATTACAGTGTTTTTCACACTGGAGTGCTAGAAACAATCGAGCCAACTCAGTCGCATTGTCGTGAAGGTACGGACCGCTTCCGGAATTGGCTGGGCTAGGATTGCAGCGTTCCTTGATATACCCACGGTTGAGTAGAGCTTCGGCAGCTCGGTAATGGTTAACCGGCCCTAACCCACTGCCAAGCGGCCCATCTATTCCGACGCCGCGCAAAACTGCGTTACATGGGATGAGACCGCGCAGGTCATCTGTCCGTTCGCATTCGTCCGTGGTGGCATTCCTACATTCCCACAATAAGCGGTCTCGATCCAAGGTAATGAGACACAACCCCGTTGTGGCATAGGGTTTGGAATACCCAACGTCAATGCCAAGATAATATTCGGGCATGGTCTCTTGCCTCCTTTGTATGGTCAAGGGCCAAGGGCGGTGAGAGATTTGTCAGAAGTCGGATTCGCGGGATTTACGGAATGAACAGGATTGGAATACGCATCCTGAAAATTCAATAATCCGGCAAATCCTGCTTCTGACAGACTACCCTACGCATCGGCAAAGGTCAGCGCCTGCCCAAACTTTTCGCCGTGGGCGATTTCCGACATGGGCTTGCGCGGCGTGCCCGTGCCCGGCTCGCGCATGACGCGGTACCCGAAGGGCAGCACGGTGACCAGCTCCAGTTCCTCGGGGATGCCCAGTAGGGACTTGACCTGATCCTGCGCCTCCCCGCGAACGCCAACGAAGCAGGTGCCCAGGCCCTCGGACCATGCCACCAGCTCCATCTGCTGCAGGGCCCGGCCGGCGTCCAACTGAGCGCGCCGCGCGCCGTCCATCACGATGGCGATGGCCAATGGAGCCTTGCCAATAAAACTGCCCTGGGTGCAGATTTCGCCAAGACGCTGGATGGTTTCGGAGTCGCGGACAACGATGAAGTGCCACGGCTGAGTGTTGCTGGAGCTGGGCGCCCATCGCGCGGCTTGCATAATTTTGTGCAGCACCGCGTCGGACACCGGAGCGTCGGTGAAGTCGCGGATGGTGCGACGGGTCCGGATGGCATTGAATACGTCCATTTTTGTACCTCAGACCAAATTGTCGGGTCTTTGTGCTAACTGCTGAGCGGCCGTGCGGGTCTTCACCGCACCGGCGGCCACATTATCCAGCCCCGGCGGCCGGTGTTGCGCAGGCGCAGCAGATGGCCGCCCAGCGTGGTCACGTACAGGCTGCTCTGGTCGGCGTCGCCGAAGCAGCAGTTGGTGGGCATGTCGACGCCGACGGGCATGGGATACGTCTCCAGGACGCGACCCTCGGGCGTCCACACGTAGAGCATGGGGCCGGGGCCGCTGGCCCAGTTGCCGGCAGTGCCGACGATGTTGCCCTCGGAGTCGAGGCACATGCCATCAATGCCACGCTGGGGGCCGCGATGGTCGGAACCGAACTGGTGCAGCACCACGTACTGGCCCAGTGAGCCATCCGCGTTGATCGGATACGACCGCAGCTCCCGCACGCCGCCCGGCTCGTTGTCGGTTTGGATGATGTAGAGAGCTTGGTCGTCGGGGGAAACCAGCAGGCCGTTGGTGCCAGTGGTGTCGAACGTCACCTGCTGGCAGGTGTAGCTGCCGTCGGGCTGCGGGTCGGCGCGCAGGATGTCGCGGCCGGACATCTCCGGCTGCTCGCTGGGGTCGATGTTGCCGGCGTTCCAGGGGTTGCTGAACCAGATGCGACCCTGGCGGTCGATGGCCAGGTCGTTGGGGGTGTTCAGGCGCTGGTCACCCAGGCGATCAACAATGGTGGTTGTGGTGCCGTTGGACTCGAACCGGACGATGGCCCGCCCGCCGGAACAGCACCCGTACAGCCGGCCCTCGGCGTCGAAGGCCAGGCCGTTGGTGTGGTTGGTGTTTTCCCGATAGACGGTGCACTCCCCGGTGTCGGGGTGGTACGCCATGATCCGGCTTTCGGGGATGTGAGTGAACAGAAGGCGGCGGCCATCCCAGGCGGGGCCCTCGGTCAAACGGCTGAAGGGTCCGGCGACGTGCTCCCATTGCAGTGCCATATTGTCCTCCTGGATCAGGTATGGGATGGTGTTCCAACTGACCGGGCGGGCGAGTTTCCAATAAACGGAAATTCGTCCCTGCCGGCTCGGCGTGGCGCCATTGTATGCCACACCGCCGGCAAAGTCATCGCGGCAGATTTGGGCAGGATTCGCGGTGTTGGTTTGCCGCTTGTTCGACAGCAACGTTTACCGCTATAGTGTGGACACTTATCACCACTTTGAATCCATCCTAAACGGAGTGTCGAAATGACTCAGAACAATCGATTGCGCAGCGGCAACGTTGCTGCCCCGGAGACCGGCGTTACGGTTTACGAGGCTATTCACAACCGCCGCATGAACAACGAGTTCACCGATGCGGCGCCCAGCCGGGAATCCTTGCAGCGGATGCTGGACGCGGCGGTGTGGGCGCCCAACCACCGGCTCACCAACCCGTGGCGGTTCTTCGTGCTGGAAAAGGGCGGGCAGAAGCGCGCGGAAGTCGCGCAATTGGCTTACGACAACCTGTTCGCGCGCAGCGGCAACCACGAAAACGCCGACGGCAGCCGCCAGCGTGTGCTCGACGCTCCGGGCCTGATCTACGTGTACAGCGTCCCGGCCGACAGCGAAGAGATGACCCAGGAGAACTACGCGGCGGCGTGCTGCGCCGTGCAAAACCTTCTGCTGGCCGCCGTGGCCGAGGGTCTCGCCGGCGACTGGAGCACGGGCAACACCACGCGGCACCCCCAATTGGCTGAGGCCCTTGGCGGAGAGGCTGACTGGACAATGGTGGGCGCGCTGTTCATCGGGTATCCGTCGCGCCCGTCGGCGTCCGTGCGCGCTCCGGCGGATGCGGTCACCGCCTGGCTGTGACCGCATCCCGGTACTCCTTCGGCCCCCTTCACTCCAGGGGCGAAGCGGGGCCGACTTGCGCTATACTGACCGCCGATTCATCGCGCAAGGAGTTCCCCATGCCCTGGGCAGAGACCATAGTTGACACCCTGAAGAAGTGGGACACGTCGCTCATCGCCTACGTGCCCGACATCTCCATCGACCGGGTGACCAGCATCATCAACGAGGACCCGTTCTTCCACCTGGTGTCCTGCACCCGCGAGGAAGAGGCCATCGGCGTCGCGGTGGGAAGCTACGCCACCGGACGCAACGCCGCGGTGTTCATGCAGTCCAGCGGGTTCGGCAACAGCATCAACGGCATCGCCAGCCTGTGCCTGCCGGCGCGGACTCCCATTCCCATCTTCATGAACCTGCGCGGACAGGTCGGCGAGTTCAACATTGCCCAGGTGGCCATGGGCCGCAACACCACGCCCATCCTGGACCTGTTCGGCATCGCCCACTACACCATCGAGAGCGAGGACCGGATGGACACGCTGCTGGACGGCGTGATGAAGCTGTGCCACGCCCACCGCAACCCGGTCGCCATCTGCATGACCCCGATGCTTCACGGAGGCAAAATTGCTTAGGTTCGACGCCACCCAACTGGTCCTGCGCCACGCCGGAGATTCGCCCATCGTGGGCAACCTGGGCCCCACCAGCGATGAGCTGTACCACGCCGGCCACCGGGACCGGAACTTCTACACCTACGGCAGCATGGGCCTGTGCTCCTCCATCGCCCTGGGCATGGCTCTGTCCACCGACGACAAGGTGATCTCGCTGGACGGTGACGGCTCCCTGCTGATGAACCTGGGCGCCATCGCCACCATCGGGCGGGAGAACCCATCGAACCTGGTGGTGCTGGTCTGGGACAACGAGATGTGGGGACAGACCGGCGGCCAGGACAGTCACACCGCCACCAACACCAACCTGGAAGAGGTCGCCAATTCCTGCGGCATCACCAAAACCACCACCGTGAGCGACCTGGAAACGCTGGAAGAGGCGTTCGGCCGGGCCATGCGCGAGCCGGGCCCCTGGTTCATCGTCGCCAAGATCGAAGAGGCCGACGAGTACATGCCCGTGGCCCCGGTGGAGCCGGAGTTCACCCTGTACCGCTTCCGCAACACCTACGTGGAGTAGTGGCTATTTCAGCAGCAGCGTGAACTACAGCGACTACATCATCTACGCGGACGAGAGCGGAGATCCCAACCCGGCCCCAATCGACGCTAACTATCCGGTTTTCGCGCTCAACTTCTGCGTGTTCCCCAAGGACCACTACGCCGTTTCGGCGCTACCTGCGGTGACGGCGTTCAAGTTCGCGCATTTCGGGCACGACGACTACTCAGTCAACCTTGAAAAGGCAGGGATAGGAGCGATGGAGTTTGGTTCTGGCGTCGTCGGTACTGAACCGCCAGTTGATCGGGACGCACGCGGCGCGGCGCCGCGTTTCGTAGGCCGTGTTTTTTCTTCTATATGCCAATGCACGCTTGACTGACTACTGGAATCCAACTCATCGAGAGGCGACACTAATATGCCTGACTACACTACCAACGTCGGCAACGTTCAATTGCTGGCGCTAAACGACGGAGGGCCCGTCCGGTCTCCCTTGATCCCGTTCCCGGATACCACCATCGAGCAATGGCGGGAGTTCCCCGAGCTCCTGGACGAACACGACCAGACCAGAAGCAGGTATGGAACCACGGGTGTCCGTTCGCAGGGGAAGCTGATCATCGTCGATACCGGCCTGCAGGCTCCCGACGGCACGCTCATGTCCGACATGCGAGCCAAGGGCGTCGACCCGGAGGCCGTCGACCTGGTGGTTCATACCCACCTCCACCCCGACCACGTGGGCTGGAACCTGACCGACGGCAAACCCAACTTCCCCAACGCGCGTTACCTCGTGCCGAGGCGGGACTGGGACTACTGGACCCAGCCCGACGTGCTCGCCGGCGCCACCCATATCCGGGACGAGGTGGTCCCTTTGCAGGACCTTGGGTTCATCGACCTGATCGATGACGATTACCAGATCACCGACGAGCTCACCACGGTCTCCACGCCGGGACACACGCCGGGCCACGTCTCGATCATGATCGCCTCGGGCGGCGAGCGCGGCTACATCCTGGGCGACGTGGCGCACAACCCGGCCCAGGCCCATTACACCGACTGGTGCCCCATCTTCGACATCCAGCCGGACGTGTCCCGGAGCACCCGGCATTCCGTCCTGGACATGCTGGAGGGCGAGCAGATCCTGGTCTCCGCGGGACACTTTCCCGACCCTGGCTTCGGCCATTTCGTCCGTGTCGAGGGACGGCGCTCCTGGCGGGGCATCTAGCCGGCTCGGCATTCGGTATTACCCGTAAAAGCAAAGGAGGTGCAGCTATGGTCGAAGCGGATGCGCGAATACTTCTGGACTGGGACGCGCTGGAGGTCGGCGAGACCTTCGAGACGTACCAATACCTCCTCACGCAGGAGATGATCGAGACCTACCGCCGGGGGGGCATGGACCCGGAGGCCAGCTTCCCGACCATCTCCCACAAGGTGGACGTGAAGCAGTACAACGCCCGGTACCGGGACGCCGGTTCGGTCAACGCCCGGTGCGCCTTCTACTGCTACAACCCTCCCATCGGCGGCAAGACGATCACGGTGCGGGCATGGATCGCCGACAAATACCTGCGCCGGGGCAAGAACTACATCGTCACCGAGGCGGTCTCGGTGGACGAAGACGGCCGGCTCATCGACCGCGTGATCACCCACGAGCTCAAACAGCCCACGGAGGTCGGCAAGAAATGGGGAGGTTAGTGCGCGCCTACGAGGTGGGGGACGAGCTGCCCCCGTTGATAAAGGAAATGACCCAGGAGGCCATCAACCTGTTCGAGGGCAGTTCCGGGGATCTGGAAGCCTCCCAGTTCACCGATGAAGAGACCGCTCGCGAGACCCTGGGAACCGAGGGCACGGTGGCTTCGGGCAGGATGTCGTTGTCCTTCGCCCTGGAACTGCTGCGCCGGTACTTCGGCGGCGACGTGTTCAACCACAGCGGCACGGTTGACTTGAGATTCCTGCGGCCGGTCCGCCCCGGCGACACCATAACCTTCACGGGGACGGTTACCGGCGTGAGCCGGGAGGTGAACGGCAGCCGGGTGTCGGTGGACGTCAAGGTCGAGAACCAGCGCGGCGATACCACTGGCGTGGGTCAGGGCAGCGCGGTGGTCCCCAACGCCTTTCTCCCCCAGGACGAGTAACTTCAGGGCAGGAGATCCGGAAAGAGTATTTATCTCTGCTGTATAATCCGGTTTGGAAATATGCGCGAACTCTGACGGCACCAGATTGCGCTGCGTATGAAAAGGACGACGTTATGGATGGAGAACCGGAGCTGACCGTAATCTCTTTGGGTGGCGGAGTGCAAAGCTCAGTCATGGCACTGATGGCTGCTGATGGATTGGTCAAGCCAATGCCGGATTTCGCCGTGTTCGCCGATACTGGATGGGAACCCAAAGGCGTGTATCAGCATGTCGACTGGCTCGAAAAACAGCTCCCGTTCCCATTGCGCAGGGTAAGAAGTGGGAACATCAGATCCGACATATTGGCCGGAACCAATTCGACCGGCCAATCCTTCAGCTCGATACCGGCTTTTGTCCGCTCAACCGATGGCAGCAGAGGCATCGCCAAACGGCAATGCACCCGCGAGTACAAGCTAGCACCGATTGAAATCGAACTACGGAACCTGTTGGGGCTGGGGTACCGGGAAACGACCCCGACTGGAACGTTCGTTGAACTTTGGATTGGGATCAGCCGGGACGAGGCCATCCGTATGAAACCTAGCCGCCAATCATGGATCACTAATTTCTGGCCACTGATAGAGCTTGGAATGACCCGAGCCGATTGCCGCGCTTGGTTTGCGGAACGCTATCCGCAACGGAACCTGCCCCGCAGCGCCTGTATCGGCTGTCCTTACCACACTGACGCTGAATGGGCGGATATGAAACTACATGACCGGGAGTCCTGGCTGGATGCGGTCTTTGTCGATAATGCGCTGCGTGTTTCCGATCGCTCCCGGCGATTCGGCGGCGAGATGTATCTGCACAACAGTCTGGCGCCTTTGAGCGAAATAAAATTCCTCACCGCTGGAAAGCAGATTCCGCTGTTCGGTGATGAATGCGAGGGCATGTGCGGTGTCTGACGAAATAGTCTGCCAAGCTATCGACATGCTGCGCACGCAACGGCACGGCTTTGATTACAATTTCCATAACCGGGTAACTGGCAACGAAGGTGGGTTGTATGCGTTCTGGCTGAGTGGAGGGGCCTGTCTTTACGTCGGCATGTCCACCAGTATCGCTAACCGCCTCCGGCAGCATCGGATGACGGAACAAAACCTGGATTTGGAACAATATTTCAACGCATTCGGGCGTGATGTTCAAGTGTCATATGTGCCTTTGCCCGGTCGCGCTTCCGCTGAATTGAGATCAGCCGAGCGGCGAGCGATAAGGATATTGCGCCCTCTCACGAACAAACAACGCTGAAAGCATCGAACGGAGGTACACCATGCCAACTACCATACCTGCGTTGCGGGGCACATTCGGAGCCAACGAATATTGGCTGACCACCATGAACGTTGGTGAATTGGTTCGAAACGTGCAGTTCGCTCAGGACCTTGACGGATGGGCAGACTTGCCCATTGACGCCAAGTACCAGCGTGAAATCAGCCTCAATCGCGTTCGTAAAGAAATCGCCCCTTACTTTGCGGGTGACCCGGAGCGTTTTTCCGGCTCGCTGGTTTTGGCGGTAGTCAACGATGAGCAAATGGTGTTCGAGCCTCTACCCAATATCGGGGGGGGGTAGAAATCCGGTCCCCCAACTGTACAGGAGCGCTGCCGACAACATGGGGTTCCTGACCCTACAGGGCACTGAGGTACTGGTTCCGCTGGATGGTCAACACCGGGTCAAAGCGTTCAAGTTCGCTATTGACGGTGCCGACGACAACAACCGCCCCATCGCAGGGGTGAAGGGCAACCTTGACCTAGCCAAAGATCAGGTTGCCGTGATATTGGTGCGGTTCCATCAGGAACGTTCCCGCCGCATCTTCAGCAAGATCAACCGTTACGCCAAATCCACCGCTGCCGCCGATAACCTGATTACTGATGACGATGACGCCATGGCGGTGATGACCCGGGAATTGCTAGGTGAAGACGGCGTTATACCCTCACGCCTGGTCAGAATTGGCGGCAACACCCTGCCACAACCCGCTCCCGAATTCACCACTCTGGCAACCTTCTACCAATCCAATCTGGCCATCGTGACGGGCTTGGGCATTGTCGGTAGCGGTAAGCCAGAGAATATGCCTCCGGAGCAGCGTGAATTGGTTACGGCGCAGGTGAGATCGGAATGGAAGCGATTGCTGGGCAAGGTTGACCTGTGGGCCAAAGCTCTGGCAGATGCGACGGTATCTGGTGACCAGACCCGAATCACCATTCGCGAAGATACCCTGCTCGGAAAGCCTATCGGCCAGATTTCGCTGATACGCGGCTACATGCTAATGCGTGATAGTTGCACCGGCACGAGTGAAGACGACTTGTGCGCCCGGCTTAATAGGATCGATTGGGGTGTCAACAATTCGATGTGGCATGGCGTTTTGATGAATTCCAACGGCCGTGTTATGTCAGGTAGAGGCACGGTTAACCGCGCCTGCCAGTTTATCGCCTATTTGGGCGGTGCCAAACTGACTGATGAAGAAACCGCAGGGCTGTTGGAACACATCCACGGCGTTGATTGGGCGCAGAAGGAATTACCGGCCCCTGTGGTGTAGTTCGGACGGAGAGACAGGAGGTAGATCAGATCGCGCACGACCTTCACCTGCCGTCGCTCCCGGCAACCTGACGGTTGGGAGACTTGGGATAGATGACCGACGTTGCCGCCGGGCGGGCAAGGCTTGCCCAAGCCCTGCCCTTCTACTACGGCTGGGTAATCGTCGGGAACGGGGTGGTGGTGAGCCTTTCCACCCGGACCGTGATGGCAGTGGCGACCCTGTCCGTGTTCGTGGTTCCGATGACCCAATCCATGGGCTGGTCGGTGGGCATGTTCTCGGGGGCGGTCAGCCTGGGCGGGTTGGTCGCGGTTTTCATTTCTCCCATAGTGGGGAGATGGCTGGACAAGTACGGGGCCGGCGTCATCCTGGGGGCCGGTTCGTTGGCGACGGGAGCTCTGGCGATTGGGCTGGCCTTCGTCGCCCATCCGCTGGCCTTCTACTGCCTGTACGTCCCGGGTCGGATGATCTTCTCCGGGCCGATGGAAATCGGGTTGCCCACGGCCGTCAGCAACTGGTTCATCCGGCGGCGTCCGCTGGGGCTGGCCGTGGACGCCGTGGGCAAGGGGGCCGGCCTGGCCATCGTGCCCTGGGCGATGCAGCTGATCATCACCGGGTTCGACTGGCGAACCGCGTGGGTCACGCTGGGCATCCTGACCCTGGCGCTGGGGGTTGTCCCGTCGCTGTTGCTGGTGGCCCGGCGACCGGAGGATATGGGGCTGGAGCCTGACCCGGCGCCGGCGCGAGATGAACCAGCCAACCAGCGCTCCGAGGCCAGCAAGGACGCCGGCAACTCGGGTAGTTTCGCCGAAACCAACTTCACGGTGGGGCAGGCGCTGCGAACGCGGGCATTCTGGATACTGGCGATCTTCTCGGGCGCGGGGATGATGGTCCAGGCGGGGGTGAGCCTGCACCAGGTCTCCCACTACATCAGCCAGGGGGTTGACCCGCGATTTGCCGCGATGAGCGCGAGCACGTTCGCCCTGGCCCAGATGCCGGCGAGCGTCTTCTGGGCGGCCCTGGCGCGGCGGATGCCCATCCGCTACCTGATGATGTTCGCGGCGTTCGTGGTGGCGCTGGCCGCGGGGGGAACGGTTATGAGCGACTGGCTGCTGCCGGAATTAGTCTCGGCGGCGGGGGTCGGGTTCGGCGTGGGGGGTCTGCACCTGCTGATCCGACTGGTTTGGGCGGACTACTATGGGCGGGAGAACCTCGGCACAATCCGGGGGCTGACCATGTCGGTGCAGGTGGGCGGACAGGCGCTGGGGCCGGTAATCGCCGGGTTCATGTTCGACTATTTCGACAGCTACCGGATCCCGTTCACGTTTTTCGCCGTGGCCGTGTTCCTGGCGGGGATCATGGCGCTGGCAGCCAAACCGCCACAGGCTCCGACCCCGGAGCCTCCGGGGGAACCGGCAGGCGTTTCGGCGTGACCCAACCGGCAACCTCCAATTCCGAGGAGGCTGACCATGGCTCGATCCACTGCGCTACTGTCGCCGCAGCAACCCGGTGACCTGGACCGGCCGTTTCGTCCCCACCGCCGGTCAGGAAGCGGCGGGCGAAGATTGTCCCTCCCGGGGCAGGGAGTCTTCCCAGTTGGGTATGAGAACGCGGGAGGACGATTCCAGCAACAGGATGAAGACGACTCCGGCAAGACTGGCGATAATGGAAATGGTCCAGGCGAGGTCGTATGAGCCTCCCCCGACGTCGATGAAGCCGAGGAGCCGCGTCGGAGCCTCGCTGGTGCGGAAGTCGTAGATGACGCCGCCGACGAGTCCACCCAGGGCCATGCCGAAGCCGGAGCCGAGGTGCTGGAAGCCGAATATCGACCGCACCGGACCCATGCCATAGTACTGCCGGTTGGCAATGAGGAAAGCGGACATTTCCCCGCCGAAACCGATGCCGAACAGGACGGCGAAGAGGTAGAACTCCCACGCGCTCTGGGCCCAGAAGAGCATGATGACCGTGATGCCCTGCAGGGCGTAGGGCAGGATCATAGTTAACTTGGCGCCGAAGCGGTCGGCGAGGATGGGAATAAACAGCCGGCTGCTGACACTCGCCATGGTGTAGATGGTGACAATCCAGGCTGCCGCCGCCAGGGACAATCCCTGCTCGGTGGCGAAGAAGACGACGTGCCAGATAACGATGGCATGGCCCATGCAGCCCAGGAAGTGAATGAAGGGGAGGTTCCAGAAGGCCCGAGTGCGGCGGGCATGCTGTAGGAAGACCTTGCTGCGTAACTTGGCGGTTTCGGTATTAGCCGGCGCCGGCGGCGGATCATCGTCGGTGGCTCCCAGGGGCTTCATCCCGCGGTCGGCGGGCTCGCTGTGGAAGAAGAACAACAGGGAGAACAGGATTACTCCACCCACGGCTGCGATTATCCAGAACCCGACCTGCCATCCGGTCACCGACACGAGCAGCGCCAGCCCGGGGGCAGTTACCGACGCTCCCATGCCTCCGATGGACTGCTGGATACCGACGGCGACGCCCAGCTTCCTCTTGAACCAGGCGGCGACGGTGGTGGGTATGTTGACGGTGAACAGGGCCTGGGCCAATCCCAGGAGCAGGCTGTAGTAGATGTACAGCTGCCAGATTTGCTCCACGGTGCTGAGGAGCAGCATACCGACCACGTAGAGGGCAGCCGCGACGAACAGGGACGGCCGCGCGCCGTAGCGGTCGCCGACCCATCCCGAGACCGGTGACAGGAGAGCGCTGGTCACGCTGCGGAAGACCTGGGCCAGGACGATGGCGGTGACGCCCCAGGCGAAGTCGGTCTGGAGGACGACCAGGATGACGGCGAAGGCCTGGCTGACGAAATTGGCGGTGACCCGGAGCATGGTGCCCATTCCGACGACGAGCCAGGCGTAGTGGTACTGCTCCCGGCAGTAATTCGTCAGATTCGACAAGCCGATATTCAAACCGAATCACTCTCCATTGCAAGAAATCAGCAGGGGTCGCAATGCGCCGGGCCCGAATCCGTCGGGAAGGCGGGATGCAAAACCGGGCATGCGCAATTGCGGCATTGTAACCACCGCAGGGTTGGGTGGCAATTTGGCGTTGCCGACGCAACCGCACAAAGTCGCCGGCGCGCCCGGATCACCGGGACGCAGTCCGGTCGTCCGTCAACGCCCACTGTTTACTACTCGCCTGGCTGATAAACCTCGGTGTCCGGATGGTACTGGAACCATCCAAACCAAAAGGATGTCAAGCTGGGGATGCGGGGCAAAACCTCCGACGGGTCGGACTGATTGACCAGCCCGGTTTCGGTCGTCTGCCACTCGACGCCGTTTTCATCCACCAGGACGGATGGCGTAGCATCGGGTTGGTCGGAGGCGGGCAGGCTGAATACTGTGTCCCCACGCTCGTAAATGCGGCCGGCCCTGGAGTCGGGAGACGCCACGACGACCAAGTTCAGGTCTCCCAGCGTGTCGTTGATCAACCGCACTCGTTGCAGGTCAACCACGCCGTAGGCTTTGGAGTTGTCGCCGATGGACAGTCCCACGATCACCGCCTTCGGTTCAAAAGTGTCGTCCCGATTCCAGACCGGGAACATCACCTCATCCGAGGTGAAATAGTCGTAGTAGATGGCGCGGGGATCGTTTTCGGGCACGTAGAAATCGGGCGGGTAGATATCGGTGTTCCGGTCCAGCACCGTGGTGTCCGGATGCTCCTCCAGCCATTCCTCCCAGGTGGTCACCACCGAAGGAAAGAAAGGTTGCCTGATGCCGGAATCGGCCAGGGGGCCGATGACCGGTTCGCCGATGAACTGGTTCCACAGCGATCGGGTCGCCCGGTCGTACATGACCTTGTTGCTGCGGTAGAGGAGGCCGGAGGTCCCAAAGGTGGTCGCTTCGCCGTTGACGATGCCGGAATACACGATTCCGGTTCCGCAGAGGGTTCAATACACCAGCGAGATCGGTTCACCGCCCAGCACGTCGTTGGCCAATTCGTGGGCGTTCATAATGCGCAGCGGGTACGCGCGGTGCTCCCCGTTGATGGACACGCCAAACACGCGATCCCCGGGCCACAGCCAGGTCGCCTGCTCGGGCAGGATGTGCGGCGGCTGCTCCAGCGGAGGGATGCCGTCCAGCCGCACGCCGCCCCAGACCACCTCCGTGAGGTCAACCCGCGAACGGGTGATGCCCGGTTCCAGGATCGCGCCGATGGCGGGGTCGATCACTGCCAGGGAATCCACTTTCCACCGCGGGTAATCGGAAGGCGGGGCGTATTCATCCATGCGGGGACCGACCCACTCCCGCCACAAGCGCCGGTCGAAATCGAAGTCCTGGCCGGTCAGCGCGGTCAGGGTTTTGATGGACTGGCGGGCCGCATCCAGGTTTCTGAAGAACTTGAGCGCTTCCAGGATTATTATGACCTGGGATTTATCCAGGTACTCTTCGGTGTCCGCCAAAGCATCCAGGGTGGTTTCCGAGGGGTGATCCAGGCCGTGCCAGATGCGGAACATGGTCCGGTTGGAATCGTAGGAGACCGCGGTTGGCTCTGCCACGGGAGCGGGACCGGAAGCGGTCGCCTGCCGCGTGGGACGCACCGCTGTCGCTGCCGGTTCGGCGGTTGGCACGGGCGGCGGCAGAGTCAGGGCGGGGTCGTCCGGTGGCGCGGACGCCTGGCGCGCGCAGGCCAGGGAGAGCAAACCGGCCAATAGCAGCAGATAAGAGATTGTTCTGATCAACTGAAATACCTTGTTCAGCACGCGAGGCGGTGGGCAGAGGCCGGACCGAAATCATGACGCGATGTATAACCGGGGCGAATTCGGCACATTCAGGCATCAGCCGACGAACCGCTCGGAACACATACATGCGATAGGGGGCAGGTCTCAAGCCTGCCCCCTATCAGAAGAGCCAACGCAGGCGGAGGGTCAGTCGGCTACAGCGGCGGCCGCGGCGGCCGCGTACCACTCGGGGCCTTCCTGGCCCGGCTCGGGCAGCACGAATCCGCCCTCCATGGTCCAGGACGCGGGGTTCTCCGTGATCCGGCCAGGGATGTTATCGGGAGAAACGTTCGCGACCCGTGCGAAGGCCTGGGTCAGGTCGGACAGGAGCTGCTGCTTGACTTCCTCGGACCGGCCGGCGCGGTTGCCGCCGTCGAGGTAATAACCCTGCCCGTGCTCGTGGGTCTGCCCCTCGGGCGTCTCCAGGAAGGTGACCGACACGAAACTGCGCGGCGCGCCGGTTGAGCCGCAGTGGATGTCGGTGAAGGCCAGGGCGATCTCCTGCCTCTGGTCAAAGGACAGGGCGTTTTCGGGAATGAAACAGCGATAGTGCGGCATGGTTTGCTCCTTGTGCCGAATTGTTGTGCTAGTTGTCGCGCCGGTCGCGGGCGGACACGACCAGTTCGTCGGTGGTGCAGCCGGTGAGGTCCATCCACATGTCCTGGATTGACTGCATGAGCTCCACGCGGGTCTCCTGCCGCAGGCCCGGGGGTATCTCACCGCGCACGGCGGACGTGGTGGATAGCCGGCCACCGCGGAAGCCGAAACCGTGGGGAATCTCGATCCAGTTGACGGACACTTCGTCGGGATTGCCGCCCACAAACCCGGTGGTTATGCGGGCCAACTCGGAGGCGAGCCTGGGACGGAGGTCCTCCGGGACAATTCCTTCCTGGATGGTGCAATTGAACGTGATCATCGACCCTTCCGAACGCGACAGATGATTGTTCCGGCAGGGTAACATAGCGTCCAGCAACGCGGCAATCGTCATTGTCGCTGCACACAGGAGACAACCACATGTGCCGAAGCATCAAGACGCTGCGCAACGCGGATTCATCGGCCACCGACGACGACGTGCAAGAGGCGGCGCTACAGTTCGTCCGCAAAATCAGCGGATACCGCCAGCCGTCGCGCGCCAACGCGCCGGCTTTCGACCGGGCGGTAGATGAGGTGGCATTGGCGACGCGGACGCTGCTGGACGCGCTGGCTCTCTCGCGGACACCAGAGAGAACACCCAAACGCGCAGGGTAATCGCACCATCGCCGTCATTCCTGCGCAAGCAGGAATCCAGTGATCGAATTCGTGAAATACGCTTCAAATTCGTTCATCCTATGACCACTGGACTCCGGCTTTCGCCGGAGTGACGCCGGAGTGACGGGCGTGAGGCCTATGATGCGATTGCCCTGCCCAAACGCGCGCTCAAATGACAGGCCGGGAGCGCTGTGCTATCGTAGGCTGGCCCGCTGCGTCGGGCTCAATCATTGCATTCAGGAAGGTTTCATCATGCCCACCATGACCGGCGGCCAGGCTCTCATGCGCTCTCTGTACCTGGAGGGGGTGCGCGTCATCTTCGGGTTGCCCGGCGTGCAGCTCTACCACGCGCTGGACGCGCTGAACGACGTGCCGGGCATTCGGCTGATCACCACGCGGCACGAGCAGGCCACGGCGTACATGGCCGACGGCTACGCCCGGGCCAGCGGCGGGGTGGGCACGGCGTTGATGGTGCCGGGACCCGGCCTGCTCAATGCCTCGGCGGCGATCAGCACGGCCTACTCGGCCTCATCGCCGGTGCTGGTGGTATCGGGCCAGATCGAGCGCGACCTGATCGGCGCGGACCGGGGCATCCTGCACGAGGTCAACGACCAGCAGGACTGCATCCGCCCCATCACCAAGTACGTGCGGCGCATGATGACTGCCGAGGAAGCGCCCGAGGCGGTGCATGAGGCCTTCCGGCAACTGACCACCGGCCGGCCCCGTCCCGTGGAGATCGAGATGCCGCCGGAGACCATGGCGGAACAGCGCGAGGTCTCGCTTATCGAGGCGGAGGGCTACCCGCGGCCTGCCGCATCCGACGAGCAGGTGGCCGAAGCTGCCCGCATCCTGGCCGGCGCGCGACGCCCGTTGATTTGGGCCGGCGGCGGCGTAATCTCATCCGAAGGTTCGCAGGCGCTGGTGCGGTTGGCGGAACGGTTGCAGGCACCGGTGATCACCACCGCCGAGGGCAAGGGCGTCATCGACGACCGGCATCCCCTGGCCCTGGGCGCGCTGCGGCTGCGCAACGACCCGGTGGCCAAGGAGGAGCCCAACTTCGACGTCATCCTGGGCGTGGGCAGCCGCATGGCCTTCCCCATGTGGCTGGACGGCCAGCGCGTGGTGCAGATCGACATCGACGCCGACGAGCTGGGCCGCAACTGGGAGAACACCTACGGAATCGCCGGCGACGCCCGCACCGTTATGGAGCAGGTGGACGCCAAACTCGCTGAGAGCATCGACTTGGGATCGCGCCCGTCCTTTGCGGCCGAGACCGAGGCGTTGCGCCGGCGGCGCGGTGAGAGCGCAATCCGGCCCGAGCCACAGGAGTCGTACTTGCAGGCCGTACGGAACGCCGTGCCCGAGGACGGCATCCTAGTGTCGGGCATGACCCAGCTGGGCTACTACGCCCGCGCCTTCTGGCCCACCTACGAGCCGCGTACCTTCATCACCTCCAGCTACTCCGGCAACCTGGGCTACGCCTACCCCACGGCGCTGGGTGCCAAGGTGGCGCAGCCGGACCGTCCGGTGGTGGCCCTGTGCGGCGACGGCGGGTTCCTGTTCAACTCGCAGGAGCTGGCAACGGCGGTGCAGCACGGCATCAACGCGGTGGCGGTGGTGTTCAACGACAACGCCTACGGCAACGTGCTGCGCGACCAGGTGAACCAGTTCAACGGCCGCGCGGTGGGCGCCGAGCTGCACAACCCCGACTTCGTCAAGCTGGCCGAGGCCTACGGCGTCCGCGCCGCCCGCGCCGAGGGTCCGGAGGCCCTGGAGTTGGCCCTGCGCGAAGCCCTGGCTGCCGACGCCCCCAGCCTGATAGAAGTGCCGGTGAGCATGATGCCGACGCCATTTACGTAGGAGCCGCGCTGACGGCGTTCGGTTGAGCCGTATGGCACGGGAAACTATAATTGTCTGACAACCTGTTCGGCTTTTGTCGAGGGGAGGCACGGCTTATGAACGACACCAACAAAAATGACGGCGCCGCCGAAAACCGCCCGACAACTGCCGCTTCCGATGAAGATCTCCGCGCTCTGGATGAACGGCTGGCCGAGTTGCGCGCTCAGGGCATTATTAGCGGCGGCGAAGGGCCGCGCTCGAGCCTGCGCGCCGTCGCCCACGTGCCCGGCGCTACAGCGCGTTTTATCGAAAGGCGCGGATAGGCTATGACGCTGCTGCAACTCCCCATGGTCGCGTATGTTGATACCACTGCGGTGTTGCCCATTGCGTTCAGGGAAGAGCCAGCGGGGACTTCAGTCCAGCGGCGTCTTGACAGCTTCCCGCATCTGTTATCCGCAAACCTGCTGGAAACGGAACTACGGACCGCTTTCAAGTATGAAGGCCAGGATTTTGACAACGCTTCAATATCCAATATAAATTGGATCCTCCCCAACCGCCGGATGGACGCCGAAATGACGGCAGTGTTGGAGATCGCTTATCTTTCGCCCATTCGTGTGTGGCATCTGACCACTGCTATGTTCTTCCGAGACGTGCTGCAAAGCGACTTGGCTTTCATCACCCTGGAAGAAGAACAGGAAACGGTGGCGCGAGAATTGGGCTTCTGGATCCCGTAGGCGCAGTGACGATGCTCAGGCCGAATATCAACGCCCGCGCCGAAGGCCCCGAGGCCCTGGAGTCAGCCCTCCGCGAAGCCCTGTCCGCCGACGCCCCCAGCCTCATCGAGGCGCCGGTGAGCATGATGCCGACGCCGTTTACGTAGAGGCCGCGCTGACGGCGTTCGGTTGAGCCGTATGGCACGGGAAACTATAATTGTCTGACAACCGGTTCGGCTTTTGTCGAGGGGAGGCACGGCTTATGAACGACACCAACAAAAATGACGGCGCCGCCGAAAACCGCCCGACAACTGCCGCTTCCGATGAAGGTCTCCGCGCTCTGGATGAACGGCTGGCCGAGTTGCGCGCTCAGGGCATTATCGGCGGTGGTGAGGGACCCCGGGGGTCTCTGCGGCCCATCGCGCACGTGCCTGGCGCTACGGCGCGTTTTATGAAAAGGTGGGGGTAGGCGATGACGCCGCCGCAACTCCCCCTAGTGGCATACGTTGATACCACTGCGGTGTTGCCCGTAGCCTTCGGGGAGGAACCTGCTGGAGCTGCGGTGCAACGACGCTTGGCCGAGTTCTCACATCTATTGTCCGCAAACCTTCTGGAAACGGAACTACGCGCAGCGTTCCAGGCCGAGGGGGCGCGCTTCGACGGCAGCGCAATCACCGAAATCAATTGGATTTCCCCCAACCGGCAGCTGGATGTGGAAATGACAGCGGTACTGGAGCTCGCTCATCTTTCGCCAGTTCGAGTGTGGCATTTGGCTACGGCAATGTTTTTCAGAACGGTGCTGCAAAAGGATTTGGCCTTCATCACGCTAAACGAGCAGCAGGAAACGGTGGCGCGAGAATTGGGTTTCTGGATCCCGTAGGCGAAGTGACGATGCTCAGGCCGAATATCAACAGCCGCGCCGAAGGCCCGGAAGCCTTGGAATCAGCCCCGCAGGAGGCCCTGGCCGCCGACGCCCCCAGCCTCATAGAAGTGCCGGTGAGCATGATACCGACGCGACAGAGTCCGCTTGACAAGGATGTGCGTGATGTCGCTCGGCTCTAGCCGAAGGCGTGGCCACTATACGCAATACATCGGGAACACCGAAATATGCTCGTGAACGAATCGTTAGCCCGCACATTCTTGGACCGGGAAACTGTTCCTCAGCATAAATTGGATATTGCTGAGCGCATCCGTACCAACTTGATCCCGTGGCCTGGTCAGTTTTCGCCTCAGCTGGTTGCAGAGTTACTGTCGACCTACGGCGAGAATTCAGGGACCATCATGGACCCATTTGTCGGTAGCGGAACGTCGCTCGTGGAGGCGGCTCGGCTCGGAAAAGCAGCATGGGGCATCGACATTAACCCAGCTGCAGCTATTTTGTCGCGAGTCTATTGCCTGACAAATTTGGGTATCCCTGAAAGGGAGGCGGCACTGGAAAACTTCGAACAGCGCCTGTTCCACAGAGCCGGCCCGTTCGTCGAGCCGCTTTTCGCTGGACCGCCTTCGACAAGTCCAATCCGTGATGCATACGAATCTAGCCTAGTAAAGTTGTGGGCCGAGTCTGACACGGAAGTTTCCCGGATTTTGGCTGCAGCACTCGTCGTACTGTGTGACTTCTATCGCGAGCATTTGGATGCCAATCACGTCAGCAAGGTTTGGTTTCGCCTGTGTACAATCGTCCGGTCATTACCTGCATCCGCAGAACCGATCGTAGTATGTCAAGCAGATGCGCGCGCATTGCCCTCAGAATCCGACTCGGTCGATCTCATAGTGACGTCGCCTCCCTACATCAACGTTCATAACTACCATCAGCATTTCCGCCGTTCCGTCGAGGCACTCGGCTGGAACGTGTTATCCATTGCTCAATCCGAAATCGGGTCGAACCGCCAGAACCGGCAAAACAGGTTCGTCACGGTCATTCAATACGCATTAGACATGGCATTGGCGATCCGGGAAATGGCGCGGGTTGCTAGACCTGGAGCTCGCCTGATTCTGGTAGTCGGTCGGGAATCGACGGTTCGACGTGTCCCATTCTTCAACGGCGAGTTCGTCGCAGAGTTGGCGGTAAAGGCTATCGGCCTCAACAGCGATCGCCGCCAAGAGCGGCAGTTCATCAACCGCTACGGCAAAAAAATTCGCGAGGACATTTTGCACTATAGCAGTACGTTGGACTTACCCGACAAAGAGGATTGCTTGGAAGCAGCACGCGTCATAGCTCACCAAACCCTTTCGGCAACCCGCGATTTGACTACCGACAGTACCCGTGAAGGTATAAACGATGCCTTGGAACGCATCGATTTTGTGTCACCGTCGCCATTCCCTCACAATGGGGATCGTTAGAGGCTTTGTGATGACGTCCGCTCTCCCGACCTCGCACGGAAATAAACTCCGGGCATTGCTGGAAAATCCGCGTTTGCCAGACACAGACAAACCCCGGGTGAATCAAGCGATCGCCAAATACGATACTTGGATTCGTGGTATAGCGCGTACGAGAGGGAAGGGAACGGTTCTCGTCGAGCGATTGGTGGCTTCGCTCAACAATTATCGTAAATGGATCGACCTTGAATTGATATTCGACAGCCCAACAGATTTCTTGCACCGCCAGAGGGGGCAATTGAAGTTGGACAATTCGGTGCTGGAGGAATTTTTACCAAGGTTGGTCAGCCGAAGATTTGCAAGGGAAATACGTGATGCAGGTTTGAGTTTGGGGCCAACGAACGCGTTTGCCCATTTGAGTTTCGACTCTGGCTTGAACGACAGGATAAACGGGGGTGGCATGACCATACGGTCGAAAGACCATGATTTCGCTGTGGCACTTCCGCTGTTCCTCAGGGCTTCTCATGATCGGGATTTTGGTGAGTACGAAACAGCGAGAACCAATTTGGCTTACTTGGCCGTCGAACTCAAAACGAACCTTGACAAGACGATGTTCCAAGAGGCGAGTGCAACTGCCTATGACTTGAAACTCGCACTACCGAGTTCGCAATATTTTCTGATGTGTGAATGGCTGGACATGACTCCGATCAGTACGGCTTTGACCGCGATCGAAGAGGTAATCGTTTTGCGCAAGGCCAAACGATTGTCTGCAACTGTGAGGAGCGATTTTGCCACGGCGGCAGGCCGAGCAAAGAACAGGAAAACATTCGAGGAACATTTGGATCGCCATCCTATGGCACCGGAAACGTTCGCGCGGTTCCTCTCCCATATAGAACGGATGTTGGTTCCCGCTAACGATGATGAGCAGCAAGTTCTCGGAAGGGGTTGGTTTTAGGAATGCCAGTCACGCGCGATGGTGTCCTGGCCGCACCGTCGCATAGCGCAAGACTTTCGGCGTTTTGTGAGGATCGAACGCACCCATCAGAGGATCCCAATCTCACCTTTATATCCTAGACTGATGACCACCACCACCCGCATCCTCATCACCGACTTCGTCTGGCCTTCCACTGCGCCGGAGCGGGAGGCGCTGGTGGCCGGCCTGGGCGACGGCGTGGAGGTGGTGGAGGCGCCGGATGGGTCGGAGGCGACGCTGGCCGCGCTGGCGGTTGATTGCGACGGCATCATGACGTGCTTCGCGCAGGTTACGCCGGCGGTGGTGCGGGCGGCGGAGAAGTGCCGCGTCATCAGCCGGTACGGCGTGGGCGTGGACAACATCGCCGTGGACGTCGCCACCGAGCTGGGCATCCCCGTCACCTACGTGCCCGACTACTGCGTCGACGAGGTCAGCGACCACGTGATGGCGCTGCTGCTGACCTGGAACCGGCAGGTGGGGTTTTACGACGGCGTGGCCAAGGCCGGACGCTGGGAAGGCACGCCCTCGCCGCACCCGCTGACCCGGCTGCGCGGGCAGACCATCGGCATCCTCGGATTTGGGCGCATCGGCCGCGCCGTGGCAGACAAGGCCCGGGCCTTCGGTCTGGCTGTGGCGGTCTTTGATCCCTACCTGCCGGACGACGCGACGCTGCCCGACGGTGTATCGGCTGTAACGATGGACAATCTGTTGGCGGCGTCCGACTATGTCACGGTGCACACGCCACTGAACGAGCGGACGCGGGGGCTCGTCGGCGCGGCTGAATTCCAGCGCATGAAGTCGTCGGGGTACATCATCAACTGCGCGCGGGGGCCCATCATCGACGAGCCGGCGTTGATTGACGCGCTGCGAGGTGGCCAGATCGCCGGCGCCGGCCTGGACGTGATGGAGTCATCCGCGCCGCCGGCCGACCACCCGCTGTTCGGGATGGACAACGTGATCGCCACGCCCCACGTCGCCTTCCTGTCCCAGCAGTCGGTGCTGGAACTGGAGGTGCGCACGGCGCAGGCCACGGTGGACGTGCTGCAGGGGCGGATGCCGGAGTTTTTAGTCAATCCGGCGGTGCTGCCCCACTCGCGGGTCGCGCTGGCTTGATCGTCCACATCGATGCACGGGATTTACGGGATTTTGATTGGGGGATGAAATGGCTGAAGCAGGATTTACCATCAGTTATCTGGGCACGGGAGCGGGCGGCTGCATCATGCGCAACCACACCGCCATAGTTGTGGACTGCCCCACCGGCGAGCGGATCCTGCTGGACGCCGCGTCGGGCAACACGGTGCTGCGCAACGGCAACGCCCTGGGCATGTCGCCGAACGAGTTTGACCACTGCCTGCTGACCCACAGCCATCCTGATCATTGTGAGGGGCTGCCGCACATCGAGATGCAGCGCAGCCGACGCAATGAGGAAGAACACCCCATGCAGGTCTATGGCTCCCAGCAGGCCATGGCCGACGTTGGTACGCTGCTGGCCATGCCGACCCGAGGGCTCACCGTCGACGCTGAGGGGGCGCTCAGGCGGGACGGGCGCAGGTCCATCGCTTTCCGTCCCACCGAGCCGGGGCAATGGGTGCAATTGACGCCCGGCGTGCGGGCCCGTTCCACGCAGGTCAACCATATCAGGGGAGCGCTGGCCTGGCGGGTCGAGTCGGGCGGGCATGCGGTGGTGTTTTCCGGAGACACGCGATGGTGTCCCGACCTGGCCGAACTGGCCCAGGGAGCCACCCTGTTGATCCACGAAGCGCTCTGCACCGAAGCCAAGCGAGACATGGCCGACGGCACCGCGCACTCCACGGCTGCGGAGGCCGGGCGCATCGCCCAGATGGCCGGCGTGGGCGGATTGACCCTCACGCATATTCACAATGATTACCACGTGGATACCGAGCCGCTGGCGGTCGAGGCGCGGTCGGTGTACGACGGGCCGGTGGCGGTGGCGGAGGACTGCTGGCAGCAGCGGGTTTGAGTTGAGTGAAGCCGTTTGGCGGGCGCAGGCTGTCCCACCAAACGGCTTGACGTTTATCGTTGTACATAATATGCTCTATTCGCTAACACGATGTTTCGCTGATGCGATATTTTATCGATCCCGTACCCAGTCGAGCAACATGCAAATCGATCCTGCGCGATCCCAGTTTGGTCATAACGGTGATGACGGGCCCGCGGCCAAGGCGACCCCGCGTTGTATAGTTGTATAATTGGGTACGTACATTCAATTTCAGGAGGTCTTACATGAACCGCACCCAACGTGATTTGATACTGCTGGCCGCCGGCATCGGCATCGGGGTTGGCCTCGGCATGCTGCTGGCGCCCCGCAGCGGACGGGAAACCCGCCAGGCGCTGACGCAGGGGGCCAACCAGGCCGTGGACCGCGGCCGCGATTACTGGCAGCGTATCCGCAGCCGAATCGCCGCCGGCGACAGCGACGCGGAGCTCGACTCCGAGGATTAGCCTGGGCCGTCCGCCGGGGCGACGGTTTTTCCGGCCGTCGTCCCGGCGCTTTTTGTGCCAATACGCGAAGGAAATCTGTTTATGTCGCCTGACGTCGTATCGATTATCCGTGACATTGCAATCATCGTTATGGCGCTGATGGTGACCGTGGCGGCGTTGGCCCTCACCGTGGTGACGCTGAAGATCTACCCCAAGATCAGGCGGGCAGCGACAAATTTTGAGGCGGCGTCTTGCCTCATGCTCGACACGGCGGCGCGGATCTCCAGCCTGGTGTCTGCGGGCAGCGAGCTGGGAGCGTTCGTCTGGGACCTCGTCACGCGGCTCCGCAGCCGCAACGACGACAAGTCGGACGATGCCAGCAACGCGGCCAGCTGAGGGGTCGACGCTCAATCCTCGGGGCTGATTTACGACTCGTCGAAATACTACCGGATTCACGTGGCGGACCCGTTTCGAGACCAGGGCAATCGCATCATCGCCGTCATTCCTGCGCAAGCAGGAATCCAGTGATCTAATTCGTTAAATATGCTTCCAATTCGTTCATTCTATGACCAATGGACTCCGGCTTTCGCCGGAGTGACTGGCCTGGAGCCTATGATGCGATTGCCCTGGTTTCGAGTCTCTTCGCCTTGTAGATGTTCCGGGCGCTAAGTTATAATCAGCGGGTAGTATCATAATCAGCGCGGTGTGTGATGGCAGATATATTCGACAAACTGCAGCCTATCGTGGATCGGTATCGGTCCATCGAAGATGAAATGGGGCAACCGGAAGTTGCTGCAGACTACGCCAGGCTCCGCGAACTGAACCGCGAACGGTCCGGCTTGGAAGAGTTGGTGGTAATCAACAGTCGGCAGCGCAAGCTGTTTGAAGAAAAAGCCGACCTTAAGGCTCTGGTGAGCGAGGGCGGCGACCCCGAACTGGTGGAGATGGCTCAGCTGGAGCTGGATGAGGTCGAACAACGGATCTCCAAGTTGGAGCAGCAGTTGATGATCGCTCTGCTCCCAAAGGACCCGAACGACGAGCGGGACGTCATCGTGGAGATCCACGCCGCCGCCGGCGGCGAAGAAGCCTCCCTGTTCGCCGGCGATCTGTACCGGATGTACCAGCGCTTCTCCCAGGAGCAGGGCTGGCCGGTGGAGATACTGGACTCCAACCCATCGGACCGTGGTGGATTCAGCCGTATCGCCTTCTCCGTTGACGGGGACAACGCCTTCAGCCGACTGAAGTTCGAAGCCGGCGTGCACCGGGTGCAGCGCGTGCCCGAGACCGAGACGCAGGGGCGCATCCATACTTCCACGGTGACTGTGGCCGTGCTGCCGCAGGCCGATGAGGTCGAGGTGGCAATCAAGGAAGACGATCTCCGCATTGACATTTTCCACGCCGGAGGCCACGGCGGTCAGAACGTCAACAAGGTCGCCACGGCGGTCAGGATCGTACATGAACCCACCGGCGTGGTGGTGGTCTGCCAGGATGAACGGTCGCAGTACAAGAACAAGTCCAAGGCCATGACGATACTGCGCAGCCGGTTGTACGCCGCGGAACAGGAACGACACCAGGCCGCCATCTCCAACAGCCGCAAGGCGCAGATCGGGAGCGGCGACCGCTCCGAGAAAATCCGCACGTACAACTACCCGCAGGATCGCATAACGGACCATCGGATCGGGCTGTCGGTTCACGGCGTGCAGCGCCTGATGGACGGGGGCCTGGGCGACATCATCGATCGCCTGATCGCCGCCGACCAGGAACGGGCCCTCGCCAGCGTGTCCGCCTGATCCCATTGTTGAAGACCAACAGGTTCAGGGGCGGCCGTCGGGTCGCCCTTGCCGATTGAATATATGCCCAGCCTCCGCACCGTAATCCAGGAAACCCACCGCACTTTGGAGTCCGCAGGTATTCCTGATGCCCGGCTCGAGGCCGAGGTGATGGTGATGGACGTGATGCGGATGCCACGCCAGGCCATCTTCGCGGAGCAGGAGTCCCAGGTCTTGGCGCCACAGGAGGAGCAACTGACCGCCATCGTGAACCGGCGGCTCACGCGGGAACCGCTGGCCTACATCCTGAATTATCGCGAGTTCTACGGCGTCAACCTGCTGGTGAACCGGGACGTGCTCATACCGCGTCCGGAAACCGAGACCATGGTGGAGCACGCGCTGTTCATGGCGCTGATGGGCATGGAAAGCCGTGAACTGGTGATTGCCGACGTGGGCACCGGAACCGGGGCCATCGCCATCAACCTGGCCATCCACCTGCCGGCAGCCCGCATCTACGCCAGCGACGCCTACGACGCCACCCTGGACGTGGCCGCCTATAACGTGCGGATGCACAACGTCGCCGACCGCGTTACCCTGCTGAAGGGCGACCTCCTCGAGCCGCTGCCCGAACCGGTGGACGTCATCGTCGCCAATCTTCCCTACCTGCCCACGGATCGCATCCCCACGCTGCAACCGGAGATCCAGTGGGAGCCGGCGGCCGCGCTGGATGGCGGGGCCGATGGCCTGGACCACATCCGGCGGCTGCTATCCCAGGCGTCTGCATCGCATGGCGAAGAAAACGCGCGCCTGAAGTCCCACGGCGTGATCCTGCTGGAGATGGATCCCGAGCAGATCTCCGAAGCCCGGTCGCTGGCGTCCGCGGCTTTCCCGGATGCGGAGATCACCGTCGAGCCGGACTTGGCGAGGTTGGACCGCGTGCTGTCGGTCAGCCTGGGCGCCGATTGCTGAGGCCGGAGGTCTTGGTCTTGTCCGTGCACCCCGGCCCGACCGCATCGCCGCGCCAGCGTGAGCGCCCATGCGCGCCCTGATCGTTTCGGACATCCACTCCAACCTGCAAGCCCTGGACGCGGTGCTGGCCGATGCGGAAGACGCGGGCGGGTACGACGTTGTATGGTTCCTGGGGGATCTGGTGGGTTACGGGTCCGACCCCGGCGCATGTGTGGACCGGCTGCGGGCGCTGCCTCACGTCGGGGTGGCCGGCAACCACGACCATGCCGTGACTGGTAAACTGAACCCAGACCTGTTCAACGGCGCGGCACGCGCCGCGGCGCTGTGGACGACGCAACAACTTTCATACGACGCAATGCAGTACCTGGCCGCGCTGCCCGAGGTGCGGGAGGCGGGACATTTCACCCAAGTCCACGGCAGCTTGCGCGACCCAATCATGGAATATCTCATCAGCGAGCCGGCAGCGCTGGCAACCTTTGGCCTGATGGAAACACCCTTCTGCCTGGTTGGGCACTCGCATTACCCGTTGGTGTGGTGTGAGGAAGCCGGCGGAGCCACTGTGGAGCTGCTCGACCCCGCCAGCCCGTTGCAATTGCAGTCCGACCGCAGAATGATCGTGAATCCCGGCAGCGTGGGCCAACCGAGGGATGGGGACTGGCGAGCGGCGTATCTCCTTTATGACGGCGAGGCGGGAGGAGAGGGTGGTGTGCTGGTGCACCGCCGCGTCGAATATGACCTCGCGGGGGCGCAACAGGGGATATTGGCCGCGGGTCTTCCGGAGTCGCTGGCGATTCGTCTGGGGAGCGGGCGCTAACAAACTTGACGGTTTTCGTTCCGCGCCATTAAACTTTTTACGACACCCGCTCGTAAGTAGAGCAAGTCGAGGTACTATCATCGCTAATCAACAAGTCAATGGCAACGTCGCGTTCAGTGAAGACGTAGCATTATTCATCGATTGGGAGAATTTCAAAATCAGCCTGGCGGTGCGGGGCAGGACGCCCAACGTGTCCGCGCTGAAGGAAGAGGTTTCCAACCACGGTCGCGTTGTCGTCGGCAAGGCCTATGCCGACTGGGTATCCCGCGCACCCGAACTCAAGGGGGCCAGCCAGTTCATACTGGACCCGCCGTCGCTGTATGCGGCGGGCATCGAACCGGTTTACGTGCCCACGCGGTTGCCCCTGCGCGGATCCTACCAGTCTGGTCGGACCGTCAGCGTTAAAAACAGCGTTGACGTCAAGATGACCGCGGACTGCATTGACACCGCACACAACTTCCCCAACATAAACACCTTCGTTCTCGTCTCTGGGGACTCCGATTTCATCCACGTCATCAACTCCCTGCGGGCGGTGGGTAAGCGCGTCCTCGTGGTGGGCGTGTCCTGGGCCACGTCCCGGCGGATGGCCGACCATGTGGACGGCCTGATCTTCTATGATGCGGACGTCGACCCGATTGACGCGGAAGAACCCGAAGCTACCTACAACCGCGGCCCGGCGCAGCGTGGTCGCCAGCAGCCGGCCGCCGCCCTGGCCAACCCGGGGCGTCACCAGCTGCCGGAGGTAATCCGCGCCATCGAAGACGTCATCCGGACCGAGCGCGCCGCGGGTCACACGCTGCTCCTCACGTCGCTCAAGCAGCGACTGATGCGGCGCATCGCCGGCTTCGACGAGCGCAAGCTGGGATTCTCCGGTTTCAAGAAGCTGATGCTGCGCGTCGCCGAAGAGGGCAACATCAAGATACGCAGCGTGGATCTCGTGGACTGGATCCTGATGGCCGACGAACCGGACCCCGAACCGGTGGTTAGAGACGATGACGACGCCGAGCTGGAGACGGCCGAGTCATACGGCAACGAGGATGGCGAGGCTGATGATGAGGTCGCCGCGGCGACGGACCGCTCGGATGAACCTGCGGACCGCGATACCGACGGCAGGGCGGAGGACGACCGTTCGCGTGACCGGAGGACCGCGCCGGCGCGACCCGAGGTCCCGGAGCGGGCTGCTCCGGCCCCTGCGAACCCAGACCAGGCTCGGTTTGAGCGTTCCCTGACCGACGCCATTGCAGCCATGGATCTGCCCGAGTCCGACGACCTCGAGGGTGACGTCGCCCGCATCGCCGACCTGGTGGTCATGAGCCACTATCTCGAAGATCGCGACGGCGCCGACTCGGTGATGTTCCAGGCGCTGTGCAACGAGATCAGCGAAGCCCTGACCGCCGGCATTGAGGCGGAGGACGTCACCGTCCGCAAGCACTGGGGGGACTCGCCTGAAATGGTGGCGCGCAACCTGATCACGCGCTACGTGCGGACCCTGATGTCCAACAGCCTGTTCCAGTACCGGAACATCAATATCAGGGATCCGGAGACCAACCGCGCGCGTCGGCGACGTGTCTTCGGCCTGAATCGCGAACATCCCGTCGTGGGCTTCGCATTGGCGGCGCGCCTGGGGTTACCCTACGAGCCTCCGGCCGACGACGATCCAGCCCCCACCAACGACGCCATCGCCGCGCCGCCCGTGGACGATCACGGCTCCGCGGAGGCGGACCGCGCCGAAACGGCCGACGAGGCGGAAGTGGTCGCCTTCAGCTGACCGCGCCCTCAAACCGATGCACGAGCGGGTCCCCCGAGCCGGGTGTGGCCCGCTTATGCTTTGGGGGGATCGTCCGGCGCGGTCCGCGCCCAACGGGCCAGCGCCTTGTCGGATGCTGCGATTTCCGCAACGGACGTGTAGTAGTAGTCCTGCCAACCCCGTTCGGGCAGGCCGGCGAACAGCATCAGGTTCAGCGGGTATTCCTCGCTGTCGGTGACCCGACGAAAATCGTCGCGGAACAGGAAAGTCGGCTTGTCCAGGGCTATGGCGATGCCAAGCTCGACCATCACCCCCTCGTCGGGCGGCGTTCCGTTGACTACGGCGAAGATCGCGTCGGCGTCGCGCACGTCCTGGCAATCGGCCAGAGCGATCCGGTGAGCCCACCCGGGCTGGGACAGATCGACCTGGTTGTTGCGCTGGAAAGGCTCCCAGACCTCCAGGCCGAGATTTTCCAGCGCTCCGATGAGCTCTGGGAGCAGGCGCGTTTTCTGCTGCTCCGAGAAGCCATACGGGTTGGCCAGGTAGACGGTCTTGCGCTGCGGGGATGCCATATCGGTCTGACTCTCAGTTTCACGTCACGCGCTGGAGGATTCGCGCCAGAGACGGCATCCGGTGACACCCAGGATTATCGGCAGCCCGGTGTCCACCACTGCCCGGATAATCCACGGTATATGGTTGTCGCCCTGGCTCACGTCACCCGTGGCAGGGAAAACGAACCAGTTGTGCGGGAACAGGATTGTGATCACCATGGTAGGGTATCGTTGGCTTCCAGGTACTGGCGTGTCACCGCGTCTCCGGCATCGCGTCCGCCTGCTGCTTGTGGGCGTAGTTGAACCCCATACCCAGCGCGAGGCCGACCAGCATCAGCACATCCTGCACGTGCCATATGGCGAGGACGTTGATTGCGTCCACCAGTATTGATGCTGAAGAAAACGGCGACTGCGATTGATACGCCGACAACATCTGCGCCGGAGAGTTTCTTTATCGGTTCCGTCTCTCCTCCGTTGCTATTGCAATGCGTTGTTCAACCCTCCGTACCATGCGCCGGCCAAATCCTCCACCGGCAGGTCAACCAGATCGTCGATGCGCAGGCTGTTGCCTGCTGTGCGCCCCAATATAGTGGCCGGCGCTCCGGCCGTTTCCGCTGCGGCGATTATCCTGTACACGTCTGCGGCGTCCACGCTGATCACTATGCGAGATGGAGCCTCTCCGAATAGCGCCGCATCCCATCGGGTCGGAATGTTACGAGACATTTCGTCTGACGCAACGAAACCTACGCTTCCGGATCCCCCAATGCGGCCATCGCCAAGGATGCAGCACTCGGCCAAGGCGACCGCCAATCCCCCGTCCGAGCAGTCGTGGGCGGACCTGGCCAGTCCGTCCGCAATGAGGCTGCGACATAAGGACTGCACGCGCTGCTCCAGGGCCAGATCGATCCGGGGACGGCCCCGAACCATACCGTGCACCGTGTTCAGGTACTCACTGCCGGCCAGGTCGGACGCGCGGGCCGTGAGCTGGCCGGCGCCCAGGAGCACAACCGCCAACCCTTCCTCTGGGAACCCCGAGCCACAGTGTCGCCGGACATCTTCCAGCAGCCCCAATGCGCCGACGATGGGCGTGGGGTAGATGGCCGTTCCCTGGCTCTCGTTGTACAGACTGGCGTTTCCGCTCACCACCGGCACGCCCAGCGCCCGGCACGCTCGCGCCATGCCACGAATAGACTGTTCCAGCTGGTAGTAGATATCCGGCCGCTCCGGGTTGCCGAAGTTGAGGCAGTCGGTGAGCGCCAGGGGTTCCGCGCCGACGCAGGACAGATTGCGCGTAACTTCCGCGACGACCATTTGAGCGCCGCGATAGGGGTCCAGGAAGCACTGACGGCCGTTGCCGTCGATGGCTACGGCGATGGCGGTCTGCGTACCCTTGACCCGCAATACCGCAGCATCGCCCGAGCCCGGGCCGATGACGGTGTTGGTCTGGACCTGGTGGTCGTACTGCCGGTACACGCCCTGCCGGCTGGCTATATTGGGAGCGGCCAGCAACTGTAAAAGGACCGCTCCGGCTTCGGCCGGCAGGGGCACGTCCCGCAGCCGAAGCCGCTGCCGCTCCACCGACTCCGCCGAGGGTTGGCCGTTCAGCCGGTAGCGCGGCGCGGCGGTCAGATGGGAAACGGGCGCAGAGGCGATGGGTTCCACCCCGTCGGTCACCAGCGCGTAGGGTTCGTCGGTCACTGCGCCAACGGGATGGCAAGGGATGTCCCACTTGTCGAACACCTCGCGGATGGCGGGCATGTGTTCCGGAGCGGCGGCCAGCAGCATCCGTTCCTGGGATTCCGACAGCATGACCTCGTAGCCGGTCATGCCGGATTCCCGTCGGTGAACCTGGCTGATGTCCAGCGCGATGCCCCGACCTCCGCGCGCCGCCGATTCCACGGCCGCGCTGGTGAGGCCGGCCGCGCCCAGATCCTGCAACGCGCGAACCTTGCCGGTGGCGAGGGCTTCCAGGCAGGCCTCAATCAGCGATTTCTCCAGGAAGGGGTTGCCGACCTGAACCGTGGGCCGGAGTTCCTGCTCCTCCTCAAAAGTGCGTGACGCCAGTCCGGACGCGCCGTGGATCCCGTCGCGGCCGGTGCCCGCGCCGGCCAGCAGCAGAACATCCCCGGACCGGTCGGCCGCGGCGCTGGCCAGGTCTTCGATGCGCGCGATGCCGACGCACATGGCGTTTACCAGCGGGTTTTGCGAATAGCAGTCGTCGAAGTAGATCTCACCGGCTACGTCGGGGACGCCGATGCAGTTGCCATACCAGCCGATGCCGTCAACGACGCCTTTCAGCAGCCTCCGGTTCGCGGCCGTGTCCGGCGAGCCGAAACGGAGCGAGTTGAGCAGGGCGATGGGCCGCGCGCCCATCGCCAGGATGTCGCGGACGATGCCGCCGACGCCGGTGGCCGCGCCCTGCAGCGGCTCTACCGCCGACGGGTGGTTGTGGGACTCGACCTTGAAGACCACCGCCAGCCCGTTGCCGATGTCGATGGCTCCGGCATTCTCGGCGCCGGCCTGGGAGAGAGTCCGCGAGGAGCGCGATGGCAGCATTCCCAGCAGCGGCCCGGAGTGCTTGTACCCGCAGTGCTCGCTCCAGAGCGCGCCGAACATGCCCAGCTCCACCGGGTTGGGCTCCCGGTCCAACCGGTCCACGATCATGTCGTATTCCGCCCGGGACAGGGCGATTTCGTCGAGGATTTCTTTGGTAACCGGCATAATCATCTACCTGCCGAAAATATCGGCGTGTGTGCCAGTACGCTCAAGGTAGACGGTTTCGACGTCTTCGGTCCATACCAATAGCCAATCGCCGGCGATGTGGCATTCCCAACGACCTGCCCAGTTGCCGGTGAGCCGATGGCGCCGAGCATTACGGGGAAGTGGTACGCCACTGGCAAGCATATCTATAATCTCCCACAAGCGGTCCGTGTCCAGACCACGGCGCATACCCCGTCTGACATCCCGACGAAAGGACGCGCTGCTGATGACTGCCTTACTCACTTTTGACGTCTTCTTCGGTATCGCTCTCCAAATACGCCCTGAGTTCAGCCATGTTGTTGTGCCGAATGCCGCCGCCTTCATCAATCTCTTTCATGGCGGAGAGGCTTTCGGCGTTTGGCCTCCCGCCAAAAACCAGGCAGCAGGTGACGTGTGGTATCTCAAGCCAGGCGTCGCCTCCGGCTTCGTATTCTTCTACGATGTGCTGGTAAAAGTCGGCAATCGCTTCTTCGGGAGTCAACCCCAGCTTGGACAGCGCCTTCTCGGCTTCCCTTTTCAGCGCCGGAGGGATACGGACGGTAATTACTTCGGTATCGGTCATGGTTCACCTCACAGCCTGGGGTACCCGATTATACGGCACGCTAACCAATAATCCCCCCGACCACCACCAGCGCCACGCCGCCCACGGCCATCAGCGTGCCGATGACCAGCTCTTTGGTGATCGTTTCGGTCTGCCGCAGGAACATGCGCGCCATGACCATGGTCACCAGCGGGTTGCAGGACACGATAGGCGCGATCATCAGGATGTTCGAACCCTCGCGGGTCACGGCAAAGTACAGGGACATCACGGCGCAGGCGGCGGCGAATCCGGCCAGAAACACGAACAGCGTTGCCCAACCGGAACTGGCGGATTTTTGTACCGCCTCGCGTCCGAACACCGGTGACAGCACCAGGGTGGCGAAGAACATGCTGCCAGCCGCCATGATCAGCGGGGAGCCGAACTGGATGCTCAGCACCCGTCCGCTCAGCGTCGACGCGCCGTAGCAGGCCGCCGCCAGTATCGCCAGGCCGTACCCGGCCACCGATTTCCAGTCGCTGCCCCAGCTCTGGCGCAGGAAGTTTCCCCCGGTCAGCGCCAGGCCGGCCACCACCACCACGGTGCCGAGACCCAGCAGCACGTTCAGATGCTCGTTGAAACCGGGGACCTCGAGGCGCGTGAGGGTAATGGCGTACAGCGCCGAGAAGAGCGCGGCGCTGCCGACGATGGGCGTGACGCGCGATGCGCCGATCAGGCTGATGGCGATGTACTGTTGCGAGCGGCCGCCCATGTAGGTGAGTATGCCGTTGCCCAGGAGCCACGCCAGGGCGATGGCGGGCATGGCGATTATCGCGTCCAGCTCGAAAATCAGCGCCAGCGTTCCCGCCAGCAGGGTGGACCCCACCAGAGAGATCAGCGACGCCGGCATGGGACGCATCGCCTGCATCCCCAGGCGGGCCAGCACCGCGGAACTGCCGAACCCCAGCACCGCGATGCACGCCAGTCCCAGCGACAGCAGCATTCCTAGCGGTCGGCTCCCGCGCGATTGGCTCCTGCGTCGATCATGGAACCGAAGATGAGGTTCCCGTCGTCCGAGCCCAGCAGCGCCTCGCAGCTTCTCTCGGGGTGAGGCATCATGCCCAGCACGTTGCGGCCCTCGTTGATTATGCCCGCGATGTTGTCCACGGATCCGTTGGGGTTGGCATCCGACGTCACCGTGCCGTCGGGCTCACAATATCGGAACAGGACCCTGCCCTGTTCTTCCAGTTGGGCGATGGTGGACGCATCCGCGTAGTAGTTGCCCTCGCCGTGGGACACCGGCACGGCCAGCGACTGGCCCGCGCTGCAGCGGTTGGTGAACGGCGTGTCCGCCCGCTCCGTGCGCAGGTGCGTCCACTGGCAACGGTATTCCAGGTGTCCGTTGCGGCGCAACGCGCCGGGCAGGAGGCCGGCCTCGCACAGTATTTGGAAGCCGTTGCAGATGCCGATGACCAATCCACCTTGAGCGGCAAAGTCCCGCACCGCGCCCATCACTGGAGAGAAGCGGGCGATGGCGCCGGCGCGCAGGTAGTCACCGTAGGAGAAACCACCCGGCACGATGATGGCGTCGTAGCCGTCGACGCTGTCCTCTTTGTGCCAGATGTAATCGGCTTCCTGCCCCAACACCTCGCTCACGGCGTGGTGGCAGTCGGTGTCGCTCCAGGTTCCCGGGAAGACCAGGATGCCGAAACGCATGGGTGGGGTCAGCCCGCCGCTTCCAGAAGTCGGGATACGATGGCGTTGACCTGGTTGCCATCGGCCTTGCCGCGCACCTGCGGCATGATGCGGCCCATGACCTTGCCGCGGTCTCCCGGCCCGGCTGCTCCGGCATCGGCGATGGACTGGCGGGCAATGGCCTCGATTTCGTCTTCGCCCAGTTGTTCAGGCATGTATTCCAGGAGGATGGCGAGGGACGCTTCCTCTTTGGATACCAGGTCAGCGCGCCCACCCTGGCCGAACATCTCGATGCTCTCCCGGCGGTCCTTGACCTGCTTGGCTACCACGTCGGTGACGCCGCTCTCGTCCAGTTCTTTGAGGTTGTTTTTCTCGGTAAGCTGGATCTGGCTCTTGAGGAACCGCAGGGTCTCCAGGCGCTCACGGTCGCGAGCGCGCATGGTGTTGCGGATGTCTTCTTCCAACCGGTCCTTGAGGGTAGCCATAAAGCTTCCGCCTTTCGCGCTTTTCAAGTGCTGCCGGAGCCGCACTTTACACGTTGATGGGGTCGTTAAATGCTACAACGCGACCGGGCTCAGACGCAACCGTGCTATACTGAACCTCCCGGCCGAAGTGGCGGAATGGTAGACGCGCCGGTCTCAAAAACCGGTGGGAGAATATCCCGTGTCGGTTCGAGTCCGACCTTCGGCACCAGTTTCTCTATCCAAGGGCGGCGCCCGCTTGTTGCTACTGCAAGCAATCGGTGGGCCGCCCTCTTGCACGCCCCGCTGTGGGACCAGTTCACATTTTGCCACAGTGACCGGCACGGTAGCGCCGTATCGAACGGCGAAGCAGGGCAATCGCACCATCGCCGTCATTCCTGCGGAAGCAGGAATCCAGTGGTCGAATTCGTCAAATACGCTTCAAATTCGTTCTATGACTAATGGACTCCGGCATTCGCCGGAGTGACGGGCGTGGAGCCTATGCTGCGATTGCCCTGCTGGCGGGTACCCGCGTCTCCGTAAGCCGTGTCGCCCATGCTATAATTTTGCCGAGCCCTTCGGGATACTACGCGACCCGGTTCGCTGCAGTATCCGGGCCACTGCGGAGAGGTGCCAGAGTGGACGAATGGGCGCGACTGGAAATCGCGTAGGGGTTAACGCCTCTCGCGGGTTCGAATCCCGCCCTCTCCGCCATTAAATCCCGTGTCTGGGCATAGGCTTACGACCCTGATAGTTGGGTTATCGCTTTGATTATCACAACGGGAACTTGCGAATAGATCTGTTGCGCTGTTGATGCGGGCGGGATGCGCTCATTGCGGCGAGGTTTACTGGGCCAACTATCTGTTGAATTTGGCCTCCCCCGAGGATTACCCGGGGAACGCGCTCCGGGGTTTCGCCGTGATGCGGCCGGTGGTGGACTAGCGTTCGCCGTTTGGCTACCATGGCGACCATGCAATCTGACGATTGCGTTTCACGGGTGATCAAGCAGCCATGACCCCGGAACAGAAATCCCGCGAACAAATCGACCGCCGGCTCGAGCCGGCGGGGTGGGCTGTGCAGGATGTTCACTCGCTCAACCTCTCCGCCGCCCGGGGCGTTGCGATCCGCGAATTCGGGCTGAAATCCGGCCACGGCGCCGCCGATTATCTGCTGTACGTTGATGGCAAGGCGGCCGGCGTGGTCGAGGCAAAGCCCGCCGGTTACACCCTCACCGGCGTGGAGACCCAATCGGGCAAGTACAGCGACGGTCTGCCGGACGCGCTGCCGGCGCACCGCAAACCGCTGCCGTTCCTCTACGAAACCACCGGGTCCGAAACTCGCTTCACCAACCTGATGGATCCGGAACCGCGCAGCCGCAACGTGTTCACGTTCCATACGCCGGGCGCGTTGGCGGATTGGCTCGGCTCAAATGCGACGAACGCGCCGGCGGGCGTGGCGGAGCCAAGCGCCCCATATTCGGTCCCGCTGAACTTGCGGCAACGTCTCACCGAAATGCCGCCGCTGGATGCCGGGGCGCTCTGGCCGGTGCAGGAGCGCGCCATCCTGAACCTGGAGGAATCGCTGGCGCTGGCGAAACCGCGGGCGTTGATCCAGATGGCCACCGGCAGCGGCAAGACTTTCACCGCCTGCAACCTGGTGTATCGTCTCATCAAGCACGCCGGCGCCAGACGGGTGCTGTTCCTGGTGGACCGCAACAACCTGGGACGCCAGACCCTGCGGGAGTTCCAGGGCTTCACAACGCCCGAGGAGAACCGGAAGTTCACCGAGTTGTACAACGTCCAGCTGTTGCAGTCGGGCCATATCGACCCGGTGAGCCGGGTGTGCATCTCCACCATCCAACGAGTGTATTCCATGCTGCGGGGCGAAGAGCTCGAACCGGAGAAGGATGAACTCTCCGGCTTCGACTTCGCCCGGGTCAACCCGCAGCCGGGCGCTGTGGAGTACAACCCCGACATCCCCATCGACACCTTTGACTTCATAATCACCGACGAGTGCCACCGATCCATCTACAATTTGTGGCGGCAGGCTCTGGAGTACTACGACGCCTTCCTGATCGGCCTCACCGCCACGCCCTCGGCGCAGACTTTCGGGTTCTTCCAGCAGAACCTGGTGATGGAATACACCCACGAGGAGGCCGTGGCGGACGGCGTAAACGTAGATTCCGATATCTACCGCATCCGCACGCAGATCACCGAGGAGGGATCCAGCGTCGAATCGGGTCAGCATATAGACCGACGCAACCGCAAGGCCAAGACCACGCGATGGGCGGAAGAACTGGACGAGGACCTCACTTACACCGCCGGCCAATTGGACCGGGACGTGGTGGCCGAGGACCAGATTCGCACCGTCATCCGCACCTTCCGTGACAATCTGTTCACCGATATCTTCCCCGGGCGCACCGAAACGCCCAAGACCATCATCTTCGCCAAGGACGACAGCCACGCCGACGACATCGTGGACATCGTGCGGACGGAGTTCGGCAAGGGCAACGAGTTCTGCCAGAAGATCACGTATCGCACCACCGGCGTCCCGCCGGAACAACTCATCGCCGCGTTCCGCAACAGCTACCATCCGCGCATCGTGGTGACGGTGGACATGATCGCCACCGGCACCGACATCAAGCCGGTCGAGATCGTGTTCTTCATGCGCAACGTGCAGAGCCGCAACTTCTTCGAGCAGATGAAGGGCCGCGGCGTGCGTGTCATCTCGTCCACCGATTTCAACGCGGTCACGCCGGACGCAGAGAACAAGGACCGCTTCGTCATCATCGACGCCGTGGGCGTTACCGAGTCGGATCTGTCCGACTCCTACTCGCTGGAGCGCGAGCCCACCAAGACCTTCGGGCAACTTCTGGACCTGATCGCCAAGGGCAGCCGCGAGCCGGACCATCTCTCATCGCTGGCGAGCCGGCTGGCGCGGCTGTCGCACAAGATATCGGCGGCGGAACGCGAATCCATCGAAACCGCGGCCGCCGGAGTTCCGCTGCAAAACCTCATCACCAACCTGGTGCGGGCCACCGACCCCGACGTCGCGCTGCAAGCGGCCCGGGAATCCACCGGGCTGGACGAGCCGCCGCCGGAGGCCATCGCGGATGCAGAAAAGCAGTTGCGCGGCGCTGCCGCCTCGCCTTTCGCGTCCAACCCCGAACTGCGCCAGCGGCTGGAGACCATCCACCAGTCCCATGAGCAGACCATCGACACCGTGAGCAAGGACGTGGTGCTGGACGCCGGCTTCACCGACGACGCGGCCCAGGAAGCCGTGCAGTCCTTCCGGCAGTTCATCGACGAGAACCGCGACGAGATCACGGCGTTGCAGGTCTTGTACGAGCGGCCCTACCGGCAGCGGCTGCGCCTGGACGACATTCGCGCGCTGGCCGACGCGATGCAGGCGCCGCCCCGGTCGTGGACCACCGAGCGGCTGTGGCAGGCGTACCAGCGGCTGGACGAGTCCAGAGTGCGCGGCTCCGGTCAACGGCAACTGGCGGACATCGTCGCGTTGGTGCGCTACGCCACCGGCGACGCCGACGAGCTGGCCCCCTTCGCCGACCACGTGAACCGCCGGTTCGAGGGCTGGCTGGCCGTGCAGGAAACGGTAGGCCGGGAGTTCACCGACGAGCAACGCTGGTGGCTCGAGGCCATCCGCGACCGCATCGCCGGCAACGTGAGCGCGGAGATGCGGGACCTTCAAAATTCGCCGCTGGACCAACGGGGCGGCCTGATCGCAGCCCACGACCTGTTCGGCGACGAGTTGCAGACGATCATCGACGAGCTGAACCTGGAGCTGGTGCGGTAGGCGAAGCACATCAACAAGGCAATCGCATCATCGTCGTCATTCCTGCGTGCGCAGGAATCCAGTGATCTAATTCGTTAAATACGCTTCAAATTCGTTCATTCTATGACCAATGGACTCCGGCTTTCGCCGGAGTGACGGGTGTGGAGCCTATGATGCGATTGCCCTGCACATCAAGGCGTATCTTGACGCAACAATACGTGATGCCCTAACCTGTATGAACCACAGTGGAGGTTTGTTAAATGGTTGCGCAGCGTGAGAAATTTTCCAGTCAGGCATACCCCGAACTACTGGCCGGAATGCGTGAGATTGCCCACAGCGAAGGCCGTCACTTCCAGGCAGTGCTCGAAGACGCCATGAGCGCCTACATAGCGAGCAAGTCCAACGAGCGGTCACGTCCCGAAGTGATGGCCCATTACCGCGCCAGCGTCGAGAAGAACCGGCGCCTCGCTGAGCTCCTGGCGCAATGACCCGTCACTTCTTGACAGTCGAGACGGCAATCGATATTCACGACGACCAAATCCTCCAATTCGGCGGTGAATACGGGCTCCGCGATATGGGCGCGCTGGAGTCTGCAATTATGCGTCCCCAGATCGGGTATTACGACGGCATCATTGAGGAAGCCGCCGCCCTGCTGGAAAGCCTGGCCATGAACCACCCCTTTGTTGACGGCAACAAGCGGGTCGCCTTCTTCGCCACCGATACATTCCTGCGGATGAACGGCTACTACATCGACTGCGACAGCCTCGAAGCCTACGACCATTTCATGCGCCTGTTCGATACCAACTCCTTCCGGTTCGCCGAGCTCGCGGCCTGGCTGACCGATAACGTACAGCCGCTGCCGGCGGCGTGAGCGCGTAGGATGAATACCCGATGAAATACGTCGCGCTAATCGCCAAAACCGGCAACGGCTATTCGGCCTACCTCCCCGACCTGCCAGGTTGCATCGCCGCCGCCGACACCTTCGAGGAAACCCGGCAGCTGATCCAGGAAGCGGCCAACTACCACGTCGAAATAATGGCCGAGCATGGCGAAACCATCCCCGAACCAGTGTACATAGCCGCAGAGGTGGAGGTGGAAGTCCCGGCGCCCGCGGCGTCGTAACCCGCCGCCGTCGGGTTCGAACCAACGGAAAGGCGAATCGCTATGTCAGAGTCGGAAATAGTCTTTCAAGTGCGAGAATCCCCCGAGGGCGGGTACGAAGCCCGCGCTGTCGGATACAGCATATTCACCGAGGGCGATGACTGGGAACATCTGAAGTTCATGCTGCGGGACGCGGCGCTGTGCCACTTCGACGACGGGGAAGCGCCAGGGGCAATTCGCGTAGTGGTATGCCCCGAGTAGCGTTGTTTTAGCCGAGGCCGCATCATGCCCCCCAGAGTGCGGGACGCGATCCGAACGGTGGAACAGGACGGTTGGTACTACGTAGGAACCAACGGCAGCCATCGCCATTACCATCATCCGGAGAAGCCGGGCACAGTGACCATTTCCGGCAACCTCGGAGCTGAACTGGATACACGGAGGTGGTACAGCATTTTGCAGCAGGCAGGACTGGACAGGAGAGATTACCGATGAAATACGTAGCGATAATCGCCAAAACCGGCAACGGTTATGCGGCGGACTTGCCGGATTTACCCGGTTGCATCGCCGCCGCCGACACCTTCGAGGAAACCCGGCAGCTGATCCAGGAAGCTGCCAACTATCACGTTGAACTGATGGCCGAGCATGGCGAGACCATCCCCGAACCGCTAAATGTGGCCGTGGAGGTGGAGGTGGAAGTCCCGGCGCCCGCGGCGTCGTAACCCGCCGCCGTCGGGTTCGAACCAACGGAAAGGAGAATTGCCATGTCAGAAGCGGAAATAGTCTTTCAAGTTCGAGAATCCCCCGAAGGCGGGTACGAAGCCCGCGCTGTCGGCTACAGCATATTCACTGAGGGCGATGATTGGGAACATCTGAAGCTCATGCTGCGGGACGCAGCGCTGTGCCACTTCGACGACGGGGAAGCGCCAGGGGCAATTCGCGTAGTGGTATTCCCCGAGTAGCGTTGTTTTAGCCGAGGCCGCATCATGCCCCCCAGAGTGCGGGACGCGATCCGAACGGTGGAACAGGACGGTTGGTACTACGTAAGAACCAACGGCAGTCATCGCCAGTATCATCACCCGGAAAAGCCGGGAACGGTTACCATTGCGGGGCGTCTCGGCTCCGACGTTCCGCCGGGAACCTGGGCCAGCATTATGCGGCAAGCGGGATTGGCAGGAGGACAGGGTCAATGAAGTACCTGGCGATAATCGAGCAAGGTCCCACGGGTTTCGGCGTCTATCTGCCGGACCTGCCCGGCTGCGTGGCCGTGGGCGATACCCGTGAGGAAGCGCTGGCCCTCATCGCCGACGCCCTGCAAGATCACCTCGAGCTTATGGCCGAGCATGGCGAGACCATCCCCGAACCGGTGAGCGCCGCGGTTGAAGTGGAAGTGCAAACCCCCGCGCCCGCGGCGTCGTAACCAGCCGCCGTTGAGAGCGGACGATGACACTGCAAGTTATACCCATGTCTTGGCAATGGGCTACGATGGGTGAGATCGCCACCATCGTTGGCGGTGGAACACCCAAAACGTCCGACCCCTCTAACTTTGAGGGAGGCGAAGTACCCTGGATAACGCCGGCTGATTTGTCGGGTTATCGAGAAAAGTGCATCGCTCGCGGTGCGCGCAATATCACTGAGAAAGGGCTAAACGGCTCGAGCGCGCGCATCGTGCCCGCCGGAACGGTGCTGTTCAGTTCGCGAGCTCCCATTGGCTATGTGGCTATTGCATCCCAACCATTGGCGACCAATCAGGGATTCAAGAGTTTTGTTCTCCCTGACGAAATAGATCCGAGTTATGCGTACTACTATTTGCAAAACTCACAGGAATTGGTGGAACCACTGAGCGGCGGCACCACATTCAAAGAAATCTCGGCTGCTAACGCCGCGAGAATACCCTTTTTGTTAGCACCCCTCCCCGAGCAGCGGCGCATCGTTGCGGAGATTGAGAAGCAGTTCACGCGGCTGGATGCGGCGGTGGCCGCGCTGCGGCGGACGCAGGCGAACCTGAAACGCTACCGGGCCAGCACACTGCGGGCCGCCTGCTCCGGCGAGCTGGCGCCCACCGAGGCGGAACTGGCCCGCGCCGAGGGTCGGGAGTACGAGCCGGCCGGTGTCCTGCTGGAGCGCATCCTGGCGGAGCGTCGGGCGCGCTGGGAGTCCCAGGAGAAACGGCGGGGCAAGTACCAGGAGCCGGCCGCGCCCGACGCGTCCGACCTGCCGCCGCTGTCGGAGGGGTGGGCGTGGGCGACGGTTGACGCTCTCATCAGCGAACCTCTTGCAAACGGCAGGTCGGTCAAAACGGCATCAGATGGTTTCCCAGTGTTGCGCCTAACGGCTTTGCAGGATGGGCAAATCAACCAGAATGAGTTCAAAGTCGGTGCATGGACCGAGCACGAAGCCGAACCGTTTTTCATCCGGGAAGGCGATTTCTTTGTTTCTCGCGGCAATGGGTCGATAAAGCTGGTAGGGCTGGGAGGAATCGTCGGGCCCGTACATGCGCCGGTCGCATATCCTGATACTTTGATCCGATTTCGATTGCATCCCGAGGTTTCGCTGAGTTACTTCGCCCACGTGTGGAACTCGGCGACCGTCCGCCAGCAATTGGAAACTGTCGCGAGAACCACCGCAGGCATCCACAAGGTCAATCAGCAAGACTTGTCCATATGCAAGATCCCCCTCCCGCCCCTCGCGGAGCAGCGCCGCATCGTGGCCGAGACGGAGCGGCGGCTGTCGGTGATCCAGCAGGCGGAGACGGCGGTGGAGGCCAGCCGGCAGCGGGCGGAGCGACTGCGCCAGAGCATCCTGAAGCGGGCCTTCTCCGGCCAACTGGCGCCCCAGGACCCGGACGATGAGCCGGCATCAATCCTGCTGGAACGCATCCGCGCCCAGCGGGAGGCAGAGCGGGCGGCGGCGTCCGCAACGAAAAAGCGGCCGGCGCGGCGGCGGCAAACATCATCCCAATCCTGATAATCTCAAAACCCCGAACTTCCCGCTGCTGACTTTCGCCTGGCGAATACGCTGGTGGTGTCGGTCATTTGTCCTGGGAGTCAGGGCAATCGCACCATCGCCGTCATTCCTGCGCACGCAGGAATCCAGTGGTCAAAATCGCCGTCATTCCTGCGAAAGCAGGAATCCAGTGATCTAATTTGTCAAATACACTTCAAATTCTTTCATGCTATGACTAATGGACTCCGGCATTCGCCGGAGTGACGGGCGTGGAGCCTATGCTGCGCTTGCCCGGCGCTGGGAGTGTAATTGTTCAGAATTCAGGGGGTTGTCATTGCGAGGCGCTTGCGCCGTGGCAATCTCGACGCCGTAGCAGCCACGCCTGTCCCGAAGGAATCTCTTGCCCCAACGGGATTGCCGCGCTGCGCTCGCAATGACGCCTCCCCCGCGACTCGGAACAGTTACCTGGGAGTTGGTTGTTCGCAAGGCGCCTCCGCTCCGGTGATACAATCGAGTCCGGAGGTGGAGGACCGCCATGATGCTGAACGAACAGGAACAACGTCGCCTGCTCCGGACCCTGCAGGACGACCCCGCATTCCTTGCCCAGGTTCGGAGCCTGATTCTCCCCGCCGAACTGGTGCAGCTGCCCGAACGCTTTGCCCAGTTCGCCAGCCAGGTCACGGCTTTCATCGAGCGGCAGGAGGAGTTCAATAGCCAGATTACGGCTTTCATCGCACGGCAGGAGGAGTTCAACGCCTGGGTAACCGTTCGCTTCCAGAAAATGGACGACCGCTTCCAGATCATGGACGACAACCTCCAGAGAATGGACGACCACTTCCAGATAATGGATGTTCGCTTCCGGCGCGTCACGGACGACCTGGGAGTCCTCAAAGGCCACGTTGCCGGCCGCGTCGCGCGCGAGATGGCCGACGACATCACCGAAAGCCTGGGCTTCGAGATCATCGAGCTGCTGAACGGGAAGGACCTCAGGGTTATGCTGCGCGGCCATAAGCCCCACGACATCTCCCCGGGCACGCGCCGGAGCTTCTATCTCGCCGACATGGTCGCCCTGGTCGAAGATCAGGACGGCAACCGGCTCTACATCGCTGCCGAGGCCTCGTACACCGCCGACGCGCGCGACTCCCAGCGCGCCGTCAGAAATGCCCAGTTCCTCACCAGATTCACCGGCATCGACGCCGTTCCGGCGGTTGTCAGCCTCAGCAACGACCGCGACGTGCAGCAGCTGGTGGACGCTGGCTCCATCCTGTGGTTCCAGTTTGAAGCGCGGGACCTCCAGCCGCAGTAGCCCCGCCGGGTGGCGGAGCGGGCGGCGGCGTCCGCGACGAAACCGCGGCCGGCGCGGCGCCGGCGGGCGAAAGCCACAGGTTGATTCGTGGCATACTGCCCGGCAAGGACGGTGAGTGAAATGGTTGCCAAACCCACGGTGAATGCGCCGGTACCGGCCTCCGACGCGGTCCGCCTTGAACTGGACCCGATTTCCCTGCCCATCTGCCTGGAGTTCGGGCCGGTCCTGGAAGCATTGGGCGAGGCTGGGTACACCGGGGAGCGGGTTGACGAATGGCTGGTGCAATTCAATCAAGCCAATCGGAACCAGGTGGGCAAGCTGGAGCTGACCGCCGAGGGAGTGTTGCTGGTATCGCCTATGCCGAGCAAAGCGGGTTCACTGTCGGAAGGGATCGTCTTCGGGGAACTGTACATCTGGACTCGGGAGGGCGGAGGAGGCGAAGCCCACCCCTCGCGGCTGGGCGTCCACCTGCCCAACGGAGCGCGCTATGCTCCCGACGCGGCCTGGCTGTCCCCGAAGCAACTGGCCGATTATTCGCCGTCGGGAGACACCTGGCTGCTCCAATTCTGCCCCTGTTTCGTGGCCGAGGTAATGTCGCGCAACGACCGGCCGGCCGCGGCGCAACGCAAGATGGACGACTACATCGCCCACGGCGCGCTGTTGGGCTGGCTCATTGACCCCTTCCGACGGCAGGTGCATATCTACCGCCCCGGCGCGGCGCCTTTGACACTGGATGACCCCGAGGTGGTGAGCGGCAACCCGGAACTGCCGGGGTTTGTCTTCAATGTTCGCGCCCTGATTTTCGACGCCTGACCTCTCCGCTCGTCCTGAGCCTGTCGAAAGACGGTTCCGTTTATGACCACCGCCACCACCATCGGGCAGAAGCTGTGGAACTACTGCGACGTGCTGCGCAACGCCGGCCTGTCCTACGGCGACTACCTGGAGCAGCTCACCTACCTCATCTTCCTCAAGATGATGCACGAACTCACGCAGCCGCCGCTGTCGCTGCTCTCGGATCACCAGCCGCCGCCCATCCCCGCGGGCTGCGACTGGCCCAGCCTGCTGGCGCGGGACGGCGCGGAGCTGGACCTGCACTACCGCCACGTCCTGGAAGTCCTGTCCCAGCAGCCGGGCACGCTGGGCGTGATCTTCGGCAAGGCCCAGAGCCGCATCCAGGAACCGGCCATGCTGACCCGGCTGGTGAAGGAGCTCATCGACAGCGAGAACTGGCACGGCCTCAGCGCCGACGTGAAGGGCGACGCCTACGAGACGCTGCTGGAGCGCAACGCCCAGGACGTGAAAACCGGCGCCGGCCAGTACTTCACGCCGCGTCCGCTGATTCAGGCCATTGTCGATGTGATGCGGCCCGGGCCGGACACCACCATCTGCGACCCGGCCTGCGGCACCGGAGGATTCCTGCTGGCCGCCCACGAGTACGTCCACCAGCACAACCCGACCATGAACCGGGAGCAGTCCGATTTTCTGCGCAACAGCGCCCTGCACGGTTGGGAGATCGTGGACAGCGCGGCGCGCCTCGGCGTGATGAACCTGTACCTCCACGGCATCGGCGGCGACCAGAGCAACATCAGGGTGGACGACAGCCTGCGGGCGCCGCCCGGCGTCAACTACGACATGGTGCTGACCAACCCGCCTTTTGGCCGCACGTCCACGTTGACCTTCGTCAACGAGGAGGGCCGGACGGAGCGGCAGAGCCTGACGGTGCAGCGTCCCGACTTCTGGGCCACCACCAGCAACCGGCAGCTGAGCTTCCTGCAGCACGTCCGCACGCTGCTGAAGATGAACGGCAGCGCGGCCATCGTGCTGCCCGACAACGTGCTGTTCGAGGGCGGCGCCGGCGAGACCATCCGCCGCCGGCTGCTCCACGAGTGCGACGCGCACACCCTGCTGCGGCTGCCCACCGGCGTGTTCTACGCCCAGGGGGTCAAGGCCAACGTGCTGTTCTTCGACCGCAAACCGGCCAGCGAGACGCCGTGGACGCGGGACCTGTGGATCTACGACCTGCGCACCAACCAGCGCTTCACGTTGAAGACCAACCCGCTGACCCGGGCGCACCTGGACGATTTCGTGTCCTGCTACTGCGCCGACGACCGGACGCAGCGGGAGGAGACCGAGCGGTTCCGTCGCTTCACCTGCGACGAGCTGACCCAGCGGGACAAGGCCAACCTGGACATCTTCTGGCTCCGCGACGAGAGCCTGGAGGACTCGGAAAACCTGCCTCCACCCGACGTGATCGCCGAGGAGATCATGGAGGACCTTCGGGCCGCCCTGGAACATCTGGAAGAAATCGCGGCGGATGTGGGGAAGGCGGGGGCGCTCAACGAGGAAGTATTGTAAACGGACCGAGGGCTTGCGCCCCAGCGGTTCCAACGCCACCCCGGGCAATCGCATACGAGTGGTTTCAGCGCCGTCATTCCGGCGAAAGAACGTCACCCCGTCCGGCGAAAGAACGTCACCCCGTCCGGCGAAAGAACGTCACCCCGTCCGGCGAAAGAACGTCACCCCGTCCGGCGAAAGAACGTCACCCCGTCCGGCGAAAGAACGTCACCCCGTCCGGCGAAAGAACGTCACCCCGTCCGGCGAAAGAACGTCACCCCGTCCGGCGAAAGAACGTCACCCCGTCCGGCGAAAGAACGTCACCCCGTCCGGCGAAAGAACGTCACCCCGTCCGGCGAAAGAACGTCACCCCGTCCGGCGAAAGAACGTCACCCCGTACTTGATACGGGGCCGGAATCCAGTGACCGAAATCGTCAACCATGTTTCACGTTCTTTCACCGTGTGACCTGTGGACTCCGGCTTTCGCCGGAGTGACGCCATAATTTCACATGCGATAGCCCGGCAACGTCTTGCGAAACCGCGCACGCGCGAGCCACATCCTCACCCGTACCCAGTTTGTCATCGCCCCAACGAGATTGCCGCGCTGCGCTGGCAATGACAAAAGCTACTTTGGAAAGGCCCTGGTGAGGTGGAATTCGCTATTGACTCATAGAGGGCGGCAGTCTATGTTACGCCGGCCTTTCCAGGGCAAACGGAATACTGCGCCGAGCAATCCCGGATCAGTGTCGAATCTGAGCAACGCCGAGCGGGTATTTGACCGCCCGGGTATGGGTCAAGACGCGAAGAACCGCGAAGCGGCACAGTGACCTACCCTACTTTTTCGGAATTCGGAGGTTCTGATATGAAGCGCCCAGGGCTCCCACTACCCCGACTATTCATTGTGACTTCATTGGCTCTCGCCCTGATAGCGGCGGTAGCCTGCGGAACGGCGGAGCAAGCGCCCGCGGCCGCTCCGGCGGCAGCGGCAACTGAGGTGCCGGCCGCGGCCATGGCGGAGAGCACACCCGTCTCCAGTTCCGGGGCGCCGGCGGTTGCGGCTACCGCCATGCCCGCAGCGACAGCCATGCCGCAAACCTCGGAAGTGATGGCGCCTCGAGGGACTTTGACCTTCGGGCTGCCCCTCGTCGCCCCGTTCCACGTCTTCCCGACAGTCACGGAAGGCGCCGGGTATCACCACAACGGCTACACCACCGCCGAGACCCTCCTTTACATGAATGAGCAAAAGGAAATTGTTCCCTGGCTGTTCAAGGAATGGAGCGTCGCTCCTGACGGCGTCACCTGGACGTTCAAGCTGGTGGAAGGCGCCCAGTTCCACAAGGGCTACGGGGAACTGGATGCGGAAGGCGTCCTCTGGAGCTTGATGATCAGCGGCGGCGAAAGCTCCCGGGTGGCGTTCAACACCCATATCCGCAGGATCTGGGGGCTTGGCGGAGACGTCAAAGAAGGTACGGCCGTTACCGGAGTTATCGACGAAGGCCGGGCCAAGGCTATCGACGATTACACCATCGAGCTGAACACCGGGACGCCGCAGTACGACACCCTGGGCCTGCTTGCTCGTCCCCACGTCAACATCATCAGCCAGAAGCAACTCGAAGAGGTCGGTGTCGACGCGGCAAGCCGGAACATCGCCGGAACCAGCCCTTGGGATTTCCAGGAGCACCAGAGCGACCAGTTCACCCGGTGGGCCGCAGTCGAGAACCACTGGCGCAAGACCCCCGAGTTCGCCGAACTGGTGTGGCAGCACATCCCGGAGGAGTCCACCCGCGTGGCCAACTTCCAGACCGGCAAGCTCACCGCGATGGAGATGAACCTGGACTCCATCGCCGCGGTGGAGGATAGCCCCGGCACCAGCTTCGTGAAGATAGCCGGCGGCAGCGGCGTGAGCATGGCCTTCTACGGCAACTACTACGTGGGAGTGAACCCCGACGGTTCACGGACGCCGGAACACGTGGAACGTGTCCCCGGCTTCGATCCTTCCCTGCCCTGGATCTCCGGCAACCCGGACCCCGCATCCGAGGAATGGCAGAACGCCGCTAAGGTGCGAACTGCCCTGTCCATCGCCATTGACCGACAGACCATCTCGGATACGCTGCTGAGTGGCGAGGCAATCCCCGACTCCCTGCCGGCGTGGGCGTTCCATCTGGACAAGCTTCCGGCGGAGTACCGGCAGTGGGAGTTCAATCCGGAGAAATCCCGGCAACTGCTGGCCGAGGCCGGCTATGCCGACGGGTTTGAGATTACCCTCACGCCCCTGGGCGGCTCGAATTACCTCGAAGTAACTTCCGCCATCGCCCAGATGTGGGACCAGATCGGCGTCAAGGCCAACCAGCAGAACCTGCCTTACAAGACTTTCCGCCCGGGCATCGTGACCCGCACCTACAACCAGGCGTACCAGCACACCCACGTCGCCCCGGACCCCCTGGACCGGTGGTCCACCGCTTTCAACCACGAGAGCGCCTGGAACTTCGGCATGGACCACCCGATCCTTACCGATTTGATGAACGAAGCCCAGGGCACCGTTGACGAAGCGGAGCGGTACGCAATCATGGTTGAAGCCGCGAAGTTCATGTACGACAACGCCCTGACCGTCGGTCTCTATGCTCAGAACCAGGTGTTTGCCCTGAACGGGGACACGAACGTGGAACCGTGGATCAATCACCTGAATTACGCTGAAACGCGGGACCTGACCGCGTTCGAGTACGCTCCCAACCTCACCACTCAGTAAGGACGAGAGAGCGTCAGGGAGTACCCGGATGGCTCCGGCCGTAAGTTAGCTTGACGGCAAGCATCTTCACAATCGCTGGGCGCGCAGGGCTTGGATTTCTCATAGCCCTCGTGCTCGGCTACGTGGGGGTGTGGGTCGCATGGGGCCTGTATTATTTCTTTACCGACACCTCATCGAAACTGCTCCGGGATGTAATGTTCTTGGCCGGCGCAGCAGTTGGCGCCGCACTGGGCGGGTCGCTGACATGGTTGCGCCTGGACGGCAATTCGCTGCCGGCGCTGATACTGATTGGATCTGCGGGTCTCGCGGGCGGGATCATTGGATCCTGGATGGGGTACGAATACGCGCTGAACCGGGAACTCAAGTGCTGCGCTAACCCTCCCATCAACGCCTTCACCTACGCCGCGTTCGGCGCGGCAGCGGTGGCCAACGTGGGAACCTTGCTGCTCGGCGTGGTGAGAGAAATCGTCGACTCCAGGCGATGACACCGGGTTGAACGTATCTGAACATCTGATGCTGGGACCTTGACATGCAACGGTTTTTGATACGCCGATTTTTCCTGATGATAATCACGCTCCTCGCGGTGTCGATGATTATCTTTGTCATGGCGCGGGTGGGCGGAGACCCAAGATCTCTGCTCCTGGACGACCACGCCACCCAGGAGCAATGGGAGTTGCTGGGGGAGGAGCTGGGGCTGGATAAGCCCCTCTATCACCAGTACGCGATTTTCATGGGTGGGGTGCTGCGCGGTGATTTCGGCGAGTCGATCAGCCAACGCCGGCCGGTGCTCGAGGTGGTCGCAGAGAAAATCCCGGCGACGCTCCAGCTTGGCGGAGCTGCCTTCCTGCTCGCGCTCATTGTCGGCATACCCCTGGGTGTAATGTCGGCAGTCAAGCGCGGCAGCGTTCTGGACCAGGTCGGAAGAGCCGTGGCCTTGATTGGACAGGCCGCGCCGTCTTTCTGGCTCGGCATCATGTTCATTTTCTTCTTTGCCGTGTTCCTGGGGTGGGTGCCTCCTTCCGGAAGGCAGGACTGGAACAGCTTCGTACTTCCAACAGTCACCCTGGCATGGGGCGGGTTCCTCGCCGGCAGCCTGCGGTTGATGCGCTCAGCGATGCTGGACACACTGGACACGGAATACATCAAACTGGCCAGGGCCAAAGGGTTGCCCAGCCGGGCGATCATCTGGAAGCATGCATTCCGCAATGCCCTGATTCCGCCATTGACCCTGGCGGGCGTATCCATGCCCGCTATCCTCACGGGCTCCATCACCACCGAACTGGTATTCGCGTGGCCTGGCATGGGCCAATTGGCAGTGCAGGCCCTCTGGTCGTCGGACTACCCGCTGATCCAGGGGCTTACCATCATGTTTACGTTGGGGTATGTATTCATCGCGTTGGCGGTTGACATCCTCTACGCTTACATCGACCCCAGAATCCGATACCTGTAGGAGATACGGATTCTCAGCGAGTGAAACGGTCCCACGCCGCGCCGAGGATCCACGTCTCCTGAGAAGGCCCGGAGAAGTTAAATGGCCAACGCTACAACTCTTTCTCCCGCCCCACCCGTCATCGTGCGGGCGCTACGGAGCATGGCGCGCTGGCGCCGCCCGGTGCTGATCATTCCAGTGTTTATCCTGACAATGGTCGTGGTGGCTGGCATCACCGCCGACTGGATATCCCCGTACGACCCCAATGTAGGGGACCCGAACCACCGTCTTCAACCGGGGTTCTGGGCGTACGAGCCCGTTCCGCCCGTGATCGTAACCAAAGAGGTGGTGGCGGTAATCAACCCCAGCAACATCGAACTGCGGAAAACGCAGATCACCGAGTACAACGCCAAGCAGATAGACCCCAACGCGGTTATCGGCGATAAGCTGGATGTGGTCGTCAGCGAAGGCATCGACACGCTTTATTTCCTGGGTACCGACCACTTGGGACGGGATCTGTTTACCCGGATTATCCATGGCGCGCGCGTTTCCCTGGTGATGGCCGGCCTGACGTTGCTGGTAGGTGGTACGATGGGCACGGTGCTCGGCCTGACCGCCGGATGGTACGGCGGGTGGGTCGACGAGGTCGTAATGCGCATGGTGGACATCATACTTGCGCTCCCGCTGATCCTGGTCGCCCTCGTATTGGTTGTGGCCCTTGGGCCATCATTCCAGCTGATCATCGTGATCATGGCGATAGCCATCTGGCCGCTCTTCACCCGCGTGACGCGGGGGGAGGTGCTGCGCGTCAAGACCGCGGACTACGTCGCGTTGGCCCGCGTGGCCGGGGCGGGCACAATTCGCATCATGATAGTCCACATCCTGCCGGGGATAGCCAACAGCGTGATCGTGGTGGCAACCCTGCTGGTGGGTGTGGTCATCCTGCTGGAGGCCGCCCTCAGCTTCCTGGGAGCAGGCGTGCCGCCTCCGACGCCAGCGTGGGGATCCATGCTCTCCGAGGGCCGGGACCGGATCGCAATCGCGTGGTGGATTTCGTCGCTGCCGGGACTGGCGATATTCGCGACGGTGCTGTCACTGAACCTGTTCGGTGACTGGCTGAGGGATGCCCTGGACCCGAGGCTGCGGCAGCTGGAGTAGCAATAGCCTCACGGGCATTTGCCTTGAAACCTGCGAGGGCCGAGGGTTATTGGAGGGTCGCAAACTCACCGAAAAGCGTCGGCCCTTTCCATTGGCCCATTGTTGTGCCGTGTTGCGTTCTCCCCGGGGCACTGGTTAAGTTTAGCGAGCAGTCGAGCGCCGACCGGTCGTTAGACGCCCGTTCGACACTTCACGAAAAATTCGTCGACTTTGGATCCCGCGATCAGTAGGATCACGGTACAACCTCGGGCAATGACATCAGGTTTGGGACCCCATGTCCCCGTCTCGTCGTCACATCATCCACGCCGACCTGGACGCCTTCTACGCCGCCGTGGAACAACTGGACAACCCCGAGCTGCGCGGCCTGCCCGTCCTGGTGGGTGGGCGGCCCGAGGGACGGGGTGTGGTCGCCACGGCGTCCTACGAGGCGCGGCGGTTCGGCGTTCACTCGGCAATGCCCATGGCCACCGCCGTGCGCCAGTGTCCCGATGGCATCATCGTGCGTCCGCGCTTTGACCGCTACCGTGAGATGTCCGGCCAGATCATGGACATCTTCCGCGACGTCACCGAGGTGATCCAGCCCGTGTCCCTGGACGAGGCCTACCTGGACGTCACCGAGGCCGCCGCCGACCGCTCCCCCATTGCCATCGCCATTGACATCAAGGAGCGGGTTTCCGCCGAGACCGGCCTCACCGTCTCCGTGGGCCTGGGCTCCGGCAAGACCGTGGCCAAGATCGCCTCGGACCTGCAGAAACCCGACGGCCTGGTGGTCGTGCCCGTCGGCGGCGAGGCCGAATTCCTGGCTCCGCTGGCCGTGGGCAAGCTGGTGGGCGTAGGCCCCAAGTCCGCCGCCCGTTTGCACGACGAGGGAGTGGACACCATCGGTCAGCTGGCCGAGATGCCCGATGCCTGGTTCGCCCGCCACTTCGGGAGGCGCGGCGACAGCATCCGCGACCGCGCCCGGGGCATCGACCATGATCCCGTCCAGACCTCCCGCGAGGCCAAGTCCATCAGCGCCGAGACCACCTTCGCCGGTGATCTCCCCGGCAACTCCGACGAAGAGCGCGCCAACCTGCGGTCGATTATCGAGCGCCTGTCCGGCCGCGTCGCCGGGTCGGTATCCCGCAAGGGACTGGTCGCCCGCACCGTCACCGTCAAGATGCGCCTTTCCGACTTCACCACCTTCACCCGCCAGACCACCCTGCCGGCGCCCACGGACGAGGAAGCGGCCGTCGTGTCCACCGCGTGGATGCTGCTGGAACGGGAACTGGCTCCCGACCGAGCCTTCCGGCTGCTGGGCGTCGGCGTGTCCGGCTTCACCCCAAAAGAGGGCCCCGACGACGCATCGCCGGAGCCCGTAGCCGCCCAGCAGCGGCTGATTCTCTAAAAACCTCTGCCCAGTCTGTCATCGCGAGCGCAGCACGGCAATCCCGTAGCCGTCCACGCCAGGCCCCTTTCAAAGTTAATCCGTCATTGTTAATCCGTCATTCCTGCGGAAGCAGGAATCCAGAGACCTCCGCTAATGGAAACGTGCTGGATTCCCGCGAAAGCGGGAATGACGGTGGGGGTTGCAGGCCACCGTCAGAGACTTTGAATAGGCCCCGCGCCCGCGCCTGAACATACCTTGACACCAAACACAGATACTGCGAGGTATCTGTGATACGGCGTGTCTTCGTCAATGGACGTTACCTGCGGTAGCCACCGATTGTATTGTGTCATTTTGTCCGTCGTTTCACCTGCTCGGCTGCTTTTGAAAGGAGACCGCCTCAAAAAATGTCAGTCGCTTGCATCGCTCTCAGATTCCATAGGTCATCTCAGGGTCTGCTGTGGATTCTTCTTTGCTCAAGTTGGCAAGTGAACAGGTTGCCCACCGGCATTGGGTGCAGCGACGGAATTAAGTTACGGGTCCGACCCTGCTTGGGAAAGTCGCTGCCGTCCAGCGCCCATACCCCTGGTAAACCTGCTCGAAAACAGCCGCTTCCACTTCCCGGCCTCACCTGCCCCAACTTCCCAATTATCTTGTCATGTTAACTGTCGTTGTAATGCTAGAACGCGATTGACCCACCGCATGGTATGTCTTACTATCGGCCAATACGGAACGAAAAGGGAGGTCAACCAGAAAGGGGCACTGGCCGCGTGGCTGCATACAAAGAAGCGGAGACGTGCGGTTTGGGGATGCCACCGGGATAGGATCGCAAGCATCCTTTGCCATTAGTCGCCATAGGGCTGGCTGCCGCTGGCATTTCCATAGGTTCGACGGTCCACAGCACCCTGAAGGTGCGCAAGTGGAAGAAGATACACGACGAAGCGTTGGAGAAGTGCCGGGAGACTGAGGCCAGCGTCAAGGCCACAGCCAACGGATTCAACCGACAGGCCAAGCAATTCGGCGAGTTCAGGGTGAACTACCTGGAGGGCCTCAAGGAGGCTGCTGAATTTCTCCAGAAGGCCAAGGTGAAGCACCGGGAATTCGAGGAGCTGAATGCTTCCATCCCCGACGTGACCATCCTCCACTGGCAGGACCTCCATCAGGCGACCCTCAAATCCGTCGGTAGGGGAACCGCCGGAATCGCCGGCGCGGCCGGAGCTGCGACCGTCACCGTGGCTGGCAGGATTGCCTTTCTGGTACCGGATGTACACCGCGGCGGGCATCTTCGGGGTCGCCTCAACGGGAGCGCCCATAGCGGGCCTCACCGGCGCCGCCGCCCACAGCGCCAGACTCGCCTGGTTGGGAGGTGGAGCGCTTCCGCCGGAGGCGCGGGAATGGCGGGAGGACTGAGCGCCCTGGCTTTGTCAGCCAACGTAGTGGCATTACCCATCGGGATCGGGGCAGCCGCGTGGGGTCAATGGAAAGCCAGCCAACTGAAGGGGAAGGTTGAACTAGCTCTCAAAGACTTTGCCCGAGCCGAGGTCCGGATGCGTGAGCAGGCCGCCGTAATGACCGTCGGCGGGAAACGAATCGACGAGCTGGAAGAGTCCATCCTGAACGCCAGGTCGTCATTAACCGGGCAACTCCAGGTGAGTGACGAGGACAATATCGAAGACCTCCACCGTGTCGACAAGCTGGCCCACACGCTGGCCGAACTCCTGGAGCAGCCGGCGCTTACGCCCGAACAGCAAAGGGTGTTGCAGGCATGAGTTCATACTGGCACATAGCGTACCTTGGGACCTCGGAAATCTTGCAGGCGGGCGCCGACTACTGAAGAAGCAAGAGGAGGAGAAGACCCAACGGGAATGGATCCGCGCCAATTATCAGGCTTTCCTTGACGCCCTGAAGACGGAACAGGAGACCCTGATAGCCCTACTTCGAGTACCGGTTTGCCGAAAGAAAAGAAAGCCTGAAGGAGTTCTACAAGGCGCTGCACCAGGCGGTGGAGACGGGCAACGATCACCAGTTGGACGGCGCCATCGCTGGCATCCTGGGGATCATCAGGGAAAATCCCCTGTTGGAGTACGCCGAGTTCAAGCGGGCATTCTCCGATCCCGACACGATCATCGAGCTGTGAAGCGCCCAAGCCGCAATGAAGGTAACCGCAATCAAAACTCTGACCCTTCTCAGGGGCTTACCTAATTCTGAGGAAACCCTGAGCACGACCTAAGGCATTGTCACCTTTTGCGGAGCCTGCGGGACGGATATAGTCCTGTCTGAACAGCAAGCTATTCTGGACTTCCTGGGAAATCTGGCAGGTTTCCTACCGTACTGCGATTACTTCTGTGCCAGCTGCATGGCGGATTGAAATTGGCCTTGCCGCCGGCCACGCGGGCGATTTACAGGCGTGGGTCAACCGGCTCGCTTTCCAGAGCCAGGACCGCGAAGGCGCACTCGTGGACTCTATACAGCGGTTCCCGGTCAACGAAACGCTGCAATCCCTCCAGACCCAGCACGAATTCCCGCAGCGCCAGCGACCGCTTGGCGGAGAGGCCGCGTCCACGCAGGCGTTCTAAATTGTCGGGGAGGGTATATTCGGGGCCGTAGATGATGCGCAGGTACTCCCCACCCCGGCATTTCATCGCGGGCTGCACCAGGCCCCGCTGGCCGGTGGCGACGAAGCCAGTCGGCTTCACCACCATTCCCTCTCCTCCCACGGCGGTCAATTCTTCCCACCAGCGAACGGCATCCTCCTCTTCGCGCGAGCCGAGGTTTACCTCCCGGTGGCCCGTTAACCTGAACAACCCGGGATCGGCCTGGCGCAGGCGCTCGGCCATAGCGAGGTGCCAAAGGTGGTCCTTGCTAGAATGGACGGCTCCCTCGCTCGCCATCAGATGGAAAGGCGCGAGCTTGATGTCATCCAGTGAGGCTACCGGCCAGCAATACCTGGTGTAGGCATCACGATAGAGTTGGGCAAGATTGAGCCGCTCGTCGACCAACGCCAGGGCTTCGCCGGTGTCCACTCCCCGTGCCGACGCCTCCCGCAGGAGAATTTGCGCCGCCGTCAGCCCGGCGCGAGCGGACACTCCAACCGGCGCGTATTGCTCCTCCACCAGTTCCTGCGCCTTCATTGACCACGGCATCAGCTCGCAGTCCAGCAGCAGCCAGTCGGTCTCCAGGTCATCCCAGAGGCCGGATTCGCCACAGGCCGCGCGGACCCGTTCCAGGAACTGCGCCTCAAGCGCCAGGTCCTCAAAGAACCTGCGGCCCGTTCGGGTGTAGCATGCGCCGGCGCTGTCACTGGCGATGCCAAAACGCCGCTTGATGGCGTCGGCGCTGTGGCCCGCCACGACGACGGCCCGCGACCCCATGTGCTTCTCTTCGCAGACGACGCTGGAGACGCCATTGTTGCGGTAGTAAGCGAAAACCTCGGCGGGGTGTTCCAGGAGACCGGGAAGCTTGCTGGTTTCGCAAGGGGAGATGGTGGGCGGCAGGTACACCAGCCACCGGGGGTCCAGGGCGTACCGGCTCATCACCTCCAGGGCAGCCGCAGCCTGTTCCTCCCTGACGGTGACGTTGCCCCGCAGCCGGGTCGACACCACGCGTTTTCCCATCACGTCGTCGATGTGCAGCAGATTCGACTGGCGGTCATTCGTCGCAATGACCCGGGGTTCTTCCTGCGCGCCGTCAACCAGGGGCCGCACCGGCTCGTAATGGACCCGCGCCGCCGGAACCGAGACCAGTTCGTTTTCGGGATAGCGGAGGGCGGTGAGCCGTCCTCCGAAGACGCAGCCGGTATCGACGTTGATGGTGCGGTTCAACCACGCGGGTTCCGCAACCGGCGTGTGACCATAGACCACCGTGGCCTTGCCGCGATAACCGGCGGCCCAGTCGGCGCGCACGGGCAGGCCCCATTCGTCCGTCTCCCCGGTGGTCTCGCCATACAGGCAGAAGTCCCTGACCCGCGCGGAGGCCCGTCCCTGGTACTCCTCCTTCATTCCCGCGTGCGCCACCACCAGGTTGCCGCCGTCCAGCACGTAATGACTGATCAGCCCGTCCATGAACTGCGTAGCCTGGTGCTGGAATTCCGGCGATTCCAGTTCCAGTTGCGCGAGGGACTCCGCCAGTCCGTGGGACACCTGGACGTTCCGGCCCTTCAGCTTGCGGACCAGCTTGGACTCGTGGTTGCCGGCGACGCACAACGCCGTCCCGTCCGACACCATGGACATCACCAGCTTCAGCACGTTGATCACACCGGGTCCGCGGTCCACCAGGTCGCCGACGAAAACGGCCCTGCGTCCCTGGGGGTGGAACACCGAAAAGCCATCGTCTGGCCCTCCCTCCGCCGGCGTTTGAGTGACCTGATATCCCAATTGCTCAAGCAGGGAGACCAGTTCGTCGAAACAGCCGTGTACGTCTCCGATGACGTCGAAGGGCCCCGTCTCATGCTGGCGATTGGTCCACGACGGCACCCGCTGGATGCTGGCCGCCTCCACATCTTCGGGAGAATCGATCACGTAAACGTAACGAAAGCCTTCCCGCCTCAGCCCCCGCAAGGACCGGCGCAACTGCTGCGCCTGCTGGCGGACGACGTGGGAGCCGAAGTTCCGGTCGTCGCGTTCCCGGTTGCGGGCGAGACAAAGGGACTCCGGCATGTTCAACACGATTGCCACGGGAAGGCAGTCATGCTCCCGCGCCAGTCCGACCAGCGACTTGCGAGCCTGGGGCTGCACGCTGGTAGCGTCAATGACTGTGAGGCGTCCAGCCCGCAAGCGGGTGGATGCGATGAAGTTCAGAAGAGCGAAGGCCTCCGGCGTGGCCGCCTGGTCGTTGGGGTCGTCGGCCACCATGGCCCGGCAGGCGTCGGAGGACACCACCTCGGTGGGTTTGAAGTGCCGGGCGGCAAAGGTGGACTTTCCCGAGCCGGACGGTCCAACCAGCGCCACCAGGCACAATTCGGGGATCTCCAGTTTCATCGCGTGAACACCCCCATCTGGGTCGGCGCGCCGTATTCAGGATGTTCGGAGCCGATGCCGTGAAAACGCACGTCGTAGCCCCGGCGACCGGCGACCGCTTGGGCCCAATCCTGAAATAGCTGCCGCGTCCACTCGAAGCGGTGGTCCCGGTGCCTGAACTCACCGGGCGGCAGGTTTTCGAACAAGGCGTTGTACTCGGAGTTGGGCGTGGTGATGATTACCGCGCCGGGTTGCGCCGCTCCGAACACGGCAGCTTCAAATGCTTCCAGCCGGTCCGGGTCAATGTGCTCGATAACCTCCATGGCCACCGCAGCGTCGAATCCGGCCAACCGTTGGTCCTGGTAGGTGAGGGAGCCCTGAAGCAGCGTGATCCTTCCCCGCTGGGCGGCGGGCAGGCTGTCCAGGCGCAGGCGGGAGTGGGCTGTTTCCAGGGCCCGGTGCGAAACGTCCATGCCGGTGATGGCGCGAAACGCGGGTTCCTTGAGCAACTCTCGCAACAGGTTGCCTTCTCCGCAGCCCAGGTCCAGCACGCGAGTCGCGCTGACCTCCCGCAGCGCGGCGAGCACCGCCTGCATTCGCTGCTCCCCCAACCGGAGCGGGGTTTCGAGACGCTCCTCATCGTGTTGGCCACGCTCGGCAGCAGCGTCGGGGCCGGCCTGGCCATCATCCGACAGCCGATCCAACGCCTGGCGCACCAGGCTGCGCTGGCGCTTCAGGTAACGGATGGAGATCAGTTCCTGATGTGGATGATCGCTCAGCCATCCCGCGCCGAACCGCAGCAGCTTGTCCACCTCGTCGTCGCCCACCCAGTAGTGCTTGGCGTCATCCAGCACGGGCAGCAGCACGTAGAGGTGGGCCAGCAGGTCCCGCAGCCTCACCACCCCCTTGAGGCCCACACCAAAGCAGGGACTGGCGCCCCACTCGGGAAAGTCCCCATCCAGCGGGTGTTCCTGGATTTCAACGGCGTAGCCCAACGGCTCGAACAACCGGCCAATGAGTTCCGGCCCTTCCCGGGACGGCAGGGTGGGCAGATGGGCTTCCAATGGGATGGGCCGCTCCACCAACTCAGGCCGTTCCCTGGAACTGCCGGCCAGCGCGCTGTTGAACACCGAAGCAATCGCCACGCTGAGGTGCGATGAAGCGACGTAGGGACGGTCGTTTACGTACTGCTGGAGCCAGCCCGCCGAATTGGACGCGCCGGCCTTGGGCCGCACCAGACCCACCGGGTCTATATCCAGCAGGAGGGCGGCGGTGCAACGCTCTGCCTCCGCTACGGGATAGAATACGTCAGCCTTACCAAAGGGCAGTTGAAACGACTGGAATCGACCGGGATTCTTGTGCAGCAGGTAGCCGAGGTCGGTGGCGGGACGATGGGTGGTGGAGATGGTGAGCAGCATATTGCCAATCGTACTTTCGCCGGAATGACGGTGAATTTGACGACACACCCTGGTGACTATCTCAAAACTGCGGGTGAAATTCATTGGCGCCGGTTGCGTCAATAATTCGGCAGACATCACCCCCATCCTAACCTTCCCCATCAAGGGGGAAGGGATTTTGGGGGAAGGGATTTTTGAGATAGTTACTTATTCAGAAGTTCCTTAATCACCGTCCATTATAGTCATGATTGCCATTTCGTCGGCTATGGTGGCCCCGTCCGGGTTCTCCAGCCACACCGTGAAGTACTCGTCCCCTTCGTCTTCGTCATCCGGCTTGATACACACTTGCGCCGTCATCACGGTGACTCCCGGCGCGAACACCAAACGGCCACCATTGGCATCGTAGTCGGTCATATGCGCGCGATTGTCCAGGTTATCGTAATTGGGCAGCGTGTACCAGCTTACCTGGACCTCCCGGCCCGATGCCTCGGATAGGGTCACTTGGAACACCAGGAAATTGCCTTCCGTTTGTGACGCATCCTCGATGGAGACGGTTGGCGAAGGGTCGTCGTCCGCCACGTTGACCGTGGCTGTACCCTGGGTGGGCGACACAGCGTAGCCGTCGCCGGTCTCCAGGGTCGCGGTTATCGACCCTTCCAAATCGTCCAGAGAGTCGTCCGTGGTGGCGATGGTGAGAGTCGCGCTGCCGCCGGGGGAGACAGTGACCGTTTCCGACTCTGTCGTTACACCATAGTCGCCGATGACCGCAATGGTTACATCCACCGTAAGGTCGCCTGGCGGCGCATCGGGATGCGCCTCGGTGGCGCTGATGGTGAATACGGCATCGCCGCCCTCGGTGATGTCCGGGCCCGCGCTGACGCTCACCACCGGCTTGGGGAAGTCGTTGTCCAACACGTTGACCGTAGCTTCGTCCTGAGAGGCATCCACTTCGTAGTCATCGCCCGCGTTCAACGTAGCCGTAACCGAGCCGTCCACCTCGTCGCCATCGTCATCGGTGGTGGCAAGGGTGAGAGTCGCGCTGCCGCCGGGGGAGACAGCGACCGTTGCCGACTCGGCAGTTACCCCGTAGTCGCCGACGACCGTAACGGTTACGTCCACCGAAAGATCGCCTGGTGGCGCATCGGGATGCGCCTCAGTAGCGCTGACGGTGAATACGACATCGCCGCCCTCGGTTACGTCGCTGCCCGCGGTAATGCTCACTACCGGCTTGGGCAAGTCGTTATCCTTTACAGCCACCTTGACCGATTTCTCGGTGGAAGACACCTTGTAACCCTTGCCTTCGGTCAGGGTCACGGCCAGCGACCCGTCGGGCTCGTCAACGTCGTCATCGGTGGTGGCAACTGAGAAACTGGTTATGCCACTGACGGGAACGGTTATCGTCCTCGACCCGTCGGTTGCCCCATAGTCCCCATCGGCCTCGACCATTACGCTCACCGGCAAGTTGGCCCGGGGCTTCGGACTGGCCTGGATGGTGAACTGGGCATTGCCGCCTTCGGTGACGTCACCACCGGCCGAGATGCTGAACACCGGCTTGGGCAGATCGTTATCGATCACGCGGACCGTAGCAGAACCCATGGAACTGGACACCGTATGGGGATCGCAAGAAGAACTGCTGTGGTACGGTTCAATCCTCATGATAAACAATTCGTTGGTCTCGTGCTCATCATCGTCTTCTATTGTCAAGGTGAACGTACGAACGGTATTGCCAGAGGAAAAAACCGCTGACAGCGCCACCTCTGCCCAGAATACACGTTCCTCTTGGCCATTGATGCTCCGATACTCGCTCAGATATATCAAGTGGGAATGACCTCCGGCCACCGAGTTGGCCTCGATCGTGAAGGTAACGCTTCCACCTTCGGCCACTTGGTCAGTGTCAGCGACTATGCTCACCTCCGGCACGACCTTGGTAGCCGGGGGAGGCTGCCAACCGTCGTTGTCCATGACGTTGATGGTGTGTTCGTCCTTCTTCGGGTCGATCGTCACGCCGGGAGCGCCCGGGTTCATAATGGTGAACACCAGGGTCTCCGTAGGCTCCGGCACGTCGTCATCCAGGGTTTCTATTGTAATGGAGTAGCGCGTGCTCCCGGCCGGGATGGTCAGAGCGTGCGTCGCCACGAAGTCCTCTCCGGCAACGACGGTGCCGCCCACCACGCACTCCACGGTTACGTCATCCTGGTGAGCTTTATTCAGGAAGAATGAAATAGTGCCATCATTTCCTTCCATTACCTGGTCGGACACGGGGTAGCCCTCATGTCTGGCGATACTGATTTGGGTTCGGTCATCATCCGTTATCGTCACCGTCGTGGGCGCACCGGTGGACACCAGCCCGGGCTGGGCAACCAGGGACAAGGTGAAGGTCTCATCCGGTTCCACAATGTCGTTGTCCACCACGCTCAGGATGAGGACCCTGGTAGTCTCTCCGGCGGGGAAGTAGATGGGCTCCGACAGCCTCACGTCTTTACCGATACCCACTTCCACGACGTCGGAGTGGAGCCGGTACTCCAGGTGTAGATCCGTGTCAAGGGCATTGTCCAGTAGGACGTTAAACCTCATTACGTTATCGTCCTCATTGAAAGTGTAGGACGACTTCTCGAAGCTGGCCGTCGCCTTCGACGGGATCGTCACTTCGTCATCCGACACTAGTACCGTGGCTGACCCTTGCGACGGGGACACTGTATAGTAAGCGCCAGCTTCCAGCGTCCCGATTATCCACCCGTTGGACTCCGCCACGGCATCATCGGTAGTACTTACGGTAAAGGTTGCCTTGCCGCTGGTGGATACGGTCACCGTCCGAGAGCCGGTTGCTGCTCCAAAGTCGCCCTGGGCCGTTATATTCACCTTCACCGGCACGTCTGCATCCGGAACCGGGTCCGCCGTAAGGGTGAACTCCGCATCTTCACCCTCGGTAATCCCGCCGCCCGCTGTGATGCTCACCTCCGGCGCAACCGTAGGAGGCTGCCAACCGTCATTGTCCATGACGTTGATGGTGTGTTCGTCCTTGTTCGGGTCGATCGTCACGCCGGGAGCGCCCGGGTTCATAATGGTGAATACCAGGGTCTCCGTAGGCTCCGGCACGTCGTCATCCAGGGTTTCTATTGTAATGGAGTAGCGCGTGCTCCCGGCCGGGATGGTCAGAGCGTGCGTCGCCACGAAGTCCTCTCCGGCAACGACGGTGCCGCCCACCACGCACTCCACGGTTACGTCATCCTGGTGAGCTTTATTCAGGAAGAATGAAATAGTGCCATCATTTCCTTCCATTACCTGGTCGGACACGGGGTAGCCCTCATGTCTGGCGATACTGATTTGGGTTCGGTCATCATCCGTTATCGTCACCGTCGTGGGCGCACCGGTGGACACCAGCCCGGGCTGGGCAACCAGGGACAAGGTGAAGGTCTCATCCGGTTCCACAATGTCGTTGTCCACCACGTTCAGGATGAGGGTCCTGGTAGTCTCTCCGGCGGAGAAGCGGATGGGTCCCAGCGACGACACGTCTTTACCGGGGCCCACTTCCACGACGTCGGAGTGCAGCCGGTACTCAAGGATTAGATCCGTGTCAAGGGCATTGTCCAGGAGGACGGTAATCTGGATTACGTCATCGTCCTCATTGAAAATGTAAGACGACTTCTCGAAGGTGGCCGTCGCCTTCGCCGGCGCCGTAGCGTCGTCGTCTGCGATGGTGAGGGTCCGCGACGCGGGCGGCTGGAGGTTGGCGGTCGAAACCAGCGAAGCGCTAACGGATACCTTCTTGTCCGCAGTATCAAGAGCATCGTCTATCGCGGCAATAGTTACGGTGCCCTTGCTCCTGGTTTTGCCGGCCTTGATGAAAAGCTCCCGATTGGCGCTGAGGGCAAAATCCCCGGCGGTGGTCGGCGCAATTCCCTGAGCATCCACAGTCAGGGTTACATCGTGGAGTTGGGCCTGGCCCAGTTCCGCAACTACGTAGCTGGCGCCCACTGAGCCGCCATTCTCGGGAATCACCTCGGGAATCAGGATGAGCGTTACCCGTTCATTGACGGCAACGTCGTTGTCGGTGATGGTTCCGCTGCCGGTCAGGTCCGCCGCCGTGCTGCTCAGGGCAAGGTTGGTTGCTCCGGTCAGGGTCACGGTAATGGTCTCGTCCGGCTCGTCCACCCGGTCGCCCTTCACCGGTATTACGATGTCAGCAGTGAGGTCACCGGCGGAGATGGTCAGGCTCAGCGGGTTCGGGGCGGTGTAGTCGGTCCCGGCCGTGGCCGTACCGCCCAGGGAGTAGGTCACCGTCGTCGCCCGGCCGCTGGCCGCCGACAGGCTGACGGGGAAGGACATGTCCGTGGTTACGCTGGGGTCGTCCCCCTCGTCCACCGCCGCGGCGTCCCCCACCGACACTGTGGGCGCCGCGTCGTCGTCGGTGATGGTGCCCGTGGCGGTGGCGTCGGCGATGTTGGCGTTGGTGGGAGAGGACAACCGGACCTTGAAGGTCTCGTCGGCCTCGTCGAGGGGGTCCTGGGTGGTCTGCACGGTCACGACAGTGCGGAGATCTCCCGCCGGTATGGTGGCCGTCTGCGGGGTGGTCACCGCCGTGTAGTCCGTCCCCGCCGTGGCCGGGTGGGCGCCGTGGTCGTCGTCCGTCGTCCGCCACTGTACCGTCACCGCCTGGCTCGAGGCGCTGTTCAGGCTGATGACGAAGGACGCGACGCCCCCCTCGGCGGCGCTGGCGTCGCCAATGGACAGCGCCGCCCCGTCGTCGTCGGTGATGGTCCCGCTGCCGGTCAGGTCCGCCGCTGAGGTGGTCAGGGTGGCGTTGGTGGCGCCGGTCAGGGTCACGGTGACGGTCTCGTTCGGCTCTTCCGCCAAGTCGCCCTTGACCGGTATGAGGATAATGGCTGCGCGGTCCCCGGCGGGGACAGTCACGCTGAGGGGATCCGGGGCGGTGTAATCGGTCCCCGCGGTCGCAGTGCCGCCCAGGGAGTACGTTGCGCTGACGTCCCGGCCGCTCACCGCCGACAACGTTACCGGGAAGATCAGGTCAGTGGTGACGTCCGGGTTGTTCCCCTCGTCCACCGATCCTCCATTGCCGACCATAACCGATGGCTCAGGATCGTCGTCGATGATGGTAAAGGTCAACTCGGCGATATCTGATCCGCTCAACTCTGCTGTCAGGGTCAGCGTCTCGTCTGCTTCATCCAGCGCGTCATCAACGGGATCCAACGTGAAGCTTCCCTGGACGTTCTTGGTTCCGGCAAGGAGGGTCAGCGTGAAGTCCTTCACGGCCGTATAGTCCACGCCCGACTTGGCCGGGTCGCCGTCTTTCCCCACGCTTATCGTTACCGTTTGGTCCGTAGTGAAGGCGGCTCTGTTCAATTCGACGGTGAAATTGATGGTCGGCGCAACGGCGACGTTTTCCGTCACGCGCCGCGCTGAATCTCGGCGCGTGGGGATAATTATCACTTTCTTTTGCGCGTTGTTGGTGATGGTGCCGACCGCTTCGGCGTCGGCGATACTGGCGTTAGTCGGGTCGGAGAGCTGCACCAGGAAGGTCTCGTCTTCCTCGTCCAGCTCGTCCGCGGTGGTGGCCACGGTCAGGGCCGCGGTCTGGTCGCCCGCGGCGATGGTGACCGTCTGCAGGGTGGACACCGCGGTGTAGTCTGCCGCGCCCGCCGGGTGGTCGCCGTCGGCGTCGGCGGCAGTCTTCCACTTGAAGGACACCGCCCGATCCGAGGCCACGCTCAGGCTCACGGCGAAGCTCGCGCCGCTCCCCTCGGCCGCGCTGGCGTCGGCCACGGACAGCTCCGCGTCGTCGTCGTCGGTAACCGTTCCGCTGCCGGTCAGCGCCCCGGCCACGCTGGAAAGGCCCGCGTTGGTCGCCCCGGTCAGCGTGACGGTCACCGTCTCGTTCAGTTCGTCGATCTCGTCGCCCTTCACCGGTATCACGATGCTGGCCGTGGCGTTCCCCGCCGTGATGGTCACCTCCAGCGGGTCCGGCTCCGTGTAGTCGGTGCCCGCCGCGGCCGTCCCGCCCAGGCTGTAGCTCACCACCACGTCCCTCCCCGTGGCCGCCGACAGCGTCACCGGGAAGCTCAGGTCCACCGTCACCGCGGGGTCGTCGCCCTCGGTCACCGCCGCCGCCGGGTCGCCCACCGAGACGGTGGCCGTGGCCGCGTCGTCGTCCGTGATGGTCACCACCGCCTCGGCCTCGGCCAGCGCCGCGTTGGTGGGGGAAGACAGCTGCACCAGGAAGGTCTCGTCGGCTTCGTCCACCTGGTCCTGGGTGGTCTGCACCTCCAGGCTGGCGCTCTTGCCGCCGGCGGCGATGGTCACCGTCTGCAGTGTCGTCACCGCGGTGTAGTCCGCCGCGCCCGCCGGGTGGTCCCCGTCGCCGTCGCTGGCCGTCCGCCACCGGAAGCTCACCGCCCGGTCCGAGGCCACGCTCAGGCTCACGGTCAGGGCCGCCTTGCTCCCCTCGGTCACGCTCACGTCGGCCACGGACAGCTCCGCCGCGTCGTCGTCGGTAACCGTTCCGCTGCCGGTCAGCGCCCCGGCCACGCTGGAAAGGCCCGCGTTGGTCGCGCCGGTCAGCGTGACGGTCACCGTCTCGTTCAGTTCGTCAATCTCGTCGCCCTGCACCGGGATGAGGATGTTGGCCGTCGTGTCGCCCGCCGCGATGGTCACGCTCAGGGGGTCCGGCTCCGCGTAGTCCGTCCCGGCCGTGGCCGTGCCGCCCAGGGTGTAGCTCACCACCACGTCCCGGCCCGTGGCCGCCGACAGCGTCACCGGGAAGCTCAGGTCCACCGTCACCGCGGGGTCGTCGCCCTCGGTCACCGCCGCCGTGGCGTCGCCCACCGAGACGGTGGCCGTGGCCGCGTCGTCGTCGGTGATCGTCACCGTGGCCTCGGCCGCGTCCAGCGCCGCGTTGGTGGGCGAGGACAGTTCCACCAGGAAGGTCTCGTCGGCCTCGTCCACCTGGTCCTGAGTGGTCTGCACCTCCAGGCTGGCGCTCTTGTCGCCGGCGGCGATGGTCACCGTCTGCAGTGTCGTCACCGCCGTGTAGTCCGCCGCGCCCGCCGGGTGGTCGCCGTCGCCGTCGGCCGCCGTCCGCCACTTGAAGCTCACCGCCCGGTCCGAGGCGACGCTCAGGCGCACCGTCAGGGCCGCCTTGCCGCCCTCGGTCACGCTGGCGTCGGCAACGGACAGCTCCGCGTCGTCGTCGTCGGTAACCGTTCCGCTGCCGGTCAGCGCCCCGGCCACGCTGGAAAGGCCCGCGTTGGTCGCCCCGGTCAGCGTGACGGTCACCGTCTCGTTCAGTTCGTCGATCTCGTCGCCCTTCACCGGTATCACGATGCTGGCCGTGGCGTTCCCCGCCGTGATGGTCACCTCCAGCGGGTCCGGCTCCGTGTAGTCGGTGCCCGCCGCGGCCGTCCCGCCCAGGCTGTAGCTCACCACCACGTCCCTCCCCGTGGCCGCCGACAGCGTCACCGGGAAGCTCAGGTCCACCGTCACCGCGGGGTCGTCGCCCTCGGTCACCGCCGCCGCCGGGTCGCCCACCGAGACGGTGGCCGTGGCCGCGTCGTCGTCCGTGATGGTCACCACCGCCTCGGCCTCGGCCAGCGCCGCGTTGGTGGGGGAAGACAGCTGCACCAGGAAGGTCTCGTCGGCTTCGTCCACCTGGTCCTGGGTGGTCTGCACCTCCAGGCTGGCGCTCTTGCCGCCGGCGGCGATGGTCACCGTCTGCAGTGTCGTCACCGCGGTGTAGTCCGCCGCGCCCGCCGGGTGGTCCCCGTCGCCGTCGCTGGCCGTCCGCCACCGGAAGCTCACCGCCCGGTCCGAGGCCACGCTCAGGCTCACGGTCAGGGCCGCCTTGCTCCCCTCGGTCACGCTCACGTCGGCCACGGACAGCTCCGCCGCGTCGTCGTCGGTAACCGTTCCGCTGCCGGTCAGCGCCCCGGCCACGCTGGAAAGGCCCGCGTTGGTCGCGCCGGTCAGCGTGACGGTCACCGTCTCGTTCAGTTCGTCAATCTCGTCGCCCTGCACCGGGATGAGGATGTTGGCCGTCGTGTCGCCCGCCGCGATGGTCACGCTCAGGGGGTCCGGCTCCGCGTAGTCCGTCCCGGCCGTGGCCGTGCCGCCCAGGGTGTAGCTCACCACCACGTCCCGGCCCGTGGCCGCCGACAGCGTCACCGGGAAGCTCAGGTCCACCGTCACCGCGGGGTCGTCGCCCTCGGTCACCGCCGCCGTGGCGTCGCCCACCGAGACGGTGGCCGTGGCCGCGTCGTCGTCGGTGATCGTCACCGTGGCCTCGGCCGCGTCCAGCGCCGCGTTGGTGGGCGAGGACAGTTCCACCAGGAAGGTCTCGTCGGCCTCGTCCACCTGGTCCTGAGTGGTCTGCACCTCCAGGCTGGCGCTCTTGTCGCCGGCGGCGATGGTCACCGTCTGCAGTGTCGTCACCGCCGTGTAGTCCGCCGCGCCCGCCGGGTGGTCGCCGTCGCCGTCGGCCGCCGTCCGCCACTTGAAGCTCACCGCCCGGTCCGAGGCGACGCTCAGGCGCACCGTCAGGGCCGCCTTGCCGCCCTCGGTCACGCTGGCGTCGGCAACGGACAGCTCCGCCGCGTCGTCGTCGGTAATCGTTCCGCTGCCGGTCAGGTCGGCTGCCGTCTTGCTCAGGCCCGCGTTGGTCGCCCCGGTCAGCGTGACGGTCACCGTCTCGTTCAGTTCGTCGATCTCGTCGCCCTTCACCGGTATCACGATGCTGGCCGTGGCGTTCCCCGCCGTGATGGTCACCTCCAGCGGGTCCGGCTCCGTGTAGTCGGTGCCCGCCGCGGCCGTCCCGCCCAGGCTGTAGCTCACCACCACGTCCCGGCCCGTGGCCGCCGACAGCGTCACCGGGAAGCTCAGGTCCACCGTCACCGCGGGGTCGTCGCCCTCGGTCACCGCCGCCGCCGGGTCGCCCACCGAGACGGTGGCCGTGGCCGCGTCGTCGTCCGTGATGGTCACCACCGCCTCGGCCTCGGCCAGCGCCGCGTTGGTGGGGGAAGACAGCTGCACCAGGAAGGTCTCGTCGGCTTCGTCCACCTGGTCCTGGGTGGTCTGCACCTCCAGGCTGGCGCTCTTGCCGCCGGCGGCGATGGTCACCGTCTGCAGTGTCGTCACCGCGGTGTAGTCCGCCGCGCCCGCCGGGTGGTCCCCGTCGCCGTCGCTGGCCGTCCGCCACCGGAAGCTCACCGCCCGGTCCGAGGCCACGCTCAGGCTCACGGTCAGGGCCGCCTTGCTCCCCTCGGTCACGCTCACGTCGGCCACGGACAGCTCCGCCGCGTCGTCGTCGGTAACCGTTCCGCTGCCGGTCAGCGCCCCGGCCACGCTGGAAAGGCCCGCGTTGGTCGCGCCGGTCAGCGTGACGGTCACCGTCTCGTTCAGTTCGTCAATCTCGTCGCCCTGCACCGGGATGAGGATGTTGGCCGTCGTGTCGCCCGCCGCGATGGTCACGCTCAGGGGGTCCGGCTCCGCGTAGTCCGTGCCCGCCGCGGCCGTGCCGCCCAGGGTGTAGCTCACCACCACGTCCCGGCCCGTGGCCGCCGACAGCGTCACCGGGAAGCTCAGGTCCACCGTCACCGCGGGGTCGTCGCCCTCGGTCACCGCCGCCGTGGCGTCGCCCACCGAGACGGTGGCCGTGGCCGCGTCGTCGTCGGTGATCGTCACCGTGGCCTCGGCCGCGTCCAGCGCCGCGTTGGTGGGCGAGGACAGTTCCACCAGGAAGGTCTCGTCGGCCTCGTCCACCTGGTCCTGAGTGGTCTGCACCTCCAGGCTGGCGCTCTTGCCGCCGGCGGCGATGGTCACCGTCTGCAGTGTCGTCACCGCCGTGTAGTCCGCCGCGCCCGCCGGGTGGTCGCCGTCGCCGTCGGCCGCCGTCCGCCACTTGAAGCTCACCGCCCGGTCCGAGGCGACGCTCAGGCGCACCGTCAGGGCCGCCTTGCCGCCCTCGGTCACGCTGGCGTCGGCAACGGACAGCTCCGCCGCGTCGTCGTCGGTAATCGTTCCGCTGCCGGTCAGGTCGGCTGCCGTCTTGCTCAGGCCCGCGTTGGTCGCCCCGGTCAGCGTGACGGTCACCGTCTCGTTCAGTTCGTCGATCTCGTCGCCCTTCACCGGTATCACGATGCTGGCCGTGGCGTTCCCCGCCGTGATGGTCACCTCCAGCGGGTCCGGCAACGTTGTCCCCGTCCTCGTCCTGGGGGTCTTCAAAATCCTGGGCGGGCAGGGTCAGATCAGCCTGCTTCCTGGTGAAGGTTGAAGTGTCGGTAAGGGTGAAGAGGGCCGCGTCGTCTCCCTCCAGCCTCCACGTAACCGCGCCCTTGGGGTGGCCGGAGAGGTAATATTCCAGCTTGAGCGGCGATTTTTCGTTAACTTCCCTTGTCCTGTCGCCCACTACCGAGAAGATACCTTCCATCTCGTCGTCGGTGATGGTTACCACGCCGGTGGCGGCCGCTTTGGGCAACTCTGCGTTGGTGGGCTCCGACAGCTGCACCAGGAAGGTCTCGTCCCCTTCCAGTTCGGAGTCATCCGTGGTTTGCACCTCCACGACGGCGCTGGTGTCTCCCGCGGCGATGGTCACCGTCTGGGCCGTGGTCACCGCGGTGTAGTCCGTCCCGGCCCGGGCTGGCCGGATATCCTCGCGTTCGTCGTCGGCGGTGTTCCACTTGACGGTCACGTCATTGATGGAGGGGTTTGACAGGGAGATGGCGACCTGCGCCTTATCCCCTTCGGCCACGCTCACGTCGGCGACGGACAGCGCCGCCGTGTCATTGTCGATGATTGTCCCTACGGCGGAATAGTGATGATTAGGCTTGAGAGACTCCGGGTCCTCCGTATCCCGGTTTTCGTCAATATATGATGTTACGCCCACAATGAACACCTCGTTTACCTCGTCGAGGTTGTCATCGGTGGTTTGAACCGACAGGGTAACCGTGTTATTCCCGTTGAACCGTTCGGTTTTCCAAGTGTCCATGGGAGTGTAGTCGCTATCGGGGTCTGCGGCGGTTCCATCCTTCGGCAAAAGTTCTGTATAGGCGCCGGTGCGCCAGGCGAAAGCCGGGGTCGTGTCAGCCTTGCGGGTGACGGTGAAGGTAACGGTGTTGCCCTCGGTGGCGGAGCCGCTTTCGACGGTCAGATCATCCTCCGGGGATTTTCTCCTGACAGTTACCGCGACATCGTCAGCCTTGACGTCGGTGTAATCCGCTCCACTGACCTGATGCTTGATTCTGTAAAAAAAGACTATGTTACCAAGCATAGAAGAGCCGGTAACCGTAACCGTCTGGGGTTTATCCCAGTTCTCGGCATTGAAGGTGAGAGTGGTTGGTGAGATAGCGCCGGTGACCGTCGGGACCGTCCGCAGCTGGATGGTCACAACGCCGTTGCCCTGGTGGGGCTGGGTGTTAAGCGCCACGGTGTATTGGTCGGTCTCGCCCTCATGCAAGGCCAAGGATTCCTTCGAGATGGTGACGCCCCGCACGTCGTCGTCGGTAAGGGTAACGGTAACCGGATCCACTTTGACCCCAGCATAGTCGCCGCCCGCGACCCGGTGGCTGATGGTGACGTCCTTCGAGTCCCACAGATTGTCCCGTTTTTCGTCCGTGCCGCTGAAGGTGACCGTCTTGGGCTGGTCCCAGTTGTCGGGGGTGAAAACATGTACGCTGCTGTCCACGTTAATTAACTCGCCGGTGCCCTGGCCCGAGATGATTACGGTCACGTCGTCGGTCGGCTGGGTATCCAGCACAATGGTATAGCTGTCCGTTCCGCCATTATCCGGCACGGTCAGGGCTGTCTTGGAAAGCGTGACGCCTCGGTCGTCGTCGTCGGTAACGGTGGCGGTGACGGTGTACTCGACCGTAACGGCGAAACCGCTGCCGCTGGCGGCCAGCGTAATCAGGGCCTCGCGCCGGTCGCCGGGATTGTCCACATTGTCGTCCACGCCGGTGACGGTGACCGTCTGCGGCTGGTTCCAGTCGCCGGGTTTGAAGGTAAGCGCCGTCTTGTCCAGGGTAAGGGCGCCGGTCTCTCCCCCGGTGGTGAGGGCAATGTTAACGTCCCCCGCCGGCTGGGCATCCAGCGTGACCTCAAAACTGTCCGTTCCCGCCTTCTCCGCCAAGGTCACAACGTTCTTGGACAGGACCAGGTCGCTGTCTTGCACCGTCACCTTCAGGGCCTTGGTGTCCGTGTTGCCGTCTTCGTCGGTGGCTCGCACGGTGACGCGGTAGATGTTGTTCCCATCGTGGTCCGTTGGATTTTCGAAGTCCCGGGCCGACAGGGCCAGCGCTCCGGTATCCGGGTTGAGGGTGAAGTCGTCGGTGTCGTCCCCCTCCAGCGTCCAGGTGACGTGGCCATGGGGACTGCCGGAAATCGTCGGCGCCGGCGGCATCCAGGGACGTTCCCCCGGTATCACGGGGTTGCTGTTGCTGTAACCGCTTATGACCACCGAACCGGGATCATTGTCCCGGATGGCTATCCGGGGCATCCGGCCATCATCGTTAATGCCGGGGTAATATCCGGTGTAACGAGGCTTTCGCGCATGACCGCCGCCGGCTATACCGAATATAATACCCAGGTCTTCATCGGTTTCAACCAGGCTGTCGTCGATAGTTGGCAGGGACAGCATATGGGATAGAAAGTTCTGGGGAATAAGAAATCTTCTGCTATGGAACGTCCCTTCCAAGCCAAAGGGTCCTACGTTACCGGTCCAGGATGAATAGTCCACGTCCGCTGCGATTGCCGGATTGCTGAGCCCGGTAGAAGTCGCGAACATTACCCCAATCACAGGATCCCAGGTCGCAGCCTCCTGCACCGGGTTGAGCACGTTGACCAGGATATCAACTGTTTGGCCTTCGTCCACCACCCGGTCGGGGATATTCAGCAGCATCTCGGTGGTGTCCACGATTCCGACGGTTGCCTCGTCTTCCAGGGGGTGAACGTTCAGTCCATCAGACGGTTTTTCCAGGAAAACGGTAAACGTCTCCGAAACCCGTTCTACCCGGTCGTCCGGAAGGATGGCAACCGTAACCGTTTCTTCCGTATCATTAGGAGCGAAGGTTACCTTTTCGCGTACCGATATGTAGTCCTCTCCGTCAATGGCGGTGCCGCTCCGGACGCCAACGTCCACGCTCACCTGCGTCGGGTGGGCCTTGGAAAGGGAGACGGTAAACGTGGCTTGCCCGGCGTTCTCGTCCACCGAGGCCGGGCCGCTGATGGAGGCCTGGGGCCGCTCGTCGTCAATGATGGTGGTGGTAAGGTACATCCCCAGCAAGGCCTCCGGAGACATCAAGTACCAGTCCCCATAGCCGCCAGGATGGATCCAAATGGAGAGAACTTCGTTGTCTTCCGCAGCGCTGTCTCCCCGGATATACACCCCCACTTCCTTCTCATACACCCCTTCACCCAAGATAACACGGGCATAGGCCACCGCGTCGTCCCTATGGGAGTGGCAAGGCGGTGAATTACGGCTGGATTCACGACCGGTAAAGGCGCCTTCGGAGTCTATCTCTCCAAATCGGAAATCGGCTCTTTGGGCGGTGCCAATGGGAAGGCCCGGAGGAGTCCTGCCATCCCGGAGGTTCTGCGGGTTGGGGCGAGATACGGCGCAAATAAACGCAAAGTATTCTGTTTCCTGGTTGATTCCATCCGCCTCGCTGGACGGTATGGGCCGCTTCAACTTCACTCTGAACAGTTGGTCATCACTCTTCGCCCCGGTGCCCTCCACGACGGCTTCCGGGAGTGAGCCTTCGATGTACCAGTCCAGGGCGTCGTCGTCCTCGATTTCGGCGTAGCCGATGGTGCCGTGGCTGAAATCGATGCTCGTTTCGTCGCCGCTGATTCGCAGCCGAAACTCCTCGCCGTTCTCGGGATACGTGTCATCGTTGACGGTCACCGATACCGTCTTGGTCGTTTCGCCGGCCGCGAAGGTGACGGAGCCGCTGCCGGCGGCAAAGTCGCTCGTCCCCCATCGCTGGCTCCCGCCGCTTTCGGCGGACCAGATGCTGTTGGGCGGCCCGTCCTCGGTTGCCCACTGGATGGTTAGCGGCGCTTCCTGGGCCGGGGTCAGGGTGATGGCGAACACGGCGGCGCCGGCGCTCTCCGCCACCAGCCCGGCGTCGGATACGGTCACGCGCCTTGTGTCGTTGTCCCTGATGGTGCCCACGGCGGTGGGGTCCGTCAACCTGGCGTGGGGCGCGTGGACCAACTGTATCCGGAACTGCTCGTTCTCTTCGGGTTTGGCGTCGTCCAGGGACTCCACCAGCAGGTAATAGGTCCGCTGGCCCGGCGCGAAGGTAATGGACTGCCGCTCCTCCACTCCCACGTAGTCGTTGTCCAGGGTGGTTGCGGTACCGTCTTCCGTCATCCACGTCACCGACACCGGCCGCTCCGAGGGGGCGTCCAGGGAGATGGTGAATTCGAACGCTTCGCCCTCCCCGATCTCGTCGTCGGCAATGGACATCCCGGGCCGGGCGTCATCGTCCCGCACGGCCACCACCGCTTCCACGTCATCGGCCAACGCGCCGGTGATGGATTCCAGCATCAGGGTGAAGTACTGGTCCCCTTCGTCCACCGTATCCTGCAGCGTCTGGACCAGGGGCAGGGTCACCTCGGTTTGGCCGGCGGGAATGGTTGCGGGCCGGGAACTTATCGCCGTGTAGTCCTTGCCCGCCTTGGCGGTGTCAGCGTCATTGGCGGCGGCGCCGCCGCCGTCCCGGGTCTTCAGGTTAAAGGTGACCGCCGCCGCCGCCGCCTCGCTCAGGACCGCCCGGAACTCCACCGGCTGCCCCTCGGTAACCTTCACCATGGCCGGGGTGAGGGAAAGAGCCGGCCCGTCCAGGATTTTGACCGTGGGCATGGGCGTCCTGGACCTGATGGACTGGATGTTGTAGCTAGTGCCAAAAACCTCCTTCCACTTCCCAGGATCAAGCGACGGGTCAACCGGCGCTCCTCCTCTGCCGATCAGTTCCACGCCAGCCAGTTGGAAGGAAAAGGTCTCGATGCCCTCGCCACTGATTGCATCAGTATGGACCGGCACCGACAGGGCCATCTCGGTCTCGCCCTTGGGGACGGTCACGGAATGTCCGACGACGTTCGTCGCATCTCCATAGTCGGCGCCCTTTGTTGCCGTGCCGCCCCCGGTCGTTAAGTTCACCTTCAGGCCGTACTCGATGGGGTTGGACAGGGTGAGGCGAAGGACGGCGTCGTGGCCTTCCCGGATGGTGGGGTCGTCCAGGGCAAAGGACAGCCCTGCGGGGTGGTCGTCATTGATAATTTCGCCGCCATAGCCGCGCCCGGCGCTAGCGTTGCATGAGGGGCCGATGATGCAGACGTTGACCAGGTCGGAAAATTGCACCAACACGATCTCATCAGGCTCTTCCTCGTAATCGCCCTTAACGATGACCCGTACCCGTTTCTCCGTCTCGCCCGGCAGGAACGTCAGGGTGCCCTTGGTGATGAGCTCGTAGTCGGCGCCGGCGGTGCCCAGGTTCGGCGACCTGCGAAAGTCGCTAGGTCCATAGTCCACCTTGACCGTGCGGCCGCTGGGCTGGTCCAGTTTGACGATGAAGTCCAGGTTTGCGGTTTCCCCGTCGTCAGGTTCGGTAACCCGTGGCTTATTGGAGAACATCCTTGGTGGGTCGTCATCGTCCGCAATGGTTACTTCCTTCAGGTAGTAAGTGCTGGGGGGTAATGTCGTGGTGATGGGATCGGTGCCATCGGAATCCATCAAATTCAGCCCCACGGCATGGCCGTAGTACGCCAGCAGACATTCATCATTTTCATCCAGAACATCTTCACGGGTTTGAATTTCGAAATACTTCGTCTGGTCTCCAGGCTCAAACCGGATGCGCTGGCGCACCAACTCTCGATAATCCCGGCCCGCCGCCGCCTGCTTTTCGGCTTCGTCGCAATACCCAGCGGGCGGGTCAATCACCTCCGCAAGGATGCTGGCAGACTCCCCGGGCGCCAGCGCCCGCGCCAGGGTGAGGGGCAGTCTGCCCAATTCGCCCTCGGGCACCATGCCGCCGGTAACGGTAACGTCAATCGTGTCGTCGCTGTGGATGACGCCAGAGATGGCGAGGGTGATGTCACGTTTCCCGTCGCCGTCGCTGTCGGGAAACGCCATGGTGTGGGAGGGGTTGCTGAGGGTCAGGGTAAAGGCTTCCGGTTCCTCGACCAGGCTATCGTCAATCGGAATAACGATGATTTCCTTTTCAATCGCGCCCGCAAACATGATCGTTCCCGAAGCGCCACTGGCGGGCAGCTGGTAATCGCTGGCGCTGGCGGGGTGGAAGAGCTGATCGTCGGCGCCTGGGGTTATTGCGTAGTCAACGGTGGGGGACAACCCGCGCATCGCCTCAGGGACGCTGACCGTGAATACGACCTGGCCGTTTTTCTGCGGGGAACTATCCGCCCAATCCTCTTTGCCATCGTCAACCGCTACGATAACGATGCGATCCTCGATGTTTTGAGGCGGGGCCTGGGCTGATACGTCGCCGGCCGGACAGCCGAACAGGGTCGCGCCCAGAATGCAGAGGAGCAAGGCCAGGCTTAGCCAAAACGCGGGCCGGCCGGCCCGGACGAAGCGAACGGCCTCGACCGATATACGGAGAGGCGCAGAGAGGCTGCCGGGAATTCCCGGTAGCCTCTTGAGAAATAGATTTAATGACAACCAGTGCATAATTCACCATTCGGCAGAACATGCGATTATGCACGATACCATATCGTTGTGATAATAACTATAGTCTAAGGAAATCATATCGGATTTTGGCCATAGCCACAGGGTCGGCGGCCGAATGCCGGGCAATCGCAGCATAGGCTCCACGCCCGTCACTCCGGCGAAAGCCGGAGTCCATTGGTCATAGAACGAACGAATTTGAAGCGTATTTGACGAATTCAATCGCTGAATTCCTGCGCAAGCAGGAATCCAGCGATGGTGCGATTGCCCTGAGGCCGAATGGCAGCCGGCGCCGTCCTCCAACTCGTGGCGGTAGAGCTTCCCGAAGGGGTCCCGCCGCTCGGCTTCGGTGGCGGGGTCCGGCGGCGCGGGGCGCGAGGGCATTTTACCGGTCCCGCCGCGCGGCTTCGGCGGCGGGCCGGTAGAAGTGGGGCTGGCGGGAACTGGTCAGGTGGTCGGCGGCGGGGTGCGGGCAGAAGCGGCAGGTGGTTCCGTCCGGGGAGTAGAGCTGCCAGGCTGTGGCGTTGCGGGCCTGGCGGCGCTTGTTGCCCCGCTTACCGCGGTCGGTGGGATTGGCGCCGGTTTTCCCCCACCCAGGGGCGCTTTGGTCATGGCGCCGTCCATGCTCACCCAACTCCAGTCGAGACCCTTCAACTCGTCATAGCGTTCCAGTCCCACCCGCCACAGCTCCAGGAACACTCCAGCGGCCACCCATTCCTGAAAGCGCAGATGCGCCGTGGACCCGGAGCAGATGCCGGTGGCGTCCAGGGCCTTCCACTGGCAGCCGGTACGCAGCACGTAGAAGATGCCGTTGGCGCAGGTGCGGTCGGAAACCCGGGGCCGGCCTCCGCCAAACCGGTGGGTGTTCACGTACTCGGGGATCAGTGGCTCCAGCGCTTCCCAGAGTTCATCGGAGATCTGGTAACCGCCAGTGGTGGGATTGGTCCTGGAGGCCGAGCCCGCACGTTTGGGACGCGGGGGCTTGGGATCTTTCGCTTTGGTCATTGCCCCAGCCCAGATGCAACCCTGGCCTGGCTCCCCGGGACGGGACCGCGAGTTTTCACCAGTTATTAGGATAGGGGCTTAGCCAAAGCGCGGGCCGGCCGGCCAGGACGCAGCAAGCGGCCTCGACCTGGCTATGGAGAGGCGCAGAGAGCCTACCGGGTATTCCCGGTAGGCTCTACTTAATAACAACCGTTGCACAATTCGACAGAACATGCGATCGTGCACAATACCATATCGCTGTGATAATGAATGTCGGTTGAGGAATTTCCCGGTCACAAAGAGGTGGCCCTGCACGGGCCGGCGCTATATCTACAGTAACGCATGGTGGGCCCGACAGGGTTCGAACCTGTGACCTGCCGATTATGAGTCGGATGCTCTTCCACTGAGCTACGGGCCCCGGATGCGCGACGCGAGCACCAATGCCGCGCCACGATTCAGGTTAGACCTCGACTGCCCAATCGTCAAATGCCCAGGCGTTGGCGGTATTCCGGGTCCCACTCGGCCAGTTGGCGGCGCTCCACCAGTTCCTCCGGGTCCAGCGTCGGCGACGGCTCTCCGGTGGTGGGAACCTCGGTGATCACCGTAGCATCGACCCAGGCGGCAACCTGCTCGGCCGGCTTGCCCAGCAGCGACTCCAGCAGCGGCACGTTGTCCTGGCCGAAGTTCGGCGCCGGTCCGCGTATTTCCAGCGGCGTCTTCGACAGCTTGTAGGGGCGGCCCATGATGATGCGCGTGCCCATGTCCCGCTCCGGTGGGTACTCCACCCGCTCCAGGAAATTGCGGCTGCGGTAATGAGGATCGAAATGGACGTCCTTGCCGCTGAGCACGGGACCCGAGGCGATGCCCTGGGCTTGTAGCGCGTGCATCATCTCGTACTTGTCGTGATGCTTGGTCCACTGGCCGATGGCCTCGTCGATCTCGTCGTGGTCCTGCTGGCGGCCGGCCAGCGTGGCGAACCTTTTGTCGGAGATCAGGTCGTCCCGTTCCATCAGGCGGCACAGAGCATACCACTGCTCGTTGTCGGCCACGGACAGGGTGATCCACTCGTCGTCTCCGGCGGCGGGATAGGCTCCCTGGGGGGCGCGGTTGGGATGGCGGTTGCCGATGCGCTCGCCCTCCCGGCCGTTGGCGATGGCGTCCATCAGGTACTCGGACAGGAACATCACGCCGGCCTGGTACATGCCGATGTCCACCCACAGGCCCTTGCCCGTGCGGTTCCGGTAGCGCAGCGCCGACCCGATGGCCAGCATCGCGCTCCAGGTGGAAAGGAAGTCCACAAAGGAGCGGCCGGCCTTGGACGGCTCGTCGCCCGGGTAGCCGGTGATCCAGCAGTGGCCGTGAGTGCCCTCCTGGGTGGTGGCCTGGGCCGGGTATGACGAGTATGGCCCGTCGCCGTGGCCGTAGCCGGTGTTGGACACCATGATGATGTCGGGCCGCAGCTTGCGCAGGTTGGGATAGTCCAGGTTCCACCGGCGCATCACCCGGGGCGTGAAGTTCTCCATGACGACGTCGCTGACCATCACCAGCTCGCTGAAGATCTGCCGGCCCTCCTCCTGCGCCATGTCCAGCACCATGGATCGCTTGCCGCGATTGAGCAGCTGGTACGTGCTGGGGCGGTTCCACCAGTCCTCGCCCGGGTCGTTGTCGGGGAAGGTGCCGTAGAGACCGCCGCCGCGCGTTATGTCCGGCCGTCCGGGACCCTCGATCTTGATGACCTCAGCGCCCAGGTCGGCCAGCTGCCCGCCGGTGTAGGGCAGCGCAAACACGTAGGTGGAATCGAGAACCCGAATCCCTTCCATGGGCAGAGCAGTCATGTCACGTCAACTCCCGCATGGAGTGTTAGCCATACCGGTCAGGGTTGCTCACTGCCCGGTTGCGCTTCCAACTGGCGGATGCGTTCTTCCGCCGCCGCCAGCGCCGCTTGCGACCGTTCCCGCTCCGTTTCCGATGCGGCCAGATCCGCTTGCGCCGTCGCCAGCGCTTCCTCCACCAGCATAAAGTCGCACAGGTAGCGGCCCGTCTTGCGGTCGTAGAACCGCAGGTTCGTTTCGTCGTCAACGTCCCAGTCCCACGCCGGATGCCAGCATAGGCAAAGGTCGAGCGTCGGGCTGTAACCCCAGACCATCCCATCCTCTTCCACTGTCAGGTCAATTGCCTGATATTCGCCGTCAACCAGCCGGTCGCCGGCCAGCGCGTAGCCGTAGAAGTCGCCGCCAGTAGGGTCAACCCGCCAGTACTCGGTAACGTCCAACCTGGCGTACAAATCACGTTTGAACCCGGTATCCCTTCGGTGAGTAGACTCCGAAGCCACTTCCATCACAAAATCGGGCGGCTTGCCCACCTCCCGGATGATGTAGCCGTTGCGCGGCAGGATGGACGCGGGTTCCACGCCGAAGGCCACCAGCAGGTCCGGCTCGACCCGGTTGTTCATGTCGTAGGGGTCAAAGTTCAGCACACAGGGCGCGCGCGCCAGCGTGTCCAACAGCGCCGCAAAATGGTGGGCGACGAAATAGCCGGACTTGTTGATAGTGGGGCTTTGTATCATGTCGCGCGGTTCCGGGTCGGGGCAAACGTAGTCATCCGTAAGCGGAACCGGGGGAACGTCCCTGGTTTGCGGTTTCGTAACCATCTCAAACCTCCACCGCCAGCATAGCCTAGATCACGTCCAGCTGGCGCATGACCGACAGCGTTTCGCGGTCGTAACCCAGACCCTCGACGAAGATCTCCTCGTTGTGCTGCCCCAGCGTCGGCGCGGCCATCCGCAGCTGATACCCGGCCGGCGTCATGCGGAACAGCTCGGCCGGCACCTTGATCCGCCCGATGACCGGGTGCTCCGTCTCCCGGTAGAACTCGCGGGATTCGAGCTGTGGGCAGTCAGCCAGTTCCGTGGGCGTCTGCACCAGGCCGAAGAGCATCCGCTTCTCCGCCGCCGCCGGGAATAGTTCCCACTTCTCCCGGTCCTTGATGGCGTCCAACACCACCTGGTCCATGGCCGGCCCGTTGCGGACCCGCTGGGCGCGGTCGGCAAACCTGGGCTCCAGCAACTCGGGAGCGCGGAAGAAGTCCGCGATGTCGTCCCAGGTCGCGCCGCCGCCGGCCTGCACGATGATCCAGCCGTCCTTGCAGGGCATCGGGTTTTCCCACATGGTCCCCGGAGCCCGCCGGACCTGCACGCCGCCGATGAACGGGTAGATGGTCTGCGTCGCCATCATGGTGGAGGCCACGCACTCGGTGATGGACACGTCCACGTGCTGGCCGACGCCGTGCCGGTCCTGGGCAAACAGCGCCATCGCCGTTGCGCCGGCCCCGAACAGGCCGCCCTGGTACTGCGCCTGGAACCCGCCGTGCTTGAGGGGCGGGCGGCCCTGCACGCCGCTGATTCCCATCACCATGCCCATGGCGTAGGCGACGATCTCCTCGCCGGCATACTGGCTGTAGGGGCCGGTCTGCCCGAAGGGCGTGATGGACGTCATCACCAGGTTCGGATTGATCGCCGACAGCGCGTCGTATCCGATGCCCAGGTCGTCCAAATGCCCGGGCCGGTAACTCTCAATGACCAGGTCCACGTGCGGCGCCAGTTCCTTCAGGATGCGCCGGCCCGCAGCCGACTCCAGGTTGAGGGTGATGCCCTTCTTGTTCAGGTTGAGGATCAGGAAGAACAGGCTCTTTTCCGGATGCGGATCGTCGTGGTAATAGGGGCCGACCCGCCGCATCGCCGACCCGCCGGGCGGTTCGATCTTCAGCACGTCCGCCCCGTAGTCCGCCAGCAGCCGCCCACAGAAAGACCCGGCGATGTCCCCGCTCAGGTCCAATACCTTGATCCCGCTCAATGGCCCGTCAAACATGGCGGCGATTTTATCCCAAGCCGGCGGATGCGGCAATTTTCCGGCGGGCTGCATACATCAGCCGCTTGTTGCCGGTCGGAGGCTTACCGGACATAATAGTCACAGATGAGAATCCCATTAAATTTGATCGGAGAATGCTTACGATGGCATCGGTCAACGAGAAATACCGCCTGGGCCTGGACCTGGGAACGAACTCCCTGGGTTGGGCAGCAGTGAAACTTGGCGATGATGGAGAACCCTGCGCATTGCTGGACATGGGTGTCCGCATCTTTCCGGACGGGCGTAACGAGCAGCAGAGTAAGCAGTCCAATGCCGTCGAGCGGCGTGTGGCACGAGGCCAGCGGCGGCGGCGAGACCGTTATCTGAACCGTCGCGACCAGTTGATGCGGACGCTCGTGGACTACGGCCTGATGCCGGAGGACAAAGCGGAGCGCAAAGAACTGGAGAAGGCTGACCCCTATGCGCTGCGAGCGCGGGCGCTGGACCAGCCGCTACAACCTTTTGAGTTGGGACGCGCCCTGTTCCACCTCGACCAGCGGCGGGGTTTCAAGTCGAACCGCAAGACGGCCGGCGGCGATGAAAAAGAGGACGGCAAGATGCTCCTCGCCATCAGTGAACTGCGCCGGCAGATAACCGAGAACGGCGCGCGCACGCTGGGCGAGTTTCTGGCACGACGCCACAACCATGGCCAAACCGTCCGCGCCCGTCCCGAGGCCGGCATACGAGCCGACCGGGCGATGTACAAGGACGAATTCGATGCCATCAGGGCGAAGCAGGAACCACATCACCACTTGAGCGCTGAACAGTGGGACAGCCTGTCCAGCATAATTTTCTACCAGCGTAGATTACAGCCTGTTGAACCGGGTTGGTGCCAGTTTGAGCTCGAAGGCGGGGAACGGAGGGCGGCCAGAGCCTTGCCCGTATTCCAGGAGTTCAGGATGTTGCAGGAGGTTAGTAATCTGAAAGTCCAGGAAGGATTGCAGCCCGAGCGATTCCTGGAACCGGAGGAACGGGCGCGGGCCATGCAGCGGTTGCGTTCCGGGAAAGATCTGTCCATCGACAAGCCGACCAAAGACTTGGGGCTGCCGTCAACGGCGAGATTCAACCTGGCCGCCGGCGGACGCAAGTCAATCAAGGGTGATGAGACCGCCTCACGTCTGGCCAAACCCGCGCTGTTCGGCAAGCGGTGGCTTGATATGTCGCTGGATGAACGCAATGAAATCGTGAAGTTTCTGCTGAATACCGAAGACCCGAAGGTTGTCTCCCAGAAGGGAACCAATGAGTGGAGGTTGAACGCGGAACAGGCCGACGCCGTGGCGAACGTCTCGCTGGCGCCGGGTTACGGTAACCTGAGCGAAAAGGCGATTCGTAAGCTCCTGCCGTATTTGGAACAAGGGTTGATATTTTCCGACGCCGTTCAGAAAGCCGGTTATAAACATCATTCGGATTTTCGCAACAACGAGGCACACGACTCACTGCCCTACTACGGCCAGGCGATGCCACATGATGCAGTGGGCGCGGACCCGACGAAAGACCCGCAGCGGCATGGCGAGCCGGCCGTACATGGCCGCATCGGCAACCCCACCGTGCATATCGGCTTGGGCCAGCTGCGCCGGGTGGTGAACCGGCTCACTGAAACTTACGGTAAGCCCACTGAAATAGTCGTCGAATTGGCCCGCGAACTGAAAATGAACCCGGAGCAGAAACAGAATTATCAACGGCAGCAAAGAGAGGGCGCGGACCGCAACAAGCGCTTTGCCGAAATGCTGAAGGGGGCTGAAGTAGAGGTCACGGCGAGTAACCTCCGTAAACTGCGACTGTGGGAAGAGCAGGGGCCACCCCAGAATCGGGTCTGTCCCTATACCGGCAAACCGCTTTCTTTTGAGATGGTGATGTCGGCCCAAACCGAGATTGACCACATCCTGCCCTTCTCCCGCACCTTGGACAACTCAATGGGCAACCTGGTTGTCTGCATGGCCGATGCCAACCGCAAGAAGGGAAACCAAACACCCCACGAAGCCTTCGGCGACAAGTGCCTGGAGCACGTCGCCAACTTCCCGGCCAACAAACGCTGGCGATTCCGGGAGAACGCCACGGAGCGGTTTGAGGGAGAGCGCGATTTTCTCGACCGCCAGCTCAACGAAACGCAATACCTCTCCCGCACGGCGCGCACCTACCTGGCTTACCTGTATGACGAGCAAGGAGAACACCGTCAGCGGGTGCGCGTGATACCGGGGCGGATGACGGCCCTGCTCCGTCGCGGCTGGGGGCTGGAAGGAATGCTGAGTGAAACGGCAGATGGCGAAATGCCCCGCAAGACCCGCGACGACCATCGGCATCACGCCGTGGACGCCTTTGTGGTGGCGAACACCACGCAGGGACTGCTCAAGCAGTTCGCCGACGCCGCCGGGTCCGGCTATCAGGATGCAGAGGCAAGGCTAGCCGCGCTGGTTCCGCCGCCGTGGGATGGGTTCGACCGCAACCAGGTTCAGGTATTTCTCGACCGCAAAGACAGAGCCGTTTCCTACAAGCCCGACCACGGCACGCGGGGCGAAAAGGACCAAACCACCGGACAGCTACACGAGGCTACGGCCTACGGTGTTATTGAACCCGTTGGCGATGGACGGCATAAAGTCGTGCTGCGCAAAGACTTGTCCAAGTTCACCGCAAAAGACCTGGACAACGTGCCCGACCAAGCTTTGCAGGATGCGCTGCGCCGGCTATGGAACGAAACTGGCGGCAAAGCAACTGACTTTGCCGAGCGCGCTGCGAAAGGTGACGTATTGGTGAATGGCCATCGTCAGCAGGTGCGGCGGGTACGCATTTATTCTGAGCAGAGCGTCATCCCGGTCAAAGATGCCAACGGCAAAGTCTACAAGGGCTACCTGCCCGGCGGCAACGAGTTCGCCGACATCTGGAGGCTGCCCAACGGCAGTTGGCAAACGGTAGTAGTGACTACCTTTGACGCCAATCAACCCGGTTTCAACGCCGATGACACACGCCCTCACCCTGCCGCAAAACGGCTGATGCGCCTACAAATCGACGACATGGGTACTCTGGGCGAGGGCGCTAACCGACGCATCGTCCGCGTGAGACAGATCGTCAACAATAAAAGCGGGCCCAGACTTATTCTTGATGATCACAATGAGGCTAACGTTGATGCCAGAATAAGGCAAGATGCGAAAATCAGAAAAGATACGAAAACCGACGGCGGTATGAAGGTTGAAGTCTTCTCTGCCGCTAAACTTCGCCGGCTTGGCTTCCGCAAAGCCCGCGTGGACGAGCTGGGCCGAGTCTATGACCGCGGGCCGTTCAAGCCATGATTGGCCGCGTCATCGAAATCGCCAGCGAGGGGCAGCACTTGGCCCGTCAACGCGGCCTGATGACGGTGTCCTGCAACGGCGCCGAGATTGGACGAGTACCGCTGGATGACATCGGCGTCCTGCTCTGCAACGCCCGGGGGTTGACCTACTCCAACGACCTGCTGGTAGAGCTGGCACAGCGCAGCGCCTCCGTCGTGCTCTGCGGCTCCAATTATCTGCCGGTGGCGTGGCTGTGGCCGTTGGAAGGGCATCACATCCAGGCGCTGCGAATGCGCTGCCAGCTGGAGGCGTCGCTGCCTCTGCGCAAGCGGCTGTGGCAGGCGGTGGTCCGGGCGAAAATCGGCCAGCAAAAGCTGACGCTGGCGACGCTGGGCAAATCCGGTGGCGGCCTGGATGATCTGGCCCGGAGGGTGAAGTCCGGCGACCCGGACAATATGGAGGCGCAGGCCGCCCGGCGCTATTGGCCGTTGCTGTTCGGCCCCGATTTCCAGCGGGAGCGTTTCGGCGAGATGCCCAACCCGCTGCTCAACTACGGCTACACGGTGCTGCGGGCGGCCACCGCCCGGGCGGTGGCCGCAGCCGGCCTGCACCCGTCGTTGGGCATTCACCATCACAACCGCTACGACGCCATGTGCCTGGTGGACGACCTGATGGAGCCCTTCCGTCCCGCCGTGGACTATACGGTAGTGCGGCTGGTCGAGTCAGGTTGCGCGGAGGTTACGCCGGAAGCGAAGCGGACGCTGGTGGGAGTGCTGGCCGCCGATATGCGCACGGAGCGGGGAACCACGCCGTTGGAAACATGCCTGGAGCGGGCAGCGCAGTCCCTGGCGCAATCCTTTGAGGATAGATGCCCCTTGCTGACATTTCCTGAGCGGATGGTGTCGGCATAGAGCGAGGGATTGGCAGTGCTATCGGGATACCGGCTGATGTGGATGATGGTGCTGTTTGACCTTCCGGTGCTGACGAAGCAGGAACGCAAGGACGCCACGAACTTCCGCAAGTTCCTGCTGGACCAGGGGTTTGAAATGTGCCAGCTGTCGGTGTACCTGCGATTCTGCGCGGGCAAGGAGCAGACGCAGGTTTATACGCGCCGGGTGCAGTCGGCGCTGCCGCCGTCGGGCAACGTGCAGATAATCTACTTCACCGACAAGCAGTACGAGAACATCGTCAGCTTCAGCGGCGCAACGCGCCGGCCGGCGAACCAGAACCCGCAGCAGTACACGCTGTTTTGACGTTGAGAAAAAGTGAAGGGCAAGCCGTAGCTCGCCCTCTAATTTGGTGGATATTGGTGGACTTAATCCACCTCACCTTGTTAACGGTTGGACGAAACGACGTCCTGCGGCCCCCGTTCTCCCATCGGTTATAACCACGTTGCCGTCGGTCGCATTTTAGCGCATCGTCAGTTTGTTGAAAACCAGCATGATCGGCGTCATTTTAGCGCTGGCGGCATCGGTTTTTGCGAGTTCCAGCGCCGGCGATTGTGCTTACGACTCTGTTTGACAGGTAATGATCTATTATAGCCGATGGGAGAACGGGGGCCAACCGCAACTCGATGGTTCTTACGACGCGCACTGGGGCGTATTATAGCCGATGGGAGAACGGGGGCCAACCGCAACGATGGCCGGATACCAGGCGTCGACCCGGTTATTATAGCCGATGGGAGAACGGGGGCCAACCGCAACGTACTGCACGCCATATCCTGTCACGGGCGCATTATAGCCGATGGGAGAACGGGGGCCAACCGCAACCGGCGTCGGTTGCTATCTGGGAAGTCCAATTATAGCCGATGGGAGAACGGGGGCCAACCGCAACGCCGTACCGCCTGGAGATCTTCCCGCACTTATTATAGCCGATGGGAGAACGGGGGCCAACCGCAACCACCAGGTCAACGTATACCCCACGTGCCTTATTATAGCCGATGGGAGAACGGGGGCCAACCGCAACCAACAGGGTGGGCGATGGTCAACCGTTCGATTATAGCCGATGGGAGAACGGGGGCCAACCGCAACCTATCCGGCAACCGGCGCGAGCTTCCACCAATTATAGCCGATGGGAGAACGGGGGCCAACCGCAACAGGACGCCGACGCGAGCCTTCGCGCCCGGCATTATAGCCGATGGGAGAACGGGGGCCAACCGCAACAAACGTGTGATGTACAGCGCGGATCTCCAGATTATAGCCGATGGGAGAACGGGGGCCAACCGCAACGGCCGGCCGACGCGGGAGATCTGGCCACGGATTATAGCCGATGGGAGAACGGGGGCCAACCGCAACGTGTTTCTGGCATGGCTGAACCTCCTTGTATTATAGCCGATGGGAGAACGGGGGCCAACCGCAACTACGCCCCCATGCGTCCAGCCATCGCACGTATTATAGCCGATGGGAGAACGGGGGCCAACCGCAACAATCACGGCCAGCGCCCCATCGGACGCCGCATTATAGCCGATGGGAGAACGGGGGCCAACCGCAACTAATGGTCAAGCTGTACGCAACCCCGCTAGATTATAGCCGATGGGAGAACGGGGGCCAACCGCAACACGCAGTCCCGGTGCCTGGTTGCGCCGCTGATTATAGCCGATGGGAGAACGGGGGCCAACCGCAACTGGGGTTGCGACCACACTGCCCGCATTACCATTATAGCCGATGGGAGAACGGGGGCCAACCGCAACTGGCGGTATCGGTTGGAAGGCTGCTGCATATTATAGCCGATGGGAGAACGGGGGCCAACCGCAACGCGACGCCTCCGAGGACTGTGAAAACGATATTATAGCCGATGGGAGAACGGGGGCCAACCGCAACTGGGGTTGCGACCACACTGCCCGCATTACCATTATAGCCGATGGGAGAACGGGGGCCAACCGCAACGCGACGCCTCCGAGGACTGTGAAAACGATATTATAGCCGATGGGAGAACGGGGGCCAACCGCAACGGGCTTTCGGCCCCCTCCGTCGGGTCACCTATTATAGCCGATGGGAGAACGGGGGCCAACCGCAACGGCTGAACTGGATGCCTGCTACGAAGCCGGATTATAGCCGATGGGAGAACGGGGGCCAACCGCAACTGCCGCCAACCGTATGCGGGGTCGCGGGCGGATTATAGCCGATGGGAGAACGGGGGCCAACCGCAACACAAAACGGATACTCAACCGGTCGCTGGTGATTATAGCCGATGGGAGAACGGGGGCCAACCGCAACGGACACGGGCAATAGGAGGACGGTTATGAATTATAGCCGATGGGAGAACGGGGGCCAACCGCAACTTGTCTATGCTGCGATTGAAACGCCGTAGGATTATAGCCGATGGGAGAACGGGGGCCAACCGCAACTCACCATCTCGTTGATCTGCTCGGCCGGGATTATAGCCGATGGGAGAACGGGGGCCAACCGCAACGGATCGTTCAACAGATTCGCCAGCCGGGAGATTATAGCCGATGGGAGAACGGGGGCCAACCGCAACTACCGGAAACGCCGTTCCCTATCGTGTGGATTATAGCCGATGGGAGAACGGGGGCCAACCGCAACACGCCCAGGAAGCGCGCGATGAGGCCGAGCATTATAGCCGATGGGAGAACGGGGGCCAACCGCAACAACCATCTCGCCGGGCAGTTCTACGCCGGTATTATAGCCGATGGGAGAACGGGGGCCAACCGCAACCATGAGGTACAGGTTGGCGACCGTCGGAACATTATAGCCGATGGGAGAACGGGGGCCAACCGCAACTGAACGAGAGCGTTGAATATCTGAGAATGTATTATAGCCGATGGGAGAACGGGGGCCAACCGCAACTACGTTCGGATTAGCATTGACAACACCACGATTATAGCCGATGGGAGAACGGGGGCCAACCGCAACGGCAGAGGACCCACTGGAGCTTTGGATCATATTATAGCCGATGGGAGAACGGGGGCCAACCGCAACACCGCACTCGTGACGACGCGGACGATGGGCATTATAGCCGATGGGAGAACGGGGGCCAACCGCAACACCCCTACTTGCGGACAAAATCCGGGCGGATTATAGCCGATGGGAGAACGGGGGCCAACCGCAACGCTCTGGGGTATCTGGTGCCCGCCACCGGATTATAGCCGATGGGAGAACGGGGGCCAACCGCAACGCTCTGGGGTATCTGGTGCCCGCCACCGGATTATAGCCGATGGGAGAACGGGGGCCAACCGCAACAGCGTATAGACAGTCGCCCCGGTCATCATCATTATAGCCGATGGGAGAACGGGGGCCAACCGCAACAGTGTGTTGATGTGACATATCTCAAGGTTCATTATAGCCGATGGGAGAACGGGGGCCAACCGCAACTACCGACAATGCCGGTGATAGGGACGCCGATTATAGCCGATGGGAGAACGGGGGCCAACCGCAACCGCCTCGCGCTCGGCGCGTTGCTCAACGCGATTATAGCCGATGGGAGAACGGGGGCCAACCGCAACATTGAAGGCAACCGTGGCGAAACCGGCTTCATTATAGCCGATGGGAGAACGGGGGCCAACCGCAACCCTCGCCAGGCCGTGCCTCGATGACCGTTATTATAGCCGATGGGAGAACGGGGGCCAACCGCAACTACAGTGCTGCGTAGCCGCCTGCAATCCCGATTATAGCCGATGGGAGAACGGGGGCCAACCGCAACCGCGGTATGGATGCGAACTACCGCTCCTGAATTATAGCCGATGGGAGAACGGGGGCCAACCGCAACCACGTCATACGTCGCCTCGCCACCCAGCGGATTATAGCCGATGGGAGAACGGGGGCCAACCGCAACCACCGCCACGGATGGCAGTTTCGCCGGAATTATAGCCGATGGGAGAACGGGGGCCAACCGCAACGCGCGGTTGGCCACCACGATATACGGCGCATTATAGCCGATGGGAGAACGGGGGCCAACCGCAACGAACCCTACAGTAGGGGGGTGCGGGGGGGGGATTATAGCCGATGGGAGAACGGGGGCCAACCGCAACGTGCCCCCAGAGTGCCTAGAATGCGTAGAATTATAGCCGATGGGAGAACGGGGGCCAACCGCAACGAACCGCACGGCCGGCCGCGGGTTGCGGTGGACCCGGAGTGGCCGATTGTGAAAGTCGCTGAAGTGTTCGAACGGTCAACCAAGACCATAATGCCCGGCGACAGCAAAGGACCTGTAACGTACATTGGCTTGGAGAACATCTCACAGCACACAGGGTACATAATTGGAAACACAATTACCCAAGACCCGGCGACCATCAAAAGCCTCAAGAATGAATTCGAGTGCGGCGACATCCTCTACGGCAAATTGCGGCCTAATCTGAATAAAGTATGGCTGTCCGATAGAAGCGGAATTTGCTCCACGGACATCTACGTCATCAGGCCGAAGCAGAATGACGTCGTTCCAGAACTCTACGCTCACATATTCAGATGTCGCCGATTCAACGATGCAGTGATGAGCCAAGTCAAAGGCGCTCAACTTCCCAGGGTCGGCTGGAGCGCAATCGCGAAATTGGAAATCCCCGTCCCGCCGCTGGAAACGCAACGCGCGATAGTATCGGACCTCGAGGCCGAGCGGGCGCTGGTGTCGGCCAATCGTGAGTTGATAGAACGGATGGAGCAGCGCATACAGGACGCCATCGCGCGGGTGTGGGGCAGCGGCTAAGGATCATCATATTCATCAATCGAGATGTCCTGAAGATCAATTACATTGCCGACCCGTGTGCCTGTTATCGACACTGTCGAGTCCCACATCGGCCGGACGATGTCGTTCATCATGCCGGTTGGCACCCGCACTCGGTGCGTCTTGCGGTTAGCCTCATCGATGATTCTGATTTGATCGCCGGCGCCGCTAGTAGCGTCGGCATAGCGAAGTATCCCTCGTATTGTGACGGGTTGGCCGGGAGAGTCAGGTTGGGACGGCACCGGAGGAATAACGAACTCGGCAGTTGGAGTAGTGAGCTCTACGGAGCGTTCTACGCCGCCCCGGACGGCGGTAAAACCCACCTGTCGAACACGCTCGCCGTCAGGGGCTAATTTCTTAGCCAAGCCGAAAAAGTTACGCAGGTATGCGGGGTCGGAAATGAAGTCCTGTATTTGGTCAATGCGCGAGCGATTGGCTAAACCTATCAAGTCCATAAACTCGTCCATGACAGCAGCGGTATCGAACATACCCGGCAAGGTAGGCTCGAGTTGGCTGCCGAATTTCAGCGTGACGGCAAAACTTCCCGGCCTGGGCACAGACACCAGAGTTTGGTAATTCTGACGGATGTCTTTGACTGGCTGTCCTCCCTCACGAAAATCGCGCCCGAATTTTCGCTCCGCAGTCCGGTAAAGCAGTTTTGAAGTACTATCGACACGCTCGTAGATTTCGTTGTATTGGACCAGGCCATGGCCCACTTCCTGGCCGGAGAGACTCAATTGGAGCTCGTCATCCTGCAAAGCGACGCCCTTCAAATCCAAATGTCGTTGGAAGTAGATTTGCTCCAGCAGGTCGCGCAGTTCCTCAGCGATGTCCGGATGGGGTTCCCCGGCCAGGGCGTGCGTCGTTATCTGCTCGGCCTGGCGAAACCGCCGGCAGTCCAATGCCAAGGTGCCCGCGCTGCGGTGCAAGATTGACCACGCCAACCCGTCCGACTGGTCAAGTTCGGCAATGGCGGCCAGCTCAAAGTCCAGCGCTTGCTCGAAATACGCCAGTGCCGGCTCCGGTTGCCCTCGCGCCCGGTTCCTGATGCCAAGATCGGCGAACTCCATAGCGATCTCGTGGTAATCCCGAACGGAGTTCATTTTCTTCTGATCTCGGCAAGGGGGCGCCCGAACTCAACTACCGTAGCATAGCCCGGCAAACCCAATTCATCCGAAACGTTCATCTGATCCAATTTCAGCCGGGTTCTTGCACTGATTGCGGTGTCGCCGCCTTGACGTATGCCCGATATTTCCATCCTGGCCCGTGCTACCAGATTGTCATCCGCAAGTTGAAATGCCAGCGATTCGGTTGCGGTGCGTTCTGCATCGGATATATTTGCTGTATTGTCATCCCCCAGCCAATAATCGAAGCCTGTGGGATCCTGCGGTGTGCTTTTGCGGCTGCGCAGGATGACCTGGTGCCCAATTTCACGATTTGCCAACAGCGCCGCAATCCCCGATGCTCCCTCGGCAGTAGCTTCTTGATCATCGTTCCAGGTGCGGCGGTCCTGTAAGTTGACCGGTGGCCATGCCAGTGGGCAGGTGCGATTGCTGACGTTGCCTCGGATGGTAAGCAGCGCGCCCTGCTGATGCCCTTGTTCTTCCAGGCAAACCGCCGCGGCCTGGGTCAAGCCGGCGCCTTTCTCAGCGGTGATGCCAGGGTTGCCTCCCGCAGCCAGGTCGTTCAGGTCCAGCATTCGTCAGTTCGTTGCGATAGCTCGGGCGCAGTTTCCACCCGGCGCCCATTATAGGCAGCCCCGGCGTCAATGCAAATATGGAAATATCCTTTACCAGTCCGGGACGGGCCGCCGCTGGCGGGACCGCCGTTGTGGCGACGGCAGAACGGGACCGAGGCCGCATGAAGAAACCGAGTCTCTGAAATTGTTGGGGGCGTCCGCCCGTACCCCTACTCCGGCATCGTCATCTACTCGGCGACTGCGCGATCATCGACGCTGAATCTGGCAAATCTTGTTCTGTCCGTGGCGGGAAACAGCGTCACAGGCAACCGGCGTCAGTCCGGCACAGCCGCGGCGGCTCGCGGATTGCCCACGGGCAAACCCGCTCCGGGCGTTATTTGCGCGTCATATACTCCCGTGGAACCGAGCCGGATAGTATTTTCGTGATCACCGCTTACGAATTGAGGGGCAATGCTCAGATTGCGTATCGACGCCGCAGAAGAAGGAGATGAACATGACCAACGCTAACGAATTCCCGCCGGGATGGGACGCAGAGCGCGTTCGGCGCGTCATCGAGTACTATGAAGCGCGAATGGATGATGACGTGTTGGACGAAGAGGCTGACGATTTCGCCGACCAGCAGGAACTCTACGCCGAGCTGGGTCTCACCCCGCCGGAAGCGCCGGCAAAGGCCGCCGGGTGACGGTTCACGTCGGGATGGGTGTAGGGCGTGGGGTAATTTGATGGGAGTAGGGCGTGGGGTAATGTTCGGAAGCCCGCTCTCGGGGTTGGGGGATTTTCCGGATCGAGCCGGCCGGGGCAGAGGGCGCCAACCGCAACGTCCCGTCGCGCTGACCGCTGATAGCGGAGATCATAGCCGATGGGAGAACGGGGGCCAACCGCAACGCGTTGGCTTTCGGCTACTGTGACCGCCGCCGGCATCCAGCGGTATGCAGATGTGTATAATCGACAAAACCAATTGCACCGGTGCATCCCCGTCCCCAACCACCCAGGAGCCATCCGCAATGCTCATCGACCCCAAGACCTTCGAACGGTTCAACATGATCCTCACCGGCGTGGTGGTGCCTCGACCAATCGCGTTCGTGTCCACCATGTCCACCGACGGCGTGGTCAACCTGGCCCCATTCAGCTTTTTCAACGCCATGGCCTACAACCCACCCACGCTGATTTTCTCGTCGTCGCGGCGCGCCCCCGGCTGGCAGGACAAGCGCAAGGACACCCTGACCAACATCGAGGAGACCGGCGAATACGTGGTCAACATCGTGGTGGACGACATCGCCGCCGCCATGAACGCCACCGCCGCCGAGTACCCCTCCGACGTTTCCGAGTTTGACATTGCCGGCCTGACCGAGGCCCCCAGCGAAATCATAAAACCGCCTCGAGTGCTGGAGTCTCCGGTGAACATGGAATGCCGCCTGGTGCAGGTCGTCAACATCGGGGAGCAGCCTCACGCCCACGGCATCGTTATCGGCGAAATCGTCCGCATGCACGTCAGCGACGCGGTGCTGTACGACGGCCCCAACGGCCTCCGGATCGACCACGCCGCGCTCAAGCCCACCGGCCGCCTGGCCGGCAACATGTACTGCCACACCGACGACGTTTTCGAACTGGTACGCCCCACCTATACGGAGCAGGGCGAGGGCGCCGGCCGGGCCGCGGACTAGCCGCAGCCACCGTATGGAGGTTTCTCATGACCACCGCAGAACCTGAAATCAAACTCTATGGCGCCGAGTGGTGTCCCGACTGCCACCGTTCGCGCAACTATCTGGACGGCCGGTCCGTGGCCTATGAGTACATCAACGTTGACGGCGACGACGAAGCCCAGGCCTACGTGAAGCAGGTCAACGACAACCGGCTGATCATCCCGACCATCGTCTTTCCCGACGGATCCGTCCTGGCCGAGCCGTCCAACGCCGAGTTGGCCCGCAAACTCCGGGACTGACCGCCGGAGCCGTTGGACCGTTAACCGGGGAACTGCAGCAACTGGAGCACGTTCCCGTCGGGATCCTGGAGTGTGGCGACCCACCCGCCCCAGTGCTCTCGTTCGGGAACGCGAATAAACGCGACGCCGGCCGCGGCGAGTCGGGCGTGCTCGGCGTGAATGTCGTCGACGCCCAGGTGGGGCATCATGCGCAGCGGGTCCCGGGACTCGCCCGTTACCGACCCATGCCGGCCCACGTTGAACCGGATCTCACCCAACTCGAACGCGGCGAACCCCTCATCCTCGTGGAACGAATGCAGGGGCAATCTCAGGACGTCACGGTAGAACCGCAACATCCGATCCAGGTCGTCGGTCCACAGGGTTATGCCGACAACGCCGGTGATCACGGGGAGCGCCGACTAGCCGGAGACCGAGTTCGCCGTCTCTTCCGCCGGCAGGCACGAACGGCACCAACCGTGGAAATCGACGCGCTGCCACATGACCTGGAACCGGGTTTCGGTGGAAACCTGGTCGCGCAAGCGGATGATGATGTCGCTGCTGTCGTCGGCGTCGGCAATATTCCCGCACCCGATACATACCAGGTTCACGTGCGGCGAGACGTTGCTCTCGTACCGGGACTGCTTGGCAAAAGGCAGTTCCTGGATTAAACCGCTCTTGGACAGCACGCCCAGGGTCGAGTAAACGGTGGCCAGAGTCATGGAGGGAAAGTGCTGCTGGACCCGCTCGTGGATCTGCTGCACCGTGGGGTGGTCGGTGGAGTTGAGCACCGCCTCGGCAATGGCCAACCGCTGGGGCGTGACGCGCACACCTCCCTGACGAAGTTGCTGCACAACGGCGCTTTGTATCATCGGCCCCTCCCGATACTGCGCCCGTCGCCTTCCGCAAAAACCGCTTCGGCAGCATCCTGTCAAGGAAGTATAGCATCGGGCATTTGCGACCCGCAAACAGGCCCCCCAGGCCAGGCACGCCTCGACGCGCGCGAGCCTGACCACCCGAATCTCGCCCCAGCAATGCACTATGGCAATGGCCGCGATTTTTGGTGTAGGATGTGCCACCGTAACCGCAAGTAGTGAGGAGCAATATCAAATGGCTACCACCCGTTCCCGTCGCCTGGCGCGCTCGGTGTCCATAGTCGGCGCCGGCCTTTCCCAGTTCGGGGCCTACCCCGACAAGACCAGCCGCGACCTGTTCGTCGAAGCGTTCCACGACATGCAGGACAATATCGATACGGGCATCTCGGCCCAGGACATCGAGGCCGGTTACCTGGGAAACTACTCGGCTGACCTGTTCGAGCACCAGGGCCACACTGCCCCCATCATGGCTGACTGGCTGGGTATGACGCCCACGCCAATTACCCGCGTCGAGAACGCGTGCGCCAGCAGCGGCAGCGCCCTCAGGGAGGGTGTGATGGCCATCGCCAGCGGCATGTACGACGTGGTTCTGGTGGGTGGCGTGGAAAAGATGACGTCGCTGCCGACGGAAGGCGTCACCGACGTGCTCGCCTCCGCCGCCGACGGGCTTTACGAGGTGCCCGCCGGGCTGACTTTCCCTGGAATATTCGGCGCCATCGCCAAGGCGCACATGGACCGCTACGAGACCAACCTGAACCACCTGCTCAAGGTGGGGGTCAAGAATCACGAGAACGGCAAGCTGAACCCCAAGGCCCAGTTCCAGGTCACCGTCAGGGACATGATGGACCGGAGAAAGGCCCGGGCCGAACAGCGCGGCGAGTCCGTCCCGGACTGGGAAGACGAGCTGGACTTTTTGAACGACGCCCGCGCCAACCCGTGGATCGCCTGGCCGCTGCGCCTCTATGACTGCGCGCCCATTACCGACGGCGCGTCCTGCGTGCTGCTGGTCGCCAGCGAGTTGGCCAACCAGTTCACCGACAAACCGATCCACATCGCGGGGATCGGCCAGGCCACCGGCCGGCCGCTCCACGACGCGGACGAGCTGACCTCCCTGTCGGCGGCGAAGATAGCGTCGGCGCAAGCCTATGAGATGGCCGGCATCGGACCCGAGCAGGTAGGGGTCGCTGAGGTCCACGACTGCTTCACCATCGCCGAGATCGTCGCCAGCGAGGACCTTGGATTTTTCGCCCCCGGCGAAGGCCCCCACGCCGTCGACGAAGGACGCACCGCCCGCACCGGTGATCGCCCCATCAACACCAGCGGCGGCCTCAAGGCCAAGGGCCATCCGGTGGGAGCCAGCGGCGTGGCGCAGGTGATCGAGGTTTACAAGCAACTGCGCGGCGAGGCCGGGGAACGGCAGTTGGACAATGCCAGCCTCGAGTTCGGGCTGACGCACAACGTGGGCGGCACCGGCGGCACCTGTGTCGTCAATGTGTTGCAGCGCGGCTAGGAGGATCCCTAATGACGTCGGAAGCGGAATCCCGGCCGTTCAACGCGGCATCGTTCTATGCTTTTCTGCAGGAAGGCCGGTTCATGGGTGTCCGTTGCCGTGAAAACGGCAACGTTTACGCCGAAGCGCGGCCCATCGACCCGGTCAGCCACAGCCGCGACATGGAGTGGCACGAATTCAGCGGCCGCGCGACTTTGAGCACGTTCACCTGCATATCCGTCGCGCCAGCCTCCCTGGAAGCCAAGGGATTTGGCCGGAACAATCCTTACTGCACCGGTATCGTCACGTTGGAAGAGGGGCCGCGCATTTCGGCCCGGATCGCTGGCGTGGACGCTGCCAACCCGCAGAACATTCGCACCGGCATGGCCCTCGCCATCGACCTGAGCGAAATCGACCCGGACGAACCGGGTCTGGTTTTCAGGCCGGCCTGAAGCTATCGCCGCCCGCCCGGCGACTGCACGGACCAGGCATGAAGACTGCCGCCCCACGCGCGTAGGGCGGCAGTCTTTCCGCGTATCCGGTGGCGCCGTTCAGTCGATTCCGGCGTCCTTGCACATGTTGCAGGTCTTGTCGTACCACACGTACGCGGAATTGGGTTCGTGGAACACCTCAAACTGGTTCACGTTACGATATTTTCGGCAACTGAAGCACAGTTCCGTATGGGCGGGATCCAACTGTGGGGGGATGCCCTTCTCGGTGCTGACATAGGTTTTGCGAATCTGACGATTGGAAAACGGCAGACGCTGCAGGAAGCGCTCTTCAAATTTGAGCTTCCACACCTGGCCGCCAGGCATTGGGCGGAACATCAACATCTGTTCGTCATCGGGCTGGCGCTCATGGATGAAATCGATATAGTCTCCCAGGCGCTGGTGCATCTTCCCGACCACTTCTTCGTAAGTATCCCCGATGGCAGGAATATCCACTTCGACGCAGAACCCCTCCCACGTCTCGGGGTTGGTCTGGGTTTTCTTGATGTAGCAAGTCAGCTGTCGCGGTGTAGTGTTCACGATATTCCAGGGCGATGCTCTGCCGCATCGCCCCCCTCATCTGACATTCGGATCTGGAAGAGTTATCGGGCCTCCGGTTTAGTCAAGACCGCGAGTGCCCACCCAGCCGGTTTCCGAAACGTCAATCATTTCGCCGTTGGGTCCCTCGTACTTGGTCTCCACGTTTTGCGTGCGCGGACCGGTCATGCCGGCGTGCAGAGCGTGGTTGACCTCGTCCATGGGCTTGGAATTGGCGGCCGACAGGCGGGCCTCGGTCTCTTCAAGGCTTTCCACCTCGAAACCAATGTGGTGAATGCCCTCCCAGTCCTTGCCGCGCTCGCCGGCTACGGTGTCGTTCTGGAAGTCCAGAATGGCCATGTTGACGTTGCCGTCGCTGAGCATGTAGCCGTTGGCATTGGCGCTTTCCAGTTTAGCCACTTCGCGCAGGCCAAACACTTCCTGGTAGAATTTGGCGGTCTTTGCCGCGTCGTTGGTGGCGATTGCGATGTGCTTGATCTGAGGCATTTCATCCCTCCACGTTGGATTTCCGCCCGTAGGTGTGACGGTTTTCCCCTCATTACAGGTGAGCGCAACAATATCATTTTTGCGTCGGATGGGCTAGTGCCGCGCAGGATGGTAAGTGTTCAGAATTCAGGAGGTTGTCATTGCGAGGCGCTTGCGCCGTGGCAATCTCGACGCCGTAGCAGTCACGCTTGTCTCGAAGGACTCCCTTGCGCCAACGGGATTGCCGCGCTGCGCTCGCAATGACACTTTTCCCGCAACTCTGAACAGTTACGCAGGATGTGCCGGATTTATGGACTATCCGGATCAGGAGATCTCTGCCCCAACGGGTCTCAATCCGGCCAATCCGTGAAATCCTGATGATCCTGGTTCTGACAAACTACCCAAACTGGGTACGCCTGAGGCAGATCAGTTATTGCGCTCCTTGTCCCTCGTCAATTAACTTTGCCGGCTTGCAGACCGCGCGCGCACTGCCAACGATGGTCAGGGGTGTTCCATGGTCAGGGGTGTTCCTGTGAATAATCTGATGCGAGGAAAAATCTGTCTCATAACCGGCGGCAGCGATGGCATCGGCTACGCGGCCTCCCGCGAACTGGCCCGTATGGGCGCCCGGGTAGTCATCGTAGGCCGCAACTCCGCCAAGACCGAAGCCGCAGTGCAGCAGATCATCGCCGAGACGGACAATCCGGCAGTCGAGTACCTGCTGGCCGACCTTTCGTCCCAAAGCGAAGTGCGTCGCGTGGCCGCCGAGGCGATGGAACTGCTGCCTCATCTGGATACGCTGCTGAACAATGCCGGTGCCATCTTCCTGTCCGACCGGCGCAGCGCCGATGGTATCGAGATGACCTTCGCGCTGAACCACCTGAGCTACTTCCTGCTGACCAATCTGCTGCTCGAGCATCTGCGGAAAGCGCCTCGTGCCCGGATCATCAACGTATCCTCTTGCGCGCATGAATCGCCGGGCAAGTTCCGGCTGGAAGACCTGCCCAAGCCTTCAGGCAACGGGGGATATCCGGCCTACAAACGCTCCAAGCTCTGCAACATCCTGTTCACCTGCGAGCTCGCGCGGCGTCTGGAAGGCGAGAATATCACGGCGAATGCGCTGCATCCCGGCCTGGTGCGGACCAACATCGCCCGCAACAATGGGCTGCTGGGTCGCGTGGTCAATTTCTTCATCGGAGTTCGCGGCATTGCCCCGGACCAGGGAGCGGAGACGCCGGTGTACCTGGCCGCCTCGCCCGAAGTGGAGAGCGTGACCGGCAAGTATTTTGTGGACTGCCGCCCGGCGCCGTCTTCCAGCATGAGCCACGATGCAGAGCTGGCTGCGAGGCTGTGGGATATGAGCGCATCCCTTACTGCTGCTGGAGATACGCCGGCAGGCTGAAAGGTTAGGTCTGGCCGTCAACCCGCTGATGACGTGCCCGGACCACGGAACCCACCTTCCCAGCCGGATCAAGCGGTGCTCCGCTCCGGTAGCGTCTCTCTTTGAAATCGAGTGTGCTTGGTGACCCTACTCAGAAAATTCAAACTGAGACACTACCTCCGCTCCATTGATCTAACGCTTGCGGTCCGACCTTGCAGCGTCCCACGTCAACGGCCTGATGGGGAAGCTCAGGAGATTTCGATGCCGACGGGGCAGTGATCGGATCCCATCACGTCGGGCAGTATGAAGGCATCGGTCAGGTTGGAGGCGAAATCGCTGTCGGTGAAAAAGTAGTCGATGCGCCAGCCCACGTTACGTTCCCGCGCGCGAGTCACCTGATTCCACCAACTGTAGTTGCCCGGTTCCTGGTTGAACCGGCGGAAGGTGTCGATGTAGCCGTGCTCAAGAAAGGCGTCCATCCAGGCCCGTTCCTCCGGGAGAAACCCGGAAATCTTCTCGTTTGCCTTGGGACGGGCGAGGTCGATCTCCTTGTGGGCGGTATTCACGTCGCCGCACACCACCACGTTGCGGCCTTCCCGGCGCAGCCCGTCCACGTAATCCAGGAAGGCGTCGTAGAACTCCATCTTGTAACGCAGGCGTTCGGCGGACTGCTTGCCGTTGGGGAAATAGATGCCCAGGAACACGAAATCATCGAAGTCGGCAACGATGGTGCGTCCCTCGCTGTCGAACCGCTCCACGCCCAGGCCGAAACTGACGCTGCGCGGTTCATGTCCTTCGCGGGCGTAGAGACCCACGCCGCTGTAACCCTTTCGCTCCGGAGTGGTGAACCAGCTGGAATAACCCTCAACCTGCTTCAGGGCAGTGGGCAACTGGGACTCGTGGGCCTTGGTCTCTTGAAGGCACAGCACGTCGGGCTGCGCCTCCTGAAACCACTCAAGGAATCCCTTCTTGTGAACTGCCCGAATGCCGTTGACGTTCCAGGAAATCAGTTTCATCTCTTATGCCCTCAGCTCCACCCTCCCCGCCGGGAGAGAAGAGAATTGCCGTTTCCGCCCGATTCTAGCACAGGCAGCGGGCGCCACATTCCGCTTCTGATGCAGGACCAACTCAGTCCGCTCACGCGTACCCGGTTTGGCGGCAGGGAAACCTCGGAGTCAGGATCTGCCGGACTGACGATTTTCAGCATCAGGAGCGCTCTGCCCCAAATGATCTCAATCCGGCAAATCCGTGAATCCTGCTAATCCTGCTGCTGACGAACTACCCAAAGCGGATACGTGTGACCGCTGGGCAATCGCACCATCGCCGTCATTCCTGCGCAAGCAGGAATCCAGAGACCTCCGCTAATGGAAACGTTCTGGATTCCCGCTTTCGCGGGAATGACGAACAGGCGGGAATGACGAACAGGGTTGTGGGCCACCGTCAGAGACTTTGAAAAGACCCTGCGTGTGACCGCCTACCTCTTGCATTCGGCGCACTAATGTTCTATCATGGTCTCGTCAGGTAATTCCGGCGCCGCTTCGCGAGCCCCGCCGGTTCCGCCGCCAGGCCAGCGGCTTCGCCTAGCCTACATCCGAATAGATGGGCGATACGGTTTCGGGTCGGCAACGGCCCCAGTCGGTTCTTCGCATCATGGTCGCCAGCGGCCGCTACCCGATCTTCTCCCCGGGGCGGCCCCGTGTCGACCCGGCGGGTGTCACCTCCGCCCCGTGCCGTAGGGCATCGGCTCACCAGCCGGCTGCCCGCGGGTCACGGAAGCTTGGGACACAAAAACCATGCGCAAATACAGTGTTGGCCGTGCTCCGACACCGACCCGAAACCGCAAAGCCTGACCGTCAAATCCAACCACCATCACCAAACCCGAACCGCCAACCAGAGGAGACAGCCACCACAACACCCCAGCCAACCGCCAACCAGACCTCCAATCCCGATCCCTCCGCCGGACCAACCAGCATCCCCAATGACCACCGCAACTCGGGAAGCGCCCTGACAGCCGGCGCATCCCTCATGCGTACCCGGTTTGACGACTGCGGGAGCCAGTTTACATCGCTAAACAGGATAGACCGGATGATGGCGTGCCGGTGGGGCGTTCACAATAATCAATCAAATCCTGTTCATCCAGTGCATCGATGTAAAAGACAAACTGGGTACGTATGAGACTCCAGCGCCTTTTCAAAGTCCCTGACGTTGGCATGCGATCCCGATGTCCCTGACGTTGGCATGCGATCCCGATCGTCATTCCTGCGAAAGCAGGAATCCAGAACGTTTCCATTAGCGGGGATTTCTGGATTCCTGCCTACGCAGGAATGACGGATTAACTTTGAAAAGGCCCTGATGAGACTCAGTCCGATATTGACACGGCGGAACTGCGGTGTTAGCATTCGATACTTGGTATCATTATGATCGCAGCCGCCAGCAAGCATTCCGACCACGAACACCCCAGGCCCCGCTCCGCCGCCGTGGTGGCCGACATCATTTCTCAATTGAGCGACCTGGGATACCGGGACACCGAGCCCCGCCGCCTCGTCATCAGCGCCATCGCCCCCCAGAGTAAGCCCTTCACCGCCGAGGAACTCTGCGCGTCGCTGCCCTGCGTGGGCCGGGCCACCGTGTACCGGGGTCTGCGCCTGCTGGTGGAAACCCGACAGGCGTGTCGGGTTCTGCTGGAAGATCACGACCTGCGCTACCAGCTCAGCCACCAGGGGCATCACCACCACCTGCTGTGCGGGGTATGCGGAGCGTCGGCGAACCTCGAGGGATGCCACGCGGAGGACATGCTCCGGGAAGCCGCCGCCGCGGGCTTCCGAATGAGCGGCCATTGGCTGGAAGTGTACGGCCAATGCGGCGAATGCATCGAGGACTGCTGGCCGGCGCATTTAATTTTTTAGTTCCCAAGTTTGAGACATGGTATCTCTTTCCCATCCGCGATTGCAGCCAAAGCCATGGTCGGAAAGTAATCGATACAGCATATCAATCCAAATGCTCATTGTTATGCCATATCGATCAGACCGGCAAACGAAACCCAAAACAACGGAGAAAACCCATGACCCGACCCTTTCGACAACCCCTGACCCTGGCCACGATCGTTCCGCTGCGGCCGGCCCTGGCGCTCCTCGCTGCGCTGGCGGCAATTGCGCTGCTGCTGACGGCCTGCGGGGGCGAAGAACCGGACCTCCCTCCGTCTGGTGATTCGCCCGCCGCAGGTTCCGCGCCTCAAGTCGCGACTGCGTCTTCCCCGCCGACTGCTCCCGCGGCTCCCGCCGCCCCTGCCGCTCCGACGGCAGGGGCGACCCGCGCGTCTTCGGCAACCGAGCCCATGCAGACCGAGCCCGTGAAAGTGATGGCCGGAAACGCCGTGCTCGCGGACCTAGCGCGACAGGTCGGTGGCGATTTAGTGCAGGTGCGCGCGCTGGTCTCAGCGGGCGTTGACGTCCACACGTGGCAGAGTACCCCCTCAGACAGTGTGCGCATAGCGGAGGCGGACCTGGTGGTCAGCAACGGGGCGGGCCTCGCCGTCCACATCGACGATCTGCTCGACAACACCTCGTCCGCCGAAGCCATTCGCGTGATCGCGTCTGAAGGACTGGAGCCTCGGGAACTCGTCGAATTGCCCTTCCCTGAAGGCGACCACCACGCCATGGAACACGGAGACGAGCACGGGGCAGAACTCGCCGGCCGCTTGCTCATCGGCGACGGCGAAACCAGCGCTCTGTCCGTGATCGATCTGGAAACCAGCCACGTCCACCAGGACGAGTTCGACCTGGGTTCCCGCGCCGGCCGCATCTATCCCACCAAGAGCGGACGCTTCGCCGTCGCCGTCTCCAGCGACGCCAACGCAGTCAACGTCATCGACGGCGGCGTGTACCTGGAAGAGCACGGCGACCACTTCGATATGGTCGAACGGGACGTGTCCACCCTGGGCCTCGACCTGTCCGGCGACCGTCCGGTGCACCTGTACGTCGGCGGCGAGTGGGCCACCGTGTTCTACGACGGCTCCGGCGACATCGTCCTCCTCAACGAACACGAACTGGAAGAGGAGGGCGCCTCCTACCAACCCATCGTACTCAACGCCGGCCCCCACCACGGCGCAGCCATACCGCTGGAGGACGACCTGTTCGCCGTCACCATCCAACACCCCGATTACGCGCAGAACCCCGACGACTACCGGCTGCCCATCGGCGCCGAGATCCGGGACCTCGACGGCAACGTCCTCCATAGCGCCGAAGGCTGCCCCGATCTCCACGGCGACGCCGGCAACGGGCACATGGCCGTGTTCGGCTGCACCGGCGGCGTGCTCATGGTTGAAGCCCACGACGGCCATTACGAGGATGCGTTCATCGCGGCTCCTGATGGTTCACCCGACGACTTCCGCCTCACCTCCGTTTGGGGATACTACGGCCTCGACCACTTCTTCGCCCTGGGTTCCGCGGTTGGCCTGTACGTCGTCGAGCCCGAAGAGGGCTCAATGGAGCAGTTGATCGCCGCCAGCGAGGATCTGCGACCCATCCAGGTGGCCCTCAGCCACGACGGCGAACTGCTGCTGGTGGTCATGAGCGACGGCGAACTGCGCATGTACGAAGCCCATGACCTGGACCTCCTGGCGTCAACATCGGACGCGCTGACCGGTGAGATCGATCCCGGCTTCTGGGCGCGGCCCCACATTGCCACCGCTCCCGATCACATCTTCATCACCAACTCCGGCGCAGGCGAAGTCATCGCGCTCGACGCCCACGATCTGGAAGAGGTGAACCATTGGGAAATATCCGGTGCCCCCACCAAGATCGCCTTCGTCGGAATCCTGGGAGAGGGTGACCACCACGAAGAAGGACACGACGATCACGCTGGTCACGACGGCCACGGCCACGACCACGGCGCGGGCGACCCTCACTTCTGGCAGGACCCCCGCCTGGTGGTTCACTACGTGCAACAGATCACCAACGGGCTCGTCGAGGCGGACCCGGACAACGCGGCAACCTACCTGGACAACTCGGCTGCGTACATTGAGGAACTGGAGGCCCTGGACGCCTACATCGCCGACACTCTGGCTTCGATACCCGCCGAACGCCGCGTGATGGTGACCTTCCACGACGCCTTCGGGTACTTCGGCGAGCGCTATGACATGGAGGTGCAGGCTTTCGTCAGCGGCCACGGCGGGGATGTTTCCCCTGACGACATCACCAACGTCCTGAACCTGGTGGTGGACAAGGGCTTGCCCGCCGTCTTTGCGGAGACCCAATTCTCCGATGATGCCCTCGAACAGGTTGCCCGGGACGCCGGTATCCAGGTCGGCATCGTCCGTTCGTTGCCCGACGACGAATTTCCGGATTACATCGGCATGATGCGGTCCAACGCGGATCAGTTGGCCCAATTCCTGCGGTAGCCCGATCCGGCAACACGCCGCAATCATCCGCATTGCGAACCGGGGACTGTCCACAGTCCCCGGTTTTTCGTACGCCGCCACCCGCACCCCGGCCAGGGACACCGGCGCCAACTGCTCGGCGTTCCGGATCAGCAGGTGGTTTGAGTCAGTGCAATCTCGGGCGTTTCACAATAGTGGATTAGATAACCCTCGCCGCCCGCAGCAGTCCCAGGTCCCGGACCGTGAGGCCCAGCTCACCACACAGAATTTCGACGTTGTGTTCGCCCAGGCGCGGCGCCGGCCGGGTTGATGCCATGGCGTTCTCTCCGTCGATAAAGAACCCCGAACCCGGGTATTTCAACGGGCCGGCCTCGGCATGGTCCATCTCGACGAAGAACCCGCGCTCTTCCAGGTGCGGCGATTCCACTACCTGCTGCGGCGTCTGGACCAGCCCTATGACCAGACCCCGGGCCATGGTCTCTCGCATCAGGTCCAGGTTGGCCCACTGCGCCAGCTTGGGGGCCACCAGTTCATGAAGCTCCTCCCAATGTTCCATCCGGCCGGCGCGTGACGCGAACTTGGAGTCCAGCAGCCCCGGTTCCTCCAGGAACTCGGCCCACGCCTGCATGGGACGGCCCCCGGTGCCAGCCGTGGTGAGCGTTACTTCCCCATCCAGGGTGGGCAGGTGCATCCCGTCCATTACGTTGCCGTCACTGCCGCCCCGGTGGGGGCTGCGTCCGGTGTAGGTGTAGGGGTGGATCAGACCGGAAGGGGTGCTGACGGCGGCCTCCATGGTTGAGACATCGATGTGGGTGCCATTTCCCGATTGTTCCCGCCGCAACAGCGCCGCCATTACCGCCACCGCCCCGTTGCGGGCGGCGGTAATCTCCATCTGTTGCAGCGCCGTGCCCATGGGCGGTTGGCTGGCCGAGCCGGTTACCGCGTAAAGGTAGCCCCCCATAGCCTGCGCCACCAGATCATCGCCCTGGTAGCCGGCATAGGGCCCGTCCTGACCAAAATAGGTGATGGAAACCAGGATCAGGCCGGGGTTGGATTGGGACAGCTGTTCATAGCCCAGTCCCAATTCCGCCAGCCGGCCCGGCGGGTAGCTCTCAATAATGATATCCGCAGTGGTGGCCAATCGCTCGAAAAGCTCCCGACCTTCCGCCTGCTCCACGTCCAGTGTGATGCCCCGCTTGTTGGTATTGAAGGCAAGGTAGGAGGTGCCCCGGTCGGGATGGGGAACGTCGTCAATAAAGGGCGGCTCGTGGCGGGCCTGGTCGCCCCAGCCGGGCGGTTCAACCTTGATGGTGTCCGCGCCCTGGTCGGCCAGCTGCTTGGCGCAATAGGCGCCCGAGGGCCGGTGGGTCAGTTCCAGTACGCGCAATTCAGAAAGTATTCCGGGCATGGCCTCTCCAACGGTTGCCTATCCACGAATGCCAAATACTCACGCGTACCTATTTTATCTTCTACATCGATGGACAGGATTTGGTTGATTATCGTGTGCGTACCGGCATCAGGGCCGCCGCTGTGAACGGAATGCGGTGACGGTATCGCCAGCATCCTGTCCATCCTGTGCATCGATGTAAAACCACCCCGGGCGCGTGAATTAGGGTCTCGGTTCGTCGGGCCGGGGCGCGCCAAAGACCACGCCTTCGGATTCCAGCTCCCCTATTTCCACCGGTGAGAGCCCGGCCAGTTCTGCCAGGATCGCCTCGTTATCCTGTCCCAATCCCGCGACCTTCGCGATTGACATGGGATTGCCGGGATCTCTGAAGGGGCGCCCGGCGAAAACACGGGACCCAACGGCGGGAGCCTGAGGGTTGGAGAACTCCCACATATAGCCCCGTTCCCGCAGATGAGAGTCGTCCACCAGGTCCTGGGCAGTCATCGCCGAGCCGGCGGCGATGCCCAGTCCTTGCAACCTCCGCGCCAGCTCTAGGTCGTCGTGCTGGGAGGTCCAGTTGCCGATCAACTCGTCCAGTTCATGGCGGTTGTGCCAGCGAGCCAAAGCGGTGCCGAATTTGGCTCCCTCGGCCCACCGGGGCCTGCCCATTGCTCCCTTCAGCGATTCCCATTCCGCGTCGGACGACACGACAATGACTATCCAACGGTCGTCGCCCCTGGCCGGATACACGTTGTGCGGCGCCTTCCACCAGTGGGCGCAGCCCAAACGATCGCGGGTTATGCCCCGCTGCGCCTCCAGGATGGCCGGCCCCACCGACGAGACCCCGGTCTCCAGCATGGTCAGGTCAACCCGCACGCCCTTGCCCGTCTTGTTGCGCTGGTAAAGGGCCAGCAGCAGGGCGTAGGCCACGTTGTTGCCCACGGAATGGTCCATGTAATTGGGGCTGGCCCGCATGGAAGGGCCGCCCTCGTAGCCGGTCAGGTAGGACAAACCGCAGGCGGCATCAACGGTGCGGGCCCGGGAGCCGGCCCGCCGCCAGGGTCCGGTGTACCCGTAAGCGGTGCCGCTGAGGGTAATGATGCGGGGGTTGATTGCGGAGAGGCTGTCATGATCGAACCCGAACCGCTGCATGGTGCCGGGACGGAAGTTGTCGGTCACGATGTCAGCCTTCTCCACCAGCTTGAGAAAGACTTCCTTGCCCCGCGGGTTGGTCACGTCCATGCACAGGCTGCGCTTGTTGCGGGCGCCGTAATAGACCATGTTGCCGGCTTCGTTCCACCACTCTTCACCCGCAGTTCCTTCAGGAAAGGGACCGGCCTTGCGGTCCTGCAGGTGGTCAGGGCTTTCGACGCGGATGACGTCGGCGCCGAGATCCGCAAGGAATCCCGTCCCCCACGGTAGTGCGTGCACCTGCTCCAGGGTGAGGACTCTAACCCCGTCGAGAATTCCCTTCTCCGCCATTGCCCCCGGACCTCCATTTGGCGCCGCCGCGCCGAAGCGTTTGAGAGGCCCAATGATAGTCCAGGCCCGGGACCAAGTCCACTTGGTCCGTCACCCCCAACCAGGATATCTATAGCGCCATACCAGTAGCCGATGGCCGGCGCCTCAAGCGTGTAGTCGATACCGGTTCAGAGTTATCCTGAATCCACCGATAGCACGGAGCCAGGGTAGTCAGACTGGAGACGGAAGGTGAAAGGTGAGGGGAAGATTCGGCAGGGCGTTGAGACCGATGGAGTTGAGACCGATGGATAGGGGCAGGCGCTGCGTGTTTCGGGTCGGTTTTCGGTATCAAAAACCATTATCCCCGAAGCCGGGAGCGCTTTTGCATCCCCGCACCACGGCGCCGCACTCATCCTTTCGGCTGCGTTCCCGCAACGGCTGGATTTACCTAACGGCTGTTGGGCGAAGTATGACGGGTATCAGCGAATCTACTTGAACCGGCGGAAGTTGAGAGCGGCGGCCAGATATTCGTTGACCGGCAAGAGCGGCGGTAATACGATGCGCTTTGCCGCGCCGACCTCGTGCGGGTGTGATTCTGCGGGAGGCAAGTCGCGGGTCAGGGAGGGATTGATCGGTGGTCGACATTGCAGCGACACCGTTTGACGGCAATCTGCTGGAGAAGGCGGTTCGCAAGATCGCCCGCAGCTCGGATGAAACCCAAAAGCTGGTGCGTAGAAGGCTGGCTCAAGCCAAGACCAAGGCTCCCGGGGCCGGCGATCTGGACCTGAAAAGCAAAACGGCTAAGACGATTGTACGGGGGCACGCCCTGCGTTCCGGCGCGGCCGGCGGTGGCACGGGGTTGATCGGCGCGGTACCAGGAGTGGGCACCGTAGCTGCCATCAGCGCGGGCGTGACTGCCGACGTGATATTGCAGATGAAGGTCAACGTCGACATGTGCCACGCCCTGGTCTATGTCTTCAAACCGGACATGGAGCCTGAGGAAGCTTTCTCCCTGGCCGTAACCCTGGCGTCCTATGGGACGCTTGAGAAACAGGGCGCCAGAAAGGTTGGGGGTGCGCGACTCGGCTGGCATCCCAAGCGGGTGTGAGGGTATTGCGCCAGCAGCTGAGGGGGAGCGCGCTGCTGGCGACCAAACAGGCGTTCAAACGTGTTGGCATCGTATTTACACGCAAAGCTGTGGAGAAAGCGATTCCGTTCGGTGTGGGGGCGGTCATCAGCAGTGGGGTGAACGCGGGGCTCACCACCTATGTGGGTCGTGAGCCCCGCAAATGGCTGGAACTGGATGCCGTCATCGAGTAGGTATAGTTGATTGCCTCTTCGTATCCTGTGATGATGCGGTGATCAGCAAGTTCTGGCGCATGGATGTACTGATCAAACGACTGCCTTGGCTGGCCCCTCCGATCCTGGGGGCCGTCATCGGATACGTGACCAACCGGATAGCGATCCAAATGCTGTTTCGTCCCCGGTCGGAGAAACGCATCCTGGGCTTCCATGTACCCTTCACGCCGGGCATCATTCCCAAGAACCGCAACGAACTGGCGGAGAGCATTGCGCGGGCGGTGGCCGGTGAGCTGATTTCGCCGGAAGCGGTGCGCGCCCGGTTGAACAACCCTGAACTTGGTGTCAGCCTGGAGGCGTGGTGTTGGCTTCGACCGCAGTGGCCTGGCCGCGTTGCTGGGCAGCATCGGTCCGGTAGCTGGGGACGTCAAACTCCAGGATGACGGAGTGGTGCACGACCCGGTCGATGGCCGCGGCGGTGGCCATGGGGTTGGCGAAGATGCGTTCCCACTCCGAGAAGACCAGGTTGGACGTGATGCCCAGCGACCGGCGCTCGTAGCGTTCGGCGATGAGGGTGAAGAGGACCTCGGACTCCTCAGCGCCCTGCGGCAGGTAGCCGAGATCGTCCAGGAGCAGAAAGTCGAAGTTGTCCAGTTTGCGCAGTTGTCTGGGCAGGTCGAAGTCGCGTTTGGCGGCGAGCAGATCCTGCACCAGGCGGTAGGCCGGTGCGAAGAGAACGGAGTGTCCGGTTTCCACCAGTCGGTGTCCCAGAGCGCATAGGGCGTGGGTCTTGCCGGTGCCGGGGAGACCGAAGGCCAGCACGTTGACGCCGTGACCCACGAAGCTGCCCTGGGCCAGTTGATCAAGTTGCTGCCGCAGAGCCAGGGGCATCCGGTGATGCTCGAAGGTCTCCCAGGTCTTGCCCGAGGGCAGCCGGGACGCCTGACGCAGCCGGTTGATGCGCCGGTGGCGGCGATCCTCGGCTTCTTGCTCCAGCACTTCCAGGAAGATGGACAGGGCGTCGCCGTGGCCGGCTTCGGTGAAACGCGCCACCGACTGGGCGCCCATGGTGGGCAGCTTGAATTCGCGGCACAGCTGGCCGATGCGTTCCTGCATGACCCTGGTGTCGGTGTCCATCATGCGCACACCCTCGACCCGGCCAGGCTGACGGTGAGCAGACCGTCGTAGATTTTCAGGTCCGGCTTTCCGGACAGCACCAGCGCTGGGGCTTCGGGCGGTTTGGGCTCTGCCAGTTCCCGCACCTCGGCGTAGTCGAAGGGCTGACCGGCCTCCAGCAGCAGCGACAACGCGCTGTCCACATTGGCCTCCATGGTGGTCGACGCCAGGTGCAGGATCCGCACGTACTCCACGTCGGCCCGCTCACCACGCCACTGCCTGAGGGCGTCATATGCCAAGCGGAAGTGCAGGGTGGGAAACAGCTGCTCCCGGAAGCGGTAACGGGCGAAGGCTCCCGGCTTGCGCACCAGGGAATTGATCACGTGGCGGTAATTGACGTTTACTTCTCCATCACCGCGCACTCGCGCCATGCGTTCCACGAAGTGGCCCTTGTAGTAAACTTCCAACCAGTCGGCGTACAGACGGATCTGTACCTCCCTGCCGATGAGGCGAGAGGGCACACTGTAGCTCCGTCCCGCTACCTGGATGGTGCTCCACCGGCGCACCCTGGACTGGTAGTTGGCGTATTCCGGCATGGGGGCTGGCGGCAGGGGCCCTAGGCAAGCCATTTCCTGCTCCAGCTTCCCCTTCACCAGGCGATTGCGCTTGGCGACCATCTCCCTGACGAAATTGGCGTAATCGTCGGCGGTGTGGAAATCGCGGCTGCCCTTCAATTCATGGGTGGCGGCGGAGGTATTGTCGGAACGCACCACCTCCGGTACGCCGCCCAGGGCCCAGAGGGCATTCTGCATTCCCTGCTTGAGGGCCAGGAAGGTCTCGCCGGCGGCGATCTCAGCGTAACGCCAGCCCGAGTGGCTGAGGATCAGCTGGAACAGCAGGTGGGGATAGGGCTGGCCAACGATGGTCACCCCCAGGGAGTTACCATGGGTGAAATCAAACTGGGCCTCCCGACCCGGCGGATGCTCCTGGGGGAAGTACACCTCCTGATCGGGTCCGTTCAGTGCCCGCCAGTCCTGTAATCGTCGTTGGAGGGTCCGGAGCTGGGAAGCGCTGAACCGACTGGGATGCTGCTCCTCCAGCCACTCGATAATTGTCGTTGCTTTCAGCTTGCCGCTGGGGTCGCCTTGCAGCAGGGGCTCGATCTCCTCTTCCCACACCCCGTCGAAGGGATCGGGCCGGGTCCGCCACCACCGCTCCTCCTTCGTCTCCGACGGCAACGGGCCGTCCTGCCACTTGCGCGCCGAGCGCACGCACATCCCGGCCATCGCGGCCGCCGTCTCCTGGGTCTTTCCTTCCATAAGTCTCTGCCTCAGTAGTCTGACTTGTCGGTCCTTGATCAATCCGGCACCTCCGTGCCGGAGAGTTTTACCCCACCTCAACCGGCAAAAATAGTCAGCGCAAGAGGCATTCCTTATAGTCGTCTATCACCGAGACCCCGACCATTGATACCGTGGACACCGTGGGCGGCTTCTGCCGCGACCTGCTGGACGAACACCCTGAGGGAATGCGCGGCGATTCTGAAACAATCGCCGCCCGCTTCGTAGAGCGCTTTCACGTGCCGGCCCGTCCCGACCTGGAGGAGCTCAAGGCCCTGCTGCGCGAGGCCGGGTTCGGGGAGGTGGCGGCCATGTCCCTGGACGGAGCGCCCAGAGGGTTGCACGTGGGCATCCTGGGACAGGAGCGCCACATCTTCTACAAGGAGGAGCTGTGCAGGGAGCCCGGGACTATACGGTGCTCCACGAAACCTACGAGATCATGCACGAGACCCTGTGCGACCTGGAGACAGGCGCCCAGCCGGAGGAGGAGGTCTGCCGGCAGGCAGACCAGTTAGCGGACCAGTCAAAGGAAGTTGCGCCGCGAGGCACGCCTGGAACGGCTGCGCTCCCGCCAGTCTGATCTGCCAGAGGAAGACGGAGGACAGAACGATGAGTAAGAAGAACGACCTGACCCCGGCGACCCTCTATGCCCGGGTCTCCAGCGACCGCCAGGACGTGGACCTCTCCGTAGCCGCCCAACTGCGCGCCCTGAGAGACTACGCGGACAAGAACGGCTACCTGGCCGTCCGTGAGTACGTGGACGAGGCCAAGAGCGGCAGGATCGCCGATAGGCCACAATTCAGGAAGATACTGGACTAGGCTTCCAAACCCGAGGCCCCTTTCCGCGAGATTTTGGTCTGGAAGTTCAGCAGGTTCACCCGCAAGCGGGAGCACGCCGTGGCCTTCAAGTCCATGCTGAGGCGCAAGGGCGTCCGCGTCGTCTCCATCACCGAGCACACCGACGACACCCCTCGGAGCGCATCCTGGAACACCGCCACCGGCGGGAGCAACTGGAAGCCGCCTCCGAGGAAGCCCGGGCCGTCCTGTCCCAGAGACGGGAGTTGCTGGACAGCGCCGACGTCATCGCCGCCTTCGCCAGCGAAATGAGCGAGTTCCTCAGGACCAGCGAACTTACCGAGACCAAAGCCTTCGTGCGGTCATTCGTCAAGGAGGTGCTGGTGCGGCCCGACGATCATCTACTCGATACCCACGCCGGAGGACAGTCCCATAGGAGGAGCGGACGCCGCTGAAATCGCCCTGAACGGCGGAGTTCGCAGTATTGGATACGGTGGTGGGCCTGGATGGACTCGAACCAACGACCTCAGTCTTATCAGGACTGCGCTCTAACCGCCTGAGCTACAGGCCCACGGGACACCATTATACCAATCCGTTCGCCCTGCGCAATACGGCGCTGCGGCTGTAATCAGAGCAATCGCATCATAGGCTCCACGCCCGTCACTCCGGCGAAAGCCGGAGTCCATTGGTCATAGAATGAACGAATTTGAAGCGTATTTAACGATTTCGATCACCAGATTCCTGCTTGCGCAGGAATGACGGCGATGGTGCAATTGCCCCGCGGCTGTAATCCAGGGCTATCGCACGTGATCCGCCCGAAAAGTATCCGCCACGGGTTCCCTCCCCCGATGCGATGGGTACACGCATTGCAGGGGCGAACATTCATCCGCCCCATAGGCATCAAGTTAAGGGAAGCTGCCGGTAAGATGGTGATTGCATTCCAATCAATCGCCACCGGAGCTTCCCATGAGCAGTGTGCCAGAAGTTGCCCAGGCCATGAGCCGGGTTCTCACCGGAGTGGCCCAGCAGGCCGCCGCCGAGACGGGGCTGGTGCAACGGCGTTCCAAACTCACCGGTCCCGGCTTGGTGCAGACCCTGGTTTTCGGTTGGCTGGCCGACCCGGACGCCAGCCTCAGTTCGCTGACCCAGATGGCGGCCACGCTGGGGGTGACCATCAGTCCCCAGGGCCTGTTCCAGCGGTTCACGCCCCAAGGGGCGGAATGTCTGTACCGAGTTTTGCAAGAGGCTTTGGGTCAAGTTATTGACGCCGAACCGGTGGCGATTCCGCTACTGCGGCGCTTCACCGCCGTGTTGATCCAGGACAGCTCGGTCATCATGCTGCCCGACGGACTGAGCGAGGTCTGGGCCGGTTGCGGCGGCAGCGGTTCCTATGGACAGTCAGCCCTGAAACTACAGGTCCGGCTGGATTTGACCACTGGACTGATGCTGGGGCCTTTTCTGACTGATGGGCGAACCCCGGACAGCAATTCTGCGGTGCAGACGGCGCCGGTCCCAGCTGGCGCGCTGCGCATTGCCGACTTGGGGTATTACCGACTGGATACCTTCCGGGAATTGGCGGCGCAAGGGGGCTATTTCCTGTCTCGGTACAAAGCCGGAACCAAACTCTACCGGCATGATGGCGCGGAACTGGACCTGCGGAAGCTGCTGTCCACTCCGTCGGCAACCGGCATTGACCGGCCGGTATTGCTGGGGCGCGCCCACCGCTTGCCTGTCCGCCTGCTGGCCGTCAAAGCGCCCCCAGAAGTGAGCGCCCAGCGGCGGCGGCAACTCAAAGACCACGCCCGCAAGAAAGGTCAGCAGCCCAGCAAAACCCGGTTGGCCTTATGCGACTGGACCATCTACGTTACCAACGCGCTCCCATCCCAGATCAGCCGAGATGAGGCAATGGTATTGGCGCGGGCGCGCTGGCAGATTGAACTGCTTTTCAAACTGTGGAAGCAACACGGAGGCATTGACCGCTGGCGCTCCGCCAATCCCTGGCGGATCCTCTGTGAGGTCTATGCCAAACTGACCGCCATGGTCATCCTGCACTGGACTTTGCTGACTGCGGTCTGGATGTACCCGGACCGAAGCCTGGTCAAGGCCGCCGCCGCCGTCCGTCGCTACGCCGTAATGCTGGCTACTGCCATGACCGGACTACTTACGGCAACCATGGTCATCGAGCAGATTGGCTTATGCCTGCGCGCCGGGTGTAAAATCCAGCGGCGTCGTCAACGCCCCGGGTCATATCAACTACTACTCGCCCTAACCGACGACGCTTAACTTGATGCCTATGGGGCGAACATTCATCCGCCCCCACTCGTCGCAAGCATAAATGCGCCGGCCGATTCAGTCGGCCACGTACGTCTCGCCCCACCTATCGAGGTACACCACGTCGGACAGCGGCCCCCGGCGCACCGGCCCGAAGTTGCCCATGGGGTAGCCGATGGGCAGAATGGCGTAGGAGTGGACACCGGGCGGCAGGCCCAGGATCTCCTCCACTTCCTGCTCGTGTCGCAGGTGGCGGCTGGTCAGCGTCGATCCCAGACCCAACGCGCGGGCCGCCAGCAGCATGTTCTGCACCGCCGGATATATTGACGCGCCGGCCGAACGCGTCGGCGTCTCCGCGCCGTCGTCCTGGCAGGCCACGATCCACACCGGCGCCTCGTGGTAGTGCTCGGTCAGGTACTCCACCGCGTCGTGCTGCCGGCGGTACCGCCCCGGGCTGGAACCGGGAGGCGGCTCGCTGCCCAAGTAGCGCGGCCCGACCACCTCGTCAAAGGCCTTCCGGTACCACTTCTGCACCTGCTCCTTGATGCTGCGGTCCTTGACCACCAGGAACCGCCAGCGCTGGTTGGCCCCGCCGTTGGCGGCCCACTGCCCGGCCTGCAGGATGCGATTTATCAGCTCGTCGGGCACCGGGTCCGGCTTGAGCCGGCGCATGGCCCGCGTGGTGCGCATGATGTGAAACAGTTCGGTGCTCTCGGTCATTGCATTACTCCTCAACGTCAAATCGCGGCGCGCGCTTTTCCAGGAACGCGGTCATGGCCTCGTGGGGGTACGGCGTGGCGAACCCCAGGGCAAAGGCCTTGATGGAGTACTCCGCCGACTCCGCCTCGCCCAGCTCCAGCCACTTGCCGACGATGTCCTTCTGCGATGCCAGCACGGGCCGGGCCATCCCCAGGAACTCCCGCGCCGTTGCCATCGCCGTTGCGTGTACCTTGTCGTGGGCCACCACCTCATCAACCAACCCGATGCGATGCGCTTCGGCGGCGTCCACGGTCTCGCCGGTGAGCAGCATCTTCCGCGCGCGGCCCAGGCCCACCGTCGGCGGCAGCAGCGACGCCTCGATCACCGAGGGCAGGCCCACCCGCACCTCCGGCAGCCCGAAGATGGCGTCATCCGACGCGATGCGAATATCGGCGGCCAGCGCCAACTCCAGCGCGCCGCCCAGGCACGGCCCCTGTATCGCCGCCACCACGGGAACCGGCACGTCCACCAGGATGCGCGCCGCCCCGTGCAGGCTGCGAATGAACTCCTCCGCCGTCAGCGGCGTCAAATCCTTCATCTCGCGCAGGTCCACGCCGGCGGAAAACGCCCGCTCGCCGGCCCCGCGCAGGATGATGACCCGCACCGTCGCATCGTTCCCGCAATCCTCGACCCGCTCCCGCAACTCCCGGAACACGTCGGGCCCCAGCAGGTTCAGGTGCGTGCGCCCCGCGATGGAAAGTCTGGCGATGCCGTCCCGTCGCTCTACGGTTGTTCCGCTGGGCATGTCAGTCACCGACCGCAGCGGCCACCGGCTCCGGCGTCCCGGCGGCAACGGCGCTCTCGATGAACCGCAGCGCCTCGAAGTTGAAGATGTCGGGCTTCTCGAAATAGACCGAGTGGCCGGCCTCCGGCACTCGCAGCAGCCGTGACCCGGGGATGGCCCGCGCCCCGGCCTCGATGACCTGCGGCGGCGAAATCTGGTCGTCCTCGCCCACGAAGAACAGGGTGGGAACCGTCAGGTTCGCCAGCTGATCGGCGCTGGGTCCGGCCGCCATACCGCCCGGCGGCGTGTGACGCGGCGGGTTGGTGCGCGATACCTGGAGGTACAGGTTCGCCAGGTTGGGATTGCGCTGCACGAACAGTGGAGCCACCGCCCGGTAGCCGATGTCGCCGCTGGCGGCGGGGTTGGACGCCTGCTTCTCCGCCCAGATGCGCTGCTGCTCCAGCACCTCCGGCACGTTCATCCCGCCCACCGTGTCGGCCATCACCAGGCTCTTCACCCGGTCGGGATATGCCACGGCAAACCCCAGCATCGTCCGGCCGCCCATGGACTGCGCCACCAGGTGCGCCGACTCGATCCCCAGGTGGTCCAGCAACCCCCGCAGGTCGTCCACGAAGGAATTGGCCCCCGGCCCGTCGGGTGCGTCGTAGGAGTGGCCGAACCCGCGGTGGTCGAAGGTGACGCACCGGTACCGCTGGGAGAAGAAGGGTATCTGCTGCCACCAGCTCAGCAGGTTGCCGCCGGCGCCGTGGGCAAACACGATGGCCTCGCCCTCGCCGTAGCTCTGGTAGTGCAGGTCAATTCCGTTGATTCGCGCGCTGCTCACGTTGCACCTCTTTGGAGTGTAGGGACGGTTTACGGACGCTGTTGCATCACCCCCAAGTTTGGCATCGTCTGGACAGGGTGACAATCCCGTATGCGAGCTCACGCCTATCCGCTTTCGTAAATCGTCAGAAACAGGATTTTCAAGATTTGAGGATTATCAGGATTGGAGCCGTTCCGCGATGCTATCTCCCAATCCTGGCAAATCATAAAATCCCGTAAATCCTTGTATCTTGGAGAAGCCAACGACGCGGCAGACCGTCAATCCTGGGGTTCGCTGCGCGAAGCCGTGAATCGGCAAGGTCGCCGCGTCGTTTCCCTTGGCTAACCCGAACAGTTGTGAGGGGCTGACTGACCAGACCCCGTATTGCAAGGCCGGGTAGTCCGGGATTGGGGTAGTCCGGGAATGGCAGGCTACGCCAAACCAAAGACGCGGGGAGTGTAAAACATCATAACCACCGCGACAATGACAATCATCGGCATCGACGACCACCTGCGTGCCCAGTTTGCCATCGCGAGGAGCGACGTGGCGAGCTCATTCTCGGGGTAGCGTTCCTTGCCCCAACGAGATTGCCGCGCTTCGCTCGCAACGACGGTTCCGGGGAAACTGGGTACGCGTGCGACTGCGTTTGCTCCGCCATCGGGACCGGAACCGTTTACGCAGAGCATATAATCCGGTTTGGCATATCGGGCAGACCAGTCACATTTTCAACTTCGGAGAAGCGATATGAGCGCAATCGAAACCTGGGGCGAGATGGTGCGGGTGGAGCACGCCCAGTCCGACCGCATACGGGGCGTGCGGCCCACCGATACCTGGAGCCAATCCGCCACCCAGTTCAGAGCCGACCCCCACCGCACCGACGATCACACCGTCGAGGCTCTCCGCTCGCGCGTGTTGCCCGGCGAAACACTGCTGGACATCGGAGCCGGCGGTGGACGGCTGGCCCTGCCTCTGGCGCTCACCTGCAGCGCCGTCACCGCCGTGGAGCCGTCGCCCAGCATGTGCGCCGTACTGCGCGAGACCGCCGAGGAGTACAGCATCAAGAACGTCTCCGTTGTCGAGTCGGGCTGGCTGGACGCGGATGTCGAACCCGCCGACGTGGCTCTGTGCAGCCACGTGGTCTACGTCGTCGAGGACATCGGCGCCTTCGTGCGCAAGATGGATAGCCACGCCCGCCGCCTGGTCATGGCCGTGGTATTCGAAGCGTCGCCGCTGTCGCAGATCTACGGGCTGTGGGAGCAGGTCCACGGCGAGAAGCGGTACGCGCTGCCTTCGCTGCCCCAGTTCCTGCCGGTGCTGGAGGAGCTGGGCATCCAACCCGAGGTGACCGAACTGGACCACCAGCCGCCGCGAACATTCGGCAGCGTCGAGGAAGCCCGGGAAGCCGTCGCCCGCTGGCTGTTCATCACCCCCGGCGCCGACGCCATGACCCGCCTGGATCACGTCCTGCAAGACGCCCTGCGCGAAGAGAACGGCGCCTGGCGCATCGAAGGCGCGCAGCCCTCGCGCCCGCACATCGTAGCGTGGGAGACTGCTCGGAACTAAACACGACACTGGCGAACCGGCCTCTAAACCCACCGCGTAATGCGATTCCAGCGTGACGGGGCGGGTTTGCCACCGGATCGGTTCAGACGACGGGCCGATTGTTTGATGGCGGGCAAAGAAAATCCCTACCCAAGGCAGGGATGCTGTGGCACCGGCGGAAGGAATCGAACCCTCGTTTTCGGTTTTGGAGACCGATGCGTTACCACTACACCACGCCGGTACGGTTTATCTATTCTAGCAACCGACCCTATCCTGCGCAACACGCGCTCCGTTCGCCGGCGCTGTGGCGGGGGTGTCGTGAGCGATGGAGACCGCCGAAGGAGCATTGCCCATCGGGGCATGCCCCGTCGGCCGGTTCAGCCATCCCGACCACAGGAACGTGATGAAGATCAGCACCACCATGGCGATCACCACCGCCAGCGCCAGGCAACCGTATCGCGCCATTGACGGGCGGGGCTACGAGGCCGGGATGACGGGCAGCCGCAACCGCGACGGATACCGCTCGTTGTGCATGATGGTCTGGACCGCCGGCACGCACTCCGTGGCCGCCCACGGATCGCCGGCGGTGTTGAAGTTCCGGTCGAACCTGGGGAAGTTGCTGCTGCTGATGTCCAGCCGGATCCGGTGCCCCGCCTTGAACACGTTGCTGGTCGCCACCAGGTCGATGGTGTACTCCTCCACCGCGCCCGGCGTGATGGGCTCCGCGGCGTCCGTGCCCTTCCGGTAGCGTCCTCGCATGATGCCGTCGATCAGCGCACGGGCGGCGCCGCACGGCTCCACGTCCACCAGCTTGGCGGTGAAGTCCGTGTCCGCCCCGGTGGTCGAGGCGAATAGCGTCACCGTCAGTGGACCGGTCACCTCCAGGTCCTCGGTCAGCGGCGGCGTGGTGTAGCACAGCACGTCGCTGCGGTTCTCGATGAACTGCTGGTCGTAGGATCCGCCCGGCACGAAGGACGGCCCGCAGCAGAGCGGCCCGCCTCGCGTGGGCACCGGGTCCCGCGGGTCGTACAGGAACACGTCGGCCGCCTCGTCGCCCGGGGCGTCCACCGAGAGCCCGCCGTCGCCCGACGACGTGTTGGCCTTGCCGCCGCTGTGCAGGTAATAGTCGGCGTACTGCGTCCGCGCCAGCGGCCACTCCTGCTCGCTGCGCCACTGGTTGTCGCCCATGACGAAGATGCGCACCGGCGCGCCGTCATTGGCGCCGTTCTCCTCGCCCTTGAGCCAATGGTCGAACCACCGCAGCTGGATGCCGTCGGTGTCAATGGCCGGCCCGGCCGCGCCCAGCCCGAAGAAGAAGTCGCCGGAGGTTTCGCCGAAGGGGCCGTGATGCCACGGGCCCACGATCAGCCGCTGCCCGTCCCGGGCGGTCGCGTCCTCCGCGTGCTTGCGCATCCCGACGAAGTTCCGCAGGGTGCCGAGGAGGAAGATGTCGTGCCACCCGCCGATGTGCAGCGCCGGCGTGGTGATGTGCGGGTAGTGGTCCTCGATGCGCCATCGCTTCCAGTACTCGTCGCTGCTGGAGTGTTTGATCCAGTCGTAGAAGTACCCGGCCAGCGGTTCCTTCAGGTGCGGCAAATCCACGATGGGCTGGTGCCGGAACGTGCAATCGAGCTCGTTGAACGCGGCCAGCAGGCCCTCGCGGGTTCCGTCGGGCAGTTCGTGACGGCGGCTGATGGCGCCCAGGTTGGCCATGGTGAGCTGCCGCATGGTCCACGACAGGGCGAAGCCCCAGGCCAGCGCGCCGCCCTGGTAGGTCCAGCCCTCGTAGTAGTCCGACGCGGTGATTCCCGGCGCGATGCAGGTCAGGGCCGGCGGGTTGGTGATGGCGCACAGCCACTGCGTCGCCCCAACGTAGGACCGCCCGAACATGCCCACCTTGCCCGTGCTCCAGGGCTGCTCAGCGCACCAGGCCACGGTGTCATACCCATCGTTGGGTTCGTCCAGGAAGGGGTAGAACTCGCCCTCCGAAGCATAGCGGCCCCGCGTGTCCTGGATCACGACCGCGTACCCGTGGGACACGGCCCGCATCACGTCCATGCCGCCACCCACCCCCTGGAACTTGTCGTAGGGCGTGCGTTGCAGCAGCACGGGCATCGGGTCATCCACGTCCGGACGGTACACGTCGGCGTAGAGGGTGACGCCGTCCCGCATCCTGACCGGCACGCCGAATTCGCTGCGGAGCTTGGTGTAAGGGCCCATCAACTCAGCTGGCATAACGTCACCTCCAGATTGGAGCCATTATACACAGCGCGACCGGACGCTCACGTCATCGGTCATTGCGAGCGAAGCGCGGCAATCTCGTCGCCGATCGGGGTTTGATGCTGGACGACGCGCCTACTGCGTTCGGAATTGCGGCGCCATCAACCCCACCTGCAGCGACGGCGGCAGGTTGTTGCGCGTGACCTGCATGCGGCCCTGGGGCTGCAGGCTGCCCTCGGCCACTCCCAGCTCCCGCAGGAACGTCTCCGGCCCCGCCGGCTCGACGGCCGACGGCTCCCTCTCGCCCCGGTAGTGCATGGGAATGAGCCAGCGCGCGTCCAGCTGCTGCGCCGTCTGGTTGATGGCCCGGTATGAAAGCAGGTTGTGGTCGGAACCGCCGGCCGGGGCCAGCACCACCTCGGCCGGGCCGATGAGGTCGATCTGCTGCGCGGTGAGCGGCTGCGTGATGTTCCCCAGGTGGCACACGTTGATCCCGTCCAGCGCGATGGCGAACGCCACGTTGCGCTTGCTGCGCGGGGTGTCCTCGGGCAGCGGCGTCATCACCGCGCGGATGGTGATGCCCTGGAACTCGTACTCGCCGGGCGTGTCGAACACTCTGGGTTGGCCGTCAACCTCACGCGCGCTGTTGTGCATGGGGTCGTCGTGGCTGACAGTGACCCCCACCGCGTCGACCATCTGCCTCGGGTCGACCTGCACTCCGAGGCCGCCCACGCCGGAAGCATACGGGTCAGTGATAATCGACAGGCCGGCGGTCGATGAACGCAGCCTGAAGCAGGCGTGTCCCAGCCAATAGATGTCCATGGTTTCCTGCGCTTACTCCGTGCCGTGGTCGGGTTTGGCCGCGAACCGGTCCAGCAGCGCCCATCCGGCCGGCACTGCCAGGCTCGCCACGATGAGCTTGGCCAGATCGCCGGCGACGAAGGGGAGCAGGCCGCACTGCCACACGTTGGCGCAACCCCAGGCCTCCGCCACGTTGGCCGGCAGGAACAGGTTCAGCTGGATCAGTCCCGGCACGTAGAGCACGGCGTTGCCCAGCAGCATGGCCGCCAGGATCCAGGGGCGCCGGTTCCATCCCCGTTGGCACAGCCAGCCCACCAGCGCCGCCGCCGGTATGAAGCCCACGATGTATCCGCCGGACGGCAGCAGCCAGAACCAGCCGGAGGCTCCGCCGGCGAAGAAGGGCAGGAAGGCTCCTTCTACGGCGTAGAGCGCCAGAGCCAGGCCGCCGCGCCAGCCCCCCAGCATCGCGCCCACCAGCAGAACCGCGAAGGTCTGCCCGGTGATGGGCACGGGCGTGAACCCCAGGGGTATCTTGACCTGCGCGAATAGCGCGACCAGCAGGCTGCCGGCGACGATCAGGGCCACGTCCCGGGCGATGCGGCGCGCGCCGGCCGATTCGGGCAGAATCAGGTCTGCAAGGGTGCCCGGAAGCGGCTGTGAGGGTAAGGGAACTGCGGTTCGAGTTTGCATTGCCCTAATATCGTACCACTTGCCCTACCATGGTCGAACGTAACGGCATGAGCGTAATAGTTCAGAGTTGATAGGGCGCCGCGGCGCGCCAGCAGGGCGTCGATGCTACCGGCTCTCGCGCAGCCGGTTCAGTTCTGCCTCCAGCTCCCGCGCCCGGGCCTCGGCGCTTTCGGCCCGGGCCCTTTCTGATTCAAAGGTCGGGATGTGCTCCTCCGTGGCCGGGTCATATAGCCCCAGGAAGCCGTCGTCCACCTGCAGGATCAGATGCAGCGCCGCGCTGTGTCCCCGGAACACCCCGGGCCTGATTTCGCGCACCTCGACCTCCTCATACTTCCCGTCCACCAGCCGGTGGCCCCGCAGCGTGAATCCGTAGAACCGCCCTTCGCTGTCGAACAGCCAGTACTCTCCCACCCCCAGCCGCTCGTAGTAATCCTTCTTGACCCCCCGGTCAGCGCTGGCGGTGTGCAGAGACGCCACCTCCAGGATAAAGTCCGGCGGCTTGCCCTGTTCGGAGATGACGTAGCCGTTGCGGGCCCGGTAGGCGGCGGGGTCAACGTCGAAGGCCACCAGCAGGTCCGGGTAGCGGCAGTCGTTGGGGTCGAAGTCCGGGCCGAGGATGACGTAGCGTTCGCCGGTGACCAGGGTGGTGTCGGGGTTGCCGAGGTACTGCGACAGGTGGTGGGTATGGCCGGGTTCATGCAGATGTTGCACGGATGTCATGTCGTCGGGATGCTTCTCCGGGATGTCGGGGAGGCGGAAGGGTGGATCCGGCGGTTGGGTAGGCCGAGTGGCAGGTCGGATGGTAGTCATTTTGAACCTCGACGGGTCACGGATGGTGGCGCCGGTAAAACGCATGATACCACTGGGCCGGGCGGCCGGGCATGGAGAGACCCGCGCCGGGAGTGTCCCGGCTTCGACATCCCGACAGTGAATATTCATTATCGGTAAACCATATTTGCAAATTTTTAGTAAATTACTAAAATACCGACGAAAAGTCACTGCGTCAGCCCGGACCCAGGCTTGGGCCAGGGCTATCGCATACGAAATTACAACGGCGTCACTCTGGCGAAAGCCGGAGTCCACTAGCCACTGAATGAACTATGAAGCATCTCATCCCTTCGCATCGAGCGCCAGCATACCCACGGCTGTACTGGATCCACTTGACCGTTGCGGCAGCGGCGGCCGCATTCGTCTTCTCGCTGTGCAGCGCAGCCTGGGCAGAAACCAGTCGAGGGGGCGCGGGTACTGTAACAGTTTGGAACCTGGCGGAGCCGGATGATTTGCTCGCCACCGCTCAGGGTGACGACACCACGGCTTTCCGGGAAGAAGACGCGGGTTTTTCCGCGCATCACCGGGTGCCCGATCACTCCCCGGGCGACGGGCCGGACGAGCTCCTGCCACGCCTCAATGTAATGGCAATCACCGATGCGCTGTTGGGCGAACCAGACGAATCGAACAGCAACCGCATTGAGGCCGGCCGCCACGTGGATTCGGGAGGCAATTTCGGCATAGTGGAGTTGCCGATGGCCACTACGCAGAACTTCGGCCCCACGGTGCCGTCCAGACCCGTCACGGTGTACTACGATGACCGCGGCTGGGTCGTGGCCTATTTGCCAGCAGACGCTCCAGCCGCCGGCATCTGGCGGTACGACTCCCTGGAGCAGGAGACAATCGGTTTGAGACAGAACCTGTTGCTGCTGGCCATCAACGAGGTGTTGGCGGTTGCCAAAAAGGACGTGCACAAAATCGTCGACGCGGATCAGGACACGGTCGGCTACTACCATTGGCAGCATCCCGCTTACAACGCCTTCGTGCTGTTCGGCAATGAGTCCGACGGAAACCCATCCGACCCGGTCAGGTTTGTGGTACCGCCGACTATCGAAAACATCCTGGCGTCGGCGTCGATATTGATCACCAGCAGGCAGACGGATGATCAACCCGCGGTGACCGCCGAGTTGATGGTGGATGACAGCGCAGTGGTATCGGTCCAGCAGCCCACCCGGTTGGCGGTGTCGGGGTTTACTTTGGAACGGACCAGCGACGCCAGCCGTCTCTACGAAGTTACGGTCACCGTCGACGCCGGAGCGACAGCGACCGGGGCGGTGATGTTGGTGTACACCAGGCCGAGCAGCTGACGCGGGGTCCGTCTAACCAGCAGGCTCCGCCAACCGGGTTCAATCGTGAACGGCGTTCGTCCGCTCGCCCTGATCATGGCGGTGGTAACCGCTTGCGTGGCTTTAGCGTCCTTGTGGCCCCATTTTGCCGGCGGTCCAGCCTCTCGGCCCGCCGAGACTGTGGAAGGCGCGGTCTTGCATCAGGACTGCGTTGACGACGTTAGCATCACGGCTCCGTGGGTGGCGGAGGCTTTGACGTTCACTTTGAAAGATCCTCCCGATTACGCTGACGGCGACGATGTTCAGATATATTACGATGTTACCAACTCGAGCTGTCGCGAAGTAACCGTCACCGTGGCTCTGACTGGATCGGTGAGCAACGCGACAATTCACGACGCCGACGGCTCTTCAGCGCCTTGCACAAAAGGGTGCACAATCGCAGCCGGAGAAACCAAAAACGAGAATGTCCAATGGGATTTAGGCAAGCATCCCAACGCCACCGGCGAGAAGGTGGTTGCCACCGTGACAATAACCGCGCCGGACGATTTTGTTGACGCCGATACGAGCAACAACACCGCCACTTCCGCACAGTCAATAAACATCGTCAACGAGGAACCGGCGCCGGACATCGCCGTCAAGTCGGTCACCGCATCCAAGACCACTGCCGTAATCGGGGAAACCGTAGATTTCACCGTGAGGGTACAAAACGAGGGCGACGCCGACGCGGGGGCCGACACCACCGTGACGCTGGACCAAGGCGCGGATACCACAGCGCTGGATTCGGACATGGTCTCAGCACTCGCCGTCAACGCAGAGGGTACGGTAACGCTCACGTGGGACACCGACGGGGCGGCAGCGGGCAAACACAGTCTGCGAGCGCTGGCGCAAACGGAGGGCGACGACAACGCGGACAACGACAGCAAGACGGAGACTGTGACTCTGGTGGAACGGTCGGTGGACGTCGCCGTCAAGTCCGTCACGGCCTCGGCGACTGAAGCGGTGGTCGGGGATACGGTTGATTTCACCGTCGTACTCGAAAACGACGGCAACGTTGCGGCAGTGAAGCCCGACGTTTCGCTGTTCGACGCGAACGGCGCGGAAGACGCTGGACCACTGGCGTCCGAGACCGCCAACACCATCGCCGTGGGAGAGGAAACCACCGTCACCATCTCCTGGGATACGGACGCCGCCGCCGGTGTGTACAGTCTGCGCTTGGTAGTCACAGTTGCCGATGACGACGACGTGAGCAACGATAGCGCGACCGCGTCGCTGACGCTGCACGATCCGGCGGACGTGGAGTTGAGTTTTACCAACCTCGTTGCCGATACGGCCGTTGCGGGAAATTCCGTGAGCGTGCCGTTTACCGTGACTAACGCCGGGGAGAAGGACGCCGGCGAAATATCAATCAGCCTATATGTGACGAAAGACGGTGAAGATCAGGACGACACCCCCACGGATACGGCAACTGTAACGGCGTTGGCCGTCGGCGCATCGGCGTCGGGCGCCTTGACCTGGGACACGTCAATGGCAGCAGTGGATGATTATAAGCTGGATGTGGTTGCCGAGACCGCCGGGGATATTGACGAGAGCAATAACTCAATCACGTCCGACATCGAAATCCGAAACTGGCTCCTGCTCAAAAACGTCTCCCCGACGAGCGCCGCGGCCGTGACCGGCGATACTGTCAAGTTCACGGCGCAAGTCGAAAACGTGGGGACTGGTGAAATGACCGCCGTGTCGGTTGGCTTGTACGAATCGGATGCTGACGTCGCCCTTGCCGACGTGGACTTCGCCTCGATAGCCGCCGGCGGTACGGCAGACGCGGCTTTCCAGTGGGACACGGCCGGCCGGGATGCAGGTCAGGTTGAACTAATCGTCGCCGCCGGGGGGAACGGACAGGTTGCCGATGGAGACGACCATCAGTCGGTCAACGTGACCATTCGCAATCCCATAGCGCTGTCATCGGCTGTCCTCGCATCGACAGACCACATCGCTGGAATCCCAGTGTCGATCAACGTGGAGGTGCTAAACGAAAGCATTGCCGAGGTCACTGGCGTAGAGGTCAAGCTGGATGACGTCGTGAGTTGCGATGATGAGAATAGAAATAAGGAGAAGGACTGCGCAACGCCCGCAGCAATCGCGGCGATCCCGGCCGGCAAAACGGCAACTGCCAGTCTGACGTGGGATACCGCCGGCGTCGCATCCGGCGATCACGAACTGAAAATCGTGGCCAGCGTAACGGGCTACGGCGGCGATGAGAACGATGAGTTGTCACTGACCGTAGCTCTCCGTGATCCGGTGGTGAACGTGGCGCTCACGGCAGCGACGATCAATCGCAACGTGGCCGCCATCGGTCAAACGGTGGAGGTAGTTGCCACGGTCGCCAACCACGGCGAGGTCCCCGTGGCAGCGCCGGTGATGCTGTACAGGGTCCAAGATCTGGATGATACGACGGCCGTAGCGAAGGAAATATCGCCGCTCATCGAGCCGGGTTCCAATGAGAATGTGAAACTCCAGTGGGACACCACCGGCAACCCATCCGGGAAGTATGACCTTCAGGTATCAGTCGATTTGCCGGACGACACCACCGTCGATGACAACGAGGAGCTTCTGGAAGTCGAGCTCTTCCGGTCGGCCTACGATGGATCTGACGACCCGGACAGCTGCGTCGAAGACGTGCGCGTGGGCATCGCCGGCATCAGGGACATTGCCGGTGAACTCCAATCGCCGCCGGATTATCAAGTCGGAGAGGACCTGAGAATTGTCTACCAGATCTACAACTTCAGCTGCCAAACCGACGTTACGCTCCGCCTGGAAATGACCGGCCCCAACGACCGGGCGATTGACGAGGTCGCTGCAATCTGTTTCTCCGATTGCGTCGTTCCCTACGGCGGCAAGGCGGAGGGGGAGATCGCGTGGACCATCCCGACACTCCCTGCCTTGAGCGATCAATCGGTCAGCGCTGCGGCCACCGTCGTCAGCCCGACCGACTTCGTTGACGTCGACGAATCCAATAACTCAAACCCATCAACAGATCGGATCAATATCGTTCACCCCGATGATTTAGTTTTGGATCTCGTGGAAGAAACGGGCCACAATGTCAGCACGCGCCAGCAGTTGACCGGGCCGTCATTCGGAATGGTGGACGTGCGGCTGGTATCGGCTGATCCGCTGAAGACAACCCTGCCGTTCGCCGCCGATGCAGTTGAAGTGGTCGCCACAGTCGCCAACGACGGAACCACTCCCGAACCTGCGGCAATCCAATTTCTCTGGCATCCGCAAGGCGAAACGGAGGCAATGGAACTATCCCGGCATGTGGTCATGGTTCCCGCCGGGAAAACCAAAGCGGCGAGTCTGCAAGTACCGATCCGGGACCTGCCGCCGGGCAAGCATTCCATCGATGTCCTGCTCTCCGCAGCGGTTGACTTGTCTCCGGATAACAACGCAACAGCCATTGAGATCACCCGAATGGAACCTCTGGTGGACGTCGCGGTAACAGTCGTTTCCGTCTCCCCCGAAGTGCTGTTTCTCGGCGCAGCGGCAACACTCTCGCTTACGGTTCAAAACAACAGCGAGGTTCCCCTGCCCTTGACCGCCAGTTTGTACCTGGATGACGCGGAGAAGCCGGTAAAGACAAAAGGGATCAACGAGCTGGAGCCCGGAGAGCAGATTGAGGAAAGCATCACCTGGAAATTGCCGGCATCGGCCAAATACCTGGGACAGCGCGCGCTGAAATTGGCGTTGGAATCAATAGAATACGGCCGTGTGGCCGAAGTCAGCCGGGACGCAACCCTGCATATTGACGCCGAGATCATCGGCATCAGCGCATCGCCTCCGGACACAGTGATGCCGGGTGAAGAAGTAGAGATTGCAGTAGAAGTCCGCAACAACGGCCCGACCGCCGCCAACGTGCCGGTAACCCTGAAATTCCCTTCCGACGCCAAATTGCCGGAGACGCGCCACCCTCCCGTGAACGCAGGGGCTACTGAGACCGCCCGTTTCACCTGGAAAACCGGCAGCTACGACCCTGGCCAATACATGCTGATGGCAGATATTCCCGCGGAGCACAACATCACTACTGGACAAACCCTTGCTGAGTTGCCATTTCTGATTACCCCACTGGTTATCACGGCGAGTATCGTGGACGTCGCCGTGAGCCCGGAAGATCCCATGGTTGGCGAACCGGTCTCAATAATGGTAACCGTTCGCAACGACGGGCCGCTTGCCGCCAATGTCCCGGTTACACTGCATTTCCCTGCCGGCGGCAAGCAGCCGCAAACCCGGAAGCCGCGACTGGATCCGGGTGAAACGGGTACGGCAACTTTCGAGTGGCTAACCAGCAACTACCGGCCGGGGACGCACCGGTTGCGCGTGGAGTTGGCCGCCGTTGGCAACCCCACGGAATACCAGGACATGAAATTGCTGCCTACGGTGGTGAACGCAGCCATCGTCGGCATGAGTACGTACCCCGCCGAAACCGCAATGGTGGGCGAGGCGGTGGAAGTCTGGGTTCAGGTGCGCAACGACGGCCCCCTCGCCATCAGGATTCCGGTGCAACTCACCTTTCCGTCGGCAAGCAAGCGTCCGGAAAGAAGTTCGCCGCGAGTTGAACCGGGCGATACGGCAACAGTCAAGTTCACGTGGAAAACATCGAACTACGAGGCTGGTGAACATTCCTTGCGCGCCGATATATTGGCCGATGGCAACATCACCTCGGGCCAGAAGTCCGCGGAAATACCGTTCCGCCTCACCCCGCTGATCATCACGGCGAGCATCGTGGATGTTGCCGTAAGCCCGGAAACGCCGACAGTGGGGGAAGTGGTGACAATAGCGGTCACCGTGCGGAACGATGGACCGCTTGCCGCCAATATCCCGGTTACACTGTACTTCCCTGCCGGCGGCAAGCAGCCGCAAACCAGGAAGCCGCGCCTGGATCCGGGTGAAACCGGGACGGCGGTTTTCGAGTGGCTAACCAGCAACTACCGGCCGGGGACGCACCGGTTGCGCGTGGAGTTGGCCGCCGTTAGCAACCCCACAGAATACCGGTACGTACAACTGCTGCCTACGGTGGTGAACGCAGCCATCGTCGGCATGGGTACATACCCCGCCGAAACCGCGATGGTGGGCGAGGCGGTGGAAGTCTGGGTTCAGGTGCGCAACGACGGTCCCCTCGCCGTCAGGATTCCAGTGCAACTCACCCTTCCGTCAGCGGACAAACAGCCGGAAAGAAAGTCGCCACGGGTTGAACCGGGCGATACGGCAACAGTCACCTTCGAGTGGAAAACATCGAACTACGAAGCCGATGAGCACCTGCTGCGCGCCGATATATTGGTCGATGGCAACATCACCTCTGGCCAGAAGTCCGCGGAAATACCGTTCCGCCTCACTCCGCTGATCATCACGGCGAGCATCGTGGATGTTGCCGTAAGCCCGGAAACGCCGACAGTGGGGGAAGCGGTGACAATAGCGGTCACCGTGCGGAACGATGGGTTGGTTGCGGCCCGCATCCCCGTAACCTTGCACTTCCCATCGAGCGACAAACAGCCGGAAACCCGGCGCCCGCGCGTGGAACCCGGGGCTGTTGGCTCGGTTTCTTTCACTTGGCTCACCAGCCGTCATAAGCCCGGCATACACGATTTCAGGGCGGAAGTGCCCAACGATCCGCCGGCGTCGCAACGGTTTGAAATCGAGCTGCTGCCGCTTCTTGTGGACGTGGCGATAGTTCGCATGGGTTCCGATCCTACGGAAACGGCCATGAAAGGGCAGGCCGTGGAGATCTGGGTCGACGTGATCAACCACGGCCCGTCGGCCCTGAACGTTCCCTTGGAGTTGGCGTTTCCGACCGACGAAAAAGAGCCGGAACGAAAATCCGCGAAGATCGAGCCCGGGCAAACCGCACGGGTGGAGTTCACCTGGAAGACCTCGAACTATGACGTCGGAGTGCATACACTGACGGTCACGCTCCTGACGGAGTACAACATCACTACTGGACAAACCCTTGCTGAGTTGCCATTTCTGATTACCCCACTGGTTATCACGGCGAGTATCGTGGACGTCGCCGTGAGCCCGGAATATCCCATGGTTGGCGAACCGGTCTCAATAATGGTAACCGTTCGCAACGACGGGCCGCTTGCCGCCAATGTCCCGGTTACACTGCACTTCCCTGCCGGCGGCAAGCAGCCGCAAACCCGGAAGCCGCGACTGGATCCGGGTGAAACCTGGACGGTGGTATTCGAGTGGCTGACCGGCAACTATCGGCCGGGCACACAACACTTCTTCGTAGAGGTAGCAGCCGTCGATGCTCCCCAGCAGCGTTTCACTATCGAGCTGTTGCCAATCGTGGAAAACGTCGCGCTTGTGAGCATGGGCACATACCCGGTCGAAACCGCGATGGCGGGCGAACCGGTAGAAGTGTGGATCGACGTCCGCAATGATGGACCGGTGGCGCTGAACGTTCCGGTTCGGCTCACCTTCCCGTCCGCCAGCAAGCGCCCGGAGGTCCGGTCGCCGCGGGTGGCCCCGGGCGAAACTGTGAAGGTCTATTTTGAGTGGAAAACCTCAAACTACGAACCCGGCATCCACACGCTGCGGGCGGCGATCCTGCTCGCCGGCAACCTCACGCGGGGACGCGCCACCGGGGAAATCAGGTTCACCCTGACGCCCCTGGTGATCAACGCGACAATCCTGAGCGTCGCCGCAAATCCGGAGGAGCCGCGGGTCGGCGAACCGGTGACCATCACCGTGACGGTTCGCAATGACGGGATCGTCGCGGCCAACGTCCCGGTCACTTTGCTTTTTCCATCGAGCGACAAACAGCCGGAAACCCGGCGCCTGCGCGTGGAACCCGGGGCTGTTGGCTCAGTTTCTTTCACTTGGCGCACCAGCCGTTATGAGCCCGGCATACATTCCTTCCTGGTTGAGGCGTCCGGCGACCCACCGTCGTCGCAACGGTTTGAGATCGAGTTGCTCCCGCCCCTCGTTGACGTTGCCATCGTCGGCATGGGCTCAGACCCCAGCGAGACGGCAGTGCAGGGCCAGGAAGTGAAAATCTGGGTGGACGTGATCAACAATGGCCGGTCGGCCCTGAACGTGCCCGTGCGGCTCTCCTTCCCGTCAGGCGACAAGCAGCCGGAACGAGCGTCCTCGCGGATCGAGCCGGGAGAAATAGCACGCATCGAGTTCACCTGGAAGACCTCGAACTATGACGTCGGAGTGCATACACTGACAGCCACGCTCCTGGCGGAGTACAACATCACCGAACTGGACACATCCGCAGCAATTCAGATCAGGCTCGTCTCCGCCCGATTGATCGCGTCGATAGTGAACATATCATGGAACCCGGACTCCCCGGTGGTGGGTGAACCGGCGCGCATCACGGTGACGGTTCGCAATGACGGACCGCTTGCCGCCAATATCCCGGTCACGCTGTACTTCCCTTCAGGGGACAAGCAACCGGAAACGAGGCGGCCCCGGGTGGCGTCGGGAGCCGTCGGCACGGCTTCCTTCACGTGGCGCACCAGCCGCTATGAGCCTGGAGATCACGTCTTTCGAGTGCAGATACCCGGCATGGCGGGCGCGGTAAGAACGTTCGAGATAGGACTGAGGCCACCCGAAGTCGATTTCGCCATTGCCGGTTTAGAGGCTCCGGATCCACTGCATCCCATAGTGAAGGGCGATTGGGTTGAGATGACTGTAGTGGTACAGAATCAGGGGCCATACGCGGGCCGGGGCACGGTCTACCTGCTCAACGGCGCCAACCTCGACACGATGTACGAACAAGGCGCAAGCCTGGAACCGGGCGAGACCAGAGAAGTGGAGTTCACGTGGAAGACGCTGCGGTACCCGGCGGGCGGCTACGAATTACTGGCTCGCGTCGATGCGGAGTACGACACCGCCCCCGACAACGATGAGTCGGATCGGGTTCACGTCCACCTGCTGACCGACCGAGACATCACCGTCGGGTTCGGCAACAATCTCCGGCCGGCGGTTTTCACCGAGCCGACATCGGGGGCCGACCTGTCGTCGGTCCCCCGGTATCGCAACGACATTTCGGTCGTCGTCGGGCAAATTCCGATTGATCTGCCGGGTTCTCCAGCCTTCGGCCCGCCGATGGGCGCATCGCCGAAGCCAACGGGCGGGAATTACGATCCGGCCCGGATGTACTGGCAATGGCGTTCCGCTCAACTGTCTTCCTGGGAGTGCGCGCGGTACCAGGGCGCCATCGGGGAGAGCCTGCCGCGCGCGGTGCTGTGTCCCCGGGCGCCCAGCGTGGTTCGTTAGCCCTGCGGCATCACCACCGCGTCGCGCAGCACCTCGACGAGGTGGCGGGCGCGGCGGCCGGCGCCGTGCTCCACCTGCTGGCGGCAGGAGACGCCCATGACCGCCACCTCGGCGTCGGGTTTCGCCTCAATTGCCGGGAAGAGGGACAGGCCGCCGATCTGCATGGAGATGTCGTAGTGCTCCTTCTCGAAACCGAAGGAGCCGGCCATGCCGCAGCAGCCGGCGTTGATCAGCTCGGCCCGGTAGCCCGATGGCAGGTTCAGGACGGCCATCGAGTTGGCGGTTCCGACCATGGCCTTCTGGTGGCAGTGGCCGTGGAACAGCACCTGCTTCTCCAGGTCGGAGAACTGCAGGTCCAGGCGGCCCTCGGATTGGGCGCTGGCGATGAACTCGTCGATGAGGAACGCGTTTTCGGCGACGGTGCGGGCGCGGTCGTCTGCCACGAGCTCGGGGTACTCGTCGCGGAGGGTGAGCAGGCAGCTGGGCTCGCAGCCGACGATGGGGATGCCCTGGCTGGCGTAGGCGTACAGGGCGTCGATGTTGGAACGGGCCTGGTCGCGGGCCTGGTCCAGCAGACCCTTCGAAATCATGGGCCGGCCGCAGCAGCCACCGTTGACCAGTTCCACCCGGTAGCCGGCGGCTTCCAGCACCTCCACGGCGGCGATGCCGATCTCGGGGTAGTTGTAGTTCATGAAGGTGTCGTTGTAGAGGGCGACCGTGCCGTACTTCGCCTCGCCATGGCCGTTCGGAGCGCGCCGGGCGAACCAGTCGGGCAGGGACATTGACGCAAAGGCCGGCTGCTGGCGTTGGGGCGCGATGCCCAGGAACTTCGACGTCAGCGAACGGCCCAGAGCAGATCCGGCCAGCCAGTTGGTGAGCGGCGCGTAGCGGCTGCCCAGCTTGTTCAGCCCGTTGATGTTGGCGAAGAAGCGGGAGCGCAGGGGCACGCCGTGCTCCTTGTGGTAGTGGTCCAGGAACTCGTACTTGAGCTTGGCCATGTCCACGCCCGACTCGCACTCGGCCTTGCAGGCCTTGCACTCCAGGCAGAGGTCGAGGGCCTGGTGGAGCCGGTGGTCGGTGATGGAGCTGTCGGCGCCATCGGGCATGCGGCCGGAGAGGGCGGCGCGGAGCAGGTTGGCGCGGCCCCGGGTGGAATGCTCCTCGTCGCGAGTGGCCATGAAGGACGGGCACATGCTGCCGTCCAGCTTGCGGCAGGCGCCCATGCCGTTGCACATCTCCACAGCGCCGGCGTAGCCGAAGTCCTGGGAGAAGTCCAGCGTGGTGTCCAGCGCCTCTGGCTGGTAGGCGACGCCGTAGCGGAGGTTCTCGGTCATGGGCGGGGTGTCGATGATCTTGCCCGGGTTCATGATGCCCTGGGGGTCCCAGGTCTGCTTGAGCTCGCGGAAGGCGTTGTAGATCTGGTCGCCGAACATCTTGCGGGTCCAGACGCCGCGCACGATGCCGTCGCCATGCTCGCCGCTCATGGAGCCGCCGAACTCCTTGATGAGGTCGGAAACGGCCTCGCCGATGGACACCATCTTGTCGATGCCGTCCTGGTTCTTCAGACTGACCAGGGGGCGGATGTGCAGGCAGCCGACGGAGGCGTGGCCGTAGTAGCCGGCGGTGGTGCCGTGCTCGGTGACGATCTCGTCGAAGCGGCGGACGAAATCACCCATGACCGACGGATCGACGGCCGGGTCTTCCACGAAGGGGATCGGCTTGGCGTCGCCGCGGGTGCTCATGAGCAGGCCGAGCCCGCCCTTGCGCAGGTTCCAGACGGCGGCCTGCCCGGCCCGGTCCAGGATGTTGACGCAGGCGTAGGCGAGACCGATGTCGGCCTTGAGACCGTCCATCTTGGAGGTGAGTTCGTGCTCCGACTCGCCATAGAACTCGACCACCAGCATCGCGCCCGGATCACCCTCGACAAACCCGGGGAGTCGTGCGTTTCCCATGGCCTCGCGGGAGCGGTCGAGGACCATCTTGTCGATGAGTTCGATGGACGATGGTTCGTGGCGCAGGACGCGGGTGGTGGCCTCGCTGGCGTCGTAGATGGTGCGGAAGTGCAGGACGGAAAGGGAGGTCATGGTGGGCCGGGGCACCAGGTTAACCTTGGCCTCGGTGACCACGCACAGGGTGCCCTCGGAGCCGACGACCATGCGGGCCAGGTTCACCGGACCGCCGCGGTGGGCGTCGTCCAGGATGAACTCGTCGAGGTTGTACCCGCTGACGCGGCGCTGGATCTTGGCGTAGGTGCGGTCGATCTCGTCCTTCTGCTCGCGGGCAATGCGGAGGACGCCCCGGTAGATGTCACCCTCGAGGCCGGAGGCGCTGATTCGGGATTCCAGGTCGGACGGGCTGAGTTCGCCGAAGTGGGCGGTGGAGCCATCGGAGAGTACGACGTCCAACTCCTGGATGTGGTCCAGGGTCTTGCCGTAGATGACGCTGTGCGCGCCGCAGGTGTTGTTGCCGATGCCGCCGCCGACGCAGGCGCGGTTGGCCGTGGTGGGGTCGGGCGCGTACTGCAGGCCGTGGGGGCCCATCTGGCGGGTGAGTTGATCCAGGATGATGCCGGGCTGGACGCGGGCCCACTGCTCCTCGGCGTTAACCTCGAGGACGTTGTTCAGGTACTTGCTGAAGTCCATGACGATGGCGTGGTTGACGGTCTGGCCGGCCAGGCTGGTGCCGCCGGAGCGGGGCAGCACGGGAATGCCCTCGCGGGCGGCGAACTCGACCACGGCCTGCACGTCAGCGGTGGAGCGCGGGATGACAACGCCCACGGGCTCCATCTGGTAGATGCTGGCGTCGGTGCTGTAGAGCAGGCGGGAATGCGGGTCGAAGCGGACCTCGCCATCCACGCGCCGGCTCAATTCGTCAGCGATCTCCTGGCGTTCGCGGCCGCGAATCCTGCGTTCCATTACCGTCGCCATTTATGGTTCCTCCCGAATGGGCCTACGGGTTTGCAAGCCGGCATCTTGAGATGCAACTGTTCAGGTTCAAGGCGCCAGTCCTGCGATAAAACCGTCATACCGGCGAAAGCCGGTATCCAGAAAATCCTTGCGCTGTTCACGGTTGTCGGTCGTAGGCTTTCTGGGTTCCTGCTTTCGCAGGAACGACGGGTTCACGACAAAAACTCACCAACTTTGATAGTTGCCTTGAGGTGCAGACGGCAGTATAGCACGCGCATTCTGCCCGCCCGGTTAGCGCCGCGGTCAGGCCGTTTCCCGAGGAAGTGACCGTGTTATATTGGCGCAACCAACCGACCCACCAAAGGCAGCGATATGTCCACTCAGTCCGGCTCGGGCGAGCAACAAGCGGAAAACCGCATCGGCATGATGATCGAGAAGGTGATGGTCGGCCCGCCCCACGAGGGAGAGGCCGGCCAGGGGCTGATGATCTGCACCAACAAGGGCGACATCCCGGCCATCCTGCATGCTGCCGAGGAGACGACCCGGGCCGTGGTCTGGGTCTGCGGAGCGCGGGGCGGATTCGGCGGCCCGGGCAGCGGGTTGTACGCCGAGCTGGCCGAGGAGATGACCGGCCAGGGAATCACCTCGCTGCGCATGGACTACCGTTACCCCAACGACGTCCAGCAGTGCGCCCTTGACCTGGTGGCCGGTTGCAACTTCCTGAGGGCGACGGGGCACGGGCCGGCCATTGTGGTCGGGCATTCGTTTGGCGGGGCAGTGGTGATCGCGGCCGGCGCGGTGAGCGACAACATCGCCGGCGTGGTGTCGCTGTCACCGCAGACCTACGGGGCGCAGGGAGCGGGGATGATCTCCCCCAAGCCGCTGCTGGTAGTACACGGCAAAGCCGACACGCGGCTGCCCTTTTCGTGCGCGGTGGCCATCCACGACTGGGCCAAAGAACCGAAGGAACTGGTGCTGTACGAGGGCGCGGAGCACCGCCTGGACGAATGCCGCGAGGAACTTGGCGACTTGCTGCGCCGCTGGATACCCGACCACCTGCCGGCGGCAGTCACCGAATAGATTGGCCGGAACTCAACTCCACTTGTGCAACATAGGAGAAATTCTACATCGATAGACAGGACGAACAGTATGCTTACGACGTTGCCGAATATTCCGGCCCAAGTCATCGCAGCTGGACCCAGGCATCTACGATCATCCATCCGATCCTGTTCATCCTGTGCATCGATCTCAAACTCACGCCGAACACGGCTGAACGGACTGACGCAATGGACTTCATTGATCGCATTGGCTACGACAGCGGCGCGACTCCGCTGGAGGACTCGCTTACTTTCGCCGCAGAGCACGGCATCCACTACCTGGACTTCTCCGCTGAGACGGGGGCGAACCGGGTGGACAACTGGCCCGACGACCGCCTGCGCGCCGTGCGCACGGTGATGGACCGGAACGAGATCGCCGTCACGGTACACACGGCGTCGTCGGTGAACGTGGCCGAATTCGCGCCCCACGTCAGCGACGGCGTGGACGCCTACCTGCGCGGAAACATCGATCTGGCCCGGCGCATCACCGCCCACGGCGTGGTGGTCCACGGCGGGATGCACTTCAGCTCGGCCGTCGACGCGCGCATGGAGGCGGCCCGGGACCGATTGCTGCGGGCAGTGGACTACGCCGAAAACAGCGGGGTGTCGCTCTTCTTCGAGAACCTGAACTGGGAGCCGGACAACGCCGAGGTGCACTACCTGGGGCACACGGTTGAAGAATGCCGGTACTTCTTCGACGCCATCCGGTCGGACCGGTTCGGGTGGGCGTTCACGGTGAACCACGCCAACCTGGTGCCGGAAGGGATCAACGGGTTCATCGACTCCCTGGACGTGGCCCGCATCGGGGAGGTGCGCCTGGCCGACAACACGGGCGAGGTGGAGGTCCACCTGCTGCCCGGCCAGGGCAACATCGATTTCCCGGCCACGTTCCGCCGGCTGGAAGACGCGGGCTACCGGGGCTATTACACGATGGCCTTCGGCTCGCTGGACGAAAAACTGGCGGCGTGGGAGCTGTTCCGGGGATACGGCATCTAGCCGGTATTCCCACTTCGGTCCCCAAGTCGGTTGCCAGATCCGACCTGCTGTCTGCCGGTAACGGTGGGCGAAACCCTGCTGTCGATCCTGTGGCTCGCGGTGACAAACCGTCGTTCGCCTGATAGACTGCGAATCGGCGGTGTTGTATCAATAAATATAGTAAGAGATACCGCCCGAGCTATTGATCGAGGAGAAGGCGGTTCCCGATGATCCAAGCCGACGACCTGCGCCGAACAGCTCTTGTACTGGTTTCCATAGGCCTGGCGTGGAACCTGGTGGAAGCCGGTGTCGCCTTCTGGGCCGGCGCCACAGTTGGCAGCGTGGCCCTGATTGCCTTCGGCCTGGACAGCGTCATCGAGCTTTTCGCCGGCGGGGTGCTGGTGTGGCGATTGCGGCAGGAGGGCGATGAGCACGAGAGCGAGGCGGCGGAAAGACGCGCCCAGAGGCTGATCGCCATCTCCTTCTTCGTGCTGGCGGGCTACGTTGGGCTGCACTCCGCGGCCAGCCTGGCCGGGCTGTTGCCCGAGCCGGAACCGAGCCTGCTGGGCATCGGGATCGCGGTGGCCAGCGCCGTGGTGATGAGCATCCTCTACGTGGCCAAGATGCGGGTTGCCGCACGAATGCAATCCCGTGCGCTGCGGGCGGAGGCCGTGGAGAGCCTGTTCTGCGACCTGCAGGACCTGGCCATCCTGGTGGGACTGGGCTTCAACGCCCTGTTCGCCTGGTGGTGGGCGGACCCGGTGGCGGCCCTGCTGTTGATCCCCTTCTTCATCAAGGAGGGCATGGAGAACATCTCCGGACACCACGACCACGATGACGACGAGCAGGAGCACGGGCGCGGGCTCGTGGCGGCTCGGGTCTGCGCCTGCCTGAATTGTTTCATCGGCCTGATAACGTGTCGGGCTGCCTGCTGCCGAGCGTAGGCTGCGGTTCCGGGACGTGTCCCCCGTATGTCGTCCGGGTGCGTCGTGCCGGACGACGTTGGGTTCCCATTGCCGCCGGCTGGCGCTCGGGCCGTAACGGTCAGGGCAAGCGCATTCCAAGAATCCACCCCCGTCACTCCGGCGAAAGCCGGAGTCCAGTGACCGTAAAGAGCATTCACCGTCGACGGGGTTTGTCAATTCGACCACTGGATTCCCGCGAACGCGGGAATGACGGGAGGCAACCGTTCAAAATGCGATTGCCGTGACGCAACGGTCACTCTGCTAGACAGTGCCCACAGCGTCGGATAAGATGGCGCAGGTTTTTCACCCCGTTGCCGCGGCGCCATTACCGGCGGCTCCGTGCCAGGTCGGTAATAAAGATTCGCGCGACGGGGTTTTTGTGTGCGCCTGAAACCCTGACCTGAGAGAAGCCCGACCGACCCATGCTCATCGCCGTCGCATTCGTCCTGATGGGGGTCATGTTCCTGGCCGGCATGTACGTGGCCGGGGCGCTGGGGTCATTGGCGCTGATTCTGCTCAACCTGTTCTCGGACAATCCCGTCTGGAACATTATGGGCAACCGGGCGTGGGAGACCAACACCAACGTCAACCTCGTGGCGATCCCGCTGTTCATCCTGATGGGGGAGATCGTGCTGCGGGGCGGGTTTGCCGACCTGATGTACCGCGCCCTGTCGCGGTGGGTGGACTTCATCCCGGGCGGGCTGATGCACACCAACATCGCCTCGTGCGCCGTTTTCGCCGCGTGCGCCGGCTCCAGCATCGCCACCGCGGCGACGGTGAGCCGGGTCGCGTTGCCGTCGTTCCGGGCGCAGGGGTACCAGGAGCGGCTGGTGGTGGGCTCGCTGGCGGCCGGCGGGACGCTGGGCATCCTGATTCCGCCGAGCATCCTGCTGGTGCTGTACGGGCTGACGGTGGGCGAGTCCATCGGGCGGCTGTTCCTGGCGGGGTTCATCCCGGGGATACTGCTGGCGCTGGTGTTCATGCTGATGATCGGCGTCGCGTCGGTGATCTGGCCGGCCATCGCGCCCCGGCAGCAGCAGGGACGGTTCTGGACCTGGGAGGGCTGGACGGAGCGGCTGCTGTTCACCGTGCTGATGGTCCCGGTGATGGCGCTGATCTTCATCGTGCTGGGCAGCATCTACTTCGGGTGGGCGACGCCGTCGGAGGCGGCGGGGTTCGGCGTGGCGGGCGCGATGGCGCTGGCGATCATCTACAACTTTGTGCGGCTGTTCGCGGGCGACATCGCGGCGTTGCTGCTGCGGAGCGGCATTGGCAGCCGGCTGTCGCCGGAGGTGCGGGGCACGCTGGAAGGCTGGCGCGAGCAGTACCGGTTCGACGGGCAGAGTCTGCGGAACTACTGCCGGTTCATGGGCACGATGACGCTGGAGTCGTGCAGTTCGGCGGCGCGCTCGTCGGCGATGATAATGTTCATCCTGATGGCGGCGTTCACGCTGCAGTTCGCCTTCGCGTACCTGCGGATCTCCATCACCATGGCGGAGTGGGTGACCAGTTTCAACCTGACCACGGTGCAGTTGGTGCTGTTCCTGGTGGTGTTCTACCTGCTGCTGGGGACGTTCATGGAAGCGTACTCGATGATGCTCACCACGCTGCCGATCATATCGCCGGTGCTGCGGGCCGCCGAGGTGGACCTGCTGTGGTTCGGGATCATCATGATCATCCTGCTGGAGGCCGCGCAGATCAGCCCGCCGCAGGGGTTGAGCCTGTACGTGCTGCAGGGAGCGCGCCACGACGTGGCCCAACAGGAGGTGGCTGGCACGGGCCAGGTGGCTAAAACGGGCACCATAAACGACGTGTACATCGGGGTGCTGCCGTTCATGGCCTGCATGGCGGTGGTAATCGGGCTGATCATCGCGTTCCCAGACCTTGCCCTGTGGCTGCCGGACCAGATCAAGGGGCCGCGCTAAGGTCCGGATTGGTAGAATAGCAGCAACAGTCAGGAGGGGTAGGACGTGACAACCACTGCGGCGGAAGAACAGGTCAGAGAGTTATTCGAGGATGCCCGGCAGATGCAGAGGCAGGCAGTTGAACGCTTTGATGCGGGAGACGTCAGAGACGCCGCGGAGAAGGCCTGGTGCGCGACCAAGCGGGCCACTGATGGTTTGCTGTTCGCTCGCACCGGCGTGGAGCCCGGCCCCACGGGCCTGACCAGTGACGGCCTCGATGCCCTGGCCCGTACCGAACGCGGGGCTAGAACCCTACAGGGACGCTACTACAGCCGCCTCAGCCAGCTGCACGGATCGTGCTTCTACATCGGCGCCTGCAACCAGGAAACCGAGCGCCGCATACGCGAGACCGCTCAATACATTGACGATGCCGAGACCCTGACTAGCTGATAAGCGACGATACGCATCACTACATGGCGCTGTATCGTCCGGTCTCGGACGATACCAACAGAGAAAAGGGTGGCAGGGCAGTGAGGCCTGCGATGGCATCATATGACATCGCCATTATCGGAGCCGGGTCGGCCGGGTTGACGGCGGCGCGGTTCGCGGCGCGGCTGGGCAAGCGCGTTGCGCTCATTGAGGCCAACCGGGTGGGCGGCGACTGCACCTGGACCGGGTGCGTCCCCAGCAAAGCGCTGCTGCACGCCGCGAAGGTGGCGCACACGGTTCGGAACTCGAGCCGGTACGGGATCGCCGCCAAAGATCAGCATATCGACTTCGGGGATGTGATGGGCTGGGTGAAACGCGCGGTGAATGAAGCCTACGCCCAGGAGTCTCCGGAAGCCCTGCGGGCGGAGGGGATTGACGTGCTGGAGGGGCGAGCCGAGTTCCAGGACGCCCGCACTCTGGCCGTCGGCCAGCAGGAGGTCTCGGCGCGTCACTTTCTGATCTGCACCGGAGCAGCGCCGTTTGCGCCGCCGATCCCCGGACTGGCGGACACTCCGTACCTGACCTACGAGACGTTCTGGGATCTGGCAACGCTGCCGGACCGGCTGGTGGTCATTGGGGGCGGCCCCATCGGGTGCGAGTTGGCGCAGGCGTGCCAACGGTTGGGCTCCCGCGTGACCCTGGTCGAGGCGATGGACCGGCTGCTGCCCAACGATGAACCGGATGCGAGCCAGGTCGTAGCACAGTCGCTGCGGCGAGACGGGATTGACCTGCGATTGTCATCTCCAGTGGAATCGGCAGGACGCAACGGAGACGAATCCGGCGTCGTGATCAGCGCCGGCGGCGGGACGCTGAAGGGAGAGGCGCTGCTGGTCGCCGTGGGACGCCGGGCCAAAGTGTACGGCCTGGGTCTGGAGCGGGCGGGCATCGAATACAGCCCGCGGGGGATCACGGTGGACGACTATCTGCGGACCAGCGTGAAGCATATCTACGCGGCCGGCGACTGCGCGGGCGGGTTCCAGTTCACGCACTACGCGGGGTTCCAGGGGGCGATGGCGGTGCGGAACATGCTGCTGCCCGGCCGTTCGCGGGGGCGGCCGCAGCATCCGCCGTGGGCCACGTTCACCGACCCGGAAGTGGCGCACGCGGGCTACACTGAGGAACAGGCGCGGCAACGGTTCGGAGACAAGGCGCGGGTGTCGATTTTGCCGATGGCGCACGTCGACCGGGCGGTAACCGAGGATGCCACCGAGGGGTTCATCAAGGTGGTGCGGCGGAGCAACGGGGAGACGCTGGGGGCCACGGTGGTGGGCCAACGGGCGGCAGAAACGCTGCAAGCGTGGACCCTGGCCGGCGACAACGGGCTCAAGATGGCCGACGTCGCCCGAACGATGCAGGCTTACCCGTCGCTGGCGACCGGCAACCAGCAGGTGGCGTGGGACGCGTACCTGGACGGCCTGACGACCGGGTTTACCGGAAAGGTGGTGCGGTGGCTGAGTCGTTAGATCTCAGCTTCTTGTCGACGCAGTATGCGTGCGGTTTCCAGCGGAACGTCGGAGCGGAAATCGACGCGAATATCCTCGGGCAGAGAATCATAATTTTCTAGCAGTCTCTGAGCCAACTGATCGGGTCCCCATAGCCGTATCATAAAGAACGACTGCTGTTCGTTGCGGTCGTGGACGGGTTTGGTAAATCCTCCCAGGCTGACCAGCAGGCCGTGTTCGGCGCCGAATGACCTTATGTTGCCCTGCAAGCTGGAGTATTCTTGCAGGTTCACCGGGCTGGTGCGCCCTTTCACCTGTACGCACAAACGAGGGTCACCAAAACCCATGTCGCCTTTGCCGGCAAGAACGTCAATGCCCCCGTCCGGCCCCTCCTGCGTTCGCAGCACGTGATACCCGGACGATTCCAGTATGCTGGCTACCAGATATTCCAGCCGTGAGCCGGCGTATTGCCGCCTGAGACGAGCGACGATGCGGTCCTTGATTTCCTGGTCAAGGTTTGTTTCTTCGGTTGGTTCTGTACCAGCGGCGTCGTCATCCAGGCCAATTGCCAGTGCGGTGTCCCCCTCGGTTTCCGACTCACTTATGGCGGGAGACTCCAGTTCCAGGTATATGTTGGCAATTTGCCGGATGCGGCCTTCCGCGTCAGGCGCTCCGGGTTGCGAGAGCGTCAGCAGTGAGCCCATCGAGTTCAGCAAGTCGCGGTCAAAATGCGAGCGGGGTATGTTAGTAACCAGCCACTCAACGCTGCGAGTGTGCGGCGCGCGCCTTCCCGCCAACTCCGGCTGGTATGAGTACGGGCCGTTAATCCGCCCGATGGCTACCTCGCGGACACGTTTGCGGGGCAGTACAACCGTGTCGCCATCGTCGACTTCCGAATAAAAGCGCCAGAGCTGGTCGGCGCCATTACGGCTTTCGACGTGGTCCCGCAAGGTGTTCCGGTCCGCGAAGTCAGCGACGCTCCGGCGCAGGCCAAACCCAATGGCTACGATGCCTTTTTCCAGAAAAGCATTCTCGTATTCGCCACCGCTGCCGCCTTTGATCGTCCAAATGGCCACAGATCACCCCTGAGTTCGCATCATCTGAAGTTTAGCATGGCGCTCGTTTACTGCCGGCGATAGAAAAGGACGCCGCCCGATTGCCGGCGCCCTTTCTTTTGGCTACCCGATAGGGCCGTGCGGCCTCCCGGTTGCCGAGTTATATGCTCAACAATCGTCGTGCGGCCTCGACCTCAGCATCCCTGCATCTGCGACAGACGATCCCGCATTTCGCCGCCGGCTATGCCGTCGGAGTGGCGCCGATCCGGAATTTTTTGGTCCCGCAGACCGTGCAAATTGCCTGGGTTGCCGGGCGGCCGTTCTTCATGGTGACGCCCTGCACATCACTGGAGTCGGTCTTCGACTTGCACTTGACGCAGTAGATCTGAACTTGAGTCGTCATTGATAATAACCTCCGGTGGTTGCTGGGCTCCTATTGTGGGCCCGTCTTGAGTAATACCCTAGCGCCGCAATGGTGTCAATGGAACGGGTTGGCGTTCGGGCAGCTTTTTGGCGCGGTGTCCACGCTCGCTATCGGCTAGAACACCGCAACCGGATTCACGGGAGAGCCGGTGGTGTTCTGGAGGCGCAGGGGGTTGATGCTGACCATGAAGGTCCAGCGGTTGCGCTCGCGGCAGACTTCGGCGACGTCCTCCAGGTTGGCGTTGTCCAGGATCCACAGCCCCATGGCGGTGATGGACACCTGGTGAACCGGGTTGGTGAGCTGGCCCGGATACTGGGGAGGGCTGACGTCGTTGCCGGTGTCGGAGCCGAGGACGGCGATATCGCGTTCTCTGAAGAGAGGCAGGCAGGCGGCCTGGCACGCGGTGGATCCGGCTTCGCGCGGCACGGGGCCCTCGACCATGCGGCGTCGAAGCTGGCCGGTGCGCACGAGGAGCACGTCGCCAGGCTCGATGCGGAAGCCGCAGCGCTCCTCGGCAGCCAGGATGTCACCGGGCATGACTCCTTCGCCGCGCTCCACCCAGTCAGTGCCACGCACGAAAGGCACGTCCACCAGCACGCCGCGGGTCATGAAGCCGTTTTTGGCCTGCTCGACGGAGCACACGGTGGCGCCCAAACTGGTGGACACCATGTGGGCCGGCTTGCCGTTGTAGGTCTTGCCGTTCCAGAAGAAGTGGGCCAGGCTGTCCACGTGTGTCACCGACACCCCGTGGAAGATCATGCCGATGTAGTCCATGGCCACGGCGGAGGGGCGGTTGGACACCTTGTCGCCGGTGGCCCAGCCCTCGCCGCTCTCGATCATGTAGTGCACCGGTGGAGCCGGCACGTCCGGGGCCGGGTCCCAGGTCACATCCCGGGATAGGGAGACGCAAAGGCCTTCCTGGACGGTGGCCAGGGCCTGGCGGGTCTTCTCGGGAGTGATCAGGTTGGGCGTGCCCAGCTCGTCGTCGTCACCCCATCTACCCCAGTTGGACAGGCTGTCGAACCAGCCCAACACTTCCTGCTCCGACGGAATACCGGCTTGCGGCATAAGAATTCCCTCCATCCTTGTGGGCGTAGGTTGCGCGACAAGTGTGACGAATTATGACGCAGGGCGGGAGAGGGCGCAACACGGGCGCGCCACTGACCAGGGCCTTTTCAAAGTCCCGGATGGCGGCCTTTCACCCCGAACCGTCATTCCCGCGGAAACGGGAATCCGGGAGGCGGTTGTGTTCGGAATGTTATGGATTCCGGCTTTCGCCGGAATGACGGATTAACTTTGAAAAGGCCCTGTGACCTCACGCGCACCCAGTTTGTCATCGTGAGGAGCGCAGCGACGTGGCGATTTCGTTGCTGAAAGAGACCCCGGCTGCCATCACGAGATTGCCGCGCTGCGCTCGCGATGACGGTTCGAGCCGCGCTGCGCTCGCGATGACGGTTCCAGCGAAACGGGGTACACGTGAGGGTTGCCGGTGGGCTGGGGTGTTGCGGTGGCTATCTCCTTCGGTTGGCGGTTCGGGTTTGGTGATGGTGGTTTGGATTTGGCGGTCAGGCTTTACGGTTTCGGGTCGGTGTCGGAGCACGGCCAACACTGTATTTGCGCATGGTTTTTGTGTCCCAAGCTTCCGTGACCCGCGGGGAGCCGGCAGATGAGCCGATGCCCTACGGCACGGGGCGGAGGTGACACCCGCCGGGTCGACACGCGGCCGCCCCGGGGAGAAGATCGGGTAGCGGCCGCTGGCGACCATGATGCGAAGAACCGACTGGGGCCGTTGCCGACCCGAAACCGTATCGCCCATCTATTCGGATGTAGGCTAGGCGAAGCCGCTGGCCTGGCGGCGGAACCGGCGGGGCTCGCGAAGCGGCGCCGGAATTACCTGACGAGACCATGATAGAACGTTAGTGCGTCGAATGCAAGAGGTGGGCGGTCACGGGTATCCGCTTTGGGTAGTTCGTCAGAATCAGGATTTACGGGATTTCAGGATTTGTCAGGATTGGGAGGTTTCTGTCACCGAACGGTTGCAATCCTGATAATCCCGAAATCTTGAAAATCCTGATTCTGACGTTTCCCACTGCAAACTGGATACGCGTGAGAGGAAAAGCCTGGTAACTGGCATCCGCCTCACGCGTATCCAGTTCGGGGGACCGTCAGAATCAGGATTTACGGGATTTCAGGATTTGTCAGGATTGGGAGGTTTCCGTCACCGAACGGTTGCAATCCTGATAATCCCGAAATCCTGATGATCCTGATTCTGACGACTTGCGGAAATAGCGGGTTGGCACAGATAGCAGTAGAGGCGGGGCATCCCCGCCTCCGGTTTGTTGTGCGCAGTGTGCGCGCGGGGTTTACGCGGCTTCGGCGACGGAAGCGCCGGCTGCGTTGGAGATCTGAAGGCGCCGGGTCTGGGCGGCCTCGGCGACGGGCACCGTCACGGTGAGCACACCGTGTTCGAGGGCGACCGCAGCGTCGTCCAGGTTGAGGTCGCTGGGGAGCCGGATGGCGCGGGAGAAGGCGCCGACGCGGCGCTCGCGCATCAGGTACTCCTCGCCCTCGTGGCTGGCCTCCGAGTGGCGGGAGGCCTTGACCGAGAGGATCCGGTCGGGGCTGATGGACACGTCCACGTCATCGGCGGCGAAGCCGGGCAGTGAGGCGTGAACGGTGAGCTGCTGCTCGTTGCGGCTCACGTCCATGGGGATGGACCAGGATTCGCTGGCGCTTTCCACATCCTGCTCCAGGGGGTCGCCCCAGCGGTTGGCGGCCCACAGGGGGCTGTTCACCAGGCGGGCGAAGTTGCGCATATCGCGGAAGGGGTCAAGTCGCTGCATGGTCGTCATATTCTTTCCTCCAGAGGCATCGGCACGCTGGCCGAGGATTTTTGGCCGTGTTTCCGGCTGGTGACGTCACTATACAAAATTGATGGGCTATTGTCAAGTCTATGTACTATAGCCCATCAATTTATTGATTGTAATCGCATCGTCTGATATGATGGTGACACGATCATTTTAATGCAGGCAGGAGCCGCAATGGCTGACTACTACGACATACTGGGCGTACCGCGCGGCGCCGACGAGAAGGAGATCCGTCAGGCGTACCGCCGGCTGGCGCGTCAGCATCACCCGGACGTGAATCCCGGGGATGAGGCCGCGGCGGAGCGGTTCAAGACCATCAACGCCGCTTACGAGGTGCTTTCGGACGCGGACAAGCGGGATAAGTACGACCGCTACGGCGACCGCTGGGAGCAGGCCGAGCACTTTGACCGGCAGGGGTTTGATCGCCGGGGGTTTGATCCGCAGGGCGGGGGCGACTTCTCGCAGTTCTTCCGGGGCGGCAACTTCGGCGGCGGCCCGGGCGGGTTCAGCTTCTCCACCGGAGGGGCGACGCTGTCGGACCTGCTGGGCGGGTTTGCTTCGGACACGGGCGGCGGCCGGGGCGAGCGGTTCCGGCAGCGGCCGGCGGACGTGCCGGTAGAGATCACGCTGGAGGAGGCCGACCACGGGACCACACGGCTGGTGAACCTGCCCGACGGCCGGCGGCTGGAGGTGAAAATTCCGGCCGGCATCGCCGACGGAGGACGGGTGCACATCGCGGCGGGCAACAGCGCCGGGGGCGAGTTCAACCTGCTGGTGACGGCGCTGCCCCACGAGCGGTTCGAGCGCCAGGGCGACGACCTGCACACCACGGTGGACGTGCCGCTGGTGGACGCGGTGCTGGGCGGGGTCGCCAAGGTGCGGACGCTGCGCGGGCAGATCGAGCTGACGCTGCCGCCGGAGACGCAGAACCGGCGGCGGTTCCGGCTGGCCGGCCAGGGCATGGCGCGACTGAATGATCCGGAGAAGCGGGGCAACCTGTACGCGGAGGTCAACGTGGCGCTGCCCACCGGGCTCACTGACGAGCAGCGCCAACTCTTCGAGCAACTGCGCGATGCCGAAGACGCGGTGCGGGATTGAGTTCTGGATTCCGGCTTTCGCCGGAATGACGGTTCTCACGCGTACCCATTTTGTAATCGCGAGGCGCGAAGCGACGTGGCGATCTCTTTCCCGCAGCAGTGTTCCTTGCTCCAACGAGATTGCCGCGCTTCGCTCGCAATGACGGTTCCGGTGAAACTGGGTACGCATGAGAGTTATGGTTACGGTTAGTGATGGTTACGGAATGACAGTTATTGATGGTTATGGTTAAGGAGGAAGCGAGATGACGCCGCACAACGACTTCCCGACCGAGCCCTGCTTCGTCATCAGCGTGGCTGCGCGGATGGTGGGGCTGCACGCGCAGACCCTGCGCTACTACGAGCGGGTGGGGCTGGTGATGCCGTCGCGCTCGGGCGGACGGCAGCGGCTGTACTCCATGGCCGACGTGGAACGGCTGCGGAGGATCAAGACCTTTGTCGACGAGCTGGGCGTGAACCTGGCGGGAGCGGAGGTGGCGCTGAAGCTGATCGACCGCATCACGGAACTGGAAGGCCAGGTAGAAGCCCTGAGCAACGAGGTGACCCGACTGCGCGCCGCCGACAACGTGACCAGGAACTCGGCCGGCGACGGCAGTCCTCACAATAATTCGACCCGCAGGAATAACGCAACCAGGAGGTAACCGATATGGTGATGACCGCGGATAAATTCACGAGACAGGCGCAGGAGGCGTTGCAGCGCTCCCAGGAACTGGTGCGCAACTACCAGCACAGCCAGTGGGACGTGGAGCACGTGCTGCTGGCGCTGGTGGCCCTGGAGGACGGGCTGCCCGAGCGCATCTTCCGGGAGCTGGGCGTTGACGTCGAGGCGGTGAAGACCCGGCTGCACCAGTCGCTGGACTCGGGGCCGAAGGTAGTGTCGGGCGCGCAGCAGATCTTCATCACGCCCCGGTTGCAGCGGCTACTGCAGGTGGCGGACGAGGAGGCGCAGCGGCTGAAGGACCAGTTCATCAGTGTGGAGCACCTGCTGGTGGCGGCGGCCCGGGAGAGCGCCGGGGACTCGGCGCGGCTGTTCCAGGACTTGGGCGTCAACCAGGAGATGATGTACCAGGCGATGCAGAAACTGCGCGGCTCGCACCGGGTGGAGGACCAGAACGCGGAGCAGAAGTACCGCTCGCTGGAGAAGTACAGCGTGGACCTGACCGAGTTGGCGCGGGTCGGCAAGCTGGACCCGGTGGTCGGGCGCGACCAGGAAATCCGGCAGGTGATGCAGACCTTGACCCGCCGCACCAAAAACAACCCGGTGCTGATCGGGGAGGCCGGCGTGGGCAAGACGGCCATCGCCGAGGGGCTGGCCAGCAAGATCATCTGCGACGACGTGCCCGACTCGCTGCACAACAAGCGGGTGATGGCGCTGGACATGGGCCGGCTGGTGGCCGGGGCCAAGTTCCGCGGCGAGTTCGAGGAGCGGCTGAAGTCGGTCATCGACGAGGTGACGTCGTCCAACGGCGAGGTGATCGTCTTCCTGGACGAGATGCACACGCTGGTGGGGGCGGGAGCCGGCGAGGGCGGCCTGGACGCCAGCAACATGCTCAAGCCGGCCCTGGCCCGGGGCGAGCTGCAGGCCATCGGGTCGACGACGCTGGACGAGTACCGCAAGCACATCGAGCGGGACCCGGCGCTGGCGCGGCGGTTCCAGCCGGTGTTTGTCGAAGAGCCGACGCCGGAGCAGGCGCTGGACATCCTCATGGCGCTGAAGCCGCGCTACGAGGCCCACCACCGGGTGACGCTCACCGACGGGGCCATCACGGCGGCGGTGCGCCTGAGCGACCGGTACATCACCGACCGCAAGCTGCCGGACAAGGCCATCGACTTCATCGACGAGGCGGGCAGCAAGGTGCGCATCGACGCGGGGATGCTGCCGCCCAAGTTGCAGCAGATGGAGAACCGGCGGCGGGAACTGACCGACCTCGAGGAGCGGGCCAACCAGATGTCCGACTACGAACGGGCGGCCCAGCACCGGACGGAGCGGTTGCGCCTGGAGGATGAGCTGACCGCCGAGCACGAGGCCATCGAGCACACCACGGGGCCCGACCTGGTGGTCAACGAGAAGGACATCGCCGAGCTGGTGTCCAACTGGACGGGCATCCCGGTGGGCCAGCTGATGGAGGGCGAGGCCGAGCGTCTGCTGCAGATGGAGGAGCACCTGCACCGGCGGGTCATCGGGCAGGACGAGGCGATCAGCGCGGTGGCGGACACCATCCGCCGGGCGCGCTCGGGTCTGAACGACCCCAAGCGTCCCTACGGCAGCTTCATCTTCCTGGGTCCGACGGGCGTGGGCAAGACGGAGCTGAGCCGGGCGCTGGCCGATTTCCTGTTCAACGACGAGGACAGCATGGTGCGCCTCGACATGTCGGAGTACGGCGAGCGGCACACGGTGTCGCGGCTGATCGGCGCGCCTCCCGGGTACGTGGGATATGACGACGCCGGGCAGCTGACCGAGGCGGTGCGGCGGCGGCCCCACCGGGTGATCCTGTTCGACGAGATCGAGAAGGCGCACCCCGACGTGTTCAACCTGCTGCTGCAGATCCTGGAGGACGGACGGCTGACCGACGGGCAGGGTCGCACGGTGGACTTCCGCAACACGGTGATCATCATGACCAGCAACCTGGGCACGGGCGACCTTTCCCATCGTCCCTTTGGCCTCAGCCCCACCGCCGACCGGGAGCAGGATGCCGGGAAGGTGACGCCGGAGCAGTCGCGGGCGGTCCATGAGGCGTTGCAGCGGGCGTTCCGGCCGGAGTTGCTGAACCGCATCGACGAGACCATCGTGTTCCACCCGCTGAGCCGGGCGCAGATCGGCGAGATCGTCGGGCTGATGGTGGGCGAGGTGCAGCAGCGGCTGGCGGAGCGGGACATCACCTGCGAGCTGACCGAGGCCGGCTGCGACTGGCTGGTGAACGAGGGGTTCAACGTGACCTACGGGGCGCGTCCGCTGCGCCGCGCCATCCAGCGGCACCTCGAGAACCGGCTGGCCCAGGGCGTCCTGTCCGGCGAGTTCCAGGAGCACGACCACGTCATCGCCGACGTGAACGACGCCGGGGACGGGCTGGCGCTGCGGGTGCGGAACGGTGGTGCGGCCGAGGGCGAGCGGGAGGGGGAGTTGGTGGGGGTAGTGTAGGTTCCTGCGTTAGCTGGCTATTGGGCGCGGCCCTGTCCTGATGGACAGGGCCGCGCCGTTTTTGGTGGGAAAACAGGGAGCCGTGGTCATCAAGGCGGACTCCATTCGAACCGGACGGCGAGCCCGCGCAACATCTCGAATGTGTTGATGCACTGGATATCGAACTGACGGCAAAGGTTAGGTAATGGGACCTTGCGTCTTGCTTCGGGCGCAGACACCTCGTTGGTTACGACTACTGCGTCGTTCGCCATGGCGTAAGCGGCCAGCCATCCGTCTGCCGAGTTCGCAAATTCGACACGGGCGGCATCCGTAAACTGGGGATTATCCTGTACCCAATCAATCGTCGATACGCGTCAGCAACGGGTTGGGTGGCGGTCGTAGGAAATGAATAATTGGTCGCCTGTTCCACCCATTCAACCAATTCGACCGGAGATACGATCTCATCGTACACGCGATCAATAATCAAAAGTCTGCCACCCGCGAAGTAGTGCGCCAGACAATCCCAAAAGCCAGGGCACAGATCGGAGGCGTAATAACTCCGGTGAGCCGCCACAAGCACGTTAGTATCCGGCAGGAAGGTATTGCTTTGCGGAGGAGTCATAGTCGGATGCCCATTTCGCTCGGCATGTTCGCGAAGGTATCGCCCTTTAATCCGGTCAGGGCATACGCTTCCCGAGGTGACAGCCGCCCCGCCTCAAGTGCGCGGACCACCGCGGCGGCGAAACGGACCCCGATACGCCAGCGTTGGGTATTCCAGAAGTTGCCTCCAGTCGAGGTCTGCTGGCTGCGGCTCCCTTGATCTTTGTTTTGCGCGTAAAAGTCGAAGAAAGCGGGCCGTTCAATCAATCCCACATCTAGCGCGCGGCGAGCTGCTACCACTCTGCTGACTTTGAAATGTCGGGCTGTTTGTTGATAGCGGTCTGCGCGGCCAGACACGTGCGGCCAAAAGGACTGCAAGTGAGCCTCTGGTACCAAGAACTCCGCCGCGATCCCATCGCACAGTATTTCGACATCATGCTCTGCGGGTAATAGGGATTCAGTGGCAGAAACACCTCCCTCACCGACAAACAGATGAGCCAGTTCGTGTGCCACAGTGAACATCTGCGCAGCCTTGTAGTCGGCATTGTTAACGAATATGAGCGGAGCGTATTCGTCCACGAGAGCAAACCCCTGAAACTCATCGGGATTAAGCTTCCGGCTAGTATCGTTCCCCACGACACCGTTGAACACCATTAATATCCCTGCCGCCTGCGCTTGATCTCGCAGCAGTTCGACCGCATCGGACCAGTTACGGGCCGAGGTTGCCCAATCTTCGGAAAGCCCCAAAGCGCTGCGCATAGCATCGACGGCATCTGCGTTGCTGACCCCGGGCTGAAACGCTCCCACCATTTGAACGGGTTCCGCGCCGGTATCGATTAGCTCTTCCCGCATCCACTCGCTGCGATGCTGCATTGCGTAAACCGTTTCCAGCAATTCCAAGCTGGGGTTCAGCGGCGTGTCTCCGGCGCGGGTGCGGAAGTCGTTTATCGGTAGCGTCTCATATGGAGGAGAGGAGAGAAACAGGAAACCCACAGGGCTGTGAGTGGCCGCAGCCAGTTTCTCGGCCCAGTCCATGGTGATTTCGCCGGAGCGTTCCCATTCCAGCACACGGTCGGCTTTCAGCCTGACCTTATGCGCCAATTCGTCCGGCGTAAGGTCGGCCCGCTGCCGCGCCCAACGGAGAAGGGCCGGTTGCAAACGCAGGGTTTCGGGCACAGTGGTCATAATTCACGCCATTCAGGCGCGATGTTAGCCAAGAGAGCGGGGATCGGTCAAACAGCCGTCGCCGGTATGGACCGCGATCCAATTGCGATCCTCGCTAATTCTTGGTCCGGCCATCCAGATCCGACAAGAATTGCTTCCGGCAAAGGGTCTCCACCGGGCCAAGCTCTGGATTCCGGCTTTCGCCGGAACGACAGTTGGGAGAAGGCCAACTCATGATGTCAAAACAGTCGGACCACTAGCGGAACAAGTCTTTATCCGGGTCGCGGACGATGTCGCGGCTGTCGGCGTTTTCCATGGGCTCGTAGGGGTAGCCCTTGACCAGGGCCACGGGGACGCCGAGGAGCTTGCCCGTGACCAGCTCGGCGGTCGCGGCCAGTTCGTCGGCGACGGCGATGGTGGTGGTGTGCAGCTCGTTGCCGTGGGGGTCGAACTCACCGATGTAGCTGATGACGGGGTTGAAGCCGGCCACGCCGATGGACACGTTGATCGCCCCGTTTCGCCAGGGGCGTCCGAAGGTGTCGGATACCAGGACGGCGACGTCCACACCCAGACGCTCACGGATGCTGTCGCGGATGCGGCGGGCCGAGGCGTCGGGGTCCACGGGCAGCAGGCAGATGGAGTCGGAGCCGGGGATGTTGGAGGCGTCGATGCCGGCGTTGGCGCAGATGTAGCCGTGGTAGGTCTCGCTGATGATGACGCCCCGGTCCATGCGGACGACGCGGCGGCTCTCGCGGAGGATCATCTCGGTGTGGCGCGGGTCGCGGCGGTGGCCCTCGGTGATGGCGATGGCCAGTGGCGAGGCCTCGACCTCGTCGATGGTCATGACGCGGCCCTCGGCCTTGCTGACGATCTTCTGGGTGACCACGACCACGTCGCCGGCCTCGATGGGCGTGCCCTGGGCGGCGGCGGCGTCCATGATCTGGGCGGCCAGGTCGTCACCGGCCTGGACCTCGGGCAGTCCCTCGATTCCTACGGCGCGAATTTCCGGCGGCATGGCGCACCTCCCGTGGTTGCGGCGGGGTGTTGATTACTGTGGGATGGTTCCAGTTTATCACCGCGCCGCTTCGCTGCTCGCAGTGACAAACCCCCTCGCGCGTACCCGGTTTGCGGCGGGAGAACGTCAGAATCAGAATTTTCAGAATTTGAGGATTATCCGGATTGGGAGCGCTCTGCCCCCAATGGTCTCAATCCGGCCAATCCGTGAATCCTGATAACCCTGATTCTGACAAACTGCTCAATGTGGGCAGGCGTGAGAAACGTAGTATCCTGAAAATGTGGCAGCCATAGCGACAGTTCTCATGGTCCTGCTCTTGGCGCTGGCCGTTGGTTGCCAGAGCATGCCGACGGCGTTGCCGCCTACGCCTACTCCGACGGCCGCGCCGCCGCCTCCGTCACCGGAGGCTACGGCATTGCTGGCGGGACCGACACCCGCGTCGGCGGCGTCGCCCAGCGTCGCCCGTGTCTCCCCCACGTCACCGCCGCCGACCGCGCCTCCGCCTACTTCCCCACCGTCCACCGACGCGCCGCCCCTGGAGGCGTTGCGGCTGGAGCCGCTGTGGGCCGACCGCGAGTTCCGGGAGCCCACCAACCTGGTCCAGGCGCGGGACGGCCGGCTGCTGGTGACCGAACAGGACGGCAGGGTCTGGGCGTTCGACCCGGCAGTTTCGGAAGCGCCGGCCGCGACGGAGTTCCTGAACATCACCGACCGGGTCAGCAGCCGCCGCTCCGAGGAGGGCCTGCTGGGATTGGCGCTGGACCCTGCCGACGAGCAGTTCCTGTACCTCTACTACTCCGCGGCCGCCCCCCGCCGCTCGGTGGTCTCGCGCTTCACACTGGCCGCCGATCAATCGCGTGTCGATCCCGACAGCGAGCTGGTGATACTGGAGGTGGGGCAGCCCTACGCCAACCACAACGGCGGTCAGATCGCCTTCGGGCCCGACGGCTACCTGTACATCGGACTGGGTGACGGCGGGTCCGCCGGCGACCCGCTGGGCAGCGGCCAGGACACCTTTTCGCTGCTCGGCTCAATCCTGCGCATTGATGTGTCGCCGGCCACTCCGGAGCGTCCCTATGACATCCCGCCGGACAACCCCTTCGCGTCGGGAGGCGGGCGCGGCGAGATCTGGGCCTACGGCCTGCGCAACCCGTGGCGGTTCAGCTTCGACCGCGACATCGGCGAACTGTGGACCGGCGACGTGGGCCAGAACCGCTGGGAGGAGATCGACCTGATCCAGCGAGGCGGCAACTACGGCTGGAACCGGTTGGAGGGCAACCACTGCTTCAGCGTCAGGGACTGCGACCGCACGGGCACGGTTCCGCCGGTGTGGGAGTATTCGCTGGACGGCCAACCCTGCTCGGTGATCGGCGGCTACGTCTATCGCGGCGCCGCGATCCCGTGGCTGCGGGGCGTCTACGTGTACGGCGACTTCTGCACCGGCGAAGTCTTCGGGCTGCGTTACGCGGACGGCCAGGTGGTGGAGCACCAGCGCCTCGCCGACACGCGCCGGCGCATCATGTCGTTCGGCGAGGACGGCGGCGGCGAGCTCTACCTGCTAGCGCAGAAATCCGGCATCTACCGCCTGGCCGACTAGCGAGCCTGGCCAATCACGAGATGTGGGGCAGGACTTCCTCGGTGAACCGCGCCATCTGGCCCATCTGGTCCGGCGAGGCGAACCTGACGATGAAGTAGTCGGCGCCGCTGTCCTGGTAGGCCTTGATGGCGTCGATGCTCTTCTGCGGCGGGCCGAAGACGCATAGCAACTGTTTGCTGATGACGTCGTAGGGCACGCTGTAGTAGGCCTGCATGAACCGGTCGCCCTCGGCCAGGGCGGCGTCGGTGTCGTCCTTCAGATTCACCGAGATGTACAGGCAGCGGCCGATGGTCGACGCATCGCGGCCCAGTTCGCCGGCGTTCTGCTCGACCCGCTGCCAGCAGCGGTCGAACAGTTCCGTGGACGGGACGTTGGTGATCCAGGCGTCGCCCAGCTCGGCAACCCGGGCCAGGCCGCGCCGCACCCAGTTGCTGGAAATCCAGAGTGGGATCGAAGACTGGACGGGCTCGGGTTCCAGCGTGACGTTTTCGAGGGGATAGAACTCGCCGTCGGAGGTGACCGGATCGCCGGTCCACAGCGCGCGCATGACGCGGATGCTCTCCTCCATGCGGGGAGCGCGCTCCTCGATCGGCACGCCCACGGCGGCGTGTTCGTCGATGAACATCTGGTTGTTGCCACGTCCCGCGCCCAGGCCCAGGATCGTGCGCCCGGCGGAGATGTTGTCGATGGTGGCCGCGGAGTGCGCCAGGTGTACCGGATGGCGCAGGGCGTTCAGCAGGACGGCGGTGCCGATCTTCACCCGGTTGGTGCGGGCGGCGATGGCCGCCATGGCCGTGAGCGGCTCCATGCGGGGCTTGGAGGTGATGCTGTCGCCAACCCAGACGGAGTCGTAGCCGGCGCGCTCGGCGGTTTCGGCCATCTGCCAGGTCAGTTCCACCCGGGGACCGCCGCTGCCGGCATATACCAGCACGCCCCGCGTGGGCAGCAGGACTCCGAAGTTGTTCGCCTGTGACATTTCATGCACCTCGTCTCGGGTTCAGCCGGGTTTTTCAAAGTCAGCGCGTCGTTCCCGCGAAAGCGGGAACCCGGAACGTGGCTGTTCGCGGCGGCCTCTGGATTCCTGCTTTCGCAGGAATGACGGTTTGGTCGCGGGATGACGGTTTGGTCGCGCCAGGGTTGCCGCAGCGTCGTTCGAAAGGCCCTGCGGGTTCGGGTTTGTCGTCGCCTGGGCAACGGTTGCGCCCATTATACTTGCCCGGTTCCCAGACGGTCAGCTTCATCCGACAGGTCACCAGCCTTGGAGGAAGTTGAGCACGTGAGCGGTGTACTCCTCCGGCTTTTCGAAAGGCGCCCAGTGGCCGCAGTTGTTCAGCGCCACCAGCCGCGAGTCCTCCAGGTTGTTCAGGGCGGCGATGCCGATCTCGAAGACGCACATGCGGTCGTAGCGCCCCCAAATGATGAGGCTGGGCGCGGTGATGTTGGGCAAACTGTTCGGGTTAGCCGAGGGAAGCGACGCGGCGACCCGGCTGATCCACGGCTTCGCGCAGCGAGCCTCAGGATTAACGGCCTGCCGCGTCGTTGGCTTCTTCAAGATACAAGGATTTGCGGAATTGTCAGGATTGGAGATTTCTGCTCCAAATGGTCTCAATCCTGTCCAATCCTGAAATCCGGCAAATCCTGATTCTGACGATCTACCAAACTGCGTAGGCGTCGTGAAGACGTGCGGCGGCTTGTACCGATGGCGGCGGTCTGATACAAGTGTCAGGCGCATGGCGTCCTCTCTTTCGGCTCTACTCAACTGGCGTCCCAACACCCCTTTCTACTACGGCTGGCTGGTGCTCGGGCTCTCGGGCGCCGGGGCTTTCGTGGCCACGGCGGTGGCGGGAGTGGTGCTGGGCGGAGTGCAGAGTTTCATCCTGGAAGACACCCTGTGGCCCCGCACCAGCATCGGGCTGGCCTCCAGTTGCGGGGTGTGGCTGTCGGGGGTCTTCGCGCCTTTCGCCGGGCGGCTGGCGGACCGGTATGGCCCGCGATGGCTGATGCCCATTGGCGTAATCGTCCTGGGCGTGTCCATGGTGGCCATCGGCGGGGTGCACACGGCGTGGCAATTTTTCATCGCCGCGGTAATCGGGCGGGCCATCAGCCAGCCCTTCCTGATCGGCGTGGTGCCGCGGACCATGGCGGTCAATTTCTTCAACCGCCGCCGCAACATCGCGCTGGCGCTGACCGGCATCTACCGTCCCATCAGCGGCGCGCTGATCATCCAGGCGTTTGCGCTGATCACCCTGCTGGCAGACTGGCGCACGGCCTTCCGGCTGCTGGGGTTCTTCAGCCTGTTCCTGGCCATCCCCATGATTATCATCATGCGCCGGCGGCCGGAGGACATCGGGCTGCTGCCCGACGGCGCGCGGGCCTCGGCGGCGGCCGGATCACCCGGCTCCAGTGCGACGCAGCGAGGCGGTCGGGCGGCGGCACGGGAAACGGCTCCGGCAGAGACCAGCTGGACATCGCGGGAGGCGATGCGGACCAAAGCCTTCTGGATGGTGTCGATGGTCGCCTTTCTGAACGTGACCGGCAGTTCCGGCCTGGGGTTCAGCCTGGTGCCCTACCTGCACGAGTTTGCGGGATTGAGTACGCCGCAGGCGGCGGGAGTGTTGAGCGTGAGCACGTTCCTGGCGCTGAGCAGCCTGGTGTGGGGGCAGGTGGCGGGGAAGCTCACGCCACGCTGGTGCATCGTCGCGGCCATGGCGGTGTCAACGCTGGCGACACTGGCGCTGCTGGAGGTCAACTCGCTGGCGGCGGCGTACGCCTACGGTGTGTTCTGGGGGCTGTTCCACAGCGCGCTTGAGGTGTTGATGTACATGGTGCTGGCGGACTATTTCGGCCGCAACTCCTACGGCGCCATCGCCGGCGCCATGCGTCCCTTCGAGGCCGGAGGACTGGGTCTGGGGCAGATCGTGGGACCCGTGGTGTATGACCTGACGGGCAGCTACACCATCCTGATCCTGTTCTCGGCGGTTGCCCAGGGGTGCGGGATGCTCCTGATGGCGGTGGCGCGGCGTCCGGAGCGACCGGCCCCGCTGGCGGTGGAAGCGGCGTAGGCGCGCCAGCCTCCGAGGCCGGCGGCGCGGCGCCGCGGGATTCTGGTCGGCATGGGCCAACTGCGGACGGCGCGACCCCGGCGCAATGCGCCGGCCAAACCCTCGGCCGTCAGCGAGTGCATTTCCTGGCTCGACTTCGCGCGAAACTCGTAGCAGCAGCGGCGGCGCGCTCCAATACGGCCGGTCGCCAGCATCCACGGCGTTACACTCCGGACGGGTTGCGCATGGTGTAAACTTGCGCCGTCGCAACTGATGTTGGGCGTTTATTCCCGATTGCGTCAATCGGACGCGCCGAGAGTTAGCAAGATGCCATATCTCGTTGGACTGCTCATCGTGGTCGCAATCGCGTTGGCGTTCTGGTTCTATGGAAGGAGAAACGTCCGCCGCGCGAGGGGCAGCGACCTGACGGAACTGCGACAAGCTGAGAACAAGGTCAAGGTGTCGGATCCGATCATGCGGAGGGACATCGACATCCTGGAGCGGTACGGCTCCGACCTGCTGCAGGACGCCATCGAACTCAGGCGCGCTCAAATACTACGCGGCGGGCACCCCGACAGTCCGCCCTCCGAGTAGGATCGTCTCAACATTGAGCCCCCTCCGGTCGGTCATGGTCCCGCCGCCGACAAATCACAAAATGTAACCATTAAGGGATTTTGGAACCCTGCCGGGGACAGCAATGTGAAAGTTCCTCTCTGTGGAGACAAACCCGCGTGCAAAGGCAGTATTGCCTGTGTCTGTAGCTATCCCCGGCCCGACGGAACCAGGGGGCATGCGGATATGTGGTTTGCATTTCCGCCCACAGACGGTGGTGGCTCTCCCCGCAAGTGGACGAACAATTCTCACCAAGCGAGAAATGACCCCGACAACTACTACTACCTGCCGCAGGTGGCGATACATGAATTTGGGCACACCGCGGGGCTGGCCCACCCGCGGATGGGGGCCAATGCAGTGATGGGTAGTCTAGTTGAAGGGCGACCGCTCACGGAACCTACCGAGTACGACTTGGAAGGAATCAAACACCTTTACGAGTGAGGTTGAGGCCATGACGGACAGAAAACCCGACAGTGCAGAACGGCCTGCTGGAATGTCTTTACGCCATGGCTGCTAACCGCCGGGGTACTACTCCTCGCCTTGGCGGGATGCGCGGAGAACGATACCGTCAATGGGCCCATCCCCAGGGCGGTTAACACCGATACAGCGACCATCGCGCCTTACAACGAGGACGGCTCGGTGGTTTGGGGATCGGCAGAGAAGCCGACAGATTCGACGCATCCCGGGGATGCTCCGCCTACGCTCTCCGCTGAATCTCCCATCCAGCAGGATGATACGCCGACGGCGAGCCACACCGACACCACGGTGCTCCACGTATATCACATTCCGCACTACAACGCGGCGGCGCCATCGTTGGAGGAACGTATCCTCAAATCGCAGGTCATCGTCCAGGCGCGGCTGTTGTCGACGAAAGCGCCTGACATTCACCGGATGGTAATGGAGGGCAAGCCTCTCCCTCCTACCATACTCGCCACCTACCGCTTCAAGGCTTTGGAGTACTTGAAGGGCACCGGTCCCGCCGAGTTCGAGGTTCAGGGAGACACTTCGAAAAGCAATAACGACTGGGACGATGGGGAAGCTCTGCTTTTCCTGGTCGCACAGGAGGGGGCTTCAGCACACTCCGCATCCGCAAGCCCCGGAAGCGACCCGCCTGCCCAGACCCTTGCCTTCGCCACGGTCCACGAAGATCACCCTGGCGAATACGCCATAGATTCCCTGAATCCAGTCTGGTTGCCAGCCGCCGGCAGCGCAGCCGCAGCTGCGGGAGACAGCCAGACAGCGTCGGCGACCGCAGAGACCACCTACGCCACCGACTGGGACGCGACGCACAGCCCATACCAGCTACAAAAGAAGATAGCCTCCATGACCGCGCAGGAGGTCTTGGAATCTATCGAGGATCAGGGCTTTGTCCTGGACCCGGACGCTGGCCAACCGACCAGCTTTATGACCCTGCAAGAGGTCAAAGACACCATTGCCTGGGTTAAGGGCGACGGAACTTCAGCGTACGACCACTGCGTTGAGCGAGCTATTAACTACCTGAAACATTACCGGGACGTAGCGGCATATTACGGAGAACCCTGGACTCCGGGTCAGAGTGAGAAGGACGTCGTGTCCGGATTGCCTATCGGGAGCGTTGTAGTCGATTATGGAACAATCCGCGAAAGGGGCTATCCAAAGAATTTCCTTACCGGGGAAGATGCCGAACTGTTCCACGGGAAGATAGTGGACGACGACACTGACCCCTTAAACGGCTTCAAATACCAGATAGTCAATCGGCGTCCCCTGACCATCGGGTCCTATACCTTGACTAATCACAGTCGCCGGCATGAATTCACCGCCTGTGACTTTGAACCGGTGAATAATCAACTGAGCTTCTTTGTGACGGCTACGGCCCCCGTGGGCGCGCTGCACGAGGCGTTTTTCGATCCCGTCGCCATCGGCCAGGGCGTGGGCGCCAACTCATCCTACGGGGTTTTGCAGCCCACAGCAATCACCGCAGAGGGATACGCAACCGCAATCAAGAGCCTGGTGTGGCAGGACGGCAGCGTCACCCTGACCCTGTCGCCCTACGTCTCCCTGCTGGGGCAAACCCTGGACTTCATCGCCCGGGACGGAACCACCGCCCTCAGCCTGCCGGTGAAGTCGGCCACGGTGAACGACGCGGCCGGAACCCTCACCTGGACCCAGGCCACCCGACCCTGGAGCGGCGGCGATCTGCTGATGCTCCGGCTGCGTGGACCGGTCGTCTCCATTGAGGATGCGTCCGGCTCGGAAGACGCTTCAGAGCTGGCGTTCCGAGTGACCCTTTCCGAGGCGTCGGAGGAGGACGTCACGGTGCAGTGGATCACCCTGGCGTCACAAGGCCTTGACCCCAGGGCGCGCGGCGGGCAGGGCGACTCGCACGACTACTGGAATATGAGCGGAGAGATCCTGATCCGTGCGGGCGAGACCGCTGGAACGGGAGCCGTGTGGCTGCATCAGGACTCCGCGGACGAGCCGGATGAAGTTTTCACGGTGCAGATCTTCTCCCCGGTGGGCGCGACGATAGGGCGCAGCGAAGCGACCATGACCATCATCGACGACGACTAGCCCGCCGCGGCGACCGGCCGGCCCACCCACCTCCGCATTGACGGCATGAAGCGCATCTACCACAATCACGCCAAGCACTGAGGTCTGAGGCCATGATTGATGAGAAACGCCAACCCGCAATTTGGCGCAGCGGGCTCGTCTGGACGCTGGTGACCTTGGCCGCCGGGTTGTGCCTGGCGCTGGCCGGTTGTACCGACCAACCGGCCCCAACCACGGCTGAGGCCCTGCAACATAATACTTCCTCACCAGATGCGCCGCTGACCGGCCGGCAGCCTACTCCCACGCCTTTCACCCCCTTCGGCGGATCCCACGACACGCTGCTTATGCCCACTCCCACGCCCTTTACGCCCTTCGGCGGATCCCATGACACGCTGGGGATGCCTGCCCCCGAATTCTATGGAGCCACCGCCGCTCCGTTGGAAAAGCGCATCTATGTATCGGACGTCATCGTCAGGGCGAAGTTGCTGTCGGTGGAGGCGGAGGATCTCGTGGACCTCCTCGAGCGTTCTGCCCAAGGCGCCAAAATCGAGCTTCCACCCAAGGCCACCTACCATTTCCAAGCTCTGGAGTACCTGAAGGGCACAGGTCCCAGTGAAATCACGGTGGTGGCTAGCACCTTAGAACGGAACGAAGACTGGGAAAAAGGCGAAGCCTTGCTGTTTCTAAACGCGGGAGCAACAGCCGGAGAAACGGAACCTGGAGGTTCCGACAGCGCAGATAGGCAGAGCACTGACCTGCCAACCGAGACCTACGTCTTTACTTCCTCCTATTCCCTGTACGACGACGCATTCACGATAGAATCCGTGAACCCGGTCTGGTTGCCGGCTACCAGCCCGCCCCAGGCGGATAGCGCAAGTAGCGGCGATGGCCTCCCGCCTGCGGGTAGTTTTGCCACGGAGTGGGACCACGACACCGGCCAGCCCACCGACTTCATGAGCCTGCCAGAGATCAAAGGAGCCATCGCTTGGGTGAAAGGTGACGGGACGGCGGAGTACGACCGGTGCGTGGGGCAGGCAATCAACTACATGGTTTGGGACCGGGATTGGGAGGCATACTACAGCACTCCCATGGCGCCGGGGCATCATAGGGCTGAAATCCCATCCGGAAAAGGGGCGGGAATAATCGTAAACACCACTCATGAGGACGGAAAGATATCCTCAAGCCAGTATTACAAGTCTTGGCTGACCGGGGAAGACGCCGCACTGTTTCAGGCCATAGACGTGGATGACGACAATGATCCATCCAATGGCTACCACAAAGCCACCATCACCACCCGCCCACTGCCCGCCGGGCAATACAGCTTTTCTGACCACGGTATCCTGCCTTGGTACGACCCTTGCGACTTTGATGGTGAGGGGCAGCTGGACTGGACCGTAACGGCTACGGCGCCGGAGGGAACGCTGCACGAGGCGTTTTTTGACCCCGCTGCCATCGACCAGGGCGTGGGCGCCAACTCATCCCTCGGGGTTTTGCAGCCCGCAACGTTCACCATGGGCGGCGCTGAAATCGCAATCAAGAGCCTGGTTTGGCAGGACGGCAGCGTCACCCTGACCCTGTCGCCCTACGTCTCCCTGCTGGGCCAAACCCTGGACTTCATCGCCCGGGACGGAACCACCGCCCTCAGCCTGCCGGTGAAGTCGGCCACGGTGAACGACGTGGCCGGAACCCTCACCTGGACCCAGGCCACCCGACCCTGGAGCGGCGGCGATCTGCTGATGCTCCGGCTGCGTGGACCGGTCGTCTCCATTGAGGATGCGTCCGGCCCGGAAGACGCTTCAGAGTTGGCGTTCCGGGTGACCCTTTCCGAGGCGTCGGACGAGGACGTCACGGTGCAGTGGATCACCACTGCGTCACAAGGCCTTGACCCCAGGGCGCGCGGCGGGCAGGGCGACTCGCACGACTACTGGATGATGAGCGGAGAGATCGTGATCCGCGCGGGTGAGACCGGTGGAACGGGAGCCGTGTGGCTGCATCAGGACTCCGCGGACGAGCCGGATGAAGTCTTCACGGTGCAGATCTTCTCCCCGGTGGGCGCGACGATAGGGCGCAGCGAAGCAACCATGACCATCATCGACGACGACTAGCCCGCCGCGGCGAGCCGTGGGGTATGGCTCGCCCTCACGCGGTGGTCCTGGGCGCCGCTGCTCGCCGGAGTCGGGGCGTTCGTGCCGGCCTCCGCGGATCGTAACTTACGAGTTTCTGACCCGACTCAAAACGGCCCCCCGGAGGGAGCCGTCGTAACGTGCTATTGAGTGGAGCGGAAGACGGGATTCGAACCCGCGACCTTCTCCTTGGCAAGGAGACGCTCTACCACTGAGCCACTTCCGCTTGATGAACTTTGCCTAGTCTGATCGTACCATATCTTCGAATTGCATGTAAAGAAATCCAGTGCGAAACCAGGGCAATCGCGTCTGAATTGGAATTTTAGAAATGTGTTAATGTCTGTTGATCCGTTGAAGGTCGTGGGGGCAGATAGGCATGGCACAACGACCCAAGCCCGAATCCACCGAAGATGTGTAGCCGCGCCGGTTGGACCAAGGATGAGCGGCGTGGAAACGAGACTACAGAGCGCTGGTGCCGATAGATTGGGACGTGTGCTGAGTTTGTCAGCGAGGCGAAGGGGATTTTTGACGTGCCGCAGCAGCGGCGACGGGCGAGATCATCGGCGAGATTGGAGCAGGAGTCACGCTGCGGCCAGCCTGGCGCAGATCCGGCAGGCGGTTGGGTAGTCTGGTGGACAGGCAGAGGCCGTGAATGGCGTCAGGAAGGGAGGGGGAGGGCGCGCAATCGGGCCCGGGCGGAGCTGAACTGGTTTTGCCAGGGCCGCCCTGGGTGCGGCGCCGGGTGAGGCGGCGGGCCTTGCGGGTGATGCGTCCGGGGAGGGAGCAGCAGCGCTGGCGCAGGGTCCTGGCGGTTGCCACCGGCCCACCCAGACCGATGCGCGCGGTCCAGCGGGCCAGGTTGTAGGCCATTACTTGTACCGCCAGCCAGGCGGCGTTGGCGGGGAAGCGGCCCGAAGGTAGATGGTTGAGCCCCACGCCGTACTTGAGATCGCGAATACCATTCGCGATCTCGGCGTGGCGGCGATGGTCGGCCTCGAGGTCCAGGGTGTCACCCGCTCGGTTGGTGATGCAGGCGTGATAGCCGTAGGTGGTGAAGAGCGCCAGTTGAGAGCAGGGCGTGGGTTTCACCTTCCGGATGATGAGACGTACCGACACCGTGTCGGGCTTGCTCTCGAAAGGCGTGTATTCCGTCTCCGCCACGTCGGCGACGCCCGCCATCCAGTACGGGATGGGCGTCCACTCTGCCTCGGGTATGGCCGCGATGGGTATGGCCGCGATGACGTTCCGCAAACTGGCGTGCTGGCGGACGGTGCTGGAGTAGCGGCCCGGCGCCTTCCGGGAGGGGTGTCCTACTGCGAGACGGTGCAGTCGAGGCCAAGCCCCAGCTCGCCCAATGACAGATGACCCGCCCCTCCCTCTATCCCGTAAATTGGCCCATTCACGGGACATTCGCAACATACAAATGACGGTTCGGGTGAAACTGGGCACGCGTGAGCACAGTCGCATGCTTGACATCCCCGGGTGGGCTGGAATACCGTTGCGCCACAACACAGTGCCCTCCAGGAGGTAACGATATGGCCCAGATTGGCGGACTTGGACACGTAGGCATCTACGCGACCGACCTGATGAAGATGCGCGATTTCTACAGCCGTGTGCTCGGACTGAAGATCGCCGATGAGGACCTGGAACAGCGTGGCATGGTCTTCATGAGTTCCGACCCGGTGGCGGAGCACCATGAGTTTGTGCTGATGCAAGGCCGCGTCACCTCTGACGACGCCAGGGTCATCCAGCAGATTTCCTTCGCGGTGCCGTCCATCCAGGACATGCGCGAGTTCAAGGCGCGCCTGGACGAGGAGAACGCGACCATCGACCGGATCGTCAGCCACGGCAACGCCTTCGGAATGTACTTCTTTGATCCCGAGGGCAACCGCATCGAGCTGTACTACAAGACCGGCTTCCCGGTTCCCCAGCCCCACGGCGACCCGCTGGACCTCAGCCGCAGCGACGAAGAGCTGCTGGACGAGGCCAAGGAACTGCTCCACACCAAGCGATAGACAGATAACGCCGAGGCATTGCCGCCGCTGCTGAATCTTCGGCAGCGGCGGTTTATCATGTTTGCATAACGGGTTAGCCGAGGATGACGTCATGCCTGCGAAAGCAGGCATCCACATGCACGCAACATGAAACAACCCTGCGTGTACATGCTGGCCAGCAAGCGCAACGGCACCCTGTATGTCGGAGTAACCTCTAATCTGGTCCAACGAATTTGGCAGCATAAGAACGATCTGGTCGCGGGATTTACCCAACGGTACGCGGTACATACATTGGTCTGGCATGAAGTGCACGAAACCATGGAGAGTGCCATCACTCGCGAGAAGGCGCTCAAGAGATGGAAGCGGGCCTGGAAGATTGAGTTGATCGAGCGGGACAATCCGTCATGGCGTGATTTGTACGATGACCTCGGTTGAACCAGGCGATGTTCTCATTTTGGAACGCCATTCCGTCATTCCGGCCTTGAGCCGGAATCCAGTGCTCCGCACAGGCGTGCCCGGCCTGACGTTGAATACCTTGAGGGACGCTGGATTCCTGCTTTCGCAGGAATGACGGGTTGTGTGTGAACGGCAGGAATGACGGGTTGTGTGTGAACGGCAGGAATGACGGGTTGTGTGTGAACGGCAGGAATGACGGGTTGTGTGTGAACGGCAGGAATGACGGGTTGTGTGTGAACGGCAGGAATGACGGGTCGTGCGTGAACGGCAGGAATGACGGGTCGTGCGTGAGATGGCAGGGATGACGAGCAAGCCAGCGATGGCAGGGATGATTGAAATTGGCTCGTGGACGAAACATGGTCCGTGAAGTCGAGGCGGTCTCCGGCCCAGTCGCCTACAGCGAACTGCCGCGCCGGTATCACCGGTGGAAGTGGCAGGTGTTGATCTCGTTCTGCGCCTTCTATCTGTTCGTGTACACGGGGAGGTTCAATTTCTGGCCCACGTCGCCGCTGATCAAGGACGACCTGCAGCTGACCAACATCGAGATCGGCATCATCAATGCGATGCTGCTGTGGGGCTTCATGCTGGGCGACCTGGTGCACGGGCGGCTGTCGGAGGCCTACGGGCTGCGATTGTGGGTGACGCTGGGCGCCGTGTTGACCACGGTGTTCAACTGGGCGACTTCATTCGGAACCTCCGCGGTCACCATGGCCATTCCATGGGCGATGGCGGGGTTTGTCAACGCGGCCTGCTGGTCGCCGGCCATCAGCATGATCAGCCAGTGGTGGCCTCGCCGCGAGCGCGGCATCGCCATGGGCATCATCGGCACCATGACCGGCGGGGCGATGCTGCTGATGTGGTGGCTGAGCAGCTGGGTCGCCGCGGAATGGGGTTGGCGCGCCGCGTTTCGCTACCCGCCGCTGATGATCATGGCGCTGGGAATCGCGTTTTACTTCGCCACGCGCGACCGCCCCCGGGACGTGGGCCTCCCTGAGTACATCGAGGAGGACGAGATTTCGGCGGCGCCGGAGACGGTGACCGAGGAAGAGCTCAAGGGACTGGGCCCCTACAAGTACCTGCTGACCAACTCCCGGTTCCAGCTGGCCTGCCACGTGAAGGGGCTCGAAAACGTGGCCCGGTACGGGTTGACCACATGGGTGCCGCTGTACTACTTCGAGGCCGGTGGGCTGGACATCACGCAGACGGTGCTCATCACCTTCCTGCTGCCCTTGGGCTACCTGATCGCGCCCCCGATGTCCGGCTTCATATCGGACCGGTTGCTGGGGAGCCGACGCCGGCCGCTGGTGATCGCGTCCTGCTTCCTGTCGGCAGCGGCCCTTGTAGCGATCGCCGTGGCGCCGCCGTCCAACGCCTGGCTGGGCGCGGCGTTGATGCTATGGGGCGGCGTCAGCATGGGGGTGTCGCTCATCTCGACCATCTCGGTGGACCTGTCGGGCCGCAAGATGGCCGGCACCGGGGCCGGCGTGCTGGATGCCCACGGCTACCTCTACGCCGGCGCGCAGGCCCTGATCTTCAGCGTGCTGCTCGACATGACGGGCAGCCCCTGGCCCATCGTGTTCCTGGTGATGGCCGCGACGCGCCTGATCTCGGCGGCAATGATCAGCCGGGTGCGGGTGTAGAGTTCGGGCTATTGCCACGTCGGGTGCGGCGTGGCAACCTGCGGACGCCATGTTGCGCACGCTGGGACGGATTGCTTACCGCTGGTATCTGATCGCCATCGTGGCCGGCGTGGTGATCGTCGCCGTGCTGGCCCTGTTCAAGCCGGCGATCACCGCCATCCACACCGCCGGGTTCGCCGCCCAGGTGCTGCCGTCGCCGGTGAAGTTTCAATCCTGGCTGGCGCGGGAACCGGAGCATCGCGAAATATCGTTTCGGAGGGATGACGGAACCGACGGGCGGGCCGACGTCTACGTGATCGACGACGGGAAGCAGCGCGCCGCCGTGCTGGTGTTCCTGGGAGCCAACGCGGCCGGCGCCGACGACCCGGACGTGATCAACCTGGGGCAGGCGCTGGCTCGGACCGGCTTTGCGGTGATGTACTACTGGTCGCCGACCATGGGTGAGCAGGCCCAGATCGACGTCGGGGAGATTGCCAACCTGGTGGCGGCCTTCCAGCACCTGCGCGAAGAAGACTACGTCGACCCGGAGCGGGTTGGGTTGGCCGGTTTCTCAGTGGGCGCATCATTTGCACTGGTGGCGGCGGCCGACCCGCGGATCGCCGACGACATCGCCTTCGTCAACGCTTTCGGCGGGTACTACGATACGGCCGACCTGGTGGCTCAAATTGCGGCCGGTCAGGCCATCGACGACGGCGGAACGGCGCCCTGGGAAGTGGACCGGCTGACGCGGCTGGTCTACAACAACATGCTCATCGATTCCATCGACGACGCGACGCATCAAGATGCGGCGCAGGCCATCGCCGGTGGCGGTGGGTACGACCCTAACCAACGGGTTCCGCTATCCACCGAAGCAGCATTCGCCCTGCTGGCCGGCGTGGACGACATCGGGCGGGCGAGATGGCGGTACGCGCAGCTGACCGAAGACTTCCGGGCCGAGGTGGATTCCATCGCGCCGTCGCATCACGTGGGGCAGTGGAGCAGCAACACGGCGATGCGGGTGATGCACGACGTGGGCGACCCGCTGATACCGGTGGGGGAGTCGAGGCGTCTGGTCGAAGCGCTGGCGGAACAGAGGCCGGAGGTGGAGGTTTACTACACCGAGACCGACATCTTCCGGCACGTGCGCCCGGATGCCAACCGCGAACTGACGTCGTTGCTGCGGGGAGCCTGGCAACTCTTCCGGCACATGTTCCACATCGTGGCGCTCGCGCGCTAACCGGTGGGGTGAAAGAACCGATCAGTTGCGGTTCTTCAGACGCTCCAGTTGCTGGACGGTGCCGGGCAGTTTCCAGTCGACGTACAGCAGGACATGTTCCTTGATGGCCTCTTCGTGCACGCGGCAGGAGAAGCAGGCGCGGTCGATGCACAGGCCGTGCCGCGGGCGCAGGGCTTCGCGCAGGCCGGTCAATTGCTCGGCTAGGTCCGCATCGATGGATTGGCCTTGCTGGGCGCGGAGCAGCAATACGTCCATCTGGTCGGCCAGCCGTTCCAGCAATTCGTTGTAGCGTTGCAGGCCCTGCTCGACGAAGTTGCGCGGCTCCGTAGCCTGGAGGTAGGGGATCATCTGCATGTCGGGAACGTCAGCCATGGTGCACCTGTCTCTTCGCGTGGGGCGCGGTCAGCCGGTTCGGGTCACTGTATCACACAAACACGGGCCATACGGACGAGTGCATTTTATCGAGCCGTGAGCGCCGGTGGTCGCAGATTGAGCGGCGGATGGTTTCCTGCTTCCGCAGGAAAGACGGGCAGGCGGGGGAGCGACGCGAGCAAGAGAGAGGGGGAAAGACGGAAGGGTGGGGGGAGGCGCGAGTAGGACGAAGCGGCTAAGCGGAGGTGCTGGCCGAGTCCGGCGACGTTTGCCCGTCGGCGGACAGGGCGGCTTCCATGGCGGCGATGGCGACCTGGATCTGCTCCTCGTCGGGCTGGCGGGTGGTGATCAGCTGGAGGGCGAGGCCGGGCGCGGCCAGGGCCTTGCCGAACCACGCCTGACGGTGAGCGCCGGCGAACCGGATGATCTCGTAGCTGACCGCGGCGACCACGGGGATCAGGGCGATGCGGGACAGGATGCGCCATTCGAGGTCGGGGCGACCGAGCAGGGCGAACACCAGCACGGAGACCACGGCCACGGTGAGCAGGAAGGCGGTGCCGCAACGGGGGTGCGGCGTGGGATGGCGGCGGACGTTGTCCACGGTTAGCGGTTGCCCGGCCTCATAGGCGTGGACGGCCATGTGCTCGGCGCCGTGGTAGGCGTAGACGCGGCGGATGTCCTTCATGGCGGAGATGCCGGCTACGTAGGCGACCAGGATGACCAGCCGGATGACGCCCTCGATGAGGTTGCTCACCACGGAGGACTCCAGGTAGGGGTCAATGAGACGGACGGCCAGCAGCGGGAGGACGAGGAAGATGCCGATGCCCAGGGCCAGCGCGACCGCCATGGTCATTGCCATTACCCACTTGCTGGCGGACGAGTCGCCGCCGTCCTCGCCCTCGGCTTCGCCGGCGGCGATGATGGCGGAACGCTGTAGGGATTTCATGCCGTACCACAGGGTTTCGGCAAGGATCAGGATGCCGCGAACGCCGGGCACACGGCGGATGCGTCCGGAAAAGCGGGAGCTGACCGGCTCAGTGTCGCAGAAGATGTCGCCGTCGGGCTGGCGCACTGCCAGGCTGTAGTGGCGCACGCCGCGGATCATGACGCCCTCGATCACCGCCTGGCCGCCGTACAGCGGACGGGGGGCCTGGGGACCGGGGGGCGGGGAGTTTGTTGGGGGACTAGACATCCAGCTTGTGCCACGCCTCGCGGAACGCGGTTTCGGAGAAGGCGTCGGGCTGTAGCCACATGGCCCCGCCGAACTCCTCCTCCAGCCGGCCCTCGTCACGCACGTCGTCACGGGAGAGGAGGTAGGTTACCGGGAGGTCGGCCAGGATTTCGGTGCTGATCACGAGGTACTCCCAGTCCCAGTCGAGGCCGTTGGCATCGTAGAAGCGCACGGCCTGGCGGTGTTCCTGGGAGTGGAACTTGAGGCGGACTTCCCGGTCCTGCTCGGGGATGCCGGCGATGACCTCGTCCTCGTTGGGGCTGCGACGCGCGATGAAGCACTGCCAGCCGTGCTCGGCCAGGCGTTCGGCCAGATAGACGCGTCCGTACTCACGGACGGTTTTGGGCACGTAGCGCGGCATGGGGTTGCCTCCCCGGGTTGGTGATTACGAGCGTGGCGCGGCGGTTGCTTTCGTGGGCACGGCGGTGGTTGGGATCGGTCGCTGACAGCATAGCGGGATTGCCGCGCTGCGCTGACAACGACGTTCGTTTCACCGGGTGGGCGTCAGTCCGATTTGCCGGACGCGGATTAATCAGGGGAGATGGTTATAGCAAAACGGGAGCCGGCGCCGGCTCCCGCCAAAGGGTTCGCTTTGGGGCCGTGGGCTAGCCGTCGAGATTGAAGCGGCGGCTGAACCGTTCGATGCGGCCCTGGGTGTCAACGATGCGCTGCTCGCCGGTGTAGAAAGGGTGGCATTTGCCGCAGATCTCGACACGCATCGCCGGTTTGGTGGCGCCGGTCTCGAAGACGTTCCCGCAGGAGCAGGTGACGGTGGACTTGAAATACTGGGGATGGATTTCTGCTTTCATGGTGTTGCCCCTATGCTGCGGCGGCCACGGCGTCGGCGACCGGGTACACGCTGACGCGGCGCTTGCCCCGGGCCTTCCACTCGTAGGTTACCTGGCCGTCGATCTTGGCGAAGAGGGTGTGGTCCTTGCCCAGGCCGACGTTGGTGCCGGGATGGATGCGGGTGCCGCGCTGGCGGACGATGATGGAGCCGCCGGTGACCCGTTCGCCGCCATACTTCTTGACGCCGAGGCGTTTTGCATTGCTATCGCGGCCGTTGTTGGTGCTGCCGCCGGCCTTCTTGTGGGCCATATCGCTATTCTCCTGTCTCGGGCTCGGTTGCGGCTTGGGGCTCGTCGGCTTGAGGCGCGCTTCCGGTGTCGATATCCTGGATGCGGATGCGAGTGTAGTTCTGCCGGTGTCCCTTCTTGCGGCGGTACCGGGTCTTGGCCTTGTACTTGAAGACGATGATCTTGCGATCCTTGTAGTGGGACTGGACCTCGGCGATGACGCGGGCGCCGTCCACGGTGGGGGCGCCGAAGCGCATCTGGCCGTCCCGGGAGACGGCGAGAACCTCATCGAGGGCGGTGGTGCTGCCCTCTTCGGCTTCCAGCAGTTCGACGTCGAGCACGTCGCCGGGCGAGACGCGGTACTGCTTGCCGCCGGTTTTAACGATTGCATAATCCATTTCGGTAATCTCCCAAACGGCCTACCATTGTAGGTTTTGGGGTTTGGTGGTGTCAAGGTTGAGCAAGCGTCGAGAGTTCCAGGTTGGGCGGTTGAGGAAAGCGCGTGCGCGACCGCAAACGGTAAGCAGAGTTCACGCCTACCCATTTTGTCTTTTACATCGATGCACCGGATGAACAGGATTTGATTGATTATTGCGAACGCTTCCGCGCTCTTGACGATGCTGAAAATTGAACGCCCCACCCGCACGCCATCATCCGGTCTATCCTGTATATCGATGTAAATTGGCTCCCGTAGTCGTCAAACTGGGTACGCATGAGGTAAGCAGAGCCAATGACCATTCGTTTTGCACCGGTATGACGACGGTCACCTGGAGCGGTCGTCGGCTTCGGCGCGGAGCAGTTTGGCCCGGTCGATGATCCGGGTGATGTCTGCTGCGGTCTTTTCGGCAAAGTCAGGGAAATGGGTGAGTTGTGGCTGTCGCCGGGCCCGGTATTCCGCCTCGCCTTCGTATTCAGTGTATACGTCCGGAGCTATGGCTAATCTGAAGTCCCGGAGACCGGAGTCGAAATGCCGGACGTTGCCGAGCAGCACCCCGATGTCGTGAGTGTTGGCGTACTGTCCGCCGGCGGCTGCCAGAAGCGCCTTCATCCCGTGTTCCAGCGCGTTCTGTGCGTGCTGTCCAATTGCCAGATCGCTGCGGTTGTGCTCCGCCAGGAAAATGAACTCGTCCAGGTGAGTCTCGGCATGCCTCAGTCGCTCGTCGTAGTTCGACCAGTCGTAGGTGTATTCGGTGTGTTCATCCTCGTAGTCGCTGGGACGGTAGTTATCCGGGTCGCGAGGCATGACTATTCCATCTCGTGCGGCGTTGGTTTCGACGCTGTTTGCATACCGGCGATTGAAGCGAAATTCGTCCAGCGTGCGCCAAACGAGTTCGACTGGAATTGGGCGCCCGTAAGCTTGTGCTGCGGCCGCGGCTGCTATATCGGCAACGGCTTTTTTGCAGCTGGCATCGGGTTCCCGCTCCTGGACGAGCATGACGTCGATGTCTGATGATTTCTCTTGGTAGTCGCCGCGGGCTCGGGATCCGAACAGGATGACCAACTCGGCCTCCGATGTATCGAAGGCCGCGAGGGCTACTGGCAACGCACGGTGGTCGACAGGATATGTTGCCGATGGTGTGGTCATGCTCGTAATCGTGCGCCATCGTTGTCGTACAGGTTCCGTTTGCTTGTGCGTGATGTCCATGATAGCATCCCCCGGAACATAAACCATCGGGGGATCCCTCATGCCGCCGCGAACCCGCGCCAAGACTGCCACCGCCAAGAAACCCGCCGCTCAGCGTACAACGCGCCGCGCTAAACCTACCCCCCCCGATAATCCTTACCTCGCCGGCAATGCCCTGGTCTGCGCCGACAACCTGGACATCCTCCGGGACTTGCCCGACGAATGCGTTGACCTGATCTATCTCGATCCGCCGTTCAACTCGAACCATAATTACGTCGCCGCCTTCGGCGACAAGGGCAGCGTTGACGCCCAACTCCGCGACATCTGGCGGTGGACAGCGGAGACTGAACGGCAGTACCAGAATTTGAAAGAGGGGCCGCTCCGCAACGCCGTCAACGCCGTGCGGCTGGTGAGCGGCGAAACGTCGCCGATGGCCGCTTACGTGTTCTTTATGGGCCGACGCTTGACCCAACTGTGGCGGGCGCTCAAGCCAACGGGTAGTCTCTACCTGCATTGCGACGATACAGCAGGCCACTATCTTCGCATTTTGGCGGATACGCTTTTCAGTGGCGAACGATACCAGAATGAAATTGTCTGGCAGCGTCAGACTTCCAAATAACGCTGTAACCGGCAGGTTCGGGCGGATAGCTGATTACATCCTGTTTTACACTAAGACCGACAAGGCAACGTGGAACCAAGTGCGCGGTGACCTATCGGTCGCTGAATTGAGGGAGTACAAGCAGGACTCCGAGGGCCGCTATTATAAGACCGACAACTTGACCGCTCCCGGAGGGAGGGCAGAACGGCAATTCACTTGGCGAGGCGCTACGCCGAGCGCATCGCGGTCGTGGGCATACGACAAAAAGACGCTTGAAGGGATGCTTGCCGAAGGGCGAATTGAGCTGGGACAGAACGGCAAGGCGAAACTCCGGGGCCGCATTACTTATTTGGAAGACAATCCAGGCCAAAAATTGCAGAGCATTTGGGCCGATGTGCCGCGCGTGGGCAATACGGCCAAAGAGCGGTTAGGCTACCCGACGCAAAAGCCGCTGGCCCTGCTGGAGCGCATCATCAACGCCAGCAGCAACCCCGGCGATCTGGTGCTTGACCCCTTCTGCGGCTGCGGCACGGCGGCGGACGCAGCCGCCAAGTTGGGGCGCAAGTATCTCGGCATCGACGTGAGCGCCATCGCCGTCCGCGTCATGGAGCAGCGGCTGGCGTCGCGGGGCGGCGCGGCAACGCCGGTCATCTACAAGATGGGCTGGGAAGATTACGAATGGGACGCCTTTGAGCGGCGGGCGTTGCTGCACGAGTCCGACGCCGAGGACGGACTGCCCGGCTGGGCCTGGGCCGAAGACAAGGTAGCTGGCTTGCTCAACGCCGTGCCCAACAGCAAGAAAATCGGCGACGGCGGCGTTGACGCCCGGTACTTCACCGAGGCCGGGGAAGTCATCCCGATACAGGTCAAGATGTACCGGGGACAGGTCGGCCGGCCCGAAATACAGAAACTGCTCGGCGTGCAAAGCGAGTGGCAGAACCAGGGCAGCCAGGCGCCCATGTCGCTGATGGTCACCCTCTACCCGCCGAGCGACAACCTGCGGGTGTATGCGGCGCAGCAAGGCAAGGTGTCGCTGGGGCGCGGGAAGGCGCGGCAGGAATACCCCCGGATGCAGGTATTGAGCGTCCAGGAGATGCTCACCAAGCAGGCGCGGCCCAAGTTGCCGCCGGTGGACCCGCGCTACTTCGTGGGCGACACGCAAACCCGCTTGACGCTGGCTTGACAGGGGCAAAGAGCATCCCCTGCTAGAGCATCCGGAGAAGTTCCCGCGTTAAGAGCGATACGCTGCCGACCACGGTTACCGCTACGACCACGTACCTGAAGGCTCGCAAACTGATGCGACTTGCGATCACCGCCGCCACCCCTGATCCTGCCAGCACTGCCAGGCTGAGCGCTCCGATGTTTTGCGCCGTTGTCAGCGGGATCAGACCGGTAACGAAGAAAAGCAGCAACGCCAGCGCCGACGCCAGGAAGAAGTACAGGCCCAACGTGGCCCGGATGGTATCCCGCGACCAGTCCTGCTCAATGGAATAGAGCCCCGCCAGCGGCGCGCCGACGCCCAGCGTGGTTACCAGCAGCGTGGCGATGAACCCGCAAATCAGCGCCGCCCCGCGGCTGCGCGCGCCGGGCAGATGTATCTGGAACAGGCTCATCACGCCCAGCGCCAGTATGACCACCACGATGGTCAGCCGGAGAACCACCGCATCGGCCCCGTGGAGCAGCAGGACGCCCAGGGGAACCGGCGGCAAACCGGCGACCACGAAAGGCCAGGACTCCCTCAGGTTCAGGCGCCGCCAAGTCTGGATCACGGTCAGCCCGGTGGTGAGGACGACCACCGCGTTGACGATCACCACCGCATCCTGGGGCGGCAGGATCAGCAGCAGGAAGGGCATCGCCACGGTGCCCAACCCGAAGCTGATGGTGCCCAGCACGATGGCTCCGAAGAACATCGCCGTCAGGCCAAGGGCCAGTTCCCAACCGAGCAGCATCAGTATGCCGGCTCGCCGATGGGCATTGCTGCGGCGTCTCCGGCTGCGTTGCTCGTGGATTTCATCGCGGATGGCGCCATGGTGGACCGTCAACGCGGCGCATTGTAGCCCAAGTTTTGGCGGCCTACAGACCCGATGAACCCGACAGCCATCGCCGCAATGCACAACGCCGAAAGGAGGAACTCCGCGAGCGCCGGCGTGAAACGCGATATACTCGCGAAACCCACTGCGGTTTGGTTTCCCGGAAGCCGATGCCGGGATCCAACCGCCTACGATAAGGAGCTTGGCAATGGCAGCGAACGGTTCGACGGGAGCGCTGGACGGAGTACGGATTCTGGAGCTGGCCCGCTGGCAGGCGGCGCCCCGGGGCGGGTTGATCTTGCAGGACATGGGCGCCGAGGTGCTCAAGCTCGAATGGCGCAAAGGCGCGGACCTGCGGAACTCCGGCCCGTTCGTCGGCGGCATGAGCGTTCAGTTCGCCGCGTACAACCGGGGCAAGAAGAGCGTCACCCTGAATACGCGGCACGACAAAGGCAAGGATCTGTTCTTCCGGCTGCTGGAGGTCTCCGACGTGGTCCTGGAGAACTTCCGGCCCGGCACCATGGAGCAGATGGGGTTCAGTTACGAGGAGATGCGCAAGATCAACCCCGGCATCATCCTCGCCTCGGTGTCCGGCTTCGGCCAGTATGGCCCCTACCGCGACCGCCAGTGCTTCGACCCCATCATCCAGGCCATGAGCGGGTTCGGCGATCAGACCGGCCGGGGCTTCGGCGAGCCGATCATGGGCAACGGGCCGGTGATGGACCGCACCGCCGCGCTCCACGCGGTCATCGGCATCCTGGGCGCGCTGCGGCATCGCGACCGCACCGGCGAGGGCCAATGGCTGGAGGTCGCCATGCTGGACGGCGGCATCACCCTGGAAGAGGTCGCGCTGGCCATGTGCTACGACACCGGCACCAACGACTTCGTGCGGGTGGGCACCTTCCTGCGCTGCAAGGACGGGTGGATCACCACGGGCGCCGCCCGCGCGGGCATGTGGGAACGCATGCTCCGGGTGATGAAGTTCGACGAATTGGCCGAGGATCCCGAGTTCGCCGCGCCCATGTTCGCCACCGACATGGCCGAGATCCGCATGGAACTGCTGCGAGAGTGGTGCGAGGAACGCACCGTTCAGGAGGTGGAGGACGCGTTGGTCGCCGCCGACATCCCCTTCGGCCCGGTCAAGTCGATCCCCGAGGTGCTGGCCGACGACCACATGTGGGAGCGCAACGTGATGATGGAAGCCGACGCCCACGATCCGCCGGGCAAGAAGGTCCTGGTGCCGGGCCCCACCATCATCAAGTTCTCGAAGACGCCGACTTCCGCCGGCCCGATACCCAAGTACGGCGAACACAACGGCGAGATCTACGGCGACCTGCTGGGCATGTCCGAGAAGCAAATGAAAACGCTGGTCGAGGAAGGGGTGATCACGTGATCAGTTAGGGCAGTGTCGATTGCCTGTCAGCGCCCTTTGGACAGTCCTAACCGGGTTCGCCGGGCGGCCCACGTTTCGGTTGCCGCAGCATGTGACCGCAGTCAGCGCAGTTCAATAAAGGCCCCGTGCTCGTCCCGGTAAAAGCGCAGCAGCTCGTCGCTATGGACTCGTAGCAGATCGGCGACAAGCGCCGTTTGGCAGTTCCCCAGCCCGATGCGAACCACTTTGGGTGGGTGGCCCAGCCGGGCGCCAATGGTCAGGTAATCGGCATCTTTGGTAACGATCATATAACCGTTGGTGCGAGCGTATTCCCAGATAGCGATATCTCCGTGATCGGCCATACCGGCGAGACGGACATGAGCCGATTGTGGGTACAAGTCCTGGAGCAATGCCACGAGCTGATACGACAGATTTTGATCAAACAACAGCCGCATAGCGGTTAACTTCACCGGTATTTTGACAGTGATACGATCCGTTCTCTGCGGAGGGCATCGAACTCGTGGCAGGCCAGAATGTCCTCGGTCGTCAGCTCTGGAAAATCGGCGAGAACCTCTTCCTCCGTCATCCCGCCGGCCAGGTAGCCCAACACGTCATCGGCGGTGATGCGCATGTTGCGGATGCAGGCTTGCCCGCTGCGCTTGCCCGGTTCGATAGTGATCCTGTCGATGTAAGACGGTGGCATGATGTCAACCTTTCCAGCGCGACGGTCGCAGTTGCAGTCCAGTTTATCATGCGGTCGTTCCCGGTTCCGGACGCATGACCGGGCAGCCGGCGCACATCGCGCCCCGGCTGCCGGGGACGCAGGCGTGGTCGGGAGTGTAAGACGCCGGCGTTTCCATGACGGCGGACAAGGTGGTTGACTTGGGCGGCGGCAGGCTGACCCCGGCGGCCTCGGCGGCGCGGCGGTCCTGGGCCTCGCCGAAGAGGTCCAGGCGCAGCTGGCGACCGGAGGGCGGACGCTGCCCGGGGAACACCACGTAGGGCCAGGCGCGCTTGCGGACCACCCCCATGGCTTGCAGGTCGCGCCAGGTGTCGATGCTGTGCTGGCGGCGGTTCTGGAGGATGCGATCGGCGGACACCGGCCCGATGCCGGGGATGCGCAGCAACTGATCCCGGGATGCCGCGTTGAGGTCAATGGGAAAAGCGTCCAGGTTCTCCATGGCGATGACCGTCTTGGGGTCCTGCTCCAGCGACAGGAACCCCGCGTGGTCGAACGCCTTGCCGATCTCGTCGCCCGAGAAACGATAGACGCGGCGCAGCCAGTCCATCTGGTAGAGGCGATGCTCCCGTCCGGAGTGAACCGGCGGTTTCTCCTCCATGGGAGTATGCCGTGCCGGTCGGAAAGGCGGGTAATAGACGCGCTTCAGGTTCCAGTCGGTGTACATCTGATCGACGCGGCGGTAGATTTGGCGGTCGGACTCGTCGGCCGCGCCCACGACGAACTGGGTAGCCTGCCCGACGGCGCCCCCGCTGGTGGACGCGGTGAGCTCGTTGATCCAGGCCATCGGATCGAGGATGTCCTTCTGGAGGTCCTTGTGCGGGCTGATGCGGCGCATCATGTCCGGCTCCGGGGTCTCAATGTTCACCGACAGCCGGCTGCCCAGACGGTGGGCGCGCTCGACCAACTCGCGGCTGGCGCCGGGCATGACCTTCAGGTGGATGTAGCCCCGGAAGCCGTGTTTCTTGCGGATGATCTCGACGGTCTCTACCATGCGCTGGGTAGTCTTGGTGCCGTCGCCGGCGATGCCGGAGCTGAGGAACAGGCCGTCCACAGCAAGGCGCTGGTGCAGCTCCATGAAGGTGTCCGCCAGTTCCTCGCGCTTGAAGGCGTAACGCTTCCGGGGCACGTAGATGCTGTTGGGACAGTAGGCGCAGTCCATCTTGCAGAAGTCAGTGAACATCACGCGCAGCAGGCTGATCTTCTTGCCGTTGGGCAGGCTGGCCTTGTAGATGCCCGGCGTGGGGTTCTTGCGTGGGTCGGAGTAGGCGATGCGGTTGGCGCCGCGTCCGATGGAACCGGCGGCGAATTTGCCGCTGACCGAGTGGCCGCCACTGTCCGTTTTGCCGGCAGTGAGGATGTCGTCGGCTGCGGCCATGCCGCCGAGGACTTGCAGCTTGTCGTAACGGTCGGGCGAGGACTTGATGAGCATGATCAGGCAACTCCTGTGCTGCCATGGCATCAGTTGCCCGGCAATATATCGAACCGATGTTCTCACACCAACGCGCGGCGGGTCAATACGTGGATGTCACTCACGCGCGCCCGGTTTGCAGCGAGGAACGTCAGAAGCGGGATTTACGGGGTTTTATGATTGGGCAGGATTGGGGATATCTCCATCGCAAAACGGTTCCAATCCTGATAATCCCCAAATCTTGAAAATACTGCTTCTGACGATTTACGAAACCGGGCTGTCGAGGGGATGCCAGGGCAATCGCACCATCGCTGTCATTCCTGCGTAAGCAGGAATCCAGTGATCGAATTCGTCAAATACGCTTCAAATTCGTTCATTCTATGACCAAATGGACTCCGGCTTTCGCCGGAGTGACGGGCGTGGAGCCTATGATGCGATTGCCCTGGAGGGGATGCCAGCCCAGCCTCCAAGTCCGTGGGGGTGTGTTACAATCTATTTACATACAACGCCGCTTTTAAGGCAGTCCGGAGAGGCTGGCAAAGCGTGAGCGCAGACCAGACCGGAGTCGGTTTACCGCAGGGTAACGCTCCGGGTTTTGACGCAACCCCGCTGGCCCGCCGGACAACGGCAGACAGCAGGGGATTTTTTATTACCACCCGCAGCGACACCAAACCTCCTGCCGGCACGGACGAACGCAGCGCCGCCGGCCGCGAGATCATGGACGCCGACGAGATCCGGCGGGCTCTGACTCGCATGTTCCACGAGATCCTGGAACGCAACCACGGCGCCGACGGCCTGCTGCTGGCCGGCGTTCGCACCCGGGGCGTTCCCATCGCGGAGCGACTCGCCGGGCACATTCGGGACTCCGAGGGCGTGGCCGTCCCGGTCGGGCACCTGGACATCAACCTCTATCGCGACGACCTGTCCGAGCGTCCGCGAATGCGCGTGCGTCCCACCACCATGCCGGTGGACGTGACCGGCCACACCGTGGTCCTGTGCGACGACGTGCTCTACACTGGCCGCACCGTCCGCGCCGCAATGGACGCCATCAGCGACCTGGGCCGGCCGCTGCGGATCCAGTTGGCCGCGCTGGTGGACCGGGGCCATCGCGAACTGCCCATCCGCGCCGATTTCGTGGGCAAAAACATTCCCACCCGGCAGTCGGAGCTGGTCCGCGTGCGCCTGGCTGAAACTGACGGTATCGACGACGTGTGCATCCTGGACCGGTGGGTGGATTGATGGCGACCGGGCAGGCTATCGAAGCTACTCCCGCGTCCGGCCCGACGGCGTCCGTGGACAGCCGGCGTCGCCACGTGCTGGACCTGGACGATTTCACTGCGGAGGAGATCACCGCCGTCCTCGACGACGCGGCCGCCATGCGCGAGGTGCTGTCCCGCGACGTCAAAAAAGTGCCGACCCTGCGCGGCAAGGTCGTCGTAACCCTGTTCTACGAGGCGAGCACCCGCACGCGCATCTCCTTCGAGGAAGCTGGCAAGATCCTCAGCGCTGACGTGATCAACATGACCGCGACGGCGAGCAGCGTCGAGAAGGGAGAATCGCTGCTGAACACCGGCCTCACGCTGCAGGCCATGGGCGTGGATGCCATCGTGGTGCGTCACCCCCACTCCGGCGCGCCGCATTTCCTGGCCCGCACCCTGGACAGCGTGTCCGTAATCAACGCCGGCGACGGCGCGCACGCCCACCCGACGCAGGGCCTGCTGGACCTGTACACCGCCCGTGACCACCTGGGCGACCTGGCGGGTCGCAAGGTGGTCATCGTGGGCGACGTGCTGCACAGCCGGGTCGCTCGCTCGGCCGTCTGGGGTTTCGCCCATCTGGGCGCCAGCGTCGTGCTCTGCGGCCCGCCCACGCTGCTGCCCGATCCCTTCACGTCGGCGGGATGGGGACCCGGCGGGAACGGAGCGCACAATCCGCTGGCCAACGTGCGGATACAGCCGGACCTGGACGCGGCCATTGCGGGGGCTGACCTCGTGATGGCGTTGCGGCTGCAGATGGAGCGGCAGAAGGTCGGGTTCTTTCCCAGCATGCGGGAGTACATCCGCCGCTGGCAGGTGAACGACGCGCGCATGGCCCGGGCCAACCCCGACGCGCTGCTGATGCACCCGGGTCCCATGAACGAGGGCATCGAGGTCAGCACCGCGTTGGCCCACGGAGAACGCTCCCTGATCGAAGAGCAGGTCACCAACGGCGTGGCCATCCGCATGGCGCTGCTGTATCAGCTGGTGGGATCCGGATCGGGCGGCGACTGACCATGGCATCAACCAACCACATCGCGCCCACCCTGATCGCCGGCGGGCGCGTGATTGATCCCGCCAACGGCGTGGATACCGTGGCCGACGTGCTGGTCAGCGATGGCGTGGTGCGCGAGGTTGCCCACAGCATCCCGGCCGAATCGGTCGGCGAACATGGTCACGTAATCGACGCGGCTGGTCTGGTGGTCGCCCCCGGGTTCATCGACATCCACGCCCATCTGCGGGAGCCGGGGTACGAATACAAGGAGACCATCGCGACGGGCGCGGCGGCGGCAGCCCGCGGCGGCTTTACCACTGTCTGCGCCATGCCCAACACCGACCCGGCCGTGGACAACGAGGCCGTGGTTGAGCTGGTCAACCGCCGGGCCGCAGATGTGGCGGTAAGGGTGCACGTCATCGGATGCGTAAGCCGCAACCGCGCCGGGCATGAGCTGGCCGACATGGAAGAACTGGCCTCGGCCGGCGTGGTCGCCTTCAGCGACGACGGCGACCCGGTGTACGACGCCCGCCTGATGCGCCTGGCGCTGACCTATAGCCGGGACCTTGGCGCGCCCATCAGCAACCACTGCCAGGACCATGGCTTGTCTTGTGGCGGCGTGATGGCCGAGGGCTGGGTCAGCAGCCGCCTGGGGTTGCCCGGCATACCCGCGGTGGCCGAGGAGGCCATGGTGGCCCGGGACATCGCGCTGGCTGAGCTCACGGGCGGCCGGCTCCACGTGGCCCATCTCAGCTCGGCCGGCAGCGTGTCAATGGTGCGCGAGGCCAAGGCGCGTGGCATCGCGGTGACCGCCGAAGTCTGCCCCCATCACCTGTGGCTGACCGACGAGTGGGCCCTGGGCGGCAAGGGGGATGCGGAGGCCACGGGCGCAATGGCCTACGACACCGCCACCAAGGTGTACCCGCCCTTGCGGAGTCATGCGGACGTGGCGGCCTGCCTCGCCGGCCTGGCCGACGGCGCCATCGATTGCGTCGCCACCGATCACGCGCCCCACGAGCGCGCCAGCAAGGAATGCACCTACAACGACGCAGCCTTCGGCATCAGCGTGCTGGAAACGGCGCTGGGCACCCTGATGGCGCCGGTGCGCCGGGGTTCAATCGATCTGCCCACCATGATCGAGCGGCTGACCGTGGGGCCGGCCCGGGTGCTGGGGGATGCCTTCGCGCCGTTCGCTTCCCTGACGCCGGGGACGCCGGCCGACCTGGTGATTTTCGATCCCAACGCGCGCTGGACGGTGGACGTGAACCGGTTCGCATCCCTGGGACGCAACACCCCGCTGGACGGCGTGGAACTGCAGGGGCAGGTCGCGGCGACCATGGTTGGCGGTCGGATCGCATTCGAGGAGGAAACCCTGTTGAAGCAAGGAGCAAGTGCATGACCCGTCCGGTACACCTGGCCCTGGAAGACGGATCCGTCTTCACCGGCGAGTCATTTGGAGCGCAGCGGGACGGCTGGGGTGAGGTGGTCTTCAACACCACCATGACCGGCTACCAGGAGGTGCTGACCGACCCCTCCTACGCGGGCCAAATGGTCGCGCTCACCTATCCTTTGGTGGGCAACTACGGCATCAATCGCCGGGACTTTGAATCCCGGCGAATTCAGGTTTCGGCCCTGATCGTCCGCCAGCACTGCGACCTGCCCAGCCACGCCTCCAGCGACATGACCCTGGACGCCTTCCTTTGGGAGTACAACATCCCCGGCATCAGCGGCGTGGACACCCGCGCCCTCACCCGCCGGCTGCGCACCCGTGGCGTGATGACCGGCCTGATCACCGCCGATGACCCGGCCCGCGCGCTGCAACGGCTGGCCGAGATTCCCCGCTACGACGACCTGGACCTGGTGAGCACGGTCACCACGCCGGGCGTCTACGCCTGGGACCACGGCGAGCAGGAGGGCTACCCGACGTCGCCCCCGCCGGCTGGCGTCCGGCGCATCCTGGTATCCGATGCCGGCGTGAAGTACAACATCCTGCGCCTGTTGCAGAGCCGGGGCTGCGAGGTCATCACCGTGCCCGCCTACACCCCGGCCGAGGACATGCTCGCCATGCAGCCCAACGGCGTGCTGCTGTCGCCCGGACCGGGCGACCCCGAGCTGCTGGGCAGCATTGTGGAAAACCTGGGTCGGCTCGTCGGCCGGGTTCCCATCATGGGCATTTGCCTCGGCCACCAGCTGGCCGCCCGCGCGCTGGGCGCCGGCACCTACAAGCTCAAGTTCGGACACCGGGGCGGCAACCATCCCGTCAAGGACCTGCTGACCGAGCGGGTGCACATCACCGCGCAGAACCACGGTTACGCGGTCTCCTCGGACAACCTGCCTCCCGGCCTCGAGGTGTCCCACATCAACCTGAACGACTACACCGTGGAGGGCCTGCGCCACCGCGAGCTGCCCCTGTTCACCATCCAGTACCACTCCGAAGCCTCGCCCGGCCCCCAGGACAACGAGTACCTGTTCGACCGCTTCCTGGCCATGGTGGACGACGCCAAGCCGGCGGAGCGGGTGTTATAGAGATCGTGCGGGACAACACGGATCAGACTGGGCTGCGGTCGATATCCATCAGCCGATGAAAGAAGAACTGGCGGTGGCGTTGCGCCGAGTTGCGTTGGCCGCAATAACTTTCTTGACGTCGCTGCTCATGGCAGTAGTCCTGGTACTTCCGGTCTTTTGCTAGAATGGATCATCGGGTTTTCAATTGATCCGGGTGCGCAAACACACAATGTCATCAGTTTTGTGTTGGACGTTACGCTCGTCGGCTGCGCCGTTGTTTGGGCAATCACAGGCGCAGTCATTGTTACATGGGAAGCCGTGATTGCCGCCAAAGCCTTTTTGAGCCAGACCAAGGAATAGCAACGATGCGGAGCCGATTTTTCAAGTTGCTGGCAAGATCGTTCCCACCCACCAAATGGGCTTTGGCAGCGGAGGCTTTGTTCGGGTTGATTCACGGTTCGACCTACTTGGACGAATCCGCCGATTTAGCCACTGCCGTGGGCATCGTCGATTTTATTTCGCTGGCCGTGGGTCCCTGGATAGCAATCGGTCTCTGCCAGTTGCTGGCGCAAGGTTATTCGGTTTGGATCAAGGCAATCGTTGATCGCGTGGAGAAAATTCAAGCACGATACCCAGCCACCGCGTCGCTCGAAGAGCCGGACGATAGCAGCCAACCACGAGTGGGATTCGCAGCTCGCACCGTCGGGTACAGTTTCTATGTGACGGCCTTCGCTACGGGTGCAGCCATAACCGGCGTTTTGATGGCGGCCATGAGAACGCAGATTGAAGGCCTCGACTACGGCTACTACCCGATTGTGATTGGAGCGCATCTTGACATATTTGCCGGCACGGTCGTCGCTCAGTGCGCCTACTTCGCCGTTGCCTATCGGCGCATTGTAGCCATGGAGCGCGGGATACAGCAGGCCGGTGTAGCCGATTGCCCTTCTTCATCGGTGATCGGGGCCCAGTTCCTGCGCAACAGCTTCGAGCGCACCGAGCATTTGGGTCGTCGGCTGGTTGGAACGCGGCATTTATCCGCAGAATAACCTCCGCCCGCGTTCGTCGCGCACGCAATACGACACAGGAAGGACACTGCATTGACTGACGCTCCACAACAACCCCGCAAGGTACTGGTTATCGGCTCCGGCCCCATCGTGATCGGGCAGGCCGCCGAGTTCGACTACGCCGGCACCCAGGCGTGCAAGGCGCTCCGCGAAGAAGGCGTAGAGGTGGTCCTGGTCAACTCGAACCCCGCCACCATCATGACCGACCAGGACGTTGCCGACCGCGTGTACATCGAACCCCTCACCGTGCCGGTGCTGGAGCGCATCATCGCCCACGAGCGTCCTGACGGCGTCCTGCCCACCCTGGGGGGGCAGACTGGCCTGAACCTGGCCGTGGCCCTGGCCGACGCCGGCGTGCTGGATCGCTATGATGTGCGGCTGCTGGGCACGCCGCTGGAGACCATCCGCAAGGCCGAGGACCGGGACTTCTTCCGCCAGTTTCTGACCGACATCGGCGAACCCATGCCGCCCAACCGCACCGTCTCCACCATGGAGGAGGCGATGGCGTACCGCGCCGAAATGGGTTTGCCCCTGGTGATCCGTCCGGCGTACACCCTGGGCGGCACCGGCGGCGGCATCGCTGAAACCGAGGAGGAGTTCCTGACCATAGTGGAGAGTGGCTTGGCCGCCAGCCCCATCAGCCAGGTGCTGCTGGAACGCTCCCTGGTGGGCTGGAAGGAGGTCGAATACGAGGTCATCCGCGACGGGGCCGATAACTGCATCACCGTCTGCAACATGGAGAATTTCGACCCCATGGGCGCCCACACCGGTGACAGCATCGTCGTCGCGCCCAGCCAGACGCTGACCGACAAGGAGTATCAGATGCTCCGGACGGCCAGCCTCAAGATCATCCGGGGCCTGGGCATCGAGGGCGGGTGCAACATCCAGCTGGCGCTGCGGCCGCATCCCGACGCCATGCGGAACCGGCCCGGCGACTGGGACGCCGACTCGGACTACTACGTTATCGAAGTCAACCCCCGGGTCAGCAGGTCTTCCGCGCTGGCCAGCAAGGCTACCGGATACCCCATTGCGCGGGTGTCGGCAAAGATTGCCGTGGGCCGGCGTCTCGACGAGATTCCCAACGCGGTAACCGGCAGCACCAGCGCGGCCTTCGAGCCGGCCCTGGACTACTGCGTGGTCAAGATACCCCGCTGGCCCTTCGACAAGTTCCCCGACGGCGATCGCACGGTGACCACCCAGATGAAAGCCACCGGCGAGGTCATGGCCATCGACCGCAGCTTCGAGGCCGCCCTGCAGAAGGCCACCCGCGCCCTGGAGCAGCCCAACACCTCCCTGCTCTGGGAGGCCCAGGACTGGCGCAGCCTGAGCATCCGTGACGGCTATCAGCAGTTGCTGGATGCGCTGCCCCTCTATCCCAACGACCTGCGGCTGTGGGGATTGACGGCAGCCCTGCGCCGCGGAGTCACCCGCGACCAGCTGGTCGCGCACACCAGCATTGACCCGTGGTTCATCGCCGCCCTGGAGCGCATCGTGGACCAGGAACGGCGGCTGCTGGGCAACCCACTGGCGCCGCCCATACTGCTGGCTTCCAAGCGGCTGGGGTTTTCCGACGCGGAGATTGCCACCCTCTCGGGCCTGCTGCCCGAACAGGTGCGGCAATTGCGCCTGCAGCATGGGATCAAGCCCGTTTTCAAGATGGTGGACACGTGCGCGGCCGAGTTCGAGGCAGCGACGCCCTACTACTACAGCGCCTACGACACCGAGAACGAGGCGCCGCCACTGGAAGGCCCCAAGGCCATCGTCATCGGCAGCGGGCCGATACGCATCGGGCAGGGCATCGAGTTTGACTATTGCAGCGTGCATGCGGCATGGGCCCTCTCGCAGGAAGGCGTGGCCAGCATCATGGTCAACTCCAACCCGGAGACGGTGTCCACCGACTTCGATACCAGCGACCGCCTCTACTTCGAGCCATTGGACGAGGAGGCCGTGCGGGACATCATCGACAACGAAACGGTGGACGACCGTCCGCCGCCCAGCCTCGTGCAGTTCGGCGGGCAGACCGCCATCAACCTGTCCCAGTCGCTGGCCGCCGTCGGCCTGCCCATCCTGGGCTCCAGCGCCGAGGCCATCGATATCGCCAGTGACCGCCAGAAGTTCGAGCGGTTCCTGGTTGATCTGGGCATTCCCCAGCCGCCCGGCGGGACCGTGCAGTCCGTGGACCAGGCCCTGCGCGTCGCCCAGCGCATCGGCTACCCCGTGGTGGTGCGGCCCAGCTACGTGCTGGGCGGCCGCGCCATGGAAATCGTCCGCAACGCCACGGAACTGATCCGCTACCTGACGATTGCCACGGAGGTCACGCCGGAACGCGAGGTCCTCGTGGACCATTACATGGAAGGCCGCGAGTGCGAGGTGGACGCCATCTGCGACGGCGAGCGGGTGCTGATCCCCGGCATCATGGAGCACGTGGAGCGCGCCGGCGTCCATAGTGGCGACTCCATGGCGATCTACCCGGGCCTGAACCTCACCGAGGCGGAAGTCGACACGCTGGTGGACTATACCACCCGGATCGGTTTGGCCCTGGGCGTGCGCGGCCTCATGAACATCCAGTTCGTCCTGCAGGGCGGCAATGCGTACCGCAGCCCCAGCGTCAGCCCGTCCGACGAGGCGAACGACACCACCGTGTACGTGCTTGAGGTCAACCCCCGGGGCAGCCGGACCATACCGTTCATATCCAAGGTCACCGGCGTACCGGTGGCCAACCTGGCTACCCGGGTCATGCTCAACGCCAAGCTGCAGGACATGGGCTACCAGGGAGGGCTCTGGCCCCGGCAGAAGCTGGTCGGCATCAAGGCGCCGGTGTTCTCGATGTCCAAGCTGGTGGGCGTTGACTGGTACATGGGGCCGGAGATGAAGTCCACCGGCGAGGTCATGGGAATCGACCGGGACTTCACGGGCGCGCTGACCAAGGCGCTGCAGGCGGCCAGCATCAACCTGTCGCCCGGCATGGGCGTGCTGCTCAGCATCTCCGACCAGGCCAAGGCCGACTCGCTGCCGTTGATCCGCGGCCTGGCCGACGCCGGGTGCCAGCTTTACGCCACCGAGGGCACGGCAGCCATGATCACCGCCATGGACCTGCCCGTGACCACCATTACCAAACGGATCGGCCAGGGCTCGCCGGATGTGCTGGACGTGATCAACGACGGCACCGTCGGCGCGGTGGTCAACACCCTGTCCGGCGACTCTTCGGTGATGCGGGACGGGTTCTACATCCGCCGGGCGGCGGTGGAGCGGCGCATCCCCTGTTTCACTTCGCTGGACACGGCTCGGGCCGCCATGGAGAGCATGCTGACCGGGCTGGACAACTACAGCATCCTGACCACGGACGAATACCTGGCGATGTCCCGCTAGCAAGCGGTCAGGGGACGGACTGAGGCTGCCCGCTAAAAGTCCACTTCGACGCCGATGTTGAGTTGTTCGGAGCGGTCCAGGACCAGCTTGGCGGCCGCGACGTCGGCCAGGCCGGTGCCCATCAGCTTGCAGTAGATGATTTCGTCCGGGGCGGTCCTGCCGGGTACGAGGCCGGCCGCGACGTGGCGCAGTTCGTGGAACTGGCTCCACCGGATCAGTCCGCGATCAACCGCCGCGTTGATGTCGCCGCACTCCAGCGGGGCCTGTTCCAGGGAGTCGAGAAATAGCCGGTTGGCTCTGGTCAGCACCCCGTCGTCCACCTCGTGACTGCGCGGCGTGGTCGGCCCGGCTCCGATCACGGTGGCGCCTGCGGCCAGCCATTCGCCCTGGACGACCGGGGTTGCCGCCGGAGCAATGCCGATGACCACGGCGCAATCGGCCACCGCGTCCCGGTTCGCGTCCGCAGCGATCACCGGACGGCCCAGTTCCTCAGACATGCGCGTTGCGAACGCCTGGCGACGTTCCGCGTTGCGGCTGTAGGCGTAGATCTCACCGACGTCACGCACGGCGCAGGCGGCGCGCAATTGATCTCCGGCCTGGTTGCCGGTGCCAATGACGCCGAGACGCGGCACCTCCGCGCTGGCGAGCATCCGCAGGGCTGCGCCCGTGGTCGACCCGGTGCGCAGCTGGCCCAGGCGATTGGCCTGGGTATAGAGCAGCAGACGCCCTGACGCAGCGTCGTACAGGCTCAACTGGAACGAATAGCCGTTGGAGGTGAAGGTAAAGGTTTTCACGCCAAACACGCCGTCGTAGAACAACCCGCCGCCCATGACCGCCAGGTAACCGTTGGGGGAGTGGATCTTGCGCCGGGTCAGGTTGACGGCTTCCCCGCGGCCGTAGTTCGCCATCATCGACTCGATGGCCGGCAGCATTTCGGTCAAGCCGACGCAACGGTCGACATCGGCGTCGGTCATAAAGCGTGTCATGGCAGTTGCTCAAGGCGCAAGCGAACGCGGCTACGTGAAGTAGAGCCGGTTCGTGCGGATGTATTGCCGCATATTGGCGGGTACGGTGAATTCGTCGAAAATCGCCTGTACCGGGCAGACCGCAACGCAATAGGCGCAGTCAATGCAGTCGTCGGGGTTGATGTAGTACATCGGCGCGTCGTCGTCGGAATGGATGCAATCCACGGGGCAAACATCGACGCAGGAGGCGTCCTTCACTCCCTCGCAAGGTTGTGTAATCACGAATGCCATCAGATTACCTCGGCCACGGGCGATAAATCGTGGTCAGATGCCCGCCAACAGACGACCGGCGCAGACCATCGACTTCCCGCTAGTGCGGCGTATTCTGCGGTTTGACCCGATATTTTGTCAAGGCATACGGGCCCCATATCGCTATCGCCGGCGGCGATACGTTTCGAGGAAATTCAAGGCCGCAGGTGCGCCGGTGTCCGCTCGGTTCAAGCCGCAACTTTCGGCGACGGCTCGGCCTCTGCGAGGTGGATTGAGATTGCCGCCACACCGCCGGCCGGCGTGGGTCGGATAGCCCCGCGTGTGCCCGGTTTTACAGCGGAGAATCGTCAGAATCATGATTTTCAAGATTCAGGGATTATCAGAATTGGAACCGTTTGGCGATGGAAATCTATCAATCCTGCCGGATCATGAAATCCTGTAAATCGTGATTCGGACGATTTACGAAACTGGGAACCCGTCAGGGCGGGCCATGAGTTGACGACGATTATCGGTTTGCATTATCCGCTTCGTTGATATAGTATATCGTTCATATTACGGAATCGCTCCGTCGAAGCACGCGAATTGCCAAGGTGTAGTGTCAATGGAACTGCGAGAGATTATCAGCTTTTACCATGTAGCCAGGCTGCGGAGCGTATCCAAGGCGGCGCGCAAGCTGGAATTGGGGCAGCCCACCGTAACCACCCACCTGAGAAAGCTGGAGGGCGAATTCGGCATAACCCTCTTTGATCGGATCAAACGGCCCATACAACTGACATCCGAAGGCACGCTGTTCTACGAGTTGGTGACGCCCATCGTGGAGTCCATTGACACCCTGAAAACGCAGATGGACTACTCCGAAGGGCGGGGTTCTTTCGTGGTCGGCGCGTATCCGGATATTGTTTCCTACCATATGCCCCGGCCGATTCGCCAGTTCCGTGCGCGCTACCCCGACGTGCGGATGCGCCTGGTCGCCCGCTCGTACGCCAACCTCATCCAGCTGGTGAAGTCGGGCGAAGTGGATTTGGCCCTGTGCTCCGCTCCGCCAACCGATGATCCGTCCCTGGAGTTCTCCGAGCTGTTCGACTACAACGTGGTGCTCATCACCGAGCCCGGCCACGACCTGCTGCACCGGGACCCGGTTTCAATCGAGGATATGGCGAAGTTCCCGCTGATCCTGAACAGTCCGGAGAGCCTCAGCCGCCGTCGGGTGGAGCAGAAGCTTCGCGAGGGCAGCGTCAGCTACGACGTGGTCCTGGAGATGGACAACACCGAGATGATCAAGCGTTACGTGGCGATAGGCATGGGCATCGCCATCGTCAGCGACTTCACCCTGCATCCGGAGGACCACGACCGGCTGGCCGTGGTGCGCCTGGACCACATCTTCCCGTCGGCCAACATCGGCGTATGCACCCTGCGGGGCAAGTTTCACGGCCGGGGCGTCCGCAACTTCATCAACACCCTGGCGGAGAACCTTTCCGGCTTCCACGCCGACCTGTGGGACTGGGACGTCGACCACGGCGGCGAGCCGAGGCGGCAGGCCATCGCCAACGCCACCCAGTAACCGGCGCTGCGTACCCAGTTCCGTAAATCGTCAGAATCAGGATTTACGGGATTTTATGATTGGGCAGGATTAAGAGAGCTCCATCACCGAACGATCCCAATCCTGAAAATCCCCAAATCTTGAAAATCCTGATTCTGACATTTACCCACCGCAAACTGGGTACTCATGAGCCCGGTAACCGGCGCTGCGGCAATGCCGCCGGATGATAAACTGAAATCACCGCGCTATGCGGACTTGTACCATGCTTGACCGCATCAGCAAAATCCTCACTATCATCGCGGCAACCGTCGCAATCGTCGTCATCCTCATCGGCGGCGTTGCGTGGGCCGTTCGCCTTGAGATTGATCTGCGAGGCATTCAGGGGGAAGTGGGCGAGCTGCGCCAGGAAGTAGGCGAGTTGCGCCGAGACGTCACCGAGCTGCGTCAGGACATGGACGAAGTGAAGGAGAACCAGCGGCTCATCCTACAGGCCCTGGAAGGGTTGCAAGCGGCCATCGCCAACCACACCCACGACGCGGATGGCCGGGCACAGATGCCGCTGGCAAGCCAGTAAGGCTGGAAGCGCCGGCATCGCCAGCGTGACCCACTAACCGGCAGCAGGCAAGCGGGGTCAAAAGAGGGGCGGGCAAAAGGCCCGCCCCGATTGCTGTCGGTTACGGTATCCGGTTCAGAAATTCGGCGCCGCCCCTGGCCGCCCACGCGTTCCACGAGGTCATCAGGAAGCGCGCGCCCTTTTCAACGTAGGATGCCACGTTGTCGTCGTTGACCAGGGTGCCGGCAGTGCGCCCGGCGCTCACGATGCGGGCGATGGCGTCGTCGATGGCGGATTGCACTTCCGGATGTCCGACGTTTCCGATGTGGCCCATGGTCTGGGACAGGTCGGTGGGCGCGACGAAGAACACGTCGACGCCGTCGACTTTCAGGATTTCGTCCAAGTTGTCCAGCGCGGTGACCTCTTCGATCAGGACGACCACCATGGTCTGGTCGTTGGCGCGGTGAACGTAGTCGGGCACGCCGAACGACTGCCGGCCGCCGAACATCCCGCGGTAGCCCAGGGGAGCGAACTTGGCGGCGCCCACCGCGGCCTCCGCTTCTTCGCGGGTGTTCACGTGGGGAAGCACCACGCCCATGGATCCCCGGTCCAGGGTGCGGGTGATCAGCGCGGCGTCATTGGCGTTGCAGCGAGTGATTGACGCCATGCCCCACAGGTCGCAGGCGCGCGTCATGTCGCCCAGGGCTTCCCAGTCCACCGGGCCGTGCTCACACTCCATCCAGGCGGAATCAAACCCCAACGGGCCCAGAAAGTCGATGATCTCGCTGGTCATCAGGCCGGAGATGCAGGTGGTCGGCTGCCCCTGCCGCAACTTGTCCTTGGCCCGGTTCGCACGTATCGCTACCACGGTTAATCCTCCTGAAAGGTGGGTTCGCGGCAGTATAACAGCATCGGTCCGGGGAACGTCCCTGGACCGGTCCGGCGTAAGTCGGCTACTGTTTCACCTCATAGCCGCGCGGGGTGACCATGCGCCCATTGTGCACGTAGGTGTTGGAATTGCCGATCACTACGGTGGTGAACATATCCACGCCCAGGACCGCCCCGTCCAGACCGCCCAGATCGGCCAGGGCGACCGCCTGCTCGGGCCGGTAGGCGTGGCGGACGATACCCACCGGGGTGCCGGGATCCCGGTGCTCCAGGAAGATCGCGCGCGCCTCTTCGAGTTGACTCGTGCGCCGGCGGCTGCGCGGGTTGTAGAGCGCGGCCACGAAGTCGCCGGCGGCGGCAGCCTCCAGCCGGCGTCGGATCTGATCCCACGGGGTGAGCAGGTTGCTGAGGCTGATGGCGCAGAAGTCCTGCATCAGGGGTGAGCCCAGCAGCGCCGCCGCCGATTGCAGGGCGGAGACTCCAGGAACCGATTCCACTGCCGGATCTACGCCGTCCCAATCACGGTCCGTAAGGACACGATACACCGGGCCAGCCATGCCGTAGATGCCGGCGTCGCCGGAAGAGACCACAGCCACTGTCTTGCCCGAGTAGGCGATGTCCACCGCCAGGGCGGCACGCTCGAGTTCCTGGCCCAACTCCATGCTGTGCAGCGTCTTGCCGGAAGCCGGCTCCGCCACCTGTTCGATGTAGTAGTGGTAGCCGACCAGCTCGTCGCTGTCGGCGATGGCTGCCGCGGCGGCCGGCGTCAGATGGCCGGCATCGCCGGGTCCAAGTCCTACGAGGTAGAGTTTGCCGGTGTGCATACTTTTTCTCTCAAAACGCTCAGCTTACGATTTGCAGAAGCAGCCTGATGGATTTTATCCCCAATGCAATGTCTTCCGCCAAGTCACTATCGTCCAACCGCCCCGTGTAGAAGTGATCATGCAACCTCTGGCTAGCGTCCAGCCCGAGCAGCAAGGATCGGCGAACTTCATCCTCAGCAATCAGGCTATTAATTGCCAGAGCCCATTGTCGTTTAGTACGCAGCTCGCGATGCCCGCATTGGCGAGAGCGTCCGCAGCGTTGCAGGCGTGTGCAATCCCGCCCCATATCAGTTCGCCGGCGGCCAGACCTGTCCGAGTGTCCTGCGCAAGCGGTGTCGCTGCCTCTACCAGCATCTCAGATATGGCGGCGTACCGCTCGGTGTTCATAACATCGGTTTTGCGGCTAAAGATTCGATGAATCCTCGTACTGGGTCGAGAAAAATTGCGAACTCCTCCGGCTCCCACTGGAACTCCGTACCAGTCAGTTCGTCAGAGTTTTGGCATTGTTCCCGGAACGACTCAGCGAGCCGGAATCCCGCCAGATTCCAGGGGAACGCCCAAGCTTCCTGTTCTTCCTCACCGGCTGCCGATTGTTCGGCAAGGGCTGCCCCCACCGCCGACCCACGTTCGCTTGATGGCGACTTTGTCAAGTGGGCTACTTCGTCCAGATGCGCGGCCAGCTGCCGAGCCTCTTCTCGGTTGCGGCAAGGCATACCATGCCGCTCGGCGGCGGCAGACAACGCTGCCATAGCAGCCTGCCACACCAGCCCGGCGCCTTGGCTGTAGTTGCCCATGTCGAATTCCCGATCGGCTTCGGCCAGGAGCGCAGCGCCGGGCAATATGTTTCCCTTTTCGTTCATTACTACTACTTTCCCGATGCGGTTTCCTTGGGTGGGGCGATACGCGCCACGGCTATGGTAGCACGGTCGGATTTGGCCCGGGGCACGATCACGCCGTCTGCTCCCGAGCCCAGCATGGCCGCCGGCTCCGCGACGCCGAACACCCCCAGCAAGTCCCGCGCCGCTGACGCCGTGGGCCGGTGGAGGCCAGACGCACTACGACTCGTGTCGATGGAGTCGGCCGCTGCCGAGTTCAACTGAGCGCCGTCGTAGGTCTCCATGGGCACGTCGAGGGAATCCGCCAAAGCGATTATCCCGGCTTCGTCGGCTTTGATGTCCACGGTGGCGATTTTAGCGATACTCATCGCCGCCAGGCCGTGTTCTTCCAGGGTGCGGAGCATCAATTCGCGCAGGTGCTCTTCCGACACCCCACGCCGGCAGCCCACTCCCGCCACCAGTGTCGGCGGGCGATAGGTGACCAGGGGTCGGCCGGTTTCCAACGCAAACAGCCGGTCCGACACGATGAGGGCCGCCGCGTACCGGGGTTCCTGCACATCGGACAGGTAGGTTACGGGAAATATGTTCGCCGATAATGGAGTGTCGTCGGGCCACGCAACTCCCGCTTCGGGGTCGATCCACAGGGCCACCGGGTCCCGGTTGACCACTGCGGCGGCCACTCGGGTGAGGTCGGTTGCAGATGATTCGGTGCGCCAGCCCGCGTCGCGGCCCACCAGGTCGATCGCCGTAACGTCAAGCGCATCGGACGCCGAGGTAATGATGGCCTGCGCGCCGATGGAGTCGGCCACCCGGTGCGCCAGCGCGTCCGCGCCCCCGAGGTGAGCGGACAGGACGCTCACAGCGTAGCGTCCGGCATCGTCCACGCAAACAACCGCCGGATCCTGCCGCTTGCTGCCGAGCACCGGGGCCAGCAAACGCACGGTGGCGCCAATGGGGAGGAAGACCACCAACGCTTCGTGCCGCGAAAACAGGTCCTGAATCACCGGGCGCAGGGGCAGGTCGTAACTTTGGTGAGGGGCATTGTTTGGGGAGGAATCGACGCCGGTTCGCCGTTCCAGGTACAGCGTCGCATCCATCATTGACGACGCCAGCCGCCGCGCCAGGGCCGCGCCCGACCGGGACACCGCGACGATGGCGGTTCGGGTCCGGTCAACGTCAGGGTCGGGCATGGCTGAGAGCGGTCAGTCGTCGCCGGCCGAGGTATGAACCGCGCGCTCCGGTTGGACTTCGTAACCGCCGGCCTCGTAGAGGTCCGTGCGGTCGGCGTCGGCGTGGTCGCCCTGTCCGGCGCGGCGGTAGAGATGGGTGTACTCGTCGGAGTAGAGGTGAGACACGGCCACCTGCTCGCCGGCTTCCGGATCCAGCAGTTTGGGGTCAACTGCCTTGCCGACGATGATCAGCGCCTGGAGGGTGATCTTGGCATCGCGCACCTTCTGGGCGATGTCGGTGAGCGTGCCGCGAATGATCTGCTGGTCGGGCCAGCCCACACGGTAGGCCACGGCAACCGGCGTGTCGGCGGGGTAGCCGGCCTCTTGGAGCTGGTTGGCGATGCGGAACATGCGGGTGACGCTGAGGAAGATGACCAAAGTGCTGCCGTGTCGGGCCAATCCGATCAGGTCCTCGCCCTCGGGCATGGGCACTCGTCCTTCGGCGCGGGTCAGGATCACCGTTTGGGAAACCTCCGGTACGGTCAGCTCGGACTTCAGGACAGCGGCGGCGGCGAAGGCTGCGCTGACGCCGGGGATGATCTCGTAGTCGATGCCTTCCCGTTCCAGGATCCGCATCTGCTCCAGGGTAGCGCCGTACAGCGACGGGTCACCGCTCTGGATGCGGGCCACGGTCTTGCCCTCGGATACGGCCTGCAGCGTGACCTGCATGATCTCAGGCAGGGCCATCTCCTTGCTGCCGTAGACTGCTGCCCCGGGCTTGGCGTAACCGGCGATCTCTTCCGGCACCAGCGAGTCCGCGTAGATTATCACGTCGGCCTCGTCGATGATCCGCTTCGCCTTGAGGGTCAGCAGCTCGGGGTCACCCGGGCCGGCGCCGATGATGTAGACCTTGCCGTCGTTCGCCATGTGGTCGCTCCCTTCTATCTGTCGTCGTTCATGCCGTCCCGATTGACAACGGTTCGGAACGTCAAGGATAGCCTGCGCTTTCGCGGTCGGCGTCCGGTGTCCGTTGCCTCGGACTTGCGTGGCGCAATACCGTGTTGCCAGACGGAACGCGCGTCGCCGGTCAGCAGGACGCAGGAACCGCGCTGTAGCAGCGCTGGGGACTTGTCGCGCCAGTTCTCGGAAAAATCCATCTCCCAATCGTCCAGCAGCGATATGGTGCATACCGTGGGACCAAAGCCGGGGTGGTCAATGTGCGTGGCTATGCCCTGCCCCGGCAGGTACTCGTTGACGATGACTTGCTCGGGTATGCGGTCGAACAGCCCGGTTTCGTCATGCAGCCTTTGCGCCAGGTCAGCCAACCAATCCGGCAGCGCGCCGATGTGCATATCGGGCGTAATCGCCCGCGCCTTATAATCATAGCGCCAGCCGTAATGCTGCACCCGGCGGCTGAGATCGTTCTTCCACTGGTCCACGGCGGCGTCGACCTGCTGGACACAGTGATCCTCCTGATCCGGCGTCAGGAAGTCTTCCAAAAACGTGAGGCCGGGCACAGTTCCCACTTCCTGCAAACCGGCACAGCCGCTGAGGCAGTGGTTAAGGTGGCGCGATGTCACCGGGCAGGGAACCTGTTCCATGATAGGATCGTCAAGAAAAGACAGCTGTGAGGTCATGGGTGCCCCTCCTATCTGCCGGTAGGATAAAGCCGAGCAATTTTCGCGCATCCGGGGTCGTTAATCGCCGTAATGGGCACATTAGATTCTTCATGGCGTATGCCCGCCCTGCTCAAACTCTCCATCAATTTATCCCATCCTGTAGCAAATGCATCAGGCTGGAGACGGGCGTCGACTGCCATCAAGACGCAATTCGACCCGGTGTCCATCAATCCCACGACCTGCGCTATTACTCGTGTGAAATCCAGTATAGCATCGGGGTGTTGGGCTTGAATCAGCACGTGGCCTAGGGTGATAGTGTAGTCAGTGACCGAGCGGTGACGAATGTACAATTCTTGCAGCAGGGTATCCATGTCGTGGGTATAGCGTAACTCAGGGTACCCGGCTATGTGATGTATCAACCTCCCTCGCATCTGTTGAGCGAGGTTTATCATCTGTGGGCTATGATCCAATCCATACAAGTCGATTTGATCCTGTGCCAAATTGCCTTCCCGCGCCCAATCAAGGAAAGCCCACGAGAATAGGCCGGCGCCGCAACCTATATCCACATGAGCTTCGCGACGACCCGTCGGCCTCCATAGCCCTACGATCTCTCGGTACCGGTTATATCGATAATGCGGATTAGAACGGGCATTCCCTCGGCAATACCAATCTGTGTACCGGACAACCGTTTCAAATTCGGCAGCAGGCGAGATTATGTAGCCAGGGTCGCCTCGCTCGATACGATTTTCCGCGATAATTCCGTCAAGGACATCTAGATAGAGATCCCTGACAAGCGGCGCCGGATGCCCCTGATCTCCACGTACCATGACCCGTCGCCCAAAATGGCATATTCGCCTATCGCCGGATGATGAGAAGGGAGAAGTAGTCGAGGTCCTCTGCGGACAGTTCCTGGATGTTGCGGACCACGCGCTCGCTTTCGGTGGTGGCGCGGCGGACGTAGATGGTGCGACCGGAGAGACCCAGCCGTTCCAGGTTCGCCAGCGCGTCCAGCAGGGTACGGTTGACCTTCATCAGGACGATGGTGTCGTAAAGGGCGATGGCCTCCCGGAGGTCGTCGATGCCGTACACCGCCGGCAGGATGGCCAGGCGCTGTCCGTGATGCACCAGCGGAGCCGCCGCCGAAGCGGCCGCGGCCATGACCGAAGATACGCCGGGCACCACCTCCACTGCGAGGTGCGGGTATTCCTCCTGGATAGTTTCCAGCACGTAGGCGAAGGTGCTGTACAGCATAGGGTCGCCTTCGGTGATGAAGGCCACGTCGCTGCCCGCTTCCAGACGGGTGGCCAGTTCGCGGGCGGCGCGGCGCCAGACGTCGCCGGCCGCGTCCTCGTCGTTGGTGGGGAACCTGGCGCGGACGACTTCCTGGCGGGACTCGTCGATGATGCCTTTCACGATGGTGTAGGCGTAGCTCTCGGAGCTGATGCCGGCCTGGGGTACCCAGATAACCGGAACCGACTGCAGCACGCGCTGCGCCTTCACAGTCAGCAGCTCCGGATCTCCGGGGCCGACGCCGACGCCGTAGAGGCGTCCGGTTTGGGAGCCTGTGGTCATTCCTTTTGTCCCCACACGATGAATACCGGGTTCATGGCTTCGAGCCGCAACGCGCCGTCGGGCAACTCCCGACCGCGGGCGGCGGATATCACGGTCATTTCGGGCGACATTCCAGCGTCTCGCAAAGTACTGTAGGTATCGTTGGCTCGTTCCATGACGGCGAAGTTGGCTACTACACGTCCTGCCGGGCGTAAACGGTGGAGCACGTTGTCCAGTATCTCCGGCATGGCGGCGCCGCCGCCTCCGATGAACACCGCGTCCGGATCGGGCAGTTCGTTCAGCGCATCGGGAGCCGCGCCGATGACCACGGAAACGCGGCCGTCTCCGTAGCGGGCTACGTTGTTCCGCAGCAGGTCCGCGCTGTCGGCGTCCTTGTCTATCGCGTAAACGCGGCCGTCGTGGGCGATGCGGGCCGCTTCCACGGCGACGGATCCGGTGCCCGCTCCGATGTCCCAGACCAGGCTGTTGGGGCGCAGCTGCAGGGCGTACAGGCTCACCGCCCGCACTTCCGACTTGGTGATCTGCCCCCGCAACGGACGGCGCTGCTCGAGCGCGTCGTCGGGCAGGCCCAACGCCCGGCCTGTGGCCCGCGTAACCTCAACCGGGGAATCAGCCCTGACCATCGACCACCACTGTCGACGCGGAGCGCATGGGGATACCGTCCGGGGAAGTGCTCGCCGACCCCAGCAGGTTGCCCTCGAAGTCGTAGCACAGGGCGTCAACGATGATCGAGTCTCCGCCGTCGCCCAGGTATTTCTGCGCTTCCGAGCACACCATCTGGCACATCAGGGGGAACACTCCCATGACGTCGTGCTCCTGGGCCAATTCCTGGAAGTGCCGTCCGCTGGCGGCATCGGCCATTTCGGCCTGCAACTCGGCGGACGCGCCGCACTGGCCGGCGAGGCCGGCCAGGAATGCGGTATCCACCTGGTTGCCGGCGACGTGGGTAACGAAATAGCCCATGGCCATCTTGGAGAACTTGCCCACCATGCCCACGTGGGCCACGCGCTTGATGCCCTTGTTCACGCAGCGCTTCATCGAAGGGCCCGAGAAGATTCCCGCCTCCACGTAGGCCATGTCGGGCAGATCCAGCAGCAGCCTGGTGTACTCCTCGCTGCGGGTGCCGGTGGACAGCACCAGGTGGTCCAGGCCGTTGGCGGCGGCCACGTCGATGGCCAGGTGGACGCTGGCGCGCCACGCCGCCGTGCTGAAGGGTTGCACCACTCCGGTGCTGCCGAGGATGCTGATGCCGTTCAGGACGCCGAGCCGGGCGTTGGTGGTCTGCTTGGCAATCTCCTCGCCGTTGGGCACCGAAACGCGCGCGCGCACTCCGGTATCGGCCGGCCAGCCGCACTCCACCAGCCCCTCCGCCACGGCGTCGGCCATCATGCGGCGCGGAACCCGCGTCACGGCGGGTTCGCCGACCTCGATGCCGGTGCCGGGGCGCGTAACCGTGCCCACGCCCGGGCCGCCGGTGATATGCAGGCCATTGATGCCGTCGGGCAGACGCCACACGCCGACCACGATCTCCGCGCCATGGGTGACGTCGGGGTCGTCGCCGCCGTCCTTGATGGCGGAGCACCGGACGCCCTCTGCGGGATCCATGCGCCAACTCTGGTGAACCTTGAGGGTGGCCCGGCCCGTTCCGCCGGGCAGCGGCACGGATACCTCCTCGGGAGCCTTGCCGGACAGCATCAGGATCACGGCAGCCTTGGCCGCCGCCGCCGCCGTGGTGCCGGTGGTATAGCCGGTGCGCATTCCGCGAGGGTCGCGCTTGGTGGGGCGCGAGTAATCGCTTTCGGGACGCTCGGCGTCGCTATTCTGGGTGGGGATGGTCATCAAGTCCACTGTTATGCCGAGCAGCCGCTGAGCGGAGGCTGGCCCCGGTCGCTCATGCGCCTTCCTGCAGGCGGCGGATTTGTTGGCGGAGGTGTTCGTTTTCTGCTTCGAGAGCGGCCCGCTCCGCTTCCATTGCGGCCCGCATTTGTCGCCAATTCTCGAGATACCTGCTGGTGGCTGGGTCGTAAAATCGAGGCCAACCCTCATCCCAGCACAGGTACAACTCCATCAATGGACTGTATGCCTTGAGGATGCCGTCGGGTTCGGTGGTCAAGTTAACCGGCTGATACTCCCCTTCCCGCAGCAACCCGCCCCACAAAGGCCCCTCGTGGTGCTCGCCGCCGCTGGGGTCGAACCGCCAGTACTCGGGGATGCCGATGGTGGCGTACACCGCCGGTTTCACCCGGGTGTCCTCCCTCCCCGTGCTATCCGAACCCACTTCCAGGGCTAGGTCCGGCGGCTTGCCCGCCTCCCAGGGCAGGTAGATCCGGCGGCGACGGATGGCTCCCTGGTCCACTCCGAAGGCCAGGTAGATGTCCGGCTGACGGCGCACGTTCAGGTTGGTTGGGTCGTAGCAAAGGATGGTGTTGCTGCTGAGGAAAACATCCGGGCGCGTCTTGAAGTCGGTGAACCGGCTGTACATTATGCCGAGGATTTCATTTACGACGAATTCCTGCTCCATGGCGTCGGGCATCGGCTCCGGCTCATCGGGGTTGTAGTCCAGACCAGCGTAATCAATCTCACCCTGCTTGACGTAGGGCAACATGGCGAATGTAAACGCTGTGGTGGTCATGGCGGAGATTCCCCGGGCCGGTGGTTGTGCTGATACGATGGTATCACACCACAATCTCAGGCGGCCCTCGCCTGGGCTTCCCGCACGCGGTCGCGGGCCACCGAGACCAAACGGTCATCCACGCCCAGGGGCGGCGCCACCGACATGGGGACATCGGGGTAGGTTTCCTGGAGCTGCTGCATGGTTCCCAGCACGTTACGGCGCAAAATCATTCCGGGGAAGAAAACGTAGGGAACGCAGATGATGCTGCTCACGCCCCTTTCGCCCACCAGCGCGGCGGCGGCGTGTTCCATGGTCGGATCACCGTAGTGGGACTGGGCCACCTCCACGGCGTAGCCCTCGCCCAGATCGCGTTCGACCCAGCTGCCCAACTCTTTCAGCCAGAGGCAATCGTCGTATCGCGTCTGCGTGCCGGCTTTGACCAGCAATATGCCCACCGTCCCGTTGTCTGCCGGTTCCCGCACCTCCTGGGGCAGGGCGGCGATGCGCTCCCGCACCAACTCGGCGATGCGGATGTCCGCGCCGAGGCCATCGGCCAGCCGCACTTCCACGCCGGGCGTTTTTGACGCGATGTCCTCCAGTACCTCCTCCATTTCGAGGGTAGCGTGCTTGCCGTTGCCCAGCAGATAGGGCGCGATCACCACGCGGCTCAGCCCCGCGTCAGCCAGGATGGAAACGGCTTCCGGCGGATGGGGCGGCAGGAACTCCAGGCAGGAAACGATGACCTGTTCGGCGTCTTCGCCCAGGGAATCGGTCAGGCGGCGGGCGGCTTCTCGCAGTCCCACCGGCGTATTCGGGCAGCCCAGGCACCAGGCAGGGAACCGGGCGCCGTCGGCCGCCCAGGCGCAGGAGCACTCTTCGCGACTGGCCCCGCGCTGGCTGCCGTGGCACAGGAGCACAACGCCCCAGCCACCGGATCCGTTGTTGGTATGGTCGGCGTCGGGCATAGCAGCTCAGTCCTCCAGCAGGTCCAGCAGGGCATTGACGGTGGCAGCAGCGGCAGAGCTCCCCCCGCGTCGTCCCAGGATGGTGACGTGCGGCACGTTTCTTGCGGCCAGTTCGGCCTTGGATTCGGGGCAGGCCACGAAACCCACGGGCATCCCGATTACGGCAGCCGGAGACACCTGGCCGGCGTCGATCAGGTCCAGCAGAGCCAGCAGAGCCGTGGGCGCGTTGCCAATGGCCAGCACCGCTCCGTCCATCTGCGAGGCCAACTCACGCACGGCGGCGACGCTGCGGGTGGTACCTTCGCGGCGGGCGCGCTCGGCGACCTCGGGCGCATCAATGAGGCACGCGGTTTCGACCCCACGCCGGGTCAGCGCCGCTCGGGAGATGCCCACCTGCACCATGCGCACGTCGGTGACCACACGGCGGACGTCGCGGAGCGAAGCCAGCGCCGCGTCAACGGCGCCGTCGCTGAAGCGAACGTCGGCGGCGATGTCAGGGTCGCCCTCGGCGCGGATGATGCGGTGCAGCACGTAGCGTTCCGCTTCGGGCAGGGCGGCCGCGCCGGCATCGCCCAGCAGGCTGTCGGCCACCATGACGAGGCTCAGCCGGTCGATCTCCTCCGGGAGCAGGGCGTATTTTTCAACAAGGGTCATTGGGTCAGAGACCTCAGTGAGGCATCGGCATGGTGTCGTGGTTAATCGCCGTGCTCCGCAGCATTGCTCCGAAATTTACGGATCACGGCGGTGGGAAAGTCCGCGTTGTGTGGCCGACCTCGGAGTGGATTACCGATAGGCCACCACGCTGATCAGGCGGTGATTTACGGGGTCGACGCCCATGCCTAGTCCCTGCAGGGTATCGCTGCCCAACAGTTTGGGACATCCATTTTCGCCGAAAATAAAGATGCGGGACAGAACGTAGTCGTTGTACTGGATTTTGACCTCGCCCATTTCCACCATGGCCACAGTGCCATCAGCAAGGCCGGCGGGGCGAGGCGGCAGGTTGGGAACCCAACCCAGATCGCGCAAGGTATCGCCGGGCAACTGGCTGAATGATGCTCCGGTATCAACCTGCATATCTATGTTTTCCAGATGAGAACCATCCGCGGCCCAAATTCCCAAGGTAGCAATGACTTCTCCCATACCTACCCCCTGTCACCCCACCACCACGTTGACCAGCCGGCCCGGCACGTACACCACGTTGCGCACCGTCTTGCCGTTGATGTGGGACTGGACCTTCGGGCTCTCCAGGGCGCGTTCGCGGGCGTCGTCATCGCCGATGCTGGCCGGGACCGTGATGCGGTCACGGAGGCGGCCGTTGACCTGCACCACCAGGGTCAGCTCGTCCTCGGCAGCGAGTTCTTCGTCCCAACTGGGGAAGGGCTGCTGGTGGACGCTGTAGCCGCGGCCGGTGCGTTCCCACCACTCTTCCGCGACGTGGGGCGCGATGGGGGCGAGCATGAGCAGGAACTTCTCGATGCAGTCCCGCCAGGTGGCGCTGTCCACCGACCCGTCGTTCCACGCCCGGCTCAGGTGGTTCACCAGCTCCATCAATGAGGCGATGGTGGTGTTGAACTTGAACTTGTCCAGGTCCTCGTAGCACTTGCGGATGGTCTGGTGCAGGATGCGCTGGGTTTCGCGTACCGTCGCGGCGTCCGTCGCGCCGTCGTCCAGCAGAGACGCGTCGTGCTCTACCAGGCTCCAGGCGCGGTTGAGCCAGCGGACAATGCCGTTGATTCCCTCGTCGCTCCACGGGCCGCCCTGGTCCCAGGGGCCGATGAACATGAGGAAGCAGCGCACGGCGTCGGCGCCAACCTGTCCGACCACGTCGTCGGGGTTGACCACGTTGCCGCGGCTCTTGCTCATCTTCTCGTGGTCGCTGCCCAGGATGACACCCTGGTTGAACAGGCGCAGGAAGGGCTCGTCGATGTTGAGCATGCCCATGTCCCGGAGGGACTTGATGAAGAATCGGCTGTAGAGCAGGTGCATCACCGCGTGCTCGGCGCCGCCGGTGTACTGCTGCACCGGCATCCAGTCGCCGGCTACGCCGGGCTCGTAGGGCCCGCCATCGTACTGCGGAGTGCAGTAGCGGAGCATGTACCACGACGAGTCCATGAAGGTGTCCATGGTGTCGGTTTCGCGCCGGCCCGGGCCGCCGCATTTCGGGCACACCGTGTTCACGAAGGTCTCGTTGATGGCCAGCGGCGATTCCCCCGTCGGCCGGAACTCGGCGTCCTCGGGCAGGAGCACGGGCAGGTCCGCTTCGGGCACTGGCTGCACGCCGCACTCTTCGCAATAGACCATTGGGATGGGCGTGCCCCAGTAGCGCTGCCTGGAAATCAGCCAGTCGCGCAGGCGATAGGTGACCGCGCGGTGACCCCAGCCTCGCCGTTCCACGTCCCTGGCGATGGCCTCCATGCCCTCCTCGTTGGTCATGCCCTCGTAGGCGCCCGAGTTGGTCATGAACCCGTCGCCGATAAAGGCTTCGCCGAGTTCGCTGCCGTCCCACGTTATTGGAGCGATTACGGTGCGGATGGGCAGTCGGTACTTGCGGGCGAAGTCGTAGTCGCGGTGGTCGTGGGCCGGTACGCCCATCACCGCGCCGGTGCCGTAGGTGGTCAGCACGTAGTCGGCCACGTAGATGGGCACCTTCTCATTGTTCAGGCGGTTGCGCGCGTAGGCGCCGATGAACACGCCGGTCTTGTCGCGGTCGGCGGAAAGCCGATCGATCTCCGAGGAGGCCCGGGCCTGGTCAACGTAGGCTTCAACCTCCGCCCGGCGGCTTTCCGAGGTGAGCTTGGACACCAGGGGGTGCTCCGGCGCCAGCACCAGGAAAGTTACGCCGAATATGGTGTCGATGCGTGTGGTGAAGGTGCGGATCTCCCGTTCCTCAATGTTGTAGTCGGAGATGTCGAACCCGATGTCCACACCCTCGCTGCGGCCGATCCAGTTCCGCTGCATCGTGAGGATCTTTTCCGGCCACTCTTCCAGCGTATCGAAGTCCAGCAGTTCGTCGGCGTAGTCGGTGATGCGGAAGAACCACTGCTCGAAATCGCGGCGAGTGATCGGCGTCTCGCACCGCTCGCACTCGCCGTTGAGCACCTGTTCGTTGGCGAGTACCGTCTGGCACGACGGGCACCACACCACGGGCGCTTTCTCGCGGTAGGCGAGGCCGCGCTCGTACAGCTTGATGAAGAACCACTGGTTCCAGCGATAGTACTCGGGCAGGCAGCAGACCACTTCCCGGTCCCAGTCGTAGATCGCGCCGAGTGAACGGAGCTGGCGGCGCATGTTATCCACGTTGGCCATAGTCCATTCGTAGGGATGGATGCCCCGGGAGATGGCGGCGTTTTCCGCGGGCAGGCCGAAGGCGTCGAAGCCGATGGGGTGCAGCACGTTGTAGCCCTGCATCCGGCGGAACCGGGCGTGCGCGTCCGACGGCGCCATGGCGTACCAGTGGCCGATGTGCAGGTCGCCGGACGGGTACGGGTACATGGTCATTTCGAACCACTTGGGCCGGGGATCGTCGTCCTCGACACGGTAGATCCCGTCCTGTTCCCACCGCTCCTGCCACTTGCGGTCAATCTCAACCGCGTCGAAGCGGAGCTCAACTTGACGCTGGGCTGTGGTCATAAAAAGTCAACCCTCAATATCGGTGGGCGCGGGCGGCAGCGGCGATGGCGCCCAGCAAACTTACGTCTGGCGTCCCTCAATATAGCACAGGCTTATCCGGGACACGGCGGCGCGTGACAGTATAACACCCGGCTGCCGGGAACGGCTTGTCCGGACACCGGTAGCGCGGCGTCAGTGGCAGGGATATCGATGCAGGGGCAACCTGCCGTACGATACTGACCGAACCGGCCGAAACCAACCTCACGCCTACCCATTTCGGGTAGTTGATCAGAATCAGGATTATCGGGATTTACGAATTGGCCGGATTGAGACCATTCGGGACAGAGCGTTCCCGGTCCTGACAATCCATAAATCCGGCAAATCCGCCTTCTGACGTTTCCCTACCGCCAAACTGGAATCGTCATTGCGAGCGCAGCGCGGCAATCCCGTCGGTGCAAGAGACGCTACTGCGGGAACGAGATCGCCACGTCGCTTCGCTCCTCGGGATGACAAAGGGGTAAGCGTGAGCGCGCGGGGTCGACCGCAGCGACCCCGAGGGTACGCCGGGCCGGCTTGCGTCAGTCGTCCAGGTGAATGGTGGCCGTTACGCGGGGAACGTCGCCGACCACCCGCGTGGTGTGGCCGTGGCCGGTGAGGTCCTCGGCAAGGTTCACGTCGCCGGGCCCCAGGCGGTGAACGGTACCGTCCGCCAGACCGATTTCCGCTTCGCCGGAAAGGGTGATGATGTACTGGCGACGCGGCGCCACGTGCCAGTCGCTGAAGTACCCCGGAGGGGAGGCGCGGAATATGATCCCCCTGGCGTTGTGCAGCTGGCTCCAATCCGGATGGGACGGCGGGTCTATCGCTTCAATGTGGGAGTGGCCGTCGTCGCCGGTGTACAGTCGTATGGAACCCATGATCCCTCCTCTGGTGACGTGGTTTCACGCGGGATATTAACACAAACCCGGGAGCGCGGCTCGAACCGCACCGACGTTCGCCAACCCGCGCCGGCCGCCCGGGTCCTCGCGCCCTGCCGCGTCGGTGGAAGTGCGACGAGCAACCTTCGAAGATTGACATATCCCCGCGCCTCGTCATAATTACGCTGCCTGCGTCTGGCACGCGAATCATCCCTCCGCCCGGCATCCCAATTTGCGCCTCAACCAGCGTCCGGTGCTTCCCAGTGAACGACCCGTCTCGCGGTAACGCCGGCTCGAGCGAGCCGGAAGCAGGAGCCATTATCGCCGCGCCCGGCGATAATGGTTCGTCGTGGCGAGTGCGGCGCGTCGACCCGGTTCGCATTCCCATACGTCGCCATCGCATCCCGCCGCGTCGATGGTCGTCCACGCCGCTGCTGCTGCTGCTCACCTTCCTGTTGCTGAACGTTGTCGGTGGGGCCATGCTGTCCCTGCCCATATCTGCCGCCGACGGGAGCGCGGCCAGTCTGCGGGTGGCGTTATTCACCGCAATTTCAGCCTCCACCGTCACGGGCCTGACGGTAGTGGATACCCCGGAGTTCTGGTCCCAATTCGGCAAGGCCATCATCTTCGTCCTGATGCTGGTTGGAGGCTTGGAGTTCATCACTGCGGCCACCGTGCTGATCGCTTTCATCGGCAGGCGGGCAACCGCGCTCGAAGAGGACGTGTACCAGGATACCGTGGGCGACGTCTCCGCACGGAACCTGACCAGGGTAGCCCGCAACATCGTGGTTGCGTTCTTCATCGGTTACCTGGCGGGAGCCGCTTTGATTTTCGTGCGAATGCGGTCGGTGGCAGACTTCACGACCCTGGAAGCGGTCTGGCAGTCGCTGTTTCTCTCCGTGTCGGCGCTCAACAACGCCGGGTTCTCGATCCTGCCCAACTCGCCGGGCGGCGGCAATGCGGAGACTTTGGGGGCGAACCCGTACCTGATGTGGGTCATCACGCCGCTGATCATCGCCGGCGCCCTGGGGTGGCCGTTCATCATGGACATGCGCCGGAACTGGAGCCCGAGCCTGTCGCGGCGGCGCTGGCCCGGCCTGTTCGTGTTCAATTTCCAACGGTTCAGTCTGGACACCAAGCTGGTGTTGATCCTGACCACGTTCCTCTACGGGTTCAGCGCGCTGACGTTTCTGTTCGCCGAATGGAACGGCGTGCTGTGGGACCATTCCGAGCAGGGCGTCGTGGGGTCGGCGATTTTCCACGGGGTTAGCGGGCGCACGGCCGGGTTCGCGGCGCTGGACTGGAGCGCGACCCGCGACTTCACGCAGTTGGTGTTCGCCGGCCTGATGTTCATCGGCGGGTCCACCGCGTCGGTGGCGGGGGGGATCAAAGTCAACACGCTGGCGGTGCTCCTGGCGTCGGCCCGGTCGTCGGCCCTGCGCAACCCCACCACGGAAATATTCCGCCGGGAGATCGCCCCGGTGCTGGTGTCCCGCGCGTTGCTGGTGGCGCTGCTGGGCGTGACCTTCCTCGCCGTCGTATTGCCCATCCTGACCTACACCGACCCCCACCTGCCGTTTTTGCCGTTGATGTTCGAGACGGTATCGGCCTTCGGCACCAACGGAATGTCCACCGGAGTGTCCGGCGAACTCAGCCTGGCCGGTTCGATCATATTCATGATCACGATGCTGGTGGGTCGGGTCGGCCCGCTGACCCTCGTGATGCTGCTGGCTCCCCGGGAGGACGCCACCTACCGCTACCCCGAAGAACCCGTTAGAATTGGTTGACAATCATGGCGAAGCAAGTATGTGTGATCGGTTTGGGCCGGTTCGGAGCAAAGCTGGCCAGCACCCTGTTCCAGCGGGAACACGAGGTGCTGGCTATAGATCAGGATGAGCAGCGCGTGCAGGAAATGCTGGGGCGCGTCACCTACGCGGTGGAGGCCAACGCAACCAACGAGACGGCGCTGCGCGACCTCGGCGTCACGGATATGGACGTGGCCGTCGTTGCCCTGGGCAGCCAGATCCAGTCCAGCATCATCACCACCATGATGCTCAAGTCCATGGGGCTGCCCTACGTCATCGCGCGGGCGACCGACACGCAGCACGCGGAGATATTGCACCGCGTGGGCGCGGACAAGGTGATCTTTCCCGAGGAAGAGGCCGCCGAGCGCGCCGCGAGCCTGGACCTGAGCCCCAATTACGTCGAGTTCATGCACATCACCGACGACACCGGCGTGCACAAATTGCGGCCGCCGGAAAAGATGCGGGGCATGTCCCTGCGGGACGCCGGCCTCGTCTCCGAATCAATACGCCATCACGTTTCGGTGATGGTCATCAGGCGCGGGAATGAATACATCATCAACCCGGCCGAAGATGAAACGATCGACGATGGCGACATCCTCGTAGTGGTTGGCAACCACGAGGATGTCGAAAGGGCGTTTGCCCGGTGACCGCGGGCCCGCCCCGTATGACGGCGTAATCCTATGAGCAACAGCATCGGATATCTGGGACCGGCCGGAACCTACACGGAGCAGGCTGCGCTGCTCTACTCGCCCCAGGGGGTCCTGACGGCCTATCCCTCCATCGCCGCAGTGGGCGCCGCCGTCTCCAACAGCGAGGTGGACGTCGGGGTGGTGCCCATTGAGAACAGTCTCGAGGGATCGGTCACGTTCACGCTGGACCTGCTCATCGCCCAGTCCGGCCTGTCCATTCAGAACGAGGTGGTGATCCCCATCGACCACTACCTGGTTGCCGCGCCCGGCGTGGCCGTCGAGTCCGTAGAGGTGATTTACTCCCATCCGCAGGCTCTGGCCCAGTGCCGGGAATACCTGGAAGCGCGCTTTCCGGCGGTTCCCCGCGAAGCATCGCTGAGCACGTCCGCTGCCGTCGCCGACATGCAGGGCAGCCGGGTTCCGGCGGCAGCGATCTGCCCGCAGCGGGCCGCCGAAATCTACGACGTGCAAATCCTGGACCGGGGGATACAGGACAACACGGCGAACCAGACCCGATTCGTCGTCCTGGCCCACGCCGACCATGCGCCCACGGGCCATGATCGCACGTCCATCTGCTTCTCGTTCACTGTCGATCGCCCCGGGAACCTGTACAGCACCATCGGCGAGTTCGCCAGCCGGGACATCAACCTGGTCAAGATCGAAAGCCGCCCGACCAAGCAGGAACTGGGCAGGTACATCTTCCTGATCGACTGCGAAGGCCACCGGCGCCAGCCGGAGGTCGCCGCCGCGTTGGACGGGCTCCGCCGGCGTACTGACATGCTGAAGATACTGGGGTCATATCCCTTCTGGGAACCCGGCGCCGAGTAACGGTGGCGCGGAATAGTTTCCGTAAGATCGGCCCGGCGTTAATTGTCATCCGAAACGCGGGCATCAGCGTACTTCGGGTACCGTTCCGCTCTCTCTTTCTGGTTCGGGGCGATAGCATGCGTCCCACGCTGCGCGACGGTGACCTGATACTCGTGCGTCGCGGGTTTGAGAAGGGCGCACACTACGGACGCGGATCAATCGTAGTAGCATCGATCATAGCAGCGGAGATGCCTTCGCTGTCAGGAGATAACAGTCCGGTGACCAATGTGAAGCGAATAGTCGGGTTGCCTGGAGAGTTGGTTCGTGTCGGCAGCGACGGCGTCGTCCGGATCGAGGAGGAACCTCTCGGGGAACCGTACCTGGGGCCGGAGGCGCGGGCCGCGCCAGGTCCCGGGCTGTCGTGGTTGTGTGACGACAACGAATACTTCCTGCTGGGAGACCACCGCGCCGACAGCGGAGACAGCCGTCGCTTCGGCCCGGTGCCGGCTTCCAACATCGTCGGCAAGTTGTGGCTCAGGTTGCCCACCCACCGGCTTTTGAGCCGGAGATCGTCCAACCGCGCCGGTTGAACCAGCTGATCGGCAATGGCGTCCATTGAAGCGAAATTGCACCAGGCCGCGGACTGGGCAACCCGCAACCGGCGGTTGCTCCGGATCCGACCGGTGCTCCGGGCGCTGTATCTGCGGCGCTCCGTTCAGCGGTTGGCCCAACGCCGGAGCTCAGTGCGGCTGGTCCTGGCGACGGTGTCCGCGGTCATGCGAAACGACAACCAGCAGCTCATGGCCGGGGTTGCCTACTACGGCATGGTGTCCCTGTTGCCATTCTCGGTGGTGGTGTTGCAGATCCTGCCCATGCTGTTGGGAGAGGACGGCGTCCGCACCTGGTTCGCCGCCATCTCTTCGGGGGCGCTCCCGCCGAACGTTGATCTTACAACCCTGTGGCCGTCCCAGCCGCCGGCGGTGGCGGGGGCCACCAGTGTCATCGCGTTACTCGGTCTGTTATGGGCCAGCTACAAGTTCTTTGGCGCGGTTGGATTGGTGGTGAACCGGGCTTGGGGAATCTCTCCGGGACAAGTGGGCATCATCGGTAAGCTACGGGAGTACCTGTTCCTCAGCGCGATGGCGTTCGGGCTTTTGATATCAACCATTCTCACCTACGTCACGGTTCCCAATCTTACCGTCAACGCGCTGCGGGCAGTCCAGCTGGGCGGGCTGGCCAATGCGCTGGAAGCGCAGCGCTGGTTGCCGAGCCTGCTGGCCTGGTTCCTCTCGGTGGCCGTGTTTCTGCTGGTATATCGATACGTGCCCGAGCGGACTGTGCACTGGCGCTGGGCGGCGCTGGGCGCCATCAGCGCCAGCATTATCTTCGAAGCGGCCGCCTATGTGTTCGCGCTGTTCTTCTCCTACATTGCCCCGCAGCGCCTGTTCTACGGCCCACTGGCGTCGCTGCTCATCGTGCTGATCTGGCTGTTCGTGTCGGCATGGACGCTGGTCTCGGGCGCATTTCTGACCGCCTACGCCCAGAGCATCTACCGGGGCGACGGCCCGTGGCCAAGGTCCGGCTGGTTCCTGAGCGCGGGTAACGGCCCTCAGGCATCTCCCAACAACCTTGAGTGAGCCGATGACTGTCTTCAATTCGGCTGCCAAAGTCCTCCCCAACCTCCGCGTCCTGGAGATCGCCTCCCTCATCCCCGGCCCCTACTGCGGCAAGATGCTGGCGTCTCCGGGAGCCGAGGTCATCAAGGCGGAGCCGCTGTTGGCGGTTTCTGCTCAATGATACAATCGCGCCAACGGGAACCGTCGCCATGACCACCATCTCCAAACCCACCACCGGCTCTACCGCCATCGCGCCGGACGGCGCCGTGGTATTGAGCTTGGCCGCCCTGGGCATCGACCACCGGGCGGACGATTTCCCGGCGCGATTCATCGCGTTCTGCGAGCAGAACGATCTGTACGAGATGGAGGTCACCGCCGAGGGGGAGCTGCTGATACTGCCTATGACCGGATACCGGGGCAACAAACAAGAATTTTACTTCGCCGTATTTATCGGCAATTGGGAACTCGCCAACGGGGGCAGCGCTTCCTCGCAAACGGTGCGTTTCCGGCTGCCCTCCGGCGCGGCGCTGGGGCCGGACGCCGCCTGGATTACCCAGGAACGATTTGACGCGCTGCCCGAGCGGGAAAGGGAAACCGTTATCGAGGGAGCTCCCGACTTCGTGGTGGAAATCTGTTCGCGCAGCGATAACTTGCGCCCCTTGCAAAACAAGATGGCAGAGTGGATGGCCGGGGGAGTTCGCCTGGGCTGGCTGATTGAGGCGCTCCAGCGGCAGGTTCATGTCTATCGCGCCGGCCAGCCGGAGCCGCAATTGCTGGATGATCCGGAAACGCTTGACGGGGAAGACGTGCTGATCGGCTTTGCCTTTCCGGTGCGGCAGTACATTTTTGATATATGACCAACCGAGCTGCGCTCTCACTCCCCACCACCCTGCCCAACCTCCGCTTGCTGGAGATCGCATCCCTCATCCCCGGCCCCTACTGCGGCAAGTTGCTGGCGTCCCTGGGAGCCGAGGTCATCAAGGCGGAGCATCCCGGCGTCGGCGATCCTTCACGCCGTCGCGGCCCGTTCCCTGATGACGTTCCCCATCCCGAGCGCAGCGGGTTGTATCTGTACCTCAACACCGGGAAGCGTGGTATAACCCTCGACCTGCACAATCCGGCCGGACAGGACCTGCTGCGCCAACTGGTCTCCCGCGTCGACATGGTGGTGCACGATTGCACGCCGGCACGGGCCGCCGATGTTGGCCTCGACTCCGACTCCCTTCTCGCCGCCAACGCCGACGTGATCGTCACCGCCGTCACGCCCTTCGGCAGCAGCGGCCCCTACGCCGACTACCACGCCGGACACCTGGCCGTGTTCCACGCCGGAGGCGAGGGTTGGCTCCTGCCCAACGGGGTCGCGCTGGACACCTTCCCGGACCGGCCGCCCATCGTCGCCGGCGCCAACATGGGCGACTACCAGGCCGGCCTCACCGCCGCCGTGGGCGCGCTGGCCGCCGTGTACAACCGCGTGGGAACTGCGGGGAACGCGCGAGGCCAAGTTGTGGATACTTCAGCGCAGGAGGCCCAGTTGTCCGTCGGCTACATGCCCATCCAGCGTCACGAGTCGGAGGGGATCACCGAGACGCGCTTCTCCCGCTACTTCCGCGTCGGCGGCGTGCTGCCGGCGTCTGACGGCTACGTGGAACTGCTGACCCTGGAGCCTCGCCAGTTCGAGGGCCTGCTGTCCTTCATGGGCAACCCCGACTGGGCATCGCCCGAGATGTTCAGCGACCCGGCCACCCACGGCCCCGATCTGAACCGGCACATGCGGGGGTGGTTCGCCCAGCACACCCGCGAGTGGCTCTACGCCGAAGGCCAGGCCCACGGCGTCCCCATCGCGCCCTACTACACGCCGTCCGAGGTGTTCCAGAGCCCGCAGCAACGCGAGCGCGCCTTCTACTCCCAGGTCGACCATCCGGCCACCGGGCCCCTGGAGTACACGGGCGCACCCTTCCAGCTCAGCGAAACGCCCACCACGCTGACCCGCGCGCCGCTGCTGGGGGAGCACAACGCGGACGTGTACTGCGGGTTGCTGGGCTACGAGGCCCGGGAGTTAGCTGCGCTGGGGAGGGCGAGGGCGATTTGACGGTACCAGGCAGTGCTGACATTTTCACCGTCATTCCCGCTTTCGCGGGAATCCAGTACCGTAATCTGCGGTTACGTTTGAGGAAGCAGCAACCCAGCATTGGCCACCAGCCGGTGGTCAGCAAAGGCGATTTGGATGCGGTCGGGGTCGTTGCGTGGTAGCATCCGTTGGGTGTTCCTTGTTTAGGGTCGGTTTGCTGTTTCACAAACCATTATCCCCGAAGCCGAGAGCGCTTTCTCTTCCCCTCACCACGACGCCACATTCATCTCTTCGGTGGATTGGGGCCTAGCAACAGGATAGCCGACGCGAACAGCCGCCTTGACCAGCACTGTGGCGGCACGTATATTACAGTCAAACAAATACCTCACTAAGGTGGTTATGCAAATGTCCTCAAAGCAAGCTTTGGTAGTCGGGATCAACGATTATGCGAACGCGCCATCGTTGCGGTATGCCACCAAAGATGCCTCTGCAATCGCGGATTTGCTGGAAATGCCAGAATACGGTTTCGACGTGACGCTAATGTTGGACGATAGTGCTACGGCCGTTGATACGCAAGCAGGCATAGAAACGTTGTTGGACAGCACGTCCGAAATAAAACTGATCTTTTTCGCAGGGCACGGCCAATCAGACGACGAAAGCGTTTATCTAGCCACGACCGACAATTCTCCAGCGCTACCGGGGATAAACCTAGATTGGCTAAGGGACCGTGTTGCTAAAGCTAACAACACGGTAGTCCTTGTGATCGATTGTTGCTATTCTGGTGCAGCGTCTGTCAGGAACGTGGAGCGGTTGCGCGCTATGTCTGACACGGACATTGATCGTACTTTCAGCACGATAGGCTCGGGCAAATTCGTCCTCGCAGCTTGCGGCTTTAACGAGACTGCTTTGGAGTTAAGCGAATATGGTCACGGAGTTTTTACGTTTCATGTTCTTGAAGGCATGATGGGCTCGGCAGCTAGTTTACGCGGGACGATAACGCCAATCGGTCTGTTCGAATACGTCGCAGGAAAGTGCGAGGAAGATGGCTATCGCAAGCCGACTTTTAAGGGAGAGCAAGCTGGTTCTGTAGTATTGGGATCTGGGTTCTCACCCATAGCGGGGTTGAATTTGCCAGCTATCGGCGATCCTCAAAACAATGTTGACCCAGATGCCATTGACGTACTTGGCCAAGAAGCGACTCGGCAGCTGAATTCCTACTTGAACCACACTTCGGTTCCGTATGAAAAATGGAGGACGGAAGGTTACCAAACCGCCACGCGAATGTTAGAACCCATCATGCGCTGGTTTGATAGAATGGTGAGTGAAACCCCTGAAGTGATGTCAAGCCAAATCTTTGCTAACGCTTATTCGGAAGCTAGGGCTAGGCTCGCACAATTGGGCGCAGTCAGCGAAGGCACCTTTACCGAAGAAGGGCAAATCATCAAGCGGTTAGGCGCAGGGGCTTTCGGCACTGTCTGGGAGGTTGACAAACCCGATGGAATGAAGATGGCGTATAAAATTTATCATCCCACTGAACTCGAACTGCGAGAAAAGGTTGCGCGGTTCGAGAGAGGCTATAGAGCAATGAGGCAATTGGAACATCCGCATATTGTCAAAGTGTACGGAGAGACCAAGTGCCCCCTCGGGTTTTATATGGAGTTCATACCAGGTCCGAATCTACGAGATTTCGTTGGCACTGATCTTGATACTGCAGAAACTATAGAGCTCCTGATCAAAATTGCTGAAACTCTTCACCATGCCCATGGCAGAAACGTGATTCACCGTGACGTAAAACCTGAAAATATTGTACTTCAATATGATGCTCACTCAACGACTTGGATTCCATTCTTGACTGATTTCGACTTGGCTTGGTTCTCAGCAGCAACCCAAGTTACGAACGAGGCATTCGGCACCATCTTTTATGCCTCACCAGAGCAGTTATCGAAACCAGCATCGCGTTCGGCGCACGCGGCAACCACGGACGTCTATTCCTTTGGTCAGATTTGTTTTTTCGTAGCTACCATGAGCGACCCCGTGCCGTTCGGAGGCGCAGACAATCTTTCGGGATTGCGAGATCGCATAGGTGGTTGGCCGGTTGCGCAAGCCGCAAACATATTCGCGGGGCTATATGATGGCTGTACCAAAACTGATCCTAACGACCGGCTTAAGGATTTTCGCACTATCATCGATACCCTGTTCGAAGCATTGACTCTCATCCGACAAGCCGACCTCGACGAACACATCGATCGGGAACGTTTCTTAGACGAGCTCGTTTACTCGTTGGCCGGGTTGTCTGATCACAACGAACGCAAGGACGAGTCATTCAGTTCGTTGTCGGGCCGTTCTCAAATAACGGTAACGAAAGTGGACGCGGGACAGAATGGATTAGACCTGACTATTGGCATCGAACAGGGAATGCCCGCCCTCGCTGGAACAACCGCTGAAGCGGCTAGACGTAGGTTTAACGTCAGTTTGGACAGAGCTCTACAGAGCTATCCAAACGTCACCAGACGTGCCGGAACCCAGGGAACTTATCAAGTGTTCTTGGATGTCAAGGACATGCCTACTAATCTCAGGGGGGTGCATGAGTGCAGAAGTGTGATTTCGCGGGCAATCGATGCGATCGAGTCGTTATGATCGTATGATTGTGTCCCGGACAATCGACGGGGGTGTGCGGGCCTGACAAGGCCGACTCGGCGAGGAAACCGTCTCACCCATGCCAAAACCCTGCCGCCATCCGGTCTGTCGCGTCCCTGCCCTGGGCCAAGTACTTCTCACGTAGCCGGTCCCAGAGGTAGAGGCGGCTCCAGTCGGGTTGTTTTTCGTATTGCTGGTGTTCGTCGAGGTGGGGGTTAGGGAGGAGGACGGTGATCTGCTGCTGGCCGCCGCCGTTGAAGAGGCGGAAGCCCCAGGACGTGGGCTGGTGGTCGGGGTTGAGTCGGCGGTAGAGTTCAGCGCGGGCGGCGCGGCGCAGGTGGGCCACCTCGGGCGGCGCCGACGTGTGCTCGCCGATGCACAGGTGCAGGTGCCACTCCTCGAAGTCGACGGTGAGGAAGCCGCCGCGCACCGGCTTCCTCGACGGCTTGATCTCCCACACGGCACCGGGGATCAGCAGGCCGATGCGGATGCGCTCCCACTCGGCGAGGCAGTCGGTGAGGATGCCGTGGAGGGTGTCCTGGTCGGTGGGCACGGGGAAGAGCTCGTAGGTGCCGTCCATCTGCTGGACGATCTCGCCGCGGGGCTGGGGCTGGGCGGTGGTCATGGCGTCGCTCCCTGTGGGATGGGTCCGGTCGGTTCGTGGGCATAATGTACTAAACCTGCGTACGGGGACGGAGTGGGGGCGCGCTCATACGAACACGGTGTGCGCCGCGAAGTCGTCAGATGCAGCATTTACGGGATTGAAGAATTTCGGGATTGGGGGTTCTTTTCCGTCGGACGGGTCCAATCCTGTAAATCCTGACATCCTGATTCTGACGACCCCCACAAACGGGTACGCATGAGCCGGTGCGCGGAAGGCAGTGTTGCTACGCCGACGAGATGCCGTGTTACGCTCGCGATGACCATTCGAGTGAAACGAGGTACGCGTAAGCGCCCCGGCGCCATCGCCCGCTCACGCGATTCGCGTGATACCATCTGGCTCACCCGCCGGACGCCCGCCGATTATGCCTCGAACGGCGATCCGCAAGGTACAACAAGACAGAACCGATAAGGAGCGATCCGATGCCGGAAATTGAGAACAAGCTGAAGGAACTGGGCTACGAGCTGCCCCCTCCCCGGACGCCGGGCGCGGGAAACATCATCCCCTACGTGCGAACCGGCAACCTGGTGTTCCTGTCGGGAACCGGGCCGGGCCTGCCCGGGGGCGGGCTGCTGCACACGGGCAAGCTGGGCGGCGAGGTGACCGTCGAGCAGGGCTACGATTGCGCGCGGCAAACCATGTTGAACCTGCTCACCAATCTGAAAGGCGCCATCGGCGACCTGGACAACGTCAGCCACATCGTCAAGCTGCTGGCCATGGTCAACTCCACGCCGGACTTCGGCGACACGCCGCGGGTGGCCAACGGCGCCTCGGACCTGCTGATCAGCCTGTACGGCGACCGGGGACGGCACGCCCGTTCCGCCGTGGGCATGGCCACGCTGCCCGGCGGCATGCCCATCGAGATCGAGATGATCGTCGAGGTCAACGACTAGGCGATCCTCACGCGTATCCACTCAGGGTAGTTCGTCAGAATCAGGATTAGCAGGATTCACGGATTGGCCGGATTGAGATCGTTCGAGGCAGAACGCTCCTGATTCTGATAATCCATGAATCCGGAAAATCCTGATTCTGACGTTTCCCTCGCGCCGAGCTGAATATGTATGAGCCAGGCGATCCAGGTTCTGCGTATGAATTCGGGCCGCGCGCGGATCATCGTCCGGCGCGGCCCGAAAACGCTGTATACCGGCACACGATCAGGCGCTGCGTTCGGCGAACTCGCTCTTGGCGGCCTCGACCAGTGTGGCGTCGCGCAGCAGGTCGCTGGCGGTCAGGCTCAGCGCCTTGGCGACGGACAGCGCGTTGGACAGAGCGAAGTCCGTGATCGCCGTCTCGCACATGTCCCGGGTGTGTGACGCCACGGGTGTCTCGCTGACGGCGTAGCGCAACTCAAAGGCCGGCATGGCCTGGCTGACGTTGCCGAAATCGGTTGACGCGCCGCTGCCGGCGCGGCCGGCCACAGGCTCGTCCAGCCGGACCCCCAGGGCCTGGATGTTGGCGGCCATCGCCTGGGCCAGCGCCACGTTGGGCTGCACGTTCTCGTAGAAGGGATAGAACTCCTCGACCTCCAGGCGCGCGCCGGTCATGGCCGCCGCGCCCTCAGCGATCGCCGCTACCTTGCCCACCACCTCGCTGCTCAGGTACTGGCCGTCGCGGGAGCGCAGCATGAAGTTGGCGGCGGCGAACTCGGGCACGACGTTGGGCGCCAGACCGCCGTCGGTGATCACGCCGTGCATCCGCACGTCGTCCCGCAGGTGCTGGCGCAGCGCGTCGATGCCGGTGAACAGGTGGATCACCGCGTTCAGCGCGTTGATGCCGGCCTCGGGCGCGGCGGCGGCGTGGGCGGCCCGACCGTGGAACATGTACCGGTATCCCACCATGGCCAGGCTCCAGCTCTCCCCCTTGGGCGAGGCCGCGGGTATGACGGTGCGGTTCGAGAAGGGGTGGGATGAGAGGGTGGCATCGACGCCGTCAAATACTCCCGCCTCGAGCAGACGGATCTTGCCTCCGCCGCCCTCCTCGGCCGGCGTGCCGATAATCTCGATGCGGCCGGGCAGGTCGGCCGCGTTGGCCTGCAGCCCCAAGGCCGCGCCCATGGCCGCCATGGCGATGAGATTGTGCCCGCAACCGTGGCCAATTTCGGGCAGCGCGTCGTATTCCGCCAGCACCGCGATGGTCGGGCCGTCGCCGGCCCCGCCCGGGATCGTGGCCTTGAACGCCGTTTCGACTCCGCCGACGCCACGCTCCACCTGGAGGTTATGCTTCTCCAGGAACCCGGCGAGGGCGTTGGACGAATAGTATTCCTGGTAGTTCAGTTCCGGATGGGCGTGGACGTCTTTCGAAAGGTCGAACAGTTCCGCTTTCGACGCTTCGATGGTTGAGTTGGAACTGCTGGCGAGCGCGTCCTTGGATTCCGCGTTTCGGCTGGTCATGACTCTGGCACTCCTGTTTGTTGGGGGATGGCCCCGCTCGTTTGGTCTGCGAGTTTGACGGTATGGATGATATGCTTGATTCCGCGCGAGGTGAATACGCTTGAACGATTGCCCCAAAACCGACATACGCAACCTGGCCATCATAGCCCACGTCGACCACGGGAAAACCACCCTGGTCGACGCTCTGCTGAAGCAGGGCCAGGTTTTCCAAGCCCACCAGCAGGTGGGTGAACTGATCATGGACACCAACCCTCTGGAGCGCGAGCGCGGCATCACCATCCTGGCCAAGAACGCGTCCGTCTCCTATCGCGGGGTCAGGATCAACATCATCGACACGCCGGGCCACGCCGACTTCAGCGGCGAGGTGGAAAGGGTCATGAACATGGCCGACGGCTGCCTGCTGCTGGTCGATGCCGTCGATGGCCCCATGCCCCAGACGACCTACGTGCTCCGGCAGGCGCTGCAACAGAACGTCAGGCCCATGGTGGTCATCAACAAGATCGACCGGCCTGAAGCTCGCGTCGAGGAGGTGCTGAGCCTGGTCCAGGACCTGTTCCTCGAACTGGCCACCGACGCGGATCAGCTGGACTTCCCGGTGCTGTACACCTCGGCGAAACAGGGTTACGCCACCGTTGATCCGGACCAGCCGGGCGCCGATATGCAGCCGCTGTTTGACGCCATACTGGATTCGGTTCCGCCTCCAACCGGCGATTCCGACGCCCCGCTGCAGATGCTGGTGGCCGCGCTGGACTACGACAACTACCTGGGACAGGTGGCCGTGGGCCGCGTTTCCAACGGCGCGCTGCGGTTGCGGGAGAACGTCGCGCTGGTTGACCGGTACGGAGAGATCACGACCCACAGTCTCGAGCGGATTTTCGTGTTCCACGGCATGGAGCGCGTCGAGGTTTCCGAGGCCCACGCCGGCGACATCGTAGCGGTGACCGGGCCGGAGGGCGTCGCCATCGGCGACACCATCGCCGACGCGGACGATCCCCAGGCGCTGCCGAGCATCGACATCCAGGAACCCACGGTGCGCATGACCTTCGGCGTGAGCACTTCGCCATTCGTAGGACGCGAGGGTGGCCGCTGCACCTCGCGCAACCTTTACGAACGGCTCCTGCGCGAACTGCGCACCAACGTGAGCCTCCGGGTCGAGACCACCTCCAGCCCGGACATCTTCGTGGTAGCGGGCCGCGGCGAGCTGCACCTTTCAATCCTCGTGGAGACCATGCGCCGCGAGCAGTTCGAGTTCCAGGTTTCCCGACCCGTACCGGTCACCAAAACCGTCGACGGCAGGATCCACGAGCCCTATGAGATCCTGACCATCAGCACCCGCGAGGATTACGTCGGAGCGCTGACCGAGTACCTGGCCGCCCACCTGGGCCAACTCCGCGATATGCGCTACGGCGACGACGGTTACGTTCATATGGAGTACAAGATACCCACCCGCGGCCTGATCGGTTTCAACGCCTTTTTCCTCCGCACCACGCGGGGTGACGGCGTGAAGAACAGCGCCTTCGATTCGTATGAACCGATGCAGGGCGAGATCAAATCCCAACGGGGCGGCGCGCTGGTGGCTTCCGAAGGCGGGCCGGCCGTGACCTACGGCCTGATCAATGCCCAGCGCCGGGGCGACACCTTCATAGATCCCGGCACGCCGGTTTACGAGGGCATGGTGGTGGGCAGCCGCCGACAGGAAGGCGACATCGAGATGAACGTCTGCAAGGAAAAGAAGCTGACCAACATGCGCTCGTCAACGGCCGACGTCGCCGAGCGGCTCAACGCCACGATCCGGATGAGCCTGGAGGAGACCCTGGAGTTCATCTCCGATGATGAACTGGTGGAAGTTACCCCGCAGAATTTGCGCATCCGGAAGATGGAGCTATCTGCGTTGGACCGCAAGCGCCGGCGCCGGGACGGGAGCCGCGTGCGCGCGTAGCCAGTCATCAAGGCAAGGCCGAGCATTTACCAGGATTGGCAGGATAAACGGGATGCACAGGATGTCCTGGTTTAATCGTACTCAGGGCAACCCCGTGCATACCCAGATTGCGGTAGGAAACGTCAGAATCATCAGGATTTTCAAGATCTGAGGATTGTCAGGATTGGAACCGTTCCGTAATGGAGCTCTCTCAATCCCGTCAAATCCTGAAATCCCGCAAATTCTGCTTCTGACGATATGCGGAAGTGGGCACGCATGAGGGTTCGCCCTCGGGCATAGCGCGTTGGTTTTCCGGTAGCCTGAACTCAGCCGCCTACGAACCGCTCCCCAAAGGTCGCGGCCAGGTAGGACTCGCCGTCTGCCACCGATAGCCGGCGCGCGGCTACGGCGTCGTGCGGGGTCAGTCGCCCGTACAGGATGAGGACGCAGGTCTCGCCGTCGCACTCGAAAGTGACGTCGGCCTGTTCGGCCGGCGAGTTGGGCGCCATCTCTTCAATAATCTCGGCGTCTCCGTCGCTCAGGACCAGGTCGATCACTCGCTCCTCAGGTCGGCTGATGTTGAACCGGTAACGCAGGGGTCGGCTCGCCAGCAACGGGTCGGGACGGAAGGCGCGGCGGGCGGCCCGGTCCACGGTATCCAGCAGAGCCGTGACGCTGCCGTCGGAAAGATGGTAGTCGTCCTCCAGCCGCGAGCGGATGTCCCACCCGTGCATGGTCAACTCGGCGATGCGCTGGGTCAGCAGGGTGTCCATGCGCATGGGGCCGGCCGGCCAGTAAACCAGGTTGTTCCACTGGTCGGGTTGCACCTGGCGGAAGAGGGCCACGGTCTCGTCGATGCGTTGGATGAAGTCTTCCAGCAGCCCATCGCCCAACCGCTGAGTAGCGTCCACGGCCCGCTGGTAGATGCTGCGGGCGAAGGCGTCTTCGTCGTGCTGTTCCGGCGCCGGCGAGCCCTCCGGAGGGGAGTGGTCTCCGTCCAGTCCACGGACCAGACGGGTGGACAGGTCGACGCTGGTGAGATGGCCGATGACGTCGGCGACGGTCCAGTCTGCGCAGGCGCTGTCGGCCGCCCAGGCGTCATGGGGCAAGTCTCCGAGAAAATCCAGCAACAAGCGAGCTTCGCGTTCGAGCAGATCGATGCGGTTGGCCGGGGTAGTCATGCTGCGCACTCCGTTAAGCGTGGTCTGAAGAGCAGGGCGCGACCTCCAAAGGCCCGCTCTGCGAAGGTGCGTGTTTGATCCCGCTATACTACCTGAGACTGGCCTTCATCTGGAGCCAGGATCATCGCTCACCCGTACCCAGTTTGGCGGCGGGGAAACGTCAGAATCCGCAACTGTCTTGATGGATTTGCCGGATTTATGGATTATCAGGATCAGTAGCCGTCTGCCCTCAATGGTTTCGATCCGGCCAATCCGTGGATCCTGATCATCCTGCTTCTGACAAACTGCCCATACCGGGTACGCGTGAGGAGGGTGTCGGGTTTTTGACGGGATGACGGGGTCGCGATGATAAAATGGACCCATCCATAGTTGAGGGAGAAATGCCTTGTCGATGTTCAGGGTGGATGTGGGTGTAGGCAATCTGGAAGGCGGCGACCTGGCGCCGGCGCAGCCGGTGGTGGATGCCGGAGCCGCGCATTCGATGCTGCCGGAGTCGCTGATGACCGAACTGCGGGTCGAGCCGCAGCAGCAACTCGGTTTTATCCTGGCGGATGGTAGCCGAGTGGAATATGGCTATGGATTCGCCCGTTTCAGGATTGGCGAATTCGAACGCCCCTGCCCGGTCATATTCGGACCGGACGGGAACTATCTGCTGGGCGCGTCGACGCTGGAAGTTTTCAACCTCGTCGTGGACCCGGTGGGAGAGCGGCTTGCGCCGGCGGAGTGGCTGTCTCTGGGCTGGGGTGGCTCTCTCGAAAATTAGTGTCGGTTCGGGGTTGTTTCGGTACGCCGCGCAGTCCGCTTTCATCTTGGTGTGATTGACACCGAACGGCGTTGTTGGTAGCCTGAATCTGCGTTCCGGCGCACCATGGCTTGGCCCGCTAGCTCAACTGGCAGAGCAGCTGACTCTTAATCAGCAGGTTCTCGGTTCGACCCCGAGGCGGGTCACCATTTTCATTTAATCGCCCCGCAGGCCGGCTCATCCCGCCATTGCTGCGCGGACGAACGCGGGGAAGTGTCGGAATTGGCAGACGAGCATGACTTAGGATCATGTGCCCTTGGGCGTGCGGGTTCGAGTCCCGCCTTCCCCACCACACTGGTTAAAATCTAGAACCTTCACCCTGAGGTTCGCGCTTGTCGTATAGGCTGGCTTCAAACTGCCCCTATTGAGCCCATTTTGAGTGATTTGCAAGTACCCGGCGCTCGAACATCCAGCAGACCCGTCGAGGGAAGCCCATCGGCAATCCTCAAGCAACAAACCAATCATGTCGGAGAGAACTCGACCTGCGCTCTGCCTCCAGACTAGTCGTGGTGCCAGCCGCAGCCGAACACCAGCTCGTCATGCTTCACCAGCTGGAAGTGCTTGTCCTCACCAGGGTGTGTTTACAAACCACAAATAGGGCGGAATTAACCTGCAAAATCCCCTCTCCCTTGAGGGAGAAGGTTAGGGTGAGGGTGAAATCCTGGCATCAAACAACCGCGCCGATACTCAAATATCTTTGCCGGTAGAGTTTGGAAACACGCTCTAGCTTGTGGTGGTGAGACTCTTCATACATCAGCCTCCCGTGGATCGGGCATTCGGTACCCCATGCCGGAGCCGTCACACAAAGGAACCTCTGAACAAGTCCTTGGCGTGGCAGGAAATTCCGAAATGTCGGCGGGGAACTCGAAAGCGTCAACTATAGAATGGACGCTTCACCTCCATCCTAACTTTCCCCCATCAAGAAGGAAGGGACTTGTTCAGGCCTTCTCAAATACTAACCATTGGTGCTAGTTAATATCAGAGGACGAATTGAGCAATAGAGCGATGGACGCGTCCGTTTTCGTCCGGTTCCAACCCATCCCACTGCGACAGTAGGTTGAAGGCAGCCATCAGGTAGCTCAAGTGCGCTTCAAACCCGCGCCAGGTGATATGCCGCATCTGTTTGCTGCCCCACACCGCAGTCATCATGGAGAAGGTGGTTTCCACGATCATGCGCACGTTCCACTGGCCGCGGCGACAGATTTTCACGTTGGCCGGATCGCCCCCTGTTCAAGCCAGGGGCGGGCTCTTGGCCCGGTGAAACCCAGTGTCGGCCAGGAACAATCATCTGCCCGTCGTAGCCTGCCAGCAAAGGCAGGAAACGTTGGTCGTGAGTATTGGCCGTGGCGCAGTCCCAAGCGGCGATCTGGCCCAGTTGGTTGAGGACGATGCAGAGTTTGCCGCCCACAATCCAGCGGTGATTGGACTTGCCTTTCCGGCCCACCTGGTGGAGGTTCCGTCCGGAACGCACCGGATGTCCCAGTTCGATGCCGTAGCTGTCGGCCACGCCCAGGATGGTGGGCTGGGCCAGGAAGTAGCCGGTCCAACAGGCCTGGGCTTCCAGGCGGCGGAAGAGGCGGGTGCGTTCGGGAAGTTTGGGGAAGAGGTGTCCATAGTTATCCTTGAGCCAATGGTAGAAGGGACGCTGCTTGACGTTCTTGATGGCGTGGAGGACGCCGATGGTAACCAGTTCGCTTATGGAGAGCCGGGCTTGCGGATGCGGCGCTATCCCCGGGAGGGCGTCGTCAACCTTACAGTAGAGTTCGGTGATAAAATCGGTGATGTTCATGGGGTTCCCTGCTGTGGAGGATTGTCAACTCACAGCATATGGGAACCCCATGGCATTTTCAAAACTAACTCAAACTAGCACCAAAGGTTATGTAAAGTCTCCGGCGGCAAATAAGCGTTTCAACAAGGAATACTTGCCGTATCCAAAAGATTATGTTCGCAGAGACGGAAAGTCTCCGACAGGACAAGGAATACCGATTGAGGACACTTGGAATTGCTCCAGCGGTGATGTTTTGGATTCCATAATGATTAAGTAGTCTTTTTCTACGGAAAAGAGAGGCAGCCCCGACCAGAATCCCCTCGCGTTGTACGAGCGCATCGTCAAGGCCAGCAGCAATGAGGGCGACCTAGCAGGCTGTCCGAGAAACGCGGTTGTTGAGGTGTTGGCGTAAGATGGTTCCAGCATGAAGCTGGGGGTGACCCACGATGAGCAAGAGCTACCTTCCCTACGATCCGGACCAGCAGTTGCTGCCCCAGGCCCTGCAGGAGTGGCTGCCCGAAGACCATCTGGCCTATTTCATCTCGGACGTGGTTGACCAGTTGGACCTCTCGGAGATCACGGGTCACTACGAGCGGGAGCGCCGGGGCGGGCCCCCCTACAACCCCCTGGCCGACCTGCCGCAGGCCGGGCCCCGGACGCCCTCCGCCTCCGGTCGACGCTGAAAATCGCTCCCAGCGTCGCTGCCACGAGCCGCCAACGTCCCCTTGGCGTGGCAGACACACTCCGCATCGCCTATTGCAGCGGCATCAGGTCTTCGCCAACCCGTTCCCTGACCTCTCATCCCTCGTCTAAACGCCGCCGCCATATCCCGTCGGTGGATTTGGGATAAGACGCTGCGCTCTTCGTGACCACGGAACCGGCGCCGGGCTTTAAAATACACGCGCCCCGAGTATCCTGCCGATGTGGTCCAGCGCCCAGCGGTGGGCGTCGGCGTTGAAGGACGCCACGCAGTCTGTGGGCACCTCCACCGTGTAGTCCCGGTTGCGCGCGTCGGAGGTGGTGTGCATCACGCAGATGTCGGTGCATACCCCGCATACGATGATCTTGTCGGGGTTTAGGGTAGCCAGCCTTTCCGCCAGGTCGGTGTTGAAGAACCCGCTGTACCGGTTCTTGGGGATGACGTTGCCGTCGCCGACCCACTCGGCCAACTCCGGAATCACCTCCGGTTCCTCAGTGCCGATGACACAGTGAACCGGGAACATCTGGAACTCCAGGTCATCGGGCAGGTGGTGGTCGGAGACGAACAGGATGGAGGAGCCCGCATCAGTCTCCCGCCGCAGCAACTCCCGCACCGGCTCGATGATCCCCCGCGCGTCGTCGCCGCAATACAGGTTGTGCCCCGGCTCCAGAAAGCCGCGCACCATATCGACTACGAGAACTGCGTTGGGCATGGCGTTCACCCCTTTACTTCAGTGACCCGGTGACTGGGATCAGTCGTTGATTGTAGGGATCCACACCGAGGAATACGCCTTCCAAAGTGTAGGCACCCAGCAGAGGCGATGCCCCCCTCTTCGCCGAAGATCACCCAGGTGATGGTTTCGCGTCCGTCCACCCGGGCGCGAGCCTCGGCCATATCCAACTGCACCTGTTCCCCGCCGGCGTACTCGAAAGTTTCGCGCTTGGTCGGGTGTATCCCCAATCCGGCCAGGATGGAGCGGGGGATTACCGTGGTGATGGCTCCGGTGTCTACCATCACCTCGACGTCCTCTCCATTGAGGTTGGCGATCTGGATGGTCAGATTGAATGTACCCATACACTTTCTCCCGTGGGTCACGGCGATACCGGGTTAAGCGTGTGTTCGCAGGTTTCAGAAGGAGCTGATTACTATCACGTGTTGAAAAATTCGCCCAAGGCTTGCGCTGACACTACCCCGGAGTCGCTGGCAATGGCATCGGTCAGCAGTCTTTGGGCCTGGACCTGTTTGGCGGCATCTCTCGGATCGTAGGCATAAATCAGGATGGCGCTGTCGAAGAAGTCCCTATTGGCCATAGTAGTAGCGGTAGGGCCGGTCATAGATATCATCCCGATTCAAGTTCAGGATACCCGCCTCCCGCTCGGCGCTTTCAATCGCCTCCCGGGTCCTGGCGATACGCTCCAGCCGCGCCGTGGCCTCGCTGTTCGCGATCCCTGTCAGGTACTCCGACACCAGTTCCGCCACCGTCATGTCCCGCGCGGCAGCAATCTTGTTGACCTTGGCAGCAATCTGATCGTCAATGTCCAGAGTAAGGTTCATATAGCCGTCCCCTGGCGCAAATGGTGGGCAAGAGGACGCGCTGCCTGCCCACCATTATCCTACGCTGCCGCGCGCTATGCGTTTCGGATCAGTGCGCCACCGGGCTCGGCGCGAAGCCGCCGTAGCGCGGGTACTGGGAGCAGATGAACTCCAGGTAGGACGGTTGGCCCGTCTCGTTGGCGGCCAGGGCGCGCTGCAGGGCCGGCATCACGTCGGACGGCTCGGTGACCCGCTCGGTGTACAGGCCCAGCTCGGCCACGGCCCGCGACATGTTGATGTCCTCCGGACCCATCACCCGGTGGGTGTAGGGGTCGTGGCCGTCGCCCCAGAACCCGGGGCCGTAGCCGGCGAACCCGCCGTTGGCCACGTGGGCGATGGTGATGCCCAGGTTCTGGCGCACCGATACCTCCAGGTTGCCCAGCATGTAGCCCACGCCGGCGTCGCCCGTCAGCGCCACCGCCTGCCGCTGGGGGAAGGCCAGCTTGGCGGCCATGACGCCGGCCAGGCCGAAGCCCAGCGTGGAGATGTTGCCCCAGCCCAGGAACCCGCGGGGGATCAGCGTGTCGTACACCGTGCTCAGCTGGTCGCGGGTGTTGCCAGACTCGTGGGTCACGAAGGAGTTGTACGGGTCCAGCACCTTCATCATGTCGCCGATCACGCGGTAGGGATTGATGGGCGTGTCGCTGGAGGCCATGGCCTCGCGGTACTCGGCCAGGCCGGCGTCGCGGGCCTCGCGGACCTCGGCCACCACGTTGCCGGCGGCCCGACCCGACCCATCGGTGCGCCGCGACACCTCGTCGGCCAGCGATTGCAGGGAGAACCTGGCGTCGCCCAGCACCGCGTGATGCGTGGGGAAGATGCGGTTCAGGTGGAAGTCGTCCAGGTTGCACTGGATGATGGTCTTCCCGGCGGCGTTGGGAATGCCGTGGGTGAACCGGCCCGGCGACAGGCTGCTGCCCACGGTGAGGATCACGTCGCTCTTGTTCAGGTAGGCGATGGGATGCTCGCCGCGCACGCCCACGAACAGCGGGTGGTTCTCCGGAAACGCCCCCTTGGCCTTCAGCGTGGTGATCACCGGCGCGTTCAGCAGCTCGGCCAGGCCCACCAGTTCCTCCGACGCGCCGGCGTAGATGACGCCCTCGCCGGCGTAGATCAGCGGATTGGAGGCGCCCATCAGCAGGTCGATGGCCTGGGTCACGTCGGATGGATCCGGCGCCGACTTGTACGCCCGCACCGGGAAGTAGGGGTCGGCGGTCTCGTCGTAGATGGCGGCGGAGTTGGGCACGGCCAGCACCACGGGGCCGGGCCGGCCGCTGCGCAGCATGGAGAAGGCCCGACGCAGGAACTCGGGCGTCCGCTCGGGCCGGTCGATGTAGCCGAACCACTTGGTGACGGTCTTGAGGCTGGTGGTCACGTCGAACTGGGTGTTCTCGGTGCTGCCGGCCGGCACGCCGTCGGTGATGCACAGCATCGGCGAGTTGTCCTCGAAGGCCTGGGCCAGCCCGGGGTAAGAGTACTGCAGGCCCGCGCCGTTGACGCCGCCCTGCACGGTGCAGACGCCGATGCGGTCGCCGCCGGTGACCCGCGAGTAGGCGTCGGCCAGGGCCACGGCGTAGCGGTCGTCCCGCATCATTATCATGGGCACGCCCTCGCGCCCCAGGGCGTTGTTCACGCGGCAAACGGGGAAGGTGGAAACCCACTCAACACCCTCCTGCTTGAGGATGCGGGCAATGGAAGTTGCGACGTCGATGGACATTTGTTACCTCTCTAGTTGTTCAGCAGTGTCAGGACACGCGCCACGAACCGGTGTACCAGCGGGCGGTCATGCTCGATCTCAAAATCTTCCATTTCATCGTGATAGAAGTTCTTGTGAAACTTCTCGGCTGCGGCGAACCCGCCGGCAATCCCATCGTCACCGGTTTCGGCGGTCAATCTGCCCACGGCGTTTTTCAGGGAGCGATGGCTGCGGTGCGGCCACTCCCGCTCCTGGGCCACGGCCATCACCGCGTGGGTAGCCGCGCCCCAGAGCTTCTCGGAGGCTTGCAGCTGCTCGCCGGCGGCAAACTCCCGGTCCGACGCCTCCAGAAACTCCTGGGCGGTTACGGCATGATTTTGGGTCAGCATAATCGTGGAACCTCGTTGGTGTTCATAGTCTCGAGAAAAATCCGGGTTGCCATCATAGTGAAGGGGATTGTATCATCCCGCTGTTTGCCATTGGCTTATGGTAAGTTGCCGTCCATTGTTCCGGCCGCGGAGGTTATAAAATGCCCAAGATGACGTGGCAATTTCCTCGCAACGAGTTTGAAGAAAATGAAGGATTTACCGATGCGGGCATCTCCCATTTCACCGACAATCGTGAGATCAACCTCGTTCGTGAATCCATCCAAAATTCCCTCGACGCGAGGGCTGGAACTGACCCTGTAAAAGTTGAGTGCAGTCTGGTTGATATTCCGCTAACCGAATTTCAAGGCAGTGAACTGCGCCAGATTCTTGACCGGGTTATCCAGTCGCCGCACAATGACGACAAAGGCAGCAGGCAGTTTTGGCAGGGCCAAGCGGCTGCTGGACTATAACCAACAGATCTCTGCCCTCCGCATCAAAGACAGCAACACCACTGGAGCGGTAGATGTGCCTCGTGATGGCGGTAACATTAGCCAGTGGGAAGCGCTTACCAAGGGTTCCGGCTCTCCGGTAAAAAGGCAAGCGAATGCTGCAGGATCGTTCGGCTTGGGCAAGCACTCCGCTTTTGCGGTTACCGACTTGCGGACGGTCCTCTACTCTACCGCTTGGCGGGATTCCAATGGACTGAGTCGCCGTTTCATTGGCAAAGCGATTCTAGTTTCCCACATCGACGGCGAAGGAGTGCCACGCCGGCGTACTGGTTATTTGAGTTCAGGGGAATCCAATGCGCCGCCTTTCAAGGATGGCAACGTACCATACACGTTTGGGCTGACCGAACCAGGCACTGCCGTCTATATCCCAGGCTACCTGCTACCCCCTGACCAGGGACGTGGTGGCTGGCAGCGGCAAAGCATTGCCACCGTGATTGACAATTATTTCCACGCCATAGTTCGCGGCAACCTCATCGTTGCAGTCGATGACAAAGAGGTGAATGCTGACAACATCAGTGAGGAGTACAACGCGCTGGCAACTGGTGAGCGGTCGGCCCGCACCGCCAACTTCATCCGCGTGTCCAAAATGACCCCGGTTGCCACGGAATACTTTGCCGGAATCGGCAATGTCGCGTTGCGCATCCTGGTGGATGACAACCCGAAATCGAAAGTGCGAGAGATTGCGCTGGTTCTTGATTCGGGGATGATGATTACCGCGCGGCCAGCCGATATGGGGTTGAGATTGGGGAGCATATCGCAGCTTTGGCGCGGGTTCACGGCCATCATCGAGTGCATTTCAGAACCGGACAAATCGTCATACATCAGAGACTCGGAGTCTCCCAAGCACGACAAACTATCCGTCGACTTCATCGAGGATCCTAACCGCCGCCGGGATGCCCGCAATACGCTGCGTGAATTAGGTCAATGGGTGCGAGAGCGAATAGAAAAAGAGGCAGGATTGCAAGTACCGGACTCCGATGACTATGTGGACGAATTGGCTAAATTTTTTCCGCATTACGATGATGACGGCAAAATCGGCGACGCGGATAAACCCGTCCACGTATCCATAACCGCTCCTCGCCAATCGCAGAATACTGGCGGCGGTGCTGGCCTGCTTGAGGGAGAGCACGGTGGCCGTCGTGGTGGCCGCCGCAGACCCGTTAATCCCGGCGGCAGCGGTGGTTCCGGTGGGAGAGGCGGCGGTCGCGGTAACACTGGAGATGGACGTCGTCCGCAGAGGTCAGTCATAAGAGGAATTAGGGTTCGGCCTGTCACTGGCGAAACCCATTGGGTGATAGCCGCTTTCGACAACCCCGAGCAAGAATTATCTGAAGTCAGGCTGGTTGCAGTTGGCGAGGATGGGGCTCAACATCCTTTGACCATCCAACAAGCAAAATCTGGCGACACTGTGATTGAAGTATCCGATGGCGCAGTACGCTGGCTACCGGACTCTGGACAAGGCCGGTACCAATTGGAGATAAAAACCAACGAGCCGGTGAATGGCAAGACATTCCGGTTGGTGGGCAGAGAGCAGGTTAACCGCAAGCAGAGGGAGGGGGAGGATAATGCGTTACCGTCCTAACCGCCAGTATCTGTATCCGGTGCTGAGGCCCGATGCAGACGATTATGGCATGGATTCCACGCTGGAGACCTCTTGCGATCCTCCGCAATACGACCCAGACGATGGGATGCTTTCCGTATCAGTGCGGTTCAATTTGACCGAACCAGCACTAATGCGGGCCGTGCAGACCCAAGATGCCAAATGCACCGCGATGATTTATTGCGGTTCAACATTGTACCGCGACAGACTTGAGGCCACACCCACGGACCCGCTCATAGCCCGCGGACGCATCCCGGTGCGTTACCTCAAGAACGCCATACAAATTCATCCAGTGATATTGGCAACACGCGCTTTTGTTCATTCAACCCGGACAGCCCACTCCGAATACCATAATCAGCCAGTGACTATTGAACGACTGGCCCCGTTGGCTACCGACCTACCGTGGATTTTTGACATCGACTCCGATGCGCGACCGATACGGAGCATTTTTCGTTTGGAAGAGGATGAAAGTGATCGTTTGAACGACGGTGAGTTCGATGTCGACCCAGATCTGGGGAAAGACTACGTGGCAATACGGGCCAACAACGCTACGCTTAATGCATTCAATGAGGTTCGCAAGGCAAACAACTTGCCGATGCCTACGGTCTTCACCAGCGCGGTCGTGTGTGTTCTTGCAGTCGTAAAAGATTTGGGCGATGAGAGCGACGAGGAAAATTGCGCTTGGTTGAGTTGTGTCAAGGCGCAACTACGCAGCCACAATCTGGACATCGGAGGCCCAGACTATTCTGGGGAGCACTCTTTGCTTTTGGCAGCACAACGGTTGTTGCGTTCGCCTTTTGCCAGCATACTTGCGGACTACGCAGACGCTGATGACACAGATGAGTAGGAGCCTGACTGGTCATGCCAGAAGTCCGGTTGTTGAACGATTCCGGCTACCACGCCTTGCGGACGCTTGCCGAATCCGAGCCGCAGTTATTTGTGCAGGGCAACCCTGACGAGTTACGGCGCCGCATGGAGCGCACCGGCCGTGTGGAACACGGTCCGGATGCTGAGCTGTACGGCGAGCGATTGGTCATGCCGGCATCACTGTCGGGCTTAAATCGCTTACAGCAGGGTGGGCCGAGTTCAGATGCCGAATATGCGCCCACGTTAAGACAGGCAGTGGGCAGCTCCGTATCACAGGTGGCGAATAATTTGCTGTGGGCAACGGTCAACTGCTTTGACCTGCCCCAATATGTACCTGTTCGCTGGGAGTCGAGCAACCTGCAGCAAGCCTCGACCAACTTCGTGAGGCGACATTGGCTGCAGTATTCCGGTTCAGACGGGCGCAAGTGGAATGCTGCTGCTCGCCTATGGTGGCTTGGCGAAATGGCAACTCGGGCTGCTGAGTATTCGGAGCATAGTCAAGACGACTTGCTCACAGCTATGTCAGGAAACGTCAACCTATACCACCAAACCATTGACAGGACATTTTTGTCGTCTAACGCCCGGTTATTGGCGGCTGTCTGGGACGTTTTTCTGGACGATAATGAGCATCTACGGACAACGAAAGACGCCAATGAGTTGATGACGGCTTTGAACCTGCGTGCTGCAACTCTATCGTTCGACTTTCTGGATTACAACGAACTGCGGGACGTTGTGGAGGAGGCCAAGCCCCCAAAAGGGCCTTAGGCTATCGCCACCGGAACACTCCACCAGCCCTCCGCGTGTTGAGCCTGGGCGGTGGTGTGCAGAGCACGGTTATGTGCTTGCTTGCGGAGCAGGGCGAATTCGGGGCCAAGCCGGATTGCGCTATTTTTGCGGATACCCGCTGGGAACCGCAATCTGTTTATGACAACATCGCGTGGCTAGGCTCCCAGGTATCTTTTCCAGTGATAACAACCGGCAATGGGCGCAGTCTGAAAGAAGACGTAATCGACGGTATAAACGCTCAAGGTCAGGCCTGGCTTACGCTGCCAGCGTATTTGGCTGGCAGCGACGGGCAACCAGATGGGATCAATTGGCGGCAATGCACCAAGAATTACAAATTGGATCCTATCAGAAGGGAGGTCCAAAAATTGCTGGGAGTGCGGCCTCGGCAAAGCCTTTCATCAGAAACGAATGTCGAAATGTGGCTAGGAATAACCACAGATGAGGCAATGCGGGTCAAGCCTAGCCGCAATTGGTGGATCAAGCACCGTTACCCGTTGATTGACGATGTGCCAATGACTCGCGAGGAATGTCAAGTGTGGTTCGCAGACCGTTATTCGCACCGCGAGCTTTCTCGTAGCGCCTGCGTCGGCTGTCCGTTCCGGAGCTCGTCAAGTTGGCTCGACATCAAGCGTAGCGAACCTGAGCTCTACCGAGAAACGGTTCAAATAGACGCTATGCTTCGCTCCACCAGGCACAACGCTGGCCGTATGTTCCGCAAACAGGCATTCTTACATCATCGGCGTATCCCGCTGGATGAAGCCCTAGCATTAGACAGCCAAGAGCGCGAGGTGAATGGATTTGTCAACGAATGCGAGGGCCATTGCGGTTTGTAATCACTCTCCAACCTTGCCCCCTCCACCGCCGCCTGCTAAACTGCGGCCATCATTGACACACCCGTACTGCGCACCCACTAAGGAGAGGCCGTTATGCTGATTGGCCATTTCACCGAGCAGCCCTGGCAGGATGAGAGCTCCGGCCTGATGGGCACCCAGAGCACCGACCTGGGCATTTCCAACAGCCACTACCGGCCCGACGTCGGCGCCCAGCTGTACAACCGCTACCTCGACGAGAAGGTTTACGCCGAGGAGATGGGCTTCGACGCCGTGATGCTCAACGAGCACCACTCCACGCCCTTCTGCATGCAGGGCGTCACCAACGTGGGCGCGTCCATCCTGGCCCGCATCACCAACAAGGTGAAGATCATCATCCTGGGCAACGTGCTGCCCATCTGGGACGACCCCCTGTGGCTGGCCGAGCAGCTGTCCATGATCGACATGATTTCCCACGGCCGCCTGGTGTCCGGATTCGTGCGCGGCGGCGGTCGCGAGAGCTGGTCCCACAACTCGCCGCCCAACTTCAACCGCGAGCGGTTCGAGGAGGCCCACGACCTGATCATCAAGGCGTGGACCGAGCCCGGCCCCTGGCGCTGGGAGGGCAAGCACTTCCATTACCGCTACGTCAACCCGTGGGCCAAGCCTTTGCAGGAACCCCACCCGCAGATCTGGATCCCGTCCACGGTGTCCGTTGAGACCGTGAAGTGGTGCGCCGAGCATCGCTACCCGCTGGTGCTGCTGGCCACCCGCCTGGAGCCCACCCGCGAGGCCTTCCAGCTCTACCACGACACCGCCGCCGAAAACGGCTACGAGTCGGGCACGCAGAACGTGGCCTACCTGTGGAAGGTGCACGTCGACGAGACCGAGGAGCTGGCCGAGGAAGTCGGGCGCAAGTACCTGTCCGGCGTGAGCAACCCCTTCCTGGCGGGCAACGAGGGCGGCATCAACCCCGCCATCATGAACCTGCCGGGCCACACGTCCCGCACGTCGCGTAGGTTGTCCGCCGCCGCCTTCGGGCCCGCCGGCCGCTTCGGCACCAACCGCCGTCCCTTCGAGGACCAGGTGGCCGACAGCACCATCATCACCGGCACGCCCAAGACGGTCATTCCCAAGATCCGCGAGGTTCTGGAATACCTGCGCCCGGGCAGCGTTTTCTTCTGGGACGGCGACGGCGCCATGACCCACGAGGACCAGATGCGCAGCCTCCGCCTGATGGGCGAGGAAGTCATCCCCGCCGTCCGCGAGATGGGCAAGGAGCTGGAGCTCTACTCCCCCTTCGAGGTAGACCCCCGCACCAACCAGCCCGTCGTCGACTCCGCCACCGCAGGCGCGACGGCGACCACCACCGCCGACTAACCGGCAACGGCATCGGGCCAAGCAAGAGGGGCGGGTGTGCAACCCGCCCCTCAGTTTTTTGTGGTCCGGCGCGGCGGATTATTCCTGCCGCCGGATCCGTGCCGGATGGTCGAACACCTGCGCCAGGGGCAGGCTGAACTCCGGGAAGAGCGGGGTGGTCAGGGTGCCGGCGGCGGTGAGGACGGCACGCTCCTGATACGAGGCGTCGTCGGTTAGTTCCAGGACCGCCAGTATGTTCGCATCGCCGTCCAGGATCCAGTATTCCGGGATGCCTGCCGCCGCGTACAGTTGGCGCTTGCGCACCAGCTCCACGTGTCGGTTGGACGACAACACTTCCACCACGATGTCCGGCGGGCCGCCATCGATGACTGTTGAGCCGATGATGCCCACACGCTCCGCCCGCACGACTACAATATCCGGGCCCAAAGCGCTGTTGTCCGATACGACGACGCCGGCCACCTGGTACACGATGCCGAGCCCGGTTTCAATGATTTGCTGGAACATGTAGCCGCTCAAAACCATGGCCAGAAATTGGTGGTCCGGGATCGGGAAAGCGGCCATAAACACAACCCCGTCGATGAGCTCGCAGCGCGTCTCCTGTGGAGGCAAGTCCAGAAACTCCGCCAGATTCATGCAGGCGCCCGTCCTGATGTCAGGTGTGGTCGTCATGGTAACTGCCCCAATGGGTGAACTGATTAGTCCTGGGAACGTATCCGCGCCGGATGGTTGAACACCTGCGCCAGGGGCAGGCTGAACTCCGGGAAGAGCGGGGTGGTCAGGGTGTCCTCGGCGGTCAAGACGGCCTTCTCTTGATACGTGCCGTCGTCGGCCAGTTCCAGAGCGGTGAGTGTGTCCGCGTCGCCATCCAGGATCCAGTATTCGGGAACGCCAGCCTGCTGGTACAATGTGCGCTTCTCCACGAGATCGCGGTCGCGGTCACTGGACAGTACCTCCACGACGATGTCAGGAGCGCCGTTCACCCATACTTCACCAAGTATTTCGGATCGGTCGGCCCGAATGACGATAATGTCGGGGGATAGGTAGTTTTCGCCCGACACGACCAGGTTCACCGGTATGTACGTGTGGGCGAGGCCGGCCACCGTCAACTGGTCAAACAGGAATTTCCACAGGATCTGCACCAGGAACTGATGGTCGAGCGCAGGTTCCGGCATTACGTACAACACCCCCTCAAGCAATTCGCAGCGTGGGCCAGCTTCAGGCAGGCTGCGGAACTCCTCGGACGTCATGCGCATCCCGCTGTAAATTTCAGTCGATGTGGTCAACGTTGCCCGGCCTCATCCCAATGCATTTAAGCGCATATTTGGTTGGGTTATTTTACCCCAAATCAACCCGCCGGCCCTCGTCGCTGGATTGGCGGATGGCGTCGATGAACTTGTGCAGCCCCACCGCGTGGTCGAAGTCGGGCAGCGCGTCGCTGTTGGCCGTGCCCCGGATCGACGCGGCAAACAGGCTGTACAACTGGCCTACGTTGTATGCCGTGCTGCCCGGAATCTCGGGGGCCAGGTGCAGTTCTTCGGCCGGCGTCAGGTCCTGGAGCTCGTTGCTGCCGCCGCGGGCGCCCCGGATGCTGACCTGTTGCATCTGCGGCGAGTCGACGGAGACCGCCACCAGCGTTCCCTCCTCGCCGTAGATCTCCATGCGGTAACCGCTGCCGGCCCAGGGTGTGCTGCCGATCTGAACCGAGGCCACGCCGCCGCCCTGCAGGTTGCCGCTCACCAGGATGTTGTCCGGCGACGTCACATCGAGGTCCTGGCCGGTGTCGGTTTCGTGCCACGTGGCGGCCTGGGTGCTGACCACGGTGGCCACGTCGCCGAACTCCCCCACCACGCTGCACAGCGCGTCGATGGTGTGCCCGCAGGCAATGGTCAGGGTGTGCGCGCCAAGCTCGTTGTCGCGCTGCCAGGTGCGCCCGGAATCCCGCGACAGCACGCCCTCGCGCATCAGCCGCACGTGACAGGTCATGACCCGGCCCACGTAGCCATCTGCCACCAGGTTTTTCAGGTGGGCAATGGCGGGATTGGCGCGGGCCTGCAGGCCCACCGCCGTCTTGACGCCCCGCTCCCGGGCGAGGTCGGCCATCTCGATGGCCTCGGCGGTGGTGCGACCCAGCGGCCACTCGGTGAAGGTGTGCTTGCCGGCTCGCAGCGCGGCGGTGGTCGGCTCGTAGTGGTTGGGTACGCGCAGGGAAATAGTGGCGGCCTCGATGTCGGCGTCGGCGAGCATCCGGTTGTAGTCGTCCCACGCGCTGCCGGCGTTGAAGGCGGCCTTGGCCTCGTTCGCCGATTCCTGGCGCGTGGTGCACACGGCGGCGAGGTCGAAGTCGGGGTGCGCGGCCAGGGCGGGCAGGTGCGCGCGCGGGGACCAGCCCTGATGGATGTTGGCGCCGATCAGTCCGATGCGGATGGGCTGCTGCGTAGTCATGGCGGTGCCTCCTGTGCTGGGCGGGCAAAACTGTATCTGGGGAGTGATTGCGCGCATCCTAACACAGGGATGCTTGAACCGATGGGCGGGATGGTACAATCGCGATGCGCGCCGATGGGGAAACTACCGCAACGATGCTGACCAAGCTGACAGTCCGCAATTTCAAGCAGTTCGAGGACGTCACCGTCGAACTGGATAGCGTCGTGGTCTTCGTCGGCCCCAATGACTCCGGCAAGACCACGGCACTGCAGGCGTTATCGCTTTGGGAATTGGGCCTGCGCCGGTGGAGAGAGCGTTGGGGCATGGTGCCCACGGATGATTTGCAGCGCCCTGGCGTATCCATCAACCGATTGGATTTGTTGTCGGTACCAGTCGGCCACGCGAACCTTCTGTGGCGCGGGATGAGAACACGGGAAGCCAATCGGCAGGAAGGCGGTACCGCCAACGTCCGCATTGAGATTATCGTTGACGGCGTGTCTCCTGGTGGCAGGGAATGGACTTGCGGTTTGGAGTTTGACTACGCTAACCCGGAATCCTTCTACTGCCGGCCCTTGAGGATGTCTGCTGACGGCAAGCGCAGGATGCTGATCCCAGAAGAGGCTTTCCGTGAGCAAATCGCTTTCCTGCCCCCTATGTCCGGCTTAGCATCATCGGAAGCTATGCTGCAACCCGGGACGGTCAACGTATTGTTGGGACAAGGCAGAACGGCCGAGGTGCTGCGCAATCTATGCTACGAAGTGTATCTGGATCACCGGAATCAATGGGACACTATCCTGATACCTAGCATCCGCAATGTTTTCGGCGCAACGATATTAGAGCCTCAATACAACCCCGAACGCGGCGAAATTACGCTCCGTTACGAAGACGCCTATATGCAAAACCTGGAGTTGGACTTGTCATCGTCCGGACGTGGTTTCCAGCAAACGTTGATGCTCACGGCTTACATGCTTCTGCATCCCGACTCGGTAATCTTGCTTGACGAGCCGGACGCTCACCTGGAAATACTACGACAACGGCAGATCTACCGGGCTATCGCTGAAACCGCAGAGCAGCAAGGCAGCCAGTTGGTCATCGCGACCCACTCCGAGATCGTGATGAATGAGGCCGGTCAACGGCACCAGGTAACCGCATTTGTCGGCTCCCCGCATCGTATCGACAGCCGCAGCGGTCGGGGACAAGTCCTTGAAGCACTGTCGGATATTGGCTACGAACAATACCTGCTGGCCGAGCTAGCCGGCTGGGTACTGTACGTTGAGGGGTCAACAGATCTGTCTATCCTTCAAGCATTCGCTCGATGCCTGGACCACCCCGCGCGGCATTCCCTCCAACGTCCGTTTGTCCGTGATGTGGGCAACCAACCCATGAGAGCGCGCGAGCACTTCTGGGGTTTGCGCGAGGCGTGTCCAGTTTTGCGCGGTTTCGCACTGTACGATAACCTCAACCTGCCCGGTGGTGGCAGTGACGCGCTGTTTGAACATAGTTGGCGCAAAAGAGAGATCGAAAACTATTTCTGCACTCATGATGTCCTGATGCGGTGGGCCGGCTCGGAATGGCCGCTCTTTCGCGAAAGCATGGCCGCGTCAATTGCAGAAACGGAAAATGCGATGCAGCTTCTCGGCAGAGGGTCGCCATGAGACGACAATACCAAGGTCTCAGACGATTTCTTGGGACCACTATTCAGGTCGTTCTACTCGAAAACCGGTATGTCGAGCATACAAACTAAGGCGGATTACCATTTCTTGGTGAACCATATCGAACCCGAGAAAATAGATCCTGAGGTCACGTCTGTTCTGGATATGATTGCAAAAATCGCAGCACAAGATTCTCCAATATCGTAGCAAAAGCCGCAACACAACCATGTCTCTCCCGTCAGAAGCCCGCCTCCGTTTCGTGGAGAACCTGCCCATCTGCCGCATCCTCAACGGGATGTGGCAGGTTTCGGGCGCTCATGGTCGCATAGATCCGGCATCGGCCCTGGATGCGATGCTGGCCTACCACGATGCCGGCTTCACCACCTGGGACCTGGCCGACCACTACGGCCCGGCTGAGGACTTCATCGGCGAGTTCCGGCGGCGGCTGGCGGCAGAACTGGGCGAGGACGCTGTGTCCGGGATCCAGGCGTTCACCAAGTGGGTGCCGCGCCCGGGCCCGATGACCCGGCAGATCGTAGAGAACAACGTGGACATCTCGTTGCGTCGCATGGGCGTGGAACGGCTGGACCTGCTGCAATTTCACTGGTGGGAGTACGGCGACAAGCGCTACCTGGACGCCCTGGAACAACTGGCGGCGCTGCGCGATGAGGGCAAGATCCACCGTGTCGCCCTGACCAACTTCGACACCGAACGGCTGCGGGAGATCGCCTACCATGGCGTCCGCGTGGTGTCCAACCAGGTGCAGTACTCGTTGATTGACCGCCGGCCGGAAGTGCAGATGTCACAGGTTTGCGAGGAGCAGCGGGTGTGGCTGCTGCCCTACGGCGTGCTCTGCGGCGGCCTGCTCTCCGATCGTTATCTGGGCCAGCCCGAGCCCGGTCCGGCCCAGTTGAACACTGCCAGCCTGGGCAAGTACAAGCAGATGATCAACGCCTGGGGCGGCTGGCAGCTTTTGCAGCAGCTCCTTGCGGTATTGCGAGGCATCGCGGACAAGCACGAGGTCAGCATCGCCAACGTTGCCGAGCGTTACATCCTGGAGAAGCCAGCGGTGGCAGGGGTGATTATCGGAGCCCGGCTGGGCGTGGCGGAGCACATCGCCGAGAATGCGCGGCTCTTCGGCTTCCATCTGGATGATGATGACAATCAAGCCATTGAAACCGTGCTGGCAAACGCGCGCGACCTGTACCGGATCATCGGCGACTGCGGCGACGAATACCGCCGCTGACCACGGGTAAGACGTCGTTCCTGAGAGAGGAGGAATCCGTCATGCCTCGCTCAAACTCCCAATCACACTGCGCATCCGCGCCAGGCTACTGTTGAGGTACCCATGCAAATCGGCGCTATTTTCCCGCAGACCGAAATCGGCCCCGACCCGGCCGCCATCCGCGATTACGTGGAAGCCGTGGAGGGCATGGAGTTCGACTACCTGTTCATCGCGGACCACGTGCTGGGCGCCGACCCTGACCACCACGAGCATGTCCGCGGCAGCTACTACACCCACCACAGTGTGATCCACGAGTCGCTGACCACGCTGGCGTTCATCGCGGCGCTGACTACGAAAATACGCCTGATCACCGGCATCCTGATCCTGCCGCAGCGCCAGACCGCCCTGGTGGCCAAGCAGGCCGCCGAGATCGACGTGCTCAGTGGCGGTCGGCTGACCCTGGGCATCGGCGTGGGCTGGAACCACGTAGAGTTCGAGGCGCTGGGCGAGGACTTCAGCACCCGGGGAATACGCTCCGAGGAGCAGATCGACCTGATGCGCGCCCTGTGGACGCAGGAAGTGGTCGACTTCGATGGCCGCTGGCACTCGGTGCGGTCCGCGGGCATCAAGCCGCTTCCGGTACAGCGACCCATACCGGTGTGGTTCGGAGCCGGCGGGTCGGCCGGACCCGTGCCCCGGGACGTGGTCCTGCGCCGCATCGCGCGAATGGGCGACGGTTGGTTCCCCAGCTTCGGCCCCGACGACACGGCGCGCGGCGTGCTGGACAAGATGCAGACCTACATCGCCGAGGCCGGACGCCAGCCTGCCGACGTGGGCCTGGCCGGCCGCATCCGCATGCCCGGCAAGTCACCCGACGAATGGCTAGCGGAGGTGGAGGGCTGGCAGTCCCTGGGCGGGACCCACGTAATGGCGGAGGCGCGCCGCGGCCCCCTGAGCTCAGCCGATCAGCACATTGACGCCATGCGCCAGTTCCGCGAAGTGGCGCCGGTGGGTTGGGGAAGAGGCTAGCCCAGCAACCGCACTGCCCAAGAGCAATTGTGTCCGATGGCGTCAACAATTGGGCGGGCGCCCAGGACACCCTCACGGTTGGCATCTGGCCGGTTACGCGGTCTTCCGTCACTGCCTGGTCGGGGGATCCTGCAAGAGGATCTCCGCAGGGATTCCCCAGTACTTGTGGAGCGCACGGGCCATGGGCATGGTGATATCCATTTGGCCTGACAGAACTGCCGTCGCCGCCTTCCTGCTACCCACCAGGGGAGCCAGGTCTTCTGGGGTGAGGCCCAGGCGTCTCATGTGAAACTCTATGGCCGCCGGAATGCTCGGCAAGCCAACATCATCGCGTGGCTCCTCGTACGCCTCAAGCAGGTCAATCAGGCGGTCGCGCTCGTCGCGCTCTGGCGTACCGACGTCAGCACGAAGAATTTCTCCCAAACGCGCCAGAGCGTGGTTGTAATCGTCTTCACTGTCGATACTGGAAATAAGAGCCACGATTACACCTGTTCGGCAACGGTCCGATCAAACTCTGCTTGCGTACCGAGGCTGCGGGCACCCGCGGTCGCGTCGCCAGGATTGTTGCAGGACGCCATGGAACGGCGTGGGCGCGGTTACGTGGTTGGTTCCGTTGCCGCGTCGTGCTGCTCGTCCGCGTGGTAGGAGGAGCGCACCAGCGGACCGGACGCGACGTGCTTGAAGCCCATGGCCTCGCCGGCCACGCGCAGTTCTTCAAACTCGGCCGGAGTGTAGAAACGGTCGATGCGGATGTGCTTGATAGACGGGCGCAGGTACTGGCCGATGGTGAGCAGGTCGCAGTTCACGGCCCGCAGGTCGGCCATGGTCTGCTTCACCTCGTCGACGGTCTCGCCCATGCCCACGATGATGCCCGACTTGGTGGGCATTTCAGGATCGAGCTCCTTGACTCGCCGGATCAGCTCCAGCGACTGCCGGTAGTCGCCCTTGGGGCGCACGAGACGGAACACGCGCTCCACCGACTCGATGTTGTGGTTGAGCACCTGGGGCTGTGCGGAGACCACCCTGGCCAGCGCTTCCTCGTTGCCGTCGAAGTCGGGTATCAGCACCTCCACGCGGCAGTCAGGCACGGCGGCGCGGACCTGCTTGATGCAGGCGGAGAAGATGCCGGCCCCGCCGTCGGGCAGGTCGTCCCGGTTGACCGAGGTGATGACACAATACTTCAGGCCCATGCGCTTGACCGTGGACGCCAGCCGGAAGGGTTCGCCCAGGTCCAGGGCGCCGGGCCGGCCGGTGGTGACGGCGCAGTACGCGCAGGCGCGGGTGCAGATGTCGCCCAGGATCATGAAGGTGGCGGCAGACCGCTCCCAGCACTCGCCGATGTTCGGGCAGTGGGCTTCCTCGCACACGGTGTGCAACTGGCTGTCCCGCATGAGCTGTTTCAGCTCGATGTAGCGGGGTCCGCCGGGCATGGGAACCTTGAGCCAGTCGGGCAGGCGGGGACGCAGTGGGGTTTCGGTCTGTGTCGTCATTCTGTTCTCCGGCCTAGAGGAACTGAACCAGGCGCGGGTTCACCCGGCATTTTTCGGCGGCGATGATAGCGTCGATTTCGCGGACGGCGTCGTCCAACTGTCCGTTTCGGTTGACCACGCGGTAGTCGAACTCGTGCATGCGGCCCAACTCGACGGATGCCTCATGCAGGCGGCGCTGCATTTCAGTCTCGTCCTCGGTGCCGCGGCCGGCCAGGCGGCTGCGAAGTTCGTGCAGGCTGGCGGGCATAACGAATACGGTCAGCGCCTCCGGCGCGATGCCGCGAATGGTGGCTGCGCCCTGGACGTCTATCTCCAGTATAACGTCACGGCCGGCGATCAGGGGGTCGCGAACCTGCTGGCGGGGAACGCCGTACCAGCGGTCGTACACCTGGGCTGATTCCAGCAACTCATCCCGCTCGCGCATGCGCAGAAAGGTGTCCACATCGAGGAAGATGTAGTCCTTGCCGTCCACTTCGCCGGGGCGCATGGGTCGGGTGGTGGCCGTTACCGCGAAGTGCCAGGGACGGTCCAATTCGCGGAGGGCGGCCAGCAGCGAACCCTTGCCCGAGGCGGAGGGGCCCGAAATTACCACCAGCAACGGCGGAGCCGGGCTGGCCTGCGGCAGATCACTCATGCGTACCTACATTGACGCCCGATACCACCACCCGCAAGCCTGACCTAATCGTCATCAGCCGGAAAGTCAGCGTGCTGCTGAAGGCGAGCGACGAAGTAACCTCGCAATTCCTGCAAGCCGGCATCAATCTTGTTTTCGATCCGGTTAAAACCTTCGCGCATTTCCTGCCGCAATTCGTCGATTTCTGCCTTGTTGTCGGCAATGGCCTGCTGCAGTTCGGTCTTGCTGTCGGCAATGGCCTGCTGCAACTCGGTCTTGTTGTCGGCAATGGCCTGCTGCAACTCGGTCTTGTTGTCGGCAATGGCCTGCTGCAACTCGGTCTTGTTGTCGGCAATGGCCTGCTGCAACTCGGTCTTGTTGTCGGCAATGGCCTGCTGCAACTCGGTCTTGTTGTCGGCAATGGCCTGCTGCAACTCGGTCTTGTTGTCGGCAATGGCCTGCTGCAACTCGGTCTTGTTGTCGGCAATGGCCTGCTGCAACTCGGTCTTGTTGTCGGCAATGGCCTGCTGCAACTCGGTCTTGTTGTCGGCAATGGCCTGCTGCAACTCGGTCTTGTTGTCGGCAATGGCCTGCTGCAACTCGGTCTTGTTGTCGGCAATGGCCTGCTGCAACTCGGTCTTGTTGTCGGCAATGGCCTGCTGCAACTCGGTCTTGTTGTCGGCAATGGCCTGCTGCAAGGTTGAGACGGTTTCCCGCAGGGTTGTGAATTCGGCAAAAAACTTGCCCAGCCGGAACACCCGACTGAATATCAGTATGCCCACGGTTACCGCAAATCCAAGCGCGCTGACGACGGCAAGGATCAGAGGCGCATAGACAACGAATGGAGATGTCGGTTCCACGATATCCTTTTCAGCGTGGGGCAGTGTCGGGGATCAGTCGCTAGCGCCGGTCAGCGCAGCGAGGTGGTCCCAGAATACGGGGTAGGACACCGAGGCGTCCTCGGCGCCGTGGATGGTCGTCTCGCCCGAGGCGACCAGGCCGGCCACTGCCATGGACATTGCCAGCCGGTGGTCGTCGTGGCTCTCCACGACTGCGCCGGTGAGATGGCCGACGCCGTGGATTACCATGCCGTCTTCCCGCTGTTCCAGGCTGCCGCCCAGGCGGGTCAACTCGGATACCGTGGTGGCGATGCGGTCCGACTCCTTGACGCGGAGTTCGGCGGCGTCGCGAATGACCGTATCGCCCTCGGCGAAGCAGGCTGCGACGGCCAGCACGGGCAGCTCGTCGATCATGATGGGGATGATCTCGCCGCCCAGGTCGATGCCCTTGAGGCTGGCTGAAGAGGCCACCACGTCGGCCACGGGTTCGCCGCCCTCCACCCGTTCGTTTTCGAGCCGCAGGGAGTCGCCGGCGCCCATCATCTGCAGGGCGTCGATGATGCCGGCGCGGCTGGGATTGAGGCCGACGCCGGTGATGGTGACCCGGGCGTTGGGGTGGATCAGGCCGGCCACCATCCAGAAGGCAGCGGAAGAGATGTCGCCGGGCACCGCCACGTCCACGGCCTGCAACTCGGCGGGATGCAGGGTGAGGGTCAAGGCGTCGGTTTCGATACTGACGCCCATGGCGGACATCATGCGCTCGGTGTGGTCGCGGGAAAGCGCGGGCTGGTGCAGCACGGTGGGACCCTGGGCGGCCAGGCCGGCCAGCATCAGGCAGGACTTGACCTGGGCGCTGGCCACGGGCATTGCGTACTCGATGGAGCGCAGGCTGCCGCCGCGTATGGCCAGCGGAGCCAGGGTGTTCCCATTGCGGCCCATTATGGACGCGCCCATCTGCTGCAGGGGTTGAACGATGCGGCCCATGGGTCGAGAGCGCAGCGATCCGTCGCCGGAAAGCACCGAGAGGAAGTCCTGGCTGGCGAGCAGGCCGGAGAGCAGCCGCATGGAGGTGCCGCTGTTGCCGGCGTCCAGCAGGTTGGAAGGCTCGTTCAAATTCGCGCCCAGCCCGGAGACCCGGAAGCTGCCAGGCTCCTCCAACGGGTCGATGGACACGCCCATGGCGCGGAGGCAGGCGGCGGTGGACTGCACGTCGGCGCCATCGGAGACACCGGTGACGGTGGCGGTCCCGTTGGCGATGGCGTTGAGGATCAGCGAACGGTGCGAGACCGACTTATCGCCGGGCACGGCCAGGGAACCGGCCAGGCGTTCGGGGCTGCGAATGATCTGTTCCACCTGCGTTTCTCCTAACAGCAGCGATCGGGGATCGCGTGCGCCGCAGTCGCCATTATGAACCACTTGCCCGTTGATGGTTCAGCCATTGCGTTGCTGGCGCGGTATCGGCTTCGGTCAGGCCGTCTCGCCGCGTCTTTGCCAACCACTGCGGGCTCCACGCGCCGCGTTGTTCGAGCCACCCGCATTGTGAATAGTCACCGGTTCGGCTGAGTGCGGTGGCAGCATCGGCCAGGGCCCGGCGCCACGCGGCGCCATTGGCGGGCATGCCGCTCAGCGGGGTAAATGGGGTCGGATCACTGAACTTGTTAGCGCGGGACATCGCCACCGGATCCTGCCGCGTAGGGGATTTTACTGATTGTCTGGTTCAGGAAGGCTCGCCGAACTCGCAACGGACGAGCATGCGGTCGGCGAACCGAGGCGGAGCTCTCTACCGCCGCGGCGCGTCGGAGTCGCGGTTGTTGCTGCGTCGGGGATTGGGCAGGTCGCCCGACATCATGCGGCGGGCGCGGTCGGCCCAGCCTCCGAGGAACATCTGGCCCATGGACTGGCTGAAGGTGGGGTATTCGGGGGTGTTCTCCAACTCGCGGGCGCGAGGATTGACCTCCCCGGCCATCCACTTGTTGCGGGCCAGGCGGGCGTCCTCAAAAAGAGCGCCGACGGCGTTGGTGTCGGGTGGTTCGCCGTCGGTATCCAGGAGCTTGCGGTATTCGTAGAGCTCCCGTATAAACGCGTCGATCCAGGCGACGATGGGCTGGGCGTTGCTGACGCAGATGTCGCGGTGCATCACCGGGTCGCCGGAGGCGAGGCGGGTGATGTCGCGGTAGCCGGAGGAAGCCAGCTGGCCGATGTCGGACCAGTTGGCGGACTTGCTGGTGCAGCCGATCAGGGCGGTGGACAGGACGAAGGGCAGGTGGCTCACCGCGGCGACGAAGCTGTCGTGCTCGTCCACGCTGATGAAGTAGGGCACGCCGCCCACGGCCTCGGCCAGGGTGGAAATCTCGCCCACCGCGCGCTCGCTGGCGCGGGGGCTGGGAATGACGCAGTAGGGCTTGCCGGCGAACATCGTCCCATCGGCGTTATCGGGACCGGGGGTTTCCCGGCCGGCCATGGGATGGCCGCCCACGAAGTCCACCGAGTCGGGCAGGAATTCGTCGGCCCACTGGAGGACCTGCGTCTTGGTGCTGCCGACGTCGGTGACGACGCAGCCTTCGGGGAGGTAGTCGGCCATGCCTTCCAAAAGATCGCGCATGGCCAACACGGGTGTAGCGAGGATGATGATGTCGGCTTCGGCGATGGCGTTGCCGAGGCGGCCTTCCACACGATCGAAAGCATCGCGCTTCTGAGCGCCGGAACGGACCGCGCTGTCGGCGTCGGTTCCGACCACGGTGAGGTTCCGCAGGCTGGATGCGCGGAGGGCGAGTCCCAGGGAGGTGCCGATGAGTCCGGTGCCGATTACAGTAACTTGCGCCACGTAGAGGCCTGCCTAGAGGAGGTTGGAGTCAGTGTACAACATCCATAGGGGCTGGTAAAACGCCGCGCCGCCGCTCACCCAGGACGATTGCAAAGTCCTTTTTCATCCGCTCATGGTGAGCCTGAACCATCAACCACCAGAACGAACATCCTTCGACAATCTCAGGATGAGCGGAAAAAGGGTTGCGAGGTAACTTTGCAATCGTCCTGCCGGGTCCCAGGACGATTGCAAATAACGGACAGCGGCTTTTCGCCCCAAACCGTCATTCCGTCGCAATCCGGAATCCAAGGCATCCCGTACACAACGACCATCTGGATTCCGGCTTTCGCCGGAATGACGGATTAACTTTGAAAACGCCGCGCTGCCGGATGGGAGAAACCTGAGTGCAAACCGGTCGCCCGCACGATTGGGAAGCGCGAATGAACGGGTGTATCATTCGGGGCCTGTGAAAGCATGTGGAACTGGGCGGCCTCCCTCCGCATAAGGGATTTTCGCCTGCTCTGGGCATCGACGGCCTTCTACTCCCTGGCCACGGGAATGGAGCAGGTTTCGGTCGGATGGCTGATCTTCGAGCTGACCGGTTCGGAGTTCATGGTGGGTGTGGGCGCGGGCGCTCGCATGCTGCCCTTCTTTGTGCTGGGGATGCTGTCCGGCGCGATTGCCGACAAGTGGTCGCGGCGCGCGCTGCTGCAGATCGGCACGCTGGCGGCCTCGGCGGCGGCGGTGTTGATGGCCGCGCTGCTGCTGTATGGGTTGGCGAACGTCTGGGTGGTGATCGCGCTGGTGACCGTGCTGGGCAGCATGCTGGCTTTTACCATCACCATACGGCAGGCTTTCACGTACGACATCGTGGGCTCAGGGCTGGCGCTGAACGGTCTGGCGCTGGCCGCGATGGGGATGCAGGGCGGCGGGATCATCGGCTCCCTGGTCGCCGGAGCTCTGATCGAACTGGTGGGACCCGGCTGGCAATTCGTGGCCTCGGCGGTGTGCTACGCGGTGTCGGCGGCGGCCATTCTGGCCATCGCCAACCCGGGACGCACGCTTCGGGCGTCAGCACAATCGGTGCTGGACAACCTGGTCGGCTATGTCTCGCTGGTGCGGGAGCATCGGATAATCCTGATGCTCATGTTCCTCACGGCCACCACGGAGGTGCTGGGTTTCACCCACATGACGCTCCTGCCGGTGTTTGCCAAAGAGGTCCTGCACGTGGGGCCGACGGGCCTGGGCGTGATGACCGCCGGACGCCAGGCCGGCGGGCTGCTGGGACTGTGGATCCTGGCCGGCCTGGGCGCCACCAGGAAAAAGGGGTGGCTGACGATGGCTACGGCGCTGGGGTTCGGAGGCGGCCTGATGGCGTTTTCGCTGTCGGTCAACATCTACACGTTCCTGGCGGTGCTGCTGTTCGTCAACGCCTGCGCCATGGCCGTGGACACGCTGTACAAGACGCTGATGCAGGACCTGGTGCCGGACGAAGAACGGGGCCGGGCCATGGGTTCCTGGGTGCTCAGCGTGGGGTTCGCGCCGGTGGGGCACGTTGGCGTGGGAGCGTTGGCCGGCTTCGTGGGCGCGCCCGGGGCTTTGCTGATCAACGGCGTGGCGTTGGTGGCCATCAATATCGCCGCGACGCTGGGCGTTCCGCGCATACGGCGGATGGCGTGACAGGAGTCATCGCCCCCCTGGAGCCGACCGAAACGGAGCGCCGGTCAGCGGGGTGCAACGCCGGCGCCGGGGCATGATGGTTCCCGTGGGCGCTCGAGGCCGGGTTTTCGGGTGGCTGGGGTGTGGCGGGGGCTTGCTCCTCTGGTTGGCGGTTCGGGTTTGGTGATGGTGGTTGGATTTGACGGTCAAGCTTTACGGTTTCGGGTCGGTGTCGGAGCACGGCCAACACTGTATTTGCGCATAGTTTTTGTGTCCCAAGCTTCCGTGACCCGCGGGGAGCCGGCTGGTGAGCCGATGCCCTACGGCACGGGGCGGAGGTGACACCCGCCGGGTCGACACGGGGCCGCCCCGGGGAGAAGATCGGGTAGCGGCCGCTGGCGACCATGATGCGAAGAACCGACTGGGGCCGTTGCCGACCCGAAACCGTATCGCCCATCTATTCGGATGTAGGCTAGGCGAAGCCGCTGGCCTGGCGGCGGAACCGGCGGGGCTCGCGAAGCGGCGCCGGAATTACCTGACGAGACCATGATAGAACAGGTGTACGGTATTGGTCAAGAGGCGGGCGGTCACGCCAGGGCCTTTTCAAAGTCCCGAATGGCGGCCTTTCACCCCGAACCGTCATTCCCGCGGAAACGGGAATCCGGGAGGCGGTTGTGTTCGGAATGTTATGGATTCCTGCTTGTGCAGGAATGACGGATTAACTTTGAAAAGGCCCTGGGTCACGCGTACCCATTTTGTCTTTTACATCGATACACCGGATGCACAGGATTTGATTGATTATTGTGAACGTTCCCGCGCTCTTGACGATGCTGAAAATTGAACGCCCCACCCGCACGCCATCATCCGGTCTATCCTGCATATCGATGTAAATTGGCTCCCGCAGTCGTCAAACTGGGTACGCATGAGCACCGGGCTTCCTACCGACGGCAAAGCAGTCCAGCAGCGATCGTGGCGGCCCGTACCCCCGGCCGGTTGCGGCCAAGCGCGGAGCCGGAATTTTGGTCTATAATCTGTTCACCACCATTCAGATACTCCACGAGAGGCAGATATGCGCTTCGGCTCCTTCGTATTTCCCGTCAGCCACCAGCCCGAGAACGACTCGGCCGTCATCGACAGCACCCTTGAGGAGATCGTGCTGGCCGAACAGATCGGGATGCACTCGGTCTGGCTGACCGAGCACCATTTTGACGGAGCGGCCGCCCACGCCGACCCCCTGGTGCTCGGCGCCGCCGTGGCCTCCCGGACCATGGATCTCAAGATTGGTTTCGCCGTTGTCGAACTGGCCTTCCATCATCCCGTCCGCCTCGCGGTGCAGACTTCCCTGCTGGACAACCTCAGCCACGGGCGCCTCATCGTCGGCACCGGCCGGGGGTCCGCCTACAACCACTACGAGTACATCGGGTTCGGCATCACCATGGAAGACGGCCTGGCGCGTCTGGACGAAGCCGAAGATCTGCTGATCAAGGCGTGGACCGGTGAACCGCTGCAGCACGAAGGCGCCCACTGGGACGTGGAGTTTCCGCTGCTGCGGCCGCGCCCATATCAGCAGCCCCATCCGCCGCTGATCCGCGCCTGCATCAGCGAGGCTTCCACGGTCCGGATGGCCGAGATAGGCCGCCCAGTGATGATCGGCATCCAGACCCTCGCTAACCTGCAGTCACGGCTGGAGCGTTACCGCGCCACCATGCTGGATTCAGGATTCACTGAAGAGCAGACCGAGGCCACGTTGGACCAGTGCTGGGCCTCCCGCGACCTGTTCGTTGCCGACAGCTACGACGAGGCCCACGAGATCGCCGCCGCCGGATTCGAACGCGAGCGCACCCACTTCCGCCAGGCCCGCGAACTCTACAACCCCGGCGGGTTCCCTCCTCCCGACCCCAACCGTCCCATCCCCGCCAGTGAGAGTCTGGAGCACTCGTTCATCATGGGCACGCCGTCCCAGGTGGCCGAGCAGGTCGCCGCCATGCGGGACATCGGCGTCCGCAACCTGATGTTCAAGATGAACGTCGGCGAAATGGACACCCACAAGGTGCAAAAATCCATGCGGATGTTGGGCGAGAAGGTGATGCCGCACTTCGTCTAGCGGCTGTGTACCAGGGCAGTTGCCGGAGATTGCGCTCCGCTACTGCAACCGGCCGGGAAGTACCGCTGCAACCGGTATCTCAATGTCCTCGAAGCAACCCGGTCGCAGCACGTCGCCCGCTCGGAACCGTCGCGTCACGCGATAGCCGTCCTCGGTCGGCTCGGTGTGCGCTTCCACCACGCCCTCGGGGAGCGCCGTGAGCCACACTTCGGGTATGCCCGCCCGGGCGTAGCGGGGAAGCTTCTCGTTGCGGTCATAGCCCAGCGAACTGTCGGCCACTTCGATCAGCAGCAGCACGTCCCCCGGGCCGGGATGTCCGGACGCGTACCCATCAGCCTGTTCTCTCAGCAGGGCAACGTCGGGTTGTGGCTCGGTATTGTCATCCAATCGCACCGGGCTTTGCACCTGTACGATTGCCCTTCTCCCGACCGCCTCGGATAGTTCCCGGTTGTAACAATTAACGCAGCCGAGATGCCGACTGCCGACAGGCGCCATGTCGGTTACCACTCCATCAATGAGTTCCACCCGGTCATCCTCGGTCAGGATGCCCGCCTCGGCCATGGCGTAATACTCCGCCACCGAGAACCGGCGCACGGGGAGGTTCAACGCGCTTGACGATGGCGGCGGCTTGGTCTGCGTCGTCATGGCCTCGTCCTCGCTCTAGCCGGGCAGGATCTCGCTCACCGGCAGCGCGATGTCGGGAAAGCAGGCGGGGGAGACGGTATCGCCGGGGCGGAAGGTGCGCAGCTGAGTGTATCTACCGCCGGCGGGTTCAGTGTGGACTTCGATAACCCGTTCGGGCAGGATGGTAAGCCAGACTTCGGGGATGCCGGCCCGGGCGTATCTCGGCAGCTTCTCGTTGCGGTCGTAGTCAACCGAACTGTCCGACACTTCGATCAGCAGGAGCACGTCCTCGGGAACGGGCGGTCGCGATCGATAATAGTCCGCCCGCCGGCGCAGCAGCATCAGGTCGGGATAAAGCCTGGAATGTTCATCCAATGCCAGCGGTCCCTGCACCCGCAGCAGTGTCCCCTGATCAACCCCCGATGGCAATATCTCGGTGTATATGTCAACCGTACCCGCATGAGGGTCGCCAATCGGGGCCATCTCAATTATCACTCCATCCAGAAGTTCTACCCGGTCGCTTGAAGCGAGGATCCCCACTTCCGCCAACGCCAGGAATTCTGCCGGCGTGAACCGGCGCACGGGGAGGTTCAACGCGCTTGACGATGGCGGCGGCGGTTTGGTCTGCGTCGTCATGGCCCCGTCCTCTCTCTAATCGGGCAGGATCTCGCTCACCGGCAGCGCGATGTCGGGAAAGCAGGCAGGGGAGACGGTATCGCCGGGGCGGAAGGTGCGCAGCCGAGTGTATCTACCGCCGGCGGGTTCAGTGTGGACTTCGATAACTCGCTCGGGCAGGATGGTAAGCCAGACTTCGGGGATGCCGGCCCGGGCGTATCTCGGCAGCTTCTCATTGCGGTCGTAGTCAACCGAACTGTCCGACACTTCGATCAGCAGGAGGACATCCTCGGGGCCGGCATCGTTGGATTGGTAAAAATCGGCCTGCTCGCGGAGCAGCGCGAGGTCGGGTTCCGGCATTGTGCGGTCGTCCAGAACTATGGAGCTTTGGATTTGTACTATGGCCCTTCTCCTGACGCTCTCACCGAACAGCCTGGTATATCGGTTGGTGGTAGAGCGATGGTTTCTTCCCATCGGGGCCATGGCGACGATTACTCCATCAATCAGTTCCACCCGGTCGTCTTCGGTCAGGATGCCCGCCTCGGCCATGGCGTAGTATTCCGCCACCGTAAAACGGCGCGCGGGGAGATGCGGCGCGCTTGATGATGGCGGCGGCGGTTTGGTCTGCGTCGTCATGGCCCCGTCCTCTGTCTAGCTGGGCAGGAGCTCGCTCACCGGCAGCGCGATGTCGGGAAAGCAGCCGGGAGTGATCGCGTCGCCGGGCACGTAGATGCGCCGGTGGGTGTACTGGCCATTCATGGGTTCCGTATGGGCCTCGATGATGCGTTCCGGCAGGACGGTTATCCAGACCTCGGGTATTCCAGCCTGGGCATATCTCGGCAGCTTCTCGTTGCGGTCATAGCCGACGGAACTGTCCGCAACTTCGATCAAGAGAAGCACGTCGGAAGGCTCCGCATGGCTGGAGGAATAAAAATCCGGACGATCACGCAACAGCGCCAGATCCGGTTGCGGCTCGGTGTCGTCGTCCAAGTGAATAGCGCCCTGCACCTGCAGGATCGCCCGATCCTCGACCAACCGGAGCAACCACCTCGTATAGAGATTGACACAACCAACATGCCGGCTGCCGACTGGGGCCATTTCTACTATCACTCCATCAATGAGTTCCACCCGGTCGTCTTCGGTCAGGATGCCCGCCTCGGCCATGGCGTAGTACTCCGCCACCGTGAACCGGCGCGCGGGGAGATGCGGCGCGCTTGACGATGGCGGCGGCGGCTTGGTCTGCGTCGTCATGGCTCCTGGCTCCGGCTATTCGGGCAGAATATCGCTGACGGCAAGCTCTATGTCGGGTAAGGCGCTGGGGGAGACGGTGTCGCCGGGGCGGAAGGTGCGCAGCTGAGTGTATCTTCCGCCGGCGGGTTCAGTATGGACTTCGATAACCCGTTCGGGCAGGATGGCAAGCCAGACTTCGGGGATGCCGGATCGGGCGTATCTCGGCAGCTTTTCGTTGCGGTCGTAGTCCACCGAACTGTCGGCTACCTCAATCAACAGCAGCACGTCCTCGGGACCGGCCACGCTGGAACTGTACAAATCGGCCCGCTCCCGCAGCAACGCCAGGTCAGGCAGCGGCTCCGTTCCATCGTCCAGTCGCACCGAACTTTGCACCTGGACTACGGCCCGCCTCCCCACGGTTGCGGATAATTCTCTGGTGAATCCGTTGACGCTGCCGATGTGAAGACTGCCAAGGGGAGGCATTTCGATTATTACTCCATCAATCAGTTCCACCCGATCATCCTCGGTCAGGATGCCCGCCTCGGCCATGGCGTAATACTCGGCCACCGTGAACCGGCGCACGGGTAGATGCGGCGCGCTTGACGATGGCGGCGGCGGTTTGGTCTGCGTCGTCATGGCTGCTGGCTCCGGCTATTCGGGCAGAATATCGCTGACGGCAAGCTCTATGTCGGGCAAGGCGCCGGGGGAGATGGTGTCGCCGGGGACATAGATGAGATTGCGGGTGTACACCCCGTCAACAGGCTCGGAGTGGGCCTCTATAATGCGTTCCGGCAGGACGGTGATCCAGACCTCGGGAATTCCAGCCTGGGCATATCTCGGCAATTTCTGGTAGCGGTCGTAGTTCACCGAACTCTCGGCCACTTCGATCAGCAGCAGGACGTCATCGGGTACCGCGGCCTGATAACGGTAGAAATCCTGACGCGCTCGCAGCAGTACCAAATCCGGTTCGGGCATACTGCGCTCGGCCAACAGTATCGAGCCTTGAACCCGCACAATGGCCCGATCGCCCACCCCCCGGACCAGACACATAGTGTACAGATCCGTTGTCCCCATATGGTTGTTTCCGATCGGCGCCATTTCGACTATCACCCCGTCAATCAACTCAACCCGCTCTTTTCTCTTCAGGATTCCCGCTTCAGCCATGGCGAAGTATTCGTCCACGGTGAAACGGCGCAAAGGGAGTTGAGACACGTCGGCGGAATGCGGCGGTGGCTTGGTCTGTGTAGTAGTCATGGTAGTACCTCGTCTGCCGGTGACGTTGCTACAGCGCCCGGACCATGGCGTCCAGGCTCTCCAGCGCCCTGCTGATGTTCTCCTGGCTGTTGGCGTAGGACAGGCGCACGTAGCCCTCGCCGAACTCGCCAAAGGCCGCGCCGGACAGCAGCGCGACGCTGGCCTCCTGCATGGCCCGCTCCTCGAACTCCGCGCTGGTCAGCCCCGTGTCCTTGATGCTGGGGAATGCGTAGAACGCGCCTTCCGGTTCGGGGCAGTTGATGCCGGGGATGGACTGCAACCCGTCGGCGATCAGGCGGCGGCGGCGCGCGAACTCGGCGGCCATCGCCTGCACGGCGTCCTGCGGCCCGTCCAGCGCGGCCACGCCGGCCATCTGGCTGAACGACGCGGCGCAGGACACGCTGTTGGTGGCCAGACGCGACACGTGTGGCACCAGCTCTTCGGGCATGATTCCGTAGCCCAGCCGCCAGCCGGTCATGGCGTAGCTCTTGGAGAATCCGTCCAGGATGATCGTGCGGTCGGCCATGCCGGGCAACGCCGCGATGCTGTGGTGCTCACCGGAGTACAGGATGTCCTTGTAGATCTCGTCGGACATCACGTACATGTCGGGGTGGCTGCGCACCACGTCGGCGATGGTCTCCAGCTCCTCCAGCGTGAACGCTGAACCACACGGGTTCTCCGGCGAGTTGATTATGAGCAGCCGCGTGCGCTCGTTGACCATGTCGGGCAGGCGGCTCAGGTCGGGATGGTACGCTTTGTCTTCCAGCAGTTGCATCGGCACCGCCGTGGCCCCGCTGAACTCGATCATGGACTCGTAGATGGGGAACCCGGGGTTGGGGTAAATCACCTCCGCGCCGGCCTCGGCGAGGGCGAGCAGGACGTAGAACATGATCGGCTTGGCGCCCGGCGTGACCACCACCTGCTCCCAGTCGGTGTCGATGCCGCGCACCTCCCGGCTGTTGCGGGCCACAGCTTGGCGCAGCTCCGGCAGCCCCGGCGTGGGACCGTAGTGGGTGTAGCCGTCCTGCAGCGCCTTGATGCCCGCCTGCACGATGTGCTCCGGCGTCTCGAAGTCGGGCTCGCCGATCTCCAGGTGAACGATCTCGCGTCCCTGGGCTTCCAGTGCCCGCGCCCTGGCCAGCACCTCGAAGGCGGATTCGGTTCCCAGGCGGCTCATTCGGGTGGCAATAGTCATAACCAGGCATCCCTCAAAATCAGTTTTTCGGCAATGGGCCTCGGCCTGAAGGCAAGGTTATCACATCGCGCTGCCGTGGATTATGGGCACAGGTCAATCGACAACCCGGCGCTGAAAGACCATCGGGGAAGGGTTGTCGGCATAAAGCCGGCAGATCAGAGCCTAAAAGGGCGGCTTGAACCCATCCTTGCCCCTGCCGAGCCTCGGTAGGTCATTGTCCTGTAGACGATTATCGAGAACGCTAAAGAACTCTTCAAACCGATCCAGGTACTCAATTTCGAAGTTATACCTGCCGCAGCCCAGCTTCTCGGCCATCATATCCAAAGCGTCTTCCCGGGTATTGGCGACAAACTTTCCCTGCTTGAAATGGAAAGGCTGGGCAATGAATTTTCTGACGTCGGTGTCAATCAGTTCATCAGCAAAGTCACCGTTGTTATTGACCAGCAGCAGCGGAGTCATGGTGATGCAGGTCTCAATGCCCGCCTCCTGCACCCGATGAATCGCTGCCAGTCGGCTATGGTTAGACATGCAATGGGGCTCGAAAGCGCGTCGGATGTCCTCGTCGTCGGTGGTGACGGTCATATTCACTTGAACCCGGCCGCCGTTGCGCTCAATTTGACGGAACAGATCCCGGTCTCTTATAACCAGGGGGCTGCGGGTCTGGACGACCAGCTTAGGCTTTTCCTTGCGTTTCACCATAACTTGGAGAATGCGACGGGTAAGCTTCAGGTTCTTCTCGATGGGCTGGTAGGGGTCGGTGACGCTGCTCATGTAGATGAGCTTGCCGTCAAGGGAACGGCGACGGCGGCTCATCAGTTTAATCGCGTTTTTCTTGGCGATGACCCACTGACCCCACGTATCGCGCTTTTGCGCGTCGCGGCTGAAAAAGGCGGCATAGCAGTAGGTGCAGCCGAAGTAACAGCCGCTGTAAGGGTTCAGCGTAAAGTCATAAGCGTCCATAAAGCCGGTGGGCTTGGTGAGCAACTGGCTGGTTTCGGCGTAATCAACTTCGGCATGGGCGATGCGCTCAGGGCCGGTTACTTCCAGGTCAATCTCCTGAACATTTTCAACTGCGGGCTCCTCGCCGTTAATACCTGCCATTGGCATCTGTATGTCGTTCATCGCTGTGCCTCTACTTACGCCGTCGTCGGAGCAATAGCGACAAGCCTGACCTTATTTTTCCTGGTATGCCCCGGCTTGAGTGGCGTTGGGCTTCACCTTCTTGCCGCCGTTGCTGGCGTTCCTGTTCCGAACGCTGACGGGCTTCCTCTTGTATTTTGCGCCAACGTTCCTGTTGCCCTTGGTGTTCGACTCGGTCCGAATGGCGGCGGGCTTCTTCCTGTTGCTGCCGTTGTCTCGCTCGCTCTTGAGCGTCGCGTCGCTGAATTTCCTCTGCCCGTCGTTGCCGCTCCCGCAATCGTTCCGCTTCCGGTGAAGGCGGCCTCTGACCAGAGTGACGGCGAGCCTCTTCCTGCCTCTGCTGCTGTCTTTCGCGTTCACGGCGTTGCCGTTCTTCTTCCTGTCTTTGCTTGGCCTGTTCTTCGCGTTGCCTTTGCCGACGTTCCCGGTCCCGTTGACGGCGGGCTTCTCGACGACGTTCCTGTTCCAAACGCTGACGTTCTTGTTCTCGGATTTGGCGCATCTCCTCCCGCGCTGATGCGCGGCGGAGTGCTTCTCTGCGTTCCTGTTCTGCTTCAGTAACTGTCCAAGTAAGAATTACGGCGTCAGCGACTCTCCAAAATAAATTCCACTGACTAGGTATGATGCCGCGTTGATAAGCAACCTGGTTCATGTTGCTGGCAGCGGGCTCGGTGTTATTGAAAGGATATTCAATATCGTACTGCTGATTAGTGGGCAGGTATATTTCGTGATAATTAAATTCATTGTACGCACTGGACCAGGCGCCGCGAACAATATCTGTGTTTGTGGTCATGCCTTCACGACCCCAACAAGTCGCCAATACTGCAGTGGGCTTGAAGTTTTGATGGAAATGATTAAAAGCTCGCCGTACTGCTGCTGAATTGCTCTGATAAACCGCGTGCATTGCGCTTATCCAGCACTCAGCCGCATCCACTTTCTGTACACTGCAGTAATCGTGGTGAGGGTTGAACGAGATCAGTTGGCAAGCCCGGCTCAAACTGGCCAATCGAGCGTCGCTGCCAACAACGTCAACAAACTCTCGCCATAGCATCATTCCTATACGTTGCATCGTGGGGCTTGTGTCTATGCCATCTACGGTTATGGCTTCGAATTCCTCTCCGTTTTCAATCGCCTCTGCAACAGCCATAGCAACGCCGAACTGCATCGCCAAGGCGCCGCAACCAAAGTCTATTATCTGCAATTGCCTGGAGCCAGTTGTCAATAATTCTTTACTTGGCCGCTGGCGCAGCATCTCATTGATCATTGCCCAAGCCAATCCGATGTGCGAAGCTTGGTAGATAAATAGATAAGCCGCTGCGGTGGTATCATCGTCGTAGTTGGGCATCACCAAACTACCCAGAGCGGTACGGAGAGCTTCACTACGTGTAAGTACGAATTGCCGTTGCTCGTCCTGAGACATGGTGTTGCAGGGAGGACTGACCATGGCTGAATACAACAACTCTGATCCAACCTTGGCTATTGCCTTATCCAGAGATGATATTACGTATCGCGTATCCATGATGTCATATCCGGATAGCGAAATCCGATCCGGCAAGGGCGGTTTGCCGCCCTGAAGTTACAGCTTCCAGAAGCTTCCCACCTGGCAGACGATGTCCACCTTGTTGATGGACTCGGCGGGCCAGCCCACCATTTTGAGCCAGTCTTCGAAGTGGGACTGTTCCACCGCCTCGCACTCGGAGATGAGCTTGCCATTCTCCAGGTCTCCGTAAACCTTGAGGATGGTGGTGCGCCGGTCGGGTCGCCACTTGCGGACGGCGTCCAGCTTGTCCCGGAAGTCGGCTTCGGTGATGCCGGGGACGTTGTGAACGGCGATGAAACGTGCCATTGGTTTAACTCCAAATATTCAGCCCGACATTGCGGCTTTCGCCGGAATCCAGAGTATTCCACGCAGGCGGGGCTTCTGGATTCCCGCTTTCACGGGAATGACGGTAGGGTGACGGGAATGACGGTAGGGTGACGGGAATGACGGCAAAAGCAACCGGAAGGGCGGTAGGGTGGCCGGATGACGGCAAAAGCAACCGGAAGGGCGGTAGGGTGGCCGGATGACGGCAAAAGCAACCGGAAGGGCGGCAGGGGAGGCGGAATGACCGGGTGGGGTCAGTCGGCGGGCGGTACGAAGGGATACGGTATCGGCGGCCCGTTCCGCAGGGGAAGCACGACCGTCGCCGTTCCGGGCATGCTCTCGATGCCATCCTGGGTTTTCATGCCGATTTCCAGCTCGATGAAGCCCATCCGGTTCTTCTCGTACTTGCTGGTCACTCGACCCCACATGATCAGCACGTCGCCGGGAACCAGCATCGCCCGGTGCTCAAAGCGCGCCTTCCACGGCCAGCCGTTGGGCAGCGTCCAGTCCTTCAGGTACTGCGGCGCCACGCTCTGCTTCCACGAGCCATGCACCAGGATGCTGGGATTGCGATCGTGGTTCAGGCCGAAGTCCAGATCGTAGTGGATCCGGTGGAAGTTCTCGATGGCCGCGCTCCACCGGAACAGGTGGGTTGGCGTGGGCTTGTAGATGTACTTGGGCAGTTCGTCGCCCTCGTTCACGTCCTCGTAGTAGATCTGCTCCTTGGCCCGCAGGCCATCGGCGTCCGGGCGCTCGTTGAGCTTCCAGATCTCCTCGGCCTCCATGTTGAGCAGGTCGTCCAGCAGGGTGGTCATGGTGTCTCTCCAGTGTTGCGCAACTGTCATAGGAGTTACGCACTTGAAATTACAAACCCGTCATTCCTGCGAAAGCAGGAATCCATAGACTTTACGGAGAACAAATCGGGAACATTAGTTAACGATTTCGGCCACTGGATTCCCGCGAAAGCGGGAATGACGGTTGTTATGTTGCCCAACTGCGTAACTCCTATGTCATTGCGAGCGAAGCGCGGCAATCTCGTTGCGGCAAAGATAGTCACTACGGCAGCGGGATTGCGACGTCGCTACGCTCCTCGCAATGACAACCGAAAGGCTTCGCTGAATCAGCGACGAATGGTCGAAGCGCGGGTGATGCACAGCGTGACGTCGTCCTGGTTCCAGAATCGGGTCTCGCGGGTGATGATCAGGAATGGCGTACCGTCGCGGCCCAGGCGCTCGCGGATGTCCGAATAGCGATTCTGGAAGAAGATCGTGTCACCGATGCTGGGGTAGGCGTAGACCTCGATCTCGTTGCCGGCGTTGAGCACCCGCACCAGGTTGGTGGGCACCGGAGGCAACTCGCCGGGGCGCTCCACGGAACCGATGCCGTCCGATTCAGGGTTCTCCTCGAAAGCCGCAGTGATGGGGTCGCCCTGGTCGGGCCGGATGCGGCTGGCGAGGTAGCTCACCATGATCGGCGGCGCGATGATCTGGCCGTAGCGTGTGGATTTGGCAAACTCGTCGTCCCAGTAGCGCGGGTCGGGGTCCATCAACGCCTGGGTGAACCGGCGCATGTACTCGGCGTCCATCACGCCCCAGGATTCGACTATGTCGCCGCTGACGCCCACCATGGCCTGCACTTCCGGCGTCAGCGCGGTGGGAGGGGCTTGTTGAGTCATGGGGAAATGCTCCGTAACAGTGGAGATTTAATGCACGGGCAAGCGTAGCGCAGGCTACCCGGTTCGTCAATTGTCAGGTCGTCGGACGCAATGATAGAGTACCTTTGGATGAACCGTCGCGAGGAACGCCATGACCACCAAGCCTACCAAACCCCTGTTCGACCCGCCACAGATGAGGCAGCTTTCCATCGAGGAGGCGCCGAACCTCTATGAGGATGGCGTGTACTACCCGGGGGCGGCCATTCCCGGCTTTGAACCCGAAGTGCCCCCGGTCACCCAGCCTTCCATCGAAGAGGCTCCTCACCTCTACGAGGACGGCATTTTCTATCCCGCGACGGACGGTGCGCCCTTGCCTGACGGAGCTGAGCAATACCACGAGTTTCTGCACGTGAACACGCTGCTGCAGATCCATTACGCCGACCAGCCGCGCACCCTGGTCAGCGGCAACACCTTCATCTACTACGACCAGGGCCGCCCGGGCCGCAACATCGCGCCGGATTGCTACGTTGCCTTTGACGTGGACGCTGACGAAATCATCCGCCAGGAGCACTACCGCATTTGGATCGTGGGCAAACCGCCCGAATTCGCGCTGGAAATCGCCTCCAAGCACACCGCCCATAACGATCTCGTCCCCAAGCGCGAGCTGTACGCCGCCATCGGCATCGGCGAATACTGGCGGTACGACCCCACCGAGGACAGCCGGTACTACGGGGAGCGGCTGGTGGGCGAACGGCTGGTTGACGGCGAATACCAACGGCTGCCCGTCGCCCCGGACTCCGCGGGTCGCCCGCACGGGTATAGCCCCACCCTGGAGCTGGACCTGGTTTGGGAAGATCGCATCCTGCGGTTCTACAACCCGGCGACCGGCGAATGGCTGCGCGACTACGCCGAAACCAGAGAGAAACTCGACGCCGTCGCGTCCGTGCTGGCCGGCGAGCAGGCGGCCAGATCCGCCGCCGAGTCCATGCTGGCGACCGAACAGGCCGCCCGTACCGCCGCCGAAGCTCGCGCCGCCGAGCTGCATCGGCTGCGTGGCGACGCAACCTAGCGCTTCGCCGTCTCCGCCCACACCAGGCTGGCGGCGCCCACCATTCCCTGGCTGTCGCCGAAGGTGGCCGGAGCCAGCCGGAAGGCGCGGTGCCCGGAGCTCATTGCCCGTCGCCGCGAGCCGTCCTCGATCTGGCCCAGCAGCCCCAATTCCTGGAGGCCCAGGGTCACGCCGCCGCCCATCACCACCACGTCGGGATTGTAAATGTTGAGCACGTTGCCCAACCCGACGATGATCGCTCCGACCGCCGCTTCGATCACCTCCCGCGCCACGTTGTCGCCGCGAGCGGCGGCGGCGAACACGGCCTCGCCGGTCAGCGCCGCGTTGGCCTCGTGGGCTCGCTGCAGCGGCGATCCCGGCGTGGCATCGGCCAGTCGGGCCTGGGCGGCGCGAGCGATGGCGGTACCCGAGGCCAGGGCCTCCAGGCAGCCGCGGTTGCCGCAGGAGCACGGCAGCGCATCGGCCCGCAGGTCGATGGTCATGTGTCCGACCTCGCCGGCCGCTCCCACCGCGCCGGTGAACACCTCTCCCCGGTCAACGATGCCCGCGCCCACGCCCGTGCTGAAGGTGATGAAAACCAGCGTGCGGGATGGAGTGTCCGGCGGCCGGACGGCGCGCCCGGCGCCATAGTAGTATTCCCCCAGGGCCGCCAGGTTGGCGTCGTTGCCCACCCATACCGGCGCGCCCAGCAGCGGCTCCCAGAGCGCGGGCAGCGTCACACCGTTGAGAGCGGGCAGGTTGGGCGAGGCCAGCAGCATGTTGCTGGCCGCGTCAATGGAGCCGGCCAGGGCGATTCCCGCGCCGGCGATAGTCCGGTCGCCGGCCCAATCCCTGGCCGTTTGCAGCAGCCCGCCGGCGGCGTGCACCAGCTGGTCCTGCATCGCGCCCGGCTCATTAGCGACCCGGTCCTGCCACAGGATGGTTCCCTGCCGGTCGATGACTGCGGCGCGGGCCCACGTCCCGCCCCAGTCCATTGCCAGCGCCACCGGCGCGCCTTCCGCGTTAACGTTGCTCTCCGGCGTGGTCATCTTCGGGCCTCCAGTGCGCGGGATTGTATCACTCTGCCGGTAGTGGGCACGGGTCAACCGCCTTGCGTGGACGCCTCCGACAGCAACTCATCAAGTGTCCCTCGCAGCACGTCCTCCGGCATCGGCCCGACGTACTTGCGCCGTATCGTCCCATCGGCGTCGATGAAGAACTTCTCCGGTATGCCCCGCACGCCGTACTCCAGGGCGATCCCTCCGCCGGTGTCCACGCCGGTGGGATAGGCAACGCCGAACTCCACCAGGAACACCTCCGCCGCGTCGGGAGTGTCCCAGACGTTCACGCCGACGAACTCCACCGGCGCGTCGGAGTAGGCGGCGTAGATGCGGTTCAGCGTCGCCGCTTCCTGCCGGCACGGCCCACACCAGGACGCCCAGAAATCCACCATCACCACCTTGCCCCTGAGATCGGAGAGGCGGAGCCTGTCGCCATCGGCCAGCTCCAGCGTGAAATCCGCGGCGCGGGACTCCGACACTCGCACTTCTCCGAACTGCGCGTTGATGCCCGCGCCGGCCGGCTGGCCCTGCTGTTGGACAGCGGCCCAGGCCAGCAGGGCGAACAGCGGGAGGAGCGCCGCCGCCGTTCCCAGCATGATCCAGCCACGGCGGGACATCAGCCCGCGCTCGCCGCCGGACGCCGCCAGATGCCCCAGCCCAGCAATGCCGCCAGCGCAACACCCACCATGATGGGCAACGCGCCGAACCAGAACCGGGCCTCCGACAGCGGGTTGCCCACCCGGTCAATCCAGGTCGGTTCGGGCAGGCCGGACAGCGTGATGTTGACCCCTTGTCCGGGTTCCAGGTTTTCCGCTCCCCAGGCCCGGTACGTGACCTCGCCCACCGAGAATCCTTCAGCCGGCTCCAGCCCGCCAACGCCGATGTTCCCGAACTCGGCGGGGATCAGCAGTTTCAGCGATTCCGCGCCCTGCAGGGTGTTGTCCCGCCACGCCACTGCGCTTCCCTCGTAGGGCACGGTGAACGTGAAACTCGCCTGGTGTCTCCCCGGGGGCACCGGCGCGGTGATGGCAAAGCCGGTGCCCACCGGTATCACCTCGCCGCCCACCAGGTTGGTGGAAACGTCCAGGTCGGTGGCCGCCGCCGGCAGGGAGAACCGCAGGAAGCTGAACTGCCCGATCATGGGCGGGGCGGACAGATCCGGCACCAGCGTGGTGTCGCTGCGGTTTTCCAGCGTGAACAGCTGCACCGCCGCCATGCGCCGGGTCGACGAGTCGATCCCCGCGACGATTATCGACTGCTCGCTGGTGGTAACCACGTCCACGTCACGGGTAAATTCGTACACCGTCAATTCCACCGGCTCGGCGATGTCGGACTGCGAGAGCACCTCGGTGTAGCGGGTCTCTCCGTAGTCAACGGCCAGCGCCAGGCTGTCGCCATCGGACACCGACGGCACCCCGTCGAAACGGAAAGCGCCGCCAGCGTCCGTGGTCTCCTCGTAGGTATCCACCGATCCCGAACCCGCGCCAAATCGGTGCAGCAGCACGGTCACGCCGGATGGAGCATCCACCCCCTGCGTGCCGTTGACCACCGTGCCGGCTACGGAAAGCGTGTCCGGAGACTGGCCATGGAGAACCGCAGGCCCAACCGCCAGCAGCCCCGCAACCGTCACGACCGCCGCGAAAACCAGTCGCCGAACCCGGAGATCAGCCATGCGACGCCTGGCCATGCTTGCCCTCTCGGTCCAGATCCCGCAAGATCTCCGCCGCCTGACGCCGGTACTCGTCCAGCTGCTCGCGGAAATCGCCATCGGCGATGCGCCCCAGGTTGTGGTCCATCTGCAAAGTACGTATCGCCTCGTAGACGTCTTCCAGCGCGGCGTTGCCCACGGTTGCGCCCTGGTCCTCGTCCTGCTGCACCGGCGCGCTGCCGGACGCTCGCCATCGACCGGCCAGGAACGGCCACGCCACCGCGCCCACTACAAGCAACGCCACCGCTATCGCCAACCCCAGTTGCATCCGGCCGTCCTGCCCCGCGCCGGCCGGCTAGTCGGCCGCGCCGGTCGCCGGCGACGGGACCACGACCGGACGCCTCACCGGAGCCCGCGACGGCCACAGCGCGACCACCGTGCCTAATATCATCACCGGGCCGGCCACCCACATCCACCAGACCAGAGGGTTGACCAGGATGCGGAACCCGACCGCCCCGTCATCGCGGTTCTCGCTGGGCACCACGTAGAAGTCCTCCACCGGCGTGGAGCGTATCGCCGCCCGGGTTGACGCCATGTTGAACGCCGGATGGAACGTCCGCTGCGGGTGCATCGTCTCCAGCAATTCGCCGTCCCGGTACACCTCCACCGTGGTCCGGAACTCCGTGCGGTCGGAAAAGGCCAGGGCGGTGGTGTCCACGTACTCCAGCGTGTAGCCTTGCACGGTGACCGACTCGCCCGGCAGCAGCGCGACGTCCCGCTGCACGCCGTAGAACGACTGCCCGACGACGCCCAGGGCGACCATCACCACCGCCAGGTGCACGATGTACCCGCCATAGCGCGGCCGGTTGGCCAGGATCAACCGCACGAAACCTACGGCCGGATTGTCGCCGACGCTGCGCCGCCGGGCGATGGTTCCGCGAACCCACTCGGAGACGATGCTGGCCGTCACCAGCGCGCACAGGCCAAACCCGACCACCGCGTAGGGCTGCCGGATGCCCACGACCAACAGAACGACCACGGTTGCCAGCGCGGCGATCCCCGGAACCAGCATCGCCCGTTGCAGCGATCTCAGGTTCGCCCGACGCCACGGCAGCAGCGGCCCGACGCCCATCAGCAGCACCAGCCCCAGCATCAGCGGGCCGTTCACCTGGTCGTAGAAGGGCCGGGCCACCGTGATCTCCTGCTCGGCGAACAGCCGCGACAACAGCGGATACACCGTGCCCCACAGCGTGGCGAAGGCGATCCCCAGCAGCAGCAGGTTGTTCACCAGGAACGCCGATTCGCGGGACAGCATCGAGTCCAGACTCTGCGCGCTCTTCATCCGGTCGTAGCGCCAGAAGAAGATCGCCAGCGGCACGATCACGCCAAAGGCCAGGAACAGCAGGAACACCCATCCCAGCGTGGACGCGCCGAAGGAATGCACCGACGGCACCGGCCCGCCCCGGTTCATGAACATGCCGTAGAGGGCAAGCGCGAAGGCGACGTCGATCAGCACGATGTTCCACATGCGGAACATGCCGCGTCGCTTCTGCACCATGATCGAGTGCACGAAGGCCGTCAGTGCGATCCACGGCATGAACGCCGCGTTCTCCACCGGGTCCCAGAACCAGAAACCGCCCCAACCCAGGATGGTGTAGGCCCACCAGGAGCCCAGCAGCAGGCCGGCGGCCAGCAACGCCCAGATGCCCACGCCCCAGGCGCGGCCGGCATCGATCCACTCGTCGCCGCCCTTGCCTCCGATGAGGTTGCCCAGGGAGAACGCCATGGGGATGCTGATGCCCACCAGCCCGGCCATCAGCGCCGGCGGGTGGAAGAACATTCCGAAGTGCGTCAGCAGCGGGTTGATGCCCTGCCCGTCCGGGACGGGAAAGGGCAGCTTGGCGAAGGGGTTGGCCATGAACCCCATCACCGCCAGGAAGAACACCTCGATCAGCATCAGGATGGCCGTGGTCCACGCCAGCGTGGGCCGCGTGGACGCCGGAGCCAGCCAGATTGCCAGCGCGGCCATCACCGACAGCGCAAAGGCGATGTAGAGCAGCGATCCCTCGTTGCCGGCGTAGAAGGCCACCCAGGTGTAGATGTTGGGCATCGCCAGATTGCTGTGCTCGGCCACGTACTGCAGCGAGAAGTCCCGCGCGATGAACGACTGCACCAGCGACAGGGTGGACACCAGCAGGACCACCACCAGCACGTAGGACGCCTTGCGTCCGCTGTCCACCAGCGCCGACGATCCGCGCAGCTGCCCGCCCACCGACGCGAAGCAGGAATAGGCCGCCAGCGCCAGCCCCATCCAGAGGCAGGCCGCACCCAGATCAGCCATGCTCAGGCTTCTCCCTCAGGATCCCGGCGGTCCAGCGCCAGGTCGCGGTCCACCGCCGCCAGGTACGGCTGCAACCCGTCACTGTCGCCCTCTCCAAACTCTTCGCCGCCGTTGCCGCGCCGTCCGCGCATCGCTCGCAACGTGAGCAGGCCGCCGGCCAGCGCCGCCACGACGACAACGCCGGGGACGATCCACGCGATCAGGTAGAAACCGGAGCGCGGCGGCTCGGCCAGCACGCTGGGTCCGTAGCGTTCCGGCGCGGAGAACCAGGCCAGAACCTCATCTCGCGTCGCGCCCGACGACAGCAACTCGCGCACCTGCGCCCGCATCTGCTTGGCCAACGGCACCTCGGTCTGGTCGATGGTCTGCGCCGGACAAACCGGGCACATCAGCATCCGGTCGATCTCCTGCGCCTTCGCTTCGTCGTACGAAGAGCTGGCATCGCCGGTTTGGGCCGATGCGGCGGCGGAAAGCAGCGCCCCCGTGATAATAGCAATCACCACTGCGGCGCAGATTATGCGAAGTTGGCCCACGCCTGAACCTGCCATCTATAGGGTCAGGGTTCCAGCGTTTCGGAATCGAGAATCGTCAGGAATTCAGCGGGCCTGACAATCGCAATGCCGCGAAACGGGTTCATCACCAGCAGGTCGTCGTCGCCGGTTACGATGTAGTCAGCGTGGCCGTTCCAAGCCAGTTCCAGGATTTTGTCGTCTTCGGGGTCGCGGCAGGCGCGCACCGGCTCGGTAATTGTCACGAACTCGACGTCGAGCATCAAATCTCGCAGGAACTCTTCACGTACTTCTCGGGTGCCGTAGCGGTCGAATCGTGCCCTGATGAGCACGTCTCGAGCCTCCTTGGCCAACTCATCGGACATCAAGAGTGAACCATGACGCAAAGCGTGTATCAACGCCTGACTTGGCACGGAGGCGCTAAATATGGCTGCGCTGACGAAGGCATTCGTATCAAATACGAGCCGGGGACGGGGCGTCATTCGTCGAGTATGGATTGCAGTATTTCCGGCGTCAGACCGCGTTCTTGGGCCTGGCGACTCAATTCCTGCATTGTCTCTTCCAACGGCCTTCTGCGGGCCGGTACTTTATCCAAGCCCAAATTGGCGATCAGCTCCATTCTGCGGCGCTCAAGTTCTGTCTCGGAACATCCGCCACTCGCCGCCTCCGCTTCTTGTCGCTTCTTGGCGAGCGCCATCATATCGCGCAGGTGCAAGTTCACCAGCAGTTCGATTTTGCGACGGTCTATGTCCGACGTCGAGCGGTAATATTCTGCCACCCCGGGATCAACCGGCACCGTTATAGTTATGGTGTCTGTCATCGACGTGCTGCTCCTCAAAACAGGCTACTATCTCAAGGGTAGCACGGCGGGACACTACCGCATAGGGAATTTGAACCGGCCGGGGCTACTGGCACGCCGCGGCATTGCCATCCTGGATGCACCCTTCCACGTAGTCCAGCACCAGTTCGATCTGATCCGGGGTCAGCAGCTTCTTGAAGGAGGGCATCACGTTCACGCCGCCTTCGATCACCCCGCGCAGGCCGTCTCGATCCAGGCTCCTGGCTGCCTCTGACGTGAGGTCGGGGTTCTGCGTGGCCAGGTCCAGGGGTTGGTAGCCGTAGTCCACGATCATCCGGGCCAAGACCGGACCGTTGCCCAGACCCTCGGCCCCATGGCACATGGCGCAGTTGGTCGCAAAGATGTGCTCGCCCGACCCGGCAAAAGAGGTCGGCTCCGGCGCGGTCGAACCGTACCACGGCACCGCCGACGCCGGCACGCTGAGCCGCGGCGGCTCATGCGCCTTGTACGCCGGCTGATAGTGCATTTCGTAGAAGATATCCAGCGGATAGGACCCCTGCGAACAGCCGGCCGCCACGATCCCCGCCGTGGCCAACGCCGCCAACAGCAGCGGCAATCGGAACCTGCCGGGGATCGAGCTAAACCGTGTCATCAAGTTTCTCATTGCTACTTTCAGCCATTGCTACTTTCAGATTCGATCACCGCAGCGGCCGGGCCAGTCGAGGCGCGATTGGTCGTAACGTCCACTGCGCCGGCATCGTTCAGGATTTCAGTGACCTGGGGCGCCTGTGCCGCCCCGGCGTTGACCAGGACCCCGATCAATCCGGTGGCGATCCGGTCGTCGCTGTGCGGAGAGGCAAGATTCGGCCGCAGTGACAGCGCAATCCCGATCACGGTGAACAGGATCGCGCCCAGCATCGCTCCGGCGAAGCAGATCACCGCCAGCGGCGGCATCGCCAGGATGGGCTTGGGTTCGATGGTCATCGGCACGGCCAGCGGGGTCATGCCCGCTACTATCAGGGACAAAACGATCCCCAGCGCTCCGCCGATCAACGTCCATATGAACAGGCTGTGTCGCTCCATCCGTTCGCCGAACGCCCCCTCGGGATACGGGATGTCAGTCAGGAATTGGTAGTCCGTCTCGGCGACGCCCGATGCTTTCAGCGCGTCTCCGGCGTCGGCTGCCGACGAGGCGTCCTCGAACAGGCCCAGTATTGCTTGCGTTGCCATGCGTTCGTTCCGGTCCTTGCTACTGGTCCGTCTTGACGTCTACGGCGCCGGCGGCGTTCATTATTTGTACCACCTCGCGGCTCTGTTCGGGTTCCGCCTTGACGCGCAATCCGAGAAATCCCTGGGTGATTCGGTTGTCATAGAGGCCCAGGTCGAACTTGGGCAGGCGCGATTCAAAGACGATGCCGATCACCGTGAACAGGATGGCGCCCAGCATGGTCCCTTCGTAGCAGACGATGGCCATCGGCGGCAGGGACAGCACGGGCTTGCCGCCCGTGACCAGCGGATATGCCACCTGCGTCATCGCCGTGATCATTATGCCGGAAGAGAGCCCCAGGAGCGCCCCGATGAAGGGATACAGATACAGGCGGTGCGGCTCGTCCCGTTCCCCCAGAGAACCTTCGGGATACGGCGAGTCGGTCAGGAAGTCGTAATCGGTGTCCGGGATGCCGGCCGATTTGAGCTCGTCGCCGGCGGTGGCCGCGGACTCGGCGTCCGAGAACACTCCCAGCACGGTGTGCTTCGCGCTGGCTGCGGGCATCGCGTTCCGCAGCATCCCCATTATCCCTTGCATTGCCATGACGATAACTCTAAACCTTGTTCCTTGTCATTGCGAGCGCACTGCGGCAATCCGGAAATTCCCGTCCAAACTGTACACCCATGCCGGGCTAATCCTCTCGGAAGGTCGCCGGCACGGTGCGTCGGCCAATCTGCATTTCGGTCTTCAGGATGTCGCCTTCCTTGATGTCGTACAGGGGCACCAGCGGGAATACCCGGCTGAATAGCAGCATCAGCATGGTGACGAAGGCGAACGTCGCGCCCACGATCAGGGCTTCCGGCCACTGCGGAAGGTAGTCGTTCCAGGTGAAGGTCTGGAATTGCTTGTTGGCCTGGCCGGGCACGAACAACAGGTACCGCTCCAACCACATGCCCACGTTCACCGAGATGCACGCCACGGACATGATCCACAGGTTGCGTCGCCACGCCTTGGGCAGCCACAGGATCACCGGCAGGAAATAGGTGATGCCGACGAAGATAATCATCCAGACGTTGTAGGCCACGCCGTGGTCGCCGGGGAGGAACTGCAGGGCGCGCACGGCCAGCTCGTCGCCTTCCAAACCGTAGATGCCGAAGATGATCTCCATCACCAGGAAGTAGAACCATCCCGTGGCCACGACGATCAGCAGGCGTCCCAGCGCGTCGATATGCTCGTGGCGGATGTAGTCCTGCCAGCCGTAGGCCCAGCGCAGCAGGATCATGGCGAACACCACCGCCGACACGCCGGAGTGGACCGCGCCGACCACGAAGTAGGGCGCGAACACCGTGCTGTGCCACGACTTGATCGCCACGGCCATGCCGAAGTCCCAGGACACGATGGAGTGCACGGAGACGAACACCGGAAGGATCAGCGCGGACAGCAGGACGCCGGCTATGATCTGTAGCTTCCATTGACGGGGGTTGCCCTCCCAGCCCATGGCCAGCATCGTATAGACGATCTTGGGCCAGCCGGTGGTGCGGTCGCGCAGCACCGCGAAGTCGGGCACCAGGGCGATGAGCACGAACAGGGTCGAAGAGGTCAGGTAGGTCAGGATGGCGGAGGGGTCCCACACCAGCGGGGTGCGGATGTTGGGCCAAACGCCGCGGGCGAAGTCATAGGGGAACGCCCAGTAGAGGATGCGCCACGGCCGTCCGGTGTGGATGATCGGCATGATCATCGCCGTCATCAGCGAGAAGATGGTCAGGACCTCGGCCGCGCGGGTCGCCGGGCGGCGCCATTCGGCCTTGGCCAGGCGCAGGATGGCGGAGAGCATCACGCCGGCGTGGCTGATGCCGATCCAGAACACGAAGTTGGTGATGAAGAAGCCCCAGACCACCTTGTAGTTCAAGCCGGTTATGCCGAGACCCTTGTCCACCATGATGCCGATGGTCACGGCGGCCGCCAGCACGATCATACCAAGCAGCGACACCACCGGCCAGAACCAGCGGGGCGTTTCCAGTATGGACCGCAGCAGGTCCCGGTTGATTTGCGCTGCGGGTAGGACTTTGCCTTCCTGCATTTTGACTTACTCTTACCTGTGGTGGCTCTGGCGGTTTCGTTTCTTGCGTTGTGGAGAGTTTAGCGCGTCGGTCTGGCGTTGGGCGTCATTGCAAGCGTTTTGGTGTCATTGCGAGCGTAGCGCATCGGTCTGGCATTGGATGTCATTGCGAGCGTAGCGCGGCAATCTCGTGCCCTCTGGCTGCAATCTCTACTCCGGCTTGGCGAGCACGAGGTAGCGTCCGCGGATCAGCGTGTCCACCCGCTGGTACATCGACCCTTCTTTCATTTCCCACATCGAAAGCGGTGGGAGGATCATGAGGGCGACACGCAGCAGGAAGAGCACTATGCCCACGCCGCCCAGGAGCATGAAGATGTCCCAGAGATCGGGGAACGTCGCCTCCGGCGGCGGCAACAGCAATGCCGGGAAGGAGAAGGCGTCCGAAGGCAGGTAATACAGCCCGTGCAGGTCGGCCGGCGCCGCCGCGAAGGCCGCGGCAAAGATCCGGATGTGGAAGAGCAGCAGGCCGATCAGGATGAAGACGGCTGCCAACGGGGCGCCCCAGCCCTCGCGCCGGGCGTGGTTGGACACCAGGATCGGGAACGGGATGAAGAACGTGAAGAACAGCTGCGCCCAGAAGATGCCGATGTACGACTTGAACATCAGGTAGTTCAGGATCGCCTGCTCAACCTCCAGACGGCCGTACCAGTAGGTGATGAAGAACGCGAACAGGTGGTAGGTGTGCAGCAGCGTCAGGCCCAGCAGAACCTTGCTGGCCGCCCAGAACGGCGCCTGCCCGATGTATTCGCGGTAGCCGCCCCAGCGACGCAGCGCGTAGGCCGTCAGCAGGATGGCCGCCAGGCCGCCCTGGAAGCTGATCACCGTGTAGAAGGGCGGCAGGATCGAGTCCTTCCAGCCCGGTATCATCGCCATGGCGAAGTCGCTGACAATCAGGAACTGGACGAACACCACCAGCATGAAGTACAGACCGCCCAGGATGGCCAGGCCACCCTTCTGGATCTGCCACTGCCGCTTGGTGCCGTACCAGCCACCGGCCAGCCTGGCGTAAAGGGACGCGCGGAAGCCGGTCATCATCGAGCGGCTCTGGGCCATGTCCGGCATCGCCGAAAGCCACAGTATGGACAACGAGCAGAACACCAGCCCGATCATCGAGGCCATCAGCCATCCCGACGGGTTGCTCAGCTCCTGGAACCAGATGGACCGGCGAACCATTTCCTCGCCGCTTTCCGTCATCACCCCGATTTCGGGCAACGCGATCAGCGCGGGGATGAACAGCAGGATGTTGACGATGCTCACCACCGAGAATACCTCGGCGATGCGCGTCAGCGGCCGCCGCCAGTGGCTCTTGGTGAACCGGAAGGCGCAGGCGGCCAGCGGGGCCGAGGCGGACAGCGTGAAAACGAACGCGAACGCCGCGACGTAAAATCCCCAATCATTGTGGTCGGAGAACCCGACCGTGACCAGCTTGAGCACGAAGCCCACGATGCCCAGTATCGTCAGTATTCCACCGACGATAAAGACCCAGCGCAGCAGGCTCGAACCTTCCTGCTGCCGCTGGACAACACCGGACACCAACTCCGACCGTTCGGGGATTACCCACATTTCCGGCCCGAAATGGCCGTGCTCGTGGGAATCATGCCCCGGGGAAGCAACCCCGTGGGCTTCATGCTCGTGGCCCGGCCCGGGATGAGCCTGTGCTTCGCTAGCCATCAGTGTCCGCCCTTAAGGGGGTACTGGTCGATTTTCCTCAGGTAGATGACGCTGGGGCGAGTGTTCATCTCTTCCAGCAGCCGGTAGCCTCGGGTCTCACGGTCGTGCTCGTCGTGGCCCGGGTGCGCGTTCACGTCGTCGAAGTACGGCTTGATGGACGTATCCTGATCTTCCAGGTCGCCGAACATCAGGGCGTTGGTGGGGCAGGCCTGCACACACGCCGGATCGTAGTTGCCGCCGGTGATGCGCTCGTCGTTCAGGCGCTGTCCGCCGCGAGCCTCAACTTCGATTTCTCCCCGGCGCAGCCGCTGCACGCAGAAGGTGCACTTCTCGGTGATACCCCGCGTCCGCACGGTTACATCGGGATTGAGCTGGTTTTCCAGCCGGGCCGGCCAGTTGGGATGCCAGTAGTTGAACATCCGGACCTGGTACGGGCAGTTATTGATGCAATAACGGGTGCCGACGCAGCGGTTGTACACCTGGACGTTCAGGCCCTCTTCGTTATGGTAGGTGGCATACACCGGGCAGACCGGCTCGCACGGCGCGTTCTCGCAGTGCTGGCACAGCACCGGCATGAACCGCGCCTTGATGTTCGGGTACTCGCCTTCCCAGTAGCGCTCGATGCGGATCCACTCGTAGGCGCGGCGCTGCAGGAAGTAGTCCTTGGTGTTGATGGGGATGTTGTTCTCGGCCTGGCAGGCGATCACACAGGCCTGGCAGCCCGTGCACTTGTCCAGGTCAATGACCATTCCCCATTTGTGCGGAAATTCGGCGTTAGGCATTTCTCACTTGTCCCCAGGTCACGGCGGGCGCGTCGGCGGGCCTAGTGACCATGACCTCCCTCCGCGCTGACGCTCTTGTAAACCTGCTCAGCCGGGTGCTCGCCGACCTCGCGGCTGGTGTAGTCACCCTCCAGCTTGGAGACCGCCATGCTGTCGCCCGTGGGCGTAATCGAGCAGCGGTTTGCACTCCAGGCCAACCCACCGGAGCCGTCAACCACGACGGGCTCCAGTATTGATACTATGTTGCCGCTCTCCCGCGCGTCCCGGTCTGTGGCGTAGATGGACCCCAGGGTGCGGCCGCCGCCCATGGGCACCGCCGCGATCCCAGGGGGAGTGCCCGGGTTCAGGTACACCAGCGCCTGGATACTGCCGGCGCCGGTGGTGATGTTCACGACGTCTCCCTCACGGAGGCCCAGCTCGTCCCGGCCCTGCTTCTCATTTATATCAACCCAGGTCTGCCAGGTCACCGTGGTCAACGGGTCCGGGGCGCTCTGAGCCCACGGCAGGTGGGCGTTGCGGCCGTCCCTCACCGTATGGTGTTCGTAGGGCTGCAGATGGAAGTTTCCGCTGCCGACGATATTGGCCGGCGATGCGTTCCGCGCGATCCTGGCCAGCGTACCCTCCGGGGGCGTCGCCGCCCGGCCGGTTGCGTTCTCATTCCACCAGCCGCCGTACATCAGCGTGTCGTTGAGGTCCGCTCCAAGTGTTTCTTCAACGTTCGAGCGGATCATCGCTTCGTAGCTCTCGGCCGGCATGCTGTCGCCGCGGCCCAGCGTTGCGGCCGCGTTCAGCAGCACGTCAGGGAAGCTCCGCGGATCCAGGTCCGCCAGCGGGTTCACCACGGGCTGCTGCACCGCGTACACGTGGTAACCCGGCATCGGGTCGGGCAGGTCGTCGCCCCAGTCTTCCAGCGCGGCGCGGTCCGGTAGCAGCAGGTCGGCCATGGCCGATGTCTCGTCCAGAAACTGGCTGGCGCTGATCACCACCACGTCTTCGTTTCCCAGCGCGGCCTCCAGACCCATGCTGGCCGGCAGGCCGTGGACCGGATTGGCGTTGTGGATGATGACCAGTGGAGCGGCGCCGCTGCTGATATCGCCGGCGATCCTTTGCCAGTCCGCCAGGGACGCCACCGGAGCCGCCATGGGCGTGTCCGAGATCGGGCTCCCGGGATCGGGCAGCAGGCCACCTTTTTCTCCCACGTTGCCCAGGATGTAATTAAGGATCAGGACTGCCGAGGCGTTGAACTGCCCGTTGCGGTACGCGCCGGCCTCGCCGCCGCCGCCGATGGCCAGTCCGCCGTGAGCCATGTAGTCGTGCGCCAGGTTCTCAAAAAACTCCCGGAGCGAATATCCGTCCAGGACCGCGTCGGGTATGCCCAGGACGTCCACCAGGGCGTCGGGGATGAATTCGCTCAACGCGCCCGGTCCGGCCTCGCCCGTGATCTGCGCTACCGCCGATGATTCCGGATGGGTCGATGCGACCGCCCATGCCAGGGCCATGGCGGCATAGCCTTCCGAGCCGGGATTGATGGGTATCCACTTGTCGGCGTTCGCCGCAGTCATCGAGTAGCGGGAGCCGAAGTGGTAATGGCGGCCACGGTCACCGGAGTTCGGGCGGGAGCGGAACTTGCCGTACGCCACCGAGTAGGCGGTGGGGTTGCCCCAGGTCGAAAGGAAGTCGGAGCCGAAGCTGGCCAGCGTGTACGCGTTGGCGATGTCGTGGAAGGGCAAGCTGTCGGTGCCCATCACGTCCTTCACCGCCGCCCGGTACGCGGTATCGTCCGCCGCGCCGCCGAAGGCCACGTGCCGCCCGCCGAACGTCTCGGCAAAGGCGCCGCAGATCTTGGCGAAGCTGCACTTGCGGTCCTCGGTAATCAGGAGCATCCCGTTCCCGCGGTCTTCCACCGCCGCGTTGAACCGGTTCAGCGCCTCTTCCCAGGTTATTGGCCGGTAACGTCCGGACCCTCTCGGCCCGTTGCGCAGCATGGGTCCCGCGATCCGGTCGGGGTGGTAAAGCGATTGCAGCAGCGCATCGGACGCGGCCGACTGCTTACCCTGGTTCGTCGGGAACCGCGGGTTGCCGCGCACCTTCTTGGCGCGCCCTTCCATCACTCGGACCAGTACGCCTTCGCCTCCGGGAACCGACACGTCGTAGGTGGCGTACCAGTTGTCCCGGCCCTTGACCAGGTCTTCGGGAATCAGCGCCGGGCTCTGCACTCGCAGTTCGTCGTCGAACAGGTCGCAGGCGATCGCTCCCGTTGCAGCGATGCCAGCCCAGGCGAGGAAGTTGCGGCGCGTTAGTTTCATTGGTTCAAGAGTCCGGTGGTTCAAGAGTCCGGTTTCGGCGTGCGGCCTACTTGTGGCAGATCGTGCAGTCGGTGCTGACGTTGTTTTCCCGGTGGCAGTCCAGGCAGGTGCCCATCTTCAGCGACTGCCCGTCCTGCGGCTGCACCACTTCCATGTGGGCCACGTCGCCGTGGCACACCGAACAGGCTTCCGGCACCGTCACCGGCAGGTTCATCGGCTTTTCGTCTCCCACGGGCAGCGTGACCGTGCGCTCTTCGCCCTGGGTCAGGAACCGGATGTGGGCTTCGTGGACGAACCGCACGTGGTCCGGCATGCGGTGCACCCGTTCCCAGTCGATTGGGCGCTCTTCGGCGTGCTTGTCCAGCACCCGCTGGATGTCGATGAGCGTTTCCGGCGACACGGCGTCGGTGGTCACGTTGCTGCCGTTGACCTGTTTGTGGCAGATCACGCAGACCTCCACGGCCGGCACCGTGGCCGCCGCCCCGGAGGTGACGTTGCGGTGGCAGAACTCGCACTGGATGGCGTGGCCGCCCTCCTCAACGGATCCTGCATGCACCGTGTGCGGGAAGTCAATCGGCTGCGCTGGCGCGTTTCCCCAGCCGAAAGGCGGGTTGGAGAACCAGGATATGAACAGCACCACCAGGATGAACGCGACGATGGCCGTCACAACGAGGCCGGCGATCGCCATCGGGATGAGCTGTCGGGTGGGTGGGAGGGGTGGCATGAATATTGTCAGGCAGGTGGGCGGCAGGAACCGGTTGCGTCAGGCAGCGGATGTCGCAGCGCAGCGGACAGGCGCCCGGCGCGTTATACGAAGAGGCGTTCCCAAACGTTCTGCAGCGTGACCGGCGACTGCATGACCGTCAAAATCATCATGACCACGGCCCCCGCCAGCGCGGCGACACCGATCACGGTAAGGGGCAATCGCAAACGCGAGAAGAACGCCGGGTAGGTTCCGGTCTGCACGCCCGACGGGATCAGCGCATGGGCGATCAGTATGCTGAACGCGAAGATGATGATCAGGGGGAAATAAACCCACAGGTATGTCAGCCAGAGACTGACATCGGCCCAGAGAGCCGCGTTCATCGCGTTGGGGTCGGTTTGCGGCATGTGGCTGGTGAACCTGCGCTCGAACGTTTGATGCTGGGCTCTCTACCCGGGATCGACCACGTAAAGCGGCTGAAATTACGCGGCCCGTTTTTGGCTGGTGAAAATTATCACATTCAATTTAGCCTGTCAACAAGATTCGCGTACGCCCAACGCCCCTTTCACGGTATGCCGTCGCTGCGCGGCCGAACGCGCCGGCCGCCGTAACCCTTCCGAGCTATGGGCTACGCCGGCTCTGCCTCAGCCGGGGGCTCCATCCGGTGGCAACCGGACTGCGCCGGCCCAGGGGCGACGCGGGGTTGCTGGGCCGTGCGCTACCGGCCCGCGCGCAGCCGGCTCAGCTCCGCTGCCAGATCCCGCGCGCGGGCTTCGGCGGTGTCAGCCCGGGCGGTTTCGCTGGACAGGGTCGGGATGTGCTCCCCGGTGGACGGGTCGTGCCAGCCCAGGTAACGGTTCCCCGCCCGCAGGTTCAAGTTCAGCACGACGCTGTGCCCCTGGAACACGCCGGGAGCGATTTCCTCGATCTCGATGGCCTCGTACTGCCCGTTCTCGAATCGATAACCCCGCAGCGTGAACCCGTAGAACCGCCCGTCCTTGTCGTACAGCCAGTACTCCCCCGCCCCCATCCGCTCGTAGTAGTCCTTCTTTTCGTTCAGGTCCTCCGCGGCGGTGCGCCGGGAGGCCACCTCCAGGATGAAGTCGGGCGGCTTGCCCTGTTCGGACACCATGTAGCCGTTGCGGGCATCGTAGGCTGCGGGATCCGCGCCGAAGGCCACCAGCAGGTCCGGATACTTGCTTTCGTCGGAGCTGAAGGCCGGGCCGGGGACGACGTAATGCTCGGCGCTGACGATGGTGGTATCGGAGTTGCCCAGCCGCTGGATAATATTGGCGATCGCACCGTACTGGTGCAGGCTGTCGACGCTGGTCATGTCGTCAGGGTGGCGCTCCGGGATGTCGGGAAGGCGGAAGCAGGGCGTGGCCGGGGCCGGCGATTTGGCGGGTTGGGTGGTGGTCATGGCAAACCTCGACGGGTCAGGCGGCGACGCGGCCGGCAGTGACGCCGGTCAGCGCATGATACCACTATAGCGGTGGCCCCGACGTTAGGGTGCGGGTGCGGATGCGCCACGCGCCGGCGGCGAGCAGCCAGTTCGCCACGAGCCTGAACGGCTGCGGCAGGCTCCGCTTTCGTTGACGCCCCAAATGCCACCCCATATAATGCCGGATGGACTAAAACGCACTGTCAGCACGCCCTTTCCGGCGCATCGCTCTAAGGAGTCTCCCGAATGACCACCGAAGTCTACGAATCCGTATTGCACCCGCAATCCCTGGTCGCCGAGCTGAAGAAGAACAACGTTTCGCACGTCGTCTGGCTCCCCGACAGCGAGACCAACTTCCTCTACAACATGATGATGGAAGAGCCCACCCTGGACCTGATCCCGGTGTGCCGCGAGGGCGAGACCATGGCCGTGGCCGCCGGGCTGTGGGTCGGCGGCGCCAACCCCGTGGTGCTCATCCAGAATACCGGTGTCTTCGAGGCGGGCGACTCCATTCGCGGCCTGTGCCTGGACCTCAACCAGCCCCTGGTCATGCTGGTCGGCTATCGCGGCTGGACCCGCCGCGGTCCCACTCCCGACTCCGCCGGGCGCTTCATCGAGCACATCCTCCACGCCTGGGGCATCAACTACTACCTCGTGGAAACCGATGACGACGCCGACCGCATCAGCATCGCATTCGACGAATCCGCGCGCCTCAACCGGCCCGTGGCCGTCCTCATCGGCACCGAGTTCGGCGTCTAGTCGATAGCAACCATTCCCCGCGCATCCCGCGTCCACGAACCCAGGAGCAAATCCCATGATCAACAACACCGATGCCGTGCGCGTCATCGACTCCAACCGCGAAGACGCCGTAGTCGTCCCCACCATGAACGCCGGCAACCACCGGTTCGGCCTGCCCTCCGTCACCACCAACCAGAACCTGGACCTGCCGATCTCCGGCGCAATGGGCAAAGCCAGCAACGTCGGCCTGGGCATCGCCCTGGCCCAGCCCGGCCGCAAGGTCTTCGTGCTGGATGGCGACGGCAGCCTGCTGATGAACCTCGGCGCGCTGGTCACCACCTCCACCAAGGCGCCCAAGAACTTCTACCACTTCCTCTTCAACAACGGCGTGTACGCGGTCACCGGCGGGCAACCCATCCCCGGCTCCGAAGGCGTCACCAACTGGGAGGAAGTCGCCCGGGGCGCCGGCTACGCGGCCGTCTTCTCCTTCGACAACCTGGAGGACTTCACCACCGGCATCAGCGACGCGCTCGCCGCCGAGGGCCCGGTCTTCATCCACCTGGCCGTGGAACCCGAGATCGAGAACACGCCGGTGCAGTTCCGCACCCGCGCCTCCCGCACCGCGCAGCAGGCCTACCAGGAAGTCACCGCCGCCCTCGCCGGCGACAACTAGATCGCCCTTAACGCCGCCCGCCGCAGGGTCTTGGCTGCGCTTTGGACTCCCAGCGCGGGTTGCCCGAGACCATCACGGCGGGCGGCGTCACCAGATGGCTGACCAGACACTTGCGCTTTGAACCCAACCCGGACGTTACTGCCTCCAGAATTCAACACGCCCTGGAAAATTGGGTTGTCCGGGGCATTTGCAGAGACGGACGAGGTCGCCGCGAAGCGATAACCTATTGGGGATTCGTCCCAAGCCGACAAGAGATGTTGCGGGTTGTGATCTCGCTGGATGACCAAGAGATCATAACCGCCCACTTTGACAACTCCGTAGCCAAGCGAATTGAAGAAGAAGGTCGTCCCTGGTTCAGGCAACGTTGCAGAGGCTTGGAGGTACGAGATGCGGGTTAAGTACTACGCTGAAGACGATGCTTTGGTGATAGAGGCGTTCCGGGGAGGATGCAGCGGAGGCACTCTGCGGGACGATTTCGGTGTTATCCTCAACTTCGCGGATGTAGGCAGCGAGGACGTTGCAAGGATAGACATACTGAACGTTACGGACCTTCTCCCCCTCGACGCGGAGCGCGGCTACGACGCCGACACCGACACGCTGACGCTGGGCGATAAGCCGGACGCGGACGCTGACTATCGCGTGGTGGACAACGGCGACTTCGTGAGCTACCGGCAGTGGTTCGACGACGGTAGCGGCTGGGACATCGTGGCGGTGGACCTGCGCCAGGCGTCCAAATATCTGGCGCCGGCGCTGGCCGCCCTGCCGCAGTCGGAGACCGTCAGCGCCTGACGACCCATCCGGTCAGCCATGCCCAGATTTCGCCCCTTCAGCATCTTTGGCCGCCTGTTCGCGTCGGCCGTGGTCGTCGCCGGCTTCTACCTGCTGTGGCTGGGGTTCATCGAGGGCAACGCGCTCAAGGCCGTCCCCGGGGCCGTGCTGATTCCCGCCGGCCTGTACCTCATGGTGTCGTCCCGACGCACCGAGGCCCGCCGGGATTCGGAACGGCTCAACGAAACGGATACACCGTCCGGAGACGGGGAATGATCCCTTCTCGCGAAGTTGCCCGCGCCATCAACTACCATCGCCAGGACGCTCTGGTGGTGTCGACCTCGGCCGCCCTGCGCGACTGGCACAACGTATCGGAACGGCGCGACCTGGACATCGACCTCACTGACTGCATGGACCGGGCGCCGGCCGTCGGTCTCGGCCTGTCCCTGGCGCAGCCCAACCGCCGCATCCTGGTGCTGGACTGCGACGCCACGCTGCGCACCGACCTGGCCAGCCTGGCTACTATTGGGGAGACTGCGCCGGCAAACTTCGTCCACTTCGTGCTGGAGGACGCCGACCACTCGTCCACCGACGGGACGCCCATTCGCGGGCTGGACCGGATCGATTTCGAGGGTATGGCCCGCAGCGCCGGCTACGCCCACGCCTGCCGGTTCGACAACCTGGAGGAATTCCTGATCGGCCTGGAGGAGATCATGGCCCGGCCGGGCCCGATACTCGTCGCCGTCAAGGTCCTGCCTGAGCCGGAACTGCCCGCGTTCCCGGAACGCACCATGGCCGACGGCTGGGCCGAGGTGCGCCGCGCCCTCAGCGATGCCTAAACCAAAGCCGAGGTGAAACACGCATAGGGTTGGGGCAGGATAGGGGCGGTTGAGATGGCCGGAAAGGATCAGGGAATTGGAGTGGGGGTTGCTGTTGGGCTTGCCGAAGACGGGAGCGTTACTGGAGCGGTGGCGATGATCGAGGATGCCATCGCCAACACCGGCGCGGCGCGGCGCCAAAGGAAGTGTCGGCCGATGCGGGCTACTACTCGGCCCCGGCGGCGGCCGATCCGCACGCTCTCGGGGGAGCCCGCGGTCAGCCCGTCGAGGTGCGCCAGGCAGAGGCGGATCTGCACGCTATCGGGGGCGGACCCGTTCGTTGCGCCGACCTGCCCGCCACCGACACCGACCGCCGCCCGCACGCAAAGGACGCATCCCCAAGGCTCTCTCCCTCGAGGACCGGATGCGGCGCAAGTTGCCGGCCAAGCGTGGTCGCCAGCGATGCGCGTTACGCATGACCCCGGTGGAGCCGGTGTTCGTCCAGAACAGCCGGTCCGAGGATGCTGGCAGTTCCTGTTAACTGATAGGTTTGGAGAAGGCGCAGGTTGAATAGTCGCTGATCTGCGCCGGACACAACCTGCTCAATCTGTTCCGCTACGGCATCCCGCCCGCAAACCCCGGGCTGCCCTTTGCCTCCCCGGCCGGATCCTTCCCCACCACAACCTTCTTCAACCCAGCATCCCTGATCCTCGGACGGGCCGCTGGAACACGTCGGGGACAATCCGATGCGGCGGGTCCAGCGGCCGGCCGGCGGCGCGCGCCAGGCTGGATGCCACCACCACTTCGGAAGCATCGACCACTTCGGAAGCATCGACGGCATCAGCCGAGATCCGGATGACCCGAGGGGTCATTGGATCGCCGCTGATTGGCTCAAGGCCTTTTCCCGACCGAAACGCCGGCGGCGACCGCCGGCGAGGATTACTGCGGCGATGTCGGATGCGACGCTCTGGTGCATGGGGTTTCTCCGGCCGTTGACGGGGGCAACGCCGCGATACCATCCGGTCGATACGCGATGGGTACGCCGCTGGCTCGCCGGTTACAGCAGGGTAACGCCCGGTTAATTTCGCGTTAATGGAAAGGACACCTTTCTTTTACACCTCCGAAAAGTCAGCGCAATAAAGGGCCTCTACCATCATTCCTGATGTTCCGTAGAGGCCAAACACGTTGACCACCGACACCACAACGCCACCCACCCGGTCGCTCCAACCGACGGCGACCCATTGCCCCTATTGCGCTTTCCAGTGCGGCATGACGTTGTCGGCGGACGATGCCGGCGACGTGGGGATTGCCGGCAACCCGGCGTTTCCCGTGAACCGGGGGGCGCTGTGTGTCAAGGGGTGGACGGCGGCGGCCGCTCTGAATCATCCCGAGCGGCTCACCACGCCGCTGGTGCGGGACGCCGGCGGCGCGTTGCGCCCGGCCTCGTGGGATGAGGCGCTGGACCGGGTGGTGGAGGCCATTGAGCGGGCGCGGGAACGCCACGGCAATGACGCCGTGGGCGTGTTCGGCGGCGGCTCGCTGACGAACGAGAAGAGCTATCTGCTGGGCAAGTTCGCCCGGGTGGCGCTCCGGACGGCCAACATCGATTACAACGGCCGCTTCTGCATGTCATCGGCGGCGGCGGCGGGAATCAGGTCGCTGGGAATCGACCGGGGCCTGCCCTTCCCGGTGGAGGATATCGCCGGCGCCCAGGTGGTTCTGCTCATGGGCGACAACCCGGCAGAAACCATGCCGCCAATGATGCAGTACTTTGACGAGCAACGCACGAACGGGGGGCGGTTGATTGTCGCCGACCCCAGGCTGACCCCAACGGCCCAGCGCGCGGACCTGCACCTGCGCCTGAGGCCGGGAACCGACGCCGTCCTGGCCAACGGCCTGCTGCACATTCTCATCCGCGACGGGATGGTTGACGCGGAGTACGTGGCGGAACGCACTGAGGGTTTCGACCGGGTGCGGGCAGAGGTTGTGACCTACTGGCCGGAACGCGTGGAGCGGATCACCGGCGTGGCCGAGGCAGAACTGACCCGGGCGGCCCAACTGCTGGGAGCGGCGGGCACGGCGATGATTCTGACCGGGCGGGGCGCGGAACAGCAGGCGCAGGGCGTCAACAACGTGTCGTCGTGCATCAACTTGGCATTGGCGCTGGGCCTGCCGGGCCGGCCCCACAGCGGCTACGGCTGCATCACCGGACAGGGCAACGGCCAGGGCGGACGCGAACATGGTCAGAAGGCGGACCAGCTGCCCGGATACCGCCGCATCGACGACCCCGCGGCGCGCCGGCACGTTGCCGCGATTTGGGGAGTGGACGAGTCCTCGCTGCCCGGCCCCGGCAGGTCGGCCTACGAACTCCTGGACAGTCTGGGACAGGAGGGGGGCGTGCGGGCGCTGCTGGTGATGGGTTCCAACGTGGCGGTGTCCGCGCCCCACCTCAACAACGTGGCCGAGCGGCTGGCGTCGCTGGACTTCCTGGCGGTGTCCGAATTCTTTCTGTCCGAGACTGCCATCCTGGCCGACGTGGCGCTGCCATCCGCCCAATGGGCCGAGGAAGAGGGCACCATGACCAACCTGGAGGGCCGGGTGATCCGCCGGCGCCGGGCCTGCGAACCCCCGTCCGGCGTCAGGGACGATGTCGCCGTGATCTGCGAACTGGCCCGGCGGTTGGGCAGCGGACGCCACTTCGAATACGCCAGCGTCGAGGAGATCTTTGAGGAGTTGGGCAGAGCGTCGGCCGGCGGCCCCGCTGATTACTCCGGCATCACCTACGCCGGGATCGACGCCAACGACGGCGTGTTCTGGCCCTGTCCCGGTGAGGGGCACCCGGGCACGCCCCGGCTGTTCACCGACGGTTTCCCCACGGCCAACGGACGGGCGCGGATGTTTGCCGTGCGCCACCAGGAACCCGATGAAGCGCCGGACGAGGAGTATCCGCTGTTCCTCACCACGGGCCGCAACCTTGCCCACTACCAGTCCGGCGCCCAGACGCGGCGCATCGCCGAGCTGGCGGAGATGACCCCCCAACCCATGGCTGAGGTGCATCCGTCCACCGCCGGACGTTACGGGCTGAAGGACGGTCAGGCCGTCCGGCTGAGCACCCGCCGGGGATGGGCCGACTTCCGTTTGAAAGTCACTCGCGGAATACGGGAGGACACGGTGTTCGTCCCATTCCACTGGGGCGGCCGGCAGGCCGCCAACCGGCTCACCAACCCGGCCCTGGATCCCACCAGCCGGATGCCCGAGTTCAAGGTCTGCGCCGTGCGCATCGATGGCGCGGAAGACACCGCCGATGACACCACAACCACAACGGAGCGTTAGCCATGATGAATGCCTCAGCAAAGCGGAAACTGGTGGTGATAGGCAACGGCATGGCCGGCGCCCGATTCGTCGAGGAAATGGTGAACCTGGGCGGCCAGGATACCTACGACATCGCGGTCATCGGCGAGGAGTCCTGCGGCAACTACAACCGCATCCTGCTCTCCGGCGTGCTGTCGGGCTCCCACCACGCCGAAGACATCTTCATCAACCCCCTGGAGTGGTACGCCGAGAACAACGTGACCCTGCACTCGGGAGTGCGGGCCATCGGCATCGACCGGAAGGGCAAGATGGCCTACGGTTCCGGCGGGCTGCTGCTTCCCTACGACAAGCTGGTCATAGCCACCGGCAGCAGCGCCTTCGTGCCGCCCATGGACGGCCTGTATGACGACGACGGCGATTTCAAAAAGGGCGCCTTCGTATTCCGCACGCTGGACGACTGTTCCGCCATCATCGAACACGCGGAGGGCGCGCGCCGGGCGGCGGTAATCGGCGGCGGGCTGCTGGGCCTGGAAGCCGCCCGGGGACTGATGAACCGGGGGCTGGAGGTTGACGTGGTTCACCTGATGGGCTGGCTCATGGATACGCAGCTGGACTCCCTGTCCGGACAGCTCCTCCAGCAGAGCCTGGAAGAGCTGGGCGTACGGTTCCGCCTGGAGAAGCTGACCACTGCCGTGCTAGGCGATGATCGTGTGACGGGGCTCCAGTTCAAGGACGGCGACACGCTGGACTGCGATCTGGTGGTGATGTCGGCCGGCATCCGCCCCAACGTGGACCTGGCGCGGATGGCGGGTCTGCACGTGCGCCGCGGCATCCTGGTCAACGACGGCCTCACCTGCCGCAACGACCAGGACATCTACGCCATTGGCGAGTGCGCCGAGCATCGCAGCCAGGTGTACGGACTGGTCGCGCCCCTGTGGGAGCAGGCCCGCGTCCTGGCCGAGAGGCTCACCGAACGCAACGCCGACTCCGCCTACGTCGGCTCCCGGATCTCCACCAAGCTCAAGGTGATGGGAGTGGAGCTGGCGGTGGCCGGCAGCAAGGACCCGCTGGACGACGACGACGAAGTGGTGACCTACGTCGAGCCCAACCGCAACGTGTACAAGAAGGTCATCGTTCGGGATGGCAAGGTAACCGGCGCGATTCTGCTGGGCGACGGCCTGACCATGCCGCGCATCCTGCAGGCCTTCGACCGGGGCGAGGCCCTCCCCGAGAACCGCTCGGAGCTGCTGTTCCCCCTGGCGGCCGACGCCGGTCCATCGCTCAACGTGGAGGATATGCCCGACGACGCCCAGATCTGCAACTGCAACGGCGTGACCAAGGGCAGGATCATCGCGGCGGTGGACGGCGGATGCCGCAGCCTGAAGGCGGTATGCGACGCCACCCGCGCTGGAACCGGCTGCGGCTCCTGCAAGATGCAGGTTCAGGCGGCGCTGGAACTGGCGGCCGACGGCCTGGTGGCCGACGACCCATCGGCCCACTACTACGTGCCGGGCATTCCCCTCACCAAGCCGGAACTGGCGGGCGCCATCAAGGCCATGGAACTCAGGAGCGTTTCCCGGGTGTTCGAGGCGCTGGCCGGCGGCAGGGAGGACGCGGGCAGCAAGCAGGGGCTGGCCTCGCTGCTGCGGACCATCTGGGGCGCGGAGTACGAGGACGAGCGGGACGCGCGGTTCATCAACGACCGGGTCCACGCCAACATCCAGAACGACGGGACGTTCAGCGTGGTGCCCAGGATCTACGGCGGCGTCACCACGCCCGACCAGCTTCGCCGTATCGCCGACGCCGCTGAGAAATACGAGGCCAGAATGGTGAAGATCACCGGCGGCCAGCGCATCGACCTCCTGGGCATCCCCAAGGAGCACCTGCCCGCAGTGTGGCAGGAGGTTGGGATGCCGTCGGGCCACGCCTACACCAAGGCGTTCCGCACCTGCAAAACCTGCGTGGGAACCGAGTTCTGCCGGTTCGGCGTGGGCGACAGCACCAAGCTGGGCGTCCAGATCGAGCAGCGGTTCCAGGGCATCGAGAGCCCCCACAAGATGAAACTGGCCGTGTCGGGATGCCCGCGCAACTGCGCCGAGTCGACCACCAAGGACGTGGGCGCCACGGCCATTGAAGGCGGGAAGTGGGAGGTGTACGTCGGTGGCGCGGCGGGCTCCCGCGTGCGCAAGGGGGATGTGCTGTGCGTGACCGATACCCACGACGAGACCCTTCTGATTATGGGCAGGTTCATGCAGTACTACCGGGAGAACGCCCGCTACCTGGAACGCACCTACGACTTCGTGGAACGAATGGGCATCGAGCGGCTGCGTCAGATCCTGGTGGAGGACGGCGAGGGCATCTGCGACCGGCTGGATCAGGACATGCAGGCCGCCGTGGATGCGTACCAGGACCCCTGGCTGGAGGCCGGCGACCCGGTGCATCCCAACCAGTTCGTCACCACGCCGGCCGAATTGGTCGCGCCGGCGGCCGCAGCGAGGTAGCGTCATGGTTCTGATCACGAAAGCGCCGGATGTGTTTGCGGTGAGCGATATGTCATCTTACGGGACCCATATTCTCGGCAGCGCCGCGCAGATACCCATCGGCGAGGGGCGCCGGTTCGAGATCGGCGGTATGGCGATCGCGGTGTTTCGCAGCCGCCAGGGAAGGGTGTACGCCACCCAGGCGGAATGTCCCCATCGCGCCGGCCCGTTGGCCGATGGATTGCTGGGCGGTGAAGCACTGGTCTGCCCGCTGCACAACTTCCGATTCGACGTTGGCACCGGCGAACCGCTGGGCAACGACTGCCCGGCGTTGCGCACCTACCCGGTCTCTGTGAACGAAGCCGGGGAGATTCTGGTCGCGATATCCGGGTCGTAGCCGACCCGTTCCAGCCCTTCGGAGTTGAGAAAATGAGCCTGCTGAATATCGCCGGAGACGGCGGAAAAGCCACCCGGATACGCCTGTTCAGCCTGGCGGCCCCGCAGATGCGGACTTTCCACATCACCTGGTTCGCCTTCTTCCTGTGCTTCTTCGGATGGTTCGGCATCGCCCCGATGATGGCGGTGGTGCGTGAGGACCTGCTGCTGAGCAAAGCGCAGATCGGCAACACCATCATCGCGTCGGTTGCCATCACCATCGTGGCCCGCCTGGTCTTTGGATGGCTGTGCGACCGCATCGGCCCCCGCCTGGCCTACAGCGGCCTGCTCATCATCGGCTCGATACCGGTCATGTGCATCGGGCTGGCCCAGAACTACGAGACGTTCCTGCTGTTCCGCCTGGCCATCGGCGTGATCGGCGCATCCTTCGTCATCACCCAGTACCACACGTCGGTGATGTTCGCGCCCAACGTGGTGGGCACCGCCAACGCCACCACCGCCGGATGGGGCAACCTGGGCGGTGGCGTCACCCAGATGGCGATGCCCCTGGCATTCGCCGGCGTGCTGATGTTCGGCGTTGGCGAAGTCCTGGGGTGGCGGATCGCCATGGTGATACCCGGCGTGGCCCTGCTGTTGGTGGGAGTGGCCTACTACTTCCTCACCCAGGACTGTCCGCAGGGCAACTATCGCGACCTGCGCGCCCGTGGCCTGATGCCGGGTTCGGCCGGAAGCAAAGGCTCATTCCTGGAAGCGGCCCGGGACCCCCGCGTGTGGGCATTGTTCGTCATCTACGGGGCCTGCTTCGGCGTGGAGCTGACCATCAACAACATCGCCGCGCTGTACTACTATGACCGCTTTGAGCTGAACCTCGCCACCGCCGGCATCATCGCCGGCACCTTCGGCTTGATGAACATTTTCGCCCGCACCCTGGGCGGGTTTTTCGGCGACAAGATGGGCATCCGGTTCGGCCTCAGGGGACGTGTGATGTTCCTGGGCGCGGTACTGCTGGTCGAAGGATTGGCCCTGATCCTGTTTTCCCAGATGGCGACGTTGTTCCTGGCCGTGGGCGCGATGATCGTGTTCAGCCTGTTCGTGCAGATGTCGGAGGGAGCGACGTTTTCCGTGGTCCCGTTCGTCAACCGCAAGGCGCTGGGTTCCGTGGCCGGCATTGTGGGCGCGGGCGGCAACGCGGGAGCCGTGGCCTTCGGGTTCCTGTTCCGCGCGGAAAGCCTCACCTATGCCGATGCCCTGCTCATCGTGGGCGTCGCCGTGGTGGTCGCGTCATCGCTGGCGCTGGCGGTGCGGTTTTCGCCGGAGACCGAGCGGGCGGAAAGGCACGCCCTGGATCTCGCCCTCGCCGAGCGGTCGGGCATCGCGCCGGCAGCGGCCGACTGAACCCCGGCCGACTTAACCCCGGCCGACGTCCTGACGGTCGTGTTATCCCAGCCCTTGTGCGGGCGGATACCCGGAAAGCCAGGGCCGACGGCTGGCCGGGATATCCTGGCATCATGGAGTCCCGTTCCGTGGATCGACTCCGGAAGCGCATCGAGTTGTCCTGGCTGCCGCGCCTTGCCGGGCCACCGCAACGAGTATCAGCCCCCCGGCCGCACGGTGCGAGGGTCGAGCAGATCCCGCAGGCCGTCGCCCAGCAGGTTGAAACCCAGCACGGCGAGGAATATGGCGGCTCCCGGCAGCAGCAGCAGGCGGGGCGCCGTCTGCAGGTGAGGCCGGGCGTCGTTGAGCATCGCTCCCCACTTCGGTGTGGGCGGCTGCGCGCCCAGCCCCAGGAAGTTCAGCCCGGCGATTCCCAGGATGATCCAGCCCACGTCCAGTGACGCGATCACAATGATCGGGCCGAGGATATTGGGCGCGATGTGCCGCAGGATGATGCGCAGGTTGCCGGCTCCGGCGGCGTGCGCCGCCGTCACGTACTCCATCTGTCGCGCTCCCAGGGTGACGCCGCGAATGATGCGGGCATGACCCACCCACCAGACCGCGCCGGCCGCCAGCAGCACGTTGAACAGGCCCGGCCCCAGCGCTCCGGCCACGGCCAACGCCAGGATCAGCGAGGGAAACGCCAGCAGCAGATCCACGACCCCCATCAGCGCCGTGTCCGGCCAGCCGCCGTGGTATCCGGATAGTATTCCCACCGTCAGCGCGATGGTCATGCTCAGGGCCAGGGTGACGGCGGCGGCCAGCAGGGTCAGGCGCGCGCCGTGAACGACACGGCTGAAGGTGTCGCGCCCGAGATGGTCGGTGCCCAGGAGGTGCTCCGCTGATGGTGGCAGCAAGCGGTCAGGCAGGCTGATCTCGGTGGGGTCATCCAGGGGAAGCCAGGGCGCCAACAACCCCGTCAGCAGCAGCGACACCACCAGGAACAGCCCCAACGCGGTTCCCGGCTCCCGCACCAGCGCAGTCCATTGGTGTCGACGGCGCCGCCGGGAACTGCCGGCGACGGTCGGGACGGGGACACGTCCCTCGGAGCGCTGTGCCTCAACCGTCATCGGCCGCTACATCCCGTCCCGTCCGAAACGCAGGCGCGGGTCGGCGATGCGCAGGGCAACGTCGGCGACCAGGTTCACCAGCAGCACCACCACCGCGATGTAGGTCACGAACCCCTGCACCACGGGGTAGTCTCGAGTCAAAGCCGCGCCCACCATCAACTGCCCCAACCCGGGCCAGGTGAAGATGGTTTCCACTATGACCGCGCCGCTGAGCAGGTAGCCGAGGTTGACGCCGGTGGCCCCGATGGCCGGCAGCAGCGCGTTGCGAAGGGCGTGCCTTGCCGATACGACCTGTTCAGACAGTCCCTTGGCTCGCGCCGTTCGAATGTAGTCCTGGCCCAGGGTCTCCAGCATGCTGGCGCGAATCAGACGCATCAGTTGCGCCATCGGCGCAAGAGACAGGGCAATGGCCGGCAGCACGATCTGGGAGGGCGAACCGTAGCCCAGGGCCGGCAGCCACGACAGCTTCACCGCAAACAGGATTATCAGTCCATAGGCCAGGACGTAGGATGGAGCCGCCGCGCCCACCAGCGCCGCCAGTCGCGCGATGGTATCCACCGGGCTGCCGCGTCGCCGGGCCGACAGGATGCCCATGGGCACCGCGACCAGCAGCGCCAGGATCAACCCGGCCGTGGTGAGCAAAGCGGTCGGTACCGTGCGGCGCGCCAGCTGCGCGGCCACGGGCTGTTCGGTCACGTATGACCGGCCCATGTCGGCCACCAGCGCCCGCGTTACCCAGCGGGCGTACTGAGCCGGCAGGGAGGCGTCCAGGCCGAGCTCGATGCGCATGGCCGAGACCTGTGCCGCGCTGGGCAGTTGGCCGGGGTTGCGCTGGCGCAGGACAATCTCGGCGGGGTCGCCCGGCGCCAGGTTCAGCAGCGCGAAGCTGACCGCCGAGATGCCCAGGAGCAGCAGCGGCAGCGTGGCCAGCCGTCGGGCCAGATATGCTACCATTCCGGCGGTCCGCTATTAAGGTCGGTTACCCCGATACCTCGCTCACTCGGTCAGGCCGATGCGGTGGTCGAAGTAATAGAGATGCGCCGGGTGGGGGTCAAAATTGGTTACTTGTTCACTGACGCCGTACAGGAAGTAAGCATGGGCCACCGGCAGGATGGCGATCTCTTCGGTGACCACCGCCATGGCCTCGCATGCGATCCGTTTTCGCTGCTCGACGTCTGATTCGCCTCCGGCCCGGGCGACCACGTCCGCGACTGCGGTATGGTCGTAATGGCCGAAGTTGTTGGCGGCGCTACTCTCGGCATTGGCTTCGAGACCAACGAACTTGCTGACGTTCAGCACCGGGTCGCCAGCGTCAACGACGTTGTTATACCAACCGAAGAGGTCCCAGGTCGGTTCCTTGACCGTTGACCACTCGGTAATTTGAACATCGACCCGAATTCCCACGTCGGCCAGCATCGCCTGGGCGGTTTCGGCCATGATGGGCAACTGGAACCGCTGCGGGTAACCGCCGATTACTATCTCCAGCGGCTGTCCGTCCTTTTCGACAAACCCATCGCCGTCGGCATCGGCATAGCTGGCTTGAGACAGCAGTTCCCGGGACCGGGCCGGGTCGAAACTTGGCCCGGACACGCCCGGACAGGTCACTATGCCTTCCGGCAGCAATGTGTCCGCGTAGGAACCGGTTCCCGCCGGCGCGATCAGGCCGGAGATGCTCTCCCGGTCAATGGCGTGCGCCACCGCCTGTCGAACCAGCGGGTCGGACAGGGCTTCACGCTCGAAATTGACCCACCACATGACCACCGAGGTGCCGATCCCAGCGGTCGCGACACGCAACTCCGGTTGGGCCTCGATAATCTGCACACCCTCGGGAGAGAGATTGATGACAACATCGACGTCTCCCGCCTGAAGGGCAAGCTCCCTGCTGTTGGTGTCGGGAATGGCAACCTGAATGATGCCGGCCAGCGGCGGCTTTCCATCCCAGTAGTTGTCGTTGGCCACGGTCTCCAGGCGTTCCTCCTGGATGTACTTCGTGGGGATGTACGGGCCGGTCATAGCGCCGGCATCGATGAAGTTGCCCTCCCCGGCGGCGTCGGCTGCAGCCGCGTCGACGATCGCCACAGCCGGATTTGTCAGCAGGCCGGGCAACGTGGGTCGGGGCTCGAGTGTGGTCAGGTTGATCGTCTGCTCATCTTGGACGGTGATGCTGTCAATGGCCAATGAGTCCGCCGACCCAGCCGACAAACGGATCGTCCTTTCCAGGGAGTCTTTCACGGCTTGGGCATCCATCATATTGCCATTGTGAAACTCGACGCCGGATCGAATCCCAATCTCCCAGGTGAGCGGGTCGAGTTGCGTGGCGCCGGTTGCAAGCCAGGGCTCAGGGCTCAGATCGTCGGCGGCAAGACGAAACAGGTTCTCCGACATTCCCGATTGGCTGGCGACCCAGCCGCTCTTCGCTGGGTCCAAAGGAGTGCTGAGCCAGATGACCCCGGCGTTCAGGGTGGGACGCTCCACTTCGACATCGGCGACGGTAGGCGCCAGTTCGGGCGCAGCGGCCGGCGCCGCGGGCTGCTCCGATGCTGCGGTCCCTTGAGACGGTTGTTGCGGAACCGCCGTGGCAGCCTCGAGCGCCAGTGCTTCGGTGGCGGCAGGTGACGGGGCATTTCCCGTGCTGGCGGCTGGCGCCCCGCAGGCAATGGCCACCGCCAGCCAGAGCCCCAGTACCATTAGGGCGGCTATTCTGATATTTGGTATCAATAATTTTGGCACAATGATCCTCCCGGCGGATTTCGATGGAAAAATCGCTCTACCGGTTCTTGCTATTGGCGGTGAGCGAGTGGAGCCAAGTTAGGATTGGCCGCGTTTTGGGCGACAAGTCCCACACCGGGTGTGGATTTGCGCAGCCTCAGCGACCGCCCAAAAAGCGGCAAGACAACGCCGGCCCGCCGCGTTGACAAAGAGGTGAGCGTACGACATCGCCTGGGTCGGCTCTCCACGCGCATCCGAGTTTCGCGTGAAGCACCGTTTGCCACCACCGATGGATGGGCAGCGCCACAAGGGTGCACGGATTTTTGGTTGACATGCACGAGCATAAGGCGGAGGAGGTTAGCAATGCCTCGCTGGGTTGTCAACAATCATGCCGCATGCAACCCAATCAGGAAGACGTAGCGAGGTCCGATGCCCGGGAAGCCGTCCGTTCCGTGTATGCACTCACGCGTACCCATTTTGTCTTTTACATCGATGCACAGGATGAACAGGATTTGATTGATTATTGTGAACGCTCCACCCGCACGCCATCATCCGGTCTATCCTGTTCTGGACTTTACGCATTTACGCTGCGTAGGCCAGGGAGGTTATGATCTTGTGGTGGCGGGTGAGTTGGCTTTTAGCCATGTTGGCTGGTTTTGGCGACCTGGGAAAATCCTCCGTGGCGGGCCACAGGTGGCAGCGCACCAAGGCCAGGGCGTCGCTGAAAGTGGGCTGGGGTTTGGGGTACCAGGCTGCGGCCCGGCAGGGCATGGGTTCCGAATGTTGCAGTTGGTGGGCGGCGAGGGTTACCCAGGAGAACAAGCCCAGCAGGACCGGCGTGGTGCGGGCAATGGCCCGGTGGGACCATTGACGTTGGGTTTCCACGCCCAGGTGGGTGCGCACTTCTCGGAAAGTGACTTCCAGTTGCCAGCGCAGCACAAACCACTGGACGATCTGGGCGGGATCTGCGTTGGGGTCGGTGCAGAGCCGGGCCTGGGGCTGGAACCGGCGTTGGGGATCGCGGATCAGTACCCAGCGGATGGGCAAGGGCGGCTTGCCGGAGACGTACCAGAGGGCGGTGTAGGAGGTGAGTTCCACCATGCGGGCGCGACCGCCGTACCAGGCCACCGACACCGTGGTCCAGGGCGTGTCGGGATGATTGAGCAATTGGCCCAGGGGAGTTTGTCGTGGGCCGATGATGCGGGACCGTCCCCGCTGGTGGGGTTGGCGTGCCGGGGGCGGATCGTAGAGACGGGCGTCCAGCCGCAGGCGGGTGATGAAGGTTACCGGTTGGGACAGGGCGCGGCAGAAGTTCAGCAGGTCCAAAGCGGCATAGGCGCCGTCGCCCACTACCACCAGGTCTCGGTCGGGCAGCCACCGACGCAGTTGCCGGATCAGCTGCCGGGCCCAGTCGGTGAGTTTCTTGGGCTGGCGACCCTGGGCTCGGTAGTAGGGTTCCGAGGGCGCCAGCACGGTGAGCAGGGGCAATGCCCACACTCGGCCCGCCCCGGGGATCGGTCCCAGCCACATCAGGGAGATCCAGCATCAGGGAGATCCAGCGCAAACCGCTGGCCTTGACCACGTGGCCCCGATGGGAACGGGCCGCGTCTCGGTAGGTCCCTTTGGCCTTGATCCGAGGACCCCGGCGGCGCTCCAACGTCTCGTCGATGCCAAACACCAGGGGGCCTCGGCTCGGGCCAAAGTGTTCCAACAGCAAACCCAGCAGGATGCGGGCCGACCGCCGGGGCGACCACACCGCCCGGTTGAGCACCTCGTGGTACCGAGCATAGTCATAGTGATGGCTGCGGCCCATGACCCGCAAAGCCTGGGCCACGGTGCGCTGCCCCGTGGTCAGTACGGCGCCCACCAGCAGCAACTGGGCTTTGCTCCAGGTAGGTTTGCTGAACAGCGTTGCAAAGGGCATGAGTACGGCTACAATGGCATCGGGCAGGGTGAGCATGACTGCACCTTCCGTGGAAAGTCGGGGCAGTCAGCTTACCCTGTTTTTATACCTTTCCTAAATTTTGCGTAAAGTCCAGCTGTTTGTCGATGTAAATTGGCTCCCGTAGTCGTCAAACTGGGTACGCATGAGCGTGCATGCGGGGTTGCTTTCGAGTCACGCATGGCACGGTCTCGAGCGCAACTGGTGTGATCGCTCGATGGGTGGATGGAGGGTCAGCCGCTGCCCGAAGCAGGGGGCTGCTCGGCGCGAGCGCGGCTAAACCGGCCCTTTATTGGTCCAATCCGCCAAACCGTAACGCCACCCCGCGCGTCGAGGGCAGCAAGCCCGCCCCCGTCAGGCCGCCAGTATAATTCGGCCACTGTGTCCCCCACATCCTCGGCCCCTATCGGGCTGCCGTTTCCATTTCTCTGCAACGTCCACACAACCACGGCGCCATCGCGACCTCCCGATGCCAGGCGCCTCGCGCCGGGAGCGAAGGCAAGCGTCGTTATGGGTTCAAGATGAAACTCCAGAACGCCGGGCTGCGTGCCTTCGGGACCCTTTCTCCGGAAGCTCCAGACCGTCACCGCCTCCCCCCCGCCGGTGGCCAAAAGGGTACCGGCGCTATCGAAAGCCAGGGCCGACGGCTTGCCGGGATATCCTGACATCATGGAGTCCCGTTCCGTGGACCGACGCCAGAAGTGCACCGTGTTGTCCTGGCTTCCGCAGGCCACGATATCCCCGTTCGGGCTCAACACCATCGACACCAGGGACCCTTGCCACTCCATCTTCTGGCGAAGCGAGCCGGTGGAAGGTTCGAAGAACGCCACTCGGCCGTAACAGGCCGTCGCCAGCTCCTCCATGCTCGACCAGGCGATGGCGCTGACGGTGCTGGGGTGATCGTCGGACCGCCAAACCTCCGCTCCGTCCGCGTCATACGCACAAACCTGCCGGGAGCACGAGGCCGCCAACAACTGGCCGTCCGGCGACCACGATACGTTTTCCACCCAACCGTTTCCGACGTCGATAGCGCGGGTTACCTGACCTTCGGCGGCGCTCCAGATTAAGACTCGCCCGTCCTGGCCGGCCGTAGCGAGCTCGGTCCCGCTCGGGTGGATCGCCATCGCGAGCAGACCATCTTCATGAACCTGGCGCCGCTCCCAGACGGCCGCGCCGGATTTGCCATCGAAGCCGTACACGCCACCCTGGGCATCGCCGACCACCAGCGCCGCACCGCCCAGGACCCAACCACCGGCGATAGCGTAGTCGCCGACCGTCGCAGACCAGCCTCGGTCAAGAACGCCCGTTGGGCTGCCGGCATTTACTGACACGTGAACGAGCCGCTAAACATAACCCACTTCCTTGACGCAGGAGCGCAGCACATCAGGCTTGTCCAACAGTCGCTTGGTGGCGGCCCAGAACTCGCGGCGTAACTGCTCCAGGTCAGCGCAAACCACGTTCTTCAATTCGACCCGTTTCAGGTAACGCCAGACCCCTTCGTCTGGGTTCAATTCCGGAGCATACCCGGGCAACTGCTCCAGTTGGATCCGCCGCGCCGCGCCTTGGGCCAGGTACTCCTTGACCGCCCGGCTGCGGTGGATGGGCGCGCCGTCCCAGATCACCAGCAACTTGCCGGGTATCTCAGCGAGCAACTGTTCCAGGAACCCGATGACATCAGGACTCTTGCAGGAGTGGTCTTGCACCGCCAGATAAAGGTCTCCGGTCATACTGATGGCGCTAATCGCGCTCAGACGGTCGCAGCTCAGCTTCCGCCGGATTATCGGAGTCTGGGCCACCGGCGCCCAGAGCCTGCCCCGTGCCACGACACGGGGTGCGCAGCAACGCCGGGAGCAGGCAGAACCCGGATTCGTCAGCCCACAGGATGGTCCGGCCTTCGGCTAGGGCCTTTTTTTCAGTTCAGGGAAGCGCCGGTCCCGCCAGTCCCGGACCGCATCCTCATCTCGCTGGGCGGCGCGCCGCGCTGGTTTCTGCTGGCTCCAGCCGCAGCCCTTCAGTATCCGTCCCACTTGGGAAGGGTCGTAGGACACGCCAAACTCTTGCTCAATAACCTGGGCCACCCGGCCCCGCGTCCAGACTTCCCCGCAAAACCCGAAGGCCGCGGGCCCCCGGGCCAGCAACTCAGGGAGTTGGCCCCGCTGTTGGTCGCTCAGCTTGGATCGCCCGCCGGGTGGCTTGCGGTGGCGCCAGGCTGGGATGCCTCCCTGACGAGCTTTGCTGACCCACTGGCTTACCGCGCCTCCGGTGACACCCAGGGCCGTAGCCACATCCTGCTGTTTCCAACCCTGCTGGACCAACTCCCAAGCCCGCAGCCGGCGGGCTTCCTTCCAATCGCTGGGGGCAGCATCATTCGCTATATTCATGCGGTGGATTGTCTCACATGCCCAGTCGTCCGATCTTTAGACAATCACTCACGCATCAGTAGTATTGCAACGACGCTTTAACGCGCCGCTTTGGGAAACCTTCGTAGCGCAAGGACTGATGGGAAGTGGTCCGATGTACATTACGGAGGAAATGGGCCAGCGGTAAGCGTCGCATCCCAAATGCGTCGTTGTAATACTAGCAGCGTGTCCGAGAAACACAGTTGTTGAGGTGTTGGCGTAAGACGGTCCGAGCACGAAGCTGGCGGAGACCCACGATGATCAAGGCCTATCTTCCCTACGATCCGGACCAACATAATGGACAGATGGCCTACTTACCGCGGCTTTGCTATCTTCCCTACGATCCGGACCAACAGTTGTTGCTGCCCCAGGCGTTGCAGGAGTAGCTGCCCGAGGGCCACCTGGCCTATTTCATCTCGGACGTGGTTGACCAGTTGGACCTCTCGGAGATCACGGATCGCTACGAGCGGGAGCGCCGGGGCGGGTCGCCCTACAATCCCAGGATGATGGTGAAGGTGTTGCTGTACGCTTACGGCGTCGGGGCGCCGTCTTCACGACGGATCGCCCGAAGGCTCCACAAGGACATAACTTTCCGGGTGCTGGCGGTGAATAACACGCCGGACTTCCGCACCATCTCGGACTTCAGGAAGGATCACCTGGACGCGTTGTCGAGGCTGTTTTTGCAGGTGCTGATGCTGTGTCAGCAGTCAGGTCTGGTGAAGCTGGGCCATGTGGCGCTGGACGGGACCAAGGTGAAAGCCAACGCGTCCAAGCATAAGCCCAAATCCACCGACGGGATATGGCGGCGGCGTTTAGACGAGGGATGAGAGGTCAGGGAACGGGCTGGCGAAGACCTGATGCCGCTGCAATGGGGGATGCGGAGTGTGGCTGCCACGCCAAGGGGATGTTGGCAGCTCGTGGTAGCGACGCTGGGAGCGATTTTCAGCGTCGACCGGAGGCGGAGGGCGTCCGGGGCCGGGCCTGAGGCAGGTGGGCCAGGCGGTTGGGTAATCCGGTGGAGGGTTCAGACACCGTGAATGGCGTCAGGAAAGGAGGGGGAGGGCGCGCAATCGGGCCAGGGCGGAGTTGAACTGGTTTTGCCAGGGCCAGCCCTGAGGGAGGTGCCGGGTGAGGCGGTGGGCCTTGCGGGTGATGCGTCCGGGGAGGGAGCAGCAGCGCTGGCGCAGGGTCCTGGCGGTCGCCACCGGCTCACCCAGGCCGATGCGCGCGGTCCAGCGGGCCAGGTTGTAGGCCATTACTTGTACCGTCAGCCCGGCGGCGTTGGCGGGGAAGCGGCCCGAAGGTAGATGGTTGAGACCCACGCCGTACTTGAGATCGCGAATGGTATTCGCGATCTCGGCGTGGCTCGGTTGGTGATCCCGGCGTGATATCTGTAGGTGGTGAAGAGCGCCAACTGGGAGCCGGGGGTGGGCTTGACCCGCCGGACGATGCGCCGCACGGCGGTGGCGTCGGGCTCATGCTGGAAGGGCGTGTATTCCGTCTGGGCCACGTCGGCGGCGCCCTCCATCCAGTACGGGATGGGCGTCCACTCTGCCTCGAGTATGGCCGCGATGACGTTCCGCAAACTGGGCGCTGGCGGACGGTGATGGAGTAGCGGACCTCGCCTTGCGGCAGGCGGCGATGGCGTGGTTGTAGAAGCCGCTGTCGGCCCGCATGGTGAGTTCTCCGGCGGCTCCGGCGTAGCGCACGCGGCTCACCGTCTCGCGCCGGAAGTGGGGAGTGCCCCGGGTCGTGTTGGCCTCTCCACCGTATAGGTGGCGGTTCCTGTGGTGGAGAGGAGTGCCCCGGGTCGTGTTGGCCTCTCCCTGGCGCAGCCGACACATCAGCACGTCGCCGGTTCCGGCGGTGACGGCCAAGAGCGGGTGATCGCCCCGATGGCCGGCGTAGTTGTGGCGCTGCGCGCCCTCCTTGCACCGCCCGTAGGTCTCGCAGACGGTGGAGTCCAGGTCGATGGTCAACGGATCATGACCCGGTCCGGCTCCCGCCGCCCAGGCCTGAGCCAGCGCCTCCCGGCTCACCCGATCCAGCTGGCGGACATGGCCCCACCGCAAACTCTGCAGGAAGGTCCCCAGCGTGGATGGCGCTTTCACGGTACACCTCAGCGCCGGCTCGGTCCCGCCAGCCCGCAGCGCATCGGCGTCGTCGATGCAGTCGCCACCGGCCAATGCCGACGCCACCAACGTCAGCAGATTGTCGCCCGCGTTCGCCCGCCCCGGCGCATCTCCGAGGTCAACGTGGTTGTCCGCCAGCTCGCGCAGTCCCAGATGATGGGCCAAAGTGGCCGGCAGGATCAGCCCAGCATTGGCCACCAGGCGGTGATCGTCGAAGGCGACTTGGATGCGATCCGGGTCGTTGCATGGCAGCATCCGATGGGCGCTCCTCGTTTTGGGCTGGTTTTGGTTGTCAAAAACCATTATCCCCGAAGCGGGGAGCACCTACTTATCGCCTCACCCCGAGGCCACACTCATCCTTTCGGTGGATTGGGGCTTACGCTCCTCCCCTTTGTCATCGTCAGCCTCACCCTTGTCATTGGGAGCGAAGCGCTGCAATCTCGTCGGGCCAACGGGCGTCGATACGGGAGCGAGACCGCCACGTCGCTCCACGCCTCACGATGCCAACCCGGTACGCCGAAGCCCTAGAGTATCGCGTCGCCCGGCTCGTTGAGCATCGCCTGGCGCAGCAGCGGGACGGGCGGAGCGCCCCAGGACAGGGTAGCGTCGTGGAACCGGCGCAGGCTGTAATCCGAACCTTCCTGCCGACGCCAGTCCTGGCGCAGCTTGAGTAGCATCAGCTTGCCCAGGGTGTAGTTCAGGTAGCCGGGGTCGAAGGCGCCGCGCAGGGCCTCGCGGCGGGCGGGGTGTTCTTCCATGTAGGCGTGGGCCTGGAAGAACCTGGTCGCCTCGTCCACGGTCATGCCCTGGGTGTGCATCCCCAGCGAGCACAGGTAGCGGCAGTTGCGGACCAGGGCTTCGAGGAGCTGGGTGAGCCACAGCGCGGGGTTGTCGCGACCGTACTCGGTCTCCAGCATCATCTCCTCGGTGTAGTGCGCCCAGCCCTCGGTGAAGGCATAGGAGGTGGCGACGCGGTTGATCAAGGGCAACGTGCGCCGCTCGCCGGACACGCTGTACCGGTTGTGCAGGTTGTGGACGTAGTGACCCGGGTAGACCTCGTGGACGCTGACGACCTGAAGCGTGTGGTAGTTGAAGTTGGTCATCCACTCCTCCTGCTGGCGCGGCGTCCATTCCGGCTCCACCGGCGTCACGTAGTAGAAGGCCTCGGTAGCGACCTCCTCCAGTCCGCCGGGCGAATCCATGGCGGCGAAAGCATAGCGCATGTACGAAGGGGTTTCCGTGACCTGGCACCGCTCTTCGGACGGAACGCTGATGATGTCATGGTCAATGAGCGCCTGGCGGATATCTTCCAGCATGTTCCGCGTCTCGGGTATCAGGGCATCCGCCGTGGGATGGTTGCTCGCGATCTGCGCCACCGCCTCGCGCACCGACTTGCCGGGCGCCACCAGCGCCGCCGCCTCGTCCAGACGGCGCAGGTTCTGCTCCAGGTTGGCCTGACCAATGGAAAGGACATCCATGAGGGGAGTGTCGACCCCTTCGCCTACCCGCAGCATCCGGCTGTACAGGTCGCGTCCAATAGCGAAATCGGGTCGTGTCTGGCGGGCCTGGAGCCTTGTGGTGAATTCGGTCACCGCGGCAGCAGCGGTCTCCCGCGCCGCGTCGAACTCGGCGGCGACATCCGGGGCGACGGCGGCGCACTCGTCAGAGGCGTCAGCCAGTCCGGTGTGATAGAAAGACGCCATCCCTCGGTAGGCTTCGAGCGCCATGTCCCGAACCGGCTCGCCAAGTTCAGCCTCCGTGAGTCCGTCCAGGGTGGACAGGAAGTCGGGAACCTGGCGGAGCACGGCGGTTGCCGAGCGCAGGCGGTCGGGCAGGGGGGCGTAGTCGCGTTGAACGTAGCTGCCGACGCCGATGTAGCCGACCTGACGCTGGGGGTTGTTGTGCAGCGTCCGCATCTCCTCCAGGTTGAACAGTTCCCGCCGCAGAAACATTTCCAGCAGGCTGCGGGACAGGCCTTCCATACGGGAATGGTCGTGGGCTGCAAGTTCGTCGGACGAAGGCAGCGCGGACAGTTGGCCGAGGGACCGGTGCAGTTCCTCAATGCGGCGAGCCACGCGCCCGGAGGAGAAGTCGGGCAACCGGCCATCGTACTCGTGGCGGCCGATGCGGCTGCCGGCGGTGGGCGCGAATTCCCAATGCTCGTGTATGGCTCGTTCGGCGAGGGCGTTTACGGCTTGGCTCATTTTCGTATCCGCACCTCTACTTGCTTGGCCGTTAGGGTCCAACCGTTTGCCCTTCCGGATTGCTCGCGCGTTTGAGCAATGCGGGGGTTCAGGTTAACGATGGTTCCGTCGCCGCATTCCAGCCGGGAATGTACCGCTCGACGATTTCGGCATCCGTCGGGAAGGTCAGCCAATTCGAGCTCGGTTGAACCAGACAGTCGAATTCCGCCGCTGCCGGGTGGCCGTTGATTGCGCCTTCCGCGACGGGGATGCTCAGCCGGAGCGGTTCGCGGGTCAGAATACGGGACGAATAGAACAGTATCATCACACTTTCCACTTCGTCTGTGTCAGGATGCCGACGGGCGATGACACCATCCTCAATGTCGTCCTCATCCTGTCCCGGATAAGGCGGGCATTTCTCAATGTACATGATGTTGCCGGCCACGTCGTGCTCGTATCTCAACGTCGTTGCCATATCGTTTCTCCTCTCTGCAACCTCCGGGTAACGAACGCGGTGATTATCCAGTCACGGGCCGGATGGTTAACCACCGCTACCATCGCGTACTTGTCCAGATCGTAGAACCAGCGGTAGAACAGGATAGTGTCATCATCGGCGGCTTTGCGCAAGATCAGGTCCGGGTCTGCCAGCGTAGTGGCGATGTATTCAGGTCGGTTCGGAAGCAGTTGGGGATGCTTTTCTGCAATGTGCCGCCCCCGTTCATTATTGAGTTCCACCGGGCCACCCAAGAAAGGGCAATGAAATGTTTCCATCGGTCACTCCGACAGTTTCACCATCCTTGCGAGGAGAACGACAGCGTAGATAAGCTCCGCCGAAAGCGTTACCGTCGCGGACGCCATCTCTCGAAACGGTCGGGTAGCTTTGCCAACTCTGCCCACCACGAGATGTCGCGCGCATAGACCAGCGACATCATTTCTTGGTTTAGCATCACCTTCGCAGCTAGGGTGAACCTTCCTTTCCTGAGAATTCGGTCGACCGAGGCAACAACCGCATTTTGCGGGTTGCCGCCTCCCGTGCTATACGTAGATATCTGTATGATAATCCCACCATTCACATTTTCTAAAGCAGTCAATGTTCGCTCAAGATCGTCCTCATGGACATCACCGGAATTGTATCTTCCTTGGTTGATGTCGTACTTGTATGGATCGAACGAAATCAAGGTTAGCGACCCCTCCTGCAACTCCGCGTCAGTAGGACTTGGCAACCCTTTGTCAAACCTGTACAGCCAGTCGCCTGGATATACCTCGACTTTCTTGCAATTGGGGTTGTTCTTGACGGAAGGTAGCCAGTCATTGAGGACAGTAACAGTTGGGAAGTCTGTATCGCACAACAACATGGAGAAGTTACGGCTCCAAATATATTGCACGAAGTTAGCGCTATTAGGGTAACTTCTGTTTTGGGCGTCTCCGGTCAGTAGAGCATCCCACGCTAGCTCGTAGGGTGATCGTTGGCCGGGTAAGTTGTCGCGCACCATATTGAAGTGCGCATCATCGCGAACACGTCTGAGTGCAACTGGCGCCATGGCGTGAGCGTCGATGTAATTCAATCCCGGAACACTCTGCTTGTCCGCAATGTTCACTAGTTCGCAGAGCGTCCAGTGTTGCATCAGGTGGCCGGCGTTGCCAAAGTATGTAGGCATATTCAAAATCTCAGTCGGCTTCACGAGCAATCAGTTTCGCGAAATCATCAGAATCAGGATTTTCAAGATTATCGGATTTGCAGGATGCTGCCGTCGATATGCCAAAGAACTCAATCCTGCTAATCCCAAAATCCTGTGAATCCTGTTTCTGACGATCCCCCGTCTCGAACCGGGCACGAGTGCGCCAGCTACGCCACCAGCTCACTGATGAGGAACTTGGGGCTGATGTCGGTGAAGTTCGGCACGTCGCCGACCAGCTCGCGGCCGTGGGTCTTGAAACCCTCGTGGACACCGTCCACGTCGTTGAAGAAAAGGTAGCCGATGGCGGTGTAGATTGGCGGCGCGCTGGGATCAGCGTCGGAAATGCCCTTTTCCACGTTGTAGTAGCGCATCCCGAAGGTGGTCAGGCGCTCCTGCACCAGGGGCATGTGCGTGTTGCAGTAGTAGTCGAAATCGAAGGACTTGCCCTCTTCATTCTCGTAGAAAACCGTTACTTTGATCATGGGATCCGGCTCCTGCAAATGAATCGTCATTCCCGCGAAAGTGGGAATCCAGTGGCTGGTTGAAAGGTCAGTGGTAAACGTTGGTGCCCGAGCCGCCGCCGGCCGCAATGGTCTCGCCGCTGATGGCGATGCTGCGGGGCGAGGCGAAGAAAGCCACCACCCACGCCAGTTCCTCGGCATCGACGATGCGGCGGGTGGAGTTGCGGGAGGCGGCGCGGCGTTCGATCTCCTCGACGGTGGTGCCCTCGCGTTCGGCCTGTTCGGCGTACATCGGCCCACTGCGCTCGGTGCGCGTGGTGCCGGGATGCACCAGGTTGACGCACACACCGTCACCGCCCAGTTCCTCGGCGAGGTACTTGGTGAGGTTGGACAGGCCGGAGTTGCGGACGCCGGCGCTGAGGTTGCCTTCGGCGCGGCGGGCCGAAAGGCCACCGACATTGACGATGCGACCCCAGCCCTGCTGCTGCATGTACGGCGCGACGGCACGGGCACAACGCAGGTAACCCATCACCTTGGTATCCAGGTCCAGCATCACGTCTTCGTCGCGGATCTCGGCCAGCGACCCGCGGGCCAGGCCGCCGGGAGCCGCGGCGTTGTTCACCAGGATATCGACGCGTCCGCCCAGCGCCTCGGCGGCGCGCGCCACCATGTCGTTCACCTGGTCGCTGCTGGTCATGTCGGCAACCATGGGAATGACCGTGCCACCCGTTTCCGACGCGACATCCTCCGCCGACGCGGACAGTGTGTCCGCGTAACGTCCCGTGATCACGACGCGGCAACCATCGGCGGACAGTACCCGGGCCACCGCCTTGCCGATACCGCGACTGCCTCCGGTAACGATCGCCGTCTTGCCATCAAGTTGCAGGTCCATACTCGGAGGTCCTCCCGGTCAAATTGGCCGCATTGTACACCAGGCAAACGATCAGGGGGCAGGTGTAAGACCTGCCCCCGGTGCTTGCGAAACGCGTGGTTTCGGTTGGCGGTTAGGCGACTTGCACCGTGGCCCCAGCCTCTTCCAACTTGGACTTGATGCTGTCGGCGTCTTCCTTGTTCACGCCCTCGCGGACGCGGGTCGGGGCCGACTCCACCAGCTCCTTGGCCTCGCGGAGACCGAGGTCGGTCACCTCGCGAACGGCCTTGATGACGTTGATCTTGTTGGCGCCGAAGTCAGCCAGGGTGATGGTGAACTCGGTCTGCTCTTCAGCAGCGGCGGAAGGCGCGTCGTCAGTGACCACGCCGGCGGCCGGAGCAGCAACCGCCATGGGGGCGGCCGCGGAGACGCCGAACTCTTCCTCGATGGCCTTGACCAGATCGGCCAGATCCATCACGCTCATGCCCTTGATCGCTTCAAGAACTTCCTGATTCACTGCCATGATAGATGCCTCCTGATGGTTGTTTACAACTTGACGTGAGATGAATGTCGCTATTCCGCAGCTTCTGCCGGCTGCAGTTGATCGATCCTGGCCTGCAGGACGTAGGCCAGGCTGCTGATGGTCGCATTGAGCACGGTGGCCAGACCGTAGAGCGGCGATTGCATGGCGCCCAACAGTTGGGCTACGAGGACAGGATGGGGAGGCAAATTTGCCAACCGGGAAACTTCCTCGGGTTGCATGGCGGCGCCCTGCGCCACCACGGCGCCGTGTACGGCGAGACCGCCGGCGCTGGCCTGAGCAGCCTGGTTTACCGCCTTGGCGATGGTGGCCGCGTCCTCGTAACCGAGCGCGATTGCGGTCTGGCCTGATATGACGTCTTTGAGCTGAGGGATCTCGGCCGCGTCGGCGGCGCGGCTGAGCAGGTTGTTTTTCACAACGACGAACTCAACGCCGCCTTCGCCCATCCGGCGGCGGAGGTCCACCATTTGGTTGGCATTCATGCCGGAGTAGCCGGTGGAGATAATGATGGAACTGCGTTCCAGCTTGTCCTTCAACTCGGCTACGCGATCAATTTTTTCCTGGGTTGGCAAGGTCGGCTCCTCGAAAGGTCTGATCCTGGATATGAATGGTCATAAAGAAAAACCCGCGCTCCGAGACGAGGGCGCGGGAGTTTCACAGCGCCCGGCATGATGCCAGGGGCTCTGATAGTCCACGTTCAGCCGATTCTAACCGGCGGCAGGCCTCGGCGGGCGGCTGGCATGGCCATTATTCCCATGGGGAACCCGCTGTCTCGGGCGAGGTGAGCGTATTCGATTGTGCGGGTTAGTCTAGCATCCCCGGTTGAGGTTGGCAACGAGGGATGCGGGCTGAGGGTTTACTCCGGCTTCATCCCCTGCAAGGTCCCCACGTCAACGGATATGCCGGGCCCCATGGACGAAGTGATGTAGGCGGACTTGATGAACGCGCCTTTCACCGCCTCCGGGCGCTCACGCATCACGGAGTCCATGAAGACGGTCAGGTTGTCCATCAGCGCTTCGGTCTCGAAGGATGACTTGCCAAACTGCCCGTGAATGATCGCGGTGCGATCGGTCCGAAACTCCAGGCGGCCAGCCTTGGATTCCTGGATCACGCGGGGCAAATCACGAGCGGGCACCAGGGTGCCGGTGCGCGGGTTGGGCATCAGGCCGCGGCGACCCAGGACCCGGCCCAGACGGCCGATCTTGGACATGATCTCCGGGATGGCCAGTCCCACGTCGAACTCAACCCAGCCGCTTTCGACCTGAGCGATCAGGTCGTCGTCTCCTACGTAGTCGGCGCCGGCCTGGCGGGCGATGTCCGCCGCTTCGCCGTTAGCGAACACCAGGACGCGCACCTGCTTGCCCAAACCGTGGGGCAGGACGGTGACACCGCGCACTTGTTGCTCGGCGTGGCGCACGTCGGCGTTGGTGCGCAGGTGGACCTCCATGGTCTCGTCGAACTTGGCGGTGGACAGTTCCTTCACCAGGTCGATGGCTTCCTGAGGCTGATAGACGCTGTCTTCCGGAATGCGCTCGGCAACGGCGTTATATCGGCGGCTGTGCTTGGGCATGTTCTTCATCTCCCGGGGAAGGGTTCCGAGGCTGGATTGGCGCCGGTGTCAGTCGTCTTCGACGGTGATTCCCATGCTTCGGGCAGTGCCGGCTATGATGTTCATGGCGTGCTCAACGGAGTTGGCGTTGAGGTCCTTCAGTTTCTCCTCGGCGATGCCGCGGAGAACCTCGCTGGGGATGGTAACGCCAATGGGTTCGCGGGCGTCGCCCTGGCCTCTCTCGATGCCAGCGGCCCGGCGCAGCAGGTCGGAAGCCGGAGGGGTGCGGGTGACAAAGGTGAAGGAGCGGTCCTGGTAAACCGTCAAGTGAACGGGCACGATGGTGCCCGACTGGGCCCCGGTGCGTTCGTTGTACTCCTTGACGAAGGCCATGATGTTGACGCCGTGCTGACCCAGGGCCGGACCGACCGGCGGGGCGGGGGTTGCCTTGCCGGCTTCCAACTGGAGCTTGATGACGGCGAGTACTTTCTTTGCCACTGATGGCCTCCGGTTGTCCTGATTTTATTGGGCGCGGGTTAGCGCGCAACTGGCGACGAGCTGGATCAGGCTTTTTCCACCTGGGTAAAGTCCAACTCGACTGGGGTTTCGCGGCCGAACACGGAAATCAATACGGTGACCTGGCCCCGGTGTTCATCCACTTCCTCGACGCGACCCAGCATGTCGGCGAAGGGACCCTCGGAGATTCTAACCGTGTCGCCCTGAGCCATGCCGATGACGGCGCGGGGCTCGCCGGACGCCACGCGGTCCAGGATGTCCTCGACCTCGCGATCATCCAGCGGGACTGGGCGCGGGCGGTCTCCGCCCTCTTCCTCGGCCGAAATGAAACCCGTGACTCCGGTGGTGTTCCTCACCAGAAACCAGGCTTCGTCGTCCATCATCATCTGGACCAGTATGTAGCCCGGGAACAACTTGCGGCGCTGCTTGGTGCGCTCGCCCTTGTTGCGGGTGATTTCGTCCTCGGCCGGAACCTCAACCCGCGTGATCCGGTCGTCCATACCCAAACTCTGCCGACGCAGGTCAAGGTTGCGCTTGACCATGTCCTCCTGGCCTGTATAGGTGTGGACGATGTACCAGCGCAGATCGTTGGGGTGCGTTGTGGTCATTGGTTCAATCTCAGTGGGCGCCGGCGGAGCGACCTGAAGTCAGGCCGGCGCCTCCACCAGCGCCGGTTACGGTGGCAACTCCGGGGATCCAGTTTCGAGTAACTGACGGCCCGGTTCAGAACCGGTCAGAAAGGAAGCTGCCGCAAGCCGATAACGAAACTCATTCCAAAGTCGAAAACCCGGTCCAACAGGCCGAGGAAGAAGCCCATTACCACGGCCAGCACGATGACTATGACCGTGAGGCGCGCCGTCTCTTCCTTGGTCGGCCAAACCGACTTACGCAGCTCGGAAGCGGTTTCACGCAGGAAACCGATCGGGCCGACCCTCCCCACAGCGCGGGGAGAGATCGGCGACGGTCGCCTGGTAGATGCGCGGGCCACGGGCCGCTACCTCACTTCCCGGTGGACCTGATGGCCCCGGCAGCGGCTGCAGTACTTCCGCAATTCCATGCGGGTCGTATGGCTGCGGCGGTTCTTGATGGTCGAGTAGTTGCGCTCGCGGCAGTCGGTGCACTGCAACGTGATGACCTGCCGGGCGTCGGTGGACTTGCGGGCCATGAAATCACTCCAACAGCTTGGTGAACACGCCGGCGCCGACGGTGCGGCCGCCTTCGCGGATGGCGAAGCGCAGTCCTTCCTCCACCGCGATCGGCGTGATCAGGTTGACGGTCATGGTGATGTTGTCACCGGGCATTACCATTTCCACACCATCGGGCAGGGCGATCTCGCCGGTGATGTCACTGGTGCGGATGTAGAACTGCGGCTTGTAGCCGGTGAAGAAGGGGGTATGGCGTCCGCCTTCGGCCTGGCTCAGCACGTATACCTCGGCTTCGGCGCGGCGGTACGGGCGCATGGAGCCGGGTGCGACCAGCACCTGGCCGCGCTCGACCTCGTCGCGGTCCACGCCCCGGAGCAGCACTCCAACGGCGTCGCCGGCTTCGGTGGTGTCGAGCAGCTTGTGGAACATTTCCAAACCGGTGGCAACGGTCTTGCGGACGTCGCCGGAGCGGATGATCTCGACTTCCTGCCCGACGTTCAACTGACCGCGTTCCACGCGGCCGGTGACCACGGTGCCGCGGCCCTTGATGCCGAAGACGTCCTCAATGGGCATCAGGAAGGGCTGGTCGGTGACGCGGGCCGGCTGGGGAATGTACTCGTCCATGGTCTGGACCAGCTCACGCACGTTCTTCATGGCATCGGCGTCGCCCTCGAGAGCCCTGAGGCCACTGACGCGGACGATGGGCGTGTCGTCGCCGGGGAAGTCGTAAGTGCTAAGCAATTCGCGCACTTCGAGCTCAACCAGCTCAAGGAGCTCTTCGTCGTCCATCATGTCGACCTTGTTAAGGGCGACGACGATTGAGGGCACTTCGACCTGGCGGGCCAGCAGGATGTGCTCGCGGGTCTGGGGCATGGGGCCGTCGGGAGCCGACACCACCAGGACCGCGCCGTCCATCTGCGCGGCGCCGGTGATCATGTTCTTGATGTAGTCGGCGTGACCGGGGCAGTCCACGTGGGCATAGTGCCGGCTGCCGGTCTCATACTCCACATGAGCGATGGCGATGGTAACGCCACGGGCCTTTTCTTCAGGGGCGTTGTCGATCTCGTCCATGTCGCGGAAGTTGGCGCCGCCCTCTTCGGCCAGCACTCTGGTGATGGCAGCGGTCAGGGTGGTCTTGCCATGGTCGACGTGACCGATGGTGCCCACGTTCACATGCGGCTTGGTGCGGTCGAAGACTTGCTTAGCCATGGTGGCGAGTTACTCCTTGCTCCTTGGTTGGATTGTCGTTCTAGCCCGCGGGATGCCCCGGCGGGTTGCTGACACCGGTGGAGCCCAAGGGCGGAATCGAACCGCCGACCCCGTTCTTACCAAGAACGTGCTCTACCTCTGAGCTACTTGGGCATATTGGGATGTTGATTTCAAACAGGTGGTGGAGGGGGCAGGATTCGAACCTGCGAAGCCCGTCAGGGCGCCAGATTTACAGTCTGGTGGCTTTAACCACTCACCCACCCCTCCATGTGCTAACTCCCGGACAGATGATCCAGTTGCGACGATATCATTCTGGAGCCCCAGAGGGGACTCGAACCCCTAACCTGCCGATTACAAATCGGCTGCGCTGCCAATTGCGCCACCGGGGCGCGGGGTTGGCTCCATTGAGCCCAACGGGCAGAAACCGCGCAATGCGCTAAAAAAGCCCCGGCAACTTCCGGGGCCTTCCGGTTTTCGCCAATCGAATAATAGGTTACGCAAAACCGCCAATATTGTCAACGGTTTTCGGCGTTTCTAAACGCCAACCAGCGGCTCCAGCGCGCGCCGCGACCGGGGTCCTCAGGCCGCTCAACCGACGCGAGCGCGTTCCGGAGAGTAGGTTATAATGATTGTACCCAGCGGGCGTAGCTTAGTGGTAAAGCCCCAGCCTTCCAAGCTGGCTACGTGGGTTCGATTCCCATCGCCCGCTCCATCATCCCGCGTCCGCCGACCCTCTCCCCGACCGCTTGTCAAGACGGTACGCGGCCAGAACCTTCCCGTCTTTTGATCTCTCGGGGCAAAGGTCGCGGTTTCGTTTCCGTTCATACCTCTCGAGTTGCGTGGTTCATCGCATCCCCCGCGCTTTGGTCTGGCCCGACGCCGGTTCCACCACTTCCATCATTAGCCGAGCGCAACGCATTAGCCGGCCGCGATGCTGCCGCTCGCGTTTGCGTCAGACAACTTCGCACCGGACGCGACGATCGAAACTACGCCCGCTACCACAAAGAACTCAATCGGCCCGGGCAGGATGCCCGGGCCGATTACATCATTCCTGACCGGGGAGTGGGATGCAACCCCTCGCCCACACTATTTCACCGGCCCCTAATTGGGCCGGGGTGCGGAATCAACCGCCGACCACGGTGATACTGCGATCTCCTATGGGCTGCGGCGGCCGGTTATTGGGCCCGTGAGTCAGCGATTGCAGTATGTCCACCTGGTCCTCCGATACCGTTCCAATGGACTGCATAACCATCCACCGGACGCCTTCCGAGCACGGTGGTGTGGTGAGCGAACCGCTGTATCCGTAGTAGCCGCTATCCGACGGCACGTACTCCGCCGCGTTCGGCCCGCCTCCAATGTCGGCTTCCACGCCGGTTGCCGGAGCCAGGCCCACGAGGTCTTCCACCAGCGGGCTGGGGTTGCCCAACCGGAACAGTAGCCCCACAACGGCCAGATTGCCGCCCGCGTCCTGGTGCACCAGGTGCAGCTCAGCCGCGAAACTCTCGCCGTCCAGCAGGTGCTCTCCCGGAGAATGGTAATGAACCCCCAGCAACTCGTAGCGGCTTCCTCCCACCGACAACCCGCTGCCAGGGTCGAAGTCCAGGTAAACGGTGTGGCCGTTGTTGCGGGCCTGCACGGCGACGGTCGTGTAGTCGAATGTCACCGGTTCGGTTCCACCCGGGACGAATCCGGCCAGGTTTACCGGCGACTGCTCGACGCCCTCGGCGCAGGGTTTGTAGGCATCCGCGAGGCAACCCCAGCGCTCCGGGCCGGTGTCTCCGGTATATCCCCAGTCGGGGTGGCTGACGGTGGACATCAGGCCTCCCGGGGGGTTGCAAGGGCGCGGACGGCCGCCTGCTGCAAAGCCTCGGCGTCCAGGGTGGCTCGCAGTTCGCCGCCCTCGTCCTGGGCGAAGCTTTCCTCGACGCGGAACTCGTCGATCACGGTCGCGATGGCATCCGCGCGTTCCGCATCCGTGACGGACGCGAAAGCGGTCAATCGGCCCTCGGCGATGTGCCGGTCGATCTCGGCAGTGAGCAGTTCGTCCTCCACCACGCGGCGCTGGATGAGCCCGATGTTCTGCAGGTTCCGGCCGAGGTAGCAGCCGCCGAACTGCATGATCTCGCACTCGCGACCTTCGAGGCCATCGATTTCGGCGAACCAGTGGTAGCGGGGCTCCAGCTCGCGCTCGCTGAGATAGTCCCGCACCTGCTGGTCTTCGGCGGCCGGGTCAGACGGATCGAATACCAGCTTGACCGTATGCATCATCAGGCCGGCGGGTTCTACGGTGATGTACATCTCATCCTCCGGGTGCGGGTCGCGGCAACAAGGTCGGTCTCACTGGCGGATTACGCCGTTTCCGGCGGCAGTCTAACCTTCGATGGCGCGTATCACGCGGTCAACGTTTTCGGGACCGGGAGCAATCGCCTTGCTGTCCACCAGGCGCATGGCCTCAACGATGGCGTCGTGGTAGGGCGTGGCGACGCCGGTCTCGCGACCCTTTTCGCAGATGAGGCCGTTCATAAAGTCGACCTCAGACTTCCTGCCCTTGTGCACGTCCTGGGCCATGGAGGCCAGCCAGTTGACGCGGCCGCCGGCCTGGGACAGCTTGCCGTCCAGTTCCTCGAACACGTCACCCGTGTCGGCGTCGGCCCAGAATTCGGCGGGCGTGCCGTTGATCTCCACTACCTTGAGCCCCTGGGCCAGGCCGACCTGAGCGCCTTCCTTGGCAAGATTGATGCGGATGCGGCGGATCCTGGTGTCGCCGGCCATCTCCTGGCTGCCCAGTTGGCTCATGGCGGAAATGGCGTTGCCCATGCCGTTCTGGCACAGCTTGGCCCAGCGTTCGCCGGGCAGGTTGTCCGTGGCGTATGCGGCGTCGATGTGGTCGAGCTTGGCGGCCAGGGCCTCGGAGCGCGCCGTGACCGCTCCGGTGTACTCGCCCACGCGGAACACGGTGTGGCCGTGGTCACGTCCGGGCGCGCCGCCGCGGTTAACGTGGGCCGGCTCCCAGAGCGCCACCTCAATGTGAGAGGCGATGCAACCCAGTTGACGTTCGGGTCCCACAATGTCGGCGATGATGGGGTCGTTCCAGCAGTTCTGAATGGACACAAACGCGCCGTCGTCCTTGACGTACCGCTTGACGAAGTGGGTGGCCCACTCCGTATCGTACGACTTGGTGGTGATGAAGGCGTAGTCGAAGGGCTCGGTGATGTTCTGGGCGTCCGTCAGGTGCATGGCGTTGACCGGCACCGTGAAGTCGCCCTGGCTGCCGCTGGCCCGCAGGCCCTCGGCGCGCATCTTTTCGACGTGCTCGGGCCACATGTCAATGAAGGTGATGTCGTCTTCGCCGGCCTGAACAAGGAACGCGCCGACGTAGCTGCCCACGGCGCCGGGGCCCATGATTACGATGCGGTCTGCCATAGTGTCATCTCCGGGAGAGTTTGGGGTTTTGTGAATGCGAGGGTTAGCGTTCGGTTGGGGGAGGGAAATACTCTTGCAGCAGGTCGATGCCGTCGCTGACCGTGCCTGCCGATTGGAGGACTACTGCATCGGTCAAATAGTTTTCGTAGAAGTGAGTGTGCAGACCACTGACCAGCCCAGTCGCATTATTCAACGCGCTTTCCGCGTCCGGGTCCAATTGCCCGACCAGGGCCGCCAGTTCGCCGGCTACTCGATAGGTCCCAACGTGACTGGACAGTTTTATCTGGTGGTCGGCGCCGATGGCCTTGACGATTTGCGTGAAAGCGCCCCAGGATTTTTCGGCGGCTTGTCGATAATCGCTTTCTTCCAGGCTGCGTTGGACGTGCTTGCGGTAATGGTCCAGGTTGTCGCGGTAAATTCCTGCGTGCGCCACCGCCGCCTCCGGCGTCAGCGACGTATCCCAGCGCGGGGAAAAGGCGGCTCGGATGGCAGCAACAACCTGCTCATCAGTGAAGGTCGGCTGTGGCGCGTTCAAGGCATGATCTCCGGGCGGTGACGGCAAGGCAACGCCCCTGCATTTTTACAGGGGCGGAGCCGATTTGTCCATTGCAGCGCATTGCAGCGGGTATTGGAACTGTGCGCACCGCACGGGCGCCGGAGAATAACGGTCGAGTAGTGGCGAGACTACGACAGCTTGCCCAGCTCCGGTTCGTACCGTGTAATGAATTCATCCGCCCAGTCCAGCAGGTCGATGACGCGCGATCCGGCGGGTTGGCAACTGGTCCACAGCTCCAGATTTTCCAGACGATTGTCATCTCGAAGGTTATTTATATGATGGACGTTCTCGCCTTCGCGCAAAGCACGTCCCAAGTGGCATTCCATCACGTAGCGATGTTCCCAGTGCCAACCTGCCCCGCGCGGTCGCTGTTTGCCGAAGTGTCCCGGCCGCCTGACTTCAATGTATCCGCCTTTTGCGACGACCCTATCGGCGCCGGTATTGTAGATCGCCGGCTCTCCCAGCGGATCTCCCATGTATCGCCCTTGACGCTGCCGCTCGTAATGAGGCCCACAAAGATGGCGCTTCTCCTGTTCGCGCTGGCAGCCCTGCCATTCGCACTTCCCGGTGTTCCGCTCCCAATGCCTGATCGTCGCGTTCAGCTGTCCACCCTGTCGTTCCTGCCGCCAGTGCTGCCCACAGTAGCCATTCGCTTTGGCGAGTCGGTCACAGCCGCCAAGTTTGCAGACGGCCCCATTGTAAGAACGGACCCGCCGCTTGATCGGCGCGCCCATGTCCTGTCCTTTGCGGAAGCGATCGTAGTGCGGCCGGCAGTAGCCTCTACAGTAAGCCGATTCAGCACAGGGCGGATGCTGGCAGACGCCCTTGTGGCTTCGAGGCGGCGCGTTCATATCGCCGCCGGTGATCAGCCTCTGCGAGTGCATATTGCAGTAGCCTCGAGCCCGCGCTGGATTTTCGCATCCGTCTTGGATGCAGGTCTTTCCCTTGTTGCGATGCAGGATGGGCGCGTCCATATCCTTTCCATTGCGCTGCCGGATGTAGTGCGCATTGCACCAGCCGGCGGCTTCCGCCGTCCGGTCACACGATGTGTGCTGGCAAGTCCCCTTTGCAGTCATTACTCATCCCCTTCCCCTGGTAGGTCAGTTGATTTGCTAAGCAGTTTTTCCCGTTCGTGCTGATAGCGCTCGCGCAGCCAGTAGGAGCGCTTGATCAAGTCCACTACGCGCTGTCCTGACGGCTGCTGTACGAACCAGAGTTCCAAGTTTTCCAGCTGGTTGTTAGTCCGGTCGCTGTCCTTATGGTGAACGTTTTCGCCCTCGCCCAAGGGTCGCCCAAGGTAGCACTCCATCACGTAGCGATGCTCGTAAAACCAGATGTTTTTGCCGGCAAGCCCTTTGCCAAAATGTCCGGGACGCCTCACTTCCACGTATCCTTGATCGTTCACTAACCGGTCCAGACCGCCCCTGCTCTTTCGCGGCCTTCGCATCGGAGCGTCCAAATTGCGGCCTTCCAGCTGGCGGCGGTAGTGGACGCTGCATAGCCCGCCAATATCCACTTTCCTATCACAATTGAGTGTTGGGCATGGATCTCCTTTCTTCAGGCCGTGCTTGGCAATCTCTCGAACTGGTTCGTCCATCGACTTGCCGCGCAGGTGCCTGATGTGATGGGCGTTGCACCAACCCTGAGTGCGCACGGGTCGGTCGCATCCAAGGTGCTTGCAGACGGCCCCATCGTATACTCCATTAGGTAGTTTTTGCTTAATTGGAGCGCCCATATCCACCCCTGATTTGACCCGTCGGTAGTGTATGTCGCAATACCCCTTGGCTTTGACCACTCGGTCGCAATTCGATTGCTGGCACATTTTGGAGCCAGCGGGTGCCCGAACCGCTACGGAAGTACTCATCTCCAGTCCCTTCCTATGTCGTTGGTAATGGGCTGGGCAATAGCCGCGTGCCTGTACTAGACGCTCACAACCTTCCACTGTGCACGTTCCATGGTTTCCAGATGCCATTGACCCTCCGTAGTGATTAGGATTAATAATGACCTTACTATGGTCAGCATTCTATGTCAAACCATTCATTAGTTATCACGATAGACGTGCAAAATAATTCAACAGCTGGCCATAATCGGCACTCGTCGATCAAAGGCCGGCTCCGGTGCGCCCACACCACGCGCCGATCTCACCGTGGCCCAGTCAGGTTCAGAACGCGTCTTCCGGTCGGACCGGGAACTCGTTCTCCGGCCATCCGGTCAAGGGAGTGCTTGCGGCAAATGGATTACGGCGTAGCAGCGCTTGATCTCTTCGCGCCAGTGCTGCGGGATGCGGTGCCAGTCCTTCAGATCCACCATGTAGGGCAGCCGGGATTCGGAGAAAGCGTCACGCGCGTTCCACATCGTCACGCTGTCCACAGCGGTTTCCCCAACTACAACCAGGTCCAGATCGGAATACTGCCAGGAATGCCCGGCGACGCGGGAGCCATAGGCCCAAACCGGCTGGTCCGGCAGGCAGCGCCGCAGGATCTCGTCAATCATGCTCCAGTGCTGCGGGGCGACGTCAACGTCAGGGAAAGGCACAATCATCGCAACCTCTCCCGCAGCGTAGTGATTAACTGCGCCACTGCGACGTGAAACTCCGGAACGGCGCCGGCTATCTTTTCAGCAGACTCGTCGTCAAAGTATTCGTGAGCGGTTTCGTTGCGCCAATCTCTGAAATCAAACCATCCTTCCGGTTGCCCGATCAACCCGCTTTTTGCTGCCGCGCGTATTATGTCGGGGAGCAGCATCTGTCTCACCTGACCGGGGGACAAAACGTGATCCGCGACATACCGGCGTATGGCATTGATCGCTTGCCCGTAGGTGAGTTCAAAACCCTTGATCACCGCCGCAAGGAAAGCGTCGCGCTCAGGATGGTCATTGTCAACCGCGGCGTATAGCGCGATGAACCGGCCCAGGCGTTCGTTGGTTCGTTCCAGTGCGTCAATGTTGATTTGTCGTCGGGAGATCATTGAGGTGCGCCAATGCGATTACATCGCCACCACAACTGGTCCATCTACATCGTGCTGGCGTCTTGCTCCGGTGGGAACCATTTCCGGAGCAGGTCAATGGCCTCGCTCACGGCGTCGGCAGACTGAATGACCCGATCATCCGGAAGTTCATTTTCATAGAAATGCAAATGCAGACTGTGGGCCATGACCGACGCATCGCTCACTTTGGCGCCATCTTCCGGTGCGGTCTGGGCAATCAACTTTGACAACTCGCCGGCCACGCGCATGATCCCGACATGGCTGGAAAGCTGAATTTGATGGTCTGCTCCAATGGCCTTGATGGTCTGGGTGAAGGCGCCCCAGGACTTTTCCGCCACTTGCAGGTAATCATTTTCCGCCAGACTGCGCTGGACGTGCTCCCGATAATGAGCCTCACTGGAACGGTAGATTGCAGCCTTGTTTGCTGCGTCCTCTTGCTTCAGGGAAATATCCCAGCGCGGGGAATAGGCAGACCGGATAGCGGCTACGACTTGTTCACCAGTGAAAGGAGACGCACGGTTCGTCAAAACATTGTCCTGTACGAAGAAGGCATCCGCTGCCATGATGCCCCGCTTCAAGCCGCGTTACATCGCCACCACCCGCGCGTCGTCCACCTGCGGCAGGGCTTTGATTTCGGCCAGCACGTCCTCGCCAATGGGGTCGTCAAGGCCCACGACCATCATGGCCTGGCCGCGGGGGGCGATGCGGCCCACTTCCATGAAGCTGATGTTGATATTGTGGCGACCGGCCGTGGTGCCCACCGCCCCGATGATGCCCGGCTGGTCCTGGTTGTCCACGAACAGCATGTAGGGGGCAGATGGCGCCACGTCCATCCAGTACTCGTTGACCCGCACCAGGTGCGGCTCGTCGCGCAGGGAAGCGCCGGCGACGGTGATGTCGTCGCCGGTGGTATGCAGAGTGGCAGTGATCAGACTGGCGTACTCGCGGCTGTCGCCGGAGGTCTGCTCGGTGACCTGGAGGCCGCGCTGCTGGGCCAGCACCGGAGCGTTGATCATGTTCACCGCCTCTCCACTCACCTGCCCCAGCAGACCGACCAGCGCGGCCGCCTTGAGGATGGCGGTGTTGTGCTCGGCGATCTCTCCCTGGTAGCGGATGGTGATCCCGACGAACTGCCCCCGGGCCATGCTGGTGAGCAAACGGCCGACCATGGACGCCACGGGGACGTAGGGGGCGAGAATGGCGTGGACCTCGGGCGGCACGAAGGGGGCGTTGACGGTGTTGCGGGCCGGCTTGCCTTCCAGCACGGCCAGCACCTGCTCGGCGGCCTCGATGGCGACCTCGCGCTGGGCTTCCTGGGTGGACGCGCCCAGGTGTGGAGTGGCAACCAGTCGCGGATGCTTCAGCAGGGGCAGGTCGCCAGGCGGTTCGTTGGTGAACACGTCCAGGGCGGCGCCGGCCAGGCGCTCGCTTTCCAGGGCATCCAGCAGGGCATCATCGTCCACCAGTTCGCCGCGGGCGACGTTGATCAGACGGGCGCCGGGTTTCATCTTCGCCAGTTGCGGCGCCGAGATGAGATTGGTGGTGCCGGCGGTGAGGGGAGTATGCAGCGTGATGAAATCGGCCTGGGCGAGCACTTCGTCCAGGGACAACACGGTCACGCCCATGCGGGCGGCGAAGTCGGGGGCGACGAATGGATCGTAGGCGATCAGGTTCATGCCGAAGCTGGCGGCGCGACGGGCAACCTCGGACCCCACACGGCCCAGGCCGACGATGCCCAGCGTCTTGTTGCGCACCTCGATGCCCATGAAGGCCGAACGCTGCCATTGGCCCTCCTTCATGGAGGCGTAGGCTTGCGGCACATTGCGGGCCAGGGCCAGCATCAGGGCGACGGTGTGCTCGGCGGCGGCCACGGTGTTGCCGATGGGCGCGTTGACCACGGCCACGCCGGCGCGAGTCGCCGCGTCCAGGTCGATGTTGTCCACACCGATGCCGGCGCGGGCAACCACCTTGAGATCGCAGCCGGCCGAGATCACCGGCTCGGTGACCCGGGTCTCGCTGCGCACCACCAGGGCGTCGTAACCGGGGATGGTGGCGATGAGTTCTTCGGGAGAGAGGCCGCGCTTGACGTCAACTGGAACATGCTTTTTCAGCAGGTCAATGCCTTCGGCGGCCACGTTGTCGGTAATCAATACTTTGGTCATGGGAAAAAGAGCCTCCGCACCGCCGTCTGCGCTGAAAGGCGCGAATTTTGTGCTCGGCAGGCCGTCAATTTGCGATGCAATGACACCCTCCGGCGGCGGTGGTAGCATAACGATGGTAGCACAAAGGCTCTTTTACTGTCAGCCGCGATGCAGCCGATGTTGCAATCACGAGTCAAGATCGTCTCAATATTTTCAAGGGGCCATCAACTATGACCACCCAAACGAGTTCGCCGCTGAATTTGGACCTCATTGGAGACATCTTTACAGCGATAGCGGCCGAGCGGGCACCGCTGTCTCACGAGCGGTTCACTCCCGATTATCCTAACGAGGACGTGGAAGCATACGTGGCGGCGTTTTTGGATCCCAATCTCGTAGTATTGATGGAAGACGCCCTGCCAAAACCCTCCATGCCTGAGGTAAAGCCGACTGTTCGGGAGCTGGCTGAGAAAATTCGCAATTCGGGCGGTTGGAAGATATTCGTGGACAAGTACGGGGTGGATAAAGTCTTGTTTGGGATTGCTGTGAGCAAAGGCATTGACAATACCGATGAAATTGCGGCAGCAGTCAACGCTGCAATTCAGTTGCTAATTGCACTTCCGTAAGCACTGCCCCTGAATTACTTGGACGCGTCGTGGATAATAACCATTGGTGCTAGTTAATATCAGAGGACGAATTGAGCAATAGAGCGATGGACGCGTCCGTTTTCGTCCGGTTCCAACCCATCCCACTGCGACAGTAGGTTGAAGGCAGCCATCAGGTAGCTCAAGTGCGCTTCAAACCCGCGCCAGGTGATATGCCGCATCTGTTTGCTGCCCCACACCGCAGTCATCATGGAGAAGGTGGTTTCCACGATCATGCGCACGTTCCACTGGCCGCGGCGACAGATTTTCACGTTGGCCGGATCGCCCCCTGTTCAAGCCAGGGGCGGGCTCTTGGCCCGGTGAAACCCAGTGTCGGCCAGGACAATCATCTGCCCGTCGTAGCCTGCCAGCAAAGGCAGGAAACGTTGGTCGTGAGTATTGGCCGTGGCGCAGTCCCAAGCGGCGATCTGGCCCAGTTGGTTGAGGACGATGCAGAGTTTGCCGCCCACAATCCAGCGGTGATTGGACTTGCCTTTCCGGCCCACCTGGTGGAGGTTCCGTCCGGAACGCACCGGATGTCCCAGTTCGATGCCGTAGCTGTCGGCCACGCCCAGGATGGTGGGCTGGGCCAGGAAGTAGCCGGTCCAACAGGCCTGGGCTTCCAGGCGGCGGAAGAGGCGGGTGCGTTCGGGAAGTTTGGGGAAGAGGTGTCCATAGTTATCCTTGAGCCAATGGTAGAAGGGACGCTGCTTGACGTTCTTGATGGCGTGGAGGACGCCGATGGTAACCAGTTCGCTTATGGAGAGCCGGGCTTGCGGATGCGGCGCTATCCCCGGGAGGGCGTCGTCAACCTTACAGTAGAGTTCGGTGATAAAATCGGTGATGTTCATGGGGTTCCCTGCTGTGGAGGATTGTCAACTCACAGCATATGGGAACCCCATGGCATTTTCAAAACTAACTCAAACTAGCACCAAAGGTTAATAGGTCAGTACCCCTCGGTGAAGGTCAAGAACCATTCGCCTTCAGCAACGATCAGGAGCATATACTCCTTGCCTGGCCGAATTTCTGTCGGGTGTTCTTCCATGATGAATTGTCCCTCATTTGCGAACGGGTACTGATGCGTTCCGTCAAGCGCATAGGCAGTGAAAAAGAACTCACCACCACCGGTGTGCCTAATGCTGGCAAGCAAGGGCCGAGCACCGGACTTATAGGGGCCTACTATGTAGTGCCCAGCAGGGATGTTACCTTCGTCGCAGTCTTCGTCATCCGTCAGCGGCTCGGACGACTGGCCCAGCGCAGGTTGAATGAAACGGCAACTCCACTTGCTCTGTGACTGCACTTCCAAGCGGTATTTCCCCGGCGGCAGGGCGTCGTCGTCACCTTCTCGAACCCGCACAATATCGAAGAGGCTGCACTCTCCTTTGGCGTCAGCAGGTGTCCAGATGATAGGGGCTATCGCGTCTTCAATTTTCTCGCCAGCCAACCATCCTGCAGCCCCGCCTACTATTCCTCCGAGGATGGTTCCTGCGACAGGCACAATGCTGCCGATGGCTGCCCCTGTTGCTACGCCGGCCGCAATGCTGCCGCCAAGCGAAGCGGCGGTAGCTTCTCCTCTGCTAAATCCCTTTGTGGGAACGAATTCCAGCTTAAAATCCCCGCGTCCGTGATGCTCGATCTCGGTATATACCAAGCCGGGTTTAAGCTCGAACTCTAGGCTTTGGTAGGTTTCGCCATCCCGGCGTCCATTGCCGTTGTAGGTTCGTTGCGCACCTTGCAAGGTGAACGGATATTCCGCCATTGTTATGTGCTCCCTAATCAGTTTGGCTGGAATCATGCCGGGGTTGCAACACGGTTCTCCTCCCACCGCAGCAGCGCCGAGTGGCCGGTTTCGTAGGCGAACTTGATGTGGCAACGCGGGCTGCAAAAGTAAGTGCCTACTTGATGCAAAGGCAGGCCGTCAGCCAGTGCGTTCATTATTCGTTTGAGAGCACTGATCCCGTACAGAGCAAAGCCTACCGGGATCAGGATGGGCGCTACGGTAACCAATAACGGCCCGGCGCCAAGCAGCGCCACCGCTCCGGTTAGGGCAAAGCCCACTACTGCTGCCGTGCCGGCCCGCATTGCAATAGACTTCGCAGCGTCAATGATTGCCTGTTCCCCGGTTTTTCGTCCTTTCTGATAATGGATGTAGTTTTCGATAGTGGCAACCGGAGCTTCCAGCAGACCAGCGTAAAGTCCGGTCATAGCGGCAGACTCAATGCAACCACGAAACACCAATTGTGCGGTGTCAAAAGCGTTGCCTGCGTAGGCCTGGAGCTGCTCCACACCTGTCATATTCTCGGCGCCGCGAGCACGATTTAAGCTGGCGTTTTCCCATATGACGTTGTCGTTGCTGGCAACCAGGTGTGGGGCGTTGTGAGCAGATTGGATATGACTGGCGTCTTTTCCGTCCAAGAACCGGCCCACAGCATCTTCGCCCAGGTTACGCACCGAGTAAGGAACACTGTCATGGTAGAAATTTTGCGCTTCTGCAACTGAGCGCGTACCACGCTCTCCGCCCAAACCGGCTGAGACGAATTTGCTTTGCAGAGAATCGCTGAGGTTGGCAAAAGAACCGTCAGGCACGCCGCGAATCAGTGTATCAACACCGGCGGCAGCGGTGGCAACGCCGACTACCGAAGATAAACGCCCTCCAGTAAGACCGCCTTCCGTGCCTTCCGGCCATTCGTAATATATGTCGACGCCTGCCTTGTCGCCGGCCCCGATGCGACGGCCGCAACGGGCGCAGGGCAGGCTGCGCGGCGTCTTCCCGACGCTCTTGCCCGAGTTTAGGTGCCGGACGTAGCAGGCGTACTTGCCCTGCGCCCAGCATTGGGGGCAGCCGATGCAGTAGTTGCGAAAGTCGCCCCGGCTGACGCCGGGTGGAGTTTCTTCCGGGAGTTCAGATAGACAGAGCCGGCCCGGCTGGATGGTGTGCCGGCACTCGGAGCAACGCAGCCCGGGCTCAGCGATCATTTGCCACATAGATCTGTTTCTTGTTGCATCGCGATGCTGGACCGTTGCGGTAGTCCTGCTACTGCGGACCGTTATGCCGACTCCCGGTCCGGCGGCAACAGTTCTTCAAGAGGAATGCCTCTCTTTTCCGCCACCTTGGCCAGCCAGTCATCATACTGCCGCCGCGTTTCGGCGCGCCCTTGATCTTGGCCTTCAGACTGTCCTTGAGCCCGTCCTTCGGCGTGCCCTTGTGCTTGCCCTTCGGCGCGCCCTTGTGCCTGCCCTTCGGCAAGTCCTTCAGCTCTAGCCTCGGCGCGCATTTTGGCCCGCCACTTTCGTCTCTCGTCAAGCGCCCAGAACATGATCCTGACTCCTCGTTCCACCAGCACGGCCGCCATGGCGTAGATCACGGCGCCCATGTCAACCTGCTCGGTTGCCAGTTTCCAGCTATCGCGGCCTTGCCATTGCCAATGTTCCAGATAAAACGTGAGCAGCAGCGTCGCCGTGAAAACCCCGAAGGGCGCAACCATCGCATGGCGTCGCAGCCACCGCCTTTCCCACCAATTTTCCACGGTTAGGGCAGTGTACCATAGGCTCGGCGGAGCTCTTTAAACGTCGCAGCGGCGGGAATACGACATCCGCAAATGACACTGGCCGGCGGCGGTGGTAGCATACGGTCGCTACCGCCATTCGCTGCCGGCTCCAAACCGCCAGCGCAATAACATGGAGGTTCTCCCGGCATGACCACCACGCAAACCGCGCCCACGGGCGTTTCCTACCACAAGCTCACCCCCATCGTCCTGCCGGATGATTACAAGTGTCCGGACCCTGACCCTGAGTTGGAGGACGGCCGCGATATGCTGCAGAGTCCCACCATCGACAAGAGCGGCTACTTTGTGGCGCGGCACTTCACCGGCAGTCCCGACGTCCTGGTGAGTACCGACGGGTTCATTTACTACAACCAGTACGACATGAACTATCGGTTCCGGCCCGACCTGTACGTCGCCTTCGGCGTGGACGCCGACGCTATCCGTGAGCGCAACGGCTACGTGGTCTGGGAAGTCGGCAAGCCACCCGACTTTGCCCTGGAAGTCGCCTCCGAAAGCACCAACCAGCGGGATACGGGAGAGAAGCCGGGCCTCTACGCCAGCGTCGGCATCACCGAATACTGGCGCGTTGACCCCACCGGCGGCGAGCTGTACGGATATGCCCTGGCCGGAGACGTACTCGTGGACGGGATCTATCATCCCATCGAACTCCACACGGAGGCGGATGGCACGATTTGGGGCTACAGCGCCGCGCTGGATCTCTGTCTCTGTTGGAACCCGGCTTGGGATTGGGACGTTGACGACGAATCAAAGCTGCGCTTCTATGACCGCAAGACCGGCCGCTACCTATGCGACGTATCTTTGGTAGAGGCGGAGCGTGATGAAGCAGTTGCACAGCGGGATGCAGTGGCGGTGGAACTGGAACAAGCGCAGGAGCGCATCCGGCAATTGGAAGCGCAACTCGGTCACCGCGAACAGTAGCCCGGTCACACGATGATGTTTGGAGGATTGGTCCCATGATCAAAGACTTTTCAGTGCTCTACGCCGGCCACGTGCTGGAAGGCGACGGCATCGGTTTCGACGGCGTTCCCGCCAATGACCGGTGGTACGACAACGACCGACTGTCCATGGCCATGGACATCGCGCGCCAGGCCGCCGTGTTTCTCGACGATCTCGGGTTCGACATCCTCTGGATGGCGGAGCACCACTTCCAGCGCGAGGGCTACGAGTGCATCCCCAACCTGCTCATCATGAGCCAGTACCTGGCCCAGCACACCAACCGGATCAAGTTCGGCTGCGGGTTCAACATCCTGCCCATGTGGCACCCCATCCGGCTGGCCGAGGACTTCGCCATGGTGGACATCCTCACCGGCGGCCGCGTGGTGTTCGGCATCGGTCGCGGCTACCACACCAGGGAGGTGGAGTCCTTCGGCGCGCCGATGATCGACGGCGACGCCAACCGCGAGCTGTTTGAAGAGCAGTTCGAGATCATGATGAAGGCCTTCAACAGCGAGTCCTTCTCCCACCAGGGCAAGCACTACACCATCCCGCCGGACATCCCCTATCGCGGCTACGACCTGAAAGAGGTGACCCTGGTCCCTCGCCCCAAGACGCGACCCGTCGACGTATGGCAGCCCATCGTCAGCGCCTCAGACCGCGCGCTGGACTTCATGGCGAAGTGGGGGATCAAGGGCGTGATACTGGGCACGGGCGAGCAGTACGTCGAGGAGTGGGTGCAGCGCTACCAGGCCGCCAACCAGCGGGCCGGCCGCGACCTGGCCCTGGGCGAGGGGCTGTGCGTCGGGCTGTGGGCCATGGTGGACGACACCACCGCCGGCGCGCGCCGCCAGCTTCAGCCGCTCTTCGAGGAGCACGTCAAGTTCGCCGCGCCTCTGGGGATGCTGCGCTACAGCGATCAGCATATCTCGGCCACCGGCCCGGGCGGTGTGGCCCGCCACATCGCCGCCGGCACCGACTTCCAGGACGTCATCGACAATCGCGCCTGGTTCGCCGGCAGCCCGGAGGACACCATCGCCTACCTCGAGGAACTGCAGGACAAGTACCCCGGCCTCGAGCAGGTCATGATCGCCTTCCCCATGGGCGCAACCACCAACCAGTTCAAGGAGCAGATGGGCAGGTTTGCGTCGGAGGTGATACCGCACTTCAAGAAGGAAGACAGGGTGTAAAGCATGGCAGTGCCGAAGCAGGTCGCATTTTACCGACCGGTGTTGGAAATCGTTTCAAAAGTAACTGGCGGCATCCCCCGCAATGACTTGATCAAGAGGTCAGCGGACCGCCTCGAGATCAGCGAGGAGGATCGCAGTGAAGTTTTCGGTGGCAAGAGTGCGATCAACGTAGTGGATCATCGCGTGTACTCTGCAGCACGGAAATTGGAGGATGCCGGGCTTCTGTCCAGACCAGAGCGCGGGATATTTGAGATCACGCAAAAAGGGACTGATCTGTTGGGAGAGCACCAAGGGCCGCTATCCCGTGCTGACCTACAAAAACTGGCGAGGGAATTCCAAAACTCAGAGGAGGAGACCGAGGTCGTTAGTGGCCCCGAGGAAAATGATCAAGAAGTAGCCGACGACATAGCCCCGACTGTGCTCATGATCCAAGCATACTCCACGCACACTGCAGATCTAGCCAGTGAACTGTTGGCCGTCATCAAAAGCTCAGATCCTGACGACTTCGAGGATTTAGTCGCTGATTTGCTGGTTAAAATGGGCTATGGACAAGCTCGGCCACGTGGTCCTCGTAGCAAGGACGGCGGAATAGACGGTGTGATCGACCAAGACAAGCTCGGTTTGGACAAAGTGCTATTACAAGCCAAACGCTGGGACGACAACGCTGTCGGACAACCCCAAGTACAAGCGTTTTCGGGCACATTAGTGGGTGCTGGTGCGAGTAAAGGCGTGTTCATCACTACATCGAGGTTCACTGCAGACGCACAGCAGTTCGCAGATAACCTGTCGACACAAACCATTCGACTCATCAATGGCCAAGAACTGGCTAATCTGATGATCGAGTACGGAGTAGGCGTAGTGATCGCCGATACGTACGCGATAAAGAAATTAGACGAGAACTATTTCGGCCACCACGAATAGCGTCGTTGCTGTCGCGGATGCGCTAGCCAGATGGGCCTTCTAAAGCGCCGTATTGTTGTATGATGCCCCCATCCAGCGCAACCCCCGCCCAGGCTGACCCACCGCAGGAGGCCATTCCATGTTCCTGATGCGTTTTACCGAACGGGCCTACGTGAACTACACGGAGGAGGACGTGCGCAACTCGCCCAACGAGGCGGTGCGGCTGACGTTCTCGAACTCCAACTTCAACCCGCAGGAAGGCCACTACCTCTACAACATGTACCTGGATGAGTACGAGTACTCGGAGGAAGTGGGCTTCGATGGGCTGATGCTCAACGAGCACCACAACACGCCCACCTGCCTGGGCGCGACCATGAACCTGGAAGCGGCCATCCTGGCTCGCAACACCAAGAACAGCAAGATCGTGCTGCTGGGCAACCCCCTGCCCATCTTCGACAACCCCATCCGGCTGGCCGAAGAATTGGCCGAGATCGACATGATCTCCGGCGGCCGTCTGGTGTCCGGCTTCGTGCGCGGCACCGGCGTCGAGAGCCTGGCCACCAACACCAACCCATTGCACAACCGCGCCCGATTCGAGGAAGCCCACGACCTTGTAATCAAGACCTGGACCACGCCCGGACCCTTCCGCTGGGAAGGTGATCACTACCACTTCCGCGTGGTCAACCCCTTCCAGACGCCGATCCAGAAGCCGCACCCGCCCGTCTGGATCCCCGGCACGGGCAGCCCCGAGACCCTGGTGTGGTGCGCCGAGCGCAACTACCCCTACATCTTCCTGGAAACCGATCCGCAGGGCACGCAGGACATGAAGTCCATCTATGCCGAGACCGCCCGCGAGCACGGGTACGAGCCGGGACCGGAAAACTTCGGGTACCTCGTGCGCATCCACGTGCAGGACACTGACGAGAAGGCCTACGACGTGGGCAAGGGCTACATGGTGGGCAACATCGGCGTCGGCCGCATCCCGCTGCCCCGCGACTACGCCTCGCCGGTGGGCTACGGCAGCCGCAGTGACGATCCGCGCTTCCTGCGCCTGCGCGAGCAGATCCGCAGCGACCCGTTCCGCGTGGGCGGGCTGGACGGCGCGCAGTACGACTCCATCCTCGACTCCAAGCGGTGGATCATCGGCAGCCCCGACACCGTCATCAGTCAACTGCGCGAGGTGCTGAGCTTCATGCGCCCCGGCATCCTGGCCGTGTGGACCAACGACGGCTCCATCAGCCACGAGGACACCATGCGGTGCCTGGAGCTAATGGGCCAGGAAGTGCTGCCGGCCCTGCGCGAGATCGGCGAGGAGCTGGAGTTGACAGATCCGTTCCAGAAGGAAGGCGTCCAGCCCGGGCTTACCAGGATGTAGGCGCCGCTCAACCGACCGTTGCCGCTCAACCGACCGTTAATGAAGCAAGGAGCTTAATCCCAATGGCAAACTTCACCGAGGAAACCATCTCCGTCGCCGGCGGCAGCCTTCAGGTGTACAAGGGCGGCAGCGGCGACCCGCTGCTGGTGCTGCACGGCGCCGGCGGCAACGCTGGCCCCCGCCGTTACGCCCAGGCCCTGGCAGAGAAGTTCACCGTCTACCTGCCCTCCCACCCCGGCTACGGCAAGAGCGACCGGCCCGGCTGGGTCGAGACCATGCAGGACCTGGCCTGCTTCTACACCTGGTACCAGGAACAGGAGGGGCTGGAGAACGTCCGCGCCATCGGGTTCTCCATGGGCGGCTGGCTGGCGGCGGAAATGCTGTCGATGACCGGCCATGCCTTCAGCAAGGTGATGCTGGTGGGCGCGGCCGGCATCAAGCCGGTGGATGGCGAGATCGCCGACATCTTCATCATCAACCCCGGTCAAATCCGCGATTTGGCCTACCACGACCCCAGCCAGGTCCCGGAGTGGGACGAGATGTTCGGTTCCGACCCGACGCCCGAGCAGACCGATCAGGCCGAGTCCGACCGGGAGATGGCCATCCGGTTGACCTGGAAACCGTACATGTACAACCCGCGGCTGCCGGCCAAACTGGCCCGAGTCAGCGTCCCAACGCACATCGTGTGGGGCGAGAACGACAACCTCGTCCCGGTCGAATGCGCCGACTTGTACCAGCAGGCGCTTTCAGGATCCCAGGTCACGGTGATCTCCAACTGCGGTCACTCACCACAGATCGAAAAGCCCGACGACTTCGTGCAGACGGCGCTGGCCTTTCTTTAGGCCGGCGCTCGTCGCTCCAAGGCACGGGAGGCAACCATGGCAACCACGCCCATCGGCGAAAAGCTGCTCACCGCCGACGAATTTCTGGAGTTGTGTCAACGGCGTTTGGCAAAGGGCGAATTGGTAAGGGGGGTGATTAACGAAACCGTGTCGGCAGGAGGAGAACATAGCGAGATTGCGGCCGTACTGTCATCAGCAATGGTGACGCATGTCCGTCCCCTTCGTTTGGGACGGATTTCAACCTCGGACGCTGGGGTCTGGCTGGAGCGGGATCCGGATACGGTGCGCGAGCCGGATGTGGCCTACTTCTCGGCGGAGAAGTTGCCGCTGGACGTGAAAGTTCGCGGCTTCTATGAGGTCGTACCCGATCTGGTCGTCGAGATAGTCTCGCCCAACGACAGCCCGCAATACGTGGCGGAACGGGTGGCAATGTGGCTCAGCCACGGTGTACGCCTGGTGTGGGCCGTGTACCCGCTGGCCCGCACCGTCGCCGCTCATCCCTCAGCAGGGCCGACGCTCATCTACACCGAGGACGATGAGTTGGATGGTGGAGAGGTGCTACCGGACTTCCGTTGCGCTGTCCGGGACATCCTCGACTGGTAATAAGCGGGCGCTTCACTCCACCGCGTGCAGCCGGCCGTCGGTGGTGCGCACGTACAACCTGCCGCCGGCGTAGGCCGGCGGCAATTCTATGGGCCCGGCCAGGTCCACCTTCCACAACAACGAGCCGTCCGTCCGGTTCAGGCAGTACACCGAGCCGTCCCGCGCGCCGAAGTAGATGCGGTCTTCCAGTATGATCGGGGAACTGACGACCCCGCCGTCCGCCTGGTATCTCCACAACTCGTTATCCGTAATGCCGTCCCTGGCGTAGAACACTCCGTCACTGTCGCCGACGTAATACACGCCCCCGGCCACCGCAGGCGATGACACGATCCCCTGGGAATGCCGCTCCTCCGGCGCGAACCGCCACCGTTCTCCGCGCTGGGCCGGCGGCGGCGGGACGCCGGGTATCTGCCAGATCCACATCTGGAACCAGGCGCGCTTGATCCAGTAGAGCCCCGGCATCCCCTTGACGCTGGTGCTGATGGCGTACAGCGTCCCACCGGACGGGAAATACACGGTATCGCCAGTCACCACCGGAGGCCCCTCAGCCGAGCCGGCGGTCAGGAAACGGAACCGCCGCCGCCCGTCGTCCGCGTCGATGAAGTACAGGTTGCCCTCGTCGTCGGCAACGTAGAGCCGATCATCGCGCAGGGTGGGAGTGGTCTTGACGTTGCCCTTGAGCTTGTGCTTCCAGAGCTGCTCGCCGGTCTGTGCGTCGAGGCCGTAGATGATGTTACCGGCGGAGGTCACGTAGGCCACCCCACCGTGCACTAGCGCTGATGCCGATATCGGCAGGTGCGCCTTGAAGTCCCACGTCTGCTCGCCGGTGTCCTGGTCCAGGGCCAGCATCCGGTGGTTGGTCATGCCCACGAACACCAGGTTGTTGTTGGCGATGGTGGTGGCATGGTCCATCGGGCCGGGCGTTTCCACCGACCACAGCTGATCTCCTGAGTCGGCGTCGAAGGCCGACACCCGGAAGTGTCCCCCGACGAACACCTTGCCGTCAGCCACCAGGGGCGCGGAGCGGGTGTACGGCCCCAGATCCTGCGACCAGAGGACACTACCGGCGGGTTGTTGCTCCACCTCGGGGATGAAGCCGTTGAGATTGGTCCCATAACCCAGCATGGACCAGCGTCCGGCGTTGGACGCGGATGACGCGGCGGCCGACGGACTTCCCGCAAACCAGCGCGCCGGATTAGGCAGGCTGAACCAGAATATCCATCCCAGTATTGCCACCAGCAACAGTACGCCGGCCGTGATGGCCGGCTTCAACAACCGCATCCGGTAGCGGCGTCGGGCGGTGCGCTGACTGCGCTCAACCCAGTCGGGAAACTCCGCCTGGTGATCCTGTTCTTGCATGTCGGTTAATACACTGGTAGGGGCGAATAATCATTCGCCCCTACATTCTAGCCGCAAAATTGGTTTGCGTCGTTACACATTGCGCTGCTTGGGATCCAGACGGTCGCGCAGCCAGTCGCCGAGCAGGTTCACCGACAGCACGGTGAAGAGGATGGCCAGGCCGGGGAAGAAGGACACCCACCAGGAGTCGATGATGAGTTCGCGCCCGTCAGCCACCATGACGCCCCACGCCGGATTGGGCCGCGGGATACCGGCGCCCAGGAAGCTGAGTCCGGCCTCCAGCAGGATCACGAAACCCAGCTGGAGGGTCGCCAGCACGATGATGGTATTGACCAGGTTGGGGAAGATGTGGCGCAGCATGATACGGATCTCTGACGAGCCGGCCACCTTTGACCTGGAGATAAAGTCCTGAGTTTTCAGCGCCAGCGTCTCCCCGCGAATCAAGCGGGCGTAACGCGACCACAAGAACAGACACACCACTATGAGCACGTTTTCGATCCGCGGCCCCAGGGTTGCCGCCAGCACCAGCGCCACCAGGATCAGCGAGATCGAAAGGGACATGTCCACCAGGCGCATCACCAGCGTGTCCACCCATCCGCCGAAATAGCCGGCCAGGATGCCCAGCACCGTGCCGATCAGACCCGACACGAAGATGGCCATCATCGACACCACCAGCGCCAGCCGCGCCCCGTGCACAATCCGGCTGAATATATCCATCCCGTTCTTGTCAGTGCCGAGCAGGTACTTGGCCTGCCCTCCTGGTTTAACCACGATCTGGATCTGGTCGCCCAGCGCCGGAGCGTCGCCTGCGGCTTTGCCCACAACGGTCGCGTCGCCGATGCGGACCGTCCTCTCGGCGTCGCTCAGTTTGATCTCATTCTGCCGGTTGTCCCGGTTTACCCGCTCCACCACAGTGCGAACGGACACCACGTCGCCGGACCAGGCCGGCGGAACGAGCCGGTCGTCCAGATCGCCGCGCCGCGGGTTGTGAGGAGCGATCAACTCAGCGAAAACTGCCGGTATGAGCAGGAACACCAGCAGCATCGTCACCGGGAACAGGGGCAGCCGGCGAATTTCCGATATCCAATGACGGATCCTGGAGAGAGCGCCAGGACGTGCTGCCGCTTCTTCCGTGGCGGGACTGGCGGGGGCCGGCGCCGTGGTGATAGCCATGTGTCATTCTCCACCGTTGGCCATTGTCTTTGTCGATACCAATTCGGTTTGCTTGCTGATGCGCTCGCCTACGTGTAGCGGATCCGGGGATCCAGGTACGCGTAGAGTATGTCCACGATCAGGTTGGCGAAGATGTAGATGGACGAACCGATGATGACCACTGCCTGGAGCACCTGGAAGTCGCGCCCGCGCACGGCGCCCACCGCCAGCTGTCCCACACCTGGCCACGAGAACACCGTTTCCACAATGACCGTGCCCGTGAACAGGCCGCCGATGATGATGGCGAAGTAGGTCAGCGGGGCGATGAAAGCGTTGCGCAGACAGTGTTTCCAAACGACCTTCCATTCCGGCACGCCCTTGATGCGCGCCAGTTTCACGAACTCGGTGTCCAGCACGTCCAGCATCGAGGAACGGATCAGGCGCAGCAGGGCCGCCACCTGGAAGAAGCCCAGGGTGAACGCCGGCATGATCATGTGGGAAAGGCCGCCCTTGCCGGAAGACGGCAGCCAACCCAGCTGCACCGCGAACAGCCACAACAGCATGATGCCCAGCCAGAAGCTCGGCACCGACTGGCCCAGGAAAGCCACCGCCTTGCCCTGGTAGTCCAGCCAGCCGTCTTTCTTGGCCGCCGTAATCACTCCCAGCGGCACCCCGAGAACCACGGCGATCAACATCGCCAGGCCGCCCAACTGCAGCGTGGCCGGGAAGCGGTCCATCACCATGCCCATGGCGGTCTGTCCGCCAAAGGCATAGGACTCGCCGAAGTCGCCCCGGACGGCGTTGCCCAAAAAGACGAGGTAGCGGATGTGCAGCGGCTTGTCCAGCCCCCACTTTGCCTTCAGGGCGGCGATATCTTCGGGGGTAGCTTCGCCCATGGGCAGCATCACCGAAGTGGGGTCTCCGGTGATGTTGGAGAGCATGAACACGATGATGCTCACCAGCAGCACGGCGATAATCGCCTGCCCGACGCGGAAGATTATGAACCGCTGCATTGTCGCCTCCCGTCCGTAATTGCTACCAGTTGGGGTGGAGTGTGGGCCAGTGGCCTATTGCGTTTGATGGAGCCTCAGTGTCCCGGTATCTACCAGACTACCGGGCCACCTTGGCGTACTCCAGGTGCCCGAAGACGCCGGTGAGGCTGCCGAACTTGTACTCCAGCACCTCCTCCGGGTTGACCAAAAGGGTGGATCGGAGGTTGACGATGGGGATGGTGCGATAGTTGTCGTAGATATGGTCGCCCATCTCCTGCGCCAGACGATTTCGCTCGGCGGGGTCCGTCTCTCTCAGCAGCGCCTCGTAATTGTCGTCGTAGATCTGGTGCTCGATGTAGGCTACACCACCGTTGGGCAGACCCGTTTCAGGGTTGGTCGGCCCGGTGTAGTAGTAGATGCGGGCGTTGGCGTTGATCTGCCGGATAGTCTGGCGCACCGGCAGGACGAAGTGTGCGTCGTGCAGGTCTCGGAAAGCATCCAGCGCGCGGGCGAACTCCACTTCCACCAGCTTCACGTCGATGCCGATTTCCTCCAAGGACTGGGCAACGGTCTGGGCCACCTCGATGGTTTCGGGCAGTCCGGGCAGGCTGCTCTGCCAGACTTCCACGAAGAAGCGGTTCTGGCCGTTGTCGCCGGGGAAGCCGGCCTCGTCCAACAACTGCTTGGCCCGTTCCGGATCGTAGCCGTACTTCTCGTCGAACTCCTCAGCCCAACGGGGGTTCCAGCCCTCCAGGGTGTCGTGGAAGATGGTGTTGTACATGGGCTCGCCGCGGCCCTTGAACAGTTCGTTGATGATTTGCTCGCGATTGATGGCGCGATTCATCGCTTCGCGGACCAATCGCCCGGTCTCGCCGGGAGCGGCCCAGGGCTCAGAGTCGGGGTTCCAGTTTGCTTCACTCACGTAGTATTGGCCAAAGGGAATGATGGTCAGCCCTACCGTCGGCAACGGACTTTCAAATACCTCCATGCCTTCATCAATGGCCTGTTGGTGCAGTACCTTGGGCACGTCCACCATGTTGGCCTCGCCGGTCAACAGCAGGGCCAGCCGGGTCAGGTCCTCGGGGGTCGTGCTGATCCGCATGCGCTTGAACTCCGGGTTCACTCGCCAGTGATCGTAGGGCACGGCTTCGTACTCGGTGAACTCCTTGAGCTCGCGATTGACGAACTGGTAGGCGCCGGTGCCGGCCGGGCCGCTCTCGAACATGGCGTCGCCCTCGGCCGCATGTTGGGCAGCGCTGCGCACGGCGGCGCACGGGATGACCAGGATGTTGAACCACCAGTCGGCCACGTCCACCTGCGGTTGGGCCAGCGTCATCTTGAAGGTGTAATCGTCAATCACCTCCATTTTGCCAGCGTCGATCATCTCGGTCATGGAGTCGTACCCCATGAACTTCTTAAGCGGCGACTTGCAGCCGGCCAGCGGGTCGGACATCTGCTGGTCGACGGTGAGGATCACGTCCTTGACGGTGAACTCACCCCAGCCATGGTGCATCTCGACGCCTTCCTGAAGGCGGAAGGTGTACTCGCTGGCATCGGGGCTGACGTCCCACTCCCTCGCCAGCTGGGGCAGGATGGTGGAGACGCCGGTTTCGGGGGAGATAGTGGTCAGGTTCTCCCACATGGGCCGGAACACGAGATGCCCGCTGCTGGTGGCCAGCCAGGGGAAGAAGGTATCCTGGGGCAGCGGGGTCACGGCCATGTGGAGGTAGGTGTCCTCGTTGGCCATGGCCGGCATGGCGGTGGGTTCAGGGGCGGCGGTTGCGGCCGCTTGAGCCGGGGCCGCCGGCGCGTCAGTCGCGGCGGGTGCGGCGGCCGGCTCCGACGCCGTCCCGCCACAGGCGACAATCACGGACAGCAACACGATTAGCAGGGGGGCTGCTGCAATGCGCAACGCGTTTCGAATACTGCGAACTGCCATGCGGATACCTCCGTATCAGTCAGCGGATTCCCGTGTGCCGCCAAACATTAGCATCGGCAATACCCGATGTCAAATATTCATTATTGCAATACTGCGCGGGGCGCAAAATGTCCAAACCTGTGCTTATAGAAATGGTTGTCGTTGTCTTCACGCAACTCAGGGGCTAAATTCGTACACCAAATCACGGTTAACGGAGTTTGCGGTACTCTTTGCCGGATTGCGTCCTTTTACGTCATTTGCAGAGCTTTCGGATTGCCGTTGCGCGTGCGCGGTTGCAACCATATACTCCCGCGCGGTTATCATTTACCGCAACGACCTCCCAATACCGAATACCCGGTGACACACTCATGTCGGCTGCACCTGATTCAAACCCGACGAACCGTCAATCACCCTCCGCGCTGGAGGGCGTCCGCGTCGTGGAGTGGGGAGAGATGGTATCGGCGCCATTTTGCGCCAAAGTGCTGGGCGAGTTTGGCGCGGACGTTATCAAGGTGGAGCCACCCGAAGGCGACGCGGCGCGCCGGGCGGGGCCATTTCCCGGCGCGCAACCTCACGTTGAACGCAGTGGGTTGTTCCTGTTTGCCAACCTGGGCAAGCGGGGAGTGACCCTGAATGCCAACGAACCGGCCGGCATCGACGGGCTCCACCGCCTGCTGGCTGACGCGGATATATTCGTCGAGAACCAAGCGTACTCCACTCTGGCGGCGGCGGAGATAACCGCGGAGGAGTTGCGAGTACGGCATCCGCACCTGATCACGGTTTCCCTTTCTCCCTACGGTCGCACCGGCGACTACCGGGAGTACGCCGGCTACGACCTCCAGGTGAACGCGCTGAGCGGCATGAGTTTTGGCACCGGCCACCCGCATCGTGAGCCTCTCACGACGCCCGACCGGCAGGCGGGATACCTCGCCGGTTTGGGCGGGGCCTATGCTGCCATCGTCGCCCTGCTGGCGCGGGAATCTAACCTGATCGGCGATAGCGAGGATGGCGGCGGGCAGTACATCGACATCGCCGATTCGGGCGTGATCAGCACGCTGCTGACCGGCTACCATCTGCCCACGTTCATCTACCGCGGCATCGCCGGCTCCCGCTCGGGAAACCGGATGCGCCTCGGCCTGTTCCCCAACTGCGTTCTGCCCTGCCGCGACGGCTACGTGTGCATCGACGCGCCGCAGATGGAGCAATACCAGCGGTTCCTGCACCTGCTGGGCGATCCGGACTGGACCGAGAATCCGCGCTACCGGGACCGCCGCGCCATGAGCGACCAGTATCCCCAGGAGGCCGAGAACCTCATCGCCCCCTGGTTCATGGAACACGACAAGGCGGAGATCCTGCAGCTGTGCCTGGAAAATCGCATCCCGTGCGCACCCGTGCTGACCATGGACGAAGCACTGGAACTATCCCACCTCCACCAACGGGACTGGTTCGTCGAATCCGAGCATCCTGATGCCGGCGGTTACCGGTTCCCCGGCGCTCCGGTGCGGCTGCACGGTTCACCAGGCCGCATCGTCCGTCCCGCTCCGCTGCTGGGGCAGCACAACGCGGAAGCGCTCGACGGATAATGGTCTCCGGTATCCCCGTGCCTCGACCCCCGCTGCATAACGTGCGCGTCGTTGACCTGGGCTCCGCCTGGGCCGGGCCCATGGCCGGGCACCTGCTGGCGGACATGGGCGCGGAGGTGATTAAGATCGAGAGCCGGGCCCGCATGGACGGCATGCGGCTGGGGCGCCCCATGGTCGGCGAGGATCTGGCCGGGGGAGACCGCGGCCTCTGGCCCGAATTGCAGCCGGTGTTTCACGGTCTCAACCGGAACAAGCTCAGCGTCACGTTGAATCTCCGGACCGAGTCGGGGCGCGGATTACTGCAACAACTGGCCTCGGTCAGTGACGTGGTGCTGGCGAATTTCTCCCCCGGCGTGCTGGAAAGGCTCGGCATGGATTACGCCAGCCTGCGGACGGTCAAACGGGACATCATCGTGGCATCCATGCCGGCGTTCGGGGACAGTGGGCCGCTGCGGGACATGGTGGCGTATGCGCCCATCATCCAGGCCATGTCGGGCATGATGAGTTTGGTGGGCTACGCCCCGGATGAAGGCGAGCCCCTGGTCGGCGAGTTGCAAGCGGCGTGGAGCGACACGGTGGCGGCCCTGTGCGCCGCGCTGGGCGTGGTCGCGGCCCTGCGGCGGCGCAACCGCACGGGACAAGGGCAATATGTGGAAGCCGCCCACCTGGAGGGGACAGCCGCTTTGTTGGGCGTGCCCATGCTCGACTACCAGATGACCGGCACGATCCCGGTTCCGCCCGGCAACGACGCCCCCGACTTCGCGCCGCACAACAACTATCCCTGCGCCGGCGATGACACGTGGGTTGCCATCGCCGTGAGCACGGATCAGGAATGGCAGGAATTAGCCGGAACCATAGACAGCGACCGGACGGATCGGGTCCATCTCGCCACGGATGCCCGCTTCGCCGACAAATCATCCAGATGGTCCAACCGGCGAGCACTGGATGAAGCCATCGCGGAGTGGACACGTGGGCTCAGCCCTCAGCAGGTCACCGAAAGGTTGCAGGCAACGGGAGTGGCGGCCATGCCGGTGATGAACATCGCCGATCAGTTCGCCGACCCGCATCTGAACGCCCGGGACACCTACGTGGAAATCGACCATCCTCACGCCGGCGCAGAGATGGTTTACGGCGTGCCCTGGCGGTTCAGCGAGACGCCGGGAGCGGTCCGCGCGCCGGCGCCGCTGCTGGGTCAGCACAACGAATACGTCCTGCGGGAGTTGCTGGGCATTGACGGGTACCGGGTCGACGACCTGATCGCTCAGCAGGTCGTGTACTGACCCGCAAAATCGGAGTGTGGGCGCCACAGAATTGAGTAGGCGCGGGACGACCCCGACCAACCAGGGCCTTTTCAAAGTTGATCCGTCATTCCTGCTTGCGCAGGAATCCAGAGACCTCCGCTAATGGAAACGTTCTGGATTCCCGCTTTCGCGGGAATGACGAACAGGGTTGTGGGCCACCGTCAGAGACTTTGAAAAGGCCCTGCCCGACCACCCTTTCCGGTTGCAGCAGTATGCAGCGTATGGTAATTTGACTCAACTCAAAATCATGGGAACATAGGCCGACAGTCGATTGAGAAAGATACCCAGAATCCGTATCCAGCCAATCGTCACATTGGCCATGACGCCAATTACCACCGTATAAGGAGCGTTGCAGTGGACGCGCTACTCGAAGTCAAAAACCTGCAAACGTACTTTTTTACCTATGAAGGCGTGGTCAAAGCCGTTGACGACGTATCCTATGAGGTGATGGCCGGCGAAACGCTGGGGTTGGTCGGCGAGAGCGGTTGCGGGAAGAGCGTCAGCGCTCTATCCCTCATGCGCCTCATCCCGGATCCACCCGGCAAGACCGTGGGTGGCGAAGTGCTGTTCGACGGCGAGGACATCCTGCAGATCGACATGGACGACATGCGCCGGATCCGCGGGGCGAAGATGGCCATGGTGTTCCAGGAGCCGATGACCTCCCTGAACCCGGTGCTGACCCTCGACCGACAACTGACCGAGACGATCCAGTTGCACATGGGCAAGAGCCGCGACGAAGCTCGCAAGGACGCGGTCGACCTCCTGGCCAGGGTCGGTATTCCCGATCCGGAACGCCGGATCCGGCAGTACCCTCACCAGTTCAGTGGCGGGATGCGCCAGCGCGTGATGATCGCCATGGCGCTGAGTTGCAACCCGCGGCTCATTATCGCTGACGAGCCCACTACGGCGCTGGACGTGACCATTCAGGCGCAGATCCTGGAGTTGATGAAGTCGCTGACCCAGGACCTCGGCGTCGCCCTGATCATCATCACCCACAACCTGGGCGTCGTGGCCCGCTACGCTGACCGGGTGAACGTGATGTATGCCGGTAAGATCATCGAACGCGGATCGGCTTACGAGATCTACACCAACCCTCGTCATCCATACACCGTTGGCCTTCTCGACTCGGTGCCGCGCCTTGACCAGCGCCTGGCCGACGAAGCAGGCAACGCCGCCAAGTTGGTGCCCATCGAGGGGCAGCCGCCGGACCTGGTCAACTTGCCCCGGGGATGCTCCTTCCGCGCCCGCTGCCGTTTCGCGGTGGACCAATGCGCCACCGAAGCGCCGCCGCTGATGCCGGTGGAGAGCAACAATTCCGATGAACCGCATGTGTCGGCGTGCTGGCGCTCTGAGATACTGGGCGTGCAGGCGTTGAGCTACGCGATGGGTACCGGCTAAACCGCTGCGAGAGCCATCGTCATTTGCCGCTGATTGGTAATGACCGGTTCGAAAAGGGAGTTCCACGATGACCACTGCTGAGATGCCCCAAACTGCTGCGACGACGTCGTCAGCGCAAGACACCCTGCTGGACGTCCGCGGCCTCAAGATGCACTTTCCGGTAACGTCGGGCATCCTGTTCCAACGGGCGGTTGCCTACATCAAAGCCATCGACGGCGTGGACTTCACGGTCCGTCGCGGCGAGACCCTGGGGATGGTTGGCGAGTCGGGTTGCGGCAAGACCACCACCGGTCGCTGCATCCTGCGTCTCTACCGGCCCACCGACGGCCAGATCTGGTTCAACGGCGTGGAAATCGCCCAGGCCAAGACCAGCCAGATGCGGGCGATGCGCCGGCAGATGCAGATCATTTTCCAGGACCCGTACAGCTCGTTGAACCCCAGAATGACCGCCGGCAACATCATCGGCGAACCCCTGGCCGTGCACGGCCTGGTCAACAACAAGCGGGAGTACCGCGAGCGGGTGTCCGAACTGCTCAACAACGTCGGCCTGAATCCCTACATGGCCGACCGTTTCCCCCACGAGTTCAGCGGCGGACAGCGGCAGCGCATCGGCGTCGCCCGGGCCCTGTCCGTTGACCCCGACTTCATCGTGTGTGACGAGCCGGTCTCCGCCCTGGACGTGTCCATCCAGGCCCAGATCATCAACCTGCTGGAGGACCTGCAGGAGCGCTACGACCTCACCTACCTGTTCATCGCCCATGACCTGTCGGTGGTCCGCCACATCAGCGACCGCGTTGCCGTGATGTACCTGGGCAAGATCGTGGAGATCGCCGACCGCAACGCGATCTACGAGAACCCACAGCATCCGTACACGCGAGCACTGCTGTCCGCAGTGCCGATTCCCGACCCCGTGCTTGACGCCCAGCGGGAACGGATCATCCTTTCGGGCGAGGTGCCCAGCCCCCTGAACCCGCCCAGCGGCTGCGTCTTCCACCCGCGCTGCCCCATTGCCACGGACGACTGCTCGCGGGTTAATCCCGAAGCCCGGCAGGTGCTGCCCGACCACATCGCGGCCTGCATCAACGTGCCGGGATACGGGCCTTACTGACACCGTTCATAGCGGACAATTTCACGGCGAGGGCAACTAAACCGTTGCCCTCGCCGCGTTTTGACAAGTGTGTCCTGCGTCTTTATGCTGAAATCGTAGCAGTGTTGGAGGCGTCATTATGTGGGACAGAGTTTTCACCGCATCACTGGTGGCTTACGCTATCAGTAGCGGACTGTTCGTCCTGGGCCACTACTTTTTACCGGAAGGTTCTCTGATTACCTTCGTGGGGGCAGCCCTGCTGGGCGTAACGGGACTGCTTATGGGTGTATCAGGAATTGGGACGGTTCTCACACTACTGTTGAAGGCCAGAGTGCAAAGATAGCTCGTGGCCCTTTGGAGAAATGTCGCAATTGCAGTCGCCGCCACTCTTGCCATCGTTGTAGCCGTCCTGGTTGTCGCCGCGATTGCAATGCTGGTTATTGGTCAGGGCAGAGATTTTAATATAGACCGAATGCTGGGTATAGTAGGCGCTACCGGGGTTCTGGCGTCCCTGCTGCGCCTGGTGGTTAGACAGATTGGAAAGTGGCTAGATACAGACGGTCGAGACGAGTGATCGAACCGGAAGGGCAACAAATATGCGTTTGGAAAACAAAACCGCTTTGATCACCGGCGCCAGCCGCAACATCGGCGCCGAAATCGCGCGCACCTTCGCCCGAGAGGGCGCCAACCTGATCCTGAACACCCGGCAGTCAGCCGAGGAACTGGAGGCGGTGGCCGCCGAGTGCCGGGAACTGGGCGCCCGGACCCACACGGTCATCGGCGACGTGGGAGACCCCGATCGCGTGGCGGACATGGTCGCTGAAGGCATCGACGCCCTGGGGACGGTGGACGTTCTGGTGAGCAACGTGGCGGTGCGCCCGCATAAACCCATCCTGGATATAACGGTTGACGAGTGGCAGAGCGTCATGGCGACCAACCTCCACTCCGCCTTCTACTTGATTCACGCCGTCCTGCCGGGAATGATCGAGCAGCGGTCCGGCAGCATCATCGGACTGGGCGGACAGTCGGCCATCACCGGTCGCCCCGACACCGCTATCGTCACCACGGCGAAGACCGGACTGCTGGGCCTGATCCGCGCGGTCGCCGCCGAGTGCGCCCAGTACGGAGTCCGGGCCAACCTGGTGAACCCCGGTTCCACGGACACCGCGCGAGCCCATCCGGAGTGGTATCCGGAGTTCCAGGACGTGGCCCGCGGGTCCGACCAGCACCTGACAGAGATACCGCTGGGGCGGCAGGGCACGGTGCACGACATTGCCAACGCCTGCCTGTTCTACGCCAGCGACGAGTCGTCCTACATCACCGGCGACCGCATGAACGTGGTGGGCGGGCGCTACATCGTGTAGCGCACCGCACCTATCGCTGGCCCGCGATACGGCGCGGCGGTTCAGTTCCCGTAGGCCCGCTCCAGCACGGCGTCCAACTCCTCCCGGGTGTAGCGGTATTCCTGGGTGCCCGGCTGCTGGATGGCGAAATGGGCGCAGGCCGAGCCGATCTGGGCGGCGCGCTCCAGTTGTCGCAGTGTGATGGAAGCGAAGCTGCCGCCTTCATTGGAGTGAGCGGCGGCAACCGGGTGAATCAGGCCCAGGATCAAGCCGCCGCGGAAGGCGTCGCCGGCGCCGGTGGGATCAACCACGTTGTCGGTTTGTACGGGTGGGACAATCGCCTGTCCTTCGGGGATAGTGATCCGAACCCCCGCCTCACCCAGCGTGGTGACCAGGACGCCGGTCAGCTCCAGCAGCCCGGCATCGTCACGGCCGGTCTTCTCCGAAATGAGCGCCATCTCGTAGTCGTTTGCGATCAGCAGGTGCGACTTGGCGATGCACGCGGTAAGCCCGTCGGCGTCCCACGCGGGGAGCGACTGACCAGGATCGAATATGGTGTAGATGCCGGCTCGGTAAGCATCGGCGGTGAAGTTGGTCATGTCGTCGAGGTTGCCCGGGCCGACTATGTTGATGACGTCCGCTGCGTCCACTTTGCCGAAGTCGAAGCCGGTGGCGTGCTTCATGGCGCCGGGATTGAACCCGGTGATCTGGTTGTCCGCGAGGTCCGTAACGATGAACGCCGAGGCGGTGGCCTCCGCGTCCACGATGCGAATGTCATCCGTTGGTATGCCGTTGTCGGTCATCCAGGTGAAGTAATCCCGGTAGTCGGCGCCGATGGCGGCGACGATCCGCGGCTGCTGTCCCAGCATGGCCAACGAATAGGCGATATTTCCGGCAGTCCCGCCAAAATAGGCGTTGAAACCGTCGACGGTGAAGCTGAGGTTGATCTGGTGGACGCGCTCCGGGACGATGTGGTCGCCGAAACGCCCTTTGAAGGTCATGATGCGGTCGATGGCGAGAGAGCCGGAGACGAGTATCTGCATTGTGGCAAGTTCCTTTGGTCTAGATTTAGAGCGAGTGGTCAGCAGCCCCAGCGGCCTTCGATTTGGCCGGCGAACTGCACGGGCGCGCCCGGGACAATGCCCTGGGCCCCGGCCTGACCGGCGTTGATCTCCAGGATGAAACGCACCGGGCCGGTGGATTGGTAGAGCGGCAACTGGTCGCGCGGCGTGTCCAGGGGCGGGTTCGGCACGTCGGCGGTAACGCCGGCGACCGTACAGTCGGAGCGGATCCACACCATGTCCAGCGGGAAGTGCATGTCAGGCATCCAGAATGTGCGTGGATTGTCCTCCTGGTAAACGAACAACATGCCCCGATCGGCGGCCAATGACGGCCGACCGGACAACCCCTGAGTACGTTCCTCGCCGGTTACCGCCAGGTTCACCGCGTAGACGGCGTCCCTGATGAACACCAGTGGCGCGTCGGGTAGCGGTGTCGGCGCAGGTACGGGCGTGATGGTTGGTGTGACGGTAGGCGTCGGCAGAGGGGTTGGCGTCGGCAGAGGGGTTGGCGTGGGGAAAGGTGTTGCGGTTGGAGTTGGAGTTGGCGTCTCCGGGTTGTCAGCCGGCGTGGGTGCAGCGCTTGGCGCCGGGTCTGTAGCGCAGGCCAGGGCAACCAGGACCACGACTATACCCACCAACCCTCGGACGATTGCCGGGAGGGTCCGGTTGCCGCCGTCGCACCACACGTACGATTGGACTAGCCCAACTCGGCGCGGATGTCGGTGATCCGCTGCCGCAGCGACTGGAGCAGCACCGCCGTGGGCGGAGGCGCAACGTGGGTATAGCCCACGCCCATGGCCTGCAACTCGGATGCCGACAGTGGGAATGCGGGGTGGTTCATCGGCATGGACAGCCTGGCCCCGCCGGCCGCTTTGACCTCGGCCGCCAGTTCCTCCAGGCGAGCGCGGATGACCGGGCTCTGCGGGTCGCGAATGCCCATGTACTCGGAGAAGTCGGTGGGGCCAATGGACACCAGGTCAATGCCGGGAAGCGCGGCGATCTGGCCGATCTCGCTGATGCCGCGCTCGTCCTCGGTCATGACGGACAGGATGATGTTCTCGTTGGAGGTGCGGGTGTGCTCGTCCCAATTCACCGTGCCGAATCGGGCGGCGCGGGTCCCTCCGGCGCCCCCGCGGTGACCCATGGGGGCGTAGCGGACGGCGTCCGCGGCGCGCTTGGCGCCCTCGAGGCCGTCGATGTGGGGTATGATAATGCCCTGAGCGCCGGCATCCAGCAGGCGCAGGATGAGGTTTTCATCGTTGCCGGGGATGCGGATCATTGAGGTCACGCCGACCAGATCTGCCGCCATGATCATCTGGCTGACCAGGCCCAGGTCAAAGGTCGTGTGTTCCATGTCAATGAAGGCCGCGTCGAAGCCGGCCAGACCGATGATTTCGATAACCTGCGGGTCCGCGAAGGTCACGTAGGTTCCCAGGGCGAGGCGATTCTCGCGCAGCGCGCGTCGTACTCGGTTTTCCTGCATTTTGGGGATGCTCCTCGGAGGAGATGGTTGTATGGAGGCGCCGACCGGCTGATGTCAGTCTGACGTTTCGTTGGCCGCTGGAGACTGTACAGGCTTCACGCCGTGTTTGGCCAGTATGGCATCGACGAACGGCTTGAGCACCTGCTCGGCCTGTTCTATGTTGAGCGCCACCGCAGATGCCTCGTCGTCCTTGTCGTAATAGACCAGGATCCCATCCGCCATCTCTTCAGCGTCCTCACGCACCCGACCGTTCTCAATGTACAGCGTTCCGGTCTCGGGGATATACACTACTGTGGGTTTGGGCAGCGCCTCCAGCTCAAAGCGCTTTACTTTGTGAGCCATGGGCCCCCTCCGTACTGCCGGTCCAATCTTCGGTCTCGGTAAGCAGTGTGAAACTGACCGCCACCTATTTCAGTATACCGGTCGTAGGGATCGGCAATTATCTGCATTACCCATTCCGGAAGCACGTCTCCGTGCCGGTCTGCGAAGGGTTTCCCCATGACGAGGCGTTTTCGGCAATCGAGCGAACGCACGCCGTAACCTGGCGCTTTCCTGGTCGGAAGCTTCCAACGTCTCGACCAACGATGCGTAGCTTCAGAAGGCAGTTATGCCGCCGCGCCGGTGAGGTGCGCCACCTGCGGCATCACCTTGTTGGCCAGCAGATGAGTGGAGTGCTCCCAGGCCGCGTTGTTCTCCGACTGGTCGTACACCAGCATCAGGAGGCCGCCGAACCCGCCCACGTCGCCATATAGCCGGTTGATCTTCTCGGCCACCGTGTCCGGCGAGCCGATCAGCCAGAGGTGCTCGGCCATGTACTCGATGTTGACCGCCTCGTCGGGGACCTCGTCGTCGTGCTTGAAGACCTTCATCAGGTCGAACTCGCGGAACAAGGGCAGCAGGTAATCGTGCCAGACGCGGCCCAACATGCCGTTGAGCGCCAGGTCGCGGGCTTCCTCGTCGGTGTCGGCGACATACACGTCCCGAACCAGGCGCCAGTCGGCGCGGGAGGGGGTGCGGCCGGTGCGCTGGGCGCCCTCTTCGATGGCTTCCCAGTGACTGCGGCAGTAATCGTTGTTGAGGGCCAGGCTCATGGGGATGAATCCGCGCTCGCCGGCGATCATCAGCGTGGGGGATTTGTAGCTGACCGAGGCCACGCCTATCGGCGGGTGAGGCTGCTGATAGGGCCGCAAGAAGAACTCCAGAGTGCCGTACATGGGCTCGGGGATGCTGACGTTCCAGTACTTGCCCTTGTACTCGAACGGCCCATCGTTCTCCCAGATTTTCAGGATGATGTCCAGCGACTCCCGGGTCATGTCCCGGTGCTCGCCGTTGTTGCCGTCGACGTCAAACAGCGCCCAGTCGCTGGGAAGGCCGCTGGCGCCGACGCCGAACAGGAAGCGGCCCTGGGAGATGTGATCGAGGTAGGCCACGCGGTGGGCCAGCTCGGCCGGATGGTGGAAAGGCAGCAGGTGGGCTCCCGAGCCCAGCTTGATGCGCTTGGTCTTCATGAGCGCCTGGGCGATCAACAGATCGGGCGCAGGAATGGGTTCCCAGGGTGAGGTGAAATGTTCGCCGATCCAGGCTTCGTCAAAGCCCAGTTCGTCGCAGAGGGCCAGGTAATTCAGGTCCCACTGGTGGGCGTCGTAGATGTTCCGTTCCGGCGGATGCGACGGCATCATGAACAATCCGTACTTCATGGCTCCTCCCTGAACCGGGTGCGCCCGGCGGCCGCGCCGGCCTCAGGCTGTGTTGGTTTCCGTACCATAGCACAATTCGGGCCGGATTTGCGTCCGTGCTATAGTGGCCCATCCAGACAGGGCACGGAGGCCAATTTGACCACAGCACAGACGGGGAACAGAGTCAGGGTTCATTACACGGGCCGCCTGGACGATGGTGAAGTTTTCGACTCATCGGACGGCGGCACACCAATGGCCTTTACCATCGGAGGCGGCCAGGTGATACCGGGGTTCGAGAACGGCGTCGTGGGGATGGCCGTTGGCGATACCAAAACCGTCCGGATCCCGTGCGCCGACGCCTACGGTGAGCATCACGCCGACGGCGTCATGCAGGTGCCGCGGGGCGAATTCCCTCCGGAAATGCCCCTGGAAGTCGGAACCAGCGTACAGGGCCAGCAGGAGAGCGGGCAGGTGGTCAACTTCACCATCATGGCGGTCTCCGACGAAGCGGTTACCCTGGACGCCAATCACCCCCTGGCCGGCAAGGACCTGACCTTTGACCTGACGCTGGTGTCGATAGAAGGTTAGATAGGTAGGTTCAGGGACGGATGACCAGATTGGATGACAAAGCCATACCGTATCGATTGCTCGCCATCCTGCTACGACTGGCGCCCCGTCCTATTCGAAATGCTTTCGTGGGGGCGATGCTGTTGCTGATTGTGGTGGTGGCCGCTGCAGTAGTTATTGATCTCGTAGCTAGCGACGACCCCGGTGTGCAACGATTGGAAACGTTGCTGAGAAAAGCGTTGATGGTAATGGCCTTCTTGGTGGCCGTTACATGTGTCGGTGCGTACGTCCGTTACGTGCTTCGCCCTAGCGCTTATCCCGAGGAGAGCGCCGGGAGCTGAGCCAGCGGACAAACGTCCTTGTCATAGCCAGCCAAGCGATCAGGACCCACGACATTGCCATCGCCAAAACACCAAAACCACCGGCGAGGACCAAGTAACGATTTTCGGTCCAATAGCCAATGAGAAGAACCAGCAACCCCACTACGGCACCCAGCAGCAGAGGTATATTGAAACGATCCAACGCAACTAGCGCGTTGCTTGGTACACTGGCAAGACGCTCCCGGTCCCCCGGTCCTGATGGTCTCTCATGAACCGTCGGTGGATTATGCTCATCCACGGAGACCCCTTGCGTTTCTGGCGTAGTCATGGCATCTCCTCTCACACTTCCACTTTACCAGACTACACCCGCACCTGCTGCGCCAGGGTCTGGTAGGTGACCGGCGAGGTGGCAACCAGGCCCGCGTCCACGGGCAGTATCACGCCGTTGATCCAGCGGGCCTCGTCGCTGGCCAGGAACAGGGCCGCGTTGCCGATGTCCCAGGCCGTGCCTTCAGTGCGCAGGGGGGCCGAAGAGCTGCGGACCTGGCGCAGGTCATCGTCCATGCGCGGGGCCACCATGGGGGTATACACCAGGCCGGGCGCGATGCAGTTGGTGCGGATGCCGTCGGGCCCGTGGTCGGCAGCCATGGAGATGGTCAGACCGATCACCGCCGCCTTGGACGCCGTGTAAGGCGTGCTGCTGTGCGCGCGCAGGCCGGCGATGGACGAGATATTGATGATGGAGCCGCCGCCGGCCTCGATCATGCGCGGCACCGCGAACTTGCTGGCCATGACGATGGTCTTCACGTTCACCGCCATGATGTGGTCCCAGTCTTCCTCGGAGACCTCGACCACCGTGCCCCGCCGGGAGATGCCCACGTTATTGTCCAGGATGTCCAGCCGGCCGTAGCGCTCAATGCAGGTCTCCACCATGCGCTCGCAGTCGGCGGCCCGGGTCACGTCGGCCTGCACGGTGGAGGCCACGCCGCCCTCGGCCTGGATCATCTCCATGGTCTCGGCGGCCCGCTCCTCGGTGATGTCGGCCAGCAGGACCTTGGCTCCCTCCCGGGCGAACAGCGTGGCGGTCGCCCGGCCGTTCCCGACGCCAGGGCCGCTGGAGCCGGCGCCGGTCACGATTGCCACCTTTCCTTCCAGTCGCGGGCTGTGTTCAGGCACTGTTGAATCCTCCGTGATGGGCCGCCCTCATTCAGCGATGGGGCGCGAAATTATCCACAAACTCGCGCAAGTGTAGCACACCATCAGGACCAGCATGGGGATTTGGCTGAGCAGCGCTCCGCGCCGGGTCGAATAGATCCGCGTCGCCTGCACGTGAGCCAGATACACGCCGGCGACGTGGCCCACGATGATGGCCAGGATCGAGAAGTACCAGATGAAAACGGGGGACAGAATGCTGATGTTGATGATGGCGTCCGCCGTGCCGAAGAGGTCCCAGCCCCAGCCGAACGGGTCCGACGCCAGCACGATGAACCGCTGGCCGTTGATGAGCAGGAACCCCAGGAAGTGGGCGAAGTGGTAGGCCAGCGCTATGGGCAGCAGCGAGAAGGTGAACCGCCGCAGCAATTGGCCGGCGTCCGGCTCCGCCTGGCCGGATAACAAGGCCATCGCCGCGCAGGTGGCGACGAACAGCAGGCCGAAGACCACCGGCAGCCCCAAAACCCCTATCAGATTGGCGATGTAGCCGCCGTAGATCGGGAACTGGAGGAGGAACTGGCCGGTAAACACCAGCCATTCCGGCGTCGCCGACAGGCCGTCGAAGGAGACTGTGGACAGCAGCAGGATGACGTGAAACACCACGGTCAATGTCACCACGCCGAGGCGGTTGAGACCCACGCAGGGCGGGCGCAGGTTGAACTGGCGCTGTGGTGGCGAGGCCGCGGCGTAGCACTCGTAGCAGTCAACACAGTCGGTTTCGCCAGCCGAGCATCGACCGTCGCTGCTGCACCTCCGGCAGCGCGACGTTGGCGATCGCACCTCGGTCACGGAGAAACGAGACATGAAGCCGTAAACCACAGTAAACCCCTCGGCGTTGCGCAGCCAGACCTCGCGACCGTACACGTACATCCCCACAAAGTTGTACAGCGTGTAGAGCACGAGGATCCAGCCCAGAGCCCGAGGCCCGGCAGTGTCGGCGGCCACGGTTTCCAGGATGGCGAACCCAACGAACACCAGCACCGCCGGCCAGGGTCCGATCCTCGCGGGGTAGCGATGATGCAGGTTCAACCGGCCTCCGCCCGATACGACCGCGAACACCATCTCCAGAAATCCCCACGCCGCTTTCCACGGGTTGACCAGCGCCCAGAGGTTGCCGAAAAGCGCGGTGAAGAAGCTCAGTCCCACCCAGAAGGCGACGTAGATCGCTGCCGGCGCCGGGTTCAACGCGGCGCGTTCGTTGCCGATCAGCGCCCCAACGATCACGTAAACGGTCAACGCGACCGACAGGGTTTTCAGCGAGGCGGTGACCGGCGGCGATGCCAGCCAGCGCACTGGAGCCAGACGCAGCAGGTTGTAACGGGGATAGCGGGCGTGAGTCGCTCCGGCCCGCAGGAACACGGCAGCCACGACGAAGGACAACGCAACCGCGACTGCGCCGGCGATCACAAACAGAGAAAGGGGCAACGGAAGGTCGTACCGCTCGCCGAATCCGTGGGCTTGAACCGTCAGCGGAATGGCGGCGCCCAGGGCCACCACCAGCCCGACGACACCCAAGAGCAGAATGCCCCACCCCAATCGGGTTGTCATGGCTGGCCTGAATTCCGCCGGCGCAGAGTGAGCCACGTCCACGCCCCGACCGCGATGATGACGACCAGCACCGCGGTGATCCAGACCCACTGGATGCTCGCGCCCGGTTCACCCACGTCCAGGGGCAGCACGAACGTCTCTTCGCCGCGTTCGGACGCCACCGTTACGGACACCTCCCACGGGCCGGTGGTTGCGAAGGGGACATCGACCTCAAAATAGCGCAGCGTCTGCTCGTTGAGCACCTGCTGCGGGCCGAATCCCGCCGACCCGGGAGGCCCGGACGTGACCACGGTCATCCGCACCTCCGTGTCGCGCAGCGGGCGCGGGTCGGCGGCGTGGAATATCTGGATGGCCAGATGGGTTTGCGGGATCACCGGCCGCGCGGGGATGATCCCCACCACCATGCGGTAAGGACCTTGGGTGCGGTCCATGATTATGGTGGACGCGCCGTTGGCTTCGACAGCGTTCAACGTCCAGACGGTTGCCGCGAAAATTAAGCACGTCGCCGCCACGGCGGTGGTGGCAAACGTCACAAGGAACCGTGGCGGCGTGGTCCGAAACAATGCGTTTCCTGCTTATCCGCGAGCAAAAATATGCCGCAACAAAATATCACGGCGCCCTTGCTTGTCGCTGGACGCCAACCGCCAGAGAAATTCTGAACCTGATCCTGTGCTGATTTGGGGGATAGATTAGCTTTTGATCGGCGCTGGAGCCGTTTGGCCGTCAATCAGACTCCAGGTGTCGGACCGGAATATGGTAGCAGTGCACCCCATCGGTGATGGCATTCTGCTCGCGCCCCGGCGCTATTTCAACACCGGCCACCGCGCTCCTGGCCGGCAGGCCCGTGAGCTCCTGAAGATATTCAGCATTCCGCCTGGCCCGTCTGATATCTCTGCTGGATACGGTGTACGACGCCTCGATTGCGATATACGCGGGGTGACCGTTAGCGTCACGCGCCAACAAAACCAAATCCGCTTCTCGGAAACTCTTTACGTCGCCCTCCGTCTTGCCAACTCCCCGCGCCATGTTGGAAAAGCCGATCAGCTCCTCCCGTGGCAACTGCAGGATCATCTGATAGCCCATGTCATCGGCAATCAAACTGGCGTTGCGCTGTGCCGCATTTATAGCGTGCGCTCCCCGGAGATAGGCCAGGTGGGTCTCCATCTTGTCAAAACGCTCAACAAACGCCCGGTTTATTTCAGCCTGTTGCCGGTTTGTTTCAGCGTGTTGCCGGCCCAGCTCCAGCAAGGCGTCAATAATCTGACGGTTTGTAAGCTCTGCGCCCGGGCCATCCGCGGCCTGATTTTCGAGATCCAGTTCGTTAGATTCTGGCGAGACCATGTGGACACCTTCTGGAAGAGCGATGCGCCTGGAAAAGCAGTATAGCAAATTGCCTCCGCCGCTATAATGCCGCCACACGCGGGACCATTGCCCTGGAGTGCAAACACAAGAGGAGAGAACTATGCCCTTCGCAGGATTGGACTTGACCGGACGAAAAGCGCTGGTCACCGGCGCCGCGCGCGGAATCGGGGCGACGCTGGCGGTGGGGCTGGCGCAGGCCGGCGCTGACGTGGCGGTTACCGACATCGCGTCTGAAGAATCGTGGGAAGGGTTGTCAAATGTGGTGATGCGAATCCGCAACGAGGGCCAGGTCGGGCTGGCCGGCGACCTGGACGTGCAGGACGTTGCTGAAATCCGCCCGACGATCCGGCGCATGGCGGACGACCTGGGCGGGCTGGACATCCTGGTCAACAACGCCGGCATCCGCCGCCGCGCCCCCGCGCTGGAGGTCACCGAGGAAGACTGGGACGCGGTGATGGACACCAACCTGAAGGGGGCGTTCTTCTGCTCCCAGGCCGCCGCGCGGCTCATGATCCCCAACGAGTTCGGCCGCATCATCAACGTCGCCTCGCAGATGGCCCTGGTCGGAGCGGTGAACCGCGCCGCCTACTGCGCCAGCAAGGGCGGTCTGGCGAACCTGACCCGCGTCCTGGCCCTGGAATGGGCGCAGCACGGCATCACCGTCAACGGCATAGGGCCCGGGCCGACCACCACGCCCGGCCTGCTGGAAGCGGACGACCGGGACGCCGATGAGGTCCGCGCCGAGCTGGCCATCAAGATGCCCTTGGGCCGGCGCATGGACCCGGAGGAACTGGTGGGCGCCGCGATCTACCTGGCCAGCGACTCGGCAGGCGCGACCACCGGGCATCTGCTGGTTGTCGATGGCGGATGGACGGCGTTGTAGAATTGTCTTTACATCGATGCACCGGATAGACAGGATGAATGATAAACAAAAGTATCCTGAACATCCTGCGCATCGATGTAAAAATATATTGGAGACCTTTGATGACTACCACGGAACAGTTGAGTATGGCCACGCGGGCTGCCGGCGAGCAACGGACGGGCACGCCGGTGGTGTCAGTGGTGGCCACCACGCCGGAGACGGTGCTGGAGGACATGGAACGCGCCATGCGGCTGGCCGGCGCGGAGTCGGTCCTGTCGCCGGAGCAGGAGACGCTGCTGAAGATAAACATATCGTGGCAGCACTGGTATCCCGGCTGTTCCACAACCCCGTGGCAGCTGGAGGGTGTGATCCGCGGGCTGCACAACATGGGGCATCGTGACCTCATCGCCGCGCACAACGGAACGGTGGTTGTGGACTCCTTTGAAGGCGAGGTTAACAACAAGCACAAGCCGGTGCAGGACAAGTACAGCCTGCGCACCGTTCACCTGGATACCCCACCGGAGCCTTGGGTGCGCTACGAGCCCAAGGCCGACATGCTGGTGCTCGACGACATCTATCCCGAGGGCATCGAGATACCCGAAATCTTTGCCGGCAAGAACATCGTCCACCTGCCCACCATGAAGACCCATGTCTTCACCACCATGACCGGCGCCATGAAGAATGCCTTCGGCGGCCTGCTGCATCGCAAGCGCCACTGGACCCACTCGGTGATCCACGAGACGCTGGTAGACCTGCTGGCCATCCAGCAGGAGATCCACCCCGGCATCTTCGCCGTCACCGACGGCACCTTCGCCGGTGACGGGCCCGGCCCGCGCGCCATGCGCTGGCACATCAAGAACCGCATCGTGGCCGGCGCCGACCAGGTGGCGGTGGACGCCGTGGTGGCGTCAATGATGGGCTTCGACCCGCTGTCCCTGCGGTTCATCCGCCTCGCCCACGAGCGTGGCCTGGGAGTGGGTGACATGCGCGACATCGAGGTGGTCGGCGACGAGCCCGACATCAGCCGCGTCAACTGGAAGTTCGCCGACAACGAGAACACCTTCGCCAGCCGCGGCCAGAAGCTGATCTACTGGGGCCCCCTCAAGCCCCTGGAGAACGCCCTGCTCCGCTCCCCCATCGCCGCCTGGGCCTACACCGCCAGCAACATCTACCACAACGGCTACTGGCTGAACACGATAGGCAAGGGCCGGGTCCGCAAGGCCCTGAAGACGGAGTGGGGACGGTTGTGGCTGGATTATTGAGCAACAGGCTGGCGTTGGGGTAAAATGGTTGGACGGAGGCGACGACATGCATATCACCGGGATGAAAATTGGCGGGATACCGCCGTTCACCGAGCAAGTTGAGTTCACATTCGATGAACGTGTGAACGTGTTTATAGGGCCGAACGCCACTGGCAAAAGTATGGCCTTGCGGAACTTGTACGGGCGACTGGATTCGCGTCACCCGCATCAAAAGACTATCCCTCATTATTCTCCCCAAAAGGTAGATGTTTCTGCTAGCGTCGATTGGCCGAAAAACAGTTCGGGCCACCCCGACCCCGAAGGAGTACAGGCAATTTATCTGCCGCCGCTAAGGCAAGGCATGCCGAGCTCCCCAGACATCAATGACAATCGCGTCCACCAACCCATCGTGCAAGGATGGAATGATTGGAAAACTCTACTGATGTTAACCGAGCGAGATTTTTTCCAAGGCAGGCGAGTGTATCACGCCATGCAGAAATTATGGGATGAAGATTTAGCCAATCCTTCTTATCTAATTAGCGCAGGAGGAGCGCCAGCACGGTCTCGCGCTGCAGAGGTGGGATTAGCGGCATCCCGTTGCACGGCACAGATATGCCCCGAAGTGATCAATGACAGCGAACAACGGAACATCGTTACAGACCGCACGATCCAAAGCGATAGATTGCGCGGAGCCACGCCAATCCCACTCGGGATGCAGAACCAACCGGTGGTGCACTACGCGATGGGCATCAATACGAAAGGTCACGAGGCTTCTCCACTTTATATCGGAGAATTGAGCACAGGCACGCAAGGGTTGTATTTGTGGGTTTGGTTTATGGCTCTCAAGATGGCTTTTTTTTACGATTTTCGGGCCGGATGGCAAGCAGGCCCAGCCATCCTCCTCATCGACGAGATCGAAAACCACCTCCACCCCACTTGGCAACGCCGCGTCATCCCCGCGCTGCTTGAGCATTTCCCCGGTTTGCAGATTTTCGCCACCACGCACTCGCCCTTCGTGGTGGCCGGACTGAAGGCCGGGCAGGTGCATCTGTTGAACCGCGACGAGAACGGCGTGGTCACCGCCACCACCAACACTGAAGACGTCGTTGGATGGACGGCGGACGAGATCCTTCGGGTCTTCATGGGCGTGGACGATCCCACCGATAAAGACACGGCAGAAGCTGCAGCTGCATTGCGGAAATTGCGGGATGAAGGTCCACGAGTGGACGAGCGAGAAGAAGAGCGCCGGCAATCGGAGATAGCAAGGTTACGGCAGATCGTAGACCGGGCCGAACTATCCGGGCCCCGAGCAGCAGAGGATGCGCGTTTCCTGGCGAACCTGGAATCCATTTTGGAGCGGCACCGTCAGTCCCACGAACTGAACCAAGAGAACGGCTGATATGCGCTCAGTAACTAGGCCGGCCGTTGAACCTCCGGGACTAACGGCCTTACGACGGGCCGGCGGTGAGAACTTCGGATCGTTGGACATGGCCTTAGACGCAGTCTTCCACGGCGTTTGTGCCTATTGTGAACGCAAGCCGTTGTGGCGATCGAGACAAGATGGTGCGGGTGTTGACGACAGCGATTTGCCTGACCATGAAGGATTGCTCTTCACTTGTGACCACCTTGCACCCAGACGTGTGCTGTGCAATTCGGTTGGTGGAGTTAGTCAATGCACTGCTGCCCCACCGCCGCATGCTCAAAACTGCCCGATCTACGATTGGCACAATTTGGTATACGCGTGCCGACCGTGCAATGCCGTCAAAGGCGGACAGTGGCCAGCGGACGAGGGCGAAGCGGATTCATACATCAACCCTTGTGCGACCTTATTCGATCCTGCCGCACCTAGCCGGGTATTCGAGTACGATGTGGACAGCGGTCGGCTGGTGGTGCGCGCCGACGCGACGGGCATTCCCAAAGCAAACGCTGTTCAAACGATTCGGGATCTGGCCCTCAACGACCCTCGCGGTCGGATCGAAACAACCCATTACAGCGCGTCAGAGAGACGCATTAGCCTGGCCGAACTTCGCCGTAGATGGGTCGCCGATTTGAAAAAGACCCTGGACATGTTGGTAGAGGTAGCCCCGTCTGCGATTGCCGTCGTGGTAACAGGATTTACCTCGCCGGACGCGCGTTTTTCGTCCATCGCCAAACAGTTCGTCGAAGAAGCAGGTTACAGCCGATACTTGCCGTGACCGGCTGCCTCACTCACCGCGCTCCACCATGCTCCCATTTCCCGCGCCGCCGCCGCAACGTCTTCGTACTCCGGCGCCGCGCTGACCACCTCGCCGCCCAGCCATTTCCGCTTGACGCGCATCGGGCCATACTCCGTCTCCACCGTCACGGTGTCCCGGTCGGCCACGTAGCGACCCACGGGGCGCACCCGCACCCCCAGCGTCGGCGTGTCGCGCAGGAACACCTCGGCCAGCCGGCTTTCCAGAGCAGCCGGACCCAACGCGGACAATAGGACGCCGGGGCGGTTCTTCTTCATCTGTATCGGCGTGTGCCAGACGTCGAAGGCGCCGGCCTCGAAGAGCCGCTCCATGGCGAAGCCCAGTTGCTCGCCGGTGGCGTTGTCCAGGTTGGTTTCCAGCAGCACCACGTTGTCCTGCCAGCGGGCAAAGGGTGGGGTCGTTTGTTCTGCACGAGATTGCCGCGCTTCGCTCGCAATGACAGGCGCGGGAACGGTCTCACCCAGCCATAATCGCAGCACGTTGGGAAACGCGGCCGGGTCCTTGCCGCCGGCGCCCACGCCGATGCGGTCGAGGGTCATGGCGGGCTGACGGAACTCGTCGGCCAGCATGGTTATCAGCGCCGCGCCGGTGGGCGTGGTCAGCTCGCCGGCGCCGGCGTGGAACTGTCGCTCGGGCGCAACGGGCACGCCGGCCGCCGCGATGATCTCCAGGGTCGCCGGAGCCGGGTTGCTGTAGCCCCCCGGCCGGCGCGGCCCACCGGGCTCACCCAGAACCAGCGGCGCGGCGTAAACCCGCTCAACACCGAGCTGTTCCAGTCCGTGCGCCACGCCCACCACGTCGACCAGAGTGTCAGCGGTGCCCAGCTCATGCAGGTGGATTTGGTCAGGCTCGTTGCCGTGGACTCGCGCCTCCGCTGCAAACAGCGCGTTGAGGACCGCGGCAGCCGAATCCCGCGTCCGTTCTGACAGTCCCGCCGCGCCCGCAACAGCATCCAGCATCTGCTGCGGTGAGTAGCGGGGAGCGGCGGACACGTCCACCAGGGCTCTCGTGCCGCGAACCTCGCATCGAGTCTCGGTCGTGGCCGCAATTTCGACACCGGTGATGCCTAGAGCTGCGATGGCTTCCCGGACAGCGTCCAATGGCAACCCGGCGTCAAGCAGCGCGCCCAGCAGCATGTCGCCGCTGGCCCCGCCGACGGACTGGATGAACGCGGTTTTCATCCCCGGGAGTTGGCGGCGCCCACCCGCAGCACGTCGTTCAGGCTGCCGGAGCGCAGCCCGCTGAGGTCCAGCGAGACCCACAGGTAGCCCAGGGATTTCAACTGGCGGGTGATCTCGTCGCGGTGGGCGAAGGCCAGTTCCATCTCATCGACGCCCACCTCGATGCGGCACAGCTTATCGTGGTGACGGGCGCGGACTTCGCGCAGGCCCAGATCGCGCAGAATGTCCTCAGCGGCCTCAATGCGGCGTAAGGACTCCACAGTGACCGGCGTGCCGTAGGGGATGCGCGACGAGAGGCAGGGCTGCGCCGGCTTGTCCCACAGCGGGACCCCCAGCCAGAGCGCGGCGGTGCGCACATCAGCCTTGTCCATCTCCGCCTCCACCATGGGACTGCGGATGCTGTGCTCAGCGGCGGCGGTCATGCCGGGTCGATAGTCGCCCAGGTCGTCGGTGTTGGCGCCGTTGGCAATCCATTGGAAGCCTTCGGCGGAGGCCAACGCCGCCAGTTGGTCGTACAGCTCCGTCTTGCAGAAGTAGCAGCGCTGCGGCGAGTTGGCGACGTAGCCCTCCCGCTGCAGTTCGTCGGTGTGGATGACGCGGTGGTTGAGCCCGAATTCCTCGGCCACCCGCTCGGCGTCGCCCAGGTCGCGGGCGGCCAGGGCCGGCGAGATGGCGGTAACCGCCAGGGCGCGCTCACCCAGCGCTCGATTTGCCGCCACAGCCAGCAGCGCGCTATCCACGCCGCCGGAGTAGGCGACGATGACCGATCCCATATCCCGCAGGATCGATTCCAAACGGGGCAGGCAATCGGGCGGCCCATCGGTGCGCTGGTGGTTAATTTTTGACATAATTCTCGCCGGCAATCGTAAGTTGGTTTGGCATCATTCTACTACAACGGGTGTGAAACACCGCCGGGAGACCCACGATGACGGTACAGAGCATCAGCGCGATCACGCTGGCGGTACGCGACATGGCCCGTTCGGTGGCCTTCTACCACGACGGAGCGGGCATCCCCATCCTGTACGGGGGGCCGGAGGCGTCATTCACCTCGCTCAGCGTCGGCGACGGCTACCTGAACCTGATCCTGTCAGCCGACGCCGACGTGCGCTGGTGGGGTCGCTGCATCCTCTACGTCGACGACGTGGATGCCCACCATCAACGCATGGTAGCCGCCGGCTACACCCCCGACGCCGAACCGGCCGACGCGCCCTGGCGGGAACGCTACTACCACATCACCGACCCGGACGGCCACGAGATCAGCTTTGCGCGGCCACTTGAACGGGATTAGTGGTTCCAGACCAGCCGTTTGCACATGCAGAGACAGCCAACTACTCGGTGGCTACAAAGTCGCGCAGCAAAGCCCGGTGCCTGTCGATTTGGCCAATGTCAGGATGATTAGCCTTGCTGAGTGCAAGTCCATCCAGAAATTTCAGCATGCTGCTGGCATTGTGCATATGGTGGTTTTTCCACCATTGCGAACAAACATAAAACGTCCCACCGTACACTTGACGCCAGTATCTGTTATGACCGCTGATTTCCCGCCCTTCGTGCTGGTCCCTCAGCAAGGCATGGTTGCCGATTTTGAGTGACAACACTTGCCTACAATAGTGGCTGTCCATCAGGTTGCGGAGGTCGGCATCGTCAAGCAGCGTCGGACATTCGTCAAGCAATGTCCGCATCAGATCGCGAACTATGTCCTGTAGATTGATGCTAGTCGCATCATGTCGTTCCAAGGGTTTAGCGGGAGCGCCTTGGGCCGATTGGCTTGTCGGGACGGTGTACGACTCGGTTCGAACTGCGGCCGAGAGGTTGAGGAGTTTGGACGCACGAACGAACAACTCTGCGGTATCAGCAACCGTATCGGCCTTGTCTAACGTTTGACGGACGATTTGCTCATCGCAAGTTTCATTGGTCATCAAATACCAATTGGCTTCTGGGTACTGCTCCCCCAAAGCAGCAAATATGTTTTCCAAGGGTGACTGGACGGCCCTATGTACTTTTGGCGAAACGAAGTAAATGTTGAGAGCTGCTTGCGTCGGATGATAGGCGGTCAGAAGAACGTAGGCGCGCAGCATTTTCTTTAGTACTCGGTTCGCTGCTCCTCCGCCATAGTTTAAACCGGCCTCGTGGAAAGCGACGTCCATCGCGTGTATCCCGCCGTCCTGGTCAATGCCCACCACATCAATCTCTGCTTGCTGCATGAATTGCCCGACGCTCGAAGTCTGCTTGAATACGCTGCCGCCCATGTCAAACCGCAGGCGCATTTCCCGGAACATAGTTTCCAGTTCTGCATCGGTTTTGCGCTTGTCCCAGTGCTCAGATGACTTCCAGTTGGTTTGCACCAGCCAACACCCCTTGACGTGCCGCAGGTATGAGTAGCAGAGGGACTCGCCGATTTCTATCTTCATGGGTTTCCCCGTAGTTGAGCCAGACTGGCCCCATCACAAATCCAGGGCGTACAGGTACAGCGTCAGGCTGGTGTGCGGGAAAGCGTGGTCTTCCAGTTCGTGGTAGCCGCGGTGCTGGAGGAAGGCGATGGCGGCGCTCATGTGGTTGGCGGTCCAGACGATGGCGCGGGCGTAGCCAGCATTGCGGCAGAACTCCTCCGCCTCGTCCATCAGCCGGGATGCCACACCCTGCCGGCGCGCGGATCGGTCCACTGCCAGGCGTCGTATCTCGGCCTCTTCATCGTCCCGGCGGTAGGCTCCGATGCTGCCGACCACTTGGCCATCCATCTCGGCGATCCAGAAGTTGCTGGCCTGACGCTGAAGATAGCTCTGCTCGACGTGGGCCAGGTCGTGGTTGAGGGCGCCGTCGATGTATTCGTGGAACCCCTCGCGGTCAGCCTCCGTGCGGCTGTAGCTCTCGGCAGCATCGTCCTGGGCGTGCGCGAACAGGTTGCGGACGGCCTCGGCGTCTTCGGCGCGAAACTGGCGGATGTCGATCATGGCGGCTACGTGTTGACCAGGAAGTTGATGATGTCTCCGTCTTTCACCGGGTAGGTCTTGCCCTCGGAGCGCAGCAGTCCCTCCTTGCGGCCCTGCACCATGCTCCCGCAGGCGCGATAGTCATCGTAGGCGATGACCTCCGCCCGGATGAAGCCGCGGGTGAAATCGGTATGGATCACGCCGGCCGCGCTCACTGCCGGTATACCACCGGGAACGCTCCAGGCCCGCACCTCATCTTCGCCCACGGTGAGGAACGACACGAGGCCCAGGGTGTCGTAACTGGCCCGGATCACCTGCGACGTGGCCGACTCGCCGAGGCCCAGGTCCGAGCGGAACTCATCCGCTTCCTCCGGGTCCATCGTGCTCAGCTCGGCCTCAATCCGGGCGCTGATGCTGACCTGACCGACACCGGCGGTGAGCCCGGGGTCGAGATCCAGGTCGGAAATGGACATGGCATCCGCGCCCTCGTCCGTGTTGAACACGGCGATCACGTTCTTGTCGGTCAGCAGCTGGTAGTTGATCAGCGCCGCCCGCTCGGACTCCGTGAATGTCTGCAAGCGCACCGGCACGCCGTTCTCCAAACCGGCGCGAGCCTTGTCCACGGTTTCCTTCTGGCGCACCACCATCGGCCTTTCCGCCGGCTTGGTCTTGTTCACCTGGTCGGCGAGGCGCGTGGATGCCCGCTCCAGCACCTCCAGGTCGGCGAAGGACAGCTCGCCCAGCATCGCTTCAAGATCACGGGCGGGGTCGATCGCGCCGTTGGGATGGGGCACCGAGTCGTTCTGGAAAGCGCGCACGACCACCAGAAACGCCGTGGCGGATTGGAGGATGTTGCGGTACCGCCCGCTGATCCCCTGCGACCGCGCCATGCCCTCAGGTCCAGGCAGGTCCGTGTAGCGTATTTCCGCAGGAACAATCTTGCGCGGATTGTAGATGGCGCCCAGGTGATCCAAACGCCGGTCCGGCACCTTGACCATGCCGATGTGCATTTCGGTGGGGCTGCCCGACGCGCCGCTGGCGTCCGACTTGCCCAGGGTGAGCGCGTTGAAGAGGGCGGTTTTGCCTGATTGGGGAAGGCCGATGATTACGATGTCCATGTCGCTGTTCTGGGCAAGAGTATCAGGATTGGGTCGGCTGCTAATCGACTAGTTACCCCATGCCAGTTGCGTGGCACGGGGCGCAGGATTCAAGAGCTCCGGTCAGCTGGCGTTCAGGGCGTATCGGTGTCGCCCATCAGAAGTTTGATGACCTCAGGAGTAAGGGTAATCTGGATGGAGCCGTCTTCCCGGGCTCCTAGCCGACTTAGCGTCTCAAAAATGCGCTGACGCTCTGCCTTTCTACCTTCTGCTCTGCCTTCTGCCTTGGCTTTGTTCCAAGCTGCTGGGATCAACAGTACCATGCGGCCAATCACCTCCAAGAGGATCGCCACCAGGAGCGCGAGTCCGGCCGACGCGCCAAAAATAGCGGCCAGCCAAAGTACGCTTTCTTCTCCCGATAGCTGCTGCCGGTATCGTCCGAAGCCGATCGCTACGCCGACAACGTACACCAGATAGTAGGCAACCCAGTAGTTTCTGGCTACCCGCTTGATGAACTCCATTGTAGCACGGAGGCGGTGGGCGGTTATCCGGTCGCCAGCACCACCGTTCCGGTTGAGGACAGGGAGCCGCCGGTGCCGTTGACCATGCTGGTGGCCGCTGGCTGGTCGGTCGAACCCTTGCGATGCACCTGGCGGTCGCCGCACTCGCCGCGCAACTGGCGGACGGCTTCCACCAGCAGGAAGCTGCCGTACATGCCCGGGTGGGAGTAGGAGAGGCCGCCACCGTTGGTATTCAGGGCGAACTCGCCGCCCGGCGCGGTGCGCTGGTTGGCAACGAAGTCGGGACCCTCACCCGGACCGCAGAAGCCCAGGCCCTCGATGGTCACCAGGGTGGTGTAGGTGAAGGAGTCGTAGATCATGGTGTGGTCGATGTCGGCGTGGGTGAGGCCGGCCCGCTCCAGCGACAGCGGCCCGGTCTCCCGCGACCACGTCGAGGTGTGGTTGGGCATGAAGCTGATGAGGTTGTGGTCGTGGCCCTCGGCCGCGCCCAGCACCCACACCGGCGCCTTCTTGCAGTTGGCCGCCTTCTCGGCGGTGGTCACGATGATTGCCGCGCCGGAGTCGGTTACCAGGCAGCAGTCGAACAGGTGGAAAGGCCACGCCACCCAGCGGGAGTTGTGGTAGTCGTCGAAGGACATCGGGGAGTCCTGCATGTAGGCCATCGGGTTCAGGTTGGCCCACTTGCGAGTGGAAACGGCGATCTCGGCCAGGGCCTGGCGGGTGCGTTCCTCTCCGTACTCGTGCATGTACCGGGTGCAGGCCATAGCGTAGTTGATGGGCTGCCCGATCATGCCGTAGGGCGTTTCGTACTGGGCCACGGGGAGGTTGCGGTCCGCCGGAACCGGCACGCGGGTAGAACGTCCGGCCTGTCCGTGGGTGATAAGGACCGTGTCGCAGTAGCCGGCGCGGATGGAGGCAGCGGCGTGAGCGACGTGGATCACGAAGGAAGAGCCGCCCACCGACGTGTTGTCGGTGAATGAAGGCTGGACGCCGAAGTACTCGGCGGTGGCCAGGGTGCTGAAACCGGCGGTCATCAGCCCGTTGACGTCGGACATCGAGAGGCCCGCGTCGTCCAGCGCGTTGTAGGCTGCCTCAGCGTGGTGCTGGAGGGAAGACTTGCTGGGCACGTTGCCCATCTCATCCGATTCGGCGACGCCCACAATGGCGATGTCGCGTTCACGTTGTGCGGTGCTGGCCATAAATCTATCCTCCAGGTGCCGGCTATTGGGAATTTGAGGCCAAACGATGGTACAACATTCGCTACGGGCCGACAATCGGCGGTGCGTCTGACGCGCGCCCACTTGGACAATAAAGTAATTGCGAGCGGAGCGCAGCAATTTCGTCGGGGTAACGGCGGTTCTTTCGCCGGTCACGAGATCGCCCCGTCGCTGTGCTCCTCCCGATGACAAACCGGGTACGCCTGAGTGCCCCGGGCTTTTTCAAAGTCCCGGATGGCGGCCTGTCACCCCGAACCGTCATACCGGCAAAAGCCGGTATCCAGAACATTTCTAACACAACACTTCCTGGGTTCCCGTTTCCGCGGGAATGGCGGATTAACTTTGGAAAGGCCCTGCTAAGCGCCATCTCCACCTTTGCCATATTGCGAACTTATGCTCTACAATGACTCCACAGGCGATAATTCGGTTCCATCGACCAGGTTCCGAGCGTTCACGGCCAATCAGCATCAAGTCGCTGCCGGCTTTGGATACTGCCCCGATCGCATTAATCGGAGTAGTCCCCTCGGCCACCGGGCCCGCCACAGCCCGCCATGCCGTGGGCACGGACAATAAGAGCAAAAACCCCAGGGCAAATGGTCCGGCTGTATGTGTGGAATGCCGCCAACTATTGGCGTCCTCAAACAGTTCATGACGTGTTGACAAACGTCCAATCAGGCCATAGACTCACTGATCCAACAGAACGGCCCCGGTGACGCAAACACCGAGGCCGCGGCGATGGGGAAATGCGCTCCGCCATCGGGCTTAATGTTAGCCCTATGTTTCTGGCGTGTCCAGCCCTGTCGTCTGACGGCAGGGCTGGTTTGTTGGGATTTTCTGAAGCGGAGTTGCACCGGTATTTTCCGGTACTGCTCTGCAAAATACGAACCCTTATAGTGAGGACGAGTGACTCATGAAACGATTGTTGAAACGGCGCCATTTGCTCGCGTTGGCGGTGCTTATTCCCAGTCTTCTCTTGGTGGTGAGCCTGACGACGAGCCCGGTGCTGGCGGCCTGTAGCCTTTCCTCTGGATCCACGGTCCAGTATTGGGTCGATGGTGTGAACTACGACTCATCAAACGTCTCCGGCACCAAGGCGAACTTGGGAGCGTTCAACCCCGACCCGGTATTCTCCACCTACGCCGAGGGCGGGACAAGCTTCTGGGTGATGATCACCAAGAATGAGAGTAACAGCTCGGATGACCGGGTCGCACAGATAGGCTGGTGGAAGTCCAGTGATACTGGCTTCAACGACCCATACGTTTTTTTCCAGATTTGGAACGACAGTGGCGGTTATTACACCCTCCATCCCAACTGCGATACGAACTACTGGGGTGAGCTGTACTACGCCTCCAGTTGCAAGGCTACCAGCAGTGCCGACTACAAGGTGGAAAAGAACCTGTCCACCAACGTCTTCACGATGACTTGGGGCACTTTCCCGTCGTTCAGTGCGACCTATAATTGGGACCCCAATCAGGCATCGATATCCGGGGAAATCCACAAACACGGCAGTAGCACGACGACGACTCTGGGCGACCACTACCCAGGTGCCGTCAATGCGGTCGTGCAGGCGACTGCGCCGAAAGTCCGGCTCGGCTCGGGGTCCTACTCGTCAGTCAACTTCAGCGTCCATAACCCCCATACCGGCGTAGCGGACGTGCGTAAATTTGGATCCCCAACTACGAAAGTTCAGTATTGGGACCCCCGATGCACTAGCTAGTACACTTGATCCAAGAGGAGGAAAGAAATGCAACGCAAATTCTTCGGCAGGCTGGCATGGGTCGGCGTCGCGGCCGCCATATTGATGGCATCCGGGGTCGGATTCCTTTGGGTGGATAGAACAATGGAGACACCGTCTGCGGCAGTTCCTCAGCAGGCTAGCGTCTTACCGGAGCATCCACTGGAACAAATGGGTGTTGCCGGCCTTGCTCCGAGTGAGGGCCTTCCCGCGGACTCCCTATCTGAGGAGAGGGTGATCGAGTTGGTAACGGAGCGCGTTTGGGGGGTGCATCGAAGCGAATACAGTGACGCGTATCCTGCCACCGCGGTGGCAGCCGTTTACAACGCCCAGGAGAACGCGATGGGGCCGGCGGCGGACGGGCTGCCAGTGTGGGTCGTTACCTTGGAAGGTTGGGGACCGCCGGGTCGTTGTGGCGTGGGCCTTCCGTCCCCGGGTCAACCGCGCCCGGAAGATTCCGCAGGGGCCTCCCAAAATCAGGGCCAGTGTACGCCCGGGCAGAGCAACGCCTACGCCATCGTGGATGCCAAGACCGGCCAAGGCCTTGGGAGTTGGCATTACGGGCAACCAGCAGTGTGGAAGTGAGATAGGCACCAGCGCGACGTCCCGCCGGATTCCCAGGAACTGGCCGAAACCATCCGTCCCTGGCTGGACTATTGCATCGAGCAATTCGGTCCGGAGCGCTGCATGTTCGAGAGCAACTTCCCGGTGGACAAGGCTTCTTATTCCTACACCACCGCGTGGAATGCCTTCAAACGGGTGACGGCCGCCTATTCGGACGCAGAAAAAGCCGCAATGTTCCAGGGCACGGCGGTACGGGCCTACCGGCTGTAACTGCCGGCGGCTTGAGCCTGAGCCGGCCGGCAAACGGGCCGGCGCGCCGCCGGCGGGGCGATTACATCGGCAGGACGGGCGCCGGCAATGCGGCTGGTATAATCGGCCAGTCATTTCTCATGCCAAGGGAGGCCACCGTCCCGTGAAGAGCTACTACTTCTCCGAATTCCCCTACCACGAGTACCCGGACGAGGAGGGCGACAAATATCCGTCGCTGCGCCTGACCTTCCCCAACACGTGGTTCAACCCCAACACGGCCAACGGCCTCTTCAAACGCTACTTTGACGAGTGCGTGTACGCCGACGAGCTGGGCTTCGACGGCATCATGCTCAACGAGCACCACAACACGCCGTCGTGCATGAACGCCGCCACCAACCTTTCGGCCGCGGTGCTGGCGCGCATCACCCACCAGGCCAGGATCCTGCTGCTGGGCAACATCCTGCCCATCCACGACAACCCGGTCCGGCTGGCCGAAGAGCTGGCGATGATCGACGTCATCTCCGGTGGGCGGATGATTTCGGGATTCGTTCGTGGGACCGGCGTTGAGACTGTCTCCACCAATAACAATCCGGTGGCCAACCGGGAACGCTTTGAGGAATGCCACGACCTGATCATCAAGACCTGGACCACTCCCGGCCCCTTCCGCTGGGAGGGGAAGCACTACAACTTCAGGGTGGTCAACCCCTGGATGGTGCCAATCCAGCAGCCCCATCCGCCCATCTGGGTGCCGGGCACCTCATCGCCGGAGACCGCCGAGTGGTCCGGTCGCCATGGCTACACTTACGTGGCCTTCCTCACCGATCTGGACGTCACCGAAGAGTTGTTCGGCATGTACCGGGTGGCTGCCGAGGAAGCCGGTCGGGAGGTTGTGCCGGACAACTTCGGCTACCTGCTTTGCTGCTATGTCGGCGACACCCAGGAGGAGGCCGACGAGCAGGCGAAGCACTTCATCTGGCGCATGGGTCCCACCGTCCGTGGCCCGCGAGAGTACATGGCGCCGGTTGGCTATCGTTCCGCTGCCGGCTCCGCCATCGCCGCCCGGCGTTCCGGCCTCAAGCCCCTCAACCTCCAGACTTTCGAGGAACTCAAGGAGAACTACCACATCGTGTGCGGCACGCCGGACACGGTGCTGGAGAAACTGGAATTCCTGCACCGGCGGCTGGGCATGGAGCACCTGGTATTCTACGGCCAGGAGTCCCGCATGGGACACGAGGCCACCATGAAGAACATCGGCCTGTTCGGCAAGGAAGTCCTTCCCGTGATCCAGAAGTGGTAGACGACCGGGCCGGTCGCCGGCGCGCGCTGAGCCCGGCGACGACCCGAGCGCGTTTACCCGAGCGCGTTTAAATGATTGGGGGCGGGCAAATTTGCCCGCCCCTTCGCGATTGGCGCCAGCCTTGGGCTCGCGCTATCCGCGCTCGCGCGGTGCGGAGGTTACACCGCGGCCAGCTCCCGATGGTGGTCGTGCCGGTGGCTGCCGAAGGCGCCTTCCGCAGCGTGCAGGGGCCCACGCACCAGGAAGGTCGGTGTGGTGGAATGCCGCACCACGTGGTCGCCCACGCTGCCGAACAGAGCCCGACCCACGGCGCGACGGCCGCGTGTGGCCATCACGACCAGCCCGTTGTCCAGCCGGTTTGCCAGGTTGACGATGCCATACTCAGGGTTTTCCCGGGAGTTCACCACTTCGACGTCGAACAGCGGGAACCGGGCGCGCAGCGCGTCGGCCTTTTTCCACAGGTAGTCTTCCGACGTGTGTGCCAGATCCCGGGCCATCTCTTCGGGCTCGTTGAAACCGAACCCCGCCCCGCCGTAGTGTCCCCAGTCGGAATTGGTGCGGAAATAGTCCGCGCCGGGCGTGGAGCGGAACAGGGTGATCCGCGTGCCGAAGGTTGTGGCCAGTTCTCCGGCATAGTCCAGGGCGTGCTCGGCAAATGCGGTCCCATCCAGCGGCACGATGATGTTCTCGAAGAACTGCGGCACCACCGGGCAGTCGGTCTTGTTGCAGCGCACGATCAGCGTCGGGTTCCTTACCGCGTTCACCACCTTGGCGGTCACGCTGCCGGTCAGCATGCGGGAGAAACCGCCGCGACCGTGTGTGGACATGACGACCATCGCGCTGGGGTCGCGGTTGGCCTTGCTGATGATGGCCTGATGGGCCGGCTCCTCGTGAGCCTCGACGAAAACCGGAGTCTCGACGCCCCAATGCTCCATGCGTCGCCTGATGCACGCCAGATCGGCCACGGTGCGGTCGTGCTCGCTGGCGGCCATCGCGGCGCTGAAGCGTCCCTGGTCGGCGTCGGCAAACCAGTCGGGGAGCGGCTCGAAAGACCGCACCAGCGTGATCGGCGCGCGCGTCGCATTGGCCATCAACCGGGCTGCAGGGAGCGCCTGGGCCGACAATTTCGACCCGTCCAGGGGAACGATTATGTTGTTGCACAGGGTCATGGCGTTACCTCCTGTTTGGCTACGTAGCCGTAGCGCCTTTGCCATTGTTTGTGAAACGCTGCACATTCATTATTCAGATAATCTTTATTGCTTACATGGATATGATAGCACGCCACCGCGGTTCGCGCAATGGGGCGAAGGCTCAAGCGCACCGACTTTCGGTAATTGTCAGAATCAGGATTTTCGAGATTAAAGGATTTCCAGGATTGGGGGTTCTGTTGCGTCGGATAGTCCCAATCCTGACAATCCCCAAATCTTGAAAATCCTGATTCTGACGTTTCCGCGCCGCCAACTGGGTACGAGCGAGGTGCGGAGGCCCTCAATACGAAATGAGGCCCGCAGTTGCGGGCCTCGGCGCCAGGGATTGTCGCCTGGTCTAACGGATCACCAGCGCCGGCGTGTTGGAGTGGCGGATCACCCGGTCGGTGACGCTGCCCAACACCATGCGGCCCACGCCGCTGCGGCCGTGGGTGGTCATGACCACCAGGGACGGCTGGGCAGCGGCCTGGTCAATGATGCTCTGGGCAATGTTGTCGTCCACCACGTGGGCAGTATCGACGCCGTGGGCATGGTCGATGGCCATGCGGTTGGTCACGTCCTCCAGGTAAGCGGCCACGCCTTCCGCGTCCTGATCGGCCATTTCCTCGGGCGAACCGGGATCGAAGTCGGGGATTGCGCCCATCTCCGGCGTGACCACCATGAGCTGGCGCCGGTAGTAATCAGCCGTCGGCGTGATCTGCAGCGCGGTGATGCGGGCCGACAGCGCGGCGGCCATGCTCACGGCGTGGGGTATCGCCAGTTCCGAAAGAGCCGAACCGTCCAACGGCACCACCACGGTCTTCAGCGAGGAGCTGGGCGAGGCCGGGCCGGTAACCGTGGCGCGGACGATCAACATGGGGTTGGGCACGGTGTGCAGAACCTTGTCGGTGACGCTGCCCATGACCCACCGGGAGATGCCGCCGCGCCCGTGGGTGCACATGACCACCAACGCGCTCGGATCAGTGCCGGCCTGGGCGACGATGACGTCGGCGGCGGGACCGCGCTGGGTGGCGATGTTGACGGCAAAACCGTCGGCCTCCAGTCGCTGTCGGGTGGGCTCCAGGGAAGCCTCGGCCCGTTCCCGCGCTCCCATCTGCAACTGGTCCGCAATACGCGGCGAGCGTGAACCCAGGATGTTGCCCGGCAGGACGTCATAGGCCTGAACGAGCTCAATGGGCGCTGACAGCGTGGCGGCCACCAGCTCGGCATAGGGCAGGGCCTGTTCCGCCAGGTCCGATCCGTCCAGTGGAACGATTATTTTCGAGTACATACGGTCTTCGTTCTCCCGGGTTTGGGGTATCGCGGTCGAATATCAGCGTTACGCACAAGTGACGCCGAAATCAAGTGTACCACCGGCGGTGAAACTGAGGCGCCGGCCCGCTGGCGGGCCGGCGCCGGCGCAAAGTTGTCGTCAGAAAGAGGATTGCCGGAATCAGGCAGTGTTGACATTTCGCGTCATTCCGGCTTTCGCCGGAATCCAGTGTGCCAGAGAAGGGTGAAATCCGGCAGACTTTCCGATGGCAAAGGCTTCTGGGTTCCTGGTTGCGCAGGAACGACGCGTAATTTACCAAACGTCACCACTACCTGGAGGATTTTCGCGATTTATGGACATTGTGAAAATTTCAAACCCCGGCGAATCCCGCTTCTGACTATGCCGCCGCGATGGAGTTCGCGCGAGCCCTGCCGGAGCCGAGATGCACGCGGCTCGGTGCGTCTTGGTAACAAACTTTTTACATGTGAGCGGTTGCGACAGGGCGATTTAATCAGGGCAGTTCGGGTACAATATTTAAACAATCTGGATTTTGAGGTCTGTCTCATGAGTTACAAGGCGGAATACATTTGGATCGACGGGCAGCAGCCCACCGCCAAGCTGCGGTCAAAGGCGAAGATCGTCCCGGACGGCGAGGATCCTCCCGTCTGGGGTTTCGACGGCTCCAGCACCAACCAGGCTCCCGGCGAAAACTCGGACTGCGTGCTGAGCCCGGTGCTGTCGGTTCCTGACCCGATACGCGGCGGCAATCACAAGCTGGTGATGTGCGAAGTGTTGCTCACCGACATGTCACCCCATCCATCCAACACCAGGGCCGGCTGCGCCGCCGCGGCCGAAAAATACTCCTCACTGGACTTCTGGTTCGGCATCGAGCAGGAGTACACCTTCTTCGACGGCATCAAGCCGTTGGGCTGGCCCGACAACGGTTTCCCCGCGCCCCAGGGCGGCTACTACTGCGGCGTCGGATCCGACGAGGTCTTCGGCCGGCCGGTGGTGGAACAGCACATGGACGCTTGTTTGTACGCCGGCCTGGCTTTTGCCGGCATCAACGGCGAGGTCATGCCGGCCCAGTGGGAGTTTCAGATCGGACCGATCGGAGCGCCGACCGCGGGCGACCACTTGTGGCTGGCTCGCTGGCTGCTCTATCGCATCGGCGAAGACGTGGAGACCGTTGACGGGCGCAAGGGCATCAGCGCCACCCTCGATCCCAAACCGGTCAAGGGCGACTGGAATGGCGCCGGGGCCCACACCAACTTCTCCACCAACCGGATGCGGGAGAATTTGGACGCTTGCTTCGCCGCGGCGGAAGCGCTCCAGACCCGCCACGACCTCCATATCGCCAACTACGGACACCGGATTGAAGAGCGCCTGACCGGCCTGCACGAGACCTGCTCCTACCGGGAGTTCCGTTACGGCGTATCCGACCGGGGCGCCTCGGTCCGGATTCCGTGGCAGGTCGCCCGCGACGGCAAGGGTTACATCGAAGACCGGCGTCCCAACGCCAACTGCGATCCCTACACCGTGACCCGGTTGATCATCGAGACCGTGGGCGGCGCGGCTGCGGGCTAGAGCCCGCGCAGAAATCGAGCACGATCCCCGCCCGGGATCGACTAAGGCGGTCGCTACCGTGCCTGCGGAGCGGCCGCCTTTCATTTGGGGACCTGACCCCAATAGCGTCAATACTTGTCACATCACCGTTGCGATGTCCGTTCGGGCAAAGTCCTCACCCTTGTAGAGCAGAGGCAGCCCCCGCACGGAGGCGAGGGCGTAGGCGAAGGTGTCTCCAAAGTTCAGTTGGGCGGGATGCTCACGGCCTTTGCCGTATCGTTCGTAGGTGCGTCGGGCGATTTCGGCCTGCTCTGCATCAAATGGGACGATTGCAATGGGCAGATCTCGAATTAGAGATTGGGCGAGGACATAGGCATCGTCGCCCTTGCCCATAGCTACGATGTAGAATTCTACCAGCGTAGCGGTGGAGATCAGCACTCGCTCGGCTAAGTCGATAGCGTGGCGGATGTCGGGCGCTTCCGGTTCATCCATCACCAACGCCATCAGCGCTGAGGTATCGGATACAATCATCAAGCCGGCAGTCCGTTGATCTACTCTTTCCCGGATGCGGTCGCATTCAGGTCAGCGGCGTGTCCTTGCCGCGCCAAGTCCGCGGCGTGTTGCTGGGAGAAGTCATCCCGGTACTGGCGGGTACGCCAGTTCGGGCATCCGGCAATGCTGTCAGCCAGATACTCCAACGCCATGTCCAGCACTTGTTCACTGGCGTCCGGGCCGTCAAAACCCAGCCGTTGCGCCAGCGTCGCAATGCGGGCTGTGATGTCCGACTTGTTCAGGGTAGTCATAGCATCGCCTCTGCAATCATTTAGGTAGCCCGAATTCGTCGTACAGTTCGTCTTGCAGCAGTTGCGACAGGGGACGGGGGTCGGTTTCGGGATAACCATGCTCCCTTAAGTATGCCACGCGGTCACGTTCTACCATCGCGTCAATCTCGGCGCGAGTGTACCACCGCTCCCATTTGCCGGTGTTTTGGTCAAGGTAGTCCAGCGCGGCGATGATTACCCGCTCCGCCGCGTCCGGGCCGGCGAAACCAAGCCGCTTCGCCAGATCGGCGATGCGGGCCTCCGTTTCGGGTTTCAGTTCCGTAGCCATCTGATACTCTCACAGTTTCAGCGCCGCCAAGTTCACGGGTAGCAATAGCAGAGAATTTCGATCCCACTGGGAAGATTTCACTCCACACGGACGTAAACGTCATCTGGGTTTATGCCGCAATGGCGAAGAAGTTTTGCTGCGTTTTTAACGTGATTTTCCCCACTGAAATTTCTTTCAAAGTGGAGCGGTGTTCCCGGGATTGGAGGCGGTTGGGTTTTGAGATGACTATTGAAAGACTTGCCGTCAGAGTGAACAGGTTGTGCATTGACTATGTAACGTTGCCCTCTGCCTCCGACTCCGACGGGGAGGTTACTCAGATTTAATCTGCTGGTTGACCATAGCCATTCGGCAGAGTTCGTGGCCAAATCCAGCCAAAGCTTTACCTGATATTCGGCTCTGTCAGGGAATCGGATTGCAATCGGCTGTTTCGCTCCGTGATAATACGAAGATAGTGCAACCCAACCTTGTGCTGGATCAGGCTGCGACAGCATTTGGGGTACGGGTACAGGTTCCAGCGGCACCGGTTCAGGCTCTGTGGGCGGACCAAATATCGGTTCCTTCGCCTCCACTGGCTGCCCCGATGCTAGATTAGGCATCCAGAGCAACAACAGTCGCAACGCCAGTTCGTGGGCCGGTGTGTTGGCAATGCGCAAATTGAGCAGGCGGCGATCTTCCAACGGAGCCTGTTTGAAGACTTCGTAAAACTCCCACACGTCACCATCGGTAACGGCGGCGTATCGCACCCCTCTTGCGTTGGCGTAGTTCAGCATCTGCATCCGTTCATCGTCGTTGAGCGCGTGCCCAAGCCGCTTGGCTTCCACCATGGCGGCCGGTATCGACTCCGACCCGTGCAGAGCGTAGTCGGCTCTGCCTTCACCCACGGTGTACTCAGGTGTAACCAGTGCTGGATCGGATACATCCCAACCCAGCGCCGCCAGCAGCGGGTCAATGAGCGCCACACGGGTCCTGATCTCATTGGCCCGCAGCGTCGCCCCATGTGTCCGTATGCGTTGCTTCAGCGTTTCAATTACGCCGACAAGTTCATCCAACAGCATGACGTTTTGACCTCGAACGGTGGTCAGGCCACCTGTTCCGTCGCCGCCGACTGGCAACCGACGGCCAGCAGGGCTTTGATAACCTCTCCAATGGGCGTGCGGTAGTCCAGGCTCAGCAGCCGGTCGGCGTCGTCGCTGCTGATCGCCAGCCGTTCCGCCAGTTCCGCCCGGCTGATGCCCTGCTCGCACATGGCGGTGTAGAGGTCCAGCTGGGCGGCGATGACCGGCTGGACGGTCAACAACTCCTGTCCCTCCTGATATGGGCTGGGCGTGGGCAGTTCTTTGCCGAGGTCGATGTAGCAGCTCAGGGCTACCACCAGGCAATCCTCGGCGAGGATGATGGACTCCTTGAACGTAAAACCGCCCGTGTTGGCCCCATACACATCGGGAAATGTGACTGCATAACCCTCCCCGTCCTCCTCATTGCCTTCAATGTTGCAAGGATACAGGTAATTCACGATCAAAACTCCCTTCGGTTGATGCCCAGGTCTCTCAGCATATTTGCCAGCGTCTTCGTGGCGATTTCACCCTGCTGTACTGTAGTGAACCGTTCACCTATGAAAAACCTGCCATGGCTGCCTTTGCCCCACGCCGGGTCGAACTGCCATTCCAGCCCGTTGGTCCTGGCATAGCGTCTTGCCCGCCGCACGAATTCCCTGCCGTTCATACGCGGACTGTCACGCGGCCCTTTCCGACACAGCTAAATCCCGCCCCACGGCGCGCAGCGCTTGCATCACCTCTCCAATGGGCGTGCGGTAGTCCAGGCTCAGCAGCCGGTTGGCGTCTTCACTGCTGACCGCCAGCCGTTCCGCCAGTTCCGCCCGGCTGATGCCCTGCTCGCGCATGGCGGTGTAGAGATCGAGCTGGGCGGCGATGACCGGCTGCACCGTCAGCAGCTCCTGCCCTTCCTGATACGGGCTGGGAGGCGGCAAATCTTCACCGTGGTTGACATAGTGAGCCAATGCGACCACCAAGCAATCCTCGGCGAGGACGAGGGACTCCTTGAAAGTAAAGCCGCCAGTGTGAGCCCACGGGATATCGGGATAGGAAACCACAAACCCATCGCCGTCTTCCTCGTTGCCTTCTATGGTGCACGGGTACAGGTACCGCATGATCAGAACTCCCTGGGGTTGATTTCCAACTGGCGCAGCATCCCGAAAAGCATGTTTCGGGGAATCTCGCCGTGTTACGCTATTGTCTGACGATCTTCAATGTAAAACGTGCCGTGGCTGCCCTTGCCCCGCGCCGGGTCGAACCGCCATTCCAGCCTGTTGGCTCTGGCATAGCGTCTTGCCCGCCGCACGAATTCCCTGCCGTTCATACGCGGACTGTCACGCCGCCCTTTCCGACACAGCCAAATCCCGCCCCACGGCGCGCAGCGCTTGCATCACCTCTCCAATGGGCGTGCGGTAGTCCAGGCTCAGCAGCCGGTCGGCGTCTTCATTGCTGATCGCCAGCCGTTCCGCCAGTTCCGCCCGGTTGATGCCCTGCTCGCGCATGGCGGTATAGAGGTCCAGCTGGGCGGCGATGACCGGCTGCACCGTCAGCAGCTCCTGCCCTTCCTGATACGGGCTGGGCGTAGGCAGTTTTCGACCCGCAACGATATAGCCTTCCAGAGCAACCACCAAACAATCTTCGGCCAGAATCAGGGAATCCCGGAATGTAAAACCGCCGGTGATGGCCTCGCTCATGTCTGGGAAAGTGACCACGAAACCTTCCCGGTCTTCCTCAGTGCCTTTGATGTTGCAAGGATAAAGATACTTCATCGTTAGAACTCCCGGTGGTTGATACCTGGTTGCCGCAGCATCTCAAACAACATCGGCCGCGAAATCTCGCCGTGCTGCACGGTAGTTTCCCTCGTACCCAAGTAAAACCTGCCGTGGCTGCCCTTGCCCCGCGCCGGGTCGAACCGCCATTCCAAACCGTTGCGGCGAGCGTAGCGCCGAGCGCGCCTCACGAATTCCCTGCCGTTCATCGAACGTCCATTGTATCTATGAGACGCGCCGGCTAAGCGTTCTTACTCCTCTAAAGTCGTTATGTCCCCCGGGTCCAGCCCCAGCTCCTGGGCCTTGAGCAACCGGCGCATGATCTTGCCGGAGCGGGTTTTGGGCAGCGTGGGGGTGAACTCGATCTCCGACGGGACGGCGATGGGGCCCAGTTCGCGGCGCACGTGGAGTTGCAGGTCGTTGATCATCCGGTCCGAGCCTTCGCTGCCCATGCGCAGCGTGACGAATCCCTTGATCACCTCGCCGCGCAACTCGTCGGGCTTGCCGATCACCGCCGCCTCGGCGACCTCCGGATGCGACACCAGCGCCGACTCCACCTCGGCGGAGCCGATGCGGTGGCCCGCCACGTTGAGCACGTCGTCGGCGCGGCCCACCACCATGTAGTAGCCGTCGGCGTCGCGCAGGGCCACGTCGCCGGAGGAGTACACCCCGGGGATCTGGCTCCAGGTGTCGGCGTAGCGGTCGTGGTCGCCCCACACGGTGCGGGAGAAGTGCGGGAAGGGGCGGCGTATCACCAGGAATCCGCCCTTGTCCGGCTCCTCGATGGGCTGGCCCTCGCGATCCACGATGTCCATGACCGCGCCGGGCAGAGGCTTGCCGACCCTTCCGGGGCGGGAGGTCATGGTGGCGGTGGTGCCCAGGCAGGGGCCGCCGGTCTCGGTCTGCCACCAGTTGTCGACCATGTGCGCCCACTCGCCGCTGCCGCAGATGTGCTGGTAGGCCCAGCGCAGGGCCTCCGGGTTCAGGGGTTCGCCGGCGCAGGTCAGGAAACGCAGGGAGCGCAGATTGTACTGGCTGGCCGGCTCCTCGCCGTAGCGCATGAGCATCCGCACTGCCGTGGGCGCGGTGAAGATGACGTTGACGCCGTACTTCTCGATGACCTCGTAGAAGACGGCGCTGTGGGGGAAGTCGGGCGCGCCCTCGCGGAACACCGTGGTCGCTCCGGCCACCAGCGGCGCATAGACGATGTAGCTATGGCCCACCACCCATCCGATGTCCGACATGCACCAGAAGACGTCCTTGTCCTTGACGTCCCAGAAGTTCTTGAAGTGGTAGTGGGTGCCCACCATGTACCCGCCGTGGACGTGGACGACGCCCTTGGGCTGGCCGGTGGTGCCGCTGGTGTAGAGGATGTACAGCGGGTCCTCGGCGTCCATGACCTCGGCGGGGCAGTCGATGCCGCTGCGGGCCATCAGGCCGTCGAAGTCGGTCTCGCCATCGCGCAGGTCCTCCAGGGCCAGCTCGCGGCGGAAGACGATGACGTGCTCCAGGCTGTCGCAGCCCTCCACGGCCTCGTCGGCGATGCCCTTGAGGTCCACCCGATTGCCGCGGCGGTAGCCGTAGTCGCCGGTGATCAGGGCCTTGGCGCTGGCGTCCTGGATGCGATCACGCAGGGATCCGACGCTGAAGCCGGCATACACCACGCTGTGGATCGCGCCGATGCGGGCGCAGGCCAGCATGCTGATGGCCCCCTCCGGCGTCAGCGGCATGTAGATGACGACCCGGTCGCCCTTGCCCACGCCCAGGGACTTCAGTCCGTTAGCGAAGCGGTTGACCTGCTGGGCCAGCCGCGCGTAGGTGTAGACCTGCTCGGCGCCGTCCTCGCCCAGCCAGATGAGGGCGGCCTTGTTGCGTCGCTCGGTGGTCAGGTGGCGGTCCAGCGCGTTGTACGCGATGTTGGTCTGGCCGCCCACGAACCACCGGAAGTTGGGGTAGTCCCACTGGAAAACGTCGTCCCACTTGCGGAACCAGTGCAGTTCCTCGGCGGCCTCGGCCCAGAAGCCCTCGGGGTCCTCCACCGAGCGGGCGTAGACGCCGTCGTAGTCGGCCATGGTAGCCTGCTCGACCACGTGGGGCGGAGGCGGGATCTCCCCGGCCTCCTGCAAAAGATGGTCAATCTGTCCCTGCTGAACCATAAAAGCGCACCTCGCACCTGAGCGTGTTGAGTGCGCCTATTGTAGCGGGAACGGCGTAGCCGTGTTTGGGGCGAGGTTAGCTCTACCTACAGCGCATCGAAGACGTCTGACGCCACCAGCCGTTCACGAAACAGCAACGACAAAACATGAGAGCTGCGACGCATCGATCTTACCGTGACACGCCCACATACCGACGATGACCTATTCCGCGCGACCGCCCACCCGCGATGCGGCCACCCTTGGAACGCCTCTTGGCTATGGACAACGTCCTGGTGTTGCGTAGGTAACGGGGTTTGGAGGACAGTTGGACTCGCACGCTACTGTCGGACACAGCCTTTCGTTTGGTCTCGAGCTTCGCGCGTCTGATCCTTTCTTCTGCGATCAGTTCGATTGCGCGCTTTTCCACCTTGTCTCGGCGTTCGGCGTCGAGACAAGCGATTTTTTCGGCCAAGGTAGTCATGTCATGCCCCAGTCTGGCGCGTGTTAGCCAGATGATTGCGATAGCGGGCGTCTGCCGTGGCAATCAGTCGTCGGTAAAACAGGCTTTGGCTCATTCCAGATTTGTTTGCCCCTGCGAGAACAATACATCGTCGGTTGGGATCGAATGCGAACGCTACTCTCCAAACCCCACCATCGGCGTTGAAGCGAAGCTCTTTCATGTTCGGGTATCGCGAACCTTGCAAAGTATCCACGTGCGGCCGGCCTAGAGTTGGCCCGAAAGTTTGCAATAGCAGCAATTTAGCTAAAAGCTCGTCTTGTACGGACTCAGTGAAACCGTGGAAATCTGGATCGAAATCGGTGTGAAATCGAACTTCCCAAATCATGTCAAAACGGTGCGCGGACAGCAGGCAGGATTCCCGGAGCGCGGGTAGATCCTACAGGGAGACCAACTCCGTGTCATCATATCACTTCGTGATCTGGCCCGTTGACCCGCCGGGCCGCCGCCGCCTACAATCCCGGCAACTCACACCTGACTGCAGGAGCCGCTCCATGACGACTCATACCGACGATTACGCTCACCCCGAGTACCTGACCGACGCCGCCTGGGTCGCCGCCCATCTTGACGATCCCAACGTGGTGGTGCTGGACTGCGCCAACACCGCCGACGCCTGGCAGCGCGGCCACATCCCCGGCGCGGCCCACGTCGCCGACAACTGGGCCAAGAACCCCGACAGCGCGATTGAACCAGGCGCGCGCGGGCAGCACGTGATGACGCCGGAGCAGTTCAAGGCCATGGCCGAGGGCCTGGGCATCGGCGACGATACCACCGTGGTCACCTACGACCACGCCCAGGGACTGACGGCGGCGCGCATCTGGTGGGTGTTCAACTACTATGGCCACACCAACGTGAAAGTGCTGAACGGCGGCTGGCGGGCGTGGGTGAACGCCGGGCAGCCAGTGGACTTCGGCCGGGCCAGGGCGCCGGCGGCGGTGACTTTCACGCCGCGCGCCGACGACTCGTTCATCGTCACCGGCGACGAGCTCAAAGATGCCTGTTCACTGGACGGGGAGCCCGGGGACAACGTGGTGGTGTGGGACGTTCGCAGTGACGGCGAGTGGGACGGCTCCGCCCCCAACTATCAGAACAAGCGGCCGGGCCATGTTCCCGGCGCGGTGCATCTGGAGTGGTTCCACCTGATGGATCGCAACACCCACGAGTTCAAGCCGGCAGCGGAGATCCGGCGCATCCTGACGGAGCACGGCATCACGCCGGACAAGACGGCGTACTCCTATTGACAGGCCGGCATCCGTGCGGCGCACGGAAACTTCGTGCTGCGCCTGGCGGGCTTCGAGAACGCCAAGAACTACGACGCGTCCATGGGCGAGTGGGCCAACCGCGACGACACGCCGCTGACCGTGTAGGCCGGGCGATGGCCCGCAGGGTGCGGATACGGCGGGTCATTGACGGCGACTCGCTGGAGGTCAAGTACGCGGGGCTATTGAGCTTCCTGGGGCGTCCGTTTCCGGTGCGGCTCTATGGCATCGACGCGCCGGAACTGGCCCAACCCCACGGTCAGGAGTCGCGCAAGCATCTGGAGACGCTGGTACGGCGGGGCGGGATACGCATGGAGGCCATGGCCACCGACCGCTACGGGCGCACGGTGGGCCTGCTCTACCGGCGGCGCCGGCGGGCCCAGTCGGTCAACGTGGAGATGGTGCGCTCCGGCATGGCGTGGTGGTACCGGCGTTACGGAGGCCGAGACCTGGGCTTCCCCGAGGCGGAGGCCGAGGCCAAACGACGGCGGCGCGGCGTCTGGAAGGATGGTGACCGCATCCGCCGCCCCTGGGACTACCGGGCTGACCTGCGGAGGGCAAGACAGCGACGGCGGAGGATGCGGCGATTCCTCACTTGGTTGGTGATCGGCGCGGCTGCGATCATTCTGATCGGGCTGGCCTTGGCGATTGCCGCGCAATTGTAGCCGCGCCGGCTACGGAACCAGCGGGTGGCCCACCAGGCCCCAGTAGGGGACCACCGCCAATAGCAGAATGGCCGTCGCGATCACGGTCATGGTGATTGCGAACCGGAAGATTTCGGGATTGGCAATGTTGGCCCGCTGGAAGATGAACACACTCGCGGTCCCGCCCGCGCTGTAATAGACCACCGAGTCGCCCACCACCACGGCCGCCATGCCGCACACCAGCGGATCCAAACCCAGCGATTCCGCCGCCGCCATGGTCACCGGTATCACCAGCGCCAGGTAGCCGGCGATGTTGGGCAGGATGAACCGCAACATGGCGAAGCACACGCACAGCATCAGCAGAATCAGCATGGGTGATGATGACAATTGCGTCACCGCGCCAACCAGCGTTTCGGAGAACCAGGCCGCAGCGCCGGTGGTCACCAGGGCATGAGACAGCGACAGCGACGTGGCGATGATGAAGAAGTTTGACCAGCCCAGGTCGCGCTCGAACTCGCGCCAGGTGAGGATGCCCACCCGCGGCATCAGGATCAGGCACAGGGCAACCATCGCGGGCACTGCCGGGTGCAATCCGTGGGCGAAGTCGGTGAACCACAGCAGGGCGGTCAGCGCGACGATGGCGCCAGCTCGCATCTCTACCGGGTTGATTCGGCCCAGCGACACCGCAGCGGCTCCGGCGTCGTCTCCCAACCGGAACCCGGACCGGTAGAACACAAACAGGGCGGCCCCGCCCACTATCAGGTTGGCATAGAACGGCACGCTCATCAGCAGGAACCACTGGGTCCACGAAAAATCGCCCAGCAGGCCGGAAGCCACCACGGGAGTGATGCCGCCGGCCAGCAGCGCGGTGGAACCAAGGCGGTTCAGGCTGCCCATGGCCATCATCGTCGCCTTGTACAGGGGGTGCTCCTTGGGGATTTCCCAGTGCTCCAGCACCTGCTCGTACACGTGGACCATAATGGCCCCCCGCGTGCTCGCCGACGGCAGCGCGAAGGTCAGGGCGGCGAAGGAGAACAGCATCTGCACGTAGAGCAGGCGCGGACTCCCGGCCGCGCCGCGCATCAGGTAGGTGGCCAGGCGCTCGGCCAGGCCCGAGCGATGCACCGCCAGGCCCAGGGTCAGAATGCCGATGAGGAAGTAGGCGACGGGCTGGGAGAAACCGTAAAGGGCGGGGCCGATGTCGGGGACGGCTCCCACCAGAACCAGGAGCAGGACTCCGCCCACGCCGGCCACCGGAACCGGTATCGCCTCGGTGGCCCACAGGATTACGGCGAGGAGCATGACCGCCAGGGCGCGCTGGCCTTCCGCGGTCAGCCCCGCCGGGGTGGGCATCAGCAGAATTCCCAGGAACACGGCCACTGCCAGCAACAGCTTGACCGCCGTGCCGCCGCGCAATGCGGGAGCCATGGTTGAGAGACTGAACAACTGGCTCGCCGCCAACGGGCGAGCGCGTCAAACCCGGACCGGGTCGATCAGCGCTCGGTCTGCCTCAGGGGACTGCTGGTGACGCGGCTGACCGAAGTGACCCCGCGGATACCCTCGATGCGGGAGAACACGCGGTTCAACTCTTCGAGGTTTTTCACATGAATCGTGAATTCCATGCTGACCGTGGCGTCGTCGTTCTCCCGCGTCACGGCCCAAGCGATGTTGATCTTGTCGTCCGAGACCTTGGTGGTGACGTCCCGCAGCAGGCCCACGCGGTCCATGGCCTCAATGCGGATGCGTACCGGGTACAGCTCCTGCTTCTGCCCCCATGAAACGGGAACCAGACGCTCCTGCTCGTCCTCGTTGAGCACGTTGATGCAGCCTTCCTTGTGCACGCTGACGCCACGAGAGCGCGTCACGAAGCCGATGATCGGGTCGCCCTGGATGGGGTTGCAGCACCGGGCGATGCTGGTCAGCAGGTCGCCAACGCCCAACACCGAAATGCCCGAGGACGGGCTGGACAGGGACGTGGAGCCGCGCAGCTTGGGCATCCACTCGGCTTCAACCATCTCATCGTTGCGGAACTGCGTCAGTCGCGCGGACAGGGCGGAGTCGCTCAACTCGCCGGAGCCCAGCGCGGCCAGGACGTCTTCCATGCTGTCGTAGCGACACGCTTCGAGCACCTCGCGGTCGGACATCTTGATGCCCATGCGACGCAGCTCGCGGCGCAGGAGCTCGCGGCCCCGGGTGATGTTGGCGCTGCGGGCCTGCCGGTTGAACCAGGAGCGAATCTTCTGCCGCGCGCTGTTGGTCGCCACGTATCCGCGCGCCGGGTTCAGCCAGTCGGGCGACGGACCCCGGCCCGTCTTCCCGGCCACCACCTCAACGGTGTCGCCGTTGTGCAGCGGGGTGTCCAGCGACATCAGTTTGCCGTTCACCTTGGCGCCGGAGATGCGGTTTCCCAGATCGGTGTGGATCTTGTAAGCAAAGTCGATGGGGGTGGAGCCGGCGGCCATCTCCACGATGTCGCCTTTGGGCGTATAGACGAAGACCTGGTCATGGAACAGGTCTTCCCGCACCCGTTCCAGGAACTCGTCGGTGTCCGGCGTCTCGCGCTGCCACTCCAGCAACTGGCGCAAGCCGGTCATCCGCTCCTCGAAGGAGGCTTTCCCATTGGCTGAGCCGCGCTGTTCCTTGTAGCGCCAATGAGCGGCCACGCCGTATTCCGCCACCTGGTGCATCTCGCGGGTCTTGATCTGCACTTCCAGCGGGTGCCCGCCGTCACACAGCACCGTGGTATGCAACGCCTGGTACATGTTCTTCTTCGGCGTGGCGATGTAGTCGTCGAACTGGCCGGGGATGGGGCTCCACATGCGATGAGTGATGCCCAGGGCGGTGTAGCAGTCGGGAATCTCGTCGACGATTACGCGCAAGGCGTACAGGTCGTAGATGTCGCTGAGTTCCTTGCCGTCGGCGGCGTATTTTTCGATCTTGTTGTGTATGGAGTAGATGCCCTTGGGTCGGCCGCTCACGTCCGCGCGCAGGCGGTTGTCCGCCAACTCGGTCTTGAGCCGGTCGGCCACGTCCGCCACGTAGGCCTCCCGCTGGGATCGTCGCGCCGCCAGCATCCGGGAGATCTCCCGGTAACGGGTCTCGTTCAGGTGCCGGAAGGCCAGGTCATCCAGCTGCCACTTGAGTTCCCAGATGCCGAGCCGGTGGGCCAGGGGCGAGTACACGTCCAGGGTTTCCTGGGCGATGCGCCGGCGCTTGTCCTCGGAGAGCGCGTCCAGCGTGCGCATGTTGTGCAGCCGGTCGGCCAGCTTGATGAGGACTACGCGGATGTCCTCGGCCATGGCGACCAGCATCTTGCGCAGGCTCTCGGCGTAAAGGTTTTCCGCCGGCGCGGCGCCGTTGGCCTCGGAGTCCGGGGGACGATAGTCGACGCGGGTCAGCTTGGTAACGCCGTCAACCAGGCGGGAGACGCTGGGTCCAAAGCGTTCCGCCAGCTCGTCCACGCCGACCCCGCAGTCCTCCAGCACGTCGTGGAGCAGGGCGGCCATAATGGTGTCAGGGTCGAGGTAAAGGTCGGCCAGGATGATGGCCGCAGCCAGGGGATGAACGATATACGGGTCGCCGGACCGCCGCATCTGCCCGTCGTGGCACCGTTCCGCGAAGTCGTAGGCTGACCGGATGCGTTCCAGTTGGTTCGCATCATCCACGTATTCGGAAACGCGTGCGATCAGATCGGTGGACTCGCTGGTGACCGCGACCATAGGCGCCCTCCTGACTGTCACGGGGTGCGAGCGCGGAAACTCCCACGCAACGGGTGACGTCGCGCTGCAGCCTGTCCGATGATGATAACCATCCGCCCCCGGTATGTCCAGCGCGGGGCGGACCGGTACAGAGAAGATTTCGCTCTCCCTAATTCAGTAGACAAGCCCATGCCGACGATACTAATTTTTCGGAATAGCCAAATCCCCTACAAACACCACAAATGCAATCGACGTAGCCAGTGCTACACTGCCCGCGTGGAACCATCAAGCAGGGCGCCGCAGGGAGCGAGTTATGACACAAACCGTGAAAGCCAGGTTCGCCAACGGGGTACTCACGCCGCTGGAAGCAATTGACCTACCGGAAGGGTCGTTGGTTTCATTGGACATCGGAGAAATCTCCACCACAGAGCCGGATGCGCCGGCCACCGAGACGGAACCCTCCTCTGTTGCCGCCCGTGCGGCCCTCATCGGCCAAGAACAGCGGGTCAACTACAATCAGCTGAACGATGAACTTATGGATCAGGAATACTTCGAGAAGGAACGGAGAATCAGGGAACGCAACGCATGATCGTACCGGACATCAACATGCTGATCTACGCTCACAAACCTGATGCCCCAGAGCATGACGTGGCCCAACGCTGGTGGCAAGACCTGATTCATGGTACCGAAAGCGTCGGCATCCCCTGGGCAGTAGCAACAGGGTTTGTGCGCGTGATCACCATTCCCGGTGTCCTAAGTCCTCCCGTGTCGCCGGCCAATGCCGCGGACTCCGTAGCCGACTGGTTCCGACATGACCATATCACTCCGATCAACCCGGGCGACGGCCACATGCGCATCTTCCAGGAAAACCTCGCCGTCGCCGGCAGCGGAACCAAGTTGGTGACAGACGCCCACATAGCCGCATTGGCCATTGAACACGACGCGGAGCTCCACTCCAACGATTCGGATTTCGCCCGCTTCCCCGGCCTACGCTGGCTAAACCCGCTCGCATGACCAATCCAATGCCAATGTCGACCGCACCCGAGTAGCGAAATCGCCTCCGGTACAGGGCAATCGCACCATCACCATCATTCCCACGAAAGCGGGAATCCAGTGACCGGCGACAGGCACAGAATGAGCGGCTGCGTTCCTCAAAATGACAACCGAAGGGCCGCTGCCTGGCAACGCAGCGGCCCTTCGGGTTCCTTCCGCAGGACTGACTGTCGTTACGGGCGGAAACTGTTGAGCATGGTCTGACGCTCCGCCTGGTGAGCCGTCGACAGGCTGTCCTCACAAATATTGCTTTCCGTGTTGAACACGTAAGGCTTGGCCGGGTAACTGGAGGACACGCTGTGCATCTCGATAACGCGGAATAAGCATAGCTCAGATGACCATCGCGCCCTATAGTCAAGACGGTAAAACTCCTGGCCCGACACGTTCACTTTGGTCATGCCCACCGGCTGGAAAAGGACCCAGTTTTCAGCTGCGTACCCCGGTAAGAAAGTGTTCCAATACCAATTGGCAAAAGCTTGAAGCTCTTCGCTCCGTCCTATGAACGGCTCGCGTATCGGGAAACTTGCAATCGATGCTAGACGTCGCCCGGTATACGGGATGAAAGTCGAAGTTAGCTCTGTCTCGCTATCCAGATACCATCCCTTCGGTATGCTCATGCTGTAGCCATAGTCAAACCTCAGGTTGCGGTAGGTGGCCTGCGCCGGCCCTCCGGCTACCATGGCATCCCACCGGCTAGTGATTTCATTGCTGACAATGGCCAGGTAGATACCGGGGACCGGCACTGCGGTGCCATCGTCCTGAATCCGAACCAAGCTGGCGGTGTTGACGCCGATGACATGGCCGAAACGATCCACCACCGGGCCGCCGCTGCTGCCCCCGGCGATGGCGGCGTCGGTTTGGATGTACCTGGTGTCATCGAAAACACGGTTGGTCGAAGATACGATGCCCTGGGTCAGGGTGGGGTCATCGCCCAGGAAACTTGATGATGGGTATCCCCAGGCGGTAACCGTATCGCTCTGGGCTACATCGTCCGCGTGTCCCAGCGTCAAAGCGGGATAAGTTCGGCCGGCCGGCAGTTGAATCATCGCCAAGTCGGCCAGGATGCCCCGGCCCAACACCTGCCCGGTGAGCGTTATCCTGTGCCCATCGGCAGCTATCATGTGGACGTCCACAGTGCTAGCGTCGTCCACCACGTGGCGGTTGGTCACCATCAGGCCATCGGAGCTTACGACGAAGCCGGTGCCAGAGTAGGTTCTGCCGTCGGAGGGAATAGCAATGATTTTCGCGAGAGCCGGCCGGACCAGCTGCACCAGTTCCGCGTTGGTGAGGGGCCGATCAGAGGCACCGGGGGCCGGGGCAATCTGGGTACATTCACCGCTGGGGAGCGTCACGCTGGCTGGTAGCGTAGTTCGTCCCGGCAGGAACTTCCAGCGCGGGCTTGACGGCCAAGAGAAGTCTCCGCCGACACTCTGGGTGCTATTGTGGAAGTTGTTGGTGGTCAGCACGGTGAAAGCATGGCGAGCGCCGGGGGATAGCCGCCGGATAGTGTACTCGGCGCGCCCATTCCTGACTGGAATATTCCGTGCGTTCACGTCAACATAGACGAAGGCTTCGATCCATTCTTCCGTGCAACTGGCCTTGGCCAGGTGGTAATCAACCTCCATATTGACGTAACCGATGCGGTAATGTGATGCTTGGGATACGGCGTCCCATGAGACGACCGCCTCACTGGAGTCCGTGCCGCTGACCACCGCGATATTGGTGACGGGGGGTACGCCTCCCTGCGCCCCGACTGGCGGAGCGGTGGCAAGAACGACGCCCACCAGCGCAGTCAGTAGGAAGGCAAGGAGCGGAAGCGTCAGCGATTGCAGCGGCTTTGTCATGTTGTACTCCAGGACCGAGGTAGGGCGGCAAGATTAGCGAGACTCGGTTTCCCGCAACAGTTCGCGGACGCTGTTATCGTCGCCGGGGCGGTGCAGATATACCGGCTGTTGGTTCAGCAGTTCGGGCGCTTCTTCCGCGCTGGGACGCCGGTCGTACCAGTCCTGCACCGCGTCGGCGTGTTCCTGAGTCAGGACATCTTTGTACACCGCTTGGTACAACAGCCAGTCCATGGTATCCGGGTCGGAGGTGATGGCGTCTTCACGGGTTATGAAACCCATCTGCTCCGGCTGCTCGTCCAACCATTGGGCCAGGGCATCGGAGACTTGGGGTTCCAGCACAACCTGGCCGGGGGCGGCCACGGGTCCATCTTGCTGGGCCGCTTCCTGCGCCACCAGGGCGCGGTGCTCTTCGGACAGTCCGGGGTCGGTCTCGTGACTGGTCAAAGGTTCGCTCGGCAGCTGCCCGCTCGACGGTTGGATGTCGGGCTGTTGCCGCTCGCTGGCAGCGAACAGGGTGCCGGCCGTCAGCGCGATGATGGCGATGATGGCCAGCGCACCTAGCGCCAGCCGGTGCTTGCGGAGAGCTCCGATGCCGGTGTTCATGGGTCAGTCCTCCAAATTGATATCCGCGCGGGGCGGATGCAGAAATCAAAAACCGGACGTGGATCCATCCACGTCCGGCCATTGGAAGTCTCGAACGTTCAACACCAGGGCAGCGGTAGCCGCCGGCCCAGGCTGGCGTTTTGCGACGGGGTTAGTCGGGGGGGGGGGGGGGGCAGCAGCAGATGGGGAACATGAAATGAATCATTTGTGTAATGTGTCCGGCGAGCCGACAGGGGTTCAGTGCCATGATAGCACACCGTTCCGACGCGCGCCTGCTGGCGGCGAGATCACGAGAGCTCATTTTGGGCAGTTGGTCAGAATTCAGAATCAGGAAAGGACTTACGCAGTTGGGCAGCAGAACAACCGTCATTCCTGCTTTCGCAGGAATGACGGGTTCGCAATTTCAAGTGCATAACTCCTATCAGGATTTACGGATTGGCCGGATAGAGGCCACTCAGGGCAGAGCGCTCCCGATCCTGATAATCCATAAATCCGGCAAATCCTTGTATCTTGAAGGAGCCAACGACGCGGCGACCGTTAATCCTGGGGCTCGCTGTGCGAAGCCGTGAATCAGCAAGGTCGCCGCGTCGTTCACCCTTGGCTAACCCGAACAGTTGTGAGGGGCTGAATCACCAGACCCCGTATTGCAAGGCCGGGTAGTCCGGGAATGGCAAGCCACGCCAAACCAAAGGTACGGGGAGTGTAAAACATCATGACCACCGCGACAATGACCATCATCGGCATTGACGTGTCCAAAGCTTGCCTGGATTGTTGGGCGCTTCCGGCAGACCGGGCCTGGAGTGTGGAGTACACCGACGCCAGCCTGAGCGATCTGGTGGCGGAGTTGGTCCCGCTGGAGCCGCAGCGGGTCATCGTGGAGGCCACTGGAGGATTGGAAACCCGGCTGGTGACGGAGTTGGCCGCCGCCGGACTGCCCGAGCTGGGACACGCCACCCCCAAGGCAATCGCCGCCCTGGCGGGCGTTGCTCCCTACAACCGGGACCGCGGACAATGGCGCGGCAAACGCTCGGTGTGGGGCGGCCGACGCCAGTTGCGGGCCGCCTTGTACCTGGCAACCCTGGCGGCCACCCGATGCAACCCAGCCATCCGAGCCTGTTATGAGCGTCTGCGGGCCGCCGGCAAGGCCCAGAAGGTCGCCCTCATCGCGTGTATGCGCAAGCTGCTCACCCTCTGCAACGCCATCATCAAATCCAACACCCCCTGGCAAAATCCTGTTGCCGCTGCCGCCTAACCCCTTGACCTTCCACACAGTTGCTGCTTCTGACGAACTACCCAAAATGGGTAAGCAGGGGATTAGGGGATTAAGGTTGGCGATTAAATTATTTGGGGCGGCCATCAGGCCGCCCCAGAGCGCGTCATCGCGCCTTGTCGCCTGCCGTCCTACTTCTCCGGCACGAAGCTGTAGTACCGCACTCCAGCCATCGGAATGCCGTACGCCAGGGTGGGCGGGGAGATGCGACAGGCGCGTTCCGGCGCGACTTCTTCCTTGTGGGCCCCAAACTCGGTCAGCGCTTCAGCCAAATCCCTTTCCACTTTCTCGGTCAATAGCCCAGCAGGTTGTTCTTCATCCACGGTGACTAGACGTTCGTTCACGGTAACCATCGCTCCTAGCCTCCTCTATCCGTGTCGCCTTCACATTGCATAACGGAATTGTCGTTATCATAATCGCCAATAAACACGTTGTCAATCCCCAACCACCCTCATGCGTACCCAGTTTCACGACTACGGGAGCCAATTTACATCGATAAACAGGATAGACCGGATGATGGCGTGCGGGTGGGGCGTTCAATTTTCAGCATCGTCAAGAGCGCGGGAACGTCCACAATAATCAATCAAATCCTGTTCATCCGGTGCATCGATGTAAAAGACAAAATGGGTACGCGTGAGAGCCCGGTGGCGTTGCGCTGCGGTACAGCAGTCCCTATACTGCGCTGGTAGTTGAAACTCCCGCCCCTGGGGGGCCTGCCCCTGGGTAGCCAGGACTGGGCAAAAACTGGATCGGGAAGATCAAGGTATCAATCAGACGTGGTAATTTCGCTGGTATTTGGTATAGCGACGATCCTGGCCGGAACAAGATTGCCGTGCTGGGCTCACAATGACAAACTGGGTACGCGTGAGGGCTTCTGAGTAATATAACGGATATTCGTTTTTGAACCGATCCGGTTTCATATTTCTACACGTAATAGTCTTTATCCATTAGGAATTCGCCAGCAAGTCGTAAGTCAGAAGGTTTGCATTGATCCCATCTTGCGCCAGCTTGGTTGATGCGGCGGAGGGGTGGAAGAGCGGTCGCCCGGTGTTGCCACGGAATGCGACTGCGGTACTCATATTGGTTTTCCTGGCGGCGCTGGCTTGTTCGCCGGCTGCCAGTTCTAACGATCCGTTTTCAGAGCCGCCCGGTGGCCCTCCGGTAAGCCTGGTGGTGAGCAACAGCGACCTCGCCGTGGGAGACAACCGGGTGTCCTTCGGATTGGTGGATCGTGATTATATGCCAGTGCGTCCGGACACAGTAGCGTTGCGCGCCGTGTACTACGAGCCCGGAGCCGCGACCGGTCAGGTGCGACACCGGACCGAGGCAGAGTTCCTGCCCTGGCCCCCGGAGGGTCGTCGTGGCGTGTTCATCGCCAACGTGTCCTTTGATCGAGCCGGAACCGCCACCGGCGATACGCTGGGGGTTTGGGAGTTGCACGCCACGTTCGACTATGCGCAGTCGCCCTCGGAAGCGGCGGAACCGCTGACCATCGGCTCGGTGGTGTCGGTGGCTCCAAAGCACCGCGCGCCGTTCATTGGTGACGCGGCGCCGCTGTCCGAAACGCCCACGGTGGCTACGGTCGCGGATCTGCGAACCATCAGCAGCAGCCCCGAACCGGATCCGGCGTTGTACCGGTTGTCGGCAGCCCAGGCGGTGCGGGCCGGGAAACCCGCGGTGATCACCTTTGCCACGCCGGCTTTTTGCGTGACGGCGACGTGCGGGCCGCAAGTGTCTGACCTTTCGGCGCTGGCCGAAAGGTATGCCGGGCAGGCCAGCTTTGTTCACGTCGAGGTGTACCGCGACCCACACCGGATCAACCCCGCGGACCCGGCCCGCGAGCTGGTTCCCGCCGTCGGGGAATGGGGCCTGGTATCCGAGCCCTGGACGTTCGTAGTGGGACGGGACGGCCGGATATCTGGCCGATTTGAGCAATATGTACCGCCGCGGGTGTTGGAAGCTGCGTTATTGGCCGCGATTAGCCGCTGAAAATCAATTTTGGATATTAGGCGGTATGGTGTATTGCGTAATGCGTATGTTAGATTATGTCCAGCGTCGACGGCACAGTGTAAATTCGAACCACCAGGAGCAAAACTTTGGCGAATATTACAATAACGATTGAAGGCGACGTGGAAGAAGTGGTGGCGACGTTAAGAGGGATGGCCGGCCGGGCTATTGACCCGACCGCAAGCGCATCTACCACAGCAGCAGGCGAAGCGACCGGTGAAGCAACTGTCGTTGCCATAACGCCGGAAGCCGCAGTTGAAGAAGGAGAGCAGACCGAAACGGTAGCGGTAGCGCCAGCGTCGACGCCGGAAGCTACCTGGAACGCAAGTTACGTCACAACGTTCTGGAGGAATCTGTCAGACACCGCGCGGCAGGCCATGCTGCGCGTGTCCCGGTCGCCCAATCACACGCAAAAACGCGCGCAGCTGATGCACACGCTGCGGCTCTCCCAGCGCGAACTGTCCGGCTCCCTGTCGAGCCAGGGGCACAGCCTGAACCGGCTGAAGCGCCGTCGGGGAAACGTGGACCTGCCCCGCCCGCTGATCTACGACCGCACCGAAGACGCCTACGTTCTCGATCCCGACTTCGCCAACGCGCTGCGTGATTTGGGCATGAGTTGAAACCTGTTGGGCCGCGCCATCGCACGGGCGCGGCTCCGGAGCGGAGTCCCACGGCTGCTCCGGGGTTCGACAGGCGGCGAGCGGTTAAAAGTGCACGCCCCGCCCGGCTCCGCCGTCCACCGCTATGGTCTGGCCCGTGATTGCGGAGGCCAGATCCGAGCACAGGAAGGCAGCCAGGTTGGCAATGTCGTCCGGCTCGATCATGCGGCCGATGGGTATTTCGGAGACGGAACCGGCCAGCTCCGCCTCTGACGAGGTGTTGTTCCGGACGGCCCGCTCCGCGACCAGTCCCATGTAGCGCTCCGTCCGGGTGCTGCCCGGGTGGATGCAATTGACGAGGATGCCGTCCGCGGCGACGTCGTCGGACAGCGCCTTGGAGTAGTTGGACATCGCCGAGTTGGTGACGCCTGACCCCGGGTTGGTGGGGCTGGAGTTTCGCGCCGCCATGCCGCCGATGTTGATGATGCGTCCGCCGCCGGAGGCGACCATGTGCGGCACGCACTCCCGGGCGCAGCGAATGTATCCCATCACCTTGGTGGTGATGTGGTTCAGGATAACGTCGTCTGGAATCTGACTGGCGCGGTCGCTGGTGCTGTTCACCGCGTTGTTGATCAGGATGTCCAGGCGGCCCAGACCGTTCACGGTCTCGCGCACCAGGTTGACGATGTCGTCGGGCGCCGTCATGTCGGCGCGGATGGGTATGACGCGCGCGCCGGTGGCGTCACCGATTTCAGCGGCGGCGGCCCGCAGGTCGTCCTCTCCTCTGGCGCAGATGGCAACGGAGCAGCCATCCCGGGCCAGGGCATAGGCGATGGATTTACCGATGCCCTTGCTCCCGCCGGTAACCAGCGCGGCCTTGCCTTCCAGTCCTGGCAGCATGATTTACTCCTGTGATCGATTGTGTTGGTTGACCGGTCGGGTAGTCAACGGGATTTATAGGTCCTGTCGGCCTTTCGGATCGACCCGGGTGCGAAACTTTCAGGGCGTGGCGGCGACGATAAGGTCGCTGATGTCGGCGGCGTTGGGGATATCGCGCACCGCGCCTGTCGTATCCTCCAGCTTTTCGGTCGGCCAGTGGATCTGCGGGAACAGCGGCTGAAGGCGCTCCACCTCGGTGTCCAGGCCCCATTCCAGTTCGTTGCCCTGGTATTCGCCCCGGTAAACGTTGCCTCCGGCCATGTCGATGGTGATGCGCGGGGCAAAAGCCGGCCGGTCCTTGTGCCCGACGGTATGCACCTTGTGCATCAGGGCCAGCACGGCATCGTGGTTTTCGGCGGTTGCGGCGTCGGACCGATCTTGAATATCAGCCGGGCCCGGGTCGATGCGGGTGCGCAGCGGGGGATAGCTGCCGTTCACGGCGACGTAGGCGGCGAAATAGTGCGTGCTGCCCACGATTGCCTGGCCTCGGGACGGGTTGGGGAAGGCCGGCGACGGGTAGAGGGTCTCGAGCCAGTTCATGTCTATAGTGATGCGTTCGATCTCGTCGATGGCCAACTGGTGGGAACGCCGGATGTCCGTCATCAGGTCGATCACGGGGCAGTTGTAGCCGGCCGTGGGATACATTTTGAGCACGGTGTGCAGCAGTTCCCAACGAGTTCCCAGCCCTTCGGTCACCGGCGCAAAGGACACCTGCTGAGGACCGGTGAACACGTAGGAGAGCTCGCCGCGGTTGTTGCCCGTGAAGGCGTTGTAGAACCCGGCCGCTCCTTCCAGGGCCTCCTCGGACCCGCGGACGTCCTCACGGGCCAGCAGGGCGGCCATGATGCCACTGCGGGTGGACTGGGGCTCGTGGAACATCATCTCCCGCCCGCCGGAGCGCGGCCCCTCGTTGGTACCCGCCGTGAAAGTGCAGGCCAGGGCGATGGCGGTGACCATCTGGTCCTCGGTCAATCCCAGCAGCTTGCCGGTGGCGACGGCGGCGCCGAGCGTCCCATAGATGGGGCTGGAGCGAAAGCCCCGGGCCTGGGTGGACGCGATGAAGTCGCCGGCGATGCGTGATTCCACCTCGTATGCGGCGGCCATGGCGGTGAGCAGCTGGGCCCCGGTGGCCCCGCCCAACTGAGCGGATGCCAGCGCGGCGGGAATGACGCACGGGCCCGGGTGGGTCAGCATCCGGTAGGAATCTGCCTGGTTGGTGGCATGCATCAGCTTGCTGTTGGCAAAGGCGGCCCCGCAGCGGGTGGCGCGTCCGCCTGAAGCCAGGATGCTTGCGCCGTGGGCTGAGGCTTCCTCGGCCAGGGCCAGGTCCACGGCGGCCTTGCCGTGGTGGGTTCCGGCGCCGACGATTGCGACCACGGTGGCGTGCAGCAGGGAGGTCTGCATCTTGTCGACCACGGCCGGCGGCAGGTCGGCGGCGTCCAGGTTTACGGCCCAGCGGGCCAGCTGGCGGGAAAGGGAGTCGGGCATGTTTGGGTCCTCTTTATCCGATGGTAGTGACGTGGGGATAGTCCAGGATGCGACCGTCTGAGGTGACCAGCGGGCAGGAGTACTCCAGAGCGGTGGCAACCAGGATGCGGTCGGCGGGATCGCGGTGGAAGGGTTCCGGTAGGCTGTAGGCGCGGACGGCTATTTCGGGGGTGATGGGCAGAAGTCGGACAGCAGGATAACTCAACAGGCGAAGCATCCAAGTCAGCGAATCGGTCGGCAACTCAATCAGCCCGTTTTCCGCGAGTCTGGCAATTTCTACGCAAGATATGGCGCTGACGCCGATAATCCCGGATTGATGCCGCTCGTTCTCGATAGCCTGTCGTTGCGTTTCAGCCAGACGGCCGGATTCTTCAACCCACCAAATCTGGATATGGGTGTCAATAACAATCAACGGTGGTCAGCCCTCGCTCAGCTCTCTCTCAGAATCCGCAGTCCGGAGCGGATTGTCGTTCGCCAGCATTTCCCACGCCTCTTCCGGGATGGCCGGTTCAAATGGGTCTATATACCAGATGACCGTGCCCTTGAGTGGATTGTGCAGGGCAGGGCGGCTCAAATCATCCGGGTCCACTTCCATTCGGGCCGAACCTTCCGGTTGGCGCTGCACGGTAACCTCCACTTCGATGTTCTCCGCAAAGGGCAGGTTGTTCAAAATAAGAACGCCGCCCCTGGCGATTGTGGCGGTGGTCTTGAAAGTGTCCATAGCGTACCTCGCAAACCAGGCGTGAGTGACTGGCGGTCACCGGCTTCAAACATGGTAGCACAGGCGCATGGGGCCGGCTGACCTGGGAATGCGCCCCATGCGGCAACAGCGCGGCCCGGGTCATCGACCAGATTCCGGACGCTGGCGTGATTGCGAGGGAAGCGCGGCAATCTCATTAGCGTAAGGGATGCTGCTGTGGCAACGAGACCGCCACGTCGCCGCTCCTCGCGATGACAAACCGGGCACGCGTGAGCGGAATTGCCACGCTGCGCTCGCAATGGCGAAGGGTACTTGGGAAAGGCGCTGTCGCCCCATGGGGCGACAGCGCAGTCCAGGTCTCCGATGACAATCATATTTCGTCAGCATTGCGCGGGATTTCGGCTTCCCTCAGGTTTTATGCTCGGTTCATTGGCAATGCTGGTTCAAACGGGATAAGGCTGCGTCCAGGCCGCGCAGGTCAAACTCCGCTTGAATGGGGTCCTTGTCTGTATCCGTCTGCACGGTCAGGGTATCTACCTGCTGGTATTGGTAAATTCTGCCCGCTCCATCACCGATGTAGGCGTCAGGCAAAGAGATATTGCGCGCTGTTGACGCGAGCAGTTGCCAGTTTTCCGATTGTGTTGCGCCGCTGCCATAACGTACCCGAACAAGATGACTACTGCTGTGACCTTTCACTTCGTACGCGTCCAACCCTATAGCCGGGCGGCGTTCGCCCCAATTGAACTGAACCTCTTTATCGGGGGACCTCCGGCTGCATAGGATGAGCATATAGATTCCCTGGTCGCCTTCTGCGTCCAGGAACAGCCCATACAATGTCCCACCAGAACTGGGATTCCATTGGTCATATTCCCATTTGCCGAGAGGATTAGGCGTCGGAGTTGGCCGGGGCGTAGCTGTAGGTCGGGGCGTCCTGGTGGGCGTGGGTGTTGGTATCGGAGTTGGCGTCGCAGTGGGTTCCGGTGTGGGCGTCTGCGTTGGGGAAGGTGTGGGCGTCGCAGTAGGCGTTGGGGTTGCGGTGGGTTCCGGTGTGGAAGTTGGGGTAGCCGTTGGCGCGGGTTCCGGTGACGGGGTGGCCGCAGGCATTGCGGTTGGCTTCAATGTAGGGGTCGGCTCTGGCGCAGGTGTCGCGGTCGGCGGCGGTTCCGCCAGAGGGGCGCAGGCCACGAAGGAGAGGACCAACGCCAGAGCCGCCACCGCGCCAAAGGCGGCAATAATTCTTCGAGCAATCATAGATGTTCCTCATTGGTTGAGTGGAGAGGGCCGGCCGCGGTCGTCAGCGGCGCGGCGGCGATTGGCTTGACCTTCGGCCGGTCAGAAACGTGGCCGGCCAAAGGTCGCTGGACAAGGGAGGTTCGAATCTGGCTGGTTTGCCGTCGGAGCCAATCCTCCGGCCGGATATTCAGTCGATGCGGTAGAGCACGGGGTTGCTGGTATCGCCGCCGTGTACTGCATAGACAGCGACGTCAGCCGCCGCCGGTACAATCCAGATGTCGCAGGCCGACCGGGTAGCTCTATTGGGCACCGGCGAAGTGTCTAGCCAGTCATCGTCGCTGGCAGCGACGAATCCGATCCCGGCGTCGGTGGATAAATTGCTGTCCCCGCCGGCCCAGAAGTACAAATTCTCGCCAGTCTGATTGTTCCAGGTGGAGCACAGCCTGAGGTATTTATTGCCTTCAGTTGGAGTGAATGTAGATCCGTTGAAAGTGACCGAAGGCACCTCAGCCGCGCTGTCCAGCCGGAACCAGGCATTGCTCCACCGGTAGGTATCCCCCACGCCCAGGTATCCGCCGGCGGGTATGGGCAGGCCGGTGATGGGGCAGATGTCGCCCTCGCCGTCGTGTCCGCCGGGATTGACGACCAGCGGCACCGTGGGACACGCTCCGCCCCGGTCGGCGACCGTAAGGAACCGCCAGCGCGGGTTGCTGGGCCAGGTGAACGTGGCGCCCACGTTGGCGATGTTGTTGAAGAATGAATCGGTGGTCAGCACGGTGAAGGCGTGCCGGACGCCCTGGTCCAGCCGCAAGATGGTGTACTCGGCGCGTCCTCCCGAAACCGGGATATTGCGCGCGTTCACGTCAACGTACACGAAGGCTTCAATCCATTCGCCGGTCGCGCTGGCTTTCGCCCGGTTGTAGTCCGTTTCCATGTTGACGTAGCCGATGCGGTAGTACCTGGCCTGGGGCACCGCGTCCCAGGCGATGACGACTTCTCCGGGATTGGCGCCGTCGCGGACAGTGATATTGCGCGTCGGGGGAACGTTGGTCTGAGCTGAGGCCTCCTCAATGGCGATAGTCGTCGCGACCAGGGCAATGGCCAGCATCGCTGCGACGCCAAAAGCGGCAAAAAATTTTCGAGCAGTCATAAATGCTCCTTCGTTGGTGAAGTGGGGAAGCCGGCCGCGGTCGCCATCTGCGCCGCGGCCGGCGGCGATTTGTGAAGTCTGGGGCGGCGATATGCGCTAGCCGGCTCGCCGGTCAACGGACGGCGTCGGTTCCGCGCCGTCCGGTTTGCTGCCCTGGCAACCGAGCACGATTGTAATGACCAGTCCGACCAGGGGGACCAGGGTCAACAAAGCAACCCCGGCAGACTGCCCGGCGTCTCGGGCCCGACCGGCGCATACCAGCAGCCAGACGTAAGCCGTCAAACCGAGCCAGGTCAGGAACGGGACCAGCGGCAATACGTCCCTGCCGGAGAGCATCCCTGCGATGAAACTTGCCACCCACAGGGCAATCAGCGCGAGCCAGTACGGGCCGCGTTTGACACGTCCCCGGAGGCCGCAAAGAACCTTCAGGACATTCAAAGCGATTTCTCCTTTTGCGCGAGTGCGGCAACGCAATTGCCACACCGGAAAGCCCGCGGCGTCAGCGCGCCACGGGCGTCAAAAAGAAGAAATCGCCGGCTATTCCAGCTGGGGAGCGGGACCCGCCAGGTCCGAAGGCGTACTCAGTGCAGTACGGTTGGGGCAGGCCAGCAAGGGCAGCCCACTGATGGCGCCGCGGAGGAAGGCGGCTATGCTGGCTTCGGATGGCGTCCGGAGTACGATTGCCTGCGTAAAACGCGGAAGGACCCCGGTATTGAGGGTGCGATGCTGCAGCAGCCCGGGCAGGCCGCGTCCCACTCCGAAGCAGAAGGATGCCGCGAAGAAACCGACCAGCCACAGGTTGGCGGTTGGCTCGGCAAGGGCGACTGTCGCCTCGCCGAAAAAGCCCAGTCCGGCGGCTACGGCCGGCAGCCCGACCAGCGCAGCCATAATGACAACCAGCAGGGTGAATACCAGCGCCGTCGCTACGGGGAGGAACAGGCTATACCCGATCACCTTTCGCAGGCAGGTGCGGATGTCCAGCCGCTGTTTCCGGTTCATATGATCGAGCATGAGTGGATTTTAGCATTCCCGGGCAAGCGCGGTACAGCATTCGCCATATTCATAGAGCAGTTGACTCGCAAGGTGGGCCGGCCGGTCAGTCCAGGTCGCGGATGTAAGCGCGGAAGATGATCTTGCCGGCGGCCAGCATGAGAACGGCGGCGATGAACAGCATTACCAGCGTGAATTCCAGGCTCTGCAGGGCGAAACCCAGGCCGGTGGCCGCGGCCGGCGGGTGTTCGGTATCGGTTATCGACATGAGCAGGATCACAACTCCCAGCGTAATTGCCGCCGCAACATCAGCTGCCCAGTGATGCGCGCTTTCGGGTACGGGAACCCAGCCGGCGTGGAACAGCGCGAAGGACGTCAACGCCCCCACTGTCAACCCGAGGATATGCCCTCCCACCAGATGCCTGAGCGCCGCGCTGCTGGAGTTGGGATGCACGAATACGATAACCGCGCTGGAGCCGAGGCCGGCGGCCAGAACCGCGTCGGCCACGGAATCGACCATCAGCATGACGATCAGCATCACCACCGCGGCCAGGGCCGACTGCCACAGGTAGCGCGTTTTGAGCTGGAAGAACTGGACGTTGTACAGCTCGACAAACAGGGGCAGATGCAGACGCCGAGCGACGCGCCGGGGCATCAATTGCAGTTCGCCGCGGGAGGTCAGGCGCTCCAGGAAGCCGTTCGAGTGACGCGCTCGGCGCTCACGGGCGCGACGGCGTGCATGAGCGTGCGCTCTTCTTCTCCGCCGTGACGCCTCACCCTCCACGATGTCGCCAGATCCCGACCTGGCGCGGTCTGCCATAGGTCAGCGGCGTTAGGCGAGACTGCTGGCGAAGTCCAGCCAGACCCGGGCGCAGGGCACGGGCAGGATGTGCTGGACGAAACCGGACACCCCCGGGAATACCACGGCGCGCCCGTTGGGGAACACGTCGGCGGCGCCGCGGAAGTCTCCAAGCACCTCCTCACGGAGCGCGGCGGCGGCGATGATCAGCACCGGCGTTTGCACGTCTTTCAGCAGCGGCCGCAGGTCTCCCGATGCCTGGGCCTGGAAACCCGCAACCACGTGGGGCGCGGTCGCCTTCATCTGTTCGGCGTACCAGCGGGTGTAGGCCGGGTCCACAATCTGGGGATCCAGACGGCGGCCGATGCTGCCCTCCACCCACGCGCCGATGCCCTCGTTTTCGATCTGCACCGCCGACTCGGCGTGGTGGGCGTCGTTGAAACTGGTGGGCGAGGTGCAGGCGGTCAGGGAGAGCAGCCGATCCTGGTGCATGGTGGCGTAGCGCATGGAAATGCTGCCGCCCACGGTTTCACCGATCAGGTGGAACTTTTCCAGCCCCAGTTTGTCGGCAAACTCCGCCAGATCCTTGGCGAAGTTATCCACCGACCACGGGTAGCCGGGGTCGGGGACGTCGGACTGGCCCATGCCACGCATGTCCAAGCGGATGACGCGATAGTGGCGGGCGATAATGGGAACCCAGCCGAACCAGAGCTTGTGGTTCTTGGCCATGCCGTGGTGCATCACCACGGTTTCCGGCTCCGTCCACGGGTCCGTGAAGTCGTCAATGGTGTAGAACAGCTCGCAGCCGTCGTCCAAGCGCAGTTTCATTGTGTTGCTGCCGACCTCCGTGCTGTCTGGTATTGGTTTCGTCCCAAAGCACAAGCGCGAGGCGACTACCTCGCGCTATCCACGACGATTGTTGCTCCGTGCCTTTGGCAAACGCTACTCGATCTCCAGTTCGTTGAATACCGAGCGGGCGATGCGCATGGAAGTGCGGGTGTTCATATACCCGCCGTACATGGACAGGTGTATGAAGATTTCCATCACCTCCTCAGAGGTGAGCCCGACCCCGATGGCGCCGCGAATACGGCGGCGCATCTGGGCGTCGTACACGCCCATGCTGGTGAGGGCGGCCAGGGAAATGATGGCCCGGTCTTTGTCGTCAAGCAAGCTGCGGCTGTAGATGGCGCCCCAGTTGTATTCGTCGACAATGCGTTCCAATTGGCCTTCAGGGGTCTCGTCGTCGTAGGTAGTCAGGGTGTTGCCCATATGGCGACGGTGGATTTCCTGTCCCAGCGCCAGCAACTCGTCCGGATGCCGGTTGACGTCGTACTCCACGGCCGGTTCGTAATCGATGCCCAGTTCTTCGTAGATGTCCTTGGTCAGCCGCAGGGCGGACTCGACGGCGGGAACGCCGATGTAGAACGTGGACTGGATGAAAATCTCCACCACCTGGTTGGGAGTGAGGCCAACGTTGAGGGCGCGCACGATGTGCCGGCGCAGCAGGTTCATCTCGCCCTGGGTCATCAGGGCGGAGATGGTGGCGATGCAGCGTTGCTTGAGGTTCAGTCCCGGGCGGCGCCAGATGATTCCGAAAAGGGATTCGTCGATGATGCGCTTGAGGTCCGGCGCCAGTTGATCGACGCCGGGCAGGGCATAATGGGTGCTATCCCCGCCGGACATCTGTCCGCGCATGTCACGGCCGGCATGATAGCGGTCATTGAGGGAAGTCAAGGCAGTGTTCCTCCTCGCGAAAAGCGGCTGACTTGAAATGGAGGCAACGACGGAACTGCGGCGCAGACGCAGACCATCAGGCGGTCAAATTATAGCATAGGCCCACGTTGCCCCCGGCTTGGGACCGGATCAGTCAACTTGTCGCATCACGTCGCCGGCAAACCAGTCCAACCGCTCCAGGGCCTGATTGAGGTCGCTCCCGCGGATGTCAAAAATGATGTGAGAGACGCCCACTTCGGAATAGGTGTGGACGTCCTCCAGGATGGCGTCGGTGGAACCGGAGAACCAGCGGCGCGGGCCGGTCTGCATGGTCCCCGGGTCGTAGAGCGGGGCCTTCATGGAGATCTGGATTTCGGCAGCGTCACGGCCGGCCTGTTCCGCGAACCGGTTGAGCGTCACCAGGTCACCGGCGAGCTCCTCCGGCTCCAGGGTCGCGGCCGGGATGGTGCCCACCGGGTGCCAGCCGTCGCCGATGGTCGCGGCGCGGCGGATGGCGGGCCGGCTCTGGCCGCCCACCCAGATCGGCGGATGGGGCTTCTGCACGGGTTTGGGCAGGAACTGGATGCCCGAGAACTGGACGTATTTCCCGTCGAACTCAGGATTGGGGCTGGTCCACAGCTCCTTGTAGGCTTGCAGGTACTCGTCGGTCACCGCGCCACGCTCGGCGAAGGGGGGCGTGCCCAGCGCCTCGAACTCCTCTTCCATCCAGCCCACGCCGACGCCCAGGATGAGGCGGCCCTGGGATAGCACGTCCAGAGTGGCCAGGATCTTGGCGGCCAGGATGGGCGGTCGGTAGGGGACGATCATCACGCTGGGGACCATGCGGATGTTCTCCGTGACGCCGGCGAGGTAGGTGAGCAGGGTCAGTTGCTCCAGATACTCGCCGCTTTCGCCGGTGGGGAACTCGCCGCCCACGGTGTAGGGATAAGGCGAGTCAATCTGGCTGGGCACCAGCACGTGGTCGCCGGCCACCATGCAGTAAAAGCCGAGACGGTCGCCGGCTTGCGCGATCTGGGCCAGCGGACCGGGCTGGGCGTTGGGGCCATGGTTGGGCAGGTAGAAACCGAACTGCATTTACGCTACTCCTGAATGGGCCGGCAATGGGCAATAGATTAGGGGATGTTGATGACCTCGCAAGCGCCGAAGAGCAGGTTAACGATTACAGCGGCGATAACCAGGCCGACAACCACACCAAGGGCGCATCCGCAGCCTTTCTTGAACGAGTCGAAGAAACCGAACATGGTGAAGCGTGTCCCGTGAACCGGCGTGGCGCCCGCTTGGTGCGGTGGTCTGGCCGGCTGCGCTGCTATAATAGCGCAGCCCGTTGAATTCACTCAACCGGGGCCGTGTGGAGCGTAACCATCGCACAACGTGACCGCAGCGTCGGACCCGGAGCGATGACGGGTCAACGCAGAGAATCCATTTGGGCCATTCCGCCGCGCTGGAGGTTGCCCTACATTGCACTGTATTGGGTACAATGGCTCCTGGCAATGTACGGGATTACGGAGTTTCTCAGTTGGCTCCACCCGGATTACAGCAGGGGCGAAGTGGCGGAAGCGGCATTGGCGCACATTCCAGCCGTCACGGCATTGGGAATACCCGCTACGTTCACCCTGATGGAGGTCATTCAACGTCTTATGGTCACTTACGATTACCTGATGAACAAGTACGTCCGGCCGTTGCAGGAGAAGCAGCGGGAGGAGGGCCGAGCGCAGGGCCGAGCGGAAGCTAAGGCCGAGTTCCGCCGGTTGCTCAGCGAGTGGAACCAGCGCCGCCTGGCCGCCGCCGTACGCAACGAACCCTTTGACGAACCCCTGCCTCTGCTCGAAAACGGCGATACACAAAACGGCTAGCGATGGTTCGCAACCGTACAGCTCAGCACAGGACAATTCACTCACAAGGAGAATACGATCATGCCCAACATCACTCTCGACCAGGCGGAAGCAATATTGGCCGGCGCAAAAGCCGCCGCACTGGAACTTGGCAAAGCGTTCAGTTTTTCGGTTGTGGACGCTCGCGGCGACCTGATTACGATGTGCAAGATGGATGGCTCCGCCTGGCGGACACCGTACGTGTCGCGCGGCAAGGCGCGGGCGTCGGCCTGCTTTGGCGAGCCCAGCGGAGACCTGACCGAGCGGTCCACCACGCCCATCATGCGGGCGGTGATGGAAGTGGAACGCGGCGAGTTCGTGCCAGGGCAGGGCGCGTTGCCCATCTACATGAACGGAGAGCTGATCGGCGCGGTTGGCGGCAGCGGCGGCACGGCCCAGGAGGACGAGGACTGCTCGCGGGCCGGCATTGCTCGCGTGTCAGGCGCCAGCGCCAGCCGCTAACCATATCCCGCACGGCGGCCACGAAGCGAGGCCACGCTCCCGGCTCACGCGTACCCGGTTTGACGACTACGGGAGCCAATTTACATCGATAAACAGGATAGACCGGATGATGACGATGCGGGTGGGGCGTTCAATTTTCAGCATCGGCAAGAGCGCGGAAGCGTTCACAATAATCAAGTCCTGTTCATCCGGTGCATCGATGTAAAAGACAAAATGGGTACGCGTGAGACCGAGAGGGGCCGGCGGCAATGCCGCCGGCCCCTCTGCGTCCTGGCTGTCCGGCGACGCCGGGTTAGTCGTCGTCCACGATGGTCATGGTTCCCACGGACACGGGGGTGAACCACTCTCCGGGGAGGAACGCCTCCACCGCGAAGTACTCGTCCGGCTCGTCCTCGCTGTCGTCATTCAGCCAGACCACTCCCGTCAGCTCGGTTTCGCCCGGAGCGAACACCATCACCTCGGACATGGCCTGGTAGTCGCGTGAATGCGCCCGGTCGTCCCGCAGGTGGTAGGCCGGCCCGGCTAACCAGGTCACCTCGAATTTCTCAGTCAAGGCATGGGAGAGCAGTATCCGGAACTTCACCACGTCGCCTTCCATGCCCGAGGCGTCCTCCACGGTGACGCTTACCTTATCCTCCGGTCCCGGGGCGTCGTCATCGTCCGCGACGGTCACGGTGGCCGCTCCCTGGGTCGCCGACACCGTGTAGCCGGCGTCGGCGGCCGGTGTGTCCAGCGTCGCCGTCACCGACCCGTCGGCTTCGTCCGACCCGTCGTCGGTAGTGCCGACGGTGAGGGTGACGCTGCCCGTGGTCGAGATCGTCACCGTCCGCTGGCCGGTGGTTGCGCCGTAGTCGCCGCTCTGCGACACCGTGACGCTGACGTCCAGGCTGGACGCCGGGGCCGGACTGGCGGTAATGGTGAAGGTGGCGTCGCCGCCCTCGGTCACGCCGTTGCCGGCGCTGATCGAGACCTCCGGCACGTCGTCGTCCGCGACGCTGACCGTGGCCGCGCCCTGGGACGAGGATACCGTGTAGCCGCTGCCGCCGTTCACGGTGGCCGTGACCGACCCATCGGCTTCGTCCGCCCCGTCGTTGGTTGTGCCAACCGTCAGGGTGACGCTGCCCGTGGTGGGGATGGTCACCGTGCGCTGGCCCGTGGTCGCGCCGTAGTCGCCGCTCTGCGACACCGTGACGCTCACGTCCAGATCCGCCGCCGGGGCCGGGCTGGCCGTGACGGTGAAGCTGGCGTCGCCGCCCTCGGTCACGCCGTTCCCGGCGCTGATCGAGACCTCCGGCACGTCGTCGTCCGCGACGCTGACCGTGGCCGCGCCCTGGGTCGCCGACACCGTGTAGTCGCTACCGCTGTTCACGGTGGCCGTTACCGACCCGTCGGCCTCGTCCGCCCCGTCGTCGGTGGTGCCCACCGTCAGAGTGACGCTGCCCGTGGTCGGGATGGTCACCGTGCGCTGGCCCGTGGCCGCGCCATAGTCGCCGCTCTGCGACACCGTAACGCTCACGTCCAGGTTGGACGCCGGGGCCGGGCTGGCCGTGACGGTGAAACTGGCGTCGCCGCCCTCGGTTACGCCGCCTCCGGCGGAGATGCTCACCTCCGGCGTGGTCGGCGGCGGCGGAATCAGCAGCGGGTCGTCATTGTCGGCCACGCTCACCGTGGCCGCGCCCTGGGACGAGGACACCGTGTAGCCGCTGCCGCTGTTCACGGTGGCCGTCACCGACCCGTCGGCCTCGTCCGACCCGTCGTTAGTCGTTCCCACCGTCAGGGTGACGCTGCCCGCAGTCGGGATGGTCACCGTCTGCTGGCCGGTGGTTGCGCCGTAGTCGCCGCTCTGCGACACCGTGACGCTGACGGCCAGGTTGGTCGCCGGCGCCGGGCTGGCGGTGACGGTGAAGGTGGCGTCGCCGCCCTCGGTGACGCCGCTGCCGGCGGTGACGCTCACCACCGGGGTGGGCGGCGACAGGATGACCTCGACCTCGGCGTCCTTCGACTCTCCGCTGGCCAGGGTGGTTGCCTTGACGTTGTAGGTGCCGATGATTGCGCCGCCCCGGGACGCCACCACAAAGACCTGGTACGCCGTCTCGGGTTCGAGGCCGGTGATCTGGTGCTCGGTCTCCGTCGTCGAGGCGTATCGCAGCCTGGGAATCCCCTGGGTCTGGTACCAGCCCACCTGGTACTTGGCGCCGTCTCCTTGGGGCGCCCAGACGATGGTCGCCGTGGTGTCGGTCACCTGCGTGACGCCGATGGTGGTGACCTCTGCGGCCGGGGCGTCGTCGTCGGCCACGTTGACCGTGGCCGCGCCCTGGGTCGCCGACACGGTGTAGCCAGCGTCGGCGGCTGGCGTATCCAGCGTCGCCGTTACCGACCCGTCGGCTTCGTCGGCGTCATCGTTAGTGGTGCCCACCGTCAGGGTAGCGCTGCCCGTGGTCGGGATGGTCACCGTCTGCTGGCCCGTGGTCGCGCCGTAGTCGCCGCTCTGCGACACCGTGACGCTCACGTCCAGGTCGGCCGCCGGGGCCGGGTTGGCCGTGATGGTGAAGGTGGCGTCGCCGCCCTCGGTGACGCCGCTGCCGGCGCTGATGCTGATCTCCGGCGTCGCCGGAGCGTCATCGTCGGTGAGCGCGACGCTGACGCTGTAGGGCTCGCCCGGCGTGTAGCCGTCGCCGTTCAGGATCGTCGCGACCGCGCTGCCGTCGCCCCGTTCGACCTCGTCGGCCAGGGTCGTCGCCGTCCACGTGGCCGAACGCTCGCCGGCGGGGATCGTCACCGTGATCAGCTGATGACGGCCGATGCGGTCGGGGCTGTCGCCCAGTTCCTCGGCCAGGCTCACGTGGACGATGGTATCGACCTCGACCGGGGTGCCGGCCGTGATCGTGAACGTGACGAGATCGCCTTCGTTCACCGATTGCGCGTCGCTCGTGATTGTCAGCGCCGGCCCTATGACCTGCGTGCCTATCAAGGAACTGGGGCTGAATTGCCCCGGGATCACGTCCGGGGGGGTGAACATCGTGTCGCAATCGACCACGACGGCTTGCTTGTTCTGCGGTACCGTCGCGAGCCGGGACTGCAGCTGGACGCACAGGGTGACCGCCTCGCCCGGCACTTCCTGGCCGCGGATGGTGACCGGGGTGACCGTGATCCGGTAAACCGGGTTGCCCGGGTTCGTCGTCGAGCCGACCGTCGTGTACAGCCCGCTCGGGTAGACGCCCCACTGGTAGGACGCATCGTTGCGTTGCTGCGTCCATTTGACGACCTTATCGGGCCTGATCATGTCCTCCGCGGTAGGTTGCGGTACGTAGCTATCGGCATACATGTCGCTGCCCTCGCCGCTCTCGACCTTGACGCGGAACCCCCAGAAGAGCCGCTCCGCGTCCCAGATGTCGTTGGGATGGGCGCTGGTCGTCCAGTCCCACTTGAAGCCGAAGCCCCACTCGCAGCCGAGCAGCTCGGTCGATTTGCAGCGCTTGGACCAGCTCCCGTTCAACGACGCCGTCAGCGTGCCGGCGTAGGCGCTGGCAACGGACAGGTCGGCCGGTTGCGCGGGCACGCTGGCGTCCACCACCCGGATCCGCGTCACCTGCCAGCGCGAGTTGTCGACTATTTTCGTCGAAGCTGCACCGACGACGCGCACGAAATCGCCCGGATATGTGACCTTGTGCCAGATATCGTTCCACGTGTGCGGGTCGTGGTCGGCGCAGTGGATGTTGAGCCTGATTGTCTGCGGGTCCTCCCAGTCCGACGAATCGAACTCGAGCAGTGTGCCGCTGTTCGAGCGGTCGGTGACCGCGCTCGTATCCCCGACCGGCTGGTTCGTCACCCGGCCCCAGTTCCCGGCGTAGCGGTTGAACCCCGACCGCGAATCCGACGGGTCCAGGACCATCACGGTCGCGTCGCCGCCCGGATCGGATCTGAGCCGCACCGTGTACATCGCCAGATCGCGGTCGTGGATCGCGCCGAACTGCTCCGTAGTGTCGCTGCTGCAAGCCGAGGGCTCGTCGACCTTCATCCACGTAGCGCTGAACACCGCGCGCGGCGGCGGCGCATTCTCGCTGCCGTTGACGCGCATCTTCATCGCATATGGCTCCGTGAGCCAACCGCCGATGCGGTTCTGCCTCCGCTCCACCCTGCTGTCGCCGATGCTGAAGCCGCTCGCGCCCCCGGAGTCCTCGCTGTCCGATGCCGTGGTTCGGAATGAGTTACTGCCTTGCAGGGTGCCGTCGTTTTCCAGCATCAGCCAGTACGTGGTGTTCGCCGCAAGCTGGATGCCCCCGGCGGGCGCGGTGAAGGTGAAGTTGCGGTCACCGGTCGGCACGGTCACCGACGAGAAGGCGGGGTTGGTCAGGGTACCTACGATCGCGCCGGGCGCTCCGCCGGAATCGCTGTTGATGCTGGCCGTCAGCTTCGACGAAAAGATCGCACTGTCGAAAAGACGGGCGAACTCGACGTCAAGGCTGTTCAGGGTGTATCCCGTGCTGTTGCCGCCCGTAGTGAACGCCTGGTAGAAGTCGCGTAATCCCATACCAATACTATCGCTGTCGCTCTGACCGAGGTTGCTGACCAGATACGGCGCCGGCGGCGCATTCGCGCTGCCGTTGATGCGCATCTTCTTCGATTCATTCACCGTGGTCCAGGTGTTGCCGGTGTTGGTGGCGCCCCGGGACGCGCTGGTGTCGGCGATGCTGAAGCCGCTCGCGCCCCCGGCGTCCTCGCTGTCCGATGCCGTGTTGCGGAGCCGGTTGTTGCCTTGCAGGGTGCCGTCGCTGTCCATCACCAGCCAGTACGTTTTGGACGGCGCAAGCTCGATGCCCCCGACGGGCGCGGCGAAGTTGAGGGTGAGGTCGGTCGCCGTTTGCTGATAGGCGGGGTTGGTCAGGGTAGCTACGGCCGTGCTTCTGGGCGCTCCGCTGGAACTAGCGTGGATGGCAACTGTCATCTTCGACGAAAAGATCGCAGCATCGGAAAGCGCGGTGAACTCGACGTCAACGCTGTCCAGGGTGTATCCGTCAGCGTTGTTGCCCGTGGTGAACGCCTGGGCGCGGTCGTTGGGAACCAATCCGAGAAAAGTTCCGTCGGCCTGGCCGAGGTTGCTGACCAGCGCCGTGGTCTGCGCCTGCGCCCCGGTCGGAATCCCGGCAACCAGCGCGGCCGCCAGCAGCAGCGCCGCCAGCCAGCCCAGCCGCATCCAGCGCCGCGGCCTCATCACAGAACCCCCAGAGTCGGGGGGGGGGGGGGGGGGGGGCTGACAGGGGCAGGTATTTTCGGAACATGTTAATCACCTTTATTTCGGTAGACGGCTCAGACTATGGATTGCAAACCTGAAAACGCGGCTTCGGTGACGTTTCAGGGCCCGGAGGACTTCATGCGCGGTTCCGGTAAATTCCAGGGATTTATACTCAACTTCAGCTTTTACCTACCCCTTTCAGGGGGGAGCTGGCCAGGGGCAGGTATTTCATTATTCGCTCCATCCAGGGCTTTGGTTGAGGAGACGCTCTTCCAGTTCGCGCACGCGGGTTTCGGCGGCGTCAGCGCGAGCTTCGGCGGCGGCCGCCCGCTCCCTTTCGCTCTCAAAGCTGGCGACGGGCAAGCCCGTGGCCGGGTCGTGCCAGACCAGCAAACCCCGAGGCAATCCCCGCGCCGGACCATACCGGTACGGCGGAAACGGCGCCGGTTCCCAGCGCAGGTTCAGGTTCAGCGCCCCGCTGTATCCCTGTACGCTCCCGTCGGACAACTCTTCGACCTCGATGGCGACGTACTCCCCGTCCACCAGACGGTCGCCGGCCAGCTTGACCCCGTGAAACCGCCCCGTCTCGTCAAAGCGCCAGTATTCCGGAATGAGCAGCGCGGCGTAGTCCCGCCGCTTGTCCACGGCGTCCAGGCGGCCGCTGCTGCGGGACGCCACCTCCAGCACGAAGTCCGGCGGCTTCCCCTGCTCCACGATGACGTAGGCGTTGCTGGCGTAGTAGGCCGCCGGGTCCACACCGAAGGCCACCAGGAGGTCGGGATAGCGCACTCCGACCAGGTTGCCGGTGGGCGTCAGGGCCAGGTATTTCTCTCCCGCCACCAGGGTGGTCTCCGGGTTGCCCAGATGCTGTTTCAGGTGATGCAGGCTGCCGGCCTCGGCCATCTGGTGGAAGTTGGTCATCTGGTCTTCCGGGTCTTCCGGCGGGTCCGGGAAGCCAAAGCGCTTACGGGCCTGGGGTGTCCTGGCGAAAGTGTCGGATGTGGTCATGTCGCACCCTTGCTCGGTTGGGCATTGTCCTGCGCCGGATATTCTGCACCGTGGTATTCCGACACTGCGTCGACTGGCGGAAACGATTGCTGCAAAGCCTCTCACCTATCCTTGTCAGGGAGGGCTGACCGGGACAGGTCTTTTCGCGCCATGTTAATCACCTTTATTCCAGTATTCCAGTCGACTGCTCCGACTGTGATCTATGAACCTGACTACGCGCGTGAGCGTACAGAAAAAGCGGCATCACAACTATTGCGATAATGATGACATATATCTAACGCTAGAATAGTGGAAAGCGTTGCCGATGTCAACGCTTTTCATTGCCGGAACGGGTGATTTCCAGGCTGATCGCCCGGAGCTGATCCCGCGGCTCCAGCGGCCCGCCGTTTTCCCGTAAATCGTCAGAAGCCGGATTTGCGGGATTTATGGATTATCAGGACAGGGATTACGCACTTGAAATTACAAACCCGTCATTCCTGCGAAAGCCGGGATCCAGGGCATCCTGATCACAACGACCTTCTGGATTCCGGCTTGCGCCGGAATGACGGATTAACTTTGAAAAAGCCCTGCCTGCTTTGGTTGGCCGACGGGTTGACAGCCAGGTTCATCGTGGCTACAATAAAGCCATAATCTAATTTATTTTATAAGGAAGATAACTATGACCAACAACGATAATCTGCCAGTACGGTACGAATGGGATGAGAACAAACGAACTGAAACCTTGCGAGAGCGTGAAATAGACTTCGCTTCTATGTACGACTTTGATTGGGAAACGGCAATACATCAACGAAGCGATCGTGACGGGGAAACCCGATGGGCCAGTTTGGGGCTGATTGAGAATCGTCTGCACCATGTAGTTTGGACCGAGCGCGGCAACCGCATTCGCATCATCAGCCTGCGCCAGGCCAACTCCGGGGAGGTTAGAAAATATGTCGAGGCGTTTGTCTGAAATCATCATCCCAACACCGGAAGAGGACGCGGTCATCAACGCCGGCATCGCCGCCGACCCTGATGCCAGCGAGACGGATGATCAGTGGTTCGCTACCGCGCTGACCTCCGAAGATGCGGTGCCGCATATACTGGCCCGCTACAGGCGGACCCGGGGCCGACAGAAAGCCCCGACCAAAGAGCAGATCCACATCCGGTTGGATGCGGACATTGTTGAGCATTTCCGCGGCGGCGGCCCTGGCTGGCAAACCCGCCTGAACGACACCCTGCGCCAGGCAGTCTTCAACGCAGACGAGTAAGGTGGTGTCCTCCGGCCCTCGCCGTTGCCGGCGGGGGCTTTTGGTTGGCAGGGCCTTTGCAAAGTTAATCCGTCATTCCTTTGCAAAGTTAATCCGTCATTCCGGCGCAAGCAGGAATCCATAACATTCCCGTCGCGCCGGCGTACCCACTTGCATAAATCGTCACCAGCAGGATTTTCAGGATTGGGGGATCTGCATCACCGAACGACTCTGATCCGGATAATTCCTTGTTGTGATGGCGCTCTCCTTGTGGCTCTCATGGCACGCGCTATTTCAAAAATCTCTCAAATCTGCGCCCGTCCGCCGATGCCGCCGGCTGCCCGGTGGGGTTAGCATTCTTCAGAGTGGGCAATCTGCGGACTGCCGACTGATCGACTAGGATTAAACGGGAGCAATGGCCATGAACCGCATTCCCCTGCCTGGCCGCCGGGCAACTGCAATCCGCCGGGCGGTCGCCACACTGATCACCGCGTCGCTGCTGGCGTCCATGCTGGCCGCGCTGGGGGCAGGACCCGACGACACCACGAACGCCACCGCGTCCAGCACGGGCGGGCAGTGGCAGGCGTTCGAGGGGCACGCCTACGCCGAAAGCCGGATCGTGCCCTCCGGGGCCTCCCTGGTAGCCTGCCTCGGCGGCTGCGAGGACGGTTACGTCAGCGAACCCGTCGCCATTGGCCAGGACGGGCGTTACAGCGCCCTGCGGGTCGCGCCTGGCGACGATCTGCCCGACGCCGACGTTATCACATTCTGGCTCGTGGGCCGCGACGACCAGGTGTCGGCCGTTCAGTCGTGGCTGTTCACCGGGGACGGTCAGACCCGCGAGCTGCACCTGAGCTTCTACAAGCTGCCGATGCCGTCACTCGGCGTTAACAGGTCAGGCGACCATCAGGGCACGGTGACCACCGACTTGACGGTGCCCGACGCTGCGAATCTGGGCCTGACTCCCGCGCAAACTCCGCGCAGCTACGTCAACTCGTGGTCATATGCCGGCGTGCCGGTTCTGCCCGGCCTCTCGGTCCTGGTCGGGATGCTGATCGCCATCATCGGCGTGGCGGTGCTGGTTCGCCGGAGCCGCCTCACCTGGCGGTGAGGCAGCGCCGCCGCTACTCGTCGTCGAGGCCGGGGACGGGGAACTGCTGGCTGAGGTGCCGCACCTCGTCGCCGATTGCCGACATTGCAGCGTGATCCACCGCAGCGTCCGGGCCGATGCTGCCCAGCGTCCGCACGATGAGCCGGGCCACCTGGCGCGCGTCCCCCTCGACCATCCCTCTGCTGGTGATGGCGGGGGCGCCCAGGCGCAAACCCGACGCGGTGCGCGGCGGCAGCCGGTCGTAGGGGATCGCGTTCTTGTTGACCACGATGTTCACCGATTCCAGGGCGCGCTCCGCCTGGCGGCCGGTGACGCCCAACGGCGTCAGGTCCACCAGCATGAGGTGATTGTCGGTTCCGCCGGCCACCAGCCGGACGCCGGCCTCGGATAGTTCCTGCGCCATCACCTGCGCGTTGGCCACCACCTGGTGGGCGTAGCGCGAGAAGTCGGGCTGCAGGGCCTCCCCGAAGCAGACGGCCTTGGCGGCGATGACGTGCATGAAGGGCCCGCCCTGCATGTACGGGAATACCGCAAAGTCGATCTTGCGGGCCAGATCGGCCTCCGCCAGGATCATGCCGCCGCGAGGGCCGCGCAGGGTCTTCTGGGTGGTCGACGTGACGATCTGCGCGTGGGGGAACGGCGAAGGATGCGCTCCGCCGGCGATCAGGCCGGAGATGTGCGCCATGTCCACCATCAGCATCGCTCCCACCGAATCCGCAATGGCGCGGAACCGCGGGAAGTCCAGGATCCGGGAATAGCTGCTGCAACCGGCGACGATCAGCTTGGGATTGTGCTCCCGCGCCAGCCGCTCGACCTGGTCGTAGTCAACGGTCTCGGTTTCGCGGTCGACGCCGTAGGGTATGAAGTTGTACAGCTTGCCGGAAAAGTTGACATTGGCCCCATGGGTCAGATGCCCGCCCATGTCCAGCTGCATACCGAGCACCGTGTCGCCAGGCTCCAGGACGGCGAAGTAGGCGGCCATGTTGGCCTGCGCCCCGCTGTGGGCCTGCACGTTGGCGTGTTCCACCCCGAACAGCTCCTTGGCTCGGTCGATGGCCAGGGTTTCCACCACGTCGACAAATTCGCAGCCGCCGTAATAACGCCGGCCGGGGTAGCCCTCGGCGTACTTGTTGTTCATCAACTGCGCCTGCGCTTCCAGCACCGCCTTGCTCGCGTAGTTCTCCGACGCGATCAGCACAATGGAGTCGCGCTGGCGGTGGTTTTCGCTCTCAATGGCGGCGGCGACGGCGGGGTCAATACGGTCAAGCAGCGTGGTCATGCGTAGTGGACTCCTGCGAATAGGATGGTCTGGTAATGTGGTCAGTCTCTGGCTTCACGCAGTCTCTGAACTTCGGCCAGCAGCCGGGCATTCTCCTCCTCAAGACGATCCTTGCCGGCGGAGAGGCGGATGTTCCGTTCAGAGAGGCGGGCGTTGGTATCAGAGAGGCGAACCTGCGCGTGCTGCCAGTGTTCCAGCTCGGCGCCGGTGGCCGGGTCATGCACCCGGAAGCGCTGGCCGTCCCAGCGGAAGTTGAGGTTCAGCAGGGGGCTGGTGGCGCCTACGGAGCCGGCGGCATATTCCTCCAGCGGGAACTCCTCCAGCGGGAACTCCTCCAGCGGGAACTCCTCGTAGCGGCCGTTAACCAGGCGTTCGCCGATGAGGGGCCGGCCGAAGTAACGCCCGCCGGTGGGGTCAAAGCGCCAGTACTCGGGTATCCCGATCCGCAGGTACAGATCGCGCTTGCGCTCCATGTCATTGCGCCGGGTGTTGCGCGAGGCTACCTCCATCACGAAGTCCGGCGGTTTGTCGTTCTGCACCGGGTCGTAACCCACTCGCCGCCAGATGGCCTCAGTGTCCACGTCGAAGGCCACCATGCAGTCGGGGATGACGTGGGGCGGCGGCCCGCCGGTAGGCGGCGCGTCGGGGTCGTAGTAGATGGGGATCTCCCCTCCGATCAGGATGGTCGGGTGGTCCCGAAAGGAATAGCCCGGCGTCAGGATGCCGACGAACATCTCCTGGAGGTAGTAGATGGGGCGAATTTGCTGCATATCCTTGCGCCGCGGGGGCAGGTCGGGATACGGTTCCCAATGGCGGTCCGCCGGCTTGATGTTGGCCTTGGCAGTAGTCATGACGCCTCACCTTGCGTTGAGAAACACGCCTAACATCATAACAAATCGGTCCAGCGCCGCCGCAGAGGGCAATAACCTGCCATCGATTGCTGACCGTTCGCCACCGGCTCTTATCCCGGCGGGCGCAGCGTGGGTGTCGTGAGGATGGAAAAGTTTCTGGTGTAATTGTCCGGGTCGTCTGAGTTATCCGGGTACAGGATGAAAGTCGGTATGACTTCAGCCTCGCGGTAGTTGTTGCAGGGCGTCTGCCCCGGGTGTGTGGAATCCGGGTCCAGGCAGACGTATTCCTCACGGGTGTCCGTATGCTTGACCACTATGGCCTCGTAGCAGGTTCCCGGCTCCAGGGGAAGGAGCGTGCCGGTGTTGGTGATAATCTTGACGAGCTTCAGCTCATTGCCGTACCGGCCAGGGTCCCAAACGTCCCATGAAGCCAGCCGGAACCTGCGGGCCGACGTTTGGGATCCCAGGTAGCAGCCCTGCAGCAGCAGGTGGGTTCCCGACGAAGCCCCAGTGATTTTAGGATCCGCCGGGTGCTGGACAAGCCACTGCGTGGGCGTTCGCGTAGCGAGCGGCGCCAGTGTGGGAGTGGGGACTGGCGTCGGCGTGGGCTCCGGCGTTAGTGTCGGCTCCGGCGTCGGTGTCTCTGTTGGCGCAGGTGCGGGCTCCGATGTCGGCGTCGGCGTAGCCGTGGCGGGAGCTGCCGCCAGGACGGTGGGATAGGTGAACGTAGTGACCTCTGACGGTTTCGAGTACACCGAACCGCACACTGCGTAAATCCGGGTCTGGAAAGTGCGTCCGTCGATGTCGCTCGTATAAGGTCCATCGTACTGAGCAGTTTCCTCCGCGCTCAAGGACGGGGTCGTCCAATCGTACCAGTTGGAATAGCTCCCGTCGGGCGCCATTTCCCGCGATTCCAACTCGTATCCGGTAACCGGCATGTTCCCGCCGCCAGGCGCGTCCCAATAGTAGGTCAGCGACCGGTCGTCATTATCGAAGTCGCCATAGCGTAAGTTGGTGGGCTGGCCGCATACTGGCTCGGCTGGCGGCGCCGCTGCTGATGCCGCGGTCGACGCGGGCGTATTGGTGGGGACGACAGCCGGAGCAATCCCGCCGCCGGAGTCGGCGCTGGCCCTGTTTCCGGCGGGTGACGCAACCGCGCTGCCGCCGCTGGCCGCGTTGGTCGCCGATTGCAATCTCCCCAATCCTCCCAATTCCCGGAAGACCGCTGAGCCCATGCCGACCAGGATGAAGAGAGCCAGCAGAGACATCCCGCCAATGGCAATCCAGCGTTGCCAGGCCTTGGGGCTGCGCAGCCACCCGAGCAGCCGTCCTCTGGCCGGGACCAGGATGATGAACGCCGTTCCCAGACCTAATCCCAGCCACAACCACCAGGGCCAGACCGATATCGCCGCTCCGATCAAGCTCAGCAGGAACCAGATGCTGACGAACGACGCGACGCCGATCAAAACCCAGCGCGTTGTGGTGATGGGCTGTTGGAGCAGCTTCTGAACCGGAAGATAGAAGAGTGCCCCCGCCACCAGGATCAGCGCCAGCCACCACCAGGGACGGAACTGGCTGAAGACGGTGAGGGGTATCAATGCTCCGTAGCCGGCCACTGCCAGAGCTAACATGGGCCAGTCTGCGGTCGGGAGGGAAGCGCTGGAGGCTGGTTGAGGCTGCGACTGCGGCTGCGGCCGGGGCTGCGGCTGGGGTTGCGGCTGCGGCTGGGGTTGCGGCTGCGGCTGGGGTTGCGGCTGTGGCTGTGGTTGAGGCTGCGGCTGTGGCTGTGGCTGTGGTTGAGGCTGCGGCTGTGGCTGTGGTTGAGGCTGCGGTTGGGATTGCGGCTGGGGTTGCGGCTGTGACTCGGCAGGAGGCGCGTCCGGCATCTCCATCAGGGCTTCTACCCACTCCACCGGCGTGGGCCGGGGCTGCCCCTCATACGTCTTGTCGAAACAGCGCAGGAAGAGTTCTTTCTGCCTGTCGGTCAGCGTATCCCACGCTTCGTTGTAGGGGTCGGGGGCAGTGACGCCCCGGCCGGCCGGCGGAAACAGCCAGGCGCCGATCCGCTCGCCGGGCATAGAGTAATCCTGGGCGTGCTGGCCGGTGATGGTGTAGGGATGGTAGCCGGTGAGCAGCTGGAAGATGAGGACGGCCAGGGCAAAGCGGTCCTGCTCCTGGGTGCGGTTGGCGTAGTTATCCTGGGCTTCCGGGGCCTGGAACTCAGGACGGCCCATGTTGTTGGAGAAGGTCTGGCCGGTGGCCTGGTCGGTGAACCCGTAGGAGTCGCAGTCCATCAGGGCCACGTCGTTCTGCCGGTTCGCCTCGGCGTTCTTTTCGTTGATGTCCCCGATGACGTAGCCAGCCTCGTGAACCGCCCGGTAGCCCAGGGCCAGGTTGCTCGCGATGCGCACCCGGTCGTCAATCAGGATCGCGCGGGACTGGTCGGCCCCGGTGCCCCGGGCCGCGCTCCGGTTGTAGTACTCAACGACGGGAATCCAGGGCAGCGTGTAGTCCAGCTTGGGCATGACGTAGCCGGCGATGGTCCCGTTTTCCAGGACGATGTGCTGCGGCCAGGTGATCCGCCAGTTGGCGCCCAGCTCGGGGGTGACCGGGTTTGCCACCAGATACCGGAGTTTGGCGTCGGCGTCATCCGGTGTCCGGCTCGGCTTCCAGACCTTCACGACCGAGTCGGCGTCGCCGTCCACCGTGTAGATCCAGCCCTCGCCGCCTTGGTTGATATATTCGCCCGGCACGATGGGGTTGCCGGCTTCGTCCACGAAGCGGCGGCCGGCCAGGGGATTCGTTCCGGTAGTCATGCTAGAACCACGGCCTCCGACCAGTCACGTATTCCTGCTGAAACTGTTGCTCGCTCCGGCGTAAGTAGAGGACGCCTTCGATCACCCCAATCGCGACCGATGCGGCGATGGCGAAGAAGCCGACGTAGGAGAAAATGAGATAGTACAAGAACAGGATGGCCGCCACAACAGCCACGCACAAGAGTATGCCCAGTACCATCACCACACACCCGAATGAGAGCCAACCGCCATCATCGTCATTGTCGTTCCAACGCCGTCCGCGCCACCCGCGCCGTCCACGCCATCTGCGCCACCGCCGCTCCTCCCGTTCCTCGCCGACAAGGTTGGCTCCCACCTGGGTCAAGCGGAAAGCGTACCGGAGCAGGCGCCAGGGCCAGAGCAGCAGCCGTCCCGGATTTATTATCTGGGCTACGGTGTGACCAAGATGAACCCGGCGGACGTAGCAGTAGCCAATGAGAATAACCAGCCACGCCACAATAGACGTGGGAATGGCGCTGCCGGGCGCGACGCTTTGGACAACCAATACTGTTGCCCCTACCCCGGTCAACGCGGCGTGCATAATTCCGGCATTCCGGTAGCCAAGATAAAATTTGTGGAACCCGGTCCAACCCGGAAAAATAGCCAGATAAGCCGCCGTGGTTCTACTTTTAGGCCCTGATGAGAACAGTCGCAGCATGGTCTAGAAATCCAGGAAATCCTGCTCCGGCAAACGGATGCCCCGGCCGGGCTGAGACTGGGACACGGCGGTCACGGACCGGGACAGCCACTCAATAGAACCCGCCAGCTGTTCCATGTTTTTCAGTTCCACGGGCGGACGATTGCGCGGGGCCAGGTTAGCGAGCTTTTTTGTAACCTTTCCGCCGACTTGAAAAGCGAAGAAGGCGATGCCGCGATTTTCCTCCACTTCAGACAGCCGGGCCGCGGCCCGGTCCAGGTCCCGCCCCTTGTCCAGTGGTTCGCCGTCGGTGAGGAAATAGGCCAGGCTGCGGTAATAAGCAACGCCGCTGTCGCGGTAGCTCTGCTTGCGGGCCTCGGTAATGTCCAGGGCCAGGTTGATGGCATTGGAATAGTTCGTGCCGGAGTTGCGGGTATAGCCGGAGTCAGCGGAGAGAATTGGAGGCTCGAAGTCAACGCCGTTGGTGAAGTCCAGCGTTACCCAGGCTTTTCCGGCGAAGGCGACAATTCCCACATCGGCTCGCAAGGCGGTTGCGGAGTCTTCCCGTATCGTGTCGCGGAACTTGATCAGGGCCTGGTTCACGGTCTTGATCCGCTGGCCCTTCATAGAGGCGGATATGTCCAGGATTAACACGATGGGGCACCGCGGTTCCGGGTTGTCGGCGAATTCCGCTCGGTCGTACACGCCTGCCGAGTCGTAGATGCCGTCTTGAATGCTCATCGCGGTTTACCTCTGGTTCTGCCTGGGGTCTTCCGGCTCTTTACGCAATTGTCAGAATCAGGATTTGCCGGATTTGGGAATTTTCAGGATTTCATCAAATCCTGTGAATCTAATAACCCCGAAAATCCTGACTCGGACAAACCGCCTAGAAATCCAGGTAGTCGGGTTCCGGCAGGCGGATGCTGTCACCGGGCTGGGACTGGGATACCGCGGCCACCGACCGGGAAAGCCACTGGATGGAGCCGTCCAGCTGTTCCATGTTGGTCAGTTCTATTGCGTCGCGCGGCGCCAGCTTGTTCAACTCCCCGATGTCGGCCGGCAAGTCCGGCGTGCCGATGCCGAAACAGAAGAACGCGATGCTGCGGTTGTCCTCCTGCTCCTTCAGGCGGGCAGCGGCCTGAGCCAAATTGGAATCATTGTCGTGTTCCGGGTAGCCGTCGGTGAGGAAGTAGGCCAGGCTGCGGTAGTAGGCGATGCCGCCGTCCCTGTAGCTCTGCTTGCGGGCCTCGGTGATGTCCAACGCCAGGTTGACCGCCTTGGAGTAGTTGGTGCCGCCCTTAACGGCTAGAGTCGGCGGCTCGAAATCCGTGCCATTGGTAAAGTCCTGGACCACCCGGGCTTCATGGTCGAACTCAATGATTGCCACGTCGGCCCGCAGGGCGGTAACGGAGTCTTCCCGGATGATGTCGCGGAACTTGACCAGGGCCTGGTTCACCGTCTGAATTTTGAGGCCGCCCATGGAGCCGGAGACGTCCAGGATCAGCACGATGGAACACCGCGCCTCCGGGTTGTCGGCGAATTCCGCCTGGTCATACACGCCTACCGAGTCTTGAATGCTCATTGCTGGTCCTCCTTGCGGACTTTAGATAGGACTTACGCAGTTGGGTATCATAACAACCGTCATTCCCGCGAAAGCGGGAATCCAGTGGCCGAAATCACTAACCATGTTCCAGATTAGTTTACTGTAAAGTCTATGGATTCCTGCTTTCGCAGGAATGACGGGTTGGTAATTTCAAGTGCGTAACTCCTATTTAGAAATTCAGATAATCGGGCTGGGGCAGGCGGATGCTGTCGCCGGGCTGGGACTGAGACACGGCGACCACCGAGCGCGAAAGCCACTGGATGGAGCCGTCCAGCTGCGCCATGTTGGTCAGTTCCACCGGCGGACGGGGCGCCAGTTTGGTGAGTTCGCCCACCGCGGTTTGCATGATCCCTTCCCTGACGCACCATTCCACCAGTTCCCTTGCGCTGGTTCCGACCATTTCGGCGACTTTGTCCAAATCGACACTCGACCCGCCCTCGGCGCCCCCAATTACAAAGGCGCCCGCCGCGATGAGCTCTTCATCACTGAACCCGATCAGGTTGTAGAACCTTGTCACGTTCTCTTCGCCTCTAACCTGCCACTCAGGATAGCCTTTATCTTCGCCGATTATGTAGGAGAAGAAGGCAACGCCGCGATTCTCTTCTACTTGGGCCAGGCGCCGGGCCGCCGAGTCCAAATCGGCAGGGTCCTCGTCCGGGAGGCCGTCGGTGAGGAAGTAGGCCAGGCTGCGGTAATAGGCAACGCCGCCGTCCCGGTAGCTCTGCTTACGGGCCTCGATGAGGTCCAGGGCCACGTTGATGGGTCGGGAAAAATTCGTGCCGCCCTGTGGGGTCAGGACCGGGGCCTCGAAATCGGCGCCGTTAACGAAGTCGTACACTCGTGGCTCGTGGTCAAACTCAATGACTGCCACGTCGGCCCGCAGGGCGGTAACGGAGTCTTCCCGGATGATGTCGCGGAACTTGACCAGGGCCCGGTTCACGGTGTCAATCTTGGCGCCGGCCATGGAGCCGGACACGTCCAGGATCAGCACGATGGAACACCGCGCCTCCGGGTTGTCGGCGAATTCCGCCTGGTCGTACACGCCTACCGTGTCCCGTATGCTCATGGCAAGATCCCCTTTGCGCTTTGGCGGTTGCGGGCGGCGATGGCGATGGTCACGTCGTCGGTGGTGCGGGACTGCACCCGCTCGCCGCTGATGAAGGTATGGAGCCTTCCGGGGACGGCTTCCGGTTCTTCGGTCTGGGCCAGGTCAGTGAGGATGGGGTTCCAGAACCCCATGAAAGCCTCCCGTTCCGGCATCTTCAGGGCCAAGTTTTGCAGCCCGTCGGTGATCAGCGCCAGGCTGTCGTAGTCGTAGCCGGAAACATGGCCCACGGAGGCTATCTCGTGGGGCTTGGAGCGAGACGTGATGAAGGTCGTCTCGTTGGCGTACTCGCCGCTGTGAGCCTCGCACAAAGTCATAGCGTCGCCGCCGCCGATATTGAATGCGATGACCGCCCCGTCGCCCACCTGCGCCGCCGTCATCAGCGAGTCGCTGGCGAAGGCGACGATGAGGGTGGACGCCAGTTCCCGGGCCGGAACGTTGTGCCGCCGGCCGTAGCGCTCCACCGCAACCCTGGCCTGCCTGATGGCGTCGCGAACCAGCGACTCGGCCATGGGTTCGGCAAAAGCCGCCGCCGGCTGCCTGTTGATCCCTTCCACGACCGACGCAACCGCGGCATCTACTGCGACCCTGGAGCCCTCGTCGGAGCGTGGGGCAGATCCGGCCCCGTCCGCGACCGCAATCACCGCTACCGCCCCGTGGCCCACCTCGACCACCCGGTAGTCCACCGCGTCCTGGTTGGGGGTATTGTCTCTGGAGTGAGAAGTCCCGGGGGCGGTAGCCGCCGCGACGCGCCAATAGTGTTTGCCGGGCATCTTCGCTCCTTTGAGGTGGATTGGTTTATGGTTGAAGACGTTGCCTCATTATGCTCGCTTTTGTGTTAATGTGCCCTGTCGCAATTATAATCCACACGTCCATAGCCTATCGGCTATACTCACCTGAGCAGCACCGTTGTCAGCCGGGAACCTGGGCCGTCCGGTCTCTAGGCGTGAGCGCTTGCCGGACGCTCTCCAGGCACACTTCCGGCGCAATGGCGATGGTGGCTTCTGCGCCGCCGGTGGTGGTGACGGTAAGCGAACGGCCGCCGTCGCCGGTATCGCTGAACTCAACGCCGGCAATCTCGGCCACTCCCTTGGAGCGGGCGATGCAGTCCAGCAGAGCGCCGAAGACCTTTGGGTCATAATCTTCAAGCGACAGCTCGAGAAAAAGGATGGCATCCTCCCCAGTCTCAATGCTTTCCGCGGGGTCCCATGGATAGGTTTTGACCTTCGCCATCTTTGCCTCCTAAATCACACCTCGCGCGCCAAGCGGCGGGCTACGGCAATATCCTGGGATTGAGTGTCTTTGTCGCCGCCGGCCAGTAGGATTACCAGCCGCTGACCGCGCTGCAGGTAATACACTCGGTAGCCCGGCCCGTAGTTGATACGCAACTCCGATACACCTCCTCCCACCGGCGCGACGTCGCCCGGATTGCCTTCTGCCAGCCGCAAAATCCGGTTGGCGATACGTGCTCGCGCTCCTTGGTCACGCAGCCGTCTATACCATCGGGTATAGACTTCAGTGGCGTGAATCTCCATCGCAGCGACGGGTTGGCCCCATCACAGAACGTGATACAGCAGCAGGTGGTCCCGCAATACGTCGGCCGCGAAGTCGTTGTTCACGTCCCGCAGCACCGAGTGGATGTGGTTCGCCCCGTCCTGCCGGTTGTCGTACTCCACGACGAAGTCGCCGCCGTGCAGCCGATAATAGTGCAGCTGTCCGCGGTCCACGGGCCCGCCCCAGGCCAGGTGGATCTGCTCCAGACCACCCTGTCGCAGGGCGGTCAGTTTATCCTCCGCCAGGTCGGCGCGGATCCGGTTCACGTACTCGCTGGCCAGCGCCATCAGCATCTCCCGCTGCGTGCCGGACATGGCGGTGGCTGGCAGGCCCTCCTCCTTGGGCAGCGACGCCTTGGATGAGTTGAAGGTGATGATGTCGGCCGGCGCTTCGTCGTAGATGATGGCGCGGCTCTTCTGGCCGGCGTCCAGGCTCTCCATCAGCTCCAGGGCGATGTCCTGGCTGTCGGCCAGGATGCGCAGACCCTGCTTGGGTCCCTTGCGTACCTCCGCGGGATTGGCGCCGAAGAAAAACGGCGTAACTGACAACACCCGGTCGCCCCACACGCTGTAGTGCAGCGAAACGTGGTGACCTTCCACCCGCCAGCCCCACGGCTCGACATCGCTGGCGGGATCGCCGAAGATCGTCCAGGCGTACCACAGCGTGTCCCGCAGGAACGTCACGCGGCCCGCCTCCTTTTCCAGTGGACCCAGCACGTCCTCGTGCTCAATGATCAACTGGGCCTGCCGGTTGGAGTCCTCGGTGAGGCCGGTGGCCATCAGCGCGTAGGCCAGCCCCCTCTGCTCCTCATTCATGTCCCGCAGCATCAGTCCATGCCGGTTCATCGGCGGGTAGTACCAGAAAATCCGCTCGCCGTCATGATATCTGTAGGTGATGGCGGCCTTCTGCGTGGCGTCCAGGCTGTTCAGCAACGCCAGGGCGGCGGCGCGCATCTCGGATGCCGCCTGCGGGTGCGTGTGGGGATGGTCATGGGTGTGGGCAGTTGTCATATGGAAGGGTCCTCCGTAGAGCGTAGTGGCCGGATATCCCCCGGCCGGCTGCGCGAAGTGTATGCGTCACCGATTTGGGGTGTCAAACCGCCCGCGCCCATCCAGTGGGCCGCAGAACACTTCCTGTCAGGGGCCGGTTGCAGGAAAACTCAAGTTGTATGAGGAGCTCACGCGTACCCGGTTTGTCTTTTACATCGATGCACCGGATGAACAGGATTTGATTGATTATTGTGAACGCTCCACCCGCACGCCATCATCCGGTCTATCCTGTATATCGATGTAAACTGGCTCCCGTAGTCGTCAAACTGGGTACCCATGAGGTATATGGAGATGAAGCAGCCGGGGTCTGCTCCGGCAAGACTGACCCGCCGGCGAGAGTGTCCTGCGCTCAGGCTTGCCAGGCCGGTCGGCAGAACATCAGGGAGGTTCCAGGAAATGCGCTTACTCAGGACAGTCGAGGATTGACGTTGAAGCATTGGATCAAGCGAACGGGCTGCCTTCTTCTACTGGCGGGAGCCCTGCTCCTGCTGGCCGCCTGCGGCGGAGCGGACCCGGTGGTCATAGCAACCGGCGGCGACTATCACCCCTTCAACTTCGTCAACGAGCAGGGCGAGATAGACGGCTTGGAGCGGGAATTGGGGGACGAGTTGTGCCGTCGCGCCGGGTTGCAGTGCCGGTGGGAGCTGAACGACTGGGAGACGATGATTCCCGACCTGCTGTCGGAGGAGTTCGACGTCATCCTCGCCGGGATGAGCATCACCGGTCGGCGGGAGGGGCTTATCGATTTCACCGCAGCCTACTACCCGCCGACCCCATCGGTGTACCTGGCCAGGTTCGGCGAGGGCCGCGCCGCGACCGAAGGCAGGATCGGGGTTTCTGCCAACACCATATATTCCGATTATCTGACCGAACTGGGCAGGCCCTACCTGTCCCTGGACCACGCTGCGAACGAGGTGGACGCGCTGCTGGGTGGGGAGGTCGACGCCGTGCTGGTGGACCACGGCTACGCGGTGCAGAAACTGGCCCAGTACGAAAACCAACTGGAGATCGCCGGGCCGTCGGTGCTGTTGGACCGGGGCCTCGGCATGGGAGTCCGTCCCGGCAGCGAACTGAAGGACAAGCTGGATGTCGCTCTGGATTCCATGAAAGCTGACGGAACCCTGAATGGCCTCATTCTCAAGTGGCTGGGAGAGAAGGCATCGACCTTCCAATAGCAAGTCGATGCGACGATAACGCAGCCGCGCCGGCGTGGATGTGATCCCGTCTGGGCGGTGTCCCTCCAGATCGGGGCGACGTTTGGGAACCGCGGTCCGGAACCCGACCGCTGGGCCACCGGGCACGTCTCCGGCTGTGTTCCGCGCCGTGGGGCAGAGCGCGGGGGCCGGCGGCATTGCCGCCGGCCCTCTCTGCATCCTGCCTGACCGGCACGCCGCCGGATTAGTCGTCGTCCACGATGGTCATGGTTCCCACGGACGTGGGCGTGAACCACTCTCCGGGGAGGTATGCCTCCACCGCGAAGTACTCGTCCGACTCTTCCTCGCTGTCATCATTCAGCCAGACCACTCCCGTCAGCGCGGTTTCGCCCGGAGCGAACACCATCACATCGGACATGGCCTGGTAGTCGGATGAATGCGCCCGGTCGTCCCGCAGGTGGTAGGCGGGCCCGGCGTACCAGCTCACCTCGAATTCCTCAGTCAAGGCATGGGAGAGGAGTATCCGGAACTTCACCACGTCGCCCTCCGTTCCCGAGGCGTCCTCAACGGTGACGCTTACCTTAGCCTCCGGTCCCGGCGCGTCGTCGTCGTCCGCGACGCTGACCGTGGCCGCGCCCTGGCTTGCCGACACCGTGTAGCCAGCGTCGGCGGCCGGCGTGTCCAGGGTCGCCGTTACCGACCCGTCGGCTTCGTCCGCCCCGTCGTCGGTAGTGCCGACGGTGAGCGTGACGCTGCCCGCGGTCGGGATCGTCACCGTCTGCTGGCCGGTGGTGGCTCCGTAGTCGCCGCTTTGCGACACCGTAACGCTCACGTCCAGGCTGGCCGCCGGGGCCGGGCTGGCCGTGACGGTGAAACTGGCGTCGCCGCCCTCGGTCACTCCGGAGCCGGCGCTGATCGAGATCTCCGGCACGTCGTCGTCCGCCACGCTGACCGTGGCCGCGCCCTGACTTGCCGACACCGTGTAGCCAGCGTCGGCAGCCGGTGTGTCCAGCGTCGCCGTCACCGAGCCGTCGGCCTCGTCCGCCCCGTCGTTGGTGGTGCCCACCGTCAGGGTGACGCTGCCCGTGGTGGGGATGGTCACCGTGCGCGCGCCCGTGGCTGCGCCGTAGTTGCCGCTCTGCGACACCGTGACGCTCACGTCCAAGTCCGCCGCCGGGGCCGGGCTGGCGGTGACGGTGAAGCTGGCGTCGCCGCCCTCGGTCACGCCGTTCCCGGCGCTGATCGAGATCTCCGGCACGTCGTCGTCGGAGACGCTGACCGTGGCCGCGCCCTGGGATGACGACACGGTGTAGCCGGCGTCGGCGGCCGGCGTGTCCAGCGTCGCCGTTACCGACCCGTCGGTCTCGTCCGCCCCGTCGTTGGTAGTGCCCACCGTCAGAGTGACGCTGCCCGTGGTCGGGATGGTCACCGTCTGCTGGCCTGTGGCCACGCTGTAGTCGCCTCTGGCGGACACTGTGACGCTCACGTCCAGATCCGCCGCCGGGGCCGGGCTGGCCGTGATGGTGAAGCTGGCGTCGCCGCCCTCGGTTACCCCGCTGCCCGCGGTCATGCTCACCTCCGGCGTGGTCAGCGGCGGCGGGTCATCGTCGTCCGCGACGCTGACCGTGGCCGCGCCCTGGGTCGCCGACACCGTGTAACCGGCGTCGGCGGCCGGCGTGTCCAGCGTCGCCGTTACCGACCCGTCCGCCTCGTCCGCGCCGTCGTTGCTGGTGCCGACGGTGAGCGTGACGCTGCCCGTGGTGGGGATGGTCACCGTCTGCTGGCCCGTGGTCGCGCCGTAGTCACCGCTCTGCGACACCGTGACGCTCACGTCCAGGCTGGACGCCGGGGCCGGGCTGGCGGTGACGGTGAAGCTGGCGTCGCCGCCCTCGGTCACCCCGCTGCCCGCGGTCACGCTCACCTCCGGCGTGGTCAGCGGGTCCTGTTGCGACGCCTCCAGCGCGGTTAGCTCGGCGACGACTGGTACCCAGCGCTGCCAGCCCCGATCCGCATAGATCTGCGCCTCGGCGGCGGACATGGCGCTGCCGCTGACGCCGTTCGCGTCGAGCGCGCCGAACGCCACCAGCACGCGCTGCCAGCGGTTCACGTGCGCCGCGCCGTGGTACGTCTCCGCCATCCACAACTTCACGTTGGCCACGACCTGCGGATCCACGGTGTAGCCCGAAGAGGCGTCGTCATCGTCCGCGACGGTGACCGTAGCCGCGCCCTGGGTTGCCGACACCGTGTAACCGGCGTCGGCGACTGGCGTGTCCAGCGTCGCCGTAACCGAACCGTCGGCCTCGTCGGCCCCGTCGTTGGTAGTGCCCACCGTCAGGGTGGCGCTGCCCGTGGTGGAGATGGTCACTGTCTGCTGGCCCGTGGTCGCGCCGTAGTCACCGCTCTGCGACACCGTGACGCTCACGTCCAGGTCGGCCGCCGGGGACGGGTTGGCGGTGATGGTGAAAGTGGCGTCGCCGCCCTCAGTGACGCCGCTGCCGGCGGTAATGCTCACCTCTGGCGTGGAATCCGTCTGCAGCGACTGCAGAATCAGCAGCGGGTCGTCATCGTCGGTCACGCTCACCGTGGCCGCGCCCTGGGTTGCCGACACCGTGTAACCGGCGTCGGCCGCCGGCGTGTCCAGCGTCGCCGTCACCGAACCGTCGGCCTCGTCCGCGTCGTCGTTAGTGGTAGAGACCGTCAAGGTAACGCTGCCCGTGGTGGGGATGGTCACTGTCTGCTGGCCCGTGGTGGCTCCGTAGTCGCCGCTCTGCGACACTGTAACGCTCACGTCCAGGATGGCCGCCGGGGCCGGGCTGGCGGTGACGGTGAAGCTGGCGTCGCCGCCCTCGGTGACACCGCCGCCCGCGGTAACCGAAATCTCCGGAACATCGTCATCCGAGACGGACACCGTGGCCGCGCCCTGGGTTGCCGACACCGTGTAGCCAGCGTCCGCGGCCGGGGTATCCAGCGTCGCCGTTACCGACCCGTCGGCCTCGTCCGCATCGTCGTTAGTTGTGCCCACCGTCAGCGTGAAACTGCCCGTGGTCGGTATCGTGACCGTCTGCTGGCCCGTGGCCGCTCCGTAGTCGCCGTTGGCAGAGACCGTAACGCTCACGTCCAGGTTAGCCGCCGGGGCCGGGTTGGCGGAAATAGTGAAGGTGGCGTCGCCGCCTTCGGTTATGCCGCTGCCGGCGGTGACGCTGACCACCGGCGTGGTCGGCGGCGGATCGTCGTCGTCGGCCACGCTCACCGTGGCTGCACCCTGGGTCGCTGATATCGTGTAGCCAGCGTCCGCGGCCGGCGTGTCCAGAGTCGCTGTTACCGAGCCGTCGGTTTCGTCCACGTCGTCCCCGGTGGTGGCGACGGTCAGCCTGGCCTTCCCGCCTGTGCTGACGGTTACCGTCTGCTGGCCGGTGGCCGCTCCGTAGTCGCCGTTGGCCGACACCGTAACGCTCACGGCCAGGTCCATTTCGGGGGCAGGGTTGGCCGTCAAGGTGAACTCGGCGTCGCTGCCCTCGGCGACCGAGGCGGTGTCAGGCATGATTGACAGGACCGGGTCAGCGGCGGACGCCTTGGACTGGTGTCTCACCCGGTACGAGCCGAGGTACCCTCCGACCGCCACATAGTAGGTGCCATCCGCTGTCGGCTCCAGGATCAGCTCATTGTAGTAGTCGTAGGCACTGGCCTTCCTCTTGATCCCGTCTTCATTGTAGAAGTAGATGTTGTCACGCACCTGGGCGCCGGCCGAATCGAATATTCCGGCAATCCACCCGGTGTCACCGACCATTGAGAAGGTGTGTGACCGGCCGGCCTGCACCGCGACCCGATACCAGTCCACGTCGTCCGTGAACTGGATTTCGCCCCGTGTCGATTCCTTCACCGTCACCGGCAGCGAGGCCGTGGTATCAATGCCGTCGGTCGCCTCATCCTCCGGCAGCAGCCTGGCTGAGGCGTCGTACTTGAGCTTCTGGCCGGTCCAGTGAAAATTAAAGCCCGTCCTGACCACGAGATAGTATGTACCGGCCGTTTCAATTTGAACGGCTACATAGCATTCATCACAACGACCCTCAGGACTGTGTGAGCGTGACCCCACTGTCTTGCCGTTGGCGTCAATGAGCTTTGCATCCAGGTACCAGCCCCAGGAACTGGCCCAACTGCAGTCCATGTACGCGCAGGGCGATGCTCCGAGCTTGTAGTTACGACCCGCTTCCAGTTGGACGGCGAACCAATCCACGTCCCCGCCGGAATCGATGTGCGCTGCGACGGCTGCATCTACGGTCAGCGTACTGGTCGTGGAGCTGTCGTCTGCTTCCGGGTCCTGTGGGACGATGGATACGCTGACCTTGTAGGCCCCGGTGTCCTGATTGATTTCTTCGTCGTTTTCCGCCGACCTCACGCCGATGTAGTAGATGTTTTCATAACCGGAGAAGAACTGGTGGTCTGCAGAGGGCCGCAGCCAACCCATATCGTCTCTGTTCATGGCGTAGATGGATTTCCCGACATTTCTCATTGCCCACCGCCGGCTTGCGCTCCATATATTGTAGGAGTCATCCCAACGATGCGCGTACCACAAATCTATGAAATAGGGGTCCGGCAACGCGGTCTTGTCGTTGGCGGCAGCGCCCTCCACCTTGAACTCGTACAGGTTGCCCGGCGGAAGCGTGACCGCGATCCAGTCCACGTCGCCCGGGTAGTCGATGACCCCGGTCAACGATCCGCCCACCACGACGCTGCCGGTCGTGTCCTCGTTGTCTGCGTAGTCGTCCACCGGAGTGACCACGGTTAGCTGGTAGGGGACGCCGCCATTGTGCCAATCCGAGGGTTCAACGCCGTTGCCCAGACTTATTACCGATGATCCACGGTCACTACAGGTGAGTGAGGTGAGCAGGCAGGTTGCATACCGGTTATCCCCACGGGAGCGCCAGACTATATCGTAGTTATTCCGGTTGCCCGTAACGGCGACATAGTAGCTGCCGCTGGTCTCGGGAATGATGCGAGCGTCCGGGATAGTTGCCCCTTTGGGGGATTCAACACCGTACTCGATGCGGTTGCCGTCGGAGTCGTACACCCCTTCGACCCGGACGTGCAGCGGGTGCAGCAATCCGGACTTGGTCAGCGTCGAATCGGCGTACACCAGGTAGTCCTGGCCGGCGGTCAGGTCAACCTGGAACCAGTCCACGTCGATCCGGTGTTCATTGAGGCCGGTGACCGCGCTGCCGTTTACGGTCACTTGGCCGGTGGTGGTCGCGTCGGCGGAGTAGTCGTCGGTGACGGTGGTCACTTCCAGCACGTAGGGCTTCTCATGCTCGGCGATCGGTTGCGCGTTTTTCTTCCACCTTTCCCATGTAATTGCCTGATCTCTATGGTACTGATTGCGATCTGCGTACATCGGTGGCTGAACCCCGATGAAATAGGCGCCGCTCTCCGTCGGCGTCACGACACCATCCTTTACCTGGTAATACCCGGCGCGGCCGAGGGCGTGGTTGACTGGAAGCGCGCAGTCGCCGGCTGCGTCGTAGAGGCAGGGCGTTGTAGCGTGGACTCCCACTGCTGGCCCAAATCCCCAGATCTGTATCCGGTAGGTTTGACCGCCGGTCAGGCTGACGCTGTACCAGTCTCGGTCGAAGTGAGAATCCAGCTCGCCGCTCACCTTGCCGTCCACCGTCGCGACACAGGTGGTGGACGTATCCTCGGCGCAATCCCCCGCCTGGGCGACTGCACTGCCGTCGTCGTCCGCGACGCCGATCCGCGTCGTGGCTCCTTCTTCGATGGTCAGACTCACCCAGCCGTCGGCTTCGTCGACGCTGTCGTCGTCGGTGGCCACCCGCACCGTGATGGACTGTCCGGTGGTGAGGGTGAGGGTGCGCAGGCCCAGGCTGCCGGGCGCGTCCACGAAGTCGCCGCCCTGGCTGACCAGGGCTGTGACGGTTTCTTCCCGGGCCGGTAACGCCGCGGAGGCGCTGACGGTGAACACCGCCTCGCCGCCTTCGGTGATGTCCGCCCCACCGGAGACGGGGAACTCCACCTCGTCATCGTCATTCACCCCCGCCGAGCGATCTGTTCGTCCACGAATGCCAGCCTCTCCCACCACGTAGCCGTCGCCGGGCAGCACTCTCGCTTCCACCCCGCCATCCGGCTCATCAACCTGGTCGTCCAGCGTCGGTATCTTCAACCAGGTTTTGGAAGGCGCGGCGGGAATGGTCAACTGATGCGTGCCCAGGTGTTCCGGCGCGACGAAATCGCCGTCCTGGCTGATCTCCACCGTGATGGGGAGCGGACTGGCGAGGGACTTCAGCGAATAGAAGGAGAACCAGACATCTTCACCTTCGGAGACATAACTGTGGCGCCGAGCCACTATCGTAGGCGTGTGATTCTTCCGTTCCTCATCGGTCAGGTCACGGTCATAGACCCTTCTCGTATTTCTCTTGTACGGGCCGACCCGGTACCCCGTTCCAGGCAGCACCTCCAGGGTGAGCTTGCCTTCAGGTTCGGCCAGATGGTCGTCAATCGGATTAATCTCGAACCCAAACCCACTGCTGCGCTCATTGGCCGGTATCAGGATTTGCTTGATCCCCAGGTCCGCCGGGTCGTAGAAGTCGCCCTCTTGCGTCAGTCTCACGTTGACCAGCAGCGGCTTGTCCGGCGACGGAGAAAAGTCCAGCCCCAACCGGGAGGGACGGTATTCACTAAAACGCTGTCTGGATTGGGAGGCGCTGATGGTCGGAGTGCGGGTGAGCCAATCTTCGCTGGTCACCGACACGGTGGCCGCGTCGTGGGGCGCGTCCGCGATGACGTAGCCGCCGCTGGCGGAGACCAGCGTCGCCGTAATGGTTCCGGGGGATTCGACCACTTCGTCGTCCACGGTGGACACGGCGTAGGTCACTGAGCCGCTGGCCGGAACGGTTACGGTCTGTGGGCCGGTCTCGCCCTCGCCGATCACGTCGCCGGCGGCGGTGATGGTCAGCTCCACGGTGAGGTCGCTGGCGGAGGCCGGACTTGCCGTTATGGTGAATACGGCGTCGCTGCCCTCGGCTGCGTCCGGGCCGGCGGCGACGCTGACCGCGGGCACAACCACCGGCGTGGGCGTCGGCGTGGGTGGTGGCTTCGGCATGGTGCGCGCCGTAATCTGAACCTCGCCGGCGCTGCTGGCGTCGCTGCGGAAGGCGCTGACGCTCAACTCATATCGGAAGTCAGGCTGCAAGCCGGTGAAGGTGTGGGTATCCTCTCCGGGCGAGGCGGTGTGTATCTGAAAATCATCCCCTCCGGAGAGGATGACGGTATAGGTTACCGCGTCGGCCACCTCGCTCCATTGCGCCGTCAGGCTGGTCTGAGTGCGCTCGGTTACCGCGAGGCTCAGGCTGCCGTTGCCGGTCTGGGCCCGCACATCGTGCGCAGCAGGCAGGGCCAGCAGCAGGGCCGCGGCCACTCCCAGGGCGAGGGCCAGCGGCAGAAGGTAGCGGAAGGAGAACCAAGCCGGGCGGCTCATCATAGCTGCCCAGGCAAAATTATGGCTTTTATCGGGGGGGGGGGGGCGACAGGGGCTTTGCCCATCCTCTCCAGGGCTCTCCTCATGAACGTGGGCATCATGGTTTACCCCCTTGTAGCCGGAGGCAGATCCCTCCCAGCAATGCCGGCAATAACCGATTGAGCAACACACATTATCGCCTCTGCGGTCAGCCGGCGCAACCTCGCTCCCCCCTCACGCGTACCCAGTTCGGGGGACCGTCAGAATCATCAGGATTTGCGGGATTTATGGATTATCAGGATTGGAGCTTTCTGCCCCGAATGGTCGCAATCCGGTCAAATCCTGAAATCCGGCAATCCTGTTGCCGACGTTTCCCGCCGCGTCGGCGCGGGTATAATGGCCTCAACGGGCCACCCCCCCTGGCCAATCGCAACTCCACGCCAGACCCACCGCGCTAGACCCACCGAGGTTCGGCATGACCACTGTCAGCACCACCGGCAACACCCCCAAAGTCCAGCAGCGCTTCCGGCTGCCGGACACACCCGACCGCGAGCCCGACGAAGTGACGCAATACGACCAGATTACGAAGACCGGCAGCGCCCACTACCTGGCGCAACACCTGGGCAACCCCAATACCACTCTGGTGGAAGCTGACCGCTGGGTCGTTCCCACCGCTCACTTCGACAAGCGCCGCGCCCGGTATCCCGACCTTCTGGTGGCCCTGGGCGTGGACCCGGCGGCGTACCAGGCCAGCAACGGGTACATCGTTACGGAGCAGGGGAAGCCGCCGGACTTCGTGCTGGAGATAGCGTCGGAGAGCACGGCAGACACGGACCTGGGGATCAAGAGGGACTACTACGCGTCGCTGGGCATCCCGGAGTACTGGCGGTTTGACGAGACGGGGCAGCACCACGGGGCGAAGCTGGCCGGGGAACGGCTGGTGGCGGGCCGGTACGAACCCATAGAGATTGAGAAGTTGCCGGGCGGAGTGTTGCAGGGCTACAGCCGGTCGCTCAACCTGCACCTGCGTTGGGAGGAGGGCCGCCTGGGATGGCAGGACCCGGCCACGGGGCGCCCCATCGCAACGCTGGAGGACGAGCGGCGGGAGCGCATCCAGGCCGAGGCGCGGGCTGACAGCGAACGGCAAACCCGCATCCGGGCCGAGGCGCGCGCCAATGCCGCCGAGGCGCGCAACCGGGAGTTGGAAGAGGAACTGTGGCGGCTGCGGGGCAACTGAAAAGGGTTCGCATGGCCATTTCCAGTACATGACCATTTCCAAGCCGGAACGGGTGATTGCAAGGCTGATCGCCCGGAGCTGATCCCGCGGCTCCGGCGGCCGGCCATTTTTTCGCAAATCGTCATAATCAGGATTTGCGGGATTCATGGATTATCAGGATTGGAGCTCTCTGCCCCGAATGGTCGCAATCCGGTCCAATCCTGAAATCCGGCAAATCCTGCTGCTGACGATTTGCGAACGCGGGTACGCACGGACGCCATTCCCCGGTGTCGGTCGGCGCGAACGGTTATACTGGCGTCGCAAATCCACTGATTGCAGGGCGCGCCGCGCCTGGAATGCCAAGGCGAAACCGACGGAGGAACAAACCAAATGCACTGTGGAGTGATGGTAACCGGCTACAACCAGGGCGACTGGCCGCGCCTGATGGCGGAGGACTACGACCGGCCGCCGGAGCGACCCGACGCCAGCAACATGGACGACACTCTCTACATGGGGGAACTGGTCGAGCCGCTGGGGTTCGACTCCATCTGGGCGACGGAGCACTACGGTTCCGCCTACTCCATGCAGCCCAACCCCCTGCAGTACCTGGCCTACTGGGCGGGGCGCACCAGCCGGGTGGACGTGGGCACCGCGGTGGTCGTCGCGCCGTGGTGGAATCCGGTCAGGTTGGCCTCCGAGCTCTCCATGCTGGACATCCTGCTGAAGGGACGCCGCCTGCACCTGGGCATCGGCCGCGGCATTGCGCCCCACGAGTACGCATCGCTGGGCTACCCCATCGGCGAGTCGCACAAGTACTTCTACGACGTGATCAACGCCATCAAGGCCGCCGACGGCGCGGAGCGGTTCGAGTTCCAGGGCGAAGTGTACGACATCCCGCCCACCACCATCCGGCCCCAGGCGCGGCACAAGGGCGAGTTGACCCGGGACATCAAGGTGGCGTTCACCACCGAAGCGTCGGCGCGGATGGCCGCGGAAAACGGCCTGGGCCAGATGTTCGTCGCCGGCGACGACGTCGACGAGATGATCGCCAAAGTGCGCCGGTTCAACCGGATTCGAAAGGAGTTGAGCCTGCCGCCCGACCAGCCCACTACCCTATTGTGGATGTACTGCGCCGAGAGCACGGAGGAAGCCGAAGAGGGGTGGGTCTATTTTCACAACCAGCTGATGGCGGCGCAGCACCACTACTTCGAGTGGAACAACCCGGGCTATGAGGGCATCAACGGCTACGAAGAGTACCTGACGCGCCAGCAAGCCGACGTGGGCACTGCGGACGCCGGCTTCGCCGCCCGCCGCGCCACCCAGCCCATCGGCACGCCGGACGAGATCATCGAGAAGATTCGGACGCTGCAGTGGACCATCAGCCTGGAGAAGGTGGTCATCCACATGTTCTACGGCGGGATGCCCCGGGACAAGGCGGAAAAGAGCCTCCGCCTCTTCGCCGAAAAGGTACTGCCAGCGGTGCAGGCCATGCCCACGCCGATCAATCCGGAGTCCCTGGAGTAATTACTCCTGCTGGGAGAAGACGCTTGGTTAGGCGTATTGAGAAATTGCTGCCTAACGAGTAGACCATGGTACTCAATGCAGAAAATCGCGCCAAAATTAAAGAGCAGTCTCACAATGGAATGGTGGCCTCCTATGCCTACCATAACTGAAATCCTAAAAGCCGATCCCTGCCGTCAGTGCCCTCCGAAAGAATGCTCCTATGAATTTCGGAACAGATTGTCGCTAACCCGGGAGCTCAAACTAGGAGGGTGTGCGCATCATTACATGAGCAGCGCATTTCCCGAGTTGGCACGTTACGTACGCTCCCTGAGCTTGCCAAAGGGCGACCTCATTTCAGAGGCGCCCAAAGGGTGGGAATCATTCATGGGGACGGCCTTCGACCGGAGGCTGCGGTATGAGTACGAACCGGACTATACGGACGACGTTGTGGAGCTCGGAGCTCAATTGCTCACATACTTCCAACCTGAAGAGGTTGAGCCAGAAGTATATGAGGGGCAGATGGACCCAACAAATATATCGCGGTACAGGAAGGATTAACAAACGAAGACCTTGACAAGCGAAGCATATACGCCGCAGTAGCGGACACACAATTCAGAAGCGGACGAGGTAGCGACGCGTGGGATGCACTTGAAGCGGGCGGAGACGAGCTGCAGGGAGCGCTGATTGCGGATCTTCATTCGCTACTAACAATGGCAAAGGCGAACCTAATTTTGTCAAGCCCAACATTCGGGCCGACATTCGGAATAGGCAGCCACTGGATAGGTGGAGCGGACGCCGACATAATTGATGAAGGCTGTCTGATCGATGTCAAGTGCGTGAAAAGCATAGAAGCCACAGCATTCATCAGGCAGGTAATAGCCTACGCGCTGCTCGACGTAGAAAATGAACACGACCTTGATTCCGTAGGGATCTACTTGGCTCGTCAAGGAATTCTATGGAAAATCCCGTTGGAAGATGTCGCCAAAGCATCCAACATGACAATCAGCGAACTACGTGCTCAGGCGCCATGGGGCAACCCGGAAGATAGGGAATACTTGGGGGCGATGATAAGGCAATCGAATTGCTGATACATCGAATCCCGTAGGCATAGCGCCTCGATCACAACGCAGGAGCCCGCATCATGACAGACAAGATCCGCCTCGGTTTCGTGGGGGCCAACGTCAACTCCAGCTGGGCTGGGCAGTCGCACTTTCCCGCCCTGCTGGCCAGTCCCGACGTCGAGTTCACCGCAGTCTGCACCACGCGGCCCGAGAGCGCGGAAGAGGCCCGGCAGGCCTTTGGCGCGAAGCTGGCCTTCCACGATTTCCGCGAGATGGCCGCGTCGCCGGACATCGACGCCGTGGCCGTGGTGGTGCGGGTGCCGTCCCACTATGAGCCGACCAGGGCCGCCATCGAGGCCGGCAAGCACGTCCTCACCGAGTGGCCCCTGGGTCGCACCACCGCCGAGGCCGAGGAGCTGACGGAACTGGCCCGGGCGAAGGGCGTGCAGACGGCGGTCGGCTTGCAGTCCCGCGTCAGCCCGGCGCTGCTGTACGTCAAAGACCTTATCGATACCGGCTACGTGGGCGAGGTGATGACCTGCACCGTAACCACTTTTCGGGACGGCCCTTTGAACCGGCAATCCGGCGGCACCTGGCAGCGCGACCCCGCCATGGGCGCGAACACCCTCACCATTGCCACCGGCCACGTGATTGACGCCCTGCGCTTCGTGCTCGGCGACTTCAAACGGGTGGCCGGCATGGTGACCAACCAGGTGCGCCAGTGGTATGAGACCGACACTCAGCAATACGTCGACGTCTTGTCGCCGGACAACGTGCGGGTATCCGGAGAGTTGGCGCGCGGCGCCGCGGCGTCGGTACACGTGGGCGCCGTGCCCTGGGCCGGCAGCGGCTACCGCATGGAGATCTACGGCCGCGAGGGGACGCTGATCGTTACCGGCAGCGTGTCATCGCAGCGCGGCGAGATGCTGCGGGTGCAGGGCGCGCCGGGGAACCACGCGTTGGCAGACCTGGAAATTCCCCGGCGGTTCGAGTACGTTCCCGACGATTTCCCCCGCGGCGACCCGTACAACGTCGGCCAGCTGTATGCCCTGTTCGCCGCGGCGATAAGGACGGGCGAGACCAGTCGCCTGCCCACGTTTGATACCGCCGTCGGCCTCCATCGCTTCCTCGATACCGTCAAGCAGGCGTCCGACACGGGCAGGGAGCTGCCGGTCGGCTGATTTCCCAACCAATCGGCGTAACTTGCCGACCTCAAATCCCCAAGAGGGTTTCCAGATTCCTCCAGGAGATCTTTTCCTTCTCTTCCTGCGACAGGCTTTCCAGTCCCTCCAGCCACCCGCCCGGCGAAGGGTCCCAACCCACGAAGGGCCAGTCGCTGCCGATGACGACGCGGTCGACGCCAACGGAGTCGATCAGGAACCGCAGGCCGGCCTCACTGCTGGTCAGGAAGTCGTAGTAGATCTGCTTCTGGTACGCGCTGGGCGGCTTGAGTATGTTGACGCGGGCCTCGGAGCGCACTTGCCACCCGTGATCCAGGCGGCCCATGCCGAAGCAGGCCCCGCCGCCGCCGTGGGCAATGCAGACCCGCAGGTTCGGGCATTCGTCCAGGACGCCGCTGTGGATCAGGGTCGCCACCAGCAGGGCATCCTCCAGGACGACGCCCACGCTGTTGGGGATTCCGTAACGCAGCGTCCGCTCCAGCGCCATGATGTTGTCCTGGGGCTGAGGGTGGAAAAACAGCAGGGCGTCAAGTTCCTCGGCGGCCTTGAACAGCGGCAGGAAGTGCGGTTCGTCCCAGTTCTGGCCGTTGACTACCATGTCGAGTTCGGCGCCCTTGAGGCCCAGGACCTTCACGGCCCTTTCCAGTTCGGCGATGGCGGCATCGACGTCCGGCACGGGCAAAGTCGCCAGGCCGGCGAAGCGGTCAGGCCACTTCCGGGTCATGCCGGCGATCTCGTCGTTGACCTCCTGAGACGCCTGGATCGCGGCGTCGGTCTCCCAATGGTACGGGAACAGCGGGGTGTGGATCGACACCACCTGCACGTCCGTCCCCTCGGCGTCCATGTCGGCCAGCCGCTCTTCCGGCGTGTACCGGATCTTGGGCGAGTTAATCAGGATGCGCTTGCCGTTGCCCACGATGAACTCGTTGGCGCCCTGGACCTCGTGCGTCATCCCGTGCCAGTCCTCGCCGTTTGCAAAGGCCTGCCACAGGATCTGCGGCGCCAGGTGGGTGTGTACGTCGATGTGTCTCACGAACGGTCCTCCAGAACATGGGCTTGCGGAACACGGGCTTGCGGAACACGGGCTTGCGGAACACGGGCTTGGAAGTTGGCGGTCAGATGCCCAGCAGCGTCTCGAGGTTCTTCCACAGGATGGCGTCCTTCTCGTCCTGGGTCAGGCTGTCCATGGCCAATATCCACGCAACGGGCCAATCCTGGGCCATGTCGTAGGGCCAGTCGGTGCCAAACACCACCCGGTCGATGCCCACGGAGTCGATCAGGAACCGCAGCGACTGCTCGGTGTACACGATGCAATCGTAGTAGAACCGGCTCAGGTACTCGCTGGGCGGATTGGCGGCCAGACGCTGGGCATCCGGGAGGCGTTCCCATCCCCGATCCATGCGGCCCGCGCCGTAGCAGGCGTAACCGCCGCCGTGGGACAGGCAGATGCGCAGGTCGGGGCAGGCGTCCATGACGCCGCCCATCACCAGGGCGGCGAAGGTCAGCGTGCGGTCGGCCAGGTTGCCCACCGAGTTGGGCAGGTGGTAGCGCTTGATGCGCGCGTCCACTATGGTGTCGCCGGACTGGTGGAACAGGATGACCGCGCCCAGTTGCTCGGCGGCCTTCCAGAAGGGCATGAACTCCGGCTCGTCCAGCAGCTTGCCGTTGATCTTGTCGTCGATCATCGCGCCCTTGAACCCCAAGTTCACCATGACCCGCTCCAGCTCGGTTATCGCGGCCGGTACATCCTGCATGGGCAGCGTCGCCAAGCCGGAGAACCGTTCGGGCCACGATTGCATCATCTGGCTGATCTCGTCGTTGCACTCCCGGGACGTGGCAACGGTCACGTCGGTGTCCATGTCGTAGTTGTAGAACCCGCCAAAGGGCGAGACCACGTGCACGTCCACGCCCAGGGAGTCCATGTCGGCCAGGCGCTGCTCCGGAGTCCAGCTGGCCTTGGGCGGAAGCTGGCCCCGGCCGGTTCCCGACACCAGGACAGGGCGTCCGTTGGCGTCCTGTTCCCGCCGGAGAGTGTGCCAGTCGCCGCCGTCCTCGGTGGCGCGCCAGAAGCGCTGCGGGGTCAGGTGGGCGTGAATGTCGATGCTGCGCATGTTCGTCTCCTGCGAGCCGCGAAGAGGCCCTCGTTTCCATTAATTACGACTACTTCCGCGGGTGTCGCGCCAGGAAGTCGTCGGCGATCTCCTCGAAGGTTACGAACCGCACGCCGTCGTGGGATCTGATGTACTCGATGATGCGCTCCAGCATCAGCAGCACCTGGGGCCGGCCGCTGACGTCGGGGTGGATGGTGATCGGGAAGACCGCGTCGTCATACTCGCGGTACACCCAGTCGAACTGGTCGCGCCACATCTGCTCGATGTCCCGGGGGTTGACGAAGCCGTGGCTGTTGGGCGACTTCTTGATGAACATCATCGGGGGCAGGTCGTCCAGGTACCAGTTGGCCGGTATCTCGACGAGATCGGTTTCCTGGCCCCGCTCCAGGGCGTGCATCCAGTAGTCGGCCGGCATGGCGTAGTCGATCTTGGTCCAGCGGTCTCCGACGCGGACGTAATAGCACTCGAAGTCCTTGTGCATCAGGCTGTGGTCATACTTGATGCCGTGCTTGAGCAGCAACTCGTTGGTGACGTGGCTGAACTCCCACCACGGCGCCACGTAACCCCGGGGCCGCTTTCCCGAAACCTCGGTGATCAGGTCGATGCAGCGGAGCAGCACCGCCTCCTCCTGCTCCGGCGACATGGAGATGGGGTTCTCGTGGGAGTAACCGTGCATGCCCACCTCGTGGCCCTGCTCCACGATCATGCGGCACTCTTCCGGGAAGGTCTCGATGGAGTGGCCCGGTATGAACCAGCTGGTCCTGATCCCCAGGCGCTCGAAGAGCTTGAGCAGCCGAGGGGTGCCCACCTCGCCGGCGAACAGGCCCCGGGAGATGTCATCGGGCGAGTCCTCACCGCCGTAGGAACCCAGCCAGCCGCCCACGGCGTCCAGGTCGACGCCGATGGCGCACAGAATTTGTTTATCGGCCATGGTGTTCATCTCCTCGGTAGGGTTCGCTCAAGGCTCGAAGCGCGTGGGGCGTATAGTACCCGAAACCGCGAGACCACATACAACCGAATCTGGCTCGCACCCTATTTGTCATCGCGAGGAGCGCAGCGACGTGGCGATCTCGTTGTTGAAAGAGACCCCGTTATCCTCACGAGATTGCCACGCTTTGCTCGCAATGACGGTTCAAGTGAAACTGGGTACTCGAGACAATCAAATCGGGGGCGACCGTTGGTCGCCCCCAAACCAATTCGTCGGCCCGGAAGGCGGTTAGTCTGCGGCCGGGTCTCCGCTCTCCTGGGTGACCGGAACCGCCGGCTCGGACATCTGGGGTGGTGGCGCCGCTCGGCGCGCTGCCGGCGATGGCCCCCGGCTGGCTTCGGCTTCGGCGGCGAGCTTGGCCATGATGAGCGTGGTCAACTCACCGCGCATGGGATCAGCGTTGAGGTTGCAGCCGGCGAAGACCTCGAAGCCCGGCGACAGCTCGTCGATCATGCGCCGGACGCGGGCGCTGCCGTGGCGGGAGGCGACCAGCATCCGGATGGACTGGGCGTCGCGCTGGATGGGGGCGTCCTCGTCCTCTTCGTGCTCCTCCATGGCGCGGTCAATCTCGTCTTCGTAGTCCATGCGGTCAGCCACGCTGAGGGCAGCGGTGGCCTCGCGGCGGAAGGTGTCAACCTCGCGCAGGGCGCGGGCCAGCTGGTTCACCAAGTTGGCGGCGTTTGCGATCAGGTCGGGCAGATCGCGCTGGGCTTCCGCGGCGGCGGACAGGGCGTAGCGGGCGTTTTCGATGGCGTCCTTGCGATAGCTCTCCCGCTCTTCCATGCGTTGCAGCAGGCTGACCTGTTCCCGCAGGGTGGGCGCCTCGGATGCCAGCGTCTCCAGTCGTTCCATGTAGCTGGCCGCCTCTTCCGCTTTGCGCAGGCGCTGGGCCAATTCGTGTGCGCGTTCATCTGGCATGGTTGGTTTTTACCTCTACCGATTGGCTCAGAATGTCGAGCCGGTGATATTAGAAACAATCCGGGGCGGCAGCGAGTTGTACGAAACAACGGGCGAGAGGCTGCCGCTCCCGGTAGCAGGTGCGTTATAGCAAAGGGCAACCCGATGGTGAGACGTGAGATGTTGACGTATTTACGTGAATTTTGAAAACTTGGGTCGTGTCGTGTGTTTGGATTGTGTCGTGTGTTCACAGCGGTTTGCCGCGGATCGCCGGACATCACCGACGCCCTTGTTGAGCGACCGTCATTCTTCGTCGACCGCCCGTCATTACGAGCGCACCTCGGCAATTTCGTTCCCGGAGATGTCATGCCCCTTGCGATGGCGGCACGAAAAAACGCAAATCGAGTTCCAAAGCGATTTCGCTACTTGTGCCCCAACCATCATGGGCCGCCGCGTCCACAGCATTGCCCAAGCAGGTTGAAGTTGCTAACCTGTAAAACCAGCAGGAGGACCCCAGGGTGACTACTCAGCAGTATCAACAGGCCAGTGAGCGTTTCCTGGCGCAGGCCAGACAGGAACTCGCCGCGGGCGACCTGCCACAGGCATCTGAAAAGGGCTGGGGTGCTACCGCCCAAATCCTCAAGGCTGTCGCCGAACAGCGCGGCTGGGAACACAGCCGTCACCGACACCATCTGGTGACCGTCAGCCGACTGAGGGCTGAGACCGGCGACGGCGATATACGCCGCTGGTTCAACACGGCCAGCGCCCTCCATGAGAACTTCTACGAGGACACGATGCAGGCTTTCGAAGTCGCGGAAAGCCTCCACGACGTAGAGGCACTACTGAACAAAATCCTACCCCTGCTGGACCAGACATAGTCTCGGCTACCCTGACCCATCGAATAGCGAAATCGCCTGATTGAGTTCCGAGGCAATTTCGCTACTCGGAGATCGGCCAGTTGGCGACTGAAAATGGTCACAGGCACGACGAATCTCGGAAGAACCGGATAAGGGGGCGGGGTCATTCCCCGCCCCCTTATCCGGTATCCTTCGACTTGCGAAAGTGGAACCACGTGAAACAACCCACACCGTTCCAAGCAGACTTTACGCGGCCTTATCCCTCCGGTGGCGGTGGCGTCTCGTCATTACCAAGAGTGGATGTCCCACTCGCACCGTCGGGTGTTGGCGTGGGCGTGGGCGTGGACGTGGGCACGGAATCACCACTCGCGCCGGAAATGCCAGACCCCAGATTAGGCAGCATTCCGAATTGGACGGCTTGGTTGATCAGCTCGCATTCGGGTCAACACTGTGGAGAAGTCGAGGGAGCGTCATTCTCGTCACGGCGACGGGCCGTATCTGGGATTGCTCCAGCATACAACTTTCTGGTCCACCGTTACGCCGCACGTATGGTGGTTGCCAGCGCTGACCGATTGGAACAGCAAGTCGGGCGGCCACGCTTCTCCGCCGGTTGTCGCCCCAACACTCCACTCGACGGTCTAGCGCACGACGCGGGCGGGGGTCACATGGTTACCAGAACCAAGGGACCAACCTGGCGGCGAACGCGATGAATATCAGCACGAAGGCGACAGCGAGCCAAAAGTCTTTGCGCAAATCGCTTTCGCGCGGATAGTTAGTCCGGGACTCCTTGCTGCGCGCCCGGTCAATGCGTGCGCAGATGAACTTCGGTACCAGCACACCAGACACCAGGTATACGGGGATCGCGCCATAGGCCAGCATCCAGAGGCCGTTCTCGAAGGCGAAACGCACCCCGCCCACACCAAGGAAGTACGTAGCGGCGGCGATTGCCATGCCGACTAGCAGGGACTCCCGCGTCGATATTCGAGAGAATGAGCGTCCATACCACAGACCGGCGAAAGTGGGCAGCAGGATGGGGGCTAAAACGGACAAGAACCAAACTAGTGCGATGAAATAGCCCGGGAAAACGATCGGCATGGGGGTTCAATCTCCGTAAGTCGATTGTCCGTCGAAACCTTTGGGACAGCGTGCAGTATGCCTGACCATAAACTTCTGGTACATCAAGGCTTGCGGCCCGCAGTACGATGAGAGCAGCGGGCCTTCGCAGTGAGGACGAGGCGGCGGTGTCCCGCCGCCTCGCCGCATAGGCGCACTGGGTAGATTCGCTACCTGGGATGCACCGTAATGCGGTAAATGTTGAGCAGCTCATTGGTGCTTCGGTGTCGGATTTCCAAAACGCCGTCGCCAGCCACGCAACCAGCCACGTAGAAATAGTTGCCGTTTCTGACTTGCAGCAGAGAGGAGCGCCTTGCGTAGCACCGACTGGATGACGAAGGCCGGCGGGCGGAAGTCCGCAGCACCCTATCCTCGCCGTGGGGGTTGGCAATGACCTTGACGGTGGCGTCCGACTGGACACGGTAGGAACCGGCGGAGTTCCCGACCTTGAAGTATGACTTGCCGGGGTCGGGGGACAGCAACGCGCTGGGGCTGTCGGTGTCCACCTGGAGAGTGTAAGAACCCGTCGGCGGGTTGTTGTTGCCATTGGTCGTAGCCTCAACCGTGTAAGCCCCCGCTTCGAGCAGCTTCGTAACCTGCGCGGCGGTGCCATAGGTACCACCGTCGTTGTCAAAGTCGATGACCGCCCCTTCCGAATGCAGCCCTTTCCGCAGGTACAGATAGGCGTCCTTGTTGCTGGACGTGAGATCGATGGTGACTTTCTTGGTGGAGTCCAGCACAAAGGTATAGAAATCGGACTTGGCTCCGGTTCGCTTGACGGAGTTGCAGTCCGGGGCAGTCCAATAGCCGGTGATGGTGAAATCGGGGCTGCTCTTGGCTACGGAGAAACAGGGCAACTCGACAAAGCCGTGGGCCGAGTGGTTCATGCTATTGGCCGTGTCACGCAGGTAGTCTGCAACGTCCTCCGGGCCATAGTCATGGCCCAACTCATCGAACCACTCAACCACTAGCGCCGCGATGCCACCCGTATGGGCAGTGGCCCCGCTGGTGCCGGTGAAATACAGTTTGGAACCGCACCGACCATCCCGCTTGAATCTCTCGTAGCAGTCCCACCGCCACTTGGTGTAGGTTGCGCCGTCGGTGCTGGCGACCACATCCGGCTTGGTGCGAGAGGGCGTATCCTCCGTAACGTCGTCATCGTCGGAAAACACTGGGCCGCGGCTGACGTACGCCTCCATGGGATCGTCCGCGTCGCCCAGGAGACTCAACGCGCCAACGGCCAGCAGTCCCTCGTTGTCGCTTTCCGACGGATTCACGATGGAGCGTCCAGCGACGTCGCTCGCCCAATCCGGGCCGGTGTACTTCGACTGTTTGGCGATGAGGGCTTGGAACTGAATCCATTCCGGCACCTCCGGTGCAGCGTTGTCAGTCGTGTCTTGGTCAATGACGCGGATGCGTAGGCACAGGTCGTGGAAGTCACTGGACATTTTGGACGTTCGGCGAACAGGGTAGTTTTTCGGGTATTGGGTTTCGCTCGACGAATCCTGGTGGTCTGGCATCCAATAGGTGGTGCGTGGGAATTTATGATCCAACTCGTAGTCGAGTTTCTTTTCGCCAATGGGCCAAGTGTCGGCCCAGCGCATGGAGTAATAGATGATTTCGGTCCACTTGGTAGGCACTTCCTGACACGTACGGCTGCGGTTATTTTTGGCCGACGAGTCGAAGACCACATACCCGTAGTAATCGTCATCATCGTCGTCAATGATTTCGGGGTCGTCCATCCACATCGTCCACTTGTCGTGGTTGCCAGCGGCGTTTACCCAAACGGGGCCGTCGTCGTCCGTGATTTCATCTACCGTCGCCAGCGGCGAGGGGTAGTATCGACCGGGCGCGTGTTCGTCAGTGCCCAACACGCTGGTCTCGAGGGCGGTTCCCAACTGCGGTACACCGTCTCCCGCGCTGTCGTACGGCCAGCCGGCGGCGTGAACAATGACATCCGCGCCGTTGTCATTGAGCCAAGTCGCCGCATCATAGACCTCTTTGGCGAGTTGGCTTGGGCCATCAACAGGTCAGCGCCAGGTGCCATCCGGTTGACGAGCTCCGCGATGTTGACACCGTGACGGACTTTGTGAATACCCAAACCAGCCGCCGGTTCGCAGGGCGAGGTCGCGCCGCGAAACAGGTAGGAGTCGGGGACGATGCTCTTATAGACACTCTGGCAGTAGGCGTTACGGTCGTCGCTCGTTACGCTGGTGTCGAGGTCGTCCAGCGCTCTCACATCGTCAAAGTCGGTATAGCCCCAGTCGATGATGCCCACCGTTACGCCGTCCCCCTTGTAGCCTTTGGAATGCCAGGTATCGACATTGTGGCGAGATTTCGCCAGGTCAGCGTTTTTCTTGATGAGGGCCGCGTCCTTCGCCTTCGGAGTGGGCGGCGGAGCATAGAACACCGGTCCTGGTGGATGGAACGTAGCCACGACCCGTTTCTCAAAGGCCAATGCGTCCGCCGGCCAACGGCTGCGCGTCAGGGGCAACAGGTCATTCCAGGCATTGGACGCGGCGATTTCGATGGTCGTGAACTTGGTCAGCAGGGGCGCAATCTGATCGGCGGGCAGCAGCAGGCCGAAGACGCGGTCGTTGCTGTTCATCGTGAGCTGCTGCTGTGGGATGTACACCTTCTGAGCCTCGAGCCACTTTTGGACGGCGGCAGCAGTGGATACGTCCGCGGCGGTGATTTCCACCACGATTTTGCCATTTTCGCTGTATTTGGCGTACTGCGCCGCGTCGGCGGCCGGTATGCCGGCTGCCATCGCCAGCGCAACGGCGTTCAGCGTCTCGTCAAGTTGGGAATTGACCGTCGGGGGCGTGTCCTGAACCAGTACGACGTAGGACACGTCGCTCCGCTGGATAATCTCCAACGTGCGGGACGTGGGAATATCCCAGGTCTGTTCCTCCACATGGGTTCCGCCCACCGACTTAATATGGTCGGCCAGCGTTCGGTCGAGCGTGACGTGGGGGAGTATGTCCATACCGATGCGGACACTCTCCGGCACGTCGCCGCCGGTGGAATGCTTTTGAAGAATGCTCCACAGGGTTGGATCAAGGTAGGCGGTGCCGGCTCCTGGGTCAACGGTGCCGGGCGTCGTGTCCGTGTCCTGCGCCTGAGTTCTTGCCTCCGTGGGCAAGACCAGCAGCGTCGCCAGCACAGACATGGCGAACAGCATCGCCACGGCGATGACGGCGCGGTGAGGCAAGCGTCTGCTGTGTTTGAGGTATCGCACTTTCACTCCTGTTTCCGTTCGGTACTGTCAGTCGTCGTTCGCATGGCGGTGCTTGGTCGTTCAGGTCGAGCGTATACCCATGTGGGCCACCTCTTGAGTTGGGATTGCAACAAAAAAGCCCCGCCGTCGGAACGACAGGGCTGGACATGCAGGGGGCACAGGGCTAACATTGTGCCCGATGGCGGAGCGCGATTCCCCATCGACCGCGGTCTCGGTGTTTGCAGCACCGGGGCCGATTCATTGGCCCGCGCAGTCTGTCTAGGGACGGATTGACCCGCTGTCAAACAAGGCGGTATCGCCGCTGTATGTACGACACCTATCCGAACACGTAAGCCGCGCCGTAAGCCCATGGCGTTATCTGACCAGCGACGGAACGCCAGTGCAGCAATCAGACGCCGATGCAAGAATTCGAGAATGTAGCCCGAATTTCAGTTCCGATAGACCAAGGTCACTGAGATGGAAACCTGAAGCAATCACACTGCCAACAAACAGCACGACCGAAAACAACCAATAGAGGCGTAGTTGATAGGCTTAATCAAAGCTTGCATATTACGTTGTCGTCAATTTCCGCGATCAATCGCAATACCAGCGCACTACTCACGGGGCAACGCCAATGGGACTGATCATACGAACAGTTATGCAGTTACCGCCGCTAACCAGCACGTCCGACACGGAATCGGAGTAGCGAAATCGCCTGATTGAGTTCCAGGCAGGGGTTGACAAGTATCGCCATATCGTATAGTCTGTATTCAAGGTGCCGGGGTTAGAGTCGGAAACCCCGCTCATCACAACCCGACGGAAAAACCGTCGTCATCACAGGAGGTAGGAAGTGGTTTCTCTGATCGCGAGGCACCACAAGTGGCATTTCCCGTGTCCGGTCCCTGTCGGTGGCGTAGCGGCGATCCGATAGTCGCAGTGACCGACAGGGACGAGATACCGGGTCGGGGGCATTGCGGCCCCTGGCGCGCGGAGGCCAGGACCGTCGCCGGTCCTGGCCTCGCCTTTGGGTGGCGACAACTGCTGCCCCAGTGAGACGAACCCGGGACACAGTTTCCGCCGGGTCCGATGTGGCCGATGGTAAAATGCCGACAGGTTCGGCCCCCGGCAAATTTGATGGAGATCCCACGATAATGTACTCGCGAATTATCGTCCCCATGGACGGGTCCCCGTTCTCCGAGACGGCGTTGCCCTACGCCCGTGCTATCGCAGCGTCGTTGGCAATTCCCGTCGAGTTGGTGGAGGCCTTCGACGTCCTTCCGCCGGCGGCGCGCCATCGTCACTGGGCCGAGGCGGCCCGACGAATGCTGGCGGACGCCGAGCGCAACTCGCGCAGGTACCTCGGCCAGATCCAGGAGGGACTAAGGTCAGCGGGACTGGTCGCCACCGCGACCACCCTGCCGGGCACGCCGGCGCACGCCCTGGTCGACTGGCTGGTGCGCGAGCCGGAGGCATTGGTGGTGATGTCGACGCATGGTCGGGGCGGCATCGCCCGCTGGGCGCTGGGCAGCGTCGCCGACAAGGTCCTGCACTCCATTCCCAACCCGATGCTTCTGATCCGCAGCGATGCCGAATCTGCGCCGGCAAACGGGGTCGAGGTGCAAACGGTGTTGGTGCCCCTGGACGGGTCGGACTTGTCCGAGGAATCGTTGTCGCACGCCGCCGCCGTCGCCACCGGGCTGGGCGCGCGCATCATGCTGATGCAGGTCACGGGCACAACGGATTTCTATCGCCGGTACCTGGACCTCGCTTCCGCGGATGAGGGCCTGATTTCAGCCGAGGAACTGGTGCAGGCCGACTCCGAAGACGCCCGGACGTCGCTGGCTGCCGCGTCCCAACGGCTGGCCCAGGAGTTTGGCTTCGGCGGCCAGGTGACCATCACCCATGTGCAGGGCCAGAATCCCGCCGAAGCCATCGTGGAGGTGGCGGGCGCCGAGCCGACCCTGGTCGTGATGACAACCCACGGACGGAGCGGCATCAACCGGCTGGTGCTGGGCAGCGTGACGGACCGCGTGGTGCGCCATGCCAACGCGCCGGTGCTGGTGGTGCGCCGGCATAACGAACCCGGAGCCATCGGCAGGGAAGCGCCCGCATCCGAAGGGTTTTCGGCCGGCTTTGGAAACGCGGCGGCCCAGCCGGCGTAACCGGCGGATTGCCCCGTCGTCAGCGATAAAGCATCCGCCCCGCGGATTCAGACGCGCTGCTCAAGAGACAGCGGCATGCCGCCTTTGGGACGCAGCGATATCAGCGGCTGCAGCTCCACCGTGTGCTGCGGGTCGTGGCGCACGGCCCAGCGCTGGCCCAGGGTTGCCAGTAGCAGCATGGCTTCCATCCATGCGAAGCCCTCGCCGATGCACAGGCGGGGCCCGCCGCCGAAGGGGTAATAGGCGAACCGGTGCAGGCCGGCGCGGAACTCGGGCGTCCAGCGGTCAGGCCGGAACTCCAGCGGATCATCGAACCAGCGGGGGTCGCGGTGAACGATCAGTTGCGGCGTGACCAGGATAGCGCCGGCCGAGATGTGCCAGTCGCCCAGGGTGAAAGGCTGGAAGGCCATGCGGCTGGTGGACCAGATGGGCGGGTACAGGCGCATGGACTCGGTCAGGACCCGCTCCGTGAAGGGCAGGTTGGCGAGATCCTCGGGGGTTGGGTCGCGCTGGCCCAGCGCGTCGTCCAGCTCGGCGTGGAAGCGGGCCTGGACCTCGGGATGGGTGGCCAGCAGGTACCAGGTCCAAGTCAGTGCAACGGCGGTGGTCTCGTGGCCGGCGGCGAACAGGGTGATGACCTCGTCGCGGAGCTGGACGTCGGTCATCACGGCGTCCTCGGGGTTGGTGGCCTCCTCGTCTCGGACATTGAGCAGCAGGGACAGCAGGTCGTCGCCCTCCAGACCGAACCGCCGGCGCTGGTCGATGAGGCCATAGACGGTTTCGTCCAGGTAAGCAAGTCCGCGCCGGAACCGGATGGTGGCGGGAAAGGGCAGGCGATGCACCAACGGGCGAAGGCCCTGGGGACGGTTGTCCTGGGCCTTGATGTATTCATTGCCGACCTCGAAAGCTTGCCCAATGCGGCGCACGGTGTCGGGGAGCTCCAGGCCGAACAGCATCTTGACCACGATGTGCAGGGTGAGTTCTCCCATCTCCCTCGCCATGTCGACCCGCGCGCCATCCTGCCATCGCGCCTCGTGGCGCCGGGAGAAGTCAGTCATGGTCTCAGCGTAACCGGCGATGCGGCGGTGGTGGAACTGCGGCTGCATCAAGCGACGCTGTCGCAGGTGCAGCGGGTTGTCGGAGGTGACCAGGCCGTTACCCAGCAGGTAGCGCAGGGTCGCGGTCGTACGACCGCGACCCACGGACTGATGGTTGTTGACGAAGAGTTCCTGGATCAGGTCGGGATGATTGACGAGGTACACCAGCGCCGGTTTGGTGGACATGGTCGCCAGGTCGCCGTAACCGGCGGTCTCCCGCATGAGCCCGATGACGTCGGTCATGTAGCGGAAGGACTGGCCGACGATGGGCCACTCGGGCGGACCGGGAGGCAGACTGGAGCGGTCTACCACCGGATTGGGCGGGTATGTTTTGGTGGAGGTGGTCATGGCCGGCTCCAGCGCGAGAATGGGTTCATTCTGCCAGCGGGACACGGATCGGGCAAGCGGACGGTCCTGCGGTCACGGGACGGCAGACTACCCTTTCGGGCGCGGGTGGACACCCGCGCCGACGCGGCGGGAAACGTCAGCAGCAGGATTTGCCGGATTTCAGGATTGGACCGGATTGAGACCATTTGGGGTAGAGCCCTCCCGATCCGGATAATCCATAAATCCGGCAAATCCTTGTATCTTGGAGGAGCCAACGACGCGGCAGACCGTTAATCCTGGGGCTCGCTGCGCGAAGCCGTGAATCAGCAAGGTCGCCGCGTCGTTCACCCTTGGCTAACCCGAACAGTTGTGAGGGGCTGTCTGACCAGACCCCGTATTGCAAGGCCGGGTAGTCCGGGAATGGCAAGCCACGCCAAACCAAAGGTACGGGGAGTGTAAAACATCATGACCACCGAGACAATGACAATCATCGGCATTGACGTGTCCAAAGCCTGCCTGGATTGTTGGGCGCTTCCGGCAGACCGGGCCTGGAGTGTGGAGTACACCGACGCCAGTCTGCGCGAGCTGGTGGCGGAGCTGGTCCCGCTGCGGCCGCAGCGGGTCATCGTGGAGGCCACTGGAGGATTGGAAACCCGGCTGGTGACGGAGTTGGCCGCCGCCGGACTGCCCGCAGTGGTGGTCAATCCGCGCCAGGTGCGGGAGTTCGCCCGGGCTACGGGACGGCTGGCCAAGACGGACCGGCTGGACGCCCAGACGCTGGCCCAGTTCGGAGCTGCGCTGCGTCCGCCGGTGCGTCCCCTGCCCGACGCGGCCCAGCGGGAGTTGCCGGCTCTGGTGTCCCGGCGCCGTCAGCTGGTCGCCATGCAGACCCAGGAGCGCAACCGCCGGCGGCAGGTGTCGTCGGAACTGGTGGTCGCCCAAATCGACGACCACCTGGTGCTGTTGGGAAGGCAGGTGGCCCAACTGGACCAGGACATCGCCGCGCTGCTGCAAGACCACGCCGTCTGGTAAACTCAAGCCCAACTGCTGCGCTCAATCCCCGGCGTGGGGCCGGTCCTGGTCTCCACGCTGATCGCCCAACTGCCCGAGCTGGGACACGCCAGACCGGGGGAAATCGCCGCCCTGGCGGGCGTGGCCCCCTACAACCGGGACCGCGGACAATGGCGCGGCAAACGCTCAGTGTGGGGCGGCCGGCGCCAGTTGCGCGCCGCCTGGTACCTGGCAACCCTGGCGGCCACCCGATGCAACCCAGCCATCCGCGCCTGTTATGAGCGTCTGCTGGCGGCGGGCAAGGCCCAGAAGGTCGCCCTCACCGCGTGTATGCGCAAGCTGCTCACCGTCTGCAACGCCATCATCAAATCCAACGCTCCCTGGATAAACCCTATTGCCGCCGCCGCCTAACCCCTTGACCATCAAGACAGTTGCTGCTTCTGACGTTTCCCCGCAGCCAAGCTGGGTACGCATGCGCCCGCTCTGCGCGTTGCCAGCGCTGCCGGCCGCGTCTATACTTCGCGCAGGATAAGCATCCGCGACACCGCCCATGCGAGTATCGGCACGACCGCCGGGAGGTGGGATGATGGCTATTGCGAAGGTGAACGGAGCCGAGATTTATTACGAAGAGACGGGCAGCGGACCGCCGATCATTCTTTCGCCGGGCGGCCTCCAGGGCAATGCCAGCAGCTACCACCCCGTGATTGACGGCCTGTCCCAGGAGCACCGGGTCGTGGTGTACGACCGCCGCTTTGGCGGTCAGTCCCGGAGCCCCATGGTGGTGCAGACGTGGGACATGGTGTGCGACGACGTGTTCGGCCTGATGGACACCCTGGGCATCGAGCAGGCATATCTAGGCGGCGGATCATTTGGTGCAGCCATCTCCCTGGGCTGCGCCGTGCGCCGTCCCGAGCGGGTGCGCGCCATCTTCCCCTCCAATATCGCCGGCGGCGTCATCTGCGACGCCTATCTGGCCGCCAAGCTGTTCAAGAGCATGGACTGGGCCGAGAACCACGGCATCGCGGCGATAGTGGACGCCTTCGACCCCGACGACCGCTTCTCGCCCTTCAGCCCCGAGCTGGCGCAGACCGACGCCGACTACCGCAAGTCACTGGAGTCCATGAACACCGAGGACTTCATCCAGGTGATGCGCGACACCATCCACGCCCTGTTCGACGGCCCCTACAAGACCCTGGGCATGACCGAAAAGGCGCTGAAGAGCGTGTCCGTCCCCGCCATGGTCATGCCGGGCAACAACGACGTGCACCCCCGCGGCCTGGCCGAGGCCGTCCACCGCCTGGTCCCCAACTGCCGCTGGGCGGAGGTCCGCCCCCACAGCGAGGAGCCGGAGAAGTACACCAAGCGCGTGCTGGGCTTCCTGGCGGAGGTGGAGGAGTAGGACAGTGCTTAATACGTCAGGAGTAGGCGATCAGTCACTCTCTCGCCTTCCAAAGACGCGCCTTTCATTTGGAACCGACGCAACATTGAGCGACCTACGTTGACTGATACTTCTCGCTCGAAAAGGCCGCTGGGAATGGGGAGATCGCAGACGAAATTGCCCGAACGCTTGGATCCGTCTATGCTAAGGGCCACGTACACGCCTCGATCCTTGCAGTCCCCTATGACCTCCAGTAGCCTCTGGAACGAAAATGACTGAGCCCCGTAGAGTATTGACTGGGCGTACGTATAGGGAGGATCACAGTAGATCAAGTCGCCGTTCCGCGCCATGCTCATCGCCTGCTCGAACTCCATTACGTAAAATTCTGTGCTTCTCGTTCGCGCGAACCACTCATCGACACGTTCGGCGAACGTATCTGGAGAGATTGGCGTGTGCACGCCACACGGTGTCGACATGTAGCCGTCTGATTTACGGAATCGGACTACACCGCCGTAACAAGATCGGCAAAGGAAAAGCAAATCGGCCCCATTAGGGTCAGCGTTGTAAGACGCCTTGATTTTTTCGTACTCCAAAACCTTGTCGCCCGACATCACAGATCGCCATCGTTCTCCATACCATCTTTTGAGATCATCAGGGGCTTCGTGAAGCGTATGCCAAATTTCGATTAGAGGACGGAATGAATCGGTGGCCACAGCTTGCTTGGGACGCAGCGTGCCCAGAACCCCCGCACTCCCGACGAATGGCTCAAAGTACGTTCCGAACTCCAACGGGAAATAGCCAGCGATTTGATGTGCAAACCGCTGTTTGTTCCCTATCCATTTGAGCAACGGTTTTTTGAATGGGACAACCTCGGCACGTCGCTCAAGTCCTAACTGGCTGGGTTGCAACATTAAACGCTCCTCCGCAATTTGCATGGACAGAATATCCCATTTTAGGATATGGGTCAAGCTCCCCGTAATATAGCACACATGTACACAAAGGGAGAATTGAACGAGCGGACCTTGTTAGCACTGCTGCGGTCAGCCCGTCGCGAGGCTGGCATGCGTCAAGTGGACTTGGCGAACCGATTGCAGAGGCCTCAGTCGTATGTAAGTAAGTACGAGAGTGGCGAACGGCGCTTAGACTTGCTTGAGCTGAGGCAGATTTGCAAGGCCCTAGGCATCTCCCTTGAGGCATTTATCCGCAAACTGGAATCCGCAATCGATGAAGCCTAACCACCGCTTCATATCTCAGTCTCAAGAGTTCTGGGCGTACGTGAGATTGATCTCGCAGTCGGCCGGTTACACCCGGCGAGGAACTGACAGAGTCAAGGCCATAAACCTTGAAGAAATAGTTGAGGCACTCGAAAAGGCCAAGGTGAGCCCCCGGCATGTCTTGAACGAGGTTGGCCAGTGTACGCCTTTCGGAGGCCTCCTCTTGGAGTACTTTGACTACAGGGCTCGTGTGCTCAATAGGTATGTGGAACCACGCCTTATGGATGTCGCTGACTCACGGAGAGCGTTTGAAAAGCTGAAGAATGAACTTCAACCTTTATGCCCTCTGCCTATGAACAAGCAGAAGGGCGACAAAAGGGCCCCAGCGTACTTCACGGGCATAATCAATATGCTAATCGAGGCCAACGCTTCCGGGTTGTCGTGCGACTACGACCCAAGGAGCCTCACCATCGTTACCCGTAACGGTTTGCCTATCCGTACGTTGGCTAGGAGGCTCGATGGCGCATTCACGGGTCCTGTGGACCCGGTTGCGGTTTGGGAAATCAAAGAGTATTACTACACGACTACGTTCGGGAGCCGAGTTGCAGATGCTATTTACGAAAGCCAACTGGACGGGATGGAGTTGACGGAACTTCGCAAGGCGGAAGCAATCCAAATCGATCACTATTTGTTCGTTGACTCGCATTTCAGTTGGTGGGGACAAGGCAAGTCGTACCTGTGCCGTCTAATTGATTTACTCAACATGGGTTTTGTGGATGAGGTCCTTTTTGGAGCCGAGGTGATGCAGCGACTGCCAATACTCGTTGAAAAATGGGTTCAGCGGGCTAGTAGTACAACAGTCTTTCCCAACCAGTGAGCCTCCTACCCCGCCACCAGCATCTCGTCCGTGCTCATCAGCGGCGACAGCAGTCGGGGCGCGCCGTCGGTGACCAGGACCATGTCCTGCAGGTGCCAGCAGGGGCCGATGTGCGGCTCCAGCGCCACCACCATGCCCGCCTCCAGCACCCGCTCGCTGGACGGCACCATGTATGGTTCCTGCTGGTGCCACCACGCGCCGACGCCGTGGCCGGCCAGGGCCACGTTGCCCTCGAAGCCGGCGTCGTGAAAGGCGTCGTTGGCGAAGTGGTAGATGTCCGCCGTGCGCGCGCCGGGGACGCACCGGTCGATGGTGCCGCGATATATGTCCCGCACGATTTGGTAGGTACGCTTCTGCTCGTCTGACGGCGCGCCCACGCAGACGGTTCGCGATTGGTGGCCGGGGTAGCCGTTGAGATAGGCGACGTAGTCGTTGCGGATGATGTCGCCAGCCTCGAAGGCCAGGTCGCTCTCGCCGCCGTAGCCCACGGTGTTGCGGCTGGAGTTCAGGATGCCGTGGACCCAGTTGGCGCCCCGCCGCAGGCAGCTCTCGACGATGCGGCTGTGCACCAGCCGTTCCGTGTCGCCGGGCTGCACCGTGGGCAGCGCCTCCAGGTAGGCCTCGTCCAGCAGCCGGGCGCCGGCTTCCAGGGCCGCCACCTCCTCGGGGGTCTTGATCCAGCGCACCCGGTCCATCAGCTCCGTGCTGTCCACGAGGCGCGCCCGGGGCAGCAGCCGGCCGATCTCCTCCCAGCGGTTGGCGCTGACGTAGCTCTTCTCGAACCCGATGGTCTCCTCGGCGAGGCCCATTTGCCGCAGCACGGCGGCGGCGCGTTCGTAGGGCGACTCCGCGTAGTCGTCCACCACCTCGATGCGCTCCAGCCACGAGTCCCGGCGGGCCAGCGGGGCGGCGTAGGAGTTGAGCACCAGCGCCGGCTCGCCCGTGCGCGGCCACACCAGCAGCACCTCCCGGGGCGAGTCGGGAAACTCCAGGTGTCGCGCCAGCGTACCCGGATAGGCAAACCCGGCCAGATAGGTGAAGTTCTTGCCCGAGCGGGCGACCACGGCGGAGACGCCCGCTTCGTCCAGCAGCCGGTGCAGCCGCTCCACGTTGGCGATTATCTTGCCGAAAGCGTTGGCCATGATTCTCCTCTCTTTACTCAGGCGATGCGCTCTCCAGAGGATGCAGCGCGCCGGCTGTGGTCTCTCAATCCGCAGGTCTTGCGGCGTGTTGCCCAGGCGCGCCGGTCCGGCAAAGCGCCGGCCGCCGAGTTTGCGGGCATAATTGTCATCGTGCCATACTGCCACATGGGGTGACATCGTGACCAACTTCGCCGACCGCACTATCTGGACCGGGGACAACCTGGACATCCTGCGCGGCCTTAACTCCCGCGTCGGTTGACCTGATATACCTGGACCAGCCGTTCAATCGGTCGGCCGGCGGTACGGATCACATCGAAAACCTGCAACTCCTCTGTGCCCATTGCAACCGGGTCAAGGGCGACCGCCCCCAGGAATACCTGGTAGCCCGCCTGCGGGAAATGGGGATGGCGGCGTGATAGGATTCAGCTGTGAACACTGCGGGTACGGAAACCACAGCACTGGACACGGTTCTGGCGGCAGCGCAGATTGTCTTCTACCTGTCTCCGTTGCTCATCGCTTTGGCAACGCTCTTCCTGGCCTGGTGGCGTTTCAAAGTGTTCCGGGTCAGGGAGCCGGCCATCAAAACGGACCTGCAAGTATCCAGCCGGCGATGCAGTCCGCGCTATAATGCGTTGAGCGCGGTAGTCGTGCTGACCAATACGTCAAGGGTAGCGGTGACGATTGCTGGATTGGCTTGGTCGGTTCGAGTGCTGTCTCCTTACAGTGATGAGGAAGTGGAAAGCAAAATCAGCGAATACGAAACCTACGTGGGAGATTATGGCTCGCGTCTCGAGTTCCCATGGAACGTCAACCGCAGGATTTCGGAGGAAAACCTCAACATCCACCTGGAGCCTGGAGATTCACACACTATCGGAATGAGCCTCGCGATACTGGATTGGATCGAAGCGGTTGACGTGCTCATCGAAATGGATAGCACGCCTGTAGAGCAAGTTCCAAGATTGCGCTGGGCTGCTCGATGCCCGCATGACATGGAAATGGAGGGATAACATGGCCATTAAGCCTCAGCATGATGAGCCGCTGCCGGACAGCCTAGTTGCCGGTATGACGTCACTGATGTTGAAAAGCTCATTGCAGCCGGCGCAACCACCGTACAAGGGCGAACTCTTTGAGCAACAGGGGGGCCGTTGCAACGGCTGCAAATTGGAGTTTAACTTTGCCGACTTTGACGTTGACCACGTCATACCGAGGGCCGCGGGCGGTACCTACTACATCGACAATCTGCAATTGCTGTGTCGCCGCTGCAACCAACTGAAGGGCAACGGTACACAGGACAACCTAATAACCCGGCTACGGAAACTGGGTATCGCGGAGTAAGTGGTTGCTCACCCGGATTTTAGGCTATGAAGGTCAAGCATTTTTCGGATTCTGACACTCTGTACATCGGGCTTTGTTCTGCTGAGGTGGACGAAACCCGCGACTTTGACGAAGACACGCCTCTGGAGTTGGACTCCGTAGGCCACCTCTGCGCCCTGACGAGTGAACACGCCAGCGCTCCCCACGCGCACCCAGTTTCCGCAAACCTGTGATTGCGAGGGGCGTAGCAACGCGGCGACCCGGTTGAATTGAGCGGCGATACCCCTGGCGGCGGGATTGCCACGCTGCGCTTGCAATGATGGATTGCGCCAAGTGGGTACACATGAGCCTCAGGGCTTCGTTGACGCCTCAAACCCTGCGGACTACACTGCCGGCCACCGCATCGAATGACTCGCGTGGGTTGCAAAAGACTCATCGCACAGGGAGGCGCTCATCATGCCTTTGCCGCCGAACCGCGTAGATTACAGCCCCATCATCGACCGCCCCGTTATCAAGTGGCCCAACGACGCCCGGGTGGCGTTGTGGATCGCCCCCAACGTCGAGCACTACGAGTACGAGCCCGAATTCGACGGGCACCGGGACCCGTGGCCGCGCACTCCCTACCCCGACGTTCAGCAGTACGCCTACCGCGACTACGGCAATCGGGTGGGCTTCTGGCGCATGGCCGACGTGCTGGACAAGCACGACATCCGCTGCTGCGTGTCCCTGAACATGGCCGTCCTCGAGCACTTCCCCGAGATCGGCGAGGCCATGGTGCAGCGCAACTGGGACTTCATGAGCCACGGCATCTACAACACCCGCTACCTCAACCATTACACCGAGGAGCAGGAGCGGGAGTTCTACCGCGACACCATCGACACCCTGAAACGGCACACCGGCAAGCAGCTCAAGGGCATGCTGGGGCCGGCCATTTCGGGCACCGAGCGCACCCCGGACCTGATGGCCGAGGCTGGCCTGATCTACCACACCGACTGGATGCACGACGACCAGCCCGTGCCCATCCGGGTCGAGAGCGGCAAGCTGGTGTCCGTGCCTTACTCTATCGAGCTGAACGACGCGCCGCTGTTCCGCCAGCACTACGAGGGCGACTACTTCGCCGAGATCTGCAAGGCGCAGTTCGACCAGCTCTACCAGGAAGGCGCACACAGCGGGCGGGTGATGTGCATCGCCCTGCACCCGTACCTGATCGGACAGCCCCACCGCGCCCGCTATCTGGACGACGTGCTGGGCTACATCATGTCCCACGACGGCGTGTGGCAGACCACTGCCGACGACATCGCCGAGTACTACATCGCCAACTACTACGATGAGGCGATGGCCCACGCGGAACGGTTGAACGGCTGATCGCGCCTCAATCGTCGTTCCCGCGAAAGCGGGAACCCAGAGGACATCAAGCGGAGTCACCTGAAAGACGTCCGACCCATTCGATCAATGGATTCCTGCAATGGATTCCTGCTTTCGCAGGAATGACGGGAATGAGTCGATTGCGGCGAGGATACAGAGGGCTCACCAGGAATCACGGAGGAAAGTCATGCCCGCAGAACGGCGCTTCGGGATGGACCACCCGCACTACGACTGGTCGCCCCTCAACACCCGGGGGATCCTGCGCTGGCCGGATAACGCGCGGGTTGCCCTGTGCGTTATCGTCAATCTGGAGCGCCCGGAGTGGGACCCGCCGGCTGACAGTTTCACCACGCCCTTCTCCGGCGGCCTGGGCGCCCGGGGGTTCCCCGACTACGCTCGGCTGTCCCACCGGGAATACGGGCACCGGGTGGGCATCTTCCGCGTGCTGGACACCCTGCAGCGGCACGGGATCCCGGCCACCGTGGCCATGGACGCCATGACCGCCGAGAACTATCCCTACCTGGTGCGGCACTGCCAGGAGGCCGGCGCGGAAATCATCGGCCACGGCGTATCGCTGTCGCAAATGATATCCAGCAACATGTCCGAGGATGCCGAGCGGGAGTACATCAGCCACTCGGTTGCCGCTCTCACCCGTGCCACCGGCAGCGCGCCCGCCGGCTGGCTGGGGCCGGAATACGGCGAGTCCAACCGCACCCCGCAGCTGCTGTCCGAGGCCGGCCTGCGCTACGTCTGCGACTGGGTCAACGACGAGCAGCCCTACCCGCTGCACAGTCCCCACGGCGAGATGTTCACCCTGCCCGTGATGTGGGAACTGGACGACGTTTCGGCCCTCTGGGAGCGCCGGGTGGTCGTCGGCCGGTACCAGCAGTTGCTGGAAGAGAGCTTCGAGACCCTGTACGAGGACGGCCAGCAGAACGGGCGGGTGATGGCGCTGAACCTGCACCCCTGGCTCATCGGCCAGCCCTTCCGCATCGGTTACCTCGACCGGGCGCTGGGTCGCATGATGCGGCGTGGCGGCGTGTGGGCCGCCACCGGCTCGGAGATCGTGGACTGGTACCGGGACAACCCGCCGACGGCATAGGCGTTGCAACCACGGATACCGGCTTTTCGTAAATAGTCAGAATCAAGATTTACCGGATTTTATGATTTAGCAGGATTGGGAGAACTCCATCGCGAAACGGTTCCAATCCTGAGAATCCTCTAATCCCGTAAATCCTGATAGGACTTACGCACTTGAAACTACAAACCCGTCATTCCTGCGAAAGCAGGAATCCACAGACTTTACAGTGAACCAATCGGAGACACTGTTCTCGATTTCGGCCACTGGATTCCCGCGAAAGCGGGAATGACGGTTGTTATGCTGCCCAACTGCGTAAGTCCTATCTGTTTCTGACGTTCCCCCGCCGCAAACCGGCTGCGCGTGAGCAGCATTGCCCCGCTGTCACCAAGGGTCACCGCGTAATCGCGTAAAGAAACTGGTCGATGACCTGCCCGTCCTTGGTGACGCTCTTCTTCAAGCGCCCCTCGCACTGGTAGCCCACCTTCTCCATCACTCTGGCCGAGGCGGGGTTCCATTCGTACACGTACCCGTACACGCGCACCAGGTTGAACTCCTCGAAGGCGTACTTGGTGAACGCCCGCAGCGATGCCGTGGCGATGCCGCGTCCCCAGAACGGCTCTCCCAGCCAGTAACCGATCTCACCGGACCGGCGATGGACGTCCCGCTGCGTCTGGAGCCCGATTCCGCCGATCAGCTCGGTCTCCGAGGCGATGGCGAAATCGCTTTCCGTGGCCTCCTGCGCCACCAGATCGATCCAGGTCTCGGCATGGGCCAGGGTGTAGGGATGGGGAAAGGCGTCGCGCAGGTTCCTCGACACGTTCCGGTTATCGGCGTAACGGGCCAGCGCCTCGGCGTCCGCGCTGCGGAAGCTCCTGATCTGCCACTCACCCAAGTCTATGCGCATGGTTCACGATCCTCATACAGGACTGGTTCCACCACCTTCCGAGACCGGAGGACGGGGCCAGAGTGTGCGCCCGCGACATGAGTACGGTCAACAGTCCCAACAACCGTACAGTGCCGGAGTTCCCGCACGCGCACCTTCCCAGCGCCGTTCGTTACGAGTTTCCCAGCGGCGTTGGATGCTTTCCACGCAGGCGTCGATGGTCCGGCTCTGGCCCGCGTTATACTGAAATGCCCAATTGCATAGACCCGGAGCGAGCATGACGACTGAACTCACCAAGAAACTGGACCCGCAACCGGTTACCCTCACCGGCAAACTGGTGCGCATGGAACCCCTGGGACTGGACCATTCCCGCGACCTGTATCAAGCCGGGATAGATGAATCGATTTGGCGGTATCTGCCGCGGCCGGGCTTCGAAAAGATAGAGGGCGCCGAGGAATGGGTCCGGCAGGCCATGACCGAAGTGAGCCGTGGCGATCGGATCGCTTTCGCCGTGGTCGATCTGGCGACGGGCAAGGCCATCGGTTCGACATCCTATCTGGACATCGACCGGACGCACCGCACCCTGGAAATAGGCTGGGCGTGGTACGGGACAGCGTGGCAACGCACCGGCGTCAACACCGAGTGCAAGTACCTGCTGATGAGTCACGCCTTTGAAGAGCTGTCCGCGCGGCGGGTCAGCCTCAAAACCGACAGCCGGAACGAGCGGTCACGGCGGGCGATCCTCAGGATCGGCGCGGTGGAAGAGGGCACCTGGCGCAACCACCGCATCGCCTGGGACGGCGTCGACCGCCATTCGGTGTACTTCAGCGTCATCGACAGCGAGTGGCCCGAGGTGAAGCGCCGCCTGGAAGGTCTGATGCAGCGGTGAGCCCTGCGCGTCGCCGAGCCGACGCTGACCCGTTGCCCCGGCACGGGCCCCATTTCCCTCACGCGCACCCGGTTTGCGGCGGGGGAACGTCAGAATCAGCAACTGTGTGGAAGGTCAAGGGGTTAGGCGGCGGCGGCAACAGGGTTTTGCCAGGGGGTGTTGGATTTGATGATGGCGTTGCTGATTCTGACATTTTGCGTTAAAGCGGATATGAGTGGAGCTCTTGGGAGAGTTATGGCTACCGAAACGCGGATGACTGCTGCGGCTCAGCGTGAACTCACGCCCGTGGGCGACCTGGCCATCTTCGAGGACGACAAGACCTACCTCACCATGCGCGTGGAACGGCTCGAGACCGGCATGGCCTGGGGCGAGGACCCGCCGTCGCGCGCGCGGCACATCGTGGGGAACCTTGTGGTTGAGCCGCAGCCCGACGGCGAGGTCCAGGCCAAAACGGCGTTCCTCCTGTACCGTTCCCACCACGAGCCGTTCCCACCACGAGCCGTTCCCACCACGAGCCGTTCCCACCACGAGACTGAGGAGAACCTGTTCTCCGGCTACCGCGAGGACCTGCTGCGTCCTGTGGACGGGATCTGGCAGATCGCCCGCCGCGCCATCGTCCTGGACAGCAACGTCATCCTGGCCAAGAACCTGAGCGCCTTTTTCTAACGCTCTCGCCTCTGCGCTACTCGACATGACGCGCTAGCCGTGCGGCCGGGCCCGTCCCGCCTTGACCGCCGGTTGGCCCGTGCTGTACTTTGCCGCTATCAGACATGGCGCTGGTGTCGGGCGAATTTTTCCGGCCCATACGCCTCCAGACACGCACGAGGTAAACACATGGACTTCGGAATCAACGCCAACTTCAACATCGGCGGGCACCCCACCCACGCGGACGCATTCCAGGAAGCTTTCGAGGAAATCGACCTGGCCGAGGAGTTGGGGCTGGATACCGTCTGGTTGGGCGAAATGCACTTCAACCCCAACCGCTCCGTGCTGTCCGCGCCCATCATCGTCGCCACCTCGATTGCGACCCGAACCAAGCGGCTGCGGACGGGCATGGCCGTCCAGGTGTTGCCGCTGATCCACCCCCTGCGCATCGCCGAGGAAACGGCCACCGTGGACCAGCTCAGCGAGGGACGCTTCGAGCTGGGCGTGGGTCGCAGCGGCAACGTGCGGGCCTACGACATCATGGGCATCGACTACGGCGAGAGCAAGGAGCGGTTCCAGGAGGCGCTGGACATCATCCTGCAGGCGTGGTCCGGGGAGACCTTCTCCTACGAGGGCAAGTACAACACGATCACCAACGCCACCCTGTCGCCGGTGCCCTACCAGAAACCACACCCCAAGGTCCGCATCGCGGCCAGCAGCGAGGACAGTTTCGGCCGCATCGGCCGGCTGGGCCAGCCCATCTTCCTGGGTCTGCGCACCATGGACGTGGAGGAGGTGAAGACCAACCTGCAGGAGTACAAGGACGAGTGGCGCGCCGCCGGTCACCCGGGCGACGGCGGCGACATCAACGTGCGCGTTCCCATGTACATTGCGCCCAGCGAGGCCGAAGCGATTGAGGAACCCCGGGACAGCATAGAAGCCTTCTTCCGGCGCCAGCGCGAGCTGTTCGAGTACTCCCTGGGCCGGGCCGGAGTGGAGGCCTCGGAGAAGCGCCAGGCCCGGTACGAGAAACTGGCCAACTCCACCTACGAGGACCTGCTGGAGACCCGGGTCGTGTTCGGCAGTCCGGAGCAGGTCGTTGACCGCCTGCACGAGTTCAAGGACATGCTGGGCATCTCCGGCATCACTGCCGAGCTGAACCCCGGCGGCTTCCTGCCCAAGGAAGCGGTACACCGCAGCCTGGCATTGCTGACCCAGGAGGTCATGCCGGAGTTCAAGTAACCTGCGGCCCTGTCATTGCCAGGAGCGAGGCGACGCGGCAATCCCGTAGCCAAAGCAACCACACTGTCCCCGACGGGATTGCCACGCTGGGCTCGCAATGACATCAGCAGTGTGGAATGTCGTCGCCCAGGTTTTGACAGGAGGTAAAGGATAATGCCAGCGCGCACTGGACAGGAATACATCGCCGGCCTCAAAGACCGTCCCCGAGAGGTGTGGATCGACGGCGAGAAGGTCAAGGACGTCACCACCCACCCTGGCCTGCGCAACGGGGTTAAAGGGGTGGCCGCGCTGTACGACATGCAGCACGACCCCACGCTGCGCGAGGAGATGACCTTTGCCTCGCCCAGCACCGGGGATCCGGTGGGCCTGTCCTTCCAGATCCCGCGCACCGAGGAGGACCTGATCCGCAAGCGGGAGATGATGTCCTACTGGGCCTGGGCCAGCTGCGGCATGATGGGCCGCTCGCCGGACTTCATGAACTCGATCTTCACCGCCTGGGCCGGCTCTGCCGACTACTTTGCGCAGGACCGGCCGGAGTTCAAGAAGAACGTTCTCAACTACCACGAGTTCCTGCGGGAGAACGACGTCACCCTGACCCACGCCCTGGTTAACCTCCAGCGCAGCCGCACGCCGGCCGCCGCGGACAACCTCACCGAGGAGGTGGCGCTGACCGCCATCAAGCAGACCGACGCCGGCCTGGTGGTGCGGGGCAGCCGGGTGCTGGCGACCCTCGGCCCGATCTCCGATGAAATCGCCATCTACCCCGTCGCCAGCCACCGGTTGGCCGATGACGACTGGAAGCATTCCTTCTCCTTTTCCATCCCGTGCGACACTCCGGGCGTCAAGTTCCTGTGCCGGCAGAGTCTGGACCAGGGCCGTTCCCACTTCGACCATCCGCTGGGGTCGCGCTTCGAGGAGATGGACACCGTGGTGTTCTTTGACGACGTGCTGGTGCCGTGGGAGCGGGTCTTTCTGCTGGGCGACGTGGAGCTGTGCAACGGCTACGGCACCGGCACCATGTCCAATGCCCACACCGGCTACCAGGTGCTGAACCGCTGCGTGGTCAAATCTGAGTTCATGCTGGGCCTGGCCGATCTGATGGTGGAAACATTGGGTTCCGGTTCCATTCCCCACGTGCAGGAGCAGGTGGCCGAGATCATCACCTACCGGGACATGCTGCGGGCCTGCCTGCGCGCCGCCGAGGCCGACGCAAAGCCCAACCAGTATGGGATGATGTGTCCGGCCATGGGCCCCATCCAGGCCGGCCGCGCCCTGTTCGGCAGGACGCTGTATCCGCGCATGATCGAGATCGCCCAATTACTGGGCACCAGCAGCCTGATGGCCCTGCCCGCCGAGGCGGACTTCAGCGCCGGCATCGCGCCGGAGGTCAACCACTACCTGGCCACCGACTCCACCAGCGCGTGGGACCGCTCCAGGCTCTTCCACCTGGCTTGGGACGCATCGTGCAGCTCCTTCAGCGGGCGGCAGGTGCTCTACGAGCGCATGTTTGGCGGCAACCCGGTGCGCAACGCCATGATGCTGTTCAACAACTACGACAAGGAACCCTTCCGCCAGAAGGTGCAGGCGTTCCTGGATCAAGAGTAATGGCCAATCGTCACACTTTGCATTGGAGGGAATGAAGATGTCGTACACACCGAAGCATCTGGGGCACCTGGTAATGCGGGTGCGGGACATGGAACGCTCGCTGGACTTCTACACCCGCGTGATGGGGCTGACCATCATGGAGCGGTCGCCCAGCGGAACGGTCTTCATGTCGGCCAACACCGAGAAGTCCCACGAACTGGCGATCCGCGCCATCGGCATGGACGCCGGCGGCCCCGACCACAGCATCGTCGGGCAGGCGCACATGGCCTGGCAGATGGAGACCTTCGAGGACTTGCAGGAGCTCTATGACCGGCTCCTGGAGAACAGCGTCCGCATCAATCGCGTCAGCGACCACGGCGTGTCGCTGGGCGTGTACCTGCTGGACCCGGACGACAACGAGATCGAGGTCTACTACGAGATGCCCGCCTCGCAGTGGGAACGCCATCCGGAGAAGGGCCTGTTCGGCGGCGCCTTCCCGCTGAAGCTCCGCGAACCGGCGGTGGCTGCCGACGACTGATCGCTCTGGCTGGGATTACCAACGAAAGGCTGGATTGACAGGGCGGCATCCAGCCTTTTCAATGACTGCAATTACTATCCGGATAGCTGAGTGTCGGATTTAGTGATTAACTTGCGGCCAGGTTTTCGGCGTCGTCGATGCAGGCGACGGTTTCCCTGATGCGGCGTTCGGTCTGGCTGTTGCAGTAGCCGGAATAGAAGCACATGCCGTGCAGGTGGTATATGCGGCTGTAGTAACGGCCCTGGAGCGCTTGAGCTCGCGGCATCGTGTGGCACAGGTCGTCCAGCAGATCGGTGGTCGCCGCCGTGGTGGGAGGTTCCTCGCCGGTGTGGACGAGGATCAGGGCGTCGGTGGCGCGCTTAGTGGCGCACCAAGCCTTCTCGGCCGCGTCCTGAAGATGGCCGGCTTCAAGGCGCTCGATGGCTTGGGATTGGACCTGCCGGGCATCGGCGAACAGCTCGGCAACGCGGCCTCGGATAGAAGTGGTGGTCACGTCTGGCTCCTGGCGGGTTGCGTATATGTTACCAGTCGTGAGTTGTCAAACGCACTTGCGAGGGATGTATAGAGTGCATAGCAGTCAGGCTAGCCCCCATCCACCTCGATCACGCAGTCGCAGATGACGGCGGTGTTGCCGGGGAGGGCGCCCATGCCGGGGGCGGAGCGGGCGTGGCGGCCGCGGTCGCCGTACAGGGCGACGAACAGGTCGGATGCGCCGTCGACGACGCGGGCCTGCTGGGTGAAGGATGGATCGCTGCACCGTCCGGAGATTCACGCATCCGACTGTCGCGCCACATACGCCTGCCCATACATTTCCATCGCCCGCGCCAGGGCGTAATCCAAGTTGATCAAATCGTTCACTGAGTTGACCATCATCTCCCCAGCATCGGCGATTTCCTGCCGGTACTGCGACAACGCAATCTGTCGGTTGTTCTTGCGTATGTTGTGATAAGGACACATCGGTGCCCGGTTCTGGATTTCGTTGCTAGTTCCTTCTTTTGATCTGGGCGCGATGTGGTCCAGGTGAAAGTTGCGGGTAGTGCGTATGATGCTGCCGTCGGGCATCCGGTTGGCGTAGCCGCAACACCATGCCATGTAACCGCTTAAATCCAGCAACATTTCCAGCATCTGCCTTTCCGGTATGATGCTGGCCGGCACCTTGAACCGACGTTCCGGGAGTTCGAAGCCCCGCGGGGCCATCGCAACATCGGGCGAAGTGCGGGTAGGCAGTTCCGTGGGGCCGTGTACCGTAGCGATGGGTTCGTTGCCCAGCACCTGCTGACCGGTGGTTTCGTCGTTACAGCGCAGCAGGGCCAGCGAAGGCTTGTTGAACTGGCGCTTGAACACCGTCCAGGCGCGCGGGTTGAAGTCGCAAGCGGCCCACTGCCGTCCCAATCGTTCCGCCGCCACGCCGGCATACGCGCAGCCGGCGAAACAATCCAGCACCACGTCGCCGGGGTTCGTGCCGGCGGCGATGATGCGCTCAGCCAGGGCTACCGGCTTCTGCGTTGGGTAGCCCGTGCGCTCGCGGGCCTGCGAGTTAATCGGCGGAATGTCTCCCCAGAAATTGTCCAGCAGACGCCCCGGCATTTCGCTCAAATACCGCTTGAGTTGCGGGCGTCTCTCTTTAGAACTGGGATACCAGATGCGCCCCTGGCTGTCCAGCTGAGTCATGGTCTCCCGTGAATATCGCCAGCCTTTCGGTGGAGAAGCATGACCTTGCCATTCATACATCATATTCGGCCGAGGGTTTGGGCTGGTCATGTTGTCGAGTCTGTAACGCCCTTTGCCATCGTTGTCGTCATATCGATATTTGGCGTTCACGTATTCGGCGTCATAGGGACCCCGCTGGGGATTCCATTGATGGCTTTCGCTTTTGGCAAAGTACATTATAGTGTCAATCACGGAGGACCATCTCTTGGAATCGCTGTGCGCGCTGGTGCGTTTCCATTTGATTTCGTTGCGATAGTTCCCCGGCCCGAAAACAACTTCCAGCAACTGGTGCAGGTAGGCCCCCGCGGTGTCGTCGCAGTGCAAGTACAGACAGCCGCTCGGCTTGATTATGCGATGGATTTCCAACAGCCGGATTGCCATGTAGCAGAGATACGCTGCCATGCTGTCGCTATGCCCAATCCAGGCCGTCTCGATTACGCCGTGAATTGCCGGATAATCTTCCTCAATGCTCGTCAACCACTCTTCGTGGATGTCCCCTTCCCACGACCAGATGTCCCGGTAACCGCCCTGCAAATCGCCGTCCGGCCAGACGATGCCCGCCGCTTCAGCCTCCCGCGCATTGCTGATGCCCCAACCGGCCAGCAGCCTGCGTTCAATCTCCCGCTCCTCGACGCTCAGCGGCGGCCTGATCCTTTCGCCGGTAAAAGTGTCGTTCTTGGCAAAGGGCGGGTCGATGCAAACGAGATCGATGCACTCGTCGTTGAGCGACCGCAAGAAGGCCAGGTTATCCGCGATGTACACTCCGCGGTTGACTGCGTTAAAGCCATTCTCTGTGGTGGCGTCCGTTTGGGGCGGCTCTTGGCTGGCGCTGCTGGTCATAGCATTTTCCGCTGTATGCCAGACTATCACCAAGTCTGGAAAACCAGCAAATATCCAGGGTCACCGGTTACGCCTCCCAGTTGACAGGTTTCATCACTGTTACACGCCACTCCATACGCAGCAGCTTGTGCGTCAAGGTTACGAGGAGTTCCTCCGCTCGTCGTCGGAGCAATCTACCCCCCGTCCACCTCGATGACGCAGTCGCAGATGACGGCGGTGTTGCCGGGGAGGGCGCCCATGCCGGGGGCGGAGCGGGCGTGGCGGCCGCGGTCGCCGTACAGGGCGACGAACAGGTCGGATGCGCCGTCCACTACCCGGGCCTGTTGGGTGAAGGTTGGCGCGCTGTTGACCATGCCCACCACCTTGAGGATGCGGGTGACCCGGTCCAGGTCGCCGAGTTCCGCCTTCATCCGGGACAGCAGGTTCAGGGCGGCCCACCGCGCCGCCTCGTAGCCCTGGTCCACGGTCAGATCGGCGCCCAACTTGCCGGCGATGCTCTCGCCGGTGGCCATGCGGGAGCCGACGCCGGCCAGCCACATGATGTTGCCGCTGCGGGCGAGGGGCAGGTAGTTGCCCACCGGATCGGGCGGGGGCGGCAGTTCGTAGCCCAACTCGGCCAGCTTCGCTTCAACTTCGGCCATTTTGGTTTTGCCTCCTGTCGGGGTCAGTAAAGCCGTTCCCGGTTGGCCTCGTCCTCGTCGGCGTCGATCTCGCGGGCGTCGGCGCCGGCGATCTGGTCGGCGAGCACCTGCCCGTAGGTGGGATACGACGACCGGTCGATCTGCGCGTCGGCGTCCCAGATCCGGCTCCGGATCAGGGCGCGACCGCAGTGCAGGAAGGCCTCTTCCACCGATACCTTCAGCCCGGAGAGCGGAGCCCTGCGCCCCACGGTCAACGGCTCCAGCAGGGCGGGGTCGGTGGTGATCTCCGCCTTGCCCTTGACCCGCAGCGTCTCGTTCATGCCCGGGACGAAGAACAACAGGCCGACGCCCGGGTTCTGCACGACGTTCTGCAGCGAGTCCACCTGGTTGTTGCCCGGCCGGTCGGGCAACAGCAGCGTTTTCTCGTCCAGCACCTTGACGAAGCCCGGCGGGTCGCCCCGTGGCGAGGCGTCGGCCTGGCCGTCGGCGTTGCTGGAGCTGAGCACGCAGAAGGGGGACAGTTCGATGAAGTTCCGGCAGTGCACGTCGAGGCGGTCCAGCACCTTCTGCGCCGCCCGGGGCGCCGGCGGCCGGTAAACCTCGCGCAGCTCGGTATCGTTCGTAACGGCCATGACGCACCTCACACGGTAAGTTAACGCATTGTTAACATTATTGTGCGGATAGTAAACGGTCAGCGGCTGTTGTGGCAAGGTAAGGCGGGTAATCAGGCGTACCCAGTTTCGTGAATCGTCGGAATCAAGATTTACGAGATTTTATGATTGGACCGGATTGGGAGATCATTATCACGGAACGGTTCCAATCCTGATAATCCCCAAATCTTGAAAACCCTGATAGGGCTTGCGCACTTGAAATTACAAACCCGTCATTCCTGCGAAAGCAGGAATCCATAGACTTTACAGTGAACGAATCGGGAACACTGTTAACGATTTCGGCCGCTGGATTCCCGCTTTCGCGGGAATGACGGTTGTTACGCTGTCCAACCGCGTAAGTCCTATCCTGATTCTGACGTTTCTCCGCCGCCAACTGCGGACGCGCGGGATGGCGCGTCATCATGCGCGGTGGACCGGTCGGAAACGGCGGTGTCGCTATGTTACGATGCCCGAAAATCTGCTGCAGGAGTACCATCATGGCCGACAAGATTCGCCTGGGCATCATCGGCGCCAACATCCACCGGGGATGGGCCGTGCGCTCGCACCTGCCCGCCGTGGTCGCCAGCCCCGAGTTCGAGCTCACCGCCGTCTGCACCACCCGCATGGAGAGCGCCGAGGAGTCGCGCCAGATGTTCGGCGCCCGCCTGGCGTTCGACGACTACCACACCATGCTGGCCCACCCCGAAATCGACGCCGTGGCCGTGAGCCTGCGCGTGCCCAACCACTACGATCCCACCGTGGCGGCAATCAACGCGGGCAAGCACGTTTACGTCGAATGGCCCCTGGGCCGGACCACGGAGGAGGCACAGGAGATGGCCGATCTCGCCCGGGCCGCGGGCGTGCGCAACATGGTCGGCCTGCAGGCCCGGGCCAACCCGGCGCTGCTGTACCTGCGGGATCTGGTCGCCGAGGGCTACGTGGGCGAGGTGATGTCCTGCCACGTCCGCCGCATCTCCGGGGGTTCCCTGACGCGCCAGTCGGACCGGACCTGGCAGCGCGACCGGGAGCTGGGCGCCCACACCCTGACGATCACCTTCGGCCACACCATCGACGTCCTGCGCATGGTGGTGGGCGATTTCAGCCACGTGTCCACGGTGGTCAGCACCCAGGCCAACCAGTGGTTCGAGTCGGATACCAACCAGATGGTGGACGTGACCTCGCCGGACAACGTGCTGGTCAGCGGTCGCCTGGTCAACGGAGCGGTGGCATCCGCCCACGTCGCCAGCAACCCCTGGGTGGACAGCGGCTACCTGATGGAGATCCACGGTCGGGAGGGCACCCTGGTGGCCAGCTCAGACGATACGCCCAACCACGAGGGAGTGACGCTTCAGGGCTCGCAGGGCAGCAACCCGCTGGAAGGACTCGTCGTACCGCCGCAATACACCTTCGTGCTGGAGGGCATGCCCCACGGTGCGCCGTACTGCGTCGGCCAGATGTACTACCAGTTCGGCGAGGCCATCCGCAACGGGGCCGACTGCCAGCCCGATTTCGACGAGGCGGTACGGCTGCACCGCCTCATCGACGGCATCCAGGCGGCATCGGACACCGGGCGGGAGGTGGCTTTCGAGTAAGCGCAGCTGCCGCTTCGGGTGGTAGATCCTGCGCAACCGATGGCGGCGCCGGATGTTGCGCTCCGTGTATTACAACGACGGCTTTGAGAAATCGTGCTGGATCCTGCCCTGATTACGGCGCACGATGGCTTTTCGAGGTTCATTTCTTGTGCCCAACGTAGGGCAGTGTCGGAGGCTCGGATTGGTATGGGAAATTGCAACAATCGACGCCTTTGGGCCGCGATGAACGCCGTGTTCGCGCTGCGCAGGTGGGTGCTTCGTTGCACTGGCATCGCCAGGATTTCAGCCGCGAAGACGGGCGTCAGGGTTTGAGTCAGGCCGCGGTTCTGGGGCGTATGGCCTCTCTCAGAGCCGACGAGCGAATCTTGCCGGCCGGCATCGGCTCGTGGTCGCGGCTGGAGAATGGCGTGGCTCCTGCGACTCGCGAACGCCGGGAGCTTTTCGGCAGGGCATAGGACCTGTCGCGGGTGGAGATTGATGGCCTCCTGCTCCTGGACGGGTTCGAGCCCGTCGGCCAGCAGATGTTGACAAAACCGGCATCCGCGACCACTGCGCCGGCCGACGACGGCGCGGCGGGATCACGACCCGGAACCGGTGGGCCGGCTGGCCGTCGGCATGTTCGGCGATCGGGGCGCCGACCATTCCTCGCTGAAACCCTGAACTTCATCCTCCGAGCCGCCGGGTTATCAGGGTAGGCGCTTAGCCATCCCCAGGGGCCGTCGCTGGATCAGCGTTGGTTACTGGTTGGCCAGTGGGATGGTGCAGGTGACGCACGGCTGATCGCCGTGTGTGGCGGTGGTGTGGCCCTGGCCGGTCGTGTCCTCCACCAGGCGGGCGTCGCCGGGGCCAAAGACGTGCTTCGAGCCGTCACCCAGGCCGATCTCCAGCTGCCCGGACAGGATGATGACAAACTGGCGGCGCGGCGCCGGGTGCCAGTCGGAGAAGCGGCCGGCCGGGGATTCACTGAAACTGATGGTGGTGGTTTCCTGGGCGCTCTTCCAATCAGGCGTCTGGTCAAGGTCAATGGTCTCAATGTGGGACTGGCCGTCGTCGCCAGAGTAAAGTCTGAAGGTTCCCATTTTGTTCCTCCGTTCTGGTCGGTGCGGGATGCGGTCAGGCTACGGCTGCCGGTTGTTGGGCCTCGACTCTGGCGATGAACTCCAGCAGTTGCGCGGCGTAGAAAGTGGACTTCATGTGGTAGCGGTTGGTGGCGGCGATGCCCGGGAAGGTGTTGTCGTGCTGACCGATGACCGCCCACTCCTCGTGAGTCCACGCCGACGGGCGCAGCTCGGCGTCGGGTACCAGCCGCTTCACGTTTTCCGCCGCAGACTTGTGGTGAACGTCGTCCGGCGTGTTGCCCTCGAAGGCCAGCGCCGGGCAGGTGATGGACTTCAGCTGTTCCTCGGTGAGGTCTCCCACCGGGTTGGGTCGGGAGAACTGGTCCCGCCAGCGACGCATGACGGAACAGAACTCACCGGGGTCCATGGCAAGGATCCGTTCCCGGTTGTCAGCGTTGTCCCGGATGCGCTGCTCGAAAAACTCGGTAGCGGCCACGGCGGCCATCCCGCCGCGCTCGGCGGCCTCAATGTACTGTCCGTAGTAGCCGGGGGACATCAGTTCGGCGCTCCTCGGCCCGCCCGAGACTTCCCAGATAAACACACCCTTGACCACCTCCGGATGCCGAACCGCCACCGTCAGGGAAGTGCGCGAACCGGCGGACCCTCCGGCCAGGTAAGCCGGGGCCGCGCCCAGGTGTTTCAGCAGCGCCGCCATCTCCTCGGCCCAAAGGTGCTGCTCGGAAAGTTCGCCACCGATCACCACGTCGGACTTGCCGCAGTTGCGTCGGTCATGGATGATGACGCGGCAATGGGTGGACAGCAGGGCAGCCATGGGACGCAGGCCGTTGTGGTCCACCCGTCCGCCCGGCGTCAGCATGACCGCGGGGCCGGCGCCGTACTCCTCGTAATACAGGTTGACTCCGTCTATGTTGGCGTAAGGCACTGCTCACTCCTTTGTGTTTGAACACCGCTCGGTTCGGACACCGCGGACAGGTTCGGCTATGACCGTGACACCGGCAGTTTAGCACCTTGGAACGGCCCCTGGGTGGCCTCAAAAGACTTGAAGAAGGCCAGACCGCCGTGACCCAAATTGACGACCGTACGCTGCCTCCATGCGTTGTGTTGGGTATCCAATCCCGTCGGTAGCGTCTCTCTTTGAAATTGAGCGTGCTTGGTGACCCTACTCAGAAAATTCAAACTGAGACACTACCCTGTTTCGGGGGACATCAGCTCCATCACTTACCTCATCCACAACAAACGGCGTCTCTTGCTCACAACAGGCGCGAGACGCCGTTTTCGTGGCCGGTCATGCGCTGCGAAATCGGCCGACCGGGGTTCAGGTCGCCTATCCAGCCATTGGTCCCCAGGTCACCCCAAATTCGGCCCTCGATACCAGCTCTCCCGTCAGGGTTTCGGCGGTTTGCCCTGCCAGCCATACTCCCGGCGGCGCCAGGGCCTCCGGTTGGACCATGGGGATGTGGGACGTCCCCGGCCAGTCCCCGCGCCGGTTCATCCAGGTATCCACTCGGCCGGGCTCAAAGACGTTCACCGCGATGTTGTGCGGCCGCACCTCTTCGGCCAGGCTGAAAAACATCCGCTCCAGCGCGGCTTTGCTCATCGAGTAGCCAACCCGGCCCTCCCGGTAGTTCCTGGCCGAGCCCGAGGTGACGCAGTAGATGGATCCACCCTCGCCCCGTTCAATCATGGCGGGCAGCGCATACTTGCACAGGAGCAGCGGGCCCCTCACGTTCACCGCCAGGCACTGGTCAATCAGTTCGACGTCCAGGTCGATCACCGGCGATTCGCAGTCCATTCCCGCGTTACACACCAGAACGTCGATCCGGCCGAAATGGTCCAGCGTGGCATTGACCAGATTTTGAATGTCCTCGACGCGCGCCACGTCGCAGCGGACCGGTAGCGCGTGGCCCCCACCGGCGTTGATCTGCGCGGCCGTTTCGCGGATATCGCCCGACCCATACTGTTCATATTCGGTGCCGGCCGACCGGTCTTCTTCGGTGCGGGACGCTACCACCACGCTGGCGCCGGCTTCGCCCAGCCCCAGGCAGATGGCGCGCCCGATCCCGCGGCTGCCGCCGGTGACAATCGCTACTTTCCCGTCAAGTCTCATTTCATCCCGCCTGTCACGAAACCACGCAAGTTCAAATCGCGGCGAGCATATATCGTCGATCCGCCGCTCGCAAGCCGCGGGTATCGCGCTGGCTCACCTATCCGCACGGATGAAGTCAGCCACTCTTTCCGCGACCATTATCACCGCCGGATTGATCGGGGCACGCACCAGGTCGGGCATGATCGACGCGTCGACGATGCGCAACCCTTCGATGCCATGAACCTTCCCATACTGGTCGACCACGGCCAACGGGTCGCCGGACGGCCCCATCCGGCACGTGCATGAAATGTGGGAATAGGTCGTCGCTTCCCGCAGCAACCACTGGTCCAGGGCATCGTCGCTGGCCAGATCACTGTCTTCAGGCTCGATGCGTGGCCCCAGCATCGGTGCAAGCTCGTGCCGTTCGGCCAATTCCAAAGCCAGCCGAATGCCGGCCCGCAGCCGCTCCCGGTCGAACGGCTCGGCCAGATAGTTGTAGCGCATGGCGGGTTGTACCCGGTGGTCGGACGAGGTGAGCGTCAACTCACCGTGGCTCTCCGGAAACAGCAGCGCCACCATCATTTCGAGGCGCCGGGCGTTGACCTCACTCGCGGCGCGCGCCCCTGACGCAGCAGGGGAGGGACCGCTTGCCTTGACCCGAGGCACCGACGGTCCGGAAATGCTGATCCCCAGGTCGTTTCTCAAATTCGAACCGGGCGCGGTCAGCCGCAAGGCCGCGCTGCCCGCTCCACGATTTGAAGGAGCAGCAAATCCGTCGCCCACTTCCCACGTGACATAGACCTTCGGGTGGTCTTTCAGGTTTTGCCCCACGCCGGGGAGGTCGTGTACCACTGGAATCCCCAGGCTCCGCAACTGCGCGGCCGGCCCCACGCCGGAGAGCAGCATCAGGTGCGGCGAGCCCACCGCGCCGGCGCTGAGAATGATCTGCTCGGCCTCCACGGTGAAAGTATCTCCACCGCTCTCCACCAGCAGACCAACCGCCTTTGTCCCCTCAAACACGATCCGGCGGACCCGGCAATTGGGACGCACCGTCAGGTTGAGACGATGGCGCGCCTGCCCCAGGTAGCCCAGGGCAGCGCTGAACCGCACCCCGTTGTGGTTGTTGGTCACGCTTGGACCGACGCCATTGGAGTCCGGATGGTTGTGGTCGTCGGCCTCGTCGTAACCGCTGGCCCGGCAGGCGCTGAAAAAGGCCCGCTGCATTGCATCCCACGCGTCCGGATTGGCATGGTGCACAAAGATGGGCCCCTCGGAGCCGTGGTAGTCGCCGTGTTGGTCAACGTCCGTTTCCAATTTGCGGAAGAATGGAATGACCCTTTCGTAACTCCACTCGTCGTTGCCGCGGGCGGCCCACGCGTCGAAATCCTCGGGAACGCCACGGTAGAAAGCCGACGAATTGATCGCGCTGGACCCACCGGTGACCCGGCCCCGGGGCACCAGCATCGGCGGCGCCAGGTCAGTTGCGGTCGCTGTAAATTGCCAGTTGTGCGGATCGGTGGTCAGCCAGTCAGGGTGGCCGGCGGCGGTTCGAACCGACGGCGGCGCCGGCGCCGTGGCAAAGCCGTACTTCAGTTCATCGGGCAGCAGTTCGAAATCCGGGTAGTCCGGCCCGGCCTCCAACAGCAGCACCGAACGCTCCGCATCTTCCGATAGCCGGGCCGCCAGCGCCGAACCGGCAGACCCGGCTCCAACAATTACCACATCGTATTTCATGGTTTCCCTCGGGTCGAATGCACTCGGTTGAACATCAAAGGGGTCAGATTGGTTGTGGGCACGGACATCAAACAGTTGGGTGGGTTACTGGAGTGGCTGGCGTCGGTGGTCGCAGGCGTTCGATTCGAAGACGTTTTCATCCAGGACCGCGTCGTGGTCGTCCGTCACGTAAATCCCGCTCTCTCGGGAAGCGGCGATCCGATTCCCCGCAATGGTGTACCGACGCCGCGTGTCTCCCGTAGTCGCTGACCCTCGCCTTGTCGCCGACCCTCGCCGTGCCGGGTCGCTCCACAGCCGGATGCCGTTGCGATTGCCTTCGATACGGTTGTCCTCGATGGCATTGCATTGCCCGTGTTCGATGGCGATCCCGTCGAAACGGTTCACCCTAATTTCGTTGCCCCTGACGGTCGAGTTGGTCGAATAGCCCAGCCAGAACCCATAGTTGGAAAAGTTGGCGACGTTGTCTTCAAAGACGTTGCCCGAGCAAAACACCGCTTCAAAGGCATTGTTGGGCGAATAACTCCCGTCATTGTGGGCTATGAAATTGTCATTGGAAGGCTCGCCGTGGTGTCCCCGGATGAAGAACCCGTCGCCGCTGTAGCGCAAGTTGTTGCCAGTTATCCGGTTGTGGTTGGAACCATCCTCCAGCAGTATTCCCGCGGAGTCTGCGGTGTCGCACCAGAAGCGGTCGGTGTAGCGGATGCAGCGCTCGGCCTGATTGTCCAAGACCTGGTTATGGCTGGACCGCAACAGGTAAATGCCGACGTTGCCGCAGAATGACGCGTGGTTCCCCGAAATCACGTTGTGGTCCGACCGGACCAGGCTGATGCCGTTAAAGTTGTTGCCGGTCTGGTTGTTCTCGATGAGGCTGTTCCGCACCCCGCGGAGATAGATGCCGCCGCCGAAGCCTTCCTCCACCGGCGCCGCGATGTCCGGCAGCCAGCCTGCCTCCAGCGGGTTGGTGTTGTCCGACACGACGCAGCCCCGGATGCTGAGGTTGCCCACGTTCTCCGCGCGTATTCCGTAGTGGAACCCGATCACGATGCCGTTGGCGACAGTTACGTCCCGCCAGTCGTGCACCCAGACCCCCACGCCGCCCTTCCGTTCACCGTCCAGGACCACGCCGGAAAGGTCCAGCGTCACCCCGTCGGTGCAGATTTCGATCATCGTTCCGCTCGAGGCCGGCGCCTCGAGTCCCGGGTACTGGGATGCCTCGATGGTGTCCCGGGTGTATCGGTTCGGGACCACGCGGACGCAGGTCATCGCAGCTTCGCTCGGACCACCCGCGCAACATCGACCTGCGTGCGGATGCGGAAATCCGTCGCCCGGTTCAGTTCAGGCTCGGCCCGCTACCGGAGCCGCCGGAGATGAACCCCGGGTGATCGTCCAGGTCCGAGGCGTCATCCTGGTGCTTGCCGCGCAGAACGCAATGACCACAAACCTTGCACACCGGATGCCGGTTGGCGAACTTCGGATGGGGGATATTGCAGGTCGGGCTCTCGGGATTCTCGCACCGGGGACACCCGTCACATCTCCTGTGGCCGGTTCCCTGGCCGGTCTGGGTTCGTGGCTCCAGTACTGTGACCATGTTCGACGCCTTCCCCTCGGTTTGTGGACACGATGGCCGCCGCACCGGGCGCAGTTCCCGGCACGGCAGGCATTTGCCTATCGACTGTCGCCGCGCGACCTGTCAGTTCCAGATCGCAGCCACGCGGTACGCCAGCTGGGTGTTCGACTCCCGCACATCGACGATCTCGGCCGGAACGTCGCCCAGGATCCCCAACGCGATGATCCAGTTCAGGATCTCGTGGTCTCCGGAGTCCTGGATCTCCTCCGGGGTGAGTTCCGCCAGCTTGCTGCCCTTGCCGGCGCGCACCATTTCCAGGTAGCGGCGGTCGGTCTCGACGTCGATCTCGCGGCACTGGAACTTGTGGGCCAGGAAACTGTGCGACCAGCTGGACGATGCCACCACCGCGACCCGCTCGTCCCGGGTGTCCAGGAACCGCCGGATTCCCTGCCCCAGCTGGTAGCAGCGCCTGGGCGTCGGACGCGGCGGATAGTCGGGGCCAGCCTCTTCCCCGTAGCAGTTGACGAACAGGGGCAGCAGCGGGAACTTGCCGTCCGGGTCCAGGAACACCAGCGGGTTGATGATGGCGTGAGCCAGTCCCCAGTCCCAGCCCTTCAGGGCGCTGGAAGAGGCCATGTCGAACCCGTCCCGAATCAGGAAGTTGCGCAGGTCCCGCGAAAACTCCCTGGGACACTGGAAGGTGAACTTCGTTTCGGGCTCGGCGTCCCACAGGTTGGTGCGGGCCGCCCCGCGCTGGAAAGGAAAGCCGTCGACTTCGGCGCCGGTGTAGAGGCAGAAGGGCGGCAGGTTGTCCTGCAGGAAGTTCTCCGCCTGGTCGTCGCCGATCACCATCAGGACGTCCGGCTCCCATTCGTGGAGGCGGTCACGCATCACCTTGAAGGAGTCGATGATCTTCTGCTGGTCGCTGATGTCCCGGCTCAGTCCGTTGTCGTTGCCCAGCTCTTTGACCAGCTGGGCGGGAGGTTCGTAGCCGGGCACGCGGGCAAATACCCGCTCTCTACCCGTGGCCCAAACCTCGGGCGGCGTCAGGATGATGGGGCCGTGAGAACAGCCCAGACCCAGTAGTTCAGCCATTTTGTCCTCCTAACGAGCCGGAACCCTCGCACGATTTCGTAAGTTTCCGCGATTGTAGGGACACGCGCGGAGGACTGTCAATTTGGACCGGCTTGTCCCGTTGCGCGCGCTCATCCCCGGGGAGATTCGCCCCTAAACTCGGCTTCCGCGTCCCCGGTGCGGCGCGGCCGCTGACGCAAGCGCTGGCGGTCTTATTCTTCAGGAATCAGACCGGCCGCGACCAGCGCGTCGCGCAGGGCATCTCCCGAGATAGCGTGCCGGGCGGTCCATCCGGTGTCCGGCTGGCCCGCAGTTCCGCGAGCCCACACGATGAGGACCCCGGCCTCCTCGTCCATACCGTCCGGAATCGTGGAGTGTTCAATTTGGGATCTGGACACCATGGCCCACTCCTCGGTGGAGAACATGAGCCGATTGTTGCTGGTGGGCGCCGGTTCGGGCATGGAGTGTCTCCTGAATTGAGGTCTCCTGAATTGAGGTCTCCTGGTTGGAATCTGGCGCAAGGCCATCGTCAGGCTTGATCGCCGTCGTCCTCGCGTTGCGACACGTGCTGCGCCAGTTGCTGAATGGTCTCGGTGAACGTGCGGTCACGGTCCCGCGACTCGGGAAACTCTTCCGCCAGGGGCGTGCCGCCAATGAAACGGTACATTTCCGCCACCCCCTCAAAGAGGTGCGGCGTCATACCCAGTTCCGCGAAGGTGTCGCGAATCTCTTCCATCTCGCTGACCCAGCGGCGCGAGCGCGGCGGCACGGTGGGAATGGTTCGCTCCATCCGTTGCAGCGCCGCCTGCTGTCCTGACGCGAACTCTGCCAGCAGCGGTTCGGTCAGCCCCATCATCTCGGCGGCCATCAGGAGCTGGGTGTACAGCGCCCACGAACCCTTGGTCATGGCGGCGTAGCACATCTTGATGCCCGAAGCCTGACCTACCTCGCCGTCCAGTTTCAGCACCGTCAGGCCAAAGTCGTTCAACTGCTCGAACTGTGCCGCGTGCTGCCCGGAGGCGTAGAAATGCGGACTGTAGCCCGGCCGCGGCGGCCCGCCGATTATGGACACGTCCACGAACCGCCCACCGGCGCCGGTGACCACCGGTTCCAGGGTCCGCGCGAGCTGAGGAGAGACGGCGTTGCACTCCGCGAACAGGGTATCCGCGCCGGTTGCGGCCAGCGCGTCGGCGACCTCCTGGCATACACCTGGCACCGCTGCGGACACGGTCATGGACATTATCAGGTCCGACCGCTCGACCAACTCCTCCATCGTAGCAACGTCGCGTATGCCCGCCTTCCGGGACAGGGCGCGCGTCCGTTCGCTGCGGCCTCCCAGGCAGGTGATGACGTCCAACTCGTGCTCGCGGAGGCGCTGCCCAACCGCGTGGCCCATGTCTCCGGGGCTCAGAATGGCGACCGTGCTGATATCCATTAATGCATTCCCTTGACCAAAATATGGAGCGCCAGAACTATAGCATAAGGCCCTGGTCAGGCCGTTGCGCACCGGTTGCGGACAGCGCTTCGGACGGGGATACTGGGGCGCATGACGACAACTACACGACAAGCCGGCGCCGGCTGGAGTTGATCATGGCATTTGCGCATCCCGAATTCCTCGTATCCACCGATTGGCTGGCCGAGCATCTGGCCGATGACGACGTCCGGGTCTTCGAGACCACGGTTTTCCTGCACTCGATAGAAGGCGGCGGGCGACGCGCCGAATCGGGCCGGAGCGCGTATGAGACCGGCCACATCCCCGGCGCGGGCTTCCTCGACCTGCAGGCCGACTTCTCCGACAACGACCAGGCCTACCGCTTCATGATGCCCTCGCCGGCAGCGTTCGCCGAGGCGGCCGGACGGCACGGCATATCGGAAACCTCGAAGCTGGTCCTGTACGACCGCCTGGGTTCGCAGTGGGCGGCGCGGTTCTGGTGGATGTTCCGCTCGATGGGTTGCCACAACGCGGTGGCGCTGGACGGCGGATTGCGCCGCTGGACCGCCGAGGGCCGGGCCGTCTCCACGGACCCAGCAACGTACGCGCCCGCGTCCTTCAGCCCCACCGCAGACCCGGCGCGATTCGCCGACCTGGCCGAGGTCAAGGCGTTCATCGAGTCCGGCGCTGGCGGCGGCAGTTGCCTGATCAATGCCCTGGGACGCGATCAGCACAGCGGCGCCGACGGCGGCAGCGGCTACGGGCGGGCCGGGCACATCCCCGGCGCGACCAACGTCCCGTCGGGCGAACTGACCGACCCCGAGACCGGCCTGTTCCGGCCAGCCGATGAACTGGCGTCCCTCTTTGAGGCGGCCGGCGCTGACCGCACACAGCGCGTGGTCACCTATTGCGGCGGCGGCATCGCGGCGTCCAACGACGCTTTCATCCTGGCCATGTTGGGCTACGAGAATGTCGCCGTGTACGACGCCTCCATGTCTGAATACGCCGCCGATCCGTCATTGCCGCTGGTCGCCGACTGATGCGGCCGTATCGTCCCCTGGCCGTGAGGCTGACCTTGGCCGCTCACCGAGGAGTTCCGTTCTATGAAAAACGGAAATCGCGCCAGATTGGAAAGTGCTGTGGTGCGGCTGAAACACTTTATGTAGCGCGCTTGCCGGTCGGGATACCGCTATGGGTTTTCGGAGTGGCTGACGTGTTCGCACGCGAGCGGGATGTCTGGCGGCGATACCGCCTTGTTTGACAGCGGGTCAGCCCGGCCATAGACAGCGCGGGCCAATGAAACGGCCCCGGTGCAACGAACACCGAGACCGCGGTCGATGGGGAATCGCACTCCGCCATCGGGCTAAATGTTAGCCCTGTGTCTCTGGCGTGTCCAGCCCTGTCGTCTTCGGCGGGGCTGTTTTTTGGCCTTGCGAGATTGTTCTACACGGAACAGACGGGGCTGCACGGCACGAAGCGCGGAGTCCGGCGAGCGCGAGGACGCACATTGTCGGGCTGCTGTCAACCGTACGTTGGTGGCTGCGGCAGGGGATGTGAAATGTAAGCAGCAGGACGTCGCGGAGACGTACGCACCTTTAGCGTGTTGACTACGGTATGACGGCATGAAGGAGCAGAACAGATGAGGAATCTTGTTTGGGCAGCGGGAATGGCGGTTTTCGCAGCGCTGCTGGTGAGCGGCATTCTGGGAGCGCCCCGGACCGCGTCCGCCTACAATATCGACCAGTGCAGGGCGAACACGAACACCCATTGGGAGAGTACGCCGGTGGAATATGACCGGTTTCACGGTAATTTTCCCAGTTGGTGGCAGAACGAGATTGACGATGCGGCCAACACTTGGAACAACGATGGCGGCGCCGACTTTTCGTTTGACCATTCCACCAGTTCAGACCACGACTGGACTAAGAGGACCAGGAGACATATTGACCGAATCGCGGAGACTAATGCTTGGATCAGGCCCAGCGACTGTGCGGTGACCGACATCAGCGTGTGGTTCAACACGCGATACACGTTCGAGGACTGTGGGGGCCGGTGTTGGGGTCTCGACACTTACGATGTCCGTTCGGTTTCGCTTCACGAGTTTGGGCACTGGCTAGTGTTGGACCACACGAACTGGTGGCGGTTTGGCTGCGTGATGAAGGCGGGTGAGAGTGGCGACCGCACGCTGTGCGATGACGATAAAGCGGGCATACAGGCCATCTACGGGACCAACTGACAAGGAGGATGCAGAATGGGAATTACAGGAATGCGCCGCGGCGCGTTGTCTTCGATTTTATTGCTGGCACTGGCTGGTTTCCTGGGTTGCTCCACCGCCCAACCTACGGGGCTTGGGGCCGCTGGCCAGCATCCGGAGGGGCAGATTTTGATGATCGATGGGTTGTTGCCGCCTTGGGATCTGACCGACATGGTGAAGCAGTCCGACGCCATCGTCGTGGGAACGCTCAAGGATGAGCTCGGTACCAGGACGTCTCCCGGAGGGTCAAGTGACCCTCCGCGGTTCAGCTATGAGTTCACTGATTACAAGCTTGAGGTCACCAAGGTTTTGCACCCGAAGGATGGGATCTCTAGCGCCATCGCCGTGATGGCGGAGACGGGTGTGGTGTCCACTGAGGAGAACGTGCAGGTGTTGTCCAATGACGATGTTCCGGAGTATGCCGTGGGTGAAGAGGTGATCCTTTTCCTGAGGAGCCTCGCCGACGAGAAGAATTTCGATGATGACATCGCCCGGCCGGTGCCGGCGCCCTACGGCGTGGACGACTACTTCAGCGTTATGGTCGGCCAGGACTATGGGAAGATGGAAAAGGCAGGCGACGGGTGGCAGGACTCCCGTTCCGGCAAGGGCTTGACGGTGGAACAGATCAGAGAGGTGGTGGAGAGGATAAACAGCGACTAGCGCTCTGCGGCCGGTGCCTGCGCGGAGGGCCGGGGCGCGAGACCCACCCCCATCGGCAAGTACCTGGTCATGGAGCACGAGCCCGTGGTCGGCCGCATCTCCATGATCCTCATCCCTGAGAGCCTGGGTTGGTAGACGGCCCCGGGGCCATCCGCCCTTGAAAACGTTGGGGCGCACGATGGTGCGCCCCTGATAGCCTCAGCATGGCCGCCAGTAGGCCAGCCGTCAGTCGAAGAAGATCGGCTCTCCGTTCAGCGTCGACCTGTCCTCGAACGGGGTGGGATTGGCAACGGCAGCCCGCACCCAGCACCCGTTGCGAGCATTGCGTAACACGGCTGCCACCCGTTCCGGATCGTCCGGCGACTCGATCTCGTAGCTCGTTTCCACCTTCGGAGCGCTGGCCTGGATCGTGCCCGCCAGCACCGATCCCTCCAACCCGAAGTGCACCGCGATGTGGGCCCTGACGCCGGTGATCTCCACGTTCATCATTCGAGAGTACCTCTCGATCTGGGTCATCTCTCAAAACGCGATGGACGAGGCGAAGTACTGCAGCGGCGCGGGAGCGGTGTGATTGCCGCCGACATTGGGCCCCTCATCGCAATAGATGGTGAACTTCACGTCCCGTCCCACAAAGGCCCGCCGCAGCATGTCGCCCATGTCCTCCACGTCCACTTCTGTGACGGTGGCCCGACGGTTCTGGCCGGGCGGAAACGGGTCGTAATTGGGCTCGGGTCTTTCGCTATGTGCGGCCATGGCGCCTCCAGATATTGAGATTGGCGCAACACTATCACGGAGCATCCCTCGGTACAAACAGCCTCCGCAGGCCGCACGAGCCGTTCGAACGGCGCGGTCAGCCCACAGCCAATCGCATCCGGTACAGGCATGACTGCCTGGTAGGGCCAGGCAGAGCAACCTGCGGCAATTGCAAGGCATGGGTCGGATCACGTTCAAATCGATGTAAGATGTGCACCATCTCGCCATTGGAAACGAGGTAAACGGAGAAGAAGCAGATTCAGGCGATCGATGTACCGACCGTTGCGCCACTCGCTGGAAGTAGCGCGTCTCCGCCCGCGCCGGCCGGAATGCCCGATCGAACCAATCCAGAGACGACAGGACGGTTGGCCCACCACACGCAACACCGCAAGGAGGAACAGTTATGCCCGAGAAACAACGCATGACCACCAGGCTCAAGGAACTGTTCGAGCGACCGGAGATTTTCGTCCTTGCCGGCGGCATGAACGCCATGGGAGCCAAGATGGCCGAGGCGCTGGGGTACGAGGCCTTCTACATGTCGGGCGGCAACACCTCGGCGCAGGTCATGGGCCTGACCGAGGGCGGCACCAGCATGCGCGACATGGTGGACAACGCCCGGAAGATCGTGAATACCATCGACATCCCGGCGTTCGTCGACATGGACACCGGCTACGGTGACGCCATCCAGGTCTACGAGACGGTCAAGGAGTACATCCGCGCCGGCATTGCCGGCACCCACCTGGAGGACCAGACCTACCCGCCCAAGTCCGGCCCCCGCCGCCGCTGCGTGTCCATCGAGGAGATGGTCGGCAAACTCCGCGCCGCCATGGACGCCAAGATGGAGTACGACCCCGACTTCGTGATCGTGGCCCGGTGCGACTACGCCGGCGTCCCCGGCGCAACCTTCGAGGACGTGATGGAACGCTGCCTGGCCTACAAGAGCCAGACGAACGTGGACGTGGTGTGCCCGGCCGTATCCTCCTGGGAAGACAACCAGGAAGCCATCCGCCGCATTCCCGGACCGGTGCTGCCCCTGTTCACCCACGGCAGCCAGACCCATCCGACGCTGGAAGAGTTGCAGGAAGCCGGCGCCGCGGCGGCCTGGTATCCCGGTCTCACCACCATGGCGGGGCTCCAGGCGTCCTGGGACTTCCTCAGCGACTTCCAGGAGCGCGGCACCGCTGCCATCGACGATTTCCTGGCGTCGGCGGCCCAGAGCAAGTGGGGCATAGCCAGCAACGGCGGCATCCTGGGCGCGGACCGCATCCGGGCGATGGAGGACAAGTACCTCCCGTAGAGATACGGATCGAATTCGTCAGGTCGGCGCCGGAGTCGCCCGGTCGCGCCGGGTACAATGGCGCCAACCTACCCAGGGAGAATTCCCCATGCAATATGACCACATAGTCGTCGGCGGCGGCACGGCCGGGTGCATCGTCGCGACGCGGCTTTCCGAGGACCCCGAACGTTCGGTTCTGCTGCTGGAGGCCGGCCCCGACTTTCCCGACTTCGACCAATTGCCCGAGATGCTCAAGCTGGGCTGGGGCACCGTGAACCTGGAGGCCCGCGCCGCCGGTTCGCCCTACAACTGGTCCTTCACCGGCCGGGCCACGGCAGAGCAGCCCGAGCCCATGCCCGTGCCTCGCGGCAAGGTGCTGGGTGGCTCCAGCGCCATCAACGGCCAGACCTTCATACGGGGAGCCCCCGAGGACTTCGACACCTGGGCCTCCTGGGGGAACGAAGGCTGGGGCTACCTGGAGTGCCTGCCCTACTTCCGCAAGCTGGAAAACGACGCCGACTTCCACGACGATTTCCACGGCACCGATGGTCCGGTTCCGGTACGGCGCCACCAGCGCGAGACCTGGCCGCCGTCCCAGGAGGCCTTTTTCCAGGCCGCCACCGCCGCGGGATACTCTTTCCATCCTGACGTAAACAACCCGGAGGCCACCGGCGTCAGCCTGCGCGCCGAGAACAATATCGACGGCGTGCGCATGAGCATGGCCCTGTCCTACATCAGCTCGGTGCGTCACCGGCTGAACCTCACTATTCGCGCCAACGTCCAGGCTCGCAGGGTCGTCCTGGAAGATGGGCGCGCCGTCGGCGTCGAGGTTGAGAGCGGCGGCGACACTTTCGTGGTCGAGGGCGGCGAAATCATCCTGTGCGCCGGCGCGGTCGCCTCTCCGCAACTGCTGATGCTGTCCGGCCTGGGCCCGGCCGACCAGTTGCAGGCCCATGGCATCCCGGTGGCCGTGGATCTGCCCGGGGTCGGCCAGAACATGCGCGACCACCCCAACGTGTCGGTGAGATACATGGTCAAGGATGACGTTCCGCAGGACCCCAACGGCATGCGGGCCCTGCGACTGCGTTTCACCGCGTCCGGCTCGGACACGCCCAACGACATGATTCTTTCGCCGGCGTCGCTGAACACCGTGGTACGGGACGACAACCCGGCGCACACGGTCAACTGTGGTCTGTACCTGGCGGCGGGCAAGGGCGAACTGAGGCTGGAGTCCGCCGACCCGCACACGTCGCCCAGCATGGACTATCGCTACCTTGAGGAGGACTGGGACCGGGAACGGTTGCGGGAGGCGGTGCGTCTCTGCGTGTCGTTCCTGGAGCACAGCGCCTACGACGGAATCATCGACGAGATTACGGCTCCCACTCCGGCGGACCTGGAGAGCGACGAGACCCTGGACCTTTGGCTGCGCCGCAACATCAGCACCTCATATCACATCTCCGGCACCTGCAAGATGGGGCCGGCGGAGGATCCCATGGCGGTGGTCGACACGCGGCTGCGGATGCGCGGCGTATCCAACCTGCGCGTCGCCGATGCCTCGATCATGCCCGACGTGGTACGCGCCAACACCAACGTCACCACGATGATGATCGCCGAGCGCGTCTCCGACTTCATCAAGGCGGGGGAGTGATCGCGGCGACCAGATCCTCGTTTGATCCCGTGATGTAGCCGCTCAAATATTGGCCCAGCAGGCTGCGATACTCGTCCACCTGGGCGTCGATGTCGCAGCCGGCTTCGTCCTGGACTTCCACCTCGAGGATCTGCCCGATTCCTTCGACCGTATCCAGGTTGAAGATGACGTTGTCCTTCCGCCACAGTTCGCGCTGCTTGCGCACGATGGCCCTGGCGCCCAGCGCGGCTTGCAGAACGTCTTTCAGCCCGGGGGCGTCGGCTGACGACATCCGAACCTGGCTGGTCCGCGCCCCGCCCTCCTGGCGCTCACGGTAGTAGATGAGTGTGCCCGTGCCCTTCTCAACGCGCAGCTTGAGACGGCGCGTTCCTTGCGAATCATCCCCGTCGGGCAGGTTGTAGTAGTAGTCAACCTGCTCCTTGACTTCCACGAACACGGCCCCGTGCCCGCGGAGGATTTCGCGGGCAGCCTCGAGATCCGCGCAGTAAGCCTTGAGCTCGCGATTGAGTTTGCGCTGCATGTCTGTTCCGCCGGCGGATCGTGTTGCGTTGTTCCCGATTGATGACCTGCGGCGCCGGGCCTACAGGGGCAGATACACGGCCTGGCCCGTCATGGCGCTGCGGCCCACCGCCTCCGTCCACTCCATGTAGTGAACGCCCGTCTCGAAGGCCACCATGTCCACGGTCTCGGTGCCGCGTATTGCATTGCCGAACTGCTCCTCGACCCGGTACCTGGCCTGGGTTTCCGACGGGTTGGGCGCCTCGGTCAACTCGGCATCGCCCCGCTTGCCGGCCCACACCCGGCGCTGGGAATCGACGTGGATGGTTCCTTCGGTCCCGAACATCCAGATCTGACTGCCCCGGTTCAGCCCGGATGTGGCGCTCATCTGCATGTGAACCTGCGCCCCGTTGGCCAGCTCGTAGAGTATGTCGATGTGATCCGGGATGCTCACCGACGCGAGATGCCCGCTGTCGTCTCGCCGGTAGGGCACGTGGACCTTGCCCATGGCCATGACGCGGGTTCCGCGTCCCAGCCACCGCATCATGGACTCGTAGGACGCCCCGATGTTCAGCGTGTTGTAGCCGCTAAGGGCGCGATCGTGCCGCCAGTGCAGCGGGCCGTCGAAATCGGCGAAGTTGTTCTGCAGGGACGTGAAGTCCACCGACAGCAGTTCGCCCAGCTGCCCCTCGTCGATCAGCCGCTTGATGACGTTGTCGATGGTGTAGCTGGTGGAGGTCGGCGTGAGCTGACACACCAGGTGTGGGTGAGCGCGGGAAGCAGCCAGCATGTCGCGGGCTTCGGCGGCGTCGTTGGCCATGCGGGCCTCGGTGAGCACGTGCTTGCCGGCCTCCAGCGCGGCCAACGTCATGGTGCGGTGCATGTACGGCCACGTGCCGATGCAGACGGCGTTGATCTCGTCGTCCTCCAGCAACTCCTGCCAATGGCCGTACACCTTCGGGATGTTGAACTGGTCCGCCACCACGCGGCCGGACTGGACGGTCCGGTTGGCCACGGCCACGAGCTCACAATCGTCCACCCCCTGAAAACCGGGAATGTGGCGGTTGCGCACGTTGCCTCCTGCCCCGATCAGTCCCACTCGAATTGGTACGTCAGCCATGGTTTGCCTCCTCGATCATCGTTCAAGCGCAACCGGCGTTGCCGGGCGCAGCGTCGGGTTCGCCCCGCCGTGCCGCAATGCGGGCTGTATAATACGCCCCAAAATCGTCCGGAGCGGAAAGATATGGCGAATTTGAGCAGCGCGCAACGAATCGGGGCCCTGGTGCCCGCCACCAACCCGGTGGTCGAACCCGACTTTTACCGGGTCGTGCCGCCGGCTATCACGGTCCACTTCGAGCGGATGTGGAACGGAACCTGGGGCAGCCAGCCGGAAATCTCCACCGAGACCGGTCACCGCCTCAGTATGTCCAGCGCAGAGGCCAACGAGGTTGACTACGCGCTGTTCGGGTTCGACGTCGGCAAGATGAACGACGACGTGGCCCGGGGCGCCAGCGCCCTGTCCAACATCGGCCCCGACGTCCTCGTGTACGCCTGCACCTCGGGCACCTGGCACAAGGGCTACATGGCCTACGACCAGATGATGGCCCGGATCATGGAGGAGGCCAGCGGCATCCAGTCGGTGACCGCCGTCACCTCGTGCATCGCCGCCATGCAACACCTGGGCGGCCGCAGGCTGAGCATCGCCGGCCCCTACCGCAATTACCACCTGCGCAACCGCCTGAAGCCGCTCATGGAAGAGGCCGGGTTCGAGGTCCTGAGCGCCGACGGCGAACCGTGGATGCAGGACTCCATGAACCCCCGCGAAATCGACGCCGAGCCGCCTCAGACCATCATCGACTTCGTGCCCACGGTGGCCCAGGAAGCGGCCGACACCATCTTCCTGCCCGGCACCGCCTGGCGCGCGCTGGACGCCGTGGAGGAGTTGGAACAGCGGTTGGGCAAAACGGTCATCTCGGTCAACCAGGCCACCATCTGGATGGCGCTGCGTCGGGTGGGCTGGACGAAACCCATCGACGGCTACGGCAGCCTGCTGCGAAACCTGGAGTGAGCGAAACATCGGACATATCGGCAACAACGGAACGGGAGGTTCAGCATGGTCACCAGCAAACAGACGACAACCTACGGAGTGAACGTCCAGGACGTGGAGTACCTCCACCACGGCGACACGCCCCTGCTGGCGCGAGTGTTCCAGCCGCGCGGCCCTGGCCCCTTCCCGATCATGGTCGAGCTGCACGGCGGCGCCTGGGTTCGAGGTGACCGCAACAATGGCAACGCCGCTAACGAGGCCCTGGCCCGGAACGGGGTAGTCGTGGTGGCGCTGGACTTCCGGGTCCCGCCCGTGGCGTCGTATCCCGCCTCCTTCGCGGACATTCATTACGGAATACGCTGGTGCAAGAGCAAGGCCCCGGCCTGGAACGGCATCTCCGGCAAAGTGGGAGCCATGGGCACCTCCAGCGGCGCGCACCAGGCAATGCTGTTGGGCATGCGGCCCAATGACCCGCGTTACTCAGCCCTGCCGTATTCCAGCGGAGCCTCGGCGGTGGACGGCACGCTGGGCTGCGTCATCATGGTCTCTCCCGTGATCGACCCGCTGGGGCGCTACCGGTACGCCAAGGGGCTGCGGGACGACGTCACGCCGCCGGCAGGCATGGCCGAGCGGGTGACGCCCAATCACGACGAGTACTGGGTGACCGAGGAAGCCATGGCCGAGGCCGCGCCGGCCCGCGCCCTGGCCGCCGGCGAGCCGATGGAACTGCCGCCCACGCTGTGCCTGGCCCGCTCCTACGAGGAAGCCCACCCGCGCCCGGACCTCGACGAGTTCATCGCCCAGTACCGCAAGGCCGGCGGGGACATCGACGTCAAGATTTTCGAGGGCGAGGGTGAACGGTTACTGACGGATCCTACCGCGCCGGTCGCGCAGGAGGCTATCGAGCGGATGACCGCGTTTATCCGACAGCGCCTGGGATAGACCGTCGCGCTTTCGGGAGCGCGTTCAATCGCTCAGGGGTCCGGCGCTCAGGGGTCCGGGCAATGTACCGGGCCCCTTTTCATGTCATGCCCGGGCCCCTTTTCATGCAAGGAAATTTCGCTACTCCCGATCCTGGGGAACGTTTGATGAAATCCGTTAATATCGCGGCGGATATATTCATAATATTGATAAGTCATATCTGATATACTTATACTGCGCCCAGCCTGATGCAAAGGAGGCGTTCTGAAGCCAACCAGTCCATAGCCTCACGCGTACCCGGTTTGCGGCGGGGGAGCGTCAGAATCAGGATTTTCCAGATTTCGGGATTATCAGGATTGGAACCGTTTCATGGTGGAGATCTCCAGGGCAATCGCACCATCGCCGTCATTCCTGCGCAAGCAGGAATCCAGTGGTCGAATTTGTCAAATACACTTCAAATTCTTTCATGCTATGGCTAATGGACTCCGGCTTTCGCCGGAGTGACGGGCGTGGAGCTTATGATGCGATTGCCCTGTGGAGATCTCCCCAATCCTGTCCAATCATAAAATCCCGTAAATCCTGATGCTGACGGTCCCCCGAACTGGGTACGCGTGAGCGACACGCTAACCCGGACGACGGGTGAAGTGGACTTCAACCGGAGGGTCCCATGGAAATCCTGATATTGATTGGCTTTTTCGTGATCTGCCTTTGCTAGCTGGCCACAGTGGGCATTACCGTCTGGCAGTTGACACGCAAACGCCGGCGTCGGGTCCGGTGACACACCCAAGTCGTCCTGCGCGCTCGGTCGCCATTGATTGGTTGAGGCAAGTTCGTTAGGGATGAGGCACACCCGGGCGGTTTGGCGCCGACGGGACACAGAATTCATCCGTTGACGAGGATTGCCGGGGCCGGGTTTCCGGTAGATGGGCGGTGCGGCTGTGGTCTCCACCTCCGGCGCCGGGCGGCGTTGCAGTAGCCAGCCATCAGCTTCCGGTGATCGGCCGCGGAATGCCGTCTCAGTTCGTGGTGTGGACTTTTGGGATGCAGCGAATCGCTGGCGCTGTAGCGAGCATTTCTTCATACTCGTCCACAGGATCCGGTCATCCGCCGGCGTGGTGCAATAATACGGCGTATCCGGCGTCGTCTGGCGACGCACCATTCAACACGCTCCAGGCGGTATTGTGGGAATCCCGCTTGCCTTAGGTCTGCGCTGCATACTATTCGGCTGGACACCCTGATTGGGAAAGGCCGTCAATCCGCTGACTGCGGAAATCTACTATAAAATCGTGCGATTCCGTCACGATGCCGATGAAATCAGTGTAGCGAAATTTCCTCCTTTTCACGCATAGCCAGCTACTGGCAAGCGTGATGCTATACTTGCGCCGCTGTCGCAAGCTCGGTTGCAATCCTGCACAACCTGTCGATTGATTCACGAAAAGGAGGCGCACAGTGTCTCGAGTTACGATGATTCAGCACATCAATATCCAGATCAGCGACAAGGATCGGAGCCGAGACTGGTACGAGAAGGTGCTGGGCACGGAATTCCTGGACCGCGGCCCCGAGCTGAACCAGCGCCAGTTGCAGTTGCGCATCGGCAACGGAGAAATCCACAGCACCTTTACGCCGAACCCGAACCCGTCCGGGCATTTTGCCGTGGAGATCCACGACTGGGAGGAGATGATTGCCAACCTGGACGCGCTGGGCGTGCCGTACTCAAAGCACTCTACCCGCGAGTACAGTGGCGGCCACTCCACCTACATCAATGACCCTGACGGGAACATGATCGAGTTGGTGCAGCACCCGGGACTCCAGGGGCAACAAAGTGGAGGTCGCCCACGATCCGGACGGCATGGTGTGGGCCAGGAAGCCCGGCTACGGCCCGGCCACCGGCTGAGGCCGGCGCCCACCTATCGTTACCATATTTCAACCGAGAAGGAGCAGGCATGCCTTATTACATGTACGTCGCCGTCCAGGGGGACAACAAGATATCGGTATTCACCGTCGACCCCGACACCGGCGGGATGACGCTGCAAACCGACGTGGCCGTTGACGGCGGGCCGTTCACCATGGCCATCAGCCCGGACCGCCGGTTCCTCTACGTGGGCTGCCGGGAGATCACGCAGTTGGTCAGCTTCGAGATCGACCAGTCCAGCGGCGGGTTGACGCAGAACGGATCGGTTCCGCTGGACGCCTGGCCGGTGTACGTGGCTACCGACCGGCGGGGTCGGTTCCTGCTGTCGTCCTACTACCAGGGCGCGCGCGTGGCGGTGCATCCCATCGGCGATGACGGTTCGGTGGGCGGCGATGCCGTTGTGTCGCTGGAGACCGCAACCGGCGCCCACGCCATGCAGACCGACCCGACCAACGCCTACGCCTTCGTGCCGCACATCGCGGGCAACGGCCCCAACTCAATCTGGCAATTCCGGTTCGACGAGAACACCGGGCACATCACCCCTAACTCGCCGGCCACCGTGGATCCGGAGGAATTCCTGGGGCCGCGCCACTTCTGCTTCCATCCGTCGCTGGACGTCCTCTACTTCTCCAACGAGCAGGGATGCAGCGTGAGCGCATACAACCTGGACACTGCCAACGGCACGTTGTCGCTGTCCCAAACCGTGACCACCCTGCCGCCGGAAGGGTTCAGCGAGCGCAACACCTGCTCCCAGATTCAGATCACATCCTCGGGCCGTTTCCTTTACGCGCCCAATCGGGGCCACGACAGCATCGCGTGTTACACGGTGGACGCGGCGACCGGCGCGCTGACCTCCAACGGCATCGTGCCGTCGGAACCTCGACCCAACGCCCTGTGCCTCGACCTACAGGACAAGTTCATCTACTCCGCCGGTCAGGACTCCGGTCAGATGGCCATCTTCGGCGTCGGGGAGTCAGGGGAGTTGTCCCGTGTGGGAACGCATCCGCTGGGCGAAGGGCCCGGCTGGATCTCTATCACCGAACTGCCGGGATAATGCCCTGTGTAGGGGCGAATGATTATTCGCCCCATAGGCATCAAGTTAAGGGAAGCTGCCGGTAAGATGGTGATTGCATTCCAATCAATCGCCACCGGAGCTTCCCATGAGCAGTGTGCCAGAAGTTGCCCAGGCCATGAGCCGGGTTCTCACCGGAGTGGCCCAGCAGGCCGCCGCCGAGACGGGGCTGGTGCAACGGCGTTCCAAACTCACCGGTCCCGGCTTGGTGCAGACCCTGGTTTTCGGTTGGCTGGCCGACCCGGACGCCAGCCTCAGTTCGCTGACCCAGATGGCGGCCACGCTGGGGGTGACCATCAGTCCCCAGGGCCTGTTCCAGCGGTTCACGCCCCAAGGGGCGGAATGTCTGTACCGAGTTTTGCAAGAGGCTTTGGGTCAAGTTATTGACGCCGAACCGGTGGCGATTCCGCTACTGCGGCGCTTCACCGCCGTGTTGATCCAGGACAGCTCGGTCATCATGCTGCCCGACGGACTGAGCGAGGTCTGGGCCGGTTGCGGCGGCAGCGGTTCCTATGGACAGTCAGCCCTGAAACTACAGGTCCGGCTGGATTTGACCACTGGACTGATGCTGGGGCCTTTTCTGACTGATGGGCGAACCCCGGACAGCAATTCTGCGGTGCAGACGGCGCCGGTCCCAGCTGGCGCGCTGCGCATTGCCGACTTGGGGTATTACCGACTGGATACCTTCCGGGAATTGGCGGCGCAAGGGGGCTATTTCCTGTCTCGGTACAAAGCCGGAACCAAACTCTACCGGCATGATGGCGCGGAACTGGACCTGCGGAAGCTGCTGTCCACTCCGTCGGCAACCGGCATTGACCGGCCGGTATTGCTGGGGCGCGCCCACCGCTTGCCTGTCCGCCTGCTGGCCGTCAAAGCGCCCCCAGAAGTGAGCGCCCAGCGGCGGCGGCAACTCAAAGACCACGCCCGCAAGAAAGGTCAGCAGCCCAGCAAAACCCGGTTGGCCTTATGCGACTGGACCATCTACGTTACCAACGCGCTCCCATCCCAGATCAGCCGAGATGAGGCAATGGTATTGGCGCGGGCGCGCTGGCAGATTGAACTGCTTTTCAAACTGTGGAAGCAACACGGAGGCATTGACCGCTGGCGCTCCGCCAATCCCTGGCGGATCCTCTGTGAGGTCTATGCCAAACTGACCGCCATGGTCATCCTGCACTGGACTTTGCTGACTGCGGTCTGGATGTACCCGGACCGAAGCCTGGTCAAGGCCGCCGCCGCCGTCCGTCGCTACGCCGTAATGCTGGCTACTGCCATGACCGGACTACTTACGGCAACCATGGTCATCGAGCAGATTGGCTTATGCCTGCGCGCCGGGTGTAAAATCCAGCGGCGTCGTCAACGCCCCGGGTCATATCAACTACTACTCGCCCTAACCGACGACGCTTAACTTGATGCCTATGGGGCGAATGATTATTCGCCCCTACTCGCTTGAGAGGAGGTAATAGCTATGAGCAAGAACCACAGCATTTGCGTAGGAGCGACCGGGTTCGGCGGCGGCGTCTGGCACAGCCCGGACGGTGGCGAGAACTGGACCCGTATTCGCGACCCTTTCCCACTGGGCAGCCAGGTCCGCGCCATGGCGGTGTATCCCGACAACCCCAATCGCATCCTGGCGGGAGCCGACAACGGCATCTACCGGAGCGAGGACAAGGGCGCCTCCTGGGAAAAGCTCTGGTCTCCCATGGACGGCGTGCCTATCTGGTCCATCGCCATCGATCCAGACGACACCAACACTATCTTCGTAGGCATCAAGCCGGCGGCGCTGTTCCGGTCGAGAGACGATGGCGCAAGTTGGACCAAACTCTCCGTCCAGATGGCGCAGGAATGCCACATCGGTCCACCGATGGTGACCATGCTGATGGTGGACCCCAAGGACCACCGCACGGTCTGGGCCGGCGTCGAGGTGGACGGGGTCTACCGCAGCCTCGACAGCGGCGACACCTGGACCCACGTTGAGGGCGGGGTACATCCGGACATCCACGGCATGGCCATCGGCCTGGGCGAGCCCAACCGGGTGCTGGCCAGCACCCCTCGGGAGATTTACGCGACCACGGACATGGGCGAGAGCTGGGAGTCGGTGGTGACCACCGACCAGTTTGTCCTACCCTACAGCCGCGGCATCGCCGTCAAGCCCGACGACCCCAACGTGATCTTCGCCGGCGTGGGCGACACGGCCATCGGCGGCGCCGGCGCTATCCAGCGCTCGACGGACGCCGGCCAGACCTGGGAGCGGCGTCCGCTGCCGGTGGAGCCCAATTCCAACATCTGGCAGTTTGCCACCCATCCGGCGGATCCCGATTTCGTGGTGGCCTCCAGCCTCATGGGCGAGCTTTACTCCAGCGACGACGCCGGAGACTCGTGGGTCAAGGTGAACCGCGAGTTCACCGAGGTGGGCGCCGTCGTGTGGGTGCCCAACTGATCCCTCTTTCAGATGAAACATACCAGTCTCCGGCTGGAGACCGCGCGTTTGGCGCCAATCCTGCGCACGACGTGACGCCCAAACGCTATATCGCATGGCTTCAGGTATCGATAGGTTGAATAATTGGAGTACAATGCGCGCATAACCGCAAGGTGAACATCAGGTTTCGACGCCGTGCCAGCCCGATGTTTGACTCGGCTGGAGTCTCTATATGTCAACCAACCCGGCGCCGCCGCCCAACTTTTTCGCCCAGCGGGCGCATCGGTTCCTGGCGGCGCTGGTATTTCGAGACTTTCGCTTCCTGGCCTTTTCCACGCTGTGCAGCAGCAGCGGCGCGTGGGCCCTGATCGTGGCCCGGGGAGCGTGGGTTTACAGCATCCCCGAGTTGCAGGGAACCCAGGGGCTGTGGGTCGGGTTGATCACCTTCGCGGCCATGTCGCCGCGTTTCTTCGCCACCCCGTTCATCGGCTACCTGGCCGACAAGATGACCCGCAAGACCCTGCTGCAGTGGGTTTACGCGCTCCAGATTGGCCAGGCGTCCATCATGGCCATCCTGGTGATGATCGGCATCAGCAACCCGTGGTACGTGGTGGTACTGGCGATTGTGAACGGGACCTTGCGCTCCACGCAGATGACCGCGTCCCAGTCCCTGACCCCCAACCTCGTGGACCGGGACCGCCTGCCCAACGCGGTTGCCCTGAACCAGGCCATGCAGCAGGGGTCGCGCGCCGTGGGTCCGGCCATCCTGCTGGCGATCTCGGTCACGGTGGGCAGCAGCGCCATATTCGGGTCCGGCGGGGTCTCGTTCTCCCTGGAGAACCTGGTGGTCACCCTAGGCACGTCCGCGATTGTGTTCTGGGCGTGCGCGGCATTCTACCTCACGGCTCTGACGTCCGCTCTCAACATCAGGACCGTTTCGACGGGCGTGGTTGACCGGCGGCGCAGTTTCTGGGCCAACGCGGTTGCCGGGTTCACCTATATCTACAGCACGCCGCTGGTTTTCGGGATTCTCATGATGGCGCTGGCGCACTGCGTCCTGGTGATGTCCTTCGAGTCCATGCTGCCGCCCCTGGCGTTGGAGAAACTCTCCCCCGACGGGATAACGTTCAACGCCAACGACGTTTACGCGCTGATGGCCGCGCTCGGCATTGGCGCGCTGTTCTCGTCGTTGTTCGTGGGCGGCATCGTCAACCACATGACCCGGGGCAAGGTGTTCCTGTTGCTGGGCTTCACCAGCAGCCTGACGCCCATCGGTATGGGGCTGTCGTCCCAAACCGGCATTTCCGTGATCGCCGCGGTCATGATGGGCCTGGGCACCTCCGGGTTCATGACCATCACCCACACCGTCATCCAGTCGGTGGTGCCCGACGATATACGCGGCCGGGTTTCCGCGGCCTACTCCATGCACATCGGCGGCAGCATGGCCTTCGCCAACCTGCTGTACGGACGGCTGGCGGACTTCTGGTCCGCGGGTTTGGTCATGTCCGTGGCCGGGGCCGCGTTCACGCTGGTGGTGGTCGGCACGGTGGTCGGCAGCGGCTTCTGGCGCGACATCTACTTCCGGGGCACGGCGCGACCGGTGGCGGCCGCGGCCGGCCCCAGCGGAGGCAACGACTAGCGGAGGATCGTCAGCATCAGGATTTTCCGGATTTCGGGATGCTCACGCGCACCCATTTTGTCTTTTGCATCGATTTGTCTTTTACATCGATGCACCGGATGAACAGGATTTGATTGATTATGGTGAACGTTCCCGAGCTCTTGACGATGCTGAAAATTGAACGCCCCACCCGCACGCCATCATCCGGTCTATCCTGTACTGGACTTTACGCAAAATTTAGGAAAGGTATAAAAACAGGGTAAGCTGACTGCCCCGACTTTCCACGGAAGGTGCAGTCATGCTCACCCTGCCCGATGCCATTGTAGCCGTACTCATGCCCTTTGCAACGCTGTTCAGCAAACCTACCTGGAGCAAAGCCCAGTTGCTGCTGGTGGGCGCCGTACTGACCACGGGGCAGCGCACCGTGGCCCAGGCTTTGCGGGTCATGGGCCGCAGCCATCACTATGACTATGCTCGGTACCACGAGGTGCTCAACCGGGCGGTGTGGTCGCCCCGGCGGTCGGCCCGCATCCTGCTGGGTTTGCTGTTGGAACACTTTGGCCCGAGCCGAGGCCCCCTGGTGTTTGGCATCGACGAGACGTTGGAGCGCCGCCGGGGTCCTCGGATCAAGGCCAAAGGGACCTACCGAGACGCGGCCCGTTCCCATCGGGGCCACGTGGTCAAGGCCAGCGGTTTGCGCTGGATCTCCCTGATGCTGGATCTCCCTGATGTGGCTGGGACCGATCCCCGGGGCGGGCCGAGTGTGGGCATTGCCCCTGCTCACCGTGCTGGCGCCCTCGGAACCCTACTACCGAGCCCAGGGTCGCCAGCCCAAGAAACTCACCGACTGGGCCCGGCAGCTGATCCGGCAACTGCGTCGGTGGCTGCCCGACCGAGACCTGGTGGTAGTGGGCGACGGCGCCTATGCCGCTTTGGACCTGCTGAACTTCTGCCGCGCCCTGTCCCAACCGGTAACCTTCATCACCCGCCTGCGGCTGGACGCCCGTCTCTACGATCCGCCCCCGGCACGCCAACCCCACCAGCGGGGACGGTCCCGCATCATCGGCCCACGACAAACTCCCCTGGGCCAATTGCTCAATCATCCCGACACCCCCTGGACCACGGTGTCGGTGGCCTGGTACGGCGGTCGCGCCCGCATGGTGGAACTCACCTCCTACACCGCCCTCTGGTACGTCTCCGGCAAGCCGCCCTTGCCCATCCGCTGGGTACTGATCCGCGATCCCCAACGCCGGTTCCAGCCCCAGGCCCGGCTCTGCACCGACCCCAACGCAGATCCCGCCCAGATCGTCCAGTGGTTTGTGCTGCGCTGGCAACTGGAAGTCACTTTCCGAGAAGTGCGCACCCACCTGGGCGTGGAAACCCAACGTCAATGGTCCCACCGGGCCATTGCCCGCACCACGCCGGTCCTGCTGGGCTTGTTCTCCTGGGTAACCCTCGCCGCCCACCAACTGCAACATTCGGAACCCATGCCCTGCCGGGCCGCAGCCTGGTACCCCAAACCCCAGCCCACTTTCAGCGACGCCCTGGCCTTGGTGCGCTGCCACCTGTGGCCCGCCACGGAGGATTTTCCCATGTCGCCAAAACCAGCCAACATGGCTAAAAGCCAACTCACCCGCCACCACAAGATCATAACCTCCCTGGCCTACGCAGCGTAAATGCGTAAAGTCCAGCTGTATATCGATGTGAAAATAATATGCTGAATACGATTGCGGAAGTTCAGGAGCGGGTGGTAGATTGCCGCGCCTGCCCGCGTCTGGTGGAGTGGCGGGAGGAGACCGCGCGGGTCAAGCGGCGGATGTACCGGGAGGAAGACTACTGGGGCCGGCCTCTCGCGGCCTTCGGCGACCCCGACGCGCGCCTGCTCATCGTCGGACTGGCGCCGGCCGCCCATGGCGGCAATCGCACCGGCCGGATGTTCACCGGCGACCGCAGCGGCGACTGGCTGTTCGGCGCGTTGCACCGGGCCGGTTTCGCCAACCAGCCCGAGTCGGTGCGTTCCGGCGACGGCCTGGAGCTGCAGGGCGCGCTGATCACCGCTGCCGCACGGTGCGCGCCACCGCAGAACAAGCTGCAGCCCGATGAATTGGCCGCGTGTCGTCCCTACATCACCCGCGAGATCGAGTTGCTCACCGACCTGCGCGCCGTGGTCGCCCTGGGTCGCATCGCATTTGATGCCTTCCTGCGGGCCTATGCCGCTGCCGGACGCACGTCGCCGGAACGCAAGCCGCGCTTCGGTCACGACGTGGCGACGCTGCTGCCGGAGGGCGGGCCGCTGCTGATCGCCTGCTACCATCCCAGCCAGCAGAACACCCAGACTGGCCGGCTGACCGAGCCCATGCTGGACGCAGTGTTCGCCCGGGCGCGGGATGCCTGCGGGTTCTGACCCCGATTCGCCAGCGTTCGACGGTGTAGGGAACGCGGCATCTCGTGGGTCGCGCCGGTTTTACACCCTGACACCTAGCGGGTATCATGCCTGCACCATCCAGCATTCCCGCCGGCCTCACTGATGTCGGCAACTACCGCGCCCCAAGGAGGCCGTCATGAGAGGAGTAGCCATCGTTTCCCCGGTACGCACCGCCGTCGGTAATTTCGGCGGAGCGCTGCGCGACGTTGCGGCTGCCGAGTTGGCATCCACGGTGATCCAGGCCGCGCTGGAACGCAGCGGCGTGGACCCGGCCAAGGTGGATGACGTGATCCTGGGCCACGGCTACCCGTCCGGCGAAAACCCCGCCATCGGACGGCTGGCCAGCCTCAAGGCGGGCTTGCCCATCGAGGTGCCCGGCTACCAGCTGGACCGTCGTTGTTCCTCGGGCCTCCAGGCCATCCTCAACGCCTCCATGCTGATCCAGACCGAGAACGCCGACGTGGTCATCGCCGGCGGCGCGGAGAGCATGAGCAGCGCGGAGTTCTACAGCAACGAGTCCCGCTGGGGCGCACGGTTCGGATCGGTGACCTTCCACGACCGGCTGGCCCGCGCTCGCGTCACTATTGCGCCGGACGAGCGGTTTGGCCCAATCCCCGGCGGCATGGTTGAGACGGCGGAGAACCTGGCCCGCGAGTACGAAATCGCCCGTGAAGAGCAGGACGAGTACGCCCTGCGCAGCCACCAGCGCGCCGTGGCCGCCCGCGACTCCGGGAAGTTCGCGGACGAAATCGTGCCGGTGAGCATCCCGCAGCGTCGCGGCGACCCCAAGATCTTCGACGCCGACGAGGGACCGCGCGGCGATACTACCATGGAAGTGTTGGGCCGGCTGCGTCCCGTGATGCGCGACGGCGTGGTCACGGCGGGCAACGCCAGCAGCCAGAACGATGCGGCTTCCGTTTGCCTGGTGGTTGCCGAGGACAAGTTGGACGAGCTGGGCCTGGAACCCATGGCCTTCCTGCGCGGCTGGGCGGTGACCGGCTGTCATCCCGCCACCATGGGCATCGGCCCGGTGCCGGCGGTGAACAAGGTCATGGACAAGATCGGCATGACCCTGGGCGACATGGACATCATCGAGCTGAACGAGGCTTTCGCCGCGCAGGTGCTGGCGGTGCTGCGCGAGTGGCAGCTTCCCCACGAGGACAACCTGAACGTCAACGGCTCCGGCATCTCCCTGGGCCACCCCATCGCGGCCACCGGCGCCCGCATCCTCACCACCATGCTCCACGAGATGCAGCGTCAGGATGCCCAGTGGGGCCTGGAGACTATGTGCGTGGGCGGCGGCCAGGGCGTGGCGGCGGTGTTCGAGCGGAAGTAGGCGTCGTTTTCATTGCGCTCCAGCCTGTGGTGAGGTCAAGATGACCACTGCCAAGCCCGCTACCCAGTCGCGCCTAACCGCCAAGTTGGACTTTCCGGTGGAGTTACCCGACCCACCGAGAGCGCCCGATATGCAGCAATATGCCCACATCGCCAATGCGGGAACGTCTCTCATGGCGCATTTCGCATCGCGACCGGGTACGCTGGTGAGTGGCGAGGGCTTTCTGTGTTACGACACGCGTAGCCACGATGGCTGGCTGGTACCGGATTGCGTGGTCGCGTTTGACGTTGATCCGGATGCCATCACTGAGCGCAACGGCTACGTGATCAGCGAGGTGGGAAAGCCTCCCGATTTCGTGCTGGAGGTGGCCTCCCGCCGCACCGGGCAGGCTGATTACACCCGCAAACGGTTCGGGTATGCCCACTATGGCGTTGGCGAATACTGGCGTTTCGACCACACCGGCGGGCAGTATCATGATGTCCCGCTGGCCGGTGACCTCTTGGTGGACGGCCGATACGAACCCATTGACTTGGCCGATGGCCGCTCCGGGAAAATGTTCGGCATGCTGTCTGGTTACAGTCCCGTGCTGGATTTGTACCTGTGTTGGGACAATGGAAAGCTTCGCTTTTACGACCCAAAAACGGACGACTTTCTGATGACCCAGGGGGAACTGGGAGAGGCCCTCGCCGACGCCCAAGCTGAGCGAGACGCCGCGTTGGAGCGCATCCGTCAGCTGCAAGCTGAGTTGGGGAGGTAATCATGGTGGCGACGGCCGTCAAATATGCCCCGATAGCCATCAGAGCTGCCAAGGTGCTGCACCATTTGGTGCGTCTTTATGCTGAATCCTCCCCTCAAGAGCGAGAAGACATCAAAGACCACTTGGTGGCGATGTTAGATATCCTGAAGAGAGCCGCAATGCGAGGTCGGAATTCCACCGATCTTCCTCCATTTTTGATGCTGCCACCTGCGGAACTGTTGGAGCCAGGACCGAAGCTCCATGATGCGCGTCGTAAGCGATTCCGTGGGCAGTCTCGACAATTTCGTCACAACATGCGACAGATTGTTAGAGCGGTCCGCCAGTACTCTTCTAGCCTCACGGGTGAAGAGACGAGGCAGATTGCTGGGCACCTCAACGAAATTTGGAAAATATTGTCGAAAGTCAATCGCCGAGTTAGCGCATGAATTGGCCAATGAGACGCAGGGTTAACTTGCCTGAGCCGCCAACCATCTGATCACCTAGGAGCAAATCTTTATGGCCAGCAAACACGACATAGCCGACGTCCTCGTCATCGGGGCCGGCGCCTCCGGCGGGGCATTCACCTGGAGCCTGACGCAGGCCGGGGTCAAGGTGGTGTGCCTGGAGCAGGGCGGCTGGGTGCCACTGAACGCCTTTCCGGTCAGCGAACCACAGGCGCAACTGCACTGGCAGACCGATTTCCACCCCAATCCCAACTTCCGCGGATTGGCGGAGGACTATCCGGTCAACGAGGACGATACCCCCATCGCGCCGTACATGTATAACGCGGTGGGCGGCAGCACCATCCACTGGGGCTCCCACTTCCCCCGGTTCCATCCGTCGGACTTCCGGCTGAAGTCGCTGGATGGCGTGGCCGACGACTGGCCGATGGACTACTTCGAGCTGGAGCCGTACTACGACCAGAACGACCGCGCCCACGGCGTCAGCGGATTGCAGGGTGACACCGCCTACCCGCCGAAGCCGGCCCGGCCCACGCCGCCACTGCCCATCGGTCCCGGCGGCGAAAAACTGGCGCGAGCCTTCAACCAACTGGGCTGGCACTGGTGGTCGTCGGACAATGCCATTGCCTCGACCGCGTATGACGGCCGGCCGGCGGACGTGGGCGAGTACCTGCGCTCGCCATCCAGCAGCGACATCATCTTCTGGCCCAGCGCCCTCAAGCAGGGGGCGCGTCTCATCACCCATGCCCGTGTCCGGGAGATACTGGTGGACGAGGCCGGACGGGCGACCGGCGCCGCCTACTACGACCACAACGGCAACCTCCAGGCGCAGTATGCGAAAGTCGTGGTGCTGGCCTGCAACGGCGTCGGAACCTCGCGGCTCCTGCTGAACTCCAAGAGCGCGCTGTTCCCCCACGGCCTCGCCAACAGCAGCGGCCAGGTGGGGCGCAACCTGATGCACCACCCCTGCGGATACGTGATGGGCCTGTTCGACGAGGACCTGGGCCCGGACGACGGGCCGCGCGGTTCTTCCATGCTGAGCCAGGAATTCTACGAGACCGACGTGCGTCGGGGTTTCGTGCGCGGCTACGACATGCAGATTTCCAACGTGGGCGGCGCCCCGCTGCAAGTCGCGTTGGGCGGTCTGGTCGGCCAGCAGGTCGAATGGGGCGAGGGGCACCACCGTGATTTCGCGGAGCGGTTCCGCCACCAGATGGGCATCGTCATCATGACCGAGGACCTGCCCGAAGAGCACAACACGGTTACGCTGGACCCGAACCTTACGGACAGCCACGGCATACCCGCGCCCAAGATCGACTACACGGTCAGCAACAACACCTGGGCCATGCTGGACCACGGCATCGCGCGCGCCAGCGAAGCGCTGGAGGCCGCCGGCGCGAAGAAGGTCGTCTCCTCCAGGCTGCGGCGCAACGCTGGCTGGCATCTGCTGGGCACCGCGCGCATGGGATCCGACCCCGACCGTTCGGTGGTGGACCGCTGGGGCCGCGCCCACGACGTGCCCAACCTGTTCATCATCGACGGCAGCATCTTCACCACCGGGGCCTGCATCAACCCGACGACCACGATACAGGCGCTGGCGCTGCGCACCGCCGATTACCTGAAGGGGGAGGGATCTTCCGCCATCTCCTAGCGGTATCGCAAATGCAGATCACCACCGAGCGACTGGCCCTGCGGGAGTTCGGGGAAGACGACTGGCGGGCCGTGCTGGATTACCAGCGCGACCCGCTTTATCTTCGCTACTATCCGTGGGAAGACCGTGACGAAACTGCGGTTCGGAACTTCGTGGATATGTTCCGGGATTGGCAGTCTGAACGACCGAGGCGGCGGTTCCAGCTGGCCATAGTCCAAAAAGAGAGCGGCGGGCTGATTGGCAACTGCGGCCTCCGGCGCAAACCGGACAACGAGTGGGAGGCCGACATCGGGTACGAACTGTCCCCGCAATATTGGGGGCACGGCTACGCTTCGGAGGCAGCCCGTGCCATGGTGGATTTCGGGTTCCGGGAGTTGGGCCTGCAGCGGATCTCATCCTGGTGCATCGCCGACAACCTGGCTTCGGCGCGGGTGCTGGAACGGCTGGGGTTCAGGCAGGAAGGGCGGTTGCGTCGCAACGAGTATTTCAAGGGCCGATGGTGGGATACACTATTGTATGCGTTGCTGGCGGAGGATTGGCAGTCAGTCTCTGAGCCCGCCAGCAGTTGAAAATGATAATTCGCCTACGGAGGAACCATGCCCAAGATCGTGCACTTCGAACTGCCCTTTGACGACGCCGACCGCGCCAACAAGTTCTACAGCGACGTGTTCGGCTGGAATTCCAGCAAGTGGGACGGGCCGGAGGAATACTACCTGCAGGAGACCGGCGGGGACGACGAGCCCTACGGCATCGGCGGCGCGCTGATTGCCCGTCAGTCGGCGGTCAATTTCGGCGGAACGCTGGTGGTCATCAACGTGGATGACCTGGACGCCTATACTGAGAAGGTGCGGGCCGTCGGCTGCGCAATAGTGACCCCGCGCACAGCGGTGCCGGGCATTGGCTGGTTCGTCAACTTCCGCGACACCGAGGGGAACGTGGTCGGGATGTTCATGGACGACAACAACGCGGCGTAGGGTCAGTTGTCAGCCGGGGCTGGCGTCGGTTCCGGCTCCCGGGCCGACTGGTCTGGCAGGGTTACCGGAGGTGGGGCCGTGAAGACGGGAGATCCGCCTGGTTCGGGGTGGGAATGATTCACCAGCGCGTTGATGATTTCGGTTTTCATCTGCGCCATCTGCTGCATCAGTTCCCGGTGTCGTTGGTCGATTTTCTCGCTCAACTCCCGGTGTGTCTGGTCGATTTTCTCGCTCAGTTCATTGCGGGTCTGGCTGATCCTTTCGTTGGTTTCCCCCAGCTTGTCGGCAAGCTGGTCAACCCGGTTGAACAGCCGGAAAACGAAAATCGCCCCAATCGTGACGAACGCCACGATGATCGCAATCAAGCCACCGATGATAGCGATTTCAAGCGCGTTGTCGGCCAAGGTGCTTTCCATATCATTCTCTCTCTTGCTATTGGGATTATCCGGCGGTACTGTAAACGCTGTCAACCGCAGATTCCCAACACGCATCGGCTGTCAGACTGTTTGGAAGGCTGAGCGCATAATGATCCACAGAGCCAATGAAATCGGAGAACAGCACGATGCCAGCGCGGGTCTACATACCCACTGGTGAAATTGCCGAGTTCTGCCGGCGCAACCGCGTGCGCCGGATGGCGCTGTTCCGCTCCGTGATACGCGACGACTTCACGCCTCAGAGCGACGTTGATGTGCTGGTCGAATTTGAACCCGGCTACGCGGCAGGGTTCGTGTTCTTCCAGATGCGGCGCGAGTTGACGGCGATGCTGGGCCGCGAAGTTGACATGCACACGGCTGCGTCCCTGAGCCCGTACTTCCGCCAGGAAGTGCTTGATGAGGCGGAGGAGATATATGTCGCGGCGTGACCCCATGGTGGCCGTGCAACAGATGCGAGACCACGGGCGCGAGGCCATGGAATTGGCGGAAGGTCGCCATCGGGTCGATCTGGATTTGGACCGGATGTTTGATCTGGCCTTGACCCGGTTGATGGAAGCGCTTGGAGAAGCCGCACGCCGGGCGCCTGAAGAGGTTCGCCAGCGTTACCCGGAGGTACAGCGGCAGGACACAACGGACCTTCGGAACGTATTCATCCACAACTACGACACGCACAACTACGACACGGTGGATTTCGAGGAGTTGTGGCGAATTATTCACCAGCACCTGCCGCCGTTGGTGCAGCAACTGCAAGCCATCATCGACGAAAATATTCCGGCGAAGTAACTCTCCGGTTCTGAAAGGGAGATCATCATGGGCCGAATGGACGGTAAGGTAGCCATAATCAGCGGAGGCGCCCGCGGCATGGGCGCTGAGGAGGTCAGGTTGTTTGCGCGAGAGGGTGCCCAGGTTGTCTTCGGCGACATCCTGGATGACCTGGGGCAGGAGGTGGAGGCGGATTGCCGATCTGACGGCCTCGACGTGGCCTACGCGCACCTGGACGTGACCAGCGAGGATGATTGGCAGGCCATCGTTGAGTTGGCGGAAGAACGCTACGGCAAGCTGGACGCGCTGGTGAACAATGCCGGCATCAGCATCTCCGTCGAGGGCGGCGCGCGGAATATCTCGCTGGAAGACACCAGTGTCGAGCAGTGGGACCGGGTGATGGACATCAACTCCAAGGGCGTGTTCCTGGGTACGAAAGCGGCGATTCCCGCCATGCGGCGCGCCGGCGGCGGGTCCATCGTGAACATCTCGTCCATCGCGGGAATGACCGGAGCGTGGTCACGGTCGCACCCGTACAACGCATCCAAGGGGGCGGTGCGGCTGTTCACCAAGGCCACCGCCGTGCAGCATGCCCGCGAGGGCATACGGGCGAACTCCGTGCATCCCGGCCCGATCATGACGCCCATGAGCGCATCAACCTACGCCGACCCGGAAGTGGCGGCGCAGCGTTTGGCCCTGGTGCCCCTGGGACGGCGCGCGCATCCCATCGAGGTGGCGTATGGCGTACTGTACCTGGCGTCAGACGAAGCCTCGTTTGTGACGGGCGCGGAACTGGTCATCGACGGCGGGTGTATTGCCCAGTAGCCGGGCGGCAAGTAAGATAGGCCCGAACCACTCAAATCGACACACTATCTGCAAGGGAGAAAATTATGCCTGGAACTTATGGTCAGGGAGACTTCCAGTACACTTTCGTCGAGGATTGGCTGAAACTGCCGGATGGGATGCGCCTCCTGGAGTGCCCCGGCGTGGCCGTGGACGGCAACGACCGCGTGTTCATCCTCACCCGCGGCGAGCACCCCATCATGGTCTTTGACAAGGACGGCAACTTTGAGCGGTCCTTCGGCCAGGGCCACTTCAGTGACAACCGCACCCACGGTCTGTACTACAGCGCGGCGGACGACACCCTGCTGGCCGCCGACGATGGCATCCACACCATCCAGAAGTTCAGCGTCACCGGCGAAAAGCTGATGGAGATCGGCGAGAAGAACCACCCGGCGCCCCGCTGGAGCGGGCAGCCCTTCAATCGACCGACCTCCGCGGCTATCCGACCCAGCAACGGCGACATCTACGTCTCCGACGGGTACGGAAACTCCCGCATTCACGTGTACACCGCCGAAGGGCAGTACAAGTTCTCCTGGGGCGAGCCGGGAATCGACGCCGGCCAGTTCATTCGCCCGCACAACATCGCCTTCGACGAGGACGAGCGGGTGTACGTGGTTGACCGGGAGTGCCACCGCATCCAGCTGTTCGACACTGACGGCAACTTCACGGAGATGTGGAGCAACATCCACCGGCCGGACGCCATGGTGTACTGGGGCGGCCACATCTACGTTGGCGAGCTCAACGGCATGGGCGGCGTGGACGACGCGCCGGGCCTCGGCCACCGGGTCACCATCTACGACCGCGACGGCAACCGGGTCTGCGTGTTCGGCGCGCCGGAAGAGGGTGAGGGCGCCGGCCAGTTCATCGCGCCCCACGGGATCGCCGTGGACAGCACCGGCGCGGTGTACGTGTCCGAGGTTTCCTACACCATCCGCGGCAGCCACATGGACCCGCCGCGCGAGCTGCGCAGCTTCTCCAAGTACGCGAAGGCGTAAATCCCGGCGGATGCCGGTCATACCGTCTTTGCCGGAAAACACGTTCACTGGGGGCGATCAACTGCTCGTCCCCAGTATTTTGAGGAATGAAGCGCCCAACCACTTGCTCGTTAAACTTGCCGTCGTTGTTGGTGTCGCCTTGTTCACTCTCGGTTGCGCAACTGAGGTTGCACCCACCCCTGCATCGCCATCGGCAGGCTTTGCCGAGGCTGAGACAACCACATCGGTAACACAGCCAACGAATACCCCTGCACCTACTGATACGCCTGTTGCCACGTCTACCCCGCTACCGACCTACACGCCGCTGCCTACTTACACTCCACTGCCAACCTACACCCCTTACCCGACAGCTACGCCAACACCCGCTCCTACCAATACGCCTCAGCCAACTAATACTCCTCGCCCGACCAACACCCCCCGCCCCACGTCGACACCCAACCCTTTCGGTAATTGGCGGCAAGATGAGTGAGAGACCAGTTCTGGAAAGGCAATCTATTCGATCTTTGTGTATGCGGAAGGTTCCGGCGACATTTACGTGCAGATTTATTGCCGGGGAGATGAACCGGGCAATAGGTCAATTCAGTTTGATTGGGGCGAGCAGCGCCCGGCGGTGCCCGACGACGCCTTTGAGGTTAAACGATCCGACGGGAGTCTGCATAGCTCCAGCCACCCGGTACAAGTACGCTACGGAAACGGTGTACCGCAGTCCGAAAGTTGGCAACTGTCCGCCAGCGAATCGCGCAACAGGTCATTCACGCAGGCTTACATTGGCGATCAGGGCCTTTTCAAAGTCCCTGACGGTGGCATGCGATCCCGATCGTCATTCCTGCGAAAGCAGGAATCCAGAACGTTTCCATTAGCGGAGATTTCTGGATTCCTGCCTACGCAGGAATGACGGATTAACTTTGAAAAGGCCTTGATTGGCGCTGGCCGAGGCTGGATAAGCAAGCTGACGCGAGTAGATACTCTGACGGTTGAGACTGATGCGGAAATGGGCGAGAGCATCCGGGCGAATTTCGACGTGCGCCGTCTGGACAAGGCATTGTCCAAACTCGACCGGCACTGCCGGTGAAAACTATGGATTGCCAAAGTGGTACACTGGATGCCAATAATTTCTGCCTGATTAGAAACCGCCATGACCACCGAATTGACTGAACAAGAACTGTCGCCGGAGTCCATCGCCAGACAACTGGTCAGCGAAATCCGGGCCGACCCTCGCGTCCGGGAATTCGTCCTCAGGGAACTGCTCACTGAGGATTTTCTTGGGCTGCCCGAGGCGTTTCATAGCCTGGCTGAACGGATGGGCGCTCTGGAACAGGGCCAACAGCAGCTGACCGAGAGCGTTCAGCAACTGGCCCAAAGCGTTCAGCGGTTGACCGAGGACCAGCAGCGGCTGACCCAAAGCCTTCAGCAGTTGACTGGGAGTCACCAGCGACTGAGCGGTCAAGTTGGCAATCTGCGCGGTCATTCATACGAGCAAAAATGCTCCGAACAAATCGAACTCGTTATGGTTGACCATTTCGCGGATATTGCCCTCACCGACCGTTCCACTATCAATAACCTGCTTTTGCAGGCCCGCCGGGACGGAAGCTTGACCCGTCAACAGTTTGACCAGGGCCGGGTCATCGACATCGTCGGCCGCGGCACGCCTATTGGCGAGCAGGTGGAGGTTCAGGCCGTCGTCGAAGTTTCAGTAACCATCAACGAGCAGGATATTCACAACGCGCGGCGTCGGGCCGCCCTGCTGCAAAACCTCACCGGCGTTAACACCAGGGCCTTCTGTGTGGCTAATGCTCTGTGGTCTGACGACTTGGACGACGAGGCCGACCAACTTGGCGTAACGCTCATCCACTACGAAATGCCCGGATTTGACTTCGCGTAACCACATTGCTCACAAAGGCGACCCCGATACCGTGGATATCCTCCCCGGTTCAAGCGAAAATCCACCCCACCCGGTTCGTTGATGTCAACGACCCATACTCACCGAGGAAAATGAATTGACCACCAACTTCACTGACATCACCACCGCAACCTGGGACGACGCCCTCGCTGCCATCGAGAAAGGCTACGAGCTGGGCTGGAGCGACGGCCTGCCCGTAGTCCCGCCCACCACCGTCCGGGTGGCCGAGTTCATCGGCTATGCCGGCCGCGATCCCGACGACGTCCTGGGTGAACTGCCCGAGCGGCGCCGCGTGATCACCGTTGAAAAGGCGGCGGCCAATGCGGTGATGGCCGGCTGCCTTCCCGAGTACTTTCCGGTTGTGCTGGCCGCCACTGAGGCCATGTTGGACCCAACGTTCAACCTGGTGGGACCGTCCTCGAGCATGGGCGGTTCGGCGGTGCTCTGCATCGTCAATGGGCCGATCCGGGAGCAGATCGGTCTCAACAGCCGAAACAACCTGTTCGGTCCCGGCAACCGGGCCAATGGCACCATCGGACGGGCCATCCGGCTCATCCTGATGAACGCCTGCGCCGCCATCCCCGGCCTGTTCGACCGCAGCGTCATTGGCCATCCGGGCAAGTACACCTACTGCATCGCCGAGGCAGAGGATGAGACCCACTGGACTCCGCTGCATGTCGACCGCGGCTTCAACGCGTCGGACAGCACGGTGACGGTGTTCGCCGGCGAGAGCCCCCGCCAGATCCGCGCCGTGGGTCGGCCCGAAGCCATCCTGTATGCCATGGCCGACGTGGCGTCGACGCTGGGCACCTCCATGTCCACCTCCGGCTCCGTAGGCGACGTTTCGGTGGGTATCCGCCAGGGCCAGATTGTGGTCACCTTCGCCGGCAACAGCAACCTGTGGCGGGACTGGACCAAGGACCGGGTGCGCGAATACCTGCACGCCAACATTCACCGTTCGGTGGCGGACCTCAAGCGCGGCCTGGTATTGCGCGGCGACGTGGAACCGGGGGACGAGGCCACAATGGTCCCGCTGATTCCCGAACCGGAGGATATTCTGGTAATATTCGCCGGTGGCGAGGAGTCCAACATGGCCTCGGTGATACCCAGTTGGGGGCCCAAGGTCGGCTCCACCGCCGTTACTAGGGCAGTAAACGTACCGTAGCGAGACAGCAAAAGCCTCCAAGGAGGGAAGAGTATGGCGACCCAGCAATACACGCTGGTCAACCCGACCACCGAACCGATCATCGCGCCCTTTGACGGAGCGCCACGCCTGCCCACCCTGGCCGGCACCCGTGTGGGCCTGATCGACGACAGCAAGCGCAACGCCGACGTTTTGCTCGAAGAGCTGGCTGAAGTCCTGCGCAACCGCTACGAGATCCGCGAGATCCGCTGGCTGCGCAAGCCCAGCGCGTCGCGGCCGGCTGATCCCCAGGAACTGGAGGAGTTGGTGGCCAACGTCGATTCGGTGGTGGTGGCCATCGGCGATTGAGGGAGCTGCAGCGCGTGCAGTGTGCACGACGGAATCCACGTTGAGAAGGCCGGCCTCCCCTCCGCCACCATTTGCACCGACCGCTTTATCCCCACCGCCAGAGGCATGGCCAAGATGTGGGGCGCGGAAGACTACCCGACGATCTTCACCCAGCACCCCATCGAGAACCTGGAACGCCCGGCGCTGCGAGAGCGGGCCGAGGGTCTGGCCACCGAGGTGGCAGCGATCCTGACGAGCGGCTGAGGTCTACACCAGTCGCAAGCCCTGTTCCGTAAATCTGGCAAAGTCGTCCTCATTGGCGGTCGCGAATTGGGAGCCTGCTCCCAGCGCGACCGCCGCGATCATGCAGTCCATCATCGTGCCCCGGCGTCGGCCCGAAGTGTTGAACAGGCGCGCGGCCGTCATTGCATGTCGGGACGTGAAATCTTGCGGCGGTCCAACTACCTGGGCGGCTAATTGCAGCTCGTCGGCAGTCAACGGGCCGCACAGAAATTCAGCCCAAGCCACCGCGCTGACAACGATGGTGTCGCCGGCGCGGATCCATTCCCGCAGTCTATGGTTCTCCGGCGAATCCGGTATCAGCGCCCGGATGAGAAAACTGGTGTCCAGATGAATCGTCACAGGCCATTGACGCGCCGTTCCGCCCGCATATTTCGCGCCCACCCATCAAGGTCCACCTCGCGATCCCTCAGCGCCACTTGCAATTGATCCAGCGCGTTCAGGGCGTCGGAGGAGGTTACTGACTTACCGTCCCTCACTACAGCGTCCTGCCGACTGACGCCAGGGCCATTCGCCTGGGGAAATGCGGCTCGGTCTGGCAATATGGCATTGAAAGTCCGCCGCCGACTGGTAGAAGAATCCTTCTTGCGAAACAGCAGTGTTTCCGCGTCCCTATCCACTTGCGCCGTTTCCCAGCCTGCGGCAAGCCATGCAGCGCCCTGGCTGTGGGTTACGTCGTTAGCCCACCAAACTTGGTAATCCCACGCGGACGCCGGCAGATGGTCACCGATGATGGCTTCAATATCGGCGAATGAAGCCGTCCATTCCTGAGACGACAGGCTGAGCAGATGAGCGTAAAGCTTTCGGTACTTTCGTCCCTTGTATTCCATCGGTTGTGCATCCTTCGCCTACCGCCCCGCCGCCGCTTCCGCGTCCCGCAGGTCGGGCGGCAGCAGGTTGGGAATGCCGTCTCGGATGGGATAGGTCTCGTTGCAAGGAGAGCATTTCAGGGCGCCGGTCAGGACTTCGCCGGCGTCGGGCGCGTCTTCCGGCGAGATGGTCTCTGCATCGAGGATCAGTGTGCCCCGGCAGACCGGGCAGGCCAGTATGTCCAGCAGGTCGGTTCTCAATTCGTTCACCTCAGCTGAATTCAGCCGGCCAGTCCTTTCTCGAATAACCAGGTGAGTACGTCGGCCAGGCCGATCACCAGGACGCCGGCGACGGTCAACGCCACCGGTCCGGTCATTGCGCCGGGAATGCCACCGGCGGGCCGGTCCCGGTGTCGGGGCAGGAGCCAGGCGACAACGAAAGCGTACACCGCCAGCAGGATTTTGGCGACCAGCGCCACCGTATAGGCCATGCCGGCGGCGTCAGAGGTGAGCCGGTCCACCGTCAGGATCACGCCGGACACGATGAGCACGGCGATGGCGGTGAGTACCATGGGCCGGAACTCAGCAGCCAGCGCCCGGCCTACCAGTCCGCCCGTGTCGGCGGTGCGCAGCGCGGGTCGACCGGCCAGCAGCATGAACAGGCTGCCGCCGATCCACACCACCGCCGCCAGGGCGTGCGCCCAGCGGATGATGAGCAGGATGATGCCCAGCACGTCGACCATCAGAGCAATTCGTCCAGTATTTCGGTCAGCGTGTCAACGTCCATGCGGCTGATCTCCATCTTGTGGATCCGGCCACCCTGGTCGATGAAGTAGGTGGTGGGGAAGAACTGCACCGCGTATTCCTGGGCCACCCGGGCGCGCACGTCGGTGGCGAAGTCGAAGGTCAGGCCGAACTCATCCACGAACTGCCGCGCCTCGACCTCCGTGTCGAAACCCTGGGGCACGAACAGCCCGATGAAGCGCACGTCGCGGCCCTGGTACTCCTCCCAGACCTCCTGGAAAGCGGGCATCTCGTCGCGGCAGGGCGGGCAGGACGGGTACCAGAAATTGATGACCACCGCTTGGCCGCGCTGCTCAGACAGGCGAAATTCCTCGCCGGCAAAGGTTTTCAGGGCGAAGTCGGCGGCGGGTTGGCCGGTGGAGCAGGCGATCGCCGCGAGGAATACCCCGAGCGATACGACTCTCCTCCACTGAGTGATTGACATCGTGGTGGAGACTACAGATCGGTTGATCGCTGCGATGCTACGGTGTCTCGGCGCTTGGAGGCTGACTGAGTTCAGTTCTTTCGTGCCATGCTACCTGCACTCGCCAACTGAGCATCGAACTCAGGGTTACTGCGAGGATGGTCGCCCCTAGGGTGGTCAATACGGGCACTCCCTTGACCAGGATAACTCCGTCCTGCCAAAGGTCGATCGAAATAGATGATGCCCCTACGATGAACAAGAATGCCCAGACTCTCTTCAGATATTGCTCCTGGCTCAGCCTCCGCATTCTCCAAGAGCGCAACCACTGCATGGCTCGCGACGGTTCCGTTTGGAATTGCGTGACGCCAACGGAGCCGATATGCACGATATCACGCAAAAACAAACGGAACCCTCGCGACCATATGCTGCTACCGTTTGCCATTGGGTCATCTCGTGAATAGGCTGATGATGACGGCCCCTAGACCGTAGCCTATCCCCCCTCCGACCAGCAACGTTAAACTACCCTCATACAACCCGGCCCCAATGGCGAATGGCAGCATAGCGACCACGAAGACAAGGGCCACGAAAAGCCCGGCTATGTTTATGGGGTTCATGGCGACCCAACATTCGTTGTGTGATGATGGCCCCATCATAACCGATACCGTCGGAGACGTGAAACAGCTACCCGTGCGCCTCTGAATGGCGGATCGACTGCAATCTCGCTTTCCGTGAAAACCGGGAGTGGTTGGATGCTTTCGAGGCGGTTTGCATGCGTTTGGAAAATGATCGCTCGGCCACCGCACGCCCGCTGGGATAGAGTGCTCGTGTCTACCCTTTGCTCTGGCCCGCCGTTTCCCCGAATTGGCGGCCGAAGAGGCTGGTCAGCAGTGCGCTGACGACGGTTGCGCCGACGCACATGTAGCCGATGCCGCTGTAGCCAACGTTCGCCAACAGCGCCCCGGCTATGGCAGCGCCCAGCATCCCGCCGCCCTGGTTGCTGAAACCCATGAGACCCACGCCGGTGGCCTTGGACTCGCCGGAATACTCGGTGCTGGCGGAGATGAGGATCGGAAAGGTCGCACTCAGCAGGCCGGTGCTGACCGTCGCAACGGCCACCGTTGCCCACAGCCCCATCTCCACGGAAAATACCACGAACCCCAACGCCCCGCCGACGATGCCACAGGCGGCGATGATCAGCGCGCGATACCTCAGGTTGGCTCCGTACGATGCGCTGTAGGTGCCGACCATCTGCCCAATGGAGGTTATCGCCAGCGGCAGGGCCACGAACCCCACGCTCAGCCCGAAAGTATTGATCAGGTAGGCGGCGAAGAAACTGATGCTCCCCCAAAAGGCGATACGCTGCGTCACGTTCACCGGGACTGCGACGCGGAAGAACCGTATCGACGTCAGCGCCCGGTATCTGGAAAAGTACGCGAAGTTCCGGACTCGCTCTCCCTGCTGTTTGGGGAGCCAAAGGAAATTCGCCACCAGGGCCACCACCAGCACGCTTCCGTACAAGACGAACGCAAACTGCCAGCCGCCCACATCGGCCAGCACCGCAACCAGCGGTACACTGATGGCCGCGGCCAACCCCTGGATCGACAGCAGGGCGCTCACCGCCCGCGACCGCCTGGCGGGCGAAATGACGTCCACCACCGACCCCACGATGTTGGGAGGAATCACTCCCCCACCAAGACCGGTCAGGACCCGCAGCGCCAGCAGCGTCTCCAGGTTGGGCGCGAATGCGCAACCCAGGGTGGATAACGAGAGCACTGCCAGACTCACCAGGGCCACCGGCCGGCGCCCGAAGGAGTCGGACAGTGGAGCGGCCGACACCCCGGTGACCGCCCAGGCTGCGAAGGTCGCTGTCGCCAGCTGCCCGGCCACGGCCACCGATATGTCCAGGTCGGTCGCGATTTCCACCAGCAGCGGCGGGACGATCAGGATCGCGCTTATCGTCGCAAAAACGGTGAGCGAGAGCACGGCCATGAACCATGCTTTGTTGATCTCGCGTTGCGCGACCTGCCCGGTCAATGTTTCAGGGTGGCGTGTTTCCATTGGTATAATCGTAGACCCTTCAGCAGCGCGGCCACCTGGAGTGCGCTCCAGCTACCGGCGTAATCGCGCGGCCCATGGTCCTGGTTCAGTCAGGGGAAGCGTCCATAACTTGCGTTTTGCAAGTTATTATACACAATCGCTTGCGGATTGCAAGGCATTCCGGGTTGTCGGTATACTGGGCTCATGATTTATGAGCCTAACCAATGCCCGATTCGGTATGGGCTTGGCGTCTTCGGGGATCGCTGGTCGCTCCTGATCGTCCGCGACATGATGTTTCGCGGCTCCACCAGGTTTCGGGACTTCGTCGACGCGGATGAAGGCATTTCTACCAACGTCCTGTCCGACCGGCTGAGCCGACTGGAGGCGCAGCAGATCATCAGCCGGCAAAGGGACCCAACCAACGGGCGACAGATCCTGTACGAGTTGACGGACAAAGGGAAAGATCTGCTCCCGGTCATGTTGGCCATATTCGCTTGGGCCGAGAAGCATGACCCGGAAACCAGGGTTTCGCCCGAACTGGCCGAACGAATAAGGACCGATTTGTTTGAGGTTTGCGGTGAGGCTCTGGACGCCATGGAGCAGACCGACCGGGGCGACATCCTGCCCCTGCTGAATGGCGTTGGTGATGATCCGCAGGTCGAGCCATCGCGCGGCTGAGCGGGTTGACAGACATCCTGCCTCTCCCCCTCCGCGCACCTGCCGGGATGCGCCCACGGGAATGACTGCCCAACACGGATGGGCATGAACCTCGCACTATAACTGTTGCCAGTTGGTGGGTTTCCTGGCAAGCAACACGCCGTTCCTGCTTTCGCAGGAACCCAGAAATCCCCCCAGCCAGCAAACCGAGCGGAGCAAAGACTTTCTGGATACCGGCTTTCGCCGGTATGCCGGCTTTGGTGTCGGACGCTCACCTCAAACCCCAGCAGCAGCCCGCATTCCCGTCCCTTGACGCCCGAACCTGCAACGTTACAATCATGCTCGTAATTCCGAATCCCTCCCGTACCGCCGCCTGTCGTTGGCGGACATCCACATCCGAGGTGTTTGTATGCGTCTGGAAAACAAGGTTGCTCTGATCAGCGGCGGCTCGCGGGGTCAGGGGGCCGCCGAGGCCCGCCTGTTCGCCGGCGAGGGGTGCAAGGTGGTAATCGCCGACGTGCTCGAAGACGAGGGCCGGCAACTTGAAGCCGAGATCAACGAGACCGGCGGCGAGTGCGTCTTTGTGAAGCTGGACGTCACCAGCGAAGACGAGTGGAACGCCGCGGTCAACACCGCCGTGGCGCGGTTCGGCAAGCTGGACATCCTGGTAAACAACGCCGGCATCTACCGGCAGGTGGGCATCGAGGACACCAGCGAAGAGCTTTGGGACAGCATTTTCGACATCAACGCCAAGGGCGTTTTCCTGGGCACCAAGGCCGCGATTCCCGAAATGCGCCGGGCCGGCGGCGGGTCGATCATCAACATCTCCAGCGTGGCCGGCCTGATCGGCAGCTGGCGGGCGCCGGCCTACGGGGCCACCAAGGGAGCGGTGCGGCTGTTCACCAAGTCCACCGCCATCCAGTACGCCGCTGAGGGCATCCGCTGCAACTCGGTGCACCCGGGCATCATTGAGACGCCCATGACCACGCCGACCCTGCTGCGCGACGATGCGGCGCGGCAGGCGTCCCTCGAACGCACGCCCATCGGGCGGGTCGGTCAGGCGGAGGACGTGGCTTACGGCGTGCTGTTCCTGGCGTCCGACGAGTCGTCCTTCATGACGGGCAGCGAGCTGGTGATCGACGGCGGGCTGTTCGCGCAGTAACCTGTGGAACCGGATCACACGCGCTCACGCGCCCGCAATGGAGTAGCGCCTCATGGTCAACAATCCAGCAAAGCAGGCCGGCGCGCACCGCAATGAGAATAAGAAGGTGGACGACTTATCCATCCATTATCCCTCAGCAGACGGTGAGCGCATGGCCGAAACTGATTTTCAGTACATCCCTTTGACCAACACCGTCTCCGCTCTCCGGGTTCGTTATCATGACCGGTCTGGCGTGTACGTCGCCGGCGATATGCTGATCTATTACCGCATCAACCGCAATGACCTGAGCATCGCTCCGGACGTTTATGCGGTATTTGGCGCGGCCGGCAACCATCCACGCGATTCCTGGCTGGTGTGGCGGGAGGGCAAGGCTCCGGATTTTGTGATGGAAATTGCGTCGCAAAGCACCTGGCGGCGTGACGTTGCCCAAAAGCGGGACATCTACGCTGAAATGGGCGTGTCTGAATACTGGCGTTTTGACCCCACGGGACGTTTCTTTACGCCGTCCCTGGTGGGCGAGCGTCTGGTGGACGCCGGATATCAACAGTTGCCGGTCGTTACGGATGCGGCTGGCATACTGCGGAGCTATAGCGCAATCCTGGAGTTGGACCTTTGTGTGCTGCCCGGTCTGGACCTCAGACTCTTTGACCCGGCGACAGGCGAATGGTTAACTACTCACCTGGAAAGCGAAGCGGGCCGGCGAGCGGCGGAAGCGGCCCTGCAATCCAGCGAGGCCGGCCGTCGGGCCGCCGAGGCCGAAATCGCCCGGCTCCGCGAACAACTGTCACAACGGCAACCATAGCGGCTTGGCGCTGATCTCGACTAACCGACGGGCGCTGGTCGCAGGGCTGGCCGTGGCCCTGCTGGCGTTACTGGCCGGAGCGGAACCGGCCCACGCTTGTACGTGCGCGCCTTCCGGGTCTCCGACCGAAGCCCTGGCGGAGGCCGATGCCGTCTTTGCCGGCGAAGTGACCGCCGTCAGGCCCCTGGGTCATCCACCGTTCCGGCTCTCATCGGCAGATCCCGTGGCCGTGGAGTTCAAAGTCAGCCAGATCTGGAAAGGGCCGCGCCGTGACATCCTGACCGTTGAAACGGAATGGTCCGAAATCTCCTGCGGGTACGAGTTCAAGAAAGGTGGGACATATATCGTCTATGCACGCGACGGCAGCACCGGCTTGTGCAGTCGGACCTCGCCGGCCTGGAGGGCGTTTGCAGATTTCGCGGCGCTGGGGCCGGGACAGAAGCCTGAGACTTTGCCCGGAACCGAAATGGCCGGCCGAGGCACCTGCGCAGGAGCGGCAAGTGCGGGCCCAAAATCGGTGGACATCGCCAGTCTGTCCCTGCTGGCCGGCGTTATCGCCTTGGGCATACGCCGCCGGCCTCGCCTATAATGTCAGGGTGAAACCGCGTTTAACGGCAATTCACCGCTGCATCATCCGCTGCCGTAGCCGATCAGCCGTCGCACCGCCTGGCGTCACAAATTAGGAGCGAAGTCGATGGTCAGCAAAACTGCAAGACAACAGCTTCCTCACGACGAGGATGAGGTGGATGATCTCACCATCGACTACCCGTCTTCCGATGGTGAACCCATGGCCGAATCCGAAGCGCAGTACACGCCGCTGACTGAAACCGTTTCCACGTTGCGCGTTCGATACCACGAACGCGACGACGTTTACGTCGGCGGCGATATGTTGATCTACTATCGGATGAACCGGAATGACGTCAGGGTTGCACCCGATGTTTTCGCCGTCTTCGGCGTAACGGGGACGCATCCCCGGGATTCGTGGCTGGTTTGGCGTGAGGGTAAAGCGCCGGACTTCATCATGGAAATCGCTTCATCCCGCACCTGGCGGCGGGATGCTACTGCAAAACGCCGCATCTACGCCGACATGGGCGTTACGGAGTACGTGCGCTTTGACCCCACCGGAAACTACTTTACGCCGGCGCTCGTTATGGAAACCCTGGACGGAACAGAGTACCGGGAGCAGCCGCTCACCACGGATGACGACGGCGTCCTGCACGGATACAGCGCGGTGCTGGATTTGGATCTTTGCGTAACGCCGGGCTTGAGGTTGCGGCTGTTTGACCCCACGACGGCCCAATGGCTGCGGACGCACCAGGAAACCGAATCTGCTCGCCGCGAAAGCGAAGCTGCTCGCCGCGCCGCCGAGGCCGAAAACGCCCGGCTCCGGGAGCAACTGGAACAACTGCGACAGCAATCATGACAGCGAGGCTACAACAATGCGATTGGAAAACAAGGTGGCTTTCATCAGCGGCGGCGCCCGGGGCATGGGCGCCACCGAGGCGCGGATGTTCTCCCGCGAGGGTTGCAAGGTGGTCATCGGCGACCTGCGGGACGAACTGGGGCGACAGGTTGAGGCCGAGATCAATGAACTGGGCGGCGAGTGCCTGTTCGTCCACCTGGACGTGACCGACGAGCAGTCCTGGAAGGACGGCATCGCGGCCGCGGTGGAGCGGTTCGGCAAGCTGGACATCCTGGTGAACAACGCCGGCGTGTACATGCCGGAGCGGGTTGAGGACACCACGATGGAGAACTGGGACGTCACGATGAGCGTCAACGCCAAGGGCGTGTTCCTGGGCACCAAGGCCGCCATCCCCGAAATGCGGCGCAACGGCGGCGGCTCCATCGTGAACATCTCCAGCGTCGCCGGCCTGGTGGGCAACCACATCTCGTCCGCTTATACCGCATCCAAGGGCGCGGTGCGGCTGTTCACCAAGTCCACGGCCATCCAGCACGCCAGCGACGGCATCCGCTGCAACAGCGTGCATCCCGGCACCATCGAGACCGACATGACCGCAGATCTGCTGGCCGCCGGCGGACGCGAGGACCGGTTGAATCGGACGCCGCTGGGCCGGTTGGGCCAGGCGGAGGACATCGCGTATGGCGTGCTGTTCCTGGCGTCGGATGAGGCGTCTTTCATGACCGGCAGCGAGTTGGTAATTGATGGTGGGCGGACGGCGATGTAGGGCCATTCGCCAGAAGCAGGATTTGCCGGATTTTATGATTTGGCAGGATTGGGAGATTTCCGTCACGGAACAGTTCCAATCCGGTTGATCCGTCGAATCCTGCTTCTGACCATACCGGCGCACAGTAATCCATGGGGACGTTTTTCGGCAGGGGAACCCTGCTGCAATGTCGGCTGCCCAGCGCCCACCCCTACGCGCGCCTCCAGCACGCGGTGTTTCACGTGCTGGAGGCGGACAGCGGCGGCGCGGCGCGGATCGTGGATTTCACCATCTTCGGGCTGGTGATGTTCAGCGCGGTCAACCTGGCCGTTGGCAACACCAAGCTGGAGTTCTTCTTCATCAGCGTGTTCGCCGCCGAGTACCTCATCCGGCTGTGGTGCATCGTCTGGCACCACAACTACCGGCGGGGGGGATGGAAGAGCCGGCTGCGGTACGCCACCACCAACGCGGCGGCGATTATCGACTTCATCGCCATCTGGCCGACGCTGGTGGTGATGATCATCTTCGGCGAGGTTGAGGTGCTGCCGATCTTTCGGCTGGTGTCTCGCCTGATCATGACCGGAAGGCGCTTCCCGGCGATGCGCCTGATGGGACGGGTGATGATGCGGTCGGCGTCGCAGTTGGTCAGCGTGCTGGTGACCCTGAGCGTGTTCTGGCTGGCCGCGGGCTACCTGATGCACTCAGCGGAAACCAATCTGCCCAACGGGAACCACGAACAGTTCGGGTCCATCGGCGACTCGCTGTGGGCCTCGGTGGTGATCCTGACCACGCTGCCGTCGCTGGAGGTGGTGCCGGGCACTCTGGTTGGGCGGGTGATCGCCGGCTTCATCGCCCTGTTGGGCATCGGGCTGTTCGCGCTGCCGGCCGGCATCCTGACCTCCAATTTCATGGAAGCGTACCAGCAGGTTCGGGATAACGCGGGCAGGATAGAGTTGAGCACCTGCTGGGTGCTCAACGCGGCCCAGCGGCGGCAAACGCACTGGCCGCCCGCCCTGGGCTAAACGTTCACTGGGCGCCGGCCAATCCGTGTGGGGCGCAGTTCGGAGGCGTGACGCTCAGCGCAGTTCCCGGGGAAGCGTGAAGGTGATGTCCTCCTCGGCGCCTTCCAGGAGGGTGACTTTTTCCGGCCTGAGCTCGGCGATCACCGCTTCCACCAGCACTTCCGGAGTCGATGCGCCGGAGGTTATGCCGGCCCGCTGGCGTCCCACCAGCCAGTCGGGGTTGATCTCGTCCGGGCCGTTGATCAGGTAGGCCGGCGTACCGTTGGCTTCGGCGACCTCCCGCAGTCGGTTGCAGTTCGACGAGTTCTGCGCGCCGATCACCAGCACCACGTCGACCAGTCCCGCCATCTGCGTGACCGCGTCCTGGCGGTTGGTCGTCGCGTAGCAGATATCGTTCCGCACCACGGCGCCGGGGAACCGTTCCCGGATGGCGCCGATGGCGTTGGCCGTGTCCCCTACGGACAGCGTAGTCTGAGTGATGACGGCCACTTCGGTGTCGTCGGACCAGTCCATGTCGGCGCTGACCTCCTGCTCCGACAGGGGCGCGGTATCGTTGATGAGGGTCATCGGAGCCTGCCCCATGGTCCCGCGGACTTCCTGGTGTCCCTGGTGCCCTACCAAGAGCACTCTCTTGCCTTCGCGGTGGTACTTTTTGGCCTCGTTGTGCACCCGGGTCACCAGTGGGCATACTGCGTCGATCACCCGGAGGTTGCGTTCGGCCGCTTTCTCGAAATCCTCCGGAGGCGAGCCGTGCGCCGAGAACACCACCAAGGATCCGTCGGGCACCTCGTCCACCTCCTCGACGGTGATTGCCCCTTTTTGCTCCAACTCGGCAACGACGTAGGGATTGTGCACAATCTGGTGTTTGACATAAACGGGAGGGCCGAACCGCTCCAGGCATTCCTCCACAACGTCGATGGCCCGCACCACCCCGGCGCAGAACCCTCTCGGGGAACTCAATATCACTTCAACCATTTTGTAATCCTCTCGCAGCGCATCATCGCCCCTGCGGCCCACGATCCCTTGAATGCTCATTCAGTAAATCCTGTTTATCTTTGCTCGTGTACGTTCGATATCGCCCCTAGGCGTTGTCCGGCTCCCAACCCCAGGGCCGGGGTCCCCAGCCGGCTTCGAACACCTCGCCCCGCTTCACCGACAGCACGGGCGTCACCGCGCGTTCCGAGTTCCGCCCATTGCCCAGCACGTCGTAGACCACCCAGTCGCCGTCCTGGATGTCCAGCACCGAGACGTCGGCCTGCTTGCCGGCCTCCAAGCTGCCCAGGCGCTCCTCTTCGCCGATGGCCCGCGCTGGGTTGATGGTGCACATCTCCACCACGCGGTCGAGAGTGAAGCCCATGGCCAAGAACCGGGTCATCATCTCGGTCATGCTGTGGACGGTGCGGACGCGTCCCGGCACGGTGAGGTCGGTGCTGATGCAGTGAGGTTCCACCCCCTGGTCGAGCACGCGTTCGCCGATGTCAAAACTGAAGTTGGCGCGCCCGTGGGCCGTGTCCAGCCAGACGCCGCGTTCGTGGGCTTCCCGGGCCTCGGGAACCAGGTTGCCGTCGCTGTCCAGCACGCCGCCCGGGTTGGCGGTGAAGAAGTGGGTGACGATGTCTCCCGGCTCCATCAGGGGAAGCAGGTCCCGGATCACCTCGGCGGGATAGCGCTTTTCGGTGTCGCCGATGTGGACCATGAGGCGCACGCCGGCCTCGCGGGCCGCGCGCTTGGCCAGGCGCGGCATCTCCATGCCCATGATCTCCAGCGCCGGCGAGACCATGCGGGCCTTGATTCCGCGGATCGTGCCGTTGCTTTCCTCCACGACCTGGATTGTCCGCTCCAGGTCGATGCTGCTGGGCGAGAAGATGTCCGGCGTGGTGGCCAGACCGGTGCGGCAGATGTGCAGGAAGGGGATCACCTCGGTGGCGTTGTTGGGAATGATGTGCGCCGGAAAACCGCCGTAGGTATCGCAGCCGCTGCTGCCGGCGTCCACCATGGTGGTTACGCCGGCGCGGACGCCGCCCACGTCGGCATTGACGCCGTTGCCGTTCACACCCTCGTACACGTGGGTGTGCAGGTCGATCAGGCCGGGGGTCACGTATTTGCCGCGCACCTCCACTACTCGGGCGGCCTCGTCGGCCGAGATGTCGGCGGCGACGGCGGCAATCTTGCCATCGGTGATCGCGACGTCATATGCGCCGTTCAGGTTCTGCGTGGGGTCGATTACCGTGCCGCCTTTGATGAGCAGGTCGTACATGGGCGGGTCCCTCCATGTTTTCGGGCTGCGGTCAGCCTAGTCAGCGGCGGTAATAGTGTCAAGCGTGGGTTGGAGACAGACTTATTCCACCAGGACATCGGCCAGTCGAGCGCCACATTCAACCAGATCTATATTCCGTAGCTGACCGCGGAAATTGACACGGTTGCCCCGTTTCCGTAATTCATCGGCAACTTCCCGTCCCAGTTTCCTGAGATGGCACCCTCCGACAGGATAGAGTCGATAGCGATTATCCCTTGGTAAGAGTTCGTCAGCAACCGAGATTCCGCCTCTTATTTGGGCCAAGAAGTCTCCGGTTTCCTTACGGCCGGTAGTCAACTCCACCGGCACAACCCAAGGCCCGCCGCCAATATCGTTGCCCCCAACAAACAAATAGTCGCAGCGCGGTTGGTCGTTGGGAAGACGCCACTGGCTATGGAGGACGCGAAACGTTTCAGAATCTATGTGGATTAGCGCATAGGGCGCAGGAGCTCCTGTCAGGTCTAATGAACAACCGCGGTCTCTGCAACTTGTCGCGTGGCACAGCGGGTCGGTTCGCGTCTTGACAGCAGCGACGGCGGTTGCTGGCATTATTCCTCCGTAAGGCGCTCAATCCGGTTGGAAATCTTAGCAAAACGGTTATAGAGTTCAGCGGTAACCAGCCCGAACTCGGAGGGGAACTTTCCCATCTCTTTGTCGAGAGGTATTTCTTTGACCACCGAACCGCCCCTCTCGTAGTCGGGCTCGAAGAACCACGCGCCAACCTGGTGAGGTGTGAGGGCCAAGTCAGCGCCTTCAATGCCGGCGCGATGTTCAACGGGAAGTTCCGACAGGAGAACCAGGTTCGCCAGTTCTTCCAGCACCCATTCGCTGTGCGTTGTGATGATGACGCGGATGCCGGCTTTCACCGCCGCCGCCAAGAGCCTCACGAACTCCACCTGCATTGCCGGGTGCAGGTGAGACTCCGGTTCCTCAATGATAAGCGTATCCCCTGGATCGACCACGTGGCGCAGGTACAGCACAACCGGGGCCAGCTCGGACACCATGGATGATGCATTCATCAGTGGCAGATCCCGTTCCCAGCCGGACGGGCGATAGACGAAAGAAGGGTAGTCAACTTGTGATCTTTCGACACGAACGGCCCCTCGCATTAGTCCTCGTTCCAAACGCAGCGCCAGATCGTTATCCTGACCTTTCCGCGACCGGAAAATAGGCTCGGATGCCAAAGAGACCAGTTGCTCCAGAAAGTCGCCGAGTACTCCAGACAACACTGGCATCGGTGAATCTCGGCGCAATGAGGTGCGCGATGCGCCGGCAATCAGACCACGCACAGCCACCTGATGGGCGTGCATTACTCCAGCGCGGTCAGCGGGGAGATAATGCGCCGGATGCCCCAAAGGACCGACGATATGAGAAAGTGCCGAGCGCGCAAGCCAACCCAAAATCTGGTGGGCGTTATCCTCTTTATCATCGCCTTCCGGTTCCGTCATCCAGAAAAGCCGCGGGAGGAAGGTGTTCTGCCCGATGCCTATAGGCATAGCATCCGGGATTGAGGCGCCGATATTAAAACCTTGCCCGGCCCGGGTGATCTCGTACTGGAAAGAACTGCTATACCCTGATCCCGCCGTGGACTTGCCGCGGATGGTAAAACCAGATTCCGCGTTGTTCGGATAACGGATCAGATCCTCGGTTTTGTCGATACCGAAGCATCTTACGATTTCGCTGTCCAGAACTTCGCTCACTCCCTCAACTCCACTGACAACCTGGCGAACCAGCGCTGCGACCGCCTCCGGCAACTCAAAGTCTTGAGCCAACGACTCTTGATGCAAGATTGCTTCCGGACGCGGCGAACGTTCCTGCGCCCAGTCGTTAAGTACGGCGATATCCTCCACCGACAAGGCAATGTCTTGCGTCGGCATTATCGCCGGCAGTCCGGATATGAACATCCGGTCGAAGTTGCGCCGGTGAGCAAAGTTACCGGAATAAGAGCCGAGAAACTGGTGCAGCGCGTAAATCAACACGGCCAAGTACGACTTGCCCGTGTTGCTCGGCCCCACGAACACGGACATGGGGCGCAGCTGGATCTTTCCCTCGGCGATTGGGCCGATGTTGGAAACCGTCAGTTCGAGATGGTTAGCGTCGGGTGCCGTAGTCATGGTCTGTCTTCCTACGCTGCGCCGCTGCGGGTAGGCTATTGTAGCAAACCGCCATCGTACCCCAACTGGCAGCCCCGGCCCCGATACCCTATACTCCCGTTCAATCAACAGCAAACCCAAAACAAGCGCAGCCCTGCTGCGGAGGTCACTATGGTATTGGGATTGAGAAGCTATCGCCCACTGGTGGGCGGCGTTACCCACATGGTAAGCACCGGTCACTACCTGGCAACCGCGGCCGGTTACCGCATCCTCGAGCAGGGGGGCAATGCTATTGACGCCGGCGTTGCCGCCGGCATCGTGATCAACGTGACGCTGCCCCAGTACACCAGCTTCGGCGGCGTGGCTCCCATCATCATCCACCACGCCGAGTCGGGCGACACCAGGGAGATCAGCGGCCTGGGTCGCTGGCCGGCTGAGGCGTCGATTGACTATTTCCGGCGTGAACATGGCGGCGACATACCTCATGGAGTGATGCGCACCGTAACGCCGGCCGCGCCCGACGCCTGGCTCACCACCCTCAGCCGTTACGGCACCATGACCTTCGAGCAGGTGGTCACTCCAGCGCTGGAAATAGCCGGCGGCGGCTTCCCCATCCCCGCCACGCTGCACCGGGCGCTGGTCAGCAGCGGCGATAACATCATCCTCGACGAAGGGGACACCAGCCAGTGGACCAGCACCATGGAGATCTTCTATCCCGGAGGCAAGGCCCTGGGCATCGGTGACCTGCTGGTACAGTCCGACCTGGCCCGGACCTTCCGGCGCATGATTGACGCCGAGCGAACTGCGGCGGGGCCGGGTCGCGAGGCCGGCATACAGGCCGCGCGCGACCTGTTTTACAAGGGTGACATCGCCGAGGAGATGGTCGCGTTCATCCGGAGCCAGGGCGGGTGGCTGTCCATGGACGACCTGGCAGATTTCTCCGTGGGCGTGGATACTCCGCCCATGATCGACTACAAAGGGATCGACGTATATGCCTGCGGGCCCTGGTGCCAGGGACCCATGAACCTCCACGCTCTGCGCATCCTGGAAGGCTGTGACCTCCAGGGCATGGGCCACAACTCCGCCGAGTACATCCACACCGTGTTGGAGGCGTTGAAGCTGGCGTTCGCCGACCGGCACGCCTACTACGGCGACCCCGATTTCGTGGACGTGCCCATGGCCGGCCTGCTCTCGCGGGAGTATGCGGAGATCCGGCGGCGGGAGATAGACTCGGCCAGGGCTCACCCCGAGATGCCCGATGCCGGAGATCCCTGGGCGTTCCAGGCGGGGAGCGGCCGCGCGGCCCAAAAACCCGAACCGGTGGCCGGCCCGCTGTCAGCGGACACTTCGTATATCTGCGCCGTGGATCGCTGGGGCAATGCCTTCTCCGCCACGCCCAGCGACGGGTTCGGCGGCGCGCCGATTGTTCCCGGTCTTGGCTTCATGGTGTCGGCCCGCGGCGCGCAGAACTGGCTGGATGAAGACCATCCTGCCGGTCTGGCGCCTGGCAAGCGGCCGCGCCTTACTCCCAACCCGGCGATGGCGTTCAAGGACGGCAAGCCCTGGATGCCCTTCGGAACGCCGGGCGGCGACGTGCAGCCCCAGTCGATGGTGCAACTCTTCCTGAACGTCGCCGAATTCGGCATGGACGTGCAGCAGGCCATCGAAGCCCCGCGAGCGTCCACCTGGAGTTTCCCCAACTCCTTCTGGCCCCACGCCTACCGTCCGGGCCTGGTGGGTGTTGAGTCCCGCATCGAACCGTCCGTAGTGGACGACCTCCGCAAGCGCGGCCACGACGTGGACGTGTGGAATGAGTGGACGCCGCGCATGGGTTCCCTGTGCGCCATCGAGATTGACCGCGAGCGCGGCAGCCTGTTTGGCGGCGCCGACCTGCGGCGGGACGGCTACGCGATGGGTCGCTGATTCCCGATCCCGCGCGTACCCGATTTGTAGGAGGACATCCCGCCGAATGTCATAGGACTTACTCAGTTGGGCAGCAGAACAACCGTCATTCCCGCGAAAGCAGGAATCCGGTCACTTACAGCATGAAAGAAAGTGGGGATGACGGTGAACATTCTATTGCTACATACCTGCTCAAGACGAACGACCGGGCCATACTCTGCAAACTCTGACGCCTCGGGGAGCGCCATCCGCGGTTCCTGAACGTAAATGTGGGGACGATCCCGAATGGATACAGCTGACTATGTGGGACCCCGGCCCTCTAGAACACTATTCACCCGGACACCACATAGGGAACCCGGCGGAGAGCCGGAACCCGGGCGCGCTGGCGGTGGGGGCCACTCATTGGGAGGATCCTGGTTCCATTGCATCTTACAGTTCCCGCGGCCCGACTATAGACAATCGGATCAAGCCGGACATCACGGGAATTTCTTGCGGAAGTTCAACAGTATATGATCTCTATATTCGCCCTGACGATGGCACACAGTGCGGGTTCGCCGGCACCAGCCAGGCGGCCCCCCACGTGGCGGGTATGGCGGCGCTGGTCAAGCAGCGGTTTCCCCACTACTCGCCGGCGCGGGTGGCATCCTATCTGAAGGTGAACGCCAACGAGCGGGGGCTTGCCGGAGCGGACAACACCTTGGGCTATGGCCTGGCCGCGCTGCCGGACCCATCCATACTGCCGGACCCGTCCATCGTCCCGCCCGTCTTTCCCACTGGCAACATTGCCGTCCGCGATGGCGCCGCTTCCGGCGAGGTCATCGTATCCTGGGACGCCGTGCCGGAGGCGACCCATTACCGCATCGGCTACGTCAACATGGAGACCGACTACGTGATCGCCAAGGCCAGACCCACCGGAGAGTGGATCGAAGCCTTCATCTACGTTGACGTGAACGCCGTGAACTTCCCGCCCGCAACGGGCGCGTGGAATACACCGTGCCCCGGCTGGCGTCGAGCGTCCGCCACGCTTTCACCGTGCTCACCAGCAACAACGCGGTCAACATCACTGAGTACATCAGCGGCCGGTTCAACTGGCCTAGCAATCCCCGCTGGCGGTTCCACACGGTGGGAACCGGCAACTGATCCAGAAAATACACGGCAGGGACGGAACGGAGCATAATGGCCACCGAAAAGTCAGTACAACAGGAAGACGGAGCGCTGGCTCGATCTGAAGAGTTTGAGGTGTTGCTGGTCTCTGGCCCCGACGAACCCGGCTACAGCGTCTTCGTGCCGGCTTTGCCCGGCTGCGCCAGTGAGGGCGATGATTGGGACGAGGCTCTGTATATGGCGCAAGGCGCGATTGAGCTCTTTCTGGAAGTTGTTGGGCGTTCAACGGAGGACACAGCTGTAGAGAAGGCTCGCATTGTTAATGGCTGGACGGAGCAGGGGTATCTGGTAGAGTCGGAGACTGTGCTGGTCAATTACGATGCCGGTTCCGATTAATAATGTGCCCTTTGACGAGGCGGCAGCGGCATTTCGCAGGTTTGGATTTGAGATGATCAGCAGGCGGCATCGAGGGAAAGGCAGCCACGTCATCCTGTCTAACGGGCAAATCAGCATTACGCTCACGGATTGGGGTAGCCGACCAGTGCGAGGACCCACCTTGGGCAGCGCAGTAGAACGCGCCGGCATCGACATAACCGCTTTCCTCTGGGCGCTGGGCCGACACAATCGGCGGGGGCACCCCACCCCGCGGGGTTGGCGTCCCGGTATGCCGGTTCCGGAAGAGGAGCAAGATAGAGGGTGAAGGAACCCCAACCAGCAGGTTCAATTGGGATGCCGGGCTATTTGCGCTGATTTCCCCGAATCAGACCGGGAGTCGAGGGCGAACTGCCGTAAAATGTTGGCGACATTTCAACGCTGCGGCATGGTCCCATGAATCAACTGGTCAAATTCTCGGCTGCCCTGGTCAACTCCCACTGGTTCGAATACTTCATCATCGCCGTCATTATCGTCAACGGCGTCCTGCTGGGCCTGGAAACTTCCGCGGCCATTGCCGGCGCCTACGGGCGCTGGCTGGAATGGGGCAACCAGATCGCCCTGGCGGTGTTCATCATCGAGGCCCTGCTCAAGATGCTGGCGCTGTGGCCGCGGATGCAGGATTATTTCCGGGACGGCTGGAACATCTTCGACTTCGCGGTGATCGTCTTCGCCCTGATACCCGCCACCGGGCAGTTTGCGATGATCGCCCGGCTGGCGCGGCTGCTGCGCGTGGTGCGCCTGATCTCGGCGATCCGGGACCTCCGGCTCATCGTGGCCGCGCTGGTGCGCTCCATCCCCAGCGTCGGCCATGTGATCATGCTGATGAGCATCGTGGTGTACATCTACGCCATCATGGGCTTTCATCTCTTCCACACGCACGATCCGGAGCATTGGGGCAGCCTGGGGATCGCTCTCCTCACCCTGTTCAACATCATCACGCTGGACGGCTGGACCAACGTCATGGACACGGCGATGCAGCAGCATTCGTTCGCGTGGATCTATTTCGTCAGCTTCGTCGTGGTGGGAACCTTTGTGGTGATCAACCTGTTCATCGCCATCATCATCAACAGCCTGGACGAGACCAAGCGGGATAAGCTGGAGCACGGCAACCGGCCGGTCTCGCGGCAGGACCTGCTGCGCGAGCTGCGCGCAACCCAGGATACGCTGAAGCGACTGGAAGAGCGGTTGAACGCGGACGACGCCGAGGAACAGGACCGTCGCTAGCGCCGTTGGGCTCACCCATTCCCGGTTTGCGGCGGGGGGATGTCAGAATCAGGATTTGCGGGATTTTATGATTGGACAGGATTGGAGCGCTCCATCACCGTACGGTCCCCATCCTGATAATCCCCGAATCTTGAAAATCCTGATTCTGACGAATTGCGCATCGGCGCCGCCGAGCCGTTTCGCACGGATGGTATCATTGGCCCGAACCACCCGGAGATGGAGGGATTGACGTGCCTTTTGGAGACAATGACTGGCTGGCCCTGACCCAGGAAGACCCGATAGAGCCCGATATCCCGCTGTGCGACCCGCACCACCACTTCTGGGACCGGCGCATGCCGAGCGTCCCCTACCAGCGCTACCTGCTTCACGAACTGATGGCCGATCTCGATTCGGGCCACAACGTGCGGTCCACCGTTTTCGTTGAGGCGCGGTCCATGTATCGCGCCGACGGCCCGGCAGAACTGCAACCGGTGGGCGAGGTGGAGTTCGTGCAGGGGCTGGCCGCCGCCAGCGCCAGCGGCGCCTACGGCGAGGCCCGGGCTGCGGCCGCCATCGTCGGCCACGCTGACCTCAAGCTCGGGGATGACGTGGCCCGGGTGCTGGAAGCGCTGCAGGCGGCGAGCCCGAACCGGTTCAAGGGCATCCGGCACAACGTAACCTGGAGCCCCGACCCGCTTATAGAAAACCGGGACGCCCAGGGGATCATGGCCAACGAAACCTTCCGGGCAGGGGCCAGAACTCTGGCCCGCATGGGCCTGTCGCTGGACGTGATGCTTTCCTTCCCCCAGCTGAAGGAGCTTGCCGAGTTCGCGCGGGCGGCGCCTGAGGTGTCCATCATCCTCAACCACGTGGGCGGAGTCAGCCGCACCGGGATTTATGCCGGCAAGGACGACGAAGTCATACCGGCCTGGCGGGATGGGATTCAGGCCGTGGCGGAGTGCCCCAACGTCACGTGCAAACTGGGCGGATTGGGTATGCCGCGCTGGGGATTCCGCTGGCACGCGCGCGCCGAGCCCATCGGGTCGGAGGAGTTGGCGGAGGCCATGACCCCGTGGCTGACGCACTGTATTGAGCAGTTCGGCCCGGACCGCTGCATGTTCGAGAGCAACTTCCCGCCGGACAAGGTCTCCTTCTCGTACAACGTGATGTACAACGCCTTCAAGCGGCTATCCCGGAGCTACAGCGCGAGCGAGCGGGCAAACCTGCTCCACGACACGGCGGTGCGCGTGTACCGCATCGGCGCCTGACGCGGGGGCATGACGGCATGAAATACGACGTGATCATCATCGGCGCCGGGTCGGCCGGCTGCGTTCTCGCCAACCGGTTGTCGGAGGACCCCAGCCGGTCGGCGCTGCTGCTGGAGGCCGGGCCGGACTACACCATCGACCAGCTGCCTGATGAGTTGAAATACGACATGAACCAGGCCGCCTCCGAAGAAGGCGCGGCGCACAACTGGTCGTTCGTCGGCCAGTCCACACCGCAGAATCCGCGTCCCATCCACGTGGCGCGGGGCAAGGTCACCGGCGGCAGCAGCGCCATCAACCACCAGATCGTGCTGCGCGGCGCGCCGGAGGACTTTGACGGATGGGCCGCGTCGGGCAACGACGAGTGGGACTACCGGAAGACGCTGCCCTACTTCCGCCGTCTGGAAAACGACGCCGACATCCGCGACGATTTCCACGGCACGGACGGCCCGATACCCGTGTGGCGGCACGCCCGCGAGGACTGGCTGCCCCTGCACGCCGCCTTCTACCAGGCCTGCCGGGACCTGGGATTCCCCGACGACCCCGACATGAACCACCCGGATGCCACCGGCGTGGGACAAGTGCCCCTGAACAACCCCGGCGGGGTCCGGATGAGCACCGCCATCACCTACCTGGACGCCTGCCGGCGCCGCCTGAACCTCACCATTCGCGCCAACGTGACGGTGCGTCGCATCATCTTTGATGGCAAGAAGGCGACCGGAGTGGAGGTGGAAAGCGGCGGCGAGGCGTTCGTACTGGAAGGCGGCGAGATCATCCTCAGCGCCGGCGCGATTGCCTCGCCGCAACTGCTGCTCCTGTCGGGGGTTGGCGCCGCCGAGCAGTTGCGCCCGTTGGGCATCGAGCCGGTCCACGACCTGCCCGGCGTGGGCCGGAGCATGAAAAACCACCCGTCGGTGTCCATTGTGTACCGATCTCAGCCCGACCATCACCTGGCGCCCGACGCGCCGCGCAACCAGGTGGGGCTGCGGTTCACCGCCGAGGGATCACCCGACCGCAACGACATCCAGGTGCAACCCACGACGTCGTATCCCGAGAGCCGGGAAGCGCCCAACATCCGCGTGGGATGCCGGCTGGAATACCCCTACAGCGAAGGTTTGCTGACGCTGGCGTCTGCGGACGTATTGATGCAGCCGGACCTGGACTTCCGCTTCCTGACCGATCCCCGGGACACTGCCCGGTTCCGCGACGCCGTGCGCCGCACCGTGGCGATCTTCGAGCATCCGGCCTTTGGTGATCTTCTGGCCGAACGGCTGTCGCCCGCTGACGCTGATCTGGCGGACGACGCTTCCCTGGACGCATGGCTGCAACAGAGCGCCGGCATCGCCGGTCACACTTCGGTCACCTGCAAGATGGGTCCGGCGGCGGATCCAACGGCCGTGGTGGATCAGTATTGCAAGGTGCATGGCCTGGAGAACCTGCGGGTGGTGGACGCCTCGGTCATGCCGGACATAGTTCGCGCCAACACCAACGCCACGATCATCATGATGGCCGAGCGCGCGGCCGACTTCATCAAAGAGGGCAGTTAGTTCCCCGCTTCGCCTGGACTGTCATTGCGAGCGCAGCGCGGCAATCTCGTTGCCGCCAGGAACGCGGTTGCGGCAACGAGATCGCCATGTCGCTGCGTTCCTCGCGGAGACAGAACGGGTACGAATGCGAGATTGTGCCCGGTTGCACGCCCCGGCAAATCGGTGGACGAGAAGCGGAGCCCACTCACTCTATGGCGTGCAGCGCTCCGTCGTCGGTCCTGACGTAGAGCCGTTCGCCGGCGAATACCGGGGATATCTGGATGGGGGCTCCCAACGGGAGACTCCAGATCAACTCACCGTCGGATCGGCGCAGCGCGTAGAGACTGCCGGCGTCGGTCCCGAAGTAGACCCGGTCTCCGACCACCACCGGCGACCCGAATATGGCGCCGTCGGCCTCGAACCGCCACGTCTCGGCGCCGGAAATCGCGTCGGCCGCGTAGAAGCCGCCGTTAAAACTCCCCGCATAAAGCGAGTCGGCGGCAACCGACGGCGTTGATACCAGGCCCGTGGTGGACCACTGCCCCGTGGCGCGATCGAAGGCGAAATCGGGATCGAACAGCCACATCCTTCCCTTTTGCGCCGGCGGCTTCGGCACGCCCGGCAGTTTCCAGTCCCAGAATTGCTTCCAGACCAGCTTGAACTGGTATTCACCGGCGATCTCCCGGGCGTCAGCGTCCACCGCGTGCACCTGTCCCCCGGACGGGAAGTATGCCATCCCGTTGGCGATAGCCGGGGACGCTTTGGTGTTGCCTTCGGTGCGGAAACGCAGCTTGCTTTGCCCGGTCCTGGCGTCGAACACGTACAGGTTGCCGAGGTTGTCGGCGGCATACACGTGGCCGTCGCTTACGGCCGGCGCCGCACGGACCACGCCCACGATGTCCTCCCGCCACAAGACATCTCCGCTGGCCGCGTCCAGGGCGTAAAGCGCGTTGTCACCCGATCCCACGTAAACGATGCCGTCGGCCACGATTGGCGACGAGGCGATGGGCCCTCCGGTTTTGACCGTCCAGTGGAACTGCCGGGTGTTCTTGTCAACGGCGATGATCCGATGGTCGGTCAGGCCGACGTAGAGCAGGTCGCCGGCCAGGGCGATGGAATGGTCCAGCGGGCTGGGGACGGTGACTTCCCAGATCTGCTCACCCGTCGCTGCGTCCAGGGCGCTGATCTTGAAAAACCCGCCGACGTACAGCACCCCATCGTGCACGATGGGCGCGGCCCGGGTCGGAGTGCCCAGGTCGTGGGACCAGACCACCCTTCCTGCCGGCTGGGTGGACACGGTGGGGATGTGACGTGTGAGCTGGAGGTCACGCCCGACCATTGACCATTGGTCCGGCAGGGAAGCCGAGCTGAGCCTAGTGCTGGGCGAGTTGAACAGCAGCTTGATCGGGTTCGGGAAGAAGGGATAGTACAGCCACGCCAGGAAGAACAGGACGACCACTACCACCCCGGTCCGGATCAGGCGCCGCCGGCTGAACCATCGCCGGCCGCGGGGTTCATGCCGGGCCCACCCGGGGAGATTGGCGACCACACGGTCGCATTCGCGGCACGGTAGTCCCGGTTCCTGGCCTTCGGCCCCGCACCAGCCGCAGACCGCGGCGCTGTTTGACCCGGCATCGGGTCGGGTGGCGTCGTTCATCGGGGACAGATTAGCGCGGCAACGGGCGTCGCGGCAACAGTGTCGTGTCCCGCCCGGTTGCCGGCCCGGCCGGTGCGGTGGAGCGCCAGGCAAACGACGGCGCGGATGCGCATACCGCACCCGCGCCGGTCGATGGTCGGGCTACCTCGATTAGATTGTGGGCTCACGGATGACGGCGCCGGAATGGCTACAGGTTGCGCTGCTTGGGGTCCAGCTTGTCGCGCAGCCAGTCTCCCAGCAGGTTCATGGACAGGACCGTGAGCAGGATGGCCAGCCCGGGGAAGAAGGACAGCCACCAGGCGTCGGTCACGAACGACCGTCCGTCGGCCACCATCACGCCCCATGCCGGCGTGGGCCGGGAGATGCCGGCGCCCAGGAAGCTGAGGGTCGCTTCCAGCACGATGACGAAACCCACCTGGAGGGTGGCCAGAACCACTATGGTGTTGACGATGTTCGGGAAGATGTACCGGAGCATGATCCGCCCATTGGACGCTCCGGACACCCGGGCCCGGGAGATGTAGTCCTGCGCCCGTATGGTCAGGGCTTCGCCGCGAACCAGCCGGGCATAACGCGACCATTGGCTCAACACCAGCACCGCGATCAGTATCTTCATGCTGGGTCCCGCCATCGCGGCAACCACAATTGCCACCACGATGATGGGCAGGGACAGCGAGATGTCCACCAGGCGCATCATGAGGTTGTCCGCCCAGCCGCCGTAGAAAGCGGACACAATGCCGAAAGTGGTGCCGATTATCCCCGATATCAGTATCGCCACGCTGGCCACCAACATCGACACCCGGGCTCCGTGCATGACCCGACTGAGCACGTCCCGCCCGATATCGTCCGTGCCGAACCAGTGCTGCGCCGAGGGTTCAGCGAAGCGGTTCGTCATGTCGCCTTTCAGTGGGTCGTACGGAGCCAGCCAATTGGCGCCGAGGGCAGGGATGAGCAGGACTATCACCAGGACAGCCACCGGAAGGATCGGGTAGCGGAACGCTTCCCTCACATAGCGGCCGATTCGGGATGGCGGACGTGGGCTGCTGATTTCCGGCAGTGCTATGGCCATAGCTGTTGTCCTCGCTTAGACCTGGTGGCGTCAGTTGTACCGTATGCGTGGGTCGAGGTAGGCATAGGCTATGTCCACCAACAGATTTGCGGTGATGTAGATGGTGGTGAAGGTGAGCATTATGCCCTGCAACAGGGCGTAATCGCTGGACCGGGCCGCGTTGAACAGCAGGAACCCCAGACCGGGCCACTGGAAGACCGTTTCGATGGAAACCGAGCCCACCATCAGCGATCCCAACGTGATCGCGAAGTAGGTCAGGGGGGCGATGGCCGCGTTGCGCAAGCAGTGCTTCCAGATGATCTTGCGCTCGGGAAGACCCTTGATGCGGGCCAGTTTCACGTACTCGCTGTCCAGCACGTCCAGCATGGACGAACGGACCAGCCGTAGCATGGCGGCCACCTGGAACCATCCGATGGCGACGGCCGGCAGGATCAGGTGCTCGATGCCGCCCTTGCCTGACGTTGGGAACCAGTCCAACTGCACGGCAAAGATCCACATGAGGACGATGCCCAGCCAGAACACGGGCAGAGATTGGCCCAGCAGGGCCACCACCTTGCCCGTCCAGTCGAAGACGGTGTCCCGGTAGGTTGCCGTGAGGACGCCGATGGGCAAGCCGATGACCACGGCCACCAGTATGCCGGCTCCGGCAAGCTGGATGGTGGCCATGAAACGGTCCGCTATGAGTTGGGACACGGTGAACCTGGGGTACTTGAACGAGTGGCCGAAGTCTCCCCGGACGGCGTTGCCAACGTAGGTGAAATACTGGACGTGCAACGGCTTGTTGATGCCCCAGAATTCCTCCAGGTCGGCCCTGACCTCGGCATCGGCATCGTCAGGCAATATGGCATCCAGGGGATTGCCGCCGGCGTGGCCCAGGGCGAAAGCAATCACGCTAACCACCACCAGGACCAGGATCGCCTGGAGGAGGCGCATAATGATGTACCGTTGCATCCTTAACTCCTAGCCGAGTTCAAGTGGTTGAGGTTGGCAGTGCGCATCGCGATTGTTGGTTGCCCAGCAATCGCGATGCGTTGAGACCGGACTACGTAGCGGTTGAGCGAGGATCAGCAGGGGGGCGCTTCGATCAACTCGTTGCTGCCCAGGTCACCGCCCTCCCAACCCGGGAAGGGCCAAGCGCAGATGATCTTCGGATCCACGATGGTCTCGATGGGCACCCAGAACAGGGGTATCCACTCGTGCTGGTAGAACTTGATGTCCCCGATCTGGAGCAGGACTTTTTCGCGCGCGGCCGGGTCCACGGTGACCTGCAACTCGTGGTAGAGGTCCTGCAGTTCCGAAGTCTCGTACATAAAGACCGTGCCGCCGTCTTCCTTGGGAGTGTTGAACAGCATGATCTGGGCTTCCACGGCCTTGAAGGAGGGCGTGGTCGCCAGCGCCGTTTCGTGGTTTTCCTTGTTCCGGCGCCGGGCAACGACGGCTGCGCGGTCTTCGTCGCGGAGTTCCAATTCCACTCCGATCTCCGCCCAGGCCAGCTGCATGAACTGGGCAATCTGGGGAAGCTCAGGCGCGCCGGGGAAGGGGTACATCGGAACCGTGATCTTGAACCCCTCGGGGTAGCCGGCTTCAGCGAGAAGCTGCTTGGACGCCTCGAGGTCGAAGCCGTACTCCTCCTCCCAGTCCTCATCCCATTGGGGATTCCAGGCGGTCAGGGTGGGATGGAAAGCGTGAACCTTGGAGTCCCACACCCGGCCCTTGTACAGCTCTGACTTGAAGGTCTCGCGGTCCACGGCCTTGTTGAGGGCTTTGCGTACCTTGATCCCGATTTCGCCCGGCGCGGTTACCGGGAAGTCGGGGTCATAGTTCTCGGGGTCGCCGTAGAACATGCCGCCGAACCGGAAGGCCGTTTGCTGGGCGGGGCCGTTGCTCGGGATGATCTTGAAACCTTCCTCGACCAGTTTATCGCCCAGGTCGCGGTTGACTTCCGTCATGTGCGTCTCGCCGGCGCGGAACTGGGCGAGGCGAGTGGACTCTTCCAGCACCCAGGTGTTCCGCATTTCGGGGTACACCGGGTCATGACGCCAGTGTCCGTCCGGGAAGGCGAGGGAGTAGTCCACGTGGACTTCCTCGACCCGGCCGTCATACTGGTAGGGACCGGTGCCGGCCAGGCGCTCGTAATATTCGGTGGTGCAGCCTTCGCTGGCAACGTTCTCGGCGACGTCGAACCCGCCGGCCGCGTCGCACTGGGCCTTGCTGTAGATCATGTTCCCTGCGGGTTCAGCAGCGTAGAACAGGTACTCGGCGGAGGGCTTCTTCATGTGGACCCGGATGTTGTAGGGATCCAGGATTTCCACAGTTTCGTAGTTGCAGATTCCGCCCCGGTAGCTGGCGCGGGAACCTTTCTGGCACGTGAGCTGGAAGCTATGCGCCACGTCATCAGCGGTGAACTCGCCAACGTCCCGGTGGAACTGAACGCCCTGCTCCAGCTCGAAGGTCCAAACATCGCCGGTGGCGTTCATCTCCCAACTCTTCGCCAGCATGGGTTGCCAGGTGCTGTCGTAGGGGTCCAGCTGAACCAGGTACTCCATGAACGGGCTGTGCTGGTACACGAAGTCAACGCCGCCCAACCACGGCACGACGGTGTCGTCGATGGGCGTGATCAGGCCCAGGATGACCTTCTGGACGGGCAACTGGTCCTCTTCCACGACGTTGGCGCCGGGCTGGTCCTGGGACGAGGGCATTGCGGTGGGCTGCGCCGCGGCGGCCGGTGCGCCCCCGGATGCCGGCTGGGCTGCCGCGGGCTGAGCGGGTTCAGCCGGAGCCTCGGCGCCTCCGCATGCTGCGACGAACGTCAGGAGCAGCAGCGCTGGTAAAAGCATCAACGCCGATCTAATCTTCATTCCGTAGCGGTTCATTACCAGACCTCCAGACTGTGATTGTCGCGTCCATGACCCTTCGTCGAGACGCTTGCCATCCGTGGTTTTCTGAGCCCGAAGTCGACGATCAACCGGGCTCATTTATCTGGTTGCGAATTCAGTCGATTATTTCGGAATAATCGCAGAGCATCGTCGCGTCCTATACCGGAATGCATAGCAGCAGCGTTTTTGGGTATTGGATTGCGTTAACACTTTCACGAAATAGGATCATCCGAACGTGTTTGTCCGTCAGGGAACGTAACAACTTGCGAAGGACTGGCGACTATTCGTAAAGTAGGCGGAATGTATACCAGCTACATTGCCATGTCAATAGCGACCAGATGCACACACCTGGTTCACCGCGCTGCGCTGCTTCTCGCCGCGCGCGACCCCTGATGCGGCGGAAACCGCTGGCGAAAGGAGCCAGATTACGGAGCCTCGATTACGGTTAACGACTGATTGGCCGGCACGTCGTGGAGCGTCTGGACGATCCCGCTGGGCCAACGGACCTGAACGGTTTCAGCCCGGGTCGCCCCGCCGAGTCCGAAATGCGCCGGCAGCATGCTCTGACTCTTGTTGCTGGAGCCGGCGGTGATTTCCCGGATTTGCGCGCGGCCGTCGGCAACCACCGTGACCCGGGCTCCGATGCCGTCCCGGTTGCTCACCGTGCCCACGGTTCGGATTTGGAGCCAGTTGGCATCCCCAAGGCAACTGTTCTCGAATAACCGGGCGCTCTGGGATTTATCGCCCGATAAGCCCAGATTGGCCACGTAGAGGTCCAGGCAACCGTCGTTGTTGAAGTCGGCGTAGGCCACGCCCCGGCCGACGCCCGGGTCGTCCGCGCCGCTGATGGACGATACGTCCTCGAAGACGGCCTGCCCGGTGTTGCGCAGCAGCAGGTTGGGTTGCCGCCGGTGATTGGTCAACGCGTCGCTGTCCAGGTGACCGCTGGCTACGTAGAGATCCTCCCGGCCGTCGTTGTCATAGTCGAAAAACACCGTGCCCCAGCTGACTCGCTGTCGCCTTTGGAACGCGCCCATTCCCACCCTGGCAGCAGCGGCCATCTCGGTGAAGGTGAGCCCGTCGCCGTTGTTTTTCAACAGCACGTTGTCTTCAATATTGGTTACGTAGAGGTCAAAGTGCCCGTCGAGATCGTAGTCACCCACCGCGAGACCCATTCCAAACATCGCGACGTCGGCCCGGGAATCGCGGGAAATATCCTCAAATTGCCAGATTCCGTCGGCTCCGGGACCATCGTTGCGCCACAGGACGTTGGGTTGAGCGTCGCGCCCGAAGTCGTTTACCACGTACAGGTCAGGGTCGCCGTCGTTGTCGAAGTCGAGCCAGCCCGGTTGGAACCCCGCGCCCCACAGGTTGCCGTACTCTCCGGGGGTTTTTCCTGGAGACCCGACGTCGCCCAGCAGCTGCGAGACCTCGGTGAAGGTGCCGTCGCCGTTGTTGTGGAAAAGGCCCAGCGGTCGCACGGCAAGGTAAAAGGCACGGAGATCCAGCGCGTCCATGTCCGCTTCTTCCAGGTGCCGCACGACAACGAAGTCCAGATGGCCGTCCCGGTCATAATCGCCCCAGGCGCAGCCCATGGACCGGTAGCTCGGATCGGGGTCGCCCAACCCGGCGCCGCCGGTCACGTCATCGAAGGTTCCCGATCCGTTGTTGCGAAAGAGCTTGCTGGAGCCCCAGTTGGTTACGTAGAGGTCCTGGTCGCCGTCGTTGTCGTAGTCGGCGGCGCACCCCCCGTTGGAGAGGCCCATCAACTCGTCGACCCCGGCCTCCGCGGCGACGTTGGTGAACGCGCCGTTCCCGTCGTTCCGGTACAACGCGTTGGCGCCGTCGATCTGGTCCGGCGATTCGCTCCACGATGGCTTGGACGCGACGTAGATGTCCTGCCGGCCGTCGTTGTTGAAATCAAAGACCACCACGCCGGCGCCCAGCGGAATGCGGTCCACCGGATCGCGGAAGTGCTGGAAAGCGACGCCGGCCTCTGGCGCAACGTCGGTGAAGATCGGTTGATGATAGCTGAACCCCTGGGGCAACGTTCCGGTCCGTCCGTCAGGATCGGAGATTACGACGTCGACGACACCACCAGGATGCGGGGGCGCCGCAACGGTCAACGTGTGGGAGTCCAGGAACTCGACGACCGGCGCTTCAATCCCTCCGATGGTGACGCGGCTGCCGTCTTCCAGGCCGGCGCCGGAGATGGTCACCAGGCTGCCTCCGGAGGTGGCGGCGGCGGAAGGGTCCAGCGAGGTGATTTGCGGTCCTCTGGAGTTGGCCAGCGGCAACTCACCGGGCCCCCACGCCGGGCCAGCGTCGGCGCCGGAACTCCGGCTGAGGGCGGCCTGGTGCGAACCGTCGGCGTTCATCGCCATGATCTCCGGAGGGCCGTACCGGTCGCTGGTGAACGTGATCCGGGCGCCGTCGGGAGACCAGGACGGCCAGTAATCGTTGAAGGCGTCCCCGGTGAGCTGCACCGGGTTAGCGCCGTCGGCGTTCATGACGTACACGGAGCGGCGGCCGGTCCGGCTGGAGGAAAAGGCAATTCTGGATCCGTCCGGCGACCAGACGGGAAATTCGTCGGAGGTCGCGTTCCGGGTGAGGCGGACCGGGTTGGAGCCGTCGGCGTTCATCACGTAGATTTCGAGGTTGCCGTCGCGGCGGGAGTTGAACAGGATGCGCTGCCCGTCGGGAGACCAGGCGGGGGATGAGTCGTAACCCGGATCGTTGGTCAACTTGACCGGGTTGGAGCCGTCGGCGTCCATCGCGTAGATCTCGCGGTTGCCGTCGCGTTCGGAGGAATAGGCGATCCGGCTGCCGTCGGGCGACCAGGTGGGGAGCGCGTTGTCCGGGCCATCGTCCTCGGTGAGGCGACGCGCGCGGGAGCCGTCGGCGTTCATCATGTATATTTCGGGGCTGCCGTGACGGTTGGACACGAACGCGATCTTTTTGCCGTCGGGCGACCAGGCCGGCATGTCGTCGTACCCCGAGTTGTTGGTGAGCCGTTTCAGGTCGGAGCCGTCGGGCAGCATCGAGTAGATCTCAAAGTCGCCGCCCCGGTCCGAGCTGAAAACGATGCGGGAGTCGGAGGTATCCAGGAAGAATGGACCGATGAACAGCAGGCCCACGCCGCCGACCATGCTCAGGCTCCACGTGCCGGCGGCGAAAGCGGCCACGGCCCTCTTGGGCATCACTCGCGCGAGTCCCCAGAGGGTGAAAGGGCCGGCCGCCGCCGCGCCGAACAGGAGCGCCGCCGCCGGCGCGGCGCCCATGCCCACCAGCATCAGGACGGCTACCAGCGGAATCTCAAACAGCAGCGGCACGTTGATGAGGATCCCCAGGGTGGCCGCGACCGCGATGCCCGACACATCATCGCCCAGGTAGGCGGCCACCGTCTCCGGGGTGATCCATTGAATCACCAGACCGCCGGCGATCCCCGCCAGGATCATGGCCGGCCCCAACCGCCACAGGTAGCGCAGGCTGGATTTCAGCCAGTCCTTCAGGCCGGTTCCGATGGTTTCCCGCCACGTGGCAAACTCCGGGAATGGCTCGTCCGCTCGACCGAACCTGAAGGCGTCGCTGAAGCTGAGTTGCCGCCGCAGCAGAAGGGCCACCAGCGGCCCCAGCAACAGGACGCCGACCACGCTCACCGCGATGCGCGTGCTGGCGAGCATGGGCGTGAAGACCAGCGCGGCCATCACCAGCGCCGGCAGGTTCAGCGTCGAGGAGCCCTGGGTGATGGCGATGGCGGTTTCGACCGGAGCCCCGCGGTTCCGAAAGGCGGATGCTATGGGAACGATGCACGCGGAGCACAGGTTCATGGACGACCCCACGGCAAAGCCGCGCAGTACCCCCTTGATGCCGCCGCCCGTAAGACCCGATCCTCCGCTCCTTGGGAACAGGAACACTTCCGTGATGCCGGCGGCGAGGAATGCGAAGATCATTCCCACCGTCACCAGCTTGAGGTAGCTGGTGGAGAAGTCCCACCACCGTTCGAAGAAACCGGTCTCCGGTTCCCGGTTGATGCAAAACCCCTGGAAGCATTCGGCCTGCGGAGCGTTGACTCCGGCGAGGTCGGCCTCAACCGTGTCCAGCTTGGGGATCCGGTTGAAGGCCAGGAAGAGGGCGAGGATGACGGCCAACAGCACAATGCCGATGACCCGCTTCTTTTTCAGCGCCGTATCGAACATTCGCAGTCGCTCTTCGACGATGTTCCGTCAGCCCTTGGGCCGGCAGGTTGGGCAAGTCGGAGGATGGCGGGGGATTTGCTCCGGGTTTCGCCGGAATGCGCGGATGTTATGCGCGCCGCAATATGCCGTCAATGGCAGGGAGGCATCCCGCGCCAGGGCCGGTGCAAAGTAATGGACTTCTTTAGTTTCCGCTCATTCTGAGCCTGTCGAAGGATGCCGCCGTTGCCGCAGTCGTGGTTCGACAAGCTCACCATGAGTGGGAGGAGGGACTTTGCACCGGCCCTGATCCCGCGCGCAGGGCAATCGCACCATCGCCGTCATTCCTGAGAAAGCAGGAATCCAGTGGTCGAATTTGTCAAATACACTTCAAATTCTTTTATGCTATGACTAATGGACTCCGGCATTCGCCGGAGTGACGGGCGTGGAGCCTATGATGCGATTGCCCGGATCCCGCGCGCCGTTCGTTGACTCCCGCAAAACGGCGGTGCTACGGTGGGCCACCCTGACCAACCGGAGCCGCGATGCGCCGGATTGACTACCGCTGGATCATCCTGGGCGCGGGGTTCGCGATCCTCTTTTTCAACGGCGGGTCGCGCTCTGCCCTGGGGCTCATGCTGAAGCCCATGGTCGACGACCTCACGTGGTCGCGCTCGGTGCTGTCGCTTGGGGTCACCGCGTACATGCTGGTTTCCGCCGCGGCCATGCCCTTTGCCGGCCGCCTTGCGGATCGCTACGACCTGCGCTGGATCATGGGTGTCGGGGCCATCGTGGGCGCGATCGGCCTCGCCCTGATGAGCGTCATATCATCGCCGTGGCAGCTGTTCCTGGTGTACGGGGTGGTCTTCGCGCTGGGGAACGCGGGCATGTCCAATCCCATCGTGAGCGTCATGATCGTCCGCTGGTTTCCGAACCGGCGTGGCGTCGCCAACAGTGTGGCCGTCTCCGGCAACGCCATCGGCCAACTGGTGATCGTCGGGTTGCTGTCCCAGTCGCTGGCGCGGTTCGGCTGGCGCCTTTCCTACGGGGCTCTGGGTCTGGCCAATCTGGTGGTCCTGGCGCCGATTGTGATGGCGGCGGTGCGATCCGCCCGACCAGCGCCCGCCAGCTCGGGAGCGCCGGACGCGAGCGCGCCGGCGGAACAGGATGATGAACCGGCGAAGGAAGGCCCGCTGCTGACGTCGGTTCAGCTCTGGCTGCTCCTGGTGGTGTACGCCGTCTGCGGTTTCCAGGACTTCTTCGTGCAGACTCACGTGGTGGCGTTCGCTCTGGACACGGGAATCGGCACGGTGGTCGCGGGGTATCTGCTGGCGCTCATGGGGGTGATGGGCCTGCTGGGCGTCATCGCCTCCGGCTATCTCGCTGACCGGCTGGGCCCCGGACGGCCGACGCTGCTCTGCTTCGTAATGCGCATCGGGATTTTCGCTCTGGTCATCCTGAACCAGGACACACCGTCGGTAATTATCTTTGCGCTGTTGTATGGCTTCACCTTCCTGATGACGGCGCCGCTGACGGTCATGTTCTCCGGCAACATTTTCGGCGCCACCCGATTGGGAAGGGTCAGCGGAACCATCTCCGGCGTACACCAGGTCAGCGGCGGGCTTGGCGCCCTGGCCGGAGCCCTGTCGTTCGACATCTGGGGCAGCTACGACCGGACGTTCGCGCTGATGCTCGCCCTATCGGTAGTGGCGACGGCGGGCACCCTGCTGGTTCGGGACAAAGAGGCCAGGGGAGCGCCGCAGCACGGCATGATCTGCTGCTAGGTACGGATGATGTGCGGCTGCCCAGGCTCCCTAATCGCAGGTCAGCTCACAAATGCCTGTTCAAAAACAGGCGTGACGGATTCCGGAATTGTGAAATCCGGAAATCATCGTCCCGGCCAAGTCCAAGATTAAGGCAGTCACGACTGGGACACAGGAGCTTATCCCGAACCTCGCCGGACCCCTCTCGCCAGCGCTTTGAGCTTGGGCCATCGACGACACAGCAACCACGTCGCCACGACCACGATTATCACCGTCAGCGGCGGCACGAAGTAATTGAAGATCGGATCAACGTAGTCGTCAATGTGATGCCTGTTGTGCATCGTCTCATTCACCAGTACTCGCAAAACCAAGTACGCGAACATCGACAGGAACCCGATTCCCGCCCCAACTAGCAGACCCCACCCCGGAACAAGGTTGCCTGTCCTAGCGCTAGTACGATAGCCGGCAATCATTCCGGCAATGACCTGCATCCCGATGAACCAGAAAGACAGCAGCACTAAGCCACATCCAGGAACGTAAGCCATACAAACCCATGGAACGTACTGAAACACCCACCACCATTCGCTTGTATCGCTCATTTCCACGCTCCTCTCAGGTCAAGGTTACAAACGACGGAATCAGTCTGACTGAAGTACCGTAGGCCCGTCAAATCGGCTTGCAAGAAAGGCCGGGGGGTCGAGCAACGAAACCCCGGCTCAATCTGGGACCGCCGCGGGCCTAACTACTCGGTAACCTTGATACGGTAGATGTTCAGCAGATTGCCGGTACTCTGATCGCGGAGTTCCAGCACACCTTCACCCGCCGCGCAACCCTTCAGGTAAACGTACTGCCAGTTGACAAGGTAGGACGTCCGGTTTTGACTGGCAAAACAGCTGGAGGTGGTCGGATCATACGTGGTCATCTGCAATACCTCGTCTCTCTCGGTTGGATTGGCGATCACCTTGATGGTGCCGGAACTGTACAACCGAAAAGATCTGGTGCTGCCACCCACCGTCAACCCGACGGTGCTAGGATCGGAATACAGATAGGTCGAAGGATCTGAGTTGCTCACCTCCAACGTATAGGTGCCGGACTTATTCGAATTTCGGCCTTCGGTAGTGACCTCAATCGTGTACATACCAGCTTCCAGCAATGTCTCGATCTCGGACGTGTCCTCGGCAATTTTCACGCCCTCCGCGTGCGGCCCCGCCACCAAGTAGATGTAAGGGTTCTTGTTGAGAGACGAGACGCCAATCAACACGTTCTGGGTTTGAGTCAAGTTGAACGTGTAGAAATCGGACTTGGCCCCACTCTGGCGCTCCGAATCGCAATCCGACTTTGACCAACTCTGCGAACTGACCGTGAACGTCGCGGTCCGTTTGGGAACAGAGAAGCATGGCAGCTCGACAAACCCGTGTCCCGACCCGGTGTCGTTCAAGTCTTTGGCGGTGCCACGCAGGAAATTGGCCACGTCCTCGGGACCGTAACCAGACGGCCCGGCCACGTCTTCCAGATACTCCGCGACCAGTGCCGCGATGCCGCCAGTATGAGCAGTGGCCCCACTGGTGCCAGTGAAGTACAGGTCGTCGCCACAATGTTGGGCATGTTGACCTTTGGCCCGGCAATCCCACAGCCATTTGGTGAGCGTTGCAGCGTCAGTGCTGGCGACCACATCCGGCTTTATGAGATGGGAAGTATCATCTGTTATGACGTCATCGTCATCAAATATGAAACCGCGACTGCTGAAATCGGTCACTTTGATGGGAGATTTTCGCAGGCTGGCCGCCCCGACCGCAAGCAGCGCTTTGTTAGCACTTTCGGACGGGTTTACGATGGAACGCCCTGGCTCGTCGTCGCGCCAAGTAGGTCCCTCCTCTACGGCTTGTTTGGCGACCAATGCCTGAAACTGTATCCAATCAGGGGCTTCGGGAACTGCCCCATCGATGGACCGACTATAAATGCGCAGGCACAAGTTTAGAGGCGAGATCGGCTGCTTGGAAGTACGGCGCACTGGATGGTTCGTCGGGTACTGAGTATGGTCTGACGAATCCTGATGGCCGGTGATTCTGGCCTGTGTCCATGGGAAAACTTGGATCAATTCATAGTCCAGTTTCATTTCCCCAGCCGGCCAAGTATCCGCCCAGCGCATCGCGTAATAGATAATCTCACCAGACTTCATCGGGATGTATTGACAAGTCCGCTTCCGGTTGTTTTTGGAGACGCTCTTCCGGGGGTCCAAGACAATGGCTCCATAGAACTTGTCATCGGTGTCAATATTCGTGATGATGCCGGGTTCGTCCACCCACAGGCTCCATTTTTCATGGTTACCCGCGGCATTAACCCACACTGGGCCTTTGTCTTTGGTGATTTCGTCAACCGTGACCAGAGGCGACGGATAGTAACGCGCTGGGTGGTGCGGGTCCGTGCCCAACCAAGTATTGTCGTCGTACAGGTCAACGTCCAGCGGCGATGTTCCGTCGCCGGGGCCATCATACTGCCAACCCCCCGCGTGTACTATGACATCCGCGCCCCGGTCCTTGAGCCAATCGGCAGCGTTATACACTTGGCGCGGTGAGTTGGCTTGGGCCATCAGCAGCGTGGCTTTGGGTGCCATCCGCTTGACCAGTTCCGCAATGTTGTTGCCGTGCCGCATCTTGTACGCCTCGAACCCGGCAACCGGCTCGCAAGGACTGGTCTTGCCTCGAAAAAAGCCAGAGTTTGGCAGGATACTCTCGTACACGCTCTGGCAGTAGGCGTTGTACGTAGTGCTCATCTCATCCTCATCGCTCGTTTTAGTCAGCGATGGGATGTCCGGCAGACGATGAAAATCCCGGTATCCCCAATCAATAATGCCGACCGTGATGCCTTCTCCCTCATAGCCCTCATCGTGCCACGACTGAACGTTGTGCCGCTTTTTGGCGAGAGTTTCGCTGGCGTCAAAATACTTCTGTTCCTTGGCCGTCGGGGTAACTGCCGAGTAAAACTTTGGCGGTGGTGGCAGGAACGTATCCACCACGCCCTTCTCAAAGGCCAGCGAATCGTCCGGCCAACGGCTGCGGGTCAGCGGCAACAGGTCGCCCACTGCGCTCATGGACCGGGCCTTGACCGTACTGTGGTTCTCCAGTAGCTCCGATAGTACCTCGGCTGAAATCAGCAGGCCGAATATCCGGTCATTACTTTTCTCCGTGCGCTGGTACTCCGGGATGTACACCATCTTTTCTTTCAACCACCCCTGCACCGCAGTCGCCATATTGACGTCAGGCGTAATGACCTCCACCACCAGTTGGTTGTCCCGGGCGGGAAATGCGTACTGAACGGCGTCGACGGCAGGGATGCCGTTGGCGATGGCCGTCATCACGTTGTTCAGGGGTTCGTTCAGACGCGGGTTGGGGGCCGGCACCCGATCCTGAACCAGAGCGACGTAGTACACGTCCGCTCGTTGGACGATTTCCAGGGCGCGGTCCGTCGGTATCTTCCAAGCGTTGGTCTTCTTGACCCGCTTTCCTCCGACTTCATTGATGTGCTTGGCAAGGCTTGGTTTGACTTTCACGTTGGTCAAGGTGTCGACGTCAACGTGTACCGTCTCCGGTACTTCGCCGCCGATAGACTGCTTTTGCAAGATGCCCCACAACTCGGGGCTGATGAACACCGTACCAGGTCCTGGGTCAACGGTGGCAGGCCGAGTCGGATCACCCTGACCAAGTACGGCAGCAAAAGCCGACCGCTCAGAGTCGAGAAGCGCATACAGCGTCAAAGCCAGCATCGCCAAGGTAAACCCAATTGTCAGCATTCGGATTTTCGTTCTTGTGGTTTTCATGAATTTCAATGTCTCCCAGTTGGTCGTCCGACTCGGGCAAGTCCGTCATAGATTCGGTCCAGTCGGACGTGGAAAAGCGTGGACATCACCCAAGGCCAGACTGGATCAGGCAATGAACCGCAAGGCAAACGAAGTCAGAACTCGTCCACTCAAGGGCCCTGCCACGCACCGGCCAAAAAACTCCCGGCTACCGTTCTCGCATACAAACAACCTTCGCGGTTGGCTGCGCCGACCGACAGGACGAATGACCCCGCTAACTGCGGCGTCCCTTGGAAACCGCGCGTTTCACAACACGCGGCACCGGTCGGCGCACAGCCGACGAAAAAGCCCCGCCGTCGGAACGACAGGGCTGGACACGCAGAGGGCACAGGGCTAACATTGTGCCCGATGGCGGAGCCGAATTCCCCATCGACCGCGGTCTCGGTGTTCACAGCACCGGGGCCGTTTCATTGGGCCGTGCAGTCTATGGACGGATTGACCCGCTGTCAAACAAGGCGGTATCGCCGCCAGACATCCCGCTCGCGTGCGGACACGTCAGGCAGTCCGAATGCCCATAGCGGTATCCCGACCGGCAAGCGCGCTACATAAAGTGTTTCAGCCGCACCACAGCACTTTCCAATCTGGCGCGATTTCCGGTTTTCATAGAACGAAACACCTCGGTGAGCAGCCAAGGTCAGCTCTGCAACCATCAGACCGCGCGGCCAAGGACGATCAACTGAGTCGCAATGCACGACGAAACCGGCGTCCTTGAACGAAGATACGTACAGATTCCTCAAGATCACGCAACATACGCGCACAAGCCCCCTCGGACGGCCTGATGTCGGCGCCGGCGGCCAGTACCGCGGTGGCGCCGCCGGCCGCCATCAGGCGCAGGAATTGGCGGCGGCCAGTCCCCCGCGCGCTGGCGAAGCGCCACGGCGACAGTTCCACTTGAAGCGCCGTTGCTATCTCCCGCCGGATTTGGTTCATACTCGGCTCCCCGCGCGGCGCCGGCGCCGGACTTGTGTGCCCTACGGCGCTTGCAGCATGGGCCAGAAGGTGGCGGCGGCTCCGCCCATCATCCAGTCGAGGTCTTCGGCGGAGAGCCAGGGCAGGGCAGTCTTGCCCAGTTCAACCTGGCCGATGAAACCGCCGGCGCGGGAAGACGGGAAGTTGGAGCCCCACATCATGCGGCGGGGGCTGAACGCCTCGATGACGCGGCGGAACAGGTCCTTCTCGTCGTCGGACAGGTCGGCGTAGGGCCCCAGGCTGGTGCTGGAGTAGCGCAGGTGGGCGTTGGGCAGACTGGCCAAGTCCTCCAGGGCCGCGGTCATGCCCGCCTTGTCGGCGGAGTTGCTCCAGCCGGCGAAGTGGTCGGGAGCGAACTGGACGTTGGGGTGTCGCGCGCCGATGTTGCGCATACGATTGACCCGGTCTGCGGTTCCGCCGCCACCGATGGAGATGGGAATGCCGAGCGACTCGGCGCGGTCCCACAGGGCGTCGCAGCGAGGATCGTCGGGCTCGGCCTGGCTCTGCAGGCGGACGCCCCACATGCCGCGCTCGTCGGTCCAGTAGGTCAGCTTGTCGGCGGCATCGTCGGTCGCCGGATCGAGGATGCCGACGGCGACGGTGCGGGGCGCATACTGTAGGGCACTATCGCACTGGTAGGAGTTGTCGAGGCCGTAGGTGCCGTTGGGCTGCACCAGGGTGGCGCACTCCACGCCGGCAGAGTCCATCTCCTTGATCAGGTCTTCGACGTTGTTGCTGACCTCGAGGGACCAGCCGCTGGCGTCGGGGTGCAGTGGGTGTGCGGTTCGGTCGCTGCTGACCACGTGGGTGTGGGTGTCGATGATCATGGGTTCCACTCCTTGAGGGATTGTCCACAACGGGACAACGCCAATCTTACGGCATCATTGGCGGTATGGGCGGCTTTCAGAAAAGTTCCCGGCTGGCGATGTCCGCGCCCTCGCGCATGGCCCGCAGCTTGAGCCAGACGATGCCGGCCTCCACCCGGTTGGAACCGGCGCTGGTGTCGAACCCGCAGTCGCTTCCGGCCAGCACGCGCGTGGGGTCGCCTCCGGCGGCGGCCACGGCCTGGCGCAGGCGGTCGGCCACCAGCCGGGGGTGCTCCACATAGTTGGTCTTGGTGTCGATGACGCCGGCGACGAGCAACATCCCCTCGGGCAGCGGCAGGTCGCGGTACACGCGGTGCTCGTGGGCATGGCGCGGGTTGGCCATCTCCATCACCAGGGCGCCGACGTTGGCCTCGTAGAGCAGGTCTACGATGTCCTCCAGCGGCACGTCGTACTGGTGCGGGCCCTCGCTGTTCCCCCAGCACACGTGCAGGCGCACCCGGTCCCGGGGGATGTTGGCCAGGGCGTGGTTGATGGCGCGGACGTGCAGCGCCACGACGGACCGGAAGGCCGACAGGGGTTCGTCCTGGTAGGAGATGTGCCGCTCCATTGCGAGATCCGGGCAATCCAGTTGCAGCGTCAGGCCACTGGCGACGATGATCTCGTATTCCTTGCGCAGTTCCTCGGCCAGGGCAAAGACGTAATCATCGTGGCTGTCGTAGTAGCGATTGGCCAGGGTCAGGGCGACGATGCCGGGCGACGCGGCGGTCATGAAAAGGTCTTCGGGCTGGCCGTCGGCGGAACCCACCGCATCGAGGAACTCCCGGCATTCCCGTTCGACCAGGTCCAGCCGCTCGTAGGACAGCGGGCCCACGCAGGTGGGAACGTCGCGCATCAGCTGTACCACGCGAGGTCGCGCCAACCCGGGGAACTCGTTCTGGTCCCGGTGGCCGCGACGGGTCCAGGAACCGCCGAATCCGGACATCCGCTGCGTGACGTAGGTGGAGAAGCTGACGCGGGACTGCTCGCCGTTGTTGATGACATCGACGCCGGCGTCCAGCTGCGCGGCGACGACTCCGGCGGTGGCCTGGCGGGGATGCAGCGTATAGAGCCTCCTCGTCTGCCGGTTCGCCGCGCGCCACGGAGCCAAGCATCGCCACCAGCCCTTCCGGCCGGGGCAGACTGCCGGTGTGAGTGGTTAGGATGCGAGTTTCACTGCGTTTCATGGGCGACTCTACCTCGCGTGGTCGGAACTCTTGACAACGACCCCGGCCACACGATGGGCCAGGCGGGACTTTGGCCGGAGCGGGCATGCGTACCGGAAGCCGGTACGGGTTCAGTTTGCCGGGATGGGTCCTCGGGAGCAGTTTGCGGCGAAACCGGACCGTTGCCCTTGTTGCTCAATCGGGCCACGGCGAATATTATACTTTGGCGCGATTACTGCAAGCGCGAAAACTACAAAACCCTCAAACATAACGGAGTGAGAAATGGCAGTCGGAAGTACTTACAAAGTAATCGAGCTGGTGGGATCCTCCAGCGCCAACATCCAGGAGGCCGTTGACGGCGCGATCGCGCGGGCGGCCCAAACGATCCGCAACCTGGACTGGTTCGAGGTGAAGGAAATCCGCGGCACCATCTCCGATGGAAAGGCCAACTGGTACCAGGTCAAGGTGGGCGTTGGGTTCCGCGTGGACGCCGGTGAAGATATCCGCGAAGACTGAACCCTCCGCAATTCCTATTTGGAAACAGCGCCCGCCACCGGTGGCGGGCGTGATTTCGGCGTGTCTGACGCGGATCGACGTGACAGGACGCGTGAACAACTGACGGCTGAAATCTGCCCTGGTGCACACCCATGCTCTACGCATCCGACATCAGCAAAGCTTATTCCGAGCGCACCCTGTTCGGCGGGTTAAACCTGTCCATGGCGGCCGGCGACCGCATCGCGTTGATCGGGGCCAACGGTTCGGGCAAGACCACGCTCCTCGACATCCTCGCCGGCGATACCCTCCCGGATTCCGGCTCCATCTCCGGGCGTCGCAGCACTACGGTGGGATACCTCAAGCAGGAGCCGGGCTCATTCGCGGGCCGGTCGTTGCTCGAGGAGGTACTGAACGCCGACTGGGAAGTGGTCGATCTGTCCGGCCGGATAGCCGCTGCCAGGGATGCTTTGTCCTCGACCACCGATCCGGCGGAGCAACGGGAACTGATGGACCGCCTTGCTCGGCTGGACGCAGAACTGGAAGCTGCCGGCGGCGCCGACCGCGACCACGAGGCGAAGGCGATCCTGTCCGGCCTGGGCTTCAAGGATAGCGACTTCTCCCGCGACATGCGCGAGTTCAGCGGCGGCTGGATCATGCGGGCCGAACTGGCTCGCCTGCTGTTCCGAAACCCGGACGTCCTCCTGCTGGACGAGCCCACGAACCACCTGGATCTCGAGGCCAACCTATGGTTTGAGAAGTACCTCTCGGCGTTCCCCGGTGGAGTGGTGATAACGTCCCACGACCGCGCCTTCCTGAACCAGGTCGCCAACCGGATCCTGGCCATCGAGCCGGGAGAGGCCGTGCATCATCACGGCAACTACGACGATTACCTGCTCGCCCGGGAACGCGCGCTGGAAGTCAAGCAGGCGGCCGCCGCCCGCCAGGAGCGCGAGATGCAGCGGCAGATGCGCTTCGTCGAACGGTTCCGCTACAAGGCGACCAAGGCGCGGCAGGTGCAAAGCCGCCTGAAGCAGCTGGACAAGATCGAGGTCATCGAACTGCCGCGGGCGACCCGCAAGGTCAACTACTCGTTCCCGGAACCTCCGCGCAGCGGTTCCGACATTATCCGGCTGGACAATGTAGCCAAGTCCTACGGCGACAACGTGGTGTATCGCGGGTTGAACCTGACGCTGGAGCGCGGGGATCGTGTTGCGCTGGTCGGCCCGAACGGCGCCGGCAAATCGACGTTGCTGAAGATTCTTGCCGGAGCGCTGCCCATCGATCAAGGCCAGCGCAAGCTCGGCCACAACGTGACCACCGCCTACTACGCGCAGCACGTCCTGGACCTGCTGCACCCCGACAACACCGCGCTGGAAGAATTGCAGGAGGCCGCGCCAGCCGAGTCGGAGCAGAGCCTGCGCACCATCCTGGGCGGTTTTCTGTTCAGCGGTGACGATATTCTCAAGCCGATCTCGGTGTTGTCCGGCGGTGAAAAGGCCCGTATGGCGCTGGCCAAGTTGCTGCTGCAGCCCAGCAATTTCCTGCTGATGGACGAGCCGACCAACCACCTGGACATCACCTCCCGTGAGATCCTGGCCGACGCGCTCGGCGACTACCAGGGCTCCATCTGCCTGGTGACCCACGACCGCACCCTGATCCGGCAGGTGGCCAACAAGATCATCGAGATCGACGGCGGGTTGCCCCGGGTGTATCCCGGCGACTACGACGGCTATCTGTATCGCAAGCAGCAGGAGGCGGAGGCGAAACCCGCGGCCCCGGCTGCCGACTCAAACCCTGGCAGCACTCCAGAAAAAGCCTCAACCAGGGGCAGGTCGCGACGGCCCCTCAGCGCCAGAGAAGAAGAGGAACGGGCCTTGAGCCGCAAGGCCCGGCAGTTGGCGACGCGCATCGACGAGATCGGCGCCGCGATCACCGAGCGCGAAGCCGTTACGTCGGAGCTGGAAGCGATGTTCGCCAACCCCGAGCAATTCGACGACCGGAGCCAGTTGGAAGATACCGGTCAGCGGTACCAGCTGCTCAAGGAGGAGGAGCAGTCGCTGTGGGACGAATGGGAGCGGCTGTCGCTGGAGGCCGAGGACGTGGACCGGACGCTGGTTGCCCTCAAGGACGGCTGACGCCGGCGGTAACCGGCATAATCTTCGACTACGCGGCGAACCGCCGGTTGTGTCGGTGAGCCCGGTACGACGCGATACGGTTCCGTGACGGTGGCCCAGGAGGATGTGGAGGCCATCGGCGGCATCCTGTCGAGAGCGGATATACGTCTGATGCCCTGGGATGGTGGAGGCATTGGAGCAGCACGGCCTGCTCGGGTGAGACGATGAGGACGGCGTGATGCGACTGATGGGCGGGACAATCCCCGACGGCGACGTGGGTCGGCGCAGGGGATGGGCGTGGACAAAGTGTTTCCGGTGGGCAGATCCACTGGCGAGATAGTGAAGTTTATTCGGGCGAGGATTGTGGATCCTAATCGCCGCAAAGGGTGGCAAGATCTGAACGTTCACAGTCAAGGTTGGGAACCTCGCACTTATTGCGAGACTCATTCCACTTAGTTCCTGAGGAACATCCTCGAAAGAGATCTCTTACCGGATGATCCTCGGATATGCCAATGCCATCCATAAACGCCTGTGCTAACTCTCTGTCATCTTTACCCTGTATTAACCCAATAATCACATTGACGACTGCGTCGTGTTCAACAATTGAAGTACGCTCTTTGCAGGGTGGAGTGTTGAGACAGAGCCGCCGGTATTGCCCCGCTCAACCGGTTGTGGCTGAGGTTCAGCACCCGCAAGGATGACAGAAAGGCCCGCCGGGGTCGGCTCTCCTTGCTCGGGCGCGAGCCGGGTTCGAAATATGCCACGTTCATGGGAATGACCATTTCCGCCGGCATTTGCCGATTGTCTTGGTATCGGAAACCGGCCGTGGCCGCGGTGGTGAAAAGATCCGCCGGTATCGCCCCGCTCAACTGGTTGCGGCTGAGATCCAGCACTTCAAGGCTGGTTAGCCGGCTCAGCTCCGTCGGCAGCCCGCCAGTCAGTTTGTTGTCGTAAAGATACAACCTGGTGAGGCTGGAGAGACTGCCCAGAGAGGCAGGGATAGTCCCGGTCAGTTCGTTGTTGCTCAACCGCAGCAACTTCAGGCTGGACAGGTTGCCCAAAGATCCCGGTATTTCTCCGCTCAGACGGTTGCTGCTAAGGTCAAGGTTGTTCAAGTTAGGAAGGCTTCCCAACTGGGACGGTATGGCTCCGGTCAGTTGATTTTCCTGAAGGTACAGGTGCTGCAGCTGGGTCAGATTGCCCAATTGGTGAGGTATGTGCCCGCTCAGGAGATTCGACCCCAGGCTCAGCCGGCTCAAATTTCCAAGACCTCCCAATTGGAATGGTATCGACCCCGTCAACTGGTTGCCGTACAAGCTCATGTGGATCAAGTTGGCGGCCTGACCCAGTTGGAATGGTATCGACCCGCTCAACTGATTGTTGCCCAGTTGTGGCGGTATCGAACCGGTCAGTTGGTTGTTGCCCAGTCCCAATATGACCAGGTTGGAAAGGTTGCCCAACTCCGCGGGTATCGCGCCGGTCAGATCGTTGCTGCCCAAGCGCAGCACGGTCAAGCCGGAGAGATTGCCCACCGCGGTGGGTATCTCACCGCTCAGCCCATTGTAGTCCTGGTCCAGCCAGGTCAACCCATCGAGATTGCCCAACTCAACAGGTAGCGTTCCGGTCAACCCGTTTGAGGGCAGACGCAGCTCGGACACTCGCCCATTGGCGTCCGTGGTGACGCCGTGCCACTCGCCGATGGGGCGGCTGGTGTTCCAGCCGTCATTGATTGCCGAAAGCGCCCCGCGTTCTGGACTGTGCCACCGGCTGAGCGGAGAACCGAAGTCGCCGGCATCCTGGTCATCCTGTGCATCCATGCAGAGGACAAAGTGGGTCGCGCGGGCCGCTTTGTGGCGGCCCGGCTATGGCCGACCGTTCGCTACCGTTGGGCGGCGACGTCCATCCCCCGGTATTTCAGAACCGGGTACTGGCTGGAGGTGCCGAAGTCCCACTGGTCCGGGTTCCAAGTGGCGTAAATTCCGGAGTTGCTGGTGGGAGACTGCAGTTCCCTTGTTGTCTTGCCGACGCCAGCTCCGCTGGCGTTCTGGCCGGAAGTCTGGGTGTCCCAGTAGCTGGCGTTGACCGTACCTCCGGTGTCAATTCCGACCAGACCGCCGCCGCCGTTCTCACGACGGGTATCTGAAGGGGGAGTGAAGGACACTCTTCCGACTGAATAGGTGGCGGTCAGCGTACCCGAGTTCTGCCCTACCAGGCCGCCCACCCTACCTCGACCAGATGCGTCACCGGAGGCGTAGCTGCCGATGATGATGCCGGTGTTGCTTCCCACCAGTCCACCGGTAGTCGCCGAATAAACGTCATGAGAGTTGTTGACATTCCCCGCAGCGTAGCTAGCGGAGATGACGCCCCCGTTGTTTACCGCAACCAGGCCACCGCAGTGCTGATCAGTGCAGGATGTGTTTCCGGTCGCATGGCTGGCAGTGATGTTGGTGCCGCTCGACATCCAACCGATCAGGCCGCCGGCGTTTGAAGCGCTGGTGACGTGGCCCGTGGCGTAGCTGTCGGAGACGGCAGTACCTGTTTGGGCCCAGCCGATAAGCCCTCCGGTCTCGTTAGCGGCGGTTATCGCGCCGGTGGCGTGGCTGGCGCTGATGGTCCCGCCCTCGTACGTGCCCACGGCCCCGCCAACGCGATTACTGCCGGTCACCACGGCGGTGGAATAACTGTCGGTGATGATGCCGTCGCTCAACCCAACCAAGCCCCCAACATCATTGACGCCGACGATGTCTCCCGTCACATAGCTGTGAGAGATGGTGCCCCCCCGCACGACACCCACCAGGCCGCCTACATATCTTCCGCCCCGGATGGTGACGGAGACGAGGCCTAACCTTTTGACTTCTGCCTTGTCGGATCTGATGGATCCGAACAGACCGATGTAGTTATCGTTGCTGCGGGCGATGAACATGTTGGAAATTGTGTGGCCGCCGCCGTCGAAGGTGGCTGTGAAACCCGAGGAGCCTCCGATGGGCAGCCAGCCGGCGCCGCTTTGGGTCCCGAAATCCAGACTGTTGGCGAGTTCGTACCCGGTACAGCCGGAGGGACAGCCCATTCCGGTTGCCGCATCTGGGAAAGCCGCGTTGTACGCAGCGGTTCCGGCAGCGTCTCTGGTCTCGCCGTCGCCGTCCAGGTCGTGTCGGATGGCGTCCAGCTGGGTCAGGTTGCGTATCTCGATCAGGCCGTCGTTGTCGGCGTCGTAGTCTCCGCCCCTGACCGACGGCGCGGGGGTGGGCGTCGGCGTGGGGGTGGCGCCGGGGCCTCCCCCGGCGGGGGGGCAGGAGGACGTATCGTCGTTCAGGGTCAGGGTTGCGATATTTGCCGACGTGGAGTTGCCAAAGCGTTCCCGCAGGCTGGCGATGGTGAAGTAGTATTCCTCGCCGGGTTCCAGGCCGGTTACGGTGTAAGTGGTCGCGCTAGTGATGTCAGCGAAGGCGTAGTAGTTCAAAATGTCGGTTTTTTCAGCGATCGCCCGCAAAGTGTCATCGGCGGCAATCCAGCCAACACGGTAATGAGAGGCGCCGGCCACCACGTTCCACGAGACGATGGCCTCCCCGGGGTTCGGCCCGTTGACCGCGGCGAGGTTTGCCGGGGCTGGCAGATTGCTCTGCGCGTGGGCGGCGGGCGCGCCATACGCCAGGGTAACCGCAGCGGTCAGGGCAACCGCCAGCGCAGTGATCACGAGAATAGCGTACTTCATTGCCTGCTCCTTCCGGCCACGCCGGCCATCGCGTTATACCCGGTTGCTTGAGCCTTATTTTTGCATTGTGCGGGTCACAGAATTATTTCATCTGACCAACCTCACGCGTACCCATTTTGTCTTTTACATCGATGAACAGGATGAACAGGATTTGATTGATTATTGTGAACGCTCCCGCGCTCTTGACGATGCTGAAAATTGAACGCCCCACCCGCACGCCATCATCCGGTCTATCCTGTTTATCGATGTAAATTGGCTCCCGTAGTCGTCAAACTGGGTACGCATGAGATGACCAACCGATTGACATTATAAGTATCATATTATAGGTGCCCCGTCCATAGACAATCGGCCATGTTCCCGACTGCGCATCGGCTAACTCGAACTCGAGAAACGTCACCCTGCACTCGCGGGGGCCGCAATCCCGTCGGCGTGAGGGACGCCGTTCGCCCGGGCCACGGCGTCCAACCTGGCGGCGGCGTACTTGAACCGGCCGGCCGGGGCGGGAAGTTAGGCGTCGCCCGGGGACCAGATCCAGTACCGGGAGACCGCGCCGGCGTCCACGCGCAGGTCGAATCCGGTGATCATTTCAGCGTCGTCAGATGCCAGGAACACCGCAGCCTTGCCGTAGTGGGAAGGGCTGGGGAGCTGGAGCAGCGGCGCGCCTCGGCTGGCGTCCGGGAGCAGTCCCGCCGCGCGCTGTCCCAGGCGGGGACCCGGCCAGTCCACTCCCCATCGCTCAGCCCGCTCCCGTCCTTCCGACGAGTCGGTGGCCGTTGGCGTCAGGCTGTTGACCCGGATGCCGTATGCAGACAACTCCATGGCCACCGAACGGGTGAAGTTCAGCATCCCGCCCTTGGCCGTGCCGTAGCCGACGTTGCCCGGCTCGCCCTGGTGTCCGGCGGTGGAGATGATGTTGATGATGTTGCCCTTGCGTTCCTGCTGGATCATCTGGTGCGCGACGTGCTTGGTGAACAGGAACGCGCCGGTGAGGATGATGTCGGTCTGGCGTCGCCACTCGTCCAGCGGCATGTTCAGCACGCCCTTGAAGTTGAACTGGGCCGCGCCGTTCACCAGGATGTCGATACCGCCGAAATGCTCGGTGGCCCGGGCAATGGCGGCGAGCGCCTGATCCTCGTCGGTCACGTCGCAGGCGACGCCGATTGCATCGTGGCCCTCGGCAACTATGGCCGCGGCGCATTTCCAAGCCATCTCCTCGCGGATATCGACGCAGACGAGGTTGGCGCCCTCGCGAGCCAACTCCTCGGCGATGCCGCCCATGATGTTGGGACTGGTGCCGGTCACCAACGCCGTTTTGCCTTCGAGTTTCAAACGTCGACCTCTACCGCGTGGAATGAAGATGGCTACGGCCATCTGTCAGAATCGGGATTTACCGGATTTTAAGATTTGCCGGATTACGTTTCCCCAATCTTGGCAGTCCTATAATCTTGGCAATCCTGATTCTGACGAAATCGCCCGCAGGCTCAGAAGATGATGCTGACCGCGCCGTGCCAGGACAGGGCTTCCATATCCAGCACCGCCCGGCGGTGCGCGATTTTGAAATCTTTGCCGTCTCGCCGCAGGACGTAATCCACGCTGCCGACGTAGGGCGCGCCCTCGCCGGCGCGGAACCGGTACACCAACACGTTGGAGTTCACCGAGACCTCGCCGCTGTCGGTCTCCGTTACGCGCACGTTGGAGATGAACCGGCGGGTGCGCGACCACGGGTATTCGCGGTGGGCATGGCGGCTGTTCAGCCGCACGGCCCGAGCGCGCAGACGGGTGATGTCGTCGTCGATGAAAACCAGGTCGCGCTTGGGGTCGCCGTCCGGCAGGTCGGTTGTGGGCACCACGTAGCGGGCGTCCTCGGTGAACAGGGCCACCCAGTCGTCCAGTTGCCAGTCATCAAGGAGCGCGGCTTCCCAGAAAAGAAAGTCCTCCACCTGCTCGCGCAGAGTGGGTTGGTTGGCGGTGGTCATGGTTCACCTGATGGCCCGAGGGTCAGTCGTCATTTGCCAGCGCCAGGGCGGCCTCGGCTTCCTCGACGGGAGCGTCCTGCACGTTGGTGTGGGTCAGCCCCTGCATGTTGGCGTGCCACTGCCGCCAGAACCCGCGCATCTGGAGTTCGTCGGTGGATTTGGCCGGCCGGAGCATTCCCCGGGAGATGTCGGACCACTCGGTTTCGGTGGCGCGGAACCCGATCTGGCACGACTCCAGGGCTTCCACGTCGTCGGGCGTGGCGAAGCCGCCGGGGCCGAGGAAGGTCAGGAAACTGTCCAGGCGGGTGGCCAGCATCGACTCCGATTCCTCGCGCGGCGCCAGGTGCCAGGCGGTGACCTCCATGTTGTCAGGGGCCAGGGGCTCAAAGTACCTGATCGTGATGGCCATGATGTCGTTGATCACCAGGTTGGGATAGATGATCAGGTTGCGGGAGGTATCGGCCATGCGGAAGGTGCGCTCTTCGCCGTACTTGTCCACCAGCCGCTGGCGGACCCGCGCGATGGGCTCCCGGGCCTCCTCGCCGAACAGCGGGTGCCAGTGGGCGATAGGCCGGCCGTTGCGCACCGGCGACTCGATCACGCAGTGGCCGTTGCCCAGGGCTCGCGCCTTGCCTACGATGCGCGATGACGCCGTTTGGCCGCTGTCGTCGGAGCCCAGGCCGCTGATGTAGTCCAGGTAGGTCTGGTGAGTGGGGACAAGGTGGTAGCCATCGAGGCTGTTTTCGACGAGGAGCTTCCAGTTGGCCTTCATGGTGTACTTGTTGGAGCCCGCGACCATCCGCATTCCTTCCTCGGCTTGATCCACGATCAGGTCGAGGTACTCTCGGGCTTCGGCCAGATAGGTGACCAGGTCTTCGGCATAGGGGTTGAAGTTGACGAAGTAGAAGCCGCGATAGCTTTCCACCCGCGGCGGCTGCTTCAGGCCAAGCTCGTCGCGGTCGAAGTTTGGCCCGTAGGCTTCCTGGTCTGGGACGCCGATCAGTTCACCGTTGGTGTTGAACGACCAGGCGTGGTAGAAGCACTGCAGGACATCGGTGTTCCCGGCGTCGCGCCGGCAGATCAGCGCGCCCCGATGAGGACAGGAATTGAGGAACACGCGTACCTGGCCGTCCCGGCCTCGGGCGAAGAACAGCGGTCGGCCAGCAATGGTGCGGCGCCGGTAGTCCCCGGGGTTCTCCACTTCCGACTCGTGGCCCAGGTAAATCCAGCAACGGCTGAAGATCTGCTCACGTTCCCGCTGGAACAGATCGTCGGAGGTCATGGATGACCGGTGAACCCGGAAGACTCCGCGCTGCCGGTCGTCGATGATCAGGTCTTTGATCTCCATAAGTTCACCCTTATCCCCAGCGTTGCTTCGAAGGTGGTGCAAGCCTAGAGTCGTAGCACCAGCCTGTCAACACGCGGTCCGGGCTTGCGCGTACACAGTTTTGTAAATCGTCAGAATCAGGATTTTCAAGATTTATGGATTGTCAGGACGCGAACCGTTGGGTGATGGAGACTTCCCAATCCTGGCTAATCATAAAACCCCGTCAATCCTGATAGGACTTACGCAGTTGGACAGCGTAACAACCGTCATTCCCGCGAAAGCGGGAATCCAGCGTCCGAAATCGTTAACAGTGTTCCCGATTCGTTCACTGGAAAGTCTATGGATTCCTGCGAAAGCAGGAATGACGGGTTTGTAATTTCAAGTGCGCAAGTCCTATCCTGATCTTGACGCCTGCCAACAACAAAATGGGTGCGCGTGAGGCAGCCCGGCGCCTGGTGGCTGCTCCAATGACCGGTTATTCACTCCCGAAACGAGAGAGATCCCCCTAAACTCCCGGCCCCCAGGTCGTGCCGAAGTCGAACCGCGATGCCAGCTGGCCGGTGAACGTGGTGGCGTCCTGCAGGGCCAGGTACACGGCCAGCGGGCCAATGGCGCTGGGGTCCACCCGCTCGTGCCAGTCGCGCTGCGTCCACGGGATCGCCGCCGACCCTTCGCTGCGCAGGCCGCCGGGGCTGAGGATGTTGACGGCGATGTTGTAGTCGCGCACCTCGTCGGCCAGGCAGTAGCTGAACATGTGGACCGCTGCCTTGCTGGCGCTGTAGAGGACGCCGCCGCCCTGGTTGGGATCGGTGGCCATCCGGGAACCGATGTTAATGATGCTGCCCCGCCGCTGCTGCATCATGGTCGGGAGCACCGCCCGACTGCACAGGTACGGGCCGTTCACGTTTACCCGTATCAGCTGTTCCCAGCGTAGGGCGTCGATGTCCATGATAGTCTCGCCGAGTACCATCATCCCGGCGTTGTTGAACAGCGCGTCGATCCGGCCGTAGCGCTCCACCGCCTGCCGTACCATCTCGTTGACCTGCGCCACGTCGGTGACGTCACAGTCCACGGCCAGCACGTCGCCGCCCGCAGTCTGGATATCGTTGGCGGTCTCCTCCAGCGTGCCGGCCAAACCCGTGGGTGATTGGCCGCGGGCTGAGATCACCACGCTGGCGCCTTCCTCGGCGTACGCTTTGGCTATGGCCCGTCCCAGGCCCCGGCTGGCGCCGGTGACGATTGCGACCATTCCGTCCATCTGACCCATAATTGACCTTTGTCCTGCTCGTCTATGCTCCCGCCAGGTTCCGGGCGTCGTCGATGTAGGCCGCGGTTTCCCTTATGCGGCGCTCGGTTTGAGGATTGCACCGCGCGTCGTAGAAGCAGGCGCCGTGGAGTTGCCCCAAGCGGCTGAAGTAACGGCCCAGGAGCGTACGAGCTTGAGGATCCCGGTCCGCCAGGGCATCCAATTCGTCAGTGGTCCGCGCCGTGGTTACGGGCTCTTCTCCCGTGAGGGCGAGGATGAGAGCGTCGGTGGCGCGCTTGGTGGCGCACCACGCCTTCTCCGCAGCGTCCCGAACATCTCCTGCGTCGAGGCGCGCGACGGCCTGGGAGTGGACCTGCCGGGCGTCGGCGAAGAGTTCTACGATGCGGTCACGGGTTGATGTGGTTGTCACGTTCGGCTCCTGTGTTGGCGCAGACCCATGTTACCAGTCGGGTTTCGTCAAAGGAACCAAATGGCGTCTCCGTGTCACCGCGTGGGCAAAACGCCAGCGGAGCCGCGTGGAACAATTCGCTCCGCTGTCGATCAGGGCCGTACCGATCAGGTGTTCACCTGGGGCATCCGGCGCGGCACAGCCGGCACGCCCTGGAGGCTGGACAGATCCATGGTTGGCAGGTCCACCTGGACCAGATCGTGCACGCCGTTGGCCAGCTCGTTGTAGTCGTCGAACCAGGCGGCCAATTGCCGGCGCCACGACTCCAGGCCGCCGCTGGCGTGGAGTTCGAAGGCCGCCTCGCGTCCGTCCAGGCCGGAGGAAACCTGGTCCCAGGCCAGTTGCAGCAGCGCCGCCCGTTGCATCGCGGTGTAGCCGCCGCCTCCGAAGGCGTCCTCCAACTCGGCGGCCATCGCGGGGTCGGCGAAGTCGGTGTCGGCCGGCGCGTTGATCAGCGATGAACCGGGGAGGCCGCGCAGGATCTCGCCCATGCGCTGGCGGACCTTGAGGGTGTTGACGCCGGCGGCGGCCACGTGGATCTGGTTTGCCAGGGGATGCCCGCTCACGGACGTTTCCTGATCCAGTTCGGCCGCCCTCATGCAGGTACGGCTGGTCTGGACGTTGACGGTCATCTCGACGAGTTGCTCGATGGTCTGCGGGTTGTCCTTGAGGCCCATGATCTCAGCCAGGGCCAGACCGAGGCCGAGGCTCAGTTCCGCCTTGGCGAGCCAGCCGTAGCTGTGGTGCCAGAGCATCCAGCACACCAGCGACTGCTTCCGGTTGCGATCCGGAGCCTCGCCGGTGAAAACGCGGTTGCGGGGGATGAAAACGTCCTCCATCCAGACCATGGAGTCCAGCTCGTCAAACCGGCCGCTGAGCGGCGACATGAACAAATTCTTGTGCCTGGCGGCGGCTCGGCGCGACACCACCCGCAGGCCGGGCGCGTTCACCGGCACGATGAACCAGAGATGCCGGCCGCTGCCCGCCGGCATGTCGTTACGGGTGGAGATCAGCAGATCCTCGGCGAAGGGCGTGCTGGTGTGCATCTGGATCTTGCCGCTGACCACGATGCCGTCGGCGGTTTCGCTGACCAGATTGAGCGCCGCCCGCTCGCTCTCATCGGGACGGAGTCGGGTGCCGATCAGCGGCCCGCCGCCGGCGTAGGTGACGAACCGGCCGGTGTCGGACACGTACTCCAGGTACTCGTCCGCCTTGGCAATGTCCTCGGAGGAGTTGTCCAGCCGCTTCATCACGTTCTGCAAGCCCAGGGAGATCAGTTCGCCGTAGCCCGGCGTATGGGTCATGTTCCCGCCGGTGATGAAATGCACGGCGCTGATCTCTCGTCCGAGTCGCTTCAAATCCTCGGGCGTCTGCGGCGGGGTCATTGCGACCGGCCGCCGCTGGCCGTTGCCATCGGGCGGGGTCAGCAGGATGTCCTGCCAGTCGGGGTCGAAGTGGCGGTCGTACCAGGCCACGTACTCGTCCACCATGGCGGCCGTGGCCGGGTGGGTGGTGACATCCTCCACGCGGCCTTCGCCCAGCACCCAGACGTCGCGCCCGTCGCGCAGGCTCTCTTTGTAGTCAGCCCCTGTCCGCATGTCTCACCTTCTCCCGATGGCGCAAATCCGATCGGCGACTTTTGCCCTGGATCGTTGCAACTGCTCTATGTTTGCGTCCGGCTGTGGTTCTGCCTACACGAATTGCGCTTCGACCCATCCCTGATCGAAGGGCGTCCAGAAGTTTGACGACAGCTTCAGGCGCTTGAACATCCAGTCGCCGTCGACCCGGACGTACTCCTCGTCGTATCTGGCCGAGCCCCAGACTGCCCGGTTGCCGTCGGCGTAGGTGCAGGGCTGGAACAGGTACCAGATGCCGGTAGCGGTGTCACCGTCCACCTCGATGATGGGGTTCATCACCATGTGAACGGCGAAAGGCAGCCGGTTGGGCGCGTTGACGAAGAACTCGCGGATGCCATCGCGTCCTTCGGCCTTGCCCCGCATCCCGCCGTCCCAGACCGCGTCTTCAACGAAGAGACTGGCAATTGCGTCGGCGTCGTAGTTGTCGTCGCAGTAGGCGCAGTAGCGGGCCTTGAGACGCTTGATTTCCTCAACGTCCTCCAGGGCGCGCAGCCGGCGCTCGATGTCTTCCAGACTCATGGCCCTTGTTCCTCCGTTGATGTGCGTAACTGCCGATGGCTTCTCATGTGTACCAGTTTCGCAAATAGTCAGAATCAGGATTTTCAAGATTTAGGGATTATCAGGATTGGAACTGTTCTGGCGGGCAGATATCCCAATCCTGCCAAATCATCAAATCCCGTAAATCCTGGTTCTGACGGTTCCCCGCCTGCGAACCCGGTTCGCAACCGCTGATTGCTCAGGCGGTCGTCGGTCACAGTGTTGCGAAGCCAGAGTGCTCTACGAGCATAGAAGATACGCTGTCTAGTCGCTGGCCAGTTCCTCGAACGATGGCTCGGGCATTCCCGCCGTCCAGGTGGGGTCGCGCAGTTCCAGCCGGTTGCCGCTGGGGTCGAAGAAATACAGTTCGCGGCCGGTGAAGAAGCCCTGCGCCCGGTAGGTCAGGTGGTCGATCCGGATGCTCCTCCGGCGGAACTCCTGGCACGCCGCGTCGAAAGTTTCGGGCGACACGGTGAACGAGTGGTGCGCGCCGCCGTTGTCGGCCAGCGACCCGTCCATAGCGCTGGAGCGCTCGCACAGCAGGATATTGTGGTCGCCGACGTTGAAACACGACATAACGCTGTTGCCCAGCCGGCCCTTGGGTTCGAGACCCAGCAACTCTCCGTAAAACTCCTCGGCTTCGTTCAGGTCGTTCACCGGGATGGACCAGTGGGTCACGCCTTCAATTTTCAAGACTGCCATGTCGCCTCCTGTAGCACGTGCAACGCGCGGCTCGACGTCCGGCTCGGTATTGGCCGCCATTATAGGCGCAACGGCGGCGGCGGCTACCCCTTTTGCATGGGCAGAAGGCGCCTGTGCCCTAACATTCCCCGCAGGCGTCCAGGCGCACAATGGCCCGTGTTAGTATCCGACGCAGCAAAAACACCGAGGGGGACGACATGGCACTGAAAGGCGAAGACTGGCTGGCGCAAACCGTAGAGGAAACCCTGGAGCCGGACCTGCCGATCTGCGACACGCACCACCACTTCTGGGTATCGCGCCCGGAGCTGCCGGCGTACCAGCGATACCTGCTGCCCGAGCTGTCCGCCGACGTGGGCAGCGGCCACAACGTCCGCTCCACGGTGTTCATCGAGGTGCGCTGCGAGTACCGCCAGGATGGGCCGGAGGCGATGCGACCCGTGGGCGAGGTGGAATATATCGAGACCATCGCTGACGAGGCGGCCACCGGCAGCCACGGCCCCACCAAAGCCGCCGCCGCTATCATGGGGCACGCTGACCTGAAGCTGGGCGACGCCGTTCGTCCGGTGCTGGAGGCGATGGTGGCCGCCAGCCCGGGCCGGTTCCGCGGCGTCCGCCACTCGACGGGATGGGACGCCAGCCCGGAGTTGGTGCAACGAGATATTCAGGGCGCCCTGTCCACGGAGGGCTACCGGGCCGGCGCCAGGGTCATGGCCAACATGGGGCTGGTGCTGGAGAACTCCCTGTACCACCCGCAGCTGCCGGAGCTTGCGGAATTCGCCCGCGCCGTTCCCGACCTGACCATCGTGCTGAACCACATCGGCGGGTTGGTCCGTGTCGGCCCCTACGCCAACCGCGATGACGAAGTGCTGCCGGCGTGGCGGCAGGGTGTGGCCGAGGTGGCGCAGTGTCCCAACGTGGTCATCAAGCTGGGCGGCGTCGGACAGGTCCGCTACGGGTACAACTGGGACGGTCGGGAGACGCCCATAGGCTCCGAAGAGCTGGCCGGGACGCTGGGCCCGCTGATGAACTATTGCATCGAGCAGTTCGGCCCGGATCGCTGCATGTTCGAGAGCAACTTCCCGGTGGACAAGCCGTCCTACTCCTACAACGTGCTGTTCAACGCCTTCAAGCGACTCTCGGCAGGCTATTCGGCCACGGAGCGCGCCGCGCTGTTCCATGACTCGGCCATGCGGGTATACCGGATCAGCAACTGACCGCGCCGTTCCGGCCTACAGCGTAATCCGCATCAGCTCCTCGGAGAACACGATCTCCCCGTCGTAGATGCGGCTGATGTCGCCGATGCCCTGCTCCATGGGGCCGTGGCCGGACAGGTGCGGGCCGATGTGCACCAGCACCAGTTTCTTGACGCCGGCCGCCTGCGCCATGCGGGCCGCGCCGGTGGTGCCGCACTGGCCGCCGGCCTCGCCGTTGTTGTCCATCACGGCCTGGTCGTCCCAGCACATGCAGAGCATCATGTCGGCGTCCCGGGCCAACTCGGTGACGGTGTCGCAGGGCTGGGTGTCGCCGGTGAAAATCACGCTCCCATCGGGCGTGTCCACCCGGTAGGCCAGGGAATCCAGGTAGGGCTGGACGTGCTCGGCCGGCGCGGCCGTCACCTCCCAATCCGGCCCGCTGAACACCTTGCCCGGGCCCACGTCGGTTGCCGACACCGACGGCGCGGGTCGGGGCAGGGCGCCGCCGCGATTGACGAAAACCGCCTGGCTCAGCGGGTGGTTCACCCGGGCCTTCCAGTCGTGGGCGAACAGGCCGTTTTCGCCGATGATGCCCTCGGTGATCTTCTCGGTGAGGTCGGGGCCGAAGACCTGGAGCTGGTTCTCCTTGCCGACGCTCTGGTCCCAGCGGCACAGCAGGAAGCAGGGGTAGTCGATGTCGTGGTCGAAGTGGTGGTGCGTGAAGAAGAGGTGGTCCACCTGGGTGGGGAACAGGCCCGCCTTGACCAGCTTGTGCGTGGTGGCCGGCCCGCAGTCGAACATGATGTGCTGGTCGCCCAGCTTGAGCACGTGGGAACTTCCGAAGCGCGTCGGTGTCGGCGTGGGCGTGCCGGCGCCCAGGGTGTAGATTTCAGCCATTTGTTGTCCTCACTGATTGCGTGCTGGTTGACTCGCCCAACAGATGCCGTTGCCAGGGACGTTCGCGTGTTGTGATGTCCGGCCTGACGCCGGCGGGGTCGTCCGTTGATCCTACCACTGTGGGCTGAGGCTGGCCCTTGTATAATCCGGCCAGATATGTCCCCGAGATTGCCCCGAACGGAGTTGCATCATGACGCCAGGACGGTTCCATTTCGTCAGCCAGGTGGGGCGCGTGCCCTCCATGACCGTGCCGCTGGACGCGCAGCAGGAACTCCGGTTCCAGCGGCTGATGGAGGAGGCGGTCATGATCGACCTCCACCAGCATCCCATGGTGCTGCCCGAGGACTTCAGCCAGTACTGGGAGTACCTGCGCAGCGACCGCTACCTCTGGGGCTACGAGGCGGTGCGGGCCGGCGGGTTCACCGCGGTGGGCACGGCCAACGTCTTTCGCGGAATGGTGCACACCAACGAGATGTCCTTCATCCGTTTCTCCGACCTGCTGGAGGAGGTCAGCATGATGATCTCGGACATCTCGCAAAACGACGACGTGCTGCAGGTCAGCAACGCGGACGAGATCGAGGCGGCCAAGGCGCAGGGCAAGGTGGGATTCTTCCCCACGGTGGAGCACTTGGCCATCGGTAACGAGCTGAACCTAGTGGACGTGCTCTACAACGCGGGGGTGCGCCTGGCCGGCCTGACCTACAGCCGCAAGGCCTACATCGGCGACGGCATCTTCGAGCGCAACGACGGCGGCCTCAGCGACTTCGGGCTGGAGGTGGTCCAGCGCATGAACGAGCTGGGCATGGTGGTGGACGTGTCCCATGCCTCATTCCGCACCGCCATGGACGCCATCGAGGCGTCGGAAGCGCCGGTCACCTTCAGCCACGACGGTTCCTACACCCTGGCCAGCCACAGCTTCCAGGCCCGTCGGTTGCGCAAGGACGAGGAACTGCTGGCCTGCGCGCGCAAGGGCGGCGTCATCGGCATCACCGCCGTGGCCAACCGGCTCAGCAACGACCCGGAGCAGAGCATCGAGTGCGTGCTGGACCACTACGACTACATGGTCAACCTGGTGGGCATCGACCACGTGGCCATCGGCACCGACACCAGCATCGGTGACTCGGTGGGCGTCGGCGAGGCGGTGATGGGTCGCCCCGGCCCCACGCCGGCGCGCTACGTGGACGGCCTCGAATCCCCCGCCGACGGCAAGAACATCATCCGCGGCCTGATAGCGCGCGGCTACTCGGATGAGGACGTGCGGAAGATCTCCGGCGGGAACGCGCTGGCGCTGTTCCGGCGGGTGATGGGGTGAGGGTGTGAGGGCGCTGGTGCGGCAGCCGGCCCGGTCGAGTTACCATAGCAGGAAACTTGCTACATTGAGGTTTGCCGCGACTAGAGAAAGGCGTTGACACTGCAGAGCAAACTCCCGTAACCTGCTACATATACGGCAGAGGTGCCGTCCGGCCTTGAGCATCGGCCCTTACCCTCTCACTCAACATAGTCCAGCGATGGCAGAGTACCTTAGCGCTGCCAACATTCCAAAGTGAAAGATATGAAAGACCTGTTGTTTTACGTGTCGGCCTTCCTCCTCGCAGCGGGTCTGCCCAGTTGGGCGGCGTTCATGGCGAGCAGAAAATACGAAGACCCTGCGGTCTTCTTCTACTCCAGCGCTGTCGCTTCCCTCTTTGTCGGGACCGCCTTGGTCGTCAGCTACATTCGTTCACGGAGACTGGGTAAGAAGCATGGTCAATCCGAGCGACCAGGGGCTTAGGAGTTGGGATGCCGTCTGCGTCAGTGTCATCACCTTGGCTACTGTGGTGCTGGTGGCCCTGTTCACGCTGGTCGGTTTCGCCGATGAAGTTCTCAACTCCGACAGGTTCCGAACTCCGGTAATGATCAGCGGGGCGACGGCCATTGGGGCGTACTTCTCGTGCTTGATATTGGCTTTCAACGCAATATTCAATAACGATGCCGAACAGCAGAAATCCAGAACGCAGGACGCTGCAGTCGTGTTCATACTCGAGGTCGTCGCTGTTGTAATCGTAGCCGCCTTCGTGGTCTGGGCAAAACTTTAAACAGCTTGGCTACAATCGTTGTCTGCGGCATCCGAAAGGCGATGCTTGCCAAGTTTTCGCAACCACGTGCGCCCTCTACACGGGGGCGTCGTGGGATTGCGCCGTATCAGCCAAGCCGGTCCAAGTGCCGCCACAGTTTACAGATGGCAGAGCCGCGGAACGCCTGAGCCGCTTCAAACGCAGTGCAGCGCTTGGGCTGCTGCCTGAAATCCCACCGGATCCTGCATCCCCAAGATGGCCCCTTCTTCGTCGATTACTCGGGCCGGCATCAAACCCGGCGCGTGGAGGTAACGCCGCAACTGTCCCAACCTGTCGAGTTCCCGGAGGGCCACTGCCACGGCTTTGACTTGCCTCGCGTCCAACACTTCATTCCCGGGGCAAGGTTCAATCAGCGAGGGATAGATTTCCGCCAGTACGTGGGAATGTCCTCCTCCCAGCGTTTCGAACGGCCAGACTTCCACTGGGGTACGGCGCCGCAACCTTTCCAACGCGCCAATGCCGGTCAACGCCTGCCCGCCAACACTACCCGGGTAGAAAAGCTTCCACACTTCCTGGGCCCTCGGAACCATGTGCTCAGCGTAGCGGAGTCTGGGTGGCAAGTTCACTCCCCAGCCGTTTTGCGGCCTCGTACCCAGGAGGCCCGGAGTATCGCGCCCTGTCGGTAGGCCCCAAAATGGCCCTTCGCCTTCGAAGTGCGCATTCAGATCTGCCGCCGCCTCGAAGCGGTTGTTCTTGTTGTCTGGACCATCCTCGATGACCTCCGCAATCCGTTCCCAGACGGCCGCCCAGCCATCACAGCCGGTCAGCATCCGAGCCGAGCCCTCAGGGTATCCGAACGGAAAGTCGAACCCGCAGAGCATCCGGCGGCCCTCAGCCGTGGCTGTATTCAGCAACTCCTCGATACGATCCATTGCCCCCTGGCGCGTAGCGGGGTTCTCGAGATCCAGCATCCCGCGCGCATCACAAATGGCGAGCCAAACGCTGTTTGCGCCCTGAGCGGGCACCGCGCTGGCTGACCAATCGACTACCACGTATCCGTCGAACAGCGTCATTTTCCTCCGGTGCATTTGCTGTATTTGCCAGAGCGCTGACGGCGCTCACACGTTCAGCTCCAAAATGTACAGCCCGCCCTGCAGGCGGTCCACCGCGTACATGATGCCGTTTTCGTCCACGTGGACGTCGTTGATGCCGTTGGCGTCGGCGCCCTCGGGGATCCGGGGGATGTAGTAGGCGACCTCCTGGGGCTGGAAGGGGTTGGTGGTGTCGAAGACGCGGATGCCGCCGTTGAAGAAGGTGGCGTACACCAGGGTGTCCGAGCGCAGGGACAGCGCGCCGGGGCGGTTCTCGTGGATGTTGTGCGCGCCGTAGCGGCCCGGGCGGTTGAAGAAGTCGTCGGTGTCCTGCATGGGCAGCGTGCTGATGATCACCGGGTTGGTCTCCAGCCGGTTGTCCATCAGCCACACCAGCTTGGGGTAGTCCGCGCCGCCCAGGGCGGTGGCCTCCTGGGTCACCACCAGCAGGTCGCGGCTGAACAGCGGCAGTACCGTATGGGTGAACCCCGGGAACGGCGGCGCGTAGTTCAGCTGGGCAATGACCGACGGGCGCGACACGTCGGAGATGTCCAGCGTGATGACGCCGGAGTCCTTCCAGCCGCAGTAGGCCCGGTCCGGCCGGTTGGGATAGACGTTGGTGTTGTGGACGCTGTGGCCCACGTCCAGGTAGGGATGGCGATCCGGCGGCGGCGCGTCGTCGCCCTCCTGGGTGCCGGGCAGCCACCAGCGGCCGGCCTCGCGCGGATTCGACGGATTGCTGACGTCCATGATCACGTAGAACTGGTCGTCTTTCGGATCCGTGGGCCGGGAGTCGGGCGTTCCGGTGGCGAGATGGGCGTAGTCGCCGTCGACCCACCACAGGCAGTGGCAGCCGCGGGAGCCGGGGCCCTGGGCATCCCAGAAGGCGATGCGCCGGGGCGACTCGGGATCGCTGATGTCGAAAACGGCCATGCCGGTTCCGGCCTGGCCGTGCTGCAGGGACTGGTAGGCCACCAGCATGGTGTCGCCGCAGATGGACAGGGAGTTGGAGCGCAGGTGGCCGTGGTCGAGGTCGGTCTGGGCCACCACTTTGGGGTTGGCCAGGTCGGTGACGTCGACGCCGGTGAAGTCCTTGGGCGCAGACTCGTGGGCCATGTAGAGGATGCGGCGACCGCTGGCGGTCTGGTGCAGGTCCACGCCCTCGCCGATGTTGTTGTGCCCCTTCAGATCGACGTGGGCAATCAGCTTCATGTTCTTCGTTTCAGCAGCTTGGGTCGCCATGAAGTCCCTCCGGCGCTATCTGAGCGCAGCCTTCAAAGTTTCGTGTTTGATGCCTGGGCGAAGTGTACCATCGCGTATGCCTGGGGATGGATGCAAACTCAGGCGTACCCAGTTTGTCATCGCGAGGAGCGCAGCGACGCGGCGATCTCGTTGCCTCAAGAGCAGCCGATGTCCCGACGAGATTGCCGCGCTGCGCTCGCAATGACGGCCTGGCAGAAACGGGGTACGCATGAGGGATGCAAGGCTTCTCAGCCCGCACACCCTCGCGAATGGCTGTACAATCCCAGCCAGTCAGATTGAAGGAGGCGCGGTCGATCATGAAGTTTGCCCTGTTTTTGCTGGGTTCCTGGACGGAACCGGAGGCCGACGCCCAGAGCCGCATCTTCGGCGAGATGCTGGAGCAGGTGGAGTACGCCGAGGAGCTGGGGTTCGACTCCATCTGGATCGCCGAGCACCACTCCAGCCGGTACGGCATCTGTCCCTCGCTGATGCCGCTGCTGACCCACATCGCCGCGCGCACGAAGAGGATACGCATCGGGGCCGGCGTCAGCGTCCTGCCCTTCTACAACCCCATTTTCCTGGCCGAGGAGAGCGCCATGCTGGACGTGCTGAGTCATGGCCGGCTGGATTTCGGGGTTGGTCGCGGCTCGGCCGATTACGAGTACGGCAACTTCAACATCGATATGGACACGCGCGACGTGCGCACCCAGGAGGCGTTGGACATCATCCTGGGGCTGTGGACGCAGCAGGATTTCTCCTATCAGGGCGAGTTCTACCAGGTGAAAGACCTGACCATCGCGCCCTCGCCCGTGCAAAAGCCCCATCCGCCGGTGTACATGGCGGTGTCGCGGACGCCGGCCAGCGTGGACGTCGCCGTGGAGCGGGACCTGCCCATCCTGACCAGCTTCTCCACGCCGGAGGCCGACAACCTGGGCCTGTTCTCCCTGTACGCCGAGCGCTGCGCCGCCGCCGGCAAGAACCTGCCCGTGGGCGAGATGCCCTACTTCCGATACGTACATCTGGATGAGGACGAGCGCGCGGCTCGGGAATACCCCCGCGAGTCCATCCGGTGGGTGCGTGACCTGGCAACCTACCGGCGCACGCTGACCCGCGGCGACGAGATCAACGTGGACCTGGACCACTGGCGGACAATCCGCACCACCGAACCGCCCAGCTACGAGTCGGAACTGGAGGGCACGGTGTACTTCGGCGCTCCGGACCAGTGCGTCCAGCGCATCACCACGCTGCGGGACGACCACGGCATCGGCTACTTCGGCGCCTGCATGTCCTTCGGCCACATGGAACACTCCCGGGTGATGCGCTCCATGGAGCTGTTCGCGAGGGAAGTGATGCCACGGTTCCGCGATTAGGGGATCTCTGCTGGCGACGAACGGTTCGGACTCTCACCGCGGTCCGCGGTGATGGCGTCGGACCGGCGCGTTAAACCCAAGGCCCCCGCCGCTGCCGGCGGGGGCCTTGTTTCGGGCCGTGGTTGGCGGCCTGGGGGTTACGCGGTGCTGCGCCGTCCCATGACGATGGCCGCGATCGCGATTATCACGGCCACGATGGCCACGATCAGCGCGATGATGCCCATGGAACCGGCGGAACCGGACGGGCCGACCTCACCGGCGGGACCCTGCGGACCCGGAGGGCCCGGAGGCCCGGCGATGCCCTGCTCGCCCTGGGCGCCCGGAGGCCCGGAGCCGCCCGCGGCGCCGTCGCGGCCGTCGCGGCCGTCGGCTCCGTCAGAGCCGGCGGGTCCGGGGACACCCGGAGGGCCCGCCGCGCCGGCGGGACCCGGAGGACCTTCGGCGCCGTCCTGGGCGGCCAGGTCGGCCGACAGGTCCGTGACCATGCGGTCGCCGCTCATCCAGGTGTACTCGTAGTCCGCCATGCGCTCGCCGACCATGAAGGTGACCATCGCGCCCGCGTCGGCCGGCTGCATCAGCTGCAGCTCGAAGCTGCCGCCTTCCATGGCCATGGCGGAACCGATCTTCTCCTCGCCAGCCATGGCGACGATCATGGTCCCTTCGGGCACGGGAAGGCCGTCGGCCATCGCGCTGCCGAATATGAAGGCGGGGGGCACGTTGGCCCGCGGCGCGTCTCCCTGGGCCGCAACGAGGCCCAGCGGCAACGCGACCAGCAGGGCAATCAACGCCACCGCCGCCATTGCTCCAATTCTCTTCATCTCATCTGCTCCTGCTTGGGGTGGTCTGTGCTGTGCCGGGGCGAATGATTATCCGCCCCGGCGCCGGAGATCAGGCAGTTGCCTACCAGACCTCCAGGTTCCAGCAGTCGTCGCCACGGCAGGTGAGACTGCGGACCCTGTTGTTCAGCAACACGTCATCCGCGGTCTCGCTGACCAGGATCCAGTAGGCCTCGCCGTTGGACATCTCAGTCAGGGTGTTGAGATCGGCGAAGTCCGGGCGCGGGTCGTAGAACGACCAGTTCTTGCCCACGTCGTCGAAGTGGAAGATCGCAACCAGGTTGTCACCCAGGCTCTCTACGGCTCCGGGGAGATCGGCCGGCGCGCCGCCAGCGGCGGACTCGGCCAGGATATCGATCTCGCCAATGGCGACGGTACCCTTGACCGTGAGCTGCACGCTGTAGGTGCCGGGGTCAAGACCGGGAACCAGCACTTCGTCGATGGTGATGTTGCCATCGCGGTCGGTGTGGGCGTCCAGGCTGCTGATCACGCTGCCGCCGATCTTCACTTCGTCGGCGTCGGTGTAAACCGGCATGTTGGTCGCGCTGATGCTGATCGTGTCGCCGGGCTGGGCCTCACCGGGATCAACATTGATGGTCGCCACCGGCACGTCGAAGGTCTGGATCTTCACGATGTCGTCGTACTTGACCTCAACCTGGATGGTGGAGGGGATGGCGACGCCGCGGTGGACCTGGTGCTCGATCTGGAAGCGGCCGGAGGTGTCGGCGAAGGCAGAGTAGCGGCGGCCCCGCTCGGTGTCCTTCACCACGATCTCAACCGCGTCGCTCAGCGGGTTCTCCGGGTTGTCCACCGGCCAGTTCTGACCGGAAACGGAGATGTAGTCCCGGGGGCCAGCCACGTCGGGGGTTACCGTGATGGCGGGGGTGGCCACGGTCAGCACCACGCTGCCGGTGAACCCCTCGTCGTCGGTGACCTCCAGGGTGTGGGTGCCTGCGATCAGCGTGGGATTGGTGTTTCTTTCTTCCTCCGGCGACAGGTGGACGGTGGCCACGAACTGACCGGCGTTGGAGGTCTTGACGCCCGAGGCGCCGTTGGAGCCGCAGCCGTCGTCGGACTCGTCGTCCAGCGTCACCGGCACCTTGTCCAGGACGATGTCGGTGGCCAGGATGCACGCGCCGCTGGCGAAGCCGTTGCCCGTGATGGTGATGGACTCGTTGGGCAGCACGTCGGTCTTGCTGGCCGACACGCTGGAGGGCGCGATGGTGATCTTGGTGTCTTCGGAGGCGTCGCCCCACTTGGCGTCAACGCGCACCGTCCCTTCCAGGCCGCCCGGCATCTCGAAGATGGCGGTGGCGGAACCGTCGGGGCTGATGCCCTCGGCGGACACGCTGACCATGGGCAGCGCTCCGGTGGCCGTCGGGTTTACCTGTTGACCGGCCAGATTGAGCGATACGAAACTGCCGCCCTGGAAGTCCTGGGCGAACACGGTGACGGTATCGCCGGAACTCACCTGCTCGGGAGACACCCGGATGGAAGGCTCCAGGTCGAACAGGTCGGCGTCGCTGGAGACGCGGCCTTCGCCGTCGGACACCGCGACGCGGTTGATGTTGCCGGGCTTGAAGGTGGGCGCGGTAACCTCAAAAGTGATGGCCACCTTGTCGTCGCTGCCCACGGTGGCAGCGCCAACGCGCGCGCCGTTCGTCACCACGGCCGTCGGCAGCAGCGCGGCGATAGCCTTGTCGGAGACCGTCATCCGTTCTTCCGCGCTCAGCGCCAAAGCATCGGCATGTCCCCTGGAGTTGCTGAACGCGTAGGACATGTTCGCCCGGTCCAAGTCGTAGTGGAAGCAGTACTGGTTCATGTCATCGCTGACGCCCACTGCTGCCTTCATGCCGGCGCAGTCCAGCCCCTCCCAAAGAACGGCGGCGTAAAACCGGGCGGGGGCGTCCTGCAGGACGTACGCGCCGGCGGAAACGCCGTTGTTGAAGCCGGAGCCGGTGACGGTCATCTCGTAGCCGCGGCTGTTGTCCTCGTCGGACAGCGAAACCTTGGACTTGGTGTCGACGGTGTTCAGTTGGATGATCCCGTCGGTCTTGTTGGGATCGCCGTTGGGGGCCAGCACCTTGTAGCCCGCGCTATGCGTTCCCTCTTCGCTGGGGTTCTGGATGCCGGCGTCCTTGCTGAAGGTCAGCACCAGGGTATCGCCGTCCTTGGGGCCGTCGAAGCCGGCGCCCGCGGCGGTGTCGCTGGTGTCCATGTCGGGAATGTACACCCGGATGGACCAGTCGTCGTCCCCGCCGTAGTGATCGTCGTCGTCGATCTCGATGGGGTCGGTGACATAGACCCGGCCGCCGCCGTTGACATCGGCCCGGCGGCTGTTGGCGTTGGAGACCTGGAAGTACACGTCGTCCCGGTCAATGCTGTCGGGCACCTGGAAGTCGTCTTCCAGGAACAGCTCCACGGAGCTGCCGGCCCGGGTGTCGGCGTCCAGCTCGTCGATGGTCAGCACCAGCTTCAGCGTGGCGCTGGCCGAGGTCGAGCCGGTTACGATCTTGTCCCCTTCGGAGCCGGTCTGCGGGTCGGTAGTACCGCCGTTGCCGGTGTCGGTGGGTCCAGTGGCGCAGTCGTGGTCGTTGTCCGGGTCTCCGTCGTGGGCGATTTCGCCCAGCGCACTCAGATCATCGCAGTGCGTGCTGCCGGACGCGCCGTCGTGCGCCTGCGTGTTCGTGGGGGAAGACGCCACCATCAGGAATGCGGCCATCATGCCGACGACAGCGATTGCCATCGCCAGCGACACCGGCCAGAGGCGCTTTCTCGTTTTATTAGTCATTTGACTGAATCTCCTTTGAGATTGTCTTTGCCTTCCGCAACTGGGAGGGTTCCGGAGTCGCGCGGGAGCGAGCCTGGAACCCTCCCAGCTCAATTACGGTACGGTCACGATGTGTACGCCGTAGAGGTAGTCCGTGCCCATCGTGGACACCACAATGGCCATGTAGCGACCGGACGCCACGTTGGTGAACGTGTGCGACATTCCTGTCGGAGCACTCTGCTCGTGGGCAACCCGATAGTCGGAAAGATCGACCAGTCCGACCTCGTGGCCGTCGGCGTTCGCGCCGTCCGTCCACGTGACCGTGACGTCACCGCTGTTCGCAGTCGCCATCACGCCGGTGGGCGCGGTCAGATCGGCCGGCGCCGCGTCGCAGTCGGACAGCAACGCCGCTATGGCGGCCTTATTGTCCTGTTCGATATTGCACAGATCGTGGCTGCGGGTGGCCGTACGAGACGGGGTTGTGCTGAGCGGAACATCGGGACGACCGAGCCACCTTACCTGGAAGTCCTTCAGCGCGTCGGCAGTGTGCTGCCCGTTTGCGCCATGGGCTATCACCACGATGTGGTACGTCCAGCCGTTGTTCAGGTTGTCGAACATTATCCGCTGAACCCTCTCCGATCCCACACTCCTTGTCACTTCGCTAACGATGTTGCGGTTGCGCGCATCGATCAGCAGAGCCGTGTGGCTGCTGGCGGCTCGACCGCGTTCGAAGGTCAGCACGCCTTCCCCAGCCTTATCGCTATCGATTTCAAACGCCAGCCCTGTAGGACCGGGCCGCAGCGGGGGTATGCAGTCAATCTTTTCCGTGGTCCGCAGGTACTTCCCGCCGGCCTCGTGCACTTGCACGTAGAAGTAATGGTCGTCGGTCGGGCAGGGTTTGTAGATCCGGAAGGAGCCTTGATTGTAGGCGCCAGCCGCGCCAACCAGGTACGAATTGGCCGGACGCACGCCGGGAATGATGCCGGGAGTGACGATGGTGTACTGGTCATAGGCCAGCGCCTGCGCCGCACTCAGCTCCACTCCCACGTTGTTCAGCTCCAGGTGGCCCTGACTGTCCAGGCCCACCACGTCGGCTCCCCGCCACATGGCCGCTTCGTCCACGTCGGTTCCGAACGGCTGCATATCCTTGTCCAGGAAACGGATGTAGGCCGGACCTGCTTGCAAGGAAGTGACGGTGAGTTGCACGTTGGGCGCGCCCACCAGCACCTCGACGGTCCGCTGGCCCTCTTCCACGTCCGCGTTCTTTTGCTCACGGGTCAAGTCGGCATCCGTCTTGGCGCGCCGCGGCGAACCGTCGGGGAGGGACTCGAGGTCCTCCCGGGCACTGATGCCCAACTGATACCCGGTCACTACAGGGTCGTCCCGGTGGAGCATGCCCGTGGCCCTGTGGTGGTCATTGACTATATGCTCCACGCCGGCCGGGTCATCTTCATCGACGATGCCGTCGGTGAATTCGTCAAAATCCCAGTCGCCGTAGCTGGTCACGGTGAAGGGGTCGGATGCGTCAGTGCGGTCCGGTCCGGGTGTGGGTTCGGGGTCCCCGCAGTTGACGGTTATCGTTCCTCTCTCCACCGGGTCCACGTTGTCGTCGTAGATCGAGACGGTCAGGATGGTGGGATGCACGACACATTCGAATCTGATCTCGAAAGACCGCTTGTCGCCGTCACGGGGGCGAATGGTCAATTCGCCTTCGTCGAGGCTGTTGTCCGACACGGCGAGCAGGTTCGCGGTTTCGACCAACAGATCTTCGGGGACACTCATGAACCGCACCGCGACGGTGTCGGTATCGTCACCGGAGGCGATGGGGTCCGGAACCCAAACCGTGGCGCGCAGCGTAACTTTTGCGCCCGGAGCCGCCATGGATCCGTCCTCAGGGATTGTGATGTCCCCTTTGTCGGTCCGGTCGGGGTCCGCAATATACTGGTCAAAGGTCAGCAGGTAGCGCGAGGTGGTGGCGGTGTCACACGCGGGCGCGGACCTTTCGCTGCCCACCACTGCGATCACGCAGACCTCGTACTCAGTCTGGGCCATCAGCCCAGTGATGGTGTGGGGAGACGTGGCGTCCTGACTGTCCCTCGTGATCGCCCCACCGGGCACGCGGTAGGTCACCTCATAGGAGTCCACGTCATCCGACATGGTCCACTTCACGACCACCTGGCCGGCTTCACCACTGTGGGCCGCCGACACGCCCGTCGGGGCGTCAATCGTCGTCACCCTCACCGTGAAGGTCTGCATCGCCGTGCCACCGTTGCCGTCGTCAGCGGTCACGGTGATGGTGGCCATGCCGCCCCCGACGCCGGTGACGGTTACCATGCCCATGTTGTCCACCGTGGCGGTGGCGATCGTGGCGGCGCTGGACATCGCAGTCCAGGCCAGCGTGTCGTCCGCGTCCGCGTCGGTGATGGTGCTCTGGACCGTGACCATAGCGCCGACCGCCACCGTCTGGGCAGCGATGGCGTCACCGGCCATGGGGGCGGTGTTTGACAGCCCCGTCGCGCAGTCGTGGTCCGCAGCCAACGCGTCGTGGAGCGGCTGAAGGTCTGCGGGTATTGCAGCGCAGTGGGAAGGACCGCTCGCGCCGTCGTGCGCTTCCGTATTCGCCGGAGTCGTCCCCAGCGCCAGGAATGCGGCCAACACGCCGACGATGGCGACCGCCATCACCAACGACGCCGGCCAGAGGCGCTTTCTCGTTTTGTTACTCATGTGACTGAATCTCCTTTGAGATCGTCGTTGTTTGTCATGCCGGGGACGGTTCCGAGGGCGGTTCCCGCCGGAGCAAGTCCTTAGAGAACGCTCGGAACCCTCTCAATCTCACTTACGGTTCCACCGTCACGATGTCAAAGACGTACGGGGACGCATCTCCATTCGGGGCCGTGGACCGCACAGCGACTATGTACCTGCCGGGAGCGACGTCCCTGAACGTGTACTCCATATCGGAGGGGACACCCTCAATACGGTCCGGGACGATGGTTCGGAAGTCGTCCGAGATCAGAACGACGTGGTGAACGTCCGCGTTCTCCCCGTCTGTCCAGGTTACGGTCACGTCGGATTCGCCGGGATCCGGACGGTCCACTGTCGCCATCACGTTGCTCGGAGCGCCCAGGGCTGCCGCCGTTACCGTGACCGCGATGGTCTGGGTGGCGGTCGCGTCGTCGCCGTCGGTGGCGGTCACCGTGACGGTGGCCGAGCCGGGCGCGACGCCGGTGATGGTGACCATGCCCATGTTGTCCACATCGGCGGTGGCGTACATCTCCATGTTGGACACGGCGTCCCACGTCAGCGTGTCGCCCGTGTCGGTGTCGGTGATGGTGCTCTGGACCATGACCGTGGCGCCGACCTCCACCGTCTGGGGGTCAATGGCTGCGCCGGCCATGGGGGCGTTGTTGTGCATCCGGTCCGCGGGGAATCTAACCGTGGCCCACTCTCCGTCCACGTCGGAGTTGCTGACGGCCCGGACGCGGTAATGGCGCACCTCGTCGTTGTCCAGCTCAGGCTCGTCGTCGTCGGTAAAGCTGGTGCGAGCGGGAACGAGGATCCCACCATCGGCAGTCAACGTGGCTTCGAGGGCCATAAGGGCTTTGAAATTGCTGTCCTCGCCCATGACCATGCGCTGGACCTCGTACTTGGTGACGACGGACCCAACCGGGCCTTTCGGCTCGTTCCAGATCAGCAGCACGCCACGATCTCCGGGCGCAGTCTGGCTCGAGTCCCTGGCGTCTTCAGCCACCAGCCCCACCGGGGCTTCGGGTTTTCCCGCCGCGGGGGTCGTCGCGTTCACCCAGCTGGTGTATTCGGCTTCCGTTAGATCGGTGGTCCGACCCTTGGCCACTGCCGCCACACGATAGAGCCAAGTCTGGTTTGGAGACAGCTTGGTGTGCATGAAGCTGGCTTCCGGCCCATCCGTGGTTTTAGTGTTGCTATCGTCGAAGCCTGTGAAGTCTGGGACGTCGCCCCGCATCGCCATCTGGACATTGTAGTGATCGATTTCGTTGACACCGAGGTTCTGGGGAGTATCCCATGTGACCGTGATCTTGGTGGTGTCATCCGCCATCGCCCGCAGGTTCCTGACTTTCCCCAGGGCGCCCGCTTCGTTGGTGGTATCGCTGATGGGCCCGGTCGCAATGCTGATCACCTGGTTCGAGCCGATGGTGAAGATACGATAGTAGGCCCGCGTGGCTGGTTTCAGCGGCTCGTGGGTGAATTCAGTGTCGGTGAAGCCGGTGTTGCCCCACAGCGGCTTCCACATCAGCTCGTCGTTGGTGGCTGTATCGGCTTTCCCTTCCGCATAGTCGATCCTGTAACCGGACGCGGGGTAGGGGACTTCAGGCGTCGTGCCACCGTCTTCGTCATGGTCGTAGTCCATGGCGGACCACGTCAAATCGATTTTGCCGTCTCCTGCGGTCACATTCTCATCTGTGAAAGTCGGCGCCACCGGATTGGTTCCTCCGTTCACCGTGACCGAGGCGATGTTGCTATGAACGCTGCGCCCGGCTGCTGTCTGAGTGGAGACGCGGTAGTACAAAGTTTTCCGCATAGCAGTAGCGGGGACCAAATGGGTGTGGGTAGCCTGCTGTGCGGCTGAGGCATCATCGGCGGATGCAGTGTCCGCAGTAACCGGCCCGAGCACGCCATCATCGTTGGCATCGCTGCCAGTGGCGGTCAGGTCACCGCCCACAAATGAATTCGCCGTGATGTTGTTAGCCGCGTCCGCCGTTAGGGCCTCCGTGGCCTTTGGCCAACTGTTCCGGTTCGTGGTCACTTCCACGCGGAAGTCCACGATGTCCTCGCCGCCGTCGCTGGCCGGCCAGTACCAGTAAAGGTTGACCGTTGCATTATCTGAGCTCTTCGCGGCCTTGAGGCCAGTCGGAGCATCCGGCTTCACCGCATCATCAGTCATGGCGTCGGCTTCGTTGGACGGCATCTCGGATAGGGACCGCTCGGTGTCCTCGCCGGTGATCGCAAAGACCCGGTAGTACCGCCGCTCCCCCGCGCCAAGACCGTCATCCGTGTACGTGGTCATGGTATTGCCGGTGAGGATGACGCCTGCGGTGGTGGCGGCGACAAAGGCCGTGTCAGCAGTAGGTACGGTGGCTGCCCTGCACCCAGCGGTATTGTCGGGCCAGGCTATCTCATCGTCGACAATCTCGATACAGTACCCGGTGATTTCCGAACCTCCGCCGTAGGGCTCGGTCCAGTTCAGGTTGATCTCACTCCACTTTTCGGGCGTGGTCGTGGCCCGGGCCGCCGTCAGTCCAATCACATCGTCGGGCATATCTGCCGCGCCGTCAGTCATGCTGGAGTAGGTATCGGAAACCAGCCCAGTCCCGGCGCTGTTGATGGCGAACACCCGGTAGACGTACATCGTGCCGGGTGTCAAACCCGTGTGCGGGTACGTGGTTGCCGTGCTTTCGCTGTTGGCGACGAGTTCCTTGTACTCAATGTTGTCCAAGGAGTAATCGATCCGGTAGCCGGTGACCGGGCCCCTTTCCGGCGCGGTCCAGGTCACCACCAGCTCCGTCCGCCCCGCGTTGCCGTCCGCCGGCGTGGCCTGCAGGTTGGTCGGCGCGCTGGGCAGCAGTTCGTGGTCCGCTTGCGCTTGGCTAGGCCCAAGCGCCGCGAAGATGGCCAAGGCGACGGCGACGGCTAACACCGCCACCAGGGGCGCTGACCATATCAGCTTTCTCGTTTTTCTACTCATTTGACAAAATCTCCTTGTGAGACTGCCATTTGCGTGTTGGTTGGTTGCGGTTGCGCCCTCGGCCCACTGTCGTCCGGGGCCAGGTGTCGTGCCCGCGGGCGGGCGTGGGGCGGCTTTGGTCAGGTAGCGGCGTTATCACCTCCTTGTGTTGAGGCCGTCTGCGGGGTCGGCGCTGGGTTCCTGCTTGCGCAGGAAAGACGGTCAGCAGGCCGGCCGCAGGGACGGCGGGGTAGATTTCCAGACTTGCCTGGCAATTGTAGCGGGGTCAATATTACGGGAATATTACGGGGCGGGGCGAATTTGGGCGAATTTTGAGAAAAGGCTGCCGCCGCGCCCGCCGTTCCTGGCTTTACAGGGATGGACAGGATGGACAGGATGGGGACGGGGACGGTGAGGTTGCGGCGGGCCGTATTTTGAGAAAAGGCTGCCACTGCGCCCGCCGTTCTCAGCTTTACAGGGATGGACAGGATGGGGACGGGGAGGTTGCGGCGGGCCGTATTTTGAGAAAAGGCTGCCACTGCGCCCGCCGTTCCTGGCTTTACAGGGATGGACAGGATGGGGAAGGGGAAGGGGAGGTTGCGGCGGGCCGTATAATGAGGTGGCGAACTGTGGGTGACACGACGCCAGGGGAGGCGAAGTTATGGACACGGCGATCGGAGTGCTGCTGCTGGTGGCAGCGATTATCGGACTGGCGCTACTGCTGGGCAGTTTCGGCATACTGATGTACGTTTTCTGGCAACGCGGCTTGCCCCAGGGAGCTCCAAAAGCCGCCCGGACCGGAGAGGACGAGGCTGGCCCGCAATGAGCAAAAACGCGCTTCCCGTACTGATAGTGGCGATGCTGTTCGCTCTGGTATTGCTGGGCAGCATCGGCATGGCGTGGCAGGCGTGGGTGTCCGGCCCGGAATTGACGCCGGCGCAGCGGCAGCTCATCGAGTTGGCCGACTGGATCGTGAAGGGGGCGGTGGGCGCCCTGCTGGGCTTTGCCGGCGGTATCGGCCTGAGCCGGCGCAACGGGCGGTGAGGGTCTGGGGGCGGCAGTGACGGGCGGCGCTTGCCCCCGGCGGTGAATGGTAATAGCATTCCGGAAGTATCCTATGGAGGCAACGGAATGGGCGACTTCAACGTAAACGCCACGATCCTCTTCGCCATCATGGGTTTCCAGGGCCTGCTGGTGGTTACCATGCTGGTAGCAGTGCTGCGCCTGGGCTCAACGGTGGGCCGGCTGGAAGGCCGCATCGAAGGTATCTGGGAAGAGCTGAGGAACATTCGGCAGGAGATCGCCGACCTGCGGGGTCAGGTGGGCGACGTGCGGGAACAGGTGGCGGAGAATCGCGGGCTGCTGCGGGCGCTGCACGAGCGGGTGGACCTGGTCATGCGCCACCGCCACGACGACCGAACGGGTTCCATGATCCTGACCCCCACGGAACCGGCGCCCGACCCGTTCGCCGACTAGCCGCGCGGCCGGGGTCGGCAATCCCGGCAGGGATGGCGCGCGTGCTGAACTGCGCGCACCTCCCGGGGAAATAGCGCTGAACGGAAGATAGCGATGGACAACCCCGCCTACATCTACGCCTTCATGGCCTTCATGGGCCTGTTGCAGGTTTCCATCCTGGGCGTACTGTTCCGCATACTCTACATGATGGGCCGGATTCAGGGGGAGATCAACGGCCTGCGGGAGGCCATCGCCGCCCTTGCCGTCCGCGTGGGACGGCTGGAGGAACAGGTGGGCCACCTGCGGGAACAGGTGGCGGAGAATCGCGGGCTGCTGCGTGCGCTGCACGAGCGGGTGGACCTGGTCATGCGCCACCGCCACGACGACCGAACGGGTTCCGTGGTCCTGACCCCCACGGAACCGGCGCCCGACCCGTCCGCCGACTAGCCGGCAATTCGCAAATCCTGATTCTGACGCCTCCCCAAAGCGGGCCGTCGGGGGTTCGGCCAATGCTTGCCCCCGGCGTTGAATGGGAGTAATATACCCCCTGCTGCCATGAGCGCCGGAGAATGGCCTTGGACAGGCACGGTTTGGCCGGTGCCGGCGACGTGGCTCGGGGCGGCTCAACCGCAGGGTCGCCGACCAACTGGAGGAGGTACAAAACCGATATGTTCGACAAGGCTTCGCTGGACCAGCTTTTTGAAGAACTGCGGGACGAGTTCGAGCTGGAGACCGACTGGGAAGACATCCAACGGGACGCGCACCTGGCGGTGGCGTTCGCTGACGCCGGCACGCTGGACGATCAGAAGGGCGGCTTGGACGCCCGCATCGTCGAGCTGGTCGAGCGGCACAATCCGGGCTAGTTCGGTCCCATCAACCCCCGCAATTGCGCCCCGCCGGCTTCCCGGCGGGGCTTTTTTGGTGTCTCCTCATCTGTCATTGCGAGGAGCGATAGCGACGTGGCAATCCCGGCGGTACGTTGCAGACCCCGGCGAGATTGCCGCGCTGCGCTCGCAATGACAAGAGGAAAAGGCGCTCGCAATGACAATGGGTCTCGCAATGACAATGGGTCTCGCAATGACAATGGGCAATGGGTCTCGCAATGACCGTTCCCATCAGTGGTACCAATCGGCCGCCAGATCGTCGTGGTCGGGGTTCAACGCGTCAATCAACGCGACTTTGCGCGCTCGCGACCACGATTTGAGCTGTTTCTCCCGTGCAATCGCGGCTTCGACGTCTCCGGTCTCTTCAAAATACATCAGTTGGGTGAGGTTGTACCTGGCGGTGAAGGAGCGTGGATCCGTTCGTTGCCGGTGCTCGAACACCCGTCGGGCCAGATCGTTGGTCACGCCGACGTAAAGGGTGGTGAACCTGGCGTTGGCCATGATGTAGACGTGGTAGGGCCTGGAGTTGGGCATTGTTGTTGGCGAGAGGCATTGAGATTGCCACGAGATTGCCACGCTTCGCTCGCAATGACAAGAGGAAAAGGCGCTCGCAATGACAATGGGCAATGGGTCTCGCAATGACAATGGGCAATGGGTCTCGCAATGACAATGGGCAATGGGTCTCGCAATGACAATGGGCAATGGGTCTCGCAATGACAATGGGCAATGGGTCTCGCAATGACAATGGGCAATGGGTCTCGCAATGACAATGGGCAATGGGTCTCGCAATGACAATGGGCAATGGGTCTCGCAATGACAATGGGCAATGGGTCTCGCAATGACAATGGGCAATGGGTCTCGCAATGACTTTTTTGTGACACGATGGCGTTGACTTATGGAACGTTAGTTCTATACATTGGTTGGGTGTGGCCAGGCCAATTCGCAATTTCCGGCCACGAGAAAGAGGTGAATAGTGTTGATCTGTCGACGTTGCAACTCCGACCGACTGCTGGAACTGGCCCGACTGGACGGGGAAGACCATACGGTGTATCGCTGCCTGGACTGCGGGTTCCTGTTCAGCCCGCCGGATGGGCACGGCGACGGCGCCAACGTGCAGCCGGCCGCGACGCCGATCAACCCCGAGGAGGCGCGGCGCCGCCTGGCGTCGGTGGCCGCGGTGCGACGCCGGCCGGGCTCCGGCTCCGGCGCGGGCGCGGCTCCCACGGCTCGCGCCCGTTAGTGGGAGGGGATGGGACGGACGTTGTTGCAGCCGTCTCAAAATCGTCTGAATCAGGATTTGCCGGATTTGAGGATTCTCAGGATTTTTGCCAATCCGGGAAATCCCGCAATCCTGAGAATCCTGATTTCGACAAAGGTCCGGTGCGGTTCGCGTCGGACACCCTGGGCGTGCGGCTGTGGAGCAAGCAGGAGGAGGTGCTGCGGGCGGTGGAGCGCCGGCGTCGGGTGGCGGTGAAGTCGGGCAACGGCCTGGGCAAGGACTTCACCGCCGCCGTGGCCGTGCTGTGGTACGTCCACGCCCACGACCCGGCCATCGTGCTCAGCACCGCGCCGACCTTCCGGCAGGTGCGTCACGTGCTCTGGCGTCAGATCCACCGGCTCTACCGCAACGCCGCCGACACGCTGGGCGGGACCATGCTGGACACCCGGTGGGAGGTGGCGGAGGGCCGCTACGCCCTGGGGCTGTCGGCCAGCGACGCCGACCAGTTCCAGGGCTTCCACTGCGAGAACATGTTCGTGGTGGTGGACGAGGCCGAGGGCGTCGCCGAGCCCATCTACGAAGCGGTGGAGGCGGTGATGACCTCGGCCAACCCGACCCTGCTGCTCATCGGCAACCCGACGACCACCTCGGGCGGGTTCCACCGGGCCTTCCACCGGGAGCGTGGGATCTACGAGACCATCACCATGTCGGCCCTGGAGTCGCCCAACGTGGCGGAGGGACGCATCGCCATCCCCGGCCTGACCACGCCGGCATGGGTGGAGGAGCGGCGGCAGATGTGGGGCGAAGGCAGCGAGATGTTCCGGGCGCGGATCCTGGGCGAGTTTCCCGACCGCGGCGAGGACAACCTGATCGCCATCTCCGACATCGACGACGCCACATATCCCGTGGGTGAGGTTCCGGCGGCGACGGGCGAGTACGAGCCGGTGGTCCTGGGCGTGGACGTGGCCCGGTTCGGCATCGACCGCAGCGTGATCATGGTGCGGCGGGGCAACGTGGTCGTGGACGTGCAGGTGTACCACGGGTTCCCCACCACGGCGACCACCGGGCAGATCGTGGTGACGGCGCGAGACCGTCATCCGCGGCAGGTGAACGTGGACGCCACCGGCCTCGGTTCCGGCGTGGTGGACGACCTGGCGCAGCAGGGTTTTCCGGTGTACGGGTTCCACGGGTCCGGCGCTCCTCTTGAGGAGGAGAGCGTCTGCGCCAACCTGCGGGCGGAGGGCTACTGGACCCTGGCGCGACGGTTCCGCGACCATGCCATCCGCATCCCCCACGACCCGGAGCTGATCGCCGAACTGACCTCGCTGCGTTATCGCTACAACAGCCGGGGCAAGGTGCTGATGGAAAGCAAGGAGAGCATGAAGAGTCGCGGGCTCCCGTCGCCGGACAAGGCCGACGCCCTCATGCTCGCCTTCCTGGACACCGGCGCCACGATCGAGCGCCCGCGCTGGATGCGGGACCTGTTTATTTGATGATCGTCAGAATCAGGATTCACCGGGTTAGCGGATTTTCAGGATTGGGTTATCCGGTGGCGGAGTCACTGCAATCCTGCGAATACTGAAATCCCGGTAATCCTGACTCTGACAGTATATTAAGGAGGGAGCGAACATGGTGAAACTGGGCAAGATGCTGCGCTCCGTGCGGGTCGGCCGGCGCGAGGCGGACACCAGGGTGGTGCAACGGGCCAATCGGGCCACGCTGGCGGACCGGCTGCCGTCGGACGAGCGGCTGGCCGGCCTGGCTCCGGATACCGGCGGCGGCTGGGCGCGGCCGGAGTACGGACGGTACATGGCGACGTCGCCCTCGGTGTACGCGGCCATCAAGCTGCGGGCCGACGCCCTGACCCGGCCGCCGGTGCGGTACACCCGCAGCGGCGAGTCCGGCGGGCGCCGGACGCCCGTCGATCTGTCGCATCCGGCGGCGCGCCTGCTGGACCGGGTGAACCCGTGGCACACCCGCGCCGACCTGTGGCGGGCGACCGAGACCCACCTCTGCCTGTGGGGCGCGGCATTCTGGGCCATCGAGCGCGACGCGGACGGCCAGCCGGAGCTGTGGCCCCTGCGTCCCGACCGCGTGGCCGTCATCCCGGACCGGCAGCGCTACGTGCGCGGGTTCGTGTACCGCGGGGTCGCCGAACCCGTCGCCTACACGCCCGACGAGATCGTGTGGCTGCGCTACTTCAACCCGCTGGAGGAGCTGGCCGGACTGTCGCCCCTGGCGCCGGCGCGGCTCTCCGCCGACATGGGCCACGAGGGGCTGCGCTTCAACCGGCACCTGCTGCGCAACTCGGCGCGTCCCGACTTCCTGCTGCTGACCAACGAGGAGATGAACGAGACGGAGCTGGAGGAGTTCTACGCGCGCTGGGAGATGCGCTACCGGGGGTCGGCCAACGCCAACCGGCCGGCGGTGGCGTCCGAGGTGCGGGACGTAAAGACCCTGGGCCTGTCCCACCGGGACATCGACTTCATCCAGGGTCTGCGCTGGAGCCTGGAAGAGGTCAGCCGGACCTACGGCGTGCCCAAACTGCTGCTGGGCGACTTCGAGCGGGCCACCTACGCCAACGTGCAGGCGTCGGAGCGCATGTTCTGGCGCAACACCGTCGTGCCCGAGGTGCGGTTCCTGGAGGAGCAGCTGAACCGGATGCTGCTGCCCCGCCTCGGCTACCCGCAACTCTCGGTGGAGTTCGACCTGTCGACCATCGAGGCGTTGCAGGAGGACGAGAACAACCGAGTGCAGCGGGAGTCGGCTCTGCTGGATCGGGGCGTGCTCACCATCAACGAGGTGCGCCGGGAGCGCAACCTGCCCGAGGTGCCGTGGGGCGACCATCCGGCCGGCGGCCAATAGACAGCATTACGGCCCTGCGCTATGCTTGGGCCACCGTGGGAGCCTCCGATGGCGATGCAACCGGAACTTCAATACTTTGCTGACGACGCCAACGCTGTGGCTCCAGTGCATGATGAGACAACCACGTCGGACGAAGCCGACGACGCGGATCTCATCCGCGGCGATGCTTTCGAATGGCTGGAGACCGCGGAGCCGGCATCCATCCACGCAGTTGTAACTGACCCTCCTTATGGCCTGGTTGAATACCAGCCGGACCAATTGGACAAGCGGAGGAACGGGTCCGGCGGAGTCTGGCGCATTCCTCCCAGTTTTGACGGCGCGCAGCGCAGCCCGGTACCCCGTTTTACGGTCCTGACGCCGGCGGAAGAAGCCGGCCTGCAACAGTTCTTCAGCCGATTGGCGCCGCTGCTCATGCGCGTTCTGGTGCCGGGCGCGCACGTTTTCATTGCCACCAACCCGCTGCTGTCGCACCACGTTTACCTGCCGATGCTGGATGCCGGTTTCGAAAAACGGGGGGAGATAGTGCGCATCGTGAAGACCTTGCGCGGCGGCGACCGGCCCAAAAACGCCCACGAAGAGTTCCCCGACGTGTCGGTGATGCCGCGCTCCGGATGGGAGCCCTGGGGCCTGTTCCGCAAACCGCTTGAGGGCCGCGTGCAAGACAACCTCAACCGTTGGGGCGTGGGCGGTTTGCGTCGCATATCAGACGAGCAGCCGTTCTGGGACGTCATCGTGTGTCCGCCGGCGTCGAAGGCTGAGCGGCAAATTGCCCCGCATCCATCGCTGAAGCCGCAACGTTTGATGCGGCAACTGACGCGAGCCGCGTTGCCGCTGGGCACGGGAACCATACTGGATCCGTTTATGGGTTCCGGCTCCACAGTCGCGGCGGCCCGCGTCGCCGGTTTGCGTGCTGTTGGTATCGAGTCTTCGCCCGAATATCACGCCATGGCGCAGCGGGCGGTGCCGCTGTTGACACAACTGAAAGATGACTAGCCCGAATCCCCCGGACAGTTGGTTCAACCGGGATGTTGCTTTACCTCCCGTATTGTCGGTGGGTCAATTGAGACGGGTGATTGCTTCGGTGGAAAACGAGACTGCGCAGTTTGTAGAAATATATTTCGAGCAGGCCAATGTGTTCAGCGCATTAGTGGGTATTTTCGCGGCCCGGGCATTCTCTTCCCTCACGGTTTACGAAAAACCCCGACACGCTGACCTGGCGCAGCAACGCTTCCCCGACCTTAAACTTCGCGGCTCGTCGGATCCTCCCTCTGCTGGCGACTCTCTTGAAATCAAGGCCAGCCTCCGCCCCTGGGCGTTGCAGGCCCACTACAACCACGCCGGTTGGTACTGTGTGTTTCGCTATCTGGTCGATCCAACCGGTACCATCGAACCCGGCAGGAATGTGTTGATCTGGCGCGTTCATCTGGCATTCCTGGAAGCAGCCGACTGGAAATACGAGGGGAGCAATGCCGGCGACGGCGGAGGCGGGCGCACGCACACTTTCGGCGTTATCAAACCGGCGACAAGGTTTCGGCATGCTGCCGTGTACAATCGTCCTGACATAGCGATCCGCAACGGTAAACCGATCCCCCGCAACGGAGATTGAATCGCATCGGGTGACTTCTGCGGTCGCAATTGGGCGACAGGGAGCGACGCATGATTGCAGTATTCGGCGGCATCCTCGGCGGCGTTGGGCTGCTGTTCTTCGGGATGTGGCTCCTCTCCGAGAACCTCAAGACGGTGGTGGGGCCGCGCCTCCGGGTGCTGGCCAGCCGCCTGGCCGACAACCGCTTCGCCGCCTTCGGCTGGGGCACCATGGCCGGCGCCATCACCCAGTCCTCGCCGGCGGTCACGTTCATCACCATCAGCATGTTGAGGTCGGGGCTGATCTCGCCCAAGCAGGGCTATCCCATCGCCCTGGGGGCGCAGATGGGCGTCGGCCTGATCCTGTTCATCGTGACCGTGGACATCCGCGTCGCCGCGCTTTACGGCATCGGCATCGGCGGGCTTATCGTCACGCGGCTGCAGCGGGGCAATTACCGCGAGGCCGGCGCCATGCTCTTCGGCGTGGCGGCGCTGCTCTTCGGTCTCGTCCTTATTAAGGAATCAGCGCAGCCGCTGTCCGACCAGGCCTGGTTCCAGGCCGGCCTGGAGATCTCCGCGGAGTCCATCCTGTTGTCCTTCATCCTGGGGGCGCTGCTGACGTTCATCGTGCAGGCGCTGGTGCCCGTGGTGGCCTTCGGCATCGGCCTGGCCGCCGCCCAACTGGTGGGCGTGGAGCAGGTGCTGATGTACATCTACGGCTCCTACGTGGGGCTGGCCATCAGCGTCATCGTGGTCTCGTCGGGATTGAGCGGAACCGCCCGGCAGCTGGGCATGTTCTGGGCATTTCAGGTCTTCTTCTCCGCAATCATCCTGGTGATCCTCCTGTACATAGAGGTGTACGCGCAGGTGCCGCTGGTCACGGCCCTGGTGACCTGGCCGGACATCGGCCTCGGTCCGCAGATGGCGCTGGCGGTGATCGTATTCGGGATGCCGTCGCGCATCGTGGTGCTGTCCGCGCCGGACTGGACCATGCGGCTCTTCGCCCGCATCTGGCCGGCCAGCGCTGAGGAGGAAAGGTCGCGGCCCCAATTCATCCATGACCTGGCCATCGACGACGTGACCACCGCCCTGGACCTGGCTCACCTGGAGCAGAAGCGCGTGCTGGGCCGGTTCTCCGAATATCTGGAGCAGGCCCGCATGGGACTGCCTCTGGGCGCCGTCCGCCAGTCCACGCTTCAGGTCAACTCCCGCATCGACGAGTTCCTGGCCGAGCTGGGGCAGCGCAACCCGGGGCAGGACGGCGAACGGCGCAACGCCGTGCTGAGCCGCCAGAAACTGATAACCTGGCTGGAGGAGCAGTTCTCCACCCTGCCCGACCTGCTGCGCGACCTCCCCGAGGACGACATGCTGGACACCTTCCAGATCAGCGTGGTCGAGGGCACCGACGCCGCCCTGCTCATCTTCCTCGACGCCCTGGAGGAGGACGACCCCGACTCCTGGGCCTTCGTCCAGCAGGTGATGGGAGACCGCCGCAGCCTGATGCAGGACGTGCGCGCCCGCTACCTGGCCATGGCCCCCGAGGAAGACGACGGCCGCCACCGCATCATCGTCGAAGCCACCAACGCCGTGGAAAACATCTTCTTCCTGCTGGCCCAGCTAACCCGCGACTTCCAGGGGGAGAGAAGGGAGGCGACGGCGGTTGGGGCGTAAGGGGAGCCGCTACATCTCGATCCATGCCCGCAGCCCGAGACCGATTAGGTCCGAGCTTCGAACTCGAACCCCAGATCATTCGCTCCCTAGATGCACAAAATAGCTGCCAACTATTCCCATTGAGCCCGGCACGCGACCAACACGACCAAGGCAGTCGATATGACCGTGCTGGGTACGAGGGATTATGGCGCGTTTCACAGACCGGGAATCCGTCGCGCGCCCTCGTAAATTGGACGGCGGATTGTGACGGGCGGGTTGCCCTCGACGCCACTGAACCGTAACAGGCCGCCATCTGTAGTTTCCATGACAGGTATATTCCACTGAATAGCGGTTGCCAAATGCGTAGCATCTTTGGTTTTGATCGTCGGCGGAGTTCTGTGCCTCCTGATTAGATCCCTTGCAACCGCGGCCACTTGCATGTCTACCGCGATAGGGATGATGTAACCTCTCCCGAGCAATTCGCGGATTATCCTTTCTGACGCGGCGTCGTCGTACCCTTTGAGATAAGCTACTTCGATCGCTGCCTCAATCGAGATGGCTATTTCCAACTCACCGCGCTCGGCCGCTGCAATAATGTCCCTGCACGGCTCGGCAAGATCCGCTTCCCCGGCGAGATAGCCTATGACTACGCTGGAGTCCCACAACCGTCGCGGACCAGGCATGGTGGCTACCGCTCCACGTCGCGCAACGATGCGAGCCAGCGAGCGGCACCTACTTGCTGGACTTCTTCATCAGGGATCGAACCGAACTCTGCTATTCGGTGCTGACGGACCTCGCCAACTTCTTCATAATTAACCACGTTTGAGATCGAACGGGGCCTGCCGTTGGCGAAATATCTGATATCGCCAGTGACCGCTACCAATCTCTCAAGCAGAGATTTAACCCCATCCGTTTCTTCTCTACGAAACCTCCAACGAACTGGCAGTCCGCTCACTTTGTCCCAGATGGTCGCGGTTGGCGAACTGTGAACGTTGATCGCATCCAATCTCCCTTGAATCGAACCGAGGTTGTGGTACCCGCCAGACAAGACCCGATCCGCGTACTGCTCGATGTCTTGATCTATTGAGGCGATGGGTTTGTCATCCATGAGAACGGAAACGGAACGCGCACATCCTTTGCCTTGGAATAGCCGTCTCATCATTCTCAAATCTTCCAGCGATTTTTCGGTGAAATGCTCCGGCGGATAGTCCATTCCTTCGGTTATCGACTTAAGGCCTATTCCGACAATCTCGACGGATTGTCGGCGTTCTTCCTGAGGTGCCACGGTTATCGTGGGTGAGCTAGACCGGATGCTCGTAACCATCCATTCTTGCTCACGCCTGCTACCGCGGCCGTAGATAGCGTAATCCACGTCGCGGAGCAGCCGTTTGATGTCCTCCAAGGATTTGACCAAGAGGTCCAGGGAAGAGAACTCATCGGTCGGATCAATGACGAATGTCAACTGGTCAGGCATCTCGATGACGACCCACAGCCGCTCGAAAGGCGGCGCTCCGATAGCTTGTCCAGCGAGTATAGCACCAGTCGCCAAATGTTCTGGATGTTTGTCGGAGGCGCTTGTCACCAAAAACCAGAACTCGGCCAGTAGGTTCCGATGCGGCCATTTTAGTGTGGCGTGCGCATCCAATAGGTGTGCTCTCATCCGTTTGGCCGCGAAACCATTGGTAGACAATCCGCGCGCCGAAAATCACGTCCCGGTGGGGCCTCCGCAGTCAACTCCACATGATGTGGACAATCTCGCCCCAGCACATACCGAACGAGCTGCTGTGTGTCCGCCATGTCGATTACTTCGGTCTCGCTTAGGATAATTACTTCACAGATCGAGGCAGCATCTTGTAAGGGCCGCGCGTGGTACCATGTTGTAACAACCATTGGTGCTAGTTAATATCAGAGGACGAATTGAGCAATAGAGCGATGGACGCGTCCGTTTTCGTCCGGTTCCAACCCATCCCACTGCGACAGTAGGTTGAAGGCAGCCATCAGGTAGCTCAAGTGCGCTTCAAACCCGCGCCAGGTGATATGCCGCATCTGTTTGCTGCCCCACACCGCAGTCATCATGGAGAAGGTGGTTTCCACGATCATGCGCACGTTCCACTGGCCGCGGCGACAGATTTTCACGTTGGCCGGATCGCCCCCTGTTCAAGCCAGGGGCGGGCTCTTGGCCCGGTGAAACCCAGTGTCGGCCAGGACAATCATCTGCCCGTCGTAGCCTGCCAGCAAAGGCAGGAAACGTTGGTCGTGAGTATTGGCCGTGGCGCAGTCCCAAGCGGCGATCTGGCCCAGTTGGTTGAGGACGATGCAGAGTTTGCCGCCCACAATCCAGCGGTGATTGGACTTGCCTTTCCGGCCCACCTGGTGGAGGTTCCGTCCGGAACGCACCGGATGTCCCAGTTCGATGCCGTAGCTGTCGGCCACGCCCAGGATGGTGGGCTGGGCCAGGAAGTAGCCGGTCCAACAGGCCTGGGCTTCCAGGCGGCGGAAGAGGCGGGTGCGTTCGGGAAGTTTGGGGAAGAGGTGTCCATAGTTATCCTTGAGCCAATGGTAGAAGGGACGCTGCTTGACGTTCTTGATGGCGTGGAGGACGCCGATGGTAACCAGTTCGCTTATGGAGAGCCGGGCTTGCGGATGCGGCGCTATCCCCGGGAGGGCGTCGTCAACCTTACAGTAGAGTTCGGTGATAAAATCGGTGATGTTCATGGGGTTCCCTGCTGTGGAGGATTGTCAACTCACAGCATATGGGAACCCCATGGCATTTTCAAAACTAACTCAAACTAGCACCAAAGGTTAACAGTCCGCGGCCATTGTTGGACAGTTGCGCGATCATAGATTGGTCTCACCTAGCCCAGTCACCTGTTATTGTGTCGGCCCCTATCGCCGCCAAATGGGCCACCGCTCATGCCCCTTGCCCTGCCCGCCGCCCTGTGGCAAACTTGCGTTTGGCGGCCGGAACCAAGCGGCCACCCGCCGGGCGGGCGTAACTCAGTGGTAGAGTGTTTGCTTCCCAAGCAAAAAGTCGTGGGTTCGAATCCCATCGCCCGCTCCATTTCCTTCGCACACACGACACCACCAACGCATGGAGCGTAGCCGCGCCCAGAGGACTAGCCATACCATGACCACAACCGCCCAATCCTGGACTTCCAGCATCACCGAGGTTTCCGGCTCCAGCGTGGAGGTCGTCACCGGCGGCTCCGGCAACCCGCTGGTCATCCTGCACGACGAGCTGGGGCACCCCGGCTGGCTGCGCTACCACGAGGCCCTGGCCCAGAACCACACCCTGCACATCCCGTCGCATCCCGGCTTCGGCCAGTCGGACCAGCTCGACTGGTCCATGAAGATGCACGACATGGCCATCTGGTACCTGGGCGCGCTGGACAAGCTGGGCCTGGAGGGCGCCGACCTGATGGGCTTCTCCCTGGGCGGCTGGCTGGCCGCCGAGCTGGCCACCATGTGCCCCCAGCAGTTCCGCCGCCTCATCCTGGTTGGAGCCGGCGGCATCCGTCCTCCCGGCGGAGAAATCTACGACATCTTCGAGGTCACTCCACCCCTGTACATCCGCGACTCGCTGCTGGACCCGGACGGCACTCCCGAGTACCGCGCCATCTGCCCCGCCGAGCCGGAAGAGGACATCCTGGAGCGGTGGGAATTCGCCATGGAGGGGACCTGCCGGGTCTCGTGGCGGCCCTACATGCACGACCCGGGCCTGGTGCACCAGGTGTACCGCCTGGAGCGGATCCCGACGCTGCTCATCTGGGGTCAGCAGGACCGCATCGTCCCGGTGGGCGCCGGCGAGGAGTACCAGCGCCGCATCCCCGGCAGCCGCCTGGAGGTCATCGACAACTGCGGCCACCACCCCGAACTGGAGGCCACGGAGCGGTTTGTAGAGCTGGTGGAGGACTTTTTGGCGTAGCCAATCGGACATTAAAAACAAGCGGCGGCGGGGAGGTTGACGAACCCGCCGCCGTATGCTTTTAAGTGCTTGGATGTTCTCATAGGAAACCAACATGCCTAATCGGACTGACATACCGAAGTTCCTTGCCGTTGATTTCTATTGCGGAGCCGGCGGGACCACGCGCGGCCTGCTGGATGCCGGCGGCTACGTTATCGCCGGCATTGACAAGGACGAGGGTTGCAAGAAAACGTACCTGCACAACAACGGGAACCTTATGCTGGACGGCGACGAACCGGCGTTCTTGGCGCTGGATATGTTCCCGTTCAGTGACGACTATCCACAGGGGCAACGGCAAGAAGTTTGGGATAAGTTGGACCATCTGATTTCGATGTACCGCGATGAGGCTCCGGGTGTTCCGCTATTGTTTGCAATATGCGCACCGTGCCAAGCGTTCACTAAATTCGTGCAACGGCGGATGACCACTGATCGCGTCGAAGGGCGCGAGCGCGACCAAAACCTGCTGGAGCAGACTATTCCCTTCATTGCGGAATTCCGACCCGAATTGGTCATCTCCGAAAATGTCGCCAGCATTAAGACTGGAAAATTACGGTACATTTGGAGTGCCTTCCAAACGGCACTGGACGATTTGGGATACTGGGTTGGTGAGGACGGTGTTTGTGCATCTCGCTTCGGCGTTCCTCAATATCGGCGACGACGCATTTTGATGGCGCTCAAGAAGGAACGGGCGGGTGATCTAGATTTCGACTTGCCCATCCCATACCGGAATCCGGAAGCCTCATCTAACCCATCGGTCAAAGAAGCAATAGGCCATTTGCACGAATTACCGGCCGGCGGAGAGTGTAACCATATCGCCAACCATGTATGCCGAGACCTGATCGAAGTTAACCGTCAACGGTTGATGTCGGTCGAACCCGGCAAACCGAACTTCGGCTTTGCCGACAGTCCATTCGGCGATTTATCGTTGCCCTGCCATCGTCGATTAGATGCCAAAGGCAAGCGGGGCTTCGGCGACGTGTACACCCGCCTCCACCCGGGTAAGCCGGCGCCGACCATCACCACACGGTTCCACAGCGTTTCCAACGGGCGCTTTGGCCATTATGGGCAGGTACGCGGCTTATCACTCCGTGAAGGTGCCGCTTTGCAGTCATTCCCTGACGATTACGAATTTTACGGTGAGGGCATGGACGGTATCGCCAGAATGATAGGCAACGCCGTACCGCCCAAGCTGTCCGAATATATGGCGAGATGGCTTGCCGGATTGTGGCAAGATGCAAACGCAGGTGAGGTAACATCATGAACAGTCAAGAGGTTTGCCTCCGCATCCTGCGTGCTGAGTCGGAACGCACGGTTGGCGAAATCATCGATTCCGAGCCGGAACTAAACGATCCCGACAACTGGCACCCGATTGACGGGCGGGAAACTAACTTCAATGTCGTTACTAATCAGGCGTCCACCGGCAGCAAAGCCCTTACGGAGCTATGCACGAACATGGTGGATGCAGTGCTGATGAAACATGCCTACCAAAAGGGCATTAACCCCACCGGCTCAGACGCGCCACAATCGGTGATTGCCGGCGTAAGCGACCTCGTGCAACTCCGCGGAGCTCGCAGCGGCGTTCTGGCTGAAGTTGATGACCCGCGGTATCTGCAAGAATTCGCAGAGAGCAATCTGGTTATCGGGGTGACCGGTGGTACACGGAGAAATGAATCGCTATGCTTTACGTTCGTTGATAACGGGGAAGGCCAGCATCCCGCGGACTTTGAGGATACGTTCCTGTCCTTGAGCAAAGGTAACAAGACCGACATTCCCTTTGTGCAAGGCAAGTACAACATGGGGTCTTCGGGTGTACTTACATATTGCGGACGGCAGTGGTACAAGCTGATTGTCTCACGCCGCTATGATGCCAGGGGGGAGTGGGGCTGGACCTTGGTACGTCGCCGGCCGGGAGGAGGTACGCCTATTGCCGAGTACTTTAAGCTCTCTGGCGTCATACCATCCTTTTCGGCTTCGGTTTTGCACCCGATGAATTTGAACAATGGCGAGCGTGATGACAAGGTTCACATCTCCGCCGGCACCTTGGTGAAGCTGTACGACTATCAGATGGAATCGGCGACCAGTTTCAGAAGCATTCGGGAATCTCTCAACGAAAATTTGGTCTCTACCGTCTTGCCGTTCCGCCTAATGGATTACCGCCAGCGCCCGGACCGTCGCCGTGGTGGCCGACGCGCCCTAGGCGTTGATGAACGTCCCGTCAACGGTATGGAGTTCCTGCTGCTCCGTAGGGACGGTGACGAAGAAATTGACGAGGAAGATGAAAACCGGATTTACGAAGCAGGGCGCGAACAGCACATCGGCGATATTGACCACCCTATCTTGGGCAACGTATCGGTACGTGCGATAGTTCTGGGGAGGGAACTGCCTGGTTGGCTGAGAGCTCCGCGCAACACGTCAAGGGTTTTCCACGCGGTCAACGGACAGGTGCAGTTCAAAGAGAACCGAGCGTACCTGTCGTCGCGTTGCAAATTTCCGGGGCTTAAGGACCGCATTGTCGTAATCGTCGATTCCAGTAACTTGTCGGAATCTGCTCACAACGATGTCTGGAAAGGCGATCGGGAAAGCATTCGGGCAACCAGCGTCGGGCAACTATATCGGGACGAGGTTACCCAGCTGATAACCGATTCTCAATACTTAAAAGATCTGCAACAAAGAATCGCACGGGAAGAAACGGAAAACTTGACCCAAGAAGGTCAAGTAACCCTGTTCCAAAATTTAATTGACAATGACCCTAGCATCGCTCAATTGCTTCCAGGCGGCACTTTGGTGACTCTGCCCGGTTACGTAGGCAGGTCGGATATTGAAGAAAAATGGCAAGGCAAATACAGCCCAACTTTTCTGACACTTGCTGCACGAAGAATTAGAGAAAATGGTGCCGAAATTACCGTTGATGGTCGGAGGAAGGTTATATTTGATACGGACGTTGTCAACGATTATTTTACACGACCTGATAATCGCGGGCGTGTTTTTACCAGCGGGCTAGGTGGGAGGTTTTCGCACAATTTTGTACTCCAGAATGGCCGGCTTACCATAACGTTCACTGCTTTGCCGGACCAAGTTGCAGTAGGGGATGAAGTTTCGTTTTCACTGTCTCTGATTGACGATGCAATGCCGGAGCCTGTCACGGAAAGCATGACACTGAGAATCATTGAATCGCGGCAGACTAAAAGAAATGGGAATCGAACACAACGCAGGGCTACTGACCCTGATTCTGACGGCGATGATGAAACGGCCAAAGGGCGAGCATTGCCGCCTAGCAAGTGGCTCACTAGGGATGGCCGTCTAATTGGAGAAGAGGAAACCGAACAGTGGCCCGATGATTTTAGCGACCAGGATGGCGGCAGAGTTGAGGATCTCGGCGAAGTCAGCATGTATTACATCAACTATGACAACGCCCATTTCCGTCGATTCCTTGACCGTGAACGCGATGACATTGATAAAAAGGTGATCGCCGAACAGTACCGCATAGGTATGCTAGTGTTGATGATGGGCCTTGAAGACGCCTATTCCAGAATGGAACAGAGCGACACCAAAACGGCTATTGAAGAGCATATCGACGAAATCCGCCGTTTGGTGGCACAAGGAGCCTCCACTGTCGTAATGTCTATCGCCAAGACGTTACCCACTATCATCAATCCCGCCTCCGTCGCCGATCCGGACGACGATTAGCAGCATGAGCGACTTCCTCACCAAAGAAAAACGCTCTGCCCTAATGTCCCGCGTCCGCAACCGGGGCACTACGGCGGAACGTTACGTTCGTCAAGCCGTATGGACAGCCGGCTTTCGCTACCGGCTCAACGTCCGCAAGTTGCCCGGTGCGCCCGACTTGGTGCTACGTCGCTACAACACCGTCGTGTTGGTGCAGGGCTGTTTCTGGCACGGCCATGACTGTCGCAAAGGACAGCGGCGCCCGACTACCAACGCGGATTTCTGGAATCGAAAACTGGACGGCAATTTAGCGCGGGACAATGCCAATCATGCCAAGCTGCACAAATTAGGCTGGACGGTGTTCATAGTGTGGGAATGCCGTTTGCGCGAGGACACTGCGGCCTTGCTAGGCTATTTGCAAGACTACCGCAACGCCATCGTCTGAGGAATCTCTTTGTTGCTTATTGTCTCGCGACGTGTTAGCCTGTTTCGCGAAAGACTGAAAAGACCCAAAACGAGAAGGTACGAAACCCGTAATGTTGGACGCTGACACCAAGCAAGGAATCATCGAGGAATATCGAGCACACGAGTCGGACACCGGCTCAACCGAACTGCAGGTCGCCATGCTCACGGAGCGTATCCGTCAGGTGACCGACCACCTCCGCACTCACCGCAAGGACGTGCACTCCCGGCGGGGCCTGGTAACCATGGTTTCCAAGCGGCGCCGTCTCCTCAATTACCTCAGCCGCGAGGATGTAGGCCGCTACCAGAGCCTCATCGGGCGGCTTGGATTGCGTCGGTAACCCGGCCCGAAATGCCGGAACCCGACCTACGCGCACCCCGGTCCAGCCGGCCGTAATAACGGCCGGCCGGCGTTATCCCCGGGACGGCCCCTGCGGCCGTCAACGCGTGTACCCGGAATGATCAATCCGGGCGCTCACCCCCGATTCCCAACTTTCCCCACCCGCAAAGCCGCTACCCAACTCGCAACGTAACAATTTCAGAACGCTGCAAACATTGTCAAACATCTGGCCACTGGACAATGCAGCTTGATTGCGTTAGCTGCCAGCATCTGAATCGTGGCGACAGGATCTACAATCAAAAATCGCGATGAAACCGGCCTCTATTCATACGTAGCAGGTTGGTAGCAACAACGATGGAAGAAGAGGTAGAGAGAACTGCTGTTATGACAACTATAGACGCCGCCCAAGAATTGATGAACCCCTTCTCCATTGATGGCGAGATCGGCGGACATCCCATAACCATCGAAACCGGCCGCCTGGCCCAGCAGGCCCACGGCGCCGTGACCATCACCTGTGGCGAGACCATCCTGCTGGCCACCGCCGTGATGTCCGAGCAGGCTCGCGAGGGGATCGATTTTCTGCCCCTCACCGTGGAGTTCGAGGAGAGGCTTTACGCCGTGGGCAAGATCCCCGGCAGCTTCTTCCGACGCGAGGGACGTCCCGGCACCGAGGCCATCCTGTCCGCCCGCCTGACCGACCGCAGCATCCGCCCGCTGTTCCCCAAGGGCCTGCACAACGAGATCCAGGTGATCATCACCGTGCTGTCCGTGGACGAAGAGCATCCGCCCGAAACGCTGGGCATGGTTGCCGCCTCCGCGGCCCTTTCCCTAAGCCAGATCCCGTTCGAAGGGCCCATCGCCGCGTGCCGCGTCACCTGGAACGGCAGCGACTACCAGATCAACGCCAGCTACCAGCGTAGCAATTCCGCTGATCTCAACATGATAGTCGCCAGCAATCGCGACGCCATCATGATGGTCGAGTCCGGCTCGGTTGAGGTGTCCGAAGAGGTCATCCTGGAGGGCATCCGGCTGGCCCACGAAAGCAACGTCCAGACCATCGAGATGATCGACAAGCTGGTGGCCGAACGCGGCGCCGCCAAGACCGAAGTCCACTTCGACTACTCGGAGACCGAGGAGCGCCAGAAGAAAGTCGACGCCCTGGTCAACGGTCGCATCTCCGAGGTCCTGGAGCGCAACTCGTTCAAGAGCGAACGCGACTCCAGCCTGGATGCCGTGGAGACGGAAGTCGCCGCGCAATTGGCCGACGACTATTCCAGCGGCGACATCGCCGAGGCTTTCAAGAACCTGGTCAAGAAGGAAGTGCGCGGCCGCATCATCAACCAGAACGTGCGACCCGACGGCCGCAAGACCGACGAGATCCGGCCCATCACGTGCAGCGTTGGTGAACTGCCCCGCGCCCACGGCAGCGGCCTGTTCACCCGGGGCCAGACCCAGGTGCTCTCCATTGCCACGCTGGCGTCGCTTTCCATGAAGCAGACCCTGGACACCGTGGGCCCCGAGAACACCAAGCGGTTCATGCACCATTACAACTTCCCGCCCTACAGCGTCGGCGAAGCCCGGCGGGTGGGCTCCCCGGGAAGGCGTGAGATCGGCCACGGCGCCCTCGCCGAGCGGGCCATCCAGGCCGCCATGCCTCCGGAAGAAGACTTCCCCTACGTCGTCCGCATCGTCAGCGAAGTGCTGGCCTCCAACGGTTCCACGTCCATGGGCAGCGTCTGCGGCTCGTCCATGGCCCTCATGGACGCCGGCGTTCCCCTGCGGGCCCCCGTGGCCGGCATCGCCATGGGCCTGATCACCGACGCCGACAGCGACCGCTACGCCGTCCTCAGCGACATCCAGGGCATCGAGGACTTCCTCGGCGACATGGACTTCAAGGTCGCGGGCACCGAGAAGGGCATCAACGCCCTCCAGATGGACGTCAAGATCGACGGCCTGACCCAGGAGCTCCTGAGCGAAGCGCTGGAACAGGCCCGCGTCGGCCGCCTGCACATCCTGGAGCGCATGTCAGAAGCCATCTCCGAGCCCAGGGCCCAGATGAGCCGGTACGCCCCCAAGCTGGTCAAGATGCAGATCCCCGTCGAGAAGATCGGCGCCCTCATCGGCCCCGGCGGGCGCGTCATCCGCGCCATCCAGGAGGAGACCGGCTGCGGCATCGACGTTTCCGACGACGGCGGCGTCATCATCTCCTCCAACGACCAGGCCATGATCGAACTGGCCCGCAGCCGGGTCGACGGCCTGACCCGCGACCCCGAGGTGGGCGACATCATCACGGGCAAGATCACCCGCACTACCAACTTCGGCGTCTTCGTGGAGCTGACCCCGGGCGGCAAGGACGGCCTGGTGCGCAACGAAGACCTGGGCGACCTCGCCTACGAGAACGTGGACATCGGCCAGGAAATCACCGTGATGATCCACGAGATCGACCACATGGGCCGCATCAACCTGTCGCGGCGCGCCCTGATGGGCGACACCGAGCCTCCGGCCCCCCGCCCTGAACGCAGTGGCTTCGGCGGCGGCGGTGGAGACCGCGGCGGTCGCGGCGGCTTCGGTGGTGGTGGTGGCGGAGGCGGAGGAGACCGCGGTGGTCGCGGTGGCTTCGGCGGCGGCGGTGGAGATCGCGGCGGTCGCGGTGGCCCAGGTGGTGATCGCGGCGGACGCGGCGGCTACGGCGGCGGCGGTGGACGTGGCGGCGATCGTTCCGGACCCGGACGCGGCGGTCCCGGTGGTGGCGGTGGCGGTGGTGACCGCGGCGGACGCGGTGGCTACGGCGGTGGCGGCGGCGGCGGAGACCGCGATCGCAGCGGCTCCGGCCCCAACCGCGGCCGGGAACGCGGGTCCATGCTGGGCAGCGAACCCAACGAACGCGGGCAGGGACCGCGCCGCTATCCCAACCGTTCCACCGGCGGGAGCCGCAACCCGTCCGACCGCCGGTTCCTGGGCGGTGGCGGAGCGCGCCGCTAGTTCCGGAGACCGACGGATAATCCGACGCCACGGGGCAGGTTTCATACCTGCCCCTCATCTTGTATCGCGGGCTCGTAGCGCAGGGACGGGAGCGACTGGGACGGGCGTGTCGTCTCTGCAGGGCAATCGCACCATTGCCGTCATTCCTGCTTTCGCAGGAATCCAGTGGTCGAATTTGTCAAATACACTTCAAATTCTTTCATGCTATGACTAATGGACTCCGGCTTTCGCCGGAGTGACGGGCGTGGAGCCGATGATGCGATTGCCCTGATCGTCTCTGGTAGTTCAGCGACCCGCGCCGCGGCTATGTTATCCTGTATTTGGCGCGGTATGATGCCGGCGCTATGCGCCCTGCTGTTACCAGGGATCGGGAGGCGATGTAATGCCCGTGATAACCATCAACGGCCCCATCGGGGCCGGCTCCATCGCCGTCGGGCAGCAGGTTGCCCATGATCTGCATCTCAACTACGTTGACCGTATGGTTTTCGCCGAGGCCGCTCGCATTATCGGCTCACCGGTTTCCAACCTGATCGCCAAGGAACAACGGGTGGAGCGGTTCGGTGACCGGGTTACCGCCCTGCTGGGCCGAGTCCTGGAACGGGCTGCCGTGTCGGGAGACTATGACCTTGGCGTTGGCATCGAGACTTTGCCGGAAACCTACCACGAGCTGGCCGGTGAACCCTCATCGCGAATGCAACGGGTCAACGACCAGGTCTTCATCGACACCACCCGCGAAGTCGTGCGCAACCTGGCCCAGGCCGGGCACGTGGTGATAATCGGCCGCGGCGCCAACATCATCCTTGGCGACACCCCCGGCGTGCTCCACGTGGGGATGCTCGCTCCCATGTCGCGACGCCTCGAAACCATCATGGAGCGCGAGCACCTCAGCGAAACCGAAGCTCGTTCCTACCTGGAAGGCCTGGAGGAAGCTCGCGTCAAGTTCTTCCAGAAATTCTTCAAGGTGTCGCCCCAGGACCCGACGCTGTACCACATGGTGCTGGATATGGGTCACATGAGCGACGCCACCGCTGCCAAGGTCATTGCCCATGCCGCCAGTGACCTGGAGCACTGAATAGCGTTTACAATGCCGGCCGCCCAAGGCCGGCCCAACGTCAAGGAGGATACACTGAAATGTTTATCAGGATGGTTTGGGGTAAGCTGCGCGCGGGCTCCTGGGAGGAATTCGAGCGGCACTACCACGAGCGCGTTGCCACCGGCGCCGCGCCCAAGGGGTTACAAGAGCGGCAATTGATCCGCAGCACCGAGGACCCGGACGAGGGCATCAGCGTCAGCGTGTGGGACACCCTGGGTGATCTGCGCTCCTACGAGACCAGCGAGTTCCGCGCCAACATCGCCCGCGAGGTTGAACACCTGTATCGCGGCGAGTACTGGGTGAAGCACTTCGAAGTCGCGTCCACCGACTGACCTCGCTTTTCGATACCGAGCGCAGCAGAAGGCCCGGCTCCAATGGGAGCCGGCCCACGCGTACCCAGGTTGGGTAGTTCATCAGAATCAGGATTTCCAGTATTATGGGATTGACGGGATTGAGACCACTTGGGGCAGAGCGCTTCCAATCCGTATAATCCATAAAGCCGGCAGACCCGGATTTTGACGTTTCCCCGCCGCAAACCGGGTACGCGCGCGGTTGCGCCGGCTGGCGGCTGAAGCGATAATGCGCACTGCTTTGTCGGTGGTTGCCGGCCCTGCCGGGTGAGCGTCGGTTGATTAAAAACCAACCCATATCTTGCGCTGCGTCCCGACCGCGGGCGCTGGGAAATGAAGATCATGAAAGTGATTAGAGGGTACTTCAGCCATTTCCTATACCCCTTCTTTCGGAAGGACAGAGTACGCAACTCCGTCCATTCCAATGCCGGTCACGGCACGTTTCGACCCGGGCGACATGGATCAGCCCCCCGGGTCGCGGCGGCAGCGACAGCGCTCCTGCTCGTCATGCTGGGGGTCGCGCTGTTCGGCTCGCCGGCTAACGACGCAGTCGCGCAATCGCCGGAGGTCCAGCTCGACCGCACGGTCGTGATCGAGGGCGAGACCGCCACACTGACGATCACCCATGCGCCGGCCGCAAGGGCCCACTTCATTCGCCTCAAACCGTTCTCCAGCCCATACACGGCCAGCGCATCCGACCTCGAGTTGCGCGGCGACAACGATGCCGCGGCCAGCGCCGGCGCGGCCGTCAGCGTGACCCGAGCGAGCGACGGCGCCGTCGAGTTCAGCGTCGTCGTGCGCTCGGACGACCTCAGCGATCCGGGCGAGACGTTCGGCGTCCAGCTTTGCAGCTCGGCCACGGAGTGCAGCGGCGACGCGCTGCTCGGCGAGTGGACGCTGACCATCAACGAGCCGGCGGCTACGCAGGATGACCCCGGCGAGGGGTTGATCGACGACGATCTCGGTGGATCCAGTCTCGACGAGGTGGAAGACGGGCGCAGCGTCCTGGACTTCTTCGCCGACGACGGAACCTACCGCATGCAGGACGGCGACGACGAAATCCCACTGCGGCTGCTGAATCCGCCTGGGTCCGGGGCGGCGAGCGCGCAGGGCGCGCAAGGCAGCGCCAACGGGACCGAACTCTCGGCGCTCGCCGCCAATGCCGGCTCCGCCTACGCGCCGCCGGCCGATGATTCGGCAAAGACCGCCACGCCGAGCAACTGGCTGGTTTCTGACACCGGCCAAATGTACCTGTTGGTCGGCGGCGTCAACGTGATCTTCGAGTCGCGTCTCAGCGAGACGCAGATCCAGGCCATCTGGGACCAGCACGGCGTCCCGGCGGAGCGCGTCTCGCCGATCGGCGAGCTGCCCAACGCCTATCTAATCCAGACGGTCTCCGATGTGGAATCATTGAGCCTGGTCGACGCGCTCTCGGCGACGCCGGGCGTCGATACCGCCGTGCCCAATCTCTTCACGCCCCATTCCATAGGACCAGTTCCAACATCATTGGAATATCCGGCTGCCACGACACGCGCACGTCAACGATGTGCCCCATACACCAAAATGTGGGACGACGAATTGTCTGCCTGCCTCTGGCATCTGAATGCGGATACCAACTACCAGTCCAGCAGGGGGGACAACCCAAGCATTGACATCAATCTGGGCAATGTCTGGGAAACCACCATGGGCGCTGGCGTCACCGTAGCGGTCTTGGACTCCACCTGGGAGGCGACGCATGAAGACCTGAAAGACAACGTTGACGCCGCACGAAGCAAGATCAGGGGCGGTCATACCGGTGAGCCCCAGGATAGTGAATACCCCCCTCACGGCACCGCAGTAGCCGGGATCATCGGCGCTCGAGACAACAAGGTCGGCGGACGGGGTGTCGCGCCGCGCGCCACGCTGGTCAACTACAACGTCTTGGACGCTTCCACCGCCAGCTTCATGGCCGAGGCGCTGACCGGCAATATGCAAACGGTGTCTGTATACAACATGAGCTACGGCCCGGCTGATCTAGCGGGCCTGTACCGCGCACATTCCTTCTGGCGGCGGGCGGTGAATCTGGGCATAGGCAAGGGCATGGGCTTCCGGGGAGTATCGTACGTGAAGGCGGCCGGCAACGGCACGTACACAACCGGCTCCAACTGGGCGACGCTGGACGAGAGCAACAACCACATGGGGGTCATTTCAGTCTGCGCCGTGAACGGCAAGGGAAAGTCGTCCTACTATTCCGAGGACGGCCCCAGCCTTTGGGTCTGCGCCCCCGCAGGGGGGGACGAGCTGGCCATCCTGGCGCCCATCGGCAAGAACGGCTATACCGTATATTTTAACGGGACCAGCGCCGCCGCGCCGATGGTCTCGGGCGTGATTGCGCTGATGCGCAGCGTCAACGCCGAGCTCACCTGGCGGGACGTCAAGATGATTCTGGCCAACACGGCCCAGAAGAACGACCCCAACCATCATGACTGGATGACCGGCGCGAACAGATACGGCTCGACGGCGGAAAAGTACTCCTTCAACCACGAGTACGGCTTCGGCACGGTGGACGCCAAAGCCGCTGTGACCGCCGCGTCCGGCTGGACGCTCCTGCCGCACCTGTCAAGCGCCCAGGGACGTTCCGAAACCACCGTTTCGCTGCCGCAGCAGAACAGCGAAATCACGTTGAACCTGGGCCTGCGGACGACTATCGACTTCACCGAGCACGTGGAGGTCATCATTGACATTGACAGTGTTGACGTGCGCGACTATCGCTGGACGCTGGTGTCGCCGTCGGGCGCGGAATCAATACTGGCGCCGGAATTCATCTCATGTAGTGGAAAGCGTTGCAGTATGGACGGCTCCTTCGATTTCGGATCCTCCCGTCATCTCGGCGAAGACCCGAACGGCGTCTGGAAGCTCAAGGTGAAGCGCTTTGCTCAAAACCTGCCCGATTGCAGTACGGGCAATGGCACGGGCAGCCTGACGCCCAGCGCGGTCTGCACCCGGATTGGATTGTTCAACGAACAGATTCGGCAATGGGAGATCATCGTCGTCGGTCACACGACGGTATCGGGGCAGCCAGTCCAGCTGTCGGTCTCGCCGTTGAGCGTGACTGAGGGCGACGAAGTCGACGTGAGCGTGACCGTTACCGGCGCTGCGCCAACGCAAGACCTCGTGATTCCGCTGCTGCTGACCGCCGACACTGCGAGCGCCCCCGGTTCGGCCGGCGCCGATTACGGCTCGCTCGCGTCAATCACCATCCCCGCCGGCTCGCTAACGGCATCGGCCAAGATTGCGACGACATCGGACGATATCGACGAGCCCGACGAAACCTTCACCATCGGCTTCGGCTCATTGCCGGCAGGATACAAACCTGCCGGAAGCGCCTCCACTGTGACCATCGTGGACGATGATACGCCGGAAGTCAGCATAGTTGGCGGCTCCGGCGTGACCGAGGGCGGCGACGCCACCTTCACCATCACCGCCAGCCCGGCCCCGGCGGCCAACCTGGACGTGAGCGTCACGGTGTCGCAGAGCGGCGACTACGGCGCCGCCACGGGCCAGCAGACGGTGACCATCCCCACTATAGGCAGCGTTACCCTGACGGTGAGCACCACTAACGATGACGCCGACGAAGCCGACGGGACGGTGACGGCGACGCTGGACACTCCAGCCGCCGACGCTGGCTACACGGTGTCGGCGAACCAGGGCGCGGCCACGGTGAGCGTGGCGGACGATGACGCCGCCGCCGGATACACCGTCGATCCGCAGGTCGTGGCCAACGTGAAATTGTGGGCGGCGGAGACGCACAACGGCGCGGAGCACGTGAACCGCTGGCAGCGCGTGCTGGTGGCGTTCGGCGTGCTCGACGCGTCCGGCGTCAGCGGCGTCGTCATGTCCGCGTCCGAGGCGCAGGGCTATGCGGATCGGGGCTGGCCGCGCTGGGTTCCGGTCGTCGCCGAGCTAACCGCGCTGGAGGCATCGCAACAGGACCCGCTGACCACGCCGGAGGTGAGCATCACCGCCGGAAGCGGGGTAACCGAAGGCGGCGACGCCACCTTCACCGTCACGTCCAGCCCGGCCCCGGCGGCGAACCTGGACGTGAGCGTCACGGTGTCCCAGAGCGGCGACTACGGCGCGGCCACTGGCCAGCAGACGGTGACCATCCCGAGCGCGGGCAGCGCCACGCTGACGGTGGGCACCGCCAACGACGACGCGGACGAGGCCGACGGCTCGGTCACGGCGACGCTGGACACGCCGGCCGCCAACGCCGGCTACACGGTGTCGAGCGCGGCCGGTTCGGCGAGCGTGGCGGTCGCGGATGACGACGTTCCCGCGCCACCAGGCTACACCGTGGATGCCGCCGTGGTCGCACAGGTGAAAGCGCTGGCGGCGCAGACGTACCACGGCACGGCGCACGTCAACCGTTGGAACCGGGTGCTGGTCGCATTTGGCGAGCACGATGGCGCCGGCGTCACCGGTGGCGCCATGTCCGCGGCCGAAGCGCAACAGATGGCCAGCACGCCTAACAACAACTACGTTCCCGTGTGGAATCTCGTGGTCGCTGAGCTAACGGCGCTGGAAGCGGCGGCGGCGGCGCAGCCGGAGATCAGCATTGTCGCCGGGGCCGGCGTGACCGAGGGCGGCGACGCCACCTTCGACTTGACGGCCAGTCCGGCGCCGGCGGCCAACCTGGACGTGAGCGTCACGGTGTCGCAGAGCGGCGACTACGGGGCGACCACGGGCCAGCAGACAGTGACCATCCCCACCACGGGCAGCGTCACCCTGACGGTTGGCACAACTAACGACGGGGCGGACGAGGCCGACGGCTCGGTCACGGCGACGCTGGACACTCCGGCGGCTGACGCCGGTTACACGGTATCGTCATCTCAGGGCGCGGCCACGGTGAGCGTCGCGGACGATGATACGCCGGAAGTCAGCATAGTTAGTGGCAGCGGCGTAACCGAGGGCGGCGACGCTACCTTCACCATCACCGCCAACCCGGCGCCGGCGGCTAACCTGGACGTGAGCGTCACGGTGTCGCAGAGCGGCGACTACGGAGCCGCCACCGGATCGCGCACGGTGACGATCCCGACTGCGGGCAGCGTCACCCTGACGGTTGGCACCACCAACGACGGGGCGGACGAAGCCGACGGGGCGGTCACGGCCACGGTGAACAGTGGCAGCGGCTATACCGTGTCTTCATCCCAGGGCGCGGCCACGGTCAGCGTCGCGGACGATGACGTGCCGGAGGTCTCGATCAGCGCCGGCTCCGGCGTGACCGAGGGCGGCGACGCCACCTTCACCATCACGGCCAGTCCGACCCCGTCGGCCAGCCTGGACGTGAGCGTCACGGTGTCGCAGAGTGGTGACTACGGCGCAACCACCGGATCGCGTACGGTGACCATCCCGACTGCGGGCAGCGTCACCTTGACGGTGGGAACGACCAACGACCAGGTTGATGAAGCGAACGGTTCGGTGACGGCGACGCTGGTCGATGGCAGCGACTATGACCTCGGCGCAACAACGACCGCGACCGTCGATGTCGCCGACGACGATCCGGCGACGCCGACTACGGAAGAGACTGATCAGCCCGCGCTGATCGCCTGCAGCAATCTGCCGACGATCTCCGTCTCCGACGCGGAGGCGCTGCCGAGCGACCGTTCGGCTGACTTTACGATCAGTCTCGATTGCAAACCCAGTCGGCCGGTGACGGCTTACTACGCGCACACGCGCGAGGGTTCGATTACCGGAGGGGTCAAGATCGCGCGGCTCACCAGCAGCGAACCGTACCTGACGGTCAGCGTGGAGATCAACGGAACCAGGCGTCTGGAAGTTCGCGTGATGTACGCGACCGGCGCGGCGAACTATCGGGCCAAGGGGTCGCTCAGCATCGTCAGCGAGCGAACGAGCCCGGTCGTCGTTACGCCAGAGATCAGCATCGTCGCGGGCGGCGACATTATCGAAGGCGCCGACGCCACGTTTGCCTTGAGCGCCAGTCCCGCGCCCACGGCCGCCCTGCCCGTCAGCGTGTCGGTCACGGCGAGCGGAGACTACGGCGTCGGCGTCGCCACTCACACGGTGACGCTTCCAACGAGCGGCGCCGCATCGTTGGCTCTGCCAACGACCAACGACCAGGCCGATGAAGCCGACGGCGCGGTGACCGCGACGCTGAACGCCGGAAACGGCTATACGGTATCGAGCGCGCAGAGTTCGGGAACCGTGACTGTCGCGGACGACGATGATTCGGCGCCGGTGATCCCGGTGGTCAGCATCTCAGCCGGCGCCGACGTCACGGAAGGCGGCGGCGCGACGTTCACGGTGAGCGCGCATCCGGCGCCGAGCGCGAACCTCGCAGTGAGCGTGACGGTCAGCGCCAGCGGCGACTACGGCGCAACGACCGGCGCGAAGGCGGTCACGATTCCGACCTCAGGCAGCGCGACGTTCACGGTGGGAACGACCAACGACGACGCGGACGAGGCCGACGGGTCGGTGACGGCGACGCTGGATACCCCGGCCGCCAACGCTGGCTACACGGTATCGGCGACCCAGGGGGCGGCCACGGTCAGCGTCGCGGATGATGACGACCCGCCGCCGCCGACCACGCCGGAGGTGAGCGTCACTGCCGGCTCCGGGGTAACCGAGGGCGGCGATGCCACTTTCACCGTCACGTCCAACCCGGCCCCGGCGGCCAACCTGGACGTGAGCGTCACGGTGTCGCAGAGCGGCGACTACGGCGCAACCACGGGCCAGCGGACGGTGACCATCCCGACTGCGGGCAGCGTCACGCTCACCGTCGGTACTACCGACGACGGGGCGGACGAGGCCGACGGGTCGGTGACGGCGACGCTGGACACGCCGGCGGCTGACGCCGGCTACACGGTATCGTCATCCCAGGGCGCGGCCACGGTCAGCGTCGCGGATGATGACGACCCGCCGACGCTGCTGACCACACCGGAGGTGAGCGTCAGCGCTGGCAGCGGCATCACCGAGGGCGGCGACGCCAGCTTCACCGTCACCGCCAGCCCGGCGCCGGCGTCCAACCTGGACGTGAGCGTTACGGTGTCGCAAATCGGCGACTATGGCGCAACCACCGGCCAGCAAACGGTGACGATCCCGACCACGGGCAGCGCCACCCTGACGGTCGGCACTACCAACGACGGGGCGGACGAGGCCGACGGGTCGGTCACGGCGACGCTGGATACCCCGGCCGCCAACGCTGGCTACACGGTGTCGGCAAGCCAGGGCGCGGCCACGGTCAGCGTCGCGGACGACGACGTGCCGGAGGTCTCGATCAGCGCCGGGAACGGCGTCACCGAGGGCGGCGACGCCAGCTTCACCATCACCGCCAGCCCGGCGCCGGCGGCCAGCCTGGACGTGAGCGTTACGGTGTCGCAGAGCGGCGACTACGGCGCGGCCACGGGCCAGCGGACGGTGACGATCCCCACCACGGGCAGCGCCACCCTCACCGTCGGCACTACCGACGACGAGGCGGACGAGGCCGACGGGGCGGTTACGGCCACGCTGGACACGCCGGCCGCCGACGCCGGCTACACGGTGTCGTCATCTCAGGGCGCGGCCACGGTGTCCGTCTCCGACGACGACGTGCCGGAGATCTCGATCAGCGCCGGGAACGGCGTCACCGAGGGCGGCGACGCCAGCTTCACCATCACGTCCAGCCCGGCGCCGGCGGCCAGCCTGGACGTGAGCGTTACGGTGTCGCAGAGCGGCGACTATGGCGCAACCACGGGCCAGCGGACGGTGACCATCCCGACCACGGGCAGCGTCACGCTCACCGTCGGCACTACCGACGACGGGGCGGACGAGGCCGACGGTTCGGTCACGGCGACGCTGGACACTCCGGCGGCCGACGCCGGTTACACGGTGTCGGCGACCCAGGGCGCGGCGACGGTGACTGTGGCCGACGACGACGCGCCGGAACCGGAGGCTAAGATCAGCGTCACCGTGGAGGACGCCTCGGGAACGGAGGGCGACGTGGTGGAGTTCCGGATACTGCTCTCCCATGCCTTGACTGAGAAATTCGAGGTGACCTGGTTAGCCGGGCCGGCCTACCACGTTCGGGACGACCGGGCGCATTCCGGCGACTACCAGGCCATGTCCGGGGTGATGACGTTCAAGCCGGGCGTAACCGCGCTGACGGGAGTGGTCTGGCTGAATGATGACAGCAAGGACGAGCCGGACGAGTACTTCGCGGTGGAGGCATACCTCCCCGGAGAGTGGTTCAAGCCCGCGTCCGTGGGAACCATGACCATCGTGGATGACGACTGAGCCGGGGACTACAATTACGGCCCTGGCAAGGCAGAATTGAGCGACGATCGCTTTGCTCCGACAACCATCAGGATTTACCAGGATTGAGGGCAAAGTTGTCATATTCAGGCAGAATCATGTCGTGGGGCAAGCGCTGGGCTTCGGCCTCTATAGAGTTACCAGCCGGTTGAACCGGCAGTCCCGGACGCAAGGCCAGGTGTGATGAGAACGCAGCAGGACACTCGCTGCCCGATTGCTGTCGGCAACTCTGAGCGTCTTGACCACTACAGCGCCACCCTCCATGACTGGAACTGCTCTCAACCGGGAATTCGTTCAGCTTCCAGGTACGGACCATGATTGATTTTGCAGACATTGAATGGGTGAGTTTCGACTGCTACGGCACGCTGGTCGATTGGGAAACGGGCATATCTTCAGCGGTCTCAAGCGTACTGGATATCTACGGTGTACGAAAAGCCAGCGCCGAAATACTGGAATTGTTTTCCGACGTGGAGCCGGTGGTTCAAAGCTCAGGAGCCTTCAAAGAGTACCGCGTCGCCCTGCGTGAGGTAATGCGGATGATCGGCGACCGGCTCAGCCTGCCGCTGACCGAGACTGACACCAATTGCCTTTCCGTTTCGATGCCGCACTGGCCGGTTTTCCCGGACGCCCGCGATGCGCTTCACAATCTCAAGCAGCGATACAAGATGGCAATCATCTCCAATGTGGACGACGACTTGTTTGCTGGATCTGCCCGATCGCTGGGTGTGGAATTTGATGCCGTAGTCACTTCTCAGCAAGCCCAGGCATACAAGCCGAACCCTCATAGCTTTGAACTTGCCGAAACTGTAATGGGCGTCAACAAGGGGCGGTGGCTCCACGTAGGCGAAAGCCTGTACCACGACATCGAGCCGGCCAACCGGTTGGGCATCAGGTCGATTTGGGTAAACCGGCCTGATCGCGGTGGCGGAACCCGCAAGACCAACGCGCAACCCGACCTGATCGTTCCGGACCTGGCGGCGCTGGCCGAGATTATGGCTCCGACCTGATCGCGACCCGGTCAATCCTCCGAACGGATCGCCTGCTCCTGTAGTTCGTACAGCTTGTTGATGGCCTCGAGCGGCGTCAGGTTCGACACGTCCATGCCCAACAGAGTCGCGGCGAGGCGTTCATGCTCGGAGGCGAACAGGGGCAACGGCAACTGAGGTGATGGATCGGATTGGCCTCTTTCACCCCGTCCCGGACCGACGCTTGATCCGCGATCCTGCTCCAGGGAAGTCAGCAATTCCTGCGCCCGGCTCACCACCGAGGCCGGCATACCCGCCAGCATCGCCACGTGCACCCCGTATGACCGGTCCGCCCCGCCCGGCACGATACGACGCAGGAACGCCACACGACCATCCTCCTCGGATACGGCGACGCTGTAGTTGCGTACGCCGGGCAGCGTGGACGCCAGTTCGGTCAGCTCATGGTAATGGGTTGCGAACAGCGTTTTGCACCCGAGACGGGGATTGTTGTGGAGATGTTCGACCACCGCCCGGGCGATGGACAGCCCGTCATAGGTGCTGGTGCCGCGGCCGATCTCGTCCAGAACGACCAAAGAACGCCAGGATGCCTGGTTCAGAATGGCGGCGGTTTCGACCATCTCAACCATGAAGGTTGATTGCCCGGTGGCCAGGTCGTCCTGGAGGCCAACACGGGTGAAGATGCGGTCCACCAGGCCGATGGTCGCGGATGACGCCGGTACGAAGCTGCCCACCTGGGCCATCAGAACGATTATCGCCACCTGCCGGATGTAGGTGGACTTGCCGGCCATGTTCGGACCGGTGATGAGCATAATCTGGGCGTCGTCAGAATCCAGCGCCGCGTCGTTCGGCACGAACCCACCGGATCCCAGCACCCGTTCCACCACCGGGTGACGGCCGTCCGCAATGCGAATGGCAACGCCGTCGTTTAGTTCCGGCCGCACGTATCCGTGGCGCACGGCAACGTCAGCCAGACCAACGAACACGTCGGCGCGGGCGATCGCCGCCGCCAGCCGGGATATTGCCGGGCCGTGGTCGGCGATCTGGCGGCAAACCTGGCGGTAGAGGCTGCGCTCCAGTTCCCCAAGTTTCTCGCGCGCGTCCAACGCCTGACTTTCAAATTCCTTGAGCTCGGGCGTGATGTATCGCTCGCCTCCGGTGAGGGTCTGTCGTCGCTGATAGTGGTCAGGCACTGCATCCAGGTTGGAGTTGCTGACCTCGATGTAGTAACCGAAAACCTGGTTGAAGCCGACCTTCAGATTGCGAATGCCGGTGCGTTCCTTTTCCTCGGCTTCCAACCCGGCGATGAACCCCCGCGCGTCCCGGGACAGGCCGCGAGTTCGGTCCAGTTCCGGTGAAAACCCGGGGCGGATTACCCCGCCCTCGCCCACGGAGCCTGATGGTTCCGGCTCTATGGCCTGCTCAATCAGCGCCGTCACGTCGGGGAGGGGGCGCAGGTTTCCCGCGAGCCAGGCGACCGGTTCATCCTGGTCCCGCGTGAAGACAGACTCGAGTTCCCCGGCGGCCTCTACACTCCTCTTCAATGCCAACAGATCCCGAGGCGTTGCCGTATGGGTCTGTATCCGGCTGAGGATCCGCTCCAGATCGGAGATTTGCGCCAGCGAGGTCGCCGCCTCGTCGCGCCGGAAAGCGTCGTCAAAAAAGAACTGCACCGCATCGAGCCGACGCTGTAGTCGCTCCAGATCCAGCAACGGCTGTCCCAGCCATTTGCGGAGCAGGCGTGCGCCCATCGGGGTACGGGCGCCGTCCAGCGTCTTCAGCAGCGACATTTCCTGGCTGTCCCATCTCCCGGCGGCGAACAGCTCCAGGTTCCGCCGGGTTTGAGGGTCCAGGGTCATATGCAAAGCCGTGCTGTAAACGTAAGGCGGCGACAATTCCGGTCGTTCACCCTGCCAGGCGTACTGCAGGTATTCCAGGATCGCGCCGGCTGCACGAACTGCCAGGGGCTCGACCGTCACACCGTTGGACTCCAGCCCGTAGGCCTCCAGCGACAGCACGCCGTAGTAGTCCAGGAGAGCGCGACGGGCGGAGTCAAGGCTGAAAGCTGCGTCATTCAACGGGTTGACGGCTACCGATTCGCCGAGCCCGCTGTCGCCGGCGACCAGGTCCTGAAAGCCGTCCCGGTCAGAGACCAGGACTTCGGACGGCTGCAGCCGGGCCAATTCCAGGACCAGTTGATTCTTCGGCAGTTGACAAACACCGAACTCGCCGGTGGTGACGTCGACGTAGGCCAGGCCGGCTTGCTCGTCATTGCCGCAGACCGCCGCCAGGTAGTTGTTGGCCTGATTGTCCAACAACGCTGCCTCGAGCACCGTACCCGGAGTCACCACGCGGACGACGCCACGCTCGACGAGGCCTTTTGACGTCGCCGGGTCGCTCAGCTGTTCGCAGATAGCGACCTTGTGCCCCTGTTTGATGAGCCTCGCCAGGTTGGATTCCAGCGAGACGGCGGGGACCCCGGCCATGGGTACCCGAGTATCTTTACCCATGGTCCGGGAGGTCAGCGCAATTTCCAGCGCCGAAGAGAGCGTATGGGCGTCTTCGTCGAAGCACTCGTAAAAGTCGCCCATCCTGAACAGCACCACGGCGTCCGGGTACGAGTGTTTTATGGTCAGGTACTGCCGGCGTACCGGGGTCAGGCGTCCGCCGCCAACCGCTGTAGACATGGTGCGATTTTACCCCATGATCCCACGTGCCGGGTCCGGCGTGCAGCAGCAGGCATCAGGCCGGAACAACCCCGCTTACGCCGGGCAAAAGACCCAAAGCCGCGAACGCTCGGCGCGTGCCGGTTTGGGTTTCGCGGCCCCATTTGCCTGGTGGATGCGGATGGAGGCAAAATTATGGCGACTTTTATGATTATTCATAAAAATTGGGAAAGATGTGACACGGGCGCAGTGTGCGCCTAAAAGACATTCGTGTATCATTGCGCCATCGCATCACCCGCCAGCGTCGCTGCGAAACGAGGCTGGCAAATAACAACGGGAAGTGACGAGACGATATGGCAACGCAGCGAATCAGAAAGACCAAGTTAATGCGCAGCGTGGAGGAAAAACACGGGAGGCAGCTCGAGAGCCTGGTCCCCGACTTGGTCAACGAGATGGGTATGAGCCGCGCAGCCTCCCATCTCGGGGTTAGTCCCGCTACCCTCGGATACTGGATGTTGAAAATGGGGATACAATACCGCCGCGTCGCATTGGCTGACGGCGAAACTATCGAGGTTCGACGCCAGGGCTAGCTGTCTGGAGGAGCCAGGGAAGGCGCGCCGAGCCCGCCTTCCGACACCTCCACCGCCTCGTCCATGCCCGGCCACGCCGGCATCGTGACGCACAGGAAGCGCATATCTGAGTTCGCATCCGCTCGAAACTGAAAATCCCAGCCGGTCGGGATCACGAGGCAGTCCCCTGACGTTACCCGCACCGTTGAAACCCCGGCTGCCGGTACTCCGGGTGGACAGCGCCAGACCTCCCCGGCTCCGGAAAGTACGTACCAAACTTCCTCAACAGTCCGGTGACGCACTGGCCGGCTGGTTTCTCCGGCGGCAATGGTGACCTCCACCACACTGCAACGCGTGGCTCCGTGATCGCCGGTCAGCAGCAGCCGGACCTGGGAGCCGTCCGGGGCGACGATCACATCGCCGGAGCTTCGACCCACCGGCGGGGCGGCCACCGGATCGGTTACTTCGGTCATGTTTCCGAATCGGGGATGAGCGTACTATCAGGCTGACTGGGGTTTGCGTCCTTTCCGAGCCAGGAAGTCCGAGAACCCCTCCTCCACCGAGAGGCCCTTGAAGCGGTCGGTGCGGCCCTCTATCTCGTTGCGGTACTGCTGTTCGATGGGCAGCCCGGAATGCTCCAGCAGCAACTGCTTGATGTTCGCCAGCCCTTCGACCCGGTTGCGCGCGATGCCCGCCGCGATATCCAGTGTGCGGTCCATGAGCTCTTCAGAGGGCACCAGATGGTTGATCAACCCCATGTGGTACGCCTCTTCGGCGAAAACCTCGCGACCGCTGAGCAACAGCTCCTTGGCCCGGTGGATGCCCACCAGTTGCGGAAGGCTCCAGGTCGCGTTCATCTGGCCGTAGTTCACCGCGAGGAACCGGAAGCTCGATTTCTCGCAACCGACCAGGAAGTCCAGGCTGGTTGCCAGCACCGTGCCCCCACCGTAGCAAAGGCCGTTCACCGCGCCAATGATCGGTTTGCTGCTGGTGTGCAGATGCCAGGTGTACTCGGCGCGCTCGGCCTGACCGGCGTCGCGCTGTTCGGGTGAAAATTCACGGTTCTCATGGATGTCCGCCCCGGCGGAAAACGCGCGCTCTCCGGCGCCGGTTATGATGACCGCGCCGACGCTGTCGTCCGCTTCGTAGTCGGTAATTGCCTGGTCCAGCTCGCGCACCAACTGCAGATTCAGAGCGTTCAGAACTTCAGGGCGGTTCAGCGTGACCACGCCGATATGGGTTTCCACTTCACTCCGACCCATCATCGTGGGACGGGTAACGGTTTCGGTGTTGATGCACGAATAGGTGGTGACCATGGTGAAATCCTCGCCGTACGGGAAAGGGATTGCCGGCGTTCTGCCGGAGCGCTGGCATTATAGCGGCATTAGAGAAGGGCCGCCAATTTCAGGCGGCCCTTTCCGTTGGGGTGGCGGTTCCCGTCGGGTGGCGGTTAACACCGTCCAGCGAAGACGCCGCCTTCCGTCAGCACGAAGTCAGCGGGAATTTCCCGGCGGCCCCTCATCTTGCGCCATGCGGACCCGGCCCGCTGGTAGCCGGACTTCACCCCCCACCGGATGTCGGATCGGGTCTCCCTGCCACTCCTGGGCGCCAGCAGGATTCCCGCGGCGGCGCCGACGGTCAGGCCGGTCAGTATCAGGGCGGCGTTGCGCTTCGCGTTCTTGTTCATCGTATTTTCCTCCTGTCCTTTATGGATTCTGAAAAATTGGTTGGATGTGGGTCGCGGCGCGTATGTACCGCTATTTATATCAGAAAAGATAATACAAAATAGCACGTTTGTCAATACTGTCAGCGCGCTCATCAGGGCCTTTTCAAAGTCGTTGCGAGGAACGGAGCGATGTGGCAATCCCGTCGATGCAACAAGGCTTTCCCGTATGAGTCATGCCCCCGGAGCGAGATTGCCGCGCTGCGCTCGCAATGACAAAAGCTACTTTGGAAAGGCCCTGCGCGCTCATGCGTACCCGCGATTGCAGTCAGGTTTCAACTTCACCGCGCTCAATCCGCACGGCTGCGTCAAATTGAGCGGCAGCATCCTGGCTTACTGCGCAGCAACGCAACAATAAGACCCGGGGTTTTGCGCTATACTGGCGCCGCCTGGCCGGTTCGACCGAACACCCTTTGCCGGCTTACGGCTCCCGAGGCATTACCGCGTACGGAGGGATATTATGCTGGACTTGATCATTCGAGGCGGCCAGGTCGTTACGCCCTGGGGCGTGGGCGACTGGGACGTGTGCATCCAGGGCGAAAAGATCGTCGCCATCACCGCGCCCAACACCATGACCGACGACGTTGGCCGGGTCATCGACGCCACCGGAAAGATCGTGGTTCCGGGCGGCATCGAGCCCCACGCCCACATCGACGCCCCCATCATGGGTCCCGGCAACCTGCGCACGGCGCCGCCGGAGCAGGTAAGCCGAGCCGCCCTGTTCGGAGGCACCACCACCCTGCTGGACTTCGCCATCCACCACCCGGGCAACACCATCGAGGAAGCCATCCAGGAGCGGAACACCTCCTGGCGCGGCAACTCCTACGCCGACTATGCCCACCACCTGATGCTGCTCGGCGAGATTCCCCAGCGCACGCTGGAATCGCTGCACGAATACATCGAGGGAGGTTGGGCCAGCGTCAAGATCTTCACCACCAACATCCGCCCGCCCGAAATGTCCGGCGAGCCCCGCAAGGTCGGCATGGGACACCTCCACGACCTGATGGAGATTATCCAGCGCAATGACGCCATGCTCCTCGTCCACTCGGAAGACGACGACATGGTGCAATACATGTACGAGAAGCTCCAGCGCGAGGAGCGGAACGAGTGGTGGAACATGCCCCAGGTCCACAGCAACGAATCGGAGGACGTATCCTTCCGCCGAGTGCTGCGCGTCGCGGAGTGGACCGGCTCGCCCGTTTACTTCGTGCACGTGAGCGCCCGCGAGGGCATCAACGCCATCGGCGAAGCCCGCAACAAGGGCATGGCGATCTATGGCGAAACGCTGCACAACTACGCCTGCTTCAACGCCAACAACTACAAGGAAGAGAACGGGATGAAGTACCACACGTACCCGTCCCTCAAGTCGCCGGAAGACGCGGCCATGCTCTGGAAAGGCATCGCCTGGGGCGGCCTGCACACCATGGCCACGGACGAATACTGCACCGACTGGAACCTCAAGATCGCCGGCAAGACCGTGCGTGACGTCACGGGAGGCCACAACGGCGCCGAAACCCGCGTTGGCATCACCTACAGCGAAGGCGTGTCCAAGCGGGGAATGTCGCTCCAGCGGTTCGTGGACGTGACCTCCGCCAACGCCGCGCGCATCTTTGGCCTCTACCCGCGCAAGGGCGCCCTTGCGCCCGGCAGTGACGCTGACATCACGCTCATCGATCCGTCGATCAAGAAGCGGTTGACGATGGACGACCTGCACATCAGCGATTACAGCATCTGGGAGGATTTCGAGATCGAAGGCTGGCCGGTGATGACCATCATGCGCGGCACGGTGGCGGTGGAGAACGGGCAGCTGGCGGCTCCGGCGGGTCACGGCCAATGGATTTCCCGCAAGGTGGACCGCGAGGTCACCAACCGGCCCATCGGATAACTACGATACGCCGCCCTGTAGTTGAGGACAACGCGCCGGCAGGGCGGCTGCAAAAACTTCGAGAACCACTGGCAAGGTCATCGCCACGAGCCGGGCCGGGTAAAACTGCCCTGCGCGTCTGTGAGCTTGTCCGGGAACTGGCTGGCCCGCAGCACTGAGGCATTGATTTCCGAGACCGTTCGTGATGCCGCTCTCCGCAGTTCGCTACTCTGCCGCCTCGACGGGTAAGGATTGACTACTATCGCCTGCTTGCCCAACCGATTCACCGCCATTTCAATAGGCGTAGTCAAGTCAGAATCGTTGGACACCACGATAGCGGTATCGTAGCGACCCTCAAAAGCATCAACCAGCAGGTGCGAGGCCATGTTAACGTCGGTGCGCTTCTCCTCGAACGTCTCGATAGTTGCAATTTGAGGCGGTGATGATTTCGGTAGCAGCGAACCCCTTTTCGTCCTTATAGCCATACGCCCTTCGTGCCTGACCAGGATAGGTACGGTGGCCAAGGCGCGAAAATAAACCGCTTGACGGGCCGGCGCATCCGGGTCAGTGACATCTCTCATCACGGGCGCGGAAAAGTATCGGATCAGGACGATGCTCTCCTGTGGCAGCAGCCGCTCCAACATCGCCAATGGATGCAGCCATTTCAAGGCTGGCCGGTTTCTGACGGCTCCGTAGTAAAGGTTCAAGCCGTCAATGTATGCGATTGTTTCCGGCATGAAGGACCGTTAAATGCGCAACCGCCCACTGGGGGGCGGTTCGCTGCCCATCCGTCGAAACAGGATGGGGGGGTTACTAATTACGTTACTCACTTCCTCGTTGGCTGTCAATAGCCAAATTTGCCCACTCAAATCTCCGTTATCTGGCTGTAGGTGGTCTGGAGTCGGAGCGCCGGGCTGTAACGGCGCCATCGTTCCTGCCATCGGTTGCCCCCCGCCAGGGGTTGGGATAGACTGACCGCCAGTCAGCGCGAACGATCGGAGCAGGAGCACAGCCACTGTCAGGGTCACCGCCCGGAAGTCTGTTCCCGGATCGCAGGCAGGACGCGCGGTTCCTCTCGCCGTGGAATGGAGCCGGAAACCCTTGTCGTCAAATTGGCCGGCGTACTATGATTGCCGGGTCGTGCGGCGGGCGCACGACCCTCCGCGTTACTTCAAAGGAGCAAACCCCAAATGAAAGCAGCCCAACTGGTAGCCCCCAAACGGTGGGAATTCACCGACGTCGATACTCCCGCCCCGGCCGACGGGCAGGTCCTCGTCAAGATGGAATGCGTCAGCGTCTGCGGTTCGGACATCCGTCACACCTACGGGCCGGTGCTGGACGAATCGGAGTACCCGATGGCCCCCTGCAAGGGCGCCCACGAGCTGGCCGGCGTCATCATCGAGAGCAAGACCGACGAGTTCCACGAGGGACAGCGCGTCATCACGATACCCTACCCCGGCACCGGCGGGCTCTGCGAGTACGTGCTGTCCGAGCCGGGCCGCCTGGCGCTGTTGCCCGATGAGGGCGGCCTGGACGAATGGGTCATGTGCCAGCCTCCGGGAACCGTGCTCTACTCCTGCCGGCAGATGGGCAGCCCGCTGCAGCAGAATATCCTGATATTCGGCCAGGGCAGCATCGGCCTCAGCTTCACCATGATCCTGTCCCGCATGGGCGCCCGCAACGTCATAGTGGTCGATCCGCTGGACTATCGTCTCGAAAAGTCCAAGCAGATGGGCTCCACTCACCGGATCAACCCCGACAAGCAGGACGTGGCCGAAGCGGTTATGGAAATCACCAAGGGCCGCGGCCCGGACGTGTGCGTCGAAGCCGCGGGTTACCCGGAACCGCTGAACGAGTGTTTCCGCCACGTGCGCCAGTTCGGGCAGGTCATCATCTTCGGCATCCAGACTGACCACATGGTGCCCATCGAGCACAACCTGTGGATGGACAAGCAACCACGCATCATCCCAACCACCGGCGCCCGCAGTGGCGATCCCATCAGCCAGATCCAGGACATGGTGGACCTGCGCTCCCGGGGATGGGCAGATCCCGCCGAGATGATCACCCACCGTGTCGGTTTCTCAGACATTCAGACCGCCTACGACATGTACGAGCAGCGGGAAGACAACATCATCAAGGTGGTGATGGACATCAACACGTAGCCGCAATCTTCGCGGCCAAATCGCCCGGCGCTCCAGGGGCGGATGCACATCCGCCCCTTTCCCGATTGGCCCATTGACCAACTCTCCATCAACTTCCGCTCTTGCTCCCGGCCAACGTATCCGCCTGGCCCGGGAAAACCTGTGCGTTGCCATGGCGTTTTACGCGGCGGCGCACCGGGGGTTGATCACCCCAGTGTTTGTACCGGCCACCACGGACGTCTACACGCGGGACGGACAGACGGTGGACGCCAGCGTCCCGTTGGAGATGTCCGACCAACGCAGCCTGCTCCGGTGCGCCGGCAACCAGGTGCGCGCCGCGTTTGCCCTCTGCGCCCTACAGACCCAACGCGAGCTGGACGGCCTTTCCGCAGACGACCCGCTGGAAGAGTCCGACCCCAGTGTGAAGGCCGTGCGTGCCGTGTGTCACGTCATCTCACACAGCCTCGAGCGGGAATTACTGAACCCGACCTGGATCGTTCCGCTGGGATACCGCCAGCGCTTTGAATGCCCCGCGATGAATATCACCCTGGACGCATCTACCTGGAATGGGCGCGAAGTCAGGTGGGAACACCTGGGCGGGCTTCCAGCCTATCTCGATCTGGTACTGTTTGCGTCCTATTGCGTGGACGGTATGCCGGTTCCGGACGCAGCGGCGATCGCTAAAGGTGATTACACGGCATTCGAGGAATTGTCAGCGCCCCGGCCGGACGCGGTGCGTCCCGTGATTCCGGGCTATGGAGGAGGAACCGGACGCCTGCGACAACCCGGTCCGGCGGCCTCCGGACCGGCGCCGGGATCCGGTTGGGTTGCGCCCGAAGGACCGCCCGAACCGCCAATAACGATTGCCTCGCAGGCCAGCGAGTGCGGTCCGATAGACGATTTCGTCGCCGACGTATGCTTCACCGGGGAGGAAGCAATGTCGCCGGCCGGAGACCTGTATGCCTCATACGCGCAATGGTGCCTGGATCAGGGATATCTGGCCCACAGCCAGCGCAAGTTCGGCCTCGAACTCCGGGCGCATGGATACGAGCGCAAGCGCCGCGGAAAGGGCAAGCACTGGTGGGTGGGAGTGCGGGCTCCTCAGGTGTAGCCGGACTCTCGCGGGTTCGCCGGCGTTTGGGTTGATCGGTAACACAGTCGTTACATCGGCGCAAAATCCGCGTAACAACCGACCGCGATACTGTCTCTAACGAAACGGGCAGCGCCCCAACTCAGATTGGAGACAGAAAAATGATTGCCATCGCCGCCGGAGCCGCTTTTGTAGGACTTTTCGCCCTCTGGGTAATCGTGCCCCGTTTCATCCTTCGCCGGCACGAGAAGAGCACGCAGAACCCGGCCCCAACGGTGCGCGAGGACTTTGCTCCCCAGGCAGCCGATTAACCTTCAGAGACCGGCGGGCCAGATCCAGGCAACTCAGCCGGGGGCGATGTCCCCCGGCTTTTTGGGTTCCGAGATCCAATTGGGGTTCCGAGATCCAACTTGATTACGCCGTCCGGTTAACCGGGCTGCGCTTTCTCGCGCGATTGACTTTGTCCGGGGCCGTCGCTAGCATTGCGGCAATCGCCCGGCCGACCCCGGCGCGACTCCCAGTTCAGTTCGGCCACAGACTCTCAGGAGGCCACGATCATGTTCGTGCGGCGCGACCTTACCGACACCGTCCCCACTCGCGAAGGCAACATGCACTTTGTCAAGCAGGGCGCCGGCTACCCGCTGGTAATGCTGCATCCCCTGGGCACATCCACCTGGGCGTGGAGTTCAGTGATAGATGCGTTCAGCCAGCACTACACCTGCTACGCGTTCGATATGCTCGGGCACGGCGATTCCGACAAACCCACCCGACATTTCAACATCCCGGATTACGCCCAGGCGCTTGATGACGCCTGCCAGATCCTCAACATCCACCGCGGTCACTACGTTGGCAATTCGGTCGGCGCGGTGCTGGCGACTGAAATGGCCGCCTCGTTCCCGGAACGGCTGGACAAGTTGGTACTGGTCGGCGCGCCGGTTTGGGATGCCCGTACTGCTCCGGAGCGGATCGCCGAGGCGGCGGCCGGCTACGACGCCGACGGCATGCCCGTGCCTCGAACCATGGAATCGGCCAGGGAATCCACGACGTTTGCCGAACCCCGTCAGGAATGGGTGGACGCCAACAACGGTACGAGAGCCCAGGCCGGCGCCTGGGTCAAGAAGCTGCACGAATCGCTGGCCTGGTACGACATTATGACCAGGTTGCCCCAGGTTAGCGCCCGCGAGACCCTCGTACTGTACGGCGAAGTCGACCGATTGCGCGACGGAGAGGAACTGCTTCACAACAACATCGTTCGCGCGCGCAAGCACATCATGCCTGGTGTGGGACATATCCCCCAGATCGAAGATCCGGAAGGGTTTGTCGATGCGGTGCTGGAGTTTCTCAAGCCGGGAACGTGACCGTAAAACGCCGCGGAGCCAATATTAGTGTCGGCTTGGCGTTGCGAGGGCATTCGCGTTAGAATACGGCCGATGGTGGACCCGTTCGTGGGTCGCCGTCGGCTGATCATCGTGGTTCACCGGTAAGCATGCCATCAACTTTTATCAGAGCGCGCAGTCGCAACCATCGCCTTCTGCACACCGCAAAACGCGGTGCGGTCGAGCATATTCCGCCAACGCTGGTAGTCGTGGGCGTGGGCACGGCCGGGGTGCGCCGGGCGATGCTGTTTGCAGAGCGCATGTCCGAGCTTTCCGCCGCCGGTCGTATCCAGACCTCAGTCTACTACGACTGCAACGAGGTCACGGTGTCCAACGTGCAGAAGACGCTGCAAAAGTCGTTTGGCGTCGCCCGCAACGGCGCCGGCACGCAGGTGCTGTTCCCGAACTACGTTCCGGTTCCCAACGGTTTCATGCGAGACCCGACGCAATTTCGAGACTTCCGCGGGCCGCTGGAGCGGGATATGGACAACATCATCAGCCAGGTGCTGCTGCACTCGGATCGCTGCGGTCGGGTACCCGAGACCATAATTGAGTTCATGGGGTTTTCGGGGCACGCGGTACTGGGCGGCATCCTGCATCAGAAGATACAGAACGCCTTCCCCAGCTCCGCCATCCTGCCGGTCATGATGCTCCCCAAGGACCACGTTTCCGAGGAGTGGACCAGGCGATGTATATGGGAGGAATACGAAAACCTGCTGTCCGGCGCCAACTGCCTGGTAACCACGCAGTCGGATGTCAACGCCCGTGAAGACGACGCCCGCCTGGCTACCGGGCTGGCCGGGTTTGAAGTCGCAGAATTCGGAGAAGACAACGATCCGTCCGTCAGCCAGTTGGGGGTAACCCTGCGACGCCTCATGCCCGCCTCGGGCGGGTGGCTGGGCATGGCCGCGGTCAAGCGCAAGATGCCCGTCACCCGGAAGTTCGAATGGTTTAACTTCCCCCCCTGGTGGCGCCAGTACGCGGCCGTGGGCGGGCACGAGGATTTGTCCTCAATACTGGGCAACGCGATTTGGTCGACCCTGGATCCGGCGGCCCAGCTTGCGGAGGGGATCAATCAGCCCCCCAACGCGCCGCAGGAAATAGTGGTCTCGTTGCCCCTGCACGGAGACGAACTGGAGCCGGTGGCGACCCAAGCAGCAGAGGCGCTCGACGACGTCAATATCTTCGACCGGTTTACCAACCTGGACATCGCGTTCAATTCCGCGCGTTTCACCGACGGTATAGAGCCTGATCCGTTTGTGCACGTCACCAGGATCTATCCCGTGAACGGCGAATTGCAGGCCGTCGCCGAGATACTGCGGGGGGGCACGGCTACGCCTTCCTACGGCGGGAGGACAAATGCGGATACGGGCTTCGGTTCATATTTCCATCTGCGTGATCCGGCGCCCAATCCGCTACTGCCGCCACCGGATGCCAGGACGGAAATCGAAGATGAAGGGCAGGAGCATGTTCGATATGTTTAGCAAGACAAGCGTTTTTTTTGAATTGTCCACATTCATTCCGTTTGACGTATTTGTTTTCATCTGGTACAGTCGCTTTGTTACTGTCAAGGTATTCAAGTATGCCGTGCGAATTGGTGTGACTCCTCCGCCGCGAGCGTGTGACCGACCTGCACGCATAGTAGGTGTACGGTAGTTAGCCTAATCTGAAATCTCCTCGTTTCGCTATTGGCCAGTTCCTCCCAAGTCAAATAGGGGGTAAACATAACTATGCCGCCAAAGAATCAAAACCGCACTTTCCACATTCGCCGCAATGCCCCACATAGACTGGGCGCACAGAGCGACCTCACCCGCGACGGCACTCCGCCGCCAATTGTCTCGGTATCGGTCGGCACCGCCGGATACAAGCGGAGCTGGCGTTGGGCCAGGCGCATGGGAGAAGCCGGGGTCCTGGGCCGTGTGCAGAGCTTGCTGATGTACGACTGCAACCAGGGCACGATCGATTCCATCGACACTGAAACTCGCTCGATGCGCCGCGTCCGTGGTGGCCAGTTGCCGGTCATAATTCCCGGCTTCCTTCCGAAAGTCGACGGGTTCCTGCGCGACCCCAACGCCTACAAGGACTTTTACGGCCTGATTCATCGTGACATGGAGCGCATGGTAGATACTGTTGCGCGCCGGTCTGAAGAGGTGGGTTCGCCTCCACAATTGATCCTCGAATGGCTGGGATTCGGTGGCCACGCCAAGTTGGGCGGCGTGCTGCACGGCATGATGCGCGAGCGTTTCCCGGAAGCCACTTTCCTCCCCATCGTGCTGGTTCCCAGCGAAGCCGTCCTCAAGGAGAATATGCGCCGCGAAACGTGGGGCGCATACGAGGAAACCATCGGCACGCGACTGGTCCGCAACAGCCGCGGTGTCCAGGAATTGCAGCGTCATCCGGCGCTGATCACCGACAATGGCCTTTCTCCCAACTTCGAGCGCCTGGACGACAAGGTCGCGATCGCTCTCGCTTCAATGGAAGCGGGCATGCGGTACCAGGTTGACGCGGGTTCGATGGCGGAAACGGTCGCCAGCTTCGGCGACTACTCCAACGGCTGGTTCGGGGTACGCGTGCTGAACCGCCGCGTTGACATTGCCGATACTCGCAGCGGGTCCCGGCTGTTCGGGCCTTTCCGGGGTCGGGAAATCGTGGTGGTAAACGACAACGCCAAGCAGTTGCCGTTCACGATCAAATCGGCGATGTGGGACATCATGGATCCCAAGCGCACCGACCTGCAGCTGGCCAAGCACCCGTTCCCTGAGGGCGACACCGTGATGCGTATGGTCATCACTCTGCCGGTGGAACCGTCCGGGCTGGCCGAAATCGCCTCAGACGTCCAGGACCAGATGCACCGTGAAGACTTCGACGTCGCTTACCCGAACATAATGTGGTCATTCGCGTCGGCCAATTTCCAGCAGTCTCCGGATGATCGCCATATGCACGTCTCCCTGTTCTTCCCGCTGCAGAACGATAGCATTCCGACCATCAGCGACATCATGGATGAGGACAACACGCCGATGCAGCTGGCCGGCACGCTGGAATACGCCGGTTTTGGTTCCCGCCACTTCATGCCGCCGCCCAATGGCCACGAGCCTGAATCCCAGTACGGATACGTCTCGCGAGGCCAGCAGGTGCGCCTTGAACGCGAGCGGACCCGTATGCCCACCGAAGAGCGACAGCCCTACGGCTATGGCAACGGTTATGGCAACGGCGCGGGCGGCGAGTACGGCCGTTAGTCGGACGCTCTAACATCAAACACGCAAAAGGGGCGGGTCGATGACCGGCCCCTTTACGTTTCAAGATTTCTGACCCTCCGGCAATCGGTCGCGCGCTCCAGGTGACCGGTCAGTTGTCGGCCGCCAGCGCTTCACGACGGGCTTTCTCCTTGAAGTGAGGGATGACGTGTTTGCCGAACAGGCGCAAGGTCTCCATGACTTCGGCGTGGGTCACGGGCCCTACCTGAAACAGCGGCATGATCTCGTCCACGCCCATCCGCTCGTAGTCTTCAATGTATTTGATGCAATCGTCAGGGTCGCCGATACAGAAACGCCCGCCTTCTTCGATCAATGATCGCGAACTGACCGCGTCAGCGCGGGCGGTATCGGCATTGACCGCACGCTGGTAATGCCATTGGTAGTCTTCGGGAACCCTGGCAGGATCATATCCCTGCCACACGTACGAATCGCGGATGCGTTGCTGCTCCCGATACCAGTCGATGACGGTCTCGGCTCGCTCGAACGCCTTCTGCCGGTTCTCCATGCACAGGCCCACGGTGTTTCCGGCAACTCGTGGATGAACCAGCCTGGTAGCCGGCTCAGGATTCGCGATGGCATCGCGATAAATCTGGATCAAACCCTCAGCTCGGTCCAGCCCAACGCTGGTTTGCGCCAGACACCCCAGACCCTGGCGACCCACTTTCTCGGCCGTGAACTCCTGGCTGACCGCCTGCCAAATGGGTGGGTGCGGCTTCTGTACGGGCTTGGGGATTACCTCGCGAGGCGGTATTTGATAGTGCTTGCCGTCAAACCCGAATGTCTCCTCGGTCCACGCGCCCGGGATAATCTGCAGATACTCCTCGACCATCTCCGACACGTCCGCCAGGTCCGATCCGTAGGGCAGCATCTGGTACGGATAGCCCGACCGTCCGATGCCCAGGTCCACACGCCCGCCGGAGATCACATCCAAAGTTGCCATGCGAGCGGCGACGTTCAACGGATGATGCAACGGCGCCAACACCACGGCTATGCCCAGGCGCATGTTGGTGGTGCGCTGGCTCAGCGCCGCCAGGGTGATGTCCGGCGCGCTGGAATGGGACCATTCCGAGCGAAAATGGTGCTCGACGAACCACACTGAGGTCATGCCGATTTCTTCCGCGAAGCATACCTGCTCCATCATTTCCTGGAACTTTCGAGTTTCGCTCTGGTCGTCCCAAGGCTTGGGAACCTGAATTTGATAGAAAAGACCAAGATCCATGTCGTTGTTCTCCCTCGGATGGACATCAGTAACTGAGTTTGGCCGATTGTAGTAAATCGATATCAACCAAAAGGGGCAGGTATGATCCGCCCCAGACATTGTTTGGTTGAAAACTAAGCAAGCTCAGCCGCGGCCGTATTTGTCCACCGCTTTATCGCCGGTCAACGCCAGGAAGATATCCCCACGGGCGTCGCACCAGATGCCGTGGGCCGAGCGGCTGTCCCAACGAGCGAGGACGTTGCCGTCCCGGTCGAATATTGCGACCCGAGGCGGGTGGGATTCGTCCAGGGGCGCCAGCTGGCTGACGACGAAATCACCCTCGGGCGTCTCGGCGATGTCCGTAGGACGGCAGGTGTCGGTCCACATGGTCAGGAAGTCGCCCGATGTGTTGAAGACCTGGACCCGGCTGTTCTCCCGGTCGCAGACGTACACCCGGTCGTCGCGTGTGACCAGCAGGCTGTGCGGCAGGTGGAACTCGTACGGATGCTCCTTGCCCGGCTTGCCCCAGGAATACTTGAGGCGCCCGTCGTTGTCGAACCGGTGAATGCGTGCGTTGCGATAACCGTCGGCTACATACAGGTCGCCACTGGGCGAGGGGACGAGTTCCGCGGGATAGTTGAAGGGTCCGGCGGCTCGGGGCACCAGCGCGCCGGCGACTTCACAGCCGGTGTCGGAATGCACGCCATTTCGCCCTAGCATCTGTATTGGTTTTCCATCAAGCGTGTACATGATGCAGGTCGACGTGTCCCGGTCGGTCAGGTACACGATGTCGTCCTCAATATAAAACCCGTGGGCGTAAACGAACCCGCCGTTGCCCCAACCACTCTTGAATGAGCCGTCGTTGCGGTCGAAAATGGCAATCGGCGGATCGGCACGGTGGAAGGCGTAGATGTCCCCGGCCGAGTCGCTGGCCAGCGCGCTGACCGCTCCCAGAGGGTGGGCGTCGGGCATCTTCGCCCAATCGGCGGTCAAAGTGTAGGTATGTTTTCCGCTTCCGACGGTGGTCATGGTTTGGCCTCCAAAACTGATCGGGTTGCACGTAGCGCAAAAGTCGGGGCGGGTTCGCGGCCCGCCCCGGTGGTTTCCGGCTATGCCATCAATCTGCGAGCGGTGTTGACCACTCGCTCCGCATTGGGCAGGTAGATGTTTTCCAGGGTGCGGCTGTACGGTACCGGAGTATGGGGAGGCGTCACCCGGGAAGGCGGCGCATCCAGATAATCAAAGGCTTCCTCGGCCACCCGAGCGCAAATGTCCGACGATATGCTGCACACCGGAGTGTCTTCATCCACGACCAGCAGCCGGTGGGTGCGCCGCACCGAATCGAGCACGTGGTCGTAATCGATGGGCGACACGCTGAGAAGGTCTAGGACCTCGGCGTTGATCCCCTCCTTGGCCAGCTCCTCGGCCGCCTCCACCGCAACCCAGGTCATCTTGCTGATGCCCACTATGGTGAGGTCGGCGCCGGGACGTACGGTGCGGGCCTTCCCCAGCGGCAGGGTGTACATGTCCTCGGGCACCGGACAGGTGTCGCCGTACAGCCCTTTGTGTTCAAAGAAGATCACGGGGTCGTCGTCGCGGATAGCCGCGAGCAGCAGCCCTTTGGCCGTGTAGGCGTCGGACGGGCAAACGCCCTTGAGCCCGGGGATGTGGCTGAAGAGCGAGTAGAAGGATTCCGAGTGCTGCGCCGCGCTGCCGAATCCGGCGCCGATGCGGGTCAACATGACGAAGGGCACCTTGACCTGCCCGCCGAACATGTAGCGCATCTTGGCGGCGTTGTTCAGCAATTGGTCCATGCACACGCCAATGAAGTCGACAAACATGAGCTCAGCAACGGCGCGCATGCCGGTTGAGGCCGCTCCGATGGCGGTTCCAACGAAGGCCGCTTCCGAAAGCGGGGTATCCAGAACTCGCTCGTTTCCGAACTCCTGGATCAGGCCCCGCGTGGTGCGGAAGGCGCCGCCCCAGGCATCGACAATGCCCAGGTGCTCGCGGCCGGCGCCACCGGCGATTTCCTCGCCCATAATGATAACGGTTTCGTCCCGCCGCATCTCCTGGAGCAAAGCCTCGTTGATGGCCTCGCGGGTCTGTAATATGCGGGTTTCCCCGGGCGGTGGAAGCATCGGGGTTTCGGTTAGAGTGGTCATATTCAGCCTCCCAGAGGAGTGACGGTTACTACGCCATCGGTGACGGCGTCAATGGTGATGCGGTGGTTCCAGAGAAATTCCATGCCGAGAAGGGGTTCGGAGTCGAGTTGGAGCACCCGCACGCTGCGGCGCATACCTTGCCAAACGACTGTCACGGAGCCCGTAGCAATTTCGGTCATTTCTCCGCTGGCCAAACGGCCCGTGCTTCGTCTGCTCATTCTGATCCCCAACCTGCGGATATACCGATCGGGCAGAAGCAACTGCCCAGTGAAACCGGTATCCAGGATAAAGGGGATCGTATGTCGATGCTCTTCGGCGTCAAGAAGTGTAACGCGCAACAGTGGTTTGCGAGTGGACGTGACGTATCCATTGGTCACAGTTCCGGCTCCTCGTGCCAACCAATGAAATACGCCGCTGAATACCCAACGCGCATGATGTACCCACAAGCGTCGGGGGCTCTCGCTTTCAGCCTGTGATCGGCCTTAACACTGTCCGCGTCGATCTCGTACTCTCCGCTGTACACGTCCACTATCACGTACTTGCCGATGTCCTGTTCGGTCATCAGCGGTCTGATTTTTTGACGGTAAATCAACTTGCCCAGCGCCGAGATTTCGACATCCGTTAGATTTGGCTGACCATTGCCAAGGTCCATGACCATCCTGGCCCCCTACTAACGCGCGCTACACGGGCATGTTGGCGCCGCGGCGCATCATATCGACCGGATAGTCGGCGTACACGTCCTCGTAGATCTCGTGCGGTTCTGGCAGCGGGCTGGCGTCAGCGAACGTCACCGCCTCCTCCATCAACACCCGGGCTTCCTCGTCCATCTGGTCCAGCTCCTCAGCGGTGATAACGTTGCCCTGGGCGACCATGTGGTTGCGGAAGGTGAGCAGCGGGTCGCGCGCCCGCCAGTGGTCCTCTTCTTCTTTGGTCCGGTAGGTCAGCGGATTGTCGAACACGGTGTGGCCGTAGTAGCGATAGGTGCGGGCCTCAAGCAGAGCCGGACCGTCGCCGGCGCGGGCGCGTGAAACGGCTTCTCCGGCCGCTTCAAACACCGCCAACACGTCCATGCCGTCAACGTGGAACCCGGGCATGTCGTAGGACGCAGCCCGATCGGCGACGTTGGCCACCGACAGGCCGTACTCCACCGGCGTGGATTCGGCGTAACCGTTGTTTTCGCAGCAGAAGATCACCGGCAGTTTCCAAACGGACGCCAGGTTCATGCACTCGTGGAGCACCCCCTGGTTCGCGCCACCGTCGCCGAAGAACGCCACCGCGACGCGGCCCAGTTTGCGTATCTTGGAAGTCAGCGCCGCTCCAACGGCCAACGGGACGCTGCCCGCCACGATGCCGTTGGTTCCCAGCATGCCCTTGCTCATATCGGCAATGTGCATGGAGCCACCCTTGCCCTTGTTGGGGCCGTGGCTGCGGCCAAAGAGCTCCGCCATCATCAACTTGGGATCTACGCCCTTGGCGATGCAATGGCCGTGACCGCGGTGGGTGCTCCCGATGTAGTCGTCATCGGACAGGTGGGCACACACGCCGGTCGGGACAGCTTCCTGTCCGACTGAAGAGTGGACCGACGCGGACATACCCCGCTGCCCCGTCTCAGGCACGCCACGTTCCTCGAAGTGACGGATGGTGGTCATCGTTCGGTAGAGTTTCAGTAAGGTGTCGCGGTCGAATTCCATGGCAACACGCTCCTCGTGACGCAGCGGTTTTTCGATTGGGCTGACGCCCGGTGTAACAAAAGCCGACGGATGCAGCGCCGGCTTTGGGATGGCCCCATAGTAGCATGGGGCCGGGCGGTGTCAACAAGGGCTGCGCGCCCGCGTCATCGCATTCCCCGGGCTGCCCCCCGACGGAAAGACGCAAAGCGATCCTCGCCGCCGGTTCAACCGATGCGAAAGACGATCTCCGTTCCGCTGCTGGCGCCCAGGGCTGCCGAGGCGTCGCCGTCCACCAGGGCAACCTCCAACCGCCCGTGGCTGCCCAACAGCGCCTTCAATCCGCCTCCCGACGGGTCGTGGAAGGTACGGGACAAGCCCGCAATGTCCTGACCCGCGATTGAGACCACCGTTTCCGACTCCCTGCCGAGCACGCGCATATCATTCAATACGTCGGCGGTGATGTCGCTGACCAGGTTCCCAAAGGCATCTGCAAAGATGATCCGGCCTCGAACGACGTTGCCTTCCGGCCGCGGCGTCGGCAACGACAGGGCGGTGATCCGGGTCGACGGATCACCCAGCGCATCGGGAGACACTCCGGTGGACAGGTGGGCTCCCGCCGGAGCGAAAACGTCGCGCCCGTGGAACGTGGCGCTGACGGGATGGCGCCAATATTCGGGGTTGGTCAATCGCCAGGCTTTGCAGCCGCCTGGAACCGCCACCGGGCCCGAGGTATCAGACCCGCCGAATCCGGGATCGTAGCGTCGGCACACCAGGGTCAGGAGACCGTTATCCGGGGCCACAAAACGATGCTGAGGGGTTTCCAGCAGGATGGCAGGCCGGTCGGTGCCGACCCCGGGGTCGACCACGGCGACGAAAATACTGCCGTCGGGGAAGTAGGCGTGCGCGTCGGCCAGGACCACGGCTCCGTGGCGCACGTCCTGCGGGCCGATGCCGTGGGTTAAATCGACGACTTGAGCGTCCGGATTAATCGAGAAGACGACCCCGCGCATCATGCCCACGTAGGCATCGGCGAGGCCAAAATCAGTGGCGAGAACCAGGGGCGGAGCAGACACTCAGTTCCGAGCCGAATGCGATTGCGTATCCGGGATCAGGTGAAACGAGCGCTGAGAACCGATACCAGCAAAAACACCACGATCAGCGCGACGGTCAGCTGGAACATGGTGCGCTCCAGCCCCCGTCGCGTACGGACGGTGTTCTGGGCGCTCCCGAACATCCCGCTGCCGGCTTCCCGTACCTGGGACAGGATGATCAGGACAAGCACGATAGACGTGACGATCTGGGCAATGTTGAGCAGGCTCATTTCGAAACTCCGGCCACCATTCTACCACGCTAAGGCCGCTGGGCCTCCAGACCGGCCTGGACCAGCTGCAGGGCAAGCTCAGGTTGCGCCTGTCCTTTGGTGATGCGCATGACCTGCCCCATCAGGAAACGCGCCGCGGTTTCCTTGCCGCTAAGGTAGTCGGCGACCGCTTTGGGATTGGCGGCAATCGCCTCGGCAACTGCGGCCCCGATGGCTCCGGTGTCGCTGATCTGCGCGAGGTCCTTTTCCCGAACGATCTCCGCCGCCGTCGCCCCGGTGGCGTACATTTGCTCCAGCACGGTTTTTGCCAGGGAAGTCGACAGCGTGCCGTCAGCGATCAGGCGCAGCAGATCCGAAAGACCGCCCGGGGTGACTGGACAGTCTGCGATGTCGCGGTGGTCCTGGTTCAGCAGGTAGGCGACGTCACCAAGCATCCAGTTGGCAATTTCCTTGGCGGCCGCGGGCAGGTTCACCTTTGCATTGCTCAGCGCCACCGTAGATTCGAAGTAATCGGCCGTGGCTCGGGAACTGGTCAACTGGTCAGCGTCGTACTCGGAAAGCTCGTATTTCTCCTGGAATCGAGCCTTGCGCTGCGGGGCCAATTCGGGCAGCGCCGACTGCAAACGCTCCACCCATTCGGAGCCAATGTTCAGCGGCGGGAGGTCCGGCTCCGGAAAGTAACGATAGTCGTGGGCGTATTCCTTGCTGCGCTGGGACACGGTCACGCCCCGCTCATCTACCCAGCCGCGGGTTTCCTGCGCCACGGTCTCGCCGTCCTCGACGACGCGCCGTTGTCGCTCCACCTCGTACGCCAGGGCAAGGTAAACGGACCGGAAGCTGTTCATGTTCTTGACTTCGGTGCGGGTCCCGAAGGTTTCGGCGCCGGCGGGCCGGATACTCACGTTGGCGTCACAGCGGAAATTGCCGTCCTGCATATTGGCGGTGGAGACGCCGAGATACTGGACCATGGAATGCAGGGAAGTGAGATATTGGCGGGCCTCTTCGGGGGAACGCAGGTCGGGCTTGCTGACAATCTCCATGAGCGGCACGCCGGACCGGTTCACGTCAACCAGCGAGTAGCCCTCCGCATCATCCGGGAAGTGCTGCATCTTGGCGACGTCCTCTTCCAGATGCACCCGCTCGACGCCGATGGGTCGCCGGCCGTACCCCAGGTCAGGGTCGCCATCGATCTCCAGACAGCCGTTCAACGCCAGCGGCAGGTCGTATTGGGAGATCTGGTATCCCTTCATCAGGTCCGGATAGGGGTAATTCTTCCGGTCGAACTTGGTGAACTCGGGGATGCGACATTGGAGCGCCAGTCCGGTCATCACGGTGTATTCCACCGCCCGGCGATTGATGACGGGCAGGGCGCCGGGCAGACCCAGGCAGACCGGGCAGGCGCGGGTGTTGGGCTCGGCAGCCTGGTAATCGGCGGGGCACCCGCAGAACATTTTGCTGCGAGTGTCCAGCTGGACGTGCACCTCAAGGCCGATGACGGTTTCGTATTCCACTGCTGTCCATTCTCCGCTGGCTGACCGGGATCCATCGCTGGCTGGAAGGTTGGCGTCTATTCGGGGCGGGTCTCGAAACGTCCGATGAATTCACGCTCGCTATGCTCGGTTTCACGGGGGAGACGCGCCAGGGACAACCGTTCCGGCAATACTATACCGCCGGAGAAGATTAACTTCATGGCGTCTTCCACGCTGAGGTCAGTTTCAAAGAGGTCGTCTTCATTGACGAAGGCCATATTGCCGGAGGTCGGATTGGGTACAGTGGGGATGTAAACGATTGCCAGCGAATGCCCGCCACTCTGGGAGAAAGCCCGGCCGGTCACGAAGCCGACCGCCACCATCCCGGTGCGGGGCCACTCCAAAAAAACCACCCGGCTGAAGTTGTAGTCCGATGCCAGCAGCGTTGTAGCCTGCTCCGTAACCCCGAAGATGGTCTTGACCACCGGAATCTTGCTGAATATAAACCACATTCCGTTCATGGTTCGGCGCCCGACGGCCATGGAAACGAACAGACCAATCAGGTAGAAGACGACGATAACTGCGATCAGTCCGATACCTGGGAAATCCCAGGGCCGATCTTTCACAAAAGGCATGGGCCTGACAAAGCCATCGGTATGACCAATAATGAACGCCAGGACAAAAACGGTCACCAGGATTGGGACCAGCTGCATCAGGCCGGCGAGAATCTTGCCCTGAAAATGTCTTTCAATGCGCTGTCCGATGGTCGGCTTCTCTCGACCAACCTGACCCAAGGGCTGCTGCTCTGCGGAACTCAAAGCCGCCTCCTGTGTACCCGAACCGCGGCTCAACGGCGTCGATGGGCAACTATTCCCAGAGTATGCTGGAACCGCGGCAGTAATTCAATGCTGCGCCAGAGGCAATGAGGAAATTTCGCTACTCCGGTTCCGTTGCCGGCACGCCGGACATCGGCTAATCGTCCGGCGGATTTCGTAATGGGCTGAACCCGCTGAAATTCCGGGTATTTTCGGGTTCTTGAAGTTCGCTGGCTTCCGAAAATCTGCCCGGGACGCACGTCGCGGTCCTGGGAGAAAATTGCCGTATCGGGCCGTGTTAGTGGCGATGTCAATGCTGCCCTACTTGGCCACGGCGCTGGCACGCCCACGTCGTTAGTTGGTCCACCCCCTTTCTGCCGCTCGACAGCCTGCCGAACCTCATCCAACGTCAAGCTTTTGGCACTACGGCTATCCGACCACTTACCGTCAGCCGCCATGACCTTCCCGTAGTGGCTGCCCGTGATAGTCCGGTAATACTGCGACTTTTTATAACCGTCAGGGGCGCTCTTGCCCGGACCTTTCGAGTATAGAGGATCGTCCAGACTGTCCAAGAACACCAACACACGGTCATCCACGGCGAAGAGCGGTATATCGCTATGCCCGTCAATCAAGATGTCCGGGTTCGACTGAACAGGATAAGGACCGGTCATCACAGCGATGGACCCCGACAACGAAGCCGGATAGTACGCCGTCTCAACGGTGAGCAAGTAATTGCGGTACTCTCGGTCATACTTGGCTTCATCCCCATCCGCCGACGGCCCAGGGAACCGGTTGGAACCCAGAGACTCAGCCACCGTGGCCACGACCACGGCATCAGACCGCCGCACCATCTCATCGACATTCCAATCAGGTTGCAACCCCCTCACTCGAACCACCGACTTGCCAGAGTCCAAGTCCTCACCGCCTGCCGGACCGGCGCAACCAAAGCCGGCCAGGCCGAAAACGCCAACCAGCATCAGCCCGACGACAGCTCCAACCGCCGGGGTACGCAACCACCGCGGCCTCAGTGGAAACCACAAGCGTCTGTTCAAGTTCATCATTAGTCCTCCTCACCGTAATAGTCCTGCACATGACCCCGCTCGTGGTTGCACACCGTATAATCGGTGTTGTGCTTCGGGTAACTGATGCAACTGACTGGCCAAGGCCACCACGTGTCCCCAATGACGAAAAAGTGCGAGAACTCGTGCGCTGCTACGTGCTTCACATCCCATTCGTCCTCACCTCCGTCACAATCATCGCCGCACTCAGAAAAAGTTTTCGAGGTGTTGAAAAACACATCGACATCCACCAAGTGGCAATCCGTGGCGTTATTGATGCGCACGTCCGCCCAAGCTGGCCGGTCATCCGAGGGAGCATAGTCCTTATCCCAATCGTGACTCGACCCTGAGTAGTGGTGGAAGTAGAAATCGGCCTGATGCTGGTCGTCCCAGATCTCCGCACCATCGTCGATTGCAGTCTGCCACCAATCAGCAAAGCCACCGTGGGTGCGGTCATAAAGCGCCACGGTACCCGGCCACTTCCAATACTTGCCGTTGTTGCATGTTTGCGAGTTGGAAGCCGACGCCGGCTCGAACTCCCACACCGATAGTCCGAACAGCGTGGCCGCGAACAACCCGACCAGCGTAATCACAAAATATTTCATCCTCTCCTCTCCATTTTTGGTGAAGGGCGTTTCCCACAATTGGACACATCCAGTCAGAGAGATGGCGAACATCGCTCATCGTATCGTCGCAGAACAACGCCCACCAACAGTGGCTCCGACTCATCCTGACGGCTCACAGCCTCCGATGCCCAAACACAGAAGCACCGCCTCACGTTTCATATCATTGGCTCACCCCAGCGATGGTCGATTGCCGGCCCGCGAAATCCTTGAGCTGCAGCGAAAAAAGCCCCGCCGCGAACGACGGGGCTGGACACGCAGACGGCACAGGGCTACCATTGAGCCCGATGGCGGAGCCACATTCCCCATCGCCGCGGCCTCGGTCTCTCACACCGGGGCCGTTTTGTTGGCGCGATGAGACTATGGCCTGTTTAGACTTTTGTCAAAACCTTATAAACCGGCGCAAGAGCGACAATAATCGGCGGAATTCCGCACATGCCACACAAAATATCGACAAGTACCGCCGGACACGAACACTCCACGGGGAACTTCTACGGCTACGGAATCCAGAAGCAGGATGACGAGTGCGGGGTCCAAGACATTTACACGCATGTGGATTATCCGCTGGTCTGCAACTACTGAGGGAGATTTACGTCATGAAAGGAAAACTGATTGCCCTATTGGGCGTTGCATTGGCATTGGGAATCGTGGCTGGGGTCGTGGTGGTGCCGAGCATGATGTCAGGCGGTGGTACGGTGGCATCGTGGTTGATCCACGTGCAGGCGGATACCCTGGTGGAAGGTTCGGACCGCATTCTGGTGGTCAGGTTTGTTGACGACCGTACAGAGACGATAGACAAGGGTACGGCCGCAGACGGGACGTTGACGGGATCTGTTACGGAGCGCTTCCGCAGGTTCACTGTGATGGAGGTTTTGAAAGGGCCCGGGACTGTGGGTGACGAAGTGTACCTGGCGACCACGGACAGGAGTATGTATAACTTCGGGGGTGGTGATTCGTCGAACACTGAGTACGATGTGGTTCAGCTGACGCAAGGCACGGATTATGTGCTTTTCGTACAGGGCGTGGATCCGCCGGAAGGGTACCCGGCCACGTATGGTGAAACTCTGTGGATCTCCCCGGGCGAGCCGTACCTTGCGGAGATGGATACGAGGGGGCGGCTGACGTTTATCGCGACCGCAATCTATGCTGACCTGCTCTCGGAAGGAGGGTTGGAACCGGTTCCCGGCTCCGCAGCGCCCTTTGAGCTTACTAAGGATCAGATCAAGCAGCTGGCGCGCGGTTAGTTGAGCCGGGTCGAGATTGGCGAGCTGGGTCGACCTTATGGCCGACCCAGCTCAATCTTTGTCATGCTTTTCGCCTTGCGGTTGCGCCCTTTGAGTCGCTGAAGGATCGGGCAGCGGGCTCGTCGAGTCCGTGAAGAATAAAATCGCATTTACGAAAGTGGATGTGAGGCGAGGTGCGCATCGGGTCGTCTTGCAGCAACACCACGGGTGGGCATATTTCCAGATGGTTTGCAAGGTCTGTCCCGCGCTACTATGCGGTCCGTCGAGGTGATAGAAGGCGGCGTCAGAGGACACGATTGGTGTTTAGTGATCTCCGCAAGTTCGTGTCCCGAGGGCGGGGATCATCCGAGCATTCGGAAATGCGGCTGGTGGGATAACTACGAAATCCGTCAGAAGGTTGGTCAATGTCCGACACGACCACCGTGGAAACGGAGTAGCGAAATCGCCTCAGAGGCAATGCGGCAGTTTGATTCGGGCCCAGCGCCTCATCCCACCGATCGGTCACCGAAATGCAAAGCCACGCCGCCAAAGCCCAGCCGACGGTAGCCAACATCGACGAGTCCAGCCCCACGGAATACGTCGGCCAGCCCGTCTGCGGTAAGGAAGTAATCGACGCTGTCGGGCAAGTAGGTATAAGCGGTTCGATCGCCGGCAACGATTTGCCCCATCAGCGGAACCAGCCGATGGAAATAGAACCGTCCCATGGTGGACGCGATACCCGGGGACATGGGCGTCAGCTCGAGAGTGGTTACCCGGCCGCCGGGCGCGACGACCCGGGCCATTTCCCGGATTGCGGAAGGCACGTCCGGCATGTTGCGGAGGCTGAATCCCGCGGTAGCCCCGATGAACGAAGCGTCAGGGAAGGGCAGTCGCAAGGCATCTCCCTGGACGAAATGCACTCTCTTCTCAGGGCCGGAGCCGGCAACCCGCCGCCGATTGGCGATGGTCAGCATTTCGGGCAGCAGGTCAAGACCGACGACTTCCGTGGTGTTGCGGCAATCGGCCAGGGCAAAAGCCAGGTCACCGGTTCCCGTGGCGACATCCAAAGCCGGGCCGGCCGCGCTCCCGGCGGTCATTCTGGCGGTTGTGCGCTTCCAGCGGCGGTGCAACCCACCCGTCATGAGCGAGTTCATCAGGTCGTAGCGGGGCGAGATGCGCGCGAACATCTCCGCCACGTAGCGTCGCTTCTCGTCACCGCTCAAGTTGGCCATGGGACTAACGCGTTTTGCGAGCGCGGTATCTGAGAGCCACCACGCCATCGGCGTGAGATTGCGCCGATTCCAACTCCAGCGCCGTCGGCGACCCCGACCCACCGAACAATGGGACGCCCTGGCCAAGGATAGTCGGGATCAGGAAGACCAGGTACTCGTCGATGAGTCCGGACTGACGGAACTGGTCCGCCAGAGCCGAGCCACCCACCAGCCATACGGGACCGGAGTGCCGTTCCGCAATTTCCCGGGCGAAATCCGGAACGTCGGCCCGTACGAAACTGGCCTCCGGTGGTCCGTCGCTCGGTGGAGAATGCGTGAACACGTAAGCCGGTTTGCCCGGGTACGGCCACTCCCCGAAACTCAATGCCTGGTCGTAGGTGCGCCGGCCCATTACCAGGGCTTCGACCCCGGCGTAAAATTCAGCGTAGCCATAGTCGTCGGGGTCGCCGGCGGGCAACCAGTCAACGCCGCCGGTGGAGTCAGCGATGCAGCCATCCAGGCTGGAAGCGACGTAATAAACTATTCGTGCCATGGCTGAGCGCTTCCGCTATCGCTCGCGATCACGGTACTGCACGTCGTCCGGAAGGACATCAGTGACGCCGGAGGCGACGAGGGCGCGCTGGACTATGAAGCGAACCACGCCGTCGATGTCCAGCGGCTTCAGATAAAACGGGGGTTCGGGCGGCAGAATGGTGGCGCCCAGACGTGACAGGGTAAGGAGATTTTCCAGGTGGATGGCATGGAGTGGCGTTTCCCTGGGTATCAGGGTGAGCCGTCGGTTCTCTTTGACGGTGACATCAGCGGCGCGCAACAGGAGGTTGGGCGTCAGACCGTGGGCCAATGAAGCCACCGTATTCATGCTGGCGGGGGCGATGATCATTCCCGCCGTGGGGAAGGTTCCGCTGGCAATGGGAGCGAACAGATCGGAGATGGCGTAGGTGGCGAAATGGGGATGCTCCGTCCACCGCGCCGCCGCCGCGTTGTAGGCTTCGTCGAGTTCTTCCTGCCACACCATGCGCGCAGCATTGGAGGCTACGACGATCACCGGTGTTTCCCGCTCCAGCAGCGTGTCGATCAGCTCACGGGCAATGATCGACCCGCTGGCTCCGGTAATCCCTACAACCAGCGGACGAGATGGGGTGGAAGTCATGCCAGCATCCGTAAGGAACCGGTTTGCATCGGAAGCAATCGCCGACCAGTTGATGTCCAGGTATCAGCGCGGGTTACCACGGGAAGAAGCCATCGAACGGCAGCGCCACCGCGAGGATCGTGAAGGCCAACAGCTGTGTGGAAATGTACTTGTTGAACGCGAACGCCTTGCCCACCATGGCCGGCTGCCCGGACTTGACCATGTTGTTTTCGTAAATGAGCAGGATTGCAGCGACCGCCCAGCCGATGAAGTAGAACACGTTCAACTCCATCCAGATGCCCAGCGCCAAAAGCGCGGCCGCGGCCAGGCTGTGCAATACCCGGGTGGTGCGTATGGCGTTGCGCACGCCAAACCGGGCCGCGATGGACTTGATCCGGTTGGCGCGGTCGAAATCGAAGTCCATGCTGCCATAGATCGTTTCGAACCCGCCGGCCCACATCATCACCGCAAAGGTCAGCAGCACGGGCTGCCAGGTGAGTTGACCGGTGACCCCGATCCAGGCGCCGGACGGGGCGATTGCAAGCGCCAGGCCCAGCATCAGGCTGCACAGCCAGGTGACGTACTTGGCGAAGGAATAGAGCACGACGTACGTCGCCGCCACGGGCGCCAGCATCAGCGCCAGGGGGTTGAGTTGCCAGGCGGCGATGAAAAATACGCCGGCGCCGCCAGCCGCCATGCCGCCGACTTCCAGGGGTTTCAGGATGCCAGCGGGTATGTGCCGACCTGCGGTGCGTGGATTGCGGGCGTCTTCCCGGGCGTTGATTATGCGGTTGGCGGACATGCCCAGGGTACGGACTCCCACAAACGCCAACGTGATCCAGACGAAGGCGTGCCAACCAGGCCATCCGCTGCCGCCCGCAAAGTGCGACGCCAGCACCATGCCGATGTAACCGAACGGCAAGGCGAACAGCGATTCTGATATGTTGATCGCGTTCAGGTAGTGCGGGACCTTGCCCGCCACCGCACGAAAAGGGCCGGGATGTACCGGTGCGTTTTGCATACCCGTTCATGGTAGCACACGACCCTGCCCACGCCCCGCAACCCCGCGCGAAATGCGTTGGCCGAAACTATCAGCGGGGTATTTCACCCGCCGGGGCCGGCCGACGAAATGATGCTGTCCAGTCCCAGCTCGGCCCACCTCGCCGAAACCCGGTCCCGAACTTCCTGGCTCATTTCGATGTCCGGTGGCCATTCGCGATGGTAGCCTTCCTGCGGTCCTTTTCGAGTGGCGTCTATGCCGACCTTGCTGCCAAAGCGGGGGGTGGGGGATGCCACGTCCAGGTCGTCGATGGGGCCATCAACCAGGACGAGATCGGTGGCCGGGTTTATGTTGTTGGCCACTCGCCACGCCACTTCCGAAGGGTTCTGGACGTCCACAAAGTCGTCGACCACCACGATGACCTTGGTCAGGCTGAGCAGTCCCAAACCCCACAGGCCGTACATCACCTTGCGCGCGTGCCCGGGGTACTCCTTCTTCATCGACACCAAAACCAGGTTATGAAAAATTCCTTCCGCCGGCATGTTGATGTCAACTACTTCGGGAAGGATCAGGCGGATCAGTGGCATGAAGACGCGCTCGGTGACCTTGCCCATCCAGTAGTCCTCGGTGGGCGGCCGCCCCACGAACGTGGTGGGGTAAATGGGATTGTGGCGGCGAGTGATGGTGGTCACGTGGAAAACCGGGTAGGGCTCGGCCAGGGAGTAGTAACCGGTGTGATCCCCGAAGGGGCCCTCCGTCCTTTCCTCACCGGGAATAACGTAGCCTTCGAGAACGATCTCCGCATGAGCCGGCACCTTGAGATCCACCGACGCCGCCTGGGTCAACTCGACGCCCTCATCGCGGATGAAACCGGCCAGTACCATCTCATCGATATCCGGCGGCAACGGCGCGGACCCGGTCCAGATAGACGCCGGATCTCCTCCCAGCGCGACCGCAACCTCCAGTTTCTCCGCGCTCGCCCGGTAGTGGCGCGCTCCTACCTTGTGGGTCTGCCAGTGCATGCCGGTGGTGTTCCGGTCGAACACCTGCATCCGGTAGATCCCGTAGTTCTGCGTGCCGGTCTCGGGGTCTCGGGTGATCACCAGCGGCAGTGTGATGTACGGGCCGGCGTCGTCCGGCCAGCACTTGATGATCGGCAGGCTGTACAGATCGACGTCTTCCCCAGTCAGGACAACTTGCTGACACGGGGGATTACTGATAGTGCGGGGCTGGAAAGCGCCCACGTGAACCAGCCGCCCCAGGGTGCGGAGCTTGTTCAGGACACCCTGCGGAGGCCCGCCCTGGACCATTTCGATCATGGATTCCAGGCGCGCGGCCAGACTGTCGGCATCCTCGACCTCCAGCGCCCAGTTCATGCGCCGCTCGGAGCAGAACAGGTTCATGGCCACGGGCATGTCGTGGCCACGAACGTTCTCAAACAGGAGGGCCGGCCCATCGGCTCGCATCAGCCGATAGGCGATTTCAGTCATTTCCAACTCCGTTTCTACGGGAGCGGAGATGCGTTTGAGGTCGCCTTTGCTTTCGAGAAAGGCGATAAACTCGCGAAGGTCCCGGTATGGCATACGGTCCTGGTGGCCTCAGGTGTGTTTCAGACCCGAGGCCAGTACGCCGACCTCAGGAATTTCGCATTTGGCTGAAGCAGTCGCTGCAATATACCGGGCGATCGCCGCGGGGACGGAACGGTACGGTTGCGTCGGCTCCGCAATTGCTACAGACGATGGGGAAGCTTTCGCGCTGGCCTCCGCCGAATCCGCCGCCGCCTCCACCGCCGCCGCCAAAGTTGTCACGAGGCTGGCCTCGCCGAGCGTTCCGGCACGAAACACATCGTTTCGGATAGTTGGTGAAGCCTCGCGAGGCGTAAAATTCCTGCTCGCCTACGGTGAAGAGAAACTCTGCTCCACAGTCGCTGCATTCAAGGGTCATGTCGGAAAGGGCCACGGTTCATCCTCCGGCCTGGTTGGTAATCACGGTGCACACGCTAGGTCTGTTTCGTCGGGCACAGCGATTACAATACCCAAGGATCGAGGACCGGCGCAATTTCGCTGCCACTACTATACTTGCATCGTCAACGGCAAACAACGATTTTCACCGCCTGAATCGGAAAATCACGGGTTTCGGCGCCGTCTCGGGCGCCGGACACCATCTGGGATCCGCATCACCACGTCCTGGTCACGCGGGTTCAGCGATGAAAACCGGTATCTTCCGGGAGGTGCGCCCCTGGTATTCCTCATACGGAGGAAACGCCTCGACGGAAGCAGTCCAGAGCCGAGCGCGCTCGTCGGGGTCGGACACTTCGCGGACACGCATGGTGTAAACCTCCGCCTCGTCCCTGATTTCGACGTCGGCGTCGGCGCGCAGGTTGTACACCCACACCGGGTTCCGTGGCGCGCCGCCCTGCGAGCCGACCAGAACGTAGGCGTCGCCAACTTTGACGCGCATGAGCGGGGTCTTACGGATGGCTCCGGTCTTGTTTCCCCGGTTGGTTACGATGATTACCGGCAAACCGGTGTCGCGCAGCGTGGTGCCCTCGGTCCCGCCGCTGCTTTCGTATGCCTCCACCTGCTCGCGCACCCAATCCCTGGTCGACGGAATGTATTCCGGCATTTCAATTCCTCCTGGTCAGGTTCCTGTATGATAGCGCGAATTCCCCTGCTGCGGCCCGAACTGCGGCATAGGGGATAACTTTTCTCAGTGTGGGATCGTCGCTCCGGGGTAAAGATGATCGCCACGTTGGGCGGGAGCCGTGATCTAGGGAATTCCGGCGCGGAAAACCGCTTAATCCCGTTTATACCAGTAAAATGGTTTCCATGCAGAACCCGACTTCGGGAACGTTCTGCATCAGACGATGTGCGCTGTACCACGATATGCCGGTCAGCAACGTCGCATGAGCTTGAGATCAAGCGCGGAAAGATCGGCGCGTGCCGCCCTGAAACCCCGCCAACCATCCGGACATTGCATCCATAGAACCACACTCGCTATTTTCCCCGGTGAGGCCGAATGACAAGCGTGCTCAAAGCGATAAATTTCCCCAATCTCGCCTTCCCGACGAACGTGCTTCCTTCCGCCGCCGGTCTGGCAGTGGTCCTCGTGACCATGATCGCTGCCGTTGCGTGTTCCGGGTCAGAGCTGGCAACCCCGGCTGACGCCGGTCTCACTGCTGACTCCGGTCTCACTGAAGAAAGGGCGACCCCGACAGCCCGTCCATCTCCGCAGCCGGCGTCATCGGGCGACGATCAAACTCGAACCCGGACGGAGTTGTTTACACCCGTCCCCGTAAAGGATGCGTTATCTTCTCTGAAGGCAACGCCCACGCCCACTCCCGCCGGTCCAGAGGAACCGACCCCGGAACCGGAGCCAACTAAAGGTCCAGTCTCAGGACTGAATGGGGATTATGACTTCGACGACGACGGCTTGATCGAAATCTCCAACCCGGCCCAACTGAACGCGATCCGGTACGACATGGACGGCGACGGAGTGGTTGACGAGCCGGTCAACATGGCTAAATATCGGGAAGCTTTCCCTGACGCGGCAGACCACATGGGCTGTTTGGGCGGCGGATGCCAGGGTTATGAATTGATTGCGGACCTCGACTTGGACACCAACAACAACGGCAACCCGGATGGCGATGACGTCTATTGGAATTCCGGGATGGGAGCCGCTGGGCTACTATTCGGGTTCCAATGACCAACTGCCATTCGAAACCACTTTTGAAGGCGGCGGGCATGTCATCCGCAATCTGCACATCAACCGGCCGGACCGGGATTATGTGGGATTATTCGGGTTTAACAGCGGGGGAGTGATCAAGAACGTCAGACTGGCTCAGGTCAGCATTACGGGTCGCGACTACGTGGGGGGATTGCTGGGAAACAACGAGGAGGGCGGTCGCGTCATTGGTTGCGTGTCCGAAGGATCGATTACCGGGAATGATTTTGTGGGCAGCCTGGTGGGGGATAACAAAGAAGGCGGCCGGATCAATGACAGCACGGCCAGCGGCAGCGTAAACGGCCAGCGGTACGTAGGCGGCCTCGTCGGACGCATCGATAGCAATTTTGGGAGCGCGGTTCGCGGGAGTACCGCGGACAGCGATGTCACGGGCACAGTTTTTGTCGGCGGGCTGGCGGGGTTCAACAATGGGGTCATCGACACGGGCGTCGCCAGCGGCACAGTGTCCGGAAACGTCAACGTCGGCGGTCTGGTGGGCAGGGACAACGGCGGAACGATTCGCAACAGCTCTGCCAGTGGCAATGTCTCCGGAAAAACCGATATCGGTGGCCTGATCGGTCGGAACGACGGTGAAGTGAGCGACAGCAACGCGCAGGGCTCCGTCACGGGACAGGAGAACGTCGGCGGCCTTGCCGGTTACAACGGCACGGGCATTATCAGCAACGGTCTTGCCACGGGCGCAGTGACGGGTGACGACAGCGTCGGCGGACTGGTGGGCAGCAACGAGGAAGGCGCTCTGACCGGCAGCAGCGCGCAAGGCTCAGCCACCGGAAACAATCAAGTCGGCGGGCTGGTCGGTTACAACGACGGAGATATCAGTGACTGTGCCGCATCGGGAACGGTGCAGGGTGTTGACGACGTGGGCGGGCTGGTCGGAAGGAACAATGGCGGCGCGCTTGCATCCTGCTCCGCCACCGGCGAAGTGACCGGCGGCGACAACGTGGGGGGCCTGGTCGGCTACCTCAGAAAGGGCGGGCAGATCGAGGACGGCTCCGCGTCCGGCGCCGTAGCCGGCGAAGACGACGTCGGCGGTTTGGTTGGGGACAGTGAGGGGGACATCAGCAGCAGTTCGGCCGATGGCGCCGTCACAGGCAACGACAACGTGGGCGGACTGGTCGGGCGCAACAACGGTGGCGCCATCACCGCCGGCTCCGCCAACGGTTCGGCCGCCGGCCGCGAAAACGTGGGCGGACTGGTCGGCCACAACGACGGCGCAGTCCAGGAAGGGATCGCGGGCGGCGACGCGGGCGGCGACGCGAAGGTTGGCGGTCTGATGGGTTACAACGACGGCGACATCAGCGATTGCAGCGCCAGCGGCGAAGCAGTCGGCCTCCAGGACTTTGTCGGCGGGCTAATCGGCCAGAACTACCATGGCGACGTAACGCGGTGCAACGCCAGCGGCCCCGCTTCGGGAAACAACTACATCGGCGGGCTGATCGGTTCCAATGACGAGGGATCAATCCGCGAGAGCATGGCGGAAGGAAGCGTCACCGGCGCCGATTACGTCGGGGGTCTCATCGGCCAGAACACCGCGGGCGTGGTCGATGCCAGCGTCGCCTCCGGGGCCGCTTCGGGTAACACGTACGTGGGCGGACTGATCGGGGACAACGGCGGCGACATCCGCAACTGCGCGGCCAGCGGCGACGTGACTGGCCGGCGACAGATCGGCCTGCTGGTTGGCCGCAATCACGGCAGCCCCCTCGACAACAGCGCGGGCACGGGCGTATTGACCGAGGCGAAATGACGGTTCTGGCGGAACGTGCCGCGTCAAAGACCATCGCCTCGCGGGTATAATGCTCAGGCTATCGAGATCCAACGGAGGACAACTGCATGGACGGTAAGACCGCGTTCGCCAACATCCTGGCCAGGGAGGGCGTCGACGTCGTTTTCTGCTTTCCCAACAACATCCTGATCGACGCCTGCGCGGCGGCCGGGATTCGCCCCATCATCTCCCGCATGGAACGCACGGCGGTCAACATGGCCGACGCGTACAGCCGGGTCAACAACGGAAACAAGAACGGCGTGGTCATCGTCCAGGGCGGACCCGGCATTGAAAACGCCTTTTCCGGGGTGGCCCAGGCCTATGCCGACTCCTCTCCGCTGCTGATGGTGCCCAACCACCCGGGGACGCGGCGGCAAGGAACCTCCTCCGACTTCAACGCCGCCAGGAATTACGAGGGAGTCACCAAGTGGGCCGACTCCGCCAACCACACCGAACGCATACCGGAGTTGATGCGTCGCGCCTACACTCAACTCCGCACCGGCCGACCCTACCCGGTGCTGGTCGAGATGCCCAACGACGTCCTGGCCGGAGAGATCTCCGAGGAGCAGTTCCACTATCTGCCGCAACAAAAGCATCGCTCGGCAGGCGATCCCCGAGACGTTTCACGGGTCGCTGAGGCGCTGGTAAACGCGCGCCGCCCGGTCATCTACGCCGGCCAGGGAGTGCTCTACGCCGAGGCCACCCCGGAATTGGTGGAACTGGCGGAGCTGTTGAACGCGCCCACCATGACCACCACACTGGGCAAGAGCGGCTTCCCGGAAAACCACCCTCTGGCCCTGGGGTCCGGCGGCAACACGGGCACAAAGATGGTTGGCGAGTTCCTGGCGAAGAGCGACGTGGTTTTTGGCATCGGCACCAGTTTCCAGAAGACCCTCGCGTCCGCCCCGGTTCCGCCCGGCAAGACCGTCATCCAATCCACCATCGACGAAAAGGACCTCAACGGCGAGTATCCGCTGGATGAGATCATCGTCGGCGACGCGAAACTGGTCCTTGGTCAACTGATTGAGGAAGTCAAGGATCGACTGGGCGAAAACGGCCGGCGCGGCGACGAGTCCGTAGCGGCCGAGATCCGGCAGGTGCGGCAGGAATGGCTGGCCGAATGGATGCCCCGGCTCTCCAGCAACGATACTCCCATCAGCCCGTATCGCGTGGTCTACGAGCTGAACGCCCGGCTGGACAAGGCCAACAGCGTCGTCACCCATGACTCCGGAAACCCGCGGGATCAGATTGTGCCGTTCTACGCAGCCACCACTCCCCGGGGATACATCGGCTGGGGCAACTCCACCCAGTTGGGCAGCGGGCTGGGGTACGCCATGGGCGCCAAGGTGGCCTTCCCGGAGAAGACCTGCGTCAACCTGATGGGCGACGTCGCGGTCGGGATGGCCGGAACGGACTTCGAAACGGCGGCGCGCGAAAAGCTCGGCATCATCACCGTTATCGTGAACAACGGCGCCATGGGCGGCTACGAGAAAAACATCCCGGTCGCGACGGAGCGGTACGGCGCCAAGTACGTCACCGGCGAGTACGCTCGCATGGCCGAGGCTCTGGGCGCGTATTCCGAGCATGTAACCGACCCGGACGAAGTCGGGCCGGCCATCGAGCGGGCGAAGGAAATCTCCTCGTCCGGACAACCCTGCGTGCTGGAAATCATCACCCGCGAAGAGCCGGTGTTCTCGCAGTACTACCGCTGAACGCACGCAGCGGTGGCAGATTTTGTTCAGGCGGTGCGTCATTCGCCCAGGGACCGCTTGCCGCTTGCGAAGATTATTGAAATAATCTACGCACTGGATGCGTAGAATGCACATACACGAGCAACCCGATTGGCCTCATCTGCACTGGCGTATTGAAGATTTGGTTGACCAGTTGGTCAACGTCCGCCATCGTCAGGGGCTCCTGCTTGGTAAGGTACGGGAATTGGGCTTCGCATCCCGCCAAGAGGTGGCCCTCTCCACTCTGACCGAGGAGGTGGTTAAGACCAGTGAGATCGAGGGCGAAATCCTGAACGCAGAGCTGGTCCGTTCCTCAGCTGCGCGACAATTGGGTCTTGCCGTCGGCGGTCTGGACCACAATGACCGCAAAGTTGAAGGCGCGGTTGAGATGATGCTGGACGCCACCGAACGACACGACCAGCCACTGACCGTGGAGCGTCTGTGCTGGTGGCAAGCCGCCCTGTTCCCAACCGGGCGCAGCAACATGCGACGCATCGAAGTAGGCAGATGGCGCCAGGATGCTACCGGGCCGATGCAAGTGGTATCCGGCCCCATAGGCCGGGAACGGGTCCACTTTGAAGCCCCTGCCGCCGCGCGTATTGATCGAGAAATGGCCGCGTTCCTCGATTGGTTCAATTCCGCCGCCAATACCGACCCGATCATCAAAGCCGGGCTGGCGCACCTGTGGTTTGTTACCGTCCATCCTTTTGAGGACGGCAATGGACGTGTCGCCAGGGCCATCGCCGAAATGTCGCTGGCTCGCGCTGACGGCGCCAGTCAACGCTTTTACAGTGTTTCCTCTCAAATCCGCAAAAAACGTCGGGATTATTACAACACCCTGGAACGGACGCAAAGAGGCTCTACTGACGTTACCCGTTGGCTGGCCTGGTTTCTGCATTGCGTTGGCGCGGCCATTGACAGCGCGGAAACGACTTTTGCCGCCGTAACGACCAAAGAACGATTTTGGAGCGGCATCGCCGAGATTTCGGTCAATGACCGGCAGCGCCGAATGATCAATCATTTGCTCGATGGGTTCGAAGGAAAACTCACTACCGCCAAATGGGCCAAAATAACCAAATGCTCTCACGATACTGCCTTGAGAGATATCAACGAACTTATCTCAAATGGCGTTCTATTGCGAAGCAAATCCGGCGGACGCAGCACCAGCTATGATTTAGCTGAACCGCTGGCCACCTCCACAACCTCATATGCCTGAATACCCCATCCTCGTCATCGGCGGCGGCCCGGCCGGCGCGTGCGCCAGTACCCTGCTCGCCCGCCGCGGGTATCCGGTTACCCTACTGGAACGGGAGCTCTTTCCCAGGGACCACGTAGGCGAGTCGCTCCTGCCGGCCAGCATCCCAATCCTGCAGGGCCTTGGTGTCCTGGACCGCGTCCGGCAGGCCGGGTTTGTGGTGAAGCGCGGCGCCACCATGATATGGGGAGTGGACCGGAAGCCGTGGAGTTGGTACTTCAGCGAGACCAACGCCTCCAACCCACACTCTTACCAGGTTTGGCGCCCCGAATTTGACGCCATCCTGCTGGACAACGCGCGCAAGACCGGCGTGGACGTGCGGGAGGGATGCGCCGCAACTGCGGTGGAATTCGACGATGCACAGAAGGCGGTCGGCGTGCGCTGCGGCGACGAAACCCTGCCGGCGCGGTACGTCGTCGACGCCAGCGGGCAGGGCGGCTTGTTGGCGCGCCAACTGGGTCTGCGGCTATGGGACGATTTCTTCCGCAACCTGGCGGTGTACGCCTACTACCAGGGCGGCCACCGGCTCGAAACGCCGGACGATGGCAACATCCTGATCGAGTCCCAAGCCAACGGCTGGATGTGGACCATCCCCCTGCGCGACGGATGGTCAAGCGTTGGCGCCGTGGTGGACTCCGAGACCGGCCAGGAAGGGATCCGGCGTCTGGGCGCGCGCGGCTTTTTGGAGGCGCAGGTCGCGGCAGCCCCGCAAACCGCGAAGATGCTGCAAGACGCCCGCATGGTCTCGGGCCCGGAAATCGTCCGGGACTGGTCCTACCGGTGCCGGTCACTCCACGGCCCGGGGTATATCCTGGCGGGCGATGCCGGCTGCTTCATCGACCCGCTGTTTTCATCCGGGGTGCACCTGGCGTTGACATCGGCGACCATGGCAGCGGCCGCGGTTGCTTCTGCGTTGGCCGACCCGGCAATAGCAGGTCCCGTCGGGCAGGTGTACCAGCAGTTGTACTACAAGGAGTACGGGCATTTCCGGGAACTGGCCCGGCTGTTCTATTCGAGCAACCGCACCGCAGATTCGTACTTCTGGGAGGCGCGCCGCCTGCTCGACGACGACCCATCCCTTACGCCACGCCAGTCATTCGTTCAGGCAGTCGCCGGCCAACCACCGCGGGGATACGAACGCGCCGTGTTGTCCCACGGTCTGGCGCCGGCCGCTTTTGGCAAAAGCGTGTCCGGGGTGGAGGCCGAACGGCAGCGACGACGAGAACAACCACTGCTGCCCGAGTCGCGTCCACGACTGGCGGATGGCGTCATCCTGCAGCGCCAACCGGTTCTGGCGGATGGCGACTTCGTGTGGGGTTACGGGTTGGTGACCGACGGTCATCCGGAAGGGCTTCCGTGCAGCGGACTCGTGGCGCAATTGCTGCACGGGCTGGACGGCAGGACTACCGTAGCGGAATCTATCGCGAGCCTCTGCCGCGGCCTGGAACCCTCCGCGGCGCAGCAGGTCAAACTGGCGGCCATGGAAGCCCTGCAAATCCTGTACGTCGACGGCGCGATCTGCACATCGCACTGAGGCCTGGGCGCAGCGTTACGGCTTCACCCAGGTCTCCGACCAGGCGCAACACGCCGTGCTGCTCTGGGCCGAGCCGCGCGCTTCCAGCGAGACCACGCCACCGAGCGCACGGTCGCCCACGGTGATCTGAGCGCTGCGGGCCGGGAAGAAGCAACTGTACACGCCATGCGGCCGGCCGGGAGTGCTGCCCGCCGGATTGTTGAGCATGTAAGGCGTCAGGAAATCGTGCCAGCTGAGCACAACGGTCTCAGTGGATGCGACGACGATCTCGTTGTAAGCGCTCTCGATCCCGCCGGACCTGCTGAATTGGGCCGGGATCACGGTGCGGCTCGGGTCGGCAAATTCCGGAAACAGGATGCTTTCGATCTCCTCCTGGAGGTAGCGGGTCATGGCGATATTGTCGGAATAGATCCGCACCGGATCGCGCTCCAAATCGGCGCTCTTGAGAAACAGCACGTGGCCCGCGCCACCCGGCGACCAGAGGACACGCCAGTGGCTGGTGCGGGTGGTCTGCTCGCCTCCGGCTTCGGGCGAGAGACGGATGAACGAGTTTTCGCCGGTAAGGCAAATCTGGTTGGGATCGATGGGGCTGGTCATTGCTTGCTCCTTTCTGGTCAGTGAACCACGTGGTTCAGGTTCAGGCTACAGACCGTCGGCCGCGGCCCTCATGTTGTTCAGGTACTCGGCGCTGGCCGATTGCAACAGGCGGCCCACGGTGTTGTGGAAGTATCGCACGCCCAGTTCGAGGTAGTGTGGCACCAGGGCGTCCGGGCAACTGCAACCGGCGGTGATGCCGGATGCCGCGATCTGCTGCACGCCCTTCTCGACCAGGGCCTGAACTTCCGGATGGGTCTGCTGGCCCGGGTATCCCATACTCTGGGACAGGTCACCGGCCCCGATGAAATACACGTCTACCCCCGGCACTTTCACCAGGTCCGGAATGTTCTCGATGGCCTCCACCTCCTCCAGCATGAGGCACACCAGGGTGTTTCGGTTCGCGTCCGCCACGTAGTCCGGCGTGGCGCCGCTGAAACCGTACTCGGCGGGTCGCCCTCCGCTGAACAGGCCACGATCGCCTTCGGGATAATACTTGACGGCGGCCACGGCGGCGCGAGCCTCCTCAGCAGTATTCACGTGGGGGACCTGGACGCCCCAGGCGCCACGGTCCAGGAAGGGCGAGATGATTTCCGGCCGGTTTCCGACGGGCCTGACGATTGGAGCGGTTCCCGAGTATTCGGCGGCTCGGATCATGTCCTCCGCCAGATCGACGGTGATGTTCCCGTGTTCGTTGTCGATGAGCACCCAGTCGTACCCCAGGTATCCGAGCATCTCGACCACCACCGGAGAGGGAAAGGTGATCATTGAGCCGAACACAGGCTGGCCGGCCTGAAGCTTCTTTTTCATGGTGTTTTCGCGCATGCTGGTTTACTCCTGCTTCGGAGGCGGTCAGCGCCGCCACCGGTGGCCGAATGCTATGCGTGGGACATACCCATCGTCAACTGCCCGGCTCCTATGGCGCACGTCGTCTGGACTCGGCGAACATCCGAATTCGCCGGCGTGTTCTGCCGCTGGACAACGGTTTAAACACGTCAGACCAGCCCCAACCGGGCTACGGGGGCGGTTGGAATGGGGTTTCGTTGGGGGTACAATGAATCTCGCGCCGATGTAGCTCAGCCGGAAGAGCAGCGGTTTCGTAAACCGCAGGTCAAGGGTTCGAGTCCCTTCATCGGCTCCACTCTTTCAATAAGAACCGCCGGGCCGCCTGGACCGGTAGCAATAAGCAGGGATACCGACGTATTTGGCCGTTTTGCGGGACAGATCCACGGCGTCGTCCAGCGTCACGCCTGACTCCACACCACTAGACGGCGCCCGCGCCCTGGCAAATCAGGGCGCGGTTTTGTTTCGGGTTGGGCATGAACGCGATCAATTCATTTGCCTTCGGCTTGCACTGCGCGCACGAACTGACGATCCGGAACATTACCGAACTCGGCGGTAGCGTCCACCCGGATCGAGGGAGAGAACGCAGACCGGACCCGGGTACGAGAGTCCGTCGCCAGATGGATCAGGGCCAGCGCGGTATTCGGGCAGGATTGGCTGCAAACATACGCCGCTAATCGCGGTATCAACGGCAGACTGACCCTGATGCTGGACCGGCGGTGTTTCAGCAGGCAAGGCCACGACTTCACGACTGCGGAGTACGCGCAAACAGCCGACCGTTCGCTGCAGGCGGCCCGCCGTGACATCCAGAGATTGATCGCGTTGCGGATCCTCGTCAATCTGGCAGGGAGGCGACCGCCCGCATTCTACCGCGTCCAGTCGAGATGATGACCCAGCAGTAATCGGCGAACCATCGCTCACTGGTAAGCGGGATTGTTCAAGCAGGCGGCGCTATTACGATATTCGTAATGACATCACGACGCTCTCTACAGGTCGACGTTTGGACCGGTGGCTCAAACCCTGGCCGGATGGCATCCGCCACGGCGCGCGTCGGGATGTGTCCGGCAACTGAAAGGCCGCCAACAGCGCAGCCGGCAGCCACGATCAGGTGAGGGAGTATGTCAGGCCTAGTCGTCAGTCAAGCGTGCATTGGCATATAGAAGAAAAAACCGTTCATGGTCGCTATCGTTAGCGCTCAACAACGGTGCAGGAGGTGCGTCAGCCATGGCTCAGGAGAAATTTGCGGTACGGTTGTCAGAGGAAGATCGACCCCAGCTGGAGGGGTTGGTCCGTCGGGGCCAGCGCTCGGCGCGGATCATCAAAGGCCGAAACCCCGATGCCGACGCCCTGGAACTCGCCATCACAGCCTACGAAACGCGGCGCAACACCGCGTGCGTCCCGATCAACTGGCGGTTCAGCACCGACGACGTCGGAACCAAACTCCATCGCTCCTATCCCTGCCTTTCCAAGGTTGACTGAGTGCTAGCGCCAATGGTTAATATCTCTGGCAGGAGTGGACGGAATAATATCCAACAATCGAATTTGCGCCAATCCACCGGCTCGACGACGGCCACACAGCAGGCTACTCTGCCAGGAACCGCGTGAACACCTGGTTGGCTACCAGGTATGCCTCCTCCGCCAGCCGCAGCCGGCCGTCCCCGTCCCACACCAGCAGTCCATCCTCCGTCAGCTCGGCCAGATCCCGCTCGTAGCGGGCGGACAGGTCGATGCCAACCCGCGCTGAGGCGGCGGCCACATCCATCCCGTCCAGCAGGCGCAGGCCCAGGAACATGGTCTCGGCAGCGGTGGTCGCCTCGTCGGATACCTCCGAGCCATTGACCGTCGGAACTGCTGCGATCCGACCATCCGTCACCGCCGGCCACGCGCCGGCCTCGGCTACGCTCTCCTCCCACTCCCGGGCCAGCCGCGCATACTCGCGGGGCGACCGCACCGTCCAGAAACGGCAGGCCGAGCCGGCATCGCCAACGCGCAGGGACGAGTGGGCGCCCGGGCCAACACCCACCCACTGCAGGTTCCGCCAGTAGGCCAGGTTGTGCTCCGATTCGAGGCCGGGCAGCGTCCAGTTGCTGATCTCGTAGTGGTGGTAGCCGGCGGCGGCCAGGACGACGCGAGCGTGGTCGTACATGTCGGCGGCCAGGTCGGGGTCGGGCTCCGGTAGGCGGCCCTGCTGTACCCAACGACGCAGAGGAGTGCCCTCCTCCAGCGTCAGCGAATATAGGGACAGGTGCTCCGGCGCCAGCGCGACCACCCGCGCCACCGTATCCCGCCACTGGTCCAGCGACTGCCGGGGCAGGCCGTACATCAGGTCCAGGCTCACGTTGTCGAAGCCGGCGCGGCGGCAACGCTCCAGCGCCTGGGCGGCCTCGTCAGCGTCGTGGCGGCGGCCCAGCATCGACAGCAGGCCGTTGTCCATGCTCTGCACGCCAATGCTCACCCGGTTGACTCCGGCGGCGCGGATCTCCGCGCACTTCTCGGGGGACAGGTCGTTGGGATTGCACTCGGCGGTTAGCTCAGCGTCGGCGCGGATGGGGTAGTTGCGGGCTACGGCGTCCAGGATGCGGGCCACATCGCCGTCGGGCAGGTAGGAAGGCGTGCCGCCGCCCAGGAAAACGGTGTTCACGGTTGGCCGGCCGAGAACCGTGGACCAGGCAATGATCTCCTGGATGACGGCGGTGAGAAAGTCGTCGAACTGGGACTCGATGCCCTGGTAGGTGTTGAAGTCGCAGTACGGACACTTGCTCAGGCAGAACGGCACGTGAACGTACAGCGACACGCCTTCGGACAGGGCGGACTGGGAGCCGTAGGGGAGTTTCGCGGTTTGAGACATGAGGCATCCTGATCCCGGGGCTGAGACGAAATGACCAAAACGTAGGGGCGAATGATTATTCGCCCCATAGGCATCAAGTTAAGCGTCGTCGGTTAGGGCGAGTAGTAGTTGATATGACCCGGGGCGTTGACGACGCCGCTGGATTTTACACCCGGCGCGCAGGCATAAGCCAATCTGCTCGATGACCATGGTTGCCGTAAGTAGTCCGGTCATGGCAGTAGCCAGCATTACGGCGTAGCGACGGACGGCGGCGGCGGCCTTGACCAGGCTTCGGTCCGGGTACATCCAGACCGCAGTCAGCAAAGTCCAGTGCAGGATGACCATGGCGGTCAGTTTGGCATAGACCTCACAGAGGATCCGCCAGGGATTGGCGGAGCGCCAGCGGTCAATGCCTCCGTGTTGCTTCCACAGTTTGAAAAGCAGTTCAATCTGCCAGCGCGCCCGCGCCAATACCATTGCCTCATCTCGGCTGATCTGGGATGGGAGCGCGTTGGTAACGTAGATGGTCCAGTCGCATAAGGCCAACCGGGTTTTGCTGGGCTGCTGACCTTTCTTGCGGGCGTGGTCTTTGAGTTGCCGCCGCCGCTGGGCGCTCACTTCTGGGGGCGCTTTGACGGCCAGCAGGCGGACAGGCAAGCGGTGGGCGCGCCCCAGCAATACCGGCCGGTCAATGCCGGTTGCCGACGGAGTGGACAGCAGCTTCCGCAGGTCCAGTTCCGCGCCATCATGCCGGTAGAGTTTGGTTCCGGCTTTGTACCGAGACAGGAAATAGCCCCCTTGCGCCGCCAATTCCCGGAAGGTATCCAGTCGGTAATACCCCAAGTCGGCAATGCGCAGCGCGCCAGCTGGGACCGGCGCCGTCTGCACCGCAGAATTGCTGTCCGGGGTTCGCCCATCAGTCAGAAAAGGCCCCAGCATCAGTCCAGTGGTCAAATCCAGCCGGACCTGTAGTTTCAGGGCTGACTGTCCATAGGAACCGCTGCCGCCGCAACCGGCCCAGACCTCGCTCAGTCCGTCGGGCAGCATGATGACCGAGCTGTCCTGGATCAACACGGCGGTGAAGCGCCGCAGTAGCGGAATCGCCACCGGTTCGGCGTCAATAACTTGACCCAAAGCCTCTTGCAAAACTCGGTACAGACATTCCGCCCCTTGGGGCGTGAACCGCTGGAACAGGCCCTGGGGACTGATGGTCACCCCCAGCGTGGCCGCCATCTGGGTCAGCGAACTGAGGCTGGCGTCCGGGTCGGCCAGCCAACCGAAAACCAGGGTCTGCACCAAGCCGGGACCGGTGAGTTTGGAACGCCGTTGCACCAGCCCCGTCTCGGCGGCGGCCTGCTGGGCCACTCCGGTGAGAACCCGGCTCATGGCCTGGGCAACTTCTGGTACACTGCTCATGGGAAGCTCCGGTGGCGATTGATTGGAATGCAATCACCATCTTACCGGCAGCTTCCCTTAACTTGATGCCTATGGGGCGAATAATCATTCGCCCCTACCGTGGAGTCAATGCCATTCGAGCCTGCAACCGGTCAATTGCCGCGCTGGTCGTCCGATTCGTCCGTGGGACGGGCCTGCCCGTCGACCACGCTATCGGGGTCCTCATCTTCCGGACGAGGAGGCGGCGGGTCGCCCATGTGCTCGCGCACGACGGCCCGTGGGCACAGGTTCCAGAACAGCCAGACGGCCAGCCCGAGGATGATCAGGTCGTCGTACCGGCCCAGGCCATAGGGGATCCGGTCGCGCACCAGGTCCAAGGGGAAAACGGCGTAGACCAACGCCAGCGGAATCAGCAGCTTGATCAGCGTATTGACGCGGGAATCGCGATGCAAGCGATACAGCGCGCGCACAAACTTGACGATGCGCGGCCCCAACTGGGGGCCGAACATCATGAGGATGGGCCAGAGGAAGCGGAGCATAGTAACGTCGCCTGTGCAGTACATCCTAGCACAACCCAGATGACTAATTCACGCAGCCCGGATCAGTTTCCGTGTTGCGGACCAGGGCCTTTTCAAAGTTAATCCGTCTTTCCTGCGAAAGCAGGAATACAGAGACCTCCGCTAATGGAAACGTCCTGGATTCCCGCTTTCGCTGGAATGACGATCTGGGTTGCGGACCGCTGTTAGCGTCTTTGCAAAGGCCCTGGTTGCTGACACGTTCTCCTTGTTGACACGCTTTGGCGACTGCTAGACTCGCCCCCGAGGTGACCTCATGCCCAGCGCGTGCAACGTGCCCAGCCGCACCATTTTCACCGGGGACAACCTGGACATCCTGCGGGGAATCAACTCCGAGTGCGTTGACCTCATCTATTTGGACCCACCGTTCAATTCTAATCGAACCTACGCCGCCCCTTTGGACAGCGAGGCCATGGGCGCCGAGTTCGATGACGTGTGGACGCTGGACGATATGAAAGCGGAGTGGATCGATGAGATCGAATACCGGCTGCCGGCGCTGTTTCACCTCGTCAACGGCGCGCGACTGTCCCACGGGGAGAGCATGGCCGGCTACCTGACCTTTATGAGCATCCGGTTGCTGGAATTGCACCGGGCGCTGAAGCCGACGGGCAGCATCTACCTGCACTGCGACGACACGGCCGGCCACTATTTGCAATCGGTAATGGACGCGGTCTTCGGGGCCAACAATTACCGGGCGCAAATCAGTTGGCAACGCACTTCCGCGCACAATGATTCCAGGAATTTCGGCAGGGTACGCGACATCATTCTGTTTTACAGTCGTCAGCCCAGGATAAACTCCAACGAAGTCAGGGTTCCGCTTGATGACGACTACGTGGAGCAGTTTTACCGGCACGAAGACGAGCGGGGCGCGTACCGCTTGGGAGACCTTACCGCGGCAGAGTTGCGTTACGGGGAAACGGGACAACCCTGGCGCGGACATGACCCTAACCGAATCGGCCGCCACTGGGCAGTTCCCATGACGGGAAGTTACGCCGCCTGGATTGGCGGGAATGTAATTCCCGACTACCGCAACATTACCAATCCACTGGAGCGTCTGGATGCGCTCGATGCAGCAGGCTTGATTTATTACCCGGGCGAGGATGGTATGCCATCCTTGAAGCGCTACCTCACCAGCAACCCAGGTCAGGTGCCCACCAACCAGTGGACTGACATACGTCCCATACCACCCCGGTCCGTTGAGCGGACAGGATGGCGGACACAAAAGCCGCTGGCGCTGCTGGAACGCATCATCAGCGCATCGTCCAACCCTGGCGATCTGGTGTTGGATCCGTTCTGCGGCTGCGCCACCGCGTGCATCGCCGCCGAAAAGCTGGATCGGCAATGGATAGGCATTGACATACTGCCGCAGGCCGCCGAAGTGCTGACGCAACGGGCCCGACGGGAATTGCAGATACCGCTGAACGGCGAGGACGAAAGGCCGTGGGAGGACTGGACCCCCATGGCGCTGCGGGAACCGCCCCGCAGAAACGACCTGACGCTATTGAGCCCGGCCGACCCTCAGTCGGACCGAGCGTTGCTGTATCGCAGTCAACACGGCAGATGCGCCGGCTGCGAGTACGAACTGCCGTTGCACGTGCTGACCATCGACCACATCACGCCGCGCTCCCGGGGCGTGATGGACGCCATAGGCAACCTGCAACTGATGTGCCACACCTGCAACGCCATCAAGGGCAATCGCAGCATGGAGTATCTCAAGCAGCAGTTGCAGGTGCGGGGAATATTGCGGGGGTAAGCAGTAGAACCGCGCCAACCCATGCCTTGGAATGCACTGCCGCCGCCGCATTCTGCTGCCACTTCATCACCGTGTAGCGACGGGCGGTGTGACGAGCCTACATTATTCAGGTCCGTGCAAAAATAACAGCACAGCCGGGGAAACAGGCACAGGTGACAGATTCAGTCACATCGGGATGATGAGACTTGGTTTCGGATTTCGCTGCGACCTACGCAGCGAAACACACTGCCAGCGCCAGAAGATGAAAACGGATAGCAGATCACGCGCCGCAATCCCCAACGCATCCCACTTCAGGGCTGCTCCCGGACCAGTTCTGCCTGGAGCCGCTCGATTTCGGCGCGGAGCCGTTCGTTTTCGGAAAGGACATCGTCTCGCTGGGTCTCGGCGTCGGCAGCGCGGGTCTCAGCCTCATGGCGCGCCTCCCACACTTCGCGCATATTTTCCAGGTATTCTCCCATCGCCGGGTCGTAGAAGCGCGGGTTGCCGTCGTCCCAGCAGAAGTACAACTCCAAAACTTCGCTGTACCCTTTCAGGATGCCGTCCGGCTCCGAGGTCAGTTCGATGGGTTCGTAGCTGCCGTTGACCAAGCGGTCGCCGGCCAGGGCTGCGCCATGATGGTCGCCTCCGCTGGGGTCGAAGCGCCAGTACTCCGGGACGCCAATCTCGGCGTAGATGAGCCGCTTGCGGCCGGTATCCACTTCGCCGGTGCTCTTGGAACCCACTTCCAGAACCCAATCCGGCGGCTTGCCGGCCTCCCAGGGCAGATACAGGCTGCGGGCATGGATGTCCAGGCCTTCCGGCACGTCAAAGGCCAGAAACACGTCGGGGCGAATTCTTACGTTGAGGTTGCGACGGTCGTAGCAGATGTCCGAATTGTGGTCAATGAACACCTCGCCCCGCCATTCGAAGGACGCAAAGCGGGCCACCAAGGTATAGACCATTTCCACGATAACCGGGTTCTGTTCCATCGATTCGGGCAGCGGCTCCAGTTCAAAGGGATCGAAGTCCAGGCGGTCGTAATCGATTACCCCGTCCTCTGGGTAGGGGTAGGGCGGCGCCGTGGTGGTGGTGGTCAATGTGGGAGTGGTAGCCATAGCGGGGCCTCACGCAGGACGCGGTGGCGCCGGGATTGTAGCACGCCGCTGCCCGTTTGCTATACTGCCGGCAGACCTCACCCTGACCAAAGGACGGCCCGACCCCATGTCCACGAATAACGCTTTGCCCGCCACCATCGGCGAACTCCGCGATAGCGGGTACCAATCGGTATCGGTGCGGGAGGAGATCCGGCGGAACCTGATCGCCAAGATACGCGCCGAGGAGCCGGTGTTTCCCGGCATCGTCGGCTTTGACCAGACGGTAATCCCGCAGTTGGAAAACGCCATCCTGGCCGGCCAGGACATCATCCTGCTTGGCGAACGCGGGCAGGCCAAAACCCGCCTGATCCGGGAGATGGTGAACCTGCTGGACGAGCAGATCCCGGTTATCGCCGGCAGCGAGTTGAACGACGATCCGTACAGCCCGCTCAGTCCTGACGCCAGGCAGATGGTGGCCGACATGGGCGACGACACGCCCGTGGCCTGGATCGGGCGGGACCTGCGCTACTCGGAAAAGCTGGCCACTCCCGACATCTCCATCGCCGACCTGATCGGCGAGATCGACCCCATCAAGGTGGCCGAGGGCCGGCACCTGTCGGACGAGTCGGCCATCCACTACGGGCTGGTGCCGCGCACCAACCGGGGCATCTTCTGCATCAACGAGTTGCCCGACCTGGCCGAACGGATCCAGGTGGGCCTGTTCAACCTGATGGAAGAGCGGGACGTGCAGATCAAGGGCTACCGCATCCGCATGCCGCTGGACGTGTTCGTGGTGGCCACGGCAAACCCGGAGGACTACACCAACCGCGGCCGCATCGTCACCCCGCTGAAGGACCGCTACGGTGCGCAGATCCACACCCACTATCCCAAGGCGCTCGAAGAAGAGATCGCGATCATGGAGCAAGAGCGGAACCGCTTCCCCGACGAGGACCGGGTGGTTGTGCCCGAGTTCATGACGGACATCGTGGCCGAGGTGACGGCGCGGGCGAGGTCCAGCAACGAGATCAACCAGCGTTCGGGCGTGAGCGTGCGCGTCTCCATCGCCAACTACGAAACATTAATCAGCAACGCGCTGCGGCGCAGCATCCGGCTGGGGGAGGCCATCGCCTGCCCGCGCATCAGCGACCTGCCATTTCTGGTCGCCTCCCTGGGCGGAAAGATCGAGCTGGAGACCTTCGGCGAGGGCCGGGAGGACCGGCTGGTGGAGGACCTGACCAAGCGGGCGACGCTGGGCATCTTCGGCCGGTACTGCAGCGTGGACGAGCTGGACGACATCGTAACTGCCTTCGACCTGGGCAACGCAGTGGAGACCGGGAACGACGTGCCGGCCGCCGCTTACGCCACGGCGCTGGACAACGTGGATGGGCTGCGCGCCGCCGTCACCGCGCTGATCGGCGACGACCAGCGTCCCGAAGTGGTGGCGTCGGCGGTGGAGTTCGTGCTGGAAGGGCTGCACCTGAACCGGCGGCTCAACTGCGCGCGCACGCCGGCCGGCGGCTACCGGTACGCGCGGTAGGCGGCCAGCCCGAGCATGGAGGTCCACCATGACCACACACAACATTGCCGCTGCGCCGCCAGTGACGCTGGAAGAGTTTGCAGCGTTGCCCAAGCATCCGCGGTATGAGTTGGTGAAGGGAGTATTGGTCGAGCTGATGGTAGCGTCGGAAGAACACGAATATACCGGCTCTTTGGTCAATTGGCGAATGGCGGAGCACGTCTTCCCCAACCGGCTGGGCCGGGTGTACCTCAGCAACCGGGGCTATGTCACCGGCCCAGAGTCGCCGGCCACATCACGGATGCCCGACGTTTCCTTTGTTTCCAGTGCCCGATTGGGCCAACCCGACCTGGCCGGAATGCTCTACGACGGCGCACCGGACTTGGCTGTCGAAATTCTGTCCGAGAGCAACACTGCAAACGAAATTGACCGGAAGATCCGCGAATACCTGGATGCCGGCAGCAGGGCGGTATGGGTCATCGACATCGACGCCCGCACACTGACGGTGCACACATCCGATGCGCCGCCCCTGGTTCTCACGGACGCCGACACCGTGGACGGCGGGGACTACCTGCCCGGCTTCGCCTGCGTCGTGGCGGATATGCTGCCCGCCGCGTGAACCTGGAGTCTCGCCATGACGACCCGCAACATCGCCGCCGCGCCGCCAGTTTCACTGGAAGAGTACGCCGCTCTGCCCAAGCACCCGCGGTATGAGTTGGTGAAGGGAGTTCTCGTTGAGCAAATGGTAGCATCGGAAGAGCACGAATATACCGGATCGCTGGTCGTCATAAGGGTCGGCAATCATGTGCTGTTGCATCGGCTGGGCCGGGTGTACCTCAGCAACCGGGGCTATGTTACCGGCCCAGAGTCGCCGGCCACATCACGGATGCCCGACGTTTCCTTTGTTTCCAATGCCCGATTGGGCCAACCCGACCTGGCCGGAATGCTCTACGACGGCGCGCCGGACTTGGCTGTCGAAATTCTGTCCGAGAGCAACACTGCAAACGAAATTGACCGGAAGATCCGCGAATACCTGGATGCCGGCAGCAAAGCGGTCTGGGTCATCGACATCGACGCCCGCACGCTGACGGTGCACACATCCGATGCGCCGCCGCTGGTTCTCACGGACGCCGACACCGTGGACGGCGGGGACTACCTGCCCGGCTTCGCCTGCGCCGTGGCGGATATGCTGCCGGCCTGGACCGGCTAAACGAGGGAGGCGCGACGGCCCAGCGTGACGCCGTGGGGCAGCGCGATGGTGGCCTTGAGGTTCCGGAAGAGCAGGAACCGGCTCATGGAAACGTCCACCTGCACGGCGTATTCCGCGATGCCGGGGGCCAGGTAGAGGGTGATGTCGTCCTGGCTGGCGGGATCGTAGGACTCCAGGCTGCGGCGGCGGCGCACGTTGGTATCGACCGATACCTCGACGGATTCGCCGCTTCAACCCTTCCAGCAGATCAGGTCGACGACGGCCTGGCCGCCCTTGTGCCGGATGAACTGGGCGGCTTCGGGAGTTATTTCAAGCTGTGCGGTCATGTTGTTCACTAGTCCAGGGGCTGGCCGTCCCACGGCGCGTCGGGTTCGAGGTAGCGGCGGGGTATGTTACCGCGGAGGGGGGCGCGAAATTCTTCGGCGCTGTTCATCTTGAGCTGCACGATAGCGATCTCTCCCATCAGATCGGCGTCCACTTCTTTATCTCCATGCGACACCTTTGTCCGCAGGTTCAGCCAAGCATGTATGAAATACGTATGGTCCCGATTACTCTGTGTAAAATCCATCCTGCGTAGCAATCGAAGCAATTGTCTAGTCTTGACGTTGGCAATCCTGACCATAATCTAAGCGGGGATACGATTGTGCGCCAGTGCAATCTGTTTTACCCAACAGGTGGTCCCATTTTCGGCGAGATCTTCCTTCAACCTGCGGATTGCGTCCTGCGCCTCTTGCCCGGTTTTGAATCTTTCCGGCTTATGATCCAGATAGATTGCCATGGTATCCGCAACGTCTACCAAGGCCTCCTCTTCCGTGTCCCCCTGCCCATGGGCATGATCGACGGCCGGACAAATAGCCGCGTAGCAGGTGGAACCGTCGGACAAGGTTCCGCGCCAGACAACAACGTCGTACTCCATGCTTGCCATCCTTCAATCTAGTCCAGGGGCTGGCCGTCCCACGGCGCGTCGGCGTCGAGGTATGTTACCGCGGGGGCGGCGCGAAACTCGTCGGCGCTGTTCATCTTCATTTGCTTGATGGCGATGTTTCCCATCAAGTCAGCGTCAATCTCTTTGTCTCCGTGCGAGACCATCGCAGATATGTTCAGCCATTCGTGGTAGAAAAATACGTGATCCCGATTGTGCTGAGTGAATCTCATACGACGCAGTAAGCGGATGCGCTCACGTGCCTTAACGTTGGCTATTCTCGGCATCGCTATGCGTACACAGTAATGCGGCGCGGCGTAACCTGACGGAACCAGTGCTCAACGCCCTCGGAGGTCAGCTCTGCCACCAGCTCCGACATTTCGTCCTGAGCCGCCTGGCCGGTCTTGAGCCTTTCAGGTATGTGCTCCAGGAAGCAGGCAATGCTGTCCGCGACTTCGATCAGCGCTTCCGCTTCGGTATCCCCCTGGCCGTTGGCGTGGTTCAGTGCGGGGAAAACTGCCGCGTAGCACTTGGAACCGTCGGATAGGTCATCCAACCAGACAACAACCTCGTATTCCATGATATCCCTCTCTGATTTCGTAAGAACAATTATACCGTGGGCTATGATGTTTTCGACAACAGCAAGGTGTTGCGCGCTTCAATCGACGCGGGGTGTACCGCCGACCCTTTCTCCAGCATGCGGACGACGTTCCGGGTGAGGAACATGGTCACGGCGGCGGGCAGGTCATTCTCGGCCAGTTCCTTCAGCTCGCCCTGCCAGGGGTAGCGCTTGACCTTGACCGGGTCCAGCTTGTCGGCGAGGAATACGATGTGGGCGATGGGGTCGCCGCCGGCGGGGTCGCCAACGGTGTGCCAGTAGATGGCGTTGTAGAGCTGCGGGTGTCCCAGGCCATCCTCGCGCTTGAGCAGCTCGGCGCCCACCATGCCGTGGAGTATGGCCGGGTTCCGGCGTTCGAACTCGGTGACCGGAGGCAGGTCATATTCCTCCATGCGGAGGAGGTTCTCCAGGCCGGAGAAGTGCCTGGTAGCGTCGTGGGCCAGGCCGGTCAGGCCGATGGCTTCCACGTCCTGCCCGTGGCGTTCCGCCAGATCCCGGGCGATCTGCTCAACCCGCTGGCAATGCTCCTGGAGCCCGGGCGGGAGGCGGCGGATCCGCCGGTGGATGCGGTCGACCACGCGGTCGGAGATTTCGATGGTGGTCATTGGCTATTCCTCTCACTTGATGCCGAGCACGCTCATTGCTGCACCGGAATGTCTCCGGCCCAGCCCCGTCTGAGAGCCGAAACGGGCGCCAGTTCCTCGTTGACGGGGTCGACCTCCAGCGTCAGGATCCGCAGCGTGGTTGCGCCGATGCACTGACCGCTCTCGTCCGGCCAGAAAGCGACCGGGCAGATGCTGCTGAAAGTCTCACCAGACCGAACCGTTATGGAAATCCGAGCAAGCTCGCGCGGACACCTCAGGATGGTTCCATCAGCCAGGACGTGGTCCATCGGCCGTTCCGTCGCCGGGATATGGAGCCACTCCAGCAGGTCCGCCGGAAACGCGGATTCGGTGGCGCCGGTATCCACCAGAGCCGTCACCGGGCGCGTATCACCCCCGGCGATGTTCCCGATGCGGATTTCGGCCATGAAGTCGCCCATTGAGGTCAGCCCATGTCTCCCAACCCTCGGCCGCCCAGCAGGTGCATGTGGGGCCAGGCGATGGTCTGGCCGGCGTCCTCGCCATTGTTGAGCACCAGGCGGTAGCCGCTAATGGTTACGCCCTCGCGGCGGGCCATCTCGGCGGCGACCACGAACAGGTGCCCCATGATGGCTTCCATGGCCGGGCTGATGTAATCCAGCCCGTTGATGGGCATGTTGGGGATGATGAGCAGGTGCACCGGCGCCTTGGGGTTGATGTCGCGCACCACAAAGCACCGCTCGTCCCGGTAGATAACGTCGGGATGCAGCGGGTCGCGGGCCATGGCGGCAAAGGGCGAACTGCGGGCGGGGGTCATGGTCATGGGGGTTGCTCCTTATCAGTAGTCTTCGCTGCTCAGCCGGCCGAAGCCATCAGATGGCAATAGGCCAAAACTGTCGTATTCTAGCGGGCCTACACTAATGCGCTGACCACGACTGCCGGAATTTGCGGAAACAGCCGCTTCGATCAACATGCGGTAGTTCCTCTCTTCGTCGGCAGAGAAATGTCCATCCTTTCCATGACCGTTAGGCCTCGGATGATGCACTTGTCCATCTTTTCCGACTACAGTCCTTTCCATCAAACCCTTGCCGCGATCAAGTGTAAAGTCCCATTTCCTGATAGTGGTGCTCATCGTAGAATTTTCTCCATCGAGTTGGACGCATTCTGTAAATATCCCAATAATGATCGTGATTTTGTTGATCTCGGGCCTGTATCGCATTGACTCGTTTGTTGGCATCTATCGTCTTCATGCCGGACACTCGAACCGTCGCTAGGGTTCTATGCACCTGATCAGCGCCGACTTTGCGAATGCCAAGTATCTATCCTCGATCTCCCCTCTATATCCGGTGAGACGTTCCTCGACAGAAACTGATCTGACTTGGTAGGCGATGGCGAATGCCAACTGTTCAGGATCCTCAAGCATTACGGGGATGCTTTGCCTTGGGTTATTGCGTGGTTGTTGATCCACAGCCAAGGCGGTCGCCATTCCGGTATCTCGGTTAGACGTAAGGATTAAGAGCTCGCCTTCATAACTCAGTCCGTGAGCGTTCGGTATGGACGCCGACCATAAACTGCCCGGATATACCTCCCGACCCAAGGCTGTGGCACACTCATGAGTATCGTATTGGAGCTCCCTCGCCAGTCCGTCTTTGATGCTGTCAATTTCCTCGAGAGTAGCCGCGCCAAGGGATCCTCCGATTTTCGTTACGTGAACCGATTTGACGTGGCGGATGTAGGCGTGTGAGGTAGTATCCTCAATCTCTACGGCCCAGTGCACCGGGTGGTTGGGACGGAAACTGGTTAGCGGTACTACTATGGCGATCCTTTGGTTGTCGATCAGGCTTTGTCTGCCTACTATGATTACGGGATGATTTGCAGCTAGTTCGTGTCCTTCCTGGCTGTGACCATCGCATTCGTAGATGCGCCCGGTGGTCACTTGGGCCATCGGGCTACCTCGTCGGTGTATCCGGCATCCGCTATGGCCTGGTCCCTCTCCACAGTGGCTGCGTCAGATGCTTCCTCGGTGACGACCGGAGCCATGCCTTCCACGATGGCCAAATAGAGCGCGGTCGCCGCCGTCTCATATATCTGGCAAGCCGCGTAGGCATTGGCGAGGCTGATTTGCTCGTCGTTCAGGCCGGCAAACTCGGAGCTCAAATGCCGGAAGTGTTGTGGATCGGGCCACCTGTCCAAGAGGCTGTCAATGTCATTCCCGACCGCCGCACACTCCCGAGCGGCGGAACGGAGAGCCGGTTTGGCAGCTTTTCCGATGCCCTCGGCAATGGTTCGAGTTATAAGCTGGATCGCATCATCCTCGCATCCGGTCGTTCCGAGGTACTGGATTCTCTTGTCGTTGCTCATGGGCGCCATGAGCCTACAGTGCGCCTTGGCGCGGGCTGTCCAAGTGGGTTCGGCGACCGAATCCGTATGGTCGCTGTGCCTCTGGACGATGCCGGCGGTAGTCTCGAATGTTATGGCCGGCGGCGACCCGATTGGTATTGTAGTCACAATGGCTCTCCCCGGTGTCTTGGAAATCCAGGGCGTATCGGGGTTTGGTGAAGGCAGCGCTACCCCGCCTCGATTTCCTGCAACGCCACTTCCTTGTGGTCATGCACGCTGCCATAGGAGAGTTCCTGGACCTTGGCGCGGCGGGTGTAGAGCTGCAGGTTGTGCTCCTGGGTGAAGCCGATGGCGCCGTGGCACTGGTGACCCAGGGAGCAGACCCGCTGGTAGGCGCCGCTGCACCAGGCCTTGGCGATGGCGACCTCGCGGCGGCCCGACTGCCCTTCGGCCAGGGCCCAGGCGGCCTGGTAGGCCACGTGGCGCGCGCCCTCGACGTCGGTGGCCATGTTGGAGCAGTGGTGCTGCACGGCCTGGAAGCTGCCCACGGGCCGGCCGAACTGGGTGCGCTGCTTGACGTATTCCACGGTCATATCGACCACGGCGTCAGCGCCGCCCACCATCTGCACGCAGTGGGCCGCCGTGGCCCGGGCCAGTGCACGGTCGATGACCGGCCAAGCCTCGCCAACAGATCCGAGCACCGCGCCGGAGCCCACGGTCACGTTGTTCAGGCGCACCTCGCAGAGGCGCTCGTTGCCGATGGTGCCCACCTGTTCGATCTCCACGCCGGCGGCGTTGGACGGCACGAGGAACAGGGTGATGCCCTGCTCGGGGTCGTCGCCGGCGGGCATGGTGCGCGCGGCGACGATGATGGTGTCGGCGGCGTGGGCGTCGGGCACGAACAGCTTGGTGCCGCTGATGCTGTAGCCGTCGCCGGACGCGCTGGCCTGGGTTTCCACGCCCCAGGCCTCGGTGGTGGCCGACGGCTCGGTGAGGGCCAGGGTGAGGCGAATGGTGCCGGCGCAGACGCCAGTGAGGATGTCGCGCTTCTGGTCGTCGCTGCCGGCGTCCAGTACGGTGAGGCCGCCCAGCACGACGGTGGCGAAGAAGGGAGCCGGCAGCAGGGCGCGGCCCATCTCCTCAACCAGCACGGCCAGGTCCAGGAAGGACCCACCGGTTCCGCCATATTGCTCGGGGAACGGTATGCCGGTCCAGCCCAGGTTGGCCACCTGCCGCCACAGGTCTTCGCTGAAGCCCTGCGGGTCGTTTTCGAGTTCGCGCACCAGCGTGAGCGGGCATTCCTGCGCCAGGAATTCGCGCGCCGAGTTCTTCAGCATCTGCTGAATCTCGCTCAGTCCCATATCCATAAGTAGGCCCTCCGGGGCGGTGTCGGGGAGATCGCAGGGAGTATAGCGCACCGGGCCGGCAGCGGCAATTGGGCGGGCAGGTTTTGACAAACGCGCTCATGCCGGCTATAGTGATTTCATCAGAACCCCCCACGCCTCTCATTGGAACGGCGCACCAGGGGGGGGCGTTTTTAATGGCCTCGGCCGTCGCCTGCCCCGGTATGACCATCCCCGACCAGCTGAACCGCCTTGTCAGCATGGGCATGGCGGTCCCGGATCGGGAGCAGGCGGCCCATAGCCTGCGCCATATCGGCTACCACCGACTGAGCAGCTACTGGCAACCTTTCCAAGTCCTATCCGCCAACGGCAGTGGCTGGGTTTTTCGAACGGGCACCGAGTTCAGCAACGTCATACAACACTATGTTTTTGACGGGTATTTGCGATCCTCCCTCGTTGAGGCCCTCGGCCAAATCGAAATTTCAGCCCGCGCGTTGTGGGCCAGCCAGCTCGCTAATGAAGGCGGCGATAGGGCTCACCTGAATCCGTCCCTGTTTACTCCGGAGAAACACCAGGCAAACCTGATCGAACTTGAGCGGAACTACAACAGGGCTGCCGAGCGAGGAAGCACAGACTGGAACGTTGCCACTATTTGGGAAGCAACTGAAGCGATGTCATTTGGTCAGTTATCCAAATGGTATGATTCTGTATCAGTCCGTCGCACACGCAACGAGATTGCAATACATTACGGGCTCAACCAAAAAGTCTTGTCATCAGTTATTCGCAACCTGGCGCACTTGCGTAATATCTGTGCGCATCATGGCCGGCTGTGGAATCGTAACCTGTACACCGGCATTCGGATACCAAAGACGCTGGCGGCATACTGTAGCACACGGACGAAAGAGCGGCTTTACAACCGGTTGGTAGTCATCGCTTATCTCACCAGCGTCATCGACCCACAAAGCTTTTGGAAGTCGGAACTGGTGGACTTGATGGTGTCTTATCCGACCATTTGCCAAGCCAGGATGGGCTTCCCAGTCAATTGGCGGGAGATGGAGTTCTGGCAAGGATGATCCGGCAACGCCCGTCGTCTCAACGCGCAGGTCTTTCGTTGCCGCCCATCATCGCCCCCGTGTAGAATGCCGGCGTCATCCTTCCCCGCCGTCGCATCGCATCCCACGGAGGCTACCCATGTACAACCGACCCACACTGAGCCTGAGCCAGGTCCGCGCCGCCATGAACGCCATGCTGGACAAGGCCCAGCAGGAACCCGACCGCCCGCTGGCCATCGCCATTGTTGACGGTGACGCCAAACTGCTGAGCTACGCCCGCATGGACAACTGCCGCGCCCTGCCCCAGCGCATGGCCGTCAGCAAGGCCTACACCTCCGCCATGTCCGGCTCCGACTCCGACGCCTACGCCCAGCGGCTGAAGAACGAGGGCCGCAACATCGCCGACTTCGGCGACCCCCAGTTGGTGGCGGTGCAGGGCGCCGTGGTGGTCCGCGACCCCGAGACCGACCTGGTGCTGGGCGCCATCGGCGTCAGCGGCCTCTCCGCCCAGGAGGACGAGGACCTGGCCCGCTTGGGCGCGCAGGCGTTGGGGCTGTAGCCGGGTTAGCCCTTTATCGCCATTTTACGCAGGAGGCCGGGCCATGACCGCTGTTGACCCTGGCGTCAGCGCTACCGGCGAGTCTGACCGGCCTCCAGACGCCGGCAATATGCTCATCCGCCGGCTGAAAATCAGCGGGATGCTGTCCTTCGGGCCGAAGGGGATTGACTTGCCCATGGAGCCGCTGAACGTGCTCATCGGGCCGAACGGGTCGGGCAAGTCCAACTTCATCGAGGCGCTGGCGCTGCTGCGGGCCGCGCCGCGGGACTTGTCCGCGCCGGTTCGACGCCGAGGTGGTATCTCCGAGTGGCTGTGGAAGGGGGACGACGCCCCAACCACCGCACAGGTCGACGTGGAAGTGGCATGCCCGGATGCGGATATGTCACTGCGTCATGTGCTGAAATTCGGCGAGCATGGCGAACGCTTTGAAGTGGTGGATGAACGCATCGAAAACGCTCAGCCTTACCCCAGCCATGCCGAAGCCTATTTTTACTACCGGTATCAGAAAGGCAATCCTGTAATCAACGACAGTAAAGGCGAAGAGCGCGGACTGCGCCGGGACACGGTGCGCCCGGGCGAGTCAATACTGTCACAGCGGGATGACCCCGACCACTACCCAAAACTGCATTGGCTGCAGCAGCAGTACGGCAGCATCCGCCTGTATCGCAACTGGGAGTTCGGGCCCGACGCCAGAGCGCATGAATCGCCCCGGGCCGACGAACCCAGCGCTTCCCTGACCGAACGCGGGGAGAACCTGGCGTTGGTGCTGTCCGGGCTGAGGGACGGACGACCTCAGTTCATTAAAATGTTGCAGCAGATCTACGATGGCATTGAAGATTTCCACGTAGAGGTTCACGAAGGCAAGGCTCACCTGTTTGTGGTGGAACGAGGTCGTGGACAGAGATACATACCGGCATCTCGACTGTCCGACGGGACGCTGCGTTACATGGCGCTGGCGGCCATCCTTCTGGACCCGGAGCCGCCGCCGCTGGTGGTGATTGAAGAGCCGGAGCTGGGGGTGCACCCGGACGTGGTGTTGGGCATCGGGGAGCTGCTGATACAAGCCTCGGAGCGGACGCAGCTGGTGGTTACTACACATTCTCGCGTCCTAGTCGACGCTCTGGATGACTGTCCGTCAAGTGTAGTAGTGTGTGACAAGTATGATGGCGAATCCGTGTTCGAGCGGCTTGATCCCACATGGTTGAAGGAATGGCTGGAGAAATACAGCCTCGGCAAGCTGTGGAGCGCTGGCGACTTGGGTGGAAATCCATGGTGAGAGTGCGGATTTTCATTGAAGGCGGCGGCATAGCATCGGACGAAGTTTTCACGGAAGGCTGGAGGAGGTTTTTTGTTGCCGCCGGCCTGACCGGCCGGATGCCAAGGGTTGTACGCGGAGAAGGACGCGAGCAGACTTTTGATAAGTTCAAAACCGCCCTGCAACGCCGGCGTCCGGATGAAATTCCAATACTGCTCGTGGACAGCGAGGAACGAGTTGCCTCAGGACAATCCGCGTGGGAGCACTTACGAGGTCAGGATAACTGGAACCAACCACCGGGCGCTGACGACGACCGTGCCTATCTTATGGTACAGGTCATGGAGACATGGTTTCTGGCGGACCAAGAGGCATTGCGCCATTTCTTCGGACCGTCGCTTAACGAGAACCATTTCAGACAATGGCCCAACCTCGAAGCCTTAAGCAGAGATACGGTTTATAGGGCTCTGGAACGAGCCACACGAGATTGCCAGAAGCAATATTTGAAGGGTAAGATTTCGTTTCAACTGCTGGGGCAGATTGACCCGGAGCGCGTTGCCGCAGCCTGCCCCCATGCCCGAGCGCTACTGGATTACCTGCGCGGTCTACATCCGTGATAGGGTTGGTTAACCAGAACACTCCCGGAGGCCCGTCCCCATGCCCAACCCCCGCGCCGAGTTCTCGCCCATCTTCGACCGGCCCAAGCTGACCCTGCCCGACGGTGCGAAGGTCGCCGTCTGGTTCATCATCAACGTTGAGGAGTGGGACATCGATCAGCCCATGGCGCGGACGGTGCTGCCCTCGCCTCAGGGCGCGGCCGTGTCGCCCGACATCCCCAACTACTCCTGGTACGACTACGGGATGCGGGTGGGCTTCTGGCGGATGCAGCGGGCGCTGGCCGCGCACAACCTGCCCTGCACCATCAGCCTGAACGCTGCGGTATGCGAGGCCTACCCACAGCTGGTGCAGTCCTGCCTGGACCTGGACTGGGAGCTCCTGGGCCACGGCTACATCCAGCAGGTGCTGCACAAGGAGCTCGACGAGCAGGCCACCATCCGCAAGACCATCGACGTGATCCGAGAGTTCAGCGGCAGCGCGCCCCGGGGCTGGATGGGACCCGGCCTGGCCGAAACCCACCATACGCCGGACGTCCTGGCCGAGGAGGGCATCGAGTACGTCGCCGACTGGGTCAATGACGACCAGCCCTACGAGATGCTGGTCAAGTCGGGCCGGCTGGTCGCCCTGCCCTACACGGTGGAGTTGAACGACATCCCGATCTACCTGGTGCAGCACCACTCAGCGCCTGAGCTTTTCCGTAGGGCCAAGGACTCGCTGGAAATCATGCTGGCCGAGGGCGAAGACAACGCGCGGGTCATGGCCATCTCGATGCACCCGTACATCACCGGCGCGGCCCACCGCATCGGGCATTTCCACCGGCTGCTGGAATACGTAACGCAGCTGGAGGGCGTGACCTTCTGGACCGGCAGCGGCATCCTGGACTGGTACAATGAGCAGGTGGACGCAAAGTAGCCTACCTTTGCCGCCCTGAAAACCGACAGTTATATTGGATCAGCAGGGAGTGAGAGCCAAAGGGGACATCACCATGACTACTACTGCGAATGCAGCAAAGACCATTGCTATTTCCCTACCGGTTGATCTGGCCGATGCCGTTGAGAGGATGGCGGAGCGGGATGGCCAGACGCTGAACGATTTCGTTGCCAAAGCCCTGCGAGATGCGCGTAAGGGTGATTTTGACAGGCAACTCGCCAACATTCACGAAGGCTGGCACCTTCGTATGATGAGACTCGGGCTGTTCAGTGAAGAGGATATTTTCAGATACTTGGAATCATGAAAGTTATTTTCGATACCAATATACTGGTATCCGCATTTGAATTCCCCAACGGACGCGCCGCTCTGGTTCTCCTGAACATCAGGTCAGAACGTGATCTGATGTTTATTTCTCACCCTATCATCAAGGAACTCCTCCGGGTACTCTCTGACAAATTCGGGCGAACGGAAGCTGAACTGGAAGGAATACGGGCTTTCATCCAACAATTCGGGTGCCTGGTAGCTCCAACGGAAACCGTCCATGTCCTGGCGGACGAGCCTGACAACCGGATCCTGGAGTGTGCCGTTGCCGCCAACGCAGATGTCATCGTGACCGGCGACCGCCAGATGCTGGCCCTCGGGAGCTTCCGGAATATCCGCATCCTGGCTCTCGCCGACTATCTGGGCAGCGTTGATAACTCGTTCGTAAATAGTTGATGACAGTCCTGTTTAGCGTACATATTCCGCGAATAACGTCAGCGCTTCCGTTGATGCTGCCTTCTCTATTTCCCGCCCAACCTACCCTGTCAACAACACCCTCCAGCTTTTCGGGTTTCAACGACGCGCTTTCCCACTCGGAACGACGACTTATCCACGGAAAAACCATGCTCATCACGCACGGTTATCAACCATATCCACGCCATTACTACCATTACCACTATTTTAAGAAGTTGAGATCCAGATGATCGATACAGTTAGAATCAACGTTAAGGCCGGGAATGGTGGTGACGGCTGCATCAGCTTCCTGCGGCTCAAGTACCAGCCCCGCGGGGGGCCTGATGGCGGCGACGGCGGCGATGGCGGCAGCGCGTATATCGTCGGCGACTCGTCCATCAACACGCTGCTGCACCTGAAGTTCAACAGCACCTTCTACCTGGATCGTGGCATCCACGGCAAGGGCAAGAACCAGCGCGGCGCCAACGGGAAGGACACCGAGATCCGCGTGCCGCTGGGTACGGTCATCTGGCGGATGCACCGGGACGGGACCAGGGACTTTCTGGCGGACGTTACCACCGAAGAGCCGGTGCTGGTGGCCCAGGGGGGCAAGGGCGGTTGGGGCAACGCCCGGTTCGTGTCATCGACCAACCAGGAACCCATGCTGTCGGAATCGGGTGACAAGGGCGAGTACGCCGTGCTGTGGCTGGAGCTCAAACTGCTGGCCGACGTGGGTCTGCTGGCCAAACCCAACGCTGGCAAGTCCACGCTGATCTCACGCTGTTCCGCGGCGAAACCCAAGGTCGGCGACTACCCCTTCACCACGGTGGAGCCGGTGCTGGGCGTGGTGACCCACGGCGGGCAGGACTTCGTGATGATGGAGATCCCCGGCCTGCTGGAGGGCGCGCACCGCGGCATCGGCCTGGGGCACCAGTTCCTGCGGCACGCGGAACGGGCGCGGGCATACGTGCACCTGATCGACGGCATGTCCGACGATCCAGCCGGCGACTTCCTGATGCTCAACCGCGAGCTTCGGGAATTCAGCCCGATGCTGGCCGCCAAGCCCCAGGTGGTGGCGGTGAGCAAGCTGGACACCACCGAGACCTACGAGTTGCGGGACGTCATCGAGGAAGAGCTGCGCCGCGCCATGGCGATGGACGATGGTTTCGCGGGCGGCGAAGATGAAACTCCTATCCACTTCATTTCATCGGTGTCGGGCGCGGGGTTGGACGGTTTGCTCGGCGATCTGGTGCGCATCCTGGCTGAAGCGCCGCGCCAGGGAATCGACGCCTCCGAGTGGGAGGGCGAGGCCCCGGTTGCCAGCGCTGCGCGCGAACGGCCGCCGCTGGGTTTCCACCTGGATGGGGACGTCTACGTGGTAGAGTCGGAACGGCTGGAGCGGCTCACCGGTCGGGCCGACATGCGCGACTACCGGGTGATGCTCCAGCTGTGGCGGGAGATGAGCCGCCTGGGCATCGCGCAACGGCTGGCAGAGGCGGGCATCGAGGCTGGTGACACCATCCGCATTGGCGACGCTGAGCTGGAGTGGTTCTGATGCCCGCAGAGGAACCCGACCGGCGACGCATCGGCATCCTCGGCGGGACGTTTGATCCGCCGCACCTGGGACACCTGCTGATCGCTGAGACGGCGCGCGTTGCGCTGGATCTCGAGTCGGTGATGTTCCTGCCGGCGGGCGAGCCGTGGCTCAAGTCGGGTCAGCGCATCACGCCGGCGTCGCATCGGCTGAAGATGGTGCAGCTGGCGGTGGCCGATAATCCTGACTTCTGCGTGTCCAATTGCGAGATCAGGCGCCGCGGGGCAACGTACACGGTGGATACGCTGCGAGAGTTGCGGTGTGGATTTCCGCCCGATACCGATTTGTACTTCATCGTCGGCTCGGACGTACTGGAACAGTTCCACCGCTGGAAGGAACCGGATGCTATCCTGGAACTTTGCCGTCTGGCGGTGATCGAGCGGCCGGGCGGCCCCGAGGGGGGCATCGCCGCCCTGCGGGAGAACTTCTCGGAGGGGCTGGATGCCGGCGCGGTGGTGTCGGTGGCCGGCCCCAGGGTCGACTTCAGCGCGTCGGAACTGCGCCGCGTATTGGCCGCCGGACAGTCCACGCGCTACCAGATACCGGACGCGGTGGCGAAATACATAGCCAAGCACGACCTGTACAAACCCCTGGATTGAGGAATAACGGAGCGCGTATGAACACCCAAGCGGAAGACATATCGGATCGATTGCTGGAACTGGCCGTGGAACGGGGCGCGATCCGTTACGGGGATTTCACGCTGTCGTCGGGCAAGAAGAGCGCATACTACTTCGATGGGCGGCTGCTCAGCCTGGACCCGGAAGGTGCGCATCTCATCGGCAACGCGCTGCTGCCGCTGCTGGCCACAGCCGGCGTCGACGCCATCGGCGGCCCGACCCTGGGCGCGGATCCCATCGTGACCGCCGCAGCCATGGCGTCGTGGCAGCAGGGTGCGCCTTTGCCGGCATTCATCGTGCGCAAGGAAGCCAAGGGCTACGGCATGGGCCAGATGATCGAGGGACCGTTGCCGGAGGGGTCAACCGTTGCCATCGTGGACGACGCCTGCACCACCGGCGGGTCGCTGTTCCACGCCATCGACGCGGCGGAAGAGGCCGGCTGCACCGTGGGTCTGGTGCTGGCCCTGCTGGACCGCAACGAGGGCGGCAGCGCGGCCATTCGGGATCGGGGTTACAAATTCGAGGCGCTGCTGATGGCTGGCGAGGACGGGCGGATACGGCCGGCGTGACAACCCTGAGATCGAGAGCCGGCGGCGGATAGACTATGCTTGTTGAGGGTGCAACATGACCGTCCAGCATTCGAACGTTACCGGAACCCCCAATTGGGAGCTGGCGCGGGAGATCGTGGCCCAGCTGCGCGAGATGCCCCCGGGCGTTGCCGAAGCGGAGATCGAAAACCGGCTCTATAACGTGCTGGGCTATCTATTCCCCGGTCTGCGCTACCCGGCCATCGCCACGCAGTACCCTTCCGGCGACGGCCCCATTGACGTGTATTGTCGCAACGTGGTCTTTGAAACCAAGGCGCCGGGCAAACTGGACGCGCGCGCCAAGCCCGACGGAACCACGGAAACCCCCGAGGAGCAGTCCCTTCGCTACCTGAATGCCCTCACCGTCCAAGGTTCGCTGTTTGACGATGCTGACATCGGCTGGCGCGCCGGCGTCACCGACGGCAAGGAATGGTTCTTCTACGACTATGATCGGGAGGCGCAACCGGCGCGTCGCCTGACGCTCATCCGCCAGCTGCGCCTGGCCGCGTCGGAAGACGACGATACCCTCCTCACCGAGCTGCACAACCTGGTCAATCGCACGGTCAAGCTGCCGCCGCCTACCGATAACACGAACTGGGTCAACTCGCTGTTGGAACCTTTCCTGGAGTTGGCCGCCAGCTGCGAGCATACTTCGGAGTACCGGGTCAAGCGGGATCTATGGCGCGGCGCGCTGGCCGGCGCGTTCCTCACCCCCTATGGAGATGACGCCGCCGAACGCGACCTCTTCGCCCGCCATACGTTGTTGGTGGCTATTGCCCGCGCTGTTGCCGAACCGCTGCGCCCAGCGAACCTGCAGGCCGGCGACCGGGCTCGGCTTCATGATGCTTTGACCGCCGGCTTCGCCGCCTGGCTCGTCGATGCCGCCGGGGATGCCGGCGCCGATGCTCTGGATGTCCTCTTTGACGAGATCAACCGTTACGACTGGGTAGGCGCCAAACGCGACACCCTGAAAGACCTGTACCATACCGTCATCGCCCGCGACATCCGCCATGACTTTGGCGAGTACTACACCCCCGACTGGCTGGCCCGGGCAGTGTGCGAGGAAGTTATGGATCCCGAATGGCGTCGTGAGACCATCAGCTTGGCGACGGCCGGCCAGCTGAACGGCCCCGCCGTGCTCGACCCGTCCTGCGGCTCCGGGACCTTCCTGTTCCATGCCACCCAGCTGCTGCTGGAAGACGCGCGCCAGCATCCCGAACTGGCCGACAGCCCCCAGGCGCAGGTGGAAATCGTCAACGATCTGGTGGCCGGTATGGACCTGCACCCGGTGGCGGCGGAACTTTCCATAACCACAAAAATTTTAGCGTTCGACGCAAATGCGTAAGACGCATTTGCGTCGAACGCTGACTTTAATATCCACCTCGCCGACAGTTTGCAGTGGGAGGCCCGCCGCAACGAAGGCTTGTTCAATCAGGGCAACCTGATCGACATCCCCACCGATGATGCTGGCGAACCGCTGCGGCTGCCCCGCGCCATGCTGCTGTCCGAGCACTTTGAGAGCCAGCTCAATCAGATCTTCGACTATGCCGAACGAGCCGAATACCCCGGTATCGAGGATGACCTGGCCGCCGTGCTGGGCCTGCCCAACGCGGCGGAACGGGACGCCGCAATCGCCGCCTGCCGCCGCTTCCGCGAGTACATCGCCAGCGGGCGCGACCACGTCTGGCGCTGGTACATCTCCAACATGGCGCACCCGATACGGCTGGCCCAGCAGCCGGCCACCCGCCTGGTGGGCAACCCGCCCTGGGTGGTCTATAACGCCATGGCTGACGAGAGGCAGGACGCCTTCCGGGAGCAGGCGCAGGCCCGGGGGTTGTGGGCCGGTCGCCATTTGGCGACGCAGAATGACTTGGCCGCCACCTTTGTTGCCACTTGCGTTGACTACTATCTGCGAACCGGCGGCAGGTTTGGTTTCGTGCTGCCCTACGCGGCTTTGCGCGCTCGTCATTGGGAGCCTTTCCGAACCGCGGACTGGAGCCGGCTGCAGGATACCGAACGCGGAACTCACGTTGATTTGAGCCAGGACGCCTGGGACTTTTACGGGGTCAACGCGCCGCCCTTCCCGCAGGCCAACTCATCGGTAATCTTCGGTACGAAAGTGGCGGCCAACCGCCAGGCGCCCCGGTTGAAAGCGCTGGCCGGCATCCGTCAGCAAATTGGCGAGGGGATCGATACCCGGATGTCCTGGGACGAAGTCAAACCGCTGCTGAGCCACACCTACCGCAAGCAGTACCCGGTCGCGCCCAGCCCGGCCTACGCCAACGCCTTTCGCAACGGGGCAACGCTGTTCCCGCAGTCGCTGGTGGTTTTCGATGAGCCGCAGTCCCGGGCCCGCGGCGTGGTCTATTTCCGAACCAACCAGGGCAAAGGAAAATGGAAAAGGAACGAAGGCGAGCGCACCGGAAGCGTGGAAGAACGGTTCATCAAACCTGCTCTGTTCTCCCGCTTGCTGCTGCCCTTTGGCGCTATCGGTAGTTCGAATATCATCGCGCCGTTCACGACGGACGGGAACGGTCTCGTCGTAGATACTTTACCGCAAGGACTTGATGCTGCCCGGTTTCGCGCGTATTGGGACAACGCAGACCGTCAATGGCGAGAGCACAGCAGTGGTCGCCCGCCGCTCACGCTACTGGACCAAGTTGACTATCAAGGCAAGTTGTCGTCTCAACTCGGCAATGAACGCCATGTTAACCGAGTGGTTTATCGTAAATCGGGATCTTGGCTTGAAGCAGCCGCAGTCGCCGCCGATCTTGCAATTGACGGTACGCTATATTGGTATGCTGCTGGCGACATCGGAGAGTTGCATTACCTCGCGTCTGTTTTTAATGCTCCGACTCTGGCTGAATGCTTCAATATTGTAGGGCGGGTTTCAGATCGAGATTTTCATACCGGGCCGATTCGTAACCTGCCCATACCCGCCTATGATGCCGGCAACGCGCACCATGCCAACCTGGCGGCGCAGTCGCGGCTGGCTCACCGGCGGGTGGCCGACCTGGTGGCGGAGCGGCCGGCGGCGGCGCGTCAGCCGCAACGACGTGCTGCGGGATGGGACGATGCGGCCCATCCTGGCCGCCATTGACGAATCGGTGCGGGCCATTTTGCCCGACTACTGCTCATGACCGGGCTGACGGGCCGGCGCTGCGAGTCTGCTTGATTTAGGCGACGATCATTCGCCGCGCAGTTGGCGGAGCTGGTTTTCCAGTTCAGCTATCCTGGCTTCGGCCTGGATGCGAGCTTCCCGCTCCGTGTCCATGGTGGCAATGTGTTCCCCGGTGGCCGGGTCGTACCAACCCAACTGCCCGTTGGTCCAGCGCAGGTTGACGTTGAGGATCGCGCTGTGGCCCTGAAGGTTGCCGTCGGGCAGCTCATTAACCGGGATGGGTTCGTACCGGCCGTCCACCAGCCGGTCGCCGGCGAGGCGAGTCCGGTGGTACTGCCCGGTCTCGTCAAATCGCCAGTATTCTGGTATGCCTAGTTCAGCGTAGCTGACCCGCTTTTCGACAGTGTCCCGCCTGCCGGTCGAGCGGGATGCCACCTCCAACACGAAGTCGGGGGGCTTGCCCTGTTCGGAGATGACGTAGCCGTTGTGGGCGTAATAGAGATCCGGATCGGCGTCGAAGGCGACCAGGAGGTCGGGATAGACCGCGCCGGCCATGCTGGTTAGTTCGGTGGTGGGGACGGTGATGATGTAAAGGTCGGCGCCGACGATGGTGGTGTGGGGGTTGCCGAGGTGTTCAGCGAGAAAGTGCGCCCCGCCGGTGAGGGAGAGGTGCTTGGAGGCGGTCATTTTCTCATCCTGGGACTTGTGAGGATCCAGCAGGGTGAAGTCAGGCGGTGATTGGGGCGTCTGGGTGGTGGTCATGCTGATCCTCGCCGGGTGTGGCGTACGTTGGCGGGAATTATACCTGCATAGGAAGATGGAGGGGGAGGCGTAGTTACACCCGGTAGAAGCTGCCGCCGCCGGCCCAACGGGCGCGCAGGGCCCGGCTCCCGACCACGGTATCGAACCTGATCCACTCGGCGGTGGGTTCGCCCACCGGACCGATGTTAAACCGCGGCGACGCTGGGGGATCGCCGGCCCGTGGCGTCAGCGGCTCCTCGCCGCCGTTGGGCCATGCCAGGTAGAGCCGTCCCCGGCGCAGGATGACGCGAAAGCTGGTCAGGTATGGGGCATGGCTGCGGTAGTGGCCGGCGAAAGCGTTCCATTCTGGCGGACAGGGAACTGTGGAAGCCAGTGGCGCGCTGCATTCGCGGACGTACACGTCGGGGCCGTGGCGCATCTCGATCATCGGACCGGCTTCTCTGTTGTCCTCCTGGGCGCGGAAGCGCAAGGGGAAGGGGTCGAACGCGTCATCGGGGACGCAGAAGGTGTTGCCGCCGATGTGCTCCAGCGTAATAGCAGGTCCGTCCTGGCGACCCAGGAAAAGCCGGTCGCCCCGCGCGGTTACGGTCAGAGCCGTGCCGGATGCCTCGTCAACGAATTGGCCGGCGTAGCGGCCGGCAGATTCAACCCGTGTGGGGTCCGACAAGGCCGGCGTTTCCGGAATCGGGTCGCCGTCGCGGATTGCGGCCGCTACCTGGAGGGCGTACCGCGCCGGCGGATACAGGTCAACGCTGGAGCCGTTGCACAATATCACCACCCCCAACCCGTCCGTCTGGTCCGTGAGCATGATTGACCGGAAGCCCACGGTGCCGCCGCCGTGGCCGATGAAATGGTGGCCGCCGCCCCGGTGGGATATGATCCCGAAGCCGTAGCGGTAATCCTCCTCAGCGGCGCCCCGGGTCATTGCGATGGCCGGCGTGGTCATCTGACGGTACATCGCCGGTGAGACGACGGGGCCGAGTTCTCCCCTCCCATCGTTGAGCCACAGCCGGGCGTAGCGCGCCATATCGCCGGCGGTGGAGACCTGGCTGCCGTCGCCGACGGCGTATTCTGACCAGGGAGCCGGGATCAGAGGGTCGCGCCGGCGTCGCGGACGGTCGTCGTGGAGATCGACGTAGCCGGTGGCCATGCGATGCCGGCTGCGGTGGGTGATCACCGGTTCGCTGGCGTGCATGCCCAGCGGTTCCAGGACGCGCTGGCGGATTATGCTGCCGTAATCCAGCCCCGTCACGTCTTCCAGCAGCCAGCCCAGCAGCTTGTAGCCGGTGTTCGAGTAGTGGAACCGGGAGCCGGGTTCCCAGGCGGCGTCGGTGTCCCGCAGGGCGTAGCCTTCGTAGCGGGCTGCGGGGGCGAAGTCGGTGCCCGCGGGCAGGCCGGCGGTGTGGCTCAGCAGGTGTCGGAGGGTGATCGGGCCGTAGCGGGAGGGTAGGGCCAGCCAGGGCAGGTGCGTGCTGATGGGCGCGTTGAGATCCAGCCGGCCGGCCTGCGCCAGTTGCAGCAGCGCCAGGGCCGTGAAGGACTTGCCGATGCTGCCGATCTGGAAGGTGGTGTCGGCCAGCACCGGGCTCCGCGCCGCCAGGTCGGCATAGCCCACGCCGGCGGTAAAGAGAGTCTCGCGCCGGTCGGTCAGCGAGATGGACAGGCCCGCTGCGGGGGCGGCAGCCAGCCAGCGCCCCAGGTATTCAGTCAGGGGCGCGTAGTTTTGAGTATTGTTGGGGTTGGTTGGCGAAGCCATGATCGTGACCGGAGGCGTTCAAACCGATATGATGCGCAGGCCCTGCAAGCGCTCGAAGTGGCGCCGGTTGTTCGAGAGCAAGGCAAGGTTGTGACGCAGAGCGGTTGCGCCGATGAGCAGGTCCATGTCCTGGATGAGGGTTCCCGCGGCGCGGAGCCTGGCGCGTTCCATACCGAATATACGGCAGATGGGGACGTCCAGGCTTATGACGGGATACTGGCCCAGGAATTCCGTCAATCGATTCTCGTTGTGCACCGGGTTGTTGCTGTTCAACACTCCTTCATAAAGCTCGGCTACGGACACGATGCTTATGCTGATACCCTCAGGACGCAGTTCGTCCATACGCCGTACCGTTCGTGGAACACGGTTGAGGTAGCTTATGGCCCAGTCGGTATCCAGCAGGTTGCTCATATCGTCACGTCTTTGGCGCACAATAGATGCAATCGCAGTCGACGCCGCGGTGCCGAGCGCTGTACACAAACCTGATCATTTCGTCCGCTGCCGCCTCAGCTTCCCGTATTTCGGCCTGCGTAGTCGGCATCCAGTCCGGGCCTTTCCAGTCCTCAAAACCCTTTTCTATGTCGATGGTGATGGATACTACTTCGTCCTTGGCCAGTTCGAGCGGTTCCAGCGGCACCAGGACGCCATCGGTGAACTTGGCTTTTATGGTTTTCAGCATTTCTCTTTCCTTATCCGCAATACTGCCGGCTACTGGCCCGGCCCCGGCTTCTCACCGCCGAACAGGAGGGGCTGCGCGGTGATGCAAGCCGAGATGCCGGTGTCGACGTTCTCCTCGTCAGCAACCACCCGCAGCGTGCCGCCGACCTGCACCGCCGCCGTGCGCACGTAGCCCAACCCGATTATGCGAGCGCCGTCCGCAGCGGGAACCACCGTCGCCGAAGTGACCAGGCCCATCGCCGCGCCCTCGTCGTTGACCAGGCGGGATCCGGGCAGCGCGCCGGCTTGGGCCGGACCAGCGTCGAAGCTCAGCGACACCAGGTACTTCTGCACCTTGTGGTAGGTGTCCAGGCGGGCGATGACCTCCTGGCCGATGTAGCAGCCCTTGTGGAAGTCGATGGCGCCGATGAGGCCGGCCTCCAGCGGGTTGTAGGTGTCGCTCATCTCGCTGCCGTACGCCGGCCGGGCCTGGGCGATGCGCAGCGCTTCGGCGGTCTCCGCGCTGATGCTCACCGCGCCGGCCGCTTCCAGGTCGGAGGCGATGCGCGCGGCGTCTTCGGGGTCGTCGGCGAGCAGGTAGCGGGTAAGCGGACGGTCTGGGTCGTCCGGGTCCGTCGGAGGATCCACCACCAGGACGCCATCGTCCGAGACCCGTCCCAGGATGTCGGCGGCGACCGGACCGGTCAGCCGCAGCAGCGAGGTTTTCTCCGTGATGTCCTCGACCTCCAGGTCCTCCATGATGGTGTACTTGTCCAGGAAGTCGATGACGTTCTGCTGCTGGCCCGGACTGGTGAGCATGACCTGGTGGTCGCCGCAGTGGATGACGTACACTAGGTCGACGATGCGGCCGCGATCGCTGGTGAGCACGGTCACGGCGACCTCGCCGGCCGGCGCGTCCGGGTCGATCTCGTTGGTGGAGAGGCGGTTGAGCAAGTCGCGGGCATCCTCGCCGGTGAGCAGCAGGATGCCCGCGTCGTCGGGATAAACGGCGGCGCGCTCGGTGGCAGCCTGGAACTCCGCAGCCCGGAGCTGTTCGGGGATATCGGCGTCAACGGCGGTGGTGGTCATCGGGGGCCTCCGGGATCAGGACTTGCGGGCGGCGAGATTGCCGCGCTTTGTTCGCAATGACAGGTTGAGTGTAATCGGATACGCAACAGGGGCGGGTCTGCAACCCGCCCCTGCGCCGCGTCGTATCGGGTTTGGGCGCGCCGGCTACACGGCAAAGGAGGTGCCGCAGCCGCAGGCCTTCTTGGCGTTGGGGTTCTCGAAGATGAAGCCCTTGCCGTTGAGGCCGTCGGAGAAGTCCAGCTGGGTGCCGACGAGGTAGATGTAGGACTTCTTGTCCACCATCACCTTGACGCCGAACTGCTCGACGATCTTGTCGGATTCGCGCTCCTGGTCGGTGATGGTCAGGTCGTAGGTGAGACCCGAGCAGCCGCCGCCCTTGACGGCGACGCGCAGACCGATATTGTCGGTGAGACCCTCTTTGTCGGCGAAATACTTGATCTTTTCGGCAGCCTTTTCCGAAATCTCGACGGTGAGTTCGGCGCCGTTCTGGGTGATGGGCATGGTTTGGTAACCTCCGGGTCGGGGGTTGATGATGAGTTGATTTTACGAAAAACGACGGGGGCGCGTCAATCCATAATCAAGGCTGCGCGGCCCGGAGTGATGTAGTTCCCAAGGCTGTCATACATCGCGGTGATCGGTACCGCTGAGCCGGTGGATTCTTGCCACCGCAGCAAGTACGAACTGGTTGACCAGTCGCTGTAGTTCTTGCCTTTCCGAACTCGTCATGACATAGGCCGTGCCCGAGTAACGATACCTGGCTGCATAATCGGTGAGCCAGTCCTTGTATTCGTCTGGATTGTCCGGGTTGCGGTATCGCGTGAAATTGAACAGGTCGTTGGCTGTCTGGGACGCTCGGCTCAAGTCAGGGTCGCTCCAATCCTCGATGTCCTTGATGTCTTCCCAAAGCTCCGTCAGCTCGTGCCCAAACGTGCGCGTGTCGTTGTACGCCGACAGCCAGCCTTTGAGAGCGTTTTCGACTGCTTGTTGGGCGGTAAATCCGATCAATTCCTGGTGTTGGTTTTCAATGACGTCTGCGAGGCTTTGGTTCCAGGCTTGAGCGCGTTCAATACGGCGCCTGGTTTCCGGCCAGTGGTCCGGGTATCCGTCGTTGTCAGATGAGGTGGGCTGCAGCTCTTCTCCGCTCACGTTGACTCCATATCGAACTGCCTGGCCCGCGATGTGTTGATTGGCTCTGCGGCAGCGTTCAAACCGGGCGCGGGTTATGCCGATTACGTCCACCGGAACACGGGGTGGATTTGACCTGACGTAACTTAGCGCCGCCTTGCGGGCTTTAATCTCTGCACCGACCGAATCGTACTCGCCGGTCACCACCAGGAGATCTATGTCGGAACTCGGACGGTGCCGGCCAGTGGCACGAGAGCCGAACAGTATCACCGTGGCATCTGGCAGTTGCGCCTGTGCTGCCCGGGCGGTTGCCAGCGCGTGCGGATCCGGAGCGTTGGGGATCATGGTGCACTCCGTTTTGTTCGGCCAGGGGGCCTATCAGCCGCTGTTATGGAGAAATAGCAGGGCAATCGCACCATCGCCGTCATTCCTGCGCAAGCAGGAATCTAGTGATCGAAATCGTTAAATACGCTTCAAATTCGTTCATTGTATGACCAATGGACTCCGGCTTTCGCCAGAGTGACGGGCGTGGAGCCTATGATGCGATTTCCCTGGGAGAAATAGCCTTTGGTTTCTTGCTCTTGCTCCATCCATTATACTCCCCGTCCGGGAATGGACAGCGCCGAATAGCCTGCCTGCAAGTGTGTGGTGCACTTGCAGGCAACGTTGGCTTTGACATGCACAAACTGGTGACTCTCCCACACCGGCTGGCGAAGTAGAGGATCATGATGCGAGTACGAGCCGATTCTACCGCTCCGCCTCCGCTGTCAGCCCAAAGCACGTCAGCCCCGGCCCGTGGTCCCAGATCGTTTCCGAGAACGGCCTCCGCTCGTCCCGCCGCTCCGGACTCTCCGCAGCGAACACGGCGCACAGCTCGTAGTCGGTTTCGTCGATGATCCGGTACTCGTACGGCGCGCCGGTATCCGGATCCTCAATGGACCGGACGTAGTACTGTGGACCCAGCAGGTCGAACAGGCTGGCCGGCATCTCCTCGTTGAGCTCCAGGTAGGTGTCTATGTTGCGGGAGATGCTCCGCAGGTCTTCGATCCTCTCTTGGTCCAGGCGGACATCACGCTGCTGCCCGGGCGTCCCGACCACGTAGATGGAGTAACCCACGGTGGCTACCACCACAACCACGGCGGCGACCTTGAGGAAGAAGTTCACCGTGGGGTCGCCGGTGAGCAGGCTGGCCAGCAGGGCGATGATGTCGCCCAGGATGATGCCCGCGCCGACCACCAGGGTCAGGTAGGTCAGCCAGCGGCGCACCAGGGACTGCCGACGCTCGGGGTCGGTGGCGACGGCAGCGGTGAGCCGGCGCATCAGGATCAGGTACAGGGGGAAGGCGACGATCACCGCCGCGATGGCGGTGGCATCCGCGGTTGAGGGTGACGAGCGGTAGCCGTCCAGGGCGTCGGAGAAGGTGTGGTCGATGAGGCCGAAGAGCACGGCGCCCAGGCTGAAGGCGAAGACGTACAGGGCGATGAAAGAGACCAGGTAGAGGAATGCCTCCCGCGCGTGCAGGTAGGGTCTTGGCCTTGGCACCGCCACCGGGAAGTCCACGTCGGCGTAGGCGGCCATGGCGCTGCGCACGTCGCGCTCCTGCCAGCCGGCCTCCAGCAGCACGTTGCGGATGGTGTCGCGGTCGATGCCCTGTTCCAGGGATTCCTTGATGAACCGGCGGAGTTCTTCGTTCATGGTGCGATCACCTTAGGCTTGCTCACTGGACTGAAAATCGTCAGAAACAGGATTTTCGAGATTTAGGGATTATCAGGATTGGGGCCGTTCTGCGATGGAGATCTGCCAATCCTGCTAAATCGTAAAATCCCGCAAATCCTGATTCTGACGACATACCTTTACGAAACGGAGTCAGCAACGGACACCATCCGTGCTGCGAACAGTTGCCGAGCACAGGATCAGAACAGCGGCCGCTGCGGGTCCGGCCCGGCGTCGGGCGCGATCTGGCGGATGGCGTCGAACCACTCCTCGAGGTCGTGGAAGGTGCGGTGGTTGAAGTTGCGCAGGAAGGGGTGCTCCAGCCCGCCGTCGGCGGGGTCGGCGTACATCAGCACCGGCCGGGCCGGCTCGGCGGTGTGCGACGCATACATCAGCTCGGAGTACATGCCGGTGGAGAGCCGGCCGCCCATGGTGATGCGGTAGGCCGCGACGCACTGGGCCTGCTCCACCAGGGTCAGGTCGCGGTGCCGCACCTGGTTCTCCATGTCGTCCCACACCTCCAGCGCCTCCCGGGGGTCCAGGGTCATGGGATACGGGCCGGCGCGGCCCTCGGTGAGGGCGCCGGCGGTGTCCATGGGCCAGCGGGCCTCGGCGGCGGTGATTGTGATCTCCGGCAGGTCGTCGGCGCAGGCGGCGCGGGCTTTGTCGAACACTTGGGGCGTGCCCTCGTCCAGCGTCAGCGGGTCGAAGATGATGAACCGGCGATGCAGCTCGGCGCGGATGTCGTCCACCGACGCCCGCAACTCGGGGTCGTAGCGGATGGCGGTGATGGGAAAGCTGGAGTACACCAGCGGGTAGTCGCGGCGGGCAAAGATCAGGCGGTACAGCATCTCCGCCGGATGCTTGATGCTGACCACGTAGTGGGGCACGGCGCGCTCGGTATACAGGTTGCGGGCCAGCAGGTCGGCCATGGCGATCTCGGCGCTGCGCCAGCCCAGGATCTCGCGCAGGCGGAGGCGGAAGTTGGTGTGCCGCTCGGCGTCGCGCCGGGCCAGGGCGCTGTGGATGTCCAGCATGTCGTCCACCAGCGTGATGATGCAGTCGGGACGCCACCGCCGGATGGTGGGCAGGTCGATCAGCGAGAACTGCCGGCCGCTGGTGTAGTAAGTCAGGTGCGCGGCGATCAGGCTGTGGCGCGGGTCGGTGGCCTCGACCCGCTCGGCGATGGCCTGGCCGGCCCGCTGCCACGCGGCCAGCTGGTAGGCGGGGCGGAAGGCGGCCAGCACGCCGGCCAGCTCGTTGCCCTGGGCGGCCAGGGCCTCCTCGATGCCCGCGAAGAGGAACTCGCGAGGGTCAGGTTGTGTGACGGCGTCGGAGCCGGCCGGCGCGGTCACCTCGCCGTGGGCGCGAAGGCGGGTCAGCAGGTTGGCGACGACGATGTTCTTGTTGACGCCGGAGATGCCGGCCAGCAACGCGCGCATGCAATTACGATGCCCGCGCGCTGCGGAGATGTCAACCCGGATCAGGGGCTCACAGGGCTTTTCCAAAGTCCCGGATAGCGGCTTTTCACCTCGAACCGTCATTCCGGCGCAAGCCGGAATCCAGAGCATTCCGAACATAACGACCTGCTGGATTCCCGCTTGCGCCGGATGACGGATCAACTTTGGAAAGGCCCTGAGGGATTCAGGGAGTGGCTAAAAAGTTCCGATTGGTGCGCTGGTATTTAAGCCTGATGAGCGGGGTTCGTTATACATTGGGGTATGAAACGGCGGGGTATGAAACGACCGGATTATCCCAGCGACCAAGAATGGCAACTGCTAGAACCGTTGCGCCCCTGCCCAAACCGGGCGACCGATCACCACCTGCCCCCGTCGGGAGATCGTCAACGCGGTCCGCTGCGTGTTGCGCACCGGACACAGAAAAGGGTTAATCTTGCACCTGCTATACTGCGGGCAGTCCCCCGTTTCAAGTCAAGTGCCCCGATGAACCGGGCAATCGCATATGAGCGGTTTTAGCGCCGTCATTCCGGCGAAAGAACGTCGCCCCGCACTTGATACGGGGCCGGAATCCAGTACCGGTATCGTCATACGTGTTTCACATTATTTCACCATACGACCTGTGGACTCCGGCTTTCGCCGGAGTGACGGAGCCGTAATTTCATATGCGATAGCGCTGCCTGATGAAGGGGTTGGCCGATGAAACTCTCGACGCTCACCGTAAAAAACTACCGCAGCATCCGAGATGAGGTCATTGAATTAGGTGATCTCTCGGTGTTTATTGGAGCCAACGCTACCGGGAAAAGCGCCATCTTGGATGCGCTTCGTTTTCTCAGCGAGGCCGTCCGGGCGCGCGATTTCCGCGGGCCGACGTTCTCGCGCGGCGGTATGCTCAATCTGGCCTGGAAAGGGCAAGAGGCCAGCCAGGTTGAACTGAGCGTAACGATGGAAGGCGAAAAACGGTTCGAGTGGTCAATACGGCTGGTCAGGCAGCCCTATGACTTTCATGTCGTAGAGCGCGTTCACGAAGTTCCCAAGGGTTTGCCTCCGACCGAGTTACTCAACGCCGAAGCAGGTCGAGGCTGGTGGTGGTCTGGTGAAAAAGGGGAGCGTGTGAACCTCTTGCAAGGGGCAATGGATTGCGCCGTAGCCGCTGCCTCTGTGGACGAATCCTTTCCGGCCCGGCAAGTCGCAGAGTTTGTAGGGAGATGGGGTTTCTTTGACCCCAGCCCCTTCCTGTTGCGCAGAGACTGGAACTTGCCTGATTCCGGAGGGTTGGACCCTTATGGACGAAATCTCGGCGAGACGCTGTATGCTCTGGAACGTTTATCACCGGAGATTTTCGACCGGGTAGTGGATGCAACCCGTTCCATAGTCGGGCTGCCAGACGGGATTGAGCCGAGAGAAGCTGAAGACCGCTTCTATTTTGTTCAGCACGAACCCGGATTACATTATCCGGTGAACCAGATGGGCGTCTCCAGCGGGACGCTGCGCGTGCTGGCCCTGATGACCGCTCTCTATGGCCATCCCGAAACTACGCTGATTGGCATCGAAGAACCGGAGAACTACATACACCCAACTGCCCTGTTCAACTTCGTCCAGCACATTGCAAAGGCGCAGGGCCGCATCCAAATGCTGATCACCACGCACTCTCCCCTGCTGCTGGATTATCTGGATGATCCCGCCGCAGTGAACGTGGTCAAACGTCACGAAACACGAGGCACCATGGTCATACCTGAACCTAACCCGGAAGGCGTACGCAAAGCCCTGGAGGTATCAGGATTCAGCTTGGGACAGCATCATGAAACCAAAGGCTTTGGAGGGTAGCAGGTATGGTGAAACGAGTTCTGGTCATCGCGTCAGGTCGCACGGAGCAATTAGCCTTGCCGCACTTGTTGGCTCATTTGCGCGCCGAAGGGATTACGGTGGAAGTGCGTACCCCTGATCGAAACCGAAAACTCTTGCCAAGCACAGTGGCTCCCATAATTTACGGCTCTCTGTATGATTTCACGGAGAATGCCCCCGACAAGTACGTGGTGCTAATTGACACAGACGGCAAGACATCTGAGGATGTTTTGCGCCCGTTGCAAGAGGGCTTGCAGCGCGCAAATGTGGAGCAGCGCGTTCCCAGTCTCTTGTACGCCTACGCCCAATGGCATCTCGAAGCCTGGTACTTCGCCGACGCCGGAAATCTCAGGGGCTATCTAGGGCGCGACGTAGGTAACGTTGATCCGAACCAACCCGACCGGATTGAAAATCCTAAGCATCACTTGTTGCAATTGTTAGGAGCGAAAGCGTACACCGCCACGGTCTCCGAGGAGATCGCCAAATCACTGAACGCGCAGACCATCGCCCAGCGCAGCCCCAGTTTCGCCGGATTTCTGGCCGCAGTGCGAAACGGCGCCGGCGACTGACACCAAGCAGGAGGCAAGCTGATGGACGTTTTCTACTTTACCGAGATGCCCTACGCCGAGTTCCCGGAGTCGGAGGCGGAGAAGTTCCCGTCCATGCGGCTCACTTTCCCCAACACCTACTTCGACCCGCAGACTGCCAGCGGCCTGATGAACCGCTACCTGGACGAGTACCAGCACGCCGAGGAGATGGGCTTCGACGGCCTGATGATCAACGAGCACCACAACACGCCGTCGTGCATGGACGTCGAGGTCAACATCACCGGCGGCATCCTGGCGCGCATTACCAAGCGGGCCAAGATCCTGATGCTGGGCAACATGCTGCCCACGTCGGACAACCCCGTCCGCCTCGCCGAGGAGATCGCCCTGCTGGACGTGATCTCCGGCGGCCGCATCATCTCCGGTTTCGTGCGCGGCATCGGCATCGAGTCCTGGGCCAACAACACCAACCCCATCCACAACCGCGAGCGGTTCGAGGAGTGCCACGACCTGGTGGTGAAGACCTGGACCACGCCCGGCCCCTTCCGCTGGGAGGGCAACCACTACCACTACCGCGCGGTCAACCCCTGGATGCTGCCCATCCAGAAGCCGCACCCACCGGTGTGGGTTCCCGGCACCGGCAGTCCCGAGACCGTGGAGTGGACGGCGCGGCGCCGCTACACCTACGCGGCTTTCCTGACGCCGCTGGACGTGGCCAGGAACCTCTTCGCCCGCTACCGCGAGTATGCCGCGGCCGACGGCTGGGAGCCCGGCCCCGAGAAGTTCGCCTTCATGATCTGCGCCCACGTCAACGACACCGACGAGAAGGCGCAGGAGGCCGGCAAGGCGTTCCTCTGGCGCATGAACTATCCCCTGCGCGGTCCCCGCGAATACTGGTCGCCGCCCGGCTACACGTCCCGGGCCGGCGCGGCGGCAGTGGCCGCCCGGCGTCCCACGCCCCTGAACGAGATGTCATACCAGGAACTGCAGGACCGCTACCACCTGGTGGTGGGCAGCCCCGACACCGTCATCAATAAGCTGCGCCACATCCGCGACGAGCTGGGCATCGGCTCGATCCTGCTGGAGGCGCAGGGCGGGCAGCTCTCGCATGCCGACACGATGCGGTCCATAGAGCTGTTCGGCAAGGAAGTGATCCCGGCGCTGAAGGAGTGATGGGGGCGGCAGCTGCGCTGCCCGTCGACCACTGCCGTGCTCGCCAATCCGGTGGCGCGGTCTTCAAACGCTCAACCAATGGTTGGATGTCGCCAGGCGGTGTTGACGTTTCGCGTCATTCCGGCGAAAGAACCGCGCATATGCCAGGGCAATCGCAGCTGTGGGAATGTAGATTGATGGACGGTTCAGTTGGCAGGCAAATCCTCTGGCTAAAAGTTGGAGTCGATACTGGTTTGGTGGATATTCTCGGGCTGCCGCCGTTGCCCGAGCGCGATGGTGACGTGCTCTGCTGATGTCAGGCCCGGCAGGGAGCCGGCATGGCTCAGTGTCTACGTCGTGTGACGCCTGTTTCGAGTGAAAACTGCGGGCTCGCGCACGTTGTCTGCGCCACTGGGGAGACTGGCTGATCTTCAGCGTGGGCTGGTCGCCTTATTGGTGATCGGGACGCAGGTGACGCCGTTGCTCTCAGCGAACCGGCTGACCGCATCGGGAATGGAGTTGCCAGCGACTACGGCTCTGGCGGGTATCCCGGTGAAGCGCGTCATGTGCTCGGCGTTGCGCTTGACGCGGATCACGTCGTCATTGGCGAGCGTGTAGGAGCATTCTATGACTACGTAGCAAGGCTCCCTGGTTGCCTTGTCCACAGCCGTCATTGCCAGGTCGATGGCCTTGAAACTATCCATCTCGTTGGCTGGTATGTCGGCGCGTCCTTCGTCCTCGGCATCGTCGGCGATATCGACGATCTGGGTGCTGTCCAGCCAGCGGGGCCGGCGGACGTTGACGGCTTGGGTCAGCGTTCCGGTCATTCTCTGGACGGCGACGGGAACGGCGTGCCCCTTGAGCTCGGCGACGTCGGTTTTCACTTGGGTCATGTCGGTTTTCAGATTGGCTACGTCCTGTTCGAGCCGCTCGAGCCGCGCGTTGGTGGTGGCGATGTAGTCGCGTACCAACTGGGCCAGTTCGGCGACGGTCTGCTGGAGTTCCCGGACGATGGCCGGCAGCTGGAGGAATTCCTGATCCAGGACGTGTTGGCGCATGGCCGCCTGGAGACTGGGATTGTTCTCCATGGCGGCGAGGATGTCCTCGAATGTGGCTATGGGGGTTGGCGTGGTCACGTTGTGCTGCTCACTGTTAGTTTTGATTCTATACTGTGTGGGCGTTCCGCGCCACCGGTTATGGCGACTACGGGAATGTCCAGCTGGCAATACGTCTGGCATTGGTTCAAAACGGTATTGAGAGTACTCGTTATTTTCGAAACCCGCGCCACGTTGGCGCCTCCTTTGGGGTTTCCCCACCCGCCCCCCTGAGGGCGGATGCGTCCCGGGCCGGTTCCCTCCACTGGCATTAAAATTTCCCCACCCGCCCCCTTGGGAGCGGGTGGGGATTGTGATTTGGCTATTGGAAATCTGCTGCCGCGGGTCTCGCCTTTGGCATTGGGTTCCGCAGGCCTTTACGGGTCGTTGTCGGTGATGGTTACGGTTGCGGAGCCCATGGTGGAGTCTATGGTGTAGGCGCTGTTGGCGTTCACCGTCACCGTCATTGAGCCGTCGGTTTCGTCGGCGCTGTCGTTGACCGTGTCCAGCGTCAGGTAGACCCGCCCGTGATCGGGGATCGTAACCGTTTGCGTCCCGACGCTCACCCCGTAGTCGCCGGTTTGAGTTATGGTAACGCTCACGTCCAGGTTGGAAATCGGATGCGGGGAGGCGAAGAACAGGAATTCAGCGCTTTCTCCCTCCACTACGGTTGACTGTGAGGGGCTGATCAGGACCTCCGGCACGTCGTTGTCGAGCACTGTGGTGGTCGTCCTGACGTCCGGCGTCCGCTTCAGCGTATATTTGTCGGGGGACGAATTTGGCAGGACGATCGTTACGCTGCCGTCCGGCTCATACTCCTGGTCGTCGATGGTCGGGATGGTGATCGTCGCCGTAGCCCCATTCATCGTCAGTTTCTTGTACCCCAGGTAGCTTCGGTCAACGAATCTCCCCTCTTTCACTGCGTCTTTCCTTTTGGCTTGGTAGGCGAAGTAATAGACTGTCAGGTCTCCTTCCGGAGCCGGGTTGGCCCGGATGGTGTACGTGATGTCTTCACCCTCGGTCACTTCCGCCGGGCTGGTGATGTCCAGGACCGGCTTTTCGGCTGGGGGACCGTCGTTGTCCGCCACATAGTAGGTTCCGTCGTGTTTCTGACGGTCGTACCGGTATCCCCGTCCGTTCAGGATCTCCAGCACGATAGTCCCGCGGCTTTCCTTGACGGTGTCGTCAATGGTCGGAATGTTGATAGCCAGTTCAGTCCCGCTGAGCGTCGCCGTCTTGGTGCCGAGCTGCGCGTTGGCTACGAAGTCGCCGTAGGTTTGCCGCACCCGGTATTTGACCGGCAGGTTCCCGGTGGGAGCCTCGCTGGCCTTGATGACGAACTTCACCGGGCTGCCCTCAGTTGCCTCGGGAGCCTGGACGTCCGGAACGGTCACGACGCTCAGTACCGGATTGGGGTCGTCTTCGACCACCGTAATACTGGCTTGCCAGTTGAGCTTCTTGTGCGCTCCGGCATCGATGATGTAGATCGCGTAAGTCAAATCACCATCACCGTATTCGTTTTCGGCGGTGGTGATGGTAGCCGTGCCCTTGACCGCCCCGGCGGGGATGGTCAGGTACTGGATGTCATCGTAGAGACCCCCAATCCGGTAACGCACCTTCAGGCTTCCGTTCAGCGCTTCGCTGATCGTGAAGGTGATATCGAATGAGTCCCCTTCGCTCACCGTTGCTGGCACGGACATGGTGATCGTGTGCGGGTCCTTGTCCACGTTTTTCACGGTAACCGAGGCGGAGCCGGGAGAGCCCACCTGGTACCCGGCGGCGTCGACGATGGTAACCGTCATCACGTCGTCGGGGCCGATGATTCCGTCGGCGTCGGCCCAGATGTTAAAGGTGGTTGTGGTGCCTCCAAAGGGGAACAGCGCGTGTCGCTCGATTGTCTTGCCCCGGTGTTCGACCCGGTATTTCACGTACAGGCCCTCGACGGTTGAGAGCTTGGGTTCGCTGGCCCTGATGGTAACTTTGGCTACCTCATCCTCCAGGATGCTCTGCGGGGCGTCGGTTATGGTGATGGTGGGGTACCCGTCGTTGTCATCCACCGGAACCGACGCCGATGCCGGCGAGCCGGCCCGGTAGCCGGCGCCGTCGTTGATGGTGACGGTGACGGTATCGTCCGGCTCCCCGGTATCGTCGTTCACGGTGGGGACCCTTACCGTGTTGCTGGTGGCGGAGAGCGTCGCCGTCTGGTCGCCCGCGTTTGCCGCGCTGACCATGTTGCCGTTCTGCGCCACGGTGTAGTGGACCGTCACGCTGCCCGTGGGAGCGGGGTTGACCGAGAAGACGTAGCTGGCGTCTTGGCCTTCGGTGACCCCGGCGTTGGCGGTAACCGAGACTTCCGGCAGGTAGGGGTCGTCGTTCTTGATTACGGCCCGGGCCGAGTGCGCTTGGCCCAGCACGTACCCGTTGCCGGGACGCAAGAAAACCATCGCTAAGCCATTGGGTCCGTGTTCGGAGTTGCCGGAAGTGACCACCGCGACGGGAGCGCTGGCGCCGCTGACGGTGCGCGTCTTGTCGCCCACGTTCCAGGATTCGACATAGGCACCGACCTGCGCCACTTCGTAGTTTACTGTGATGCTTCCGCTGGGAACGGGATTGGCGTGGATGGTGAATTCGGCCGGGCTGCCTTCGGTGAAGGACGCTGCATTGGCGGTGACGGTCAGTACCGGCGTGGCGTCCCGGTTCTCTACCGTGATGGCGGCCGTGTTCGCCTGGCCCACCAGGTACCCGTCGCCGGGAAGCAGTTCCACCGACACCAGCCCGTGGGGGTTGACCTGGTAGTCTCTGGACGTGGGAACGCTGAGGATCTGCTGGGAACCGGAGACGGCGATTTCCTGGTCTCCCACGTTGGCGTTGGCGACGTATTCGCCTACCTGGGTTACGCGGTATTTGACCTGGATTGTTGACCCGCTGCCCGGTTGCCTGGTGATCTTGAATCGGGCGTTGCTGCCTTCCGCTATCTTGCTGTCAAGGGCTGCAATAGTCACCGTTGGATCCGGTTCGTTCTCCACTCGCGTGACCGTCGCCGAGCTGGACGCGCTCAGCGTGTAGCCGGAGCCGGTGTTGAGGGTGAGGGTTGTGCTGCCGCCGGGGGCATAGTGGTTATCGTCCACCGTGGGAACGGTGATGGTGACGCTGGAACCGTTGATTGTGGCGGTCTTGCTGCCCAGGTGCCGGTCCTTCCAGTGTATTGTCATGTCGTACACGTTGTTGCCGTAGCGTTCGGTGTACACAAAGTCGCCCTGCTGCGACACGGTGTAGTTGACCGTGAGGCTGCCGCTGGGCGCCGGATCGGCCGAGATTGTGAATTGGGCCCGGCCGCCTTCGACGATGCTGTCGGAAACGGCGGCGACGCTCAGGCTCGGCGTGACCTGTTGCGTTTGGGGGAGGGGGGCTTGTTCCGGTTGATGCGAGCGCGCTTCTGCCGTGTTCGCCGGCATAGCCAGCGCCGCGGCCACGGTCATAACCAGGAGAGTAATGCCTGCTCCTGCAATCAGTCCGCTGTAGCGGCGAACTCCTCGTAGTCTATGCTTGACCATTCCTACTCCTTCCTTTTGGGTCTATTCCAACCGTCAGCTCTATATTGAGCCGGTTTTGAAGATGCCGCGAAGCTCGCGTATGCTGCAATCTGAACATAACGTACCCCGCGGTGGAGAAACTCCATCCGGCTATTGTACCACCGGAATCTACTGCCGGATAGACGACGCGCTGTCGGAACATGACTATCATCTGTGAATGTTTCCGGGCAAATAGTATTACGAAACCATCGGATAGACGACGCGCTGTCGGAACATGGCTATCACACGCGAATGTTTCTGGTCAAATAGTATTACGAAACCATGACTGACACGGCAAATTTTGGCCTATCGACTGCATCGCATAGGACTCCGGAAGGTTTTCGAGCGCCAAAATCGTCCGAAACTCGTCCGAAAATTGAGCGTCGCAGCCTCAGCAATTTCATACGCGATAGCCCGGGATTACAGCCGCAGCGCCCTCACGCGTACCCAGTTTGGCGACTACGGGAGCCAATTTACATCGATAAACAGGATAGACCGGATGATGGCGTGCGGGTGGGGCGTTCAATTTTCAGCATCGTCAAGAGCGCGGGAGCGTTCACAATAATCAATCAAATCCTGTTCATCCGGTGCATCGATGTAAAAAACAAACCGGGTACGCGTGAGCCGCAGCGCCCTCACGCGTACCCAGTTCGGGGGACCGTCAGAATCAGGATTTACGGTATTTTATGATTGGACAGGATTGGGAGATCTCCACCATGGAACGGTTCCAATCCTGATAATCCCGAAATCTGGAAAATCCTGATTCTGACGATCCCCCCGCCGCAAACGGTCACGCGTCGGTGGTTCACCAATATCCAGCGCGGCCAGCCCATCAGAAGGGACAATCGAACAGAAGGGGCAACCCATCAGAAGGGGCAGTCAATCCCCAGCTCTCCGCAGGTGTCGTGGAACCAGTCAACAACCTCCTCATGCAGAGGGATGCCCTCGACGCGGCGGAGTTCTTCCATCTCGGCCTCGGGCTGGCCGGCGACCATGACGCGCTCCTCGCCGGGAGCGGGGCGGGTGGTCTTCATCATGTGCAGCCACTCGTCCATCTGGTCCTTGAAATGGTCGGGGTCGTCGAAGCCGGCCACGTTGTAGGCGGCGACGTAGTGGCCGAAGTTGGGCCGGCCGGGGACGGCGCCGTAGCCGAAGCCGGTGAGCACGCCGGCCAGGATGTCCACCATGCAGGACAGGCCGTAGCCCTTGTGTGAGCCCAGCTCGCGGGTGCTGCCCAGGGTCAGCAGGGTGTAGTTGTCGGGCGCGTCGGCCTCCTCCATGATGGGGTTGCCCTCGGCGTCGGCCAGCCAGCCCGGCTCCAGCTTGACGCCCAGGCGGCGGGCGATGCCCACCTTGTTGCCGGCCACGGTGCTGGTGGCGGCGTCGAACACGAAGGGCGCCTCGTTGCGCGACGGCACGGCGATGGCGATGGGGTTGGTGCCCAGGCGCGGCTCGGCGCCGAAGGTCGGCACCACCGACGGCGGGCAGCTGGTCATGCACACGCCGATCATGTCGTGTTCCAGGGCCATCATGGCGTGGTAGGACGCCATGCCCAGGTGCCGCGCGTTGCCCAGGGTGACCATGCCCACGCCCACCTCGGAGGCCTTGCGAATGGCGATATCCATGGCCTTCGGTGTGGTGATGATTCCCAGGCCGCGGTCGGAGTCGATGCTGGCGGTGCTGGGAGTCTCGCGGACGATCCGCATGTCGGGGTTCGGGTTGATCTGGCCGCTGGTGTAGCCGCTGACGTAGCTGCGGAGCATGTTGGAGACGCCGTGGGAGTCGACGCCGCGCAGGTCGGCCAGCACCAGCACGTCGGCGCCCAGCTGGGCGTCCTCGGGCGGCACGCCCATCTTCTCGAAAACGGCGGCGACGGTGGACTTCAGGTCGTCCCCGGGAACCATCGTGGCCTCGTCCAGACTGACACGAAACTTGGGCAGCACAGCGCACCTCCGGTCCGCCGCGAGGGCGGATTTGCAGGGTCAAAATATACGTGCGGCAGTATAGCATCCGGCGGGTGGCCCCCGTTTGCCAGCGTATGCTACCGATGGCAGAATGAAGCCAACCAGTACCGGGTGGAGACGGCAGTATGACCACCAAGCAAAAACTGATAACCGCCGATGAACTGTTGGCAATGCCACGTGTGGACGGCAGGCGGTACGAACTGATTCGAGGAGTATTGGTAGAAAAAGTGCCTACCGGACGCCCACATGCTGTCGTTGTAACCCTGATCGCTATTATCTTGGGCTCGTTTGTGCTCTCCAGGGATCTCGGAGAAGTGCATACCGGGGAACCCGGTTACCTGCTCGAAATCGGTCCCGACACCGTGCGCGCACCGGATGTGGCCTGGATTGCGCCGGGACGGATTCCGGAGGGCACTCGAGGCTACCCCAACCTGGCGCCGGACCTGGCAGTCGAAGTAAAGTCGCCCAGCAACTCCCGTCCGGAGCTGCGCCGCAAGGCGGAGATGTGGCTCAGCTTCGGCGCCCGGCAGGTCTGGGTGGCCGACCCGGACACCACCACCATCACCGTGTACCGGCCCGGCGCCGAGCCTATAGAGTTGGGCGAGGACGACACCATCGACGGCGGAGACTTGCTCCCCGAATTCACCGCTCCGGTATGGAGCCTGTTTCGCTGGCAGAGGTAACTGATTTGAGCGCTACCAACCTTGACGACTACAACGCCCGCGCCCTGGATTTCCTGGCTCGCCTGGGGGCGCAGCCGGCCGTGGCCTTCCACGAGCAGGGCGTGGCTACCGCCGTCCGCGACACGCTGACCGAAATCGGCGTGTCCTGGCGGACCGACAACTTCGGCAACATCATCGCCCGCATCGCCGGCGCCGACGCCGAGAAGCACCCGCCCATTGCGCTGATGGCCCACATGGACCACCCCGGCTTTGAGATCGTGGGTCGCGACGGCGACTATCTCATCGGCAAGGCCCTGGGCGGCGTGCCGTCGGGATCCTTTGCTGCCGGCGTACCCCTGCACGTCGTCCTGCCGGGAGGCCAACGCATCCCCGCCGAAACCGTGGGACCCCACGGTGAGGAGCGCGAACGGCAGGCGCAGATCCGGCTGACCGGCTCAGGCAACGAGGACGTGCCAATCCCGTCGCCGGCGGTGTTCGACCTGCCCGACTTCAGCATCGAGGACGACCGCATCGTGATGCGCGCCGCCGACGACCTGGCCGGCTGCGCCTGCATCCTGGCCACGCTGTCGGCGTTGCGCGGTGAGCCGTCGGCCGGCGACGTGTACGGTCTGTTCACCCGCGCCGAGGAGGTCGGTCTGGTGGGCGCGCGGCTGCTGGCCGAGGCGCGAACTCTACCGATGGACACGCTGGTGGTGTCTCTGGAGTCGTCGCGGACGCTGCCGGGCGCGGTGATCGGCGGCGGGCCGGTGATCCGCGTGGGCGACGCCGGCAGCACCTTCAACGCCGACGCCGAGTCGGCCCTGATCCGCGCCCGCGAGACCCTGACGGCGAGCCAGCCCGACTTCCGCTGCCAGCGCCAGCTGATGAGCGGCGGCGTCTGCGAGGCCAGCGCGTTCAACGCCTGGGGCTACCGCTCCACCGGCGTCGCCTTCCCCCTGGGCAACTACCACAACGGCGCCGAGGACGGTTCCATCGCCGCCGAGTACATCCACCGGGACGACTACCTCAACGGCGCGGCGCTGTGCACCGAGGCGGCCCGCCAGGTTCCCATGCGCTGGGACACCGCCTTCAGCCGCCGCATCCGCCAGGTGCCGGACGGGATGCGGGCGCGGCTGGGCGGGTAGCAGTTCTCTTGAGCACCCGTCTTCTCGGTGGAGATCAAGTCCGGATCATACGACAAAGGAGGTGCAAGTTATGGCCATAACAGCCGAGATGCTGGACAAGGTTTCGGAGATCGTCCGCACGGAGCTGCCCAAACGCCTCCCTGCGAGCGTTCGAATCCACATGGTTCACGCCCAAACTTTGCAGGCAGGGGAAGATGATTTTGTTCACATCGTTGTCATATACGAAGGAGATAGACAACAACTTAATCCGAGGACGCTTAATGAATTCGATGACGAAATCGAGCCTTTGATGATGGAAATCGGGATACATCCCGTGCCGCCGATTTCCTACGTTAATAGGAATGAGCCAGGTCAATGGTCCGAGCTCAAGTCGGTACCGCCGCAGGGTGGGCAACTGGTATGAACTGGGAAGCGTTGATCGTGAGCAGCCGGACTCTCGTTGTGCCGGTCCCTCCCGATACTCAACCTACAGACGAGGCGTTACGGCGAGCGATCAGCACAGCGTACTACGCGATGTTCCATGCGTTGGCGACCAGTAACGCAGAATGCATTATGGGTCCCCCTCAAGATCCTATAGCGCGTCACGCTTGGGACCGAATATACCGTGGACTTGAACACGGACTAGCCAAAGAGCAATTACAGCAGGACCAGCAACTGTTCTCACCGGCAACTAGGCATTTTGGTAGAGCATTCGGCCAATTGCAGGACGTGAGACGCCTGGCCGACTACGACCACTTCCAGACCTTCACCACCGGTCAAGCAATCACCTGGATCGACCGGGCCGAAGAGGCGATAAGAGGATTCATGCGGGTCAGTGTTGATGAGCGCACGGCGGTGGCCGTCCAATCGTTGATCCGCCGTCGCCGGAATTGACGGGGCCGCGTTGATCCAAAATGCCAAGCCCTGACCGCGTTATTCGTTGATCCCCAACTCGGCTTTCACTTCGGCCAACGACACGAGGTTGCTTTCCTGCACGTCCCTGATGCCCTGGCCCAGGGTTTCCATCATTTTTGCATCGCCCATGATCTCCATGGTTGCTATGATGGATTCAAACAACTCCCACGGCATCACGGCGAGCACCGGTTTGCCCCGGCGTGTCAGCGCAACGGCCCGGTTTTCCTCCGCCAGCAATTCGGGCAGTTGGGTCAGCATCGTCCTCGCCTTGACGATGGGGATGTGCTCAGTCTCAGTTTCCCATGCCGACGCCATGATGATCTCCTATCCATGAGGCGGTTCCAATGAACCTAATTTTATCAACCCGACAGCCGCACTGATGGACAGTTCGCGGTCTCCCGGTTTGCTACAATGCTGGCACCATTTTCCACAACCCACAGGAGGGCACCAGCATGCCAGTTCATCATCAGGCGCAGGGGGCGGGCGACGTCACCGTCCACAAGATTGAAAACATGGGGAGCCTCGGCAACAACGGCTACATCGTCATCTGTCCCGAGACCAACCAGGCCGTGTGCATCGACACGCCGGACGAGCCGGAGAAGATGATCAACGAGGTCCGCGAGGCCGGCGTTGACGTCCAGGCCATCCTGGTGACCCACGGGCATGGCGACCACCTGGCCGGCTACAACGAGATCACCGGTAGCATCGGCGCGCCCGCGGCCATCGGCGAGCTGGACGCCCACCTGCCGCCCGGCCCGGTTCAGCGTCAGCTCAACGACGGCGACACGGTCCAGTTCGGCAATCGCGCCATCCAGTGCATCCACACGCCGGGCCACACCGACGGCTCAACCTGCTATGTGGTAGGCGGCTTCCTGTTCTCCGGCGACACCCTGTTCCCCGGCGGACCCGGCCGCTCCCGCAGTCCCGAGGCGCTGGGACAACTGCTTGACAGCATCAGTTCCAAGCTGTTCACCCTGCCCGCCGACACCTACGTGTATCCTGGCCACGGCCCCGAGAACACCACCATCGCCGAGGCCAAGCGCCGCTACGACGTGTTCATGTCCAAGGACCACCCGGCCGACCTTCAAGGAGACGTGGACTGGCTGAACACCTGAGTGGTGTCGATCTAAAACCGTTATTCCTGCGCACGCGGGAATCCAGCAGGACCGGATGCTGGTGGGTTGAGCTCCCGGATTCCGGCATGGGCCGGATCAGCTGTGAAAAGTTAGGAGTTTGATGTACCGCAAGACGGTTCTCGATAACGGGCTGCGGGTGCTGACGGCAGAGATGCCGCACACCCGCAGCGTTTCCATGTTCGTCTCGGTGGGCGCGGGATCGCGCTACGAGCCGGACGAACTCGCCGGCCTGTCCCACTTCCTGGAGCACCTGCCCTTCAAAGGGACGCGCAACTGGCCCACGGCCCTGGCGATCTCCGAGGCGGTGGAGGGCGTCGGCGGCATCATGAACGCGGCCACCGACCGGGAGATGACCTCCTTCTGGTGCAAGGTGGCCAGCGTCCACGCCGACCGGGCGCTGCCGGTGATCTTCGACCTGATCCTGAACCCGCTCATGGACCCCGCCGAAATGGAGAAGGAGCGGGAGGTCATCCTCGACGAGCTGCGGATGACCAACGATTATCCGGCCCAGGTGTGCGACCTGCTCATTGACCGCGCCCTGTGGCCCGACCAGGCCATGGGCCGGGACGTGGGCGGCACTGCGGAGTCGGTGACCGCCATCAGCCTGGATGACGTCAGCCGGTACATGGAGCGTCAGTATCGCCCCAACAACACCACCATCGGCATCGCCGGCGCCATCGACCACGACGAGGCGGTGCGCTTCGTGGCCGACGCAACCGAGGCATGGGCCCCCGGCGAGTCGTTGACGTGGCAACCGGTGTCGGCTTCCGCGCACGACGCGCCGTCCATCCTGCTGGACAATCGGGTCACCGAGGACACCAGCATCTGCCTGGGTTTGCCCGGCTTCGCCCTGAACGACCCCGACCGCTACGCCGCCACCGTGCTCAACGGTCTGCTGGGCGACGGCATGAGCAGCCGCCTGTTCCAGAACCTCCGCGAGAATCTCGGGCTCACCTACGACTGCCACAGCTCGCTGAGCAGCTACCGCGACTGTGGCGCGCTGGTGGTGTCCTGCGGAACCGAGCCGTCCCGGGCGGTGGAGGCGGTGGCGGCCACCCGGCGGGAGCTGGCTGGCCTGCTCACGGCGCCGCCGGAATCCGAGGTGCACAAGGCCCGCGAGTACATCAAGGGCCGCCTGCTGATGCGCATGGAGGACTCCCGCGCGGTGGCCTCATGGCTGGCCTCGCAGGAACTCCTGATGGAAGAGATCACCACGCCCGACGAGACCGCCGCCAGCATCGACGCGGTTGGCCCCGACGACGTGCTGCGCGCCGCCCAGCGGCTGGTGGACGCCGACGCCTTTCGCCTGGCGATAGTCGGACCCCACGAGGATGCTTCGAGTTTCGAGGCGGCGCTGGCCGGAAAGTAATCAACGAGATTGTGAATGCTGGCCAACTCTCGCCAACCATGCCAGGTGTCGCATGACCACTGCCAATACCCGCTCCAAATTACCCATCTGGCAACCCCTGCCTCCGTTGCCGGATCCGCCACCGCGCCACCCTGACGAGATGACTTCCGTAGACCATCTGCATGAACCCGGTCACACCCATCACCTGTCGCAATACCTGGGCAACCCCGACACCACTCTGGTCACCGGAGAACGCTACATCGTCAGGGAACCCGGGTCGCCCGCCACTGAGCGGCGTGCGCCCGATCTGCTCGTAGCCTTCGAAGTGGACCCGGTTGCCTACCGGAGACGCAACGGGTACGTCATCTTGGAGCAGGGGAAACCGCCGGATTTCGTGCTGGAAGTGGCATCGCCAAGCACTGCCGAGACCGACGTCGGGGAAAAGCGGGAGGACTACGCGGCGTTTGGCATCCTGGAATACTGGCGTTTTGACGAGACGGGAGATCATCACGGGACGCGGTTGGCCGGTGACCGGTTGGCGGAGGGGCGGTACGAACCGATAGGGATTGAAGATCTGAGCGAAGGCGCGTTGCAGGGATACAGCTCAGTCTTGAACCTAAACTTGCGCTGGGAGAGCGGAAGGCTCGGTTGGTACGACCCGTCCACTGGGGAGCACATCCCCACCTACGAGTTCCAGCGCGACCGGGCCGACCGCGCGGAGGCTCAGGTCGAGCGCGAGCGCGCGGCCCGTCTCCAGGCCGAAGCACGCATTCGGGAATTGGAGAGCCAATAGCCAGGTTCCGAAAACCCAGGGTTACGGAAACAGCCAACCGAAGCACTGCCGCGCTCGTAACGGCAATCTGAACAGGGTATTTCCGCAAGACAAGGAGGCAAAGTTATGGCTACCACGCGCTACAGCAAGGTGATCCAGCTGCTGGAGGAAGGGAAGCCGGTGTTCGGCACCGGGCTGATCTGGAACGGCAACCTGGACGAGATGATGTACTTTGCCGATTCCGACTACGACATGGTGATGATCGAGATGGAGCACGAGGGGTTGTCCTTCAACAACCTGCGCACGTCGCTCCAGTTTCTGCTGAACCGCAAGCGCGTCGCCGAGGGCGGTGGCCTCATGGCCGATCCCACCCCCGTGGTGCGCATCCCACCCAACACCCGCGAGCAGAACCAGTGGGTCATCAAGCAGGCCCTGGACACCGGCGTGTATGGGCTGATTCTGCCCCACCTGGATACCGTGGAAGGCGCGATGTCGGCGGTGCAGTCGGCGCGGTATCCCCAGGTTCCCGGCGTGGCCGACTTCGAGCCTCACGGCGAGCGGGGCTGGTGGCAGCGCATCGCGCCGCGCTACTGGGGCCTCTCCGCCGCCGAGTACTACGACGCCGCCGACTTGTGGCCGCTGGACCCCGATGGCAACCTGCTGCTCATGGGCATCGTCGAGGAGCCTACCGGCGTGCGCAACCTGCCGGACATTCTCAGCCAGGTCAAAGGCATCGGCGCAGTCTGGGCCGGACCGGGCGACATGTCCGTTGCGCTGGGGCACAAGGGCAACGCCGGCCACCCCGAGGTGCAGGAGATGCTGCTGCGCATCCTGGAGACCTGCAAGAACGCCGGCGTGCCCTGTGCCGTGGGTTGCACAGAGGCAGAGGTTCCCATGCGGCTGGAGCAGGGGTTCAGCATCCTGATCACCGCGCCCACGCGCACGGCTGGCGGCCTGGTCGAGGGACGTCGCATCGCGGGACGCTGACGCCGCGAACGGATCGGATACCAACGAATGGGGCGGGTTTCTAACCCGCCCCTATTGCATGTCGAAGATGTACTGCCGCACGCCGAAGGAGAAGCCGGGCAGCACGTCCTCGCCGTGCAGGGTATCCGGGTCTTCAAGCGCTTCCGGTTCGGCTTGGCCGGCGCGGTAGACGTACACCCGGCGATTGGGTGGATCGATCAGCCAGCCCAGGCGGGCGCCGCCGCCCATCCAGAGCTGCATCTTGCGCAGCAGCGGGGCGAGGTTGTCGGTGCGAGAGCGGATCTCAACGACGAAGTCAGGCGCGCCGGGGAAGACGGTCTCGCGCTCGTGCTCAGTGGCGTCGTCGTAGCGTTCCTGGGTGATCCAGGCAGCGTCGGGCCCGCGGATCGCGTCGGTGGCCAGGCGGAACCGGCTGCTCTGCGAGGCGCAGACGCCTCCGTTGGCCATCTCCCAGATGCACATAAATGCGTTGAGGTAATTTTCCCGTCGGTTGCCTCTGAAACCCACCATAGGCAGAATCACCAACTCCCCGGCCTCGTTCACTTCCATATCGTAGTCGTCGTTGGCCTCGCAGAACTCGATGAACCGGGCCGGGAAGTCGGCGGCGCGGAAATCCATACCCAGAGCGTCAAGGCGCAGCACGACGGAACCGGCGGGCTCTGCGCTGTGTTCAGCGGCAGATGCTGACGACCCACGCGCAGCCGGTGATTTGGGCGTTGTGGTCATGGCAGGCGTCGGCTATTGCATGTCGAAGATGTACTGCCGCACGCCGAAGGAGAAGCCGGGCAGCACGTCCTCGCCGTGCAGGGTATCCGGGTCTTCAAGCGCTTCCGGCTCGGCTTGGCCGGCGCGATAGACATAGACCCGGCGATTGACCGGGTCGATGAGCCAGCCCAGGCGGGCGCCGCCGTCCATCCAGAGCCGCATCTTGCGCAGCAGCGGGGCGAGGTTGTCGGTGCGAGAGCGGATCTCAACGACGAAATCGGGCGCGCCGGGGAAGACGGTCTCGCGCTCGTGCTCGGTGGCAGCGTCGTAACGCTCCTGGGTGATCCAGGCGGCGTCGGGTCCGCGGATCGCGCCAGTGGACAGGCGGAAGCGGCTGGTCTGCGAGGCGCTGACGCCTCCGTTGGCCATCTCCCAGTTGCCCATGAATACGTTGAGATAATGTTCCCGTCGGTTGCCTCTGAAACCCACCATAGGCAGAATCACCAACTCCCCGGCCTCGTTCACTTCCATATCGTAGTCGTCGTTGGCCTCGCAGAACTCGATGAACCGGGCCGGGAAGTCGGCGGCGCGGAAATCCATACCCAGAGCGTCAAGGCGCAGCACGACGGAACCGGCGGGCTCTGCGCTGTGTTCAGCGGCAGATGCTGACGACCCACGCGCAGCCGGTGATTTGGGCGTTGTGGTCATGGCAGGCGTCGGCTATTGCATGTCGAAGATGTACTGCCGCACGCCGAAGGAGAAGCCGGGGAGCACGTCCTCGCCGTGCAGGGTATCCGGGTCTTCCAACGCTTCCGGCTCGGCTTGGCCGGCGCGATAGACATAGACCCGGCGATTGACCGGGTCGATGAGCCAGCCCAGGCGGGCGCCGCCGTCCATCCAGAGCCGCATCTTGCGCAGCAGCGGGGCGAGGTTGTCGGTGCGAGAGCGGATCTCAACGACGAAATCGGGCGCGCCGGGGAAGACGGTCTCGCGCTCGTGCTCGGTGGCAGCGTCGTAACGCTCCTGGGTGATCCAGGCGGCGTCGGGTCCGCGGATCGCGCCAGTGGCCAGGCGGAACCGGCTGGTTTGAGAAGCGTTAACCCCTCCGTTGGCCCGCTGCCAGAGCCCCAACTCAATGTTCGTCTCGGTTTCTTGTCTGTTTCCCCTTAATCCGACCATAGGCAGAATCACCAACTCCCCGGCCTCGTTGACTTCCATTTCGTAATCGTCGTTTGCCTCGCAGAACTCGATGAACCGAGTGGGGAAATCGGCGGCGCGAAAATCAAGGCCCAGCGCGTCGAGGCGCAGCACGATGGAACCGGCGCGCTCCAGCCCAACGCCATCGTCCTTGGCGTCGGAGCGTATTTGCGGTTCTTTGGGCCGGGTGGTCATGCGCCCTTACGGATATCGGTTCACGCGCGGGTTGGAGCCGGATGCCGCTTCAGTTGCCCGACGTCGGTGGCAGGGCGGGGCCGGCCAGGTAGTCGAACAGGGGCGCGTCTGACGACATGATGATGGTGTCCTGCTGGCGGATGATGCGCTGGTAGGCTTCCAGGCTGCGCAGGAAGGCGAAGAGTTCCGGGTCGCGGTTCAGGGCTTCGGCCAGGATGCTGATGGCCTCGGCCTCACCTTCACCCCGCCGTTTGTTGGACTCGCGCTCGGCCTCGGCCAGGATGATGTCGCGGTCGCGGTCGGTGGCGGCGCGGATCTTGCGGTCTTCCTCTTCACCCTCGGCGCGGAAACCGGCGGCGATACGGTTACGCTCGGCGCGCATCCTGGTGTAGATGGACGCGGTCACGGCCTCGGGAAAGTCAGCGCGCTTGATGCGCACGTCGATTATCTGAATGCCGAAATTGTCCCCTTGGGTGGTCTCGCGGACCGCCTGCAGCACCTCGTCGAGGATTTGCGTGCGGGTTTCCTGTGCCTCCACCAGCGGCAGCCCTTCTGTGTCCACGACGGGATTGCCGTCCTCGTCAACCAGCGGCTTGGCGCCGATGATGTCGGTTCGGTCGCGCAGGGCCACCCGGTCACGCAGGGTGGAGGTCACGATGTCCCCCAGGCGGCTTCGGGCCGTGCTCTCGGTTTGCAGGGTCTTGCGGAACTGCACCGGATCCGTGATCCGATAGCGGGCGTAGATGTCGATTACCAGGTTTTCCTTGTCCTGGTCGGGCATGGACACTGGCGGCGCGTCAATTCTCAGGATGCGCTTGTCCATCCGGACCACGGTGTCCACGAAGGGCGCCTTGACGCTCAACCCTGGTTGAGTTTTGGTGTCCACCACCTCGCCGAAGCGGAGGATGATGACCTGCTCGGTGACGTCTACTACGTACAGGGCCTGGCGCAGCACGACCAGTCCGACGATGATGACGATGGCGACGATTATCAAGTTTCGCATTGGGTGTTCTCCGGGGATGAGAGACGGTCAGTCTGGATTACCTGCGGTTACGGATTGGGACCGATGGGGGCAGGTATGACGTTTCCGTCCTGTCCCAGAATGAGCACCGGTTCGGTGTCGGGGTCGACGATGATCTTGGTGACGCCCGGGAAGACGTTTTCCAGGGCCTCCAGGTAGAGACGCTGGCGGGTCACTTCGGGAGAACTCTGGTACTCGTTGAGCACCGACACGAAACGCTGGGATTCACCGTTGGCGGTTTCGATACGGGAGCGCTTGAACGCCTCGGCTGCCTCGATGATGCGCTCAGCGTCACCCCTGGCCCTCGGAATAACGTCCGCTTCGTAGGCCAGCGCCTGGTTGATACGCGTCTCGCGTTCCTGGCGGCCTCGCAGCACGTCGTCGAAAGCGTCGCGCACTTCTTCCGGCGCCTTCACGTCCTGCAACTGCACCGAGATGACCTCGATTCCAGCTTCGTATTCGTCCAGGATGGCCTGCAACCGTTGGCGAGTGTCGGTTTCCACCAACTCACGACCGCGCACCAGGACGTCGTCGATGGAGCGCTGCCCCACCACGAGACGCAGGGCCGCTTCCGCGCCGTCCTTGAGGGTGCGCCCGTCGGGGCGTCCCTCAGGTATGCCGCGGACGGGCTCGCCGGGATCGTCAACGTTGAACAGGAAGTTGTTCAGGTTGCTGATGCGGTATTGCACCACCATCTGAACGTCAACGATGTTGAGGTCGCCGGAAATCATCAGGGCTTCGTCAAGGAACGGGGTATTGACGGCGGCCTCGTTGGAGCGGAAGCCCAGCTCCATGCGCCGCGTTTCGGTGACCAGCACCACATCCTTGTTGCCCACCGGCGTCGGCCACCACCAGTGGAGGCCCTCTTCGGATACGGGCGCGCCCTGCACGGCCCCGAACAACCGCAGCGCGGCGTTTTCACCGGGGCTTACCGTGTACACTCCGGTGGCGGCCCAGATGATTATCAGCAGGGCGACCACGGCGAGAATTAAAATGCTCAGGTTGCCACCGCCAAGGCGTCCACCGGAGCCACCAAACATGCCGCGTACGCGACCGAGGAGTTGTTCAAGGTCGAATTCAGGTTGACGAGGCGGTTGTTGACCTCCCCCGGGTGTGAACATACGTAAGTATCCTTTATGCAGTTGCTGGTCGGTCCCTGATCAACGTCAACCGTCATATCAGGACCGACCGGCGCAATCAGCGATTTCCAGCACGATTTTCGGACGGTTGGCCGCGACAGTATAACATCAACGCTGGCAGGCGGTTTATAATCGACCGACCGCATTGGGCGGTGTTTCGAGGTTGACGCCGCGGGCCGCGCGGGGCGGTCAACATCAGGACCATGCGTACCCGTTCTCGTAAATCGTCAGAATCAGGATTTTCAAGATTCAGGGATTATCAGGATTGGAACCATTCCGTGATGGAGCTCTCCCGATCCCGCCCAATCCTTAAATCCTGTAGACCCTGATTCTGACTTGACCCCGCCGCAAACCGGGCACGCATGAGCAACATCAGGATGTTTGAATTATGACTACGCCCATTCAGATCACGCCAGGCGACCAGCAGAACCCTCCGCAACCCCAGGGGTTGACCGTCAAGACCGGTGAGGATATGGCGCGCGTCCAGTTGACCTGCCCGCACCAGAGCGGCCTCATCTACGCGGTGCCCGGAGACCGCAGCTGGGTGTGCACCGACGAGCTGCGCCCGGCCCACGCCATGGCCGGCTTCTTCCGCGAGCTCATCGCGCTGAAAGACCCCCGCGTGGAGAGCCTGATGCAGCAGTGGGGGCTCTACTACCGCAGCCTGCCCCTCGACGCGGAGACGGAGGACAGCGGCGCCGGCGAGGACGGAAACGGATAGGGGCGGGTTTCAAACCCGCCCCTATCCGTTTCCGTCCCTGGGCTGCCTGATCCCTGTTGGGAACGTCAGTCGTCGCCCGGCGAGGCTCCCGGTATCGGCTCCTGGGTGCTCGCGCTGCCGAAGGATGGCGCGGGGCTGGGCACGGGCCGGCCCTGGGTAACCGGCGGAGCCGGCGGAGCATAGGGCGAAGGCGTGGGCGCCTCCGGCCAGGCGGGTTCCGGTTCGGTGCCCGGCGGATTGTCGTTGAACAGGTTGGTCAGCGCGTCGCCGGAGATGGCCTCGTGCTCGATCAGATACTCGGCCACCTGCACCAGCTTGGGCTTGTTGTCGATGAGCAACTGCTGGGCCTGCCGGTAGGCGTTGTTAATCAGGTGACGGACCTCGTCGTCGATCTCCTCGGCGATCTTGTCGCCGTAGTCGCGTTCCTCGCTGATCTCGCGCCCCAGGAACACCATCTCCTCGCGCTTGCCGAAGGTGCGAGGGCCGAGGGTGGGGGACATTCCGTACCGCTTGATCATGCCCAGGGCCGTCTTGGTGGCGCGCTCGATGTCGTTGCTGGCGCCGGTGGTGACCTCGTCGAAGATCAGTTCCTCGGCCACGCGGCCGCCCATCATGACCCCGAGCATGTCCTGGAACTGGTTCTTGGTCCAGAGATAACGGTCTTCTTCGGGCAGCAGGGTGGTGTGTCCGCCCATGTTGCCGCGGGACACGATGCTGATCTTGTGCACGCGGTCCGCGTGGGGCAGGTTCCAGGCGACCAGAGCGTGGCCCGCCTCGTGGTAGGCGGTCATCTCCTTTTCGCGCTGGTTGATGACCCGGCTCTTGCGCTCCGGACCGGCGATGACGCGCTCGATGGCCTCTTCGAAGTCCTGCATGAAGATGCTGGACTGGTTCTTGCGGGCTGCCAGCAGCGCGGCTTCGTTGACCAGGTTGGACAGGTCGGCGCCGCTGAAGCCGGGGGTTTCGCGGGCGACGACGTCGATCTTGATCTCGCGGGACAGGGGCTTGCCGGCCACGTGCACCTTGAGGATCGCCTCGCGACCCATCACGTCAGGCAGGTCGAGGGTCACGCGGCGGTCAAAGCGTCCGGGGCGCAGCAGGGCGGGGTCGAGGATGTCGGGCCGGTTGGTGGCTGCGATGACGATGATGTTGGTGTTGGTCTCGAAGCCGTCCATCTCGACCAGTATCTGGTTGAGGGTCTGCTCGCGTTCGTCGTGTCCGCCGCCCAGGCCGGCGCCGCGATGGCGCCCCACGGCGTCGATTTCGTCAACGAACAGGATGCACGGCGCGTTGCGCTTGGCCTGCTCGAACAGGTCCCGCACCCGCGCTGCGCCGACACCGACGAACATCTCCACGAACTCGCTGCCGGAGATGTGGAAGAAGGGCACGCCGGCCTCACCGGCCACCGCGCGGGCGAGCAGCGTCTTGCCGGTTCCCGGAGGGCCCACCAGCAGCACGCCCTTGGGGATGCGCGCGCCCAGCTGCAGGAAGCGCTCGGGATACTTGAGGAAGTCGACGACTTCTTCAAGCTCGGCCTTGGCCTCGTCCACGCCGGCCACGTCGCTGAAGGTCACCGACGGACGGTTGAAGGGCATCATGCGGGCCCGGCTGCGGCCGAAGCTCATGGTCTGGTTGTTGGATCCCTGGGCCTGCCGCATCATCAGCAGAATCAGGCCGCCGAAGAAGATCAGGGGCAGGAAGTTGAGCAGGATGCCGAAGACGCTGCCGAACCCGCTGGAGCCCTTGTACTCCACGTCGGGCGCGCTGACCTGGTCCCAGATGCCGGTGGTGATGAGCAGGCTTTCCAGATCGGTGTTCTTGCCGATGCGGCTGCTGTACTTCTGGGCTTCCTCTCCCTGTCGGCCCACCGTCGGGATGACGGTCAGCTTCTCGCCATCGACGATGATCCTCTCGATCTGGCCGGCCCGGGCTTGCTGAAGCACTTCGGTGAGAGCCAGGCGTTCGCTGCTGCCGAAACTCGGGAGCAGCGTATAGAAGATGACGATCACGCCGATGATGATGAGGAGATAGATCAGGCTGTTGCGGACCCAGCGGTTGTTGGTCATAACCTTCCTGCCGTTGGAGAGTGCACGGCTGCGCTGCGGCGCAAGTAAATCACACAAACTCGCCCGGTATATTACTCGCGTGCGGGCGAATTTGCAAAGTTAGCGTCGTCAGCCGTCGGGATTCGTAGTCAGTCAGCCGCGCCGGCCGGCGTAGAATGGTGTTTTATCCTGCCGGTCGATGTTTTATCCTGCCGGTCGATAAGGGGGTTTCAAATGGCATACGAACCTGGACGCCGAGTGTATCTGTTTGGCACTGGGGGCACCATCTCATTCGTTGGAGAGTCTCGCACCGATTTCTCCAACTACAGCTACCGGGGACAGCAGCTGACCATTCACGAAATGCTGGCCCGGGTTCCGGAGGCCAACGAACTGGCCGAGGTCATACCGGAGCAGGTGATCAACGTGGGCAGCACCGAGGTCTATCCGCCCCACTGGCTCACCCTGGCCAACCGCATCAACGAGCGGTTCGCCGCCGACCCCGACGCGTCCGGCGCCGCGGTGACCCACGGGACCGCCACGCTGGAGGAGACGGCCTACTTCCTCAACCTCACCGTGCGGGACCGCCGGCCGGTGGCCGTGACCGGCGCCATGCGTCCGCCGTCGGCCATGGGCACCGACGCCGACAACAACCTGCTGGACGCGGTGCGGATCGCCGCCGCGCCGCAGTCCGCCGGCCGCGGCGCGCTGGTGGCGCTGAACAACGAGATCCAGTCCGCCCGGGACGTTACCAAGACCGACTCCTACCGGGTGGAGACCTTCCAGTCCGGCCACATGGGGTTCCTGGGTTACGCCGACGCCGACGGCCAGGTGATCTACTACCGCCGGCCGGAGCGCCGGCATACCGCCGATTCGGAGTTCGATGTATCTGCCATCGACGAGCTGCCGCGGGTTGACATCGCCTACGGCTACGCCGGCGCCGGCAGCACGGTCATCGACGCCCTGGTGGCGGACGGCGTGGACGGCATCGTGGCCGCCGGCCTGGGCAGCGGCGGTTCGCCGTCCACGTTCATGTCCGGCCTGAAGAACGCCCAGGCCGCCGGAATCCCCGTGGTACTCTCCAGCCACGTCGGCTCCGGACGGGTCGTTCAGACCCGCCGCTTCACCGAGGAGGGCTACATCGTCGCCGACAACCTGCATCCCAAGAAGGCGCGCATCCTGCTGATGCTCGGCCTCACGCAGACCAGTGATCCGGCCGAATTGCAGCGCATGATGCTGGAGTACTGACCGCATCGAGCCCGATCCGCGCGCCGGCCCGGCGCAGGGCGCTCCTGATCCTGCTAATCCGTAAATCCGGCCAATCCTGATGCTGACGTTTCTCTGCCGCTAAACTGGGTACGCATGAGCAGACCGAGCCCAAAATCGCATTGGATGGACCACCTCGCCTCTTTGGAAATAGTCAAATGATGGAACGCGCCATTGGCCAGGTGAGCGCCCCCGACCGGATCGGCGTTGCAGTCGCCCGGGCGGTACAGTCCGCGGTCGCGCCGGACACGGTGATATTGTTCGGCTCCCGGGCCCGGGGAGATCACCGCCCGAACTCCGACGTCGATCTGCTGATCATATCCGAGGCCGGCCCGTCTGCTGGCAGGGGTCTGGCCACCAGAGTTGCCCGGGAGTACTTCCGCGACCATCCGCCGCGCCTCCGCGTCGACGTGGTCACCATGGATGCGCGGACGTTCAACTACTGCCGCCGCGCCAAAAACCACGTGGCCGCGCAGGCGCTGCGGGACGGAGTATTGATGAGCGAAGAGAATCTGGACCTTTCCGGAGCCTACGGGGACGGTTTTCCCGACAGCTGGCCGGACGTGAAAGAACGGCTCCAGGCAGTGTACCGCCACCTCGGCGCGTTCGGACGTGAAATCGACCATCGCGACGGAATTCAGGAGATCTTTGGCTTCCACGCCCAGCAGGCCGTGGAGAACGCCATCAAGGCGTGGCTGTCGGCGGCGGGCCTGGAATACCGCGCGGTACATGACCTGCGCGAGGTCGCCGGCCAAATCCTCCGCGACCCCACCGAGGCGAATACGCTGGCAGCGGCGCAGCTGCGATTGCTGATCGACTACACCTCGTTTCCAAACGCTGGCCACGCCGGGGGGCCGGACAACTGGCTCACCCTCTACGCCGTCAACTATCGTTACAGTGGCGCCGCGTTCCGGATGGACGACGTCGATAGAGACCGGTTCCGCGAAGAGATCAACCTGGCCGTCGGGACGTTCATCAACCGCGCCTACGAACTGACCGGCGCCAGCGAGACCGACGTGACCCAGGGGCAACCCAACGACCGACGCGGCCAGCCGGAGCAACCGTGACCTCGGTCCATGGGGTCTTTCCATGGGGTCTTTCCATGGGGTCTTTCCATGGGGTCTTTCCATGGGGTCTTTCCATGGGGTCTTTCCATGGGGTCTTTCCATGGGGTCTTTCCATGGGGTCTTTCCATGGGGTCTTTCCATGGGGTCTTTCCATGGGGTCTTTCCATGGGGTCTTTCCATGGGGTCTTTCCATGGGGTCTTTCCATGGGGTCTTTCCATGGGGTCTTTCCATGGGGTCTTTCCATGGGGTCTTTCCATGGGGTCTTTCCATGGGGTCTTTCCATGGGGTCTTTCCATGGGGTCTTTCCATGGGGTCTTTCCATGGGGTCTTTCCATGGGGTCTTTCCATGGGGTCTTTCCATGGGGTCTTTCCATGGGGTCTTTCCATGGGGTCTTTCCATGGGGTCTTTCCATGGGGTCTTTCCATGGGGTCTTTCCATGGGGTCTTTCCATGGGGTCTTTCCATGGGGTCTTTCCATGGGGTCTTTCCATGGGGTCTTTCCATGGGGTCTTTCCATGGGGTCTTTCCATGGGGTCTTTCCATGGGGTCTTTCCATGGGGTCTTTCCATGGGGTCTTTCCATGGGGTCTTTCCATGGGGTCTTTCCATGGGGTCTTTCCATGGGGTCTTTCCATGGGGTCTTTCCATGGGGTCTTTCCATGGGGTCTTTCCATGGGGTCTTTCCATGGGGTCTTTCCATGGGGTCTTTCCATGGGGTCTTTCCATGGGGTCTTTCCATGGGGTCTTTCCATGGGGTCTTTCCATGGGGTCTTTCCATGGGGTCTTTCCATGGGGTCTTTCCATGGGGTCTTTCCATGGGGTCTTTCCATGGGGTCTTTCCATGGGGTCTTTCCATGGGGTCTTTCCATGGGGTCTTTCCATGGGGTCTTTCCATGGGGTCTTTCCATGGGGTCTTTCCATGGGGTCTTTCCATGGGGTCTTTCCATGGGGTCTTTCCATGGGGTCTTTCCATGGGGTCTTTCCATGGGGTCTTTCCATGGGGTCTTTCCATGGGGTCTTTCCATGGGGTCTTTCGGCTGTTTGCAAACAGCGCGGATCAAAACCGGAGGACGTGATGGTTGCATCGGCGGACCGGTTCAGGGCAATCGCAGCATAGGCTCCACGCCCGTCACTCCGGCGAAAGCCGGAGTCCATTGGTCATAGAACGAACGAATTTGAAGCGTATTTGACGAATTCGATCACTGGATTCCTGCCTGCGCAGGAATGACAGCGATGGTGCGATTGCCCTGCGGACCGGTTCGCCAAAAACCCGCCACCGGCTGCATTTGCGCTATCATGGGTTCGGTATCTTGATGAATGGCATCGCGGACCCGAGAGGATGCAGGAGGAAATACCTTGGGAACACTGAACACGGCAGAGGCGGATGAATTCCTGTCCCAGCCCCGAACGGCGCAGTTGGTTACCATGCGGCCCACCGGCGCCCCCCACGTGGCGCCGGTCTGGTTCCTTTGGGATAACGGTCAGGCTCTGGTGATGGCCGACCGAGCGACGGTCAAGGTGCGCAACATTCGCCGCAATTCCACCGTCTCCCTGTGCGTCTGCACCCCGGATCACCCCTATTCCTTTGTGACCGTGGAGGGCACGGCCACCATCACCGACCGCGGGCTGGATGACATGGTGCGCCGGACGTGCGTTCTCTACGAGGGCGATGTGCGCGGCGCCGAGTTCGCCGCGGAACTTCTGGCCGACGAACGCTTGACCCTGATCGTCATTGCACCGGACCGTTTCATCTCCTGGAAGGAGGACGAGTGGAAGGAGGACCAGGAGTAAGCAACTATCTCAAACCCGGGTGACAGCGCCCAATCCGTCCGTCAGACCGTCCATCAGACCGCTGCATCCCTGAAAAGCGGGCATCCTTTGACAACCGCAGGATGAGCGATCTGATGCAGAATAGTGAAATCTGATCGCCGCCAAATGCTTTGCGCCGGCCCGGCGCCGGCAGCAGGGCAATCGCATATGAGCAGTTTCAGTGTCGTCATTCCGGCGAAAGCCGGAATCCAGTGTCCGAAATCGTCAACTACGTCTCACATTCTTTCACCTTGCAACCTGTGGACTCCGGCTTTCGCCGGAGTGACGGAGCCATAATTTCATCTGCGATAGCCCTGGCGCCGGCAGCCTGGTGGCTAGGCAAGTTCTTGGTAGTAATGTATATTTGGTCGCCGCTTGGGTCGTTGTATCCTTGCCGCCTCAGAATTTGGTAAATCGCCACTGGCCACGTGGAGTAAACCGCATGCAATCGCCGATCAATTCCTGTTCGACGCCGGACTACACCATGGGATACGGGGAGGAGTACCTCCGGTTCTCTTCGGAGGTGCGGGTGGAAGAAGCCATCGCCCTCCTGAAACCGCGTCTGGAACCGGGCTACCGCGTCCTGGACCTGGGCTGCGGCCTGGGACACATCTCTCTGGCCCTGGCCCGGGCGGTGGCGCCCGGGAAGGTGTACGGCATCGACATGGAGCCGACGCAGGTGGAGCTGTGCCGGGAACTGGCGGCGGAGCTCGACGTCGCCAACGCGGCGTTTAAGGTTGCCGACGCGGCGCACCTGCCCTTCGACGATGGCTCCTTCGACGTCGTCAACTGCTGCGACGTCCTGGCCTATATTCCCGACACCCCGGCCGTTCTTGCTGAAGTGAGGCGGGTGCTGAAGCCGGGCGGCATCGTGCATTGCCGGGAGATGATGGTCGAAACCTGCTATGTATATCCCTCCAACAAGGTCCTGGACCGGGGATGGGGAATGTTCTCGGATACCCTGCTGTGGGACGACGGACATCCTCAGCTGGGCAAGAGCATCCACGTTTGCCTGAAAGAGTCGGGGTTCACCGACGTGGACATGTCCCCCGTCTATGAAATCTACGCCGGCCATGAGGGCGTGGAGAGCTTCTTCAATCTGGTCGAAGGGTGGTTTACAGCTCCCGATATGACGGAAGCGGCGACAAGTTACGGGGCCGCGACGCAGGATGAATTCGCCCGACTGTCCAAGGCCATGGCGGCCTGGAAAGACCAGCCTGGGGCCTACGCCGCCATCGCCTACGGCCGGGTCGTTGGCGTCCGTCCCTGACCCGCCCGCGCCCCTCACGCGTACCCACTTTGCGGCAGGGGATCGTCAGCATCAGGATTTTCAAGATTTCGGGATTATCAGGATTGGAACCGTTTCCAGGATTGGAACCGTTTCATGGTGGAGATCTCCCAATCCGGTCCAATCATAAGATCCCGTAACTCCTGATAGGAGTTACGCACTTGAAATTACAAACCCGTCATTCCTGCGAAAGCAGGAATCCATAGACTTCGCAGTGAATACATCTGGAACGCTGTTAACGATTTCGGCCACTGGATTCCCGCGAAAGCGGGAATGACGGTTGTTGTGCTGCCCAACTGCGTAAGTCCTGTCCTGATTCTGACGGTCCCCCGAACTGGGTCCGCGCCCGGGGCGCGGTCAATCCCAAGAATCAGGAATTGGCGGAGATCAGGGCCGTGATGACGCGGAGAAAAGAGCGCGCCTGAGCCTCGCTCAAGGTTTCCAGGAACTCGGCCGCGGCCGACTCGAGGAGCGCCTGGCATTCGGCGAGCAGCGCCAGCCCGCTGGGGGTGACGCGCAGCCGCACCTCCCGCCGGTCGGTTCGGGACCGGCGCCGTGACAGCAGCCCCGTCTGCGACAGGTGGTGCACCACCCGGCTGACGGCCGGGGGATCCACCGGGATGACCCGGGAGACCTCAACGGCGGTGGACCCGGGATGCGTCGCGCAGACGGACAGCACCCGGAACTCCGCGAGCGAGATTTCCTGCTCCGAGAGCGCGTTTTCAAGAAACCGCTCCGCGGCCGTCCCCAGGTCACGGATCTGCAGCAGCGACAGATTCAACATCCCTTCCGGGTCGGCCGCTTCCGTTTCGGCGTGATTGCTCTGCTCCATGGTCCTGTTCACCTCGGACTGTTCCCACTGACGTGAGGTTGGCTGTGCCGTCGTCTGTCTCGCGCGTACCCAGTTTGCGGCGGGGGATCGTCAGAATCAGGATTTTCAAGGTTTCGGGATTATCAGGATTGGAACCGTTCCATGGTGGAGATCTCCCAATCCTGTCCAATCATAAAATCCCGTAAATCCTGATTCTGACGGTCCCCGAACCGGGTACGCGTGAGGTCTCGCGCGTACTCCCTTCCTCTTATATCGACGAACCGGGTGCACCGGATTGGATTGATTGCCGGAAAGGCTGCCCGTCCTGGTGGTTGATGGTTCGACAATCTCGCCATGAGCGGATGAAAAGGACTTCGCAATCGTCCTGAGCCGGCGGTGGGTCGCCGCTTCTATCAGCCCAGGCCATTTGTCTGGGCCGATTGTATCACGCGGGGCGGGTTCGGAACTGACTATTGCAATCAAGGCTTGACATATCGTTGGCCTGATAATAGCATCTTAAAAATTCGTTGCAATTACAATGAATTTATGCGGCGCAATCTGATTTCGGCAAAGACGCTGACTCCGGGTTGCGCCGCCGATACACGGAGAGCGCTTCGAGAGGAGAGGTGGAGGCAGCATGGCAGCGCATCGATCCACATCCGGATCCCCCGAATTATCCCCCCCCCCCCCCCGCGATATGGGGTGACGAAAACCCTGCCGACTCCAGTCAGCTCATTGCGGCCTGGAGACAAGTTGATCGACATACACGTTCAGGAAAGAATCATGTTTGCATTCAATCGCGATTCCCTCCGAAGGATACCCGGATCCGCCGGTTCGCTCCCCGCGCTCCGCGGCCCCCTGGCCGGCCGGCGCGCGCTCTGGCTGTGTCTGGCCCTGATCCTCTGCGTCCTGGGGGCGACCCTGACCGGCCTCTTCGCCGGCAACGCCTCGGCCCAGACTGCCGCCCAATTGCAGATAACCCCCGGCGACTCCACGATTCGCGAAGGCGAATCGGGACAGACCTTCACCATCTCGATACCGTTGGATACTACTACCAGTCTCAGAGACAATACCGTAGCGCAGCACAAGGTCTTTTGGCGTTTCGTTTCCCACGACACCAACGGCGCCGTCCAGAATGACTACGAGGCTTACGAGGGGGGAGAGATCCTGGGCCGGAAGCGGAACACGGGGTTGCTGAATCTCGCAGCTGATTCGGACGAGACCCGGAGCGCAACCATATTGGTAAAGGCCATCTGGGACAGCCGTGTCGAGACCACTCCGGAACGGTTTTATCTCGAGCTGTACCAGGCTTCGTCGAACCTCCGGCTTCCCGGCGGCGGCGAAACCCACCGCACGCTGATCACTATCAACGACCGCCCGACCCCCATCACCGTGGCCGACGACGATGGCTACGAACAACCGAGTCATTCCGAACGTGAGGTCGTATTCCAGGTCACAATACCCGAGGCAATGCGCAATAGCAGCCCCAGACCCACCGTTGACTGGAAAATAACCCCGGGCGCCGACCATAACGTTGGCAACCGGATCGGCAGCGACGCCGTGTTTGACGCCAGCGCCGCCGATTACACGCCGCCCGGCGGCAAATCTTCGGGAACGCTGACCTTTCCGGACGGCCAGAGGACCGCGGCAATAGTTGTCGTCACGGTTGACGATGACCTGGTGGAAGATAATGAAATCTTTACCCTGACCCTCAGCAACCCGTCGCACAGCATGGAGTTCCCCCCGGGAGACGACGGCAGTACGCCCACTACCCTCAAAGCTTATGGCATCATTGACAGCAACAACGATATTATCGAAGTTTCAGTCGGCGGCGGCAGGACGGTAGAGGGCGGATTGGCCAGACTGCCCGTAACCCTGGAGCGAACGCTGCGGCCCGGAGAGAGCGGCAGTATCAAGGTTGCCGTTAACGGCGCGCTAATCGCAAGCGATCTTTGCGTCGGCAGCGAAATGCAAGCGGTAGAGAACGTGGATTATCGGAGGCTTAATTTCGACCGCCTGCTGTTTGGCCCTGGAGACCGGACGAAGTATCTCGAAATTCAAACCATCGAAGACCCCCTGGATGAAAATGACGAATGTCTCCAGGCGATTTACATTGATGACAGTCGCCTGGATATGGTGGACGCGGATGGCGGCAGATTTCGATTGATTTATGTCCCTCGTATCAAGTACTTTGTGAAAGAAGTCATCATTGAAGACGACGACGACCTCCCCTACCTGTCAGTTGCGAATCCGGCAGTGCGTGAACCCGACGAAGGGGAAACCGCCCAGCTGAATTACGTCGCCAAGCTGAGCCAGCCCAGCGGCCGCACGGTCACCCTGGACTACAGAGGCATTCGCAACGCCTCCGTCGCGATATATGTAGATTCGGGACTTCACCCGGCCGCCTACCCCAGCGACTACGAGGACCTGGATCCCGGTACGCTCTCCTTCCGGCCGGGTGAAACGAGGAAGGAGATAGCCGTAACAGTTAAAGGCGACTACGACGAAGAACCCGATGAGATTGTGGTCATGGAGTTCGGCAACAATTTAAACGCCTGCTGGTTAGCCGCGGAATGTCCTTCCAATGCCTGGATAAGCCAACTGGGCTATATCCTCAACGACGACCACAACCTGCGCCTGTCCTTTACCCTGGACGACCTCACCATCCGGGAAGGCGACGCCGCCGTCCTTCGCCTCACCCTGTCCCAGCCGATTGAGTACGACCTGCGGGCCAACGTCGCCCCCCAGGACGGCACGGCAACCCTGGAGGCTGACTTCGGAGACGCCAGCAACCGGCAGGCCAACTACATTACCGTTCCCCAGGGCCAGACCGAGGCCACCCTGACGCTGCCGGTTCACGACGACACGGTCAGCGGAGAAGGCGTGGAGACGTTCTCTTTCAGCCTCACCGGCGTGGACCTGAACCAGGGAAGCCTCACCGACGCCACCGAGTGGAAGAAAATCTTTGGCAGCAGCTACGACATCGCGTCCATTAAATCCAGGACCACAATGCCCACGGCCAGCATCCTGGACGGGCCGGCCCTCTCCCTGACCCCGAGCAAAGTGAAGGTTACCGAAGGGCAGCCAGTCGAGCTCCGGGCGTTCCTGGGCCAGCCGGCGCCGGCGCCGGTCACCTTCAGCTGGAAGACCCGCGACGGCGTCTCCGGCGCCGCTGACGTTCCCGCCGCCCGGGCCGGCCAGGACTATACGGCCCCAACCGCCCAGTCCGTAACCATTCCCGCCGGCCAAACCGAGGTGTCCCTGCCCGCAATCCAGACGTTGCAGGACACGCTGGACGAGCCGGACCAGTACTTCACCGTGCTGCTGGAATCCGTCACCGGCGCGACGGCCGACGACGTGGAATCGGCGGTGGCCCTGCGGGACGACGACTCCCGGCCCGGGATGTCCATTACCGACGCCACGGCCGCGGAAGGCGGCGACCTCAGTTTCACCATCTCCCTGGACGCCCCCTCTGAGCGCACCGTGTCGGTGGCGTGGATTACGGAAGACGGTACCGCAACCACCGTGGACAATGACTACGTGGGGATGGATACCCGGCAGACCCTGACCTTCGCGCCGGGCGAGCAGAGCAAGACCATCGTGGTGCAATCGCTGGCCGACACCAGGCCCGAACCGGACGAGGTGTTCCGGATCCAGTTGGCCCACGCGCCCCACGCCAAGTTCACGGACCCCACGGGTGTGGGCACGATCACGAACGACGACGGGACGCGCGTATCCGTCAGCGACGCCGCGCCGGTTACGGAGGGCTCCGGCGACTCGTCCGAGTTCACCATCACCGTGACCCCGGCCCAGGATACGCCGCTAACCGTCCAGTGGGCCACGGAGGATGGGCCGGACGGCAGCACGTATTCGGCCCAGAGCGACGGGACGCTGCGTACCGGGCGGAGTGACTTTGTCGCCGCCAGCGGTTCCGTCACCTTCGCCGCCGGCGAAACGACCAAGACGGTAACGGTGACCGTCAATGATGACCAGGCGCCCGAGAACACCGAGGAGTTTCGGCTGCGGATCAGCGGCGACGCAACCCGCGTCGATTTCAGCGACGGCGCCATCGGCTATGCCAAAATCGAGGACGACGACGCCCTGGACCTGGAAATTGTAGGGTCCATCCCGGAAGCCATCACGGAGGGCACCACCGCGGGCCGGAGTAATGACCCGATTTATTCCGTAACGCTCCGGCGGCCCGCACCGCCCAACGACTGGGGCACATGGTACGGGATGCTCGCTTGCGCCGTACACCGCCCCAACCCTCCGCTCCTCCAGAGCGGAGAGACTCCTGCGGGCCTTCCCACCGGCACTGCCCAAAGAGCGGACTTTGAATTTGGAGCCGCCACGCGCACCGAAGGCTCCTGGAGCTCATTGCCCTGCTATCATCGGCTGCGAGTCGGCGAACTGGCCGAGGCTTATTTTTTCAGTCTGGGCGATGGGGTGTATGAGAGAACGTTTTCGCTGCGGGTCCGCGGGGACAACCAGCCGGAAGACAACGAAGTCATTTCCATTTGGCTGGTTCCGTCAAACGGCCACTGGGATCTGGCGTCTCCGGAGGCTCGCCTGGGGAAGTATCTCACCACCACCATCATGGACGACGAGCGGCGCCAGGTTTCCATAACCGGCCCGGCCGCGGTGGATGAGGACGTCGGTCGCGCCACGTTCACGGTCTCGCTTTCCCGGTCCCACACCGCAGAGCTGCACGCGTATGTTGGCGTCAGGAGCGGCACCGCCACTGCCAATGAAGATTATCTGGTCATTAGCGAAAAGGTGACCTTCACCCCCGGACAGACGCAGAAATCGGTTACCGTCCCCATAGTTGAGGACGACCGGGTCGAACTGACGCCGGAGACCTTTACCGTTTTCCTGGAAGAACCGGCCGAGGGCGTGAACATTCACCCCCTGGAAGGGGAGGTGACCGTCGAAATCAACGACACCAGCTGGATGACGGTCCGCGCCCCCGACCGGGTGGTGGACGAAGGCGAAACGTTTGATATCCGGTTCAACCTTTCCGAACCGATCCTGCCCGGAGCCAGGTGGCTTGACGTGCATGGAACGGCGTACATCACGACTGCCGGGCTCGACTTGCCCGCGGCCGCGACGGACGTTGACTATTCAGACTGGGTGCCATCGGGCTTAAACCGACAGTTTAGCGCTGCGAAGAGTTATCCTGCCCAACAAATTCTCATCCCGGAAGGCGCTCGATTCGCCAGCGCGCGGCTCGCAACGGTCGAGGACAGCCTGATTGAAACCGATGAAGACCTGGGGGTTTTTCTCGAGGTGCACGATGGCGCTCTCTTCTCGCTGGAAGATACCGGATTGACGGAAAGGCTGGGGTTCAGTGGATATTTCCCCGGGACCAACGACTCGGGCCGGCTGACCCGGCTGACCATCCGGGACAATGACTCCGGTTCGGTGGCCTTCAGCGGCTACGACAACATGGCCGCGCTGGACGGATACGCCTGGACGGCGCCCGCCCCGACGATTTCCGGCGTTTCCATCGGCCACGTAACCTGGACCCTGTCCGGCGACGACGCCGCGCTCTTCACCATTGACCCGGACACCGGCGAGATGACCCTGCCGGCCCAGGATTCCCAGAACCCGGCAGACCACGACGCGGACAACGTCTTCGAGGTTACCGTGCAGGCCACCGACGAGGACGGCAATACCCACGTCAAGGCCCTGCGGGTAACCGTCAGCAACTTGCCGACGGTGTCGGTAGGCGACGCGCCGGCGGTGGCCGAGGGCAACGACCCCAATGCCACCGTGGACCTGACCTTCCCGCTGACGCTGTCGGCGGCGGCCATCGGAGACGCCGTGACGGTGACCTACAGCCTGGGCGGTTCGGCGACGGCGGCCAGCGACTACACGGCGCCCGACCCCTTGAGCGCCACCGTGGCGGTCGGTTCACAGACCGGCAGCATCGTCATCCCCGTCAAGGGCGACGTGGTGGACGAGGCGGACGAGACGATAACCGTCACCCTCACCGGAGTAACCCGCGCCATCCTGTCGCCCACGGCGGCGGAGCTGACCGGGAGCGGAACCGTCACCGACGACGACGCCCCGCCGGGTCTGTCCGTGACCGACGCCAACGTGGGCGAGGGCGGCCAGGCGTCCTTCGTCGTCAGCCTCAGCGAGGCTTCCGAACGCGAGGTGACGTTCCAGTGGGGCACCAGGGACGACGCCAGCGGGTCCAGCCCGGCCGCGGCCGGGGCGGACTACACGGCGGTGACCGCCTTGCCGACGGTCACCATCGCGGCGGGAGCCACCAGCGCAACCCTGGAGGTGCAGACCGCCCATGACACCGTGGACGAAGCCAATGAGACCTTCCTGGTGGAGCTGTCGTCCCCGGTGCACGCCACGCTGGCCGACCCGCAGGGCGTCGGAACCGTCACCGACGACGACGGCCCGCCGACGTTGTCGGTGGCCGACGCCAGCGCGTCCGAGGGGAGCAGCGCCTCCTTCGTCGTCAGCCTCAGCGAGACCTCCGAGCGGGAGGTGACGTTCCAGTGGGGGACCAAGGACGACGCCGGCGGGGCCAACCCGGCCACGGCGGGGGCGGACTACACGGCGGTGACCGCCTCGCCGACGGCCACCATCGCGGCGGGAGCCACCAGCGCAACCCTGGAGGTGCAGACCGCCCAGGACACCGTGGACGAAGCCGATGAGACCTTCCTGGTGGAGCTGTCGTCCCCGGTGCACGCCACGCTGGCCGACCCGCAGGGCGTCGGAACCGTCACCGAACCCCAGCCCCTTGAGCGGTTGGCGTTACGTGGGAATCGCCCGCGGGTGAGCATCCAGTTCCAGGGTCCGGATACGATCACTGAAGGCGACGTAGTGAACGTGGTCGCCACCGCCCGTCCCGCTACCACTGTGGACCTGACGGTGAACTTTTTCGTCGGCTACGAATTCGCGGATACCGGCGATATTAAGGCTTTCGAACATGGCTGGCCTGAAAATGGAGGCTGGTTCCGGGACGAGCGGGGAATCGGCCTGCAGGAGGTAACCATCCCGGCCGGGATGGCTACGGCAACCTACGCTATCTCCACCTGGAGCGACGGCGCGAATCTGGACGGCAAAATCTGGGCGGCAATGCTCACCGCCGGAATACAGCGGACCGACGGCATGAATAATATTGGCGGTACCGATGGCTCTCTGGGCACTTATACCCCTGACCCGGATTCGCTGGCGTACGACGTTGGCGCTCCGGCCTATGACGAAGTGAAGATACTCGACGGGACGGACGCCCAGGGGCCGCGCCTCAGTATTGTCAGCGGGGATCCGGCTGTGATCCCGTCGGGCACGGCGGCCGTCTTCATAATCAAGGCTCATCCGCCGGCGGAAGCGGATATCCCGGTGAACGTCAAAGTCGAGACCGACGGCAATGTTCTGGACAGTGCGGAAACCGGCGACCGGGTATTCACAATCCCTGCCGGGGAGAGCGGGGTCCGCGTCGCAATACCCACCATAGCCAACAGCGCCCCCGAGACCGCGACCGTTACCCTCACGCTGCTCCGCGGCCCCTACACGAGAAACCTTCATGTCCCGCTCCACGCCTCCGTGGAGGTGAATGACAATCCGACACTGCGGTTCCCAACGGTGGAGATTTCGCCGGCGAATGGCGTGACTGAAGGTGAGAGCCTGGCCTTCACCCTGACCGCCAACCCGGCGCCGACCCAGAATCGGCGGGTGCTCGTAAGGGTCGTGACCAACGGAGATTACGGAATTGACTCCGGTTATCAGGACTTGAATATCCCGACCGGCGGCAGCGCTACCCTGATCCTGCCCACCACGGATGACGCCGTGGACGAGGCCGACGGCTCCGTTACCGTCATGCTTAGACCGAGCTACGGCTACCGGATTGGGCCGCAGTGGTCGTCAAAAGCGGCCGTAGCGGACAACGACGTGACCAGCGAGGTGAGCGTCACCGCCGGCGCCGGCGTAACCGAGGGCGGCGACGCCAGATTCACCGTCACCGCCAGCCCGGCGCCGACGGCCAACCTGGACGTGAGCTTCACCGTGTCGGCCAGCGGCGACTACGGCGCGACCACGGGCCGGCAGACGGTGACCATTCCAGCCACGGGCAGCGCCACGCTGACGGTGGGCACCACTAACGACGACGCGGACGAGGCCGACGGCTCCGTCACGGTGACGCTGGATACGCCGGCCGCCGACGCTGGCTACACGGTGTCGGCGACCCAGGGCGCGGCGACGGTCACCGTTGCCGACGACGATGACCCGCCGATTCTGCTGACCACGCCGGAGGTGAGCGTCAGCGCCGGCTCCGGCGTGACCGAGGGCGGCGACGCCAGATTCACCGTCACCGCCAGCCCGGCCCCGGCGGCCAACCTGGACGTGAGCGTCACGGTGTCGCAGAGCGGCGACTACGGCGCGGCCACGGGCGCGCGCACGGTGACCATCCCGACCACGGGCAGCGTGACCCTGACGGTGGGAACGACTAACGACGGGGCGGACGAGGCCGACGGCTCGGTGACGGTCACGGTGAACACCGACAGCGGCTACACCGTGTCCTCATCCCAGGGCGCGGCCACGGTCAGCGTCGCGGACGACGACCCGCCGACATCGACCACGCCGGAGGTGAGCGTCAGCGCCGGCTCCGTGGTGACCGAGGGCGGCGACGCCAGCTTCACCATCACTGCCAGCCCGGCCCCGGCGGCCAACCTGGACGTGAGCGTTACGGTGTCGCAGAGCGGCGACTATGGCGCGGCCACGGGCCAGCGGACGGTGACCATCCCGACCACGGGCAGCGTCACCCTGACGGTGGGAACGACTAACGACGGGTCCGATGAGGCCGACGGGTCGGTGACGGCGACGCTGGACACTCCGGCGGCCGACGCCGGCTACACCGTGTCCTCATCCCAGGGCGCGGCGACGGTCAGCGTCGCGGACGACGACCCGCCGTCATCGACCACGCCGGAGGTGAGCGTCAGCGCCGGCTCCGTGGTGACCGAGGGCGGCGACGCCGGTTTCACCATCACCGCCAGCCCGGCCCCGGCGGCCAACCTGGACGTGAGCGTCACGGTGTCGCAGAGCGGCGACTACGGCGCAACCACGGGCCAGCGGACGGTGACGATCCCGACCACGGGCAGCGTGACCCTGACGGTGGGAACGACTAACGACGGGTCCGATGAGGCCGACGGGTCGGTGACGGTCACGGTGAACACCGACAGCGGCTACACCGTGTCCTCATCCCAGGGCGCGGCCACGGTGCCCGTCGCGGACGATGACGTTCCGGAGGTCTCGATCAGCGCCGGGAACGGCGTGACCGAGGGCGACGACGCCAGCTTCACCGTCACCGCCAGCCCGTCTCCGGCGGAGGAGCTGGACGTGAGCGTCACGGTGTCGCAGAGCGGCGACTACGGCGCAACCACGGGCCAGCGCACGGTGACGATCCCGACCACGGGCAGCGTCACCCTGACGGTGGACACTACCGACGACGCTGCCGACGAGGTCGACGGGTCGGTAACGGCGACTCTGGACACGCCGTCCGCGGCCGCTGGCTACACAGTGTCGGCGACCCAGGGCGCGGCTACGGTCAGCGTCGCGGACGACGACGACCCGGCCCCGGAAGTTAAGGTCAGCGTCACTGTAGAGGACGCCTCGGGAACGGAGGGCGACGTGGTGGAGTTCCGGATACTCCTCTCCCCTGCCTTGACTGAGGAACTCGAGGTGAGCTGGTCCGCCGGGCCCGCCTACCACCTGACCGACTGGGCGAAGAAATCCGACTACCAGACTATGTCCGGGCGGATGGTGTTCGAGCCGGGCGTAACCGAGATGACGGGAGTAGTCTGGCTGAAGGATGACGACGAGAAGGAGCCGGACGAGTACTTCGCGGTGGAGGCATACCTCCCCGGCGAGTGGTTCACGCCCGCGGCCGTGGGAACCATGACCATAGTGGACGACGACTAACCCGGCGTCGCCGGACAGTCAGGACGCAAAGGGGGCCGGCGGCATCACCGCCGGCCCCCGTGTTCTGCCCGCAGCAAGGAACTCAAGGGCGTTTCCAGGAGAATGGCAATATCCTTCCCTGCCGGTATGATCCTTGCCGGTATGATCCTTGCCGGTATGATCCTTGCCGGTACGATCCTTGCCGGTACGAACGGAAAGAGGCCGCCCCGGCAATCTGCCGGAGCGGCCTCGCCTCGTTGCAATGCCCCTAATCCGGCAAACATAGGTCGCTACAGCGCTTTTCGATTAGGGTGACCGCCATCGACGATGCCCGATGTAATGCTGCGACCGCCATTTCGGCTGTCGCAAGAGCATTGAACCTAGCATATCTCCGGTCAACTCCATCCTGGCTGACCGCAGCGTTCGGGGCAATCGCACCATAGGCTCCACGCCCGTCACTCCGGCGAATGCCGGAGTCCATTAGCCATAGCATGAAAGAATTTGAAGTGTACTTGACAAATTCGACCACTGGATTCCTGCTTGCGCAGGAATGACGGCGATGGTGCGATTGCCCTGCCGCAGCGTTTCGGTCTTTCATTGCTTCTGACCAACTCCGGTGGGCAGCATCCAACCTTCTGGGCTGTGCGCAGCTATTTCAACTGAACCAATGCCAAGACCACCGGCGGATCACCAATTGTTTCCAGCCTCAACATGAACAACTTCTCCTGTGTCCACTTCTCCGGGTCTCAGGGACCTGGCGAATATCTTGTTGCCTTCCCGCCCGTCCGGCGCCAGTCTGGCAGTCCGGATGACCTCGCCTTCAGACTGTTCATCGTTATTGTTGACCACTTCATTCAGCTCCAACCGGGCCAGGCGGCTATCGTAGTGGATGGGGACCGTGGCCCCGTCCTCAACCGAACGCTGGATGTCGTAGATGCTGATGTAGTCGCCGAACACCGCCCGGGTGTTGGCGTCCTGCAACTCGATGGGCGTGCCGGTGAAGCCGACGAAAGAAGCGTTGGGCAAAGCGTCGCGCATGTGGCGGGCATAGCCGTCGATGAAGTCGTACTGACTGCGGTGGGCCTCGTCGGCGATGACTACGACGTTGCGCCGCTCCGATAGGGTAGGATAAGTGTCGCCGCGTTCCTCGGGAAAGAACTTCTGGATGGTGGTGAACACCACGCCGCCGGATGCCACCGATAGTTTGTCCCGCAGGTCGGCCCGGCTCTCGGCCTGCGCCGGAGGCTGGCGCAACAGGTCCCGGCAGCGGGAGAAGGTGGTGAAGAGCTGGTCGTCCAGGTCATTGCGGTCGGTGAGTACCACAATAGTGGGATTCTCCATCGCCGGCTCGCGGACAATGGCGCCGGCATAGAAGGCCATGGTCAGGCTCTTGCCGGAACCCTGGGTGTGCCAGACTACCCCGATGCGGCGGTCGCCCGGTTCTCCGCCTGGCTTTCGTCCCGTTTCATATCTGCCGCGAATGGGTCCCGAAGCAATCCCCTGCTCTTCCTGCTGTAACTCCGCTGCCCGCAGGGTCTCGCTTACTGCGGCGCGAACGGCGTGGAACTGGTGGTAGCCGGCCATCTTCTTCACCAGGTGGCCGCTGCCGTCGTCATCAAACACGATGAAATCGCGCAGCGCCGCCAGAAATCGCTCCGGGTAGCAGGCTCCCTCCAGCATCACTTGCAACTCGGTCAGGTCAGGACCGGCCAGGGTCTCGCCGGTAGTAGTGCGCCAGGGCTTGAACCACTCTCGACCAGCCCCCAGGGCGCCGACACGGGCTTCAAGGCCGTCGGAGACCATCAGCATTTCGTTCATTGAGAACAGGGTGGGCAGTTCCGCCTGGTAAGTCTGAAGCTGCTGCCAGGCGCTCCAGATGGTGGCGTCCTCGTCGGCGGGGTTCTTCAACTCGATGACGCCCCAGGGGCAGTCCGTTGACGAACAGGACGACGTCGGGACGGCGGGTGTTTCCATCCTCGGTAACGGTGAACTGGTTAACCGCCAGCCAATCGTTGGCATCCCAGTCGTCAAAGTCGATGATCCGGGCCGGCTCGCCCCGGATGTTGCCGTCGCCCGAACGGTACTCCACAGTCACGCCGTTGACCAGCATTCGGTGGAATGAGCGGTTGCGGGCCTCCAGCGTCGCCCCTTCGGGCTGAGACAGTTTGCGGAAGGCGTCGTCCAGGGCCGAGGCCGGCAGGGACGGATTCAATCGACCCAGAGCATCACGCAGTCGTCGCTCCAGGACCACCTGCCCATAGTTGTCCCGCTCCGCGCCTGGCGCATCCGGCGCGATGTCGGGCCCGTGGGCCGTCCGCCAACCGATGGTAGCGAGCCATTCCAGAGCGGCGGCTTCTACAGTTGATTCGGAGAGCGTGGTCATGGGCTACTCCCGAATGCGGATGCGCGAATCTTCAACGATCCAAAGCTGGCCTTGCAGGGTGGAGGTTAGATTCTCAAGCAGACGAACGGCGGCCTCCAAGAGGTCTTCTCGCAACTGGCTGGACACACGGAGCGCCACAATCCCCGGATAGCGCCGAGGCGGATAAACCCTGATGTCGGAAAAGTCCAAGTCCAGCGTGACGAGCGCACGGCCTTCATTGAGGCAGACGGCGGCAATGTCCTGGTCTTTCTCGCCACCCATCCGTTGATCAATGACAGTAACCGCGTCGTGGCCCGCTTCGGCAAAGAGGGTGGCCATCTCCCTGGGGAGGTTTTCGTCGAACTTGAACCGCACGCCTAGCCTATCTCACCAGGGGAACCGGACGCTCACGGGCCAACTCGGCCGCATAGTATAGAGCCGCCTGGACTCCCTCTCGAGACACCGAAGGGTAGCTGATGATGATTTCCTCAGCACTATGTCCGCCGGCCAAATTGTCGAGAATAACGGTCACCATGACCCGCGTGCCGGTGATGCACGCCTTCCCGTGACAGACCGCAGGGTCGGAGGAAATGTAGTCGCGCCAGTCCAATTTCTCTACCTCCGAAAATCAAGGTCCAACCTGGGCGAAACATTACCAGTTGGCGCCGGGCGCCTCAACGGAGGTTCCGGTGCGGGTGGTCATGGCTATCGCTCGCGACTACATCATCTACGATCGAAGGCTGGGGGCAGACATAGGGTTGGCAGCTTTGGCGATGTAGTGGCGAGGAGGCCGGCGTCCCTCCAATTGTTTGAGCAGTCGGGGCAATACGAAGCTCAGGACGCGGAGCTGTTCTTGGCGACTCATCCCGCTCTTGGGCCGCACTACCAATAAAGTCCGTATGCTGGAAGTTTGCAGCAACTCGCCATGCCCTTTTATGGCCGCAACGTCCGCGTGAACCCAAATCGCCTCGTTCTCCTGGCACCACTGGATGATTTCGGGGTCTTTGACCTCCTGCGGTCTAATTGCGGACCGCACGTCAACAAAATCATAGCCTACCAAGATCAGAGCCTTGGCCACTTCCGGGCTCAGCGATTCGTCAAGGAGGAACCGGGGTTCATGCGGATCCGAGGCGGGATTCCCAGTCACAAGATGCCTGCACTTCTTCCGGAGAGATTCGATAAGCGCGTGCTGTCCATTCAACCGAGTCGCCGGCTGAAATCATGCCTGAGATGGCACCAGTAGGTACGCGAGTCGCTTTGATGCACGGCGAACCGAATTGAATCAGCGGGTTAAGCACAATCCCCGGCTGCGGTTCCCAGGAAATCGCTTGACCCGACGACTCATCAAAAACCAGGTCGTGCGCTAGTATCAAGTATTCCTGCACCAGGTCAAGGGCGGACCGTGCTCGGTTGCCCGAGTCGATCAGGCACTTCCGCCATTCGGAGAACGCCTGCCCTTGGCCACCCCAGAGGGTTTCGGCGGCGATGGGATGCCTCAGTCCGGTTTCCTCCCGCATGAGGGATTCAGAATCATCGACTACGCTCCGACTTACGCCTGCGGAACGCAACGCGGCGATTACCCGCATCGCAATCAGGTCGTCAAAGTCAACCGGAAATTCATCGCGTTCGGTCCCTGCCCTGACGCACCTTTGGCGAATCCAGACACGCAGGGTGCGCGTCGTTATGGGATAAAGGGTCTCGGCGTGAGGCGCCGCCTTGAGGTAACGCGCCGCCTCGGCAACGGCGTAAATGCCGCCCAACTCGCTCCGATATTTGGCTTCATTCAAAACCGGCTCCGTCGCATCTTTGCCCCTCATGCCAGCGCTGGCGCCGGCCAAATCATGGAACACGTCCATTTGCGAGCGTTCTTCAACGGCCGCCAGCGCCGCCACCGCGTTTGCCATGCCCTCGGCATAACCCACTACGGTGTCGTCGTACGGTACGGGGATTTCCCAAGGCTCGCCATCGTGTTCTTTTGCGAAAATCGTCACCGGTCGCTCTCCCCACTGCCCTTGATTGCTCCAACCTGTAGAATCGAGGTAGGCGCGAAGGCTGGCAATACGAAGGGAGGACAGGGCGGACCGGTCGCGTATCTGAACAATCATAGTTGCCTCCCTGCCTCGGCTCTGCTCATCATTGCTTCCAGCTGCGTCCGGTCAAAGACGTTGGCCGTGGGTATGGAAACCGTGACGGTGACGGCATTCGGCACTGCCGGCATACCAACAAGGGAAGCCCAATAGATGCTGCCGTGCAGACACAATTCATCAACGTTTTGCGACAGCCACGGCTCGGATTCCGCCGGTATCAGCGCCACTATCAGGATACGCGGCGTCCAACTCTCCAACCGTAACTCGTCGTAGTCCTTGACGGAGACGACCAAGCGCAGGCTGTCGCCCTTGATTATATCCCGAGACGTGGCTTTGACCTGAAATTCAATCTGGGGACGCCGCCCCAATCTGCTAATCAGGACGCCGTCCACGCTGTTGCCGTCAAGCTCCAGTCTGACCACGCTGACACCAGCGGCAGCGGCAACTGCACTGATCATGACCAGGGAACGTTGCTCCATTTGCAGATTAGGCGTCATGGGCTCAGCCTACCGTTGACTTTAGTGCCATCCTACACCCGTAACTCACCCGATACCAGCCGCGGCAACAGCGCATCCCTCTGGGCAGCCAAAGAGCGGGATTCTGTCTCTAGGTGGTGTCTGCGGCGGAAAAGTTCAGATGCCTGTTCTCCAAACGCCTCCACTACCGTGTCGTCAGGGACAAGTTGGCTGTTCATGTAGGCCAAGTTTCTGTTGAGTCCAGGTACTGCCGAGTCTGCCGAAACGGATGGCAGGTCTTGGTCAACCAAGGCGTAAAATAGGAAATGCAGGCTCATGTCTGGTATTTTGGCAATCCCGTAGAAAGCCGTGTCTATCGGAAAGAAATCGCTGTGTGCCCACGTAACGATACCTGGATTGCCTTTCCTGCCGACGACGATGCCCGGCCCATCCGACAGCTTTTCGTCGTGCCAGCCTACTTGCCCGTTTGAGCCGTACACTGGAATATCGCCGCCCTTTCGGTCGCCCGCTTTCAATGCTTTACCGTAGGCCAGTTCAATAACCTCCCCCAGCGCCTTCACCTCCCACCCTTCCGGTATCTCGCCCAGCTCCGACTGCACCAACCGGTCGGGGAACAGCGCCCACAGCTCCGGCGGCAGGTAGGGTTCGCGGCCCTCCAGCTTGGCGCGGACGGGGCCGAAGTCCACGAACCAGTCCTGGAAGATGGCCCGGGCCATCGCCTCCAGCGTTTCGTTCATCCGCCGGTTCAGCTCAATCTTGTCGTCCAGCGTGCCGAGGATGTGGGCGATACGCCGCTGTTCGGTCAGGGGAGGGAGTGCCACTTCAATATGATCCAACGCAGCATTCGGCACTCGCTGTCGCCCCGATGTACCAGTCATCTGGCTGACTGAGTAATCCCGCACCGCCGGCGATTGCGTGAGGTAGTAAGCAAATTCGTTATCGGTAACGCCAGGACACCCACGGATAACGATGAACTCGGTAGAACCGTGGGCAACGGCCATCTCAGCCAATGCGCGATAACGGGCAATTTTTCCATTCTCCAGGCAAGGCGTAATCCGCGCCATCAGTGTATCGCCGTCCTGAAATCTCGATCCGCCGCCGGAATGCTTGCGCTGACTTTCGGCGTATGCCCATCGAATGCCGGGATTGACGGCGGCCATGTCAACAAAGGGATATTCCGTACCCCGCTGCAACTGGACGGGTGGGTTAACGATTACGGCCTCGCTGAACGGCATAGATTGCCATCCACTGCTCTGTTTCTGCACCACCACATAGTCCTGCTCAATCTCCCGGTGGAAACTCTCGGGAAGCCTCGCCCAGTCGTGGGCCTGCACCAGGATTGGGATGTTGGACTGCTCCAGCGCCTCCAGCAGGTCAACGTACTCGTGGCCCAGCGGTTCCAACCCCGGGCCGCGCAGCGCCAGGTCCAGGTCGCTGCCGTCGTGGCTCCGGCCATTGACGCGGCTGCCGTAAGCCCACACCTCGGCGTCGGGCACGTGCTCGCGCAGCAGCGCTTCCAACTCCTTACGGTGGCGAGGAATCAGGTTCAGGCCGTCAGTCATAGGGTCTTATCCCGCATCTCCCGAGCAGCTAACAGATCAACCTGCCTCTTTACGACTAGGTCCAGTTGCTTGTCTTCGGTGTAATCGGCGGGAGCGATGCAATGCACCCGTCCGTCTGTAGCGAACTGTTCTGCCTTGCTGCGTGCGTTTGTGGTGTTTGGTTTGAACACCGCCACAGACAATCCGCCCAGATCCTTGACCAGTCTGAAGCAGGGCACATCGGTCTCACCATCTCCGATATAAACCATATTTTCGAAAGGAACCGGACGGTCTTTCATGGGGACGAATTGGTTGATGTCATGGTTGTCGCTCAAGTCGTGCGCGCCCTTATTGATGCGAAACAGGAACTGGGTCTTGGTGGTGAAATTAATGGCCAATGCCGGCCAGCAGGCGGCGCCGTTCTCGTCGTACATGAACTTGGAGCCATATATCTGCTTGAAATGCTTGGCGATCATGGTTCCCTCAATGATCTCGGCGTTCCCCGAAGAGACGATATAGTGCTCTACATCAACGTTGGCGTCTTTTCCGTAAGCCGTGATGCGATCAAACCAGTCTGCTACGCCATTGAAGAACTTGACATCGGCTCCCCGTTCCGTGAAGTCGTTCCGGCGCACGGGCACTTTCGCTGCTTTGGCTCGGTCCAGCATCAGGTGCATGTACATCAGTATCCCATCGGCCTGCCTTTCCCGTGAAAGGCGGTTCACCTCGCGCCAAAAATCCTGCTTGTCCATGCCGATGTCGGGAATGAAACTGTTCTCCTGCAAATTGCCCGGAGCCAGGGTTCCATCGAAGTCATAGACCAAGGCCATCGGCACATTTTTGTTAGGCATCGTTGTCTAATTCTCCATGAACTGCCGCCGCACCTCTCCGGTGCCCACGAACTGGGAAAGCAGCCGGTAGTTGCCTATCTCATAACGAACCCGACCCGCGATGATGGCCGGGTGAACCTGCCCTTCCCAGGCCATTTGCAGAATCGCCATCGGCCCCGGGCTATCCAGAATGGCGCCGCCGTCCCAGATTTCCGGTGGTATCAGGGCATCTTGAGCCGACTGGTCGGCTGCCTGCTCGGTGGTGTTGCGCCCGCCAGGTTCAATACCCCGCAGGCTGTGGTCATCCACGAAGCCCGTCCCATCACTGCACACTCCCATGTGGAGGGCCACGTGGCTCAATTCGTGCAGCAGGGTGAACCAGAAGTTGTCGATCCGGTCGTAACGCAGCGTCATTCCGATAACCGGCCTACCGTCGCGGAGTCGCAGGGCCGCGCCGTCCAGGTGGGTCCGGGGCAGATGGTTGACGTACTCCAGGCCGATGCCATGCTGGGCCAGGGACCTCCTGGCCTGGGTCGGGCCGTCCTCCAGCAAGCTCATCTGAGCAATTTGACGCAGGAATTGCGGCGTAACGGCATCCGCTTGGTAGTCCGGAGGCAGCCCCCTTTCCCCGGCTTGAGCCAATACCTGCCAGCACCAGGCCTTCAGCGCGTACTCATCGGTTTTGGCGTTGACCCGACGACCATCATTTTTGCGATACATGGGAGCAGCGGCGAATTCTGAACCGCCGGCGCGTTTCATCAGGCCGGTAATCAATTCCTCGGCGTGGTCTTTGAGCTTTGGCATTTGGCGAATCCACCCAGCCTTGGCCATCGCCCGCAGGGGAAACCGCTCATACTCCAGCCCCGGCGCCGCGTCCGGAAGGCTGGCGCCCGGTTCCTGTAAGAGAACGTCAGCCGGGATTCCCAAGTGCTGGTGCAACGCCCGGGCCATGGACATGGTGATGGCCCGCTTTCCTGAAAGCACCTCGGAGACCTTGGCCCGGCTTCCGATGAACGGCGCCAGGTCGCGGGGGGTCAAGTTAGCCTGCTCCATGCGGAACTCGATTGCGGAAATGGGGTCCGGGTCCGGTACGGGATGATGCCTGCTTTCGTAGAGTTCTACCAGGTCCAACAGCACACTCAACTCATCGTCTTCCGGCGTGTCAGCCGCAGCGTCAAAAATCTCCTCAATACGGGCCAGGGCGGCGTCCAAATCCTCGTCTGACCTGATGGGTTTTATCGTGTTCATGGCTCTACCCTCTCCACATCAATCCGGTCGTACTCGGCATGAGTACCAAACCACTTGACGTACATCGCCTGATGGGTGTAGTTGATCCAGACCACTAATCGGAAACGCGTACCCCCTATGTCGAAAACCAACCGATTGTCGCTGACTATGCTGGCATTGGGGAACCGGGTTTTTACTTGGGCAGGAGAGGCCCAATGCGCTCGTTTTACCTCCGCTAACCAAGCTTGCAACGGCTTCTCTGCCGTTGGATGACGCTCCCAAAACATCCTCAGCATTTTTTCGGAGATGACCCTCAAATCAACCCTCGCCCATCCCAATATAACAAATAGTAAAGTGTTCCCAAAATACTGTCAACGGCCAACGGCATTGACTACATGGCCAACCGTTGGCGAATAGGGGACGAAGTGGGGAGATGACCGTGCGGGTCGGCTACCCGAAACCCAGCCGGTCCAGGTTCTCGGCGATGGCCCCGTCCAGACGCCTGGTTTCGTTCTGCTGATCGCGCCATTGGGCGGCGAGGCGCGCCATCTTCTCCTGGAAGGGTTCGCCGTCGTCGGGCTGCGGCTCGGCGCCGACGTAGCGGCCCGGTGTGAGCACATGGCCGTGCTTGCGGATTTCCTCCGGAGTTGCGCTCTTGCAGAAGCCGGGAACGTCGGCGTATTCCGCATCGCCGTCATTATTTCGCCAGGCGTGGTAGGTATCTGCGATGCGGGCTATATCCTCGGCGGACAGGTCCCGGTGGGTGCGATCCGTCATGTGGCCCAGTTTGCGGGCGTCAATGAACAGGGTCTCGCCGGAGCGCGTTTCCCCGGCGCGGCGGCCCCTGCGGAGAAACCAGAGGCAGGCGGGTATCTGCGTGGAACGGAACAGTTGCCCCGGTAGGGCGATAACGCAGTCCACCAGGCCCGCCTCAACAATGTTCTTGCGGATTTCCCCCTCACCCGACTGGCTGGACGACATGGAGCCATTGGCCAGCACGAAGCCCGCCACGCCCCGGGGCGCCAGGTGGTACAGGAAGTGCTGCACCCAGGCGAAGTTGGCGTTGCCCGCCGGCGGCGCCCCATACTCCCACCGCTTGTCATCCCGCAGCCGTTCGCCGCCCCAATTGGGTGAGCGAAATCGAGGGCGGGTACTCCCAACAACATTTTACGCCCGCCAAAGGCTCTAACCAGGTCGGTGTTCCCTGGCTCGCCGTTGTTGTAGAAGCGGAACGTCAGGACTCCGTCTTCCAGATGAAATAGAGTGATTCCATCCACGTTCAGGCGGTCGAAGCCAGGTGCGGAATCTTCGTCACTGCGAGCCAAGCGCGGCAATCTCGTGATGGCAGCCGGGGTCTCTTGCAGCAACGAGATCGCCGCGTCGCTACGTGCCTCGCGATGACAAACTGGGTGCGCGTGAGCGCGGGAGTCCGCTATCGCAGCTGCACCACCGTGACGCCGGCGGCGTTGCCACCCTCGCCCGGCTCCGTGGTCGCCACCAGGGGATGGCCGGACAGGTACTCCCGTATCGCTCGACGCAACGCGCCCGTCCCCTTGCCGTGTACGATTTTCAGCGATGACATGCCTTCCAGCGCGGCATCGTCCAGCAGCGAATCGATCACGTTCAACGCCTCATCGACCCGGTACCCGTGCAGGTTCACCTCGGGGCTCAGCGTGCGCTTGCCCTCGGGACGTCGATACACCACGCCGGCCTGTTCCGCCACCGGGTGCAGCCGGTCGGCCGGGCGGTCCAGCTGGTACACCGGCAGCCGGGCCTTCATGCTGCCGATGAGTACCTCGATCTCCTGCTGCTGGTCCGGCGCCGCCACGACCTCAACCGGACGGGACACGCCGCGGATGTACACCCGATCACCCACCCGCAGGTCGTGGTACCACGGCGGCCGCTCCACGGGAATGGGCGCCCAGTCCGGTGAGACCACTTCCCGCTGCGCCTCCGCCAGCCGCTCCCGCTCGGCGCGCAGATCCACCTCGCGAGCCTCAGCGTCGGCGGCCACGGTCGAGCGTTCCAGCGACCGCTCGGCGCGGCGTATCCGCCCGGCGAGGTCGACGATCTGCTCGGCAAGCTCGCGGCGGGCATCCTCCACCAGCTGGGCCTTGGTATCCTCCACCATATCCAGTTGCTGCGCGATTTCCTGCTCGCGAGCCCGCGCCGCGTTCAACGTCTGCTCCGCCTGCAACCGCAGTTCGGACACCGTCAGCCGCTCCTCCTGGAGTTCCTGCAGCAGTTGGTCCGTGCGGACGTGGCTGGGTTCCAGATGCGATTGGGCGCCGGAGATGACCCCTTCCGGCAGGCCCAACCGGGCGGCGATGGTCAGGGCGTAGCTGCGGCCCGGGATCCCGTGGGTGAGCCGGTAGGTGGGTTCCAGCGTGCGCGGGTTCAGGTCCACGCTGGCGTTGACCATCCCGTCCTCCTCCTGCGCCAGCCTGGCCACGTTGCGGTGGTGCGTGGTGGCCACCACCATCGCGCCCAGATCGCGCAGGTGGGACAGCAGCGCAATCGCCAGGGCCGACCCTTCCTCCGGATCGGTGGCCGAACCCAACTCATCGATCAGGATCAGGGAGTGGGACGTTGCCACCGACATGATCCGCCGTATGTTGCTGATATGGCTGCTGAAGGTGGACAGCGACTCGAAGATGCTCTGCTGGTCGCCGATGTCGGCGTATACGCCGTCCATCAGCGGCAGTACGGCGTCGTCCGCTGGCACCTGGAGGCCGGCATGAGCCATCATGGCCAGGAGGCCGACGGTCTTCAACGCAACGGTCTTGCCGCCGGCGTTGGGGCCGGTTATCACCAGCACCGGCCGGCCCTCGGCAATGCCGATCGTAATGGGCACGACATCGCCCGCCAGCAGCGGGTGCCGCCCCCCGGTGATCTCCATGCGACGCGGCTCGCCGGCATCCAGCAGGGTGGGAGACACGCCCCGCAGCGACGTGGCGTAGCGCCCCTTGGCTGCGGCCAGGTCCAGCCTTGCCAACAGGCTCAGCATCAGGGTTATGTCGTCTGAGTACCGGCCTACCATTTCCGACAACTGGCGCAGCACCCGCTCTTCCTCGCGCTGCTCCGCCAGGCGGGTCTCGCGCCAGCGGTTGCCCAGGTCGATGGCCGGCATGGGTTCGATGAACACCGTGGCCCCGCTGTCGGAAACGTCGTGAACGATGCCGGGAGCCTGGCCCTTGAACTCGGTTTTGATCAGCAGGACCATGCGCCCGTTGCGCTCGGTGACGATATCCTCCTGGATGACGCCGGAACGCTGGTACCGGCGCAGCGACCGCTGCATCACGTCGTTGAGGGACGACCACGACGAGCGGGAATCGCGGCGCAGGCGCCCCAACTCCGGCGACGCTTCATCCAGCACCTCGCCGCCGGGGCCGATGGCGCGGTTGACCGCGCTCTCCAGGTCGGGCAATTCGGGCAGGTTCTGCGCGATCGCCGCCAGCACGGGCAGATCGTCGCGGCGCGCCAGCGAGTTGCGATTCCAGCGGGCGGCGGCGGCCAGCGCACCCACGTGGCGCAGTTCCTCGCCGCGCAGCACGCCGCCCAGCAGGGCGCGTTGCACCGCCGGGCGCAGGTCTTCCGCAGGGCCGAGTTCCAGGGCGCCGGTGGTATCCAGCAGGCGGCGGGCTTCGGCGGTTTCCTGCTGCCGCACGGCGATGTCGCGCGCGTCTGACGACGGGATCAGTTCGGAGGCCAGCTCGCCGCCCAAGGTGGTGCGGGTCGTCTCAGCCAGCCGGAGCCGGATCTGGTCAAATTCCAGGAGCCCGATGGCGCGCTGAAACCCAACTTCGGGTGGAATGGGTTGGTCCTCCGCCAATGTCATGGTCGCGATTATAGCACCGTCGAACTCGGGTGCCGGTCAGGCCAAACGGAGTTCGCCATGGGAGCCAAGGTGCTCCAACACCAATGTTTCGGCGTCGGGCTTACTGTAGATCAGGAGCAGGTTGGGGCGAATATGGCACTCCCTATGACCTATCCATCTCCCGGCCAACGCGTGGTCACGGTACCTTTCGGGAAGGACCTCGTCCGCGGCCAGCAAGCGGGCCACCCGGTCGAGTTCAGCATCCAAAGTATCACGATATTGCCCACGTTTTTCACGTCTATAATCACGACGGAAGGGTCTGGTACGTCTAACCGTCCTCATCGTCGTCATCTCTATTAAGTTCGGCGATGAGGTCGTCGACACTGCCAACAGTTATCAGCTCTCCGCGTTCCGCCGCTTCCATGGCCGCGATCGTCTCCGGGCCGGGGATGATACAGGAGAATGGCAGATCACCTTGATCAGCTACGGTCTGCACGAGCAAGTAAAGCGCGTCGGAAATAGTGAGGTAGTGACATTCCAGCACCGCCTGCACTTTATCCCACGTCTCCCGGTCAATGCTGGCGGTGGCCTTGACTTCGACGTCGCTCATTTCTACAACCTCCTGATCATCGCGCCATGAGAGTATATCCGATGTCAGTCGTCCCAGCTGAGAGGGTACAGGCGGCACTGGTACAGCATGGCCCCGACCTCGTCCAGGGAGGCGCGGTTGGGCTCGCGCACGTCCAGGCGCCGCTCCAGGATTATCGGGGAAAGGCGTGACAAGGTTGGGGACTCCTTGAGGAAACCGTTCACCGTCGCGGCCTCGCCGCCCAGCACGACGTAGTCAAGCTTGTGCATCCAGGGCCGCCACTGCGCATCCAGTATTCCCGACGCCTCCGCGTAAAGCCGGTGGATCTGGTTTTCCCGCACCCGTTGGAACCGGCGCTGGGAGGTTCCTCCAGCGTGATGCTTGCCTTTCACGTAGCGGGTGTCGGTCTTGGATACCGCCAACCGCTGGCCCTCGTAGACCGCGATGGCGTAGCGGCCCAGGCGCACCAGCGCGACGCCGATGGTCAGTTCCGCCGACAGCATCGTCCGCAGGGGCCAGTCGTAGATGATGTCTCCCGTCCACATGTCGTTCAGCGGGAACGGGGGCAGGACGGCGACGCCGGCGTTGCCAATTCGAAACGCAACGACACCGGTGGGAGATCGCAGTACTCGCCCGCCCGCTTGCTCGAGAGTTGTGATCCAGGAGTCCGGGGCCCGGTCCTGTGACAGGGCGGACATCGCGGAGTGGTCAGCCGCCGCCTCGCCGGGAAAATAAAGGGTTGCCGCGAGGCCAGCGGTCTCCGATCGTAACCGGAGTTCGGTCAGCAAGGCACCCATACGCTGCACCGTCACCGTCTGTCCGGCGCGAATATTGAGGTCGGCTAGCACATTCTCGCCGCGCATGGCTAATGATAACCGATTGAGCAACCGGAACGCGCGGAGGGATGTGCAATAATGCTGCGCCAGTGATAATGCACAGAAACTCGGAGAGGACTTGACATGGTTTCCCACGATTTACCCACAGATGCCGGTTCAGAGGTCCTGTCCCCGTACGAGCGCCAACAACGGACGTTGCAACGGCTGGACGACGGACACTCCGCGCTGCTGGACGCGCTGGAGGGCCTCAGCGAAACCGACGCGTTCCTCGGTTCACGCTGGTCGGTCTGGGAAGTGATGCAGCACCTGCTCACGGAGAACTTCGTGGAGGCGCTGGAGCAGATCGCCTCGGGCGAGCGGGAGATGTTGCCGGCCTTCGACGCCCGAACCGACCGAATCGCCGCCGACGTGGCCAGGCTGGAAGCCAACTACCAGCGGTTCCGCAAACTGATATCCGGACTGACCGAGGCGCAGCTTGACCTGCCGGCCACCCCATACAATCCGGAAAACAATTATCCCGCCCTGTCCCTGCTGGACCTCATCGAACGAGTGTCGGGGCACGAGGGCAATCACGCCCGGCAGGTGGTGGAAACGCGCAAGTACGTGGCGGCGTTCCGGTCCGCCCAGCGCGCCGTGACCGTCGCTGGGCTGGGCACGGGCAGTCGTGAATCCGTGCCCACCACCGCCCGCGAGCTGCTGTCCAACGCCGATTACGTCATCGGAACCCAGGCGGCCCTGGCGGTCGCCCGGCCGTGGATACGCTCGGTTGAGCTGGAACTGCGCCCGGACAATCGCGAAGAACTGGTCAACCGGCTGGTCCGCGACATCCGCGCCGGCCTGTGGTCCATGGTGGTCACGTTGGGGGACCCAGCGGAATCGGCGCCCGGCCTGGTCGCCCAACTGGAGCAGGCGGTGGGCAAGATTTCGCTGGTCTCAGCGCCCGGCTTTTACCGGCGGGCCCTGGAACTGGTCGGCATCTCGCCCCTGGACGCCGTCTGCGCCTCCGCGGAACGCATCGGCAACTCAGCGGGGATACCGCACGCCGACGGCCGGACGGTGGTGACGCTGGGCGCGGAGGACGCCGGCACGTGGCGCGACGTCGCCGCTGCAATGGCCGGCTCCGGTATCGAGGCCACCCGCACCGGTCGGTTAATCGCGAACCTGTCAGGACAGGCCACCGTCACCGCCGTAACGCTCGGAGACGTGCTGGTAGCGGAGATCGGCGACGTGGCTGCGGAGGTGGATTCGGCCCTGGCGCTGGACCGGGCGTGATCGCCCCGGCCATCGGGGTGCGGCGGGTATAATACCTGGGCAATACCGGATATCAACCGGGTCCGCCGTGCGGCGAACCCAGGACGGAGGAAGAGCAATGGCAGAGCGGATTGGATTTGTCGGGTTGGGTATCATGGGGAAGCCGATGGCGCGGAACCTGATGACGGCGGGCTATGAGCTGAACGTGTACGACATCGTCGGCGAGCCGGTGGAGGAACTGGCCACCGAGGGAGCCTCCGCGGCATCCTCGCCGGCCGGCGCGGCCCGGGGCGGCGTCCGAACCATCACCATGCTGCCCGACTCGGCGGATTCCGAGCGGGCGATCCTGGGACCGGAAGGAGTGCTGGAAGGGGCGGAGCCGGGATCCGTGATCATCGACATGAGCAGCATCGCCCCCTCGATGTCCCAGAAGATCGGGGCCGCCTGCGCCGACCGGGGCGTGGAGTTCCTGGACGCTCCGGTGAGCGGGGGCGAGCCAGGCGCCATCGCGGGGACGCTGGCGATCATGGTCGGCGGCGACGAGGACGTCTTCAACGCCTGCGAGCCGCTGCTCCAGGTGATGGGCGGCAACGTGGTGCTCACCGGCGACGTGGGCGCCGGCAACATCACCAAGCTGGCCAACCAGATCATCGTCGCGGCCAACATCGAGGCCCTCAGCGAGGCCATGGTGCTGTCGCAGAAGGCAGGAGTGGACCCGGAGCGGGTGTTCAACGCCATCCGGGGCGGCCTGGCCGGCAGCGCGGTCATGGAGGCCAAGGGGCCGATGATGCTGGACCGGAATTTCCGCGCCGGCTTCCGCATCCGCCTGCACCAGAAGGACCTGCGCAACGTGCTGCAGACGGCCACCGAACTGAACGTGCCGCTGCCCGTCACCGCGCTGGTGCAGCAGATGCTTGGGTCGCTGGTGAACGACGGGGAGCAGGACGCCGATCACTCGGCCATTCTGCACTTCGTCGAAAAGATGGCCGACGTGGAGGTGAAGCGCGGCGGCTGATATATGCTGGATAGCATTCGGCGGCGCGGCAAGGATTTCGCGTCAGATTGGGCCGCGCCGATTCTTCTTGGCCTCATCACCGCGGTTGTTGTATGGACGGTTTGGCACTTTACCAAAGCGCCTTGCACGACCACTGCGGCGGTGAGAGGGGTATGCAACCCCAACGTTATTGCCCAATTCATCGACGTCGAAATCCTGCTGAAGTCCGGGGGCGCTGCACTGGCCGTAGGCGCGCTCAAAGGAGGTTACGACAGATACATGATGCGCAGAATGCTAAACGAGGAACGTGAATTGCGGCTTCAGGCCGAGCAGCAGTTGGCTGATGAGCGCAAGCGGGTAGACGAAACCATTCAGATGGTTGCGGAGCTGGTTAGCGAATTCCGCGAGGAGCGCCGCCAGGCCGCTGAAGAACGGCGTCAGAATACGGCCACTCAACAGGCCTTGCTCGATACCATAGCCAGGCTGGCAGGAACGGGCAACGGAAACGGGCGCGCTGGGAACGACAGCGGTTAATCCTGGAACCGGGCCCGGTTCCAGGCCAGGGCGGCGCGCAGTCCCTGCTCGGCACGGATGCGGGCGAACTCGGCGTGCTCGGGGGTGTCGGCCGTGTCGAACTGGGTCATCAGCTCGAGGTTATGGTTCAGGGCCGAAAGGAACCCGGCGGACTCCAGGGCCCGGTTGACTGAGATCTTGGTGGTCTTGATGCCGATGGCGGGGATGTTGCGGATCTTGTGCGCCACCCGCTGGCACTCGGCGATGAGATCATCGTGGGGCACAACGCGGTTGACCATGCCCAGGCGGGCGGCCTCGTGAGCGTCGACGATGTCGCCGGTGAGCATCATCTCCTTGGCCATCGCCAGGTTGATTGAGTACGGGGTGATGAGGAATGGAGCGCCGTAGCCCAGGCGGATTTCCGGCTCGCCCAGCATGGCCTGGTCAGAGGCGATTTTGACGTCGCAGACCTGCACCAGTTCGCAGGCCCCGCCCAGGGCGTAGCCGTTGACCGCGGCGATGACCGGCTTGCTGAGGTTCCACACCATCAGGAAGGTCTCGATGTTGTACTTGAGGCGGGAGCGACGGCCGTCCACCGATAGAGGCTCGCCGTCAGGTCCGCCGGCCTCCGATTCGATGTCGAAACCGGCGGAGAAGGCCCGGCCGGCGCCGGTGAGGATGATCGCGCGGACGTCAGGGTTGGCCTCGATGCCCTCCAGCGCTTCGCGCAACTCGGCCATGAGAGACTGGCTCAAAGCGTTGAGCTTGTCCGGGCGGTTCAGGGTCAGATAGCCGATGCCGTCCTGCTCGTCGTAAAGCAGGGTCTCAAAAGCCATAACGCGCTCCTCGCTGCCCACGGATCATGGGCCCGCGCACATAGATCATTCCTGGCGCAACCACCAACAGAAAGCTACGGGCCGACAATCTCCACCGACTGGATGGTGACCGGGTTCACGGGAGACGAGCCTTCGCCGCCGGCCATGGTGGGCGCGGTGGCAATGGTATCGATGGTCTCCAGTCCGGCCACCGCCTGCCCGAAGATGGTGTAGTTGGGTGGCAGCGGGTAATCGGCGTGCATCAGGAAAAATTGGCTGCCGTTGGTATTCGGGCCGGCGTTGGCCATGGCCATCACGCCCCGCGAATAGGGCCGGTTAACCGACTCGTCGGCGAAACGATAGCCGGGGCCGCCGCCGCCGGTGCCGGTGGGGTCGCCGCCCTGGATCATGAACCCGGGTATGGTGCGGTGGAAGATGACGTTGTCGTAGAAACCCTCGCGGGCCAGGAACACGAAGTTGTTGACGGTGTTCGGCGCATCGGAGCTCAGGAGCTCAACAGTGATGGTCCCGGCCGTGGTTTCCAGCACGGCGGTGTAGGATGCGCCCGGGTCGATGGCCATTGCCGGAGGAGAGGACCATTGCTTGATGGAACGGCCCCCGGACACCACGACTTCGGGAGTTGCCGCCGCCGATGCGCCGTCTGTCGAGCTCGTGATGCGCGTGGCCGGCGGGATCTCCGTTGCCGGGGCGGAGCCGGAGCCCGCCGGGGCAGTCGTGGGCGCCGCGGGTTCGGACTGACCCAGGGAAGGCGGGGTGATGAGATTGCAGGCCGCGAAGCTAAGGAGCGCGATGCCGGACAGCAGCAGCGCGGACAGGATTTTGGTTCGAGTTATCATGGCACCAGGTCAGTAGGGGCGTGTGATCTTGGCAACCTCTTTCAGCGCATCCAGCGAAAAATCGGGCGACTGGCAGAGGCTGATGGTCTTCTGCTCGTAATCGGCGATGGTGCTGACCATATCGGGGATGCGATCGGCGAGCTCGAAGGGGATGTTGGTGACGCCGTGCTTGTCGCCGTGGAGCAGATCACCGGTCTGGACGGTCAGGCCGCCCACCTCGATGGGGATGCCCATGTCCACCATGTGGACATACGCGTGGGACACGGAGACTTCTTTGGCGAAGAACTGGAACCCCAGGGCGCGGACTTCGTCCAGATCACGGACGGTGCCATCGGTCGCGACGGCCACGGCGCCCAGGGCCTTGTGAATGTTGGACTGCACCTCTCCCCAGTAGGCGCCGAGGGGCGGGTTATCGATGTCGTGCAGCACGATGAATCTGGGCTCGGGCACCGAGACGATCAGATCCCACCAGTCCTCGCGGGCCACACTCCGGCCCTCGGGACGGTTGGCGGAGATGACGCCGGTGACGGCGTATCCGACCAGGGGTGGGAAGTCCTGGAAAACGGTCTTGATCTCCGGCAGCATGAAGCCGGCATTCTTGGGGCGGAAGTTGAACCCCTCGATGGCGTTGCAGATGCTCGGAGAGTCGATTTTGGACAGAGCCTGCAGGGTGGCGTCGCTTACGGTTTGGTACAAAGCGGAACCTCCGGAGATGACTGACACTATGCGCGCCGGCCCACCGCCGGCGCAGCCACAGGATACCACAATTGCCTATCCTCAGCGATGACACCCTCCGCTCACGCGTACCCAGTTTCACTCGAAGTGTCATTGCGAGCGCAGCGCGGCAATCTCGTTGGGGCAAGGAATGCTGCTGCGGGAACGAGATCGCCACGTCGCTGCGCTCCTCGCGATGACAAACCGGGTACGTGTGAGCATCCGCCATCTTTCGATCATTCCAGGCCACCCATCCCAGGCTGCGCGAGGGCCGGTGTTATACTGGGAAAATAACCAAAGAGATTGGATATAACGCGTTGGCCGGGGGAAGGTTATGACCGTTCTGGTAACCGGGGCCACGGGGCTGGTGGGAAGACGGGTGGTCCAGCAATTGCTGGAGACCAACCACGAGGTGCGCGTCATGGTGCGCCGCCCGGGCAGTGAGAGCGTGCTCGCCACGCCGCCAACGGACGTTTGCTACGGGGACGTGAGCGACCTCGACGCCCTGGCCGAAGCCTGCCGCGATGTAACGGCAGTGGTCCACCTGGTGGCATTGATACGCGGTGGCCCGAGGCAGTTCGACGCCATCAACCGGCAGGGCGCGGCCAACGTGGTCGAGGCCGCCAAATCAGCCGGCTCAGTCAAACGGTTCATACACGTGAGTGCATTGGGAGCGGCGAACAGGCCGCGGCTCCAGTATCTGCACTCGAAATGGCAGGGCGAGCAGGCGGTTATGGACAGCGGGCTACCCTGCGTGATCCTGCGCCCGTCGCTGATATTCGGACCGGGCGACGAGTTCACCACGGCGGTGGCGGCGCTGGTTCGAACCATGCCCATCGTGCCGGTGATCGGTTCCGGCAACAACCGCCTGCAGCCCATTCACGTCGACGACGTCGCGCGATGCATCGCCCTTTCGGTCAGCGGCAACATCCGGGGCAACCGCACGATTGAGATCGGTGGGCCGGAGCAGTTGTCCTACAACGAGATTGTGGGCGTGGTGGCGCGGACGCTGGGCCGCAAGGCCCGCCGGCTGAACGTCCCACTGTGGAAGATGCGGCTGCCGGTAACCATCATGGAGAAGCTGACCCCCCGGGCGCCCATCAACCGGGCGATGCTGCAACTGGTGACGCTGCGCAATGTCGCCGAGCCGGGCTCGGTGGAGCGCGCCTTCGGCTTCCGGCCCAGACCTCTCGAAGGGAACATCGACCACGTCCGGGACATCACGGCTGGCCAGGCCATCCGCATAAATCTGGGACTGTCCGCAGGCAGCTAGCAGGGATCGTGCCAACGAGTTACGAGGATTCGGTCGCCCGGTTGCTGGGCCTGGTCGATCACGAGCGTTCGGTTCCGGCGCAGCCGCGGCAGAAGCGGATCTACGACCTGCGGAACGTGGAACGACTGCTGGATCGGATGGGCAACCCGCACCGGCGGCGGGGGGTGGTGCACGTGGCGGGCACCAAGGGCAAGGGCAGCACGGCGGCGATGGTGGAGTCCATCGCGCGGGCGGCCGGGTATGCCACCGGCTTCTATTCCTCGCCGCACCTGCACTCCTTCTGCGAGCGGATCCGACGCGACGGGGAGCCGGTGTCCCGGGTGCGGTTCGCGGGTCTGACCGACGCGGTCTGGCCGCACCATCTGGACAACGCGGCCGATACGGAGGCCGGGCCGGCCACCCTGTTCGAGTACATGACAGCCATGGGTTTCCAGTGCTTCGCCGAGGACTCGGTCGACATCAGCGTGGTCGAGGTCGGTCTGGGCGGCCGGCTGGACGCCACCAACGTGGTGACTCCCGAGGTCAGCGTCATCACCCCCGTGAGCCTGGACCACATGGCAATCCTGGGCGACACCATCGGCGAGATCGCGGCGGACAAGGCCGGGATCATCAAGCCGGCAACGCCGGTGGTGGTCGGGCCGCAGTTCCCCGAGGCCATGGATGCAATCAGCCGGGCCGCCACCGAACAGTCCGCGCCGGTGATTCGCGTCGGGGACGACATCACGTGGAGTGTGGAAAAAGCGTCGGCGGATGGCCAGCTCCTGGAAATACGCGGCCGGCGGGACACCTACCGGATGCGGCTGCCCCTGCTGGGGGATTTTCAGGGCGCCAACGCGGCCTCGGCGACAGGGGCAGCGGAGGCCCTGGCCGACGCCGGATATTCCATAGACCGCCATGCCATCATCGGCGGGCTGGAGACCGTGCAGTGGCCCGGGCGCATGGAGGTCCTGGGCCGGGAGCCGACCCTGGTGGTGGACGGCGCGCACAATGATCACTCGGTGGCGACGCTGCTGGCTACCCTGGACAGCTACGTTCCGCACCGGAACCTGGTCGTGGTGGCGGGATTCTCCCGGGACAAGCGGGTGGACGCGATGGTCGAACTGCTGGCCGCGCGGGCGCATCGGGTGATCGCCACGCGCTCCCGGCATCCCCGCTCCATGCGGCCCGCGGAGATCGCGGAACAGTTCCTGGCCCAGGGCATCCCGGCGGATCGCATCGGGGTTACTGCGCATACCGGAGACGCGGTGGCCGATGCCCTGGCAGCAGCGGATGTCGATGACCTGGCGCTCGTCACCGGATCGCTGTTCGTGGTCGCCGAGGCCAGGGAGGCAATCCTGGGCATAGAGCCGGAGACCTACCCCGACCTGCTGCCGCCGGATTTACGCTGACCCGAACCCGACTGCTACAATTGTCGCCATGATGCACACCGAAAATGGGCGACGGCGCGTGGTGGTCACCGGGATGGGAGCCATCACCCCGCTGGGCCTCAGCGCGGACCAGTTCTGGGACAACCTGGTGGCCGGCGTGTCGGGCATCGGCCCCATGACCCTGTGCGACCCCACGGATTATCCCTGCCAGATCGCAGGGCAGGCCGACGACTTCGACGCCACCGACTACATCGACCGGCGCGAGGCCCGCCGCATGGCCCGGTTCTCGCAGATGGCGGTGGCGGCGGCCCTGCAGGCCGTGGCGGACGCCAAACTGGACATGGAGCGGGAAGACCCGTACCGCGTGGGCGTGCTGCTGGGCAACGGCAACGGAGGCTTTCCCACCCTGGAGGAAAACTGCCGGATCCTGGCCGACCGGGGCGGGATGCGGATGTCGCCGTTCTTCTTCCCCATGGTGCTGCCCAACATGGCGGCGGCCAACGTGAGCCAGTACGTGGGAGCCCGGGGCTACAACTCCACGGCGACCACGGCCTGCGCGGCGTCCAACAACGCCATCGGCGAGGCGCTGCAGGCGATACGACACGGCGTTGCGGACGCCATGGTCACCGGCGGCGCCGAGGCCGGCATCAGCCAGCTGGGGCTGGCGGGTTTCGCGGTGATGCGCGCGCTCAGCACGCGCAACGACGACCCGCAGCGGGCCAGCCGGCCCTTCGACGCCGAACGCGACGGGTTCGTGCCGGCGGAAGGGTCGGGCATCCTGGTGCTGGAGGAGTCGGAGCGGGCCCGGGCCCGGGGCGCGAACATCATCTGCGAGGTGGTGGGGTTCGGCGCGACGTCGGATGCGGGACACCTGGTGCAGCCGCAGGAGAACGGGGAAAGCGCGGCCAGGGCCATGGCCGGAGCTCTGGCGGACGCGGGGCTGGGTATCGGCGACGTTGACTACATCAACGCCCACGGGACGTCGACGCCGCTGAACGACGCGGTGGAGACGGTCGCCATCAAGCGGTTATTCGGGGACTTGGCCTACCGTGTCCCCATCAGCAGCACCAAGGGCATGATCGGCCACGCGCTGGGCGCCTCGGGCGCGCTGGAAGCCGTGGCGTGCGTCAAGACCATCGTGGACCAGCGCATCCACCCCACGGTGAACCAGGAGTCGCCGGATCCCGACTGCGACCTGGACTATGTGCCCAACGATTCGCGCGCGGCCGAAGTAGGGGTGGTCCTGTCCAACGCCTTCGGGTTCGGCGGGCAGAACGCCTGCCTGGTGTTCCGGCGCTGGGAGCAGTGATTTCGCGCCTCACGCCGGTGCAATAAATCCGCCGGCGCGTTTGGGTGGCGCCGGCGGTAATCTTGTCGGGGTATTTGGCGATGGTGGCCGGCTAGGGTCTGTGGACGTTTAGCAATTGGCGTTGCCGAAATTCAGCGTAGAGTTTTACAGCCGATTTCAGAGTGGAGGAACCAGTTCTGATGTCGCCATCGATGGGGATGTTGTGGCTGGGTGTTCTCTTCATGTCCTGGTCCGCGGTGGAGTAGGTCAACCGATGGAGCAAGTTGCGGCACTGGTCGTTGTCGAAATGTTGATCCAAGTCGCCTTCGTACCGCTCGACGTTTTTGCAGTTGCTGATCCGATTCTGGATTGTCTTTTCATTGAACCGGCATTGACCATCACGCCCATGTAGGCTGCGAAGATGGCTTCTGAACGCCGATTCCGTCATGCTGTTCGTCCTTTGTTAGAGTACCGGCCCAAATGTCCACAGGCGCTAGTCAGCAGCCGCTTCCGTGGTTTGTCTGGCGAGCATCTCGTCGAGCATGCGCTGCAAGGCCATGATGTGGCTGCACACTCGTCGGGTCGCGAAGAAGGCGCACTCGCAGCTCCATTCTCCGTCGCGGTAGGCCACCCGGTAGGTATTGTGGTTGCCGATGAAGGATGCCTCGAAGGTGTGGATGTTCACCCGCTCCGGCTCCTCGGCGTACCTGCGTGCCTTGTCAACCTTGCCGATGTAGCTCGAACTCATTTCAACCCCCGCAGTGTGATGGGACGGGGATGGAACCCCGCCCGGTCTCTAATGGTACTGGCAACGTCCGAAACTGGTCAACTGCTGGAATCGCCTCACCGGGGCCTTTTCAAAGTCCCTGACGGTGGCCTACAACCCTGTTCGTCATTCCCGCGAAAGGGGGAATCCAGAACGTTTCCATTAGCGGAGGTTTCTGGATTCCTGCTTGCGCAGGAATGACGGATCAACTTTGAAAAGGCCCTGTCGCCTCACGCGTACCCATTTTGTCTTTTACATCGATGAACAGGATGAATAGGATGGTGGCGCTGTCCAGGGTGCGGGACGTTTCCAGTAATCAATCAAATCCTGTCCATCCTGTTTATCGATGTAAACTCACTCCCGTCGTCGCCAAACTGGGCCCGCGTGAGGCGGAAGCCCTCGGTCAGGGCCTTTTCAAAGTCCCGGATGGCGGCCTTTCACCCCGAACCGTCATTCCCGCGGAAACGGGAATCCGGGAGGCGGTTGTGTTCGGAATGTTATGGATTCCGGCTTTCGCCGGAATGACGGATTAACTTTGAAAAAGCCTTAGCGCTCGGCAGTGTCTCGAACTGCCCGGTCGGCGGCGTCACTCCGCAACCGGCGTCGCGTCCTTTCGTGAGAGCGGAAGCGCCAGGAACATTACCGCCGCCACCGCGAACAGCGCTGCAATGTAGTAGATGGCGGCGTCGAATCCGAAGCGCTCGTACAGCGCTCCCGCAATGAGCGGAGACGGCACGGACATCAGGAAGGCGAACGATTGCACCACACCCAATCCGGTGGACGCCACGTCCCTTCCCACCATGTCAAAAACCGCGGCGGTCAAGATCGGCTGGTCAGGGTAGAGGAACAGCCCCAGCAGCGCGATCACTATGGTGAGCGAGATCCCGGCGTCGAACACCGTCAGGGCGAGGGTAGCCAGGCAGGACCAGACCAGTCCCGGCACCAGCAACTGCTTGCGTCCAAATCGGTCGGACAGCGCGCCCGCCGCCGGCTTGGCCACCAGCCCCACGGCGATCAGCATCCCGATGTGGAAACCCCGGGACGCCGGGCCCATATCCAGGTCGTTCCCCAGATACAGGGGCAGGATCGTGACCAGCGCCACCAGGGCCATGCTGCGCAAACCGCGAACCACGGTCAGTACCCAGAGGGCCGGCGTCTTCAGCAGGCTGCCGGTGGCATCCACGCGTTCCGACAGCGTGACTACGGGTTCGTCCCGTCCTCGACCGATGTTGCGCAGGGACCAGATGGCGCACGCAGCCAGGAAGAACGGGATTATCGCGTACACGCTGAGCAATTCTCGCCAGGTCAAAAACGCCAGCAACGCCCCGGTGGCCACCGGTCCGACCACGTCGCCCACGCTTCCGCCGACGCCGTGGGCGGACAGCGCGATCCCGCGCCGCTCCGGGAAATGATGCGAAAGCGACGCCGAGGCCGGCAGGTGCCAGATGGAGTGGGAGATCGCCACCACCCCCATGCCAACCAGAAGCAGCGGATACACCGGCGAGACGCCCATGGCCAGGCAGCCCAGGGCCGCCACGGCCAGGCATGCTCCCAGTAGCGGCCCCCAATATCGCCGGAGGATATCGACCACCACGCCGGCAGGCAGGGCAACCAGTCCGGAGGCCAACTCGCGCGCGGACATGATGCCGCCAACACCGACCGTGCTGAGCTGGAAGGTCTGCTGGATCTCGGGCAGCGCAACGACGAAGCTCTGCACGATCCAGTGGAACACCACGTGCCCGGTGGCCAGTCCGGGAATTATGATCCGCCCCCCGATAGCCGGGGCGGGTTCCCCCGGTCGGTGGACCGTTTCTGGGTTCTGCATGGTCCGGTTGCGCTCCCGCGATGCGAAATGGGCCTTCACTATGGCCCGGACGGTTCACAAGGTTGCCCGACGCTGATCCCGCCCGGGTTTGCGGAAGGGGTTTCCGTGGGGGTGCAGTATAGCAACCCGACGACGTTGCGAAATCGCCGGAATATGGTGGAACAACGTGCGACGCGAGGATGCCGCATCGTCGATATCCGGATGGCGCCACGGGCCCAATAGTGTGGGATCGAGTCAAGACCGGCGGTAACTGATACAGCGAAAGCGGCAAGGCATTTCTTGACTTTGACCAGGGCCAACACTACGATATGGACAGGGCAAAATCCCGAGCTAACGCTCAGACGGACTGAGGAGGATCTGATGCTAGAAATCGTCCTTGCCGTCCTGGCGGCAGCAGGGCTGGCAACAGGGATAGCAGCGGTGGTTTGGCTGCTGCTGTCAACCAAGAAAGGCGGAAACCAACTCGAACGCAGCCGCGAGGAGGCTGCGGACACCCTCACCCAGGCCGAAGAGGAGAAGCGGGCCATCCTACTGCAGGCGCAGGAAGAGGCGCTGAAGATCCGGGAGGCCGGTGACAAAGAGATTACGGAGCAACGGCGCGAGCTCAACCGCATGGAACGCCGTTACATCCAGCGAGAAGAACAGCTTGACCGCAAACTGGAGTCTTTGGACCAGCAGGAGACGGAACTGGAAGAGCGCGAGTCGCATGCCAAGTCCGAACTGCAGAAAGCCGAGGACCTGAAACACCAGCACAACCGGGAGCTGGAACGGATCGCATCGTTGTCCATCGACCAGGCGCGAGACATCGTGCTGAAGCGTGGCGAAGAGGAAGCATCCCACGAACTGGCTCGCCGCTACTATGAGTTGGAGAAGGAACACCAAACCCGGGCGGACGATAACGCCCGACGCATCCTCACCCTCGCCATAAATCGTCTTGCCACCGACGTAGTGTCGGAGAGCACGACAACTGTTGTTTCCCTGCCCAACGATGAGATGAAGGGTCGTCTCATCGGCCGCGAAGGACGTAACATCCGGGCCCTTGAGGCCCACACCGGCGTGGACATCATCGTTGACGACACGCCCGGAATCGTAACGCTGTCCTGCTTTGACCCGGTGCGCCGGGAGATCGCCAGGCTGGCGATGACGCAACTGGTGAAGGACGGCCGAATCCAGCCCACCCGCATTGAGGAAGCGGTCAACCGCGCGGAACGTGACATCGAAGAGACGATGTGGCGCGCCGGTGAAGAGGCCACCTTTGAGGTTGGCGTGAGCGGGCTGGACGCCGAGCTGATCAAGCTGCTGGGACGGCTCAAGTATCGCTACAGCTACGGCGAAAACGTGCTTACGCACTCCATAGAGGTGGGGCTGCTGGCCGGAATGCTGGCGTCCGAGGTCGGCGCGAACGTGCAGACGGCGCGCACCGGCGGCCTGCTCCACGATATCGGCAAAGCGTTGACCCACGAAATACCCGGGCCACACGCGGAGATCGGCTACGACCTGACCACGCGCAACGGCGTCGGGCTCCTGGTCTGCAACTGCGTCCTGGAGCACCACGACGACGACCATTCCAGCATCGAGTCGTTCCTGGTCGCTGCCGCCGACGGCATCAGCGCCGCCCGCCCTGGCGCGCGCAAGGAATCCATCGAGCAGTACACCAGGCGCCTGCGGGATCTGGAGGACACCGCCTACAGCTTCGACGGAGTGCAGCGGGCGTTCGCCATCCAGGCCGGCCGCGAGGTTCGCGTGATGGTCAGCCCCACCGACGTGGATGACGTGGCTTGCGCCAGCCTGGCCAGGAACATCGCGGGCAAGGTCTCCAAGGACCTGCAGTTCCCCGGCCAGATCAAGGTCACCGTGATCCGCGAGACCCGCGAGGAAAGCATCGCGAGATAACCACCCGGTTGGGAGTAACGAAGGGACCAAAAGGGGCGACGCACGGTCGCCCCTTACAGTGTGGCCTTTTGGGGATCAAATTATGCGAGTGTTGATGATTGGGGACATAATCGGCAAGCCGGGCCGCAGCGCCCTTTCCCGATTGCTGCCCGCGCTGCGACGGGAACTGGACATCGAACTGGTCACCGCCAACGCGGAGAATACCGCCGGCGGCTTCGGCCTCACCCTCAAGACCGCCAACGCCCTGTTGCAGGCCGGCGTCGACGTGATGACGTCGGGCAATCACATCTGGGACAAGAAGGACATCCTGCCTCACATGGAAGAGTTGCCGCTGCTCCGGCCGGCGAACTACTACGGCGCGCCCGGACGGGGCTGGATGATGTTCGGCGACGTCATGGTGCTGAACCTGCAGGGGCGGGTGTTCATGCCGCCCATCGACTGCCCCTTCCGCGAGGCTGACAAGCGGCTGGCGGAGGCCGAAAGCGATCTTGGATACGCGCCGAAAGCGGTGGTGGTGGACTTCCACGCCGAGGCAACCTCGGAAAAGCAGGGCTTGGCCTGGTACCTCGACGGCCGCGTCAGCGCGGTTGTCGGTACGCACACCCACGTAGCGACCGCCGACGCGCGCATCATGCCCGGAGGCACTGCCTACGTCAGCGACCTCGGAATGACGGGTCCCCAGGACTCGGTTATCGGCACGGAGGTCGCCCCGGTGCTGGAGCGTTTCCGGACGGGCCTGCCCCAACGGTTCGAACCGGCCAAGGGGGCATGTATCCTGAACTCCGTGCTGATCGACATCGACGACGCCACCGGCCACGCCACCGACATCGTGCGCATCGACCGCCGGATAGACGAATAACAACCGGAACATCCACGGATACGGGGAGACCTGATGGCAATTTCTGTTGACCTGCACCTGCACACCACCGCGTCGGACGGGCGGTTGACGCCCACCGAGTTGGTGGAACTGACCGCGTCCAAGGGCCTGCGCACGATATCAGTGAGCGACCACGACACGACGGCAGGGCTGGAAGAGGCGCAACGGGCCGTGGACCGCATCCCCGGTATGCGGCTGATCCCCGGCATCGAGCTCAGCTGCGACGTGCCCGGCGGCGAAGTGCACATGCTCGGCTATTTCATGAACATCGAAGACGCCGGATTTCAGGAGATGCTGGCCGGGTTCCGCGAGGGCAGGCTGGCTCGGGGCGAGGGAATGGTGGCGAAGTTGGCGGAGTTCGGGATGAACATCGAGTGGGAGCGGGTGCTGGAGATAGCCGGCGACGCCTCGGTGGGGCGGCCGCACATCGCACAGGCCCTGGTCGAAAAAGGCTATTTTGCCGAGCCGTCGGACGCTTTCCGGGAATACCTGGGACGGAACGGCAAGGCCTACGTCGAACGGTCCAAGCTCACGCCGCCGGACGCGGTGAAACTGCTGAATGACCGGGGGGGCGTGGCGGTGTTCGCCCACCCCTGGTTCGAGCGGCGGGGCAACGAGCCCGAGCCGGAGCAGTCGCTCATCGAGACGGTGGAGGAACTGAAAGCCGCCGGCCTGCACGGGATGGAAGTGCATTACTCGATGTACGACGAGGCGACGGTGGACTGGCTGGCTGACGTGGCGCGAGCATACGACCTGATCCCGTGCGGCGGCAGCGACTATCACCACAGCGGCAACTCACGCGAGCCGCTGCCCGGCGTCAATGGCCCGCCCATGGAAACGGTGGAGCGACTGGAGGAAGCCGCCCGGCGGCTGGCGTCGCGCCGATAAAGAGCGACCGGCGCTAAACGTGGCAACGGTGGGGTTGCCGGCATGTCGGGGGATGCAGCGACGCTGATCGGCCTGTGGGCTGTCGCGTACCTGATCGGAGCCATGCCGATGTCGTATCTGCTGGCGCGAGCGCTGGGAGGGATCGACCTGAGGCAACACGGCAGCGGCAACGTGGGGGCGAGCAATTTCGCCAGCCAGATGGGAAAGAAGTGGTGGTTGCCCATCGCCGCCATCGACATGGGACGGGGCGCCGGGCCGATCCTGATTGGGGAGTACGCCCTGGGTCTGGCAGACATGGCCTGGTGGTTGGCGTTGACTCCGCTGTTCACCATTTTGGGCAACAACTGGTCGCCGTTCCTGCGTTTCAGGGGCGGCCGAAGCGTGGCAGCCTGGGCCGGGGGTATCCTGGGCATCTCGCCGCTCTTTTTCGGGGCGGGATTGGTCCTGTACGTACTGGGGTGGCGGGTGACGCGGAGGTCGGCGGAATGGATGCTGGCGGTGATGATCACACTGCCGTTGCTGGCCCTGGCGTGGCCGGAGCGCTGGCTGCTGGTCGGGGGAAACGAGCAGTTGGCGGTGTTTGCCGCGGGCGGAGCGGTCCTGATCCTGGCCAAGCGGCTCGTTTCCAACGGGCAGCCGGCTCCGGCGGATGTACCGTGGGGTACGGTAATGCTCAATCGGTTGCTGCGGGACCGGGACATCGCAAACCGGGAGGAATGGCTCGCGCGCACCGCTGAGTACCGCAACGACGGGCTGTAAAGGCGCTTGGGATCCGATGGCTACCCCAGGATTCGATAGCCGGACGATGCTGCACCGAATCGCGATACCCAGGACCAAGCCACATTCCTGCGCTTCGCTCGCAATGAAACCTTGACGATATTTACCGAGAATCAGGGGATAATAGGGGCATGGTAGAACAGCAGGCAGAATCACAGGCCACAACCTGTCACTGGCACCCGGCGGTGCCCACGGGGCTGTCATGCAGCCAGTGCCAGCGGCCGATATGCACGCAGTGCCTGGTGCAGGCGCCGGTGGGGATCCGTTGCCGGGAGTGCGGCCGGGCGGTGCCTTTGCCGACCTTCGACGTGCGTCCGTCGAACTACGCCAAGGCGGCAGTAGTGGCCGCAGTAATCGGTGTGCTCGGGGTCATCCTGTGGCTCACACTGATTTTCTTCACTGGAACGCGGCTGATATCGTTCCTCGTCACGCCCCTGGTGGTGGGCTATGCGGCGGGAGAGATCATTAGCCGGGTGGTCAACCTGAAACGCAGCAAGGGGCTGATGTACATCGCCGGCGGGACGGTGGTGCTCAGCTCTCTGGTCGCGATGATCCTGACCGGAGGTCTGGCGCTGAACCTGTGGGGCATCCTCGCGCTGGTGGGCGGGGTGCTGATCGCCATCGGCCGCGTGCGACTGTAGGGCCAGACGGGATCCTCGCCCCGACAGTCGAGGTTGGGCTGTTTCAGGCCGCCGAAGCGTGTTCCGCCCAGAGACGGCGGACGGTGTCGCGGGTGACGCCGGACCGGAAGCCGCGACGCTGCAGGTAGTCCCACATCTTGCGGTGGAAGTCCGTGTAGGGCATTGCGCCTCGAGCGAGCAAACGTTGGGCGCGCCGCCCTGCGGCACGATAGGCGGCGTCGGTCTCGTCCAGGCCGTCCAGAGCGTCCTCGATTATGGGCTCGGCCACGCCCTTGCCGCGCAGTTCGCGACGGATCAGCGAGGCCCCGCGCGGCTTGCGGCGGTCCCGGCTGTTACGCCACTGCCGGGCGAATTCGACATCATCCAGGTATCCGTACCGTTTGAGGGAGTCCAGCGCCTGTTCAACCACGGGCTGTTCGAAATCGCGTCCGACACGCCGCCGGACCTCAGCCACGGTTCGAGGCTTGAAACTGACATACCGCAGCGCCACCTGCAGCGCGTCAGTGTAGACATCCGACATGAGCTATCAGTCCGGCCAGTCGAGCGTGGTGGATAGTGACTAGTTCAGGCTGACCGAGTCGGGGTTGGCGATGTGGGCGGCAGCGTCGGCAGCAGTTCCGTTCAGGTGGCCGTTGCCCTCGCCGTCGATGGGTTCTTCCTCGGGCGCCTCGTCACCCCGGATGAGGGCCTCGATCTCGTCGGCGATTTCGCCGTGCTCCAGGAGGAAGTTCTTGGAGTTTTCACGTCCCTGTCCCAGGCGGGTCTCCCCGTAGGAATAGAAAGCGCCGGCTTTCTTGATGATGTTCTGGTTCACGCCAATGTCCAGCAGGTCACCCATCTTGCTGATGCCCTGGTTGAACATGATGTCGAACTCGGCAACGCGGAAGGGAGCCGCGACCTTGTTCTTCACGATGCGAGCGCGGACGCGACTGCCGATGATCTCGGAGCCTTGCTTCAGGGACTCGCTGCGGCGCAGGTCGATACGGACGGAGCTGTAGAACTTGAGGGCCCGGCCGCCGGGGGTGACCTCGGGGCTGCCGTAGCTGATGCCGATCTTCTCGCGAATCTGGTTGATGAAAACGACGGCGGTGCGGGAACGGTTGATGGTGGCGGTGAGCTTGCGGAGGGCCTGCGACATGAGACGGGCCTGCATGCCGACGTGGACGTCGCCCATGTCGCCCTCGATTTCGGCCTGCGGAACCAGGGCGGCGACGCTGTCGATGACGACGGCGTCAACGGCGCCGCTGCTGACCAGCTTCTCGGTGATGTCCAGCGCCTGCTCGGCGGAGTCGGGCTGGGAGATGAGCAGGTTGTTCAGGTCAAGGCCACAGGTGGTGGCGTAGTGCGGGTCCAGGGCGTGTTCAGCGTCGATGTAGGCGGCGAGGCCGCCCATGCGCTGGGTCTCGGCCATGATGTGGATGGCGAGGGTGGACTTGCCGGCCGATTCCCCGCCGTAGATCTCGGTAACACGGCCGCGGGGCAGGCCGCCGACGCCCAGGGCCATGTCCAGGGACAGCGAGCCGGTGGGAATGACGTTGGTGATGAGGTGGGAGACCTGCTCGTCACCGCGCATCACCGCGCCCTTGCCGTGGTCTTTTTCAATACGGCCCAGGGCGACCTCGAGGGAGGCCAGCTTGTTCTTGTCGAGATTCAGGGTTTCGGGGTTGATTGCCATCGTTAGCCTCCCGCACGGCTGGTTTGCACTTACGGGGAGTTTAGCACGTGCGTTCCATTAATACAATGGAGCAATGTCGTTATTTTGCCGGGATGTGCGGGGCCCACGGCCCCGGGGTTAGAAGTCTCAATATCCGCCGTCGAAGCCAATGGTGACGACGCCGTTCTCGACGATGATGGGGGTGATCCGTTCGCCGCCCGATAGCTCGAGGAGGGCGGGCACCTGGTCGGGCTGCTTGGAGACGTCGATCTCAGTATAGGCCACCCGCTGGCGTCGGTAGTGCATCTTGGCCTGCGCGGAGAAGGGGCAGTCGGGGTGCGTGTAGAGAATGATTTCGGTGTCGTTGGTCGTAGTCAATTTATGCTCCTGTGGATCACTTCGGCGACCGGACAAGGTGACGCGCCATGAGGATGCCCAATTTTACGCAGGGGTTGGGTATAACGCAACGAGACCAGCGCGTAGGTAACTGTTCAGAATTCAGGAGGTTGTCATTGCGAGGCGCTTGCGCCGTGGCAATCTCGATATCGTAGCAGCAACGTCCGCCCTGAAGGACTCCCCGGCGTCAACGAGATTGCCGCCCTGCGCTCGCAATGACACCTTCCCAGCAACTCTGAACAGTTACGCGCATAGGTAACGGCAACGAAACGGAGGGGCCAACGCCAGCAAGATCGTAATCCAAGGCTCGAACCGGGACGTCAGCGCCTGGTTGCCGCTATTGGCTCACTCAGCCGGTGACACGGTTAGACCGGAACGGACTGGGCTTCGAGCACTTCGTTGACGACCGATTCCTGGCTGCGCTCGCGGAGCCGGGCCATGCTCTTGAGGATGACGCGGTGCGCCAGCGCCGGGGTCGCCAGGGTCTTGATGTCGTCGGGCGTGACGTACTCCTGGCCGCGGATGCCGGCCAGCGCCTGGGCGCAGCGGTAGAGGCCGAGGGTCGCGCGGGGGCTGGCGCCGAGCTCAACGTCAGGATGCTCGCGAGTGGCGCGTATCACCCGGACGAGGTAATCGCGCAGGACGGGATCGATGTACACCCGCCGGACCAGCGCCTGGATGCGTAGAACATCGTCAGCGGACGCCACGGGCTGCAGCGAAGTCAGCGGGTCGGCGTCCTCGAAGCGCTGGAGCATGGCGGTCTCGTCATCTTCCGAGGGGTAACCCAGGCGGAGCCGAAGCAGAAAGCGGTCGATCTGGGCCTCGGGCAACGGGAACGTGCCTTCCAGCTCGATGGGGTTCTGGGTCGCCAGCACCAGGAAAGGCGCGGGCAACTGCACGGTATCCTGGTCAACGGTCACCTGCCGTTCGGCCATGGCTTCCAGCAGCGCGGACTGGGTCCTGGGGGTGGCGCGGTTGATCTCGTCGGCCAGAACCACTTGGGAGATGACCGGCCCCGGGCGGAACTCGAACTCGCCGTTGTGCTGGTTGTAGTAGTGGATGCCGGTGATGTCCGACGGCATCAGGTCGGGCGTGAACTGGATGCGGCGAAACTCGCAGTCCAGCGAGTAGGCCAGGGAGCGGGCGAGGGTGGTTTTGCCAATGCCGGGGACGTCCTCTACGAGGATGTGTCCGGCGCTGAAGAGGGCGGCCAGCGTGTACTCGATGACCTCATCCTTGCCGACGATGGCCAGCTGGATGTTTTCGCGGATCCGGGCGGCGGTGTCCGCGATCTGCTGTGCCTGGGAGACGGTGATCACAGGGCAGCCTCCACCGTGTCGGCAACCACGCCGGCCAGATACTCCTCGGCTTCGCGCAGGTCCTTGGGGGAGTCCACGCTGCGCCAGAAGGCGTCGGAGGAAACGGCGGACATGCGGCCCCCGGCTGCCAGGGCCGGGAATGTGCTGTTCTCGTGGTCGCCCAGCTCGGGCAGCAGGCCACGGATGGCGGGGTGCAGAATGTAAACGCCGCCGTTGATGGCGTAGGGAAGGACCGCCTTTTCGCGGAACTGCTCCACGGCGCCGTTCGCGCCGGTGTCCACGATGCCGTAGGGACTGGTCATGGGGACGGTGAGGATGGTGGCAAGGTGGCCCCGGTTTTGCGTGCGACGGGAATGGTAGTCGGCGATGAGCTCGGCCAGCGGCGCGTCGGTGATGACGTCGCCGTTGGTGGCGATCACCGGGCCATCGTCACCGGGCAGGGCGGCCAGACCCTGTCGCAGCGCGCCGCCGCGCCCGAGGGGAACGTCTTCGCAGCTGTAGTGAGCGCGAATCCCGAGATGACCTCCGTCGCCGAAAAAGTCCCGCACGGAGTCGGCCAGGTGGCCGACCAGGAAAACCACGTCGGTGACGCCGGCTTCACGCAGCCACTGCACCTGATGCCACAGGATCGGGCGGCCGCACAGGGGGATCATGGGCTTGGGCAAAGTATCGGTCAAGGGACGAAGGCGTTCGCCTTTACCGCCGGCGAGAATCAGAGCGTACATGGCGGTGGTATGCTAATGCGGCAGGCGGATGCGGTCAATGGGACGGGTCGAGGGGCGATTACAGCAGGTTCGCGGAACTCTTCAACCGTCAGGCCGGCCGGCACAATGATACCGCCCATGGTGAAAGGCGAAATCGGGTTGTGCCGGGGGATCGAAACGGTGAGCCCGTTGTTCTTCATTACAGTGTGCTTCGTCTCCCGGTCCACCCGGAAGCCGACCTTCTCCAACGCTCTAACCGCCCTACGGTAACTGATACCGGGAACTCTGGGCATGATTTAGAGATCCGCCTCCTCCCCTTCGCCAACCTCGACAATCTCGACATCCGGTTCGCCCAGCAACAGTAACTCCTGCATGGATATGAGCCATTCCCGGATTGCGATTTGGATGTTTGCCAGCGCCTCCTCAAAAGTGTCGCCCTGGGAGAAACAGCCGGGCAGCATCGGGCAGGAAACGGAGTAGCCATCGCTATCCTTGATCATCCGGATGTCATAGCGCATCATCGTTTCCCGTACCGCATCAACTTCCACGTCCACCGCCTTGATGTTGTCGCTCCCGAGGGCGTCTCCCCAGTGCAAGTCTTCGCGCACGGTGAGGTGATCCTGCAGCGCGCAGCGGACGTTTTCCAATGCCTCCTCGGCGGTGGAACTCATTGCGTTGCAGGTTGGGAAGTTGGGGGAAACCGCGAAGTAGCCTGCTTCCGATTTGTGCAGCAAAACTCGGTATTTCACAGCGTCACCTCGTCCCGTCCGGTAGCCAACTGGGCGCGGAATGTGTCAGCGCCCCTGCCTCCCAACGGCGGCAGAGGCGCTTCCTGCATTATACGGCAGGGTATTGGTCCGGCGACCTTACTCGTAGGCTCTGGGTCGGAATTCTGACGAGCAGTAGCGGATCTGCTCCCAGAAGCCGGCAGCGTCCCTTTCGACGTTGACCGATTGCAGGAAATCCCTGCTGGGGTCGTCGTAGATGATGCACGGCGCCCACAGCGCGATGTCAGGAAATACGAACAAAAGTCCTATCACCAGGGCCATGCAGCCCATGAACGGTAAGACTCCGATATACACGTCCGTGATCGTGCTTTGTCGTAAAGCCTCCTGTGCCGCCGCCGTCTGTTCCGCCATCTGCGCGTCAACGTCCTGTCTCACGCCGTGCAGGATGTACAGGTTGATGCCCTCGGGCGGGCTGATCAGGGCAGCCTCCACCAGGATCACCATGATGATGCCGAACCACACCAGATCCACACCCACGGCTTCCAGCGACGGCACCAGAATCGGGATGGTGGTCACCAGCATGGCAAAGCTTTCCATGAAGGTGCCCAGCAGCAGGTAGAAGAACACCAGAATGATGACAAACTGGAGAGCGTTGAGATTCAGGCCGGTGATCCACTCGGAGATATCCTGCGAGATTCCGAGACGGGCGAAGGCGAAGCTCAGGGTGAACGCCGCCATCACGATGAGCATGATCATCGAAGACGTGCGGACAGTGGAAATGATGGCGTCAAGCAGCATGACCCGGACGCCGCGCATGGCCTCGCCCCAGTCCGCGTGGACGCCCTGGGACCTCTTGAACAGCTCGTTGGCGATGGCCACGACCAGCGCGCCGAACACGCCCAGAGCTGCGGCCTCGGTGGGAGTGGCCCAGCCGGTGTAAATGGACCCCAGCACGACGATGATGATGACCAGGACCGGGATGATGGCCACCAGGCCGACGGTCGCTCCCTTGAGCATGCGCAGCCATTCAGTGATGGCCTCCGGATACGAAAGGGTGGAGCGGCCGCGCCGGTAGGCGGCGCGGTCTTGGGGATCAGTGAGGCCGGCCTCGGTAGCCTGCTCCTGGCGCATCACGCTCATCTGCTCTTCCGAGTAACGTCGAACCGCTATGCCGTGGAACCAGGCGCGATACAGGCGGCGCACCTCCTCGTCCATCGGCGCGGTGCGAGGGAAGATGACGGACGTTACGACCATCATGAGCATCATGGTGAACGCCAGCAGAAAGCCGGGCAGGAATCCGCCCATGTAGAGCCGCCCGATCGATTCCTCCACCAGCACGCCGAAGATGATCAGACCGATACTGGGCGGGATCAGGATGCCGAGGGTGCCGCCGGCTGCCAGGGAGCCAATGACGAGGCGCTCGCTGTAGCCGCGCTGGCGGAACGACGGCAGCGAGACGCGGCTGATGGTGGCGGAGGTGGCGACGCTGGAGCCGGAGCACGCGGCGAAGACCGCGCAGGAGGCGATGTTGGTGTGGAGCAGTCCGCCGGGCAGGAAGACCAGCCACCGGGACAGCGCGCCGTACATGCGCTCGCCCATGCCGGAGCGGAGCATCAGCTCTCCCATGAGCAGGAAGAGCGGCACCGCAACCAGGATGAAGTTGGTGTTGCTCTCCCACGCCTTGTTGCCCAGGATGTTCCACAACGGGGCATCCGAAAACGCCTGCATCATCACCAGGGACAGCACACCCAGGGCGCCGGCGACGTAGAGGCCGATCAGGAAGAAAACTCCCATCATGCTGAAAGCGGTGATGATTGCCATGCTTTACAGTCTCCCGTGGAGTGTGAGCAGCCGAACCGGCAGTTGCAGCGGAGTTGTGGGTTACCAGGTGGGCCGCGTAAGGCCGGACGCTTACACGCCCGAAGCGGCCTCTTGCATGATCTCGGCGTCAGGCGCAAGTTCGGCGACGTCGCCGCCCGAGTTCTTGTGCCAGATTTCGAGCAGGCCGCGCAGGATCATGCTGAGCATCCACTGGAAAGACGTGAAGGCCAGCATGGTGAAACCCACCGCCACGATCATCTGGAACATCCAGAGTTCGGGCAGGAAGTTTCCGATGAGGTAGGTGTTCGCCAGCGCCGGCTCGCAGAGGCCTTCGGAGTTGGTGCGGATGCACTTGGACTCGGCAACCTCCTCCCAGCTCTTGATGGCGGTGATGAGGCCAAAGAACCCCACTGAGCCCAGGGCCAGCCAGTCCGCCGCCGAGCGCAGGTAAGGATGGATGCGGCCGAATAGGGGTAGCAGCACGTCGATGCGGACGTGAGACCCGGTGCGCAGGGAGTAGGAGAACGCCCAGGTTCCGGCGAAAGCCAGGATGTAGCCGCCCACCAACTCCTGGTTGCCCAGGATGGGGCCGCCCAGCTTGCGCATTATCACTTGATAGGTGATGTAGATGCCCAAAAGGAGCAGAAGCGTCCCGCAGATATATCCGAAGATGCGGTACACCCAGTCCAGGCCGCCGTCGATCTTGTGGATGAAGTGGGTCAGGAAAACCGGCGCGGGGGTTGCCGCAGATGGTGTAGTCAACTGGCTCCTCCGGTAGGCCGGGCGAAAAAGTCAGAAATGCGCCGGCAGATCATTGAAAGCAGGATATTAAAAGCGTCAAACAGGCAAAAATACCCGCATATGACACGCAAGATGGGACTATATTGGCCGGTCTGATAAAAGTCAACCGATGCGAAAACGGGTAACTGTTCAGAGTTGCGGAGGTGGCGTAATTGCGGGCGCAGCGTGGCAATCTCGTTGGCGCAGGTGCGCCCTTCCGGGCAGACGTTGCCGCTGCGATATCAAGATTGACACGGCGCAAGCGCCTCGCAATGACAACCTCCTGAATTCTGAACAGTTGCGAAAATCGCCGCGATCCGGAAGGTCTTTTACCAGCCCGGCCTGATGACGGGGCGGCCCGCAACGGGGCTGTGCGCTACTGTATGTCCTCCGCCTGGCCGTCGGCGCCGACGCGGACGCCGATGATCGGAGCGGCCTTCTCGTTGTAGATCTGGACCGCCTCGCTGTTGGGACCGCCGGTGCGCTCCACCCAGCGGGGGAGGACGTTGTTGCGGCCGGCCTGGAACAGCGCGTCCTTGATATCCTGTGAGAACTCGATGTACTCCATGCCGCCCTCGGTGTTCTCGTCAATTCCTTCCTGTGCCCAAATGGTCTCGACCCATTCGCGGGAAGTGCGCTGATGGCGGTTGCCCTCTTCCCTGATGATGGCCTGCAGGTCCGGCGGGATGGAGTCCCACACGTCCTTGTTCATGGTGATCCAGGTGACGCCGATCGCCACGATGGGGCCGACCATGTACTCTGTAACCTCGTACCAGCGCACGCCGGAGCCGCAGGTCCCGCAGGACACGGCGGCATCCAGGACTCCGCGCTCCAGGCCGGTGTAAACGTCGGCGAAAGCCATGAACTGCGGGTCGGCGCCCATGCCGCCGAGCAGATCGCTGAGCACCGTGCTGTGGCTGCGGGTCTTCAGGCCCTCGAAGTCCGCCAGGGTGTTGAGCGGCCGCGAAGAGAAGTAGTAGTTGCTCTCGTAATAGTTTTCCATTATCACTATGCCGTGGGACTGCTCCTCGATGATGCGATGGACATCGTCCCGGGTGGCATCAATGACGGCAAAGTTCGTTTTCGAGTCGGGGTAGAGTCCCCAGAGATTCGCCACATCGATGATGGGCAGGTCACCGCCGATGTATCCGGAGTAGATTTCGGCGAGTTCCATGGTGCGGTCTTCGATGAGACGCAGGGAGTCCGGGCCGGCAAGTCCCAGTTCCGGGAAGGAGCTGATCTGGAACTCCACCTGGCCCTCCGTGCGGTCGCGGACGCGCTCGATAAAGCCGTCGATGCCGTGGGTTTCCTCGGTGGAATAGATGAGGGTGCAGGGGTTGCCGGTGCGGTTGATGCAAACCAGCTGGATTTCGATATTCTCGCCCTGGGAGACCAGCTTGGTCTCACCGGCCATTGCTTCACCCGACATCATGGAGGCTTCCAGCTCACTGGCCGAGCCGTCGGGGTTGATCTTCACGCCGACGATGGGGGCAACCTTCTCGTTGTAGAGATTGACGGCGTCGCTGTCGGGCCCGCCGGTGCGCTCCACCCAGTTGGGCAGAATGGTGTTGAGCGCAACCTCACGCATGCGGCCCTGGACCTCCTCGGAGAAGGGTTCATGGGTCATGCCGACTTCCACGTTGGCGTTGATGCTGAAGGGGTTCCATTCCTCGATCAGGGTCTCACGAGCCAGGACGTCGTATTCCTTGCCGACTTCCAGCATGATCTGCTGAATGTCCGGTGGCAGGGAATCCCAGCGGTCGCCGCTCATCACCAGGTAGGCGACCGCGACCGAGCCAACGATGGGGCCGGTCAGATAGTCGGTGACCTCGTACCAGCGCTGGCTGTGTCCGGCCTCGCCGGCAGTCACGCCAGCGTCCATGACGCCGCGCTCCAGGGCGGTGTAAACGTCGGCGAAGGCCACGAACTGGCCCTCAGCGCCGAGACCGGCCAGCAGGTCCCCCAGGATCGTGCTGTGCTGCCGGATCTTCTTGCCCTCGAAATCGGCCACGGCGCGCAGGGGTTCCCGGCTGAAGACGAACTGGTTGGGGTAGTACTGGCGGAGGATGGGCTGACCGCCGGTGGTCTCCTTGATCACGGCGATCAAATCCTCGTCGATGGCATCGGCCAGGGCGAGGTGGGCTTCCTCGCTGGGGGAGAGGCCCCAGAGGTTCCCGATGTCGAGCAACGGCAGGTCGCCGCCCACGTATCCGCTGTAGATGATGGAAAGTTCCAGGGTGTTGTCACCCACCAGGCGCAAGGTGTCGGGTCCCGCGATGCCCAATTCGGGGTAGGAGGACACTGTCATCTGGACTTGGCCGTTGGTACGCTCCGCCACCGCGGGAATGAAGAAGTTGGTGAGAAGCTCACACGGCGCGACGGTCCGGTTGATGCAGGTCAGCTGGAACTCGAAACTCTCGCCCTGGGTCTCCAATCGGGTTTCGGAGACCATCGCAGCGGTGGGCTCGGCGGCCATCGCAGTGGGTTGCGGAGCCGCGGCCCCGCCGCCGCTATCGCCCGAACTGGCCGGCCCATCACCGCCGCCGCAGGCGGCAAGGGCTGCGATGAGCGCGCAGAGCGCGGCAGCCATCAAATACTTGCCAATTCCAACTCTGGAGAATACGCCGTTGATTCGGTAATACATATGCCCTCCAGTTGATTGCACTTCCAACTGATGATTAGCGCACTTTCGTGCACTTTTCGAGGTATAGCGACCGGCATCGGAGTTTAAGACAATCATATAGGGCTGTCAATCGAAACAAATCAGCGTCTATGTAGAGGAATACATTAACGAATAACGCAAAAACGCAACCACACATCGTAATAAATGCAGCGGGGGCGGTTCACGAACCGCCCCCGCATATTCCGAAAGTCGCCAACGCTGCGGCTATTCGGTGGATGACGCCGTACCGTCAGGGTTGATCTTCACCTTCACGATGGGAGCCACCACGTCGTTGAAGATGATGGCCGCTTCGGAGGTGGGGCCACCGACGCGCTCGACCCAACCCGGAACGACGTTCTGGATGGCCGACTGCCGCTGGGCGTTTTGCATCTCAGGGGTGAACGGCACTGCCTGCATGCCCTGCTCCACGTTCTGCGCGGTGGCATTGGGAGCGAAGTGCTCGAAGAGGAGCTGGCGGTTCAGGTAGGCGTGGCGTCCCCCCTCCTCAAGAACGATGTTCTGGAGGTCCTTGGGCATCTTGTTCCAGCGTTCGGCGTTGACCGCGAACCAGCTGTGACCCACGGAAACGATGGGGCCGACGAGATAGTCGGACACCTCGTACCAGCGCAGCCCGTGTCCACAGGAGCCGCAGGAGATGGCGCCGTCGATGACGCCCCGCTCCAGGGCGGTGTACACGTCGGCGAAGGCGATGAACTGCGGGTCCGCGCCCATGCCGGAAAGCAGGTCGCTGAGCACGGTGCTGTGGCTGCGGACCTTGAGACCCTCCAGGTCTTCGAGCCCGTCAACCTGGGGCTTGGCGAAGATGTAGTTGTGGGCCGTCATCATGTAGGCAATCTGGATGCCGCCGTTCTCGGCGGTGACCTCGGCCATCTTGGGCTGGATGGCGTCAATGACGTCCAACTGGTCCTGCTGGGTGGCGAAGAGGCCCCAGAGGTTGCTCATGTCCATGATGGGGAAGTCCCCACCGACGTAGCCGGAGTAGATCTGGGCAGAGTCCAGCGTGCCGTCCTCAATGAGGCGCAGCGAGTCGGGACCGGCGATGCCCAGTTCGGGGAAGGATGAGATTTCAAAAACGACCTGCCCGTTGGTGCGACGCTTGACGCGTTCCACGAAGCCGATGTCCTCGGTTTCGGCGTAGTTGCCGATGGCGAGGCCGCAGTCCACCAGGGTGCGGTTGATGCAGGCCATCTGGAACTCGAAGCTTTCGCCGGAGGAGGTCAGCGGGGTCAGGTTGAAGTTGATGCCGCTCTCCACGCCGCAGGACCAGCCGGAGGGGCTGCCGCCGCCGTGGCTGTCCGGAACGCTGGCGGCGGTTTCTCCGTCGCATTGCGTGGACGCGATGGCTTCCTTCTCGCCGGTGGGCGAGTCCACGATGCTGATGCAGACTTCGCCGACGCCGCGGTCATCGCCGCAATCGGTCGTGTCCATCATCATCATGGCCTCGGTCTCGCTGGCGGTGCCATCAGGGTTGATGACCACGCCGACGATGGGGCCGACCTTCTCGTTGAAGATCTGGACGCCCTCGGAGCCGGGGCCGCCGGCGCGCTCCACCCAGTTGGGGATGATCAAATTCAGGGCAGTCTCGCGCATCCTGGCCTTCACGTCGTCCGGGAAGTCGGAGTATTCCATTCCCTCTTCGACGTTGAGGCTGATGCCGGCCGGGTCCCAGTCCGCCTTGAGCAGGCGGAGGTTCTCGGCCTCGTACTCTTGGCCGATTTCCTTGAGGATGGCTTGATTTTCAGCGCTCAGGGCGTTCCATTTTTCGCTGTTGACGGTGACGTAGGTCACGCCAATGGAGCCGACTATCGGCCCGTAGAGGTAGTTGGTGACCTCGTACCAGCGCTGGCCGTAGCCGGGGGTGCCGCCGGTGATGCCCGCGTCGAGGACGCCCCGTTCCAGGGCGGTGTACACGTCGGCGAAGGCCACGAACTGACCCTCGGCGTCGAGGCCGGCCAGCAGGTCACCCAGGATGGTGCTGTGCTGGCGGATGTTCTTGTCCCTGTAGGACCCCAGGTCGGGCAGCGGCTCGCGACTGAAGACGTACTGGTTGGGATAATAGGCCCGGAAGATCGGCTCGCCACCGGTGGAGTCCCGGAGGATGCGGATCATGTCATCCTCGATGGCGTCGGTGAGGGCCAGGTGGGCGTCGTTGCTGGGGGAGAGGCCCCAGAGGTTGCCCACGTCGATGATGGGAAGGTCGCCGCCCACGTAACCGGAGTAGATCTCGGCGAACTCCAGCGTCTGGTCGTTGACCAGCCGGATGGTGTCGGGGCCGGCGAGTCCAAGCTCGGGGTACGACGAGATTTCGATAGTGACCTCGCCGTTGGTCCGCTCACTGACGTTGGGCGCGTAGAAATCGCGGATCAATTCACAGGGGCGAAGGGTGCGGTTGATGCACACCACCTGCAGGGTGATCGCTTCCTGGGTAGGCGCGGCCGGGGCGGCGGCAGCGGTGGGTTGCTCTGCGCTGGCCGGAGCCGCGGTCGTGGCGGCGGGCTCCGGCGCGCCGCCTCCGCAGGCGGCAACCACCGTCAGCAGCAGGGAAACGGCAGCCGCGGCGAAGATCGCTCGCCACGGCAGGGAAGCGGCAGTAAACCGGCGCAATCTGCGTGAATTGTGCATAGAATCCCCCTCGTACTCGTATTTGCGATTTGCGAAGCAGGCGGCAGTACGGAAAGCGGCCGGCGACGCCTCACAGTTTGCCGCAACAAACTACCAGCAGGCCGGCAGAGTGTCAACGATAGCGATGCGCTCACCAGGGCCTTTTCAAAGTTGATCCGTCATTCCTGCGCAAGCAGGAATCCAGAGACTTCCGCTAATGGAAACGTTCTGGATTCCCGCTTTCGCGGGAATGACGAACAGGGTTGTGGGCCACCGTCAGAGACTTTGAAAAGGCCCTGTGCGCTCACGCGTACCCATTTTGTCTTTTACATCGATGCACCGGATGAACAGGATTTGATTGATTATTATGAACGCCTCACCAGCACGCCATCATCCGGTCTATCCTGTTTATCGACGTAAATTGGCTCCCGTAGTCGTCAAACCGGGTACGCATGAGTCGCCGTGACCGGGGCCTTCCTGCTGACGATTGGTACGCCATTCGTGTTGGCGCAAAATGGCGGAGAAAGTGGCGACAGGGCGACTGAGTCCGTGCCGGTGGATTTGGCTTACGCTCCCTGACCGCACATTCCACGTTAGATTCAGGTTGGTTACTGCCCGTCCTCGGAGAAAATGGGAAGCGTTTCTCCGGGCGGGGTGATGACGACTGCGTCCTCCTGACCCATCTCGACCAATACTTCCCCGTTGGCATCGCAGATCCGATGCGTCTCGTTCCCGTTTTCATCCACCCCGGTGCAGACCTCCGGCTCGACGCCGTGGTGTATGACGTCCCACGTCACGCCGTTTGCTTTTCTAACGTGAATTACCCAGGTGTCTTCGGGAGCGGCGGGCAGGTCATCGTCCTTTCGCAGGTGGGCCCTGTTGGTCTCTCTTACATCGTCCAAAAACCCCATAACCCCGTCCAGCGTCGCCGAATGGTCCTCACTTGCCGGCACGGTAATGTCGGCGGCGGCCATCACCTCTTCTTCGAAGTCATACCGATGGACCCGTGCATCGTTGTAGTACTGAGTCCCTGCCTTTTCGTACAATCCATCCCAGAGCTTCTCGGCGACCATTGAGCGGGTCGCCAATGCGGGATAAATGTTGTCCCAGTAGTGGTCTGCCCCTACGGAGTCAATGTATCCCTGGGTGTACGCGTCCAGCTCGCCGCGTTCGTAGGCGGCGCGCACCCATTTGGTCTCCTCCGCCAGTTCCTCGTCGGTTACTTCGTAGCCGAGTTCCGTGGCTTTCTGATGAATGATGCGTTCCTTTATCAGGCCTGCCAGGACGACGTTCTCATCACCCCACTTGAGGACCAGGTTGTGTCGGTCTTGAAGGTAGTCGGTTGGCAGATCCCCGTAGTCGATCAATCCTTGCAACTCTCTTTCTGCCAATTCCTTCATGTGTTGAAGATGCATCACTGATTCCTGTAATTCCCGGGCGGTGATGGACACGTCTCCGGCGGTGGCAACCACCGTGGTGTCCGCGCTGGAGGCGGATGCCGTTGCCTGCCCACTCCGGTAATCGTCTGACCGGAAGGCGCCGGCGCCAACAGCCGTGCCTCCGGCGGTGACAACCACCTTGTCGTCCGCGTCGTCCGCGCTGGAGGCGGATGCCGTTGCCTGCCCACTCCGGTAATCGTCTGACCGGAAGGCGCCGGCGCCAACAGCCGTGCCTCCGGCGGTGACAACCACCTTGTCGTCCGCGTCGTCCGCGCTGGAGGCGGATGCCGTTGCCTGCCCACTCCGGTAATCGTCTGACCAGAAGACGCCGGCGCCAAAAGCCACGCCTCCGATGATTAAGGCAGCGACCAAAAGCAAAACCCCCACGGAAGTCCGTGTTGCCATCTTTTGCTTGAATATAGTCATAGATCCCACCCCTTTCCCTTTTACGTTCGGTAAGCGCCGGAACCTGCCAGAGCGTCCACTCGGCCTTTCTCATGCGTACCCAGTTTGACGACTACGGGAGCTAATTTACATCGATATACAGGATAGACCGGATGATGGCGTGCGGGTGGGGCGTTCAATTTTCAGCATTGTAAAGAGTGCGGGAGCGTTCACAATAATCAATCAAATCCTGTTCATCCGGCGCATCAATGTAAAAGACAAAATGGGTGGGCGTGAGTGGCGCATTTCGTTGACACTGCGATGGCGCGGGTGATAGCATGTCGGGCAGTTAAATCGCGGTGATGGGGAGTAGTAAGCTGGGAAGGCCGCATAGAGAACCGACGGTTGGTGGAAGTCGGGAGGCCGGAATTGCTGAACTCGCCCCGGAGCGTCTCGGCTGAAGCGCGACAGCGTGAGTAGGGCGAGCGGGTCGGCTCCGATAACGGCTGTGTACAGAGAGTTTCGCGTTGAGCGCTCGCCAGGGATATCCCGGGCAATGAGCGGGGCGCGGAAAAGAAGGGTGGTACCGCGGGAATCAAAACCCGTCCCTTCGGGGTCGGGATTTTTTATGCCCTGACCAAACTGGAAACGGGCCGAACCGGAAACCGGAGAGATCACAGGAGTGGCCGTACTATGGAAATGACAGGCGCGGAGATCATTTGCGAAAGCCTGCTGCGCGAAGGCGTGGACACGATATTCGGACTGCCCGGCGGCGCTGTACTGCCGTTCTACGGCGCGCTGTCCGGCTATCCCAAGCTGCGCCACATCCTGGTACGCCACGAGCAGGCCGCTGCCATGGCCGCCGACGGCTACGCCCGGGCCACGGGCAAGGTGGGGGTATGCTCCGCCACCTCCGGCCCCGGAGCCACCAACCTGGTAACCGGGCTGATGGCCGCGCAAATGGACTCGGTGCCCATCGTCTGCATCACCGGGCAGGTGCCCCGCGCCGCCATCGGCCGCGACGCCTTCCAGGAAACCGACATCACCGGCATCACCCTGCCGGTTACCAAGCACAACTACCTGGTGATGGACGTGCGTGACGTCGCGCCGGCCATCAAGGAAGCCTTCTACATCGCGCGCACCGGCCGGCCCGGCCCCGTCCTCATCGACGTGCCGAAGGACGTGCTGGCCGGCGACAAGATCGAATTTGAGTGGCCGGACGAGGTGGACCTGCCCGGCTACTTCCCGCCCGGCGCCCCGGACCCGCGGCAGGCGCGCGCCGCCGCCGACCTGATAAACCGGGCGGAACGGCCGGTGATCCTGGCCGGACACGGCGTGCTGATCTCGAGAGCATGGAACGAGTTGCAGGAGCTTGCGGAGAAAGCGCAGATCCCGGTGATCACCACGCTGCTGGGCATCGGCGCAATGTCCACCGAGCACGTGCTGAACCTGGGAATGCCCGGGATGCACGGCATGGCCTACGCCAGCCTCGCCATCGACCGTTCCGATCTGGTCATCTGCCTGGGCGCGCGGTTCGACGACCGGGTGACGGGTCGCCTCAGCGACTTCGCGCCCGGCGCCAAGATCGTCCACGTCGACGTCGACCCCACCGAGTTCAACAAGAACGTGGTGGCCGACGCCCCGGTGCTGGGCGACCTCAAGGCCAGCCTGCGCGCGCTCATACCAATGGTGGAATCCAACGTGCACCTTGACTGGATCAAGGAAACGGACACGCTGCGGGCGGAGCATCCGTCACTGTTCATCCGCAAGTCGGACGTGCTGTTGCCCCAGCAGGTGATGAAGCAGATTTCGGACGAGACCAACGGGGAAGCCATCATCGTCACCGGCGTCGGGCAGCACCAGATGTGGGCCGCGCAGCACTACGGCTACAAGGAGCCGAACTCGCTGATCACGTCGGGCGGCAGCGGAGCCATGGGGTACGAGGTGCCGGCGGCTCTGGGCGCCAAGGTGGGCCGGCCGGAGAAGACCGTGTGGTCAATCGCCGGCGACGGCGGGTTCCAGATGACCCTGTGCGACCTGGCCACCGCGGTGGAAAACAAGATCGACGTCAAGTACGCCATCCTTAATAACGGATCGCTGGGGATGGTGCGGCAGTGGCAGGACTTCTTCTACGACAAGGACTTCTTCGCCACCATCTACAGCGGCAACCCCGACTTCGTGAAGCTGGCCGAGGCCTACGGCATCCGCGGTATCCGGGTCACTAAGGAAGAGGATGTGGCCGGGGCAATCCAGGAGGCCATGGAAACGCCGGGTCCGGTGGTCGTGGACTTCGTGGTGAAAGAGGACGAGTTCGTGTACCCGATGATCCCCGCCGGGGAGTCAGTGCACGAGATGCTGGAAGAGCCCGAGGCCGAGGGGGTGGGATTTGAACGCGCTTAGCAGGGAACAGCACACCATCATCGCGCTGGTTCAGGACCGGCCCGGTGTCCTGACCCGGGTGGCCGGCCTGTTCCGCCGGCGCGGGTTCAACATCGCCAGCCTGGCCGTCGGCGCCAGCGAGCAGAAGGGCCTGTCACGCCTGACCTTTGTCGTCACCGGCGACCAGTACACCGTGGAACAGGCCACCCGCCACCTGGAGAAGCTGATCGACGTGGTGAAGGTGTCCAACATCTCCGAGGAGGACGTGGTGGCGCGGGAGCTGGCGCTGATCAAGGTGAGGACCACGCCCACCAACCGCAGCGAAATCCTGGAGATCATCAACCTCTTCCGAGCCAAGGTGGTGGACGTGGGCACCCTGTCGCTGGTGGTGGAGACCACCGGCGAGGAGGAAAAGATCGACGCGCTGTACGACCTGCTGAGGCCGTTCGGCATCCTGGAACTGATGCGCACTGGCCGCGTCGCCATGGTGCGGGGCAAGACCGGCGGACGGGTCAGCGACGACGTGGGCGCCGACGCCGTCATCATGGGCAGAAACGGAGCCACGGCGGAGCGGGTGGTCAGCTCGGCGCCGGGGCACTACGAGGGAGTCTAATCGGCATCCATCATTCCGGCCTCCGCAAGAGTACGGGGCAGGCATTGAGCCGGAATCCAAACGTGCCAAAGGCAAAACGTTTTCCTGGGTTCTCGCTTTCGCAGGAATGACGAACACGGGGACAGGAACAACTGGAAAAGCGCAAACGAAGGATGAACTAGCATGGCAGTGAACATTTACACCGAGAAAGACGCCGACATGGCCTTCCTGAATGGCAAGACCGTCGGCATGATCGGCTACGGCAGCCAGGGTCACGCCCACGCATTGAACCTGCACGATAGCGGGGTCAAGGTGATGGTGGGCCTGTACGAGGGCAGCGCCAGCCGCCAGGTCGCGCGGGATGCCGGCCTGGAAGTTGGCAGCGTCGCCGAGGTCGCCAAAGAGGCCGACGTGATGATGGTGGCCATCCCCGACCACGTGCAGAAAGACGTGTACCGCGACGAGATCGAGCCCAACCTGGGACCGGGCAAGGCCCTGATGTTCGCCCACGGCTTCACCATCCACTACCAGTTCGTGGTGCCGCCGCCTTCGGTGGACGTGATGATGGTCGCGCCCAAGGCGCCGGGCCACCGTATGCGGGAGCACTTCGTGGAGCAGGGCATCGGCGTGCCGTGCCTGCTGGCGATTCACCAGGACGCCACCGGCAACGCCAAGAACATCGGGCTGGCCTACGCCGCCGGCATCGGCTGCGCTCGCGCCGGCGTGCTGGAGACCACCTTCAAGGACGAGACCGAGAGCGACCTGTTCGGCGAGCAGTCCGTGCTCTGCGGCGGCGTTACCGCCCTGATCAACCTGGCCTTCGAGACGCTGGTCGAACGCGGATATCCGCCCGAAATCGCCTACTTCGAGTGCCTGCACGAGCTCAAGATGATCGTTGACCTGATCCAGCAGGGCGGGTTCAACTACATGCGCTACTCGGTGAGCGACACCGCCGAGTACGGCGACCTGACCCGCGGTACGCGGGTGGTGGACGACCACGTCCGCGAGAACATGCACCGGGTGCTGGACGACATCCAGAGCGGGTCCTTCGCCCAGGAATGGATGTCCGAGTGCGACGAGGGGCGCCACAACTTCCTGCGCCTGCGCCAGGAAGCGCGCACCAGCCGGATCCACGAGGTGGGCCGGGGCCTGCGCGAGATGATGCCGTGGATGAACCCGCGGGAGATCGAGTAACAACCAATCGTTGTCATTGCGAGAAGCGCAGCGACGTGGCAATCCCGTCACTCTGGCGACGACCTGTATGGAAACGAGATTGCCACGCTGCGCTCGCAATGACAAAGTGAGTGCGTTCAACGCAACCTTCGAGAAATCGAGGAGGTGACACATGGGCATGGAGGTACTGTGCAGAGCAGTTCACCATCGCAGACTGGTCCTGGCGGGGCTGGCTGTGGTGGACTGCGTGTGCCTGCCCAGCCTTTCCCCATCTAGCACGACGTAACGATCAACGCTGACGCGCCCGCCTCCCGACCGAGGACACGACGGGCGCCAACCCCATGGAGGGAAAGGAACCAATGGCTGCACAAGTAAAGTTTCTGGATACCACGCTCCGCGACGGCGAACAGTCGGCCGGCATCGGCATGACGGTGGACGAAAAGTTGCAGATCGCGCGCCAGCTCGGTCGCCTGAAGGTGGACATCATCGAGGCCGGCTTTGCCGCCAGTTCGCCCGGTGACTTCCAGGCCGTCCAGCGCATCGCCGAGGACGTGCAGGGCCCCGTCATCTGCTCGCTCTCCCGGGCCGTCGCGGGCGACGTGGACGCCGCGTGGGGCGCGATCAAGAGCGCGGAGAAGCCTCGCATCCACGTATTCCTGTCATCCTCGGAGATCCACCAGATGCACCAGCTGCGGAAGGATCGTGAAGACGTGATGACCATGGCGGTGGACATGGTGTCCCGGGCCCGGGGCTACTGCGAGGACGTCGAGTTCTCGCCCATGGACGCCACCCGCACCAACCCCGACTACCTGTACCGGATGCTGGAAGAGGTGATCCGGATGGGCGCGAGTACCATCAACATCGCCGACACGGTGGGCTACGCCATCCCGTCGGACTTCCAGACCATGCTGAACAACATCAAGCAGAACGTGCGGGGCATCGAAAACGTGACCCTGTCCGTCCACTGCCATAACGACCTGGGCCTGGCCGTATCCAACAGCCTGGCCGCCATCGAGGTCGGCGCGCGGCAGGTTGAGGGCTGCATCAACGGCATCGGCGAGCGGGCCGGCAACGCCTCCCTCGAAGAGATCATCATGGCCCTGGACACCCGCAAGGACCTGTTCGGCGTCGAACTGAACGTGGACACCACGCAGATCTACCCCACCAGCCGGCTGGTCAGCCGCATTACCGGCATGAACGTGCAGGCCAACAAGGCCATCGTCGGCGAGAACGCCTTCCGCCACGCCTCGGGCATCCACCAGGACGGCGTGCTGAAGGACCGCTCCACCTACGAGGTCATGCAACCCGAGCGCGTCGGCCTGCCGCCGGACGTCCAGCTGGTGCTGGGCAAGCTCAGCGGCCGCGCCGGCCTGCAGGCCAGGCTGGAGGCGTTGGGCTACTCGCTTGACCGCGAGGAAGTCACCGGCGTGTACGAGCGGTTCGTTGAGCTGGCTGACAAGAAGAACGAGGTGACCGACCGCGACCTGGAAATCCTCATGGACGAGGAGAACCGGACGGCTTCGGAGCCCATCAGCTACTCCCTGGAGACGGTGCACTTCACCAGCGGGGACAAGGACATCCCCACGGCGACAGTCCGCCTCGTCGGCCCTGACGGCAACGCCAAGACCGACGCCTCCACGGGCAACGGTCCGGTGGACGCGGTGTGCCGCGCCATCGACCGTGTGATTGGCAGCACCGCCAGGATCTCCGACTTCCAGGTGCAGGCAGTGTCGGAAGGCCGTGATTCAGTCGGCTCGGTGTCGATCCGGATCGAAAACAACGGCCGCATGTTCTCCGGGCGCGGCGCGAACACCGACATCATCGTCGCCAGCGCGCACGCCTACCTGAGCGCGATGAACCGCATGCTGGCCGCCGACGAGGAGGCAGAACTGCCGGCGGTGGGCACCACGCCGGACTAGGTAGCGCGACCTAACCCAGCAAAACAGCGCCCCTCACCGCATAGTGAGGGGCGTTTGCTATGAACCGACCGCGGCGTCCACAGGAGTTTCGTCCCAAGTCTTCCCGTCCAGGACGCGGCCGTTGGCCACGCACCGATTGGCGCGAGCCACGAGCACGTTCTCGCGGTATAATTGCGCTACAAACTAGGTGTCGTGGCAGCAAACCCTGCCGCGTCCAACGGCATATCGTTACTTGCATGAACGTCTCGGCTTTTTCAATCGACAATCGAAGCGCAGCTAATAGATGAGGAACCTTGATGATACGTCCAACCAACGTGCAAGCTCTGGCGAAATACCGCATCTGGCTGGAATTCGACGACGGAGTGAGTGGGGAAATTGACCTCTCAGACGTGGCCGGCAGTGGCGTTTTCAAGCTTTGGGACGAGCCAGGCTACTTTGATAAGGTCCACATAGCTCCTCACCGGGCTATCGCCTGGGATGATGAGGTTGAGCTGTGCGCCGATTCCCTCCACTGGGAATTAATTGTCAAAGCTGATGGAGCGACTGCGCCAGTTGAGCGTTTGGCATAGCAGGATGCCTGAAGTCTGCCGTTTCGAAGGCATCACAATCCGCTTATATTTCAGAGAGCATGGTCCGCCGCACATCCATGCCATATATGGCGAAGCGGAAGCCCAAATCAACATCGATAACCTCGAGGTGATACACGGCAACTTGCCACCGCGTCGTTTGAGAGCTGTAATCGATTGGGCGGGGAGCCGGCAATCAGAATTGCGTACCGCGTGGGACCGAGCGCAGGCCGGAGAATCTCCCGGCCGAGTCGACCCACCGGAGTAAAGCATTCTCACGAGGCTACTCCGGACTGGGCTGCCGGAGCCAGCTTTGGAAGATGGTCGCCCCACACCGTCCGGTGAGGGACGTTTTCTATGGTCCTGCCACGGTGTCCGCAGGCCTTTCATCCCACGTCCTGCCGTCCAGGACGCGGCCGTGCCGTTTCTTGAAAACCCCGCCCCACTGCTTGAAGTGGAACGGGACGCCCGCAGCTTGGCATTGGTCGCGAATGTCGCGAGCCCAATCACCCTCCATCGGACGTGCGCCCGGGCCGGATTCGCCGCCTACGATAACCCAATCGATGCCCGAGAGATCCAAGTTGGGCAATGGGCCAAGCAATGGTTCCAGCGAGAGGAATTTGATAGCGGCGTCGGTGTCGCGCAGCAGGTCCATCCGGTGGGCGTAGTCCTGCGATTCCACGCTGGCGCCCATCCAAATCTGGGCGGGCCACGGTAGTTGCGGATTCAGTGCGGCCGTCCGCTCCGGTCGCTTGGTGAGAACCTGGTAGCGGTGCCAGTCAGCGCGGACCATGACATCGAAAACCTGAGCGATGAAATCGTCAGGAACGTCGACGTGAAAGAGGTCGCTCATCGAGTTGACGAAGATGGAGCGGGGCTTGCGCCAATGCAACGGGATATCCAGCGTGTCCGGGTGCATGGTCACGTCGAAGCCGTTCCGGTACTTTTCCATTCCGGTGGCCTTGAGCCGCTTGGACAGGCGCTCGGCATAACAATGCTTGCAACCCGGGCTGATCTTATTGCAGCCGGTAACCGGGTTCCAGGTGGCGTCGGTCCACTCTATTTTGGATGCTGCCATGGGTTACCAGTTTCTCAACAGGTGGTTGGCGATGTCGAGAGCTATCCGACCACCGCGACCTGGGTTGGCTGCAGCGAACATGAACGCAAACAGCGGAGAATTGCGCGAATTATTAAACCATTTTGGTGATGGTGAAACCGCGCCGAAAACGGAACTCAGCCTTTCCAAATACAGCTGCACAATAGCCTCTTGCTCGGCACGAATGGTCTCTAATTCATCACCGAACAGCGTCCGCCGGACTCTAGTTTGATACAGGGTACGCCATTCGTCACTTCCGTAAATCCTATCAAGGGTTGCAGCATAGCTTTCGTCAGGCTGGCGGTTGCGAGGCAATATCCTCGTGATCGCAGACAGCGGGAATAAAATCCATAGGTCAATGGATTGTGTTCTTGCAATGGACGATACGGTTTGCCATTCGACTTGTGTGGCAAAAGGATCGAGGAACACGACGGCACGCTGGCGGTTCCCTGGCTTATCCCAAGGGATCCCGAGTAGGCGATTTTGGGCATCGCACCACATTTGTAGAAATCCGTTGGCCTCTGCCCGCTCAACTTTAATGTCACGTTCTCCGAATTCGTGCTGCATTCTGAGCAGAGCCGCTGCATGTTCAGGGTTTTGTTCCACAAATATAAAACTGTCGAACGGTTTGTCGTTGACCGCGATCGCCCGTCGTGTAGAACCTTGCAAGACATCCCTCGACATGTCATCAAAGTCATCACCCCAAGTCGCTAGGCTTTGCGTTGCGTCACGGCTGACATACCCGGTGCCAGCAAACGCATCCACGTACGTGAGATGAAAATCTCGGTTCTTCAGTGCGGTCGTGTAGGCCTTCAAGTAGCCTTCGAGAATTTGTAGCTTTTCCTCCGTCCAAGAACGCTCGGGATGGATTGCTTCGCTAGTCAATGTCACAGCCTCAATAGAATGTTTGATCTACCACAGAGAATATCAGGCTAGGCAAATTCCCGCAACGCACTCCCGTGCCATCACGCTTGACGCTTCCCCGCGCCATCGGGTACATTGCGGGCATAATTCCGTCGTCCTCGGCGAAGAAGGACTATCTATGGCTACTTTGCAAGACCGCACCACTGTCGAGATGGAACAGGCGCTGCAGAACGGTTTCAGCCTGTCCTGGCTCCAGCAAATCAAGGACCAGGTCCCCGGCGCCGAGGAAGAGTTGGCGCACGACCCCACCCTGGCGCAATACACCCCCGACCTGCTGGACGAGTCGCCCAACCAGACCCAGCGGACACGCGGGGCCATTCCCCGTGAAGGTGTGCCGCAGTTCTCCGCCTACACCTTCCGCGACAAGAAGGAAGTGTGGGGCTTCAACCTGACCAAGCTGTACCAGGAAGCCGTCTCGCGGCAGTGGTCCTCGGCCACCGACATTCCGTGGGAGACACTGCGTCCGCTGTCCGACGACATCGAGGCCGCCCAGTGCCAGCTGGCCACCTTCTTCGCCCAGGTAGAGTTCGTCGCGGCCGACGTGCCGGGCCGGTTCATCTCGCAGATGTCGCCCGACTACCATGAGGTGCGGATGTTCCTGCTCACGCAGGTGATGGACGAGTCGCGCCACATGGAGGTGTTCCGCAAGCGTGCGCTGGCCAACGGCGGCGGCCTGATGCGGATGATCGACTCGGTGAGCGACGTCACCGGCGGCAGCACCGACAACGCCCGCGAGTTCACCGAGATGTCCAGCCGCCTGCACATCGTGGGCGAGGGCAACGTGCTGACGCTGTTCCGCCTGGGCGAGTTGATGGCGTACAACGACGCCGAGAAGGCCATCTACCGGCGAGCCGCGCAGGACGAAGCGCGTCACGTGGCCTTCGGCGTGCTGCACGCCCGCTACATGAACGAGTGCACGCCGGAGCGGCGCGAAGAAATCCACGCCTACCTGGACGAGGCCGAGGACCGGCAGGCCACGGGCAACGGCGGCGAGAACCCGGCAGCCCGCAGCGCCAACCTGACCGCCGAGTCGCTCGCCATCCTGCTGGGCGGCGGCGCGGACAAAGCCGAAGAGGGCCAGAAGATCCTCGCGGCCATCCGCCAGCGGCAGGTCAAGGAATACTTCCAGCGTCTGAAGTCCTGCGGCTTCGACGACCGCATCGAGAACGGGCGCGTCAACCCGGCGCTCCTGGAGGTTTACCAGGCAGCAGCGTAACCTGCTCGACAATCGGCGCTGAAATGCCGACGGCCCGTCGTCCTGAGGTCGGCGGGCCGTCTAGTATCCCATTGCCGCTCTGGAATTTGCCGACACCCACATAATTCGATACCTCTCCGGTTGCGGGTGCATTATGGAGGTCATATTCCGCACCGGACGGTTGCAGCGGAATTGCGAAGCTCCGTCTCGGGCCGTCATGGATTGGGGCCATGCAGTTGGCAGACGTTACGCCGATCGTGTGGTGAATCTCTATGAAGCCGCAGATTTTCACCAACTTTATGAAGTGAGGCGTTTGAGGTTGCATCCTTTGCGGGGATCGTGAACCGGCGAATTTTCTATCTACTTGACGGGAAAGTGGCGTCTCATTGTGACGCAAGGTGACACGGCGCAAAGCGTCACCATCGAGGAAGTGAGCAACCACTATGACGACTGGGAACGAACTGCTCTATTCCGATTGGGCAATTCCGCCCGGCGAAGGCTTGCTGGAAGAGATTGAGTTCCGCGGCATATCGCCGCAGGAGCTCGCGCCTTCACTCGGCTTGCATGTGGAAGCTGTGAAAGAGATCATCGTAGGAGAACGCGCGATCACTACCCGACATCGCCGCCAGATTGGAGATCACTTTGGGCATATCGGCGCAACTCTGGCTTAACCTCGAGGCTAGATACCGGACTACGCTGGCCCGGAATTGGGAAAAGACGGGCGGCAGAAAAGAGGAATGGACGGATTGGCGCTTTGGCCACCTGCTCCGCAAATACCAGCATGAGGATACGGCCGACCGCGCGGCAGTATGATTGAGCCAACAAGCCCATTACGCAAGTGAGGCATTATGACCACTCAGAACGACCCGCAGAACGGCAGCAACCCGACCGAGCCCGTCGATGACAGCAACCCCACCGGGAACTACCGCTCATCCGCCGCGGAGCGCGTCCAGCAGAACGTGGCAGACAGCGCAGAGTCGGAGACTCCGGCAGACGAGCCTGTTGAGCCGACCGCCGAGCCCGAGGCTCCTCCATCCCCGACCGAGCGTTTCCCCTGGATGAAGGACACCCGCCAGTGGGGCACCCGCGCCGCGCCGACCGCCCACGGGCTGACCATAGATGGGATCAACGTGGGCCTGTACGGGGAAATTCCCGAGGAAAGCCGGGAGATGACCCGCATGCCCCGCGGGTCCTTTGCCACACCGGGAATACCCCGCCTGGACAACTACTCGGTGAACCGCAAGGATGAGTTGTGGTCGGACAACGCGGCCTGGCTGTACGAAGAGGCTATCCAGCGGCGCTGGAACGCCATGCAGGACATTCCGTGGGACGAGATTCCAGACCAGCCGGAGACCCTGGAACTGGCCTGGTGCCAGCTGTGCACCGAGCTGGGTCAGCACGCCACCGCCGAGATCGACACCATCGGCCTGTGGCTGCACCGGATGAACTACGCCTACATCGAGCCCAAGATGTTCCTGGCCACCCAGGAGTTCGACTCGGCGCGTCACTTCGAGGCGATGCGGCACCGGGCGTTGTGCAACGGCGGCGCGTTGGGCCTGGAATCGCCGGGCATGATGAGCCGGCGCATGGTGGAAACCCGGGCCGGTTGGCCGGAGGTCGCCGTGTCGCTGTACGTCGCGCGCGGCACAATGACGATGCTGCTGTACCGGTTCGGGATGCACTACGCGACCAACACCGTTGATCGCAAGCTGTTCGGCCTGAGCCTACAGGACAAGGCCCGGCACCTGGCCTACGGTATGGCCATGCTCAAGCTGACGGTTGCGGTGAAAGGTGTCGACTTCGGCGTGTCGCTGCGCCGGATCCTGGGTTCCATCGAGAAGGACATGGCTGGCGAGATGAAGGACCCGGTGCTGTGGGAGGCCATGGCCATCATCGCCGGAGGCTCGGTTGCGGGAATGGCCGAGGGTATGACCGCGGTCAACAACCTGCGCACGCACTACGTGCGCCAATACCTGACCCGGCTGCGCTACGTCGGCATCCAGAAGCAGGAGAGCGCCCTGCATCCCGACCTCGCGGCCGTATTGCAGTAGGAGAGCCAACCCTGCCACCGCGGATACGACGCCCGGAAACCCCGGCCCGTCGCGACGCCCGCATTGCCAAGCATTTGGAGCAGGCCCGCGATTACCGGTCCAAGTGGCCGGCGCACTTGGCGGAGGGCGACTACTGCCAGGCCGGTGAAAAGGGCTGGGGCGCAGTAGCACAGCTGGCCAAGGCCGTAGCAACTCTCCGCAGCTGGGAGCGCTACGACCACGTGGCCATTCAGGAAGTCCTAACCGCGCTGGCCCGCGAAGTCGCTGATCATGAATTGGACATACTCCGCGGATTGCGAGCCGCCGAAAGCCTGCACGGAAACTTCTACGAAGTGTACATGGATGGCCGGGTCGCTGAAGTCGCCCTGGAGGACGTTCGCCCGCTGTTGGACATCCTGTGGGACCTGCTGCCGGAGCAATACACGGGCGGCGTATCCTTCTGGCAGTGGGTCGAACCGGGCTGATCCAGGTTGAATGATCCCATAACTCGCAGGACAGACTGCGGGCGTTGCGGCGGCTATGGCGTAAAATAGCCGCCGCTCATGCTGATTTCGTCCGCGAACCTGTTGCCCGATGACATCGGGGCTTTCGTCCGTCTGGCAGCGCTCTGCCTTTTCTCCGGCGCCGTCGCCATCTGGGTCAACGGCTGGTTCCAGGCGCTGGTGGCCACCGCATTGGGAGATCCCGCCCCGCGAGCGCAGGGACGCCTTTTCGGCAATCCGCTGCGCCATCTGGATATAGCAGGAGTGATCCTGGCGACGGTGTCCGGCTTCGGCTGGGGTCGTCAGTTGCCGGGGCCCCCGGGACGGCAGGGACGGTGGCCGTCGGTCGTGATAGCCGCCGCGGGCCCGCTGGGGAACGTTACGGTGGCGTTCCTGCTGGCGTCGCCGGTCAAGGCGGGTCTGTTGGGATGGACCTACCCGTCGCCGGACAGCCTGAACCTGGTAATGACGGGCGGCCTGGGCTCCGGCATATCCGACGTGGTCGGGCTGTTGATCATCTACAACCTGATGCAAGCCGTGTTTCAGGCGCTGCCCCTGGCGCCGCTGGCCGGCTACCGGGCGCTGGCAGCCCTGCTCCCCGAATCGACGGCGGTAACCCACCAGCGATTCCAGCGGTACGCGCCGCTGTTGCTGGTGGCATTGGTGGCGTCGGATTTCGTGCTGCGACCGGGGATACTGTGGTCCACGCTGCTCCCGGTGGCCAACTGGCTGGCTGGCCTGGCCACCGGCTACTGAGCTCACGCATACCCGGTTTTTGTCATCGCGAGGAGCGCGCGACGTGGCGATCTCGCTGGCCGAGCGATGACTCCTCCCGCAACGAGATTGCCGCGCTTCGCTCGCAATGACAGTTCGAGTGAAAAATGGGTGCGCGTGAGGCTACTGAGTCGGCCCGAATCGCTCGGTTCGGATGGTGGACTCGGTGATGCCAACGGACAACAGGGCGTCCGCGGCCGCCTCCACGAAACCGGTGGGCCCACAGGCGTAGGACAGAGGAACCGCGTCACCGCCATTCATGCCCATAAGTTCGTCCAGGCATTCCCGGACCATTGCCGCGTCGACCCGTCGGTCATATCCAATCCAGCCGGGCGGCTGGCGTCGGGTCAGCGCGCATCGGACGGCGACTCTGCCGCTGAGCCTGGCCATTCGGTCGAGGAACCTCCGGTAGATGATGTCTTCCGGGCCGCGCGCTGAGTAAAGCAGCAGCGCCGGGGTTTCCGGGGCGGCCAGTTCCCGGTGCATCAGGATGGATTTCAGGGGGACGATGCCGGATCCGCCAGCGAGCAGCAGTAGCGGGCCGGCCAGATCGGGCGTCCAGGTGAAGGGGCCGCCGATGGGGCCACGGACTTCCAGGACATCGCCCGGCTCCACCACCTCGTGGAAGTACGGAGAGACTTCGCCATCGGGGATGTGCTCCACCGTCAGGTCGATGCGCTGGAAATCATCGGGAGCAGATGCCACCGAGTAGGACCGTTGGGCCTGGTAGCCGTCGGGCGCCGTGAGCCGAACGTCGTAGTGCTGGCCGGCGCGAAAAGGGCGCGGCTCAGCGAGCCGCAGGGTGAAGGTCTTGGCGCGGTGGGTTTCGACAGCTACCCGCTCCACGGTGGCGAGTTGCCAGGACGTGGTTTCTCTACATCGCTGCACAGGACATTCAGGATGCTGCGGATGCGGCCTTTCCGGGTTCCTGCCCCGTATCAAGTACGGGGTGACCCCGCATTGAGTGCGGGCCGGCTGTTCTTTAGCAGGAACGACGGAGAAGGATTAGTCGCCCCAGTACCGCTGTTCCTTCCAGGGGTCGCCGTACATGTGGTAGCCGTACTGCTCCCAGAAACCCGGCTGGTCCTGCGGCATGAACCGGATGCCCCGCAGCCACTTGGCGGACTTCCAGAAGTACAGGTGCGGCACCACCAGGCGAGCCGGCCCCCCGTGTTCTGCGGCGATGGGCTGCCCATCGAACTCATAAGCCACCATCCCGCGACCCTCGATCACGTCCCACGTGGGCAGGTTGGTGGTGTAGCCCCCGTAGGAAAAGGCCATCAGGTACGGCGGCGGCTCAGCAACGCCGGCGGCGACGAGGAGATCGTCGATGGTGACGCCCTTCCAGGTGGTATCCAGCTTGCTCCACTTGGTGACGCAGTGGATGTCGGTGAATATCTCCGTTTCCGGCAACGCACGAAACTGCTCCCAGTTCCATTCGCCCAGGGGTTCGCCGTCCGCCCCGACCAGGACGAAGCTCCACTGGTCGAGTGGCACACGCTGGGTGGGTCCCGCGGTCAGCACCGGGAACCCCCGTTCCAGGTATTGACCGGGCGGGATGGGACGCGGCGGCGTCTCGCGGCGGCGTCCGAAAAATCCTCGGGTGACCATCTGCACGTACTCCTATGCCGACGTTGATTGGCGAGGGTATAAAATCCGCCGAACCCTGTCAAACGACAAGCGCGGCGATCGGCATGACTCCAGTGAATACAGCCCGGCGGACCAGCGCGTCAGCATTCGTAGTCGTGGCTGTCGTACCGCTCGTCATAGTACATGTCATCATCGGGCCGGCGACGGAACTTCCCGTAGATCCATTTGCCCACTACTACCACCACCGCCAGCATCACCAGCCCGCCGATGATCCACACGTCCAGGTACGCCAGGAAAGACAGGTCGGGGGAGTCCCCGCCGGCCTGCAGGGCAACGGCAAGTACAATTAACGGCATCATGTTCAAGCCTGTTGTCGTCGCGGTAAGCCGTATCGGATGCGCGGATAGCCGTCCGGTCAGCAGGTTCCGGAGGCCGCCAGTTTGTGGGCCAAGTATGTAGCGGTGGCGCTGACCGCCGCATCGCCCATCGGCGAGGAACTGGTCTCCATACCGTTGGGCGTGGGGCTGGGTTTGAATCCGCCGCTGGTTGCCGTGGTGTCCGTGGTGTTCAACATGCTGCCGGCGCTGGTGATTTCAGGGCTGTTTCGCAGGGCAGAGCAAGGAACCGGGGTGTTGAGAGTGATGCTGCGCATGGGTCCCGACCCGGTCCGTTCGGTGATCCGGTGGATGCTGAGGCGGCGCAGCCAACGACTGTTGCAGGCGCTGGACCGTTGGGGCGTATGGGGAGTGTTGATCGTCACGCCGTGGGCCGGGGTCTATGTTACCACGCTGACCCTGGAGGTGGCCGGGATGCGCCGGGGCCGGCTGTTGGCGTCAATCGCCGCAAGCCTGATTATCCATGCGGCGATCGTCACTTTCGCGTCGGTGGGAGTTTTCAGCCTCGTGTGACCGGAAATCGCCGAATCCCGCATCGTTCGCAGAATGACGTCCGCGGTTTGGATGTACAAAAATAAAGCAAGACGCCCGCCACACCATCCGGGCAAGGGCAAGCAAGGCGGAGCGGGTACACCAGCCCACTGGCGGAGAACATGAAGCAAACGGTAAATTCGTTTCTGCAACACCTGGTCGTAGAGCGGGGTTTTTCCCAGAACACACTGGACGCCTACAGCAACGACCTGAACCAGTTCCGCGTGTTCGTCGCGGACAGCCTCAACTCTGAGGACCAGGAAGTCTGGCGTCTGGTGGACATCAACCTCCTCAACGCTTACATCAGCGAGCTGAGGGACAACCGCAAGTACCGGGACACCACCACTGCCCGGAAGGTGGCCGCAGTCCGTTCATTCTTCGGATACCTCAGCGCAAACGGGCTGATTACCGAAGACCCCACGGAGAACCTGGGCTCGCCCCGGGTGGGACGGACGGTTCCCAAGTACATCTCCGAAGACGACGTGAAGCGCCTGCTGACCACAGCGGCAGACACCGGAACACCCGAAGGGCGTCGCGACGCCAGCATCCTGGAGCTGCTGTACGCCACGGGGTTGCGCGTGAGCGAACTGGTGGCCCTGAACGTGCAGGACATCGATTTTGAAGAGGGGTTCATTCGCACCTGGGGGAAGGGATCCAAGGAACGCATCGTCTACCTGTACCCCGACGCCCTGACGAACCTGCGGGAATACATCGGCGGCGCCCGCGTCGAGCTGCTGGGCGACAAGAAGGGCGAGACGGCCCTGTACCTGAATCAGCGCGGCGAGCGGCTCACCCGGCAATGGGTGTGGAACATCCTGAAAACGGCTGCAAAGGCCGCCGACGTGGACCCGAAGATCACGCCGCACACGCTAAGGCACAGCTTCGCCACCCACCTGCTGCAGAACGGGGCATCCCTGCGTCACGTACAGGAACTGCTGGGGCACTCCAGCATCTCCACGACGCAGGTGTACACGCACCTGACCGACTCCCACGTCCGCGCTGAATACCAGCGGAGTCATCCGAGGGCGTAACCCGGAAAACGCCGGGCGCCGTGGCGGCCCAACAGCCACCGAGCGCAACCCGAGCACAACGCAAACGGCGGGGAGCTCTTATCCTCGCCGTTGCAGATTCCTTATGGCCTCGTCGATACGGCGCACCTGCTCCGTGTCCCCGGACGAAAGCCGGTAGCAACGGTCGAGGTGCAGCTGGGCCAACTGCACGCCGTTGGGGGAGGTATCGTTGGCGGCGGCGACCAGCGAATCGATGCCGAACTCACCGGGCAGGTGCCGGCCTAGGGCCGTCATTTCCGCGATGATATCGGCAATGGCGGCGTCGTCGTTGCCCTCCTGGGCGAAGCGCAGGCGGCCCAGCAGGCGACCCATCTCGGCCAGGCGGTCGCCCTCGCTCATGAAGCTCCAAAGCACCTCGTTGACCCCCAGGTTGTCGCCATCACCACCATCCCCGGCTCCCGGGAGCGGGGCGGACGCGCCCAGGGGTATGGCGGCGTCCTCGGCGGGCGCCGTGGAGATGCCTTCCTCGCCGCTGGTCCGGAACCAGGCGTCCGCGTATTCCTGGACGGCCTGGGCCACCGATTCCATCATGCGTGCCAGGTCGTAGGAGAACATGCTGCCGCCATAGACCAGGTCGTCGTTCCGGACGTTGGCCAGGCGAACCAACTGCTCGTATCCACCCTCCACCAGCTCTGACATTGGCGGCATGGCGAAGGCCGAAAAGTTGGCCAGCGGGCCGGAGCCGGCGCTCCCCAGATGCGCGGCCAGGAACGGAGGGACGTATTTGGTCAGATCGGCGCTGATGGGCAGGGTGATGATATAGGTGCCGTATACGTTGTCCGGCTCGGTGTCCACGCGAAAATACAGCAGCGCGTGGCCTCTCGGTCGCTGTGGATCGCCAATTTCAAACTGCAGGTCCATTGGCGCAAGTATAGATTAGGGATGCAGCGATGGCAAAGGCAGGAAAGGCCGAGAATTTTGATGACAGCCAGCCATAGCGAACGTGCGTTCGTGGATGGTAGCGTGTCGGTGAACCGCCAGCAGAGCGGTGACCATATCCACCACGGAGGACTCGGTATGTTGGCAACTGCTCAGACGTGCGCCGTCATTGGGTTGGACGGCCAGATCATTCAAGCGGAGACGGACATTTCGCCGGGACTGCCGGCGTTCCACATCGTGGGCCTCCCGGACACCGCGGTGCAGGAGGCCAAGGAACGCGTCCGGGCGGCGCTGCGCAACAGCGGTTGCGAGTTTCCCATGCGGCGCATAACGGTGAACCTGGCGCCGGCTGATCTGAAGAAGGCCGGGCCGGCCTACGACCTGCCGATCGCGGTGGGAATACTTTTCAGCACCGGACAGGCGCCGCCCACCAGTGAGTCGGCGATATTTCTTGGTGAGTTGTCGCTGGACGGCGGGCTGCGCCACACGGCCGGCATCCTGCCGATGGTTTCGGTAGCGCGCGACCAGGGCATCAGCTCGGTTTACGTGCCGGCGGTGGACGCGGCCGAAGCCGCCCTGGTGGACGGAGTTCGGGTGTACCCCGTCGATACGCTGGCGCAGCTGCTTTCCCATCTGCAGGGCGATACGGCAATCGCTCCATACCCGCAGAACGGCGTCCACCTCAACGGCAACCGCGAGCAACCCGGCAACACGGATCTGTGCCACATCCGGGGGCAGGACCACGCCAAGAGGGCCCTGGAAGTAGCCGCCGCAGGTTTCCACAATATCCTGCTGAGCGGACCTCCAGGTTCCGGCAAGACTTTGCTGGCCCGGGCGCTGCCCGGCATCCTGCCCTATCTGACCGCTCAAGAAGCGCTGGATGTTACCAAGATCTACAGCGTGAGCGGCAACCTGCCGCCGGACAGCCCGCTGATCGCCCAGCGACCGTTCCGCGCCCCACACTACACAATATCGAACGCCGGTCTGGTGGGCGGCGGTCGCATGTTGCGCCCCGGAGAGATCACGCTCAGCCATCGGGGAGTGCTTTTCCTGGACGAGCTGCCCGAATTCGGGCACGCCGCACTGGAATCGTTGCGACAGCCGCTGGAAGACAAAACGGTGACCATCACGCGAGTGAGCGGCACGGTGACCTATCCGGCGAGCTTCATGCTGGCGGGAGCCATGAACCCGTGTCCGTGCGGCTACGCGTCGCACCCACGCAAGGAGTGCGTATGCAGTCCGTCGGCGCGGGCCCGGTATCAGCGGCGCATCAGCGGGCCGCTGCTGGAACGGATTGACATCTTCGTGGAGGTGCCACCGGTTGAATATGACAACCTCCTGGGTCGGGCTGAGGGTGAGAGTTCAACCGCAGTTCGGGAACGCGTGATCGCGGCGCGGGCCATCCAGGAGGCGCGGTTCGCTGCAGGATCGGAAACCCGCGGGCAGTCGAACGCCGAAATGTCCGGATCGATGATCTGGGAGCATTGTCAACTGCAGGATGACGCGCAGGCGTTGTTGCAGCGGGCCTCGCAACAGCTTGATCTTTCGGCCCGGGCGCTGCATCGGGTGGTCAAGGTGGCGCGCACGGTTGCCGACCTTGCCGGAGCCGAACGAATAGGACCGGCGCATCTTGCGGAGGCGTTGCAGTATCGCGCCCGGGAGATCAGCTGAGCGCTACCGATCAGTCCCGACCTTGATGAACAACGCGCACCGGAATGAAGATGTGAACCACACAATCCGCTATGCTGACGATGCCGGACAAGCGTCAACCTTCACCGCACCGGCTCTCGGGAAGCCGTCCGATGAGCCCACTCCCGATTTCGCCGAACGGAAGCGATGCGCCCGGCGCCTGATCCTCTCGCCGATGGGAAACGCTAGCGGAAAAGGTGGCCCAGTACGAAGGAAAGCGTCTGCCGTAACCTGGCATGCTCGGCCACGCGAACCGTGATGTAAATGTGCCCGCTGGCTCCGCCGTCCAGACCGGCGTTTCCCTGACCGCGCAGGCGAAGGCGGCGGCCGTCGGCCACGCCGGCTGGTATGGTGGCGTTGAGCCACAACTCCCGCCGCAACCGCTGCTCTCCGCTGCACCGCCAGCACTGACTGGCCTCCAGGGTCTCCTCCGGCTCGAACCCGGTGCCGCGACAGCGCTGGCAGGTCTCGGTGCGCTTGACCGGGAACACCTTGCGCATTCCCCGGCTGGCCTCCCGGCGCGTTATCAAAACGGCGGCTTCAATGTCCTCACCACGCTGGGGAGAAGACGCAGAATAGGCGCGGGGACGCGAGGGACGAGTCGCGCTGGGGCGAGCGGAATTGCGCTGACCGCGGCGATTCGGCTCGGCGGCAGGCGGCTCGCTTACGCCGTAGATATCGTAGTGGCGACGGCGCTGGGGATCAGACAGGGTGGCGTACGCCTGATTGATCTCCTTCATGCGCGTCTCGGCTTCCGGCCCGGTGTTGAGGTCGGGATGATACTGGCGGGCCAGCCGGCGGTAGGCGGCGCGGATTTCTTCCGTCGTGGCCGCCGCCGGGACGCCGAGGATGCTGTAACAATCGCCGTTCATCATGCTAATGCGATAGCTGCCATCCTAGCAGGTAATACTCTGCATAATCACTGGCGATGCCAGCGAGTTTGCCAAGCGAGTTTGCCAATTGTACTTGCGAGTGTTACCCTGAAGTTGTCGGGGCGGGGCGTAGCGCAGCCCGGTAGCGCACCTGCATGGGGTGCAGGGGGTCGCCAGTTCGAATCTGGCCGCCCCGACCACCTAGACCGATGTTAAATTGTCCAGGCGTCCCTCGGGGCGCCTTTGTGTTTTACATGGCGGTGCGACCGCCGTCCACGACGACCTCGCTTCCGGTGACAAACGACGCCTCGTCCGACGCCAGGTAAACCACGGCGTAGGCGATATCCTCGGGACGCCCGATGCGGCCCAGCGGCACGCGCTGGCGCTGTTCCTCGTCGCTGAGCCCGCTGCCCCGGTTGGCGCGGGACTCCTGCAGCATGGGGGTGTCGATCGGCCCGGGATGCACCGAGTTGCAACGAATGCCCTCACCGGCGTGCTGGATGGCGGTGGACTTGGTAAAAAGCCGCACCGCTCCCTTGGTGCTGCTGTAACCGGCCAGGTTGTAATCGTTGCCCACCAGGCCGGCGGTGGAGGATATGTTCACAATGCTGCCGCCTCCGGCTTCTCGCAGAGCGGGCAGAGATGCCTTGGTGCCCAGGAAAACCCCTTTGGCGTTGACGTCGAAGAGGCGGTCCCACTCCTCCACGGTCATCTCCTCGATACTGCGCCCCAGCACGATTCCCGCGTTGTTCACCAGCACGTTGAGCTTGCCATACTCGGAGACGGCGGCATCGACCGCGGACTGCCAGTCGGATTCGCTGGTTACGTCCAGGTGAACATAGGAGGCCCGGCCTCCCAGTTCTCTGATTTCGGCCTCCACGCGACGGCCCTCATCGTCGAGGATGTCACCGAAGACCACGCACGCGCCCTCCAAGGCGAACATCCTGGCCTCCACCGCACCCTGACCACGCGCTCCGCCGCTGATGAGAGCGACCTTACCGTCGAGTCTTCCCATATTTTGTCTCCTTCTGGATTCCGTCCCCGTGTCAAGCACGGGGCGGGCGGTTCTTTCGTTGGAATAGTGGGTTAGGGCGAGGGTTATTCGTGCCCGAACATCAGTCGCCCCACCTCAAACGTGAAACCCGGCAGCACGTCCTCCCCATCCAACACGGCCGGGTTCTCCAGTATTTCCATCTCGCGCCCGGCCCGGAAGATATAGACGCGGCGGTCAATAGCGTCCAGCATCCAGCCCAGGCGAGCGCCGCCTTCCATCCACTCCGCCATTTTCGCCAGCAGGGGTGGGAGACGGTCGCTGCGGGAGCGGACTTCCACCACGAAATCGGGCGCTCCGATGATGGCGTTGCGCCGTTCCTGCTCGGTGCGGTTGTCGAACCGTTCCTGGGTAATCCAGGCAGCGTCGGGCATCAGACGGGCGCCACTGGGCAGCTGGAAAAACGAGGTTTGCGAAAAAGCAGCACCCGGATTGAGACGATCCCAAAGTCCAAGATCAATGTTGATCGGCATCTCGTCGCGATTGCTATCAGAACCTGACGGGGCCATTACAATTAGTTCTCCCTGGCTGGAAAATTGGAAGTCGTAGGGTTCGTTGTCCAGGGCAAGCTGGACAAGCCGCTCCCCGAAGTCGAGCGCGCTGCCATCCACGCCCAGGGCTTTCAGGTTCAGGCGCAGTTCGCTGCCGAAGGCCATGGGCATGTCGGGTTCGTAATGGGGGGCGTCGGGAGCCTCGACGGTCGGCTCTTTCGGCGTGGTCGTAACCATCTGTCAAGCCTCCAAGTCAACAACGTTCTGGATTCCGGCTTTCGCCGGAATGACGTAAAGGGGGCGGGAATGACGTAAAGGGATAACGAATGACGTAAAGGGTTCGGGGATGACGGGTTTGGGTGAGCGCTGGCGATTAGCCGCTGATGACCTCTTTGAACTCGCGCATGGCGTTGATATGGGCAGCGGCCCCGGTCAGGTTGGCGGACATGGTGTTCACGGAAAAGTGCGATGCGCCCATGCCACGCCACTCCTCGGCCCTGGCCTGCCAGAACTCCGGGTCGCCGTCCGAGTAATTGACCCGCGGCTCCATGCCGATGGCGTCGGGGTCGCGTCCGGCGGCGACCGCAGCCTCGCGCACCTTGGCGATGGCGGTTGCCGCCTGTGGATCATCGGACTGGAACTGCGGGAACCAACCGTCGGCGCAACGCCCCACCCGGCTGAGCACGCGGTCAGTGGGGATCGGCCCGCGGGCGCGGCTGCCGGCGCCCATCCACAACGGGATCGGCCGCTGCACCGGCAACGGGTTGATGCCCGCGTTGGTTACGTTGTGGTAGCGGCCATGAAAATCGACGACCTCTTCCGTCCACAGCCGGCGCAGCAATTCCATCTGCTCCTCGGCGCGACGGCCGCGGGTGGTGAAGTCCTCGCCGAGCGCTTCGTACTCGACGGGGTTCCAGCCGATGCCAACTCCCAAACGGAGCCTGCCCCCGCTCAGCACGTCCACTTCGGCGGCCTGCTTGGCTACCAGCGCGGTCTGACGCTGGCCAAGGATGACGATGGCCGAGACTAGCTCCACGTTGGTGGTCAGGGCCGCCATGTAGCCGAAAGCCACGAAGATTTCGTGGAACATGCTGTCCTTGGTGTAGCTGCCCGTCCACGGCTGGTGGTGGGCAGTGTCCGCCCCCAGCACGTGGTCATAGGCGATGATGTGGGCGTAGCCTAATTCCTCGGCCGCCTGCACGTAATCGCGCACGGCGATGGGGTCGGAACCGATTTCCGTCTGGGGGAAAACGACCCCTATCTGCATCTGTCGGTCAGGCATGGCTGCGCTCCTGGAGGTGTGTGGTTCGACAGGCTCACCGTGAGCGGAATAGGAGAATGGTGGGATTTTATCGTGCGGAGTGTCAGCGGGCAAATGGAACCCGGCCCACATGTGTGCCCACTTTCGCAAATCGTCAGAAGCAGCATTTTCAAGATTTGAGGATTATCAGGATTGGAACCGTTCTGTGATGGAGCTCTCCCAATCCTGCCAAATCATAAAATTCCGCAAACCCTGATTCTGACGTTACCCCGCCGCAAACCGGGTACGGGTGAGGATTACCCGTGAAGGTTGGGAATTTGGTGACGAGCGCTATACCAGAAAGGATGTCCTAACGTGATAGGATGGCTTTACCTGAAAACTGCATTGAAACCGGGAGCAACCCCTGTGGGCAATCTCAACGTGGCGAACCGGACGCTGGCGATTATGGACAACCTGACGTTCCTGCGCCGGTTGAACAACGGGTGCATCGACCTGATTGCCATTGACCCACCCTTTGCGGCCAACGAAACCTTTACCGGCAACCCTCGCCCGCCCATCAGCAACGCTGAGTACGCCGAGGAAATCGCCCTGGCCAAAGCCCACGGCGTCGAGCACAACGAGGGCCAGGGCCTGACCCGCGTCCACGACATCTGGAGATGGGACGAGGACGTGCATCCGGCCTGGAAGATGAGCATTGAGGACGACTACCCCGAGGTGTTCGCGGTAATCCAGGCCGTGGAGGCGTGCGCCTCGGAAAACGAGGCCGCTTACATCGCGTTCATGGCGGCGCGGCTGCTGGAATGCCGCCGGGTACTGAAGCCAACGGGCAGCATCTACGTCCACTGCGACGACCACGCCAACAGTTATCTGCGAATGCTGATGGACGCTGTGTTTGGGGCCGGCAATTGCAGAAGCCAAATCACATGGCGACGGGCCATAGCTCACAATGATGCGCGTCGCTATGGGAACATAACCGACACATTGCTTTACTACGTCAATGGCCCAAGATTCACATGGAATGGTGTCGCCATATCCGAGCCCAAAACGGCGGAAGAATTAGCCACGGCGTACCCATCTCGCGATCAACGCGGCGCGTACCGGGCAGCGGACTTGACCGGCGCCGGCACGAGGGAAGGGGAATCGGGTCAAGCGTGGCGAGATTACGACGTGGACGCCAGAGGCAGGCACTGGGCGCTGCCGAGAGATAGCAGTTATGCTCAGTGGATTGATACCAACATCATACCTGGATACCTGCGGATTGAAGGTGTCCACAATCGACTTGACGCTCTCGACGCGCACGGACTGATTCACCACCCCAACAGGGGAGTATGGCCCGGCCTGAAAAGGTACGCTGAGGCTGACACCGGCAACCCTCCGCAAAACTTAGTCCTCGATCCCATCGGATTCACAAACTATAGTACCAGTAGCGGGGAATACTCTGGCTATTCAACGCAAAAGCCGCTGGAACTCTACGAGCGCATCATCAGGGCCAGCAGCAACGAGGGCGACGTGGTGCTGGACATATTCGCCGGCTGCGCGACGACGGCGATTGCCGCGGAACGGCTGGACCGCCAGTGGATTGCCTGCGACATAGCCTACCGGGCGTGGACGATGCTGAAACGGCGGTTTTATCTGAACGGCATCGCCCTGGAGGGCATGACCGACGCCACCAAAGACGCCCTGGCGTCGGTGAGAAAAGACTGGGGATTTCAGGAGCCGCAGCAATGGACGTCGGGCCGCACCATTGGCCCCAACGAGTTGCCAGAGCGGGACGACGTTGACCCGGCGCCGCATCACAACCTGCGGCAACCAAGGCGCGGGGCCAGGCAGAGTACGCAGTCATCGAGCTGGTCGGGGCGCATCCCGAAGGATGACGCCAAGCGGCTGCTGATGGACCAATTCGGGCCGGTCTGCTGGGGCTGCGGCTACGAACCCCGCCGGCCCAACGGCAGCCTGGACGAGACGCTGCTGGAGGTAGACCACATCAGGGCGCGTCGGGCGACGCAAGGAACCCAGGGCAACGACGAACTCTACAACCTGGCGCTGTTGCATCGCACCTGCAACGGCATCAAGCGCAATCAGATGACGCTGGAAGAGCTGCGCAACCACAACGCTATGAACGGCCTGCTGTACGTGGAAAAGGTAAGCGACCTGGTTGACCTGTATGCGGCGACGCAATTCGCGGCGGAGCAGATAGCGATACACACGGCGAGGTATGGGTTACAATCGGAATGGACGGAACGGATCGCAGATTCGTCAGGTCCACCCTTTCCAAGCCTGATCTGACAATACCTATGCTAACGCCTGACATAAGCTGCGTGGCGAAGCGCAAGCGGGGCGGGAGACGGCGAAGTAGTGGTCTGAGATACAACTGCCGGTAGGGACCGAGGGTCAATAGGGGGCGGAAATGCCAATCATCAAACTGCCGGACGCCTTGCGCGATGTTGTACCCAGCGCGTTAGGCAATGAGCTGAGCCGCAGGATTGAAAAGGGCGACGCGGTGGCTATCCTGACTTGCCAATCCACCGAAAGCGGTGGCCAGCAATATCTCGTCGAGTTCAAACTCACGGATAATGCGAATACCCTGGCCTCTTACCGTGGCCACAGCAACCGGGCAGACGGTACTGACCCAGTGCCGCTTTGTCCCTATGCGGCGGACCGGGCGGAGGGATTGGCCCATGACGCTGACATCGGCCACTGGGGCTTTGCACTGCGACGCATCCCGTCGGACAGTGCAGAGACGCATAACTTCCGCGTCGAATGGACTCTATCAGAGACATCTGCGGCTTGCCTTGCCCTGGAAGCCAGCGCTGTGGACGGCCAAAGCGTGGTGATGAATCGGGCAGACTGTTATCCCGGTAAATAGTAGAGAGCGTCATTCTGTTCGTGTCATTAACCGGCCCGAAAGCCCCCGATGACCATTCGCTTACCGGAGCCGCTTCGAGATCGTCGCGCCATCAGGGGAGCGGACCGGGCGTACCAAGATGCGCAACTGTACATCCTGCGGCAATGCGTCCCCGGAGAGGCTTACAGCCCTCCGCCGGAAGATGAGCGTACTAACCTGATATTCCGCGCAATGGCGGCGGAAGGCTATCTGTTCGAGGTTGAGGAAAAGCGCTATGTCATAACTGCAAAAGGCCAGGAGTTCCGGGACCGATTGCAACGCCCGGCGTGGCGTCAGTGGCTGTTAGACAACGCGCGGTGGGTAATCCCGACGGCCGTAGCGATTGCTTCCACCATCACCGCCATATGCGCGGTTATCATCGGCGCGAACTGAACTAGTTTCCAAGTTACCCGAGAAGGCAAGGTGATCCAACAACGCCGCAAGTCTACGGCGTGGCCCACACTAGGTTCCAGATCAGGAAGAACGCGAAAACGGCAACCCAACCGGTGACGAAGGCGATGCGGTAAATGCGCGTGAACCACGGATGTTCCCAGAAAGGCAGCCGCCGCTGGCGCGCCCAATGAGATTCGGCGCTGCCGCCGGCCCAGATCCAACGCCCGAATTTCCTCGCTAACGCCATCTCTTCGCTGTCCTGTCACTGGTCCATCATTCTCGTATCTCGACCGCAATGGCAGCCGGAGAGCCCTGGATTCCGGCTTTCGCCGGAATGACGGCAAGCGGTTACAAAATCTGCGACAGGAAGTGCTTCACCCGTTCGTGGCGCGGGTTGTTGAAGAACTCGTCCGGAGCCTGGTCCTCGACGATCTGGCCTTCGTCGAACATCACGATGCGGTCGGCCACTTCGCGAGCGAAGCCAAGCTCATGGGAAACGGCCAGGATCGTCATCTGCGACTCGGCCAGTTCCCGCATGACTTCCAGCACTTCCTTGATCATCTCGGGGTCGAGGGCCGACGTGGGCTCGTCGAAGAGCATGATGTTGGGCTGCATGGCCAGGGCCCGGGCGATGGCGACGCGCTGCTGCTGGCCGCCCGACAGTTGCGCGGGATACTTGTCCGCCTGCTCGGGAATGCCGACCCGCTCCAGGAGTTCCATGGCAACGCTGTCGGCCTCGTGGGCCGGCATCTTGCGGACCTTGGTGGGCGCCAGGGTGATGTTGCGCTGGACCGTCAGGTGGGGGAACAGGTTGAAGGACTGAAAGACCATGCCCACGTCGCGGCGAATGGCGTCGATGTTGCGGATGTCGTTGGTCAACTCAATGCCATCGACAACGATGTCGCCGCGCTGGTGCTGCTCCAGGCGGTTGATGGTGCGGATGAAGGTGGACTTGCCCGAGCCGGACGGCCCGATGATTACCACCACCTCACCCTTCTGGACGGTGGTAGTAACCCCCTTCAATGCGTGGAAGTTGCCGTACCACTTGTGTACGTCACGGCAGACGATGATGTCTTCGACGGCGTCGGTGGTTCCGTTGCTGGTCATAGTCATGGCGCGCTCCGATGCGGTGGGCGTTACTGGCGGTTACTGTGAGGACGACGCGAGCGACGGGGGAGTGTCCGCGTTGGCGCAGACAGCGCCGCTGTAACCGTGAGCGATGCCAGCCGGCGGTGCAGACGTTTCAATCGCGACGCCATAAGACCTACTGTTCCGTCATTCTAGCAGAGTGCATTTCCAGCGCGGGATCCGCTACCGCTCTCCCACCCCCAGGTGACGCTCGATACGGCGGCTGACGTAGGACATACCGTAGCAGAAAATCCAGAACACCAGGGCGACGAAGATGATGACTTCACCCTTGTTGTCACGGAATTCGATGTTGCCGTTCACGAAGTCAAGGCCGATGCGGAGTATGTCCAGCATCCCGATGATGTACACCAGGCTGGTGTCCTTGAAGAGCCCGATGAATTGACCCACGATGGCCGGTATCACGTTGCGGACGGCCTGGGGCAGCGAGATCAGGAGGGTCGTCTGCCATCCGGGCAGTCCCAATGCTCGCGCCGCCTCCGCCTGCCCCGGATGCAGGGCCTGCAGTCCGCCCCGGATGTTCTCGGCCATGTACGCCGAGCTGAACAGGGTGATCACGATGCCGGCGTTCAGCAGCGCGTTCTGCGGGAAGTCCTCCGGAAACGCCAGCGGCACCAGGTGCCGGGACATGAACAGCAGCGTGATCAGCGGCACCCCGCGGAACACCTCGATAAACACCACGCATAGCGTCTTGACCACGGGCAGTTGACTGCGTCGCCCCAGCGCCAGGGCGATACCGATGGGGAGGCTGAGGGTGATGCCGCCGATCGCCAGTATCAGGTTGAGCATCAGCCCGCCCCAGTTGTTGACGGAAATGGGGACCAGGCCCGGCACGCCCGGCACCCCCCGGATCAGCGCCAGCGAAAGCACAAAGAACAGCACTGCCAGGATGGCGATCCACGTGCCGGTGCCCAGCCGGGTGTAGCGGGACAGCGCCCATCCGAGCAGCGCCGCCGGAACGTTGGCCAGCAGCAGGAGCCGAACGTCGATCCCCATGGTGTCCAGCCCGTAGGGGATGAACGCGCACAGGGCCAGGGCCACCGCCACTATGATCGCGATGCGCCGGGCGGTTCCGGCTCCCGCCATGCCCCAGGCCATGCCCAGCAGCAGTGTTGCCAGCAGCACCGCAACCTGGGGCCGCCAGAAGCAGTTCTGACCCGGACATGCCAGTTCGTTGTTGTACTGCCCAATGATGAAGCGGCCGCCCAGCTGGACGATCACCTCCCATTCCGCATCCACGAATACCCACTTGAGGCCGTACCACAGCGCGAGCGCGATCAGCACGCCGGTGCCCACCGACAGCACGCTGTTGAAGGGGCTGCTGAACAGGTTCGCGCTCAGCCAGCCCGTCACGCCAACCTCGGTTCGAGGCGGGCGCAGCGCGGTGGCGGGTGATGCGTCGTTGCCGGAAGTCATGGTGGGTTCGCGCCTCGATTCTGGCTAGGCTCCTACGAACCTGATGTGGCGGTTGTACAGGTTGCCGATCAGCGACCAGGTGAGGCTCATCGCCAGGTAGGAGGCCATCACCAGCATGAAGATGGGCAGAGCCGGCGCCGTTTGCGTCATGGTGACGGCCACGCTGGTAAGCTCGGCGTAGCCGATGGCGCCGCCCAGGCTGCTGTTCTTGGTGAGGTTGAGGAACTGGCTGATCAGCGGAGGGATGATGACCCGCAGCGCCTGGGGGAACGTCACCTGCCGGAGCGTGTCCAGCGGGCTCAGCCCCAGCGCTCTGGCGGCTTCGGTCTGGCCCCGTCCCACGGACTGTATGCCGGCGCGGACGATTTCCGCAATGAAGGATGACGTGTAGATCACGAGACCAATCAGCAGCGCCACCAGTCCCGATTTGGCGGTGAGGCCGCCGTCGATGCGTCCGAACCGCCCCTGGGGTTCCGGTGAGGAGATCCCAAAGGGCGAGTCGCCGGCGATGAAGCTCATGGCTACCCAGGCCACGGCGGCGATGACGAAGGTGACGGCACAGCCGATGAGCACCGGGTATCGTGGTTGCCCGGTTTGGATCTCCTGCCGGAGCAGATACTTGTGCGCATACACGCCCAGCGCGATGGCGGCGGCGGCCAGCGCCAGCCACACCAGGGCCACGGTCCAGTCGCTCGCCGACGGCCACGGAAGCGAGAAGCCGTCGTTGTAGATGTACAAGCCCCCCTCGATGATCGCGCCGGCCTCGCGCCCCTCGGGGTCACGCACCGACGGCAACGCCTGGACTATGTAGAGCCAGAAATAGAGCTGCACCAGCAGGGGCACGTTGCGGAAGAACTCGATGTACACCAGCGCCAGCTTGGCGACAATCCAATTCGGGGAAAGCCGGGATACACCTACGAAGATGCCCAGCAGCGTCGCCAGGATCACTCCTGATATGGCCACCACCAGCGTGTTGGTGATGGCTACCCACAGGGCATACAGGAAGGAGTCCGAGGACTGGTAAGGGATGAAAAAATCGCTGATCGGGGTCTGGTACTCGCGGGACAGGAACGTGAAGGTGTACGAGATGTTCCGGTCCTGGATCGCGCTGGCGATGTTCGCGAAGAACCAGATGACCAGGGCCACCACGACAATGGCGGATACCACCTGCGCCGTCCACTGGATGATCACGGTATGACGCCATACCGGGATGTCCTGGTAGATCAGGATGCGTGGTATCTGGCGTGTAGTCATGGCTGAGACAGTAGTCGCTCGCGGCGCGGTAACGTGTGCGGGGATTTTAGCGCATTCCGGCCGCAATTGCTCTCTACACAGCCGGAACGAATTTGAGGGAGGGCCCACCGACCTGAAGCCGGTGCAACCCTCCCTCGCTACCCGTCGTTATGGAACCGGTCCGACAGGTCAGGTGGAGTGCGGGAGTTAGCGCAGCGGCGCCGAGTAAATCTCTCCGCCGTTGATCCACAGGTCGTTGCGGCTGCCCTCGCGGGTGACACCCAGCGGGGTCAGGTGGCGATCGTACATCTCGCCATAGTTGCCCAGTTGGCGGATCACGTCCTGGGCTGCGGTGGCGCTCAGTCCCAGGTCTTCCTGGCCGTAGCTGCCTTCCAGTCCGAACAGGCGGTCAACGGCGGTGTCGCCGGTGGCGGCCGTCGGAACGCTGTCGGAGGTGACGCCGAAGGCCTCGGCGTAGATCAGGATGGCCATGGTGGTCTTGACGACGTCATACCACTGGTCATCGCCATGGGGCACTACCGGGCCCAGGGGCTCCTCGGAAATGGTGTCCGGCAGGATGGAGTGGTCGTCGGGGTTTTCGTATCCAACCCGGGTCGCCACCAGTCCGGAACGGTCGGTGGTGAGAGCGTCGCACTGTCCGGCCTCATACGCCTCGCTGGTGGTGGTGGCGTCGGGGAAGGTGACGATGTCAAAGTTCAGCCCGTTCTGGTTGCTGTAGTCCTGCAGGTTCAGCTCGGTGGTGGTTCCCTGCTGCACGCACACCTTGGCGTCCTGCAGTTCCAGGGCGCCGGACACGCCCAGGCTGGCGGGGACCATGAAGCCCTGGCCGTCGTAGAACATGGTCTGGGCGAAGTTGCCCCAGGTGGCGTCGCGCGAAGAGGTCCAGGTGGTGTTGCGGGACATCATGTCAACCTGTCCCGACTGCATCGTGGGACCGCGCTCGGAAGCGGTGGTGGGCTGATATTCAACGGCGTCGGCATCGCCCAGGACCGCGGCGGCTACCGCGCGGCACAGGTCAACGTCGAAGCCCTTGGTATTGCCGTCAGCGTCGATGTATCCAAATCCGGCCAGCTGGGTATTGTTGGCGCAGACGACCTTGCCGCGTTCGCGGACGGCGGCGAGGCGATCACCGGCCTGCATTGCCATAGCCTCGGTGGGGGCCGCCATGGCCTCAGTGGGAGTAGCGGCGGGCGTGGTGGGCTGTTCGGTCGCGGCTGCTGCGGGCGGCGGCGCGGTGGGATCAGCGGCGGGAGCCGGCGCGGCGGTCTCTTCACCGCCGCACGCCAGCAATGCCACCGTGGCTACCAGCAGCAGAATTCCTGCGGCGTACTTAACTGTCTTGGTCATCAAATGTTTCCTCCGGTCTCTTTGAATTTCGCCCTGTCGCGATACAAGATTTACGCACATGATAGGCCAACGGATTTTATTCCAGCAACCGTATTCGCGAACCAGATATTCGGATTTCCAACCGGTTATGGGAACGACCACAATCCCAGGGCTGTACCACCGAATATCTTTTCGAGATCGGCTCCGGGGCACCAGCGTTCCATCTGCTCCCAGGTGTAGCGCAGGGAGTTGCGGTAGCCTTCCCGGTTGGTCACCCGAGGCCAGTCCGAGCCCCAGATCATGCGGTCCGGACCGAAGGCGTCGTAGGCCATGCGCACGTAGGGCGGGGTGTTCCGGTAGGGGAAGGGCGGATCGCTGATCTCTCCCATGCCGTGGATCTTCATCACCGTATTCGGGAAGCGGGCCAGGGTCAACGACTGCCGGAACACGTCGTCGGGCGGCATCTCCGGCGCGCCGATGGCGTGGATGCCCATGCCGGCCAGGTGCTCGATGATAACGGTGAGATTGGGCAGTTCCTCAACCAGAGCGGCGAATTCAGCCGACGCGAAACCTTCCGCCGGACCGCCGACGCTGACGGACACCCCCAGGCGGGCCGCGGCGCGCCAGATGGCCAGCGGGTCGTTCCCCGGAGAGCGGTGGAAGTTGCGGATGCGCAGCGTCTCGGCGCCGGCGTCCCGCAGCCCTTCCAGGGTGTCGGGGGCAGCCGGGTCGTCCACGTCGACGCGGCAGACCACGGCCAAGCGTCCGGGGAAGCGCTGCTTACACTCCAGCACGTAGGAGTTGTCCAGGGTGGCGGTGGACTGCACCAGCACGGTCTTGGCGACGCCGTTCAGCTCCATTTGGGCCAGCAGCATCTCCACCGGCTCATAGTGGTCGCGACCGATGTGCACGTGGGTGTCGACGATAGTCATGGGAGAACATCTCCTCCAGTTATTGAAGGAGCAGCGCCATAATGCCAATGCCGATACCGAGAACAGCGACATTGACCGCTATACCGGCAAGCACCGTTCCGACTACCCACTTGATAGTGCGGCGCTCGCGTTCGTCCGCGGCGGCGTTCTGTTCGGCGAACTTGGCGTTCATCTCAGTGCGCAGTTCGGCGAACTTGACGTCCATCTCGGCGAACTTGGCGTTCATCTCAGTGCGCAGTTCAGCGAACTTGACGTCCATCTCGGCGAACTTAACGTCCATCTCGGCGCGCAATTCAGCGAACTGCGTAGCGACGTCGATTTTGAACGCCGTGAATTCATCCCGCAGTGCCGCCAGATCATCTTTAGACGCCAGGGAACCTTCAAGGACCATCCGGCCGGCCAGGTTGAGCATGGCGTCAACCTGCTCGGCAGGATAGCCTTGAGCAATCAGGGTGGCGCGAACATCATTCAGCGTTGTCATGGTAGTCATTTTCGTATCCATGCCGGGATGCGGGACGCGCCGGCGATGACAGCATAGCAAATCGACCGATTTGCTGCTACTCTGACATCACGCAGAGGAGGTATGCCCTATGATTTCGCAAGCTGAAAATGTGACGCTCACGCAAGTCGGGCCCGGCACTCCCATGGGCGATCTCATGCGCCGCTACTGGATGCCCGCCCTGCTGTCCTGGGAGCTGGCGGAGCCGGACGGGGAACCTGTTCGGGTCAAGCTGCTGGGAGAGGATCTGGTGGCCTTCCGCGACACTGACGGGCGCATCGGCCTGCTTGACGAGTTTTGCCCGCACCGCCTGGTGTCGCTGTGGTTGGGCCGGAACGAAGACTGTGGCCTGCGCTGCGTGTACCACGGCTGGAAATTCGACGTGAACGGCCAGTGCGTGGACATGATGAACGAGCCGGCTGACAGCGATTTCCCGTCCAAGATGACCACCACGTCCTACCCGACCGTCGAGCTGGGCGGCGTCATCTGGGCCTACATGGGTCCGAAAGAGCACATGCCGCCGCCGCCGAAGTTCGAGTGGGCCGCGGTGCCGGAAACCCACCGCCACGTCACCAAGAACATCCAGGAGTGCAACTGGCTCCAGGCTCTGGAAGGCGGTATCGACTCGGCTCACGCGACGATCCTGCACCGCACCCTGCGGACGGACACTCCCCACGCCGGCCTGCGCGTCGACTCGCCCCACGTGCAGGGCAAACCGCCGGAACTGGAAGTGGACATCACCGACTACGGGTATCGCTACGCCGGCATCCGGTCGCTGGGCGACGAGGGCAACCACGTGCGGGCGTACCACTTCGTGATGCCCTTCCACCAGATCCGGGCCAGCCAGCGCGGCTACCGCGGCCAATCGGGGCCCGTGGGCTTCCTGGCCTCCGGACACATGTGGGTCCCCATGGACGACAACAGCGTGATGGTCTGGAACTGGGACCTGTCCTACGACGACCCCATTGAGGAGCAGGAGCGCATCGACATGGACCGCGGCTACGGGCGCGGGCCCGAGCACATGCTGGACAGCTTCCGCACACGGGTCAACCGGGACAACAACTGGATGATCGACCGGTCGGTGCAGAAGACGGAGACCTTCAGCGGCATCGACGGGGTGAACGCGCAGGACGTGGCGGTGCAGGAGAGCATGGGCCACATCGTTGACCGTTCCAGGGAGAACCTCTCGCGCACGGACATGGCCATCATCTACGCGCGGCGTGAGCTGCTGAAGGCGGCCCGCACCGTGGCCGAGGGCGGCGCCCCGCCCGGCGTGGGAGACAACTACTACATGCTGCGCCCGTCGCAGGCGATCCTGCCGGTGGGCGTGGACTGGCGCGACGCGCTGTGGGACGACCTCTATCCGGACGGATCGCAATCGCGAAACGGGAAGTAGGCGGGCAAGCGGTTTCGCCGGCAGCTGGTGTAGTTGCCGGCGAAATTGCGACTAAACGTCGTATGCTTTATCAGCCTGCTTACGCTCAAAAACCAAAACAGTATGACTACCATCAACGATTTCTCTGACATCCTGTCCGCCATGGAGCAGAACCCGGAGCTCCAGGAGGCGATGCGGAATCACGTGCTGGGGGAAGAACTCCGGCAACTGCCGGCCGTTGTTCACCAGCAAGGGGAGTCGCTTGCCCAGGTTCAGGACCAGCTAAGGGAGTTGGCGTCAACACTCCGAGATACCACCGAGCAAATCGCCGGCTATGCGCTGGTCAGCAGCCGGATCATCACGACCACAGTTGAGCGTCTGGACCATGTCGAGTCCGACCTCGCCGAACTCAAGGCCTCCCAGGTCCGGCTGGAAGCAAGCGTACAGGAAATGCGGGAAATCCAGGCCCGTATGGAGAACGATATTGCTGAACTGAAAACCGACGTCGCTGAACTGAAAACCGACGTCGCTGAACTGAAAACCGAACAAGCCTCAACCAATCGCCGTCTGAATCGCATTGAGGGCCAACTCGCCAACCTCAACGGCTGGCGTCTGGAAAGCGACGTGCATCGGAACATTTCCAGCATCGTGCACCGCTACCTGATGCTGGAAGGCACTTACGTCCTGAAGGGCGGAAATTTGCCGCAGACTAACGAACTGGACAACATCCTGCGCCAAGCCCGTGTCGCCGGACGCATTACTCGCGAGCAAATACGGGAGATTATGGACACTGACATCATCGCCACCGCGGAAGACGATGATGATCGGAAGTACGTTATCGCTGCTGAAGTGGCGCACACTCTAGACGACAGCGATATTACACGAGCCGCCCAACGCTCCCGAATCATGGGCGATGCTATGGAAATCGCCGGCGTCGCGGTTGCCATTGCACCGCGGGTTTCTCCACAACAGCGGGAACTTGCCGCATCTCAAGGAGTAGCCATAGTACAAATACCCGACTCGGACGCCACTCCGCAGCGGCCAAATGACCGGACGACGCTGGAGTGAACGCCGGCAAAAGGCTGTCAGCAATACACGCTGTCGCGCCTGCCGACACGAACCACAAGCACACGCATAACGTCATCCTGGATGTCGCACACGATGCGACAATCGCCAACCCGGTAACGCCATAATCCGCGCATGGGGCCGGTTAAGGCTTGGTCAATACTGCACGGATTATCCCTTGTGGCAACCCGCTCGTCCATGTACTCCACCACGCGACGTGCCATCTGCCTGTCTAGCCGGCGCAACTGATCCCTGGCAGTTTCTGAATACTCAATTGTCCAGAGCAAGGTCTCGCCTTACTTCCGCAGCAGAGTAAGTCGTTTCCTGCCCAATGCGGACGCACTCCAGAACCTGATGGGCCAGGTAGTAGTCTTCGATATCTACAAGCCCGCGTTCGATAATCTCCTTGAGGAGGATCGACTTGGATCGGCCGGTGCGTTCGGCCAAGAGATCAAGACGTTTTTCAGACTCGGGGGAGAGTTCCACTGGCGTTGCCATGCTTCCTTCCTAACGAGGCTTGATCGCGACTGGCTGGAGTGTACCATCGGCTCGAGAAACCAATAGGAGCGGGTTTCAAACCCGCTCCCAAAAGCTCCGCGTCTGGTTGACCACGGATTTAGCCTTCCTTTTTAGCCTTCCTTCAGCGCCGGTATCACCTTGGTGCCGAGGAGCTCCACGGAGCGCATCACGTCCTCGTGGGGCATGTGGCCCTCGTTGCCGTAGATGAGGATGTAGCCGGGCTCGAGGTCCTTGCGGATGTGGCGCAGCTTCTCGGTTACGGTCTCGGGGCTGCCGACGATGATGTTGTAGGCGTCCTGCAGGTCCTCGTAGGTCATGCGGCGACCCATGGTGCCCGTGCCAATGAGGGGACGGGACATCTTGATGCGCAGGGCCTCGCGGGACTGGTAGCCGGGCGGGTCGTTGAATTCCATCGGCCCGCGGTTGCGGTGGTTCTCGGTCCACAGGAAGGTGCGGCCGATCTCCTGGGCCTTCTCATCCGTGTCGGCGACGAGGCAGCGGATCAGGTAGCCGAAGTGCTCGGGGCCAGCCTCATAGCCTTCCTCGGCGGCGGTCTCGTGGTAAATGCCCTTGAGCTGCTTGGTCAGGTCGAGCAGGGAGCCCAGGTTCATGTACGGGTAGCGGTGCCTGGCGGCCCAGATCACCGACTCGGGGCTCCCGGTGCCGGGGAACCACACCGGCGGGTGCGGCTTCTGGATGGGCACCACCCAGGGGTTGACCATGCGGTGAGGCCAGTACTCGCCCTCCCAGCGGAAGGGCCCGGGCTGGGTCCAGCACTTCACGATGAGGTCGTGGGCCTCCTCGAAGCGCGGGCGGTTCTCGGTGGGCGGGTAGCCGGCGTGGAGAGTTTCCACGGCGGTGCCGCGCACGAAGCCGGAGATGATGCGCCCGCCGCTGATGCAGTCCAGCATGGCGATCTCTTCGGCCATCTTGACCGGGTCGTTGACGGCGATGACGTTGCCCAGCATGGCGATCTTGGCTTTCTTGGTGCGCTGGGTGATGACGGCGGCGTCCACGTTGACGGACGGCTTCATGCACCAGTAGGAGCTGTGATGCTCGTTGGACATGATGCCGTCAAATCCAACCTCGTCGGCCAGCTGGTACTGGTCGTGGTAGTTGGAATAGAGGACGTGGGCCTTTTCAGGGTCGAAGTAGGTGTTGGGGAAGTGCATCCGGCCCGATTCCCAAGGCTCCAGGTCTTCCTCGGTCACGTGCCCGTAGGGCTGTTCTGAGAACCAGAAAACTTCGAGTTCATGCGCCATGATGATTGCTCCTTCGCGGTGGTGCGCTGGTGGCCCAGCTGCGGCAGGGTTCCGAGGGTCGGTTTACAGGCTGTTCAGGAATCCGGTAACGGCGGCGACGAATTCCCCGCGCTTTTCCACGGCCGGAGAGTGCCCGCAGTTGTCGATGATCCGCAGCTGGCTGCCCTGGATGGCCTGCTGGAACAGGTGCCCGCACTCCACGGGGATGATGGCATCCTGGTTGCCCCAGACAATGAGGGTGGGCGTGCTGACGCGGGACAGCGTGTGGGGGAGGCTGGGGTTGTGCAGGTAGGGCTTCCAGCAAAGCTGCGAGGCCGTGATCGCGTTGGAGTGGACAACCAACTGTTCTTCGGGGGACAGTTCGCGGGCGTAGTTTTCGTAGTTCTCCACCTGGCTGGGGTCGTGGAATCGCTGCTGGAGGCGGGTATCCGCGGATACCATGAAGATTTCCGCGATCTCGCCCTCGCGCGGTTTGATTCCGGCGGCGTCGACCAGGACCAGGGCGTCAATGTTATGGTCGTCCATGGCGGCCATTTCGGCGGAGACCCAACCGCCCATGGATGAACCCATCAGTACAATGTCCTCGAGGCCCAGGGCGTCGACGAACATGTGGTTGAAGTGAGCGACGTCGCCGATGGTCTTGACCCAATTGGGGGCCTCGGTTCCGTTGAAGCCGGGCTGGCTGGGTACAAAGACGGTGTACTCTTGGGCCAGGTCCTCGTGCCAGGGTTGCCAACCATTGGAACCACCAGCGCCGTGGAAGAAAACCAGCGGCGGGCCGTTGCCGCCGGAATACATTTCGACGGCAGTACCGTTGACATTTACGGTAGTGCGGGAACCACTCTGAACTGTTGTCATACTCTCGTTCCTGTGCGGGGTGAAGATGGCGTTATTCTGTTACAGGGGTAGAGGGATGTCAAGATAAAGCGCAGGAGGCAACTGTTCAGAGTACAGGGGCTATACGTTCCGCTCATACTGAGCTGCCATAGGATGAGCCCGTGGTTCGGCAAGCTCGCCATGAGCGGGCTTGAAGCGAGCGCCGTAACTGTGAACAATTGCCGGTTCTCGCGTTTTCCGGTTCAGCCACCGGAACGCTGCGGCGCCGGCGCTTGCGGCTTCGATGGGGAGAGTTTCGGGCTGCCGGGGCTGGCGCGGTTGAGCGCCTGCTGGGTGAGCGGCGGGAGGCTGGGTTCTCAGCTGAAACTAATTCCCCGCTTCATCGGACACGCCATGAATAGCCAGGAGCTTATCCAACTTGGCGTCGAGATCTGCCAGCTTGGCGTTGACGTCTTCCTTGAAGCCGTTTAACTCAGACGCGTTTCCTGCCAGCTTGGCGTTGACCTCTTCCCTGAAGCCGTTTAACTCGGACGCGTTTCCTGCCAGCTTGGCGTTGACGTCTTCCTTGAAGCTGTTTAACTCGGACGCGTTTCCTGCCAGCTTGGCGTTGACGTCTTCCTTGAAGCCGTTTAACTCGGACGCATTTTCTGCCAACAGGTCAAACACCTTATCGAATTTCGCGTCCATATCCGCTTTCAGTTCGGAGATTTCCGTCATCGTAGCCATCGCCAACTCCTTGGGTTGATTGTGCTGTGCATCTGCCGTTGGTGTCAAGGGGTTTTTCGCAGCCTTACCGCCGCGCGGGCGCTGGTACAATCCCGCCATGACTGCTCACCTGGACGTCAACGACCTGCGGTTTGCCCACGCCGCCGCCGCCATCCTGGACCGGCACGAGCGCAACGAGCCGGAGGCCAACATCACCTCCGCCGTGCGCGATTTCCTGATTCTCACCGGCTTGGCCCAGGCCGACCAGATGGCGGAGGAAAACCCGCCCTCGGACGGCAGCCGGCGCGCCGTTGACCTGACCGCGCTGGACACTTTCATCGAGTTCAAGCGGCGCATCGGCACCGCCGCCAGCGGCGAACCCGACCCGGAGAACGTGCGGCAACTGGACGACTACCTGGAACAGTCGGCGGCGCAGGGCCGGGTGCGCATGGGCATCCTCACCGACGGCCGGCGCTGGCTGCTGCGCTGGCCCGGGGCCGGCGAGGCGCGTTTGACGCGGCCCTACGCCTTCACGTTGGAGGAACCGCAGGGGTGGCTGCCGCTGTACGAATGGCTGCGCGACTCCGCGCTGGTGTCGCTGGAAGACGTCATACCCGACCGGGAGGGCATCGCCGAGCACTTCGGTCCCGACAGTCCCGCCTACCAGCGCGACATCGCTGCCCTGAAAGCCCTCTACCAAGCGAACGCGCACTTGGAGACCATACGGGTCAAGCGGGGGCTGTGGTACGACCTGCTGCGCACCGCGCTGGGCGAAATCGCCTACAGCACGGAGGGGGTAGACGACTCGGCGCGCGCCGTCATCAGCGGGTTCGCCGACGACACCGAGGAAATGGACGACCTGTTCGTCCGCCACACCTACCTGGGCGCCGTCATCGGCATGGTGGTGCAGGCCTCCTTCGGCATCGACATTCGCGGTCTGGCCGAAACCGACCCTTCCGACCTGCTGCAGGGCCGCGAACTGCACCGCGCCACGGGCCTGCAGGGGGTGCTGGAATCGGACTTCTTCGCGTGGCCCGTCGAGGTTGGCGGAAATCCGCTGCTGCGGACGCTGGCCCGGCGGGTGGCCCGGTTCAACTGGACGGAAGCCCCGTCGGACACCGCCGCCGTCCTGTACGAGACGGTCATCCCGCCCGATGAGCGCCGGCAGTTGGGCGAATACTACACGCCAGCCTGGCTGGCCCGGGTCATGGTGCAGGAACTGGTGGACGACCCGCTGCAACAGCGCGTCCTGGACCCGGCCTGCGGCTCCGGGACCTTCGTGGTGGAGGCGGTGCGGCATTTCCTGGAGGCGGCGGGGGTTCGTCAGAATCAGGATTTTCGGGATTATGGGATTAGCGGGATTGGAGACGCCGGTAGCGCGCGCCAACTCGATCCTGAACATCCCGACAATCCGGCAAATCCTGATTCTGACAGCTCACGAATGCTTGATCCCAAGGAAATCCTGGACCGGCTGCGCAACGCGGTGACGGGCATTGACGTGCATCCGGTGGCCGTGCACCTGGCCCGGGCCGCCTGGACCCTGGCCGCGCGCCCCGCCATCAGCGCGGCCCACGACGCGGGGTTCGACGCATCCCTGTCCATACCGGTGTACCTGGGCGACGCATTGCAGCTGCGCTTTCGCACCGGCGACCTGTTCGCCGAGAGCCAGATCGCCATCCAGACCCACGATAACGAGAACACGGAGCTGGTATTTCCGGTCAGCCTGGTGGAACGCGCCGAGAACTTCGACGCCCTGATGGGGGACATATCCGCGTACATCGAGACGGGAGAGGACCCCCTGCTCGCCCTGGACGACAACCACATCAATAGCGCGGTTGAGCGGCGGATGATCGGGGAGACCATCAAGACCTTGCAGAGCCTCCACGAAGGAGGACGCGACCACATCTGGGCCTACTACACCCGCAACATGGTGCGGCCGGTGGCGCTGTCCCGCGCCAAGGTGGACGTGGTGATCGGCAACCCGCCGTGGATCAACTACAACCAGACGGCGGACATCTTGCGGGACGAATTGCAGAACCTCAGCCGGACGCGCTACGGCATCTGGGCCGGCGGACGTTACGCCACCCACCAGGACGTGGCGGGCCTGTTCTTCGCCCGCAGCGTGGACCTGTACCTGGATGACGGCGGCGTCATCGGCTTCGTGCTGCCCCACAGCGCGTTGCAGGCGGGACAGCATTCCAAGTGGCGCAGCGGCGTCTGGCGGGCCGGCCGGCGGGGGCCGGCCATCAACGTGGACTTCACCCACAAGCCGGCGTGGGATCTGGAACAACTGGAGCCCAACACCTTCTTCCCGGTGCCGGCCGCGGTGGTGTTCGCCCGCAAGTGCGCCGCCGACGCCGCGGGCCAGCCCCTGGCCGGATCGGTGGAGCAGTGGCGGGGCAGAGCGGGAGCCGATGACGTTGCGCGGGTGTCCTCCGGCATTACTGACACGGGCGTTGTGGGGGATTCTCCCTACGCGGCGCGGTCCCGTAACGGCGCCACTATATTTCCGCGGGCGCTGTTCTTCGTCAGCGAGACGGAGAACACGGCCATCGTGCAGGCGGCGCCGACGGTCACCGTCAATCCGCGCCGCGGCATTCAGGACAAGGCGCCGTGGAAGGATTTGGATTTGACCTCAATCACGGGGCAGACCGTGGAACGCAAGCACCTGTTCAACGTGCACTTGGGGGAGACCGTCGCCCCCTACGTAACCCTGGAACCGCTGAAAGCGCTTCTGCCTCTGAAGCAGGGTGACCATGCCATTCCCGCCGATGAGCACGGGCCGGGAGGGATCCGGCAGGGCGGGCTGGAACGGCGGATGCGGGAACGCTGGCGGACGGTTAACCGGCTTTGGGAGGACAACAAGGCACCGGCCAACAAACTGAACCTCCTGGCGCAACTGGACTACATGGGAAAGCTGTCGTCGCAGTTGCATTGGCAAAATAGTCCAGCAAGTAACGGAGTGCGTGTTTTATACAACCAGTCAGGTACCCCGACTGCCACGTTGCTGGAAGATTCCACAGCGTTAATCGACTATACGTTGTATTGGATAGCTTGCCAGGATATTCAGGAGGCCAATTACCTACTGGCCATCATCAACAGTGATGTATTGTATAAGTCCGTAGAGTCGCTAATGCCGAAAGGCCAGTTTGGAGCACGGCACCTGCAAAAGCACCTATGGAAGCTGCCGATACCGGAGTTTGACGCCGCCAATCCGCTGCACCAGGCGGTAGCCGAGGCCGGTGCGGCAGCCGCCACCGGCGCAGCGGAGCAGCTGGCGCGGCTGCGCGAGGAGCGGGGCGACCGGCTCACGGTGACCATCGCCCGGCGAGAGCTGCGGGCGTGGCTGCGGGGGAGCGCGGAGGGGGCGGCGGTGGAGGGGGTGGTGGGGCGGTTGCTGCGTGGGCGGGTAGGATAAAGGTAGGAGTTTGTTGGATATGCGCGGTCTATGGCATCGACTACGATCCTATCGTCGGACGGCGGTGATTGAGGTTTTGATAGTAGCCGGAGTGCTGCTGTTTCTGGCAGCGGCGGTGGCAGGGCTGAACTATTGGCTGACCGACGCCGCCGGTAGTGCTGCGACCAGCGCTACCGACATCAGCAGAATCCGGGATGTGGTCGGCATCGTCCAGGCTTTTTTCTGGGCTTTTCTAATCATAACCGGCGGGATTTTTGCGTACCGCAAGCTACAGCTGTTCCGTGATTTTGAGCCGCACCTCACCATCACTCAGGTGGTTACGCACCGGGCCGTCGGAGCTCAGTACGTACATATCGGGGTGATAGTAACGCTTCACAACAGCTCGAAAGTGAAGGTGGAAATCCGCGACTTTTTCTTTCGTATGCACCAAATCAGCCCCTTGAGTGACGAAGGTATTGAAAATTTGTATGTTAACGCGTTCCGCTCTGAAGATCATTCAGATATTGACTGGCCTGTTGTGGAAAATGTTTCCAAGGGGTTGGGTCGTAATGAGTTAGTCATAGAGCCCGGCGAATATCACCATGAGCCTTTCGAGTTTATCGTGTCAGCAGAAGTCGAAACTGTCCTAATATATTCGTACTTTTACAATCTCAAGCACTCACAACATTCTCAATCCGCTCAGGGATGGGCTGCAACCACGTTTTATGATATGCTGAAATCAGTGTAGGATAGCAGGCAGAGGAGGTGCGTGATGCCATCTCGTCCCAAGAAGACCGACAGCAAGCAAATACGGAGTCTGGTCGATAGCACGGCTCCGCGGGCAGCCTCCCCCAAAGCGTGGCCACCCGGTAGGCCGCCAGGGGGTAAATTGCCTGACCCAACTAAGCGACGAAACGGCAACGACTATGAGACATTCGAAAATGACAAACATGAACGAGCCTGACGGCGAAGCAATTCAAGAGGGATTTACCCCTGATGACGTTATGCCGATGATAGAAGGCGAGGTTGTCCAACTTGGCGCTGGTCCTAAATTGATAACTACTGTCAAAGCTTGGGCGCCGGGTAGGCCACCCGGCGGCAAGTTGCCATCGCCGCCATCACCAGAAGCCAAGGCGCCACAGGATAAGTCTTGATGGGTCGTTGGCTGAGATAATCCCCACGCACCTTTTCCTGCTCGCTCGGTGGCAGGGCGCGAGGCCGCCGTAAGGCGGTCTTCGCATTTTTGCTGGCAGCGTTGCCGTTTATGCCCACCGTCAATTTATACGTGGACGGGTTCAACCTGTACCACGGTTCCCTGAAGAACCGCTGGCCGCAGTTCAAATGGCTGAACCTGCAAACCTTTTGCGACGCCCTGACTCCCGGCAGCGCTGTCAAGCGTGTCCGGTATTTTACGGCGCAGGCCCACAACACGCCCCGCGACTCCACCGCCGCCGCGAGGCAGCAGGTCTATCTGCGCGCTCTGGCAACCCTGCCCAAGGTAAGCATCCACTATGGTCTGTTCGTTGTGCGGGACGTGCTAATGCCCCTGACCAACAATCCCACGCCAGACAGTCCGGCCATAGTGCGGGTTACGCGGACCGAGGAGAAGCGCACCGACGTCAACCTCACTACCGCGCTGTTGCTGGACAGGGCAATCGCACCATAGGCTCCACGCCCGTCACTCCGGCGAAAGCCGGAGTCCATTCGGTCGTAGAATGAACGAATTTGAAGTGTATTTGACAAATGCGACCACTGGATTCCTGCGAAAGCAGGAATGACGGCGATGGTGCGATTTACCTGTGTTGCTGGACTGCTTCGATAATGACTGCGATGAGGTGGTGGTAATATCCAACGATTCCGACCTGATCGCTCCCGTGACGGCCGCCCGCCAGCGGTTCAACAAGCCGGTGGGGATAATCAGCCCACAGCCAGCCAGACAGCGCAGCCGGGCCTTGGCGCAAGCGACTTCATGGTCATACGTCGCCATCAACCGGCGACATTTTGCCAACAACCGGCTACCGCCGCAAATAACCGACGCCAACGGGACTTTTACTAAACCGGCAACGTGGCAAGAATCCAGCCGGAAGTATTACGCCGGCGAAATGCTATTGATCCGGTTCCGCCGGAGGCGCTTTCCGCCCCCGCTGCTGCGCCAGCGTCATCTGGTAGTCTGCTTCAAGATTGGTCCAGAACTGCGAGGATCCGCCCAGCGCCTTGCCTAGTGCGCTTGCTATCTCGGGCGTGATGGCTCTCTCCGCTCGGACAATCTCATCTATCACCTGAGGGGAGCAGCCCATTCTGGCCGCCAGTTCCTCGTGGGTCATGCCGCGGACTTCGAGTTCCTCCGCCAGAGTTTCGCCGGGCGGTATCGCCAGATCGGAATACACACGCGGGGGTTTAGTCGTCATAATGGTCGCTCACCTCCTCTATGATTACGCTTTCCTCCGTATCGCCTTTTGTAACGATGAGACGCCACCTTCCAGCCAGTTAAGCGGATAGAGGGTTCCCCTCTCCCCGATGACCGTAGAGGATGCAGATGAAATGACTGGACAGTGTAAACCTCCTGAAAATTGCTGATGGCGTAGAGACGATTGATGCGGAGTATGTACCGGCGGGCCACGTCTGCTCCCCACTGCTGGTTTGCTCTGACTGCCGGTTTGCTCTGGCGGATTCCTCATAGCATCGCCGTAGCTGATTGGTCCGGAAAATGACTTCCATCTTTCACCCTATGGGTGATGCTAATTAAATGGACGATACTTTGTCAAAGGCTTGGTTGCATTGCGCCACTCATCGCCGGCCCGAGTTGGCAAAGATGTACGAACACCAATTGATCCACTATCCGACGTAAGCGCGGCGGCCCCGCCGCGCTTACCGGCGTTTGCCGGCGTCGTTGGATGCTGTATCTTGTTACTCCTTCCCTGATCTCCAGCCCTCACGGACAGCCGTATGTATCAATCTGGAAACTCCGACCGGTCACGCCTTTTCGTGGAAAGATTATCCTCGCAATTGCCCCGCGAACTTTGGCGGCTCATCGCAGAAGAAAAGCGCGGCGATGCGCTTGCTCCGGTGACCGTGGTCACCCCTACGCGGTACGCCGGCTTGTCGTTGCGCCAGGAGTTGGGACGCAACGGGTTTGCCAACGTCCGCTTCATGCCGGTGTCCTTCCTGTCGGAACTGCTCGGTGCGGCCGCGCTGGATGAACAGGGTCGCAAGCCGCTGACGGCCGTGCTGGAAACCCTGGTAGTGCGGCAGGTGTTGGCGCAAACCGACGGACCATTGCAGAGTGTATCCGGGCATCCCAGCACTCAATCCAGTGTCCGCTCCGCGTTCCGTCAGCTCCGCAACTCTGACGAGGTCTTGCGATCCGCGCTGGCAGCCCGCGGCGGAGTCGCGGGCGAAATGGCGCGCCTGCACGACGGTTTTTGCCGGATTACCGCCGACGAATGGTACGACGCCGAGGACCTGGCGGAGGCGGCGACGGCCGCGGTGAACGCCGGCGCCGCTCCGGGATTGGGCGATCTGGGACTGATAATTTTCTACCTGCCGCACGGGCTTTCACCGGGCGAAGTCAGGTTGATGGAAGCCATCACCGAGCGCCACCGATGCGCGGCGCTCCTGGGCGCCACCGGTGACGCAATCGCCGACGAGTCCACCCACGCGTTGGCAGACGGTCTGCGCCGCAAGATGCGACCGGCCGCCGGAGCCCCGACCGCCGTCGAAGACACCCCCATCCTCGCCGGTTCCGCCCGACTGCACGTCGCGCCCACGGCACATGACGAACTGCGCTGGGTCCTCCGGCAAATCGTCCGGGAACTCAATGAGAACCGCACCCCGCTGCACCGTATGGCAATCCTCTATCGAATGGCCGATCCGTACGCTTCGTTGATTCGCGACGAACTGCGCATGGCCGGCATACCGATGGCGGGGCCCGACCGCGAGCCGCTGGCCAACACCGGCCCCGGCCGCGCGTTGAGCGGCCTTCTGGAGATGTGCGGGAGCCGGTTCCCAAGATCCGATGTGATGGCCTGGCTGAGCGGTTGCCCAGTGCAAATGCCGGTCGGCTCCGGCGCTGGTTTCAGTCCCAGCCAATGGGACGTCGTCACCAGGAAAGCCGGCATCGTCGCCGGCCGGCAACAGTGGCGTGACCGGCTGGATGCCCACGCGCAGCGCCTGGCTACTGATGCTGACCGGAGGGAGACCGACGGGGAAATCAGCGCGTCCCGCGCCCGCGGCATGCGATCCGAAGCGGCCGTTGCACAAGACATCCGAACCTTTATCGACCAACTCGCCGGTGACCTGGAGCCGCCTGCCGACGGCAGTTCCTGGAGAGATTTCGCAGCGTGGGCCAAAGGCCTGTTGGATCATTACCTGGCAATCGACGCGGGTGGGCCGGGAGACGACGCCCGGGAGCGTATCGAGAGACTGCTGGATGAATTCGCCGCCGCCGACAGCGTGCATAACCGCACCACCCTGGCCGAATTCCGCCAGATGGTCGCGGAGTTGACGCAGGCTCCTTTCGGGCACCTGGGACCAACCGGGCAGGGCGTGTTCGTTTCGTCCTTTGCCGGCGCGGCCGGAATGACCTTCGATGCCGTCTGGATGGTCGGCATGATCGAGGGAGCGGTTCCCCCGTCCCCTCGTCGCGACCCATTGTTGACGGAGCCGGACTGGCTGGCCGCCGGCGGGCAGGACCGCATCCACGTGCGCATGGCGGAAGAACGCTACGAATACCTCGCTGCCGTCGCATCGGCGCCCCGTCGCACGCTCACCTACCCGGTGGCCGACGCCGCATCGCAAAGGCAGGCCTACCCGTCGCGCTGGTTCCTGGAACAGGCGTCAGAGCTGGCCGGCGTTCCGATAAGGAGCGGTGATGTGCCCGGGCTGGGTGATCACGATTGGTTTACCGCGGACGACTCGCCCGAACGCGCCCTCGCCAATGCGCACGCAATCGCTCCCGCGGACGAATGGGACTACCGGCTTAATCGGCTGCTGGAATGGCGAAACCATGAGCGGAATCTGCGCGACCATCCCTTCGCCCGGAGGGATCCTCTGGCCCGAGCCGTCCAGCTGGGACGGCAAAGATCCCAGCGCCGGCTGACCGAGTTCGACGGTGACCTTTCTGGCATCGAGGCCACCCATCGGTTCGACATCGGCCCGGGTGGGTCGCCGATATCGCCGACCGCCCTGGAATCGTGGGCAACCTGCCCGTACCGGTACTTCCTGGCTTACGTCCTCAGGCTCGGCTCGCTGGACACTCCCGAGGAAATCTTCTCCATCAGCGCCCTGGACCGCGGCACGCTGATCCACGAGATACTGGAACGGTTCATCGCCGAAAGAGTTCAAAGCGGCAATCTGCCGCCACCGGGCGAGCCGTGGAGCGAAAGCGACCGGGAACGCCTGATGATCGTCGCGGCGCAGAGATTCCGCGATGCCGAGGCCCGCGGCGTGACCGGCAAGCGATTGCTGTGGGACATGGCCAAAACCGAAATCCTGTCCGACCTTGAGGCTTTCCTGGAAACCGACTCCGGGTTGCGCAGGGCGAACGAAACCGCGGACGTCCGCGTGGAGATCAGGTTCGGGTTCGGCGGTGACACCATCGAAGTTGCGGAACCGGAAACCGGAATCAACTTCAGGGGCATGATCGACCGCATGGACATCAGCAGCGATGGTCAAAGGGTCCTGGTGGTCGACTACAAGACGGGTAGCGCCGAGCCATATCGAGGACTGGAGGTTGACCCGATCGATCAGGGCCGTCGCCTCCAGTTGGGTGTCTATTCGCTGGCGGCGCGCGCGCTGTTCCCCGACGCCACTACCGTGTCCGCCGCCTATTGGTTCAACACCAATCGGGGCAGATTTCAACTCGTCCCCGCCGCGCGCTTCAACATCACCGACGAATCCATGGCGGAACGGTTCCGCGAGGGTGTCACCAGCATCGTCAACGGCATCAGCGCCGGGCTCTTCCCGGCCAACCCCGGACCCCCCGGCCGATATGGGCCGTCCAACTGCCAGTACTGCGATTTCGACGCGATCTGCCCCACGCGGCGCAGCGACCTTTGGGAGCGGAAGAAGTCCGACAACGTCCTGTCGGGCTATCTGCAACTCGCCGAACCCGACGGGGAGGGTGACTGATGACATCTACGCAAGCGGCGACTTCGGATAGCGGGCAAGTGGGCTTCGTCCCGGTCGATGAGGATGCCAGGAAAACCATCGACACAGATCTGGGAGCGACGCTGTTTGTGGAGGCCAGCGCGGGCACCGGCAAAACGACCAGCCTCGTCCAGCGAGTCACCAACCTGGTTGCTACCGGAACGACCACCCTGGACCGTGTCGCCGCCATCACCTTCACGGAAGCCGCCGCCGCCGAGTTGCGCGACCGCGTCCGGTCTAACCTGGAGGCGGCCTCTGTCGATGACCAGCGCGACCCGACCGAGCGCGACCGCTGTTACCAGGGGATCGCCGACCTGGACCGGGCAGACATTTGCACCCTCCACGCTTTCGCCGGGAACCTCCTGCGCGAGCGTCCTCTGGAGGCTGGCCTGCCTCCGTCCTTCGAGACCAGCGACGAGATCCTCGCCAGCATCAAGTTCGAAGAGGAGTGGAGCGCGTGGCTTGACCGCCATCTCGATGGCGAGACTGACCTGGAGCCCCACCTGGCATTGGCCCTGACCCTGGGCTTGACCCTGACCCACCTGAGAACCATCGCCCGGGCGTTCCACCAAAACTACAGCGATTTGTCCGAGGTCACTTTCCTCGACGCGGACGTTCCGCAGTCTTCTGTCATCGAGGCGCTCCGTGCCGTTGCGCCCGAATTGGAAAGGTTGTGCTCCTGCTCGAAGAACGGCACGGGCGACCCGCTGTACGACCACGTCGTGGACCGGTTGGATTTGCTCCACCGTTGGCCGGCGGCAACGTCCGGCGCGACAGACGATTACCGGCTCCTGTTGGGCATACTGCCCCTGCGTCAAGGACGGGGCCGCCAGGGGGACTGGAACACCGACCCGGACAGCGGCAGGAATGCCTGCGCCCGGCTGAAAGACATCCTGGGTGAACTGGACTGGCAGGCGAGCGAGGAGATCGAAAACGCCCGCCGCGCGGCGCTCGCGCCCGTTCTTGAGGACCTGCGCCAGATGGCGCTGGAATACGTGCGCAAACGCCGCTCCGAGGGTCGCGCGGAGTTTCACGACCTGCTGGTTTGGGCCCGTGAATTGTTACGGGACAGCGCAACGGTTCGCGGCTACTTTCGCGACCGTTACACCCATTTGCTGATCGACGAGGCCCAGGACACTGACCCGATCCAGGCCGAAATCGCCATGCTCCTGGCTGAGCCGGCGCGCGCCGAAAGCTCGGAACCTGACCAAGCAATACCGTGGGACCGGATCCACCCCGAACCGGGAAAACTTTTCGTGGTCGGCGATCCCAAGCAATCGATTTACCGTTTCCGCCGCGCCGACGTCGGCCAGATGAAACGTCTGCAAGGGAGCATGGAACAATCCGGCGGCCGCACCCTCAAACTCGTGCAGAATTTCCGGTCTCAAACACCCGTTATCGGTTGGGTCAACCACCTGTTCCAGCAGTGGATGCAGGATACACCGGACACAGAGGGGGATGATGGGAGCCTCCAGGCTGGGTACGACGCGATGTCCGCCCTGTGGGTCGGCGATACCGGGAACCCCCATCGGCCGCGGGTGTGGCGGCTGGGCGATGAAGCCGTCGACGCCCCGATAGGCGAAATCCGGCAGCAAGAATCAACCGACATCGGCCTCCTGCTCCGGCAAATGGTCGCCGAGCAGTGGGAAACCCTGGACCAGGCCGCAACCGGGAGCAACGGGTACGAAACCTACCGCCAGGTGCGCTACTCGGACGTGTGTATCCTCATGCCGCGTCGGACCGGTCTGGCGGCGTTGGAACGCGGATTGGAGGCGGCGGACCTGCCCTTCCGTTTGGAAAGCGCGTCCCTGGTGTTTGAGACCCAGGAAATCCGCGACCTGCTGAATTGCCTGAAAGCGATCGACGATCCGGCCAACCAGGTGGCCACGGTGGCCGCGCTCCGCTCCCCCGCCTTCGGGTGCAGCGATGTTGACCTGCTGCGTCACCGCGCCAACGGAGGCAGCTTTGACTACCTGGCCAACGCCGCCCAAAACCATGGGGATGAAGTGGCGCTCGGCGCGTTCGAGGTGTTGCGGTCATTCCACCGCGCTCGTCTGGTTGAGGTCACCGGCGCCCTGATCGACCGGTTCGTTCGCGAACGCGGGTTGATGGAAACGGCTGTCGGCTACCCGAGGATGCGCGAGCAGTGGCGGCGCTACCGGTTCCTCGTGGAACAGGCGGGACGCTTCAACCGGGCCGGCGGTTCCACGCTGCGAGCGTTCCTGCAGTGGGTGGACGATCAGATCAGCGAAGGCGCGCGCGTTACCGAGGCCCCGGTCCCGGAATCGGACGAGGACGCCGTGCGGGTCATGACCATACACGGCTCCAAGGGGCTGGAGTTCCCCGTCGTAATCCTCACCGGCATCAATTCGGCTCCGGCAAGGGGTGGCAATTCCGTCATCGTGGACCGTACCAGTGGCCGGGTCGAAGTGGGCATCGGTTCTGCCGGGGCGCGGTTCGCCACGCCAGGTTTCGAGGAGCTGGCCGAACTGGACAACCGGATGTCCGCGGAAGAGCACGTCCGCCTGATGTACGTGGCAACAACCCGGGCGCGGGACCACCTGATATTGAGCATGCGTCGCCCGGCAAAGGGCCAAAAAACCACCGCCGCCATCATTGCCGACTACATGACCAACCACGACGAACTGTGGGAGGCGGTGGAACTCAACGAATTGGCCGCGCCAATCGAAACCCAAATGCCCGGTGGCGCGGACGAGCCGGATGTGATCGATGAAGAGCTGCATTCGGCAGAGCATTTGGATCGATGGGTGCAGGATCGGAAACGCGCCATTGACGAATTCAGCCGCCCCCAGTTCATCGCCGCCACCGCCCTTTCCCGGGCGTACCAGGATGACGAGGAAGAACCGGACAGCCCCGAACCCTGGCGTCGCGGCCGGGCGGGTACGTCAGTCGGACGCGCCGTTCACGCGGTGTTGCAGTCCATCGACCTTGTCACCGGCGAAGGTCTGGAACACCGGGCGCGAGCGCAGGCCGTCGCGGAGGGCGTCCCCGACCGTGAAACCGAGATCGTTCGCCTTGCCCGGGTTGCGGTTGGCAGCGATATCGTCCGCCGCGCCGTGGCGTCGGAACGGATCTGGCGCGAAGTGCCGGTGGCAGCGCCCATCGGCGACGGTTCGCTGCACGGGTTCATCGACCTGCTCTTCGAAGAAGAAAACGGCCTGGTGGTGGTGGACTACAAGACTGACGCCGTTACCGAGGCTCAGCTGCCGCAGGTTGTGGACCGCTATCGTCTCCAGGGCGGCGCCTACGCTCACGCCATCAACCGGATCACCGGCAAACGGGTCAAGGAGGTGGTGTTCCTCTACCTCCAGCCCAAGCGCGAAATCATCCTGCCTGATCTTCCCGAAGCGATGGCCGATGCCCGGGCGGCCGCCCAATCGCTGTTCGACTGACCTTCAGCCGGTGCAACGCCATAGACCTCACGCGTACCCATTTTGCCATCGCGAGGATCGAAGCGACGTGGCGATAGCGTTCCTGTAGTAGCGTTCCTTGCCCCAACGAGATGGCCGCGCTTCGCTCGCAATGACGGTTCCGTTGAAACTGGGTACGCATGAGCCCCCAGGGCCTTTTCAAAGTTAATCCGTCATTCCTGCGCAAGCAGGAATCCAGAAGGTCGTTATGATCAGGATGCCCTGGATTCCGGCTTTCGCCGGAATGACGGTTTGGGGTGAAAAGCCGTAATCCGCGACTTTGAAAAGGCCCTGATGACCCCACAGACCAGTCGCGGGCTGCGTCCCAGTCTCTCTTCACCGATCCCACGGGTCGAGGTCAGTCAAACGCGCCGGCGATGGCGCAGTCTTCCACCTCGTCGTCCGACATCCCCAGCAACTCCCGCAGCACGTAGGTCATGTCGGCCGCGAACGCCGGCGCTCCCCTGGTAACCGCTCCCGGGGTGCGTGACAGCTTGTAAGGCGCGCTCTCGATGATCCGGACTTCGCCCTGGTGGTCCGGAACCCGTCGGAAGAACGCGCGCTCCTTCAGCTGGGGATCGCGGGACAAGTCTTCGCCGCTCTGCACCACGCCGGCCGCGATGCCCGCCGCCTGCAGCAGGGTCATCGCCTCCTCCGCCGTGCGTTCCACGGTCCAGGTTTCTACGCCGGCGTCCAGGGCGTCGGCGTTACGCTCCCGCGCGTCGCCGCTGGCGAACCGCGGGTCGGCAGCCCATTGGGGATTGCCCAGGGCCTCCACGAAAGCGCGCCATTCCTCGTCGGTGAAAACGGAGATCGCCACCCATCGGTCATCCCCCTGGCACCGGTACGCGCCATGGGGAGCGCCACCGCCGTGCGGCAGGCGGTTGCCGGTACGGGTCGAGACCGCCGCGGAGCCGTTGACGCTCATGTCCAGCACCAGGGTTTCCAGCAGGGACGACAGCGACTCGAACTGGGAAACGTCCAGCCATTGCCCGCGTCCCGTCCTGGACCGGTGGATCAGGGCGAGCAGTACCGCCTGCGCTCCGGCCATGCCTCCCACGGCGTCGCTGTACGCGCTGGCCGGCCCGCTGGGGTCGGTGTCCGGAAATCCGGTCAGTTCGGTGAACCCCGACCAGGCCTGGAGCGTCTGGCCGTAGCTCACCCGGTCTTGCCACGGCCCGGTGCGGCCCAATCCGGACATGCTGAGCATGATGACGCCGGGGTTGATTGGTCGTATGGAATCGTAATCCAGACCCCAGGAGGGCATCACCCGCCCGCTGAAGTTTTCCGCCACCACGTCGGACACCGCGACCAGCCGCTTGGCGATGTCGATGCCCTGGGGGGTTTTCATGTTCAGCGAAATGGACAGTTTGCCGGCGTTCCAGTTGTGGCGCTGGCCCAGTCCCCGGGCCGTGGCGGACGCCGGCCCGCCAACCACCGAGAGGGCATTGTTGGACTCGACCTTGATGACCTCCGCGCCCTGGTCGGACAGGATCCGAGTGGCCGACGGCCCGGCGTGTATCCAGGTGAAGTCCAGCACCCTGATGCCCTGCAGGGCAAGGCCGGTCTGTGTCGTGTCACCGTTCAAGTCAGCGCTACCTCAGCCGGAGATGCGTCCAATCTCGTCCGGCGCAAGCCCCAGGATGCCGGACAGGACCTCGGCGTTGTGTTCGCCTGGGGACGGAGCCGTTCGGCGCATCGGCTGCGAAAACTCGGTCAGCCGGTACGGGTCGCCCGGGTACGCCATGGACGGGCCGCCATCCGCTGACTCGACCGTCGCCAGGTATCCGCGGCCCCACAGTTGCTCGTTCTCGAGGATTTCATCGGCCGTGGTCGCAGGGCCCCACGGGTGGTGGTTGGACTGGCCGAAATCGGTTATCTCCTGCCGGGTGTGACGCAGCGCCCAGGCCTGGATCAATTCTTCAATGTGAGCGGAATGTTCGCCCCGCAGGACGAAATGATCGTTGTACGTCTCGTCCATCAGGTCGCCCGCCATGCCGTCCCGGTCCATCCAGTCCCGCAGGTCGTCCCACGCCTTGCGGGTGTTGGTGGTGATGCTGGCGTAGCCGTCCTTGCACTTCCAGGTGGCGACGAACTGGCCGCCGTGCCGGAACCCGCAGCGGACCGCCGATTCGCCGGTGTAGTTGAAGGTGGTGTTGACATGCTCGGTGGTGGCGGCCACCGCCTCCTGCATGGACACGTCGATGTACTGCCCCTCGCCGGTCGCCATGCGATGATAGAGAGCCAGCAGGATGGCGATGTAGGCGCGGTTCGAGGCGGTGTGGTACGCCTGCGACCCCCACAACCGGGTTGGCGGCGTATCCGGCCAGCCGGTGACGTACATGTAGCCGCCCATGGCCAGTCCCACCAGGTCCGACGCCTTGAAATCGCGGTAGGGCCCGGTCTGCCCGAAGGGGGTGATCGACGCGTAAACCAACCCGGGCGACTCCGCCGCCAGGCTCTCGTATCCCAAACCCAGCGAGTCCATATATCCGGGCGGCCCCGTTTCCAGCGCCACGTCGGAAGCGAGGGCCAGATTGCGGAGCGTCGCTGCCCCTTCAGGCGTGCGCATATCCAGGGTCACGCTGCGTTTGTTGGTGTTGAAGTGGAGCCAGTACAGGCTGCGGCCGGGTCCGGGTTGGCCGTCGATGAACGGCCCGATCTCCCGCATGGGATCGCCGCCGGGCGGCTCGACCTTGATGACGTCCGCGCCCATGTCCGCCATCAGCTTGCCGCAGTAAACGCCCATGGGGCCGGCCAGGTCCACGACCCGGTAACCGCTCAGTGGGAGGGCCGGTTGCATATCCGATTGTTCGCTGCGGGCAGTCATCTGGGCGGCATTGTAGCATCGGCCGGGAGTTGCCGGCTGGTATAATGCCGCCCATAGCCGGCCACTCCGCCAGGTGCGCGATGACTACCCACGCCAGGAAACCAGCCTCCCGAACCTCCCCGTTCCCGGGCCGCTTCCGCCTGCCCGACATCCCCGAACGTGAGCCCGACGAAGTGACCCAATTCGACGAGCTATTCAAGACCGGACGTTCCCATGCCCTGGCGGTTCACCTGGGCAATCCCGAGACCACCCTGGTGGAGGCCGACCGCTGGATCAGCGCGGAACCGGGCACTTTCCGGGATCTGGCGCGCTATCCCGACCTGCTGGTGGCTTTCGGCGTGGACCCGTCAGCTTACGAGGCCAGCAACGGCTATGTCATCTCCGAGCAGGGCAAGCCGCCGGACTTCGTGCTGGAGGTGGCGTCGGCAAGCACAGCGGACACGGATACCGGCGCGAAGCGCGATGACTACGCGCGCCTGGGAATCCTGGAGTACTGGCGGTTCGACAAGACGGGCCAGCATCACCGGACGCGTCTGGCAGGGGACCGGCTGGAGCACGGAGTGTATGTGCCCATTGTCATTGATGAGGTGTCGGAGGACGTGTTGCAAGGATACAGCGAGGCGTTGGGCCTGTACCTGCGGTGGGAGCGCGGCGAATTGGGCTGGCATGACCCGGCCACGGGGCGGCACATTGCAACCTTTGATACCGAGCGCGTCCGCGCCGACACCGCCGAAGCCCGCGCCGACTCTGAACGAGCCGCCCGGATACAGGCCGAAGAGCGGATCCGCCAACTGGAAGCGCGGCTTTCGCAGCAAGACAACTGACAAGTAGGGCCGTGCAAAATTCCGCCTGGGGTTCAGATTGTCATTGCGAGGAGCGTAGCGACGTGGCAATCTCGTTCCCGAAGAAATAGCCGTTGCCACAACGAGATTGCCACGCTGCGCTCGCAATGACATTTTTGCACGAGCCTACTGATAAGGAGCCGACATGACGACAACCATCTACGATGCCGAGCGCCGCGACATCTCCATCGCCGTGGGCGGCGACGCCATGATTACCCGCCGGATGCGGGCCTTCGAGGAACCTCGCTTCCTCAAGCTCGTGGACATTCTCCGCGCGGCCGACGTGTCCCTGGTGAACCTGGAGATGCTTTTCCACGACTACGAGAGCACCTGGCAGTGGAGCCGCAATACCTATACCAGGTCCGACCCCCGCAACCTGGACGAGCTGAAGTGGATGGGCATCGACGCCGTGACCACCGCCAACAACCACTCGTTCGACTTTTCCGAGGGTGGTTTCCTGACCACCCTGGAACACTGCCGGGAGTTCGACCTGCCCCACGCCGGGGGCGGGCGCAACCTGGACGAGGCCCGCGCTCCGGCATACGTGGACTCGGCGCGAGGCCGCGTGGCGGTGATGAGCGCCACCAGCACCTTCAGCGACTCCTCCCGGGCCGGCCCCGGCCGCCCCGACTTCCCCGGCCGCCCCGGCGTCAATGCCCTGCGCCACGACATCGCCCACCACGTGCAGCAGGACGTGTTCGACGCCCTGCACAAAGCCAACCTGGAACTTGGGTACGAAGAAGAGCACGCCTTCATGCGCCACTTCGGCTTCCGCGGCATCGAGGACACTCCAGACCATGGCGCCGAGTTGGAGTTCCTGGACCACAAGTTCATCCTGGACGAGGAGTTCGCCGTCCGCACCGCCCTGAACGAGGATGACCGGCTGGGCATCGGCAACTGGATCCGGGGAGCGCAGACCCAATCGGACTGGCAGGTCTATGGAGTTCACTGCCACGAGAGCGGGGCCGATGGCGACTTCCACGGGCATTCCCGCCTGTCGCCGCCCAGCTTCCTGGTGGACTTTGCCCACTGGGCCATCGACCAGGGATGCGCCGCCTTTGTCGGTCACGGCCCCCACTTCCTGCGGGGTATCGAGATTTACAACAACCGACCCATTTTCTACAGCCTGGGCAACTTCATCTTCCAGAACGAGAGCGTTCTGTGGCTGCCCCCCGAGGCCTACCGCCGTTTCGGGCTGGACTTCAACAGCACCCCCGGTGATTACCTGGACACCCGCTCCGGCGGCGGCACCCGCGCCTTTGCCGCCGACCCCGTGTTCTGGCAGAGCGTGGTAGCGGTGTGCAACTACGCCGGCGGCAACCTGAAAGAAGTCATCCTGCACCCCATCGACATGGGCTTCGGTCGCCCCATACCCCAGCGTGGCCGTCCCGTGCTGGCGGAAGAACCCATCGCCCGCGAAACCCTGCGCTGGCTGCAGGAAGTCTCAAAGCCCTTCGGCACCGAAATCTCCATAGAGGAATCGGAAGGCGACCTGGTGGGTGTGATCCGCGTCTAAAACGCCGTAACGCTTGATGCTGTTCGCGCCCGGGAATTGTTTCCCGGGCGCTTCGCTTTATTCAGCGGGACTTGGATCCTAATGCGGGGTGTTGAACTGCACCAGGATGCCGTCGGGATCGTGCACGTAGATGCTGCGGATGCCTCCGTCAGCGTCGGTGAAGGACTCGATGGGTCCGGCCAACTCCACGCCCTTGCCCAGCAGATCCTCGGTCAGCGCCTTCACGTCGGCCACGCCGAAGGAGATATGGCTGATGCCCACCATGTCCAGTTTGATGGGTTCGCCATCGGGGTCGTCGCCGGGATGGCTGGTCAGGGTCAGCGTGGGCGTGGCGCCGTCTCCGTAGGCCAGGCTCACCCAACGGCGGGCCTGGCGCCGGTGCAGATAGTTGTGCGACCGCCCGCTTTCGGTGGGATCGGTCATGCGGTCGCCCAGCACCGTCATGCCCAGTATGTCCCGGTAGAACGCCAGGGACCGGTCCATGTCGCTCACGCAGATTCCGATGTGGGTAACGCAGGTTGCGTCCATAACTGTCGCCTCGCTCAGGTTGATGCAGCCGGTAAGCATCACCGGCCTTGGGCCGGCTTACCGGATCAGATTGGTCGAAGTAAGGCCGTCGGGTCCGGGCCTAGTCCATGGGCAGTTTGTGGAGCCATCCCGGCTCCGAGATGTCCAGGACCTGCCCGTTGGGGCCGGACCACTTCTCCTCGGCCCGGGGCGGGCGCGGCGAACCGTCGGGCGCCAGATCCCGCCGGACGATTTCCTGGCCGTCAATCTCCCGCAACTTCGTGCCGGTATCCTCCAGGCTGTCCACCTGGAATCCGATGTGGTGGATGCCGCTGTAGTTTTCGCCGTTGGGCCCCACGTCGGCGTCCTCGTCGGTCTTCCACTTGAGGATGGTCAGATTGACGTCGCCGTCCGAAAGCTGGATCTGGCGGGCGTTGCGGGCAACCTCGAACAGGTCGAAGCCTTCTTTGTAAAACTTTGCCACCGCGTCTGGATCCTCGCAGGTGATGGCAATGTGCTTGATCTTGGCCACAGGGGCACCCCCAATGATGGTTTGCGGGGCATTATAGCCCGCATCCCGCCAACGCAGAATCGTTGGAAGCCGGATTATCGGGATTTTGGAATTTACCGGATTGAAAGTAACTGTTCAGATTTGCGGGGAACATGTCATTGCGAGCGAAGCGCGGCAATCCCGTTTGCGCAAAGGAGCCCTTCGAGACAGGCGTGGCTGCTACGCTGTCGAGATTGCCACGGCGCATGCGCCTCGCAATGACAACCTCCTGAATTCTGAACAGTTACGATTTGAAACCATGTGCGGTAAACCGTTCCCAATCCTGATAATCTTCAAATCCGGCAAATCCAGATTCTGACGATCTTCACCTGTGAGGTAAACAACCCATGAGCGCAACCCGAACCCTGGCCGAGTTCATCGCCGACACTGACTATGACAGCCTGCCGCCTCCTGTGGTGGAAGCGGCCAAAATCGCTATCCTGGACGGAGTGGCCAACGTGGTCGCGGGGTCAGTCCAGGAACTGGCTGACATCATCGGCCGCTACGTGCGCGATGCCGGCGGCTCGCCCCAATCCTCGGTGGTGGGCTGGGGCTACAAGACCAACCCGCCGGCGGCCGCATTCGCCAACGGCGTCTTCGGCCACTGCCTGGACTACGAGATCCAGGGGTTCCCGCCCACCCACGGCACCTCATCCTGCCTGCCGGCAGCCCTGGCGCTGGCGGAACAGCACAACGTTTCGGGTGACCGCGTCATCACCGCCTACGTCCTGGGTTGGGAAATTCAGGGGCGCTTGCGGGCCGCATCGGCGCCGGCCACCGCTCCCGGCTACCACCCGCCGGGTCTGGTGGGCCCCCTCGGCGGCGCGGCGGCATCGGCCAAGACCCTGGGCCTGGACGCCAACCAAACCCTGATGGCGTTGGGCATAGCCGCTTCGCGCACCGGCGGGCTGACCGCGAACACCGGCACCATGGTCAAGTCCACCCACCCGGGCAACGCCGCCCGCATGGGCGCAGAGGCGGGCATCCTGGCCGGCATGGGCTACACCGCCAGCGACGCGGCCCTGGAATCACCCGTGGGCTATGCGGCCGCACTGTTCAGGGGAGAATTCGATTGGGACGTTGCCACCGGTAGCCTGGGCGCGTCGTGGCGACTGGTTGACCCGGGCTTCGACATCAAGCGGTTCCCGGCCCAGGTCTACATGCAGAACGCCATCGAGGCGGCGCTGAACCTCCGCGAGCAGAACGGCCTCGACTCCAAAGACATCGAGCAGGTGACCATCCGCCGCCAGGGACGGGGCCACTCCGGGCCGGTGCCACGCAGCGGCCTGGACGGCAAGTTCAGCGTGGAATACTGCGCCGCCGCCGCCCTGCTGGACGGACAGGTGGGCATCGACACCTTCACCGACGCCCGCCGCTTCGCTCCGGACATGGAGGCAATGCTGGAGCGTATCTCGGTGGAGCCGGAAGGCCCCGAATCGGGCGCGACGCTCGCCACCGCCGTGCTCAAAGACGGCACCACCGTCAGCGCCGAATGCGCCGCCTTTACCGGCTCGACGAGGAACCCCATGTCCCGGGACCAACTCCTGGCCAAGGTTCGGGACTGCTTCCGCCGGGCCTTGTCCGAAGCTGATACGGAGCGCGTACTGGAGATGCTACAGAACCTGGAGCGGCTTGACGACGTGGCGCAGTTGATGGGCGTGCTGGGTCAGGCGGCAGTGAGCCGGGGCTGAACCGTCCCCTGCAAACGGCCCGCCGCCGCCCGGGTGGTAGTCCATAACCAGTGTGTGACTGGGCGCTTGGGAGCGGCTGAACCGTACCCGGCCCGCCCGCTGCTACCGGATACCGTAGGACACTTGCAAGCCCACGGAGATATCCACCTCCGGCTCAGCGTCAAAGGAGAGCAACGCGCCGTATCCATAGGCGTTCTGTCCGGCGCAGGCGGCCGAGTCGGACCCGGGTAGTCCGTATCCATATGGGACACTCTCCAGTGGGTACTCCAGTGCGCCAATCACTTCGCCCCGGCGCAGTCCCAGAGCGTCGGCCAGATCATCGGCGGCAGCCTCGGCCTCCGGAATCGCTTTCCGGCGGGCCAGGGATACGGCCCGGTCACAGTTCTCCTCAGACAGTCCGAACCTCACGCCGGAGGATTCGGAACGCCGGACCACCTTCTCTATCGCGCCCACTATTGCGTCGCCGGTGTCGGCGAATTCATCGACCTCTACTTCCACCGAAACGATAGCGGGTTCATACCGGATCACGCGCTCAAACTCAACCGCTTCTTCGCTCACTCCAACAGCTTCCAGGCTCGCCACAATATCCTGACGGTCTTCCGCGGATAACTGCTCCGGACCGGAAATGCCATAGTTCAGTTCCGGTATCACGACCACGTAAGCCTCGTCAGGAACTACCGTAACCGTGCCGATGGCCGAAACCGTCAGGCTGCCCTCCGATGCCGTCATCTGGGGAATTGGCGACAACCTCAATCCGGCGGCGCCCGCTGGCCTTACCCGGGACGGCGCGGCTGTCGAACGGGATGCCAATACCACCAGTGGCTCGCTCCCGTCGCCCGTTACCGGCGCGGCTTCCGGAGCCGTGGTGGGCATGGACGTTTCCATTGCGGTTGAAGTGGGCGTTTCCGTCGCAATGGCCGCAGGCACTGGCGCGACGGCAACCGCGGCCGGTTCAGCGGTCGGTGGGATTGTGATCGCTGCAACCGTGGGCGCATCAGTCCCGGACGTCAGGGGCGTCTCTCGCGGGGATACTTCTTGACTGCAAGCCAGGGAAATCGCCGCGGCGGCAAATAACGGCAACCACAACAGCTTCAAATTTTTCATTGCCCCTACCCCAAATAGCATATCGCTTCGATAGCAGCTCCGGAGTGATTTGCGTCATCCTCGTTGTCCCGCCGTCGGTTGTTGCCCAACTTGCCAACCAGCGCGGCCGGATTCCGCGCCTTCCCAAACAGCGCTGATCAGACGCCCGCCTATACCCTTTCGGGCGTCGACGAGTATAACAGCCTCCAAGCGCCAAACCGCGCATCCATAGATTTGGGCAGGGCAATCGCGCTATCACCGTCATACCGGCGAAAGCCGGAGTGACGGAGTATGTGCCGATGATGCGATTGCTCTGCAGGCTTGGAGACACCCCCGGAGTTCACGAATATCATGGCTTGCAGTATCTCGAATAATTCTGCATAGTTTGACCCGGCCGACCGTGAATGCCGCATCGCGCTATAATCGCGTCCATCTGGGGTGGCTCACGTAACGTTTGACGCCGTGAATGCTCGTAATACGAACTTCGGGGAGGCAATCATGCTGGACTTGATCATCAAGGGCGGGACCGTGGTCACGCCGGACGGCGTTGGCCTGAGGGACGTCGGCGTCCAGGGCGAGCAGATCGCGGCGGTGGCCGCCCCGGGGGTGCTGGACGACATCGGCGCCGGCGAGACCATCGACGCCACCGGCATGATCGTCCTGCCGGGCGGCATCGAGCCCCATGCCCACATCAACGTGCCGGTGCCCGACTATTGGGCCGGCGGCGACGATGGCGTGTTCACGCAACCGCCGGAAGCAGCCAGCCGCGCCGCCGCCTTCGGTGGCGTCACCACCTACGTTGACTTCGCCGGCGCGCTGCCGCTCACCCCCGGCGCCGTCCCACCGTCCGATCCCATCATGGCCCAGATCGAGACGCGCCGGGACACCTTCCGCGGACACTCCTACACCGACTACACCTTCCACTACATCCTGGCCGGCGCCATTCCGCCCAGCGCCATGGGCGAGATCGGCGAGGCCATCCAGTCGGGCGTGGCCAGCTTCAAGATCTTCACCACCTTCCACGCTCGCGTTCCCATGGGGCACCTGTGGGAAATCTTCCAGGAGGTCGGCAAGCACGGCGGCATCATGGCCGTGCACGCCGAGGAAGACGACATCGTCACCTACATGGAGGAGAAACTGGAACGCGAGGGCCGAGACCACGGTTCGAACCTGCACCTGGCGCACAACAACATCTCCGAGGACATCTCCTTCCGCAAGGTGGTTCGCCTGGCCCAGAAGACGGAGACCGGCATCTACTTCGTCCACACCACGGCCCGGGAGGGTGTCGCCGCCATCGCCGAGGCCCGGGCCGCCCAGCTGCCGGTGTACGGCGAGGCGTTGCACAACTACCTGGAGTTCACCTGTGACGACTACCTGAAGCCCGACGGTCTGGCGATCCACACCTATCCCGCCATCAAGTTCTCGGACGACCGGGACGCGCTGCAGCAGGGCCTGGTGGACGGCCCCATCTGCACCACGGCCACCGACGAATGGACCACCTACAAGGAGATCAAGCTGGCCGGCGATACCATCCGCACCCTGTGCGGCGGGCACAACGGCATCGAGACCCGCATGCCCGTCACCTACACCAAGCTGGCGGCCAACGGGCGCATCGACCTGGAACGGTTCGCCGCCATCACCTCCACCAACGCCGCCAGGATCCTGGGCATGTACCCGCAGAAGGGAGCCATCGCGGTGGGCAGCGACGCCGACATCGTGCTCTTCGACCCCAACCTCAAGAAGACCATCACCGTGGACGAGCTTCACGCCGAATCCGACTACTCGATCTGGGACGGGTTCCAGTGCGAGGGATACCCGATAATGACGATCCTGCGCGGCAAGGTGATCGTTCGCGATGGGCAGTTACTGGGCAGCGCGTCTGACGGGCGCTGGCTCTCCCGCAAGGTCGCGCCCCGCGTCATCACGCAACCGTCCGTGTAGCGCCCGGCGAGGCTACGGCAGGCTGACCGGCAACCCCGTCTGCATCGACTGGTACGCGGCAAGAACCAGGGCGAGATCCGCCATCCCGCCTTCGCCGGTCATCGCCGGCCGCCGGCCTTCGCGGATGCTGCTCCGGAACTCCCGGACCATGGGAACCAGCCCATTGCCGTAATCCGCCAGGTCAAGGGTGATTTCGGATCTGGCATCGGCTATCTTCAGCCACGGCTGGCCCGGCTCGAAATACAGAGTCGCTTCGGTTCCGGATATTTGCGCCCACGAGTGCGGTTGCGGCGGCACGACGCTCCACGAGTGATTGATCAGGCCCACCGCTCCACCAGCATCTCGGGTGATCACCGCAACGCCGTCCTCCGCCTCCAGACCCGGCTGGCTCGTTGGAACCTCGCGGGCGTACACCTCGATGGGCGGGGCGACCAGATAGGCCACGGCGCTCAGCTTGTGGATGCCGCCGTCGATCAGTACGCCGCCGCCGTTCAGTTCCGCCCGGCTTCGCCATCCTCCCGGGGCGAACGGGAACTGCTCGTGCAACTGGATCAGCCGTACCTGGCCCAGCCGGCCCTGGTCGATGAGCCGTTTCGCTTCCTGCACCGGCGGCAGGAAACGGAAGTTCTCCGCCACCATGAACGTGACGCCGGATGCGTCGGCTTCCCGAATCATGGCTTCAGCGTCTGCCAGCGTGCCGGCAATCGGTTTTTCCACCAGGACGCGCTTGCCGGCACGGAACGCCAGCGACGCGTGCTCCCGGTGCAGATGGTGCGGCGTGCAGACGTACACGGCCTCAACCCTGGAGTCGGATACCGCCTCTGCGTAGGATCCGAAAGCGTCCCGTCCGCCGAAACGCGAGGCGTAATCCCGCGCCCGCGCCAGGTCACGGCTGGCGAAGTAGAGATCGACCTCGCCGGCCAGCACGGCCATTGAACGCGCGAACACCGCCGCGAAAGAACCACAGCCCAGTACGCACAGGCCCAGACTCAATAGGACACCGCCAATCCCGAGATCTTGCGGCAAGAGTAAACCAGAAGCGGCGTCGAATCCAGCGCGATCCCTGCCCGGGTCTTACGCGTACCCATTTTGTCATCGCGAGGAGCGATGCGACGTGGCGATCTCCTTTTCGCAGCCGCGTTCCTTGCCCCAACGAGATTGCCGCGCTGCGCTCGCAATGACGGTTCCAGTGAAACCGGGTACACGTGATCTGTCCGGGTCGTTTGACTAGCCGTCGTCATCCCGCGTATCGTGCCGACTTTATCGACTTCGCAAGGGTATCAACCTATGCACGCCGGGACACGCAGTAGACGCTGTCGACCCCGGTGTGGGAGCTGACAGTTGGCGCGCATCTCCAACGCTCCGGTATTTGTAGTCCTGCAGGACCGCAACTTTCAGCGCCTGTGGGCGGCCCGGTGGATCCACGAGATTTCCCGGCGCATGGAGCTGATCACGCTGGGCTACCTCGTGCTGGAGCTCACCGACTCGGCGTTCCAGGTTGGCCTGATCTCCGTGTTCCTGAACGGGCCGCGGCCGCCGCTGGCGCTGGTCGCCGGCATGCTGGCGGACCGGCTGGACCGGTGGCGCATCCTGGCCACCATCCACACCTTCTACCTGGCGCTGGCCTCGTGCCTGCTCGTACTGCTGATCCTCGGCCTGGTTGAGCCGTGGCACGTATTCCTCGCCGTCCTCGCCCAGGGCACGGCCAAGGTGCTGGACGATCCGACCCGCCGCGCCTCCCTGTTCGACCTGGCCGGGCAGGACCGGATCGCCCACGCCATGTCGCTGGAGACGATGACCAACAACGGCGGCAAGATACTGGGCCCGATAGCGGGCGGTCTGCTGGTGCAGTTTTACGGGTTCACGGGCGCGTTCATGGTGCTGGTGGCGCTGGACCTGGCGTCGGCCATCCTCATCTGGAGGATGCGGTTGCCGGAGCGGTCCATGTTGATCGTGCGGGACACCGCCTTCTTCACGGGCATCAGATCAGGCATCAGCCATTCGTTCTCCAACAAGTTCGTGCTGGGAGTGCTGACCATATCCCTGGTTATGAACGGCATGGTCCTGCCGTTGCAGTACTTCATCCCCGTGATCGCCACGGACGTGCTCATGGTGGGGCCGGCCCTGGGCGGGTTGCTGGGGGCTGCCGACGGCATCGGCGCGTTCGTCGGGGCCATGATTATCGCCACGCGGCGCAATTACAGTTTCCATGGCAGATACTTCGCCTTCGGAGCGATCATTGTCGCGGTGGGAGTGGTGGCCGTCGCCTGGTCGCCGTGGTTCTTCGTCTCGTTCCTGGTGCTCTTCGCCGCCGGTGTGGGGCAGTCCGGGTTCAGCACCATGCAGAGCACCATCCTCATGCTTTCAACCGCGCCGGAAATGCGCGGCCGGATCATGGGATCCCAGGGCCTGGTCAATGGCCTCGGTCACCTGGTTGGCGGGTTCGAGATCGGCGCGATCGCGCAGGCCTTCACCATCTCCCTGGCCATCGGCCTCAACGCCGGTATCGGCCTGCTCCTGATGGCGCCGGTGATGATATTCACCCCGCTGATCAAGCGCGCGATCGAGCCGTACCAACCCCGAGGCTGATCGCTTCCCCGACGTCACTCCATACTGGTCACGCAGCGGGCGGGGTCCGACTCCGCCAGCGCCTGGGGTCGATGGCCCGTGTGCACGTAGTCGGCGATCAGCTTGCCGGCCATGGGGCCACGGCCAAAGCCTGACGACGCCAGCCCGCTGACGACGTACACCTCGTCCAGCTGCGGAATCTTCCCGATGATCGGCCGGCCGTCCAGCGAGAAGGGCATCATCCCCGACCAGGTGCGGTTGATGGATAACCCGCCCAGCATCGGCAAAATCTCGCTGGCGTGACCGAAGTTCACCTCCACACCGCCGGCGTCCACCGTGTAGTCGTAGCCCACCAACTCGCGGTCGCCGCCGAAGATGATCTCCCCGTCCCGGTTCTGCCGGCCGTAGAGGTGACGAGTGGCTCGGTGGCCGTCGATGTGGGTGAGTTCCGGGGGCGTTTGAGCATCGTTGCCCGGCCGGCGGCTCCAATGCGAATATGACTCCGCCGCCGACAGCGAGTAGAAGACCCGTGGCGGCAGCGGCTGCGTCGCCCACATCTGCCCGCGCACCGGCACGATGGGGATGCGAACGCCCAGCATCTCACCCAGCGGGCCACACCAGGCTCCGGCCGCCAGGATCAACCGGCGCGCCGAGTATCTATCATCCCCACAAGCGACCCGGTAGGTTCCATCGGCGCTCTTTTGGATCGCAGTAACCTCCCGGCCGGTGACGATGCTTGCGCCCCGCTGCGCCGCGGCCATGGCGAAGGCGCGGGTGGCCTTCACGGGGTCGGCCTGACCGCGCAAGGGAAAGTGCATGGCCCCGTATAGCTCGGGGTTCAATTCCGGCTCGATGCTGCGCGCTTCATCCACCGTCAGCAGGTCCAGCGTGTACCCGCGCGACTTCAGCGAGAGGACCCGGTCGCGCGCGTACACATACTGCTCCTCGGTCTGAATCGCCTGGAGCCCGCCGGATGCTCGAAACTCGATGTCGTAGCCCAGTTCGAGTTGCAGGTCGCGGAAAATCTGCAGGCTGCCCATGGTCAGGTGCGACTCCAGGTCGGGCACGTTGCCCCAGCCCAGCGCGCCGATGCCGCCGGCATTGACGCCCGACGCCTCAGATGCGATCTCACCCCGTTCCAGCAGGATCACGTCCCGACCGTGCCCCGCCAGGTGAAAGGCCGCGGACGCTCCCGCAATCCCCCCGCCAATAATGATTACTTCAGCGTCCGCCATGCTCACCTCGTCTGGCATCTGTCCAGAATTGCAAAGTCCGTCTCATCAAAAACCGTCATACCGGCGAAAGCCGGTATCCAGGATCCCCGGTCCTGCGCACGTTTGCCGATGCTTGGGTGACCTGGATTCCTGCTTCCGCAGGAATGACGTGATCCCGATTCACCAATTGCAAAGTCCGTCTCATCAAAAACCGTCATACCGGCGAAAGCCGGTATCCAGGATCCCCGGTCCTGCGCACGTTTGCCGATGCTTGGGTGACCTGGATTCCTGCTTCCGCAGGAATGACGTGATCCCGATTCACCAATTGCAAAGTCCGTCTCATCAAAAACCGTCATACCGGCGAAAGCCGGTATCCAGGATCCCCGGTCCTGCGCACGTTTGCCGACGCTTGGGTGACCTGGATTCCTGCTTCCGCAGGAATGACGTGATCCCGATTCACCAATTGCAAAGTCCGTCTCATCAAAAACCGTCATACCGGCGAAAGCCGGTACCCAGGATCCCCGGTCCTGCGCACGTTTGCCGATGCTTGGGTGACCTGGATTCCTGCTTCCGCAGGAATGACGTGATCCCGATTCACCAATTGCAAAGTCCGTCTCATCAAAAACCGTCATACCGGCGAAAGCCGGTATCCAGGATCCCCGGTCCTGCGCACGTTTGCCGATGCTTGGGTGACCTGGATTCCTGCTTCCGCAGGAATGACGTGATCCCGATTCACCAATTGCAAAGTCCGTCTCATCAAAAACCGTCATACCGGCGAAAGCCGGTATCCAGGATCCCCGGTCCTGCGCACGTTTGCCGATGCTTGGGTGACCTGGATTCCTGCTTCCGCAGGAATGACGTGATCCCGATTCACCAATTGCAAAGTCCGTCTCATCAAAAACCGTCATACCGGCGAAAGCCGGTATCCAGGATCCCCGGTCCTGCGCACGTTTGCCGACGCTTGGGTGACCTGGATTCCTGCTTCCGCAGGAATGACGTGATCCCGATTCACCTCGCCTCACGCCTCGTAGCAGGCGACCCAATGCCCCGTCCCATGTTCCTCCATTGGAGGATGCGGGTTGCCTTCGCAAAAGTCGGTGGCCACCGGACAACGGTCGTAAAATCGACAACGCGGCGGCGGATCTATCGGCAGGGTCAGGTCTCCCAGAATGTCCGGACGATCACGCCGGAACCGGGGGTCGGGCACCGGGACCGCCGAGAGCAACGCCCGGGTGTAGGGATGCAGCGGGTTGCGCAGCAGTTCCTCGGTTTCCGCCATCTCCACGATCTTGCCCAGGTACATCACGGCGATGCGGTGGCACATGTAGCGGGCCACCGCCAGGTCGTGGGTGATATACAGATAGGAGATGCCATACTGCTGCGCCAGTTCCTGCATCAGCGACATGATGCCCGTCCGGCTGGAAACGTCCAGCATGGAGGTGGGCTCGTCGGCAACCACGAAGGACGGGCCGATCACCAGCGCCCTTGCGATGGCCACCCGCTGCCGCTGTCCTCCCGAAAGTTCATGGGGGTGGCGGAACAGGAAGGAAGATGGCGGCGTCAGGCCCACCCGGGTCAGTATCTCCGTGACCCGGTCCACCCGGTTCGTCATGCTGCCGATGCCCTGCACTGCCAGCGGCTCGGCGATGGTGTCGTATATGGTCCGCCGGGGGTTCATCGACTCGTAAGGGTCCTGGAAGATCATCTGCGCCTGCCGTCGGAAGGCGCGCAGTTCAGACGAACGAATCGCGCTGGAGTCCACCGGCTCGCCGGACCCGCCGTCCGCATCCCGGGACGGGAACCGGAAACGTATCCCACCGGAGGTCGGTTCGAGCAGCTTCACCAGCAGCTTGCCCACCGTGGTTTTGCCGCAGCCCGACTCCCCCACCAGCCCCAGGCTCTCGCCCGGGGCAAGGGCGAAGGACACGTCGTCCACGGCGTGGATGAAACTGGAGGGTTGCCGGAACAGGCTTTTTGACACCGGGAACCGCTTGGTCAACCCTGCTACAGCGACCAGGGCATCCTGTCCGTCGTCAGTCTGGTTGGGAGCCACCTTGGGTGTCTGCATTGTCGGTGTCGTCAGAGTCAGGATTTACCGGATTTCAGGATTTCCGGGATTAAGTTCCCTCAATCCTGCCAATCCCATAATCCTCAAAAATCCTGATTCTGACGGTCCTCCGTAAGCGGGGGCGCATCCAGAGGATGCCAGCACGCGGCCCAATGATCCCCGCGAACCGCCGGGGCGGGAAACTCCGTCCGACAGATTTCGTCGGCGTACCGGCAGCGGGGATGGAACGGGCATCCCGCTGGGGGGGCGATCAGGTTGGGCGGCTCGCCGGCGAGGCCAACCAACGGCAATCTTTCCCCGTGAACGCTGGGAAACGAGGACATCAGCGCCGCCGTGTAGGGGTGCATCGGCGACCGGAACACGTCAGCGGTTTCGCCGAGTTCCACCAGCCGCCCGGCGTACATCACGCCGATCCGATCCGTCACCTCCGCAACCACTCCGATGTCGTGGCTGATGTAGATCATCCCCGTGCGGAGTTCCCGCTGGACGACCTTCAGCTCGCGCAAAATGCGGTCCTGCACGATGACGTCCAGGGCGGTGGTCGGCTCGTCGGCGATGATCAGATCAGGGTCGCACGACAGCGCCATGGCGATCACCGCCCGCTGCCGCATTCCTCCGCTGAATTCGTGGGGATACCGGTCCATCAGCTGCGGGTCCAGCCCCACCATGCGAAACAGGCGCGCCACCCGCTGCCTGGCGCCCGTCAACGTGGTCTCCATGCCGTGGGCCTCGATGGCCTCGATTACCTGCTGGCCGACCCGATGCACCGGGTCCAGCGAATTCATCGCCGCCTGGAACACCATGGCGATGCGACGCCAGCGATAACTCCGCATCTCGTCCGCACTGAGCTGCAATAAGTCCGTCCCGCCCAGCTTGGCCTGCCCGCCGGCCAGGTAGGCGTTTTCCGGCAGCAACCGCATCAGACTGGTGGCTACCGAAGTCTTGCCGCAACCCGATTCACCAACCAGCCCCAGCGATTGCCCCTGCGCAAGCTGGAAACTCACGCCCTCTACCGCTCGAACCTCGCCCTGCCGCGTTTGGTAGCGCAGCGAAAGGTCTATGACCTCAAGCACCGGGGATTCGGTTGAAGTTGTCATGTTAACTGGACACAAGGTAGGTCAATGTCCATTATTTTCCAAGTAGAGGGCCTACTAAAAATGTTGGACATTGAATGCGCCAGTGTCCTACTCAGCGAGGCCAGGCAATTTGGATACTTTCACGAGTTGGCTGGGAAGCCACTCTATTCCGACAGCGTTCCGGCGGACATGGTCCCACGTCTCAAGTCGCCCACATGCTTTCTCCCGAGACGCAGCAGATCACGCGGTGAATTGCGTCATCAAGTCCACACGGGCGCGCAATTCATCGCCCACCAAACTCACCAAGTTCTGCTCTCGCAAGTAGTTCAGGTCACGCGAGAGGGTCCTTTGAGTGACGCCTCTGTAGAACCGCGCGAGAGGATCTGAACCGGAACGTAAAGCTCTGACAGAAACCGGCCTGCCGGCCAACTCGGTCAACAATTGCAATTGCCTGTCGCCTGCCGGGTTACCAAGCTTGCCAGCGTCAGCCAGGGTGCGACGGGCATAGTCTCGAAACGCAAGCACCCTAACCTCTTCGAGCACTTCGTTATGAACGACCTCAAGTTCATGGACCAGTCCCTTGAGGGCAAATGAAGCGAATGGGGTCAGATCTGATCCTCCCCGCATTTGTATATCGTTCAGATGGCGTATGTACTCGTCACGATGCTGATAATAATAATTGGCAAGCGAATAATATCCGCGAACGTTCACTCCGGCTTTGTAAAGAAGAAAACTTTCTACAGCTCTCGAAGTACGACCGTTGCCGTCTCCAAATGGATGGATGCTCACCACGTAAAAATGCGCAATTATCGCCCTCAGCACCGGGTTCCAAGTGCTCGGAAGCCCAGTATTAAACCAGGTGAAGAACTCGGTCATCAGATCTCGCACCTCATCCTGAGATGAAGGAGGCCGATAAGGACCTACATTCACGGCGTGGCTTCGGTATCTCCCAGGTTCGTTGTGCTCATAATTGATTCCTGCAGTGAGAATATGGTGGAATTTCAGCAACAATGGTTCTGTCAGCAATGCATCGGGGTGATTCTTCATGTACTCGCCAACGAACCGCATCAACATATTCGCGTTACGCGTTTCCTGTTCCTCACGCTCACGGTCAGGCCCGAGCACTGCGATGTCGTTTGGGGACTCCACAATCCGGCTAACTTCTTCCTCGGAAAGTTCGGTACCTTCGATCCCGGTAGTCCCGCGAACTGCCCTCACGATGTTGAGCCGGTCTAGATGCTGTTGTACCGGAGGCGGAATAGGAATGCCTCTGATCACGCTTGCGAAGGCATGAATTTTAGCCAAATCTTCTACAATATTCTGGGCGCCGGTCGCCAAGTGCAGGTCAAAATTCACTTCCCAACTCGGCATAACGAGCACCTCACAACGTGGACAAAAAGCCGGTCAATGTCCAAATATCATTGAGTAGGGATTATACTCACAGTTTACGGACACATCAATGGGCAATGTCCATTTTTGAGCGGCTCTATTTCAGCGTATTAGCGCATAAAAAACCCGGCAGGTCACCTCACCCGTGGTGCCGCCGCAGCCTGGGGTTGATCACCTCGTCCAGGGCGCGGCCCACCAGGTAGAACGCGCTGCACAGGAAGGTGATCGACGCCCCGGCCGGCACGATGAGCCACCAGTACCGGGTGCCGCCCAGCAGGTAGCCGCCGGTGTTGGCGGTGTGGATCATGATTCCCCAGCTCATCCGCAGGTCCAGCAGGCCCAGGAAGGACAGCACCGCTTCGGCGAAGATCGCGCCCGTCACCGTGAACATCATGTACAGCAGCGACAGGGGGAGCAGGTTGGGGATGATATGGACCAATATGATGTGGGAGTGCCCGCCGCCGGCCACCCGCGCCGCCTCGATGTAGGGTTTCACGCGGATGCTCAGCGCCTGCGACTTGAGGATGATCGCCGTCCCTCCAAAGCCGCCCAGGATGCCGATGATGAGCGCCAGGTAAAACAGGTTCAGTTTGAACAGCGCGCTCAGCACGATCAGCAGCGAGATTCCCGGCAGCGCGATGATCAGGTCCGCCAGGCGCATGAACAGCGAGTCCACCAACCCGCCGTAGTAGGCCGCCACCGCTCCCACCGTGGTGGCAATCCCCACGGTCACCAGGGCCGCGGTTATCCCCAGGATGAACTCGGACCTCGTGCTGGACAGCAGCTGGCTGAGGACGTCCCGTCCCAGCGGGTCGGTTCCCAACGGGTGCCTCCAGTTCGGCGGCGACGGATGCTCCAGCCGGTCGAATGCGTACCCGGTGACCGGGTCGTACACCTCGGCGTCCCACACGGTCGCCATGAGGATGGGATGCGAAATCGCCATCAGGGCGAACAGGACGATGGTCGCCAGTGACAGGACACCGATGCGGCTCTCCACGAAGATGGCCCAGCCGCCGCGGAAAGATCGCAGGGCCAGCCGCGCCCGGGCCATCGCCATTTGCGACCGGCCCGGATGCAGGTCAACCAGCGGCGATTCCGGACCACCCGGCGGTCCGCCAACAATGGCGTGGTGGTCTGGCTGCGGGGTGATCACTGGTAGCGTATCCGCGGGTCGAGGTACACGTACAGCACGTCCACGATGACGTGGGCCAGCAGCGAAAACAGCCCGATGAACACCATTGAACCCATTACCAGCGGCAGGTCCTCGGAACGCACGGCGTCAAGCAGGGTCATGCCCATGCCGGGCCAGGAGAACACGCCCTCGATGATTACGCTGCCGTCGATGGCAAAGATGAGGCTGTACACCAGGCTGGTGACTACCGGAAGCAAGGCGTTGCGGGCCGCGTGCCGGTCGCGCACCACCTTCTCGGGCAACCCCTTGGCCCGGGCCGCCATCACGTAGTCCTCGCGCATCGTTTCCAGCATGCTGTTTCGCGTCAGCAGCATCGTGCCGGCGAAGGAGATCAGCGTCAGCGTGACGATGGGCAGGATCATGTGCCGGAGGATGTCCAGCGCCAGGAACCCGATATCCGAGAATGCCCACGCCACCGGAATGGCCAGGGCCGCCGCTCCGATAACCGGCGCCACCAGCGGCGCCGGCCCGATCCGCCCCGAGCGCCGGAAAAAGAAGAGGACCAGAAACGCGAAGACTAGAAAAGCCGCGCCAGTCACCAGCATGTAGCCGAACACGTGGTTGGCGCTGACCTCCGCGCCCCTCCAGACCAGGGGGTCCAGAAACTTGCCCACCGGCAGCCATCCCAGCTTGAACGCAAACACCCAGATCATCATCAGGCCAAAGGCCGGCGTGAACGCGGTGAACAGCGTCGCGCCGGAGATGGTCGCCGCATACTCCAGCACGCCGCCCCGACGCCAGGCAATGGCTTTGCCCAGAAAGAACCCGATGTAGAAGGACACCGCCGTGGCGGTCAGGAACAGCACCGCCGTTCGCGGCAGCCGCTCCGCGAGCACCTCCATCACCGGCCGGGGAAAATGTCCGAAAGAGACGCCGAAATTGCCGGTGAAAGTGTTCTTCATGTGGACCAGGTACTGCTGCCACAGCGGCTTGTCCAGCCCGAAGGATTCCTTGAGCTGGGCGCGGACCTCGGCGGGCAGGTCGGGGTTGAGCGCGTAGAAGGTGGCGTAGTCGCCGGGTTGCGCCTGCACCAGGAAAAACGTCAGCGTGACGATCAGGAACAGGGTCAGCGCCATCTGCCCGGCGCGCTTGGCCAGGTATCCCGTCATCGCAGGTATCCCGTCATCGTGGGATACGCTTCCTTACTGCTTCATCTTTGCGGAAGCAGAACTCAAGTCGGTGCAATGTACACGCATAGCGCATGGAGGAATCCGATGGAAGATATTTTGGTTATCATCCTGCTGGTGGTCATGATGACCGCGGGGATGGTGTTGTTCTTCGGGGGGCTGGCCTGGCTGGCTGTCGACGGGTATCGCTCGATGCGTTGCTCACAGTTGTCAGCAGAACAGCAGGGCGCCACGGAGGTCGAGGTCGAGGCGAGAACAACTACGTAATCGTTGGCGTTCTGCCCGGATTGATTCTAATCTGCGCCTGCGGTCTTATCTGGCAGGCTTGGGTGGCGTCTCCCAACCTGTCACCTGCCCGGCAGCAACTGCTTGCAGCGCTGGATTGGCTACTGAAAGGCGCGGTGGGCGCATTGATGGGTTTTCTTGCCTGTTGGGCGCGGCATCCTCATTCACAACGGTAAGTATCTTTCATTTACTTGAATTGGACCAGCGTCGTCAGGCCGGAAGCGTTCTGCAGGCCGCCCAGGGAGTGGGTGTACGGGTATTCCACCCGGTCGCTCCGGTAGGCTTCCACCAGCGGCGTGTCGAACAGCGGAACGTACGGCAGATCATCCGCCAGGAACTCCTGCATTTCGAAGACCAGTTCGCGCGCCGCGTCGACGTCGGTTTCAGCCAGTAACTCATCGGCCAGCCGGTCGTACTCAGGATTGTTGTATCCGCCGGCGTTGTGTCCCTCCAGATCCGAGTGCCGGCTGTGGAAGAAGCTCTCCAGGTAGTCCGGATACAGGCTCAGGCCCCAGCCCAGGATCCACATGTCGAAATCCTGCTGGTCAAACACCGTTTCCACGATCAGGTTGAAGCCGGTCAAGTCCGCGTGCACCGGGATGCCGACCTCATTCAACCACCGCTCGATCCAGATGGCGAACGTCGAGCGAAGCGGGTCGTAGCCCGGGCTCGGCGCCAGGATGCTGATCGCGGGCACCGGCTGGCCGTTGGGCATCTTGAGACCCTCGCCCCGCTGCTCCACGAAACGGCCATCCTCGCTCACCCTGGGCTCCGTTTCCCAGGTGAACCCCTCTCCTTTGAGCAACTCGACGACCTGCGCGATCCGTTCTCCTCGCGTCATATCCTTGCCGATCTGGGGCACGTGGGGGTTGTACCAGGCGCGATTGCCCTCGGGCACCATGGCGTACATGGGGAACGCGACGCCCTGCAGGACAGTTTGGGCGATGAACTCCTTGTCGATCAGCGTCGCCACCGCCTGGCGGAAAGCCCGGCTATCCATGGGGGCCTTGCGGAAGTTGAAACCAAGGTACCGCACGCCATCCGAGGGGTTCTCGATCACCGTCAGTCCGTCCTCGCCCTCCAGCTGCTTCTGCAAACCGCGAGACAACCCCTGCGGGTTCAGCATGAAATCGAGGTCACCTTTTTTCAGCGCCAGCACCGTCGCGTCCTGGCTGCCGTATATCGAATAGATTGTGCTTTCGGCGTACGGCCCCACCGTGTATTCGAGCGTTTTATCGCCGACGGCATCGCCATAAGCCTCAAATTCGTAGGCCCCTGGCTTGGATTCGACGTAAGCGCCGCTGGCGTATTCGGTGACCCTGGTGTCACGGAAGAAATAGCGGGGGTTCTGCGCCTTTTCGGCGAACGCGCCGCGCTCCCATTTTTGGAACCCGAAACCGCCGGCGGTGGGTTCGTTGTCGGGCACATGAGCGTACAGAGCCTTCTGCTGATCGATGAGCTCTCCACCCTGTCTGGCGGCCGACACCACCGGTTCCCAATAGGCTTTAGACATGATGGGCATGAAGGCCAGCCCGAACTGCCAGCGCGCCAGCCCCGGCTTCTGCTTGAAGAATATCTTCAATCGATAGGGGTCCGGCGCTTCCGCGTGGTCGAAGTAATCGGGATCCACGATCGAGGGCCAGTTCCCCGGCAGCCGCATTTCGGATGCGGTATGAGCGGTGAACGCAAAGTCTTCGGCCGTCACGTCGGCGCCGTCGCTCCACTGCACCCCTTCCTTCAGTTGCACCTCAGTGGTCCAGAAGGTCTGGCCGCTGACGGTTTCTTCCTGCAGCGCCGTCGGGAAGTCCGCGGCCAGCGAAGGCACCCAATCGTACCGCTGCGCCGAGTAGGTGTACAGCGAAGGTTTATCGCCGCCCAGGACGTACAGGTTCCACATGGTGCCGTCGGGTCCCAGGTACGCCCAGTAATTTGTGGTGGTGAGGTCGGCCGAAATTCCGATCTGGTAAACGCTCTCACCAACGTCGGCGCTGTCCGGCGTCGCAGTGGGAGTGGGGGCCGCCGTGGCCGGCACCGGCGTCGCGGCGGCGGGTCCGGGCGTCGCGGTCACCACCACTTCCGTGACCACCTCCCGGGTACATCCCACCAGGACAAGCAGGGCCATTATCAGGCCGATTATGATCAGAAATTTGTTCATATAAAACATCAATTCCGCCTCAAACAGTGGACCGAAATCTAACACGCCATACCCAACTCTCGCAAGAAAGTCCCGTCGTGAAACAGGGCAATCGCATTTTGAACAATTGCCTCCCGTCATTCCCGCGAATTCCGGCAATCCGGCAATCAAAACTACTGGTCCCGCCGACCGTGAATGATCATGCGTACCCAGTTTGACGATTACGGGAGCCAATTTACATCGATATACAGGATAGACCGGATGATGGCGTGCGGGTGGGGCGTTCAATTTTCAGCATCGTCAAGAGTGCGGGGGCGTTCACAATAATCAATCAAATCCTGTTCATCCTGCGCATCGATGTAAAAGACAAAATGGGTACGCGTGAGACCGTGAATGATCTTGACGATAAAGGGACTCCGGTTTTCGCCGGGGCGACGGGTGTGGATTTTGAAATGCGATTGCCCTGCCTCGCGAAAAATCCAGGGAGTCACCGCTTCAAACCTGAGACGCGATGGTAGGATGGGACGCGAACCGTGTTTCAGTTGCCGGTGTTTCAGTTGAAATGTTGTGTATCGGGGACACGCTCCGCTGTAAATGCCCCGCAGGCGCCGGAGAACAAACTCACAACCGCGCAAAAAGAGGTCTTGCTGATGAACATCCAGACATTGGACCGGTGTCCACAGAACCATCGCGGCGGGCAGGTGTCGCACCTGCTTCTGGCCGCGGGCCAGTTCGGATCCGAGAACCTGGCCGTCACCTGGGTCGAGGGCGAGCCGGGCAGCGAGCAAGCCGTCCACTCCCACGACGGACGGGAGCAGGTTTATGTGATAGTCCAGGGACGGGGAGCCATGCGAGTTGGGGAAGAGGTCGAGGAGGTCGGCCCGGGCGCGGCCATCCTGGTCCCACCGGGTACGGACCACTCGATCCGCAACATTGGCGAGGACAATCTGATCTACGTCTCCGCGACATCTCCGCCATTTGAGATGCAGGAAGGAAACACCCGCTGGTCAACGCCGACGGATCCGTAGGCGGCCAACTTGCCGCGCCGAGGCCGATCCTGAGTCAGCGCCAAGCGCGCCGGCCCGCCTTCGCAACGCCGCGCGGCGCATTATCGGTTGCCTCGGTTGACGGCGTACCCACCGCGACGGCTCCGGTCTGCCGTGGTCTATAATGTGCGGAGTCAACGCGCCTGAATGCGGCGCTTCGGAGCCGGATATGGACGGTATCTACCTCGATTACAACGCCACCACGCCCATCGACCCGGCCGTTGCCGAGGCCATGCTGCCCTACGTGCACGGGCTCTTCGGCAACCCGTCGAGCGGGCATTCCTTCGGCCTTGCCGCGCGCGAGGGAGTTGACCTGGCTCGCCGGCAGGTGTCGGCAATGCTGGGCTGCTCCGAGGATGACCTGATCTTCACCAGCGGCGGCACCGAGGCGAACAATCACGCCATCAAGGGCGTTGCCGGCGCCTGCCGCCACCGCGGCAACCACATCATCACCTCGGCCGTCGAGCATCCGGCCGTGACCGAGGTGTGCGGGTATCTCGAAGGCCAGGGCATCCGGACCACCTACATCCCAGTAGATGATTACGGCATGGTTGACCCGCAACAGATCGAGGAAGCCATCACCCCCGACACGGCGCTGGTCACCATCATGCACGCCAACAACGAGGTCGGCGCCATCCAGCCAATCGCGGAGATCGCCGAGATTGCCCACCGCCACGGAGCGCTGGTGCACAGCGACTGCGCCCAGTCCGTCGGCAAGATCCCGGTGAAGGTGGACGACCTGGGCGTAGACCTGCTATCTGTGGCCGGGCACAAGCTCTACGCGCCCAAGGGCATCGGCGCGCTGTACATCCGCCCCGGCGTCCATCTGGAAAAGTTCATGCACGGCGCGAACCACGAGAGCAACCGCCGCGCCGGCACCGAGAACATCATCCTGATGGCGGGCCTGGGCAAGGCCTGTGAACTCATCGAGCAAAACCTGGGCGCATACTCCGACCACATGGCGGCCATGCGCGACCGCCTGGAACAGGGCATCCTGACATCGGGGAACGACGCCCGCGTCAACGGCCACCCAACCCAGCGGCTGCCCAACACGTCCAGCATCGGTTTTCGAAGCATGGAGGCTGACCGTATCCTGTCCAACTTGCCCACGGTGGCGGCATCGGCCGGCGCCGCCTGCCACAGCGACCAGGTGGAGTTGTCCCATGTCCTCGAAGCGATGCGCGTGCCCACCGAGTATGCCATGGGGACTCTGCGTCTGTCCGCGGGCCGCTACACTACCGAAGACGAGATAGATCGGGCGATTGCCGAAATCACTGAAGTGGTCGCCCGTCTGTCGCCAGTCCACATCGCCGCCAACTGACCCGCACCGAACCGGAGTAAAAGTCAATGACCACCCAGACCAACCCGGGCGCCCTCGACGCCACCACCATGGCCGATTTCCAGGCGGCCTTCACCTCACAGCCCAACCACCAGTTGATGCAGAACGTGGTGACCCAGCACGATGTGAACGACGTCGCCCTGAACCGCAACATCGTCGCCGAGGCGACCCACAGCTTCTCGACGGTGCTGGACGACTGGAGCGTGACCAACCAGGCCCGCTCCGGCCGCTGCTGGATGTTCGCCGGCCTGAACCTGTTCCGCGCCGAGACCCGAAACGTCCTCAACGTCAAGGAGTTCGAGTTCAGCCAGTCCTACGTCATGTTCTGGGACAAGATGGAGCGCGCCAACTACATCCTGGAAGCAGTCATCGAGACCGCCGACCGGCCCATCGACGACCGCGTGGTGGCCTGGCTCCTGCAGCAGCCCCTGGGCGACGGCGGCCAGTGGGACATGTTCGTCAGCCTGATCCGCAAGCACGGCGTCGTCCCCAAGACCGTGATGCCCGAAACCGAAAGCTCCGGCAACTCCATGCGCATGAACGCCGGCCTGAACTACCAGGTCCGCCAGGGCGCGCGCAACATCCGCCGGCTCTACGCTGACGAGGCCGGCCTGGACCAGATGCGCGACGCCAAGCAGGAGGCTCTTCGCGCCGTTTACCAGATCCTCTGCATCCACCTCGGTACCCCACCGGCGCAGTTCGACTGGCAGTGGAAGGACAAGGACGGCGAGTTCCATCGCGACGGCGAGATGACGCCCCTCAAGTTCGCCGAGAAATACATCTCCACCCCCATGGAAGATTACGTCTGCCTCGTTCACGACCCCCGGGGCTCCAGCCCGCCCGGCCGCACCTACACGGTGCAGTACCTCGGCAACGTGGTTGACGGCACCCGCATCACCTACCTCAACGTCGACATCGACGTGATGAAGGACGTCGCCATGCGGATGCTCCAGGACGGCGCCCCCGTCTGGATGGGTTGCGACACCGGCAAGCAGATGCACCGCGACAAGGGCCTGTGGGATGCCGAGCTCTTCGACTACGCCAGCGTTTACAGCGCCGATTTCGAGATGGACAAGGCGGAACGGCTGGAGTACCACCAGACGGCCATGACCCACGCCATGCTCTTCACCGGCGTGGACGTGGTGGACGGCAAGCCCCGCCGCTGGCGCGTGGAGAACAGCTGGGACGACAAGGTCGGTCAGAAGGGCTTCTTCCTGATGAACGACTCCTGGTTCGCCGAGTACATGTTCGAGATCGCCGCGCCGAAGAGCTACCTGCCCCAGGAATTGCAGGACGCCCTCAACCTCGAACCCATCGTCCTCCCGCCGTGGGACCCGATGGGCTCGCTGGCCTCCGCCTGAAAACCTGCGAATCCACCAACGGTAGGGGCGAATGGTTATTCGCCCCATAGGCATCAAGTTAAGCGTCGTCGGTTAGGGCGAGTAGTAGTTGATATGACCCGGGGCGTTGACGACGCCGCTGGATTTTACACCCGGCGCGCAGGCATAAGCCAATCTGCTCGATGACCATGGTTGCCGTAAGTAGTCCGGTCATGGCAGTAGCCAGCATTACGGCGTAGCGACGGACGGCGGCGGCGGCCTTGACCAGGCTTCGGTCCGGGTACATCCAGACCGCAGTCAGCAAAGTCCAGTGCAGGATGACCATGGCGGTCAGTTTGGCATAGACCTCACAGAGGATCCGCCAGGGATTGGCGGAGCGCCAGCGGTCAATGCCTCCGTGTTGCTTCCACAGTTTGAAAAGCAGTTCAATCTGCCAGCGCGCCCGCGCCAATACCATTGCCTCATCTCGGCTGATCTGGGATGGGAGCGCGTTGGTAACGTAGATGGTCCAGTCGCATAAGGCCAACCGGGTTTTGCTGGGCTGCTGACCTTTCTTGCGGGCGTGGTCTTTGAGTTGCCGCCGCCGCTGGGCGCTCACTTCTGGGGGCGCTTTGACGGCCAGCAGGCGGACAGGCAAGCGGTGGGCGCGCCCCAGCAATACCGGCCGGTCAATGCCGGTTGCCGACGGAGTGGACAGCAGCTTCCGCAGGTCCAGTTCCGCGCCATCATGCCGGTAGAGTTTGGTTCCGGCTTTGTACCGAGACAGGAAATAGCCCCCTTGCGCCGCCAATTCCCGGAAGGTATCCAGTCGGTAATACCCCAAGTCGGCAATGCGCAGCGCGCCAGCTGGGACCGGCGCCGTCTGCACCGCAGAATTGCTGTCCGGGGTTCGCCCATCAGTCAGAAAAGGCCCCAGCATCAGTCCAGTGGTCAAATCCAGCCGGACCTGTAGTTTCAGGGCTGACTGTCCATAGGAACCGCTGCCGCCGCAACCGGCCCAGACCTCGCTCAGTCCGTCGGGCAGCATGATGACCGAGCTGTCCTGGATCAACACGGCGGTGAAGCGCCGCAGTAGCGGAATCGCCACCGGTTCGGCGTCAATAACTTGACCCAAAGCCTCTTGCAAAACTCGGTACAGACATTCCGCCCCTTGGGGCGTGAACCGCTGGAACAGGCCCTGGGGACTGATGGTCACCCCCAGCGTGGCCGCCATCTGGGTCAGCGAACTGAGGCTGGCGTCCGGGTCGGCCAGCCAACCGAAAACCAGGGTCTGCACCAAGCCGGGACCGGTGAGTTTGGAACGCCGTTGCACCAGCCCCGTCTCGGCGGCGGCCTGCTGGGCCACTCCGGTGAGAACCCGGCTCATGGCCTGGGCAACTTCTGGTACACTGCTCATGGGAAGCTCCGGTGGCGATTGATTGGAATGCAATCACCATCTTACCGGCAGCTTCCCTTAACTTGATGCCTATGGGGCGAATAATCATTCGCCCCTACTCTTTTCGTCCATTGCGTGGTCCGCTGGTTCACCCACCTTCGAGGTGACCAGGTACAGCCACGGGGCGCCGATCTCAAAGGGCGTGAACTCCAGGTCGCCGTACGCCTGGTGATCTCCAAACCCGGCCTGCTCCAGCATCGCCATAAGCTCACGGTAGGTGTACAGCCGGATCGACATGTCGCGGACTTCACGCCGCCCATCGCGAATGAAAGTCCAGGTCGAATTCAGCCGGCCGCTGGCGTGGTGGTAAACCCGCTCCTCGAGAGCCAGCAGTTCGCCCGCCGGTTCCCACACCCGGGGTTCCTGTACCGCGTCCAGCAGCAACGTTTCCATTAGAGGCGTATCCAGGGCCAGCCGGCCACCCGACTTCAGGCTTCGGGACACCGCCCGCAGAAACTCCAGGTTGCCCGCGTCGTCAAAGTAGCCGAAGCTGTTCCAGAAGCACACTGCGCCGTCGAAGCTGCCGTCCTCGGGCAGGCGCCGCATGTCTCCCTGCCGCAGGTCCAGTTCCAACCCGCGTTGGGCCGACTCGCGCCGCGCCGCCGCGATCAACTCGTCACTCCGGTCGATGGCGGTGACGCGGTAATGCCAGTCGGCCAACTCCAACGCGAGACGGCCGCTGCCGCAGGGCACGTCGAGCACGCGGGATCGCGTCGGCAAACCCAGCGACTCGTGGATGAAACCCAGCTCCGCCTGGGTCTGCTCCTCGTCACGGGCGCGCCGCACGTATTCCAGGCACAGGCCGGAAAAGAAATCGGCCCACCACCCGTCGTGCGCGTCCGATGCTGCCATTATCCCTGACCCGGACGCCGTCAGCTCGCCAGCAGTTCTTTCAACTGCGCGTCGATGAACGCCGTATCCGCCGGGTTGCGGCCCGGGCCGCCGCCGGTGTGACCCCAGATGGTCTCGATGACACGCAACTCGGCGTTGGGCATCATCGACACCTCGATCTCGTTGTCTTCCGGCGGGAAGTACTGGTCCGTGCGCGACGGCATCACGAACGCCCTGGCTTTGATCGACGCCAGCGCCTTGGCGAAGTCCCCGCCGTAAAGCGCGTTGTCGCTGATGTCGCCGGCCTGCCAGGTGGCAACCATGGCCAGGATGTTGTTGGCGTCCTGCTGCAGGTACCGCCCTTCCCAGGACGTGATCAGGTAGTCTTCCAACGAGGAGTGCCCGATGTCCAGGTACACCTTCTCCCGGTAGAACGCCTGCGACGGCGCCCATCCCGCGTACACCCTGGCCATGGCTCTCAAGCCCTTGGCCGGCGGCGTGTCATACCAGCCGTTGTTCCACGCCTCGTCGGCGCACAGGGCCGCCTTCACTCCCTCCAGGAAAACGAAGTTGTGCCGCGCCGTTTTGGCCGACCCGCACCACGGCGCGATCCGCTCCACCATATCGGGATACAGCGCGCCCCAGTGGAAGGTCTGCTGCGCCCCCATGGAGAACCCGCACACCAATGCGATTCGCTCGATGCCGAACTGCTCGGTGACCAGCCGGCGCTGGAACCCGATGTTGTCGTAATAGGTGACCCGGGGAAACCTGGCTCTGTCGTATGGGGCCGGCGTGTTGCTCGGAGACGACGACAGCCCGTTGCCGAACAGGTTCGGAATGATGATGAAGTACCGCGCCGGGTCCAGCGCCATGCCCGGGCCGATCATCGGCTCGTTGGACGGGTGCTGCGACCCGAAGAAGGTCGGAAACACGATGACGTTGTCTCTGCGGGCGTTCAGCTCGCCATAGGTCTGGTACGCCAGTTGCGCTCCCCGCAGGCGCAGGCCGCACTGCAGGTCAACGTCGCCCAGTTCAAAAATCTTGTAGTCGCTCATATAGTCGCCTCGTCACTCACGCGTACCCGCTTCCACGGAAACTGGAGAATTTCTACATCGATGCACAGGATGAACAGGATGCCGAAGATGATTGCTGCCCCAACGAGATTGCCGCGCTGCGCTCGCAATCGCATCTTTTCGTTGGCTTGCCGGGGTTGAATGCCGGCTTGAAAACCAATAGGCTGCGATCAAGTCTAACAGCCCCCAAATCTAAACGCGCGGAGGCCGATCATGCTGAACAAAGTGCATCACGTAACCTATGTCGTGGAAAACGTGGACGACATGGCCGCCTACATCGAACGCAACTTCTCCCTTACTCCCATCCGCAAGGACGAATTCACCGAGCGCGGCTTCAAGTCCATTCTCTACCAGATCGGCGAGACGCTGGTGGACTTCTTCGAGCCCCTGCGGGACGACACGCCCATGGCCCGCCAACTCCAGGCCACCGGCCCCGGCGTCATGCACGTGGCCTGGGGCGTGGACGGGATCGGCCAGCTGTTCAACGACCTGCAGGCCAACGGCAACGATATGCGCGGCGACGGCCCGTCCGCAAGCCCCTTCGGCTACCTGACCGCCAGCATCGAGCCGGCCAGCTCCCACGGCATCTACTTCCAGCTGGCCGAGGGTGAGCACAGCTAAGCGTGTTGGCGTTTATCCGTCATTCCGGCGAAAGCCGGAATCCACTGTCCCAGGCAAGTGCAACCCACTCGAATTAACCGCGCTCGGACTTTCCGGATTCCGGCTCAAGGCCGGAATGACGATACGAAGTTGTAAATTTCCGACAAGGATTAGCCATGCAATACGCACAACTTGGCCGCACCGGCCTCACCGTGTCCCGGGCCGGTTTCGGCGGCGGCGGCATCGGCCAGGTCTGGGGAGCCACCGACGAGCAGGAGGCCATCGCCGCCGTGCACCGGGCGCTGGACCTCGGTATCACCTTCTTTGATGTCGCCCCGTCCTACGGCGACGGCAAGGCGGAGGAGGCCCTGGGCAAGGCGCTGGCGGGCCGTTCCGAACCGGTGGTGGTCGCCACCAAGGTCCGCCTCCGCGCCGACGAGATGGACGACGTCGCCGGCGCGGTGCAGCGCTCGGTGGACATCAGCCTGCGCAGATTGCGCCGGGACTCCGTGGACGTGCTCCACGTGCATAACCGGTTCACGGAGCATCGCGGCGAGGTCACCGACTCGCTGTCGGCCGACGACGTGCTCGGCCCGGCGCTCGACGCCTACCGCAGCGTGCAGCAGGCGGGCAAAACCCGGTTCATCGGCCTGTCCGCCATGGACCACCACGTGCCCACCATGCGCCGCATCCTGGAGGCCAATGAGTATGACACGGTGCTGGCCTACTACAACCTGCTCAATCTCACCGCCATGGAGCCGCCTCCACCCGGCTTCAGCCAGCACGACAACGGACAGATCATCCCGCTGGCGCGCAGCCTCGACATGGGCGTCATCGGCATCCGCTCCCACGCCGCCGGCGCGCTGACGGACGCCCTGGACCGGGCGCCCCGGCCCGGCGACGCCCTGATGCAAAAGGACTTGGCCAGCGTACAGAAGCTCGGGTTCCTGCTGGACGGCCCCATCCGGAATATGTCCCAGGCGGCCATGGTTTTTTGCCTGATGAACGCGGATATCCACACCACCGTTCCCGGCGTGAAGAACCGGGCCGAGGCGGAGGAAACCGCCGCCTGCATCGACCTGCCGCCGATACCGCCGGAACACCTGGAGCGGCTGCGGCAGCTTTACGAAAGCGACTTCCGGGACTGATTGCCAGTCCCGGAAGCAATCTCTTGGGGTCGGAACGGCTCCTACAGCGCCAGCGCGTAGCACGCTCGGCGCGGGTCGGCCCCGGTGCTCATCGAACCCGTCTCCGCGTCCCGCGCCGACACCGTCGCGCCCAGCCCGCAGTTGGCGGTGTGGTGGATCTGGTGACCCAACGCCTTCAGCGCGCCTTCCGTGGATTCGGGGAACCCGTCCTCCAGGTCCAACTGGCCGGGGTAGTACACGTGCGGGTAGAAGGAGTTCACGTTGCTGGAGGTGGCGAACCGGGGCGCTTCCACGGCCTGCTGGGGGTCCATGCCGAACACCAGCGAGTTCAGGATCAGCTGCAGGTTGCCCTGCACCTGGTTATCGCCGCCCGGGCAGCCCACGGTCATCGCCGGCTTGCCGTCCTTCGCCACGATGTAGTTGACGAGCGTGGTGCGCGGACGCTTGCCGGGTTCCACCACGTTGGGGTGGCCCGGCTCGCAGTTGAACATCTCAATGCGCGTGCTCAGGCAGCAACCCAGTTCGGGGAAGAAAACCGACTTGGAGAACGCCCCGCCGCTGATGGTTCCGCACACCAGGTTGCCGTGCCGGTCCAGCGCCGATACGTGCGTCGTCCCATCGTCCGCGGAGGTGTCGGGCCCGATGGCCGCGGCCATGACCTGCGGAGCGGTGCGTCCGGTCTTCTTGGAGAAGCGCCAGGGATCGCCGGCCGGCCGCTGCTCCGGATACGCGCCCTCGGGGTCGATTTCTTCGGCGCGGACGGCCGCGTACTCCTTGGACAGCAGACCGTCGATGGGCACCGTCGCAAAGTCGGGGTCGCCGTAAAATGCCTCCCGGTCGCCGAAGCAAAGCTTCAGCGCCTCGGCCACCGTGTGGATGTAGGCCGGGCTGTTGTGCCCCATCGCCTTGAGGTCGAAGTTCTCCAGGATGTTCAGGGCCTGCATCAGCATCGGCCCCTGCGTCCAGGAGTCCTGACCCCAGACCTCGTAGCCGTGGAAGGTGGTACTCACCGGCGCGCAGAATTGCGCGTGGTACCCGGACAGGTCATCCAGGGTAAGGATGCCGCCCACTTTCCGCGACTCCTCGACGATCAGCTCGGCGATGGGCCCCTCGTAAAAGGCGTTCCTTGCCGCCTTAAGGCTGTCCGACCTCGACCCTGACGCTGCCTGTGACGCATCCCGCATGGTCTTCAGGGTGTTGGCCAGCCCCGGCTGCCGCATCATGGCCCCGGGAGCCGGCACCTCGCGGTTTTCGTAAAACACCTCCCAACCGCCTGGCGGGAAGTTGTCGAACTGCTCCTGGCCCGACCGTGAGCGCAGCCGCTCCAGCATGTACTCGTAGTGCGGGATGCCATCCTCGGCGTAGCTGATGGCCGGCGCCGCCACTTCCTCGAAAGACATTGTCCCGTACCGCTCCAGCATGTTGATGAAGGCGTCCACGATGCCGGGCTGGGTGAACGACAGCGGCGCGTCCATTCCGGGGCCCGTCGGGATGCGCTCGTGTCCCCGTGAGCGGTAGAACTCCGCCGTAGCCGCAGACGGCGCGCCGCCCTGCCCGGACAGCGACAGCAGATCGCCGCTGTCCGAGTCGTAAAGCATGAAGACGCCTTCCGCCGCCAGGGAGTACGACGCGATGGGCTCCACCACCGCCGCCGCCAGGCTGGCCGCCACCATGGCGTCGAAGGCGTTGCCCCCGGCCAGCAGTATCCGCATCCCGGCCATCGAGGTCAGGTAGTGCCCCGACGAGATCACGCCTTCGTTGGAGCGGATTACCGGCCGGCCCGAATCGGGCAGGTTTACATCTCCCTGTTCCAGATTGTGCATCTTCTGCTGGATCGCCATGTCGATTCCTCCAGTTGGGTTCGGTTGGTTCCGCTGCGTTGACGTTTTGAAACCCCATACCGTCATTCCGGCCCTGAGCCGGAATCCAGTGTTCCAGACAAGCGCTGCATCACGAGAGTATCTGCGCTCAATCTCAATGGATTCCGGCTTTCGCCGGAATGACGGAAAATGTCAACACGTCCTGGTCAGCACACGCTAAATTCTACCCGTGGCGTCCAGCCCCAGGAGCGCCCGCGCGTATTCCTGCCCGCCCAGGTCCATGATCAGCGTGTCCCGGTGGGCCGCGGCGTGGGCATCCCGGTGGAAACGCTGCAACGGATCGGACTCGAAAAGCCCGTGTCCGCCGCTGATGTCAAAGATCCGGTTCACCGCCTGCAGGCAGATCTGGGTCACATAGGCCTTGTCCCGCCGGTACCGAGCCCGATCCAGGGTATTGAAGCCTTCGCCCGCTTCCGCCCGGTTCAGCGCCTCGCGCACGTCGTGATCCATCAGGGCTCTGCCGGCGTCAATCTCCGCGGCGGCCTGGGACACTCGAATGTGCACCGCCGGAGCGTCCGCCGACTTGGCCGCGCCGGCGGTTCCGGCCGTCTTGGCGATGAACTCGTCCAGCATGCCCTGGGCGATGCCCAGCATCGGGGCCACCAGGTCCCACCCCAACAGCACGGGTATCGGCAGACGGTACCGGCTCTGCCGGTGCAGTTCCCAGGCACTCCAGTCGCCGTCGCCCGCCGTGGTCACGTCAAGGATGCGGTGAGACGGCACGAAGATGTCCGCAACCACGATGTCCTTGCTCCCGCTTCCGCGTAGTCCGGACACAAACCAGGTATCCACGATCTCGCAGTCGCCGCGCGGAACCAGCGCCCAGTTCCGCTCCCCTATTTCCGGCACACCCAGCATCAGCCAGCTGGCCGCGTCGCATCCGCTGGAGAATTCCCACCTTCCGGTCAGACGATACCCGCCGTCCACGGGCGTGCAGGTGGACCGGCCCACGCTCAGCGAGCTGGAGCACAGCGCGTCCGGGTCCGACCCGAACACCTCCTCCTGCGCCGGCTCCGGCCAGTATCCCGCCAGCCATGCGTGCGCCGCCCATAGCCCGTAGCACCACGCCGTGGCCGGACACGCCCGTCCCAGCTCAGCGGCCACGTCCAGGGCCAACGCGTAGTCAATGTCCAGGCCGCCGTAGCGTATCGGCGCTCCGATGCGATACAGGCCCGACGCCAGCAGGTCGGCTACGGTTTCTTCGGGCAGCCGCCGCAACTCCTCGGTGTGAGCCGCGCGTTCCTTCAGGGTCGGCAGCATCGCCGACGCCCGGCGCATCAGATCGGCGGCGGACGGGGTTTCGCGGGCGTCGAGTTGTTGCGTAGTCACTGATCTGATTGCAGATGGCATCGAGTGCGGTGCGGTCAGCAGACTATCACGTACCAGCGGTACACCGCCAACCCAGGGCAATCGCATCATAGGCTCCACGCCCGTCACTCCGGCGAAAGCCGGAGTCCATTGGTCATAGAACGAACGAATTTGCAGCGTATTTGACGAATTCGATCGCTGGATTCCTGCTTGCGCAGGAATGACGGCGATGGTGCGATTGCCCTGCCGCCAACCCGAGCCGGCCCGACGCCCATCACGCCGCATGTTATCATCCGGCACTCAAAGCGTCGGAAGCCAGAGGGAAAGTCGGGTGACAACCAGTCCAGGCGATTTATCGCGGGTAACCGCATTTCTCAGGGCCGCCGCCCGCAGCCCAGGTTCGGCGCGTTCTCGCGGCCTCGATCCGGCATGAGAGTCGCGGCAACCCTGCATCGCGCTTCCTCCCCGCTGGGCGTATTTCGGAACCGCGACTTCGCCTTCGTCTGGGGCTCCACCGCCCTTGTCGGAGTGGGGACGCAGATGGAGTCTGCGGTGCTGGGCTGGTTCGTCCTCACCCTGACCGATTCGCCGTTCCTGGTCGGAGCCATTGCCGCCGCGCGGATGGCGCTGAACTTCCTGGCCCTGTTCACCGGCGCTCTCGCCGACCGTTTGCCGCGCAACCGTCTGCTGGCCTCGGTCGAGTTCATCATGGGTTTGATGGGCGCGCTGATGTTGGCTCTGATCCTCACGGGCCGGCTGGAGGTGTGGCACATCTTCGCCATCACGCTGGTCATGGGGGTCGTCCGCCTCTGCCAGATGCCGGTGGCGCAGTCCCTGGTGGCGGATACGTTGCGCACCGATCAACTCGGCCACGGCGCCGCGTTCAACACCGTGGCCATGAACATCGCGATGCTCTGCGGCCCCGTGATTGGAGGCTACCTTTTTAAGGGTCTGGGTCCACAGGGCGCTTACACTGCTATCGCTTGCCTCTATCTGGCCAGCGGGCTCGTCGCACTGAACGTCCGAACTCCGCCCACAACCGTGGTGCGAGGACCCGAGCGGGTCATGAGCACGGTGATCGGAGGCTTGCGCTACGTCGCCGGCAACCAGGTGCTCTGGGCGGTCCTGGCGGTCGCCGTCATCATCAATCTGGCCGGCTGGACCGTGCACACCGGCCTGGCGCCCATTTTCGCCCGGGACGTGCTGGGCAGCGACTCCGCCGGACTGGGACTGCTGTTGTTCGCCTTCGGCAGCGGAGCCCTCACCGGATCACTGGGCTTCACCATGGTGCCGAACCTGCGCCGACCCGGATTGCTGCTCATCATCGCGGTGTTATGCTGGCACGGTTCCATACTGCTGTTTTCGCTCTCAACGTCCTTCTACCTGTCGATGGCGCTCTTCGCGGTGGTGGGAGTGTCCTTTGCCTCCACCCAGGTCCTGATTTTGACCCTGCTGCTCCGTACTACCGAGCCGCAATTCCGGGGCCGCGTGATGAGCCTGCGGTCCTTCGCGATCCTGGCCTACAGCTTTGGCAGCGTGGCCGCCGGCGGCATCGCGGGAGCATGGAGCGCTCCGGGAGCGGCCCAGGTGGTGGGGTTCACCGGCATCGCCCTGGTCGCGCTGCTGGCCCTGGCCGCTCCGAAGTTGCGCCGCGCCTGACACTGCGGCGCGGCGCGGCATCCGCAACTCGCGACAGCATCGGGCCGCATATCAACCCGGGTAATCGCATTTCAGATCATCAACGGTGATATGCGGCGTACCCTATATTAAGCAGTGTTGACATTTGGAAAACTACCCGTCGTTCCTGCGAAAGCAGGAACCCAGAAACCTTCGACATCGGAAAGTCTGCCGGATTTTCTCTTCTTTGGCAGACTGGATTCCGGCTTTCGCCGGAATGACGCGAAATGTCAACACTGCCCAGATCTCATGCGTACCCAGTTTGACAATTACGGGAGCCAATTTACATCGATAGACCGGATGATGGCGTGCGGGTGGGGCGTTCAATTTTCAGCGCCGTCAAGAGTGCGGAAGCGTTCACAGTAATCAATCAAATCCTGTTCATCCGGTGCATCGATGTAAAAGACAAACCGGGTACGGGTGATCTGGTTTCGGCAATTGCTTTCAGGGGGGCGGAGCGCAGTACCACCCCAATTTCATCGGGTGCCCGTATCCGCAAACTTCATCGCGTTTCAAGATAATAGCGCACAATGATAATTAGTATATGGCATATTGACATTGCAAAACCCGTCCGATAGACTGCCTGGCACTAATATTCCTGAATTTCCAGACCCAGAAACAGCGAAATTCACCGCATCTCAGCCTTGAATTGGCGGGCTCCTGGAGCCCGTTTCTTTCCATATACTCCTACTTCGCAACGGTAAATGCCGCCAGGAGGTTGTTTAATGAATTGGTTCGGAATCAGCCGCAAGAGTTTGCTTGTCCTTGTCATTGGAGGGTTGTTTCTGACCCCCATTGTCGCGTGTGGCAGCGCTGGAGAGTCCGAAGCTCCCGCCACCGCGCCAACCGCTGCTGCCGCGCAGCAAGCGGCGCCCGAGCAACCCGCCTCGGGCAGCCAGCAGTCGAGCGCTCCGGCCGCAACCCAGGCTGCGCCCGCCCAGGGCCAGGTGGCGCCGACGGCCGTGCCGCAAGCCTCCAGTTCGGGTGACGCACAGATGATGGCCGAACCCACGGGCATCCTCAGCACCGGCCTGAAGGAAATGGGGCCATTCTTCCTGCACCCCAGCAACCTGGGCAATCCCCAGATCTTTGTGCACGGCACGGCGCCCATCGGCGAAGGCCTGCTGCAGGAAGACGCGAACCGAGAGGTGCTTGGCCTGCTGGCCGAATCCTGGGAGATCTCCGACGACTTCCTCGTCTGGACCTTCAATCTGAACAAGGGAGTGCAGTTCCACAAGGGCTACGGCGAGATGACAGCGGAAGACGTCGTCTGGTCGATGCAGCAGTGGGGCCTTAGCAAGCACCCCCGCGCCGGCCAACTGGAGACGTTCTGGGCGGACCGGGACGGCTCGATGATCATCGATAGCCACACCCTGCAGGTGCACACCGGCGAGCCGTTGGTCCACGTTATCGCCCAGCGATGGCACATGACCCCCGGCGGCGCATCCACCTTCATCGCCAGCAAGAAGCAGACCGAAGAGTTGGGCGTGGATGAGGCCAGCTCGCAGATGGCCGCCACCGGCCCCTGGGAAATCGTGGACCACCGCACCGGCGAGTTCTGGAAGATGAAGGCGGTACGCGATCACTGGCGCCATACCCCCGAGTTCGATGAGTTCGTCATGTGGGAAATCCCCGAAGAGTCCTCCCGCGTCGCCGGTTTCAAGACCGGCGCCCTGGATACCTTCCTCATGGGATACGACTCCATACCCAGCGTGCTGGAAGTGGAAGGCGCCGAACTGATGAAGGTGCCCAACGCCATCGTTCAGAGCCTCCGCATCTACGGCAACTGGTACCCCGTTGAGGGCATCGAAACCCGGCCCGGCTACGACCCTGAAAACCCCTGGGTGTCTCCCACCGACGATATAACGTCGCCGGAGTGGGACCGGGCCCGCAAGGTGCGCCTGGCTCTGATGACCGCAATTGACCGCCAGGCCTTGGTTGACGAAATTCTGTCCGGCCACGGCAGCACCGCCACGCCCATCCACTCGTACAGCGGCTTCGAGCACTACCTGGACGGCCGGGACTGGGAGTACAACCCCGAACGCGCCATGCAGTTGCTGGAAGAGGCTGGATACCCGGATGGGTTCAACATCACCCTGACGCCGGCCCTGCGCGGCGCGCCGCAAGAGGTGGAAAGCTGCGAAGCCATCGCGCAGATGTGGAATGACATCGGTCTCGACGTCGATTTCCAGAAGGTACCCTACGGCACCCTGCGCCCCACGTTGGTCGGACGCACCTACCAGGGCGCGACCTGCCACGCCGGTGGCCCCCTGCCCACACCGGCCAATGGGTTCGGCAGCTACCTGACCGAAAACCCCTTCAACCGCGGCCTGGAGCACGCCTGGTCCGATGACCTGATGCGCCGCGCCATGGGTGAAGTGGATCCTGCCGCCCGCGAGCAGATGGAGCGTGAACTCGGGCAGTTCCTGTTCGACCACGCCCTCACCGACCTGACTTACTACAACATCGACGCCATCTGGCCGGTGGGGCCACGCATCCAGCCGTGGGGCGAGTACGTCCGGCGCAGCGACGTGCGCCAGATCAACGGCTACGAGTACATCAAGCACCGGAAGTAAACCTACCCACAAAATCGACACCCGATCACACACGTTGAGGTAAATATGCTGCGATTTCCAGGAAAGTCCCTGACCGCCGTTGTCGGTCTTGGCGCGTTGACCTTGATGCTGGCCCTGGTGGCTGCCTGCGGCGGAGCGGCGGAGAGCCCCGCTCCGGCCACTGGCCAGACTTCCGCCAGCCAAACCACCGACAGCCAGAGCGCGGCCCCGGCCGCACCGGCGGCTACGGAAGCGCCGGCCTCCGAATCCCGTTCATCCGCCCCGGCAGCCACCGAGGTGCCGGTCGCGGCCGCCGTCACGGCGCCCACGGCCACGCCCGAAACCGCTGAGGTAACGATCGACAATACGCCCGTGGGCACGTTGACGGTCGGTCAGAAAGAACTCGGACCCTTCATGGGCCATCCCGCCCTGACCGGAAATCCGCAGATTTTCGTCCTGCAAACCGCCCCCATCGGCGAGTCGCTGCTGACCGTGTCCAGCGAGCTCAAGCCGGTCGGGATGCTGGCCAGGGAATGGTCGGTGTCCGAAGACGGGTCAACCTGGACTTTCAATCTCAATGAGGGCGTCCAGTTCCACAAGGGCTACGGCGAGATGACCGCCGATGACGTCATTTGGGGCATGCGGCAATTCGGGGCCGAGGGGTCGAAACACCCCCGGGCATCCAACATACGCGGCATCTGGGAGAACCCGGAGGGCCACGCCATCGCCGTCGATGACTACACCGTCGAGGTTAATACCGGCGAGCCGTGGTCTGAGGTGCCGGTCAACGAAATCCTGACCAGCGCCGGCGGCGGCGGAACCTGGATAGTCAGCAAGAAACAGTCCGAAGAACTCGGAGTGGAAGAAGCCAACGACCAGATCGCGGCCACCGGTCCCTGGGACCTGGTGGAATACCGTACCGGCGAATTCTGGCGCATGGAAGCCGTAACCGACCACTGGCGGAAGACACCTCACTTCGCAGAAATGCAGTTCCGCGAAATTCCCGAGGAATCATCCCGCGTTGCCGGGTTCCAGACCGGCAACCTGGACACCACGCTTCTGGCCTTCGACTCGCTGGCTCTGGTCGAGGCGGTGGATGGCGCAGAAATCATGCGCGTCCCCGGCGGCGGCGAATCCGCGCTGACCTTCTACGGTCAGTATTACGTCGGCATCGGCACCGAGAACCAGCAGCCCGGCTACGATCCGGAACTGCCCTGGGTCTCCGCCGACCCGGACATCAATTCCGAAGCGTGGAAGAACGCCGCCAAGGTGCGCACCGCGCTGTCCATCGCCATCGACCGGCAGGGCATCGTCGATACCCTGCTGCACGGGTACGGATCTCCCGCCGTCCTCTGGGACTTCGGTCAGTACGAAGAAAGCTGGCTGCCTCAGGAACTGCGCTGGGAGTACAACCCGGAACGCGCCATGCAGTTGATCGCCGAGGCCGGCTACCCTGACGGGTTCAGCATCACGCTGACGCCGTCGCTGCGGGGCGCGCCGGTGGAAGTGGAAGCCTGCGAGGCCATCGCCACCATGTGGGGAGACATCGGCGTGGACGTCAAGTTCCAGAACCTGCCCTACACCACGCTGCGACCCAGCCTGATCGCCCGCAACTACCAGGGTTCCACCTGTCACGCTGGCGGCATCCGCCTGGAGCCCGGCCAGGGCTTCTCCGGCATGCTTTCCCAGTTGAACCACCAGGCCGTCTGGAATCGCGGGGTCGAGCACCCTTGGCTGGACGAGAAGGTTGACCAGCACCAGAAGGAGATCAACTCCCAGGCGCGCCGGGAACTGGCCATTGAGATCGCGACGTTCATGTTTGACAACGCTCTCACCGGCGTCGGGCTGTACAACTTCGACAGCCTGTGGCCCGTGGGTCCCAACATCCAGCCCTGGATCGAGGGCGTGCGCTACCGTGACCTGCGCAACATCAACGGCTACGAATACATCCAGCCCCGCGGTTAATCCCGTAGGACACCTGAGATCACAATGCTGAGTCTTCCCACAAAGGTCCTGACACGCGCGGTCGCTATGGCTGTGCTGTGCACTCTGCTGGCGCTGGTTATCGCGTGCGGTGGAGTTTCGACTGAGGAAGGCTCAGCAGTCCAATCGGCCGCATCCAATCAGCAGGCAGTGCAACCGACTGACGCCCAACCGGCGGCCACGGGGCAGCAGGCTCCGGAACTTACCCCAGACCAGTCGGCGCCTCAACAACAGGCCGCCACACCGGTTCCTATCGCGACTCCAATCCCCACGCCGGAGGGTTCGGTCATGGACTCGTCGGACCAGCCGGAGGGGACCCTCAACGTTGGGCAAAAGGAACTCGGACCTTTCATGGGCCATCCCGCTCTCACGGGCAACCCGCAGATTTTTGTCCTGCAAACCGCTCCAATCGGCGAATCGCTCTTGACGGTTAGCAGCGACTTGGTGGCCGTGCCGATGTTGGCCCACAGTTGGGAAGTTTCCGAGGACGGTTCGACCTGGACTTTCCATTTGAACGAAGGCGTACAGTTCCATAAGGGTTACGGTGAAATGACCGCCGAGGACGTCATTTGGGGCATGCGCCAATTCGGAGCCGAGGGCTCCAAGCACGCTCGGGCATCCAACGTCCGCGGGATTTGGGACAACGAAGACGGGCATGCCAAAGCCATTGACGACTACACCGTTGAAGTCAACACCGGAGCGCCCTGGTCGCAGGTTCCTGTAAACGAAATTGTCACCAGCCCGGGCGGCGCCGGATCCTGGATCATCAGCAAAAAGCAGACCGACGAGCTGGGGGCGGACGTGGCCAACAGCCAAATTGCCGCAACCGGCTCCTGGGACTTGGTGGAATTCAGCACCGGCTCGTTCTGGCGCATGGAAGCCGTGGAAAACCACTGGCGGAAGACTCCGCATTTCGCCGAGATGTACTTCCGGGAAATTCCCGAAGAATCCTCCCGTATCGCCGGATTCCAGACCGGAAACCTGGACACCACCGTAAGCGCTTTCGACTCCCTCGATGCATTGCTCGGCGTGGAAGGCGCGGAATTGATGCGCCTGCCCGGCGGGGGAGAATCCGCGCTCAATATCTATGGGCAATACCACGTGGGCGCCGGGACGGACGACCAGTTACCCGGATTCGATCCAGAACTGCCCTGGATATCCGCAAGCGCGGACGTCAACTCTGCGGAATGGGCCAACGCGGCGAAGGTTCGTAACGCGCTGTCCATCGCCATCGATCGTCAGGGCATCGTTGACACCCTGTTGCGCGGGTACGGCAGCCCGGCGGTGATGTGGGAGTACGGTCAATACGAAGACACCTGGTTGCCTCCGGAAATGCGATGGGAATTCAATCCCGACCGGGCCAGGCAGCTTTTGGAAGAAGCCGGATATCCTGAAGGCTTCAGCATTACACTGACACCTTCCTTGCGGGGGGCGCCGGTTGAAGTCGAAGCCTGTGAGGCGATCGCTTCCATGTGGGCCGACATTGGTGTGGACGTGAATTTCCAAAAGGTCCCCTACAGCACGCTTCGGCCTACCATAGTGGGACGCACGTACCAGGGCGCTACCTGCCACGCCGCAGGCATACGCCTGGAACCGGGCCAGGGATTTACCGACAAGGGTTCGAAACTGAATCAGCAGGCGGTCTGGTCCAGCGGCGCCGACCACCCGTGGCTGGACGAAAAGATCGCTCTGCACAAGGCCGAGATCAACGCTGAGGCGCGCCGAGCGCTGGCCATCGAGATCACCACTTTCATGTTCGAAAATGCCATTACCAACATTGGGCTGTACAACTTCGATGTGATCTGGCCCGTTGGTCCCGAGATCCAACCTTGGTCCGAGGGCGTGCGCTACCGTGACCTGCGCAACATCAACGGTTACGAATACATTCAGCCCCGCGGATAGTCCGACGGGTTAGCATTGGGCAGGTAACGCCAGTATGGGGCCACAGAAACCTTGGATATCAGTAGCCTGGAGATCGCTCCTGGGATTTCCTATGGCCGCGGTCTTGAGCGCCCTGGGGATGGCGCTAGCGTCTGCGTTGGCGGTGTTCTTCGGGGTGGCGGCCCTGCCCAACATTCTTATAATGCTCATGGTGGGCGCCGGCGTTGGCGCCGGAATCGGGGCGGGAATAACCCTGCTGAGGGTGGACTCCATCCCGGCCTGGCCTATCCTGCTGGGCGCGGGCCTGGTTCTGTCCGCAGCAAGTTTTGGCGGAGCCTGGGTCGGTTTCCAAATCGGCGGCTACATTTCCGCCATCGAGGACGCCAGATGCGTGGGCGTTTGCCCCTACCTGTTCAAGCCGCGAACCTATATCGCACTGGGAGCGACGCTGGTGCCGAACATCATGACGCTGCTCTTTAACATCGGTTACGAAGGCATGTTCGGCAGGTTCGCTCGCGCCGCGCGTCAGCCGCGTGGTGGCGATACGCTAGGACCTTCCAACGGGACCGGCTCCGGCAATGACAGCGCCCGAGCCGCTGGCAGTTCGTCGTGATCCGACCCGATCTGCGCCCAGCGGCTCTCGGCGACGGTTCGTCAAAAACCACCGATCACCCGCAACGCTCAGGGAAACACTTTGTGAGGTAGTGAAACATCATGCAGCGATACCTGTTGCGGCGCATCCTGCTGGCTATGGTCACCCTGCTGGCGGTGTCGTTGATCATCTTCGTGATGAGCCGGGCGGCCGGCGATCCCAGGCACGTTTACCTGGACGACTATTCCACCCAGGAAGACTGGGACCGGCTTACCGCAAGCCTGGGGCTCGACAAGCCGTACTACCAGCAGTACGGGATCTTCCTGGGCAGCGCGCTGCAAGGTGATTTCGGCGAATCGATCAAGGAAGGCCGCCCGTCGATGGAAGTCATCGTTGAGCGGATACCGGCAACGTTGCAGCTGGGCCTCGCCGCCTTCGCGTTCTCGGTGATCGTCGGCGTGCCACTGGGTATCCTGTCGGCGGTGAAACGAGGCAGTTTCCTTGACATGGCCGGGAAAGTGGTCGCCCTGGTGGGACAATCTGCCCCGGTGTTCTGGTTAGGACTGATGCTGGTGTTCCTGTTTTCGGTGCGCTGGAATGATTGGTTTGGGGACAGTTTGGTGCCGCCCTACGGGCGCCAGGAGATCTCCAGCATTATCTTGCCGGCGGTGACGCTGGGCTGGTTCTACGCCGCGGCCAACCTCCGGCTGCTACGCTCCGCCATGCTGAACGTTATGGACTCCGAGTACGTCAAACTCGCCCGGGCCAAGGGCGTGTCCAACAACATAGTCATCTGGAAGCACTCGTTGCGCAACGCGCTCATTCCGGTGCTGACCTTCGCGGGCATCACGCTGGGGAGCCTGGTGACGGGTTCGCTGGTTGTAGAAACCGTGTTTGCATGGCCCGGCCTGGGCCAGCTCGCAATCCAGGCGCTGGCCGGCAACGACTACCCGCTCCTACAAGCCGTGGTCATTGTGTTCACGCTGATGTACGTGGCAGCCGCGCTGTCGGTCGACATCATGTACGCTTACATCGATCCCAGGATTCGGTACTCCTAAGGGCCGTTACTCCTAAGGGGAGGAGATTACCGTGGCAGCAGATGCAACTCTGGTCGTACAACAGCCGGCGGCGCCGGCCCGAATTGCCAGGAAACTCTGGCAATTCCGGAGATGGCCACTGATCCCCATGTTCTTCCTTGTGTTGTTCGTGTTCACCGGGGTCTTCGCCCCGTTGATCGCGCCGCACGATCCCGAGCGCGGCGGCCTCCGCGACCGCAACCTGCCCCCGGCGTGGGAGGCGGGCGGAAGCACCGAATTCCTGCTGGGCACGGACCACCTGGGCCGCGACATGCTCAGCCGTGTGATCTTCGGCGCCCGCATTTCGCTCGCGGTGGCGGGCGTCACCTTGGGCGTAGGCATGGTCATCGGCGTGGCCAGTGGCCTGATCGCCGGGTGGTACGGCGGCTGGCTCGATGAGTTCCTGATGCGAATCGTGGACATCAAGCTGGCGATACCAACCATATTGCTGGCCCTGGTGCTGGTGTTGGCCCTGGGGCAGTCGTTCCTCATCATTGTCGCGATCCTGGCCATCGCCGTGTGGCCGCGTTTTGCCCGCAACGTGCGGGGCGAGGTTCTCCAGCTGAAAACCATGGACTTCGTCGCCCTGGCCAAGGTCGCCGGAGCGTCAACGCCGCGCATCCTGTTCATCCACATCTTCCCCGGTGTCATCAACACCCTCATTGTTTTGGCTACTCTCGAAGTCGGCATCGTGATCCTGCTGGAATCCACGCTGAGCTTCCTCGGAGCCGGGGTTCCGCCGCCCACGCCGGCCTGGGGCTCCATGGTTTCCGACGGCCGGGACCGGCTGGCGGTCGCCTGGTGGATCTCCACCATGCCCGGCCTGGCCATAATGCTCGTCGTGCTGTCAATGAACCTGTTCGGCGACTGGCTGCGCGACCGGCTCGACCCCCGACTCCGCCAACTGAACTGATCATTAGCGCCCAACAAACATTGACCACCGGCATTAACCCACCGGAAAGCAGGCTGACGCATGACTACTAGCACAACCGGAAACATCTCACCCGTGGTGCTGCAGGTTGACGGACTGAAAACCTATTTCGAGACCCGTTGGGGCACGGTGAAGGCGGTCGACGGCGTAACCTTCGACCTGCGACGCGGGGAGACCCTCGGCATCGTGGGAGAATCCGGCTCGGGGAAGTCGGTGACCATGCTGTCGTTGATGCGGCTCATTCCGGAACCGCCGGGTCGAATCGTTGGTGGGCAGATCCTCCTGGAAGGAAAGGACCTCGTTCAGATGACCGACAAGGAGATGAGCGAGATCCGGGGCAGCCAGATCGCGCTGATCATCCAGGACCCCATGACCTCCCTCAACCCGGTATTCTCAATCGGCAACCAGGTGGGCGAGGCCATCAAGATCCACCAGGACATTCCCAAGCGCACCGTCGTTCAGCAGGTGCTGGACGTGCTCCGCAAGGTGAACATCCCCGCCGCCGAGACCCGGGTCAGGGACTACCCTCACCAGATGAGCGGTGGCATGCGCCAGCGCGTGGTGGGAGCCATCGGCATTTCCTGCGAACCCATCGTGCTGATCGCCGACGAGCCGACGACCTCGCTGGACGTCACCATTCAGGCGCAATACCTCAAGCTCCTGAAGGAACTCCAGGAAGCCTCCAACATCGGGCTCATCTTCATCACCCACGACTTCGGCATCGTCGCCAAAATGTGTGATCGGGTGGCCGTGATGTATGCCGGCAGGATCGTCGAGATGGGCAATGTGCGGGACATTTTCAACAGCCCCTCCCATCCCTACACCGAGGCCCTCCTGGCCTCTGTCCCCAAGCTGGAGGAGGACGTCGACCGCCTGTACTCCATAGAAGGACAACCCCCGACCCTGCACGATCTGCCGACGGGCTGCCCCTTCGCGCCCCGGTGCCAGTACGTCATGGACAAATGCCAGACCACCTACCCGCCACAACACGACGTGAGCGATAGCCACTACGCCGCCTGCTGGAGGCTCGAATGACCACCCTGGAAGCAAATCCGGCGACCCAAACCACCAACGAGGTGCTCCTTGAGGCCAATGGCCTTAAGAAACACTTCCCCGTTACCAAGGGTCTCCTGGTGTCCAAAGTAACCGGATGGATCAAGGCCGTCGACGGCGTTTCTTTCCAGGTACGGGCCGGCGAAACTCTGGGCATCGTGGGCGAATCCGGATGCGGTAAGAGCACCACCGCCAAGATGCTCCTGATGCTTGAGGAGCCCACGGAAGGGACCATCCAGTACCAGGGTCAGGGAATCCACGACGCCAATGCCGAGCAGCGCCGCGCCTATCGCAGCTCGGTACAGGCGGTTTTCCAGGACCCCTGGAGCTCTCTCAACCCCCGAATGCGCGTCCGCGACCTGATCGCTGAGCCCATGGTCATCAACCTGAACCTGAGCCGACGCGAAATGCAGGACCGGGTCGCCAAGCTGCTGAACGACGTGGGCCTGAGCAGCTACCATGCCAACCTGTACCCGCACGAGTTCAGCGGTGGACAACGCCAGCGGTTGGCCATCGCCCGGGCCCTGTCCGTAGAACCCAGGGTCATCGTGCTCGACGAGCCGGTTTCGGCACTGGACGTGTCCATTCGCGCCCAGATCATGAACCTGCTGATGGACCTGCAGAACGAGTACAACGTCAGCTACCTGCTGATCGCCCACCACCTGGCAACGGTGCGGTACATGTGCGACTGGGTGGCCGTGATGTACCTGGGCCAGATTGTTGAGTACGGCCCCACCAAGGAGCTGTTCGACAACGCCTCGCATCCCTACACCAAGGCCCTGATGAACGCCGCGCTGCCTTCACACCCGGACATCGAACAGGAAGAGATGATCCTGACCGGCGAGGTGCCGTCACCGCTGAACCCGCCCGAAGGATGCCGGTTCCATCCCCGGTGCCCGTTCGTCATGGACCAGTGCTCCCGGGACATTCCGCAAGTTACCGAACTGGAGCCCGGCCACGTGGTGTCCTGCCACCTCTACTAATCCCCAGCCACAAAAAGGAACCCCGGGCCGGCCGGGGTTCGCCAATACCGGGTCATGACGCCGCCCCCTCAGAGGGCGGCGTTCACGTTTTTCAGGAAGTTCTCGGCTCCGATGCGCAGCAATCCCCAGCCTGACACCGTAACGAAGTTTGCCCCGAGATTGATGAACTCGGCGACGCCGGCGGTATCGGCCGGGTTGTTGCCGCCAACCCCGACGTTTTTCCCGCCGGCCCGCACCCGCGGGATCACCTCGCTCATCACCCGGCGCACCTCGGCAACGCCCGGGTTGCCCATGCTCTGCCCCAGGTCCGACGCGGCGACGTGCAGCACGTCCGCGCCGGAGACCGCCAGGATGTCGTCCAGGTTGCCCACCGCTTCCACATCCTCAACCATCGGGATCACCAGCACGTTCGAGTTCACCCATGCCGTGGCCTCGTCCCGGTTGACGCCGATGCCGTAGTCCTGCGCCCGGCCCCCGCCCATTCCCCGGTAGCCGTCGGGATAGTACCGGGCCGCCCGGGCGATGGCTGCCGCCTGCTCGCCGGTGTTCACGTGGGGCACGATGATCCCCTGCAACCCCCGGTCCAGGAATCGCAGGATCGTCGGTTCCGAGTGGTCCGGGATGCGCGCGATGGGCGTTATGCCAAAGGACTCGGCGGCGCGCACCATGTGCTCCACCTGGTCCAGGTTGGCCGGCCCGTGCTCACAGTCGATCATCACGAAGTCGTAGCCCAGGGCCCCGAAGATTTCCACCATATCGGGGGCGTAGCGGGTGATGATCGCCCCGAAGACGACCTGGCCGTCGTTCAATTTCGCCTTGGTGGTGTTGGTTTTCATTAGCGTTTCCCCTTATGAGGCATCCGGTTGAGGATAGCGTATACGCCCTACAGCGACCCGTCGATCACCATGTCCAACAGGGCCGGCTTGCCGGAAGCCACTGCCCGGTCCACCGCGGGCTTGATCTCCGCCGGATCCGTGATGCGTTCGCCGTGCACACCCATGCTGTTGGCGATGGCGGCCATGTCGAAGGGCGTTCCGAAGTCGGAATAAAGCAGCTGTCCTCCTGATGTCTCCGGCAGTTCCAGCACGTCCCGCTGGTACACGTTGAAGTTCACCTTGAGCACCCGGTACGCCCCGTTGTTGCAGATGACGAACACGCACGGGATGTTATCGTTGGCCGCCGTCCACAGCCCCTGGATTGTCATCATCGCGCTGCCGTCGCCGATGATGCCGAAAACGGGCCGGTCCGGGTTGGCGCACTGTGTTCCCATGGTGGTGCCCATGCCGCCGCCGATGGACTGCCCCCGGTAGCCGCGCAGGTCGCCCCGGCGCTCGGCCTGGAAATAGTGCCGCATCGCGCCCCGGTTGCTGATCGAGTCGTCCACCACAACGGCGTTGTCGGGGATTGCTGCCGCCAGCTCGGCCATCATGCGCGCCGGCGTCATCGGCCGGTGGTCCCACTTCTCGGCCACCGATTCCTCGAACGCGGCCCGGTTGCTCTGGCGCTCGGCGGAGATCGCCTCCTTGCGCAGCCCGATTTCCGTGCGGTTGCCCGGCGAAAGGCGCTCCTCCAGCGCCGCGATGAGGTCCTGCAGCGCCAGCCCGCAATGCCCCACGATGCCGACCTCCGTCGGCTCCGAGCGACCGATGCGGCTGCGGTCCGGATCAATGTGCACCAGATTGGCCTCGGCGGACAGGATCACGTCGCCCCAGTAGAACAGTTCCTCGAAGGGGTCGGAGCCCACGGCCAGCACCAGGTCCACCGTCTGCAACACGGCTCGCTGCTCGTTGACGCGCAGGGACAGCGCCCCCAGGAATTGCTCGTGCGTCGTGGGGAAGGAGACTTCGGCTCCCCGCGCCTGGTACACCGGCAGGCCCATGAGCTCGGCCAGCTCCACCGCCTGGTCCACGGCGCCGTCGTCGGAAAGGCGGTCACCCACCAGCATCATCGGCCGGCTGGCGTCCATCAGCAGGGACACGGCCCGGGCGATCCCCTCCGCGCTGGGTCGCGCAGCGTCGTACACCGGCCGCGACGGCTCGATGTTCATTTCCGCCATGCTCTCCAGCGCGTTGGAGGTGAAGCCCACGTACACCGGCCCCTTGGGGTGGCTGTTGGCTTCGTTAAACGCCCGGCGGATTGTGCTGGGGATCTGGTCGGCGTGGGTTAGCTCCACCGACCACTTGGTCACCGGTCGCACCAGCTCGGCCAGGTCGGTCATGGTCTCGTTCACCTTGCGCACGTCGTAGTTGGCGGAGGTCACCACCATTGGCGTGCCGGTGTTCAGGGCGTCCAGCATCAGGGCGATCCCATTCGCCAGCCCGCTGTCAACGTGCAGACTCACGAAGGACGCCGTGCCCGTGGCCCGGGCGTAGGCCTCGCCCATCCCGACCGCCACGCTTTCCTGCAGCGTCAGGATGTAGCGCAACTCGGGGTAATCGCCCAGCAGGTCGATGATCGGCCCCTCGCTGGTTCCGGGGTTTCCGAATATGTACTCGACGCCCTCGGCTTTGAGCATCTCCAGCAGCGCCTGTTTGCCGGTCATCAATTGGGACATGGGCTCCTCCGGTGCGGGCCGCCCGTGCGGGGTGCGGCCAGGGATTACGTGACGGCCAATTCTACAACAAACTATCCACCCTACGGGTTCCCCGTGGGCATGGGAGCAGGGTAATCGCACCATCGCCGTCATTCCTGCTTGCGCAGGAATCCAGTGATCGAATTCGTCAAATACGCTTCAAATTCGTTCTATGACCACTGGACTCCGGCTTTCGCCAGAGTGACGGGCGTGAGGCCTATGATGCGATTGCCCTGGGGCAGGGGAGGCGCGCATCGCTTGCTCGGCGCAGCAATGGTCAGGGTTCTGTGGTCGGGGTTCTGTGGTCGGGGTTCTGTGGTATCCTGTATCCGTGGCGGTACTCTGAGTTACCTGGCTGCTCCTTTGCGGCCTGGCTCACACTTCGGTTCCTCGTCAGTTCCCCTCTGGGCCTCACCTGTCCCTTTGCGGTTCTTACCTCGGTGGCCCAGTCTACTTGTCAACTACTCATCAAAAGGGGTAACGAATGACCTACCAGGACCGGATCCTCTCCTGCACCGAGTGCGGCCAATCTTTCACATTCAGCGCTGACGACCAGGCGTACCACGCCGAGAAGGGCTACACCAACGAGCCCAAGCGCTGCCCGTCCTGCCGCCAGGCGAGGCGAGCCCAACGCAACGACGATGGCTTCGGCGGCGGGTCCGACCGGGGTGGTCGCGAAATGCATCCCGCGGTTTGCGCCGAATGCGGCAGGGACACCACGGTTCCCTTCCGTCCCAGGGGCGACCGCCCCGTGTACTGTAGCGATTGCTTCAGGCAACAGGGGGCGCCCGCCAACACCGGCAGGTACTAGGATCCCAAACGAAGAGGGGAGGCGCGAAATGCGCCTCCCCTCTTCAAATCCCGGCGCACAGACTGGAGAAAAGCAATGAAACTATGGCCGTTCGGCAAACAGGTCCAGGAACTTTCGCGAGAGTTGATCCTGGAATTATCCAGGACCTTTGGGGTCGCGTCGCAAGACGCGGCAGAGATGCGCTACGTATCCAAACGGGGCCGGCTGGGCACCGGAAACGTCAACCGGGTGTTCATATTCAACCCCGCCGCTCTTTCTGCCGTCGAGTTGGCGTCGGCCAGCTACGAGAACCTGACGGCTTTGAACAAGGGTCTGCTCTTCACCGGGCACATCATGAAGGGTCACGAAGCCTCGAAGGGAAACCTGGTCGTTCTCTACGATAAGCGCGCGACCTGAGGGCGTCGCCAATCCCGTCGCCGCCGTCTTCCCGGCTAACTCGGGCGGACAATTCAACAGGCGTCCCATCCTCCGATCTAACGCCCGGGGATGGGACGCCTGCACGAGTTTGCCCTTCATCGGTTGGGACATGGGTTCATCCGCGCGGTGCGCCCGCCTACGCGTTCCCAGCTTGCGGAGGGGAACGTCAGAATCAGGATTTTCAAGATTTGGGGATTTGCAGCCGGGCCTTCCCAAAGTCATTGCAATGACAAAATCTACTTTGGAAAGGCCCTGGATTTGCGGGATTGGTGCCGTCCGATGGGAGGGCGCCCCCAATCCTGCAAATCTTGCAAATCCCGATTCTGACGATTTGCGAAAGTCGGTACGCATGAGCGCGCCGATTGACGCCCGTTGCGCCCTGCGGTATCGTTAGTACCGCATCAGCAAACGATATTGGGAGTGTCCCATTATGGCCGAACAGGAACTGCCTCTCTTCGATTACAACGAGGTCGAGGTGGGTGAGGAACTGGGCTCCTACGAGTACGTGTTGACCCAGGAGATGGTGGATATTTACCGCCGCGCCGTGGACGACCCCGACGCCGTTTTTCCCACCATCGCCGTCAAGCACGACGCCACGTCGCTGGCCCTCGCCTACGACGACCAGACCGGCAGCATCAACGCGGGCAACGAGGTCGACCTCTTCAATCCGCCGGTCCCCGGCAAGAAGATCAGCGTCACCGGCCGAATCCACGACAAGTTCGTTCGCCGCGACAAGCCCTACCTCGTCATCGAGGCTACGGCCACCGACGAAGACGGCCGGCTCATCGAGAAGATGCGCACCTACCAGATCAAGAAACCCGAGGAGTTGGGCAAGAAATGGCATCCCCAAGGCTAGACAGCGAAACCCTCCCCGTCATCACCAAGCACATCACCCAGGATGTCATCAACCAGTTCGAGGCCTGCGGGATCCTCAACCGGTCCAACATCCACAACGACCCTGAACTGGCGTCCAAGCGCCTCGGCACCACCTACGCCATCGCCTCCGGCCGCATGAGCATCGCTTTCTGCACCGAGGCCATGCGCAAGTTCATCGGCGCCGACGACTTCCACCGGTCCGGCAACGTGAACCTCAAGTTCCTGCGCCCGGTGAAGCACGGCGACACCGTCAGTATCCACGGCCAGGTCAACAGCCGCGAGCCGCAGGACGACGGCACCACGCTGGTCACGGTGGACGTCTACTGCGAAAACCAGAATGGCGACAAAACCGCCGTCGGCCAGGCCAGCGCCCGGATCGGCTAGAACGTCCGGCCACTTCGCTCTATCCTGAGAGTCTGCCATGACCACCATTGTCGATTATCACGCTGAACGGAGCTGGCATTTTCTCGATCTGGTGGACGACGAAGTCGAGCGCGGCGAGCTTGAGGAGGCCAGCAACAAGCTGTGGGGAGCGGCCGCCCATGCCATCAAAGCCGTTGCCGAGCGTAGAGGTTGGTTTCACGGATCGCACAACACCTTGGCTGATACCGTGATGCGCTTGATTGACGACGAGGGAGCTCCGCCGTTCCTGTACACGTACTACACATCGGCAAGCTCGTTTCATTCACGATTCTATGGCTGGCCGCCGAACAGTGATGAAATCCGCCACGGCAAAGGGCAAATGGCTGAATTCATCCGTATGCTGGAGAGCCTGTGACCCTGAGTGGGCTAACCCTTTGCCATGACAACCCGGTAAAGCGAGAGGAGCGCTGTGAGAAAACGCATCTCCCTGCTGAATGACCGAATAACAGGAGAATCCCGAATGACAATGACCAGGTCCGAGTTCGGCAAAGTTGAAGTCGACATCGTCTACTGCGTCCCTTGAGGCTACCACGGCCTCGCCACGTGGCTGGCGACCGAGTTCTGGCGCTCCCAAAACGCCGGTGATATCGCGATCAAGCTCACCCCCGCCGACAAGGGACGCCTCGAAATCTACCTGGACGGCGACAAGATTTTCGACCGCTTCGACGAAGACGGCGACGAGTACCCGGGCTACAGCAAGGTCAACGAGCTCAAGATGGTGGTCGCCGAGCGCGTCTTCGACGTCGAGGATGAGATCGCCGCAGCGAGAAATGCTTAGATGGCCAATGCCGATCACGTAGCCGCCGTCGTCGCCGGTAAAGATGCCCTGGCGGCATGGCGTTCCGCAAACCCCGACGTGCATCTCGACCTGCGCGCCGCCGACCTGTCGGGACAGGATCTGGCCGGCGTGGACCTGCGGGATGCCGACCTTAGAGGCGCATCCCTGGCGGACTCCCGCCTGACCCGGGCCAACCTGTCCCGCTGCGACCTGCGCGCCGCGGATTTCACGGGCGCCGACCTGTACGGCGCGACCCTGGCCTCAGCGCAGATGGCGATGACCATCCTGCGCAACGTCAACCTGTTCTGGGCCGACCTCAAGCAGTCCAACATGCACGAGGCCATCCTGCAGTGGTCTCGCCTCAATCGGGCTTCGTTCCTCAACACCGACCTGACCGACGCCGATTGCAGCCAGGTCACCGCCATCGAGGTCGACCTGCGCTCCGCCAACCTGACCAACTCCAACTGGCAGGGCGCGAACCTGAACGGGGCCGATGTGAGCCGCGCAATCTTGAGCGGGGCCGATTTCACCTCCGCCAAGATCCGCGACTCGATGTGGATCATGACCGACATGCGCGGCGCAAACTTCAACCAGGCCAGCCTGCACCGCTGCGACATGACCATGGGCAAGTGGGATGACACCACCAACTTCCCGCCCGGCTTCGACCCCAACTTTATCGAGAATCGGGTGGACGATTACTAGGCATTGACGGCAGCCCGCGGAGAAGGGTTGATTTCGCGATGATCAACATTGATCCTGCCGTTGCTGCGGCAGTCACCAGTTTTATCACCCTGCTGGCGCTCATCGGAGGCGGGTTTTTCTGGCTGGGTAAACTCAGCAATCGGGTTGGCCAACTGGAGAACCGGGTTGACCAATTGGTTGTTGAGATGCGCGACATGCGGGAAGAGATGGCCCGCCAGGGTGCCGAGTTGCGGGAAGAGATGGCCCGCCAGGGTGCCGAGTTACGGGAAGAGATGGCCCGCCAGGGTGCCGAGTTACGGGAGGAGATAGCCCGCCAACGGAGAGAGTTGCTCGAAGAAATGCGCCGTGGCAACCAGCAACTTCTCCTGGCTTTGGCGAACCATTCCCACGACGGTGGTGGACAGCCCATCTTCCGCATCCCTGTCAACCCTGAATAATGTTCGCAGCCCACGGGCCCGTCCTTGCCTTATGTCTGTCCTCCTCGTAACGTCCCACCAACCCGGCGCCGGCAAGACTTCCGTTGCCGCGGGCGTAGCGACTCTCATTGCCCGGTCGGGCGTCAGGGCGTCCGTATGCAAGCCGGTGTCGCCGGCCGGACGCACCGACCCGGATGCGATCTACTTCGCGCAACATTTCCGTGGCGGGAGCGCCGTGGCATCTGCCGAAGACGACGCCGGCCTCGACTCCGCGGCCAGCGCGGCGCGTTCACTGACCGGCATCAGCGATCACGTGCTCGCTGAGGTTGCGAACCCTGCCACCGGTCCCGGCGCGGCTTCACCTATCGTATTCGGTTTGGCGGAGCGACTGGATGCTCGCGTGTTGGCAATCTTCGGGTACGAGCCTGACCTGTCGTCGGTGAGCGTTTCCAGCGCCGTAGCCACGCTCGGACCCCGCCTTGCCGGCGTGATCATCAACCAAACGCCCCGATATCGGGCCCAGCGCGTCGCGTCGCTCCTTTCCGAACTGTCGGCCGCCGGAGTGCCGGTGATCGGCGCGCTACCGGAAGATCGGGCCATGTTGTCGCTCAACCTGGATCAACTGCAATCCAACCTGGGCGGCCGTTGGGAACTGGAGCCGGACGATGCCGACGAATGGATCGACCGTTTCCTCATCGGCGGCAACATCATGGACTCCGGCGCCGGCTATTTCGGGCGCTACGATCACCAGGCGGTGATCACCCGCGCCGAACGGCCCGACATCCAGATGGCATCCCTGATGCAGGACACCCGATGCCTGGTGCTCACCGGCGGCTCCCGGCCCACGGAATACATCCGGGTCGAGGCGGCCAAGAGGAACGTGCCGATGCTCCTGGTGGATCAGGGCACAGTGGCCACCGCCGACGCCGTTGGAGACCTGATGGGCGCCATCGTGCCTCACGCACTGCACAAGGCGGAGCGGATGGCCGACTTGCTGGACGGCCTCGTCGACCCGGACGCGCTGCTGTCCTGAGCGTGCACCAGAAGAGTGAACCCCTCCTAACCCAGGGTCAGTCCTGCATCTCGAAGCGTTCGGACTCCGGAGGGCGCGACCACAGTTCTTCCGCGCCGGCCATGGCGACGGCGCGCTCGGGGCTGGCTCGCCACGCGTCGTAAATCTCGTTGCTATCCCAGGTGACCAGGGTCGAGATCTTGGTGGGATCGCCCAGCGATATGAAAGTATGTCGGGCTCCGAAGCCGGGCGCATGGCTCTGCGCCGTGCCGTTGCGGTCCAGGAGCGCCTTCGCCTCCTCAACCTTGTCTTCCTTGGCCCAGTGGTGGGTAAGTACGCCGATCAGCGCCATCGGTAGTCCTCCTTGAAAAAGCTGGAGATTGGCCGGCTGGCTCCGGCCCGCAGCCACAATAACTCGTAATCCGGTTTCACCCGCGTGACCAGGGGAAAATCAGTCTCGACCTCAGGCCTTCATGGCGCACGTGCAGCATCTTGCCCAGGATGTATGCCACCAGGGCGGCGGCGATGCTGAACACTGCTCCCATCTTGGCCGGCTCCTGGAACGGTGAATCGCCGGGAAACGCCTTTCCGGCCACGAACAGCGCCACCGTAAGCCCCAACCCCGCGATCACTCCGGTCACCACCAAGTGCCTCACTCCCATCCCCGGCGGCAGCGGGAAGCCAATCAGGGACGCCACCCAGGAGAACAGCGTGACGCCGATGGCCTTGCCGACGATCAACGACGCCAGCACCATCATCGTGACCCATCCGATGCTGGAGAAGGCCACGCCGGCATTGGCAAAGGCGAAGACCAGCAGGCCGTAGTCCACAAAGGGCTTGAGCTGATGCTCAAACTGCTCCAGCACACCGTGGCCAGCGTACCCGGTGGCGTGGGGGTGCGGGGCCCCCGCGGCTTCGTGAGCGTGTGCATCCTCCGCATGCGGTTCCTCGCTGTGGCCCCCATACGGCATGAAGGGCACGATGGGCGCCAGCGCCAGCGCCGGCTCCACGCCGGCCTTGGCCAGGCCGACCCAGGACAGCGCTCCGCCGGCCAGGATGTACACGGGCCACCACCGGACGCGGAAACGGCGAATGACGTACGCGACGGCCATGCCACCCACGACGAAGAGCAGCCAGATGGGTTCCACCGGATGGTGGGGATCAGGGTAGAAAACGGCGATGATGACGAGTCCGATGGCGTCATCGGCTACCGCCAGCAGAAGCAGGAAATTCACCGCCGGATGCAATGGTCCGAACACCACCCTTGCCACCAGCCACGCCAGGGCGATGTCGGTGGCGGTGGGGATGGCCCACCCGTTGGCCACCGCCGCGAAGTCGCCGGTGCCACCATAGATGATCCACGTCAGCGCAAAGTACATCCCGACGGGTCCGAAGACCCCGCCCAGGGTGCCGGCCAGCGGGTTGATGGCCCGGCGCAGCGGGTTGAGCACTCCGCCCGGCAGCGTCGACTCGGTGATTTCCTTGGTGGCGATTCCGAAGAACAGGCACATGAACATGCCGTTGATCATGAAGTGAAGGGTCATCTCATGACCAAGTACCGAAGCGTGCCCACCGAACGGATTGAACTCGACCAGCCACTCGTACCAGTGGTGGTTGACGTTGGCGGCGACCAAACCCAGGACCGCGCCCAGTATCAGTGGCAACGAAAACTCCTGTACAAAGTTTGAAACCCGAATTATTTGGGGCATCAGCTTGGCGATTTGGGCCTGCATTTGTCGTTAACTCGCGGATGAATTAGCCATAATTTGAACGGCGGCAATTTTACCATCAAATCCGGCACGAACGGGACTGATTGCTCCGTACGACAGGGCAATCGCATCATCGTCGTCATTCCTGCGCAAGCAGGAATCCAGTGATCTAATTCGTTAAATATGCTTCCAATTCGTTCATTCTATGACCAATGGACTCCGGCTTTCGCCGGAGTGACTGGCCTGGAGCCTATGACGCGATTGCCCTGCTCCGTACGATCCAGTTGACAACGCCGGCCGCCCCGCACAAAATTGCGACACCCTGATCCGACGAGCCTGCCGGCTTCTCGGCGCTCTTCCCTGCGAGGTGCATAGTGGCAGATTTGAACGACGCCGATGTTCGGGCTTTGGCAAAAGCCGCGGACATCAACATCCCCGACGATCTGGTCGCCGAGGTGAGGGAATCTCTGAACGGGCTGCTCGAGGCCCTGGAAGCCATCACCGAGCCGGACGTTGCCAACATCCAGCCGCTGCCGATCATCGTGTCCGCGACCGCGCGCAAGCAGGAGGCCCAGTGATGACCGACGCGAACCTTTGCTACCTGTCGGCAACCGAATTGGGCGAGCGCATCGCCGCCGGTGAAGTATCGTCCCTGGAGGCCACCGAATCTTACCTGGAGCGCATCGCCCGCCTGGACGGCAACTACGCTTCCTACATCACCGTTACCGCAGACCGTGCCCGCGAGGACGCGCGCCGCGCCGACGCCGAGATCGCGGCCGGCAACCGGCGCGGCCCGCTCCACGGCGTTCCGGTGGCCGTCAAGGACCAGTTCGACACGGCCGGCATACTGACCACCAATGGGTCGACGATCCTCGGCGAGAACATTCCCGACGAGGATGCGACCATCATGGCGCGGCTGAAGGAAGCCGGCGCCGTGCTGCTGGGCAAGCTCAACATGAGCGAGTACGCCAGCGGCGATGCCTTCCGCCACCCTTACGGTCGGCCGCGCAATCCCTGGGACACGGACCGCAACCCCGGCACGTCCAGCAGCGGTTCCGGAGCCGCCACCGCAGCGTTCCTGTGCGCCACCTCGCTGGGCGAGGACACCGGCGGCAGCATCCGCGGGCCCGCGGCGTTCTGCGGCCTGGTCGGCATCCGGCCGACATTAGGTCTGGTGAGCCGGCACGGCGTGTTTGGGGCCAGCTGGTCCATGGACACGGCCGGCCCCATCTCGCGCACCGTCACCGATTGCGCGCACACCCTGGCCGCCATCGCTGGCCACGACCCCCGGGACCCGCAGTCATGGGACGTTCCGGTCCCCGACTACGCCGCGGCTCTCGACGGCGACATCGAGGGCCTGAAGGTCGGCCTGATATCCGAGCGCGTGCACACTGACGCCAACGACCCCGAGGTGCGCGACGCCATTATCGCCGCCGCCGGCGTGCTGGCCGGTCTGGGCGCCGACGTGAGCGAAGTGTCGATCCCGCTCATAGTCAATTCGTCCGAAATCTCGTATGGCATCATCAGCAGCGACGCGGCCATGCTGAATTGGGACATCATCTCGACCGACCGGCTGCGGGAACTGGACCACAACAACCAGGTGCGCCTCCTCATGGGCAGCATCCTTCCGGCCAAGGTTTACCAGAAATCGGCCCGCCTGCGCGACGTGCTCCGCAGCCAGATACTGGCGGCGCTGGATGACGTGGACGTGCTGATCATGCCGGCCTCCTCGGTTCCCGCCACGCTGATTCCTCAATCCACGGGCCTGGGTACCAAGGAGGACGTCATCGCCGGTTTCAAGGGGCGCCGCGGGTTCACCGCTCCCTTCAACCTGGCGAACCTGCCGGCGCTGTCCATCAACTGCGGCTATACGGCGTCCGGCCTGCCCATCGGGCTGCAGATCGCGGGCCGGGCGTTCGATGAGACCACCCTGTTCCGCGCCGCCTACGCCTACGAGCAAGCGACGGACTGGGGAGAGCGCCGGCCGCCCGGCGTATAATCGGTCAGCCACATTACTTGCGAGAAGTTGCCCAATGCTGGTTCGAGACCACACCCAGACGGCTCAGGAGTTCCTGGCCGCGTCCGACCGCGAGTTCGCTGCCGGAGACACGTTGCAGGCCTCCGAGAAACTGTGGGGAGCGGCAGCACACGCGATCATGGCGGTGGCACAGCAACGCGATCTGGAACACGGGACGCACCGGGCGTTGATCAACGCCGCCCGGGCTATCGCCGATGCCGTGGACAGTGAGCTAATCCAGGCTGAAATGCGCTCCGGAATACTTGCCGCGCGACACTTCCATTCGAATTTTTACAACAGAACGATGGAACCGGAGGACATCGAGTATGACCGTCCGTTGGTGCATCGTTACGTTGCGCTGATGCTCACATTCTTGGACCAGGAGTATTAACCGATGCCCAACCCCAATGAACTCACCGCCGCGGAAGCGGCCCGAGCCATCGCCCGGCGCGAACTGACCGCCGTCGAACTGGCGGAGGCGTGCCTCAATCGCATCGCAGCCCTGGACGAGCGCCTCCTGGCGTGGGTTTATGTTGACCGCGACACGGTAATCGCCGACGCCCGCCAGGCCGACGCTGCCGTGGCGGAGGGACGGGCGCTGGGCCCGCTGCACGGCGTTCCCATCGGGCTCAAGGACATTTACTACACCGCCGGCATCCCAACCAAGGCGGGCAGCGAGGTCTACAAGGACTTCGTGCCCGACTACGACGCGACGTCGCTGACCCTGCTCAGGAAGGCTGGCGCGCTGATGCTCGGCAAAGCCGTGACCACCGAGTTCGCGTGCCTGGACCCGTCGCCCACCTACAATCCCTGGAACCCGGCGCACACGCCGGGCGGCAGCAGCAGCGGGTCGGCCGTGGCGGTTGCGTCCCGGATGTGTCCGGCGGCGATGGGATCGCAGACGGTGGGCTCGGTGTTGCGGCCGGCTGCCTACAACGGCGTGGTTGGCTTCAAGCCCACCTTCGGCCGCGTCAGCCGCTACGGGGTCGTGCCGGTGAGCTGGAACCTGGACACCGTGGGCTGGCTGGTGCGCACGGTGGAAGACGCGGCGCTGCTGTTGCAGGTCATGGCCGGACCCGACGTTTCCGATCCGGTGTCCTCCCGGGAGCCGGTGGGAGACTACCTGTCGGCCATCGCGGAGCCGACGCCGCCGCGCATCGGGCTGCTGCGTCGCTACTTTTACGAGGGCGCAGACACCGAGACCCGCCGGCACCTGGACGCCGTGGCCGAACAGTTGGCCGAGGCTGGCGCGGAGATCGAGGAGATTCCCCTGGAGGAGAGCATCGAATCCGCCTACGTGGACCAGCGCTTGATCATGGCGGTGGAAGCGGCAGCCTTCCACGAGCCCATGTACCGTCGGCAGGCCGAGGACTACCAACCCAAACTGCGGGCGATGCTGGCCGAGGGGCTGGAGGTTGACGGGATCGCATACTCCCGCGCCCTGGAACGGCGGCGGCAATTCACCACGGACATGGAGGAAGCCGCGAAGCGCTGCGACGTGCTGCTCACGCCGGGCGCGCCGTCACCTCCCCAGGCTGACCGCACCAACACCGGAGACCCGGCCTTCCAGGGCCCGTGGACGTCGTGCGGCTTCCCGGCCATCGCCCTGCCGTCCGGCCTGGCCGAGTCCGGCGTGCCCCTGGGTATCCAGATGGTTGCCTCCCCCTTTGCGGAAGCGCGGCTGCTGTCCGCCGCGGCATGGTGCGAGAGCGTGCTGGACGTGTCGCTGAACCCGCCGCTGTAGTGGCCCTCCGCGGAGGGTATACTACAAGCAGAAGCCGTTGGGAAACTGCCATGCCTATCAAGTCACTGGAATTGATCAGCGTAGGCCCGTTTCGGCCCCGTCCGGACGGAACCGGGGCGGATGGCATCAAGATGGAGTTTGACGCCGACGTGAACTTGTTCATCGGGCCGAACAATGTGGGGAAGTCCACGGTACTGGATATGCTACGTCTGCTCCGCTCTGAAAACTTGGCAATTCGCTTTCGATCCGAGGAGCGGGCTACTTCCGACCGTGGCGAGCATGGTTCGCTATCTGTGGAGTGGACGGCCGGGCCGGACGAACGCGTTCGGTTTAACTTTCCGCACGTAGAGTTCCAATACGCTGGCATAGATTGGGACCCGCGGAGTGTCGGTAGCGTTGAGATTCCGGGTGTCGACGATCCGCTGAAATTTGGCGACATAACGGAGGGACGAAATGCGTGGAACAATCGTATAAAAGACCACGGATATGTTGGGTACTACAATCCGAAAATCGACGACGGCCTGTTGAATTACACTCGCATTGAGCGCCACCTCGACGGCATTTACTGTCAGGGAATAAGATCCAAGGTTAGACTTCACGATAGTATATCCGACGCGATTAATGAAATCGGAGGAATGTACTCTGTCGCTACGGAAAGCGGTGACGAAGAAGAACATAATCCCGCTTTTCCAGTTTTACTCGCACTCAAATACAGTATGAGTGATACGGAGCGTACAGTTTTAGGAAGTATCAACTCGGTACTATCCGACATCACCAGCGAATTTCTGCGTTCAATGGCTACGAAAATTGATAATTATACGTTTGACAGGATCGGATACATTTCCGAAACCACCGATGGCCAAGTGGTATTGAACGCATTAAGCAAAGGCACAACGTCGTTAGTCGATCTGGTTACTCACTTCATGGTCGGGATGGCTCGCTATTACAGCGGTGCCGCTGACTGGCAAAAGCAGCCCGGCATCTTCATCATCGACGAAATCGACGCCCACCTGCATCCGTCCTGGCAGCGGCGCATCATACCCACGCTGCGGCGGCATTTTCCCAACGTGCAGATTTTCGCCAGCACCCACTCGCCCATGATGGTGGCCGGGCTGAAGAAAGGGCAGGTTCACTTGCTGAAGCGGGACGAAACCGGGCAGGTGGTCTGGTCGCGCAACGAGCAGGATATCATCGGGTGGACGGCGGATGAGATCTACCGGACGTTCATGGGTATAGACGACCCGACCGACGAGTTGACGATGCAGCGCGCCAATCGGCTGCGGGAGTTGCGGAGAAAGGAATCGCTTGCCCCGGAAGAGGAACGCGAGATGGATGAACTGCGCCGTCTGGTCAATCAGGATTTGCTGTCCAAAGGTCCGGTCAGCCCTCAAAATGAGCGGTACTCGGAATTGATGCACCGCTTCTTGCGCTCCCTTGAAACCGAATTGTCTCAAGATGGAGCCTAGTCGCAATGCGGTGGGTGGATCGCGGCCCGGTGCCGTGCGGCGTAGCCTTTTACGAAAACAGATACACATATGTATGGGTCCGATATTACCAACATGGGATCGGGGGGCGTCCCAGCCAACATAACTATTGGACCGTATTCGCGCCTGATCTCCGCGACCGGTTCAACGCGAAATGTGGGTATTGCGAGCAGAGATTTGAGCCAGTCGGCGAACTGTCATCGTCAGTTGACCACTTTCGACCACTGCATCATTTTCCGCACTTGGCTTTTGCGTGGGACAATTGGATATCCAGCTGCCAACGATGCAATTCCAGTAAGGACGACCAGTGGCCGGATACTGGATACGTTGATCCATGTGCCGCTGACTTGTTGGAACGGCCGGATGAGCATTTTGATTACGCGCATCTCACCGGCGAGATAGTTGCCAAGCCTGGCTTGACACTCGCTTCCCGGCGCAAAGCCGAGAACACGATTGATGACCTTCAGTTAAACGAAACAAGGTTGCGCGAAAGCCGGTTTAGGCTGATAAGTTCTTTCGTTCAAGATCTGATGCTGGCGAACCCGGGTCCGGATAGATTGGCCGTCGTGAGCAGATACCAGGGGCCATCCCAACCTCATTCTGGTGTTGTCGCAATGTTCGCGGAGCGGTTGCGTCGTTCTGGCATAATATAGGTGTGCCAACAATCGCCGTTGACACTCAACTGCCGCCCGCCCATAATCCTGACTACCATGCAATTTGACGTTCGACTATTCGCCCTGTACCGGGAGCGCGCCGGCTCCGCGCTGGTCACCGTGAACGTGCCCGAAGACGCCACGGTCGGTGATCTCTCCGACGCGGTGCGGGCATTGCATCCGCGCCTGGCGCCTCCCGAGGTGCGCATCGTGGTGGCGGTGAACGCCGAATACGCGGACGACGATCAAGCCTTGAGCCCCGGCGACGAGGTTTGCCTGATCCCCCCGGTTAGCGGAGGTCGCTGAGCCATGATCATCCTGACTGACAAACCCCTGGATCCCGTGGCGGTGACCGACTCCGTGCGCAAGGACGGCAACGGCGCCGTGGTGACTTTCCTGGGCACCACGCGGGACAACTTCGGCGGCAAAACCGTCACCCGGCTGGAATACGAAGCCTACGACGCGATGGCCATCAAGAAGCTGGAGGAAGTGCGGGACAGTCTCTGCACCGACTACGGCATCGAGGACATCGCCATCGCCCACCGCACCGGCCGCGTGGATGTGGGTCACATCAGCCTGGTCGTGGCCGTGGCGTCACCCCATCGGATCAAAGCGTTCGAGGCCTGTCACGAGGCGGTGAACCGGATCAAGACCGTCGTTCCCATCTGGAAGAAGGAATGGTTCGCGGACGGCTCCCGCTGGGTGGCGTGCGAGGACCACGAGTTCGCGGACGAGGCCGAGCACCGGCACGCCCACGAGGAAAGGCACGCCGCAGCCGTCGGGGACGACTAGCAGCTAACGGGCGGCTAGCGCAAACCGTCGATCAGGTGGACGACGATCCGGCCCAGCGAAAGGTCCACGTCCTTTACAACGTGCGCCACGGCGGGCAGCAGTATTTCCTCACCGGTGTCGGAGGCCACGACGTAAACGTCGTTGCCCCCGGTGACCAGCACTTCCCGCAGGGCGCCCAGGTTTTCGCCCTCGTCGGTGACCACGTTCAGACCGACGAGCTGGTAGTGGTAGTACTCGCCGGGCGGCAGATCGGGGGCAATCTCGACCGGCGCCACCAGCCACTGTCCGCCCAGGGATCGCACGGCGTCGGCGTTATCGAGCCCGTCCAGGCGCAGCAGGGCGTAACCTCCGGGCAGCGGCCGGAAATCCGAGATGGTTCGAACCTCGCCGGCGACGGTCAGGCAACCGCCAACCTGGAACCGGGCGGGGTTGTCGGAATGCGGTTGTACCCTGAGAGTGCCGTCGTATCCGTGCGGACGGATCACGCGGCCCACGACGACCGCGCCGTCGGGCGGTTCCGGCTCCACGTCGGGGATCGGGACAGGCGGCGACGCCGGCCTGGGACGACGCCGGGAACGATTGCGGTTAGACAATCTCCAACACGGCCCGGGTGCCGTCCTTGACGGCTGCCACCCGGAGGAGCACCCGCATCGCCTGGGCCACTCTTCCCTGTCGCCCTATGACCTTGCCCTTGTCTTCGGGGGCCACTTCAAGGCGAATGACGATCTGGTCCCCTTCGTCCGACTCCGTAACCTTGACGGCTTCGGGATTGGACGTCAGCGACTGGGCGATAAACTCAATCAGCTCTTTCATCCGAGTTGACCTTGCTGAAGATGTCGTTCCGTTCGAAAATCTGCCGGACGGGATCGGAAGGTTGAGCGCCCTTGCGCAACCATTCGACCGCGCGGCTTTCGTCCAAGGTCACTGCCGGCGGGTCCGCCATGGGATCGTAGTGGCCAATTCCGTCGATGTAAGCGCCATCCCTGGGATTGCGCTTTTCCATGACGACGATTCGGTAGTAGGGGCGGCCTTTTTTGCCCACGCGCCGAAGGCGGATCCGTAGCATCTGAACTCCGTGTTGCTGGATTGGTATAAGCAGGATTCCAATGTATGGATTTGCCTCACGTTTGTCAAACGAAATCGTTCGTGGGGAACGGGCAAACCGTCATGGAGGCCAACGGCGCCGGAGTAGAAACAGGATCACCCGACCCCGGTCTCCGGATGAGCCGCCCGCGCTGGTGGAAATTAAAAGGATATCGGGCCCAGACTGGACCTTTGGCTTGTCGCCCGATACTCCCAGAACCTCTGGGGCGACGGTAGACACTGGTCTGGGCCCGACGAACGGGCTAAATGCCTTTTGTGAAAAGCGATGACGCTAAGAGACGTTCACCCCGTCGTGTCCAGACTGGTGCCTACCATCGCCCCAGCATGTTAAACTGTGTTCCATTAGCCATCACCTCCTTTCTCAAAGTTCCGCACGAGCGGTTGACCCGAATCTACAATCAGGAAATCGCCTTGTCAACCCATTCCACGGGCGAATCTGGCCGCGAGTTTAGCCCCGCAAACCCGCTGCGCACGGTCTTCATGGGAACCCCCCGGTTCGCCGTGCCCGCGCTGGAAAATCTGGCGGCCAACCCGGCCGTGGACCTGGTCGGCGTTTACACTCCACCCGACCGGCGACGGGGCCGGGGTCAAATGATGGAGCCCTCGCCGGTGAAGGCCCGTGCCCAGGAGCTTGCGGTTCCGGTCTATCAGCCGGCCACCCTGCGGAACTCGGATGCAGTCGCCGGATTCTCGGAACTGAAGCCGGAAATCGTCGTGGTGGTCGCCTACGGCCGGCTGCTGCCGGCCGAGGCGCTGGAGATTCCCCGGTTCGGGTGCCTGAACCTGCATCCCTCGCTGTTGCCGCGCCATCGGGGGCCGTCCCCGGTGCCTGGCGCCATCCTGAGCGGCGACCAGACCACCGGCGTCACGCTGATGCTGCTCGATGAGGGAATGGATACCGGGCCGGTGGTCGCGCAACGCTCCCGGAACATCGAGCCCGGCGACGACGCCGAGACCCTGACCACGGAGCTGTTCCGCGAAGGAGCGGATCTGCTCGACGCGACGCTTCCCGGTTGGGTTTCCGGGAATGTCCACGCCCGCCCGCAGGATGACGCGCTCGCTACGTTCACGTCGAAGATGGAACGGGCGAACGGGTTGGCCGACTGGGGCCAATCAGCGGAGTTTCTGTGGCGGCAGCAACGGGCCTACACGCCGTGGCCGGGGCTGCACACCGCGTGGCAGGGTAAGGAGCTCAAGCTCCTGGCGGTTTCGCCGTTGCCCGACGGTCACGCGGAACCGGGCGCGGTAGTCCGTCTTGACGGCGATCACCTGACCGCAGGAACGGGCGAGGGCCTGCTGGCGATCCGTCGTTTGCAACTGGAAGGACGCCGGCCCGCCGCCGCGGAGGATTTCGTCCGCGGGTATCCCGACTTCGTTGGCGCCCGGCTGGGCTGACCGGAACGCGCCGCATTATCGAGGCACTCCCTGATGGAACTTCCTGGCTCCACATTTGCTGCATACCGCGACCGTTGCTGGACGGCCGTTTCTCATGGTGATGTACTCAACGTCGCGCGACGGAGTGTTGGTCCGGCACAGGGCGCAGTACAGGATGGTCGGATTGCAAGATGAGAACACTGGTAATCCTCGGCTGAAAGGTATCCGGTTGATATCCGTGGGTCGCCGAAGACGGGCGTCGCTCGTCTGCCGAACGCGGGGCCGGCTACGGACGCCGTCCCCTGCCGCATCTGCAGATATCAATCTCAATGAAATGATTGGATTTGCATCTATTATACTACCTCAAGTCGCGCGATTTGCGGGTCACCGCGCCAGCGCGCATCGGGGCGCGACGGCTGGCGCTTCGAGCAGCAGGGCGAGGCCGGAGACCGGGGCGAGCCCGGCGCAGCGGCCCGTTATGCCTCCCTTGCTGGTGTAAAATCGCGGCTATATCGCCGGCGCGCGTCGGCGGCACGACATGGAGGGAACCATGGCTTTCGCAGGAATACCCACCGAAGCCGAGGTGCTGGCGTGGTACCGGGATGAGAACAATTGGGGTCGCTGGGGCCAACAGGACCAGCTGGGCGCGCTGAACCTGATCACCACGGCGAAGCGGACCCAGGCCGCCGCCCTGGTGCAGACGGGGGAAACGGTGAGCTGCGCCCGCCCCATCACGACTGACATGACGCCGGACATCACCCACCAGGTGCAGCGGTTCATGGTGGACAGCGGCGAGGGCCGGGACACCGATCCCCTGGAACGTCGCAACTCGCGGAGGGGCGCGGCCGAGTTCATCGGCATGGTCTTCCACGGGCAGACCATCACCCACATCGACGCGCTGTCGCACTACTCTTACGACGGCCTGATGTACAACGGCGTGCCGGCCGGGGTGGTCACGTCACGGGAGGGGGCCCAGAGTCACGCCATCGACCTGACGGCGCAGGGACTGGTGAGCCGGGGCGTGCTGCTGGACATCGCCAGGGTGCGCGGCGTGGACTGGCTGTCGCCGGACGCGCCGGTGATGCCCGAGGACCTGGACGCGGCCGAGCGCGACCACGGCGTCACGGTGCAGGAGGGAGACATACTGCTGGTTCGCACCGGCAACTACCGCCGCCGGCTCGTGGACGGACCCGTACCGGGAACCGAACCCAGCGTGGCCTGTCACGTCGCCTGCGCCCCGTGGTTCAAGGAGCGCGGGATCGCCATGCTCGGCACGGATACGTCCAACGACATCCGCCCCAACCAGTACGACAACATCGTGTCGCCGCTGCACATTGCCTGCCTGGTGTACCTGGGAGTCTGGCTGATCGACAACGCCAACCTGGAGGACGTGGCCGAAGTGGCCGCCCGCCACGGCCGGTACGAGTTCATGCTGTCGATTGGCGCCCTGCGGCTGCGCAACGTGACCGGCAGCCCGGTGAACCCAATCGCGATCTTCTAGAGATAGCAAGGCTTAACTGCGCCCCAAGGCCACGCAGACATGCAACTTCAATCCGGATAAGGGCGAAGCATTATTCGTCCCCGGATTTCTTGGGTCAGCGCTTTCGTAAATTGTCAGAATCAAGATTTACGGGATTTCGGGATTATCAGGATTGGTACCGTTCCATGGTGGAGATCTCCCAATCCTGTCCAATCATAAAATCCCGTAAATCTTGATTCTGACGATCCTCCGCCGCAAACTGGGTACGCGTGAGCGTGCAGGGCCTTTTCAAAGTCCCGGATGGTGGCCTTTCACCCCGGACCGTCATACCGGCAAAAGCCGGTATCCAGAACATTCCGAACACAACGATTTCCTGAATTCCCGCTTCCGCGGGAATGACGGATTAACTTTGAAAAGGCCCTGGTGAGCGTGCTCAAATGATTGACCCTTGTGCAGGGCTATGCTAGGATTTTCGCGCCAAACCTGCAGGGTTCGGCGAATACTGTAGATTTCCACAGGTTTTAGTGGCCACGAGTACAGAAAACCCGCCGCGCTGGATGTCCCTCGGAGAGGTCTGCCGGGCGTTGGAGATCAACGAGGCGACCCTCCGCCAGTGGGCGGATCGCGGTCGTTTGCCGGTTTATCGCACTCCCGGCGGTCACCGCCGGTTCCTGCGTGAAGACGTGGACGCCCTCCTGGATCGGAAGCAGGCCGAAGGCTCTGACCCCGAGGATCTGGCGCTCCGCCGTATCCGGAGCAAGTTGAGCCAGTCGGACGTCTCCGAACAGGCCTGGATGGAAAGCTTCCAGGCGGAAGGCCGGGACCGGATGCGCCTTTTCGGACGGCGCCTGCTCTCCCTGCTGCTGAGGAACGACCTTGATGGCCGCAACGGACGCAAGGGCGAGACGATGTCCGAGACTCACATGCTGGGCCACGAATATGGCTCGGAGATGGCCGCGCGTGGCGTGCCGCTGACCGATAGCGTGCAGGCCTTTTTGTTTTTCCGACAGGCCGTGGTCGAGGCGGTGCAACCGGACCGGCTCCGGCAGGTGGTGGAGATTTCAGACGGAGTGCTGGTCGGGCTGGTTGACGCCTACAGCATTCGCCTGGCGGCAACGAACGATGGACAGCCGGTATGATCGACCGGCGTTGGATGGTGGCGTGACATGACTACGGAATCCATGGACATTACCGACCGCAAGCTGCTCAACATGGTCCAGAGCAATTTCCCCATGGTGGAGGAACCGTATCGGGAATTCGCCGCAGACCTTGGGATCAGCGAGAACGAGTTGCTAGAGCGGCTCGGCGAGCTGAAGCGGCAGAACGTGGTGCGACAGATCAGCGCGATCTTCGACACACGCCGGCTGGGCTACAAGACCACGCTGGTGGCCTTTGCCTACGGCGACGGCGACCTGCACGACGGCGCGATTTTCATCAACCGGCACCCTGGCGTGAGCCACAACTACGCCCGGGAAGGCTCGTACTACAACCTGTGGTTCACGCTGGCCGTGTCGCCCGATGGCGACCTGGCCGAGACCGTGCAGTGGATGGCGGAAAAGACCAACGCCATCGAGTTCCGCATCATGCCCACCATCCGGTTCTTCAAGATCGGCGTGAACTTCGACATGGTGAAGCGGCGCAGCGACGCCTACAACTACAATCCCGACGCGGGACGGCCTGACTCCGGCCAGACTAACGGCAAGGCCGACGACCAGTCCCGTGTCCCGGCCAGCGACTGGAACCAGGCCCAGGAGATCACCGAGTGGGACAAGCGGGTGATCCGTGAGGCTCAGGAGGACCTGCCCCTGGTTTCCCGGCCCTTTGACGACATGGCGCAGCGGCTGGGCCTCACGGTAGCCGAGTTGTTCGCGCAGTTGAGCGGGTATCAGGAACGCAGGCTGATGCGCCGGTTCAGCGCGGTGCTGTACCACCGGCGGTCCGGCTTCCGCGCCAACGCGATGATCGTCTGGAAGGTTCCGCCGGAGCGCTCCGAAGAGGTCGGGATGATCATGGCGGAGAACCCGGCAGTCACCCACTGCTACGAGCGTCCCACGTTCCCCGACTGGGAATACAGCCACTTCACCATGGTCCACGCTCCCACCCGGGACGAGTGCGAGGAGATCGGCCGGAACATCGCGCAGGCGACGGGCATCACCGAGAACCTGTTGCTCTACAGCACCCGCGAGTACAAGAAGACCAGGGTCCGCTACTTCGTCGAGGACTACGAACGGTTCTGGGACTCCGCCGAAGAGGCCGAGGCCATGGCGGAGGCGCTGGTTTAGAACGGAATTGCCATTCGTCAGAATCAGGATTATCAACATTGCCGGATTGACATGATTGGAAGGGGGCAATCCCGAAAATCTCGAAATCCTGTGGATCCTGACTCCGACAACCCTTTGTGAAAACAAACACCATGCCTGAGTACTACCCCGTATATCTGAACCTCACCGGCAAGCGCTGCGTCATCCTGGGCGGCGGCGCCATCGCCCAGGGCAAGCTGGCGGCATTGCGCGACGCCGGGGCCGACATCACGCTGATCAGCCCACAGTGCACCGACGGCATCAGGCGCGCGGCCCAGCGCGGACACATCACGCTGATCCAGCGGGAGTATCGCCCCGGGGATCTGGACGGCGCGTTCATCGCGGTGGCGGCCACCAACGTCTGGCACGTGAACCGTCAGATATACGAAGAAGCGGAAAAGCGCGGCGTGCTGCTCAACGTCGTGGATGACCCCGACCAATGCACCTTCATTGCGCCTTCGATCGTAAGGCGCGACCCGATCACCCTGGCGATTTCCACCGGCGGAGCCAGCCCGGCCCTGGCCCGCAAGATGCGCGAAACTCTGTCCGAAGACAAGGTGCTGCAGTGGGCCGACCTGGCAGGTGTTCTCGCCCGGGCGCGCAAGGTCATCAAGGAACAACGGACGGTGATCGACCCCACCCGGTGGCAGTGCGTCATTACCGAGGACCTGCTGGCGATGGCGCGCAACGGCCAGGACGATGAAGCCGTGGACGCGGTGCTGGCCCAACTGCTGGATCCCGATCTCCCGGAAATGTGTCCCGACCTGACCGCCTGCAGGACCGGCGGCTGCGCCAAACGGGCCGCGCTGCGAGCGGCGGAGGCAGTAAGTTGAGCCTCCTGGTACTGGGTTTGGACCACCGGACGGCGCCGGTGGAGTTGCGCGAGCGCCTCAGCGTGGAGCGGGACCAGCTTCCCGACGCCCTGGAGCAACTGGCGGAATACGTGCCGCAGTCGGTCATCGTTTCCACCTGCAACCGCACCGAGGTGTACACCTACGATCCGGACGACATCGGGCTGGTGGGCCGCGTCGGTGACTTTCTGATCGGTTATTCCGGCGTGCCCGGCCCGGAGCTGGAACGGCACATCTACCAGCTATGGGAATCGGATTGCGTATCACACCTGTTCCGCATGGCCAGCGGCCTGGAATCGATGATCGTTGGAGAGCGACAGATCCTGGGCCAGGTGCGGGCCGCTTTCAGTGTCGCCAGCCAGGGCGGGTACATCAAGAGCCCCCTGACCCGCGTGTTCCATGACGCCTTGCGCGCCGGACGGCGGGTCCATCGGGAGACCAGCATCGGGCAGCATTCGCGATCGGTGAGCCGCGCGGCGGTACAGTTGGCCCGGGGCCTGTTCGACCGCCTGGACGACCGCCACGCGCTGGTGATCGGAGCCGGCGACGCCGGCCGTATGGTGGCGCGGGCGTTGGCCGACGCTGGTGTTCAGCAAATAACCGTGGTCAACCGCACCCACTGGCGAGCCCAGGATCTGGCGCGCCAACTGGGCGGGGTGGCGGCGCCCTTCGAAAATCTGGGGTGCGCGCTGGCGGATGCGGACCTGGTCATCAGCAGCACCGGATCGCCCGGATACGTGGTGGATGAAGCGATGGTCGCCGGGGCCCTCACGCAACGTCGCAGCGCCGAGCCCATGATGCTGATCGACATCGCGGTGCCTCGCGACATCGACCCGTCGGTGGGAGATCTGGACCGGGCGCGGCTGTTCGACATTGACTCATTGGCGCAGGTGGCCGAGGTCTCGCTGGACGGCCTGGCAGGCGAAGTGCAGAAGGCAAGCGCCCTGGTTGATGCCGAGCTATCCCGTTTCTCCGAATGGTGGAATTCCTCGGACACCATGGAATTGGTGGTGGGCATGCGCCGCCGGGCCGACGAAGTGCGACGCGAAGAAGTCACCCGCACCCTGCGGATGCTGGACGAGGACGAGGATGGCGAGCTGGCGGAAAGGCTTCACGCGATGACCAACGCGCTGGTCAAGAAGCTGCTGCACCAACCCACCGCGGAGCTGCGCTCCGCGGATAACACGACGGACTACCGGGTGGCGCTCCGCCTGTTCAGGAACGACGACGACCGGCGCAAACGGCGCTGACCTGCTGAACCGGGCTCATGGCTGGCGTCACGATACGGGTGGGCACCCGCGGCAGTCGGCTGGCGCTGATCCAGACCGAGTTGACACTGGCGGCGCTGCGCAAGGCGCATCCCGACGTCAGTTTCGAGGTCGTAACCGTCACCACTCAGGGGGACGCCAACCCGACCGCGCCGCTGGCCGGCATGGGCCTGGGCGTTTTCGTCAAGGAGATCGAGCGTCGCCTGGAAACCGGCGAGATTGACATGGCGGTGCACAGCCTGAAGGACATGCCCACCGCGTTGCCCGAGGGCATGGCCTTGGGAGCCGTGTTGGAGCGCGCAGATCCCCGGGACGCGCTGGTTTCGCACCTCGGCAAGACCCTGCACGAGTTTCCGGCCGGGGCAAAGATTGGCACCAGCAGCCCGCGACGGCAGGCGCAGATCGCGGAACGGCGCCCCGATTTGGACATCGTACCCATCAGGGGCAACGTGGACACTCGGCTCCGCAAGGCAACAGGCGAGGAATGTGACGGCACGGTGATCGCCGTTGCCGGCCTGGACCGCATGGGAATGGCCGACGTGATTACCGAGTACCTCTCGCCCGAGGAATTTGTGCCCCCGCCGGGCCAGGGCGCGATGGCGGTGGAGATCCGAGCCGACGACGCACGCACCGCCACGGTCGTCGCATCCGCCGACCATGCGTCAACGACGGCCGCGGTCACCGCGGAACGGGCGTTCCTGGAGGCTCTGGGTGGCGGCTGCCAGGTTCCGGTGGGAGCCTACGCGGAGGCCGACAGCGGCGACTCCCTGCGGCTGACAGTGTTCATGGCAGCGCCGGATGGCTCGACCACGTACCGGGCCACCGTGAGAGGAGCGGCCTCGGATCCGGCGGGTTTGGCGGCAGGTGGATGGGAAAAACTGCGGGAGCAGGGAGCCGCGGGACTGCTGGGGTGAGAATGCGCATTGCCTCCCGTTGTGCCGCCTCGACGGGAGCAGTTACCATCTGATTCTGGCGCGACGAATCTGATCCACCACCGTTAGCCCGAGGGAGAGAATATGACCATCGCACTGGAAACGCAGGAAAAGGCGAAGCAGATTATATTGGCGGGCCTGCGCGCCCAGCCCCACGGATCGGTGCGCTTCTGCGACATTCACGCCACCGTAAGGCTGAACGCGATCGACGAAGAGTTCCTGGATATGGTCGTTATTTACGAAGGACCCCGCGAGGAACTGAACATACACGAGCGCATCGCGCTGCACGGCGAGGTAAAGCCTCAGCTGATCGCAGCCGGCGTACTGCAAATTCCTTCCGTAGGCTACACCGATCAGGCCTCATACGCCCAGATGCTATCCGAGATGGCGGAAGCGCGCCCCTGGCGCCGGCAGGACTAATGCGTTGGCAAGACCTCATTGCAACCGCTCGCTTGCTGACCACTACACCACACCCTGATACCCAACCGTTGCAGGACTCGTTGCGCCGCGCCGTCAGCACCGCGTATTACGCAATGTTCCACGCCTTGGCCGTCAGCAACGCTGATTGCCTGGTGGGCATGCCTGACGACCCATTGACGGAACACGCCTGGTCACGTATTTACCGGGGCCTGAACCACAGCGCTGCCAGACGGAACCTGATGCAAGACTGGAGCCTATTCTCGTTGCAAGTCCAACAGTTCGCGGACGTATTCGCGCAGCTTCAGGATGTACGACACTCAGCGGACTACGATCCCAACAGAACCTTCACGCTGCCCGAAATCCTGGACTGGATCGACCTCGCCGAAGCAGCCATACTAGGTTTCATGCAAGTCAGTGGCGACGAGCGTAAGGTGATCGCCATCCAGTCCCTCGTCGGCAGACGCGGTAATTGACTGGCACACAGATGAACACAATAGCCAACGCCATGCAACCCGGCAAAGTCTATCTCGTCGGCGCCGGCCCCGGCGATCCCGGCCTGCTCACCGTCAAGGGAGCGCAGGCGTTGGCCAATGCCCAAGTCGTCGTGTATGACCGGCTGCTTGATCCGTCCCTGGTCGCGTTGGCGCCCGCGTCGGCGGAGCGGGTGTTCGTGGGCAAGGAACGGGGGCGGCAGGCGCTGACCCAGGCGGAGATCAACCGGTTGCTGGTCGCGGAGGGGTCGGCGGGGAAGACGGTTGTGCGGCTCAAGGGAGGCGACCCGTTTGTTTTCGGCAGAGGCGGCGAAGAAGCCCAGGCGCTGGCCGAGGCGGAGGTCCCCTTTGAGATAGTGCCGGGGGTCACGTCGGCGGTGGCCGCCGCCGCCTACGCCGGCATTCCGGTTACCCATCGCGGCGTGTCCACTGCGGTCACGATTGTCACGGGCAGCGAGGACCCCAGCAAGGGCGAAACCACCACGAATTGGGCGGCCCTGGCCAGGACGGGCGGCACGCTGGTGACGTTGATGGGCTGGGCGGCGCTTCCCGGGATCGTATCTACGCTTCAGGCCAACGGCATGTCACCGGACACTCCCGCCGCGCTGGTGCAGTGGGGCACCTGGAGCCGGCAACGGACGGTCACCGGCACGCTGGCCGACATCGCTGAACGCGGTAGGGCGGCCGGCATCGGCGCGCCAGTGGTCGCCGTCATCGGCGAGGTGGCGCGCCTGCGGGAGGAAATCGGCTGGTTCGACCGCAGACCCTTGTGGGGCCAGCGCGTATTGGTGACGCGATCCCGGACTCAAGCCTCGCGGCTGATTGAACTGCTGAGCGGGCTGGGAGCGGAGGCGGTCGAACTGCCGTCCATCGAAATCGGGCCGCTGGATGATTATGCGGAACTCGACCAGGCTTTGGTCAGCGCCGAGGGAGTGTCCGGACGGTGGATGATTTTCGCCAGCGTCAACTCAGTCGAGTACGTCTGGGAAAGGTTGCGGTCGCTGGGGAAAGACGCGCGGTACTTCGCCGGCGCGACCGTGGGAGCCATCGGGCCGGCGACGGCCCGAGCGTTGCGCGAGCGCGGGATTGAACCCGACTTTGTTCCGAAGCGCTCGGTATCCGAAGAAGTAATCGCTGAGTTATCGGCGTGGGACTGGAACGGACGCCTGGCGTTGCTGCCGGGATCGGCCATTGGACGCGACGCGCTGGCCGCCGGGCTAGCGGCGTTGGGAGCCGATGTACAACTGGTTCCCGCATATCGTAACCTGCGACCCGCGGGCATCGCAGAGCGTGCGCAGGCCGCATTTGAGCGCGGCATCGATGTGGTAACCTTCACCAGTTCGTCAACGGTGCGCAACCTGCTGGACATTCTTGGCGCGGAGCGCCATTTGCTGGAGTCCAGCGCCATCGTGTGCATTGGCCCCATCACCGCAGCCACGGCTGAGGAAATGGGACTGACCGTTGACATCATCGCCGCGGAACACAACGTGGAAGGGCTGGCCGACGCGTTGACCGGCCATTTCTCCGGCGGCCGGACCGCTGCCGCCACACGCCCAGTGTGAGGAGGGACATCATGCTGAAGCACCCCGATCTGCGCCTGCGCCGGCTGCGCGAGAAAGCGCCGGTCCGCGACATGGTGCGGGAGACCCGCATCAGCGCCGCCAACTTCATCTACCCGATGTTCGTCACCCACGGCGAGAACGTCCGGGACGAGATCGAGCCGATGCCCGGGTGCTATCACACCTCCATCGACCGCCTGGGTGAGGAGATCGACGAGGTGGTCGAGCTGGGGATCCCCTCGGTGCTGCTCTTCGGTTTGCCACCGGAAAAGGACGGCAGCGGCAGCGGCGCGTATGACCCTGAAGGGATAATCCAGGAGGCGACGCGCACCATCAAGGAACGCGCGCCCGGCCTGATGGTAATCGGCGACGTGTGCCTGTGCGAGTACACCGACCACGGGCACTGCGGCATCATCGACGGTGACAAGATCGACAACGACGCAACGCTGGAACTGCTGGCCCGGTCCGCACTGACCCAGGTTCAGGCGGGAGCCGACATGGTCGCCCCATCCTCCATGATGGACGGGCAGGTGCGAGCCATACGAGAAACGCTGGACGCCCACGGCTACGACGACACGCCGATCATGGGCTACGCGGCCAAGTACGCCTCCTCGTTCTATGGCCCCTTCCGTGTAGCCGCCGACTCCACGCCACAGTTCGGCGACCGGCGCAGCTATCAGATGGACCCGGCCAACCGCCGCATGGCGATGCGCGAGATCGAGTCGGACATTGCCGAGGGCGCGGACATCGTGATGGTCAAGCCGGCCATGGCGTACATGGACGTTATCAAGGAGGCCCGGGAGCGGTACGACTACCCGCTGGCGGCCTACAACGTGAGCGGCGAGTATTCCATGGTGAAGGCAGCGTCGCGCGCCGGATGGATCGACGAAAAGCCGATCACGCTGGAACTGCTGACGGCCATCCGCCGCGCCGGCGCGGACATCATCATCTCCTACCACGCCAAGGAAGTGGCCCGCTGGCTGCGGGGCGAGGAGTAGGTTGAGCCGGCGGACGAGTCCCCGGGATGTTGCGACGTTGACATGACTCACCATCCCTTGCAGAATGGACAATAAGAACACACTGGATCATACGGAGGTTCACAATGACGCAAACCACTGCCTATTCGGTGGACGAATTCATCGACGACGTGCGTGAGATTTTCGACGATACGCAGGATCCGCTGGCGCAGGCCTCTCGCGTGTCCAAGCGGATGGAGATCCTGCTGGCCACCCCCGGCTGGCTGGAAGAACGCTTGGAACTTCCCGACGAGGGCGGATACGGCCGGTATGACCTCCACCTGGACGAGGACTACGGTCACCCCGGCGGCGGGTTCTGGCTGATGGCATCGGTGCAGAAGCCCGAGCAGGACAACCTGCCCCACGACCACGGAGCCGCCTGGGTGGTTTACGGCGTGTACGACGGCGCCATCAAGCAGACCAAGTGGCGCTGGTTCTATCCCGGCGAGGGGGTCGACTCCGTCCAGATCCAGGAGACCGGCGACTTCGTGCAGGATGACGGCAAAGTGGCGTTCTTCCTGCCCGGCGAGATCCACAACACGCTGAACGTGACCGACGGTCGCGCCGTGGTAGTTCGCCTGGAGTCCCAGAAGCTGGACCGGGTTACCCGCTACCAGTACAACCCCGAAGAGGGCACCGTAGTGGTCATGGACCGCTAGAACGCCGGACGACGGTTACTGCCGTCAACCGTCATCCATGCAGAAACGGCTCTGTGCAGGAACGGCTCTGTCACAGGGCCGTTCCTGGCATTGACACACTGGTGTGACGAGTTGAGTCCGTACGATGGTCGCTACGACCGGTTGAGGTGGCGTATCCTTGCCGGGTAGTCAGACGCCAACATCAGGTTTGACGATCTGCGCAGGCTGTTGATCCGGATGGGGTTTGTGGAAAGAACACGCGGAAGCCACCATATATTCCGCAAAGAGGGTGTCGTTGAACGGTTGAACCTGCAACGGGATGGCGGGGATGCCAAACCGTACCAAGTCAGGCAGGTACGCCAGGTAATCCTGAAATACGGACTGTGAGGCCCGCTGTGTACAAGTACGAGATCATCCTCTACTGGAGCGATGCCGACGGCGAGTTTATTGCGGAAGTCCCGCAACTCCCGGGTTGCGCGGCCCACGGCCATACGCAGGAAGCCGCGCTCAAGAATGTTAATGATGCGATAGGTCTATGGATTGACACCGCGAGTGAATTCAACGATCCGATACCGGAACCCAAGGGTGAGCGCCTGATGCTGGCGTGAACGTAACGTATCCACACGCCGAGGAGACATCCACAATGGAGCAAAGCAGGTCCCAGCAGCTTTTCGAACAGGCGCAACGGGTGATCCCCGGTGGAGTGAATAGCCCGGTGCGATCCTTCCGTGCGGTGGAGGGCACGCCGCCGTTCATCGCGCGCGGCGCCGGCGCCCACGTGTGGGACGTGGACGGCAACGAGTACATCGACTACCTGGGATCCTGGGGACCCTTGGCGCTGGGCCATGCTCACCCGGCCGTCGTGGAGGCGGTGCAGCGGGCGGCGGCCGACGGCACCTCGTTCGGGGCGCCGGTGGAGCAGGAGGTGGAGCTGGCCGAAATGATCTGCGCCGCCCTGCCCTCGGTGGACCAGGTGAGATTGGTCAACTCCGGCACCGAAGCGTGCATGACCGCGCTGCGGCTGGCCCGGGCGTACACCGGCCGCGACAAGATCGTTAAGTTCGCGGGCAACTACCACGGGCATGCCGACGGACTGCTGGTGGCAGCCGGGTCCGGCGCGTTAACCCACGGCGTTCCCACCAGCGCCGGCGTGCCGGAAGCCTACGCTGCGGAGACGCTCATCGCCACCTTCAACGACATCGACTCCGTCGAAGGACTGTTCGACGCCTGGCCGGACGGCATCGCCGCGGTCATCGTGGAGCCGGTGGCAGGCAACATGGGCGTGGTGCCGCCAGCCGACGGGTTCCTGGAGGGCCTGCGGCGACTCACGGATGCCAACGGCGCGTTGCTGATATTCGACGAGGTTATCACCGGCTTTCGCGTGGCTTACGGCGGGGCGCAAACGCTGTTCGGCATCACGCCGGACATCACGACTATGGGCAAGATCATCGGGGGCGGCCTGCCCGTGGGCGCGTATGGTGGCCGCGCCGAAGTCATGCAGCAGGTTGCCCCGCTGGGGCCGATGTACCAGGCCGGCACCCTCTCCGGCAACCCGCTGGCTGTTGCCGCCGGCGTCGCCACGCTGACCGAACTGCAACGTCCGGGGGTGTACGAGCAACTGGAGGCGACGGCGGTACGCCTGACCGACGGCGTCAGCGCGGCCTTCGCCCGGGCGGAGGCGCCGTCCACCATCAACCGGGTGGCGTCGATGTTCACCGGTTTCTTCAACGCCGGTCCGGTGTCGGCGCTGGCCGAGGTGGAGCAGTCGGATACGGCGGCCTACGGGCGTTATATGCACGCGCTGCTGGACCGGGGCGTGTACATCGCGCCGTCCCAGTTTGAGGCGGGGTTCGTGTCCATCGCTCACACCGACGAAGACATCGACCGCACAATTGCGGTGGTGGGCGAGGCGTTGGCGGCGTTGGGATAGTTGTCACGACCGTGAGACGATGGGACTCTGCTCTGAATTAAGGGAGTAAGGGCGAATAATTATTCGCCCCATAGGCATCAAGTTAAGGGAAGCTGCCGGTAAGATGGTGATTGCATTCCAATCAATCGCCACCGGAGCTTCCCATGAGCAGTGTGCCAGAAGTTGCCCAGGCCATGAGCCGGGTTCTCACCGGAGTGGCCCAGCAGGCCGCCGCCGAGACGGGGCTGGTGCAACGGCGTTCCAAACTCACCGGTCCCGGCTTGGTGCAGACCCTGGTTTTCGGTTGGCTGGCCGACCCGGACGCCAGCCTCAGTTCGCTGACCCAGATGGCGGCCACGCTGGGGGTGACCATCAGTCCCCAGGGCCTGTTCCAGCGGTTCACGCCCCAAGGGGCGGAATGTCTGTACCGAGTTTTGCAAGAGGCTTTGGGTCAAGTTATTGACGCCGAACCGGTGGCGATTCCGCTACTGCGGCGCTTCACCGCCGTGTTGATCCAGGACAGCTCGGTCATCATGCTGCCCGACGGACTGAGCGAGGTCTGGGCCGGTTGCGGCGGCAGCGGTTCCTATGGACAGTCAGCCCTGAAACTACAGGTCCGGCTGGATTTGACCACTGGACTGATGCTGGGGCCTTTTCTGACTGATGGGCGAACCCCGGACAGCAATTCTGCGGTGCAGACGGCGCCGGTCCCAGCTGGCGCGCTGCGCATTGCCGACTTGGGGTATTACCGACTGGATACCTTCCGGGAATTGGCGGCGCAAGGGGGCTATTTCCTGTCTCGGTACAAAGCCGGAACCAAACTCTACCGGCATGATGGCGCGGAACTGGACCTGCGGAAGCTGCTGTCCACTCCGTCGGCAACCGGCATTGACCGGCCGGTATTGCTGGGGCGCGCCCACCGCTTGCCTGTCCGCCTGCTGGCCGTCAAAGCGCCCCCAGAAGTGAGCGCCCAGCGGCGGCGGCAACTCAAAGACCACGCCCGCAAGAAAGGTCAGCAGCCCAGCAAAACCCGGTTGGCCTTATGCGACTGGACCATCTACGTTACCAACGCGCTCCCATCCCAGATCAGCCGAGATGAGGCAATGGTATTGGCGCGGGCGCGCTGGCAGATTGAACTGCTTTTCAAACTGTGGAAGCAACACGGAGGCATTGACCGCTGGCGCTCCGCCAATCCCTGGCGGATCCTCTGTGAGGTCTATGCCAAACTGACCGCCATGGTCATCCTGCACTGGACTTTGCTGACTGCGGTCTGGATGTACCCGGACCGAAGCCTGGTCAAGGCCGCCGCCGCCGTCCGTCGCTACGCCGTAATGCTGGCTACTGCCATGACCGGACTACTTACGGCAACCATGGTCATCGAGCAGATTGGCTTATGCCTGCGCGCCGGGTGTAAAATCCAGCGGCGTCGTCAACGCCCCGGGTCATATCAACTACTACTCGCCCTAACCGACGACGCTTAACTTGATGCCTATGGGGCGAATAACCATTCGCCCCTACGGGTTTGTGGAATGACAACGACAGACCTGCCCGTTCTTCTCAAGCGTCATTTCGGCTACGACCAGTTCCGGCCGGGCCAGGAGGAGATAATCTCCAACGCGCTGGCCGGTCGGCACAGCCTGGTGGTGATGCCCACCGGCGGGGGCAAGTCGCTCTGCTACCAGTTGCCGGCCCTGGCGACGGGCGGCGTGACGCTGGTGATATCGCCGCTGATCGCGCTGATGAAGGACCAGGTGGATGGCCTGCGGGCCAATGGCATCCCTGCCGACTTCCTGAACAGCACCCTGGACAACCGGACCGCCGCCGAAGTGGAACGCGGCGCGCAGGCCGGAGCGGTCCGGCTGCTCTACGTTGCGCCCGAGCGGGTAAGCATGGCGGGGTTCCGGCGGTTCCTGGGAACGCTGGATCTGCGGATGATCGCCATCGATGAGGCGCATTGCATCAGCGAGTGGGGCCACGACTTCCGGCCTGATTATCGGACGCTGGCCGATCTGCGCGAACTGTTCCCGCAAACTCCGGTGATGGCGCTGACGGCCACCGCCACCGAGCGGGTGCAGCGGGACATCGTCGAGCAACTGCGGTTGGACGATTGTCGCCGGTTCGTATCGGGGTTCGACCGGCCGAACCTGACGTACCGCGTAGAGCCGGGAGCGGGAGCCGGGGATGCGCTGGTGGCCTTGCTGGAGGAGCGCAAAGGGCAGTCCGCGATTGTGTACTGCTTCTCCCGAAAGGACACCGAGGAGTTGGCTGAGAGGCTCACAAGTGCAGGGCACCCCGCGGTGGCCTACCACGCGGGACTGGATGCGCGCACGCGACGCCTGACGCAGGAACGGTTCATCGACGGCGACGTTCCCATCGTGGCCGCCACGATCGCGTTCGGCATGGGGATCGACAAGCCGGACATCCGGTTGGTGGCCCATTACACCCTGCCCAAGTCAATCGAGGGCTACTACCAGGAGACGGGTCGAGCCGGCCGTGACGGGTTGCCCAGCGAGTGCGTGCTGTTCTTCAACGAGGGCGACCGCGCCAAGCAGGAGTACTTCATCCAGGGCATGACCGGTGAAGCCCGCGCGGTGGCGGAAAGGCAACTTCAGCAGATGGTCGACTTCTGCCGGCTGAGCACCTGCCGCCGCAGGTACCTGCTGCAATACTTCGGTGAAACTGAGACCCGCGAAGCGTGCGGAAACTGTGACACCTGCCTGGCGCAGCGTCAATTAGTCGATGTCACCGTGGTCGCTCAGAAGGTGCTGTCGGCGGTTATCCGCACGGGCGAACGGTTTGGCTTCGCTCACGTGGGCAATGTGCTGCTGGGCAAAAACCTCAAGCGGGTCCGCGAGCTGGAGCACGACAAGCTTACGGTGTTCGGGATAGTCGAGGACTACGACCGCGACGGCTTGCGTCGTGTCGCCGACGGGCTGGTCGAGCGCGGCCTACTGGCAAAGGCTGAAGGGAAATATGCCACCCTCAGCCTCACCAAAGAAGGCCGGGCGTGGCTGCGCGGCCAGGACCCTTTGACACTGGAGTTGCGAATCCCCGAGGCCACCACACGGGCGAAGCCTTCCCAGACGGGCCGTGGTGGAGCCGCCGACGCCATCGACAACGCTCTTTTTGATCAGCTGCGCGCTTTGCGCCGGCGATTGGCCGACGAGGAAGGAGTACCGGCGTTTGTCGTATTCGGCGACGTGACGCTTCGGCGCCTCGCTGCCGCCAGGCCAGTTACGACGCAGGATATGCTCCGGCTTTCAGGCGTGGGGCCAGCCAAGTTGGAACGGTACGGAAATGCGTTTCTAACGGTGATCCGGGAGCACGTGAACAGCATCCCGCCGGATTCGGCGGACAGCCTACTTCCTGTGCCTGGCAATGTTGGTGCACCTCGATCTACAACCGGCCATATTGCCGACGATAGACCGCTGACGGACACTCACAACCGGACACATCAATTGTTGCAGCAGGGACTGACCATTGCCGAAATTACTGCGGCACGCGGATTGACTCACGGAACAGTCATGGCTCATGTCGAGCGAATCGTAAAAGCCGGCAAAACTGTAGACCTGACGCCTCTGCTCCCGGCGAGGGACCGGACGGAGCGCATCGAGATAGCCTTAAGATCGAGCGACTCTGACCGCTTGGCGCAGGTGAAAGACTTGCTCGGAGATGACTATTCCTACTACGAGATTCGCCTGGTCCGACTTGCGCTACAAGAGGCAAAAGTGTAGGGGCGAATGATCATTCGCCCCTACGCATGGATCGCTATGTCCGTGCCGGCTTAGGTGCCGTAGCGGGCAGCCGCGTTAGGGTCGCTGTAGTCAACGTTCTTGGTGCCCCAGAAGGCGCTGGCGATGTCGTCACAGGCGGCGACCAGGGCCTCGGCGTTCTCCATGCTGACGGTCTGCTTGCACTGGCCGGCCAGCTTGAGGGCGGCGTTGAACTTGCCGGCGATCTCATTGGCGTCGGTGCCGGGCCAGGCGTAGTCGGCCCAGAGGATGCGCAGCTCTTCCTTGCACTTCTCGGCGTGCTCTTCCTTGACGGTGACGTAGCGGGAGAAGGTGTTGGCGAAGGTCTGGCGGTCTGCGGCCGGGGCTCCGGGCTGCGGGGCCTCCAGGTTCTGCATGCGGAGGACCATCTTCTGCACGGTCTGCGCAGCAATCTTGGCGACCAACGGGTCATAGATGCCGCAGGGGATGTCGCAGTGGGCGTGGGCCGTGCGCGGCTTCAGGGCGGCGATGGGATTGAACATCGTGGGCAGTCTCCTTTGAGGTGATGACATCATGGGGCGATGACCCGTCATCGACGGGATGAATTCGGGAAAAATGCTAGCGTACTTTGGCGGCAGGCGCAAGGGCGAAGCGACTGTGGCCAGGGCCTTTTCAAAGTTAACTCGTCATTCCCGCGGAAGCGGGAATCCAGGAAATCGTTGTGTTCGGAATGTTCTGGATACCGGCTTTTGCCGGTATGACGGTCCGGGGTGAAAGGCCACCATCCGGGACTTTGGAAAGGCCCTGGACTGTGACGCCACCGAGCTACCGGCTGCGTGGCTGCACGTTGACCGAGCCACCTTCCCAGAACTGCACCGTCAGTTCGCTTTCCCAGAGAAGGCGGGTTCCCACCAGGATTTCGGATTGCGTTTGAAGCACGTAGATGCGACGGCGAGCGCCAAGCCAAGACACGTCTGCTGCAAACGATTCGAACCTCGCCATTTCCTCTGTGCCAACGCGCATCCTCATTCTACCGACCCAGTCCAGTCCCAAACTCTGGACCAAACGGGCGGGCAGCGCCATGAAATAGTCTAACCCGGTGTCAACAATGGCCTCGACGCGCCGGAGTCGACCCCGTTGATCGAATATGTCAATGGGAACTATGACCTCACCGAACTCGCTGATGTATCCGGTGGTCATGGCTTCAAGTCGCTCCATCCCACAAAAGTACCAAAGGCGGGGTAGCCGATACGCATCATGACCAGCGTCTCCGGAGAATGACGTTCGAGCATTCTGGAATTGGCTGCCATCTCATCGATGTCAATCTCGTATTCCCCGGTTTTAACGTCCAGGGAAAGGTACTCGCCGTGATGTTCCGGTTCAACCAGACGGCGGATTTTGGCGTCGTAGATGGCGTAGGCCCGGTCCACGACCACATCGCCCTCGTCAGTGTGATCGGCCGGAGTCTTTCTCCTTTGCCGCATGGCGCTTCCGGAGTTGTCGCCGACTGGTCTCGGGACCCGGAAGCCGAAAGTGCCATACGCAGGATAGCCAATGCGGAGCGTGACCAGCGTTCCCGCAGAATAACGCTCCAGCATTCTGAAGTTCGCCGCCAAGTCGTCGACGTCAACCTCGTACTCTCCGTTTTTGACGTCCAGAGTAACGTACTCCCCATGGTGTCCCGGCTCGACCAGATGCCGGATTTCAGCGTCATAAATCGTTTGGGCCAAATCGACGATGTTGTCCCTCTCGTTTGGATTGCTGGCCATGAGTTCTCCTTGGACACTCAATTGCGAGATGTGCTTTCCAGGCCCGTCACGATTGTAACAGGCCACTCCTGCGCCCTGTGCTATCCTTGCGCCACCAACCAGGCACCGGAGGGATGTTGCCATGCGCGCTGCCGTTTACAAGGGTGAGCAGGTATTGCAGGTGGAGGAGTTGCCCGACCCCACTCCTGGCCCGAACCAGGTGGTGATGCGGGTGAAATATTCCGCCATCTGCGGCACGGACGTGCATGCCTTCATGTACGACCTGGCTCACCCGGGCTCGGTGATGGGCCACGAGTACACCGGCGCCATCGTGGACGTCGGGCCGGGCGTAGGCCGCTGGCAGGTGGGCGATCGCGTGGTCGGCGGCGGCGGGCATCCCCCGCCGGGCGGCGGCTCGGCGACGCGCACGAACCCCCGGTTCAACTACCGGACGATGGGCTTCCAGCAAAACGCTCGGCCGCGCGGCTACGCCGAGTTTGTGCTGCTGGACGAGTGGGAACCGACGCCGGTTCCGGACGACGTGACCGACGAGCAGGCGGCGCTCTGCGAACCCTGCGCGGTCACCGTCCATGCGGTGCGTCTGTCTGACGTCAAGCTCGGCGACGCCGTGCTGGTGCTGGGCGCCGGCCCCATCGGCCTGTTGTGCATGCAAACGGCGCGCGCCGCCGGAGCGACCACGGTGATCGTGTCCGAGCCGGCGCCGGGTCGCGCGGAGGCCGCCCGCCAGCTGGGCGCGGACGCGGTGCTCAACCCCCTGGACGGCGATTTTGCCGAGCGCGTGGTGGAGTTGACCGGCGGAACGGGTCCGCAGGTGGTGTTCGAGTGCGCCGCCGCACCGTCGACGCTGGAACAGGGGCTGGACCTGTGCGCGCGGGGCGGGCAGGTGGTGATGATCGCCATCGCGTGGGAGCCCACGCCGGTCGTGCCGCCCAACTGGATGGCTCGCGAGGTGCGGATGCAGTCGTCGTTCGGCACGCTGCCCGAGGACTGGCGCATCGCGCTGGAGCTGATGCGAACCGGACGTGTGTCCGTGGAGCACATGCTGTCGGGCACCAACTTCGTGCCGCTGGAGGGTATCCAGGGAGCGTTCGAAGCCCTTTGTCACCCCACCAGCGAGCTGCAGATGGTGGTGGAGCTGTAAAGATGGTTCGGTTGCCGCTGCCGCAGGGCCAATCTATAATCGAACGACGCATTTGATCGTTCACGGCGGGTTTCAGTCCCGTTGAGGAGGCCGTTTTGACTATTACCACACGCAGCCCGCGAGCCCTGCTCAAGCACCGCAGCAGCGACATCACCGACGGGCCCGAGCGAGCGCCGGCCCGCGCCATGCTCATGGCCATGGGCCTCACCTACGAGGACCTGGACAAGCCATTCGTCGCCATCGCCAACCTGGCCAGCGACGTTACGCCCTGCAACGTGCACCTGGACCGGATCACCGCCGCCGTCAAAGAAGGGATCCGGATAGGTGAGGGCACACCCTTCCAGTTCGGCACCATCACCGTCAGCGACGGCATCTCCATGGGCACCGAGGGGATGAAGGCGTCGCTGGTGAGCCGCGAGGTCATCGCCGACTCCATCGAGACGGTTACCTTCGGCGAGCGCATGGACGGCCTGGTCACCGTGGCCGGCTGCGACAAGAACATGCCGGGCTGCATGATGGCCATCGCCCGCCTGAATATCCCCGCCGTTTTCGTCTACGGCGGCAGCATCATGCCCGGCCAGTTCGAGGGCCGCGACGTCAACATCCAGGACGTGTTTGAGGCCGTTGGCGCGTACGCCGCGGGCCGCATGACCCGCGAACAGCTCACCGAGTTGGAGTGCAACGCCTGCCCGGGCGAGGGTTCCTGCGCCGGCCTCTTCACCGCGAACACCATGTCCACGGCCATCGAGGTGATGGGACTGTCCTTGCCGGGCGACGCCTCGCTGACGGCGATCAACCCCGAAAAGAACAACGAGGCGCGGCGCGCCGGCCAGGCGGTGATGCGGATGCTGGAAGAGGGCATCCGACCGCGCGACATCCTGACCCGCCAGGCTTTCGAAAACGCCATCACGGTGGTGGTCGCCATGGGCGGCTCCACCAACGCGGTGCTGCACCTGATGGCCATCGCCCGGGAGGCCGAGGTCGATCTCACGCTCGAGGACTTCGACCGCATCGGCCGGAACACGCCGTACATCGCCGACATGAAGCCCGGCGGCCGCTACGTCATGGCCGACCTGAGCCGCTACGGCGGCGTCGCCCTGATCGGCAAGCGCCTGCTCGACGCCGGCCTCCTGCACGGCGACTGCATGACGGTCAACGGCAAGACCCTGGCGGAAAACATCAACGAAACGACCATAGTGGACGACCAGCCGGTGATCTACACCACCGACGCGCCGCGCAGCCCCACGGGCGGCCTGGCCATCCTGCGCGGCAACATCGCTCCTGACGGCGCCGTAATCAAGGTTGCTGGACACCAGGAGCGAGTGTACGAAGGACCGGCGCGGGTCTTCGAGCAGGAAGAGCCGGCCTTCCAGGCCATACAGCGCGGCGAGATCAAGCCGGGCGACATCGTAGTGATCCGCTACGAAGGGCCCAAGGGCGGCCCGGGCATGCGCGAGATGCTGGCCGTCACCGGCGCGCTCATCGGGCAGGGCCTCGGCGACTCCGTGGCGCTGGTAACCGATGGTCGGTTCTCCGGCGCGTCCCACGGCCCCATGGTTGGCCACGTCGCCCCTGAAGCCATGGTCGGTGGACCCATCGGATTGCTGCGCGAGGGCGACATCATCACGCTGGACATCCCCAACCGCCGGCTCGACGCTCAGATCACCGAGGAAGAGATGACCGACCGCCGCGCGGCGTGGCAACCGATCGAACCCAAGTACACCACCGGCGTGCTGGCCAAGTACGCCAAGCTGGTATCGTCCGCATCCGAGGGGGCAGTGACGCGGTAATTTCACGAAATGAATCAACCAAAGTCGTTCAACATACCGGTCAAGATTGCGGTTGCGGCTATCGTCATCCTGTCGGTTGACGCGGTGATTTTGATCCTTTTCGGTGAGCGAGATTGGAAAGGTCTATCTACCCTTCTCACCGCGGCGGAACTGACGCCACTGTCCGCTCTGTTCTGGCCGCTGGTGGAAACGGGAGGTTACGCGATGCTTTTCGGCATTGATTACGCCCGCCAAGCGATATGGCGCAAGCGGCAACAGGAAGTGGAAAAAGCTCGTTCAGAAGGTCGTGAAGAGGGGTACAGGTTAGGCTACAACGCCCGGGTCTCGGAAGAGAACGGGCACGATACCGCCCAAGACCAACGCGAGGGGAGATCAAAATGACCACCGCTTCGAGTCGCGTCCAACTGGAAAGGAAAGGTCCCCTGGCGGTCATACGTCTGAACCGCCCGGAAGCGCGCAACGCGCTGTCGGCGGAGATGGTAGGCGAACTCGGCGCCGCCATCAGGTCTTGCCGTGGCGGGGATACTCGCGCCGTCCTGCTCACGGGCACGGATGGCGCGTTCTGCTCCGGCGCGGACGTGCGCGACTTCACCCAGCATTTGGATGACGGAGGGCAGGAAGGTCTGTCTGATCACCTGCGCGATCTGGCGGACACGCTGCACCGCGACGTGGTGATGGGCATCCGACGCTTGGACAAGCCCGTGGTCGCCGCGATCAACGGCGTGGCGGCTGGAGCCGGCTTCAGCCTGGCGCTGGCCTGCGACATCCGCGTGGCGTCGTCGGACGCGCGGTTCCTGCTGGCCTACGCCAACATCGGCTGCACGGCAGACGGCGGGTCCACCTATATGCTCCCGCGCATTGTCGGTCAGGGTCGGGCCATGGAGATCTACCTGGCCCGGCAACCCATCGGCGCCCAGTACGCGCTGGAACTGGGACTGGTCAGCCAGGTGTTCGAGACCTCACACTTCGAACGGCACGCCATGGAAACGGCGGACCGGCTCGCCCAGGGTCCCACCCGCGCCTACGGCCGGGTCAAGGCGCTATTTGACGGCAGCTGGGACGCCGACCTGGCGACGCAGCTGGACGCCGAAACCGACGCCATCGCGAACATCGGGCTGACGCGCGATTTCCAGGAAGGGATAAGGGCATTTTCGCAAAAGCGGCAAGCCTGGTTTCAAGGTTCGTGAGCCTGTCGTGGGTCGAGTTCCTGTCCGATGTGGACCGGACGCGACTTTTTGACCACCTGACCAAAACCCTGGGCGACGTGCCGGCCGTGGAGGCCATGCGCCGGGTGCCCCGGGAACGGTTCGTGCCGGAGATCTTGCGGCGCCAGGCTTACCAGAACATGCCCCTTGCCATCGGTAACGGCCAGACCATCTCGCAACCCCTGATGGTGGCCACGGCCGCGCACGCGTTGCGGTTGCGCGGCGACGAGTACGTTCTCGAAGTGGGCGCGGGCAGCGGCTACCAGGCGGCAGTGCTCTCCGCCATGCTGCCGTCCGGGAGCGTGGTCGCGGTGGAGCGAATACCGGAACTGGTCGCGATGGCGCGGCGGAACCTGGCGGGCGCCGGGTTCGTCAACGTGACGGTGTTGCAAGCCGGCTCAGTATTGGGAGCGCCGGATTGCGCTCCGTTCGACGCGATACTGGTGTCGGCGTCGGCCCCGTCGGCGCCGGAATCCCTGTTGGCGCAACTGAAACCGGGCGGTCGGATCGTGCTGCCGGTGGGTGAGCGCACCGGACAGCGGCTGACGCGCGTGTGGGTCCATGCGGACGAGCGCGTTTACGAGGAGCTGACGCCCTGCAGCTACGTGCCGCTCCTCGGCGATGAGGCGTGGCCCGAAGGATCCTAGCGTGCGCTTCCAGCGACGTTCCGAGGGGTATGGCATAATACCCGCAGCAACCTGCTCGGAGGGACAACATGGCCGGAAAGATCGAAATCAGCCAGATCAACCACGTGACCACCATGGTGAAGGACACGGCCCGGGCCATGGCCTTCTACAATGACCTGCTGGGGATCAAGCAGATCCAGAGCCAGGTGGACAATCCGGCCATAACCTGGCTGCAACTGGAAAACGGCGTGATGGTCCACCTCATCGAGACCGACGAGGCCCCCGCCAAGCCGGGCAACATTCACCACGCGTTTCAGGTGGCTGACCTTGAGGCCACCCGCGCCACGCTGGAGAGCAGCGGTTACGAGGTCCTGCGCGGCGGCATTCGCTACGACGGACAGGCGTACTTTTTCATCGAGGATCCCGACGGCAACAGCGTGGAGTTCTGCACTGCGTCGGGTTACGCGCCCGCGCCGCCGCGACCCGCCTAACCCCGCCTTTGGTTTCATTGCGAGCGAAACGTGGGAATCTCGTCCCGACAACAAACGCTGATTGCCGCCGATAACATCGTCCTGGTCGGGTTCATGGCGACCGGCAAGAGCCACGTTGGGCGCATCATTTCCCGGCTCACCGGGCGACGGATGACCGATCTGGACGAAGAGATCGTGCGACGGGCCCGCAAGCCCATTCACCAGATCTTCAGCGAAGACGGCGAGATCGTGTTCCGCGCCATGGAGCGACACGCGGCCATGACCCTGTGTGAAGGCGGCAACAAGGTCATCGCAGCCGGGGGCGGCGCCTTCGCCCAGGAAATGACCCGCCAGGTCCTGCTCGAGAACGGGATCGTGTTCTGCCTCACCGCCACGGCGGAAACCATCCACTATCGCATCACCCGGGGCAGCCCCAACGCGGCGGTACGCCCCATGCTCGGCGGCGGCGACCCATTGGAACGCATCAGAGAACTGCTGGACGAACGCGCGCCGGCCTACGCGCTGGCCCACCACGCCGTACCCACCGACGACCGCACTCCGGAGCAGGTGGCGGACGAAGTGCTGCGCATTTTTGAAAGCACTGTCACCGCCAAACTGCAAACCGATCAATAGAGCAATGATCGCCCACAAATGGCAACCCATCAGCCCGCTGTCAGCAGAGTGCGATTACGATTTTTCTGAAATCGACGCTCTGCTGCGGCAGTGGCTCAATGTCAAACGGGCTCGCGAGGAGTTGGATCCTGCCGCGTACAACACGTTCTTGGAACGGTTGACCCGAAGCTGGGCGATAGAAACGGGCATTATTGAAGGGCTGTACACGCTGGACCGCGGGATGACCGAAACGCTGGTGATGCGCGGTATCTCAACAGATCTCATAGATCGGAGCGACACTAACAAAGAACCTGAGGAACTGGTTCGTATCCTGGACGATCACCAGGATGCAGTAGCTGGCGTGTATGCGCACATTAAAGAAGGCCGGCCTATTACGCGCATAACCATTCAGCAAATACACACCATCCTCACCAGGCATCAGTTTACTTATCGATCGTTTAACCCGTCAGTAGGTTGGTTCGATGCGCGACTGGAACCTGGCGTCTTCAAGAAGCAGGCTAACAGTCCAACCCGATCTGACGGGCAAATCCATGAATACTGCCCGCCGGAACGGGTCGACAGCGAATTAGACAATCTGATTGGTTGGTACAACCAATATCAGCATGACAATGACCGCTACCACCCTCTGCTCCTGGCGGCGTGGCTCCATCACCGATTCACGCAAATTCATCCTTTCCCGGATGGCAACGGGCGTGTGGTACGTACAATTCTCACTTGGCATCTGGTTCGGGAAGAATATCTGCCCGTTGTAGTGAAAAGGGATGACCGGCCCGGCTACATTGACGCGCTTGAAAAAGCCGACAGCGGCGACTTGGCTCCACTTGTTGACTTTTTAGCCAGACTGGAAAAGCGGATGATAATCGAGGCCCTTGGTGAACCTGATTTTGCTGGACCGGCCGGCGCCTTTGAGCAGGCGCTTGATCATATCGTCGAGCAAATCGAACATGGAAACACTGATCGGGCAAATCAACTACGCTTGGTCAACACGGTTGGCGATGCGTTGCAAAAACACGCCTCGGTTCTGCTGACTGAACGGGCCAGTCAGATTGCTTCACGCTTGAGACAAGCCGGGCGAACAGTAGATTGCCAGGTAATCACTGGAGGGCCGGGAGATATGGAACATTGGTATCGTTGGCAGGTAGGCGAGACTGCCAAGAACGCCAAGCACTGGGCTAACTTCAACGAAGCCAGGTTCTTTATCAGGCTCGCGCTGATGCCGGATCAGATGGCACAGCAGTCACGTCTCATTTTCGTAGTGTCGTTGCATCACACCGGACGGCAATCGTCGGGCATCATGGCCGCGACCGCGTTCGCTCTCATTGAATATCGCGGCGACGACACTTCAAACCAGTTTGAGGAAGACGAAACTTCCTCGTTTATTGACTGCACTGTAGAGCCTTTCAAATTCACTTGGGAAAGCGACGCAGACGATTTGCTTCCGCGCCTCAAAGAATGGACCGACCAATGCTTGACAATCGCGCTCCGGCAATGGAGTGGTCACCTCAGCTGAGCAATACTCGCTGACTGGAATAAAGGAGTTTCACAATGACCAGCCCAGACCTAGCCGCAACCGTTCACCACTCCGGGGGCAGTTACCCCGTCATCGCCGGCTGGGGCATCATCGAGCGGCTGGGCGAGCACATCCAGGAACTTGGGTTGGGCAACACCGCGTACATCGTCACGGACGAGAACGTGATGCGGCCCTACGGTCGCAACGCCCAGTGGGCGCTGCAGCGGGCGGGCATCGCGGCCCATTGTTTCGTCATACCGGCCGGCGAGACCAGCAAATCCTTCCAGCAGGCCCAGGAAATCTACGAGTGGCTGGTGGGCCTGAAAGCCGAGCGGGGCCAGCCCATCATCGCCATCGGCGGCGGCGTGGCCGGCGACCTGGGCGGGTTCATCGCCAGCACCTTCCTGCGCGGCGTGCCCTTCGTGCAGGTGCCGACCAGCATGGCCGCCATGGTGGACGCGTCCATCGGCGGCAAGGTGGCGGTGAACCTGCCCCAGGCCAAGAACATGGTCGGCGCCTTCTACCAGCCGCGGGCAGTCCTGGCCGATGTGCAGGCGCTTTCCACGCTGGGCAAGCGCGAGTTGGCCGAAGGGTGGGCCGAGGCCATCAAGCACGGCCTGATCCTGGACCCGTCGCTGGTGGACGTTTTCGAGGAGCACGCCGAGGCGCTGATGGAGGTGGAACCGGAGATCTCCACCGAGGTGATTCGTCGCAGCATGGCCATCAAAGCCGACGTGGTCAGCCAGGACGAGCGGGAGACCCTTGGCGTCCGCATCCTGCTGAACTACGGGCACACCATCGGCCACGCGCTGGAAGCGTCCACCGAGTACGGCCGGTTCATGCACGGCGAGGGCGTATCCGTGGGCATGATGGGCGCCGGACGCATCGCCCGCGAGATGGGGATGATCGGCGACGATATTCTGGAGCGGCAGCGCGTCCTGCTGGAACGGTTCAACCTGCCCATCTCCGCGCGAGGGGTTGACCTGGACGGAGTGCGGGGCGCCATGTCGCTGGACAAGAAGACCGTGGGCGGCGCCAACCGCTGGGTGTTGCTGGAAGACGTGGGCCGCGCCACTGTGCGCCGGGACATCCCCGGCGAAGTGGTGGAGGACACGCTGGCCTGGCTTACGGAGTAAATTGAGCTATTGGCCCGCGTAGTCGGTATCGTCGCTGATGCTGTTGTAACCTTCCAAGCCGATCCAATGGCAGTACGGTTGGACAGTTCCCGCGGTTTTTGACAGGCGAAGATGTTGTCGAGGGCGTCCTTCTCGAGGCTCCCAAGTTGCAACTTCAACCGTTTGAGAACCAAGATTGATCACTTCCTCGAGAGCCGGTCTCAAATCGGTATCGTTGGACATCAATATCCCGATATCGTACTCATTTCGCACTGCCATCATCACGAAATCCAACGCTATCTGGACATCTATTCCCTTCTCTTCAGGTCGGGAGTCTGGGTAATTTCGCGGGTAGCGCAACTGCCTGGTAGTTACCGTCACCAAAGTTTGCTGCTCCCATGCCGCAATCTGGCGACGAGCAGCTCGGTAGCCTTTGGGGTCTCTTTCGTTGTTGGGCATTCCTCGATAAATGCGCACTCCGTGCAAAACCCTTTCCGGATATGGGGTCTGCGCAACTATGTAGCGGCCTAACTCGGTAGGGTTTACCTGCCCCGTCCAGTGCGGATCTGCATGAGGATTATGGAAGGCATCCCGGGCACGCATATAAGCGTTTGGGAACATTTTACAATATTTGACAAACCACCGACTACGGATATGGCCGGATGAAATGGCGTGTATCCGCGCCGGCGTAATGGAAAAACGAACGGGTTAGCTTTAGAGCTGGCCCGTTTTTATTGTCTCGATGACACATAATTTTTTAAGACAGGGTTAAGCCGCGACCCGCAACCGCAACCACTATGTCTGCTTTGAGTCCGACGACTCAATCATCATGCTGAGTCCGTAATTAAACCAGAGTCTTCCATTTCCAGTTTGACTCATTGTGTTGATTTTTATTAATCACTTATCTATAGTAGGGGAGTGACGAAGTGCTAGTACGTCACTCCCTTGCGGACGAGAACCTGATCAGGTGACCGGGGAAGGCATAACAGCCAATTCCAGCGTGAGAGCGTTGGCGGGTTTTTATCCCGCGCCGTCCGCCATATATCGCTACGACCACAAGCTAACCGTCACCCCGTACTCTCGGGATGGTAGGCGTTTTGTTCGCAAACGATACATTGTCATTTTTGGAGATATGACGCGATAATTATTACAAATAAACCGGGCGGGTTTGTCACGTGTCGGCAAACATTGATCAAACCCGCCCCCACCACAACGGGGTCCGTCGTGATTGATAATGATCATATCACCCCCTATGGGGGGACTGCAACCAGTCCAGAATAAACAACATAAACGACTTGGTCTAAAAGAATTACTGCGTATTTTTAGTGATAATGAGACGGCAAGAGCATGGTTTGAAGAGCGCAGATGGCCAGACGGTAACGTTTTATGCCCTCGTTGTAATTCCAGCCGTATAAGGCGAGTGCCAAATGAGAAGCCAATGCCATATTGGTGCTCTGATTGCCGTAAATACTTCAGTGTTAAAATCGGCACCTGCATGGAGGCCAGTAACCTGCCACTGGACACCTGGGCCATTGCCATATATCTGGTCGTGACCCGCCTCAAAGGAACGGCGGCTGCCATGCTGATCGAAGATCTGGAGATCACGCACAAAACGGCGTGGTTTCTAATCCATCGCATTCGTGAAGCTTGGGCAGATGGCGACATCACGCTCCACGACGTCGTGGAAATCGACGAGGTTTACCTGGGCGGCAAGGAGCACAACAAGCATTCGAACAAGAAGAACCACGGTGGCCGCGGCACAGCCGGTAAAATTACAGTAGTCGGTGCTGTTCAGCGAGGCGGCAACGTAATCATCGAACCAGTTGATGGGAAGGACATGGACTCGTTGCACGGCTTCATTCTGCAGAACATGGAACCCTGCACGGTCATCAATACGGACGAGTTTCCATCCTATAACAATCTGCCGCCATTCTACGATCACCACGTGATCAAGCACAAAGCGGGCCAGTACGTTGACGGCGACGTCACCACCAACGGTATCGAGAGCATCTGGGCGTTGGTGCGGCGAGTAGTGATCGGCACCTATCACAACATTGGGCCAAAGTACTTGTGGCGATACATGCAGGAAATCAGCGGACGATTGAATCTGCGCGGCCACGCCACGCTTGAGAAGATCGGCATTGTATTCGACAAAATGCAGGGCAAACGGCTGCGCTGGCAGGACTTGGTCAAACCAGATTGACCATTTCTTGACCTTTACGAACCATTGGTGCTAGTTAATATCAGAGGACGAATTGAGCAATAGAGCGATGGACGCGTCCGTTTTCGTCCGGTTCCAACCCATCCCACTGCGACAGTAGGTTGAAGGCAGCCATCAGGTAGCTCAAGTGCGCTTCAAACCCGCGCCAGGTGATATGCCGCATCTGTTTGCTGCCCCACACCGCAGTCATCATGGAGAAGGTGGTTTCCACGATCATGCGCACGTTCCACTGGCCGCGGCGACAGATTTTCACGTTGGCCGGATCGCCCCCTGTTCAAGCCAGGGGCGGGCTCTTGGCCCGGTGAAACCCAGTGTCGGCCAGGACAATCATCTGCCCGTCGTAGCCTGCCAGCAAAGGCAGGAAACGTTGGTCGTGAGTATTGGCCGTGGCGCAGTCCCAAGCGGCGATCTGGCCCAGTTGGTTGAGGACGATGCAGAGTTTGCCGCCCACAATCCAGCGGTGATTGGACTTGCCTTTCCGGCCCACCTGGTGGAGGTTCCGTCCGGAACGCACCGGATGTCCCAGTTCGATGCCGTAGCTGTCGGCCACGCCCAGGATGGTGGGCTGGGCCAGGAAGTAGCCGGTCCAACAGGCCTGGGCTTCCAGGCGGCGGAAGAGGCGGGTGCGTTCGGGAAGTTTGGGGAAGAGGTGTCCATAGTTATCCTTGAGCCAATGGTAGAAGGGACGCTGCTTGACGTTCTTGATGGCGTGGAGGACGCCGATGGTAACCAGTTCGCTTATGGAGAGCCGGGCTTGCGGATGCGGCGCTATCCCCGGGAGGGCGTCGTCAACCTTACAGTAGAGTTCGGTGATAAAATCGGTGATGTTCATGGGGTTCCCTGCTGTGGAGGATTGTCAACTCACAGCATATGGGAACCCCATGGCATTTTCAAAACTAACTCAAACTAGCACCAAAGGTTATACACTGACCGCGCGAAATGTCTTGCAGAAGTCTGATATGACCAACTCCACGAAAAGGCGCCTCCATCTGGCAGCGGCGCTCTCCGCGCGGACGTGCCTGTTCTGGTCCGCCCTCGCGTACGGCCGAGACGAGCCGGAAACTGCGGACGCCCCTGATGACGAAGCAACCGTCGCGGCTGCGGTGGCGAAAGCCAAAGTCTTCGCTCCAACCATTGAATCAACGGCCACCGCGGAACCGACACCGTCGCCAACTCCCACCGACATTCCGCCCGCCCCAACTACCCCCACTGCCGCGCCGGGCGTGCAAGCCACCAGCGGCGCCGAACCGCTGGCTCCCCGGGTCATCGACGACGCGAACGCTTCTCTGGCGGATATTTCCGGGACGGAGCGGAGTTCCCGGCCGCGCTGTTCGAAGCCATCGTCGAGCGCCAGCCGCAGTTGGCAGGTCCACCGCCGGGATAGGGGATCGCAAGGGCGCCAGGACGCCAAACAAGGAGCATGAACATGGCCCGTCTGGACGGAAAAGTAGCTTTGATAACCGGCGCCACCGGCGGCATCGGTCGCGCGGCGGCCCGGCTGTTCGCCGACGAGGGCGCCCGGCTCACGCTGGTCGACCTCGACGAGTCGGCGCTGCGGGAAGTTGCGCAGTCAATCGGCGAAGATCGGGCCAGTTACGTCTCCGCAGACGTGACTTCGGCCGAGCAGGCCCAGGCCTACGTGCAGGCGACGGTGGACCGCTGGGGCGGTGTGGACGTCCTGCTGGCCAACGCCGGAATCGAGGGCTCGATATCTCCCATCCCGGACTACCCCCTGGATGTATTCGACCGCGTGATGGCGGTGAACGTGCGCGGGGTGTGGCTGGGCATCAAGTACGTCGTGCCGGTCATGCGGGAGCGCGGCGGCGGCAGCATCGTCATTACGTCGTCCACGGCCGGCATCGGCGCCGGGCCCGACATGTCGGCCTACACGACCAGCAAGCACGCGGTGATCGGCCTGATGCGCACTGCCGCCATGGAAGGCGCGGCGTCGGGCATCCGCGTCAACACGGTCAACCCGGCGCCCATCGAGACCCGGATGATGCGGTCCATCGAGGAGATGCGGGTAGCGGCGCTGGACGACTCCGACATCACCGTGGAACAGACCTACCGGGCGACGTCCGCCCGCATTCCGCTGGGTCGTTATGGAAACCCAGAGGAAGTGGCGCGGATGATGCTGTTCCTGGGCAGCGACGACAGCAGTTTCTGCACCGGCGGGGTGTACATGGTGGACGGCGGAAGGTCAGCGGGAGGCCGGTAACGGACACCAGCGGCCAGGATGCCCTGACGCATTGACCCGGCTGAGACATCACCCATGTGGCAGGCTACCGAAAACGAGCTGGAGTCCATCGCTATCGGCGCCGGAATCCTCGGCACCGGCGGCGGCGGAAACCCGTACATCGGGCAACTGCGGGCGCGGCAGGCCATCCGCCGGTGGGGACCGGTGGACGTGCTGACGCCGGACGAGTTGCCGGATGACGCCCGGGTCGTGTGCGTGGGCGGCATCGGCGCGCCAACAGTGGGAATCGAAAAGGTGCGCGACCTCCAGTCGTATCACGCTTTGCGGGCCATCGAGGACTACACCGGGGAGCAAGCCACCGCACTCATCTCCAACGAGATCGGCGGCAGCAACTCGGTGGAGCCGTTGATCGCGGCGGCCATGGCCGGTCTGCCGGTCGTGGACGCCGACGGCATGGGCCGGGCGTTTCCAGAATTCCAGATGAAGACGTTCTTCGTGTACGGCGTGCCGTGCTGCCCCATGGCGGTGGCCGACGAGAAGGGCAACAGCGTGGTGATACGGGAGACGATAGATCCCCGGTGGGCCGAACGACTGGCGCGGTCGGTTACGATTCAGATGGGCTGCGTGGCCTGCTACGCCGTGGCGCCCATGTCCACGGAACAGGTGCGGCGCACGGCAGTGCCCCTGACCCTGTCGCTGGCGCGCGACCTGGGGGACGCGGTCAAGTCGGCCCGTCAGCATGGCGACGACCCGCTGGATGCCATACTCGGCGTCTGCCCGGGCAGGGTCCTGTTCAGCGGCAAGGTGGTGGACGTGGAACGCCGCACCACCGCCGGGTTTGCCCGGGGTGTGCTGACCATCGACGGGTTGGACGCCAACGCCGGCGAACGCATGGTCATCGAGTTTCAAAACGAAAACCTCGTGGCCAGGCACGACGGCGCGATCACCTGTGTGGTCCCTGACCTGATCTGCGCGGTGGCAACCGACCTGGGAGAGCCGGTCACGACGGAGTTGATGCGGTACGGCCTGCGGGTGACGATACTGGGTTTTCCGGCTCCCGAGCTGTGGACAAGACCGGAGGGGTTGGCGGTCGCCGGGCCGCGCGCGTTCGGTTACGACGTTGACTACACGCCGCTTGTGGTTTAGCGAGATCACGTAATGTTAGTCGGGGTCGACGTGGGAGGCACGAACACGGACGCCGTCCTCATGGACGGACCGCGGCTGATCAACGCGGTGAAGCTGTCCACCACTCCCGACGTTACCACCGGAATTGTCGATGCCATGCGGGAATTGCTGGCCGAGTTGCCCGCCGGTGCGCGTGCCGACGCGGTGATGGTAGGCACCACCCACTTCACCAACGCCCTGCTGGAACGCCGGGAACTGGCTCCGACCGCGGTACTCCGCTTATGTCTCCCGGCCACCCAACTGCTGCCGCCGTTGGTGGACTGGCCGGACGATCTTCGCGACGCCATGGGGGGCTTCACCTATATGGTGGGCGGCGGCCACGAATTCGACGGGCGGGAAATCAGTCCGCTGGACCGGGGCGAGATACGTCGGGCGGTGGCTGACATGCGCCGGCAGGGCGTGCGCGCCGTAGCCGTTTCGGGGGTTTTCTCGCCGGTCAACGGGGAGCACGAATCCGCAGCGGCCGCGATAGTGCGGGAGGAAGCCCCCGACCTGCGGGTCTGCGTGTCCCACGAGAACGGGCGCACCGGGCTCCTGGAGCGGGAGAACGCGGCAACCCTGAACGCCGCCCTGGGCGAACTCGCCCTACGCACCATCCGCGGCATCGAGCGCGCCATCGAAGAGTTGGGGGTTAACGCCCCGCTCTACCTGAGCCAGAACGACGGCACCCTGATGGACGCGGATTTCGCCAGCAATTTTCCGGTGCTCACCATTGCTTCGGGGCCCACCAACAGCATGCGCGGCGCCGCCTGGCTTTCGGGGATACGCGACGGCATCGTGGTGGACGTGGGCGGCACGTCCACCGACGTGGGCGCCCTGGTGAATGGCTTCCCCCGGGAAGCGGCCGTGGCGGTGGAGATGGCCGGCGTACGAACCAACTTCCGCATGCCGGATACCGTGTCGATACCGTTGGGCGGAGGCACAGTGGTGGAACCGGACCCACTGCGCATCGGCCCCGAAAGCGTGGGCTATCGGCTGGCGACGGCCGGGCGAGTGTTCGGCGGAGATACCCTCACCACCACCGACGTCGCGGCCGCCCGCGGCAGGGTACAGATAGGCAACCCGCAGCTGGTGGCTGGCATGGACGCATCGCTGGTGCGCCGGGTGATTACCGAGATCCAGCGCCGGGTGGAGACGGCAATCGACCGGGTGAAACTGAGCCGGGACGACGTGCCGGTGGCGCTGGTGGGCGGCGGCAGCATCCTGTTGGGCGACGAACTGGCCGGAGCCTCGGAAGTGCTCCGGCCGGAAAACTCCGGCGTCGCCAACGCGATAGGCGCGGCCATCGCCCAGGTTGGCGGACAGGTGGAACGCGTTTACTCACTGGAGGGCATGGGGCGCGAGCAAGCGATCGCAGACTGCTCCGCCGCTGCCGTTGCCCGCGCCGTGTCCGCCGGAGCCGATCCTGCCACCATAGAGGTCGTGGAGATCGACGAAGTGCCGCTGACGTACGTCCCCAGCAATGCCACCCGGGTACGGGTGAAAGCGGTTGGCGACCTGGCCGGACTCGGGCCGGCGCGGTGATAGACGCGAGCCGAGGGTCAGCCCGTATCGCGGCCAAGTCGCCCGAAGACTACCACTCGAAGCCAAGCTGGGCGTAGCGCACGAACACCGTGCCGAACGGATCGCCCAGGGGTCCATTCACGGCGAGAACGGCGATGGTGTGCGTCTCCCCGGGTTGGGCGTTGGCGGTCACTGGCACCCGCTGCGACACGTTGAAGCCCTGGACGGTGCCGCGTTCGCGGTTGCACTCGCCGTCAATCCATATTTCGCCGTAGTCGTCCACGCAGGTCTCAAACTGGACCCGCATCCCGCTCGTCGGTTGGCCATTGATGGTCTCGGGTATGGTAACGGTGGCTCGATACCAGGCGAAGGTGAACCCTCCGGATACGCGGCCCGGCAGGTCGTTGCAAACCTCCCAACCGGTGTCGTCGTAATCGGGAAGCCGCGCCGGGCTGCCGCCCTGGGCCTCGCCGACCAGTCCCAGGTTGGACTCGCCAGGAATATAGCCGACCGCGTAGCGCCAGGTCGTAGCCGTGATCGCCTGACCGTCCGGTTCGGCGATATTGATGGTTGCTCGTGGCATTTGTGCACCTGCCTTTTCGAGTTTCACCGATGGTATTGACGCGCCAATAGTACCGCAAAAATGGGCCTTACACTTGGCGGCGGGGTCAACCCGTGCTGAGTCCGGCAGGCCCGGCCACAATCGACCGGGAGCAATGACTCCGAAATGACCGTTGCACGCTTGACATGTAAGAACATGCGCTCTAATATAGCACGCACGTTCCGAATGTCAGTTTGCGGAGGCTCGAACAATGGTTGCCACCGAAGTTACCGAAATCCGATGCAAGTCCCTCATCAACCACGTCAACGCGCCGGACTTTCCTTTTCGCTGGACGATCAATCCCTATCGGGGTTGCCGTCATGCCTGCCGCTACTGCTACGCCAGATCGACGCATGAGTACTGGGGCATGGACGCCGGCGCTGATTTCGAACGTCAGATTTTCGCCAAAATCAACGCCCCGAACGTGCTGCGCCAGGAGTTGTCCCGCCCGAAGTGGTGCGGCGAGCCTATAGCCATCGGCACGGCGTCCGACCCCTATGAGCCGGCGGAAGCCCAATACGCGCTGACCAGGCAGATCCTGGAGACGCTGGTAGAGTTCAGGAACCCGGCCTCGGTAACCACCAAGGGCACGCTGGTGCGGCGGGACGTTGACCTGTTGCGGCGGCTGAATGACGTTGCCGGCGCTCAGGTGGTGTTCAGCGTCGGGTCCATCGACGAAACTATCTGGCGGCAAACCGAGCCGGGGGCTCCGCATCCCATTGCTCGCCTGGAAGCCATGCAATACCTGGTGGAGCACGGCGTCCCGGCCGGGGTGTTGGCCGCTCCGCTATTGCCGGGATTGTCCGACAGCGCGGCCAGCATCGACGCCCTGGTGTCGGCGGCGGCCGAGCACCGGGCCCAGTTCCTGTCCGGCAACCTGCTGTTCCTGCGCCCCGGCAGCCGCGAATGGTTCATGCCATTCATCCGGGAATCGTATCCGCACCTGGCTCCCGGTTATGCGCGACTCTACCGGAGCGAACACGCGCCGAGGGACTATACGAACTCCGTACTCGCCCTGGTCGACGACGCGCGACTCCGCTGGGAGTTGCCACGAATGCCGTCAGTGAAGAATCTGCAGCCAGCCACATTGCCCGGATTTGCAGAGGCAATCCAATCTGATGTCGGAGCGCTTCCGATGGAGACGGAGCCTGGCGCGCCAACCCAGCTGGCGCTGCCCTTGGCTGCATAGCTAGCCGGTCTCGGTCCACACCTGCCCACGCTGGCGGACCGGTTCCAGCAGCGATTCGTCGAACGGCAGGGGATCATAATCCGCGCGATTGGGCGGGCGATACCCCAGGACGCCACACACCGTCTCGTTGGTGTAATAGCCTCGATAGGTCTGAGTGACCAGCTCCTGGAAGAACTCCGGGCTTGACGCCTGGACCGCTCGCAACGCATCGGTTTGGTCAGCCTCTGCCAGCGCAGCGAATGATCCCCCGCGTTCGCTTGCAGCAAGCTCGATCCGCACCAGGCCTTCCATCAGCAGCCTGCGCTTCCCGGTGGAGCCGGCGGCAACCGATTCGACGAAGCTCGCGATACCCAGGTCGCCGGCGCCGGGAAATTCTCCGGCAGGCGGGACAATACGGTTCAGCGCGGCGCCAAGCAGGCCACGTTGGGCGTCGCTGAGGATTGAGTTGTTCGAAGTCATGATCGCGTTAGTCCTGATCCCGAAAATACGGCGATGATGATAGCACAGCGGAGACCCCCGCCAGCACGGCGGCGCTACCGAGTGTGACGGTCAGAAGATGATGCTTGGCGCCCCGTGGCCGGACAACTCCTCACGATCAAGGATGGCGCGCTTGCGGCAGATTTTGAGGTAAGGCAATAGTTCCACTCCGTGCTGGAGCAACAGGGGACAGCCGTCGCCGGGAGACCCACCGCGCGGGGCTCGACTGGGATGTCCTGGGCAACCGTGTAGGTTGCGCTCCTGCGGCTAATCGTCGGCGGCGACGGTGAGTTCGGGCGAAGGCTGCACGTTGGGGACTTCGCCCGGCGTCAGGCCGCGCTCGTACTGCTCAACGTGGGGGCGGTCGGCGACCAGCGACTGCCAGCGGCGCCAGAAAGAGCGCATCTGGAGCTCGTCGTTGCCCCGTGGATCCCGGTGGAAGCCGCGCGACAGGTCGGACCATTCCACCCCACCGGAACGGAAACCCTGCTGACACGATTCCAGCGCCTCAGCGTCGTCCGGCGTGGCAAACCCGCCGGGCCCGAGGAAGGTGAGGAAGGAGTCCAGACGGCGGTTCAGCCGCGAACCGGTCTCGCCGGCAGGAACTATTTGCCACGCGGTAACGTCCATGCTGTCCGGGCCGGTGGGCTGGAACACGCGGATGGTCACCGCCATGATGTCGTTGATAACCAGGTTGGGGAAGATCACCATGTTCCGGGTTTTCTCGCACATGCGGAGGGCCTTCGTGGGACCGTGGCGGGCTATCAACTCGTCCTTGATGGTGTTGATCTCGTCGCGGGCCGCCTCGCCGAAGTAGGGGTGCCACATGGCAATCGGGCGGCCGTAGATCGCGTCGTTTTCCATGACGCCGTGCCCATTGCCCAGCGCCCGGCCGAAACCGTGGCGGCGGTTGATGGCTGGAATGTCGCTGCCGGCTTCGCTGGCCATGTAGTCGAAATAGGTCTGGTGCGTGGGTAACGCGTGGTAGCCGTCGATGCTGTTTTCGGCGAGCAGTTTCCAGTTGGCCTTGATGGTGTAGCGGTTGGAACCGGGGATCACTTTCATACCTTCGGGCGCCTGGTCGGCCACCAGGTCGAGGTATTCGGCGGCGCCGGCCAGGTAATCGCGCAGGGATGCCGCGTCATGGTCGAAACACACGAAGATGAAGCCCTTGTAGCTCTCGTAGCGAGGGGAGCGCAGGCTGTAATCGGCGCGGTCGAAATCGGGTCCGTAACCCTCAATATCAGGCATCCCGATCAGCTCGCCGGAGGTGTTGAAACTCCAGGCGTGGTAGAAACACTGGAGCACCTGGGCGTTGCCATGATCGGTGCGGCAGATGAGCGCGCCGCGATGCGGGCAGGTGTTGTGGAACACCCGCAGCTCACCATGACGGTCTCGGGCGAAGAACAGGGGTCGCTCAGCAACCATGCGGCGGGCGTAGTCTCCCGGGTTGGGCACTTCCGACTCGTGCCCCAGGTAGAGCCAGCAGCGATCGAAGATCCGTCGTCGCTCAAGCTCGTAGATGTCGGGCGACGTCATACTCGAGCGGTGCACCTGGAACTTGCCCAGGTCCGGCCGGTCATACACGAGGTTTTCGATATTCATACCAAACCTGCCTCACACCAAGCGGGCATCGAAAATCAGTTCGCGCACCCGAAACTCAAACCCTGGCATCACATCCTCACCGAATAGAGTTTCCGAGTTTTCCAGCACTTCCGGTTCCTGGTCGGGCCGGTATATGGAGACGCGGCGATTGAACGGGTCAATCAGCCAGCCCAAGCGTGCGCCGTGGGCAATGTATTCTGTCATCTTGCGCTGTAGATAGATCAGCGAGTCGTTGCGTGAGCGGATCTCGACAACGAAATCGGGGCAGATTTGACCGGTGCGATACTGCTCAGGGTCGAGCTGAGCCAACCGCTCCGGCGATACCCACGATGCATCAGGGCCGCGTCCACCCAGGCCGGGAATACGGAACACGACCTTGGATGACGGAGCAATGCCGCCATGTGCCAGCGTCCACATCGTCACAAACGCAAGGAGCTTGTTTTCCTCAAATGAGCCCGGCATCAACATGGGCGGCATTATAATCAGTTGGCCGGCGTCGTTGTACTCGATGGAGTAGAGGTCGTTGGCTTCGATAAACGCCCCGAGCAGTTCAAAGTCAATCTCGGCCAGGGTCTTGCCGCCCAGCAAGGGACGCAGGTCCAGGATGATGGGCAGGCCGGGAGGATCGGCGTCCAGGAAATCGCGGGCGTCAACCGCATTTCCGACGGTTGCGTCGGCGGTTGAGCTTGGCCATTGTGCAGCCTGTGTTGCCATGAGTTTTGCCTCCGCAATGGAGCATAACGTATCAGCGCGGGATCACGGGGAGCGTTATGTGCGACGGGTAGCGGGCGGAGTGATGCACCGTCTGGCGTGCCGTTTCGAGCCGGGTGTCCACCCCGAGGGCCGCGCCCGTGTTCGGGTTCCGGTCGAAGCGCGGGAAGTTGCTGCTGGAGATGTCCACACGGACGCGATGGCCGGGCTTGATCACGTGGCTGGTGGCCCACAGGTCGATGGTGTAGCGGTACACCTCGCCCGGAGTAACGAAAGAGGGCTCGCGGACCGAAGTGCGATAGCGGGCGCGGATGATCCCGTCCTGCAGGTTGTGGGCGAACCCGTCTGGCCGCACGTCCACCAGCTTGGCCGTGAAATCAGTGTCCGCCGCGGTGGTAGCGGCATAGAGCGTCACCGAAATCGGGCCTGTGAGTTCGAGGTCCGAGGCGACAGGGTCGGAAGTGAAGGATAGGACGTCCGGCCGGTCCTCGGCGGGGCCCTGATCAAACACGCCGTACTCAATGATCAGGGTGTTGCCGCCCAGGGTGGGCACAGGATCCGCTGGATCGTAGATGAACTGGTCCGCGGGTTCGTCCGGCGCCGGCGGCGCCGTGGACAGCGAACCGTCGCCGCCGCGGGTGTTGGCGCCGCCTCCGGAGTGGAAATACCAACGGGTGTACTGGGTTCGGGCCAGGGGCCACTCGTTTTCGTCGCGCCACTTGTTGTCGCCCATGACAAACAGGCGGACCGGCGGATCGTCCATGATGCCGGTCTCCTCGCCCTTGAGCCAGTAGCCATACCAGCGCAGCAGATAGTCGTGCAGCTCGATGGCGGCCTCGGAGCCGAAATCGATGTTGCCGGCGCCGCCGGTGGTGGGCTCGGTAAAGGGGCGCAGATGGGCCCACGGGCCGATCAGCAACTTCTGGTTCTTACGGGCCGTTTCGCTGCCTCCGTGCTTCCCGATGGCCTGGTAGGCGTTGAGCGCGCCCTCCAGGAAGATGTCGTACCACGCGCTCACGTGGAACATCGGAATGGTCACGTTGCGCGCTTGCCGCTGGAGGTTGATGCTCCACCAGTACGGATCATCCAGCTCCTCATCGAAGTACTCGTGAAAGTAGGGCGCCGCCTCTTTGAGGCGATCAATCCAGTCGCGCAGGGGCAGGTGCCGATACCATTCATCGGACAGCGGCTGTCCAAAGTTGCCGGGCTCGATGACGTACTCGTCCATCTTGGCCAACAATGTCTCGTGGCCACCGCGGGCCAGGGTGTTCCGTCCCTTGAGAATAGCGTACGGAACCGTCCAACCCCACTCCATGGCGCCGCCGGTGTGGTAAACCCAGGACTGGTGGAAGTCGGACGACGCGGAAACAACGGCCATGGTCTGTAGATGTGGCGGCAGCGGATGTTTGCCGGCCAGAGTGTACTGCGTGGCGCCGAGGTAGCTCTGGCCCGTCGTGGCGACGCGGCCGTTGGACCAGGGTTGTCGCGCCGCCCACTCAACGGTGTCGTAGCCGTCCAGGGCTTCCTGAAACAGCGGGTCGTAGTCGCCTTCGGAGTTGAAGCGCCCGCGCACATCCTGACTCAGCATCACGTACCCGTTGCGTGGGAAGAACCAGATGGAGTGGTCGGGGTTGTCGAGGTAGCTGTCCTTGCTGTAGGGCCCCCGGTTGATCAGCACCGGGAAGCGGCCCGGGGCGTCGGGGCGCACCACATCCGTGGCCAGCCTGGTTCCATCTCGCATGGGCACCATGACGTCGGGCTCGCGTATGGCCTGATACTCGGTTCGCTGGGCGGTCATGGGTGACACCTCCGGAGGCGGGCAGGCGGGCCTGGTCCGCGAAGACTGGTGGTCACGATAACCGCCGGCGTACACACCGTCAACAAACGTGATCGCCCACACTCACGCCCATTTCCGGGTTTTCCATACGGGTCACCAGTGGCGCAATGAAAGCCATGTGAGGTCGAACGGTCGATACGAGCGATTGACACCGGATAAGACGGCTGATACGATTTTCGCGCTTTTCAACACAATCATTGGAGTAGTTGCAGCCGTGCCTGAACTTAACGATAGCAGCCGACCGGGACCTTCCCGCCGCCGCTTTTTGGGCGTGCTTGGCGCGGGCATTGCCGGGGCCGCGGTGGTGGCTTCGATACTCCCCTTCGGTCGGCGCAACAACACCGCCGAAGCTGCGAGCGAGTTCCCCGGGCCCGGGTCGATGTTCCACCCGGCGCAGGACCCGAGAACAGACCCTCGCCGATAGGCGGCCAACCGACATATGCGCAATTCACAGGGCAGCCATTCCGGCTGCCCCATAGGCATCAAGTTAAGGGAAGCTGCCGGTAAGATGGTGATTGCATTCCAATCAATCGCCACCGGAGCTTCCCATGAGCAGTGTACCAGAAGTTGCCCAGGCCATGAGCCGGGTTCTCACCGGAGTGGCCCAGCAGGCCGCCGCCGAGACGGGGCTGGTGCAACGGCGTTCCAAACTCACCGGTCCCGGCTTGGTGCAGACCCTGGTTTTCGGTTGGCTGGCCGACCCGGACGCCAGCCTCAGTTCGCTGACCCAGATGGCGGCCACGCTGGGGGTGACCATCAGTCCCCAGGGCCTGTTCCAGCGGTTCACGCCCCAAGGGGCGGAATGTCTGTACCGAGTTTTGCAAGAGGCTTTGGGTCAAGTTATTGACGCCGAACCGGTGGCGATTCCGCTACTGCGGCGCTTCACCGCCGTGTTGATCCAGGACAGCTCGGTCATCATGCTGCCCGACGGACTGAGCGAGGTCTGGGCCGGTTGCGGCGGCAGCGGTTCCTATGGACAGTCAGCCCTGAAACTACAGGTCCGGCTGGATTTGACCACTGGACTGATGCTGGGGCCTTTTCTGACTGATGGGCGAACCCCGGACAGCAATTCTGCGGTGCAGACGGCGCCGGTCCCAGCTGGCGCGCTGCGCATTGCCGACTTGGGGTATTACCGACTGGATACCTTCCGGGAATTGGCGGCGCAAGGGGGCTATTTCCTGTCTCGGTACAAAGCCGGAACCAAACTCTACCGGCATGATGGCGCGGAACTGGACCTGCGGAAGCTGCTGTCCACTCCGTCGGCAACCGGCATTGACCGGCCGGTATTGCTGGGGCGCGCCCACCGCTTGCCTGTCCGCCTGCTGGCCGTCAAAGCGCCCCCAGAAGTGAGCGCCCAGCGGCGGCGGCAACTCAAAGACCACGCCCGCAAGAAAGGTCAGCAGCCCAGCAAAACCCGGTTGGCCTTATGCGACTGGACCATCTACGTTACCAACGCGCTCCCATCCCAGATCAGCCGAGATGAGGCAATGGTATTGGCGCGGGCGCGCTGGCAGATTGAACTGCTTTTCAAACTGTGGAAGCAACACGGAGGCATTGACCGCTGGCGCTCCGCCAATCCCTGGCGGATCCTCTGTGAGGTCTATGCCAAACTGACCGCCATGGTCATCCTGCACTGGACTTTGCTGACTGCGGTCTGGATGTACCCGGACCGAAGCCTGGTCAAGGCCGCCGCCGCCGTCCGTCGCTACGCCGTAATGCTGGCTACTGCCATGACCGGACTACTTACGGCAACCATGGTCATCGAGCAGATTGGCTTATGCCTGCGCGCCGGGTGTAAAATCCAGCGGCGTCGTCAACGCCCCGGGTCATATCAACTACTACTCGCCCTAACCGACGACGCTTAACTTGATGCCTATGGGGCAGCCATTCCGGCTGCCCTGACGTTTTGGCCGGATACTCAGCGTCTGCCAAACTCGCGTTCCAGCTGGTACTCGGTGAAGTGGACCACCGTCGGACGGCCGTGGGGGCAGTGGTGCGGATTTTCGGTGGCCCGCAGTTGGCGGAGCAGCGCGTCCATCTCCTCTTGCGCCAACGTCATCCCCGCGCGCACCGACCCGTGACACGCGACCGTCGCAGCCAGCGCGTCCTCTCGCTCCATCACCACCTGCTCCACGGCGACGGCATCCAGCAAATCACACAGAGCAACGGACGCATCCGGGTTGGCGCGGGCGGCCAGGCTGGCCGGGAGCGCGCGAACCAGCCACGCGCGATCCCCGAAAGGTTCCAGCGCGAAGCCGTAGTCCGCAAGCAGACTGACGTAGCTTTCCAGCGTACCCGCCTGAGCAACGGACAATTCGGCCGTCTGGGGGACCAGCAGGGGCTGCGAGGGTCGCGCCCCTTCCTGCATACGCTGGCGGATCTGATCAAAAACCACGCGCTCATGTGCAGCATGCTGGTCGATCAGGTACATGCCGGATGGGCCTTCGGCCACGATGTATGTCTGGCGGATCTGGCCCACAACACGCAGGTCGGCCAAAACATCCCGTAGAGAGCCTTCAGCCGGCGCCAGCGCAGTGGCAGACAACGCCATGCCGTCAGGCTCCGGCGCCGAAACTACCGGGGACGACGGACGGGGTGGACTTGGTGATGGCGCCACCGTGGAAGGCGCGTGGGTCGGGGAAAATGATCGGGTCGCCGTCCGTACCGGGGCGTGGGCGATGAGCGCCTCTCGCACCGCCCGTTGCACCAGGGAGAACAACCGGTCCGCTTGACGGAAACGCACCTCTCGCTTGGTGGGATGGGAGTTGACGTCAACCTGCTCAGGTGGCAAGCATAGATTGACAATGGCGAGAGGAAAGCGGCGTTCGGGCAAAGTTCCCTGATAGGCCCGCTCAATGGCGTAATATATGGAGCGGTCGTACACCCAGCGACTGTTGACCAGGAGGGTCGTGTAGGAACGGTTTCTCCGGTTCAGATCCGGGGCGCCGGCGTACCCATCGACCGACACCTCACCGTCGGCAAGGGAAACCGGCAGCATACGTCCGGCCACTTCGGAACCGTAAAGGGACAGGATGGCATCCTGCAGCCGGCCGGAGCCCGGCGCATTGACCGTTTCCCGTCCATCGACTGACAGAGTGAAGCGGACTTCAGGATGGGCCAGCGCGTAGCGGGTGACCACCTCCTGAATGCGGGACGATTCAGCCGCAGTCGAGCGCAGGAACTTGCGACGAGCCGGCAACGCGCCGAACAAATCCGACACCTGGACCGATGTGCCCGGAGGGCATCCCTCGGAGCGTTCGCCGAGGCTATTTCCGTAGCGAAACTCAATGCGGGCGCCCGCTTCCGCATCGGGCGTCCGCGTGGCGCAAACCACCCGGGCAACCGCCGCAACGCTGGGCAGCGCTTCGCCACGGAACCCGAGGGTGGAAACGGTCTCCAGGTCATCAACCGTGGAGAGTTTGCTGGTCGCGTGATGGGTGAAAGCCAGGCCCAGTTCGCCGGCGGCGATGCCGCGACCGTTGTCAGTGACCCGGATATCGGCGACGCCACCCTCGCGTATGGCGACGGCGATACTCCTTGCGCCGGCGTCCAGGGAGTTTTCGACCAGCTCTTTGACCACCGATGCGGGGCGCTCAATAACCTCGCCGGCCGCGATCTGGGCGGCGACATGCGGAGGGAGCTGTTGGATGGGCATAGGCAGTCAGTCCCGAATGAGGCCGAGACGAATGAGGTCAGCTTCGGTCCATTGGGCCTGCCTCTCGACGATACGGCGTAAGGTTCCCAAACTGAGGGTCTGGCCTCGACCGTGCCAAGCCAGCGTAACGTTCCGGTTGGTTCCGTAGTGGCGATATTGGCGATGACCGCCACCCCTGCCGACGGGCACAAAACCGTCTCGGAATAGTGCGCTCTCAATCTCGCGGGCAGTTATGTTTCTGATCCGTTGGTAGTTTATCGGCATAGGAACCCGGGACTTTACAGACTACGTCTGCCTGAATGCAACCGTTGTCTTACCCTTGTAGCGAGCCTCCCTGCAGTACCTCTTGGAGCCATTGACTATGGATCCGCTCATCATGGCTATCGCATTCCTAGCTCTTCCTTAACCGGGTTGCTCCTGGTTTCAGGCGTAAATATGCGGGAGACCAGACCGCCGGTGCGCGTTTCTCTCAAGGTTCGCCGTGCATGTATTGCCGCCAAAACATCGTCCATGGCTATGTATATCAGACGATAGACGTCATCGGAGCCGGCGACGGAGAAGCCATCTACAGGCAAGCCGCCGTGTGAGGCTATCGCGTCAGGATACTCAGGAGCGCATTTGACATCGAGAAACTCCGGCACATCCTGAATGCCAGGTTTAGAGAACTCCCAAGGCGCGTTGGGGGTGATGGGCCATTCAATCATGCCCTCTTCGATTTCCCCGACCATCATCTCGAGGACTTCCTTGATGTGGGCGGCCGCCTCTTCCGGCGTACTTCCGAATGTGGCTGCCCCCAAATGCTCCCACGCCGGATAGTATGATTGCCAAACGTCTTCATCCGGCTCGATCACGACTTTGAATGCCAGCAAGTGCATGGGGTTACCTCCCGCGCTTTCAGTCTATCACGCCGGACGGTGGGCCAGTATGCAGGTCAAAACAGGGGTATCTTGGTGCCCTTGGCCCGGTACTGGCGGTCCTCGGAGTCTCCCGTTTCCTGGAAATCGCAGATGATCCGATAAATGCGATCCATCTCGTGGTCGACGCTCCGGGAGAAGAAGTAGGGCGGCACCCAGACCCCACCGAAAGCCGCAACGATTTCAGGATAATCGTCGATCACAAACTCGGGTTCCACCGGGATTTGCAACTCGGGCAGACGCTCGTGGAAATGATGCGTGGGCTTTTCGTACACGCCGGATACGAACCGATGCAGGTCGTGCTTTTCGATGACCTCCCAGCGCTCTCCCATCCCGGACCAGATGTAGATTTCGTGGCCATCGTCGAGGATCTTCTGGAAGGTATCCACGGTGCCGGGACGAAGGGTATCGTCCAGACCCAGGATCGTGTAGTCCACGTCAAAAAATATCTTCATGATCGGTTCGCTGTCCTGGCGGCGTTGGAATTACCGGCAATGATCGGATCAAGAGCTGATCGCTTCGGTCATGGCTTTGATGCTGGCCCCTACGATCAATCGATCTCCCAGGCGTACGATGGGGCGACGAACCAGCCGAGGCTCTTCAAGCATCAGCGCGAGCTTGCGCTCGTCCGAGAGATCCCCTGCGTTCAGGCCCATCTTTTTCAGCGACGGGCTGCGGGCGGCGAACAACCCGGTTACGCCGGGTTCTCCCACTTCAGTGACCAATTCGCGAAGCTCCGTTTCCGTGAACGGCTCCTTGAAATAGTCGCGTTCTTCTACCGTGTAGCCGTTTTGAACGAGCAACTCTCGTACCTTGCGACAGCTGCTTCAACGCGGCCACCAATACATTGTTGCTGTGGCGTCCATGGGACCCTCCCGACGTATCCAGTGAAAATATGCTGCGGCAATGGCTATTTTATAACGAACCGGGCTTTGGCACTAAGTGGGGAGCAGGTAAATTTTGTGTAATGTCCAGGCCATTCCAGGGCCCGCGGCACGCGCCAGCGTGCGCTATGCTATAATCTGCGACACCAACAGGGCAGGGAAAGAATCATGCAGTGCCAGATATGCAACAAGTCCGGCATGACCGGAAACAACGTGAGCCACTCCAACCGCAAGACCAAGACGCGGTGGAAGGCCAACGTTCACAAGCAGACGCTAGCAATCGACGGAAAGCCCACGCGGGTCAAAATCTGTTCGCGGTGCCTGAGGACGATGTACAAACCGCCCCGGGGCAAGAAGGCGCGAGCCAGGGCCGCCGCGTAGCGACTGAGCATCGTATTCAGCAGGCATTGGGGGGCGAAAGATTTTTCGCCCCTACTCATTTCCCGGAGACATTCCGGACACCGTGTCGCGCAGCGCGGCCATCGCCTCCGCCACCGACTGTTCACGGTTGAAAATCGCGGTGCCGGCTACCAGGATACCGGCCCCGGCAGCGACCGAACCGCGGGCGGTATCGTCGGCCTTGACGCCGCCATCGACCTCCAGTTGCACACCGTAACCATTGTCGGAGATCGTGCGATAAAGCCGTCGCAATTTGCCGAGCGCCGCCGGTATGAAGGACTGCCCGCCAAATCCCGGATTGACCGTCATTACCAGCACGATATCGAGGTCGGGAAGCACTTCTTCGACCGCGGTCAGCGGCGTTGCCGGGTTGATGGCGACACCCACCTGGCACCCCTGTTCCTTGATGTAGCCTACCGTGCGGTGCAGGTGCGTACAGGCCTCGGCATGCACCAGGACCTGATCGTTGACGTCCTTGACCAGGCCCGGCAGCAGTCGATCCGGCTCGTGGACCATGAGGTGGAGATTGAGCGGGAGGGACGTGGCTCCACGAATGGCGTCCACCACCACCTCGCCGAACGAGATGTTGGGGACGAAGCGACCATCCATGATGTCAACGTGGATAAGGTCGGCGCCGGCCGCCTCGGCATCCGCCACCTGTTGCGCCAGGCGTCCGAAGTCAGCGGCAAGAACTGACGGCGCGATCTGGACGTGGGCGGCGGTGGAGGTCACTGTGCCCCGGCGGTCGCAAGGAGGTTCCTGGCACGGGCGAGACCTTCGGCGACGCGGTTGGGAGCCGTGCCTCCCGGGTTGTCCCGCGCGGCCACGGACGCGGCGGCCGTTATGGCGTACACGTCATCGTCGAACTGCGGCGCGAAACGCCGGTACTCGTCAATGGGCAGATCAGAAAGGGACAGCCCGCCGGCCTCGCAGTGCTGACACAGCCGGCGCATGACGCCGTGGGCATCACGGAAGGGCACGCCCTTGCCCACCAGATAATCGGCAAGGTCGGTGGCGAGCATGTAGCTTTCGCCGGCGAGCAATTCAACGCGATCGGTGTTCAACTTCATGCCCGGCAGCATGTCGGCGAAGACGGACAGGGTCGACAGCAGCGTGTCCACAGTGTCGAAGAACCCCTCCTTGTCCTCCTGCAGGTCCCGGTTGTAGGTCAGAGGCAGTCCTTTGAGAACAGTGAGGATGCCCATCAGACTGCCATAAACCCGGCCCGTCTTGCCCCGGGCGATCTCGGCAAAATCGGGGTTTCGCTTCTGCGGCATGATGCTGCTGCCGGTGGTGAACTCATCGGCCAAGCGCACGAAGTCGAACTCGCGGCTGGACCAGATGACGATCTCCTCGGATAGTCGGGAGACGTGCATCATCGCGATGGCGGCGGCGGCGTGGAACTCGGCGAGAAAATCCCGGTCAGCCACGGCGTCCATGCTGTTCGGGCTTATCTCGGAAAATTCCAGGACCGAAGCCACCGCGTTGCGATCAGTTGGATAGGGCACGCCGGCCAGGGCGCCGCTCCCCAGCGGCAGCACGTCCATGCGGGCGGCGCAGTCGGTGAACCGTCCAACGTCGCGCTGCAGCATCTCGAAATATGCCAGTATGTGATGGGCGAAAAGCACGGGCTGAGCGCGCTGCAAGTGCGTGTAGCCGGGCATCACAACGCCGATGTATTGCTCCGCCAGGCCAACGAGCGCGCGCTGGACGGACCGCAAGCCGGCCACCGTGTCGTCAATGGCGACGCGGGTGTACAGGCGCATGTCCAGGGCAATCTGGTCGTTGCGCGAGCGACCGGTGTGGAGCCTTGCCCCGGCCGGACCGATCAGGTCGGTCAGCCGGCGCTCGATGTTCATGTGCAGGTCTTCCAGAGCCGGGTTCCACGGAAATTCGCCCCGCTCGATCTCCTCCTGCACCGCAGAGAGCCCGCTGATTATCGCATCGGCGTCTTCCCTGGGGATGATGCCCTGCTTCGCCAGCATGTCAGCATGGGCCTTGGAGCCGGCGATGTCCTGCCGGTAAAGCCTGCGGTCGTAGTGTATGGAGACGGTGTAGTCGCTGTGATCCTGCATTGGCGTAGAGACCACCGCCCGACTGGACGGTCAGACAGTCTGGTTGGGCGTGCCGGATGGTTCAGGCGTCCAGGTAGGCGAAGCTTGCGGCCAGGTTCTCGAAAACCTCGTCGTGCGGGGGGATTTCCATCACGGCCGGGCCGTCATAGGCCTTGCCCTGCAGGATGCGGCGCATGGCGCGACAGTCGAGGTCGCCATCGTCGACGCTGCCGATAGCGACACCGTCGCGCGCCTGCTTGAAGTGGACGATCTTGATGTAATCGGCCGGCAGGTTGGCCAATTCGTCCAGCGGCTGGCTGACCGGGTGGCGGCGCAACTGGTTGGTGGGATCGGGACACAGGCCCAGGTACTGTCCTTCCTCTTCGGTCAGCTGGGCCCGAGATTCGCTCACCAACAGCGCCATTGAGCGCAGCGGCTGGCCCGAGTTTTCCATGGAGAAGATGACCCCCTGACGGGCAGCCTCGCGCACCAGGGGTACGATACGACCCGCTGCTTCGGCAACGTCAGCGGCTGTATCCCAGGGGGTATCGGACGCCCCGGGATCCACGGTGCGCAGGTGGGGCGAACCGCCGCCCACCAGACGGGCTGCTTCCAGCTGGGACTGGTAGAGTCCTCCCTGTGGATCGATGTCGGTGGTGATACACGGCAGCGCAACCGCCAGGTCAAAGGTGAGCTCCGGGAACCGAACCACGACGTCGGCGAGCGCGGTCAGGTTCGGCCGCCAGTCCTGGCCTTCGCCCGATTCCGCAAGGCCCAGGCAGGTCTGGCGCAGTTCGATGTGGCGCGCGCCGTGATCCTGTGCGCTTGCGATGAGATCGGCAAGGTCGGTGTCGTCGAGTTGGTTGCGCCAGGAATTGGTAATTGCGCCGTAGATCATGGTGCTGTGTCCCCCTGCATTGTTGACGCGCTTTCCGGTGGCCGAGAGTTGGCGCACGATCCGAGTCCAGTGTATCGCCGCCGAAACTATACCGCAGCAAGGGTTTGCGCTCAACAGCGCGTCTGATAATACTTGCGCGGGCGAACTCAAAAAACGCTATGCTAGAATTACGATGCGAACAAATGCCCACCGAAATCAGCAGGAGGCTATCCGATGGCCGAGTTGTACAGCGAACGATGCACCGCCTGCCGCCGCGATTCTCCGCACGTCACCGAAGCGGAGGTCGCGGAGTTGCACCCGGCGGTGAACGATTGGTTATTGATTGACGAAGCTGGCATTCCGAAGTTGGACCGGCAGTTCAAGTTCCGGAATTTCGTTCAGGCCCTGGAGTTCACCAACGCGCTGGGCGAGCTGGCGGAAGCTGAGGGCCACCATCCCCGGCTGACCACCGAATGGGGGCAGGTCAGCGTAACCTGGTGGACGCACAAGATTCGCAACCTGCACCGCAACGATTTCATCATGGCTGCAAAGACCGACCAGCTGTACGCCGAACACGCGCCGGCGGAAGGGTAATAGCTGCACCCTTATGGAAACCTGCGATGAACGAGGAAGTGCGTTGGCATTATCGGTTCCGTAATTTCTCGCGGGCCTATGCGCTACTCAGCGAGGCGTTGGAGCAGGAAGTTACGGAACTGAACGAACTGGAGCGCGAGGGCGCCATCAAGCGGTTCGAGTACACGTTTCAATTGGCGTGGCTGACCCTCAAGGACCGCCTGGAGCATGGCGGTGTCGTCATCACAGAAGTAACGCCGCGTAACGTCATCCGGGCAGCTTTTACCGCCAAACTGATTGACGATGCGGAAGTCTGGATTGACATGCTCATCGACCGCAACCTGATGTCTCACACCTATGATTTCGCCAGATTCGAAGCGGTGCTGGGAAACGTCCGCAACCGCTATTTGGCAGTTTTAGGTAACCTTTACGAGCGGTTCGGCCTGGAGGCCCTGGGATGACGCGAGTTCCCGATATATCCAACGCAACCCGGGAAAAAAATGAACCGCGTTTTCGCCGACTACCCGGAGTTAACCGCAGTGACGTTGTTCGGTTCCCGGGCCACCGGCAAGGCGACGCCTCATTCCGATTTCGACCTGGCCACCCACGGCATCACCGATCACTACCGCCTGGGCAGGATGGCGCTGGACCTGGAAGACTTGAACATACCGCAGAGGTGTGACGTGCAAGCCTACGAAAGCATCGGATACGCGCCGTTGAAGCGCCATATCGACGAGCTTGGGATTAAGATTTATACAACAGGGTAAGGCGTAGATGACGAATGGATCTGAACACGCGGAAGGAGCGGTTTTCGCTGGCATACATCAATGCGGTGGCGACTTATGCCAACTGCGAGGTGCTTGAGCCTCAGGTGGACCGGGGCAGCGTAGATGGCTTTCTGGTGGGGCCGGCAAGAGGGAGGGACCTGATCAGATTCCAAGCTAAGGCTACCGAGCAGAACGTAATACGGGGCAACCAATTGCATTTTCCGCTGCCGGTACGTGATTACGACCACATCCGCAACGCCGACGCTCCTTTCATACTGATTGTGGTTCTATTACCGGACGATGAAAGTCAATGGTTAACGCAAACCAATGATGAGCTTTGCCTGCACTATTGCGGTTATTGGCTTTCGCTAACGAACCATCTACCGACCACTAACACCGCTACGGTGACGGTTCGCATCCCACTGGCAAATATTTTCAGCAGTTCTCGACTCACCGAATTAATGGTCAGGGCAGCAAGCGGAGAACAGTTATGAAGGTGCAAATCCGAGATCGGGAAGCGCTAGAGTCTTTGACCTCTGCAACCTTGCGGGCTTACCTGGAAGCGCATGGTTGGACTGACGCCGGCCATTGGGGGGAACGGCCTGTCGCCATCTACTGCAAGGAGCAGGATGGTCGGAAGTGCGAGGTTCTAGTCCCACTCCGAGATACCGCCAGCGACTACGCCGAGTTCATGGCCGAGGCGGTTGCCACTTTGGCTGATGTCGAAGACACGTCACAGTTGGATGTGTTCAATGATCTGGCCGGCATAGGGTCCGACGCGGGGGCACATACGGATCACCAGGGAAACGGCGCTACGGCCAAAATCGAGTTGAGCCGTTTGGAGCGCGTTGACCTGCGCCAGGAGTGGAAAACCGAGGCGCAGGATTTCACGCCGTGGCTGGCGCAGACGGCTAATCTGGCCGTTTTGTCAGAAACCCTGAATATGGATCTGGAGCCAGTGGGGCAAGAGGAAAGTGTTGGACCGTTCCGGGCGGATCTCCTCTGCCGCGATACGCTTGACGACGCTTGGGTACTGATTGAGAATCAGCTGGAGCGCACTGACCACACCCATCTTGGCCAGTTGCTTACCTACGCTGCCGGATTGCAAACTGTAACTATCATTTGGGTTGCGGCAACTTTCACTGATGAACACCGTGCTGCCCTGGACTGGCTGAACGAAATAACCGATCCCAGATTTCGCTTTTTTGGGTTGGAAATAGAGCTTTGGCGCATTGGTGATTCTCCGGCTGCCCCCAGGTTCAACATCGTCTCGAAACCCAACGAATGGACGCGCTCTGTCAGCAAATCCAACCGGTACCCTCGTTTCGCCGACTTAACCGAGCGCAACTTGAGCATCGTCCGAATGCGGCTCCAGGATAAAGCAGTTGGCGAAGTGGCTGAACACTTCGGGCTTGGCAATCAACGTGTGTCAGACATATTCGGCGCGGTCAGGCGGATGGCGCTAGGCGAACCCTACGGACAGTTTGCAAAGACAGCAGGCGTCACGCAAGAGATGGCCGATCACATCATCGCTGTCATTGGTGGAGCCGAGATGTTCGCTGGTTAGTGGGTTAGCAGACGGAGTAAGCCCAGAACATCGTGGCCTACTATGATGCGATGACAATCAAACTGTAAGGAGCCGCCCCCATGCGAGTTGTTTATTCACTGCGGTCCCGTGACCTCAACGCCGTAGCTGCCGAAGCAGCGTGGGCGGAGTCCATGGGCTACGACGGCGTTTCCACTAACGAGACGGCCCACGACCCCTTCCTGCCGCTCGCCGTGGCCGCCACGTCCACCAGTCGCGTGACCCTGGAAACGCACGTCGCAATCGCCTTCCCGCGTTCTCCCATGGTCGTAGCCAATACGGCGCGCGACCTGCAGGACAACAGCGGCGGGCGGTTCCGCCTTGGCCTGGGCACACAGGTAAAAGGCCACATCGAACGCAGGTTCTCCACCCGATGGACCGGGTCCGCCGGGCCCCGCCTGCGGGAATATGTCCAATCGTTGCACGCTATCTGGAACTGCTGGGACACTGGCAGCAACCTGGAATACGCGGGAGATTTCTACCAGTTTTCCCTGATGACGCCATTCTTCAGTCCCGGACCAAGCGAGTACGCGCATCCCGAGGTGTACACGGCGGCCGTCAACGGCTACAACTGCCTGGTGGCAGGAGAGTGCAGCGACGGCCTGATGCTGCACAGCCTGGTGTCGCCGGAGTATGTCCGGCAGGTTGTACAGCCCAACGTCGCTGAGGGCGCCCGTCGCGCCGGTCGTAATGCCGAGGATGTATCCGTGGTCGGCGGGGGGTTCATCGTCACCGGGCCGAACCGGACTGCCATCGCGGAGGCCGCCGAGGAGACCAAGCGCCGCATCGCCTTCTACTCGTCCACGCGAACCTATTTCCCGGTTCTGGAATGTCACGGGTTCGAAGACATTGGCCGACAGTTGCACGTCATGTCCCGCGAGGGCAGATGGAACGAAATGGGCGACCTGGTGCCTGACGAGATGCTCAACGCCTTCGCCATCATTGGCGAGTACGACGAGATCCCCGGCATGTTCAAGGAGCGGTATGGCGGGCTGGTGGACGAGATGCACTTCTCCATCCAAACCGCTGGCGACGCGGAGCAGGGGCAGTTGCGACGCATAGTCCGGGAGTTGCAGGAGCAGTAGGGTTATTCGATGGACGAGGCGCCGGCGGTCCCGTCACTGGATCCCGCGCGGTTCAAGCTGGGCAGCGAATCAGAGCGTGCCTACGAGCTGAAGTGGGAAACCTGGGAATGGCTTTATGCTGAAGCACGCTGCCGGTGTATCGGCCTCGAAGTCCGGCTGCAAGGGCCTTGGGGTTCGGTTGTGGACGTGGTCGGTGTCGGACCGGGCAACGCCATCTACGTGGTGGAAGTGAAAGCATCCCGATCCGATTTCGCCCGTGATAACCACACCGAAGCGGACATCGACCGTCTGCGGCGGCGTCAGGCCGCTCTCCGCCGGCGGACCGAATTGGCTCGTGCGCCCGGTTATCGATCGCGGGACGGCGACGGCAGTCGGCTGGAACAGGAGGCCGAGCGTTTGCGACAACGGCTGGCCACGGTCTCGACCAAATTCCACGATGCGCGTTTCCTGAGCATCGCCGACTACCACTACATCATGGCGCCGCAAGGCGTGGTGCTGGCGGAAATGGTCCCGCCCGGCTGGGGTCTGCTGGGGCCGGGTCCCAGCGAAATCGTAGTGGCCCCGGCCAAATCCATCCGCAAGAACACTGCCATCGTTTCCAACGTGCTGCGCGCTATCGCCCGGGCGAATACCATCGCCATGATGCGGGCGCACGGTGTCAAATTCGGTGCAGCAGGCGCGGCGTTCCCACGACCCGGCGACAACGCGACGAGTCCAGAAGCACCCCGGACGTCAATTGAAAGCACGACTGTTGAGTGTCCCACGGAGGAAGAACATGCCAGAAATCACCATTGATCCCAAGACCGCCGCGCTGCTCATCCAGGACATGCAGAACGAGTTGATCAAAGGCGGGGCCATGCCCGTCCAACCTCTATCGGGCGCGGAAATAATAGCGAACAGCGCGCGCCTGCTGGAAAAGGCGAGGGCGGCCGGTATGCCGGTGATCTACGTGGTCGTGAACCGCCGGCCGGACCGTCGGGACGCTCCACGACCGCCTTTCGGAGCGCCCGCCAGCGCCTCGAACGCGGGTCCGCGCCTGACCGCGGGAACGCATGACGCCGAAGTGGTCGAAGAACTCGCGCCGCGGCCAGAGGATCCGGTCGTGGTCAAGCACACGACAAGCCCATTCAACACCACCGACATCGAAGTCTATCTCCGTCGGTTTGGGATAACCACGCTCATCCTGACGGGGTACTCGACCACTGGAGTCGTGGAAGGATCGCTGCGGGACGCCCGCGACAAGGACTACGACTGCATCGTGGTTCGGGACTGCTGCGCCGCCGGCACGGCCACCGAGCATGACGTGTGCATGGACATCATCTTCCCGCGCATGGCCTGGGTAGCCACGGCGGACGAGGTGATAGCGGCGATTGGAAGTTAGAAGCCAAAATGTGTTTTCGCGTACCTCAAGTCGGCTAAGGATCTTTCCATGTTACGCTCAATCATACGCAACAAATAAACCTTTTGGCCACTGGAGGTATCGAGCAAAACAGGGTATTTTCCAGTTTGCGCTTCTTCTGGCAATTCCGGATAATCTCTACCAACGGCGATTGCCGCGTCAGCAGGTTGTCCAGTGAAGCGTGTCAACAGGCGGGCGTGAAACAGGGCGCGATCGATAGCACGTTGCTCAGCGCGGAACGCAATTGACACTGCGACATAGCGCATCTCGCCTCGGCCCTTGGTTACTTCCAGTGCCAAGTCCATACACCGAAACTCGCGCAGGGTATTCCTCGACAAGTCACTCACATCTGTGCTCGTGATCATGACCATGAGTTCATGGTGAGGGAGTTCCTTGCCCTTGTCGTACCCGAGATCGTGGACGATGCCGAGCGCATCAGATCTCAGTTCGTCTTGAGCAAAGCAATATCGAAAGAAGGTGATTGGGTGTTGCCCGCCTTCAGGTACGTCATCGTCGACAGCCACGCTCTGCCTCCTTCGTGTCGATAATTGGCCACCCATCCGTTACCGATTCAGCAACCACCACTCGTCCGTGCCGAGGTTGAACTCGATGCGGCGGAAGCCTTCGGCGAAGGGTACGCCGCAGCGTTCGCCCTGGAGACGGCAGCCCTCGGTCATGCGGTCCAGGCGCTGGGAGCGGGTGCGGGCGCTGATCTGTGACGCATGTTGGCTCAGGGCCTCGGCCTTGCGGTGGATGTGCTCCTCGGTTATGGAGATAAAGGTGTCCGGCCGCTCCGACCCCCACAACAGCGCTTCACGAACCCGGTGCGGCTCCAGCCCTTCTCCCTCGATCTGCTCCGGAAAATCCTGCCAGCTCCACGCATACGAGAAGGCGGCGTCCAATGCGGCTTGGCCGCTGTGGCGGTGGTCACGATGAGTGTGCGAGGTGACCCGGTAGGGGTCGATGCCGAAGACCACCTCGGGTTTGTGCCGCCGAATTTCGCGGACGACCTGCCCTCGATAGGCGTGGGTGTCTTCCAGCTCGCCGTCGCCGTAACGCAGGAACACCACCTCTGCGACTCCGAGCACGTTGGCGGCGTTCTGCTGCTCGATCTCTCGCGTCGCGGCCAGCGACTCGGGCGTGAACGAGCGGTCCCCGGTGCCCTTGTTGCCGTTGGTGCACATCAGAATGACCACCCTGGTGCCCGACTCGGCGATCCATTTAGCCATGGTGGCGCCGCAGCCGCCCTCGGCGTCGTCGGGATGGGGCGTAACTACCAGGGCGCTGCGTGGCGCTTCGGTCATCACCCGAGGTTCGGGGGCGTATTCCTGATTGGGGTATCCCCAGCCGTCGATTCCGTGCGGTCTGCTGGTCATACTGGCGCTCCCTCGTACTGGAATGGGTAGGGGCGAATGATTATTCGCCCCTGAGTGGTCTGGGTCCGGGTTTTCCGGCGCGAACGCGCCTGCGCTAGCCCCCGAGGTGGAACACGACCATCTTGAGCTCGGTCATCTCCTCGATGGCGTAGGCGGGGCCTTCCTTCCCCATACCGCTGTCCTTGAGGCCGCCGTAGGGCATGACGTCGGCGCGCCATTGCGGGGAAGAGTTGATGTGCAGGTTGCCCGAATGAACTTCCTGGGCAAACTTCATTGCCCAGTCCACGTTCTGGGTGAAGATGCCAGCCGACAGCCCGAAGCGGGTGTCGTTGGCCTTGGCGATGGCGTCATCGATGTCGTCGAACGCGCTGACCGCGACGGCCGGACCAAACAATTCCTCACGGGAAATCAGCATCTCCGGACGCGCATCCGCCACTACGGTGGCCGTGTGCATTGTCCCTTCGCGCCCACCGCCGGCGATGACCCGGGCGCCCTGACTAACGGCTTCAGCAATCCAGCCTTCGACACGTTCGGCGTCGGTTTGGCGGATCATCGGACCCATCTTCACGTCTTCGTCGAAGGGATTCCCGACGCTGAACTCCTGCGTAGGCTTGACCAGCGCGTCGAGCAGGTCGGCGTATATGGCGCGCGCCGCGAAGACGCGCTGCGTGGAGATGCAGACCTGGCCCGCGTTGGCAAATCCGCTGGAAACGGTCGCCGCCGCAACTTTCTCGATGTCGGCGTCGGACATGATAATCAGGGGGCTGTTGGACCCCAACTCCATCGTCACCTTCTTGATGCCGGCGTTGCGGCAGATCTGGTCGCCCACCTCCATGCTTCCGGTGAAGGTGATCTTGCGGACGGCGGAAGAACCCGTGATGGCGTCCCCGATCTCCGCGCCCGAGCCGGTGATCGTCTGGATGGCTTCTTCGGGCAGGCCCGCTTCCAGGAGGATCTCGGTCAGCTTCAAGGCGGACAACGGAGTGTCTCCGGCGGGCTTGAGGATGACGGCGTTGCCGCCGGCCAGGGCGGGACCCACCTTGTGGCACACCAGGTTGAGCGGGAAGTTGAACGGCGCGATGGCTGCCACGATTCCCACGGGAACGCGGATGGTGAACCCGAACTGATTAACGACCCCGGGCGCCGAGTCCAGCGGGACCGTTTCGCCATGCAGGCGCTTGGCCTCCTCAGCAGACAGGGTGATGGTCTGGATGGCGCGTTGAACCTCGCCACGACCCTCGGCAATGACCTTGCCCTCTTCCCGGGTTATGGTCTCCGCCAGGTCGTCGGCGCGTTCTTCCATGAGGTCGGCGGCGCGCTTGAGAATGGCGTATCGGCGGTGGGCGGGCAATTTTGCCATCACCGCGGCGCCACGCACGGCGCTGGCAATGGCGGCTTGCACGTCGGCGGCCGAACCGCGCGGGACGGTATCGAACGCTGACTGATCGAAGGGATTGATGACGGGCATCTTTTCATTGCGGTCGACCCACTCGCCGCAGATGTACATGCGCATGGCGAAACTCCTAATACGCGAACCGGAATAAGGAAGCCGACGCGCGAATGGCGGCAGCGGCCATCATTGTACTACACGAGCCCGGGCCGATTATTCGGCTTCGGTCTTGACCTCGCTCTCCCCGAGGACGATGCTGCGGCCGGTATTGGTCACCTTGTAGTGGCCCGACAGGCCGGGGATTCGCTCCAGCCAACGGAACTTGGTGCGCGCGGCGTTGCGCAGCGTCTGCACGAAACTGTGCGGGATGGGCCATCCGGCCAGGGTGAACAGATGGGCCAGACTGTCGGGATCGACGCTGCTTATGTTCAGGTATCGGTGCGCTGCTTCGGCGGCAACCACTACACGGCGCATGTCGCCCAATGGGTTGACTCGCTGACAAAACGCGATGTACTCGTGCTCCGAAGGGGTCATCGTTTCAGCGGGCAACATTGGAGTGGGCGCCGGTTCACTGAGCGGCGCGGCGAGCGGCGCCGACGGAGGCGGAGTAATCTGCATGACGGTCGCGGCAGGCGTGACCGGGGGCGCGCCGTTACTCTCCGCGGCGACCACTGCAGCGCGTTGCGGTTCGGCCACGTGCTGGGTTGAGCCATTGGTCGCGGCGTGACCGTTGGAGTGCGCGGGCGGGTCCGCCGGTTTCACAATGGGTGCGTCCGCTGATGCCCCGTTGATCCCGGTGAGCTGCGGCATGAACGAATAAAGGACTTCGCGAACCAGTCCCGCATCGTCAGTCTCAATGCATATCTGACCGCCGGCTGGCAATGTGATGCTGAGCTTATTCATCCGCCACACCCGATGACGCGATTGCGTCGGGTTCAATAGTAAAGTAACTCAGGGATTTATGGCAAGGCGGGAAGGCAGCGGGGTTGGGCGAATCCCTCACCCCAACGCCCCCACCAGAAAACCGCCGGCGGCAAGGAAAATCAGAAATCCGAACACATCGGCAAACGGGGTCACGAACACCGCTGAAGACACCGCAGGATCGATGCCCAGCCTGGTCTGCGACCGACACCTGATGCGGCGGTCCGGTCAGATGGTCTGTTTCAGTCGCACCGCGAGCGACCTGGTCAGGCCGGGGACGGCGGCAATCTCCTCTACGCTGGCGTCCTTGATGCCCTGGAGGGAACCGAACCGGCGGAGCAGCATGCGCTTCCGCTTGGGGCCGATGCCGGTGACCATGTCGATGGGAGATTTCAGGCTGCTCTTGGAGCGCAGGTTGCGGTGGAAGCTGATGGCGAACCGGTGCGCCTCGTCGCGGATCCTCTGCATGAGGTAGAGCGCCTGGGATTCCCTGGACAGGACGATGGGTTCCGGGGTATGGGGAACGAATATCTCTTCATTCTCCTTGGCCAGCGAGCACAGGGGGATCTGTTCCAGTCCCAGGTGAAGCATCACCTCCTGAGCCGCCGAGAGGTGGCCCTTCCCGCCATCGATGATGACCAGGTCCGGCACAACTCCCCACGTATCAACCTTGCCATCGGGATCAGGGTTGGCGATGGCCTGGCTCAGGCGCTTGAACCGGCGGGTCAGCATCTCCTTCATGCTGGCGTAGTCGTCCACGCCGTCCACGGCCTTGATCTTGAACCGGCGGTAATCCCGGGTGCGGGGTTTGCCGTCATCGAAGACGACCATGCTGCCCACCAGGTTGCTCCCCTGGATGTGGGAGATGTCGTAGCACTCCATGCGACGCGGCGCCGTAGGCAGGCTGAGCTCCTCCTCCAGCTCGGTCAACGCTCCCTGGATGGCGTCAGAGCGGTTCAGCCACTTGACCCGATGCTGCGCGAGGCCCTCGGCGGCGTTCGCGGCCACCACTTCCATCAACTGGCGATTTTCGCCGCGCTGCGGGCGATACATGCGTACCGCGCCACCACGGCGGCCGCGCAGAAACTCCTGGAGGATCTGAGCGTCCTCGGTGGGCGGATCGTGCTGCACCATGACGACGGGGGGCACTTCAAGGGCAGTGGCGTAGAACTGCTGGACGAATTGCGCGATGATTTCGCCGGCCTCCCCATCCTGAGGGCCCTCCATGAAGAAGTGATCGCGGCCGATCATCTTCCCCCGCCGGATGAAGAACACCTCCACCCAGGTCTCGTTAGCGGCGACGGAGATGGCAATGGCGTCGAGGTCGGTCTTACGACCGGAATCCACCTTGACGGTACGCTCCTCCTCGAACTTCTGAATGGCGCCCATCTGATCACGGAGCGCGGCGGCGCGCTCGAATTCCAACTCCTCGGCGGCGGCTTGCATCTTGTCACGCAGTTGGCCCGTGACGGTTTCGGTGTTGCCCTCCAGGAACAGGACCACCTGCTTGACAACCTCGGCGTACTCATCCTGGCTGGCCAGGCCGGCGCAGGGTCCGACGCAGCGGTGAATGTAATACTCGAGGCACGGGCGCGGGTCGGTTCCCGTTATCCTCTTGGTGCAGGAGCGGTAGGGGAACAGCTTCTTGACCAGGTCCATGGACTGGCGGACGCTGCCGGCGCTGGCGAATGGCCCGAAGTAGCGGGCGCCATCCTTGTGGACGCCTCGCGTGATGTACACCCGGGGAAAATCCTCGGACAGGTCCACCTTCAGGTAAGGATAGGTCTTATCGTCCTTGAGACGGACGTTGAAGTAGGGTCGATGGCGCTTGATGAGCGTGTTCTCAAGGATGAGCGCCTCGGCCTCGGTGTCCGTGACGATGTACTCGAAGTCGGCCAGTTCGCTGACCATGCGTCGGGTCTTGCGATCCAGGCCAGCCGGGGATCCGAAGTAGGAACGCAGGCGATTCCGCAGGACCGCCGCCTTACCCACGTATATCACCCCGCCAGCGGCGTTCTTCATGAGGTAAACACCGGGGCGTTCCGGCGTCACCAGCAAGCGATGGTCGAATTCCTGCCGAACCACGATCCGATCCCTGCCTCGTGCGGAAGATCTAAAGTACGAAGGAAACTGCGATGAGCACTACCACCAACACGCCGGAAAAGATGCCGATCCGCGTGAGCTCGGAACCGACGTAGTTGTACGCGGCGGGTCGATCGAAACGGCGCCCCCTGGAACCCGCAGATGGCCGTCCAATGGCGGCAGTTGCCGGGGTCGAAGTCGTGGCAGTTGTCGCAGGACGATTATGCTCGGCTTCGGCCACGGAAGCGGCCACCGGCGACGCCGCGGCGGGATTTCGCACCGCAGTCGCGCGGTTGGCGCCACCACGACGGCGGCGCAGGTCGTTCTGTCGGGACGCCACCCGTTTGCCCTTGCTCGGCATAACCCACCTCCTGGCGCCGCGGCCCGGCTACCGGCGTCGTCAGCGCGTTGATACGTCATTATAATCGGGAACGGCTCCGCATGGTGACACTCCCGCCAATATATGATACCAGCAAAGACGCGGCGGTCGTCGCAGCGGAGCGGCCGGGGCAGGGCAATCGCACCATCGCCGTCATTCCTGCGCAAGCAGGAATCCAGTGGTCGAATTTGCCAAATACACTTCACATTCTTTCATGCTATGACTAATGGACTCCGGCTTTCGCCGGAGTGACGGGCGTGGAGCCTATGATGCGATTGCCCTGGCGGCCGGGGTTATGTCAATAATAAGGCGCTTTCGCGGCTGTGGCATTTCACCTGCGGCGCGGACGATAGTTGCGACGGTCCTGGCAAGAGTCGCAGGTGGATTGGTCGATAATGGGTACGCGTGAGATCGAGAGGGGCCGGCGGTGATGCCGCCGGCCCCTCTGCGTCCTGACTGTCCGGCGCAGCCGGGCTAGTCGTCGTCCACGATGGTCATGGTGCCCACGGACGCGGGCTTGAACCACTCGCCGGGGAGGTATGCCTCCACCGCGAAGTACTCGTCCGGCTCGTCCTCGCTGTCATCATTCAGCCAGACCTCTCCCGTCAGCGCAGTTACGCCCGGCTTGAACGTCATCACCCCGGACATGGCCTGGTAGTCGCCGGAATGCGCCCGGTCGTCCCGCAGGTGGTAGGCCGGCCCGGCTAACCAGGTCACCTCGAATTCCTCAGTCAAGGCATGGGAGAGCCGTATCCGGAACTTCACCACGTCGCCCTCCGTTCCCGAGGCGTCCTCCACGGTGACGCTGATCTCAACTTCCGATTCCGGTTCCGGCGCGTCGTCGTCGGCCACGCTGACCGTGGCCGCGCCCTGGCTTGCCGACACCGTGTAGTCGGTGCCGGTATTCACCGTGGCCGTGACCGACCCGTCGGCTTCGTCCGCCTCGTCGTCGGTAGTGCCGACGGTGAGCGTGACGCTGCCCGCGGTCGGGATGGTCACCGTCCGCTGGCCGGTGGTTGTGCCATAGTCGCCGCTCTGCGACACCGTGACGCTCACGTCCAGGCTGGCCGCCGGGGCCGGACTGGCCGTGACGGTGAAGGTGGCGTCGCCGCCCTCGGTCACGCCGCTGCCGGCGCTGATCGAGACCTCCGGCACGTCGTCGTCGGAGACGCTGACCGTGGCCGCGCCCTGAGATGAGGACACGGTGTAGCCGCTGCCACTGTTCACGGTGGCCGTGACCGAACCGTCGGCCTCGTCCGCCCCGTCGTTAGTCGTTCCCACCGTCAGGGTGACGCTGCCCGCAGTCGGGATGGTCACCGTCCGCTGGCCGGTGGTTGCGCCGTAGTCGCCGCTCTGCGACACCGTGACGCTCACGTCCAGGCTGGCCGCCGGGGCCGGGCTGGCCGTGACGGTGAAGGTGGCGTTGCCGCCCTCGGTCACCCCGTTCCCGGCGCTGATCGAGATTTCCGGAACGTCGTCGTCCGCGACGCTGACCGTGGCCGCGCCCTGGGATGAAGACACCGTGTAGCCGCTGCCACTGTTCACGGTGGCCGTGACCGAACCGTCGGCCTCGTCCGCCCCGTCGTTAGTCGTTCCCACCGTCAGGGTGACGCTGCCCGCGGTCGGGATGGTCACCGTGCGCGCGCCCGTGGCCGCCCCGTAGTCGCCGCTCTGCGACACCGTGACGCTCACGTCCAGGTTGGCCGCCGGCGCTGGGCTGGCCGTGACGGTGAAGCTGGCGTCGCCGCCCTCGGTCACGCCTGAGCCGCCGCTGACGCTCACCTCCGGCGTGGTCAGCGGCGTCGGCGGGTCATCGTCGTCGACCACGCTAACCGTGGCCGCGCCCTGGCTTGCCGACACCGTGTAGCCAGCGTCAGCCGCCGGCGTGTCCAGCGTCGCCGTTACCGACCCGTCGGCCTCGTCCGCCCCGTCGTTGGTTGTTCCCACCGTCAGGGTGACGCTGCCCGCGGTCGGGATGGTCACCGTGCGCGCGCCCGTGGCCGCGCCGTAGTCGCCGCTTTGCGACACCGTGACGCTCACGTCCAGGTTGGCCGCCGGGGCCGGACTGGCCGTGACGGTGAACGTCGCGTCGCCGCCTTCGGTTACCCCGCTTCCGGCGGTGATGCTCACCTCCGGCGTGGTCAGCGCGTCCTGTCACGATGCCTCCAGCGCGGTCAGCTCGGCGACGACCGGAACCCACCGCGGCCAGCCCAGGTCAGCATAGGTCTGCGCCTCGGCGGCGGACATGGCGACGCCGCTGACGCCGGCCGCGTCGAGCGCGCCGAAGGCCACCAGCACGCGCTGCCAGCGGTTCACGTGCTCCGTGCCGTGGTACGTCTCCGCCATCCACAACTTCACGTTGGCCACGACCTGCGGATCGACGGTGTAGCCGCCGTCGTCATCGTCGGCCACGCTCACCGTGGCCGCGCCCTGGGTTGCCGACACCGTATAGCCGGCGTCGGCGGCCGGCGTGTCCAGCGTCGCCGTTACCGACCCGTCGGCCTCGTCCGCCCCGTCGTCGGTCGTGCCGACGGTGAGCGTGACGCTGCCCGCAGTCGGGATGGTCACCGTGCGCGATCCGGTGGCCGCGCCGTAGTCGCCGCTCTGCGACACCGTGACGCTCACGTCCAGGTTGGCCGCCGGCGCCGGGCTGGCCGTGACGGTGAAGGTGGCGTCGCCGCCCTCGGTTACCCCGCTTCCGGCGCTGATGCTCACCTCCGGCGTGGGCGTCTCCTGTCCCGATGCCTCCAGCGCGGTCAGCTCGGCGACGACCGGAACCCACCGCGGCCAGCCCAGGTCAGCATAGGTCTGCGCCTCGGCGGCGGACATGGCGACGCCGCTGACGCCGGACGCGTCGAGCTCGCCGAACGCCACCAGCACACGCTGCCAGCGGTTCACGTGCTCCGCGCCGTTGTGCGTCTCTGCCGCCCACAACTTCACGTTGGCCACGACCTGCGGATCGACGGTGTAGCCCGTCGTAGGCGCAGGATCGTCGTCGTCCGCGACGGCGACCGTGCCCGCGCCCTGGGTTGCCGACACCGTGTAGCCAGCGTCGGCGGCTGGAGTGTCCAGCGTCGCCGTTACCGACCCGTCGGCTTCGTCCGCGTCGTCATTGGTGGTAGAGACCGTCAGGGTGGCGCTGCCCGTGGTCGGGATGGTCACCGTCTGCTGGCCCGTGGCCGCGCCGTAGTCGCCGCTCTGCGACACCGTGACGCTCACGTCGAGGTCGGCCGCCGGGGCCGGGTTGGCCGTGATGGTGAAGCTGGCGTCGCCGCCCTCGGTGACGCCGCTGCCGGCGGTAATGCTCACCTCCGGCTGCTGCGCCAGCACCAGCCACTCCCTCGGCCAGTCAGATGGGCTGTGAGAAATTATGCTGGCCGGGCACATGCCGACGCATGCCGCGCTTGTCAGATTATGGGTGTAGGAGCGGGTCTTGTGCGTGGCTCCGGCTACCGGCAGTTGGTTATCAACGCGCCGCAGCAGGTTCTGGGCCCTGAGCTTGACGCTGATTTGTCCTGCGGCGTCGTCAGCGGCATGGACAGTGAACGTGACTTGACCGTTCCATGCTCCATTGCTGGTGTCTGCCGGCCAGTCCACCACCTTACCCCGAGACGGCCAATCATCAACGGATGACGACACCCTGGCGTTGGTGTTGAGCGAATCAAAAGACAGAATCTGAAACGCGTCGGGGCGATTGCCGAGCGTCGCCGGGTTGTTCTTCAACCTCACCCTGAAACTGTGCGATTCCCCCGCACCCACCGAATTCGGCAGCGCATTGTTAAAACCCCCGTCAAATAAACTGGTCCAGGTCGCGCCGCCATCCGACGACACCTCGAAGTCCTGCTCCCATTCGTCGTCGTCAAGGATCCGTATCCGTACCGGCCACTCATCGGCGCGGTCATCGTGATCGTCGCTATTAGCCCTCACGTGAGGCGTCTTCTGGAACAGGTTAGGGGGCGCGTTGGTCGCGACCGTGTAATGCACCAGGGACGTCATGTGATCAAAGGCGTCAGGGTCTTCACCGGCAGCCACGGTCACCGTCTGCCACGCATCACGATCAGCCCAAGTAATTGACCTCGAATTGTGCGGGCAGCCACCGGTCTGGTCCGAATACACCGCATTTCCGCCGCTATCGACACCGAGCCGCGGCATATGAACCGTTGGGATCGGACCGGGAGGGTCCGTACTCGTATCCCGCGTCTTCGGAGAGGGGTACGATGTCAAACCGATCTCGCGGCTCCCTCCGTGGCAGATCAACCGATCATAGTCCCGATCACCGGGACGGATCGCGTTATGCGTCGCCGACATGATCCCGTCACCAGGATGAGTCACCTTCACATTCACGGAGCGAAACGTCGGCGCCGTCGTCGGCAACCGCAACCGGAACTGATACGACACCGCCGCGCCGCCCTCGTTCAGCTCAATCGTCGGCGGCCCATCGTTAGAATCATGAGCTACCCAACCGGCATCACTGCCCTCGACACACGTTGCGCCTGAAGGACAAACACGGAACTCCACCCCGGGTGTCGTGATCTCTTTCTTGAACACTGGTGAGATGGCATACAAGGAGTGCTGCTGAGCTTTGGGGGCGTTCGTGCCGCCGCTCAGGGGGCGGGTATCCGTATCGGACGCCTTAAACCGGCCCCGTCTGGGGGTATTCTCGCCCAACGCAGCGCCACTGGACCCCGGTACCGTGCCGTCAGGATCTGTGCCGGTCCAGTGCCAGTCGTTGTCCCCTTGACTGCCGGCTTCGGTGCGCCGGTCGGACATTGTCCAGTGCTCCCACGTACTACCCCAGAAGCCCGCCTTGTTCAACGCCACTCGCTGGCCATTCAGCCAGTAGATGGGCATGTTCTTGTGCCCGGCGTTGTTGGGGTTGGTGCCGGTGTGGTCACGCGCGCTCCTACTCCGTGTGGAGCCCACCGCCTTGAACAGCGACGCATAGGGCTTGATCGCCGGGTGGGCGCCGCTGCCTCCGGCAGAGTTCTGCACGAAGGCGTCGTAGTCGGCGATGTCAGACGACGTCGCGTCGCGCCTCTGGGAGGTCATGAATATCAGCCGGAACTCGTTGCCCTCGTTCAGCCCGTCCGGCAGCAGTGGCCAGTCTGCGGGAACGGTGGTGTCGGTCGCGGCCGGCGTGAACGCTTTCCTGAACACCGGTGAGATGACATAGAAGGAGTGATGCTGAGCTTTGGGGACTTCTTGGCCATTGTTCATGGGGCCGAGAGTTCCTTCAGAAATCCTAAACTGGCCCTGTGTGGGGGTATTCTCGCCCAACGCGCCAGTGAGGCTAGCTGTGCCGTCAGCGGCTGTGCCGCTCCACTGCAAGTCGCCGCCCCCTCGATTGCCGGCTTCGTTGCGCCGGTCGGCCATTGCCCAGTTCTCCCAGGTCGTACTCCAGAAGCGCGAGTTGTCCGCCGCCACTCGCTTGCCATTCAGCCAGTAGATGGGCACGTTCATGTGCGCGTCGTTGTTGGGGTCGGTGCCGGTGTGGTCACGCGCGTCCACCTCCCGTGTGGAGCCTACCACCTTGAACCGCGACGCATGGGACTTGATCGCCGTGTGGGCGCTGCTGCCTCCGGCAGAGTTCTGCACGAAGGTGTCGTAGTCGGCGATGTCAGACGACGTCGCGTCGCGCTTCTGGGAGGTCATGAATATCAGCCGGAACTCGTCGCCCTCGTTCAGCCCGTCCGGCAGCAGTGGCCAGTCTGCGGGAACGGTGATGGCGCCCTCCGATGAAATCGTCAGGAGGAAGCCCTGGGGCTCCGCCGGCGTTCCCGACGTCATCGGGTCGGCCCCGCCGCCTACGTTGGTGCCGCTCTCCGCGTCAAAGTCGGTGTCTGAGGCCAGGGCCACCCGCAGAAGCTCGCTGGATACTTCAAGAACGTTATCGTCCTCGATGTCCAGGTTCAGGACGGCGGTCTGCGCGTCAGCCGGCTTGCCCGGCAGGGCCACCAGCGCCACCGCCAGCAGCAGCGCCGCCAGGAAGCCCAGCGGCATATAGTATCGCGGCTTCATCAGACGACCTCCAAAGTTGCGGGGCTGAGCTGGGCAGAATAGGCGTTTGCGCGTCATGTTCGTCACCTTCACTTCGGTCGGCTGCCGGCAGTCCAAGTTCCCATTCCGATTCCGACGCCCTCGGCTGCAACCCGCGGGTTGCGGCGCGTCGACAAAAAGCCATCAAATTATTGCAGGTACAATTATATCTAATAAAATAAATCGAAGCATATAAATATTCGTCGCAGATGTCAAACCCTTGCCCAGGGCGTAACTGTTCAGACTTGCGGGGAAAATGTCATTGCGAGCGCAGCGCGGCAATCCCGTTGGCGCAAAGGAGCCCTTCGAGACGGGCGTGGCTGCTGCGCCGTCGAGATTGCCACGGCGCAAGCGCCTCGCAATGACAACCTCCTGAATTCTGAACAGTTGCCCCAGGGCAATCGCAGCATAGGCTCCACGCCCGTCACTCCGGCGAAAGCCGGAGTCCATTGGTCACAGGACGGACGAATTTGAAGCGTATTTGACGAATTCGATCACTGGATTCCTGATTGCGCAGGAATGACAGCGCTGGTGCGATTGCCCCGGGGGTGCGCCGAGGGCTTTGCCCATCCCTTTCAGGGTTCTACTCACGAGCGTGGGCATCATAGTTCAGCCTCTTGATAGCCGGAGGCGGGTACCCTCCCGGCAAAGCCGGCAACCGCTGGCCGGGCAATGTACATTACCGCCGCAACCGCCGCAACTTCCCACGCGCACCCATTTTCGTGAATCGTGAGAATCGGGGTTTGCCGGATTTATGGATTATCCGGATTGGAAGCGATCTGCCCCAAATGGTTTCAATCCCAGGGCAATCGCAGCATAGGCTCCACGCCCGTCACTCCGGTGCAAGCCGGAGTCCATTAGTCATAGCATGCAAGAATTTGAAGTGTATTTGACGAATTCGATTACTGGATTCCAGCTTGCGCCGGAATGACGGCGATGGTGTGATTGCCCCGGTCTCAATCCCATAATCCTGGAAATCCTGATTCTGATGAACGACCCAAACTGGGCACCCGTGAGCGTTTTCGCCCGAATCGCATCAAGCCAATAGCCGCCCGCTCACCCAATACCCAGCTCAGCCTGCATGTCGGCGACGGCCTGGTTGCGGGTCTTCCGCTGCCACTGCGGGCGCGCGTTGATGGGCTCGTTGATGATTTCGGGGTCGATTTTCAGGGCGACGAACACCGGGCCGGGCTGGCTGAGGATCTCCTCAATCTGGCTCGCGAAATCTTCCAGGTTGTCGATGGCATAGGTGGCGGGGTAGCCGCAGCCCTGGGCGACCACGTCGTATTCCATCTGCTCAGAGTTGGGCACCGGCTGCCCGCCGGTGGTGGCATACACGCCATTGTCCAGCATGAAATGGTAGAGGTTGGACGGCGCCTTCTCGGCGACGGTGGGCAGAGCGCCCATGCCCATCAGCACGTCGCCTTCCGAGTCGAACAACACAACCCGCTGGTCCGGGATGGCGAGGGCCAGGCCCAGCGCGAAGGAAGCGTGCCCACCCATGGCCGGGTCGCCCAGGGGCAGGTCTCGATTGGGTTGCTCGCTCATCTCGACCCAGAACCGGCCGCCGCGGCCGGGTATCACCACCGCGTCGCCGCGATGCCTGTTGAAAATTTCCAGCATTTCCGCAGTTTTCATCATGATGGTCACATCCGTTATCTGCGTTGATCAGCTATCTGCGTTGATCAGCGGCTGACGTTGAAGCCGTGGTACTCGTCGCCAACGAGGACGGCCACGGGGCGTTTCTCCCGCTGCGCCTCGGCAAAGGCGATGGAGATGCGGTCGGCGTCCTCGTCGGACTCGACCAGGTAATAGTTGATGTTGAACGCGTGGAGGAAGCGTTCCGTGTAGAAGGCGGCGGTGTCGGTGATAACTCCGTGTCGGGTCCACCCCCGATACCCGACCATCATCACCACCGGAACGTTCATGCCCAGGCCCCAACCGCGCAGCGAATCGCCGGACTCCATCATGCCGGTATTCTGGATGAGAATGACCGGCTTCTTGCCACCGGCGGCCAGCCCCGCGGCAGTGGAGAAAGCGTGACCCTCCCGGCTGACGGGCACGAGGTCTATGCTGGGCTCCTCGCTCATCAACACGTACAGGAAGTTGGTCTCGCTGTCGGGAAGCCACACCACGTGGGTGGCGCCATTGTTCTTCAACTCCGCCAGGATGCGGGCGGGACTCAATTCGGCCATGGGTGATACCTGCCTCGAGATGTTTGGGGCAAACGGGAGCGCCGGGTTGCCGTCAACAGGTATACCCGGCGCGCTATTTGGCGTCAACCGATCGCGCCGGCGACGCAGGGCAATCGCACCATCGCCGTCATTCCTGCGCAAGCAGGAATCCAGTGATCAAAATCGTTAAATACGCTTCAAATTTGTTCATTCTATGACCAATGGACTCCGGCTTTCGCCGGAGTGACGGGCGTGGAGCCTATGATGCGATTGCCCTGGCCGGCGACGCTTGGTATTGAGATGTTCGACGTAAGGAGGCGACCGGCGGTGTCGGCGCCATCGACCGGCTAATCGTCGGCGGCGACGGCCGGTTCAGCCAGGCGATTGTCCACGAGGTCGGCGCTGCACGCGGCGCCATCCAGCAAGCCCCAGCGCACCATCCAGTGGTAGGTGTCCTCGACGATCTCGTCGGTGTAGGGGGTGTTGTAGGAGTAGCGCAGGCGAGGCAGGTGGAAGTCTTCGGGCGTGATGCCGCCGTAACCCGCCGCCACCGCCGCGAACCGCGGCTCTTCGATGAGATACCGGAGGTACTTGCGCTTGTCGGCGTTGATCCGGTCCACCGCTTTCGCGACGGCGCGGTTGATGGCGGCGAACGTTTCCTCGTCCATGTTGTCGCTGGCGTTCTCGGCGCCCAGGTAATGACCTTCGCACACCGGGCGGCAGCCCAGCTTTTCGGCCAGGGTGATCCAGGGCTCCATCAGCGCGGCGGCCGCGACCTCGCCGTTCATGAGCGCCTCGAACCGGAATTGGGGAGAGCCGTAATGGACGAGTTTCAGCTTGTCCTCGGGCAGATAACCCGACAGCAGCCTGATCGCGACGTAGTGGGACCCGGCGTGGAACTGCACGGCGACCGGTTTGTCGCCCAGCGTACCGGGGTAGTAGTGGGGGGAATCCGGATGCACCAGGATCGCCTGAGTGGCGACTGCCGAACGGAGGGCGATGATGCGCGCGCCCTGCTTGCTTTCATAGGCCCGACGGACCTGACCCTCTTCTCAAGCGCGGTAGATCGACACCTGCGCATCCTCGAATGCCACGTGGCCGAGGATCGGGTTCACGTCTTCCGGATTTTCGGTGGGCGCAACCCTGCCGCTGTTCAGCGCGGTGACGAACTCCATGTCGATGCCCTCGGCCTCGAACAGGCCCTCGTCGCGGGCAACCAGCCACGGCAGGCTGAACACCACGCCGCTGATTTCACTTACAACCTTTTTCATTGCCAATGCTCCTGAGAGTAAACCGGTAGTGTGCGGAAGTTTAGCAAAGTCGCTGCGCAGCGTCCATGCTGGCCCCGGCACATCAGGGCAATCGCACCATCGCCGTCATTCCTGCTTTCGCAGGAATGACGATCGGGATTGCATGCCACCGTCGGGGACTTTGAAAAGGCCCTGGCGAGCGCGGCGTCACCCTTGCCACGAGATGCCCTATGCTATACTCGCTCCAAACTGGACAGCCTGTAGATTGGGGCTGAAAACAGCCCTGTAGAGGTGTTTACTATGCAGTGGGCTTCTGCGCTATCTCAACAGAACAGCCTGCGCGCCGCTCTCTCCGAATGCGCAGCTTCCATACGCGAGAACATGGGCGACATGGCGGCAGACCTGGTGGTTGTTTTCGCATCGTCGGAATACTCTTCGGACTACGCCAACCTGCCCGAGCTGGTGGCCGAACTCCTCGGACATCAGGCCCTGGTGCTGGGTTGCTCCGGCGGTGGGATCATCGGCGGCGGAACCGAGATCGAACAGGAACCGGCGGTGTCCGTGACCGCGGCCAGCCTGCCCGGCGTTGCCATCCACCCGATCCGCCTGGAAGGCGACGATCTCCCCAGCCTGGACGCCGCCCCGGACGACTGGCACCAGGCGTTGAGCGTGGATCCGGCGGACCAGCCACAGTTCGTACTGCTGGCCGACCCGATGTCGTTCCCCGCGCAGGACCTTCTGCTGGGAATGGACTACGCCTATCCCACCGCCGCCAAGATCGGCGGATTGGCCAGCGCGGCGCAGGGCGCCCGTCAGAACGGCCTGTTCCTGGGCCGCGACTACCACGACTCCGGGGCGGTAGGCGTGGCGCTGTCGGGAAACATTGTGGTCGAAACGGTGGTCGCCCAGGGGTGCCGGCCCATCGGCTCCCCGATGCACATCACGCGCAGCGACCGCAACTTCCTCGTCGAACTGGACGGACAGCCTCCCATGAACGTGCTCCGCACCCTGTTCCAGGGCGCAGACCAACGTGACCGGGACCTGATGCAGAGTTCCCTGTTCCTGGGCGTCGTGATGGATGCGCTGATCGACGAGCCGCAGCAGGGCGATTTCCTGATCCGCAACGTCATGGGAATGGACCAGAGGAGCGGTGTCCTGGCCATCGGCGAGATGTTGAAGGAAGGCCAACTGGTGCAGTTTCACCTGCGGGACGCCGACACCTCGGCCGACGACCTGACCGCGGTGCTGGAACGCTACGCGGTGGACAACCGGGAGAATCCCGCTCACGGGGCGCTGCTGTTTTCGTGCCTGGGCAGGGGCAAGTACCTGTACGGCCGTCCCAATCACGACACCGAGGTGTTCCACGACAAGGTCGGCGCGGCCGTGCCGCTGGGCGGTTTCTTCTGCAACGGAGAAATCGGGCCGGTGAGCGGGACCACCTTCCTGCACGGATACACCAGCAGTTTCGGGATTTTCCGCCCGCGCGCGTAGGAGATCAGGTCGATGGCGGTAACCGTTAAAGCCGGAATCTCAGCATCGCTGACCGGCCAATTCTCCACGCAGGGCCAGCAGGCCCTGGCTGGCCTCACCGCGTGGGTTGATTACGTTAACCAGCAGGGCGGACTTGCAGTGGGAGACGCCAAACTTCCGGTCACCCTGGTCAGCTACGACGACGGCAGCGCGGCGGACAATACGCGGCGGGCCACGGAACGGTTGATCACGGATGACAACGTTGACCTGTTGTTTGGACCGTATTCCGCCGGATTGACCACGGCAGCGGCGGAGGTCGCCGAGTCCCACGGCCGAGTCATCTGGAACCACGGCGGCGCCGGCGACGCGCACTACGCCCGCGGGTTTCGCAAGGTGATCAGCATCCTGACGCCGGCCGACCAGTACCTGGTAGGCGCGCCGGAATTGGTTCGGCAGGCGAACCCCGAGGCCAACCGGCTGGTGATACTGCGGATAGACACCGGCGCGTTCGCCCGGCTGGTGGCGCGGGGAGCTGAAACGGCGGCTCACGACCTTGGGTTCACCACGGTACTGGATCTGCGCTACCGTCCGACGCAGGTGAGTTTTACCGAGATAGCCCGGCACGTGGCCGAACAGCAACCGGACCTGGTCGTAACCGTGGGGCGCATCCGCCACGACATTGGCACCGCCCGGGCGCTGGCGAGGCTCCCGAACCGGAGCAACATCGGGCTCGCCGCGGTGATCGCGACTCCCATCGCCGGGTTTGAAGAACTGCTGGGCGAAGCGGCCGACGGGTTCGTGGGCCCCAGCCAATGGGAACCGGCCTTCAGCATACCCACGCCCGACGTGGGCCCCGGCGCCGCCGACGCGCTGCGGATGCTGAACGATGGGGCCTCGGCCGCGAACGTACCGGTCGACTATGCGATGGCGCAAGCCATGGCGGCGGGCCTGGTCGCCGAGCGGTGCGTCGCTCTGGCGGGAGACCTGGACGACGACGCGCTCTTGAACGTGGCGGTGAACGCGGACTTCACCACGTTCTATGGTCGCTTCAAGATCGACGAGGCGGGCCGGCAAATCGGCAGGTCGGTAGCGCTGGTGCAGCGTCAGCACGGCCGCAAAGTGGTGGTATGGCCGCAGGAGTTGGCCGAAGGGGAACTACAGTACCCGTTCTGAATTGACGAAGCCTCCGGGTCCATTGGATCCCGGAGGCTTCTTGCATCAGCGGGGTTTACCCTTTAGTCGGGGCGCTGGATGATCTCCAGGCTGACCTTGTCGGGCGCCTCCACGAACATCACCTGGGAGCCTGACGGCATGGTCCACGGTTCGCAGATGATGTTGGCCCCATTGGACTTGAACCGCTCGAAGGCTTCCTGGATGTTGTCGGTCTGGAAGCCGAAATGGTCGAGGCCAAAGCGCGGGTGGGTTGACCCGGCCACGGCGTTTTCGCCTTCCGCCTCGCCGGAGACCGTGAGCAGGGGCTGCCCGTCCAACTCCAGGGTGTGCGAGATCGTGTTGGACAGCGGCCTGGTGGAGACGATCTCCGCGCCGAAGTTGTCGACGTAGAACTTGGCGGCGTTGTCCGGATCTTCGCTCCGCAGGTGCAGGTGGTTACAAACAAAAGCCATGATTGCTTTCCTCCTTGAATGTTGGTGACTGATAGATTGCCAGCCGACTGATTACTTCAGGTAATCAGCAATTTGCTGGTCGTAATCGTCCTTCCGCGTGACCTGGGCGATCAGTTCGGTGGAGGCACACTGGTCACGCAGGTCTCCGGGGGCGACGCCGTCACGCAGGGCCTTCATAACGTCGTACACGGCCTTGATGGAAGCCTGGAATGAAAGGTGGCCCTGCAAGGCAACGCGCACGCCGTTCTGGCCAAGCCATGCCTTGTCGGACAACTCGCCGCCGGCTCCGCCGAGGAGCAGCGGGATGTTCAGCTCGGCATTGACCGCTTCCACTTGCGCTTTGGTGCTGGCTCCGGCCAAGAAGAGGGCGTCAACGCCCGCAGCCTCGTAGGCCTTCGCGCGGCGGATGCACTCGTCAAGCCCCTCGCTGATGCTGCTGGTGCGACCGGCGACCACCAGGTTCGGGTCCGTACGGCCGGAAAGCGCGGCTTTCATCTTGCCGACGCCTTCCTCCAGCGATATGTAGCGAGGGCCATCGCCGAATTGCATCGGGAGCACGGTATCTTCTATGGTCAACGCCGCGACGCCCGAGGCTTCCAGTTCCTCAACCGTGCGCTTTACGCTCAGGGCGTTGCCGTAGCCGTGGTCAGCGTCGACCATCAGCGGCAGTGTGCCGGCGCGGCAGATGCGGTAGATCTGCTGGGCGAACTCGCTGAGGGTCAGCACCACGTAGTCGGGTGCGCCGAGCACCGTCCCGCTGGCGATGGAGCCGGCGAACATGCCGACCTCGAAACCCAGGTCCTCGGCGACACGGGCCGAAATCGGGTCAAACACGGAGCCGGGATGCACGCACACATCCCCGGCCAGAACGGCGCGATACCGCTCCCGTCGCTTGGTGTAATCCATACGCTTTTGGCTCCTTTGATTGCGCGAATGAGGGTGACCGGTGACGGTGTGCTAACATCCGCCCCGTGTATTCTAACCAATTCGTGCGGGGGCGCAACCTGCGGGCGAGGCTCCGCACAGCCGCCACCATCGGCCGGCGCGGCGCGGCCTCAGCGCTACTATGACCACGATAATCGGCGTCGACTTCAGCGGTCATCGGGACGACCGCAATACGTGGCTGGCGTCGGGGAGCCTCGCCGACGATGGGGCGTTGCTTCTGGACAGCGTGCAACCGGTGCGGCGCGACGACCTCTATCACACGCTGGCACATGTGCCGACGCCCGCGGTGGCGGCGTTGGACTTCCCGTTTGGCGTACCGCGAGCGTTCGCCGAATTCCTGTCCCACCAGCAATCTCCTCGGGATATGGCCGACGTCTGGCAAGTGGTATCCGGCCTGACCGCAGCCGAGTTCGTCGACGGGCGGGATGAATTCGTGAATCAGCAGCCCGGGCTACCGCTCTCCGAGCGCGAACCCAAGCGCGCCGGCGATCTGACCCATCATCGGGAAAGCTATTCGCCCCTGCATACCGTCAACCCCAACATGCTGCCGATGACCTACGAGGGGATCAAGGTGTTGCAGCAGTGGCACGACGAGCGTCCCGACCGGTGGCACGTGCCGCCCCTGGAACCCACCGGCGCACCTTCAGAAAGGGTAACGCTCCTGGAGCTCATGCCGGGTGCGCTCCTGAAATCGATTGGGTTGCCGTACAAGGGATACAAGAAGGGGCGATCCGCTCTGGAAAGGCGTGACCAAATCCTGGGCGCCTTGGCCGAGGCGTCTCAGGTTGACCTGCCCAACCTGGACCGCGTCCGGATGGCCTGCCGCGCCAACGACGACTGCCTGGACGCGGTGGTCGCGTCCGTCGGCGCGGCGGCTTGGGCCAGCGATCCGTCCCGATTTCACCATCCCAACAGAGATGAGCTGCCGGACGCCGCTTTGGAAGGTTGGATTTACGTGCCGAGACGCGACGGTTTTGACGGTTCAGCCTGACTGGCGGCCGCGCAGCACGATAACCAGCCCAATTGCGAGACCCGCGCCGATCAGCTGCATCACGATGAAAATCGGGGCGGATGCCGGGTAAATCCCGGCGAAGGTGTCCGAAAACATGCGAGCAACCGTTACGGCTGGGTTGGCGAAGCTGGTGGAGGACGTGAAGAAATACGCCGCACCGATGTAAGCGCCGACCGCCACCGGCACAACCACCGCTCGATGCCTCGGGATGAGGAAGATCACGAAGAGCAATCCCAGCGTGGCGATGACCTCTGCCAGCCACAGATCCGGTCCGCTGCGCACCTTTGCCGACCAGGTGACCGGCGGCAACGCGAACATCAAGTTGGCCAGAACAGCGCCAACTATACCGCCGGCAACCTGAGCCCCGACGTAAGCGATGCCCTCGCGAACCGACCGACCGTGCAGGACGACATCAGCCAGGGTCACTGCCGGGTTGAAGTGCGCGCCGGAAACCGGCCCGAATGCCCAGATCAGGGCCATCAACCCGAATGCGGTGGCGACGGCGTTTTCGAAAAGCTGCAACCCCACGTCGCCGGGGCTGAGCCGCTGGGCGGCGATGCCGCTGCCGATCACCGTCATCAGCAGGAAAGCGGTGCCCACCGCCTCTGCGAGGAGCCGTCGGCCTAGCGAGGGCAAGGAATATCTCCCATAAAAAGGCGGGCCGTCAGACATGCAAAAAGGGCGGAAATTCCGCCCTTTCCATCGGCTCGCGCTTCCGCCATGTCCCCATAGTAGATCATGGGAAAGATTCTACCCATGGGTCATGGGACGGTCAACCACCCGCGTTGACGCTCCGGGCCGGCGCTTACTATAATCCGGGACATCAACCGAAGACTGAAGAGGTACCGGAAGCAATGAACCTGAAAACTGGACAACGTTACGTGGGCCCGGGCGGCGCTGAGATGATAGTCAGCAAGGCCAGCGGGGAAGGCGATCTCACCGACGGCGAAATTCCCCTGCAGATCAAGGGGGCCAGCGTCGATTTCGGCGGCGCGAACACGGCCGACGACGCGCCGGAAGTCACCATGGGCAAGCGCCTGACGTCGCCGGACGGGAGCGTGTCCGTCCTGATCACCAAGGCGGGCAAGTGCGACCTGCGCTTGAACGGCGAGTCGATGGAATTGCAGGAGGCAAAGCAACTGCCGTCGTCTGACTGAATCACATCTGCAATGAGAAACGAACCGGGGGGCGGGTCATGGACCCGCCCCCTTGAGTTTTCTCGCTGATCAACAGCTTGAAAATCCCGCTCCCGGCCTACAGGAAGTGCGGGATGACGTACTTGCCGAACATGCGGATGCTGTTCATGATCTTGCTGTGGGGCAAGTTGCCCATCTGCATGAAGCACAGAATCTGGTCGACGCCGGCCTCGCGGTACTTCTCCAGGGTCTTGATCACCGTTTCGGGTGAGCCCATGGCGAACGCGCCCGATGCGATGTGATCGTCGGCAGTTTTGTCGACGCGCTCCTCCTGGACGGCGTTGACGGCGAAGCGGTAGCTGTCGGGCACGGCGCGCCCGGCCCACGGCGCATACAGTTCCTCGGCCTTGCCGACGAACCATTCTCCTTCACGGGCGGCGGATTCGTATGCTTCCTCGTCGGTTTCGGCCACGTGGACCATGCACAGCGCCGCGATGTTGTCGTTGACCTTGCGGCCGATGGGGTTGGCGTTCTTCACCGCGTCGCGGTAGATCTCCACCCTTTCCACCAGCTGCTCGTGTCCACCCAGGTTGAAACACAGCACCCCCACGCCCAGATCGCCGGCTTCGCCGAAGGACGTCGGCTGGCTGCACGCCATCCACATGGGCGGGTGTGGGTCCTGCACCGGCTTGGGAATCACGGACCGGGGCGGGATGTTGTAGAACTCGCCGGAGTGGGAGAACGGGTCCTCGGTCCACATGCGCGGGATCATCTCGATGGCCTCACGCCACTGGGCCTTGGTGGTCTCCGGGTCGACCTCGAAACCATCCATCTCGATAAGGGTGGTGGAGCGACCGGTTCCCAGGTCCATGCGTCCGTCGCTGACGATGTCCAGCACCGCAGCCCGCTCGGCGACCCGAACCGGGTGATTGTAGGCGCCCGGCAGCAGGGCCACGGCGTGGCCGATCCTGATGCGCTTGGTGCGCTGGGAAATCGCGCCGTACAGCACCTCGGGCGCGGAACAGTGGGAGAACTCCCGCAGGAAATGGTGCTCCACGGTCCAGAAGTAGTCGAAGCCAACGTCGTCCGCCAGCTCGACCTGAGCCATGACCTGCTTGTAGCGCTCGGCCTCTATGCCGGGGTAATGGGGCTCTGGAACCTGAATTTCGTACATCAATCCGAATTTCATAGCGTGCGCTCCTCTGAAGGCGAGCTGATTGAGCCGTGGCTGGGGTCGGCGGGTGTGTGATCCGAATGTTACCACAGGGGGCAATGCACCCGGGACCATAGCAACATGGTCCACGTTTGCCCAGCGGTGACGCTTCATGTAATATGACTGAACGAATATACAATATAGATATTGTAGAGGAGGATTTCTGGTGGCGGCGAAAACGCGCATCGCTACGTGGGGCTCCAGCCTCGCCATACGCATCCCTAAACCGATCGCCGAGCAATGGGGGGTCCAGGAGGGATCGGCGATTGAAATCGTGCCGGATGGCGACACCTTGATGCTCCGGAAACAGGTTTTCGACCTGACTTCGCTTCTAGATCAGGTGACCCCGGACAACCTCCATAATGAGACGGACACGGGGACGCCCCAAGGGAACGAGGAGTGGTAGATGGCGAGTACGTCCCGAACCGGGGCGATATAGTCTGGATGAGCTTCACTCCTCAAGCCGGGCACGAACAAGCCGGGCACAGACCGGCGCTGGTGGTCAGCCCACGGGAATACAATGCAATCACAAGCCTCGCTCTGTGCTGCCCTATTACCTCCCAGGTCAAAGGCTACCCCTTTGAAGTCGCTTTGCCTCCCGGGGGGTCGATCACGGGCGTGGTACTGGCGGACCAAATCAGGAGCGTGGACTGGAGAGCCAGGGGCGCTCGGTTCGAGCGCCGTTGCAGCAGCGCGGTGATTAGCGAAGTTATCGGCAAAGTCGGCACGCTGCTCGGCTGAGGCCAACCGAATGACAAGGCGGCTGGATCAGCGCGGAGATCTCACGCATCAAACAAGCCCGCCGGCAGCGTCGGCGGGCTCGTATTTGCGAGGCGCAGAGAGCGTGGTTACGGCACGAGCATCGCCCGCGTGATCTCGGTCTGGCGCTGGCTCCACTCTGCGGCGGCGAAAGCCTCGTTCACGTCCGCCAGTGGGAAGGTGTGGGAGACCAGCTTGTTGAAAGGCAGCCTATCCTGGTTGCGTACCAGGAAGTCCAGCAACTCCGGCAGCAGCGACGGACGATACATCAGGCTGCCCACGATGTTCTTGCCCTGCAGCAGCTTCGACGGGTCGATGGACACCTCCTGCCCGCGGACGATATCGCCAATCTCGACGAAGGTGCCGCCGTTGGACAGCATGTCGATGCCTTCCTTCAACAGGTCGGCGCGGCCCACCAGTTCCATCACCACGTCGGCGCCGCGGCCGCGGGTCAGCTCGCGGACCCGGCGGACGCGGGTCTCAGGAGTGTTGAACTCCTCGATATTGATGGTCTCATCTGCGCCGAACTCTTCAGCCAGGGCAAGGCGGTTCTCCAAACGGTCCAGCACGATAACCCGGTCGGCGCCGCGCTCCTTGGCCATGGCGGTGGCGTGAATGCCCAGGCCGCCGGCGCCCATGATGACTACGGACTGCCCGTGGCTCATGCCGGCCCGTTCCAGGCCGGTGGTCACCGTCCCCATGGCGCAGTTGACCGGCCCGAGCAGATTGTCGGGAAGTTCGTCCGGGACGCGGAAGAAGGGATGACGCGGCGGCAGGTAGAGAAAGTCGCCGTAGGTTCCGGTGAAGTATGGCCAGTTACCGGCGGCGGGATACTGGCGATTGGCGCACCAGTTGGTGTTTCCGCGCAGGCACATGTGGCAGTGGTAGCAGGGGAACACCGCGGCATACACCACGCGGTCGCCTTCCTTCACATCGGCGCCCCAGTAGTCGGTAGCCACCCCGTCACCCAGGTATTCGATGACGCCGGTTCCCTCGTGTCCCATGACGCGCCCAGTTTCGGGCAGCGGATTGTGCTCCTGGGTCTGGTCGCCGCGCCAGGTGTGCAGGTCGGAACCGCAGATGCCGGCCTGGGTCATGCGGAGGAGAACTGCCCCGGGCTGTGGCTCCGGAACGTCGTACTCTTCGATCTCAAAAGGCTTGCCGTATTCCTTGACGACAACGATGCGTCCTTTCATGGTGGTCCCTCCGATTGAGCGTGATAATGGCGTCAGATGGCCGGTATCCTAGCATACGCGTTCGGGTTGGGTAAAAGCGCAAAATGGGAGCAGCCACTGTGATAAACTGCGCTCAGGGATAGAAAATGACACGCCGATAATCGCGGGAACAGCCATGAAGATTGCTATCGGTTCCGACCACGCAGGGTTCGAGTACAAGGGGAAATTGCTGTCCCTGCTGGCGTACCTCGGCCACGAGGCGATCGACTACGGAGCGTATTCCGACGAACCCAGCGACTATCCGAAATGGGTCCGGCCGGTAGCGGAAGCGGTGGCGCGGGGTGAAGCTGACCGGGGCATCGTCCTGGGCGGTTCCGGCAATGGCGAGGCCATAGTCGCCAACCGCGTGCCGGGAGTCCGTTGCACGCTGTGCTGGAATGCGGACTCGGCGCGGTACGGCCGCCAGCACAACGACTCCAACGTGTTGTCCATGGGACAGCGCATGGTGTCCTGGGAAACCGCTCGGGAGATCGTGGACGTTTGGTTGACCACCGAATTCGAAGGAGGCCGTCACCTGCGGCGAATCAACCAGATCGACGAGGAGTCGCAGCGACTGACTTCATGATGCCGCACGGTGGTGTATCATAAATGCCACGCGAGTCTCTGGGAACCGTGACCATGACTACTAACCACCGCAACAACGAAACGAACCAACGGCTGGAACGTCTCGAATCCGGGCAGGAAGAACTGCGGGCCGGGCAGAAAGACCTGTGGGCCGGGCAGGAAGAACTTCGGGCCGGGCAGGAAGACCTCAGGCAGACGGTGACCAGGATCGAGCGCAGCGTCGACGCCATTCGCAACGATATAGGCCCGTTGAAAGCCGCTCATGCCCGCAATAGCGCACTGCGGGTGAGTTACCGCGTCTGCGAGGATCTGGGCTTGGATGAAATCAGAGTTCTGGATCGCAATGCCCTGCGCGCCATGGTCCGACAAGCCGATACGTTAGACCTTCCCCGCAATCACCGCTACAGTTTTATCGAGGCGGATGCCGTCATCGAGGCCACCAACGACGCCGGCGAGACCCATTACGTCGCAATGGAGGCTTCATTCACCGCCGACGAGCGAGATACCAACCGGGCGGTGCGCAACGCCGGATACCTGACCCGGTTCACCGGGCAACCTGCTCACGCCGTCGTTGCCGCGCTTCGTATCGACAACCGCATCGCTGATGTCATCACGTCCGGACAGGTGCATTGGTGCCGCCTGGACGAGGAAGACTTGCAGATTGACTGACTGGAAAATGCCTTACGGCGCCAGCGCACCGGTGACGCCGATCATGCTGTCCCGGCTCACCAGGCAGGCCAGCTCCTCTTCGCTCATGCCCTCGGTTCCAGCAGGCCGGCGCGGCAGCACCAGGTAGCGCAGGTCCGCAGTGCTGTCGAGGACGCGCACCTCGGCATCGGCGGGCGGCGCGGCGCCAAACTCCGCCATCACCCCGCGCGGGTCGCGGACGGCCCGGGCCCGGTACGCCAGGCTCTTGTACCAGTCCGGCGGGCGGCCGAGCAGCATCCTGGGGTAGCAGGAACACAGGGTGCAGACCACCATGTTGTGAACATCCTCCGTGTTCTCCACCACCATCAGATGCGGGGTCTCGGCCGGGATCTCGATGCTCATCTCCGCCAGGGCGGAGCGTGGATCTGTCAGCAGGCGCGCCTTGAAACCAGCGTCAACCCAGGCGCGAGCGACGACGCGCGCGCCGTCGGCCGGCGTGCGACCGTCCATCAGGTTCACCTGGCGCCGCACTTCATCGGCCGTGAGCAAGCCTTTCTCGGCGAGCAGAGCTTCAATTGCCACCGAGCGCAGCGCGACCTCGCTCATAGGCTCGTCGTGGATGTGATCGACAACATGGGTTGCGGTCATGTTTCCCTCTCCAAATTGGTACGCGAGCGGTTATGGGTCCCTATCGATTATGCCTGGCGAGCAATTACGTTTGGAGGAGAAACCTCTAATTGTGACAGCCCCTTGCCTCGATCTCCCAAACCGCCTCCACCTTTCCGTCGCGTATGCCGATGAAGCGATCCCAGCGGCTTACCATGGCGTCCTGCTGGCCGGGAAGCAGCAAGACCTGGTCCCCAACCGCCAGTTCGGCCCCCTCCGCCGTTTGGAACACGGTGCGGTCGGTGTCCATATCGACCGCTTCGACCCCGGGGCGACCCTCCACTCGAGGCAATCCCTTCATGCCTCCCACGGCGCGAGCCCCAGCATCGCCTATCGCCGTTCCCGGGCGCGGGACGCTGATAATCGAGGACAGCACTTTGCCGGCCAAATGAAAATCCTCCATGTATTCGTACGAGGTTTCCATTACCAGGTAAGAGCCACCCTGGATTTCGGTTACTTCCGGCATGTCCCCCGCGATATCATAGCTCCAGGTTTCGCCCGTCGATACGATTTCAACCGGCAGTCCGTCGGCGATCATGGCTTCCCTGAGATCCAGAACCGGCTGGATGAGGCGGTGAGCTTCAGTGGCGCGGTCCTCCAGATCCCCAGAGGGTTCGGACATCATCTGGTGGCTCATCACGCCTTTCAGGGAGAGCCCGGGCAGCGAATCAATCAATCGCGCCAGAGTCAGGCCGGTTTCCGCCTCCTGCACCCCGCACCGGACCAGCCCGGTTTCCTGCTCAATGACCACGCCCAGGTTTACGCCCTGGGCGGTGGCAGCCTGGGAAAGGTCATGGGCGTTCGCCTCGTTTTCGCAGGCCACCAGGATCTCGGCCTGGCCCGCCAGGGCGCAAAGCCTGGCAATCTTGGGTGGCGCAACCACCTCGCTGGTTACGAAAACGCTGGCCACTCCACCCTGCACCATCACCTCAGCCTCGGCAACCTTGGCGGCGCACACTCCACCGATGGTGCCGCCGCGCTGGATCTGCCGCAAAGCCAGGGCCGGGCTCTTGTGGTTCTTGCTGTGCCCTCGCAACTTGCTGTGCCGGTCTCCGTAGAAATCCGCGATCACATCCATGTTGTGGTCCAGCGCATCCATGTCCAGGATCAGGCATGGAGTATCCAGTTGCGCAACCGGCGTGCCGGGTTGGGGTTCATACGCTTGCGGCATGGACGTACCTCCGAGGTTCCTTCATGTCAAATCGATTTTCGCTGTGAACACTGACCGGAATGTTGAAACTTTCGGGGAACTACCCCAGCTGTCCCCGGCCGGCAACGCGCCAATACCCCGCCAGTTTGCCATCCCGCACGGCGCGGATATAGTCATATTGATTGACGCAGAGAGCCAGGTTATACGGAACCAGGTGTACCTTGTCATTGGGCATCAACTGCTCGGTGGCCGACCCTTCCAAATCCAGGATGCCATGCTCCGCGCTGAACCTGGAGGCCACGGCGCCCTCGAACGCCTCCAGAACGGGTACGCCGAAATCGGGGCCGGTGGTCTTGTGGCCGGCGTCCACCACTGCCCGGCCTGCCACCGGATGGCTGATGACCGTGGCCAGAACACTAGACGCCGGCTGTAATTCCGGGCGGATGCGCCGGGTTTCCATGTCCATCAAGGGGTACACTCCTGCCTGTACCTCGGTGATGCCCGACAATTGGCAGACGATGTCATAGTTGTAGGTGCTGCCTGCGCTTACCGTCGCAACCTCAATGCCGGCCTGCTCCAGGGCGCTTCGCGTGTCCAGAATGGGTTGCAACCGGCGGCGGGTTTCGGCCTCCAGTTCCGCCCGGTCCGTTATGGGCAACGGGCCTTCGTAGGTCATTATCCCTTCGAAGGTCAACCCGGGCGCGCCGGCAACCGTTTGCGCGAGGACAACCGCGTCCTGCACGGACGCCACACCGCCGAACCCGTATCCGGCGTCCATGTCCACCAACACGCCCAGAGTGGCGCCGGCGGCCTGTGCAGCCTCGGACAGGTCCTGGACGTTGCGGGGGTTGTCGACGGCCACGCTCAACGTGATCCGGCCGGCCAGGTCGACCAGTCGGCTGATCTTGGCGGAGGTGATCACCCGCCCCGCTATCAGTATGTCGTCAATTGCGCCGGAAGGCGACGCAGCCCCATTGTCGGCGGTGGAGTCTTCGCCGGAGGCGGCAAATGCCTCGGCTTCCGCCAGTGAGCTGACCGCCACGCCGCCGGAGCTGCCCGCTGCCGACAGCTGGAACTGCGCGATTTCAGGGCAGCCATGACAGGAGACATGCGGGCGAACCGAGAGCCGTCCGGCGCCAGATCCATCGTCGGAGCCACTAACGACATTGTGCAGGACCGCGATGTTCTGCTCCATTATCCCCAGGTCAACCACCAGGGCCGGCGTATCCAGTTCCTCTGCGGGGGAGCCAATGGGCTGAAATATCGGTCGCTCCACGGTTAATGTACCTCTCAATTGCGGCGGTTGCGGGCAAGATAGCACAAATCAGGCGGGTTCCAGCCAATGCTGGTAAACGTCCACCAGCAATGTGTCCGCCGGGTTGCCGGCGTAGTCCGGCCAGAGATCGGTTTGCTGCAATCGTATGCGATAGAGAGGCTGGCGGGGCAAGCCGTCGCCGCCGTGGGCCAGCGTCTCGGGGTTGGGGTAAACGCCGCACAGCGCGTCCACCGTGCCGGTATGTCCCTGGATATAGGCCGGCGTGCGGAAGTGGTGCGCCGGCGATCCGACGCGCACGCGGACGGAGGTACCATGGGTGTAAAGGGCGGGTTCGGCGGGAGTGGTCATATCTGTTTCCATCAAATTGGATCGCGTTGTGACGAGTATCGTGGCATTATAACGCTCAGCTCGGCTGGCGTGATAATCGGGATTTCGGATTCGTCACGGAGCGCCAACAGGTCAGGATCCTTTGTGACCAGATAATCTGCTGCGGCATGGTAGGCGAGAATGAGGAACGGTTGGTCGTTGGGGTCGCGGCAAATCGGCGTTTCCGGCGGTGGGTTGGGTATCTCAACTTCAACGCAGTATCTGAAATAGATCGCAACGGCTTGTTCCTCGCCAGCCTCGAAATGGGGTTTCCGTAGAGTTTCAATCAGTTCCGACACCCGGTCGGAACTGATCAGCGGGATAATTTGCCCATTCCGCCACATTTCCCGCAGCCATGACTCGCTGCTGTTCTCTCTGACTATCGGCATTAGCACCGCACTGGTGTCCAGGACTAACCGTGGCTTCGGCATCTCTCCGCTCGGGCTTCCTTTACCGCCTCGTAAATTTCTTCGTCGGTGATGCCAGATTCATCCATTCGCTTCCAAAATGACCTGATTACTTCCGGGTTAACATCCGGCCTGCCGGACAACTTGAGACTCGCGATGTCTGATAAATCACTCACATTCTGGCTGAGTAGGGCTTTGTTGAATCCGTCTTGCGTTGCGGCTTCCCACGTTTGCGCTGCTGCGACGCTGTCCTGGTGCAGTATCAAAACCGCGTCAAACGCGCTGAGGTCCGGCATGGCGATTGCCTCCCAATCGGGCGCGTACAGAAATTGCCGGTTGTGCAGCACAAGGCAGTACCTGGCCCCGTTCAGCGCGTTGAGCTTGCTCATCTTGTTTCCGTGACTTACCGCGGCGTCAAGGGCCTTTTGGAGTGCGTCAGGGCCGTCGGGTATCTGCGGCATTGGCGCGGCGAGTTCCTTGATCTGCTCAGGGATCCTCTTGCGCTCTTTGGGGTGGCCGACGGTCAGGTGCGAACCCTTTGCATCGATTCTCAACTCGATAAGTTCGAAGGCCCACGCCACGCCGTCCACGGTTCCCCGGTAATCAATGGGGTCATTGGGGTTTTCCCTATCCCATGCGACGGTTATGGTCAATCCTTGCCGGTCAAGGAAGGCGGCAACATTCCGCATGAGTTCGTACTCGGCCCTCTCTTGAGGCGTCATAGCCTCAAATTTGCCGGCAGCGCTGGTTCGTTCGGCCACCAAGCCGGCAATGGTCACCGCAGCCTCCCGCAAGGTTTGCGCCATACTGCCTGGAGATGTTTCATCGTTCCAGTCGCTGATGGGGGTGAATGAAGCAGCGTAGGTCGGGTAGCGGCTTTGGATGTACTCTCCCAGATCCTTCCGAAGCCACGACCAGCCGTAGGTCCGGCCGCTTTTCTGCCGGTGAGTTTCGGCGGCAATGAACTCGTTCTTCGCTTGTTGCAGCGCACCTATGACGCTGCCGTCCAGCTCCGCGCGGGTGACAGGGTCGGCAATCAGCTCCGCCGCCCGGTTGAGCGCCGTTGCGGCAAATTTTGCGTTGATGCTGGGGGTGTCGTCAGTTATGCGTGTCATCAAGGATCATCCGGCGGTGAGCAGCGTTGGGACGAGCGCAGTATGGAGGGTCTCGCGATAAGCCGCTATAACGACTTGCGGTGACCGGTGCAGTAATCCCCCACGGTAGCCTGGCGACGGCAATTTGCAACGGCGCAAGTCTTGGTCTTGAGTCCACCATTTGAGTGTCGTGAACGTGTGGCGTTCCACTGATTGGCCGGCACCACAGGTTCGTCAATCGCGGCGCGCAGGGTCTTGGCGATTTGGGCGATTCGATAGACGTCCTCCGCTATGTTGGGACTGGCATTGTGCAGGGCAATTTTGAGCTGATCAGTCAGTTCCTGTATTGTCCGTTGCACTTCATCGCAACGTTGACGCACTGTTCGCAGCTTGACCCGGTCACGGTCAATTTCGGCTTCTTTCACCTCTATTTGCTGAATTTTCTCGGCAGCCTCTTTTTGAACTCTGCCGGCTTTCACTTGCCGGAATACTCCAAATCCGATAATCACCGGAGCTGCCACGATACCGCCCAGAACAGCGGTCCCACCAGCAATACCCAACCCGCCGGCCGCAAGGGCACCGCCACCTAACCATGCTAAAGTAGCGCTGCTGGCGGCAGCGCCGCTCAGCCCACCGATTGCCGCTCCGGTTGACGCAGTGCCAAACGCTGCCACTACTCCATATGCCCCCAAAGCCGTCAATGTGCCTGCGCCTACTCCGCCGGCTAAACTGACTCCGGTGCCGCCCAGAGTTTTGAGGATGTCGCCATAGGCTTGGTCCAACCGTTCCAAATCCTGAATGCTGATTTCAGCGTCGCTGATGATGTTGGGGTTGACCAGTCGTGCTTTCCTGATGAACTCTATCGCCTCACGGACGGCCTGCATCCCGGTCGCGCGGTAACGGCCCAATTCCTGCAAACGCTTTTCCGTTTCTGCATGATAATCCTGGTAGCGTTCGTATTTCACCTTGTAGGCGTTATAGGCCGATTGGTATTCGGCCTTCGCTTTCTTGATTTTGCTTTGCGCGTTGATGGTCATGCCCCCGCCCGTCAGCAGGGCAGCGCCACCGATGGCAACCGGTATGATGAGCGGCAGGGGCATTGCGGATCTCCTTACAGGGCGTGCAGTCGGCTTCCGGCGTCAGATTTCGATGACGTAATCCGGGTCGTGAAACTGCTGCTTGAAAGTTTCAAAGTCATCCAGCGGGTTATCCTGGATGATGCCGAGGATGCCAGCTAAAGCGACATTCAACTGGTGGTTATCTCGACTGTCAACGGCGTGACGGAGTAGCTTGAAGAACTCGTCCAAAGCGGCCCGCCGCTCAGCGAACCTGTGACTGAAATAGGCGAGGATGGTTTCTTTCTCCGCTGTGAGCCGTGCAACTAGAACCTCGCGGTTGGCCATGATGGCCTGCCGCTTGGTTTCCTCCTCCTGCATCGTGCGGAAGCACTCGGCAATGCCTGAAATGGTGGGCGGGATGACTTGGGCAGCTATAAGACCAAAAGCAGGATTCATAATGGGAGCATCTCGTCCTTGCGTCGAGTCGGCACTACAGCCCCTGCTGCCGCAGTTCAGCGGTTTTGGCATCGATCTCCTCGGCGGTAAGGATGCCCTTTTCGATCAGCAGTAACTCTAGGGCGGCGGTCCACTTTTCGTAGTAGGACAGCGCTTCGTAGCGTTCCGGCGGGAGGCTTTCGATGGCGCGGCGCATCTCGTCGGTGGTGCGGATGCCCTGCTGGCCGAGAACCTGATGCACGGCGTCCACCCGCCGCTCCCAATCGCTGTACTCGTGCTCACTGCGGTCGATGGGGGTGTCGTCGGGCCATCCGCCGCGGTCGTGTACTGCCGGCATGATCCTAGGCTCCTTTTTCCCACATCGTCGCCACGTCCACTGAACGCATGAAGCGAACGCCGGGGAAAGTCTTGATGTACTCAATCAGGCGCTCCAGCATGAGCAGGCGGCCGGGTCGTCCGATGTACTGGGGGTGCATGGTGAGATTGAAGCAGCGGCCATAGCGGTAGATGCCGCGAAACTCCGCTGCCCAGCTCTCGAACACCTCGTCGGGGTTCCGCATGGGGCCCAGGCGGTTGGCCGAGGGGGCGTAGGCGAAGTGCGGCGCATCATCCAGGAGCCAGTGGATGGGCAACTCAACCAGGTTGCGCGGCGGGTCGCCGCCCGGCACCAGGTACGGCGCGTCGTCGCCCATCAGGCTGCTGTCGTACTGAAAATTGTGCTTGGCGAGCAGGTCCAGCGACACCGGGCTGAGTTCCCAGCTGGGCGAACGATAGCCGACCGGCGCATCACCGGTGAGCTCTCCCAGGATGCTGATGCCCTTGACCAACACTTCTTCTTCCTTCTCGGGCGTCATGGTGGCCGGCGGCTCGTGGATATAGCCATGATGGGCCACCTCGTGCCCGCGAGCGGCGATTTCGCGCACCAGGTCGGGGTGGGTTTCGGCCACGTATCCGGGGATGTAGAAGCTGCCCGGAATACTTTGAGCGTCCAGCATGTCCAGGATGCGCGGCGTGGCCACGCTGGGGCCGTATTCCGCCATGGACAGCAGGCTGGGGTAGTTGATGAAATCAGGGTTCCGATTCAGCCAGGAGGTGATGCCGTCCACGTCGAAGGTGATGAGGGCGACGCAGCGGATGTCGTCGGGCCAGATGCCGGCCATATTGTCTATCTCCATTTATCACAGCCGAGTGTCAAACTTACCGGTTACGATTGCGGCGGCTGCCGTCGCGGTTCCGGCCCCGCGCCAAGTTGCGAAACTCTCTTACCGTCCAGCCGGCTTGGACGATGATACTGCCCATGGTTCCGGGAGGAATGTCCTTGCCTCTATGACGTGGGATTGGAACCGTCCGCCCATCTTTTTCGGCGCGCATATGTTTGCCACCTTGTCGGATAATCCAGTCATCGCTCAGAAAGGCGCGGCGAACGTCAGCGGCAGTGAATCCGGGTACATAAGGGGGCATCAGGCGCCTTTGGCGCATGCCCGCAGCTGAACGTATGCGGCTTCCAGGTTGCCAATAGCCTCTTCATCGTAAGGGTCTCGACGGAGGGCGGAGTCGTAATCCGCGATTGCCAGGTTGTACTCTTTACTGCTGAGATACGTGTTACCCCGGCTCGTGTAGGGTTCAGCGTCGTCGGGGGCGATGCGTATGGCGGCGGTGTAATCGGCTATGGCCTGACCGTACTCTCGTTTGTTGAGGTAAGCGCCGCCTCTTTCGACGTAGGCTTTGGCGTCATTCGGATTGCAGAGAATAGCGGCATCGCAATCGGCAATGATCTGGTCCCAATCGGCCGGCTTGACCAGCGCCTTTTCCGTCCGGAATCCGTCGGCTTCGTATTCGGCGACCGTTTGCGCCATGGCATCGGAATGATACGGGTGTTCCTGTCCATCGTAGCTGTCCAGCCACATTGAGATGGCGTCGGCTATCATTTCCAAGGCCTCTTCACGGGTTTCGCCACAGCTGAGGCAACCGGGCAGCGACGGGCAGAGCGCCATGTATCCGGGATGCTCGTCCTCGCTGACCAACAGGACTTCATACCCCCGGCCCTTGCCGGGTTGACGGGCCAGGCGGCCGGTATCGGTTGCGTGGGGCATCATAACGGTTGTATTCCTTTGCCGGTCAAGGGGCGGGGATGACGCTGAACCCGGTGTAGGGCCGCAGCGCCTCGGGAATGACCACCGAGCCGTCGGGCTGCTGGTTGTTCTCGAGGATGGCGATGATCACCCGCGGCAGGGCCAGCCCCGATCCGTTCAGGGTGTGGACGAAGCGCGGCCGCTCACCCACTCCGGGCCGGTAGCGCACGTTGGCGCGTCGGGCCTGGAAGTCGGTGCAATTAGAGCAGGACGACACTTCCAGCCATTCCTGAGAACCGGCGGCCCAGACCTCGATATCGTAGGACTTGGCTGAGGGGAAGGAGATGTCTCCGGCGCACAGTTGCAGGATTCGGTGGGGCAGGTTGAGGCGCTGGCACACCGCCTCAGCATTTGCCAATAGCGCCTCAAGCTCATCGAAGGAGGTGTCCGGCTCGACAAACTTGTACATCTCCACCTTGTTGAACTGGTGGACGCGCTTGATGCCCCGGGTGTCCCGGCCGGCGGCCGCCTTTTCCCGTCGGAAGCACGGGGTATGCGCCACGTAATAGAGGGGCAGATCATCGGCGGTCAGGATTTCATCCCGGTGCAGGTTGGTGACGGGAACCTCCGCGGTGGGAATGAGCCAGAGGTCATCCTCCTCGTCGTGGTAGAGATTGTCGGCGAACAGCGGCAGATTGCCGGAACCCTCCATGATCTCGCGGCGCACCAGGATGGGCAGGGCAACTTCCGTATATCCATGCTCGCTGCCGTGCAGGTCCAGCATCCACGAGATGATCGCCCGCTCCAGCCGCGCGCCGTAGCCGTGCAAAGTGTAGAACCGGCTGCCGGAGAGCTTGACGCCGCGCTGGAAGTCGATGATGCCCAAATTCTCCGCCAGGTCCCAGTGCGGCTGGGCTTCGAAGTCCAGGGTGGTCGGCTCGCCCCAGTGACGCAGCACCACGTTGCGTGTCTCGTCAATGCCTTCGGGCGTGCTCGAATGCGGCAGGTTGGGCAACGCGAGCATCGCATCGTTGATTCGCGAGTCCAGGTCACGGACCAGATCTTCCAGTTCGTTGATGCGACGGCCCACGTCGCGCATCTCGGCTACGATGCTTTCGTCCGGCTGGCCGCCCTGAGAACGCGCCTGGCCAATCTCGCGAGATACCGTATTGCGGCGGGCACGAAGTTCGTCGCCGTCGGTGATCGCGGCACGCCTCCGGGCATCCATGTCCAGGATTTCGTCCAGGCAGTCTTCGTCCTCGGCGCGGCGAATCAGGGCGGCGCGAACGGTGTCGGTGTCGTTGCGGATTTGTTCCAGGGAAAGCATGCAGGTCCAATTACACCAAGTCGAAAATGAGTTCCCGAACGGCAAAGGTGAAACCGGGCAGCACCTCCTCGCCGTCGAGCATGTCAGGGTCGGCCAGCAGATCAGGTTCGGCCACGCCGGCGCGATAGATGCGCACGGTGCGTTCGAGGGGGTCGATGAGCCAGCCGAGCTTTGCGCCATTGTCCATGTATTCCTGCATCTTGTTGAGCAGGTGGGTAAGTGAACGCTGGGAAGTGGACCGGATTTCTACCACAAAGTCCGGACAATAAGGACGGGCGCGGGGCGGGTCCGGCGAGGGCGGCAGGACTTTTTCCTGCGGCGCCCAAGCCGCATCAGGACTCCGGATGGCTCCGTTAGCGAGGCGGTAAGCGCTGGTAGGCCCGGTTGCCGTGCCTGGGCGACCTCGGCCAATATTCCACTGGCGCACTTCACCGAAGGATTCCCCTTCGTGCTCATCGGATGGCGGGTAAGTAGGTGGCATCAGTTCCAGCTCCCCCATGGCGTTGAGTTCCATTTGCCAAGCGGTTTCATCGTTGGCCATGCAAACAGCCCAGAACCAATCCTCACAGGCATCCGTGCCGGCGTTTAGCGCCGCCTCGGGCAACCGCAGAGTGACGGGAAGCAGATCGAGCAAATCAGAGGCAGGCTTCGGCAATCGTTGAGTGTCTGATCTGGTTTCGCGGGCCGCCATAGTCATAATGATCACCCGGTGGTATCGCCTGACGGCGCCACGTTGCCGCCGTCGCCAGAGAGGGAGCGCATCTGCGGAAATAGTAGCACATCGCGTATGGTGGACTGGCCGGTCAGCAGCATGACCAGCCGGTCGATGCCGATGCCCAACCCGCCGGTGGGCGGCATGCCGTATTCCAGGGCCGTGAGGAAGTCGTCGTCGGTCCGGTCGGCTTCCTCGTCGTTGTAGGCGTCACGCTGGTGCTCCTGCGCGGCGAACCGGGCCCGCTGAACTTCAGGATCGTTCAGCTCCGTGTAGGAGTTGGCAATCTCCATGCCCGCGGCGAAGGCTTCAAACCGCTCGACGTATCCCGGCTTGTCGGGGTGCCCCTTGGCCAGGGGCGACATGTCTTCGGGGTAGTCGATCAGGAAGGAGGGCTGTACCAGGTTCGGCTCCACGTACACGGACAGCATCTTGTCGATGAGGCGCCCACGGGCCTCGCGAGGCGCCGGTTCCAGGCCCAGTTCGCGGCACTTTCCCGTCAGCGACTCAGCGTCGGGGTACTCTTCAATGTCCACGCCGCTGCGCCGTTGCAACTCCTCGCGCAGCGACAGTCGAGGCCATGGCGGCGTGAAGTCGATAAAGTCGTCGCCCATCGCGACCCGCATCGAGCCGTGTACGTCCTGCGCCAGCGATGAAACCAGCGACTCCACCATCTCCATCACCGCGTTGTAATCGGCGTAGGCTTCGTAGGATTCCAGCAGGGTGAACTCAGGGTTGTGGTCCTGATCTATGCCCTCGTTGCGGAAAACTCGGCCGATCTCATACACCTTGTCCAGACCACCGACGATCAGGCGCTTGAGGTACAACTCCGTGGCGATGCGCAGGTACAGCTGCTCGTCCAGGGCATTGTGGTGGGTGATGAAAGGTCGGGCGTGGGCGCCGGCAGGGATCGGCACCAGTATCGGCGTGTCCACCTCGACGAACCCGCGGCTGTCCAGGAAACGGCGAATGCCGCTGATGATGCGGCTGCGTTGAACGAAGGTGTCGGCGACCTCGGGATTTGCGATGAGGTCCAAATAGCGTTGGCGGTAACGGGTTTCGACATCCCTCAACCCATGCCATTTCTCGGGCAGGGGCCGCATGCCCTTGGCGAGGATCGTCAGCCCGTGCGCTTCGATGGTGGCTTGGCCGGTGCGGGTGCGCATCATGTCGCCGTCGACGCCGAGGAAATCCCCGAGGTCAAGGTCCTGCAGCACGGCGTACTCGTCACCCAGAACGTTCTGCCGCAACATGGCCTGCATCGTACCCGAAGCATCGCGCAGATCGAGAAACGCCGCGCGGCCCATCACGCGCATGGACACGATGCGCCCGGCCACGCTGATGCCCGTTGCGCGGTGGGGCGCCTGGTCGTCCTCAGCGGCCTCGAACAGCTTGATCGCCTCGTCGGCGGTGCAGGTGCGCCGGAACCGCCTGGGATAAGGATCAATGCCGCGCTGCCGGATGCGCTGCAACTTAGCGCGACGGCTATCCAGGTTGGCCTGCAGGCTGCCGGGATTATCCGGCGACGGGTCCGGGATGGTTTCGGGTAACTGACTCATCGGAATTGGGCGAAGGCGCAGTGCGGGCGCAGCGGCACTACAGGTTACAACACCATCGGTCGGTGGTGCCCATTTGTCATGGCCTACAGATATTGAAAGGCTAATTCGTCTCCGATTTGCGGGGTTTTCATCTTCGTACGCGCCGCTTGATCCCGCACAGATCGGGACCTGTTGCAGGGCAAAGGAAGTCCCAACAGCAAACCGGGGAGAGGCCAGACCAGCCTGCTCCCTTGCCTGAATTGTATGCCGGGCGACTCCGCTTGTAAAGTGAAACTGCGCCAATTTTGCAGACACGCACAACGGCAACTGTGAAAATCAACGTTTAGAATCCAACCCGATTGACGCCCGCCATAGTCGGCCACGATCGATATACAGTCAGGCAACAATTGAATGAGGTGATTTGATGATCCAGAGAATGATCGGAGCGGCGCTGTTCAACGCCGAAACATACGAGGACATTGAAGCGGACAGGGGAGCAATTGGGCAGGCCATACTCGTAGTGATGCTAGTCACCGTGTGCGGAGCCGTCGGCGGGCTCGTCGCCGCATTGCTTGGTGGCGCTTCGGCCCTGGGAATCATACTGGCGTTGATAGCCGGCCTGGTTTTCGGCATCGTGCGCTGGGCGATTTGGGTGTCCGTGCTGAGTCTGGTGGGCGGGATGATCCTTCGTACAGGGAGCACCCATACTAGTTGGGCGGAGATCGGCCGGGTAGTCGGCTTCGCGTATACGCCAGGAGTCCTGTCGATCTTCAGCATTTTCGGATTCTTGCCCTATATCGGATGGATCTTCGGTTGGTTCCTTTGGTTGGTGATCTTTGTTTGGACACTGGCAGCAGTGACCGTTGCGGTGCGCCAGGCGCTGGACTTTGAGTCCACGGGGCGGGCAATCGCCGTGGTACTGGTTGCCGCGGTGATCGGGTTCATTCCGTGGATCATAATCGTCATCGTCCAGTTGGCAGTGCTGGGCGCCAACGGCACCGAGGAAACCAGCAGGCTGCTGTCGCTGGTTGGTCTCGTCTAACGAAACGAGAAGAACCGTGCGAGACAAGTGGACAATCCGTGAAGATACCTGGACCGCGCTGGAAACGGCTCGCGTGGTCCGGGGAAAGTCCGTACACGACAAGATTCCCAACTTCATCGGAAGCGAGGCGGCGGCCGCCCTGGCGTCGGAGATCCCGGAATGGGAAGCCGCGCGAGCCATCAAGAGCAACCCCGATCAGGCGCAGCATCCCCTGCGTCAACTTGCCCTGGAGCAGGGCAAACTGCTGTACATGGCGGTGCCCAGGCTCAAGGACGAGCGGGTATTCATCGAGCTGGACCCGGCTCGCGCCGAAGTCGTGCCGGCAAAAGCGGCCACCATCTCCGGAGCGTTCAAAGTAGGCCGCCCGGTGTACGTGCATGAGATGCAGCCCATCGACCTGGTGGTGTCCGGATCGGTGGCGGTCAATAGCCGGGGCGTCCGCATCGGCAAAGGCGGCGGGTTCGCCGACTTGGAATACGGCCTGGCGGCGGCGGCCGGCGTGGTGAAACCGGGTACGCCGGTGATCAGCACGGTCCACCCCATGCAGTTGCTGGACGAGGACCTGCCCTGGACGCAACACGACGTGCCGCTGGACATCGTGGTGACCACCGACGCGATCATACGGTGCAACAGCGGCCGGGAAGAATTGCCGCGTCCCAAGGGCGTTTACTGGGAAGACCTGGACGAGCGCAAAATCCGGTCCATCCCCCTGCTGGTAAAGCTGCGAGAGGAGAGCCGAACCAACGGCTGACGCCGGACTCAATGAGCAACCCGCAAATCAAAAGGGTCGACCGGTTGGCCGCCCTTGTCTTATTGGATTTTTTTCGGAGGTCTCAGTGACGCACATTCTGGATCAACTTCAGAAAGCTACCTTCTTGATGGCTTGCGAGCGTAGTTTGGAACCCACTACATCCTCGACCAATTTCTGCTCAATTCTAGCGATGCGGTCCTTAGAACCCACAGTGACACCACAGGCTTGCGCAAGCAAAAGCAGGAAATTTCTCCTTCTGGGATGGTTTATGGACGCAAGCAGGCTTTCGGCGGATTCACGCGACTCTGCTTCGTTGAGTTTTTGAGCAAGCTCGGCGACCACATTGTCCAAGCACGCGTCCGCTTCACGATTCTTTTCCTGTATCGGTTTCTCTTCTACCAGGCGGAGTTTGGCCTTGCCTTGGATGAGAAGGTCAAATTCACGGTCGTCCATGGAATTCATCGCGTCCGCGAAAGCAACCAACAGCTTGGCTATCGTTTGCTTCGATTCACTCATAGTGAGCACCTCCTCAGACTCTCTGGAGAAATTCTGTGGTCAATCCTTCCAGATCATCTCTGTTCACAGAAGGATTGCCAAGGACGACCGGTACACCGTATTCAGGGGCACTACCGAATGTGGTGTCGTTTCTACGGACGTATGCATCGAATACCGGCAAACCAGTCTGCCTAATTCTATTGATGAACTGCGATTGAGCGGAAATAGGCCTGTTTGCGTATATGCGGACCATGGTGGGAATCACGCCCATAATTGATGGATCTATCTTGTCGAACGATGGCGTGCTCCGTTCGTCGGCAAAGCTATTGAAATCGTTGACTAGCTCGCCAATGTGACGCTGCAATTCTTCTATTCCCAGTGTCGACAAATAATCTGGAATCGCCGGTACCAAAATCCGATCACTGGCCACGATCGCTGTTTTAGTGACGATGTTGAAATTAGGAGGACAATCAATCAGCACATAATTGTACCTGTCCATGATCGCAGCGGTTTCCAAACCCTCCCGCAGCCTTGAGTGTAGCCGCAGAAAATTCGTTCGAGTTTGGCGCATGGAGCCGCCACTAAGCCGTGCCGCCAGTTCTAAATCTATGTTGATCAGCGCCAAGTGCGAACAGATCAAGTCAACGCGACCGCTGAGGTTATTGCTGACTCGCGGTGTGACGATCAGCGAAGCCAGTTCAAGGTTCTGGTCCTGATCAATGTATGCGTCGTACCAGTTGCGAATCGTCGTGCTTGCGGCATGGCGTTCCTCCCAAACATCAACGCTCATGAGTGAAAACGTAAGGCTGGCCTGAGGGTCAAGATCGATCAACAGGACGTTCTGTCCCCGGTAGGCAAGCTCGGCGGCTATATTGGCAACGACAGTCGTCTTTCCTACGCCACCTTTGTAGTTAATGACAGCCACGGTTTTCATGAGGGCACCTCGATGGCATAGGGTTAATTCCGTGCGCCGGCGCAAGCTAGCACAAGCGCCGGCACGTTTCAAAGGTTCCCAGAACGACGGTTACGCTTCCAGCTTGACCGGATTGCGCAGCACGCCGATGCCGCTGATGTCGATCTCGCAGACGGCCCCGTCGGCCATGTCGGACGTGGTTCCCGGCGTGCCGGTGAAGATGCAGTCGCCGGCTTCCAGGGTCACGTACTTCGTGATGAACTCGATCATCGTGGGCACGTCGAAGATGAGGTGCGCGGTGGTCTCGTTCTGCTCCTCGTTGCCGTTGACCCGGGTCCGCAGGTGCTGGGCGTGGGGGTCGGCCTCGGTTTCGATCCAGGGACCCATGGGCGAGAAGGTGTCGGCGGACTTGGCGCGCCACCAGTCGGAGTTGTTCTCCCGCCGGTCCTTCTGCTGCCAATCGCGCGCGCTGACGTCGTTGCCGCAGGTGTAACCAAGCACGTGGTTCAGCGCGTCGGCCTTGGAAACGTTGCGGCACTTGTCCTTGATGACCACGACCATCTCGCCTTCGGCGTCGAAGCGCTGGACTTCCTTGGGCCGCACGATGGCGTCCTCGGGCCCGATGACGCTGGTAGGGGTCTTGTGGAAGATCATGGGGTATTCGGGAGCGGGCCGGTCACCGATGTGGCTGGTGTAGTTCAGGCCCATGGCGAGGATTTTTCCCGGCATCACCGGCGACAGCAGTTTGACATCGGACAGTGCATGGATGTGGTCGGTCAGCTTGATCTCGGAGTCGAAGATGCTGCCGTCGATGGCGGTAATGTTGTCGCCGTCAACGACGCCGAAATGCTCGGCTCCGTGGGCGAGGTAGCGGGCGATTTTCATAGCGGGAGTGCCTCCGTTGGGATGTGATGACCTTTTTGGCGTACGATATTGTACCAAAAGCGGCCGGTCGCTCAGTGCTCGATGACCAGCTTGCCGAAGAAGTCTCGGTCGTGCATAACCTGGTGCGCCTCGCCGACCTCCTCCAGCGGGAAGGTCCGGCCGACGATGCCGCGCAAGGCGCCCTGGTTCACCATCTTCATGGCGTCGGCCATGGTGCGCCGTGAGCGGCCGCCGCTGCCCATCAGGTGCAGCGGGCGTCCGTGCAGAATGGATAAATCCATGGGCGTCTGGCTGCCCGAGGTGACGCCGGTGATGACCAGCCGGCCCTCGTGTTTGAGGCTCAGCATGTTCTCGTGCCACACGTCCGCGCCCACGCAGTCGTACACCACGTCCACCCCCTGCCCGTCGGTCAACTCCCTGACGCGCTCGCTGACGCTGTCCACCTCGCGGTAGTTGATGACCTCATCAGCGCCCCACTTCTTCGCCTCTTCGAGCTTCCAGTCGCTGCCGGCGGTGGTGATCACCCGGCAGCCCATCATCTTGGCGATCTGGATGCCCATGCTGCCCACGCCGGAGCCGCCGGCCTGCACCAGCACGTCGTCCCAGGGCTGCAGCCTGGCCTGGGTGATGAGGCAGTGCCACGACGTATGCAGGGCGATGGGCAACGCCGCGGCCTCGGCGAAGGACATATCGTCGGGGATGGTGTAGGCGTTGACGGCCGGCGCGACCACGTACTCGGCGTGCCCGCCGTCCAGGTCGACGCCGATGCGCTGCTGGCGGGTGCACCACTGGTCGTGGCCGGCGGCGCAGTGCTCACACAGGTTATGTCCGCCGCACTTGACCCGGTTGTCGATCAGGATCCGGTCGCCGATCTTGAGGTCGGTGCCGGAGTCGGGGCTGACCTGCACGACCTCGCCGGCCAGGTCACAGCCCAGAATGTGCGGAAACCGGCGGCAGCTGCCAGCGCGCAGGTTCAGGTCCAGGTGGTTCAGCGCGCTGCCGCCGACGCGGATCAATATCTCGCCCGGGCTGATTTCCGGATCCGGCCGGTCGCCGTGCACCAGCACGTCGGTGCCGCCGGTTTCGTTGATGTAAACGGCCTTCATGTTGGGTTCCCTCCGAATGGCAATGGTAACCACAGCAGTGTAATGGGGGCAGTGGCCGGCGGCAAATGGAGTTTGGTAACCCGTCTCGATTCGGTTATATTGGAGGCGCTGAGGGATGGAAAATGCACAAGCCGCCGTTCATCCACCGCGTAAAGTTACGCAATTACAAAAGCATCGCCCGTTGCGACGTCGAGTTGGGGCCGTTAGCGATTCTGGTTGGACCCAATGGGTCGGGGAAAAGCAATTTCCTGGATGCTTTGGCGCTCACTCGTGGCGCATTGGATGCTACTTTGGATCACGCGCTGCGTGAACGAGGGGGCATAAACGAAGTCCGCCGTCGGTCTGGCGGGCATCCGTCGAACTTCGCCATAGATCTGTATTTCACTTTGCCGGACGGGCACAGGCAGGGGCATTACAGTTTCGAAGTCACGTCCCAAAATAACGGCGGCTTTTCCGTCCGCAACGAAATATGCGAAGTTGGCCCGGCTTGTGCGATAGGCGAGCCGGCTCGCTTTGTTGTCAAGGAAGGAGTCATCACGGACACCAACATCGAGGTCCGTCTGCCTCGTCCTGCGTCGGATCGCCTGTTTCTGGTCAGTGCGAGCAACGTCGGTGAATTTCGACCGGTGTACGACGCGCTGACAAGCATGGCCTTCTACAACTTATCGCCGGATGTTATGCGCTGGCCGCAACCTCCTGACTCCGGGGAGTTGCTTGATCATGATGGGCAAAACTTGGCCAGCGTACTTGCCGCTTTGGAGCGGCGAAACTCTCCCAGATTTGATCGTATCCAGCGTTACCTGTCCAAAGTGACACCCGGCGTCGAGAGCGTTGAACGAATCGCCATAGGCAATCTGGAGACGCTCCAGTTCCGTCAGAAAGTCGCGGGCCAAAAATCTGCCTGGCGGTTCCCTGCCATCAATATGTCGGACGGCACACTGCGGGCATTAGCCGTGCTGACCGCCCTGTTGCAAGGTGAGGGAGAAGTGCCGTCACTAATCGGAATAGAGGAACCGGAAATCGCCTTGCATCCAGCCGCCGCGGGCATCCTGTGGGACGCTATGGACGACGCGCAAGAACACGCCCAAGTGCTGGTTACCACTCACAGCGCGGATCTGCTGGACCGCAGCGATATCCCTACAGAATCACTACTGGCTACCGACATAGAAGCCGGCAACACTGAGATCGGTCCCATCGTGGAGAGCAGCCGCAAATTGTTACAAGACCGCCTATGTACGCCTGGCGAATTACTGCGCCAGCGGCGATTGTCTCCCAAGCCTTTGATAGCGCCTCCACCGCCCGGTTACCCTCTTTCGCTTCTCGACCTATGACTCCTCCGTTTATCGCATCGATTGTCGAAGGTCACGGAGAAGAAGAGGCATTCCCGAAGCTTCTCTACAATATTATCCTTACGGTGAAACCGGCAGCCTATCCCATTGTGTTGCCGCCGCGTCGTGTCCCGCGTGACAGTCTCCTGAACGTACCGGGCACACTCGAGGACTACGCAGTGAAGGCAATGGCTGATGCAGGTCCAACTGGGCGGTTGCTCGTCCTCATCGATAGCGACGACGATGACCCAATAGAGTTGGAATCACGATTGTCGCGACGATTGCCACAAAACATTTCTGGCGCCCGGAGTTCTGTATGTCTTGCCGTCCGAGAATATGAGAGTTGGTTCATAGCCAGCCTCGAAAGCATCAGCCCGTTGGCCGGCATAGACAGCAGCGTTCAAGCGCCGGATGGCATTGAGCAGATCCGAGGCGCCAAGGAGTGGCTGAGCCGGCGTATGCCAAGCGGCGACGCATACAGGCCAACGCTGCACCAAGCCGAGTTTTCCAGCGCCGTCGATGTTGACCTGGCACGGTGTCGCTCCCAATCATTTGACCGCCTTTGCAACGAGGTAAGTCGATTGTCATCTACGTAAAAACTCGGTTTGCTGCTACAATCCGTCCCATTCCAACTATCCGTAGGCGAGCAGATGACGTTCAAAACTGGATCCATCAGGCATTCAAGCGACGACAGAAACAGCCATACCCCGACACCAGCCTGCATCCTTTTGCTCAAAACCGGACGGGTGATCCCCTGCGCGGCTGGCAAAACTGACCTTGGCCACTCATTGCACGCTTCCCAGCGGAAGGCACGTCGCCAAATGGAATTTGTGGCAAACCCTACGGATCACCAGTTGGCCGAGGTCGAACACGGTCTGAATGAGTACAACGCGGGCGTGGTGTCCGCCCGCTCGGTTACCCCGGTGCGAGCCGTCTTCGCCGAATCGGGCTGCGTGGTGGCAGGTATTGTCGCCGCAGCGTACTGGGGCAAGCTCCATGTGAGATTGTTGTGGGTGCACCCGGATTATCAACGCGAGGGGCTGGGCAGCCGCCTGATGCGCTGGGCCGAAGACCGTGGCAGAGAGCTACACTGCGTTTCGATCATGGTCGATACGATGTCGTTCCAGGCTCCCGAATTTTACGCCAAACTGGGTTACGGACAGTTCGGAGTGTCCGGAGGATATGAGGGTGGGGCCAGCCGTCACTACTTTGAGAAGATGCTGTAGCGGCCACAGCGTGACCGAGCATGATTTAGCTCAATCACAAACGCGGGCGTCCGCGCCACCGCAACGACACCCGCGCGCAGTATCCCGATGGCAATTCCTGCTACAATCCCACCCACCCTGTCTATCCATGCCAGCATAACCCCACGGAGGCAATCCCATGCCCGTCTTCACTCCTGAATACCTGGAAAAGGCCGCCTATCACATCTACGTGGCCAAGGGCACGCCGCCCGAAGAAGCCGAGATCGTCGCCAGGCATCAGGTCATGGCCAACCTGGTCGGCCACGACTCCCACGGCGTGATCCACATTCCCGAGTACTGCGAGCGCGTTGACCGGGGTCACATCGTCCCTGGCGCGCCCTTTGAGGTGCTCAGCGAGACGCCCACCACCGCGGTGGTCGACGGCCACTGGGGCTTCGGGTTTGTTGTGACTGAAAAAGCCACCCGCATGGCCATCGCCAAGGCCAAGGAGAACGGCGTCGCTGCATTCACCATCCGCCGTCAGAGCCACATCGGGCGCCTGGGCGATTACCCGACCATCTGCGCGCAGGAGGGCATGATCGCTCTACTCACCGCCGACTCGGGCGCCGGCCCCAAGGCCGTGGCTCCCTTCGGCGGCCGCGCCCGTCGCCTGGGCACCAACCCCATCTGCATCGGCGTACCCAGCAACCTTCCCGGCCAGGTGCTGCTGGACATGGCGACCTCCGCCGTCGCCGCCGGCAAGATCAGCCTGGCCCGCAATCGCGGCGAACAGGTGCCCACCGGCTGGATCGTGGACAAGGACGGCAACCCCACCAACGACCCCAACGACTACTCCGCCGGCGGCGCCATCCTGCCCGTGGGCGCCGACCAGGGACACAAGGGCTTCGGCCTGTCCTTCATGGTGGAAATGTTCTCCGGCCTGCTGACCGGCCTCGGTTTCGGCATCGACCCGCAGGCCCGCCACAACGACGGTTGCTTCCTGGCCGTGTTCGACGTCGCGAAGTTCCGCCCCCTGGAAGACTTCAAGCAGGAGATGACCGAGTTCGCCGAATTCGTGAAGACCTCGCCGCCGGCCCCAGGTTTCAGCGAGGTTTACTACCCGGGCGAAATCGAGTACCGGACCGAGCTGCAACGTCGTGAAAACGGCATCTTCATTGAGGACGAGACCTGGCGGCAGATCTCCGAGCTGATGGAAGAGGTCGGCGTCACCGAGGCGGTCGGCCAGCCCTAGCGCTACTCACACTGGCAAAAAGGCAATCCCGTTGGTGGAGCGATGACACCTGCCCCTACGGGATTGCCCCGTTATGACATAGTCTGGCCCAACCATGCCCCTATCCGCCCTGGGACTGCCCTCTGAGGTCCTGATCTGGCACGCCGCTCTGCTGGCGGTGATCTCGTTTCTGGTCGGCATCCTCGGTGGGTTCGTTGGCTTGGCCCTCGGCACCATGCGCCTGCCCGCGATGCTGCTGCTGGGGATGCCGGCGCCGGCCGCCGGCGGCACCAATATCATGGTCAGCAGCCTGGCGTCTCTGGCCGGCACCATACGCCACCTGCGAGCCGGCAGGGTGAACCTGCGCATCGTGCTTACCATGGGCGTGCCGGCGTTCATCGGCGCGTTCATCGGCGGCTGGTTCAGCGACGTGACTCCAGAGCACCTGCTCATCGCCCTGGCCGGCGCGCTGGTATTCTGGCAGGGCGTGGAGTTCCTCATCATCGCCCGGGACCGGATCCGATCGGGTCAGTCCAGCGGCGCCCTCTTCGGCCAGGGACTCGAGGGCTCGCCGGGCCTGTTCACGCCCACCCGCATGGCTGCGGAGGGTGGCATCGGTTTCGCCGTGGGCATGCTCGGCGGCGCGGTCGGGTTGATCCTGGCCATGGGCCTGACGCTGCTGGTGGTGGGTGTCCTGCTGGTCTGGCAGGGAGTCGCCGGCCTGCTTTAGCCCGACCCAAGTTCGGGCCGTTCACCCTCACCTGAATATGCCGGCCGATTAAAGACCGGCGAAAAAGTCCGCCGGGACGACCTCGCCGTCGGCGACCGGCGGTTCCGCTCGAATGAAGTGCTCCACTCCGATGACGGAGGCGGTCACTTCCCGGGGGATGCGCTCGTAGGGCCAGTCCGGCTGCAGCTGCGTGAAGTGCCGCTTGATGCAGGCCATCTTGGCGTCCAGACCATCCGATGCGTCCACGGTCAGGTTGATGGTAGCGGGATCCGCGCCGTCGTTGGCGCGGTCGGGGGACGGCATGGGGAAGTCAACCCCGGCGGCCTGCAGCGACTCCGCCATGTGGACCCGGAACCCACGCGGGCGCACGCTGTAAAACAGGCGATCAGTCTGATGGGGCTGAATGCCGATGGCCATGTGGTGCGGGAAAGAGGACGGGTCCGCGGCCAACCGGAAAGCCGTCGTAGCGTGCTTGCAGATGGCGATGTGGTCCGGATGCCCATACAGGCCGTCCATCCCGAAGGTGAGGATCACCTGGGGGCGGAAGCGGCGGATTTCGAACACCAGGCGGGCCACCACCTCGTGCTCGTCGGCCTGCACGAAGGCTTTGGGATGATGGTTGTCGTCCCAGCCGGCCATGCCTGAATCGCGGTACTGAAGCACTTCATGGGACTCAATGCCCAGTTCCTTGATCGCCTCGGCCAGCTCTCCACGCCTGACCTCGCCGATGGTCTCGCGGGTCGCCGAGCCGGGTTGGCGGATTTCGCCGAGTTCACCCGATGTGGTGGTGATCAGCCGAGCGGTCACCCCGCGCGCGGTGTGCATAGCAATGGTGCCGCCAACGGGGAAGGCCTCGTCGTCGGGGTGGGCAAACAGAATGAGTAAACGATGATCTGGCATTGTTGACTCTCTCGCAGCAACGGGTGGAGTTCGGGATAAGCCCTAATCGGCGACCTGAGTAACATCGTCGTCGTAGGCCCCTTCGCCGACTGTGTCGTGTTCATCCTCCGGCTGATCAAACTCCTCTACGAACCCGGCAGAGGTTAGGGCGTTCCAGAAGGCTTCCCGCCCACCTGGCAAGGACTTGCCCATAGCCTGACCTATCAACTCCAACATTGACTCGCCCCGCTGGACAAAGAACTCAGCGAACCGATCGCCTCTCAGAAGATCCGCATCAATCCAATGCGATGCCAATACATGGTTCAGCCGATCGACATTGATGACATTCTCTAATCGTCTCAAGTAACCTGAAGGGGAACGACCGCCAATAATTTTGTTGGTCCGAGCGTCAATAGGCGTTTTGTTGATGATAGAGTTGTATAAACGTGGGGGTATTTTGGGACTGGCAACCTGTTCACACCATCTCCGTGGAAATATGTGGTGAATGTCGACATTTTCATCGTGCCAGGTAGCAAACATCAATGGTTTCGCGGTGATCCAGTCGGCGGCGGCGCTTTTCATCTGCAAAGCGTACAATCCTTTGTAGGCCGCACTGAGACGCGTGCGTAAGGACAGCAACCTCTCCGGGACGAAATTAGATTCCCTCACCAGCGTGGGCTCCGGGCCACCCCGAATCCATTGAGCAACTTGCACCAAGTCAAGACCATACTGTGTTTCTACCGCGCCACCATACATCTCTCCAAAGATACCTGACCAGAACCAGCGTTCCAGCAGGGCTTGAGCGTTGGCCGACTCAAGGGCCTCTGCTAGTTCCACGTGGAGGGCAGCCAAGGGCACCAATTGAGTGGTGTAGGGTACATCCTGGTTTGTGAATACAAACTGCCTGTGAAGGAACTTAGCTGCCTCCACGAAACCAGATTCTACCCGGTCGGCCCACTGCTGATAATCAGAGACATTCAACCCCAGAATGTCGTTCTTTCGGCAGTTGATCGCCGGGATCCGATACTGCGGGCGACCTTCGGCGACTGCCTGTCTGCGACGGTCTTGAGTGGTCAGCAACGCTATCGCTTGCAAAAACTGGTCACCGCCGATGCCCTGCAATGCGCCGTATCCACTGTACAGGAGATCACTTCTCGCGGCCCAATCCTCTCGCAGCGAAAATTCTTCGTCCTGCGCGGCAAAGGTCGCTGTCACCAGTTCAAATACGGAGAGAGTAACGCCGCCAGTATTCACTTTTTCGAAGACGGTACAAACTGCCTCTTTTGGAGTTTCTTTACCCAAGCTGATAACGGGCAAATCGTAATCGCTAAAGGCGTTCAGTACTGATTGGCTAAAACCCCTGCGGAAGGCTCGTACATCCTCGGCCGGGTGTTCTCCTCTCTTACCTTCCCAGTAGTCGACGTATTCCCACATCCATTCTTGGTCGCCGAGCAGTTCCTCCGTAGGCATCATATGCTGTTCGAATTCTTTCTCTCTGCTGGAAAGATCGCGGGTGATCTCCCGACCGAAATCCTTAGTCTCCTTTCTTTCTTCCGGCACACTGATGATCGCATCGTCCCGGTCAACATTCGGGTCCATTGCCGCCAGCATGTCCACGTAGTACCAGCGTTTGATGCGCCTGCCCCTGTTGTCGTGTGTATCCACTGGCCCTTTATGCAGCAACGATTGGTACAAGGAGGTCAACCGCTGTTGTCCGTCTAACAGAAAGGCGTCGGCTCCATTGGCCGAACTTTCTGCGGCGCCTTCAATCATTCTGCTTTTGAGACGGATTTCCCCGCCGGCTTCCAGCGTCATGACGGCACCAACGGGAAATCCGCGAGATATGCTGGCCAGCAGGCCGCGGATACGGTCGTCATCCCAGACCCAGCCCCGTTGAAAATCCGGCAACTGTATCTTGCCGCTGCCCGCATCCTCCAATAGCGATTTCAGGGATACGGGATTGGTCTTGAACATCGTGGCCTCTCCTTGAGCGGCAGGGTAATGATCGCTGTTTTCACTAAACACGGATGCGAGTGATCATTCACCGCGCAACAGTACTGTTTTGCGAATTGGTATTGCCCAGCATCCGGTATCCTACCAGCGGCGAGTCGCGCCAGATGTCTTCCGGCGCGTGTTCCCGAATGATAGTCACCAGCAGCTCCACTGGGTTCATGCCGGCGGTTCCCAAATGCTCCTCCCTGAGCCGCTTTTCCAAAACACGAGGAAATACGAATGATTTTTCCTGGCGTGCACCTGGCGAATCGTCCGGCTCACTCCGGGACGATTTTGGCGAACAACCACGAACAGATCCTCGGCAATGAGTCCAAGCCGTTCGTATGATTGCATGATTTCCACATGCGTAAAACGTTGTCGGTTCGCGCACACTTCGTCCTGGCACTTCACGATCAACACGCCGCGTTCACGCAGGACTCGATGCGCCTCTTTACCGGCATCTTCATACAGTTCAAGGACGGCTTCGTGGTATTTTTCGTGGTTCGATTTCCGGTGCCGTTGTTGCGATAATGTTGCTCGAACGCCGCATGAACCGTATGCGCAGTTCCTCCCGGTGAGTGCATGTACGGGGGATCGAGAACTACACAATCTATCGTATCGTCTGTGTAGGGAAGGGCACGACAATCCACGCCACCCTGGATATCCGTGGCGAGCAATTCGTACCGCTCTTCAGGGACGTTGCGCCAGAAAACTCCCTTCCCGAACGTGACATCGGCAACCCGGCTTCCCGGAGTAACATAGAGATCCAGGATATGCGGGAAAGTGTCCTCGTTTCCGCCCACATAGGCGCTGAAGACTAACTCGTTGGTGGGCTGGCCGTTGCGCACCCGCCGGCGTGCTGGCTCGGGCTCTGCATCGGCTGCATATTCCCACAATTGCATGGTCTGTCACCGCGCCGGAAGTTAAACAATTCGGCCCAGGTCGCCAAGAGTCGTTGGCCATCAACGTGGGGCGAATGATCATTCGCCCCTACTGACACGGTTCGGAATCGAAGCGATCTATTCGACCACCTCGAGGACTTCCAGGATGATGCCTTGAGGGCCCTCGAAGAACATCACGCGGCGGCCGCCGCCCACGGTGGTCTCTTCCAGCACGGTTGCGCCGCCGTTTTTCAGGTCGGCGATGGTGCCATCAATGTCGGTGGTGTCAATGGCGATGTGCTCGAAGCCGTAGTTCTGCGGGTGGGTCTGCGTGGCGATGTGGTCGGTGACGTTCAGGGGCAGGCCGTGGAGGTCCAGCCGGAACCCGCCATTGGGGGTCTCGGCGGTGACCGTAGCGCCCAGATTCTGCACGTACCAATCAGCGGTGGACTTGGGATCGGGCGTCTTGAGGTGAACGTGGTTGAGTGAGAATGCCATAGCGCTAAATCCTCCTGCGAATGGTTCCGGGAGCGAGTGCCTGGGAATGTTTGGCGGATTGTAACACAGGGTGCCGCCACCGCCGGCGATGATATACTTGCGCCGCATTTGAGCACGGAGGCGATATAGATGCTGGCGTTTTTGGGAGGCACGGGACCGGAAGGCAAAGGATTGGCGCTGCGCCTGGCAATGGCAGGAGACGCGGTGGTCATCGGATCGCGGGACGCCGGGCGGGCGCAGGAGGCCGCCGACGAGTTGCTGGCCCTGGCTCCCGGCGCCGCCATTTCGGGGGCGGTGAATGCGGAGGCTGCGGCGCAGTCTGAAGTGGTTTTCCTGACCATGCCCTACAACGGCATGTCCCCCACCATAGGCGGTATCGGTGACGCCCTCGACGGCAAGGTCGTGGTCACGGTGATAGCGCCGATGCGGTTCGAACGCGGCGTGGGCGCCATCGCCGAAGAGGTGGAGACCGGCTCAGCCGCGGAAGAAGCGCAGGCCGCCGCTCCGGGTTCGAAGGTGGTCGCGGCCTTCCAAAACGTGTCCGCCGAGGAACTGCTGAAGCCGGGCGCCACGCTGGATGAGGACGTGGTTATCTGCGGCGACGACGCGGACGCCAAGCAGGTCGTGGTCGACCTGACGCGGAAGATCCCCAACCTCCGCCCCGTGGATGCCGGCGCCCTCTACAACGCCAAATACGTGGAGCAGATCACGCCTCTGCTGGTCAACATCAACCGGCGCTACCGCACGCATTCTGGGGTGCGGATCACCGGAGTGTAGCGCCGGCCGGCTGATTGGCAGAGGCGCGGCGTCATGGTACAAAATGGAGGGGAGACGATTGACCGGCAAACACCTTCGCGATTGTTGCGGGTTATGCTGGATGGCATATCGTACCGTTGGGCGGGCTGGGGGCTGACGGCTCACGCGGGGCTGACTTTAGGCGGGACGGTATGGGCGGCATGGCACGCCGTTTTTGTCGACGGGCACACTGAAGCTTATGATCTGTATGTTGCAATCGGCACTGGCCTGATACGCGCTTTTGCGGTTTCTATAGCCACGGTTGTAACGGTTTCGGAGGTGATTGACACGACTATGGTTATCGCACATTTTGTCGGGCAGAGAATGAAGGCCGAAGGTCTGGCGGAAGGCAGGGCGAAAGGTCGGGAGGAAGTCCTGGCTGAGATGGAGGAATGGTATCAGCGGCTTCTGGAGGCCCACCCCGAGTTGAAGGACAGCATAGAGCCCTTGCCGGGTACGCAAACCGAAAACGGCGGCAATCGGGACAAACCAAAGGAGGAATACTGATATGCCACGAGCTACGTTAGATTTGCAGAACGCCGACGATCTGGCGGCCATCGGCGGTCAGTGGAAAGTGGCGCACGGTTTCGTGCCCGGCGAACCCAACGAGGGCATCGTCAGCGAGGCGGAAGGGTCGCCCTGTCGCCTGCCGGATTACGACGACTCCGGTTGGGAAAGCTGCGACGACCTGGGCGCCTGGCGGCGACGCGGCGTGTCGTTCGTCTGGTACCGCATCAAGGCGACGCTGCCCGAGACCGTGGGTGGCCGGCCGCTGGAAGGCGCGCGCTGCCTCTTCGAATCATGTATCGATGACTACGGCGAGATCTGGATTAACGGCGAGTGCGACCGCGAGCGCGCCACCGTGCAGGGGTTCAACGTCCCGCAGCGCGTGGTGGTGTCCACCGAACCCAAGCCGGGCGACGAGGTCACGGTGGCGATCCTGGCAATGAACGGCCCGTTGGCCGCCCCGGGCGGAGCGGTGTTCGTTCGCTACGCCAACCTGGCCTTCGAGTGGCGGGAATCCGGCTACTGAGGTTCATCGCAGACCGCGAGACTCGTAGGGGCGAATAATTATTCGCCCCATAGGCATCAAGTTAAGCGTCGTCGGTTAGGGCGAGTAGTAGTTGATATGACCCGGGGCGTTGACGACGCCGCTGGATTTTACACCCGGCGCGCAGGCATAAGCCAATCTGCTCGATGACCATGGTTGCCGTAAGTAGTCCGGTCATGGCAGTAGCCAGCATTACGGCGTAGCGACGGACGGCGGCGGCGGCCTTGACCAGGCTTCGGTCCGGGTACATCCAGACCGCAGTCAGCAAAGTCCAGTGCAGGATGACCATGGCGGTCAGTTTGGCATAGACCTCACAGAGGATCCGCCAGGGATTGGCGGAGCGCCAGCGGTCAATGCCTCCGTGTTGCTTCCACAGTTTGAAAAGCAGTTCAATCTGCCAGCGCGCCCGCGCCAATACCATTGCCTCATCTCGGCTGATCTGGGATGGGAGCGCGTTGGTAACGTAGATGGTCCAGTCGCATAAGGCCAACCGGGTTTTGCTGGGCTGCTGACCTTTCTTGCGGGCGTGGTCTTTGAGTTGCCGCCGCCGCTGGGCGCTCACTTCTGGGGGCGCTTTGACGGCCAGCAGGCGGACAGGCAAGCGGTGGGCGCGCCCCAGCAATACCGGCCGGTCAATGCCGGTTGCCGACGGAGTGGACAGCAGCTTCCGCAGGTCCAGTTCCGCGCCATCATGCCGGTAGAGTTTGGTTCCGGCTTTGTACCGAGACAGGAAATAGCCCCCTTGCGCCGCCAATTCCCGGAAGGTATCCAGTCGGTAATACCCCAAGTCGGCAATGCGCAGCGCGCCAGCTGGGACCGGCGCCGTCTGCACCGCAGAATTGCTGTCCGGGGTTCGCCCATCAGTCAGAAAAGGCCCCAGCATCAGTCCAGTGGTCAAATCCAGCCGGACCTGTAGTTTCAGGGCTGACTGTCCATAGGAACCGCTGCCGCCGCAACCGGCCCAGACCTCGCTCAGTCCGTCGGGCAGCATGATGACCGAGCTGTCCTGGATCAACACGGCGGTGAAGCGCCGCAGTAGCGGAATCGCCACCGGTTCGGCGTCAATAACTTGACCCAAAGCCTCTTGCAAAACTCGGTACAGACATTCCGCCCCTTGGGGCGTGAACCGCTGGAACAGGCCCTGGGGACTGATGGTCACCCCCAGCGTGGCCGCCATCTGGGTCAGCGAACTGAGGCTGGCGTCCGGGTCGGCCAGCCAACCGAAAACCAGGGTCTGCACCAAGCCGGGACCGGTGAGTTTGGAACGCCGTTGCACCAGCCCCGTCTCGGCGGCGGCCTGCTGGGCCACTCCGGTGAGAACCCGGCTCATGGCCTGGGCAACTTCTGGCACACTGCTCATGGGAAGCTCCGGTGGCGATTGATTGGAATGCAATCACCATCTTACCGGCAGCTTCCCTTAACTTGATGCCTATGGGGCGAATAATTATTCGCCCCTACTTCCTTAACTGCGAGCGGTCACCCCAGCCAGTCGTCTTCACCTGCTTCGTCGTTCCCGTCCTCGCCATCGTTGGTGACCACTTGGCCGGGGTTATGTGAATAACCGCGCATTTCCAGTTCGGCACGGATGGTGGATGCGAAGTCGGCTGGTTCTTGACTGACGGGCAGGGTTATCTCAACGGAACCCCGGTCGTTAACGCTGACCTCGCCTGGGTCCTCACGGGCCAACTCCACGCTCACCGATTCGCGATGAATGCCGAAATCGTCGGTAACGGCAAAGACCGCCGCCATGTCCTCCATGGTGATGATGGTTATGTTGTCTTCAGGCATGTGAACGGTTACTCCTGCGGCGGCCACTGGGTGCCGCCCTCGGCCGGACGTTCGGAAGCCGGCAAGGCCATGCCAGACGCCACCACCTGCTGGAACTCACCGAGTATCACCGAGCCCCATTCGGCGGCCTTGCTGACCCGGTGGGCAGTGCGACGGCCTCGGGTCTGCTGGCGGCGCTCGCCTTCATCAGACACGGCGGCGGCGGCCTGGGCGACCATCTCGTCCATCGCGTCGATTGTCGGCACCAGCGACCGAGCCGTCTCGATGAAGCGCGCGATCTCGCCCATCTCTTCATCGAATACCACGAAAACCGGCACAGTGCCGGCGCGGCGCTCGGGCAGGAAGCTGTTGGTCAGCTCCAGCTCGTCGTCCCGGTTGAACACGCTGAGCCGAATGTTGTCGCTGGCGTCGGCGAGGCGCAGGATGGCTGGCGTGGTGGACATGGCGTCGCCGCACCAGTCCGAGGTGAAGACGGCCAGGTTCACCGGCTGTTCCAACCCGTTGAAGTAGGCCAGCACGTTCTCGGGGATGGCAACGCCGGCGTGGATCTGGCGGAACGGGTCCTTGTTCACCTTGATGATGTCGATGTATTGCTCGGTGGTCATCCCCTGGCTGAATTTCTCTGCTGACAGTGTCATTTGGCGTCTCCTGATTTTCCGCAGGCGTTTTTGCCGTGGTCTGTGCCCGGTGCTAAAATCGTGAACCTATATTACCAGCCCTCAGTGGGCGAAAACGGAGCCGCTGTTGACTACCGAACGAGGTGGAGTGTACCTGAAATATGCCCTGTTCTGCCGGGAAACCGAAGAAGGCGATGGGGACGACCTGAGTTTCAAAAGCGTTATCGACCTGGTGGACATCCCCATGCCCGCAGAGCCTCCCAGCGGCGACGGGCCGAGAGTATTGGCCGAAGTGGACGCGCAACTGGCGTTCTGCATCGCCGGCGCCAACGCCGGATCGCACACGCTGGAAGTCACCATCCGTGCGCCGGGCGCAAGCCTGTCCAGCCCGCCACCCCAGGAAGTAACCTGGGACGAGGGCATTTTCTTCCAGCGCTGGATCAAGCCATTCCGCATTCCGGTCACGCGGCTGGGCCGGCACGTCGCCGCCATCGCCTTCGACGGCATGCCCCTGGGGGAGGCCAGCTTCCTGGTGCGGCTCAAGCCGTGACGGGTTTACAACTTTCGGCAACAATTGCATTGACATTCCAAGATAGTTGCGTGGTACTATAAACATCGATCGCAGCATGACGGAGATCGATATGCAAGCAAATCATAGCAAAGTCAATTTTCGGAAGTTGGTCCACGATTTGGCCGATATGTACCAGGATGCCACTTTCGACGTAGTCCTAACGGAATTGGTTGCAAATGCACTGGACGCAAAAGCAAGCGCAATCTCCGTGAGCTGGGACGATCTTGAACGTGTGCTGGTCGTAATGGACGACGGCGAAGGTATGGACGCCGGGGCTTTCGAGCAGTATCACGATTTCGCGGCTGAACTCAAAACGCGCGGCGAAGGCATCGGTTTCGCCGGCGTGGGCGCCAAAATCAGCTTCAACATAGCAGATCAGGTCATTACAGAAACCCGGCACAACAACCTACCCAACGCATCTAATTGGCGATGGCACGATGACGGTTCTCTCCAATGGAGCCGGGTTCATGCGAATCGGCTCAATGCTGACGGCACGCGCGTTGAAGTTCATTTCAACCTTGATGCCCTTCTCCCTGATGTCGATAGTGATTATCTATTGGGGGTATTGAAGCGCCACTATCTGCCGCTGTTCGTGGATGAGTTTGTGCGTTCTTACGGGGCGGTCAGCCTGTACCCAACTCGACCTCGGTTCACGATTAACGGTGTGCCCGTCCCCACAGACAACTTGACCTCCACGGCCGCGTTAACCAAGCGTACTGATATTAAAGTCCGCGCTAGTAATCGTCAGGTTGGCTGGGGTGCCATTGGTGTGTCGGAACGCGATTGCCCTGTCAGCGCCGATACCTATGGCATTTTGATATGCACTCACGGCAAGGTAATCAAGCCGGAACTGTTTGGGCAGTCCACAGGTTTGCTGGGGTCCAAGCTGTTCGGTATTGTTGAAATCCCAGAGCTAATCCAGTACCTGACCACCAACAAGTCTGACCTTAAAGGCGGTCGTAGCAAAGGGCTTAGGGATCTCCTCGATCCAGTTCGCGAGGAGCTAAAAAAGTTCCTGGCGCAGCATGGCGTAGCCATCGCGGAACCACAGCGCAACCAGCTATCGTCGAGACTGGAGCGCGAGTTATCCAAAATGGTTAAACAATTGCCGGAACTGCAAGACTTTGATGGATTGCTGCGTAAATCCCGCTCGCTCCGCAAAAGCGACGATGGCGATACGCTGGCGTCTGAACGTAAGTCAAAGGACGAAAGCGGGGAACCTCAGACTCGTAACGAGATTGGCAATGGCGAAAAGAAAAGCAACGGCGGAAAATCGCGCGAGCCTGACAAAGGCGGCGATACTCTGACCAAACGGCAGCGGTCGCGGCGCAGTCAGGGCCCGCGCGTGGCCTTTGAAGAGCACCCCGGTCGTGGCGAAACGGCTTGGCTTGACTCTAGCACCATCGTTATCAACAGCGGACACGCCGCCTACCGCAATCGCACTACTAGCGACCAAGCGAGGCTCACCTACTGCATGTTCGCTATGGGCGTTGCGCTAGACAAGGCGGAACTCGGCCAAGCTGCGGACGGCACCAGCTACGTGGACAAATTTGTCACCGTGTGGGGGCAATCATGATGGAGCCGCAGGCTGCCTATGCGAGTGTAGCATTCAAAAAACGCGGGGGAGCGTTCCGCGGGTCAGTTCCGGTTGGGGATCTCTCTTTACTGCCTAATGATCCGGCAGAAACTATGAGGGAGGTTACAACCATTTATCAAAATGCGCTGGACGACATAAAGGGCTGGCAAAAAGACGCGAGCGAGTTGCGGAAATCGAAAACGCCGATGACCGTGCGCAAAGTATGGGAATTGGGCGACATCCTTCACCATCTGAACGTCGGTCTCGCGGAACTAGGATGCCACCTGGAAAACCCCTATGATCATCTGGAACGACACGCTGGGATCCCTGCTAAGCGAGCAAGCAGTTTCGTGACCCTGCGCCGATACGTAGCAGACGCGGAGTTAATTCCTGAAAACCTTCAGTGGAACAAGATTTTGAAGACCGTGAAATCCACCAGCCTCGCCATTGCGGACGGCTCATTTTCGGGAAACCAGCCATGATGGACATCACAGATCTGATAGACGAGACCGTCGCAAAGTTGGCTGAACAGCAATTCGTTTTTTCCGTTCAGGATGTTGCCGCCTCCGCAGGTTTGACCGGCTGTGATGATGCAATCGGGAGCGCATTACGCGCGCAATGCAACGACCAGGTCATCCTCTCTTTGGACCAGCAGCCGCATACTTGCCCGTTGCATCGGCGCTACCTGGGCAAGACGCCAGTCGAGCGGTGGTGGATTCACAGTACGTTGCAGTGGGCCGAATCGGGAGTGGGCCACCTCGCGCCAGAGGAACTTGCCGGTGCAATGTCGTCGGCGTTCGATACCTCTCGATGGGACACTGTGCCTGCCTCGCTATTGGAGGTCGGTAGGCAGTGGGCGATGGTGGCTTACGGATATCATCCGGATGTTTTTGTATTCCCGTGGGCAGTTCTCCTGAATGCTAACCCACAAGGCCGGAATTGGTTCAGCCAGAGCATCGATGCATTCCGTGATGTTTGCGACCCCTTCGGGGTTTTTCCTGCCGATTCCGACAATTCGTTCTTGGTTAGCGGCTCGAACGAGGCTTTGAGCACATTGAGCACCCGGGAAGCCGCTATAATCCGCGGGCGCCTGGGGTTAGATACTGGACAACCTGCTACGCTGGAGCAGCTTGGCAATGTGTTTGGTGTGACCAGAGAACGCATTCGGCAAATCGAAAAGAAAGCGTGGCGAAAACTTCGGCATCCGATGTGTCAACAACGCATCTGGTCGGCTTATGCGGCTGATTTCATACAGTCCCGTGGGTCGCTGTTACTCCCGGTATCTTCAATGTTGCCCGCGCGAACATTTTTCCATAGAGCCATCGAATTGAATACGGTCCGTTTCCCCGAAATTGGTTTCCATTTCATAGGAAATGAAGCCGTGGTATATCCGTATCGCAACGCCTTACAGAAAATTGATAAGCGCCGAGATTCGCTGGCATTATTGCCGTTTCTGTCTGAAGAAGACGGCGCAAAGCTTAGAGATGCAGAGCTTCTGCACCGGTCCACACAAGCCGCCAAGACACGGCCCCGCATGCTTCGCGAGGCTTTGCGATCTTTGGGACGAGCCGCTCATTACGAAGAGATCGCCGCTGAATGTTATAGGCTATTCCCTGAATGCCGCACATCGGTTAGGAGTTTGCACGCTGCTTTGTCAGCCGTCGCCAGCCCAGCCAATGATCACTTCGGTATCGTCTGGATAGGACGCAGGGGAATGTATGGACTTAGCGAACACGGATATTCCCGGCCGGATACCGACCTTTTTGAAGGAGTGGCGAATATAGTCGAAATCATTTTCCGAAGCACTCAACTTCCAGTGTCTCAAGAAGCTGTAATAACGGAAATGTCTAAACAACGCAGGGAGTTGCAACGCAATAGCGTAGTGATGGCTCTGGCGTTCAATAATCGATTACACTGCACCGGTTCGGGTGAATATGTTCCGCGGTCGTCTGATTACACCTCAATTCCCAACTCAGAGCACATTCCATACGATATCGATGCTGCTTTCGACGCGTTTTCGGTTGACGACGATACGGCGGACTAAACGTTAGTAGGAACGAATAATCATTCGCCCCTACATGGTTTCCGTGAACGGCGCAGAAGGATTGCTCGCCGTTCTCTCCCGAAAGAGATCCAGCACGGCTCCCGCGTTCGTGGGCAGGCTCTCCAGCCTGCCCTCCGTCGCCCTACTGATGGCGTTCCCGATGCCTTTGACAAGTTGCCAACCAAAGTTGACAATATTGCCATGTTCGATGTCGTTGAAAGCGACACGTTTACACGGTGGGTTGAAGGTCTGCGAGACCGTCGAGCCGTTGCCCGTATCCAGGCACGCTTGCGGAATGTGGCTATGGGCAACTTTGGCGATACTCGTTCGGTAGGCGACGGGGTATCCGAAATGCGCATTCACTACGGGCCAGGCTATCGGCTGTACTTTATGCGGCAGGGCTCCAATGTTGTCGTTCTGCTCTGTGGCGGCGACAAAGACGGCCAACAGCGCGACATCGCTCTTGCCAAGCGAATCGCCGCGCAATGGGGGTAAGCCATGACGGAAACTTTCACCCGCTGGGACCCACTGAACTACCTGAAAACCGACGAGGACTTGCTTCTTTACCTGGAAGCCTGCGCCGAGGAAGATCCAGGCGACGGCAGCCTAATCCGCGCCGCGTTGAAGGACATTGCCCGCGCCGGCAATTTCAGTGCGCTCGCGCAAGATGCTGGAATGACACGCGAAGGGTTGTACAAAGCGTTGTCCAAAGACGGCAACCCATCCTTTGCTACCATCGCCAAAATCACCCGCGCGTTGGGGATGCGGCTGCACATCACGGCAGCGCAGTAGGGGCGAATAATTATTCGCCCCATAGGCATCAAGTTAAGCGTCGTCGGTTAGGGCGAGTAGTAGTTGATATGACCCGGGGCGTTGACGACGCCGCTGGATTTTACACCCGGCGCGCAGGCATAAGCCAATCTGCTCGATGACCATGGTTGCCGTAAGTAGTCCGGTCATGGCAGTAGCCAGCATTACGGCGTAGCGACGGACGGCGGCGGCGGCCTTGACCAGGCTTCGGTCCGGGTACATCCAGACCGCAGTCAGCAAAGTCCAGTGCAGGATGACCATGGCGGTCAGTTTGGCATAGACCTCACAGAGGATCCGCCAGGGATTGGCGGAGCGCCAGCGGTCAATGCCTCCGTGTTGCTTCCACAGTTTGAAAAGCAGTTCAATCTGCCAGCGCGCCCGCGCCAATACCATTGCCTCATCTCGGCTGATCTGGGATGGGAGCGCGTTGGTAACGTAGATGGTCCAGTCGCATAAGGCCAACCGGGTTTTGCTGGGCTGCTGACCTTTCTTGCGGGCGTGGTCTTTGAGTTGCCGCCGCCGCTGGGCGCTCACTTCTGGGGGCGCTTTGACGGCCAGCAGGCGGACAGGCAAGCGGTGGGCGCGCCCCAGCAATACCGGCCGGTCAATGCCGGTTGCCGACGGAGTGGACAGCAGCTTCCGCAGGTCCAGTTCCGCGCCATCATGCCGGTAGAGTTTGGTTCCGGCTTTGTACCGAGACAGGAAATAGCCCCCTTGCGCCGCCAATTCCCGGAAGGTATCCAGTCGGTAATACCCCAAGTCGGCAATGCGCAGCGCGCCAGCTGGGACCGGCGCCGTCTGCACCGCAGAATTGCTGTCCGGGGTTCGCCCATCAGTCAGAAAAGGCCCCAGCATCAGTCCAGTGGTCAAATCCAGCCGGACCTGTAGTTTCAGGGCTGACTGTCCATAGGAACCGCTGCCGCCGCAACCGGCCCAGACCTCGCTCAGTCCGTCGGGCAGCATGATGACCGAGCTGTCCTGGATCAACACGGCGGTGAAGCGCCGCAGTAGCGGAATCGCCACCGGTTCGGCGTCAATAACTTGACCCAAAGCCTCTTGCAAAACTCGGTACAGACATTCCGCCCCTTGGGGCGTGAACCGCTGGAACAGGCCCTGGGGACTGATGGTCACCCCCAGCGTGGCCGCCATCTGGGTCAGCGAACTGAGGCTGGCGTCCGGGTCGGCCAGCCAACCGAAAACCAGGGTCTGCACCAAGCCGGGACCGGTGAGTTTGGAACGCCGTTGCACCAGCCCCGTCTCGGCGGCGGCCTGCTGGGCCACTCCGGTGAGAACCCGGCTCATGGCCTGGGCAACTTCTGGCACACTGCTCATGGGAAGCTCCGGTGGCGATTGATTGGAATGCAATCACCATCTTACCGGCAGCTTCCCTTAACTTGATGCCTATGGGGCGAATAATTATTCGCCCCTACTGCGGTTTCCTCGGCTAATCGTCAGCGCGACTACCCGCCGTTCTGCTCCCACAGGGCTTCCAGGACCGCGCCCGGGTTCATGGGCAGGCTCTCCAGCCTGGCGCCGGTCGCTCGGGCGATGGCGTTGCCGATGGCGGCCATGGGCGGAACCAGCGACACCTCGCCGACGCCGCGAACTCCCAGCGGATGACCCGGATTGGCCACTTCGACGATGACGGTGTCGATCATGGGCAGGTCCAGCGCGGTGGGCATCCGGTAGTCCAGGAAGGATGAGTTCATCATCTGGCCGTCGTCGTCGAAGAAGTACTCTTCGTTCAGCGCCCAGCCGATGCCCTGCACGGCCCCGCCTTGGATCTGGCCCTCGACGTAGCTGGGATGAATCGCCTTGCCGCAGTCCTGGATGGCGGTGAAGCGCAGCACTTCAACCTTGCCGGTGTCGGGGTCGACCTCAACGTCGGCGATGTTGATGGCGAAGGCGTTGCCCACGCCGGCGGGATTGGCCGCGCCGTGTCCGACGATGGGACCGCCGGTGCCGTTGAGCCGCCGGGCCAACTGGTCGAAGGTCATGCGGAGGGCGTCATCGGACTTGTGAGCCAGGGCGCCGTCCTCCTGGTACTCCACGTCCTCGACCGGCACGTCCCAGATGCGAGCGGCCCGCTCGATCATCTGGCGGCGCACTTCCTCGCCGGCCTGGTAGACGGCGGTGCCCATCTTGAAGGTTACGCCGCTGCCGCCGGCGCCACTGCTGTAACCGATGCTGTCGGTGTCCACGATGGACGGCTTGATGCGCTCGGCCGGCAGGCCAAGGACCTCGGCCACGTGCATGGCCATCACAGCGCGAGACCCACCGATGTCCGGCGAACCCTCAATCAGGCTGACCGTGCCATCGGGCATGACGCTGGCCACGGCGGTGGCCGGGCCGGTCCCGTTGAACCACGCGCCGGCGGCGATGCCTCGGCCGGTAACGCGGCCGGGCGCGGAGGGCTCGGGAACCGGCGACGCCAGGTGCGCGTGCTCCTGGGTCGCTTGCAGGATTTCCACCATGCCGATGCGCCGGAAGGCGGGGCCGCCGATCTGACGGCTGCCCTCCCTGGAGGCGTTGTTGAGGCGGAATTCCACCGGGTCAACCCCCAACTTTTCGCACAGCTCGTCGATGGCCTGCTCGGCGGCGAAGGACGCGGCCGGCGAACCTGGGGCGCGGTAAGCGGCAGCCTTGGGCACGTTGGTCACCACGTCATAGCCCTCGACGAAACCGTTGGCAATGTCGTAGGGGGCGAACATGGTGCGGCAACCGCTGGGAACCGGGGAACCGGGAAACGCTCCGGCTTCGTAGATCAGGGTTGCCTGGGCAGCGGTGAACCGGCCGTCGCGGGTCCCGCCCACCTTCACCTTGATATGGCTCCCCGATGTCGGCCCGGTACCGGTGAAAACTTCGGTGCGGGTCATCGCGATCTTGACCGGGCGGCCGGTCTTGCGCGCCAGGGCGGCAACCACGGGTTCGAGATAGCAGCCGCCCTGCCCCTTGCCGCCGAAGCCGCCACCGATCTCCATGGGGACGACGTTGAGCTGCCCTACGGAGATGCCCAGGATTCGGCTCGTATGGTCGCGCAGGGCGAAATGACCCTGACTGCTGGCCCACACGGTCACCGTGCCGTCGGTGTTCCAGCGGGCAGTGGCGGAATGAGGCTCGATATAACCCTGGTGGACCTGGCGCGTGTGGTACTCGCGCTCCACGATGACGTCGGCCTCGGCGAAGCCGGCCTCCAGGTCGCCGGAGGTGAACTGGAAGTGGTTGGACACGTTGGACCCGCCAGCCCCTTCCTCAGCCCAGCCGCCCGAGCGCTGCGCCGGGTTGGACAGAGTCATCAGACGCTCGTGAACCGCGGGAGCGCCATCCGCCATGGCCTCCTGGGCCGTGAGGACGGGGGGCAGGACTTCCCAGTCCACTTCGATCAGCGCCATGGCCTCTTCAGCCAGGTGGGGCGAGTCAGCGGCAATGGCTGCTACGGCGTGGCCGCGGTACAAGGCCTTCTCACGGGCCATCACGTTGCGGCTGTAGAAGCCGTAGTTCACCGCAGCCCCCTCCTCCTGATCCTTGATCTCGGCGGACACGTCGGGGAAGTCTGCGGAGGTCACCACCGCGTGAACGCCCGGTAGGGCCAAAGCCTTGCTGGCGTCGATGCCGCGGATGCGGGCGTGGGCGTGGGGGCTGCGCAGGATCTTGCCGTGCAGCATGCCGGGCAGGTGGATGTCGGCGGCGTAACGGGCGCGGCCCATGACTTTATCCGGACCGTCATGGCGGACCGGGCGCGTGCCGACCACGCGGTAGTTTTCCTCGGGATCAGCGAGGACGATGTTGGGTTTGTAGTCAAGCATAGAGCGGCGACCTCCCGGCGATGTTGTTTGTGTAGGCAATAGCAGTAATTTACCACAAAGGGGGTTACTGAAATCCCGGGGTGACCGCATCAAAAAGGGGACCGATCCGCGTGGGATCGGTCCTTGGATCGGCCCGTTGGCGGACCGCCGCACGTCCTCAGAGATTAGCTATCGCTGTCACGGTCGCCATGATGGCCGTGGCGACGACCGGAATGTTTGTGCGAAACGGTGGGCAGAGAGTCCGGGCGGTCGTCGTGCCAATCGGACAGATCATCCGACTCATCCTGGGTCAGTTTTTCCGCTTCCACCAACTTGGCGAGCCAGGTGTCGACTTTGTCGGTGTCCGAGGTCCCGGCCAGCCGGAGCGCCAACGGTCCGGAGTTGCTGGGGCGTTTGTCGAACCAGGTGTTGGCCGCGTCCGCCTGGTCTTGCGTCAGGGTCTCGTCCGTCACCAACGCCGTCATGCGTTCCTCGAATTTGGTGTTGGCCTGCTCGTCGAGGGCGGTCGCGAAGGCGCCTTCCAACGTGCTCTGCTCCACGCCGAGGAGTTCAGCCACCCGGTTGAGTACCGTGTCGTTATCCCCGAAGTGTCCGCCGCCGCGCAGATCCGAGTAACCCCCGCGCTTGAGGATGTCGGTGGGACCGCTGCCCGAGGCGAACACGCTGCCGAACGTAAGCCCGACCGCCAGCAAGGCGACCGACGCGGCGAGCACGAACCAACGCTTCCTTATCCCCGTGATCCTGTTGATCATTCTGACCTCCGTTGCCGCCGATGTGGTGTCGTTTGCGCCCGTGGGCCGGCGGCTATGTGCCAGCAGATTAGTTAATCCACATTTAGAAATTGTTAACGTTCGGTGATTGGCAGATCGAACCCGAACCGGCTGCCCGATCCTTCCTGGCTCTCCGCCCAGATGACGCCGCCGTGCGCTTCCACCAGCTGCCGGGCAATGGTCAGGCCCAGGCCCGATCCCCCGGTGGTTCTTTCCCGGGAGGCGTCCGCCCGATACAAACGGTCGAACACATGGGGCAGCGCGTCCGGCGGTATCCCAACCCCGGTGTCCGCTACTTCCACCCTGACCAGGTCTCCCATACGGCGGGCCGCCACCGTCACGCTGCCTCCGGACGGGGTGTGTTGCACGGCGTTCTCCATCAGGTTGGTCAGCACCTGCTCCATCCGGACGCGGTCGACGTAAAGCGTCGGCAATGTCTCCGCGATTTCCGTCTCCAACTGGACCGCGCCGGCTTCGGCCCGGGGTTTGAAGGAGGTTGCGACCCGTTCCGCGATTTCTCCGACGTCGGTAGCCTCGATCTCCAGCCGCAATTCCCGGGCCTCTGTGTCGGCCAGCAGCCTCAGGTCTTCCACCAGGCGGTTCAGATGCAGAGCCTGTTGGTGCACCGTGTCCAGCGTCGCCGCGTCGGGTTCCAACAGACCGTCCTGCAAAGCCTCGATATGTCCCTGGATATTTGACAACGGCGTGCGCAGCTCGTGGGCCACATCGGACACCATGGCGCGTCGCTGCCGCTCCGATTCTTCCAGTGCGTCGGCCATCGAGTTGAAAGTCCTGCCCAGTTCCGCTATCTCGTCGTTGCCTTTCACGTCGGCGCGGCTGGCCAGGTCCCCGCTCCCCAGTCCCCGGGCTGCGGCGGCCAGATTGCCGATCGACGCCAGCATCCGCCGCGACATCAAGACCACCAGCAGGATACCCGCGGCGCCGGCCAGCAAACCCGCGATCGTCAGCGTCCTGGTCACGGCTTCGGCAAACCGGGCCAACGGTGGCTCGACGCCGGGGAGCGGGCCCGCCTCGGGACCCAGGCGCAGCGAGTGTACGAAGCCTTCGCGGCCTCGTTCCGCCACCGCCACCGAACCGATCTGCGATCCGCCGGCGACTATGGGAACGAAATACTCGGGAGGTACGGGGTGGTCACGATGGTCCAGATGATCGAAGAGTGACCGGCCGGGTCCATCTCGGTTCCCACGACGGTCGTTGTGGCGGGCGCTGTCGGCGACCACCCGGCCTTCAGCGTCCAGCACGATGATGTCTCGTTCCGCCTGGAAACTGGTCCGGCGAACGAAGTTCTGCGCGCCTTCCCAGCTGCCGTTGGTTTCATAGAACTCCGCCAGTGCGACCACGATCCGGTTGGCCCGCACGAGGTCCTGCTCTGACTGGACACGGGACACCTCCCGCTCGGCCACCTTTCCGGTAAACAGGGCAACCGACCCCAGCGCCAGCGCGAGGATGACGGCGAACACCAGCGCCAGGCGCCACCGCAGGCCGAAACGCCATCTAGGCATCGCCGAACCGGTAGCCCACGCCGTGGACAGTCTGAACGTAGCGCGGTTTCCGCACGTCGGGCTCGATCTTGCGACGCAGATTCGCGATGTGCACGTCCACCGTCCGGTCGTAGCCGTCAAAGTCGTAGCCGAACACGCCGTCGATGATCTGGTCGCGGGAGAAGGGCCGGCCCGGTTGGCTTGCCAACATGGCAAGCAGCCGGAACTCCGTCGGAGTCAACGACGGCCTCTCATCGCCTCGAATTACCGTCTGTTTCTGGAAGTCGATGGCGATGCCATCATATTCGACGGACGCAGGATCCGACGACGACTGTCGCGAGGTGCGTCGCAGAACCGCACGCACCCGGGCGGCCAGTTCCCGGGGGCTGAACGGCTTTACGATGTAATCGTCGGCGCCCAGGTCCAGTCCGGCCAGGCGGTCGTCCTCTTCGACGCGGGCCGTGGCCATGATTATGGGCACGTCGGATTCCTGACGCAGGGCACGGCAGACGCTCATGCCGTCCATCTTGGGCAGCATGAGGTCCAGGACGATCAGGTCCGGGTTGTCGGCACGGGCCGCGTTGAGCCCGGACACGCCGTCTCCCGCGGTGGTCACGCTGTGGCCGTCGCGCTCGAGGTACAACCTGACAATCCGCGCGATGCCCGGGTCGTCTTCAATCACCAGAATGTCGTTAGCCATGTTGAACGCGGGTCCGTCGTCGGGGAGTGGATTGGTTACAGGATAGGACTTACGCAGTTGGGCAGCAAAACAACCGTCATTCCTGCTTCCGCAGGAATCCATAGACTTTACAATGAACAAACCGGGGACACCGTTAACGATTTCGGCCACTGGATTCCCGCTTTCGCGGGAATGAGGGGTTTGTAATTTAGGGAATGAGGGGTTTGTAATTCAGGTGCGTAACTCCTAACAGGATAAAGACGGCGACCCGTTTCCGGCAAACGTCGACGCCGTGGGCCGTTGCCGGCGGACGGGAAACTCACCACGCGCCACGTTCCCACATCCTGAAATGTTCAACCGCTACAGGTTGGGCGTTATGCCCAGAGCATCCCCGTAAAAATGCAGCAGGCTGGTCACCGGGTTGCCGGCCATCTGCCCCAACCCGCACAGCGACGCCGCTCCAACGATTTCGGCCAGGTCCTGAAGATCCGTCACGTCCGCCCCTTTGCCGTCACCGGCGGCAATGCGTCCCAAAGCCTCGGCGATCCGGGGGGCGCCCTCGCGACAGGGGGTGCACTTCCCGCAGGACTCGGCGGCGTTGTACCGGCTCAATCGCGCGGCCACTTCCGCCGGAGAAACCCGGTCGTCGAAAACGGTAATACCCCCGGCGCCCATCACCACCCCGCTGGGGTGCAGCATACCGGGACGCAGGGGAACATCCAACTCGCTGGCCGGAAGCAGCCCGCTGGACGGACCGCCCACCACGGCAAACCCGATCGCGCTCCCTTCGGGCACACCTCCGCCGACGAGCTCAATCACCTGCCGGACCGTGGTTCCCATGGGCACTTCAGCGAGACCCGGACGCCGCACCGCTCCACTCAACGACACGAGGCGCGTCCCCCTCGCCTCGTTGAGACCGACTGACGCGAACCGGCGCACGCCGCCACGCAAAATCGCGGGCAGGTTGGCCAGGGTTTCTGCGTTGTTGATGACCGTGGGCTCGCCATATAGCCCGGCATCGGTCGGGAACGGCGGTCGCAGGCGCGGTTCCCGCCGGCGACCCTCCACCGTGTTGAGCAGCGTGGTTTCCTCACCGCAAACGTAACCGCCCGCGCCGCGACGCACGGTGACCGCGCAGTCGAAGCCGCTGCCCAGCACGTCGTCACCGACCAGCCCGGCGGTTCGCGCAACTTCGAGAGCCGCCGTCATGCGATCCGCGGAGAGATCCGCCTCGGCGTTGATGTAGATAACCACGTTGCCGGCGCCAGCGGCGTAGGCGGCGATCAGCGCCCCCTCAACGATGCGGTGGGGATTGCCCTCCATCAGATGACGGTCTTTGAAGACGCCGGGCTCGCCCTCTTCCGCGTTGACCACCAGGTGCCGGCGGGCCGACTCGACCCGCCGCGCCGCCTCCCACTTGCGGGCCGCGGGAAAGTAGGCCCCGCCACGGCCCAGGAGACCTGCATCCAGCGCCAGCGCGATAACCGAGTCCGGGCTCATCGCAAGGGCGTCGGCCAGACCCAGGTAACCTTGCCCCGCCAGGTATTCGTCAAGGGAAACCGGGTCAACACTGCCGATGCCCTCCATCAGGGCGACGTGCTGAGCCGAGAAAAATTCTTCCAACTCGGCCTGGGGACGCGCACGCTCGGGCGCGCCGCCGTTTGCAGCAGCAACAATCTGTGAGAAATCCCCGTCACTTGCTACGCGGTCGAAAAACCGTGCCGTGCCGTCCGTCAGCTCCACAACCACCTGCGTCGCCGCGAAACACGCTCCGTCGCAGCCGGCCGCCACTACGGACACGTCGTCGCGGTCCTGGAACAAGTTCGCCAGGCGTCGGTGGACGTCGCCCGCGCCAACCGCCTGGCTGCAGTGACCCCACTGCACGACCACCCGGGTGACGTCGGACTGGGCCGCGCTCAGTTCAACCGCAGCGTCATGCAAAATTTGCCAGGCTGGCCGGCAATCGGACGAGATCATGCGTGGGCGTTCTCCATGCTGAAGGCCAGCCGCGCCGCGTCCACCCTTCCGTGCCATATCCCGCTGATTCGAACCGCTGGAGCCAACCCGCACATGAAAGCGCAAGCGGTGGTGGTCACGTCGAACTCGTCGCCGTGACCCGGCTGTTGCCGAGCCGCATTCAGGAGATCATCGCCGCCGGCCTGCCAGCAGGCCAGACCGGTGCATACCACGATGTTGCGGAGCCTTGGCGGGTCGAGATGCAATTCGGAGTAGGAGGTGACCGATCCGTAAATCTCGGAGGCCGGCACGCGCAGGTGCCAACCGACAACCTGCAACGCCCACTCCGGCAGGTAACCGTGTTCGTGCTGCAAGAGGTGCAGCACGGGCAGCAACTTGTCCCGGTTGCGGTCGGGAAATTGGTCTCTCAGCAGGCGGCGCAGGCTTGACTGGCGCTCCCGCCGTTCGGCATCCGCCGTCCCGTCGCTGGCGGGGTCGACCTCATCGCCGCGCCGGCGGCGTCCCATTTCTCCTCCTGCCACCATTGCGGGATTATATCAGCTTACTGGTTGAAACACGTGTGATCAACATGTAGGTTTGCAGTGTATCGGTTTGATAAAAATACTTGACCATAGGTCTGCAAAGCAATGAGGCGATTTCGCTACTCTGGTTTTGCGACCGGCGCGGCGGACATCGGCTAATCGTCCGGCGGATTTCGTAATCGACTCAACCGCCTGAGATTCCGGGTATTTCCGGGTTCTTGAAGTTCGCCGGCTTCGGAAAATCTGCCCGGGACACATGTCGCGGGCCCTGGCGAAGATCGCCGTATCAGGCCCTGTGACGGCATTTTCGCTTTGCACGTGAAAACATCCCGACGAATCCCGGAAAGGCGGACTCCGTGTGCCTGGGGGCGCCTCCAGGCCATGCCACGCGGTTTTGCCTAAATTTTGGTGTGCAGTTAGGGCCTCGGCTGCACACCAGCGAATACCCGGGGACCGCTGCCTGCGTGGCTTGACCCTGTTTAGAATGAGCCCTTTTCCTACTTGAAAAGGGCTCCAACCCCCTGTCTCGGTTGAGCCTCAAAGGGTTTCCAAGTATAATCTAGACAGCAACAATCGAACCAAAAAGTTGACCGCCCAACGCTCACAACGCCAGGCGGTCGCTTGCCCCCTCCGACCAGCTAAATCATCGTGGGCGATTTCTACTCTAATTATATCCACCATCACAAACAACCCCCGAAAAGCGGCTTCGGCTTCCTGCAAGCTGTCGTTTCGGGGGTGGTCTCTCGCGCTGGCGGACTAGTGGAACTGCTCGACGCACCCCACCAGCACCACTACGGCGATGCCCAGCGCCTTGGCCCACATTGTACGCGTCAAAATCCTGAAATCCGCACATATGCCTCAAAATCGGCAGGCGTCCATCGCCCTACCCGACTTCCCGAAGCCTCGAATAAGGCTCCTCGTCCCTACTAAACGAACCTCTCGTCGCAATATGAGACGCGCCCAACCGCTGCGGCCCTTAGAGTGCCAGGGTTCTTCTTCCTATCTGCCAAACCAACCACGCAGCCGCCAGCGCGATCGTTATCTGCGCGATGGTAGTCGCGATGATCGCTGGCACCCAACGATCTGGAGAATCCGTCAGCGCCGCACATGAAACGCCAGAGGCGAAGCATAACAACACCACAACGATGAGCGTAGTACGGTGGCCACGGAAAGCAAGCCAATCCCAGGATGCGTTCTGGAACCGGTTCCCCACCCACAACGTGAGGCAAGCGTTTACTCCCGCGATTGCGTTGGTAATATTCAGCAACGTCAGCCAATGCGCTATCGCCATCGTTTCTGACATGGCAACGAGCGAGGTGGCGACGGCACTTGTCAACAACCCGAGACCCATCACTAACACGGGAAGCGTAGCGGTCCATGCCACGCCGCCCGTATTCAGAATGCGCATTGGATTGAGACCTGAAACCACAGACGCAGGAAGCAAGAAAAGATTTGACGCGTTGAGCACAACAATCCATAGCACCAACCCCGCATCGAGCCGTTTTTCCCATGTGGGAGACGTTTCATTGAGCCACGATGTCATGCCAAACGCCGCAAGCGTGAACAGCAAAGCGGCGCAGGACGCTGCCATGGAACAAATTGCCATCAGCCAGACCATGCTGGTTTTAAATCGGCCATACGGGAATCGTTTCCGTTCAAACCGCATTCGCTATCCTCCGAGGATGCGCGGCTCTGCAATGCAAGGCCACGCATCCTCGCCGACGAAACTCTTAGCTACAGTGGCGATTCTTGGAATCTATGGTAATCGTTGAGGTTGAGCTGGAGGGGGCCAGCCGGGTCCGCTGCCCAACCCTGGCAGGTTAACCTAGCACTGAGGTACGACGACGCCGTTAGTCCCAGGCCACGTCCTACCGCATTATTGTGCTGGTCCATACGCTCTGCGGCCACCGTGTTGTCAGGGTCCTCCTCTTCATGAAGGTTGCCGAAGAAGGCAGCTTCAGAGTGTCCCATGTCCATTGTCTTGCGTGCTGCCCAATAACAGTGCCGGTACGCGTCTATCGGGTCGTGTGACCCGGTAGCAAAGTAGGTCAAAAATGCAGACGCCATCACCGTCTCACCGTGAGTACCATATGCGGTCGCGCATCGCGATTCATTCTCGTAGGTGGTTTCCAAACAAAACTCCTCTTCGCCATCAAACAGCCCGTACTGTGCAATCACCCACCTGAAACCGAATGACCAAGATGGGTCCGCGACCACGGGATAAGCCGCACCTTCGTGGGCGATTGTTTGGACTAGCGCACCGTTGCTGAGCGTGTATTTGGTGTTCACCGCCCCGCCGTCTGCATCATATGTCCACGGTGTACCGATGGTGCCGGTTACTCGTCCGTGGTTGTCGACGGTCCTGATGGACCCATCGCCCACTTCGGTCAATTTGAAGCCTGCAGGTAGTGTGTAGCCAAACTCGTAAGTCGTTGGAGCGTCCGCGTCGTAGATGCCGATATAAGCCGCGAAACCATTCTCTGCGGCGTTAACGGCCACGTCGTACGAACTGCCCGAATAAACAGCGAGGTCTCCATCGTCAACGATGTTGACGGGCTTTTGGTCGTCGGTCACTGGCAAGGCGACGCTAGCCGTGCCGACCTTTGTAACCTTCCACTCCTGGTTCTCTTCGTCGTAATCGTACGATTCCAAACGGTACGAAACAGACCCCTTGGGGTCGTCGGGTATGCTGACCTTGTCGTTCGCTGAAAACTTGACGTGGTTGACCGAGCGATGCTTAGCGATCATCGTCTTGACGCGTTCCGCCGGGTCCTTATCAGGTTCATCCGCGAACGCGTTCGACCCTGACGCCACGGCGAACAGTGCCCACGCTCCCAGAAGCGCAAGTGCTCCCACCGCTAAAATCGCAATGCGACCTCTCCGGTTGGTCAATCCCCATATCCATTCCTCCTTGCCTGTGAAGGTTTTGTAAGTGAACCCGACGAGCGGGCAAATTGCACCAACAAAACCGCCCTGTCGTCAGACAACAGGGCTGGACACAAGTAGGAACACCGGGCTAACATTAGACCCGATGGCGGAGCCACATTCCCCATCGCTGCGGCCTTGGCGCTTCCTCGCCGGGGCCGTTTTGTTGGCCCGCCGCGTCTATGGGGCAAAAGCCACCTTGTCAAAAGTGCCGGTAACGTTGCGCAAACAGCAAACCCCTCCGGATTTTCCACGCCACCGACAGACACCTCAACGCGATGCGTCAGTATTTCGCATCACAGGCATGTTCTTGTTCCGGGAAATCGCAGGTGTAAGCAATTTGCCATTTCACCAGATCCCCATGCCTACAGCCACCGAAGGGGATTCCTCACATATTGGAAACCTTGCTGCGTCCTCTACAGATGTGCAGCTCGGGATAGCCGACGGCAAGGCAAAAGAGCGAACTCCAGAAACGCTCTGTGCTCGGGAACGCCCCCGGAGAAGCCGGTTTGCCCAGGCAACCAAATTACGAGATTCGTTGCTGCGGTGGCCAAACTCTGCTAAGGCAACGTTGCTAGCCGAGTAGCGAAATCGCCTCACAAAGCAATGCGCCAGCGATGGACAAAATTCCGGGCATTTCACGGGAGCCGCGGCGCAGCCCGTGACAGCCCGCACCCTCACGATTCTCCGGTTTGACCCTCGGCCGGCGCGTTGCTAACATCCGCGTACCCTCTCCAAATTCCGGAGGACCGCAATGCCAGTCGTATCTGTTGACATCAAAAAACGCCAGCCCTTCGCCGATGGCATCACGTTCGGCGCAACCGGTGATTACGAGCGAATCGACGGCGTGCTCGGGTTCGCGGTGGACCCTCATAGTGCGGCTAATTCGGCCATCGTTGACCTGGAATACGCTCCGGTGGACGGGGATGGATGCGTCCGGTTCGAGTCTGACTTCACCCTGGTGGCGCCACGCGACACGTCAAAAGGCAACGGTCGCGTGATCGTTGAAATTGTCAACCGCGGCCGACGCCGCACCATCGCGTTCTTCAATCGCGGGCCGACGCCGGCCATAGATTCCGATGCCATCCCGGAGGGCGACGGGTTCCTGCTCCGTCACGGCTACTCCGTGCTGTCCATCGGATGGCAGTGGGACGTTTACCGCAGCAACGCGCTGATGGGCCTCGACGCTCCCGGGATCAGCATCAACGGCCAGCCGGTGACCGGGCAGGCCTGCGTGGAGATGCGGCCCAACCGGAATGAGACCACCCGCTTACTGGCCAACCGTGAACACAAACCTTACCCGGTGGCCGATACGGACGACCCCAGCGCGATGCTGCTGGTGCGGGACTGGGAGGACGGTCCCGACACCGTGATTCCCCGATCTCAATGGCGCTTCGCCGACCCCGAGCACATTACGCTGGAATCCGGGTTCGAGCCGGGGAAGATCTACTACGCCATCTATACCGCCGCAAACCCGGTGGTGGTCGGGTGCGGGATGTTGGCCATTAGGGAGGCAGCCACCTGGTTGCGGAACCCTGCGGGAGACGCTGCGGTGCACAACGGGTACGAGCGCGTTTACGGCCACGGCGTCTCGCAATGCGGCCGGCTGCTCCGCCACATGCTGTACCTGGGCTTGAACCGGGACCAGGATGGAAACCCGGTGTTCGACGGTTTGTTGCCCCACGTGGCCGGAGGACGGATGGGGGAATTCAACCATCGTTTTGCCCAGCCTTCGTGCCAGTCCAACCCGGGTTTCGGCCATCAGTTCCCATTCGCGGACGACACGCTAACCGACCCGCTAACCGAGCAGACCGACGGTCTGCTGCGGCGACTGCGTGAACTCAACGCCGTTCCCAGGGTCATCTATACCGACTCCGCGGCGGAATACTGGCGCGGCGACGCGGCCCTTACTCACATTGACAGCGCGGGCGTCCTGGACCTGGACAGCGCGCCGGAAACGCGACGGTACCTGTTCGCCGGGACGCAGCATTTGCCGGGCGCTCCCGAGCTGATGGTCGGACAGGGACCCGACGGTTCCACCGGCGGGCATCCTTACAACGCGGTGGACTACATCCCGCTGCTGCGGGCGGCGCTTGTCAACCTTGACCGGTGGGTTACCGAGGGGGTGGAGCCGCCCCCAAACACGCATCCGCGTCTGCAAGACGGCACCGCGAATACCCAGGCGGAATACCTGGCGGGTTCGCCGGCGGTGCCGCACCGCAACCTTCCGGACATCAACCGCCTGTGGCGCATTCGGGAAATCGATGCCGGGCCGGATGCCGAACGCGGCATAGCCGCCTATCCGGTCAGAGAGGGGCGGGCATATCCGCAGTTGGTTCCAGCTTCGGACGCCGACGGCAACGATCTGGCCGGTATCCGGTTGCCGGACCTCACGGTGCCGGTGGGTACGCACACCGGCTGGAACCTGCGGCATCCCGACACCGGCGCACCCGATCAGTTGATGTCCATGCAGGGTTCCACGCATTGGTTCCCGGCCACCGAGGCCCAACGAAACGCCGCATCGGACCCGCGTCCATCCCTGGAAAAGCGATATGCCAGCCGGGAGGACTACGCCTCCAGGGTGCGGGACGCCGCGACTAAACTGGCCGAGGACCGGTACCTTCTCGCCGAAGACATCGACCTCGTGGTGAATTCATGCCTCGAACGGTACGACTGCGCCATGGGCGACGCCAGGTAGCGGCGAGAATGGCCCCAGCAAGCGTCGAACGGGGGCCAATCCCATCCAACGCGACTTGCAACCCCACCAAAACCGTGAAAGGCATACACAGCGCAATCCCGGCTACGGGCAAGTTGAGGGCGAACCTCTCCGCCGACGCCTGGCTGGCAACGTTCATTGCGATTGCGCTGTAGCGTTGTGCGTGTGACAAAACAGCGTGCGCGGGCCGGTCGGTACCTGCAATGGGAATCGAAATACATGACGCGATGTGACTGACCAGACTTCCCCAACCTATGGCGAGGTAGAGATATGACGGTTCAAACCAACAATGACGTGATCACGGTGGTCGTGCACGGCGCCACGGGCAGGATGGGGGCGGAAACGGTACGGGCGGTTTCGGCAGCGGACGACGTCGCTCTGGTGGGCGCTACCTGCAATACTCCGCGAGGCGACGTGCTGCCCACGTCGGCAGGAGAGATCCCGCTATCGACGGACCTGGCTTCGTTGCTGGATGCTACGGAGCCCCAGGTGATGATCGAGTTCACCCACGCCGAGGCCTGCATGGAAGCGGCGCCATTGGCCGCCACCCGCGGGATCCACATGGTGCTCGGCGCCAGCGGCCTCAACGCCGACCAACTGCAAACTCTGGACACCATGAGCCGCGAACATGGCATCGGCGTAATCGTCGCTCCGAACTTCGCCCTCGGGGCCGTGGTGCTGAAGAAACTGGCGGAGCAGGCGGCCGCGTTCTTCGATTATGTCGACGTGGTGGAAGCCCACCACGAGATGAAAATCGACGCGCCATCCGGATTTTCCCTGGCCATCGCACGCGGTGTTCGGGACTCGCGGGGCAGCGACTTCGAGCGCAACGAGACCACTGTGCATCACCTGCCCGAAACTCGCGGCGGTGACGTCGGCGGTGTGGGCATCCACAGCCTCCGGCTTCCCGGTCGCAGCGCTCACCACGAGGTGATATTCGGCGCGGCCGGACAGACCCTCAGTATCCGACACGACACTCTGGGAAGAGACTGCTACATGCCGGGAGTGCTCCGCTGCGTACGGGAGGTCGTTCATCGACCCGGCCTGACGGTGGGTCTGGAGGCGGTGTTGGGCCTTTAGGCTGGAAAGTGCCCGCTCGGGTTCATATGGACGGGATATGAGGTTGGTTGTACTCTAATTATACGGAAATGCTGGAGTATCCTGCTCCGTCACGTGTTTCCGCAATCCATATCTTCAATCACGGCAGGGACAACATGGACCTTCAAGGCATGAAACTAGCGATCGTAGGAGCCACGGGCGCGGTGGGGCAGGAAACCCTGCGCCTGATCGAGGAGCGGTATCCGCACCACGATAACCTGAAGCTCCTGGCCTCCAAGCGCTCGGCGGGTCGCCGGCTTGAGGTCAACGGCAAGACATTCACCGTAGAAAAAACAACGGATGACAGCTTCGCGGACGTTGATATCGCATTCATCTCTGCGCGCACGGAAGACTCACGCCGATTTGGTCCGGCGGCCGCGCGGGCCGGAGCGCTGGTAATCGACGATTCCAGCGCGTTCCGCATGGACCCGGCGGTGCCGCTGGTGGTGCCGGAGGTGAACGGCGAAGACCTGGATTGGCACGATGGCATCGTGTCGATTCCCAATTGCTCCACCACTCCGCTGGTGATGGTCGTGCATCCACTCCGGCAAGCCAGCCCCATCCGGCGCATCGTAGCGGACACCTACCAGTCCGTTTCCGGCGCGGGCGGCGCGGCCATGAACGAGCTGCGTGATCAGACGCGCACCGTCATACATGGCGGCCCGGCCGAACCGGATGCTCAGCCCCAGCAGATCGCCTTCAACGTCATTCCCCAAATCGACAGCTTTAACGAATCGGGATACACGCGGGAAGAGCAGAAAATGATCGACGAGAGCCGCAAAATCCTGCACGCGCCGGATATCGCAGTGTCAGCAACCTGCGTGCGCGTGCCTGTGTTTGTGTCCCATTGCGTGGCCACTCACCTGGAGTTTGATGAACCGGTGTCTCCTGGGGAAGCTCGGGAGATGCTGAGCGTCATGCCCGGCGTGACTGTGATCGACGACCCGGGCGCGTCCCTTTACCCCATGCCCGTCGACGCCGCCGGATTGGACGAGGTGTTCGTGGGGCGGATCCGCCAGGACGCCTCGCACCCCAACGGTTTGGCCATGTGGGTAGTCACCGACAACCTGGTTAAAGGCGCAGCCCTCAACGCGCTTCAGATTGCGGAAGAAGCCGTCGCCCGCGGCGCAGTCCACGGCAAGAAAAACTAACGCGCATCGACATGTACAGAGTGCGTTTGCCATAGCACACTAGATGTGTATAATGTGCTGAATATTCAGGATGCTTGCCATGATGTTTTATGGTAAGTACAGTACACTGCCTAACAATAGCAACGGAGGAGGGACCAGTGATGCCGACTGAAATTGGCCGGCTGATTACCGCCATGGTAACGCCGTTTGACGCTGACGGGCAGGTGGACTACGAACAGGCAAAGCGCCTGGCCCTGGCTTTGATCGACTCGGGTTCGGACGGCTTGGTGGTCACTGGAACTACCGGCGAGGGCCCGGCGCTGTCCATGGAAGAAAAGGCCCGCCTCTACGGTGAAGTGAAAGACGCTATCGGCTCACGCGGCGCGGTGATCGCCGGCACCAGCGACAACAACACCACTGCTTCCATCGAGCTCAGCCGCGAAGCGGAACAGGTAGGCGCTGATGCTCTGCTGCTCACCGTGCCGGCGTACAACAAGCCTCCCCAGGAAGGGCTGTTCCAGCATTTCCGCGCCCTGGCGGAATGCACTGCTCTGCCGGGTATGCTGTACAACGTGCCCAGCCGTACCAGTTTGAACATGACCAACGACACCACGGTTCGGCTGTCCCAAATCGAAAACATCATCGGGATCAAGGAAGCCAGCAGCGATCCAGTCCAGATCGCGAAAGTCATCCGCGACACTCCTGACGATTTCCGGGTTTGGTCCGGCAACGACGACGAGACGTTCCCGATCATGTCCATGGGAGGGTACGGCGTGGTCAGCGTCGCCGCTCACCTGGTGGGCGCCCAAATCAAGCAGATGATGGGGCTGGTTCTCGAAGGCGACGTGGAAGCGGCCGGAGCCGAGCACCTGCGCCTGCTGGACATGTTCAAGGGACTGTTTATTGTCTCCAACCCGATTCCGGTCAAATACGGCTTGAACAAGTCGGGCTTCGATGTCGGTGAACCGCGACTGCCGCTGGTTCCGCCCGATGAACGCACCGCGGAACAGCTGGACGGATTGCTGGACCGATACGAAATCGATATCAAAGCGCCGGCCGACTGAACAGGCCGGCGCACTGGATTCGGGACGCTGACGAGACGGTACACCAGCCGTCCACTGCCTGTGTCCAATAAATTACTTCCTCCGTCCGATTTGAACCCAAAATCTAGTTTTGGCCTTGTAATTGCAAGGAGTACTGAAATGGCCCTGAAAACCGTTATTTTTGTGGACGGTCAGAACTTCCGTCACAACCTGAGGGACTTCCACTTTCGTTCCGACCCTCCACATCCCAACAACCCGGAATACCGCCTCGATGAGAAGCACTTCCGATGGCAGGAGTTTTTCCAGGATGCTCTGGCGAAATTCGATTATGTCACCGGCTGGCAACATCAATTAGCCAGGGTGTACTGGTATTACGCAGAGAACATCACGCCATGGTCACCCAACTTGTGGCGTGCGCAGCGCATCGTGGACGACTACGGCTTGCGGATACCGGAACTCACCACCGACCTGGTCATTCAGAAGGCGCAGGACTGGTACGAGCACGAGTTCCGACGTTTCCACCAACTGCGAAAGTCGGTGTTCGAAGAGATCCAGCAAAACACCAACTTCCTGGAATTCCGTTATGTCGGCCAATACGTGGTCCAGCCGTTCCGGCCCTATCGCCTGGAATACGATTATGACGGCAACATAAATTTCCAGGGCACCCAGGTGGGCGAAAAAGGCGTTGACATCGGAATTGCCGTGGACATGATCTCCAAGATGGACAGCTTCGACGCTGCCATTCTGGTATCCGGAGACAGCGGTTTCTTCCCGGTGGTCAAATTCCTCAAAGACAACCTCAAGTATGTTTACCATTTCTCCGTGGGTCGCGGCGTCGGCCACGACACACAGTACTTCTCATCTTCACTACGCGGAGTAGTCGACTGTTTCCAGGGTTTTGACGAACTTGAGCTCCTGACCAATTACGTAAACGAGCACGCTGGTATCCCACCCGCGATCATGGATACGATCAACATGCGCGCTGCCGAATTGGAACGCATCCTCGACGAAGAGTCGATCGACTATGACGCGCCGCGGGAGCGCGACGCCGTTATGGTGCCACGCCGTTAGGCGCGGGTTTCCAACCACACGGCTAGTCGCCTTGCTGGGGATTGACCGTGCGCGGCCGAAGACTATCGGCATAAACGCCGCGGTAGGACTCGGGTACGAGGGCGGCGATCCGCTGCATCACCATGTCGGTGACCGAATTCAGCAGCGCGTCGGTGATCGGCCCCTCAATCCGAGGTGGCGTGAACGGGGTACCGATGTTGACCTGCCAGCTTGCCAGGGGCACGGGCATGTGCCAGGACGCGAATTTTTCCGAACCCGCTATACCCACGGGCAAAATCGGAGCCTGGGTCCGCAACGCCAGCCACGCCAACCCAGTCTTGGCTCGTTGCAACCCACCCGTCGGGCTGATACTCCCCTCCGGGAACATGAGAATGGCCTTATCCTCCTGTAGCGCGCCCAAAGCATAACGCAGGGCGCCACCTCCGCCTCGTTGCCGGTCCAACGGCACGGCCCCCACCGCGTCGCAGTAAAATCGCCCGATCGGCTTTTCCCACAGCTCCTTTTTGGCGAGAAAGATTATCTGACGCGGCAACGCCACCACCAGCGTGCCCGCGTCGTTCATGGAAAGATGGTTGCTGGCGACCAACAACGGCCCGTAGGGAGGCATGGCTTCCTGACCGGTAACCGTCAACCGGCCGGTTATGCTCCAGATGATTTTGCCGAAACGCCTGCTGGGCTGATAAAGCCATGCCATGGTGATTAACCGCTCTGTTCGGCGCGGTGGTCAGGGCGGGCGACGGACCGGATAGCCGCGACCACCACCGACACCGTCTCTTCAAAATCCATTTCGTCTGTGCGGATCGTTACCGCATCGGCGGCTGCAATCAGAGGGGAGTCCGAGCGTTCCATATCCATGCGGTCCCGCCGCAGCGTATCCGACAAAACCTGGTCGTAGGGGACCCCTGGATCCACCAGCGCAATCTGCGCGTGGCGCCGGCGCGCCCGCACCTCCGCCGCGGCATCGATGTAGAGTTTCAGGTCAGCTTCGGGCAACACCACCGACCCGATATCGCGACCAGCCATAACCATGCCTCCGGATGTGGCGATGGCTCGCTGCTGTTTGACCAGTTCCACCCGGACGGCGGGCACGGCCGAAACTGCCGACACGTTTTTGTCCACCTCGGCCGTCACTAATTCATCGCCGAGCGGCTGGCCGTCCGCGATGATGCTCGCATTGCTGTCGGTATCCTGCGCCAGTTCCATGCGGCAACGCGCAGCCAGATCGGCGACCGCGTCGGCGTCGGTCGGAGCCATGCCGCGACGAAGCGCCAGCCACGTTACGGCACGGTACATGATGCCCGTATCCAGAAATCGCAAACCAACCTGGCGAGCCGCGGCTTTTCCCACTGAGCTTTTTCCCGAGGCCGCCGGCCCATCAATCGCCACCACCGGCGCGGCGCAAGCGGTTGACATACTGACAGCCTCCATGGGCCAAATTATAGCATCGCGCCCCGGGCGAGATAACAGCAACGCGATATGGGCTCAGGGCAATCGCATCATAGGCTCCACGCCCGTCGCTCCGGCGAAAGCCGGAGTCCATTGGTCATAGGACGAACGAATTTGAAGCGTATTTGACGAATTCGATCACTGGATTCCTGCTTGCGCAGGAATGACAGCGAGGGTGCGATTGCCCTGGATATGGGCTGGTCATGGCGTGTTAGTGGAGTGTGTCTTCACCCACAGCCTTGCGCCATCGGTGATGTATTCGACCGTGCCGTCTCGAGCGGTGAGGAACACCCTCTCGTTGCCCACCGCTTTGCCAAGCCGCTCCATTACGTCCGCATGGGGGTGTCCGTAGCGGTTCTCGCTTCCGGCGGAAACAACGGCAGACTGTGGATTGACCGCGCGCAGGAACACCGAGGACGTGGATGATTGGCTTCCGTGGTGGGCCACTTTCAGCACGTCGGACCGCAGTTCCTCACCCCGGTCGTCGACCAGGTATCTCTCGACATCCTGTTCGACATCGCCGGTGAGCAGGAAAGAAATCTCGCCATACGTGACACGCATTACGACGCTCAGATTGTTGGCGTTGCCATCAATGCGCGACGGTATCCGGCCCGCCGGGGGATGCAGGACTTCCATCACGACACCCGATCCCAACTCGATGCGATGGCCGGCCTGGACCCGAACCCTCGGATGTTCGCGCTGGGCGAGAACCGATTCCCACTGGCGAAAAAGCGCGGACCCGGAGGACGCCGCTCCTTCCATCACTATGTCGGCGTCATAGCGGTCGAGAACGCCGATCAACCCACCGGCGTGGTCACTGTCCAGATGCGTGACAACCACCGCGTCGAGACCACGATCGCCCGGGGCAAGACGCTGGCCCAACGCGGTCAACGTGGTCCGTGGATCGGGACCACCATCAACCAACACCTGCCTTCCCCGCGGCGTCACCACCAGGATCGCGTCACCCTGCCCTACATCGAGCACGTACACGTGGAGCCGTCCGCCCGCCCGCGTGGCCGACATTTGACCGAACACCAATATGATCCCAAGAACGACGACCGGCGTCACGCCCGCCACGAAGCCGGCAACCCCGCTGGGACGCCACGTTGGCCCGCGCCTCCATCCCGATACGATCCGGCGCACCCGACGCGACGACACCAGCAACGCCAACACGGCCAGGCCCACGTACCATGCCACCGCAACCACAGGCGTTACCCAGCCGGCGGAGGCCATCACCGGCGGCATCGCCTCCGCCACCCGGATGATCCAGGCGACGGGAGCCCACGCCAACATGCCCAACGCCGGCGCGAGCCAAGGGGCGACAACTCCTGCCGCAGCGGTCGCGGCGGCAGTCACCAACGCCATGGGCATTGCCGGCATGGCCAGGATAGTCGCCGGAACACTCATTATCGGGATCTCCCCGAAATGCACGGCAATGAGCGGGACGGTGGCCAGCGTGGTTGTGGTGGAAATAACTATGGAGGCGGTCAGCAACGTCAGGGCGTACTGGAACCATCTCGCCGACGAGGAGCTGGAGCCGCCCGAAACCGTTGCCAGGGCGCCGGTGACCAACGCGATCACGGGCAGGCCAACGAGAACCCCGGCCATGGCCGTGAAACTGAGCTGAAACGAAAGGCTGCCCAGCAACGCCGGGTCCACGCATACCATGACGCCGGCCGCGAGCGCCAACGCAGTGAGCCCCCGCATGCCCCGACCCGTCAGCCCCTGCACCAGGGCCAGGCTGCCCATGATCGCCGCCCGTACCACCGGCGGGTCCAGGCCGGACACGATTGCATAGGCCCATACCGTCGCCATCGCGCAAAAAACTACCAGCGGGTTGCCATTGCCCAATGTCGCGGAGCCGATTCCGAGCGTCAACGCCAGCACTATCCCGACGTGCAAACCCGAGATGGCCAGCAGATGGGACATTCCAGCCGTCCGGAACGAATCTTTGACCGATGAGGGTAACTCTGAGCGGATCCCCAGGAGCAGGGCCTGCGCCAGACCGGACTCGGGAGCCGGAATGGCCCTTTGTAAAGCCGACGCCATCCCGCCGCGAAAACGGTGCAGCGCGGCCGTCGCCCGGTGGCCGCCGCCGGTGGCAACCGTTTCCGTTTCCCTCGCCCACATCACCCCGGAAATACCCTGGGCTGCCAGCCAGGCCGCGTAATCGAAATCTCCTATTGGCTCAGGGCGCTCCAACTTGCCGGAAACGCGGAGTGTGTCGCCGTAGCGCAAGAACGGCGGGCCACGCCGGGCTGCCAGGTCGGATGGCGGCAAGGCGTACACCAGCAGGTTGCTGCCGACCGGAACGCTTCCGTGTTGATCGGCTGCGTCGGCCAACACTTCCGCGCGAAAACGCACCCGGCTACCCGAAATCGCCGGCGCGTCGGATACGATCACCGTGACTTCGGTTGGGCCCGTGGGCACAATCGGCGCCGATGCATCGGCGACCGACTCGCCACGCCAGGCTCCCAATACCAGGGCGGCGCCCAACACCACCGGCGCCGCCGGCAGCCCCATCACTTTCAGCCCAACCGCGAGAGCCACCGCGGCCAGGCCCAGCATCAGCAGCGGCCTTGCCGAGCCCAGAGGCGCATCGTACCAGAGAGCGAGGCCCACGCCGGCGATCACCGCTACAACGGCTAGCTCAGGGAATATCCGCATCGCGAGCCGGCAATATCGTGCACTTAACGCCTCTCCCGCCTACCGGAATGGGAAAAGCCGTAACTGTTCAGACTTGCGGGGGAAATGCCATTGCGAGCGAAGCGCGGCAATCCCGTTGGCGCAAAGGAGCCCTTCGAGACAGGCGTGGCTGCTGCGCCGTCGAGATTGCCACGGCGCAAGCGCCTCGCAATGACAACCTCCTGAATTCTGAACAGTTGCGAAAAGCCCATAGCCCTGACATCGCGCTGCGTTCGGGTTCAGCGCGGGGCAACCGTGATCATTTCTGCGATGCGCCGGAATATGCCGTCGCCGATCCCGGACACCTCGGTAATCGCCTGCGTACTGGCGAACGGTCCTTCCTGCTCCCGATGGGCGACTATCGAGTCCGCGCGCACCCCGCCGATGCCCGGAAGGGTCTCGAGACACTGGGCATTCGCTGAGTTTATGTTGACCGGAACCGGGCAAGCTTCGGACAAGGCGGCTTCGGGAGCCTGCTGCGCCGACGCATCTACCGACGACCCAGTGGGTGTATCCGGCTCGCCGGCTCCCGGGATGTCGTAATGGGTGGCGTCGGAAGCGTAAGCCGCCAGGTTGATCCGGTTCAGGTCGGCGTCCTCGGTGGGGCCACCGGCCAATCGCAATACTGCGTCCAGCCGTTCACCCTGGTCTACGGTGTATACGCCGGGCCGGACCACCTCGCCGGTGACATACACGGTGATCTGCTCTGGAGGAGCCGCCGGGGAGGGCGCGGGCGCAGAGGTATCGGCTATAGGAGATCCAACAGTATCCGGCTCGGCGCTTGCTTCCGGCACGATGATCTGGATCCCGTCGGGCTCATCAACATCAGCGCCGCCGCTGAAAATCATCCACGCCGCGACGCATAACAGCGACAAAGCCACCGCACCGGACATCCCAATCGCGATCAGCCTCTTCGTCCCTGACGTTGCCAAGCAGCCGCTCCTCTCGACACTGCATGCAAAAGCCGACCGCGAAGCGCGTCACCTCCCTACCTTCACATCCTCGTGCGCCCCACTGCCGGCCACAGCCTATCCAATTACGTTACGTCAACAAAAACCACGTAGGCAGGTTACCAGATTCGGCTAATTTTTGTCATGGTATTAATTTTGCCCGCACTGAGAACAGCGATCAATGGGGTACATCAGATCGGGCCATCCGTAAGAGTCCTGAGTGACCGAGGTGCGGGGTCGTTTGGCTCTGCCCGGCAGGGACCATGAATCCTCGAGACGCGCCTCTTCACCAATGCGGGCGCGGTACATCGCCCTGCCAGGCGTTATCCGTTCGCTGACCTGCCAGCCGCTATTCCGGCGCGCAGCGCTTCGGCCACCAACGGCCCATACGTACCAGCAATCATAGAGGTCCCTTCGTCGGCAATTCGCCAGTCCCTGGACTGGATCTCATCCACCGACTGACGCGCCAGGCGTCTGCCGTAATCCCTGACAAACGTGCCCAGCGCGTCGGTGCCGGTGTCCGGCGCCATCTGGCGGAACAACCGGAACATGGGATCGGTGCGAGCCGCATTGTACGCGTCATGGAACGTCAGGTTGTCCGGATGGTCACGCAGCAGCAAAGCCACGCCAAAGTCGATCAGGCGGATCCCACCGCCCGCCAGGAGGATGGTATGAGATCTCCCGTCCGGGTCGGCAACCGTGGCATCGTTGTAGCAAATGCCGGCGGCATGCAATCGCGACAGAGCAGTTCCCAGTTCGAGTCCAATGCCGTGCATTCGCTCGGCTGAAGCTTCTTCGGGTTTCAGGTCGGTCAGGAACGGCCCGGATACGAACTCCTCAGTGAGGAACCCGTCAATGCTCGACAATTGCTCCGGGCCCAGTCCAAGGTCGCCGGCTATGGCGGCGATATCAGCCTCTCCGGGGCTCTGGCATGGCTTGATGACTATCTCGGTGATCTCGCCACGGATCTCGCCGGAGATTATTGCCACGCGGCCCCGCGTGCGGCCGTCGTACCGGATGGAGACGTCCCCCGGTTGCTCGCCATACACCAACTCGTATGACGCCGGAAACAGGCCGCACACCGAAAAACGAGCGATCCGCTGATCCTCAACGAGCAGTCCCCACAACTCATCGCCACGATGGGCCAGGGACCATAGGGGCCACAGTCGTTCCGGGCATCGACCGTCCCGGACCGCAGCATCCCTCTCCGAGATATCGTCCTCGGTCATCCCGACCAGGCCGGCGATAACCCGGCGGATGGACGCAATCTGCTCCTCAGAGTAGCGAATTTCGGGCTCCGGTCACCCTTCCGGACCCAATGCGAACCGGCTCGGGTCCGCTGCATCAGGCGCCAACGAGCGAATGCGCACCACCGCGTCCGGGTTGATGGGGCCATAGACGTGCGGGTACATTTCACCAGACCGGGCCGGCTCTCGCACCACTGGTGATCCCTCGGCCAGTCGCTCGGTGTCCACGTCCAACACCAGCAGATCAGTCCTGCCGGCAAACAGTCGCGCCGCGACGCTTAGCATCTGGGCTTCGTCACCGCTGGCGTGAATGAAGCCTTCCTCTGCCAGGGACGGCGCCCGGTATTCGCCCGCGATGATACCGGCCTCCCAGTCGGAACGGAAAGCCAGGTGATAGATAATGGACGCCATGCGCGTCAGCCCCGGTCAGCGGCAGGCGGCCCGTACCGCCCGGGAGATGGCCGACAGGCGGGGGTTGTTGGTAGCGCTGGCGCGGAACCCGTTGGTGATGTAGGCCACCGCCAGACCCGTTCCGGGATCAGCCCACCCCACCGAAGTGCCGGCGCCGCCGTGTCCAAAGGTGCCGAGGCCGTCGCCAGCATTGGCGGTGGCCCCCATGCGGCTGTCGTCCAGCACCAGGCCCAGGGAGCGACGCATCCGCGTACCCAGGGAAAAGTCGTTGGCTTCAGACTGAAGGCGGGTGACCTCAGCAACCGTTTCGGGCTTGAGGATGCGGACTCCGTCCAGCTCGCCCCCGTTGCACATCATGGCGTAAAACCGCGCGAGGTCGCGAGCAGTGAAGATGCCGCCGCCGGCGGGGTGTACCGCCTGGTGCACCTCCGGCCGGTTGTAGGGGCGTATCATGCCCGGTCGGTCGCAGTCTTCCATGGCATGGATACGGGAAACTCGGGGCTCGAGTTCCGGCGGCAATCCCACGTACCCGTCGCGCAAACCCAGCGGGTCCAGGATCTCTTCCCGCAGAAACACGCCGATATGTCGTCCGTCGATCCGGCGCACCAGCTCGCCGATCACCCAACCGAAATTGCGCGGGTGGTAGGCCATGATCTGCCCGGCGGGATAGTCGGGGATGATGTCCTCCATGCACTCGACCACGTAGTCCCAGTCCTGCCACCGGTCCCACGAGAGCTCGGGCGGCGTTTCCGGAAACCCGCCCCGGTGGGTCAGGACGTGGCGAATGGTGACGCCGTCCTTGCCGTGCTTGGCAAATCCCGGCCAGTGCTTGACCACCGCATCGTCCCAGTCCAGTTGCCCGCGCTCCCAGAGCACGTGCAGGCATGCCGCCGCCAACGGCTTGGTCGAAGAGTAGAGGATGAACATCGTGTCCGCCGCAACCGGAGCACCGCCGGCGTCGTCGGCCAACCCGCCCCACAGGTCCACCGCTAGACGCCCGTGCCGGTAAACGGCCAAACCGGCTCCTGGGTGCAAACCCTGGGCGATTTGATGACGGAACAGGTTTTCCAAGTCCTGCACCGCCGCCGGGTCCATTCCTACTTCTTCCAGAACTGTGGTGGTGGTCATCAAAAATCCTCTGTGATCGCTGTTGGAGCGGGGTGGTCCCGAGCAGAACCGAAGAATCAGCCGGCGAAAACGGTGTTCAGCCTCGCCGAAAGGTCGAAAAAGTGCTGTAGGCTCTGGTTGTACCGGAAGAACATATCCGCACGAAGCTGGTCGCCCGTGGCGTTGGTGGAGATCTCATTCAGCATATCCAGGCTGACCAGCGTCTGGCCGGATCCCGCGCCGCCGTTGTCCTTGATATTTTCCAGCATGGCCTTCCAGGCGTCCCACTCCATCTCGATGAAGAAGTCCACGTTGATCAGGTCGTACTCGTTCCCGGCCCGCACCGCGCTGCATTCGAAGGCTTCAAAGGTGAGCACGAATACTTCGTCGCCTATCTTGATGCCCATGGAGGCGTCGACGGTGCCGATCTGGCGATAGGCAGGATCATCGTTTACCAACCGTCGCAGTTCCTCAAACCAGGCGAGCGACGGGAATACTATCGGTTCAGCAGTCATTCAGACGTTGCCTCCGGGAGAGGGACACACCGGTCACGGAAATGCGAAACCGGCGATCAATCTATTCGTGAAAGTACGGATCTCCCGTCTTTTCCGCGGATGAAAACGGGGCCATTTTGCGCAGGTAGTGGTCCGGCTCGGTGGTCGACGGCGCTTTGCCCAGCGCATCGTCAACCATTTTATAGTACCGGGGGTCGAGGTCCCGGTAGGTATCGGCTTCAGTCCTGCCGCGCGAGAAGGCAGACATGATGCGTTCCATCCCGTAGTCGCCACAGTGCTCACAGTTGACGTCGGTCGCCGCCGAGGCCACCTTGAAAAAGACACTGCTCACCTGGGCGCAGGACTGGCAGCGATACTCGTAGATCGGCATGTGTGGACCACCTCACGGGCCGCGGGCAGAGCCGCCCGACGCCGGGCAAACTTCCGATCCCAACGAAATCCCGCAGGCGATGTTATAGGAACGTGCCGGCGGTGTCAAAAAGATGGCGCTACGTGTAACTGTTCACAATTCAGGACGTTGTCATTGCGAGGCGCTTGCGCCGTGGCAATCTCGATATCGTAGCAGCAACGTCTGCCCTGAAGGTCTCCCCGGCGCCAACGAGATTGCCGCGCTGCGCTCGCAATGACACCTCCCCCGCAACTCTGAACAGTTACCGCTACGCAGCCGGCCCGTCGTAGGTTGCGTGGTGCGGCTTGATGTCGATTACGGGTGACCCGTCCTGCGCGTCGAGGCCCACGACCGTAATGATCGCGCCTCCGCCCTCGTCATCCTGTCTGACATCCTGGATCTGGGCAATGGTGGCGGCGATGAAGTTTGGGCGGTACTGGCTCCTGGTGCCGAAAACGCCCCGAATGGGGTTCGCCGGGTTATGGCCGGGATGCAGGCGCAACTCATAGCCGGTCGCGGCCGCCCGGTGCAGCACGAACAAAGTCTGGATGCTGTCGCCGGGTTCGAGGCCCAGCAACCCGTCAGCGAATTCCGCCAGCACCACGATTTCGGATGGGTGCTCACGCATTTCGCTGGAGGGGGCATAGCTGGTGAACCGGCTACGCACGAACCCTACCGGCATAACCTCGAAAACGCTGGCGTCAGAACCCATGGAAATCGGCGGAGATGCGTCAGTTGGCCGCAGCGGCCGTGGCGCCGGCCTCGGCAGACAGCGATGCCAGCCAGTTGACCACCGCCTTGCCGGCCGCCGGCATCATGTTGGTCAGGGAATGGTTCCCCCCATCCAGCACCAGGTACTCGGCCCGGGGGCTGTTTACGGCGGCAGTCACCATGTCTTGAGGGACGTCCAGCAGCCGGGTGTGCGTCTCCTGCGAGCCGGATAGCACAAAGAGCGGCGCCCTGATCTTCGGGGCGTGCATCACCACGTTGTAGCGTTCCGCCGGCCCATGCTTGTCGATGTACGCCATGGCCGAGAACATTTCCTTTATCGGGAAATCCACGGAGAACAGGTCCAATGCCCGCCCATCTGCCTCCATACGGTCGGCGGTCTCCAGGTTGGCGCGAAACTCCTCGGCGTCCGGGGACTCCAGGTAGTAGGAGCAGGACAGCCGCACCGGCGATATGGGCACCACCGCCGCCACGCGCGGATCATTCTCCACCGCCCCGTAATATGTAACCTTAACTGCGCCCATGCTCTGGCCCAGAATGGCGATCCGCCGGTATCCCTGCGCCTCCAGGTAATCGAGACCAGCCCGGAGGTCCTGCCGGCCGTTGTCCAGAATCTCGTAGGCGTTGCCCTCGGCGACGCCGGTTTGCCGGTCCACCCAAACGGTGTCGTGTCCCCGGGTGTTCAGGGCCAACGCCGCGTACCCCGCGTTCCGCAGGTCGTTGGCCATGTTGGCCGTCGCCGGGGTGTAGAAGTTGCGGCCCGACCCATGAATTACCATGGCGGCGTCAATGGGCCCGGCTGGGGTAACATTCGGGGCCGGAGCGAAGAACACTCCGTCCAAGTCCATTCCATCTGCAGCGGTGGTTCGAATAAGATCGACCTGCATGGCAACATCCTCCCGAGTGTGGAACTGCCGCGGTAGCGCCGGCGGCGGATCGGCAACAGTGTACGCTTACTTCTGTTCCAGCAGAAAAGCCACCAAGGCGTCGATCTCCTCCTCAGACAGAGAAATAAAACTCGTCAGGGTGGAATCCATTAGCTCGCAGCTTTCCACATGGGGTGCGGTGTAAGCGCACGGATCAACGATGGATTCGCGGATATATTCCTCAGCAGTGTAGCCGGGGATGCGCTCGGCGGCAACACTGCCGATGTTGGTCAAGTCAGGACCCAACACACCGCCCTGTGAAATGCCTTCAATGGTGTGGCAGGCATAGCAAGCGCCTGAACCGATGAACAAATCCCGCCCAGTTCCGACTAGGCCTGGCGTGGTTGGCGTGGGGCGTGGAGTCATCACAGGCTCCCGTAGGCCGGGAGTAACGGTTGGCGGCGTTGCGGCCGTGTCGACGCACGCTACAAATGTTGCGATGACCGCGACGAAGAGCAGGATACGCGCATTAACCGGCCCGGCTATAAGGCGCATCGGCCAACTAGCGCAGAGACAACAGGTACTCGACCAGTGCGTCCACGTCTTCGTCGGTCAGCTGGATGCCGGCCATGGTGGCGCTCATCAAGCCTTCTTGATAGTCCTGGGACAGACCGTCCGCGGTGCCTGCGGTATAAGCGTCAGGCTCTACAATCGACTCCCGGATGTACTCTTCTGCCGAATAGCCCGAGATGCGGTTGGCTCCGGCCGATGCTATCCCGTCAAGCGGTGGCCCCAGTACGCCCTGGGCAACCCCCTGGATCGCGTGGCACGACGCGCACGCTGCAGTACTGACGAACAACGTCTGCCCCGGAGATGCGCCCGCAGCTGCCCCGCCTGCCGGCGCCGGCGGCGCCAGGTCAGCGGGATTCGCCGGTGGGGGCAATTCGTCGGGCAACGGACGCTCGATCACCGCATGCGCGTCTTCCACATGATGTTCGAAGGGTACTATTCGTGGCTCCGAGAAAGCGCGCGGCGTTGGCTGGAACACGCCGAACAACAGCACCAGGGCCAAAGCCACTATCAGTCCCAGGACAAGGCCGGCGACAAAGATCTGCCAAAGCAGCGGGTTCTCGAACTTCAGGTGCATGAAAAACGCGACCACGCAGAAGAACTTGACGACCGACAGGATCACCAGCGGGGCGATAACTATCCCGCTACCCTGCAGTCCCTCAGGAACGATGATGATGAACTCGATGAACGTGATGACAGCCAGGAAAATCGCCAGAAGGCCGTACTCCTTCAGCCCACCGTGCACGCCCTCCGGCACGTGGCCGAAGAAGAACCGCGATATTCCCACGTCCTCGTGAGCCGCGTGTTCTTCGTGAGCCGCATGTTCCTCATGGGCCATTACGGCCTCCTGACCGGGGTTTGCGCTCATCTGGTGGTTGCCTCCTCGAAACCTAGCTGATCAGTCCGGTGACCCAGTTCCATCCCTGCGCTACGACGTGGCTCGCTTCCGGAGGCCCGTCAAATCCGCCGATCAGGTAGAGCAGCGTGAAAATCACGATCCAGACGATGTCAACGAAGTGCCAGTACAGGCCGGCGATGTCAACGTCCAGGTGTGAGGGACGTCCCGCCGGGTTGCGCGCCGCCATGATGGCCAGGCAGATCAACCAGAAGATGCCCAGGGTAACGTGGGCCCCGTGGAAACCGGTCAACGTGAAGAAGGTGCTGCTGAACAGGTTGGTCTCGTAGCGCAGCCCTTCGACCCGGAAGAGGTTGAATTCGTACACCTGGAAGCCAATGAATATGCTGCCCAATATGATCGTCAGCACCAGCCACTGGACCAAACGCTTCTGGTTGCCGCTGCGCGCGGCGGCAACGCCCATCACCATGGCGAACGAACTCATAAGGAGCACGAAGGTGCTGACGGTGGTGATCGGGACGTCGATGATGTCCCTGGGGTACGGACCAACGATGCTCTGACCCCGGTACACCATGTAGGTGGCGATCAGGGAGCCGAAGAAGAGGCAGTCCGAACCGAGAAACACCCACATGAGGAGTTTCCGGTGATTTATGCCGGTTGTGGTCTCTTCCTCGTGCGCCGGCGGATGGGCCGGCGGAGCGTGGGTGGTGTCTGCGTGAGCCAACGCGCTACTCCTGCCTGGTATTGATCTGAGTAAGCCGGATGCGTTTGGAAACGCCTAGTGGTGGCCGCCGGCCGCTTCGTGGTGCTCTTCGGCAGCGGGTTCCAGGGACCATCCGATGACGCCCAGGATCGTGATGATGCCACCAACGAAGCTAATGGGGAAGCGTATGTAGTCCCAGCCCACGTCGATCAGCAGTCCGCCGGCAATCCACACCACTCCGAAGGATGTGATCAGAGGCCAGTACGACGGACTCGGCATGTGAATGGTGGTGGGATCGACGTGCGGCTCGGCCGGCACAGTCTCACCCCGGGCCTGGGCCTCGCGCTTGGTGATCCAGTAGGCATCCTGGCCGCGCACCACGGGTATTTCCGCGAAGTTGTACACCGGCGGCGGTGACGAGATGCTCCATTCCAGGGTGGGAGCGTCCCAAGGATCGTGGCCGGCTTCTTCACCCTTCTTGATGCTGCGGAAGAAGTTGTGGATGAAAATCAGCAGCGAAATCACGATGACGAAGTAGCCAATGGTCGCCAGCAGGTTCATTCCTTCCCAGCCGAAGCCCTCGGCGTAGGTGTAGATGCGGCGCGGCATCCCGTTCAGTCCAGCGTAGTGCATGGGGAAGAACGTCAGGTTCATGCCGATGAACATCAGCCAGAAGTGGATCTTGCCCAGCAGTTCGTTGTACATCTTCCCGGTAATCTTGGGATACCAGTAGTAGATGCCCGCGAAGATGCCGAAGATCGCGCCACCGAACAGCACATAGTGGATATGCGCGACGATGTAGTAGGTGTCCTGCTGCTGGAAGTCCGACGGGGATACGGCGTGCGATACGCCCGACAGCCCGCCCACGATGAACAGCGACACGAACCCGATCGCCATCAGCATGGGCGTCCTCAGGTCGATGGAACCGCTCCACATGGTGCCGATCCAGTTGAATATCTTCACGCCGGTGGGCACCGCGATCAGCATCGTGGTGATGGTGAACACCGAGTTGGCGATCGGCCCCAGGCCGACGGTGAACATGTGGTGGCTCCACACCGCCCAACTCATGATGGCGATGACGATGCCGGAGAACACGATCACGGGGTAGCCGAACAACGGCTTGCGGCTGAAGGTCGGGATGATTTCGGAAACTACGCCCATCGCCGGCAGGATGAGGATGTACACCTCGGGGTGGCCGAACAGCCAGAACAGGTGCTGCCAGAGGATGGGGTCGCCGCCGGCGGCGGTGTTGAAGAAGTTGGCGCCAAACTGCCGGTCAGCGGTCAGTTCGATCAGCGCCACGGTGATGATGGGGAAGGCGAGAACCAGCAGAATGCTGGTCACCAGCGTCATCCAGACGAACACGGGCATGCGCATCAGCGACATCCCCGGCGCCCGCATGTTGATGATGGTCACCACGAAGTTGAAGCCAGCGGCCAGCGAGGCAACGCCCAAGACCTGCAAGCTCAGCGCCCAGAAGTCCAGACCCTTGCCCTCGCTGAACGGCGCGGCGGTCAGGTTCGCGTAGGAGAACCAGCCGGCATCGGGAACCTGTCCGATCAGGAAGCCGGCGTGCATCAGGAGCGCGCCGAACAGGAACGTCCAGAAGGAGAAGGCGTTGAGGCGTGGGAAGGCCACGTCCCTGGCGCCGATCATCAGCGGTATCAGGAAGTTGAAGAACGTCGCCCCGAACGGCATGATCGCCATGAAGATCATGGTGGTGCCGTGCATCGTGAACATGGCGTTGAACCAGTCCGCCGATACCAGCGAGTTGTCGGAAGTGACCAACTGCAAGCGCATGATCCCGGCTTCAATACCGCCAATCATGAAGAAGAAGAAAGCGGAGAATCCGTACAGCGCCCCGATGCGCTTGTGGTCGACGGTAGTCAGCCAACTCCAAAGCCCGGTGTAGGTGCTGGGGCGGGGTATGACGCCGGTTATGGTTACCATGGTTCAGGTCCTCCGCAGCGGCTCGGCCAACAACTGCTTGGTCGATGCGTTAGCGGCGATGGATTGCAGTCTGGAGATATATGATAGCGCGGTTTACAACCGCTCGTCCCGCGGACAGATTTCAGCGCCTTGCGCCAACAGGTATTGCGCCAAATCCCCCAGCTGAGCCTCGGTAAGGTCTGCCCGGTGGTCAAGGCGGGTCTGGTAAATAGCCGCCAGTTCCGACATGCGGTTGCCGGGCTTGATGCTGTCCGGGTTCCGCACCCAATCCCGCAGGTTCTCCAGGTTCAGGTCAACCAGACCGGCCCCCAACGTTTCGCGACAACTCAGGTCAGTAAGGTTGGGCGCGGCAAATGCCGTCGGCGGCTCGTTACCGGTGCGGACGTCTTCGAGCCGTTCGTCAGCGCGCTTGGCGAGCCACTGGGTGTACTCAATGAACGTTTGCATCCGGGCGTGCTGCACACCCTCGCCGGTATCCGGATTCACCGTATCAGATGCTCCGACGGTGTGACAGGTCACGCACTGGCCGTCGCCCAGGAACACCAGTTGGCCCCGGGCTGCATCCGCAGACAGTTGCGCGGGCTCCGCAAAACCGGCTACCCAAGCCTTGTATTCCGCATCTTCCATGACGTGAACGCGGAACTTCATCTGGGCGTGGGCGGTGCCGCAGAATTCGGCGCATTGACCGTAGTACATCCCGGTTTCTTCGGCCAGGAACCACATCGAGTTAGTCTTGGTCGGGACAACGTCCTGCTTGCCGGCGAGTTTGGGGATCCAGAAGCTGTGGATCACATCGTCGCTCTTGAGGTCCATGATGATGGGCGTGTTTACCGGAACGCGCATCTCGTTGGCCGTGGTGACCAGCTTGGAGGCTTCGTCTCCGGGGAGCGGGTCCTCATAGCGGAACTCCCACCACCATTGGTGGCCCACAGCCTCCACGCGCACGGGCTCTTTACCCTCCGCCCGCGCCAGCGCGATAGCCTCGCCCGGCTCGAGCTTGAACAGCACTATAACCGACCAGACGCCCAATCCGAGGATGAGAATGGTCGGCACGATGGTCCAGGCGATTTCCAGCGGGGTGTGGCCGTGGGTCTGCGGGGGCAGCGGGTCGCCCGGCTTGCGCCGGAAACGGATGGCGGCATAGAGCAGCGCCCCTTCGACCAGGACGAAAACGATCACCATGGTCCACAGCAGCACGTTGAAAAGCAGCAACTGCTCGCGGGCGACCGGCCCACCGACACCGTCCAGAGTCCATGGCGTGGAACTCAGAATGGACTGGTGCCCCTCGGCGTCGCAGCCCAGGGCAGCGAGTATGAGCACACCGCCCAGCAGGGCCAGCGTTACCAGAGAACGCCGTCCCAAACGGCGGGATGAAGTATCGGAAACCGGGCTCACTGGAATATCACTTACTGCTCTGGGCGCGGGTACGGCGCGGCGCTGGTTCGGTGACTCTTCCTCTGCAAAGGGCAACTGCCCCATCGTGAACCCCCGGATACTGCGGCAGCGGCCAGCCACAGTATGTGCAAAATTTCACTAGCGGCGGTAACCATAGCATACGCGTTTATGGCTGTCAATTTGAGCCGCCGGTCCCGGACGGAGCCGCGATGGAACGCCGCTACGCTACGCCCGTGGCGCTGTCAACCATGACGGCGACAAATAGCAGGGCGAGGTAGGCCAGCGAATACAGGTAGGTCGCCTTCGCGCGGCCCCGGTCGTCACGGCGCCAGAGCCTCCAGGCGAGCCAGATGAACGGCGCGCCCAACGCTGCCGCCGACGCCACGTAGATCAGGCCCACCTGCGGCAGCAATCCGAACATCAGGGTCAGTCCGGTCAGCGCGATGGAGTAGAGGAAGATATGCAACGATGTCTGGCGGCGCGACGATACCACCGGAAGCATGGGTACTCCCGCTCGCTCGTAGTCGGTTTGTATCAGGAGGGACAATGCCCAGAAATGGGGCGGCGTCCAGAAAAAGACGATGGCGAACAGGTACACGGCCGGCAGGTCCAGCCCTCCGGTCACTGCCGCCCACCCTACCATGGGAGGGATTGCTCCAGCCGCTCCACCGATGACGATGTTATTCGGCGTGGTGCGTTTCAACCACAGCGTGTAGATGAACACGTAAAACAGGGTGGCGCACAGGGTCAGCGCTGCCGCCAGCAAATTGACCTGCGTGGCCAGCAACGCAAATGCCGCAACGTTCAGGGCAACCCCGAATGCCAGGGCGTAACGGGGCGCGACTCGCAGGCCCGCCACCGGCCGTCCCTGGGTTCGCCGCATGTCCCGGTCGATGTCCCGGTCCAGGAAATGGTTGACCGCGTTGGCGCCCCCGGACGCCAGCGCGCCGCCCGCCCAGACCAGGCCCAGCAGCATAAGGGAAGGCACTCCCTGCTCTGCCAGGAACATCCCGCCGGCTGCGGTTACCAGCAACAGCGAGATGATCTTGGGCTTGGTCAGCGCGAGGAAATCACGCGCAATGGCCATGACCGACGTGTGCCCGGGCGTCGGGGCCGCCAACACCGAAGCATCCGGCTCAGCCGCTTCTCCCTCCGGCCGGAAACCGGGCGCGCTACTGGCCATCTTGCACCGCGCGCCGAGGCGGCCCGGTTGCGCCGCGGGTGGTGCGGACGTCCAGGTACGCGACAATCGCCATGCCCGCCGCTGCCGTCCATACCGCGGTCGCGGCAGTCAGATGCAGGGCGCGCCAATGGGCCTGGAAGTCCAGCCAGATGGTCGCCGCTCCGACCACAATCTGCACGACAAATGTGGCAACGGTCGCGACTGCCAGCCACCTCAGGGTCGCTCCTCGCCCTGTCGGGCCATTCCAGCATCGCCAGACCGCGTAGAGCAGCAGCGCGCCGAGAACCAGCACCACGTACCGATGGAACATGTGGACTGCCGTGAGGTGGTTCATCGGGAAAGCCTGGCCCTGGCACAGCGGCCACGTCACGCACGCGCCGGTGGCCCCCATGGCCGTCACCAGCGCGCCGCTCACGATCACCGCGTAGACGCTCAACGCGCCAACAATCGCCCACCGGTGGTAGCTATCGCTTGAGGATTGAGCTGCGTTGCGCTGGATCGGCGTGCGATACGACGCCACCATGATGAACACGCACGTCGCCAGCAGCGCCTCCGCTGTGGCCAGGTGCAGCGCGACGATGCCGCCCGGCAGGTGGGTCAGCACGGTGACGCCGCCCAACAATCCTTGTACGATCAGCAACGGAACCGAAATCGCCGCGGGCACCCAAACCCACCGGTCGGACCGGTATCGTGCCAGCGCAATCCCCGCCGTGACCAGGATCAGCGGCCCCACGATCACCGAAGCCACGAACCTGTGGGTGTATTCGATGATCGCGGTATATTCCAGCGGCGGCAGGACTTTTCCGTAACACAGCGGCCAGTCGGGACACCCCAGGCCGGAGCCGGTAACCCTCACCACTCCGCCGATGATGACCAACACAAACACCGAAACTACGGTTGCCGTGGCCAGTCCCTGCAACCAGGTCGGGCCGCGCCGGCGGTCAGTGTCCGATGTTGTGTTGATGCTTATGGAAGCCATTGGTAGGCGCGATGAACTCCGGAGGGCAGGACAACCGGTCCGGGTTTCAACCGCGATATCAATGATAAAGCACGACCGATGGATTTGCTACAATCGCTACCGCCCGGCGCCTTCGTTCCAGTCCACACGTTGGGCCGCGCCGGGAACCGACCGGGGGGCAGATTCCTGGGCACCTCGAAACACGCCGTTCCACCGTTTGCCGTGGCGATAACGCTGGCTGCGTTGCTGGCCGGCATGGTTGCATGCGTACCGGATCAGTCGACCGCCGGTGGCGGCCATGGCGACGGCGACTCACTGTTTCCCCGGCTGCCGAGGGTGACCGGACACATTGACCGCGTGGACGTTGACTCCGGCAATCCGCGAAACTTCCGGGCTCTGTACCTCACCGATGCTGATGGACGCGGGTGGATCTTTCATTCCGAGGGTTGGGTCGGCGTTTCCACCGGGCACCTGAAGGACCACCAGATTCACGGGACGCCAGTGACCGTCTGGTATGAAGAGCGGCCTGGCGAAATCCAGTTGGCCCGGTTCGTAGCCGACTGAATAACGGCGCCGTGCGGCAACTCCGATACGGCGGCGGCAATTTGGTAAGATCGCTACCGCAGACCTGAAATAGAAGGCGTTGCGGGTTGCAGGAGATTTTCATGACTGACGATCAACATATCAAGTGGCTGCTTGAGGGACCTGAAAAGTGGAATGCCCGGCGGGTGGATGAGCCATTTAAGCCAGACCTTTCCGGTACCGACCTACGGGATGAGTTCCAGAAGGTGCGTCGCAGGAATAACGAGAAGATGATGCTGAGGCCGATCGACTTGATCGGGTACAACCTGTCTGGCGCCAACCTGAAAAACGTCATCATTGGCGACGCTGACCTCATCAACGCATCCTTGCGAGACACCGACCTCAGCGGCGCTTATCTATACGGAGCCAACCTCTCCGGCAGCGATTTGTACAACGCCGACTGCTCAGGCGCAGACCTAGCCTATGTCAATCTTACGGGAGCTAATTTAGCTAACGCCAATTTAAGCAGGGCGGACCTCAGCGGGATCGACTTTGCCAAAATAGACCTCACTACGACCAACCTCGACGGAGCCAAATTGACTGGAGCTCGTCCGGTCCGCCTCCTGCTAAACCCGTCTGACGATTCGCCGGCGCCTAACCCTTACCGGGTGGATTACCGGAACATAATCACCATCGAGCCTGACAAGCGTTTCGGCAAGCCCTGCATCCGAGGTATGCGAACGACCGTTGGCGACGTGCTGGAATACCTCGCTTCAGGTATGACCGAGGCGGAAATTTTGGACGATTTCCCCTACCTGACCCACGAGGACGTCCTGGCGTGTTTCGCTTTTGCAGCCGATCAGGAACGACGCATGGTTCTCATTTCGGCGGACACCGCATGAGGCTTTTGTTCGACAACGATCTGTCCCCGAAACTTGTAACACAATTATCAGACTTATACCCGGATTCGATGCATATCAAGGATATCGGACCTGAAAACGCACCAGATACCGACATTTGGGCCTATGCTCGGGAGCACGGCTTGGCAATTGTGACCAAGGATCAGGATTACCGCGGGCTGAGTAGCTCCAGAGGACATCCGCCAAAAGTCATTTTGGTGGATAGGAGGAATGGCCCAACCGCCAGAGTCGCCGCATCTCTGCGTGACCGCTACACCGATATTCAGGCTTTCATCCAGGACGACGGCGCGGCTCTCTTATCGTTCGACTTAAGGTTGCCCGACTAAGGTTGCCCGCTTGCCCCGTGTTGCCCTAAACTTGCGCCCAATTGAAGGCTCTCAGCATCTACCCTCAACACAGGAGGCTCAGATATGCCCCTGCCGACTCCCTTGCAAGGCATTCGCGTGGTCGATTTCACCTGGGTGCGCGCCGGCCCCTGGGCAGCCCGCTGGATGGGCACCCTGGGCGCCGAGGTCATCAAGGTGGAATGGCCCCTGAACCTGGACACACTCCGCCAGAACCGGTTCACCGTGCCGCCCGGCGTCGAGCCTGGACCAAACTCCACCGGACAGTTCGCCGACACCAACGCCAACAAGCGCGGCATCAGCGTCAACACCCGGACTGAGGAGGGGCTTGATCTGGTCAAGCGCCTGATCTCGGTCTCGGACATCGTCATCGAGAACTTCAGCAGCCGCATCATGCAGCGCTGGGGTCTGGGTTACGAGCAACTGAAGAAGATTCGGCCTGATATCATCTATGTCTCCATGGCCGGCTTCGGTCACACCGGCCGCCACCACTGGTACGGGACCATGGGTCCCGCGGCGCAGGCGCTGAGCGGGTTGACCCATCTTTCCGGCCTGCCCGGGCAGCCACCCGCCGGCTGGGGCTGGTCCTACCTGGACGACACCGGCGGAATGTACGGCGCGATCTCGGCGCTGACGGCGCTGCGCCACCGCTCCGCAACCGGCAAGGGCCAGCACGTAGATCTCTCGCAGATGATCACCGGGATCACCCTCACCGGCCCGGCCTTCCTGGACAAGACGGTCAATGGCCGCAAGGCGCGCCGCGAGGGGTTCCCGCCGGGCAACCGCACCGTGTGGCCCGGCGCCGAGGTGGTCAACAACTACCGCGGCCCCATCGCCGCGCCCCACAACGCCTACCGCACCGCGCCCGGCGGCTACAACGACTGGGCGACCATCGCCTGCCTGTCCGATGACGAATGGCACAACCTGGTCAAGCTCATGGGCAGTCCCGAATGGGCCGACGACCGCTTCGACACCATCGAAGGCCGGCTCGAGCATCAGGAGGAGATGGACGAGCACATCGAAGCATGGACCCAGCAGATGGGCAAGTACGAACTCACCGAGAAGTGCCAGACCGCCGGCGTCCGCGCCATGGCGGTGCAAAGCAGCCAGGACCGGGTCGAGAATGATCCCCAGCTGCAGCACCGGGACATGTACGTTCCCATGGACCACCCCATGCTCGGCCCGTGGAAGTTTCAGAACGCTCCGTTCAAGATGTCGAAGTCGCCCGCCCGCATGTCCAGCCCGCCGCCGATGATTGGCCAGCACAACCGCGACGTGCTCGAAGACCTGCTCGGCGTGGATCATCAGGACCTGCTGGACGGCTACGAGAACGGCGTCTTCTGGCCCAGTACCATGGACCGGTACCCCTACATCGAGGAGGCCCTGCGATGACTTCCGCCAACGGCAACCAACAAGACGGGGGCGATATCGGTGGCGCCCGTCCCGCCGACCTGAGCCTGCCCGGAGCCCTGGACGGCCTGCGAGTCCTGGAGATCTGCGACGAAAAGGGCCAGTTCTGCGGCAAGCTGATGGCTGACAACGGCGCCGACCTCATCAAGATCGAACCGCCCGGCGGCGAGGCCTGCCGCAGCTTCGGGCCTTTCCTTGACGATGTCCCCCACCGCGAGCGCAGCCTGTCCTTCTGGCACTACAACACGTCCAAGCGGGGCATCACCCTGAACCTGGAGACCAAGCAGGGGCAGGACATCCTGAAGCAACTCGCCGCCTCGGCCGACATCGTGCTGGAGAGTCGCAAGCCCGGCTACCTGGAATCGCTGGGATTGGGCTACGACGCATTGTCTGCCAACAATCCCGGCCTCATCATGTGCTCCCTGACGCCCTACGGCCAGACCGGCCCCTGGCGGGACTACGTCAGCAGCGATATCACCCAGATGGCCGGCGGCGGTCAGATGGCATCGTCCGGCTACGATGAAATCGACGTGCCCAACGCGCCGCCTATCGCTCCCGGCGGCGGCAACTCCTGGCACATTGGCGCGCACTACGCCTACATCGGGCTGATGGGAGCGCTGTATTACCGCTTCCTCACCGGCGAAGGGCAGTACATCGATGCCTCCATCCACGAGGCTTGCGCTCTCACCACCGAGGGGGCCATCGCCATCTACCTGTCCACCGGTGACGTGGTGCAACGCCACACCGGCCGCCACGCGGCGCCCGACATGTCCCCGGCTATCCAGTTCCCCACCGGCGACGGCGGCTGGCTGAATACCACACGTTCAGGAACTAACCTCACGCCGCAACGATTGAAGTTGCTGGCGGATTGGTTCGACCAGTCGGGCATGGCCGAAGACCTGACCGACGAGCGTTACCAGGACCCCGAGGTCATCGCGGCGGAGAACGACCACATCGTTCAGGTGATGAAGAACTTCTTCATGAACTCCACGCTGATGGACTCCTTCCACGGCGGGCAGCAGCGTGACTTCCCGTGGGGCGCCATCCGCAGCATGGATGAACTCGTCGGCGACGACCACCTCACGGACCGCGATTTCTTCAAGGAAGTGGAGCATCCCGAGCTGGGGCGCACCTTCACCTATCCCGGGCCGGCAATGCTCTACAACGGTTCGCCGTGGCGCATCAGCCGCCGCGCGCCTCTGATCGGCGAGCACAACTCGGAGATACTCCAGGGCGAACTGGGCCTCACCAACTCGCGGATGTTGCTACTGGCGGAAGGCGGGGTGATTTGAGTGGACGACCCGCGCCACGCTCCCCTGTACTCGATACCGGAGTGCGCCCGGTATCTGGGGTTGCCCGCGTCCACGGTACGCCGTTGGCTTGGCAAACCAGGGTCTGACCGGAAGGCAGACGGCAAACCGTTGATCATCCCCGCCGGATCAGACCCGACGGCTTTGTCTTTCACCAATCTGGTGGAGTTGCATGTGATTGCTTTGCTGCGGCGACAACGCAAAGCGTCATTGCGTGAAGTGCGCACAAAAATCGACCGACTGAAAAGATTAGGCAATACCGAAGCGCCACTGGCAAGTCGAGAGCTATTGAATTTGAGCGGCGATCAACGGGTTGAATTGGACCTTGACGGGTTGCCGTGCCGTTATTTTCCGTTCACTCGCGGCTACGGAGTAGATGACCCCAAGATGATCGTGATTAATCCTCGGATCCGGTTTGGGAGACCGGTGATTGATGGATCGGGCGTCAGTACGTCGGCTGTTGCGAAGTTCTCTAAGGGAGGCGAAACCGTCGCAGAATTAGCAGACGAATACAGACTCCGACCCGAGCAGATCAAAGAGGCAATTCGCTACGAGCGCGTCGCCTGAATTTACTTTCTTCGCCGACGAGGACCTTGACACTCGCGCATTTCCCGTACCCCCAATGGACGGGGGATTACGGGTGGAAATTCTCACCAATCATTTCCCCATTGGGACTGACGATGTGTTCTGGATCCCAATTGTTGCTCAACATGGGTGGGTAGCCTTGACCCATGACTTGCGTGTGCGCTACAACAAAATTGAACGCGATGCGATCATGGAATTCGGGCTGCGTTTGATAGTGATTAGAAGTGGCTCGACCCGTGTGGAAATGGCGCAGGTATTTTTGAACCTGCGCGAACAGATTATGGACTTCCTGCAACAAAACCCCGCGCCTTTCATCGCTCGGTTGTACCGGGACCGCATCGAGATGTGGTTGAGCCGGGACGATTGGATACCCTGATCCAGCGTACCCTCCCACAGCTTGGTTGCTATCCCACGAACAAATCCTCCGGCAAAAACGCCGACACCACGAAGTTGGGCACGTCCACTACGTTGCTTACCTTCAGGTCCACCGCCACGCTACAGATGACGTAGGCCTGGTTGCGGGAGAACCCGCGTTCCTGCAGCAGGTCGATCATGTTCAGGATCGCGTTGCGGCAGGCCAGCGTCAGGTTCTCGCCCTCGTTCACCCCGTCGTCCCTTACGGGCATGCCCATGGTGGCGACGAACCGGCGCGGAGCCGCCCATTCCGGCGCGATGTAGTAGTCCTCCCGGCTGAACCGGGGCCAGCGGATGTTGTGCCGCTCCGCCTCGCCCTTCAGCACTCGGAACCGGACCGTGCAGGTCGCCCCCATTTCCACGGCGGTGACGCACACCTCGCCGTCGCCCTGGGCGAAATGACCGTCCCCGGTGGAGAACAACGCGCCATCCACCGCCACCGGCAGCAGCAGCTTTGATCCGGTGGAAAGCTGCTTCACGTCGAAGTTGCCGCCGTTTTCCCGGGGCGGCAGCGTGCGGATGCCATGGGTCGCGCCGGCGCCGCTGATCGGAACCGAACCCGCTGCGTCCGGCGGCAAAGCCACGCCGCCCCGCGAGGCCAACTCCGCCTCCCGTCGCGTCCACTCTTCCAGTTGTGCATGGGATGGCGCCACGCCGGATACGCCCATGAACGACGCGCCGGGCACCCGCACACCTGGTATCTGCTCGGACGTGGCGAATCCGTCCGCAATGTTCCAATGCACCATGAACGGGTCGGTGAACACGTCCCGCAGGAAGCCGAAGCCGGGGAAGATCACGCTGAACGCATAGGGCTGGGGTTGAATATCCACGAACTCCACTTCCAGCAGGTCGCCGGGCTCGGCTCCTTTCACGGCCACCGGCCCGGTGAGCGGGTGGATTACTCCGGCGTCCATGCCGGCGAAGTCCGCTTCGGTTACGCCGGGCCGCATCTGACCGTCGAAGGCGTCCCTGGTCTCGATCACCACCTCCTCGCCCTCGTCGACCTCGACGACAGGAGAGATGTCCGGATGCCAGCGGTTGTGGCCCGTGTTAGACTCCTCGCGCAGCGGTTTGCTGCGGTCGATAGCGATGCTCTGCATGGAAATTTCCCTCCCCGGCCGCGCGCTGTGCCCGTAGACGCCTGCCGGGATGCTATCGGCAGCCCCCTGGGGAGTCAAGAAACAAACGAGAGGAGGAGCCGCCATGTCCTCGTCCAATGGCAACCCTGACATCATATCCGCCAACCTGGCCGCGGTCGAAGCCCACTTCCACTCCGAGGCCACCAATGAAGTGGAAGCCGCCCTCGATCTCTACACCGACGACGTGGTGTGGGAAGCTCCGGCTCGCGGCCTGCGCTTCGAAGGCAAGCGCGCCGTGGCCGACAACTACACGCAGATGTTCGCCAAGATGGAGGACGTCGAGTTCGAGAACCTCCAACGCTTCGCCACTGAGGACCGGGTGGTGGACGACAGCGTGGTTCGCTTCCGTCTCACCGACGAGGGTTACCTGCCGCTGACACCCGGCACCCGGGTCGAGATGCGCCTCGTCCACATCTTCGAGATGCGCGACGGCCTCATCAGCAAGGAGATCGGCTACGAGATGTGGAGCCCGGCGAGTTAGCCCGGTCTTCCGCCTCGCCGCGCCGCTGCCGGAGCAAGACACCGAAATGAGACTCACCTACTTCGGGCACTGCGCCTTTCGCTGGGAAACGGCGGGCGGCGTGACGGCCGTTGCCGATCCCTATAGAAACCAGGCCGATCGTTACTGGTTCACCCGGATGTTTCCCGATATCCGTTGCGACCTTGGCCTCATCACCCACGCCCATTTCGACCACGACGCCGTGGAACGCCTGCCGGAAGCTGCCTCAATCCTGAGGATGCCCGGCGAGTTTTCCACCGGCGACTTGCAGATTCGCGGCGTCCAGGATCTGCATTCCGGCGCATCGCGCCTGCGCGACTTTCCCAACGTGATGTTCCGGCTGGACGCCGGCGGCGTCAGCTTCCTGCATATCGGCGACAACCGTGTCGATTGGCCGGCCGACGTCGCATCAGCAGTGGGCGATGTCGACGTGCTGCTGGTGACCGTCGACGACTCGAATCACCTGCTCACCTACGAACAGGTGGACTCCCTGGTCCAGCGACTGCAACCCAAAGTGGTCATACCGATGCACTACGCCATACCCGGCCTGACCGCTTCCGAGTGCGAACTGCTGCCTGCGGATGGTTGGCTCGCCCGCTAGACCACCGTCCACCGTCTGGAAACCGACCGGGCCGAGTTCAGCGTCGCGAGCCTGCCGGCGCAAACCGAGGTCTGGTTGTTTCAGCCCGCCAGCGAGGCGCTGAACGCCCCTGAGATCGGGCCCTGACGCTTATGCCGCCGGTGAGTTGGACGCCGTTCGTTTCTCATACCAACGCAGTTCACCGGTTTCGGCAAACCCCATTGACCGATATAGCTGCACCGCCGGCGTGTTTTCGGCGTCAACCTCCAGACGAATCCGGTCGGCTCCTGCGGACACCAGGTAGGCCATCCCCGACCGCAGAAGCGGTTTGCTGAGGCCTTGGCCCTGGAAGCCGGGCGTCAGCCCCATGGAACCAATGACGCCGTGCCGGCTCCGTCCGTCAGAAACCAGCAGTGTCCAGCAATATCCGGCCAGCTCGCCGCCATAAAACAACAGCCGGATGCCCTCGTTGGTGGTATTCGCCATCAGTGCGCGGTGCGCGACCATCGCTTCCGTATCCGGCGAAAACTGCCAGGAGTCGGCAAAGGCGGCGTTATGCGCCGCGGTTAGGGCAGATATATCGCGCTCACTGAAAGCGCGGATATGGTATCCGCACGGCAGAGCAACATCCGGCAACGGCTCCTCGCTCCACGTCATGTCCCAGTACAACCGAGCCATGGCAAAGCCTTCCGCATCCAGAGACGCCGCGCGAGTGTGCGGCGGCGGCGGCATGATATGCGAAACGGCGGCTCCCGCCGTGCCGGTCTGCCGGACACCGGCCCGCACCAGCGCCCGGTATCCTTCCTCAGCGCCCGCGGAGTCGTCCGTGTCTATATTCAACACACTGCGGTGGCCGGATGTCTCCGGGAATATCAGGCAGAACCCTCGCAGTGTTAATCCCTCAAACAGCAAGATGCAGTCGCGTCGGGGATCCCGGCCGGGCAGCCCTAAAGTGTCCACGAATATGTTGCGCCAGATCGTAGCAACGGAGTCGTCCCTGCTTTCCAACTGACGGAGGGCAAAACTCAGCAGCGCCGGCAGGTCCTCGTCGGTATAGTGGCGAATGGTGGACACGTTTAGTCGAATGCCCCGCTTACGCCTCCGGCGCCTCGTGCGACCAGGTGAATCCCTGGTCCGGCTCGTCGATGAGACGCCACTGCGGCAGCATGAACCCATCCTCTACCGGCTGGAATGCAACCTCCACCCGCTTGCCGATACCCACGTTCGCCTCTTTCTCCATGTTGAAGTCGGCATCCACCAGGTTGCCGGTGATGCGAAGACCGTCGAACTCGGTCGGCTGCCCGCGTTGCTCGTCAAGTTCCACCAGCACGATGGCGAAGGGCGTTGAGTCGCGAAACGCGGGGATCACCGTGTGCGCCACCACCTGGTAAGAGTAAATCGTGCCCTTGCCGGAAACCTGCTGCCATTCCCAGTTCAGGGACGTGCACCAGGGACATCCGGGCCCCGGCTCGCCGCGCAGCAACCCGCAGTCGGCGCATTTCTTGACGACCAGGCGACCTTCCGCGGCCGCTTCAAAGTAACCCTTGTATTCAGAATCGTTCTCGGGGATGCTCAGCGTGATGCCCCGGTAGGTGTAGTTAGGCATTGTCGTTCTCCATGTGTAATTGTCGGAATCAGGATTCTCTCGATTACCGGATTTCCAGGATGCTGTCGCCGAATTGTTGACCAACGCAATCCCGATAATCCCAAAATCCGGTACATCCTGATTCTGACGAAAGAATCAGAGTGAGCCCGGGCGAGCTAGCTGAGCACGTTGCCCATGATGAGAGAGCTGCCGACGGCCGGCGTGCCCCATCCCATGTTCATGCTGATCTTGGCGTCCCGCACCTGGCGGCAACCGCCCTCGCTGTAGTCGAAAGTGTGGTCGCCCTCGGCGGCGCCGGGGCAGTAGTCGTCCACGGTGCCGCGCAGTTGCCGCACATTCTCGATGACCATGTTCATGCCGTGGGTGTAACCCTCGCAGAGGTGACCGCCGCTGAGGTTGTTCGGCCGCTTGCCACCCAGGTTGATGATCCCGCTGGTGACATAGTCCTTGCCCTCACCCTTCTCGCACCAGCCGTAATCTTCGAACTGGAGCAGCACGGTGTAGGTGAACGCGTCGTAGCAGCCGGTTATGTCAACGTCCTCGTGCTTGACGCCGGCCAGGTCGAAGATGCGCGGGGCAATGTAGTGGCCGGCCACCCGGGATATCGGCCCGTGCTGGTAGTGGAAGTCGCCGCCCGGCTTGGTGCCGCGACCCTGCACGCCCTTGATGTAGATGGGCTTGTGCTTCAGGTCCTTCGCCCGCTCGGCGGACGTGACGATGACGCACGTGGCGTTGTCCGTTTCCAGGCAGCAATCCAGCAGGTGGGCCACCGGCCGGATGATCCAGCGCGAGTTCATCACGTCGTCCACGGTCACGCGGTGCTTCATCAGCGCCTTGGGATTGTTGGAGGCGTGGTTGGAGTGGGCCGCTTTGATTGCCGCCAGGTCCTCGCTCTTCACCCCGTACTCAGCCATGTGGCGAGTGAAGGTGTAGGCGAACTGCTGGACCGCGCTGATGAGCCCATAGGGCCGCTTCATCAAGTCAAGACCACCGATGGGCGCCGACGCCCGCGCCCCGGTTCCGCCGATGCGCACGTTGGAGTAGCCGTTCATCGAGCGGAAGACGGCAACGACATCACACATGCCCGCTTCGATGGCGCCGATGGCCAGCCCGACCAGCGCTTCTGTCGAAGAACCGCCGCCCGAGCAGTCCATGTAAAAGTTCGGCCGGATGCCGAGGTCGTACTGTATGGACGTTGACGGCGTGGAATCCCCGCCGTGGTAGCTGAGCATCCCGTCCACCTGGTCGGGCGTCAGGCCGGCGTCGTTCATCGCGTTGCGGATCGCCTCGGCGCCCAACGCACGGGTGGTGCGGCCCGAGGCCCGGCTGTATTCGGTTTCGCCCACTCCGACGATGCAATATTTGTCCCGTGGATTGCCTGCCATGTCATCCCTCCGGTTGGCAACGAATCAGAAACCACGCAGATTACCGGCGTGGCCCGGTTACGTTAACACGCTGACAAAACAGGGGGCAACCCTGTGGTTGCCCCGTTTTCGGGTCGTATCGACAGCGACCGCGCGCGATGCCTCATGGCGCTTGCTCAGGTGTACACCACCTGCATCGCCTGCCGCACGTCTTCGATGGTCTGCTGCGCGATGGCGCGTTCCCGCTCCGTGCCGGCCTTCAGCACGTCGCGCACGAAATCCGTATGCTCCTCGTACCACGAACGCCGTTCCCGGATCGGTTCCAGGAACCGGTTGACGGCGTCGATCAACCGATCCTTCACCTCTACATCGCTCACCGTGCCGGCGGTGTACCGCTCCTTGAGCTCCGCAACATCGTCGGCGTTGTCGTTGAACGCGTCGTGATACAAAAACGCCGGATTGTATTCGACCACCCCCGGGTCCGTCGCCCGTAGCCTGGGGTTCTCTCCGGTGACGTCCGTCACCATGCGGCGCACCCGCTGCCGGACGGTATCGGGATCGTCGGCCAGGTAGATGGCATTGTTCAGGCTCTTGCTCATCTTCGCCTGGCCGTCGGTGCCCACCAGCCGCGGAACGCGACCAACTCGCGCGCGCGGCACCGGGAAGACCTCACCGTAAAGGCGATTGAACCGCCGCGCCACGTCCCGGGTGTATTCAATGTGCGCCACCTGGTCTTCGCCCACCGGAACCAGGTGCGCCTTGGGCAGCAGGATGTCGGCGGCCTGGCTGATGGGATAGTTGAAAAAACCCAGGGTGATGGACTGGCTTTCCGCTTCCAGCTGCGCCGTTTCGGCGCGCAGGGTCGGGTTCCGCTGGTGCTGGTTCAACGGCATGAGCATGGAGAAGAACATGGTCAGCTCGGCGTGCTCGGGCACGTAGCTCTGGATCACGAAGGACGACTTTTCGGGATCCAGGCCCACCGCTAACCAGTCCGTGGCAACTTCGATCACGGAGCGTTGGATCAGCCCGATATCGTCGAGGTGATCTCCCATTGCCTGGTAGTCGGCGATGAGAAAGAAGCACTCGTACTCGTGCTGCATCTGGATCCAGTTTTCCAGGGCGCCCAGGTAATGCCCCAGGTGCAACTGGCCGGTGGGGCGCATTCCAGTGAGGATACGTTGCTGGTTTGCCATAGCCGTTGCTCTCCTGAAATATCTAAAGGCGTTGGATCATAGGAACCGGGCCCGGGGTTCTATCGCGACCGTTGATGGGCGTTCGCCGGTTTGGGCGCGTTCCAGCGGGTGACGGTATTCCCACCGTGGGGGACGCGCCGGCACGAATCGGTCATCCTGCCTGGATAGGCAACGCGGCCATTTGGCCGGAACGGGTCGCCGACGGTTCCGACAAGTTATCCCGTCGCGAACGATGTTCCCGCAAATATTCTAGCAGACCGGCGGATGCCGACGATTTGCACTCCCCGCACAACAATTCGCCCGCCCGGCATCTCCGTTGCAACTCGACGTACTTTGCGGGCTCCGGCGTGGCGTAAAAGGCGTGCAGGCTGGACACCGAGCAGACCCGCGGGTCGGGGTTGCCGCCCTTTTCCAGCTGTTCTTGCAGCGTTCCGCGCCCGCCGGTGTACGCCCGGCCGACCCGACGCCGGATCTCGTCCGGGTCGTCATCATAGGTGATGCGGCCGGGCGGAACCCGGTTGGTCATCACCTCCACCGCGTCGCCGGTCCGGGGATCTTCATAGGTGGTCAGGTTCCGCAACGGTCGCAGATACAGCGCCGACGGCTTCAGGAACCCGAACCGTTCGGCCACGTTGCGAGCCATGCGCACGTACACGTCGCCGCCGATGCCATCTACCACCAATGTACGACAGGGGCCGCCGGCGTCCGGCTGCTGCACGTGCAGAATGTCGGCCAGCCGCAAAAGGGGTCGAAAGGTGTCGGTTGCGCTGTCCCGCAGACGCAACCCCAGCGCAGAGTTCAGCACGCTCAACGGGATCGCCTTGCCGAGTTCAAACGCGGTGCGTATGATCGACGGGCTGTCCTGCTGTAGGTAGGCGACGGCGTGTTCCAGATCCAGGCCGCTGGCCGATATCGACAACAGGTATTCGCGCATCAACTGTCGCGCTTCGTCCAAGTCACCGAGTTCATCGCGAAAACCTATCGTCACCTCGGCGCCCATGGCCTGGAAGTGCGCCAGGAGGTTGGCGAAGGTTCCGTGGGCCAGGTGCACTGGCCCGTCGATAGCCAACGTAACCAAGACCTTGCACGGTTGGCCATCGGTCAGCGCCTGCATGAAAATGTCCGCGTCGCGGCTGCCCACGGTCATCCCGGTTGCCATGTACGGATGCGGAGTCTTGAACCACTCCATGAAACGGCGTAACTGCTCCGGGTAAGCTTCGTTCAGCCCGGTGACGCGCAGCTCCTTGATCAGTTCGTTCTCGCGGGCCAACGGCTGGTCGCCCGTTCGAACCACCAGGGAAGGGATCGCTATGTCCGCCTCGTCGGTGCGAGTTTCCGGCGAATCCGCGTCCAGTATCTGGCCATGCAATCGGCTGAGACGCTGAGCGATGTCGTTCAGGGTCCGCTCCTGAACCTCGCGGGCATTGGAAAGCAGCAGCCTGGCGATGTCCTCCGCCGTCTCCGTGGACAAGCCTAGCTCCCTCGCCCGGCGCCGCGCGTTGACGAACAGGTTCTCTTCCACCGCCGGCTTGTGGATCGTGTCGCTCTCCAGGTACTTTTCCGCGGCCACGTTGCGCGACGCCTCGATGCGAGCGTGGGTCAGTTCCAGGATCTGGTCGTGGCTTCCGGAGATGATGGCGCGTTGCCGTCCCCGGTATTCGGCGTAGGGCAATCCTCTGCTGGGCATTTCAGCCCGAACCGCGGCCGGATCTTCACCGGCCAGCAACCGGCTCACGCCGCTTTCGATCTTCGCCACTTCCACCAGGCGTCGCCAATCCGATGGGACCAAGTTGGCCGGTTGCTCATCCAGCCACGCGGACAATTTCGGCATCCGCTGGAGGTACATTTCCACCGCGCCCGGGAGCCTCAGCTGGTCGCGAAGTTGCAACGCCGGCGTCAGGCATTGGCGACGATAGGCCGCCAAATACGGCTCCCGCAGGCGTCCGGGAGGCGGCGCGTCTCGCAGGCAGTCGGAGTGCCGTTCAACACTCACCAGGTCCAGCAGCGCGGCATCCCGCAGGAGCGCCGCGCTCGCGTCGTTGTTCACTTCGCCCCAGGCGCCCCGGATGGCGGCGGCCACCGCCGTCACGTACGAGTCGGGCGCTCCGGCTCCCCGCAACCAAGCGGCAGCGAGGGCAACTGACGCCTCGACACGTTGCGGATCATCCAGTCGGCCAACCAGGTGCAGGAGCGCCGCAGTGTTGACCACCGTAGCATCGACATCCCAATTACCGGACTCGATCAACTCGGCGGCTATCACCGCCACGCGCCGCGCCGCGGGCAATCCTTGGGCGTCGAGATGCCCGGCGTACATTCCGGCCAGGGAGGCGGCCAGGCGATGCCCGTCGGGGATGTAGGTATGCGCCGCTGTCATGGCTCGTGCACGCGAATCCGGGGTGATTGGCCCTATGATACCAGCAATGCCAGACAGCCAAGTCGCGGGACATGCAAAAGCCCAGCCGGCGGCCGGGCTCGGAAGTTCGCAGCGTGTTGCCTTCGGTTAAACCGCGTTATCACCCAGACGGGTCAGGAATCCGGCGATGGCTTCGTTCACCGCTTCCGGTTGTTCCAGGGTGACGAAGTGCCCCGAATTGGGCACCACCACCACCTCAGCATCCTGCAACTCGCGGCCCAGGTATTCCGCGTAACGGACGGGGGTCATGACGTCGTCCGCGCCTACGATTACCAGCGACGGCAGGCTGATTTCCTGGATGCGCTCCATCACGTCGAACCGGTCACAGGCTGCCAGGTCATTGTGCTCGACCATCGGGCCCGATTGCAGAGCGCGGGAGGCCAACTGGGGCGCCAATTCCCGGTTGATTGCCTCGTAATACGCCGGCGCCTCAGCGCGCCATTGGGCATCGTCCAGACAGCGGTTGAGGTAGTCGGGGTGCACCCGCAGCCGCGCGCCGGTGCCGATCAGGACCAGGCCAGCCAGATCCTCGGGGAACCGCAGCGCGTAGTCCAGCGCGATGGCGCCGCCCATGGAGTGCCCGAACAGGACGAAGGGCGGATATCCTTTCCCGCGGGCGTAATCCCGCACCCAGTCCACGTATCCGCCGATGCTGTCCCTGGGTTCCCCGTCCGGGTGGCCGGGCAGGTTGACGGCGTCGGCGTTTTCAAACCGCGTCGTCTGGTAGTGGTAGGTCAGCTCATTCTGGCCGGAGCCATGAACCATCACGAGTTGCATTGCAGAAATTCCTTACAGCAGCGGGGCCTGTCCGTTGACGTGAGTGTCCGGATCATCGCCGTCGTCATCGTCGTCGGTGTCATCATCCGTCAGGTCATCTGCGTCATCGCCAATGACCTCATCATCGGCGTCCTCGTACTGGCTGTCCGCGTGGGCCGCGACCTCTTCCGCTTGTTCGAGGACGGTACTGGTTGCGCCGTCCTGTAGAGCCGGATCGTCCTGGCTGTAGTCGGTGGCCCGGAAGCAGTAGATGGATACGACGCTGTCGTCGCCGCCGCGCTCACGCCAGATGATGACTCCCTTGGTCTGGCGAGTGTTCACGACCTTGATCTCCGCCAGATCGATGCGGACCACCTGCCCGCGGGCCGAGATGATGAACACCTCGTGCCCTTCTTCGTCGTTCATTTCCGCGGACGTAACGATCTTGGCGTCCACCACCGGGCCGGTGAGCTTATCACTCTGGTCCACGGCAAAGGTTTTGACGCCCATGCCGCCGCGATTGGTCTCGCGATACACGGGCTCGCCCCGGCTGTTGCACAGCGGCGTGGCCTTGCCGTAGCCCTTTTCGCTCGCCACCAGCAGATATTCGTCCGCGGGATCGTTGACCACTTCGAGGGCGACGACCCGATCCTTGCCTCCGAATTCGTCCTTGAACTTGATGCCGATCACGCCGGTGGCGTTTCGGTTCCGCTCGGGGATGCTGGCAACCGGACACAGCAGCGCCTGTCCCTGCTCAGTGACCATGACCACCGATGCGTCGCTCTGCGCCGGGCGCACTGCAACCAGCTCGTCGCCGTCCAGCACCTTCATCGCGATGAGGCCGGACTTCCTCAGGTTCTGCAACTGGCCCGGCCGCAACGCGTTCACCCGGCCATTCCGGGTGGCGAAGACGTACAGCCGGTTGTATTCATTACGGCTGGCCGGCAGCATCGTCTGCACGTGCTCGCCCGGCTGCAGGGGAATCAGGTTCACCAGCAGAGTGCCCCGGGCGGTGCGCCCCGAATCGCTGGGCGTCTCGTAGACGCTCAGGGGGTACACTCGACCCTTGTTGGTGAAGAACAGCAGCTGCTCGTGGGTATTGACGACGGCTATTTGCATGATCGCGTCGTCTTCCCGGTTGTTTGCCCCACGTACTCCCTTGCCGCCCCGTCGCTGGTTGCGGTAGGTGCTGATGGGCACGCGCTTGATGTAGCCGCGCTGGCTCAGCGTGACGACCACGTCTTCCTGCACGATGAACTGTTCAATGGACTGCTCCTGCAGTTCCTCGGGAATTATCACGGTGCGGCGCGGGTCGGCGTGCTTGCGCTTGACCTCGCGGGTTTCCCGCTTGATCTCAGCCCGTATCTTCTGCGGATTCTGCAGCAGGTCCTCCAGCCGGGTGATGGTCGCCAGCAGGTCGTTGTATTCCTCGTCGAGGCGCTGCCGCTCCAGCGCGGCCAACCGGCGCAACTGCATGTCGAGGATGGCCTGGGCCTGGATCTCCGACAGGTCGAACTGCTGCACCAGGTTGTTGCGCGCCGTCTCAACGTCCTGGCTGTTGCGGATGGTCTCGATTATCGCGTCGATGGCGTCAAGAGCCTTCAGCAGACCCTCCACGATGTGAGCCCGGTCCCGCGCCCGTCCCAACTGATACTCGGTCCGCCGCCGGATGACGTCTTCGCGGTGGGTGATGAAATGGTTGATCAGGTCCTTGAGCGGCAGTTCCTGCGGCTGCCCATCCACCAACGCCAGCATGATGGCGTTGAAGGACGACCGCAGCGCCGTTCGCTTGTACAGGTTGTTCAGGATCACCGTGGGCTGCGCGCTGCGCGCCAGCTCGATCACCACCCGGATGCCCCGGCGGTCCGACTCGTCGCGGATCTCGGTGATGCCCACCAGGGTTTTGTCGCGAACCAGGTTGGCGATCTTTTCCACCAGCGTCGCCTTGTTGACCTGGTAAGGCAACTCGCTGATGATGATCCGCTGCCGGTTGGAATTGCGGCCCGGCATGTCCTCGATCTCGGTCACGGCCTCCATGACGACGCGCCCGCGACCCGTGGCGTACATATCCCTCACGCCGGCCACGCCGCGGATCCGGCCGGCGGTGGGAAAGTCCGGCGCCGGAACGATCTCCATCAACTGGTCAACGTTGCACGTCGGGTGATCGATGACGTAGTTGATGGCGTCGCAGATCTCGCCCAGGTTGTGTGGAGGCATGTTGGTCGCCATGCCCACGGCGATCCCGGAGGACCCGTTGATCAGCAGGTTGGGCATTCGCGCCGGCAGTACCCGCGGCTCCTTGAGGGAATCGTCGAAGTTGTCGGAGAAATCCACGGTCTGCTGGTCGATGTCCGCCAGCATTTCGTCGGCAATGGCCGCGAGCCGGGCCTCGGTGTAGCGCATGGCCGCCGGGGGGTCGCCGTCGATGCTGCCGAAGTTGCCCTGCCCGTCAATCAACGGCGCCCGCATGGAGAACACCTGGGCCATACGCACCAGCGCGTCGTAAACCGACCCGTCACCGTGGGGATGGAACTTGCCCAGCACCTCGCCGACGATTCGCGCGCTCTTGCGGTATTGGCTCCCCGGGCGGATGCCCATGTCGTGCATGGCGTAAAGGATCCGCCGTTGCACGGGCTTCAAGCCGTCCCGCACGTCCGGCAGGGCCCGGGCCACGATAACCGACATCGCGTAGGACAGATACGACTCGCGCATCTCGTCCTCGATGGGCCGTAGCGTAAATTCTCCGCCTGGCTGTTGGGGGGGCGCCGTGGTCATCGTGACGTACTCCTCGTGTCGTTATTTTCGATAAAGTCCTGGGCGCGTTCCACCAATCCCAGAAACAGGTTGTTGAAACTGGCGGGCACTTCCTCGCTGCGTTCCGGCTGAAACTGCACGCCAATCACCCAGCTGTGTTCCTTGCTTTCCAGGCCCTCTATCACGCCGTCGTCCAGTTGATATGCGATGGTCATCAGCCGCTCCGCTCGCTGCGGTTCGCGGATGCCCTCATGATGCCGGCTGTTCACGCGGAACATGCCGGCGCTTCCGATGATCGCGGCCATTTTGGACCCCGGCGACAGGTAGATCTGGTGCCGCAGCGGTTCCGCCTCGTCTTCAGTTTGATGCGCCGGCGTCGGCAGGGAGGCGGCTCCTCCGAAGTGCCGGTTCAGCGTGTGCATCCCGCCGCCGGTGGCCAGCACGGGCATATCCATTGCCAACGCTGCCTGAAGAAAAGTCGCGTCTTCGCCTGAATTGTAATCGGGCAGCAGCAGCCCACCCACGGATCCAAGCGCTCCCGTATCGGAAGCAATCGATGCAACTACTCGAACGCTGCCGCCGGCCTGTTCAATTGCGCGGATGGACGGTTCGGGACTGTGACCGTTGCGGTCGTTGGCCAGCACGGCGATGATGGGCAAAGTCTGTGGCATGCAGGCATATTCGCGTCGAATTATCTACGAACATTATACTAAAAATAGAACTAAATTGCCCACACGAACGACAGCGTAATTCAGCACATTCGCAATCAAATATGCGTTAACACAATCCTTCCAACGGATAAACGATCCCCAAATGACCGGCTGCATCTCTAAGCCTCCGGTCAGTGGTCCACAGGCGGGCCGAACCATCCAGTGACGCGGCGGCCAGCAAGTGGGCATCCACGTATCCCACGCCGCGGCCCATCAGGCGGTTCCGTTCGATGAAAAACAACACTTCGTCGTGGTCAGCCACCGGAATCTGCGGCAACTCTTTGAGCAGGTCGAGTACCTACTTTCGGTCAGGAAGGTTGCCGCAAGCCAATTCCCCAATGACCATGGGATGCATCAAACCCTGGTTGTCTTCCAACAGCGCCTGGGGCACGGTGTCGCTGGCGCGCAGGTAGTTGACCCATCCCGACGCATCGACCAGCGTCATGCCGTCTCACTCCTGCGGCGCGGGATGTTCTCAAGTGGGCTGGCTCCCGCCCAGCCGGGCCAGCCCGATCCACGTCGCCGCCACGTTCGCCCAAAACGGTTGGCTCCCGCCCAGCCGGGCCAGCCTCCGTGCGCTCTCGCGTTCAATCAGCGAGCGCAACCCTTCGCGCACCAAGTCTGCCCTGCCATTTATCCCGGTCAGCCTCCGAGCTTTGGTCAGCAATTCCTCGTCTATATTGATGGTGGTTCCCACGCAAGCCTCCGGTCAGCCATTGGTCACGAATCATATTGTGCATCACTTGATGCTGATTATGATGCCTATGCTGAGGCGCTAGCCAAGCGAACCATCCTCCAAAACCATCCGCGCCACGCGCCGGCCCATTCGCACCGAGTAGTTCGTTCCGCGGTCCTCGGGATAGATCTGCGTCGTGTTCGCTAGGTACAACGACTCGATAGGCGTCCGGTGATCGGGAATGTTTCGCTCGCTGTAATGCACGCCGTTTATAGGCTGCGCGCCGTCCACCCGGTGATGGTGGTATTCCAGGATCCAGTCCCGCGAGAATTCCGGGTTCAGTTTCCGGAGGTGCGGAACATATTCTTCCAACAACTCGTCGGGTTCCTTGCGATATAGTTCGCTGTTCCGGTCCGGGTAGTTGGTCAGATAGACTATGTGGTTGCCGCCATACAGGTCGCGGTCGATCATGTTGGTATGCTCAATCACTCCCACAAAAGGCAACGAACGATCCGCCACGTTGAGCCAGTACTTGGAAGTCAGAGGGCGATCCAGCACCAGGATTACCAGCACTGCGGACAGATACCTCGCCGACTCCAGCACCGACCTGTAATCATCCGGCAGGTCAGGCGCGAGCCGCGTGAAGATGTATGAAGGCGTCGTGGCGATGACCGCGTCGTACTCGTGGTCCCTTTCTGACCCTCCATCCACCGAGGCTATGAAACCCTGTGCTCTACCATCCACTACGTTGACCCGCTTGACCGCCGCGCCAATGTGCACCCGGCCTCCCTGCTCCACGATACGCTCCCCGCAGGCGTCGAACACGCGCCCGAAGCTGCACATGGGGTAGCCCAGCCGTTCCTTCTGCATCCGCTTCCGGGAGGCCACGCGCAGGTAGATCTTCCCCCACAGCCACGTCATGCTCACCTGGTCGTAGTAGTCGCCGAACTTGCCCCGCAGCATCGGCTCCCAGATGACCCGGTACGCATCTTCCCCCATGTGATCGCGGGTCCATTGCGCCGCGGTTACTCCCTCGAACTTGCGCCAGTCGCGCGTTTTCTGCAGCAGGAACGTCCAGAGCCCTAACCGGATGCGCTGGGTAAAGGGCAGCGGCGAGAATTTTAGCAAGTCCATCGGAGTGGCGAAATTCCAGATGCGGCCACCGTGGAACAGGCCCACTTTCGACTCGAGCCACTCCAGCGAATCACCCAGCCCCAACTCGTTGATTAGGTCCACCATGTCGGTGTCGCTGACGAACAGGTGGTGGTATCCGCGTTCCAGTTGGCCTCCGCCGACCTCGAAGGTTGACGCCTGCCCGGCCAGGAAGGGCGCCGCCTCGAACACCTCCGCGAAGTGTCCCCGAGAAGTCAGTTCCAGCGCCGCCGCCAATCCCGCCGCGCCGCCGCCGATGATGCCTACCTTCATGCCCTAATCGTCCTGCGCCGTACCTGGTCGAGGCCGCCCGGGTGCCGGCGCAACACCGGGATCCGGCGTGCCCTCGGCATCGGTTTCCGGAAACGTCGTCAGCCGTCGCAGCGAAAGGTTGTGCCAGAGCAGCAACAGGAGGCCAGCGATGCTGACCGGCAACCACAGCGCGACCAGATGCACCGCGACCGTGTAGGCCGCCGCCGCCGCCGCGCCAATGCCCAACGCTACCAGCGTCTGTTGCGCCACTATCTCGAACGGCCCGATCCCCCCTATGGACGCCGGAATCGCGGTGACCAAGTTGGAAGTCACCGTGACCAGCAGAACCGCAGCCGCCAACAACCAGAACGAATCAAACCAGGCATCCAGGTTGAACGAGTACGCGACTATCAGATAGACGCCGGCTTCCGCCAGCCATACCGGCAGCGAACCCAGGAACAGCACGGCGTGCTTCTTGGGAGAATTGAGCGCCGCCAGTCCTTCGACGAACCCGTGTATCACCTCCACCGCCATCGAGCGGAACCGAGCCGGCAGGATCACCGTTACCGTGACCAACCAGTCAACTGCCCGTCTGCTGGTCGCCAGAGCGGTCAGCGCCAACAGCGCTACGGCAAAGCTGCCCATTACTCCCACCATCAGGATTACGGCCGTTGACTGGTAAGCCAGGCTTGCCTCGCTGAACAGTCCCGCGGCCAAGAGGATCGGGGCCGCCACCGCCCCCATCGCCAGGAGGGTCAGCCCGTCGTAGAGCCTTTCGACGCTCAGCGTGGCAATGGATGCCGGTACGCTCACCTCTTTCTCTCGCTGCGACAGGTAAACCGCGCGTACCAACTCACCCAGACGAGCCGGCAGCACGTTGTTCGCCATGTACCCGATTATGATCACCGGGTACAGCCGTCGGGCCGGTATGCGGGACACAGGCGCCAGCAGGTATTGCCAGCGGAGCGCCCGAAACCACTGACCCACGAAGTACAGGACGATCGCCGGAGCCAGATACCAGTAATTCGCGCTCAGCAGCGCGTGGGCCAATTCTTTGCGGTCGACCAGCAGCACCAGCAGACCCAACGCCGCCACGCTGACCAGCACGCCCGCCCAGAAGCGCCAATTGCCGAAAAAATATCCCACTATCGGAGATCGCTAGTGTGCATTTGAGAAGCCCGTCGGCGACGTGTCACCAACCTGCAGGTACTGCTTCCCGGTGAGCGTTCGCACCCGCCACCGTTGATCCACATCGTCAATCAGGAAAGGCCGCGGTGGCTCTCGCAGGGCCTGCTCCAGCTCCGGCAACACCCCTGCTACCACCGCAATGATGCCCTCGATTTCCGGAAGGCTCATCTCATTGTCGTAAAAATTCCGATGGCCGTTGTCAGCCGCGATGTAAGCATTGAGAATTCTACCGTCGTCATACTCGGCCGCCAGCTGCTGAGCGATCCGGCCCACCGTGCGATGGCTTCCCATATTCAGCCACCCCCGTTGCTGCCCGTGAGCCTTGAGCATCTGCGCTAACGCGCCCCAAACCTTTTCGGTAGCCTGTAGACGATCTCCACGCTCCAGTTCCTCACGCGCCTGCTGGATCAGCCTGCGACTGATTTGCACGCGGTCTTCTACCGTAGCCGATCCGGGCTCGGGCAACGCGGGCGTCGTGGTCATTCATCAGCCTCGATATTGGGTGATTTGCGCCCGCCAGCGCAGTTCGTCCCGGCGCTAATGTGCATTTGAGAAGCCCGTCGGCGACGTGTCGCCAACTTGCAGATACTGCTTCCCGGTGAGCGTTCGCACCCGCCAGAGGTCACCGTCGCGAATGGTGTAAGACCGCGGGGGGTCACTCAACGCGCTTTCCAATTCCGGCAACGCCCTTGCAACCACCGTTATGATGTCTTCGATTTCCGGAGAACTCATCTCGTTGTCGTAGAAATTTCGATGACCGTTGTCAGCCGCGATATAAGCGATCAGAATTCTGCCGCTGTCGTATTCGTCGGCCAGTTGCCTGGCGATGTGCCCTACCGTGCGGTGACCTCCCAAGTTAAGCCAGCCGCGCTGTTGGCCGTGAGCCTTGAGCATCTGCGCCAGCGCGCCCCAGACTTTTTCGGTAGCCTGCAGACGATCTCCACGCTCCAGTTCCTCACGCGCCTGCTGGATCAATCGCCGGCTGATCTGCACGCGGTCTTCTACCGTGGCCGATCCGGGCTCGGGCAACGCCGGCGTCGTGGTCATGCGTCAGACTCGGACATTGGGGTTCTATTCCTTTCCATACTGATAGTAGCTGGCGGAGTACCAGTCGCTTTGCTGGCGGCGGGCGATGACGTATTCCAGAGCTTGCCGGAGCTTGTCCGGATTACTGGCCGCGTTCCGGAAGAACGCCGTATCTGCTTCCAGCTGTTTCCAAAACCCGGTGCTGGTGCGTGCCTCTCCGGGGCGTCGGTAGGTTTCAGGATACCATAGCAGATTCCGCATGGGCCCTTCTCGCCGGTAACCCGGCGCGTCCTCTTCCTCCACCGCATGGCCGTGCTCGGCCAGGTAGATTTGTGGCCCGAGGTCCTCCCCGACCAACTCGCAGTCTTTCTTCTCGTCTTGCGCTTCGTCGTCCTCGTCCCTGGCGGCGGCGCAAAATCGGTCGAACCGCAGGCTCCCCTCTTCCGTCTCGTGGCGCACGTACCACTGGAAGGGATACCACATGTCGTAATCGACCTTGACCGACCCATCGGCCGCGCCATCCGCCAGGGCATTTTCGAGCAGCTCGGCGTAAGTGCGCTCCAGGTCTGCGGATCCCTGGGCGTAGGCCAGTATCTCGATATTGGAGTCGTCGTAGGTGTACGCGGCCCTCACGGCTCCGGCTACCCCGAAAATCAGGAGCAGCGCCGCTATTCCCAACGCCGCCGCTTTTCCCGCCTGACGGTTCCCTCGGATCATATAAGCCATCGCGACCGCCATGGGCAACAGGATCAAAACCGCCATCCAAATAGGGAGACTGCCGACCTCTCCTCGGACAGCCAGCCACGCGGCCCACACTGCCAGCGCCAGCCATATCGGCGCCAGGATCAGCAATCCGATCACCCTGCGCGTTAGCAAACTCCAGTCGATCCCGTCTAAAAGATGGCCCAGGAACATCCCCGCCACCAACGCCAAAGGCACGGTTATGTTGACCAACAGCCACGGCATCTTTTCGGCCGCGACGGTGTACAGCAACAGCGTCGCTATCACCCACGCCCCCAGCACGAGGCCCATCCCGCCATAGGTGTCCCGGCGCCGGATCAGCCAGATCACGCCAATCAGTCCGAACACCAACGCCAGCAACTCGTACACGCTCAACCCAACGAAGTAGTAGTACCACGGCTGGTTGCCTCGGGCGACGTCCTGCTGCATCAGCCAGTAGCCCAGGCTCTGCCACGACCCGGTGAAAACGCCGGGCCAGTTGGTGAACATGGTGGTGTAGAGCAGAGTCCATATCGCATAGAAGACCGCGGCGCATCCGAGCCAGAGACCTCCTCCCCAGGCGATGCCGAACGCGCCACCCACCACCAGCAAAATCAGCAGCGCCAGCACTGGAACCAGGTAGTTCACCGCGATGCGCCCGGCGGCCAGATCCTCTGTGGGCACGGCCGGCGGGAGCAGTTGGCTGATGAACTCGGCGCCGCCCCAAAGAAATGTGAGCCAGGCCCACGTGAGCAGGATGATCGGCCCCAACAGCAGCATTACGCCGCGCCATCCGATTGCGGACGCCGGGTTCAGCCTCAGCGCGGCAATACCCAGAAGCAAGATTAGCGCACCAGCGCCGCAGTCCACCAGGGCGCCGGGTATACCTCCTCCCGTCGCCTGAAGCGCTGACAACAGGTTCTGGAACGGTCCCACGAGCACAACAGACACTGCGGCAACAGTCGCCAGCACCGCCACGACTACCGCGGCCAGATTAATGGGGCTCCGGATGCGCCATAACCACATCGTGACGGCCAGCCCCGCAACGACCAGCGCGGCCGCGGCCACGACGTGCAGCCAGACCGGCGCCGTCCACACCGGCAGCGTGACGAACGGCGCTTCCCATACCGGAGCGCCGGTGTCGCCGGTTGAACCCGTGTCACCGGATGCGATGGTCAACCCGAACGGGGATTGCGCCAGCGCCATCAGCGCCGCCGCCTGGGGCAGCGTCAACGTGGCCAGCAGGATGAAAAACCCCGATGATCCGCTCATTCCCGCCAGGCCGCGCCGCGTTTTGACGAACCCCCACAGCTCACGCCAGCCCAGAGCCATCGCCGCCAGTCCCATGAACAGGATCACGAAATACGCGGTCTCCTTGGTCGCTAGCATCAGCGCGGTGACGACCGCCGCTCCAAACAGGTAGCGTTTGCGGCTGTTGATCCCATACTGCCAGAGCATGATCAGCATCAGCGCCGCCCAGACCGCCATCAGGATGTCATTGCGCCCGAACCGGCTGAAGTAAAGCAGGGATGGGGAAAAGGCCAGGATCACCGACGCGCACACCGCGCCCTTGTTCCCGATGAGCCGCCGCATGAAATACGGCAAGACTGTCAGGGTCACCCCGAACAGCGCGTAGGGCAACCGCGCCAGGAAATCGGTATCCCCGAGGTACTTGAGCACTACCGCCACCAGCTCGATCTGGAACGGCCCGTGCATCCACGGCGAATGAGCGTATTCAACTCCCCGGGCCAGCTTCCACGAGAAGTGCAGGTGGATTGCCTCGTCGTAGTGCATCACCCGCCCGTCCAGCTCCCACAACCGCATGGCGGCCGCCACAAGAGCGATGAGCAGAAATGCGCACTCGACCGGGCCGAGGCGAACCGCAGGCAGGCGGGTTTTGCGGCGCAACGCGCTACCGCTCGCACGCGCCAATTTGAGTGCGCTGGAAACCATGAACCGGTTTACGCTCGGTCAGCCCCGGACAGATTGGTACCTTGGCCGCCGTAGCGCCACCGGGTCCACCGGGCTCAGCAGCCCGGCGGCGGCTGTGATCCCGCGGCGACGGTCTCCCGCGGTGGCCGCTGGAGGCGCGTCAGCAAACCGCAGGCCGGCGCTGCGCCCAGGGCCGCGCCTCTTCGAAGGCCGCCATGGCCCGGAGCACACGGGCTTCCGCTCCCGCCGGGCCCACGATGTGCAGACCCACCGGAAGACCGGCCGCCGAAAAGCCGCACGGCACGCTGGAGGCGGTCTGCTGGCTCATGTTGATCGGGAAGGTGAACGGCAGGTATCCCCACCACGGTTCCACGGATCGACCGCCGATACTCGTGGGATGCTGGCCGATCGGGAAGGCGGTCACCGCCATCGCCGGCGTGAGCAGCAGGTCATAGGTGCTGAAGAAATCAGCGAACCGCCGCTTGTGGCGATCCACGTACGCCAGCGCCCGGGACAGGTCGGCGGCCGTGTGTCGCGACGCGCCGTCGAAGGTGTTCTGCACGTAATGAGTCAGTTCATCCCGTCGCTCCGGGTAAAGCGCCTCGTAGGACGTATATGACGCTATCCCGAACACGGTGGAGAACGCCGGGAATGGGTCGCCCTCGATTTCCGGCGCCGCTTCTTCGACAACGGCGCCCAGTTCCTGGAAGACCTGCGCGGCGCCCCGCGTGATCTGGACCACCTCCGGGTCCACCGCGGCATAACCCAGGTCGTCGCTCCACGCCACGCGCCAGCCTTCGACACCGCCCTCCAGCGCGGCCATGTAATCCGGAGGCGCGTCGGTCATGGTGTTGGGGTCGCGTGAGTCCGGACCCGCCAGCACCTGCAACAACATCGCCGTGTCCCGCACCGTCCGGCTCATCGGGCCGCTTTGCGAGAAGTGGTTGACGGCCGGCCCGCCGTAGCCGCCGTACCGCGGCACCCTGCCGTGGGACGGCTTGATCCCGGTGACACCGCTGAAACTGGACGGTATGCGGATGCTGCCACCGCCGTCGCTGCCGGTGGCCAGCGTGCACAGACCCGCGATCAGCGCGGCGCCCGCGCCCCCGCTGCTGCCGCCGGGGGTGTAGTCCGTGTTCCAGGGATTGCGGCACGGCTCGCTCACCAGGTTCTCGGTGGTTCCCGACTGGCCGAATTCCGGCGTGTTGGTCTTGCCCAGTATGATCCCGCCGGCAGCCTTCACCCGCTCCACCACAATCGAGTCGATCTCCGGCACCCGATCCCGGAATACCGCCGACCCCATGGTCGTCCGCACCCCCTGGGTCAACTCCAGGTCCTTCACCGAAACTGGGACGCCGTGCAGCGGGCCAAGGTCATCGCCCCGTTGCACCGCTTCATCCGCCGCCCTGGCGTGCGCCATCGCCTGATCGGGACACAGGGTCAAGTAAGCATTCAGTTGCGGGTTCAACTGCTCGATGCGCTGGAAGAAGAACTCGGTCAATTCAACTGCGGAAACCTCTTTGGCGGCGATCATACGCCGTACTTCCGTGGCCGGAGTGAAAGCGAGAGTGGAATCCATAACATGCTCCAAAGGCTGAATGGTCCGGCCGTGCCGCCCCGGTCCAGCTATTCCGAGTGGCCAGATAGGATACCGGCCAGTTCCGGGGTGACAGTCACCCCTCGCGCTTCCAATTCACGTTGAATGCGCTCTCGCTCCGCAAGGCGACCCTCCTCACGACCCTCCTCACGACCCTCTTCACGACCCTCCTCGCGACCCATCAGCCGGCCTCGCTGTGCGGCCCTTTTCTCCACGAATTCTTTGGCAGCGAAAAACATTATCAATACTCCGTAAAGCGCCAATGATGTCGGAAACAACAGCAGCGTGGCGACGATTATCACGCCGTCATCCTTACTGGTCAGTATACCCAAGTAATCCAGCAACGGGACGCTTCGGCACCCCTGGCAACTGGCCAGCAGCACTGCAAGCAACATACTGACACTGATTGATACTGACCCATCAAAGAATCGCCACGTTGGTCGGTTGTTTTCATTGTCTCGCATTCTACCATCCTTGACGTCATAATCCGGGACTACCCGATCACCTTTCATTCGTCGGTGACATTACCACACCGCTTTTACCGCCGCGGTTCGCCGGCCCTTCCGATACATCATGGAACCACACGTCACGATCCCGATACAGCCCGCGAACCGCCATGGTGTATAGTGGGCCGTCGTCGCCGACCAACGGCCGCCCTCCCGCATCGCGCCACCATGACCACCGTCGGAATCATCGCCAACCCCGCCGCCAGCAAGGACATTCGCCGCCTGGTGGCCCAGGGACGCGTGGTTCCAGATTGGGAAAAGGTCAACACCGTCCGGCGGGCTCTCATCGGGCTGCAATCTACGGATGTGCAACGCGTGATTGCCATGCCCGACAGCGGCAACCTGTGCCGTCGCGCCGCCGACGATTCCAGCATCTCCCTGCCTTTGGAAATGCTGCCCATGTCTCCCCTCTATACCGAAGGAGACACCACCCGAGCCGCCGCCATGATGCACGAGATGGGCGTGGGTTGCCTGATCACCCTGGGCGGCGACGGCACCAACCGGGCAGTGGCCGTCGGGACCAACCAGATCCCGCTGGTGGCCATCTCCACCGGCACCAACAACATCTTTCCGGTCATGGTCGAGGGCACCCTGGCCGGCATCGCCGCCGGACTGGTCGCCTCCGGAAGCATGGAACTGTCCGACACCTCGGTGATCAGCAAGACGCTGCAAATCCACGTCAACGGCGAGTTCCGCGACCTTGCCCTCGTCGACGTCGCAATTTCCCGTGAGCGTTACGTCGCCACCCGTGCGATCTGGGATCTGGACACGGTACACGAGGTGTTCCTCACCCGAGCCGAACCCGGTGGCATCGGACTATCGTCGGTGGGCGGGCGGCTGCATCCCCTGTCAATCGCCGACGTCGGCGGATTGCACTACGTGCTTGCGCGCGGGGGAGCGGACGCCGACAGCCCTCCGGGGCATACCGTCATCGCCCCGGTGGCGCCGGGCATCGTCGAGCCGGCGTCCATCGCCTCCTGGCAACTCCTCCACGAAGGCATCCCCGTGGCCCTGGAACCCCGCTACTGCACGGTCGCCCTGGATGGCGAACGTTCCCTGACCCTGACCCCAGAAGATTCAGCGGAGATCGTGCTCGCCCGGAACGGCCCTCCGGTTGTCCTGGTCCAGCGCGCACTGCTCCGCGCCGCTCAGCTCGGACGGTTCAACCTGCCCTGATGCTCTTCGGTTGGGAGCTCGCTGTCATCCTGGCGGCGCTGCTGCTGGGGTCGTTCGTTTTCAGCGCCGTCGGCTTCGGGATGGCCCTGGCCATGGCACCGATCCTCCTGCTGGTGCTGGCTCCCCGCGAGGTGGTGGTGCTGTCCAACGCGATGATCGTCGTCGCAACGGTGCTGATCCTGTTCCAGACCTGGCGGGAGTTTCGCTGGCGGCAGTCCTGGTTGTTCATCGTCTCCGGCCTGCCTCCGGTGCCCCTGGGAGTGCTGTTGCTTTCCGTCGCCGCGCCCACCGCCCTGCGACTATCCATCGCCAGCCTGATCCTGGTGATCGCCGTGCTGACCCTGTTCAACGTGCGCCTGACCGTCGCCCGCACCCGGTGGGGAGCCGTGGGTTTCGGCTTTACGACCACGCTGTTAACCACGACCCTCAGCATCGGCGGACCGGTCGCAGCCATCTACGCCATCGAACAGGACTGGCCTCGCGAGACCATGCGCGCGACCCTCGCGGTGTATTTCCTGCTGGCTGGCGTGCTGGGGTTGGCGCTGTACTTCGCGGTTGGGCTCATCCCACGCGAGCTGGAGTACGAAATGGCGATCGGCGTCCCGGTGGTCGTGATCGGCTCAACGCTCGGCGGGTGGCTGGCTCGCCGCATGAGTTTGCGTATCTTCCGCTACGCCGTGTTATGCGTCATCATTGGCGGCAGCACGTCGTTGCTGATCCGCGAGTTGGAGCGTTTGATTTAGGGGCGGATCCGCGACCCGCCCCTGCAATCTCAATCCACTGTTGATGCCGTCTGCGGCCTACGCCGACAGATCGTGGAAAGCGGCCAGCGCGGCCGTGATCCCGTCGCCCACCGCGGCTCCCAACTGCCTGGTCGATTCTGCCCGCGCGTCGCCGCACACGTAGACCTTGGGGATGTTGGTCCTCATGTGCAGGTCGCCGTGGATATGGCCCAGTTCGTCCATATCCAGCTGTTCCTTGAAGGCTTCCGTGTTGGGGTGGAAACCGACGTACACGAAGGCGGCAGCAGTGGGATAGTCGTACACCTCGTCGGTCTTCAGGTTCTTGACCCGCGCCGCCTCCAACACGTCGTTACCCACGAACTCCTCGACCACGTGGCTCCACAGCCATTTGTACTTTGGGTTGGAGAAGGCGCGGTCCTGCAGCACCTTGGTGGCGCGCAGCTCGTCCCGGCGGTGAATGATGGTCACGGAGTTGCAGATGCCCGTCAGATAGAAGCTCTCGTCCATGGCGGAGTCGCCACCGCCGACAACCACCACGTCCTGGCCCCGGAAGAAATTGCCGTCGCAGACTGCGCAATACGAAACGCCACGCCCGCCGAACTCGTCCTCACCCGCCACTCCCAGCTTGTTGTGGGAACCGCCGGTGGCGATGATCAGAGCGCGCGCCGTGAAATCGCCCTCGGAAGTCCGGACCAGCTTCCGGTCCTCGTACAGGTTTTCCACCCCTTCGATCTCGGCAAACTCCATCTTGGCGCCAAACCGCTCGGCCTGGTTGTACATCTCGTCAGCCAGCGCCTGACCCTTCACACCATCACGGAACCCCGGATAGTTTTCAATATCGTCGGTAATCAGCAACTGCCCGCCCGGACCGATGCTTTCTATCATCAGCGTGCTGAGCATCGCGCGAGTCGAGTAGAGCCCGGCCGACAAACCCGCGGCGCCGGCGCCCAGGATCACAACATCGTAGTCGTTGGCCATCTGGTGGATACCTCCCTTACTTGTTGGATCCGTCGGCGACCGCTGGCGCCGGGTTGGCGTGATGGCGGCGGCGCTCGGCCGTGGCGCCCACGCGGTTGGCGCGCTGTGAAAACGAAGCTCTGACGTACTCCACCGAACGTCGCAGCCCTTCCTCCAACGACACCGCGGGCGTCCACCTCAACTCTTTCCCCGCGCGCGTCGAGTCCAGGGCGATGTGGAGCACCTCGCCGGTGCGTCGGGGTCGATAGTCAGGCTCCTGGTCAAATTCCGTGATTTCCTGGAGCATCTCGTAGATCCGCGCGATGCTCACCTGTTCCCCGGTGCCAATGTTGTAGGTTCTGCCGTGGCCCCTGTTGATCGCCGCGAGGTTGGCCTGGACCACGTCCGACACGTACACGAAATCCCGTTCCTGGAGGCCGTCCCCGTAGATATGCGGTCTGCGCTCGCTGAGCATCATTCCGGTGAAGATCGCGATGACGCCGGCCTCTCCGTCTGGGTTTTGTCCGGGCCCGTAAACGTTGGCATACCGAAGGATCGTGTAATCCAGGCCATACGTCTCGTTGAACAGTTCCAGGTATTGCTCACCGACGTATTTGGACAGGGCGTAGGGGGTGAGCGGATTCACCGGCGTGTCTTCATCGCACGGAATCTTCTCCGGGTTGCCGTAGACCGCGCCGCCGGTGGACGAAAAGATGAACTTCTCCACACCTTCGGAGGCCGCCGCCGCGATCAACCGGATCGTACCCATCACGTTGGCGTCAGCGTCAGCCACCGGATCAATCGCCGACTGGCGCACACTGCTCTGGGCAGCCAGGTGAAACACTAACTCCGGCCGTTCCCTCTGCACGATCTGGTTCAGCCGGACATCGTTCAACTCCGCGTGATAAAAGGTCGCACGGTGATTGACCTTCCGCAACTGACCGCTACTGAGGTTGTCCACCACCGCCACGTCGTATCCGTCGTCCAGCAACCCGTCTACCAGATGCGAGCCGATGAATCCGGCTCCGCCGGTCACCAGCGCTTTTGTCCGTCGTGTCAACTTGTCGCGTCCGTTACCATCGATCATACCGATCGCAAATCATCAACTATCGTAATTCAAACTACAGCAAGCGGCAACCGACACCCAGGGCAATCGCACCATCGCTGTCATTCCTGCGCAAGCAGGAATCCATAACATTCCGAACACAACCGCCTCCCGGATTCCCGCTTCCTCGGGAATGACGGTTCGGGGTGAAAAGCCGCCATCCGGGACTTTGAAAAGGCCCTGAGGTGGATCGCCCGCGATTGTGGTTTAATGCGCGGCGAAAGAGAGGTGCATTATGGCCGAGAAAAAGGGTACCGCCCTGCTGATTGTCTTCACCGACGTGGACATCGAGAACGACGCCGAATTCAACGCCTGGTACAACGAGGAACACGTGCCGGAACGCCTCAGCGCTCCCGGGTTTCTGGACGCCGCGCGCTATGAAGCGCTGAAAGGAGGCCCACGTTACCTGGCCGTCTACGAGTTGGAGTCCGTCGACGCCTTGCAAACCGACGAATACCTGCGCATGAGCCAGAACCCGACGGAGTGGACCAGGCGCATGTCGCCCAACGTGGTCGGTCGCGGCACCGTGCGCATCGCCTGCACGCAGATTTATCCCCAGGAAAGCGATCCGCACACCTTGGGCCGGGGCATGGCTCCCGCCTTGCAGATCGGTCGTATGGATGTTCCGGCCGACATCGAGGCCAGGTACAACGAGTACTACGACACCGTCCGCACCCCGGCCAACCTGCAGATACCCGGTTGCCTCCACGTTCGCCGCTATCACGTCGTGGAGGGCAGCCCCAAGTACCTGACGATGTACGAGTTCGAGCACGAAAAGGTTCCGGAAACCCTGGCCTGGGAGAACCAGCGCCGCCAGGACACCATGCACGAATACATCGGCGGAACCTACGGCCACGCCGCCGGATCGCCCGGAGTTTACCGCCGTGTCCAGCCGCCCCGCGCCTTCTGACCACAAAACGATTGCGCCGGCCCGCATGTTAGAATGGCGCAACCGCAAACTCCTGATCTTCCTATAGCCATCTGAGGAGGCAATCGATGAACGCTCCGGCCCGAATGAAATTTGGCGTGTTTATGGCCCCGTTCCACCGGGTCGGTGAGAACCCGACGCTGGCCCTTGAGCGCGACCTCGAACTGCTCCAATGGCTGGACCACCTGGGCTACGACGAAGCCTGGATCGGTGAGCATCACAGCGCCGGCTGGGAGACCATCGCCTCGCCCGAAGTGTTCATGGCCACCGCCGCCGAGCGAACCCGCAACCTGCGCCTGGGCACCGGCGTCGTCAGTCTTCCCTATCACCACCCCTACATGGTGGCCAACCGCATGGTGCTCCTGGATCACCTGACCCGCGGGCGCGTGATGCTCGGGGTCGGGCCCGGCGCGCTGGCCTCCGACGCCTACATGTTTGGCATCGACCCGGCCCGTCAGCGCGAGATGATGGACGAGTCCCTGGGCGCTATCAAGCGCCTGATGGACAGCGACGAACCCTACACCTACACGAGCGACTGGTTCGAGTTGCACGACGCCCACCTGCAGTTGCGCCCCTATCAGCAGCCCTTCCCCCTGGTCGTGGCATCGGTCCAGTCGCCAGCGGGAGTTACGACGGCCGGCAAGTACGGCGCCGGCGTCATATCCCTGAGCGTCCCCCGCGACATGGTGCGTTCCACCAGCCTGAAAGACCAGTGGGCCATTGCCGAAGAGACCGCCGCGGAGCACGGCCAGACCGTCAAGCGCGAGGAATGGCGCCTGTCCGTGGGCGTTCACCTGGCCGATTCCAGGAAGCAGGCCCAGGAAGACATCCGCGAAGGCTCCGCCCGCGTCGTGACCGAGTACTTCGGGAATACCCTTGGTCATGAAGTCCCCGACGTTCCGCGCGACCAGATCGTCGACTTTATGACCGACAACAAGCAGTGGATCGTCGGAACGCCCGATGACTGCATCCAGCGCATCAACGAACTGCAGGAAATGTCCGGCGGGTTCGGCGGAATGCTGGTTCGGGTGGAGGACTGGGCTCCCCGCGATAAGCTCCATCGTTCGTACGAGCTGCTGGCCCGGTACGTGATGCCCCAGTTCCAGGGCAGCCTGTCCGGCATCCAGACCTCCCAGCAATGGGCGTCGGACCTTCGTGAAACGCTCCAGGTCAACCGCCGCGCCGGCCTGGACCGGGCGACGCAGACCTACGAGGCAAGCCGCCAGCAACGCTGAGCCTGGCGCCTCACCGAACATCAATGCGCGGGGGCGGCAGATTTGTCGCCCCTGCGGTTTTTCAGCAGGCTCCACATCCGCGCTCCCGAGAACGCTGCAACCCTCGCCCGAGCCGCCCGGCTGGCCCGGCCTATCCGAATAGCAGCGGACATCCCGTCCGCGCCCCGGTCTCGCGCAAAGTGCCGCCAGCGCTGCTCCCGTCAATACGACGGCGCATCCGGGTACCGGGTTATAATGGCGAAAAGATAGAGGACCCTGGAGCAGAGGTAGACGTTATGCGCAAGACTAAAATTATCGCCACCATAGGCCCAGCATCCCGGTCCCCGGAAATCCTGGACCGCCTCGTCGGCGCCGGCATGGACGTCGCCCGCCTCAATTTCTCCCACGGTACGCTGGAGGAGCACGCCGAAGTTATAGCGAACGTGCGGGCAGCGTCCGAAAAACACAACCGGCCCGTGGCCGTCCTGCAGGACCTGGGCGGCAACAAGTTCCGCCTGGGCAACATGGCGGAACCGGCGCAGTTGAACTTTGGGGATGAAGTTTCGATCATCAACGAACCCGACTCCGCTTCCCCCTACCTCCTACCTTTCCCCGAGCCGGAGATCCTGAGCAGCATGCGCCCCGGCAACCTGGTCTACATCTCTGACGGAACGGTTTGCCTGGAAGTCCTGGAGGTAACCCCGGACCTGGAAGTCAAAACCCACGTCCGTAATGGGGGCAATCTTTCGTCGTACAAAGGGGTCAACCTCCCCGATGTGCCCATCGACATGCCGGTGATCACCGAAAGCGACAAGATCGCCCTGCAATTCGGAGTAGATCAGGAAGTGGACTGGGTCGCGCTTTCCTTCGTGCGCACGGGCGAAGATGTCCGCTACGCCCGGGCCTATCTCAACCAGCTCGGCAGCCGCGCCCCGGTCATGGCCAAGCTGGAGCGCCGCGAGTGCATCGCCAACCTGGACGACATCCTCGGGGAAGTGGATGGCATCATGGTCGCCCGGGGCGACCTCGGCGTGGAGATGCCCATGGAGGAAGTCCCCGTCATCCAGAAGGACATGGTGACCCGGGCCAACCGGGCCGGCCGCATCTCCTCGGTTGCCACCCAAATGCTGCGGTCAATGGTCAATTCGCCCACTCCAACTCGAGCCGAGGTGTCCGACATCGCCAACGCCGTGCTTGACGGGTGCGACTCCATTCTGCTGTCCGACGAAATCGCCGTGGGCTCGTATCCGGTGGAGGCGGTGCGCATCGCCGACGCCGCAATTGTCCAGGCCGAAAAGATGTACCACTACTACTCCGAGTTTCCGCAACGGGATCAGACCCAGTCGGTGACCTGGGGCGCGACGCAGTTGGCCAAGTCGCTCAACGCCAAGCCCATCGTAATCACGAGCACCGGCCGAGCCGCCTACGAGATGTCGCGTTTTCGGCCGGAGAACGACATCATCGTGTTCTCCCATGACACAGCCGTGCAGCGCCGTGTGTGCATGGCCTGGGGCCTCAATCCCAAGGGCGTCATACCGGCCGAGCGAGACGTGGCCAAGTTGGTCACCATGCTGGTCGACGCGGCGATGGCCACCGGAATGGTCTCGGAGCGGGACGTGGTCACCCTGGTACACGGCTTCATGACTGGCGTCACCGGCACCACCAACACGATCCAGGTGCTGAACGTCCAGGAGTACCTGGACCACATCGGCCGCAACGCCGTCGCCTCCGCCGCGCCGGACGCGATCTGACGCACCAGGGGCCGTTGGCATGACCGAGCAGGAATACGCCCAATGCGCCCGCAAGTTCCTCGCCGACTCTGACCGGGAGTTTGAAGCCGGGGAGCGGCAGCAGGCGTCAGAGAAACTATACGGGGCGGCCAACGAGGCGCTCACGGCTATTGCAGCTCAGCGCGGCTGGAAACACCGAACCCACCGGGATATGAAAAACGCCGCGCAGCGCCTTGCCGACGAGTACGGAGACCTGTTCCTGGTCGCTGGATTCAACACTGCCGAGAAATTTCACAAGAATTTCTTTCACGACGAGATGGAGGAATACGAAATCGAAGCGGACCGTCCCACAGTCCGTGCATACGTCAATCGCGTGCTGGCTTTGATGGAAAAATAACTACCAGGCATCGATATACGAGCCGGAGATGAAGAATGACGGAACGGGACTACGCCGAGTGCGCCCGCAAGTTTCTGATCGATTCCGGCCGGGAGTTTGAAGCCGGTGAGCGGCAGCAGGCGTCGGAGAAACTATACGGAGCGGCCAACGAGGCGCTCACGGCTATTGCAGCTCAGCGCGGCTGGAAACACCGAACCCACCGGGATATGAAAAACGCCAGCCAGCGTCTGGCGGAAGAGCACAATGAGCCTCTCTTTGTCGGCGGCTTTGCCGTCGCAGAGAAGTTTCACAAAAACTTTTTTCATGATGAGATGGAAGAATACGAGATTGAAATCGATCGCCCATATGTGCATTCGTTTGTCTATCGAGTGTTGGGGTTGATCGGGCAATAATTTGAAAGGGCGGGTTTGAAACCCGCCCTCGGCAGATAAGGGGCTCGTTGCCGCATTTATTCGCTGGCGGTTGACTTGGGCAAATGGGACACTCCGGATGAAAGGTACTGGTCCACACCGCGCGCCACGTCCCTTCCTTCGGCAATCGCCCACACCACCAGCGACTGGCCGCGAACCATGTCGCCGCCGGCGAATACGCCCGGGACCGAGGTCATCTTGTTGTCATCAACTTTGACGTTTCCTCGGCCGTCCAGCTCAACGCCGAGTTGGTCGATCATCCCGCCGTGTTCCGGATGCAGGAACCCCATCGCGAGCAGCACCAGGTCGGCGTCCACGCTGAATTCGCTGCCCGGAACTTCCGCCATCTGGAAGCGGCCGTTTTCACCCCGCGTCCAGTCGACTCGGACGGCGTGCAGCCGGTTGACCTGACCATTCGCGCCGGAAAGCGACTTGGTGAGGATGTTGTAATCGCGCACCCCACCTTCTTCGTGCGCGCCGGACGTGCGGAGGATCATTGGCCAGAGCGGCCACGGGTTGTCGTCAGGGCGCGTTTCGGGCGGTTCCGGCAACAACTCGAACTGGTGGACGATCTCGGCTCCCTGCCGATGCGCGGTGCCCAGGCAGTCGGCCCCGGTGTCGCCTCCGCCCAGGATGATGACTCGCTTGCCCTCGGCCGTGATTTGCTCGCCAATGCTCTCGCCCGCCAGCAACCGGTTCTGCTGCGGCAGGTATTCCATGGCAAAGTGCACGCCTTCCAGATCGCGTCCCGGCACGTCAAGGTCCCTCGCCTGGGTGGAACCGCCGGCAAGGCACACCGCGTCGTATTCTTCCAGGAGCCGCTCGGCGGGGTAATTCCCCCCGACGTTGACGCCGGTGCGGAACTCGATACCCTCCGCTTCCATCAATTGGACCCGGCGCTGAACCACCGACTTTTCCAGCTTGAAATCGGGAATGCCCAGCATCAGCAGACCGCCGATATAGTCCGCTCGCTCCAGCACCGTGACCGTGTGACCCGCCCGGTTCAACTGCTGAGCCGCAGCAAGTCCCGAGGGCCCGCTCCCGACCACGGCTACGGTTTTGCCCGTGCGCGTCGCGGGTTTCTCCGCTTTGATCCAGCCCTGCTCAAACCCCCGGTCGCTGATCTCTTTCTCGATGTACTCGATGGTGACCGGATCGGCATTGATGCTGAGCACGCAGGATGCCTCACAGGGAGCCGGGCAGATCCGGCCCGTGAATTCAGGGAAGTTGTTGGTGCTGAGCAGGACTTCCAGCGCCCGCTCCCAATTCCCCAGGTACACCTGGTGATTAAAGTCCGGGATTACGTTCCCCAGAGGGCACCCCATGTGGCAGAACGGCACGGCGCAATCCATGCACCGCCCGCCCTGCTCCGTCGCCTGTTGATCCGACCAGCGGTGGTAATACTCGCGGTAGTCCCCGATGCGTTCCGACGGAGGGCGGCGCTCCGGCGGGGTGCGACCGAAATCCACAAAGCCGGTGACTTTACCCATTGGGCACCGCCACCAACTCGGCCGCGGCCCGTTCGGCGCGTTCCTGGAGCACCCTCCGGTAATCGCGCGGCATCACCTTGCGGAACTCGCCGATGCTCGCCTGCCAGTTGTCCAAAATCCGCTGCGCCGGCCCGCTACCGGTCCGCTCCAGATGCTCCAGCAGCAGCCCGTGCAGCAGGTCGATGTCCTCTTGCTCAACCAGGTCTTCCAGGTCAGCCATGCCGTCGTTGAAGCGGATGTGGAAATCACCATCCGGGTCATGCACGAAGGCAATCCCGCCGCTCATGCCGGCGCCGAAGTTCCGGCCGGCGCTGCCGATCACGGCCACCACCCCGCCGGTCATGTACTCGCAACCGTGGTCGCCCACACCCTCGACGACGGCGCGCGCTCCGCTATTCCGGACGGCGAACCGCTCACCGGCCCGGCCGCGAATGAAAACGTCGCCACCCGTGGCTCCGTAGAGCGCCACGTTGCCGATGATGATATTGTTCTCGGGCACAAACCCCGAGCCTGGGGGCGGGACAATGACGAGGCGTCCGCCTCCGATGCCCTTGCCCATATAGTCGTTGGTGTCGCCGGCCAGCCGAATCGCCACGCCAGGGGCGAGGAACGCTCCGAAGCTCTGTCCGCCAGATCCCTCGAGTTCGATGTTGATGGTACCCTCGGGAAGTCCCACTTCCCCGTACTTGCGAGCAACCCGTCCGCTGAGCATGGCCCCGACGGTGCGGTTCGAGTTGCGCACCGGCAGGCTGATGTGCACCGGCGTGCCGTTGTCAATCGCCGGCTGGGCCTGCGCGATCAACTGGTGATCCAGAGCCCGTTCCAACCCGTGATCCTGGTCGATGCAGCAGTAGGTCTGCACGCGCTGGGCCTGCGGCGGAACCGTCAGCAGCTTGGCGAGGTCAATGCCGGAGGCTTTCCAGTGGTCCACCGCCTTGCGGGTCTCCAGCTTGTCGACGCGGCCCACCATTTCGGCCACGGTGCGGAAGCCAAGTTCGGCCATGATCTCGCGCAACTCTTCAGCCACAAAGTAGAAATAGTTCACCAGGTGCCCCGGCTGCCCGGCGAAGCGCTTGCGCAGCTCCGGATCCTGCGTGGCAATACCCACCGAACAGGTGTTGAGGTGGCACTTGCGCAGCATGATGCAGCCGTTGACGATCAGCGCGGCAGTGGCCATGCCGAACTCTTCCGCGCCCAGCAGGGCCGCGATGGCCACGTCGCGGCCGGTTTTCAACTGCCCGTCGGTTTGGACCACGATCCGGCTGCGGAGGTCGTTGGCCACCAGCACCTGCTGAGTTTCAGCCACTCCCAGTTCCCAGGGCAAACCGGCGTGTTTGATGGACGATTCGGGAGAGGCCCCGGTACCGCCGTCGTGCCCGCTGATGAGCACCACGTCGCCATGCCCCTTGGACACTCCGGCGGCGATGGTTCCCACGCCCACCTCGGACACCAGCTTCACGTGGATCCGCGCCTCCGGGTTGATGTTCTTCAGGTCGTGGATCAGCTGTGCCAGGTCTTCGATTGAGTAGATGTCATGATGCGGCGGCGGAGAGATCAACTCCACGCCCGGCGTCGTATGCCGCACCCAACCGATGTACTCGTCCACCTTGTGTCCGGGCAGCTGGCCGCCCTCGCCCGGCTTGGAACCCTGGGCCATCTTGATCTGGAGATCCGTGGCGTTCACCAGGTAGTTGGGGGTCACGCCAAACCGTCCGGAAGCCACCTGCTTGATGGCGCTGGAACGATTATCGCCATTTTCGTCCGCCGTGTAGCGGTGGAAGTCCTCTCCACCTTCGCCGGTGTTGCTGCGCGCGCCCAACTGGTTCATGGCAATCGCCATGGTTTCGTGCGCTTCCCGACTGATGGAGCCCAGCGAAACTGCGCCGGTGGCAAACCGCTTCACGATCTCAACCGCGGATTCCACCTCGTCCAGGTCAATGGGCTGAAGGTCTTTGAATTCGAACAGGCCCCGCAGCGTAGCCATGCGGCGGCTCTGGTCATTTACCTGCTCGGCGAATTCACGATAGGTACGCGGATCGTTGGCGCGGGTGGCATATTGCAGCTTGGCGATGGCTTCGGGGTTCCACTGGTGATGCTCGCCATGCCGCCGCCACTGGTACTGGCCGCCCATGTCCAGTTCCTGCATCCCCGGCACGAATGGGTCGTCGAAGGCAGACCGGTGCCGCTGCAGGGTTTCCTCTTCCACGGTGTCCAGCCCGATCCCCTGGATGCGCGAGGGTGTGCGGGTGAAATAGCGATCCACCAGGTCATCGTTCAGGCCGATGGCTTCGAAGATCTGGGCTCCCCGGTACGACTGCACCGTGGAGATGCCCATCTTGGACATTACCTTGAGGATGCCTTTTTCGTTGGCCTTGATGAAGTTGTAGACCGCGTACTCCGGCTTGGTGCCGTTCAACTCGCCGCGCTCGGCCAGATCGCGAACCGATTCCAGGGCCAGGTAGGGATTGATGCCGCCCGCGCCGTAACCGATCAACAGGCAGCAATGCTGAACTTCTCGCGGCTCTCCCGACTCTACGATCAGGCCAACCCGGGTCCGCGTGCCGGTGCGGGTCAGATGATGGTGAACCGCGCTGGTGGCGAGCAAACTGGGAATGGGAGCGTGGTTGGCGTCCACGCCGCGGTCGGACAGGACGATAATGTTCTTGCCTTGGGCAATGGCCTCCGACGCAGCGTTGCACAGGTTGTCCAGAGCCCCCGGCATCGATCCCGTTTTCGCCTCGAACAGCGTGGACAGCGTGGCCGTCGACACTCCCGGCAGGTCCAGGGCTTTGATCTGCGCCAGTTGCTCGTCGGTGAGCAGCGGCGACTTGAGCCTCAATTGCCGGCAGTGCTGCGGACTTTCATCGAACAGGTTCTGCTCGCTGCCCACGAACGCTTCCAACGAAGTGACCAACTCCTCCCGGATCGCGTCCAAAGGCGGGTTGGAGACCTGGGCAAACAACTGCTTGAAGTAATCAAACAGGGGGCGGTTCTGATCGGATAACACCGCCAGCGACGCGTCGTTGCCCATGGAGCCGATCGCTTCGTATCCGGCCGCTGCCATGGGAGTGGTCAGCATCCGCAATTCTTCAATGGTGAAGCCGAACGCGCGCTGCTGCTGGCGCAGGTTGTCACCCCCGGCCGGAGGCAACGGCTGGGCATCCGGCAGACTTTCCAGTTCTACCTTGTTTGCCTTGAGCCAATCGCCGTAGGGCTGGCGGCTGGCCAGTGTGTGCTTCAACTCTTCGTCGCCGATGATCCGGCCCTCGTCGAAGCTGACCAGGAACATGCGGCCCGGCTGCAGCCGGCCTTTCTCCCTGATGCTCTCCGGCGGCAGGTCCAGCACGCCGGTCTCGGACGCCATGACCAGCTTGTCGTCGTGGGTCACCGTATAACGGAACGGCCGGAGCCCGTTGCGGTCCAGAACTGCGCAGACGTCCTTGCCGTCAGTGGCCAGCATCATGGCCGGCCCATCCCACGGCTCCATCATGCACGAGTGGAACTCGTAGAAGTCCTTTTTCTCCTGGGGCATGGTTTCATGCTGGTCCCACGCCTCCGGAATCATCATCAGCATGGAGTGGGCCAAATCCCGGCCCGTCATCACCAGCAGTTCCAGCGCGTTGTCAAAACTGGCGGTGTCACTGGCTTGCGGATCGCAGATCGGAGCCAGCTTGTGGATGTCGTCGCCGTACAGTAAGGAACTGAACTGAGATTCCCGGGCGTACATCCAGTTGATGTTGCCGCGCAGCGTGTTGATCTCACCGTTGTGCGCCAGATAGCGATACGGGTGCGCCAGCTTCCAGTGCCCCAGCGTGTTCGTGCTGAACCGGGAGTGCACCAGCGCGAAAGCCGATACCATCGTTGCGTCGTTCAGGTCGGCATAAAAATTGGGCAGCTGGTATGAAACCAGCAGGCCCTTGTAAACAACGGTGTTGGCGCTCAGGCTACAGATGTAATAGAAGTCCGCATCGTCTTCGCTGATGCCGGTGGCTTGCAGGTTGTTAGTGATGGATTTGCGGACAACGTAGAGCTTGCGCTCCAGGGAAGCCCGGTCCGGGGTGTGGGCAGCGCCTTTCCCAACGAAGAACTGCCGGATGGTGGGGCAAACCGCCCGAGCATCCCGTCCAATCGCGCTGAGGTCCACCGGCACGTCACGCCAGCCGAGGAGGGTCAAGCCTTCGTCAGCCACCACTTTCTCGATATGAGTGACGCAGGCAGCGAGAGGCCCGGGGTCCTGGGGCAGGAAGACCATTCCGACCCCGTATTCTCCTTCCGGTGGGAGCGTCAATCCTGTTCCAGCGGTGGCTTTGCGGAAAAAGGCGTCCGGCATCTGGACCAGGATGCCAGCTCCGTCTCCAGTGTCCGGGTCGGCGCCTGAGGCTCCCCTATGACCAAGATTATTCAGAACTTCCAGCGATTCGGTGATTATGGCGTGGGTCTTTTCACCCTTAATATTGGCAACCATGCCGACGCCGCAGGCGTCGTGCTCCTGTTCGGGAGCGTATAATCCGGATTGGGCCAGTTCTTTGAGCGAATTCATGGCTGCACCCTGCGGTCGCTGGAACAATGAAAAAGCGGCCAGCTACGCTGAAAGCGGTTCCCGTAAACGGGGTCAGGGAACTCCTCGCCGCTGGCAAAATCAGTTTGTGTAATATATCACAATTGGTAGGGATTGCAAGGCGAACCATCGCCGGCCTATACTCCCGCCATCTTCTCGTGGGAGTTTGCGACGACTTGGAAAATCAACTTGTGACCGAGGCCCGATGACCAGTACTACCGACACATTGACGCCCGCCGACGTTGCCCGGCTGGCCGTGGACGTTGCCGCCGACAAACTGGCCTCGGACATCGTCATGCTCGATCTTCGGGAATTGACGGTCTTCGCCGACTACTTCGTCGTGATGACCGCCGATTCCGCGCGTCAGATCGAAGCGCTGGAAGAGGATCTTTCCGAAGCGATGAAGGAAGCCAGCGTCGCGCGGCACCATCGCGAGGGCACCCCGGCGTCAGGCTGGGTCCTTCTCGATTTCGCCGGCGTGGTGATCCACATTTTCGGCCCGGAAGAGCGTCGGTTCTTCGGGTTGGAGCGCCTCTGGAGCCGCGCCCCGCAGGTGGTCAGGATTCTCTGAGCCAGGGGTCAGTGCTGCGCACGTAATCCAGCGCGTGGCCCGGGTCGAAGAACAGCCCGATTTCCCGCTCCGCCGACACTGGGCTGTCGGATCCGTGGACGATGTTGCGTCCGGTATCGATCCCCAGGTCCGCCCGTATCGTGCCCGGCGTTGCTTCGGCCGGGTTGGTGGCCCCGATAGTCTGCCGCGCCAGCGCCACCGCGTTGTCCGATTCCCAGATCATGGCAACGATGGGTCCCGACGTGATGAAGTCCACCAGCGACGGGAAGAAGGGCCGCTCGACGTGCTCCGCATAGTGTCGCCTGGCCAGGTCCTCGTCTACGATCATCAGGCGGATGGCCACCAGCTTCAGCCCTCGACGTTCCAGCCGTGAGATCACCTCGCCGACGAGGCCGCGCTGTATGCCATCGGGTTTGATGGCGACGAAAGTCCGTTCCATTGGTTTGCTTGCTCCTTGTGATTAATGAGTTTGTGATGACCGCACTACGATGAGGACGGCCGCCCCTGGCGAACCAGGTCCCGCCGGCGCGGGGCCCCGATAGTGGGCATCCGCAGGTAATACGGCTGCAGCGCAGTCAGGTCATCGGATTGAGCTGCGCTCAGCCGCCCGGCAGCCAATTCTGACAACGCGAAGAGCCGGTCGGCCGGCGTCCAGGGCATCACCACATAACCGGCGCCGTCCCCGGCCAGATCCTGAATTTCGTCCCGGCGCGCCCAGGCCGCCTCTCCGCAATAAATCCTCGTCAGCGATTCCTCCGCGTCCTGTCCCAGCAGGTCAGCGGGCGATCCGACCCGGTCGTCTCGCATTCGTTCGCCGCCGGCGCCGAATGCTCCCGCCGCGACCTCGTTCCGCCCGGCGTCCAGCCAGGCCACCGGGCTAAACTCCCCCGTCGGTTGGCGGTAGCTCGCATGATCCAGATACGGCCGGGCTTCCAACAGCAGCGTATCCACCCCGATTATGGGGAACCCGCCGGCTATGGCCAGGCCCTTGGCGGCGCTGACGCCCACCCGCAGCGCGCTGAACGGCCCCGGTCCCAACGCCACTGCCACCGCAGTCAGTTCCGCGGCCCGGACGCCGCGCGCGGTCAGCAACTCGGTAACCGCCGGCATCAGTTGCGCGGTGTGATTCGCGGTGGACCGCCACATCCGCGCCTCCACCACCTGCCCGTCGCTGCCGGCAAGCGCGGCTCCGCCATAGCGGGATGAGGTGTCAATGGACAGGAGCATCAGGAATTCTGCCCCGGTGCGGCGGACGAGGAATGGCGCGTCAATTGTGCGAGCAGCGCCGCGTACCTTTCGGGCGCATTGGAAATCGATATCCGGTGACGCGACGGGACCGACCCGTCCGCATCCGGGATCACCTCGCATGCCGCCGGGCTGCCGTCCACTGCATAGTCCAATTCGACCCACAACGCGTCGGCCGGAAATATCTCTGCGGCCCGGTCCGCCCATTCCACGATGAGCACCTCTTCCCCGGCCGCCATGATGTCTTCCAGGCCCAGGTCCCACGCCTCGGCAGCGTGATCAATCCGGTACAAATCGGCGTGATGGATGGTCAGTCGGCCCTGGTACCGGGTCACCAGCACGAAAGTCGGGCTGCGGGCGTAGCCGGGCGCTCCCAACCCGCGCGCTATCCCCTGGGTGAGGCAGGTCTTGCCAGCGCCCAGCGGCCCGGTAAGGAGGTAGATGTCCCCGGGAGAGGCCACCTCGCCGATGGTTCTTCCCACCTCGCGGGTCTCGTCGGCCGATTCAGTATGGATTGTGATGTTGGTGGGCATTACCCTATACACCGGTAGCCGATTATTCCGCCGGCCCAGGTCAGCTGAAATGGTCCCAACCGCCGCCGGCCCGCCGCCGGGGATTGCCATCGGCGTCCAGCGCCGTGACCGTTCCCGGCTCCCCATCGAGAACCTCGCCAATCACCGCGGCGCCCCGGGGCAACCCGGCAATGGCGGCGGCCATGACCTCGGGCGGCGCGGTGAACAACAGGACATAGTCCTCGCCACCGTACAGCGCCAGGTCCAGCCAATCCTCGGAGAACACGGATTTGAGCGCCGGCTCTGCCGGAACCTTGTCGGCCCAGATCACGGCCGCCACCTCGCTGGCCGAGCACAGTTTTCCCAGATCGTCCGCCAGCCCGTCGCTGACGTCCATTGCAGAAACCACCCCATTTGCGACCAGAGTTTGACCTTCCGTTACGTGAGGACGCGGCCGGCGATGGGCCGACCTGAGACGGTCCACCGCAGGACTGCGGTCTCCGGTTGATTGCAGCATCGCCCGCAGTCCCCCGGCCGACCCGCCCACGGTTCCAGTGACCCCAACCAGGTGCCCCGGCCTGGCCGCCGTTCGTACCATGGGTTCGCCGCTGGCGATGCCGGTGAGAGCCACGGTGACGAAACTCACGGGAGACCTCACCATATCGCCACCGATGATCTTCGCCCCGAATTCAGCGCAAATCTCGATCATTCCGGCGTACAGCTCTTTGATGTCATCTACCAACGTATCCGCCGGCAGGCCCAGGGTCACCAGCGCGAATGCCGGTGTTCCTCCCATAGCCGCCACGTCGCTGACGTTGGAGGCGATAGCCTTCCAGCCCAAATCACGCCACGGCGTGGTCTCGGAAGTGAAGTGGATCCCGTCAACCATGGTGTCGGTGGTGTACAGCTCGGTGACCCGGTCCTGCGTGAAGGTGACCGCGGCCCCGTCATCACCGTTATCTACCACGGTCCGGTACACGCCGGAAGCGCTTGGTCCGGTGTCGGAGTCAGACTGCCGTGTCCACTCCTGAACCAATTGGATGAGCCCGAATTCGCCGAGGTCGGAGATGCGCATGGTCCCAATATACAAGCGAAACGGGCCTTTATTCAAAGGCCCGGATGCGTTCGGCGCTCGTTAGCGGCTGATTAGTGAAAGGAAGCAAGAAGTTTGCGAATTGTTCCGGCGATTGTGCCGGTAACAGCGGATTTTCTCAGGGAACCTGCTTATCGGGAATGGGAGTCTAAAAGACTCGACCTGAAGACCCGAGTTACAGGAACATCCGCTGATTGACCTGGGAGTGGGCCGGTTCGCGCCTGGTGAGGCGTTCCCCGACTAAGGTCTCCCTTTTAAAGGAGGTGATCCAGCCGCACCTTCCGGTACAGCTACCTTGTTACGACTTCGTCCCAGTTACCGAACCCGACCTCGGCACCTGCCTCCCTTGCGGGTTAGCTCAGCGACTTCAATCGTTCTCGGCTTCCATGACGTGACGGGCGGTGTGTACAAGGCCCGGGAACGTATTCACCGCAGTATGCTGACCTGCGGTTACTAGCGATTCCGCGTTCATGCAGGCGGGTTTCAGCCTGCAATTCCAACTGGGGCCGGCTTTGGTGGGATTGGCTCCATCTCGCGATTTGGCAACCCATTGTACCGGCCATTGTAGCGTGTGTGTAGCCCTGGACATAAGGGCCATGATGACTTGACGTCGTCCCCACCTTCCTCCTCCTTGCGGGAGGCTGTCTCGCTAGAGAGAATAACTAGCGACGAGGGTTGCGCTCGTTGCGGGACTTAACCCAACACCTCACGGCACGAGCTGACGACAGCCATGCAGCACCTGTGAAGGCTCCCCGAGTTACCCCGAGGTCGTTACCCTTTCGGGTTCCTACTACCAACATGTCAAGCCCAGGTAAGGTTCTTCGCTTAGCATCGAATTAAACCACACGCTCCACCGCTTGTGCGGGCCCCCGTCAATTCCTTTGAGTTTTAGCCTTGCGGCCGTAGTCCCCAGGCGGGATACTTAACGCGTTAGCTACGGCACGGAGGGGGTCAATACCCCCCATACCTAGTATCCATCGTTTAGGGCGTGGACTACCTGGGTATCTAATCCAGTTTGCTCCCCACGCTCTCGCGCCTCAGCGTCAGATACAGCCCAGTAAGCCGCTTTCGCCACTGGTGTTCCTCCCGATATCTACGCATTCCACCGCTACACCGGGAATTCTGCTTACCTCTGCTGTCCTCAAGTCGAATAGTATCCCTTGACCTCTCCCAGTTGAGCCGGGAGCTTTCACAAGAGACTTATCCAACCGCCTACGCGCACTTTACGCCCAGTGATTCCGGGTAACGCTTGCCCCCTACGTATTACCGCGGCTGCTGGCACGTAGTTAGCCGGGGCTTATTCCCGAGGTACCGTCCTTTCTCTTCCCTCGGAAAAGGGGTTTACAACCCGAAGGCCTTCGTCCCCCACGCGACGTCGCTGGGTCAGGCTTTCGCCCATTGCCCAAGATTCCCTGCTGCTGCCTCCCGTAGGAGTGGGGGCCGTTCTCAGTCCCCCTCTGGCTGGTCATCCTCTCAGACCAGCTACCCGTCATCGGCTTGGTGAGCCATTACCTCACCAACAACCTGATAGGACGCGAGCTCCTCCTTCGGCGGCCGAAGCCTTTCATCTGCACCCCAAGGGATGCAGGTCGTATGCGGGATTATCCTCAGTTTCCCGAGGTTATACCCCACCGAAGGGCAGATTACTCACGCGTTACTCAGCCGTCTGCCGCTTTATCATTGTGGCCGAAGCCACGATCACGCTCGACTTGCATGCATTAAGCGCGCCGCCAGCGTTCACCCTGAGCCAGGATCAAACTCTCTTAATGAGAACCTTACTTCCTTCCACTATTCAGCTGTTAAGGAGCCTTCACCAGCGGTGGCTTGTGGCCTCGACGACCAGTGAGTTCGGCAACTTTAGCCGCTTTTGAGGGTATTGTCAATACCCGCCGCGATTTCCATCCGCCAATCCGGCCACCAGGCGGCTTTTGGCGTCCAACACACGGTTTCGGGCCCCCTTTGCCCGGTAAACCCGGCCTCCACACCATGCCCGCGCCATCAACCCCGGTTGCCTATTCACGCCCGGTTGCCTATTCCCGCCGCCGCCGTTGATTGACCGCGATCCGAGCCGCCGAATACACTCCCACGCAGTCCGCGCTTGTCGAACCGCCCGGCGCGCGTCGCACCACAGGAGCAGGACGTATCGCCATGCAAAGTCCACCGGACCAGGCGTCATCTTACCGTTGGGTGGTCATGGGAATCTGGCTCACCGCCAGCGTGGCCGGTTTCATGATCATGTCCACCATCGGCATCCTGCTGCCCGCAATCAGCGCCGACCTCCGGCTGTCGCCTTTCCAGCAAGGCATGCTCGGTTCCTCCGCCTATTGGGGAAACCTGGCGCTGGCCATTCCCATCGGCTGGTGGGCGTCCCGATTCTCTCCCAGGATACTCACCTCCATCACCCTGGCGCTGGGAACGCTGTTCCTCCTCGCCCAGTCCTTCTCGCCGGGCTTCGCAGTGCTGCTGCTGGGTCGCGTCGCCTTCGGCGTGAGCGTGATCGCCCGCCAGCCGGCCCGGGCCCTGCTCACCCAGCAATGGTTCCCGCCGCGCCAGGTGGTGCTGGTCAACAGCATCTCCAATGCGATGTTCGGCCTGGTGGTGGGTGGTGGCATCGCGGCTTCGCCATTTATCCTTATCGCCCTGGCTGACGACTGGCGGGCAACCCTCCTCTGGTTCGTCGGTCTTTTCGGCGTGTTGACACTGCTCTGGCTGGTGTTCGGGCGTGAAAGGATCACCGCCGAATACCGGCAGCGTCTCGGCTCCCAGGACGTCAATGTTCTCAAAGGCGCCCTGCGTTACCGCGACCTGTGGATCGGCGGTCTGGGGTTTGTGGGGGCCACCATGGCCTGGTCCGGTTTCCTCAGCTTCTATCCCACCCTGATGCTGGATACCTACCAGATGTCCCTGATCTGGTCCGGAGGCATTCTGGCGGTGGGCATCTTCGTGGGCGGGCTCTGCGGATTGGGCTTCGGTTGGCTGGTCATGGTCTCGGATCAAGGCCGCACCGTCTTGCTGGGCACCGGCGCCGTCATGGCCGTCACCTTTGTGGGCATGACCCTCACGGGATCGCTCCCGGCGCTATTGGCGCTCACCATCGTCAATGGAATAGCCTGGGGCTTCTGGCCGGTTCTCTATTCCGTACCCTTCAATCTGCCCGGAATACGACCGCGCGAGATTGCCGTCAGCCTCGCCTTCATCCAGATGAGCAGTTCTGCGGGTATCGCGCTGGGTCCCCTGGTCGCGGGCATTATCCAGGAGCTGACCGGAGACGTCAGGCTGTCCTTGATCGTGGTGAGCTTCGCATCGTTATCGTTGTGCGCCGCCGGCCTGATCATGAAACACGGGCTCTCCAGCCTGCCGGCGGCGGCGCCCGAGCCGGCTCCTTCCGCCACCGGCGGTTGATCCGTTCAACCGGCGCTCGCCGGGATCGGTCCACGCGAGCCGGCCACAGCAGCGCCGCACCTTCGGGGCCGACGCCGCTGCCGTGTATAATCGCGCGATGCTTCAATTCAATTTTCCGCCGGACAGCCGCGTCGCCTTCAGATTTCGATTCCAGGCAAGCTCGTGCTGAGTGCGGCCCGCGCCCGCCTCCACTACGGCTGGGTGATATTCGTCCTGTCGCTGGGCAACCTCACCGTCGAGGGCGGCACCAAGAACAGCGAGGCCGTGTATTTCAACGCGCTCAAAGACGCCTTCGGCCGTAGCGCAACTTACACCTCGGCGGTCTTTTCCCTTGCCGGCCTGATTGGCGCCATCTGCGCCCCTCTCCTGGGCATTTTGCTGGACCGATGGGGCGCTCGCGTCCTTTTCCCTCTGGCCGGTCTCTTCATCCTCTTCGGCTGGATCACGGCGAGCTACACGACCGATCTATGGCAGATGTTCATTTTCTACAGCGTCTTCGCCGGAATCGGTCACACTGCCATTTCCTCCTTTTCAATGACTGCGACCGTTGCCCCCTGGTTTCCGCGCACCCGTGGACGCATGCTCGGGTTGGCGGATAGCGGGAACCCCATCGGGCAGGCGGTTTTCGCGCCGCTGGCCGGAGTGTTGATCACCGAAGTCGGCTGGCGCTGGGCCTACCGCATCTACGGCGTCATCTTCGCCGTGTTGATAGCCCTGCCCAACCTTTTGCTGCAGCGGCGCCCTCCCGAAACGCCAACCGCCACCCTTGGGCCGCCTCACGCGCAGCAGTCCCAGCCTACCCCAACAAATTCCGGCGCTCCGCGGAGCCGGACCGCGGCCGCGGAGGCGCCGACTTTGGGCAACGCGGTCCGCGACGCCGCGATGTGGATGCTGGTCCTGACCCGCGTGTTCGGTTCCACGGGAACTCAGATGATCCGGGTCCACCTGGTTACGTTTTTCGTTCTGGCGGGTTACAGCGTTCAAACCGCGGCGAACACCCTGGGCGCGGTAGGGCTGGTCAGCGTGTTCGCCCGACCCCTGATCGGTTTGGCTACCGACCGCTGGGGGCGGGAGTCGGTTTATACGGTCGGTATGAGCGTCGCTGCCGGAGCCGTCCTGCTGGTGCTGTGGCTGGGTGACGGTCGGAGCTTCTGGCCCCTGGCAATCTACGTCGGCCTGGCGGGCATAACCGACGGTATCAGCGGCCTGATTATTGGCGCCAAGGCGGCGGACATCTTCCCCACCGAGTCCCTGGGCACCGTGATGGGGTTCGTCGAAATGGGGAGAGGGGCGGCGATCTTTCTTGGGCCTATCGTAGCCGGCCTGATGTTCGATCTGCAGGGCGACTACGTGCAGGCGTTCGTCCTGTCCGCAATCCTGACGGTCGCGTCCGTGTGCGCCATGTGGATTGCAGACTTCATCGGCCGACGCCGGCGCGCCACCCCGGCATTCCAGTAGCAGGTCCCGATCCGCGCCCTCACCGCAGGAAGGGCGCCGGATACGTATGACCGGCCCAGCCGTATCGTCGCGGCCGCTGGCCGGATCTGCGCGTCTCCATCACGCCGCCGTGGGCCATTCACGCGGACACAACGTGCTTGTTTGGCCCGCAATCCTTTGTTACAATTCCGGCGCACGAAAGATACGGCTCGCGGACGAGCGTGCTCTGCCACCGCCGAGCCGCCGTATCACCGCAGTTCGCGCAACCAATGGAGGAGGAAATACTATGCCGTCGTTCTGGGAAAACATCCGAATGCCCGACCCCGAGGAGGACCGCGAATCTGGCGCCAACATCGCCGAGGCCGGTGATATGGCTGCCTACGTGAGCTTCCCGCCGCCAAGCGCTGGCACCAGCCTGCCGGCCGTTATCGTCGTTCAGGAAGCGTTCGGCGCCAATCAGCACATCCAGAAGGTGGCTGACGGCTTCGCAGCTGCGGGGTTCGTCGCCGTGGCCCCGGCCTTGTTCCACCGTAACGAGCGCAACCCCAACCCGATGCTGGGCTACACTCCTGAGGACTTCGACGCCGCGATCAACACCTACATGCCCGCGCTCACCGGCCAGGGCATCATTGCTGACATCAACGCCACCGTCGATTACCTGCAGCGCACGTATCCGCGCACCCGCGGGCAGAAAATCGGAATCGTCGGCTACTGCATGGGCGGTCGCGTGGTCTACCTGGCCGCCAGCGCCTGTTCCGGCCTCTCCGCAGGCGTGGTGTATTACGGCGGCGCAATTCTCGCCCCCTACAGTGACGGCGTGACCCCCATCGACGGCACCGCCAACATCAGCATCCCGCTGATGGGCAACTTCGGGGAGACTGACGGCAATCCGACCCCTGCGGACGTCTCCCAGATCGAAGCAGCCCTGGATGCAGCCGGAAAGTCCTATGACTTCAAGATGTACCCCGGCGCCGGACACGGTTTCAACTGCGACGACCGCGACAGCTATAACCAGGCTGCCGCCGATGACGCGCAGGCGCGCACCGTGGCTTTCTTCAACGAGCACCTGAAGTAAGCGCAGCCATACCCTCGGGTTATACGGCCCCCGCGTCGATGGCGCGGGGGCCAATTATTTCGCCGACGCCGCCCGAGAACTTGAGATCGGAGCGACTCGCTCCAGACCGGATTGGAATGATCACCGGGATGCGCGCGACCTGCTCCGAAACGCGGGGACGCTTCATCGCCGGCAAACCACGGGCCGCTTCATAATGCGGGCGTGCATCGCCTGCGGATCCGACGATGCCGAAAGACACTCCTGCCGACGTTGGCGGAATGCGCCGGGCGGCGCTATCCCATCATCCCCCCAGCGGGGATATTCCGCGCACCAGCCGCATTATGTCATTGGCGGAGATGGCAATCACCAGGGCCAGCAGGGCCACGAACCCGATGAGGTGCACCAGTCCTTCTTTTTCAGACGGCACCCGTTTGCCCCCGCGCACCCACTCGATGAAAACGAACAGGAGCCGCCCTCCGTCCAGCATCGGAATCGGCAGGATGTTCAGCACCGCCAGGTTGATGCTCAACAGGATCGCCACCAGCATCCAACCCTGGATCCCACCTTGACGGGTTACCTCCCCGGTAATCTGGGCGATACCGATGGGGCCACTCAATTCCGGTCCGCGCCCCCCGCCGAACCAACCTCGGATCTCCCTACCCATCAGGGTCAGCATATCCCAGGTGCTGATTACTCCGAGACGGACTGCGGTCCAGGGAGGTTCGATTTTCCGGACCTCTTCCTGGTCCACCACGGAAAACGTGATCCCGACCGCACCCTCACCCGGTGGCGGGTCCACGCGCGGCGTCACCTGGGCCACCCGCTGCTGGCCATCCCGTTCGATCACCCAGGTCATCTCAGCGCCGGCGGCGAGGTGGACCTCCCGCGGCAGTTCCTGCGGTGCGCCCGGCGGACGGTCACCAACTTGCACCACCCGGTCTCCGGCCATCAAACCCGCGGCTTCTGCCGGTGAATTTGGCGCGACCGATGTGATCTCAGCCGACCCGCCGACCATCTCGGTGTGCGGGATCATGAACATGATGGCGAACGCGACGATGGGGAACAGCGCGTTCATCGCCGATCCGGCCGCCAGCACGATGGCCCGCTGGCCCACGCTTCTCCGCGCCAGGCTCCCCGGCGCGGCGGGATTGTTCTCCCCCGACAGCCTCACGAACCCACCCAGCGGAAGCCAGTTGACGGTGTAGATCATATCGGCCAGGACGATGCGGTCGGGCAACACCTCCCGGACTCGTCCCTCGTGCCGAAGGAACTCATCGGTCTGGACATCGTCCAGCCGCCGGCGGGCGGGCTGCCCTCCAGGTTCCTCAGATCGGGCCCTGCGGCCAAAGCCCGCCAGCCCGGCCAGGGATCCCAGCGCCCCACCGATTCGGCCGGCTTCGCGCAACTCAACGTAGCGCGCAACCAACTGGCCCTCCGGGTTTTCACCGGACAGAACTCGAATCACCTGGCCGGGGCGGATGGCGCCCATCACCCCATTGAGGCAAACCGTTGTGGGACTCAGCAGCGTCTCCGTGCGGCCGGTGTAAATCCCGAAAGCGCGGGGCGGGTAACCGACGCCGAACTCGAGCACCTTGATCCCGAAAGCCTTGGCCGACCAGAAGTGCCCCAACTCGTGCACCACCACCAACAACAGCAGCATCGGCACGAACGACGCCACCGCGATAATCCACGTTTCCATAGAACTGGCCCGCGTGGCCGGCTAATTCATTCCGCTGCTCACGATCTCAGCAGCGCGCAGGTTGGCCCAGCGGTCTGCTTCTACTATAGCATCCAGGTCGGGCGACGGCTGCGGTACATGTTCGCTCAGCACTCGCTCGACCAGCCGGTAGATGTCGGTATAACGGATGCTCCCGGCAAGAAAGGACTGGACCGCCACTTCATCCGCCGCGCTGAGCACGGCGGGCATGGTTCCGCCCGTCTTGCCGGCGGAGACCGCCAGATCAAAGCAGGGGTAGCGCTTCGGCTCCAGCGGCTCGAAGTCCAGGGACCAGGGAGCGCCGATGTCCAGGCGCGGGATCTCGTCGTTGGCGAAACGCTTGGGGTGAAACAGGGCGTACTGTATGGGCAAGCGCATGCTGGGCGGGCCCAACTGCGCTTTCACCGATCCGTCATCGAACTCGACCATGGAATGTATGGTGCTCTGGGGATGCACCACCACGGCTATGTCCTCCCACGGCACGGAAAACAGCCAATGGGATTCGATCACCTCGAAAGCCTTGTTCATCAGTGTCGCGGAGTCGATAGTGATCTTGTCGCCCATGCGCCAGGTCGGATGCCTCAGCGCTTGCTCGGGGGTAACCGATTCGAGCTCATCCAGAGGTGTGCGCCGGAACGGACCGCCGCTGGCGGTTATCATCAACCGCCGAATGTGGTTGTCCTCCCCTTGCAGACACTGCCAGATGGCGCTGGGCTCGCTGTCCACCGGGAGAATCACCGCGCCATGCTGCGCTTCCGCTTCCTTCAGGACCTGACCCGCCATCACGATGGGTTCCTTGTTGGACAGCGCGACCTGCTTGCCCGCCCGCAGGGCGCTCATCGTAGGCGTCAGGCCAACAGCGCCCATCAGCGCGACCATCACCTGGTCCACTTCGGGGAGCGACGCCATTTCCGCCATCGGCATAACTTTCGCGCCGGACGGCAACCCCTCGGGCGGGTTGGAGCACCAAATATAATCTGGAGTGAACTCGGCTACCTGCTCCCGGAGCAACGCCAGGTTGTTGCCGGCTGCCAGGCCGACCACTTGAAACTCGTTGGGGAACGCCCGCACGATATCCAGCGTTTGACGCCCGATTGAGCCGGTGGAGCCAAGAATGACGATGCGCCGCATTTGTTCGCTTCCGGGTCGGTTTATGGGGTGCTCACGGCTGCCAGGACGTACACCGCGATCAGGGACGGAAGAAGGCTGTCCAACCGATCCAACATCCCGCCGTGTCCGGGAAACAGGTTGCCTGAGTCCTTGGCGTCAGCCAACCGTTTGATTTTGGATTCGGCCAGATCGCCTATGGGCGATACGACGCCTAAAATAACACCGATTATCGCCAGGTGCCAAATCTCCAAACGCAGCGGGAAAAGCACGCCGACCACGACCGCGGCGATTGCTGCGGCCAGTATTCCGCCGGCGGTTCCCTCCCAGGTTTTCCCGGGGCTGATCCCGGGAGCCATGCGATGCCTGCCGAAGAGACGCCCCACCGTGTATGCACCGGTGTCTGCCGCATACACGATGAGGATCGCCAGGATCAGCCACCAGCAGCCCGTTTCCGTGAGGACGGTGAGTTCCCGCGCGAGATCGGAACCGATTATGTCCGGCAGCGCCCAAACCCCTTCCGCTGCGCCCGGGGCCGCATAGGCCGTTTCGAAAGCCTCGCCGAGTCCATCATCTTCGATGTGCGGAGGCCTCGATAACGGGGGCAGTGGGTCATCAACTTTGGCCCTCCAAAGGCTGGGCAACCCGTCGATCCCGCGAAGCGCCGTCGCGGCTGCCAACGCTCCTCCAATATAAACGGGCGACACTATCAAATAACCCGCCGCCGCTATCGGGCGCTGCCCGTGCCAGGCGGCGATCATCCACAAACCGGCAGCGACGACGCCGGCCATGCAGATGCCCAGAACTGCCCACCCGAAATCCTGGGGCCGCACCGCCAGCTCTCCGGCCAGCACCAGCGCGACCGCCCAGACCCCACCCAGCAGTACGGGCAGCGGCGTGTCGGGGCTGTCGTCGCCCTCCGGCATTCGGTCACGATTGGCGGGATATAGCCGATATGCTTCCCTAACCCCGATCACCGCGGCGACCGCAGCCAGGATGGTAATCCAGGGCGCGCCCAGCCAGATGCACGCCAACACCACGGGCACACCCACCAGGGCGGTTAGAACCCGGTGGAGCAGCACCCGCTTTACGCTCCGGAAGGATGGTCCTGGACAGCCAGGGAGCCGAACCGCCTCTGCCGTTGACCGTAGGCGCTCAGCGCGCGATCCAACTCTGCCGCATCCAGATCCGGCCAAAGCGCCGGCGTGTGGTAATACTCACTGTAGGCCGCCTGCCAGATGAGAAAATTGCTGAGGCGCTGCTCGCCTCCGGTCCGGATTATCAGGTCGGGATCCGGGCAACCGTCCGTGTACAGGTAGCGGGCGAACAGCGATTCGTCCACGTCGTCCGGAAGCACTCCGTCCGCCAGCATCCGCCGGACCGCCTGCAGTATCTCGTCGCGGCCGCCATAGTTGAAGGCGATGTTAACCGTGATCCCGGCATTGTGCTCGGTGATGGCCTGCGCCTGCCGAATCGCATCCTGGAGCGCAGAATCCAACGGGTTCATGTCTCCCAGGTGCACCAACCTGACGCCGGCCTTGTGAAGTTCCCGGGTTTGCGGCTCGATTTCTTCCGCCAGGATGGCCATCAGGCTGTCCACTTCATCATTGGGCCTTCGCCAGTTTTCCGTCGAAAAGGCGTAGAGCGTGACCACCCGGATGCCACGTTGCGCCAGCAACTCGACGACCTGCCGGATATTGCTCACGCCGCGCCGGTGACCCGCCTTGCGCGGGAGGCCCTGCCGCTCAGCCCAGCGTCCATTGCCGTCCATGATGATGGCCACGTGGCGTGGGACCATATCGACGCCGGCGTCCACGCCGGAGGCCGGTGGCGAGTTTTCGACGTTGGGCAGGTCCGAGTTATGTGACATGAAAAAGTTCGCAGACAGAGGGCGGTCAAGGTGTTGGGATGGCTCGCGTACACGCCGGTCCGGCAGAGTTCGCTGCGGGGGCGACTGCGCTTGCCGAAGATTCGAGTGTGGGGGCAATGCCCACGGTGTTCGGGCAAACTTGCGCCCGCCTATCGGTTCTCATGGGGACGAGGCCCCGGATATGGCGGGCGTCCAACGGTGCTGAAGGAATGCGCCAGCGCATGCGCCAGGCATTTCAGGCGGAAGCTACACTTCCATGATTTCCCCTTCCTTAGTCGCCGCCACCTCGTCGATGGTCTTGATGTGAGCATCGGTGGTCTTTTGCAACGTGTCCTGGCTCCGCCGGTTCTCATCCTGAGAGATCGACTTGTCCCGCTCCATTTTGCGCAGGGAGTCCACGCCTTCGCGCCGGACGTTTCGGACCGCCACCTTGCTGTCCTCGGCCTTGCGCTTCAACAGGCGCACCATTTCCTGGCGTCGTTCCTGGGTCAGAGGCGGGATGGGAACGGTGATCACGTTGCCGTCGTTGGAGGGATTGAACCCCATTTCGGACTGGGTCAGGCTCCGCTCGATGTCGCGCAACGCCTGCCGATCCCACGGCTGCACCATGATGGCCCGGGCATCGGGCGCCGATATGGAGGCAATCTGTTTGAGAGGTGTGGGTGAGCCATAGTAGTCGACCGACAGGTCTTCGATCAGCGACGGCGTTGCCCGCCCCGTTCGGAGCGTGCTGATGTCGCGGCGCATCGCTTCAATCGATTGACCCATTTTGCGCTCCGCTTCGGCCAGCACGGCCTCCATGGTCGGCCCATCCTGATCGCCGCTGTTGCCTCGGTTGTTGCGATCGGGCATTTGGTCCCTCCTTTTCGGCTGAGCGTCTTTAGCTGGTGGTTTTCGTTCTATGTTCCGTTGCGCCGCGAACCGTCGTCGATGGTAGTCCCCACGACATGCCCCTGAAGAATGCGGCCCATGGCGCCCCGCTCAAATATATCAAACACGATGATCGGCATCTCATTGTCCATGCACAGCGTCATCGCGGTGGAGTCCATGACCTCCAGCCGGCGATTGACTGCATCCAGGTATTCCAGGTTGCCGAACCGCACGGCGCCGGGATTGGTCTTGGGATCCGAATCATATACCCCATCGACGCCATTTTTCGCCATCAGCAGAACTTCCGCGCCCACTTCCAGGGCACGGAGCGCGGAGGCCGTGTCGGTGGACATGTAGGGGTTGCCGGCCCCGGCGCAAAACAGCACCACCCTTCCCTTTTCCAGGTGACGGATGGCCCGGCGCCGGATATAAGGCTCGGCAACGGCTTGAATCGGCAACGCTGACTGTGTCCTGGTGGTGATCCCCCGTCGCTCCAAAGCGTCCTGCAAAGCCAGGCCGTTGATGATGGTCGCCACCATGCCGGCGTAATCCGCGGTGGACCGTTCCATGCCCCGTCGCTCGGCAGCCGAGCCGCGCCAGATGTTGCCGCCACCCACCACCGCCGCCACTTCCACACCCCGGGAGTGGGCATCGATTATCTGGTCCGCGATGTAGGCCACCGCCTCGGGATCAATCGTATCCGGACCCGACCCCTGTAAAGATTCGCCGCTGACCTTCAAAAGGACGCGGCGATAGACCGTTTCTCCATTGATGCTGGCGGAACCCATTTGTTAAACCCGACGCAGCATCAACCTGGGAGCGATGCCGTTTTCGCTTGGTTCTTTACTCTCCAAGCGCCAGCCTGCGGAAGCTGACGATACGCACGTTTTCGCCGGTCTGCGCAGCCGTTTCCCGCACCAGGTCCGCGAGGGTCCTCGACCCGTCCTTGATGAACGGCTGCTGCATCAAGCACACCTGGGCGGCGGGGCGATCGTCGCCCTCATCCTTGTCCTCTTCGTTCAGGTACACCGGCGACATGGCCGCCACCTGCATGGCGATGTCGTGCGCCAAGGTGCGGAACTCGTCGGTGCGCGCCACAAAGTCAGTTTCGCACCCCAACTGCACCAATGCTCCGACCCTGCCACCGGTGTGGATATACGACTCGACCAACCCCTGCGAGGTTTCGCGGTCGGCTCGTTTGGCGGCCTGTTCGAACCCTTTCTGGCGGAGGGCTGCCATGGCCTGCTCCAGGTTTCCGCCGTTGTCCTCCAGAGCTTGCTTGCAATCACTGATGCCGGCGCCGGTCTGTTCGCGCAGGCTCTTGATCAGTTCAACGGTTACTGCAGGCAACTTTTGCGCCTCCTGTGGATAATGCGGTCTGGCGATTGGTCAGGGAGAGCCGGCTACGTCTCGAGGGGACGAGCGGACATCATCTGCCCAAGCTCTTCCAGCGTCACGGTGTTGCTGAAAGGCCGAACATCCTCGTCGCCTTCTTCCCCTTCAGTTTCCGTCGCCTCGGTCTGCGCAATTTGCAGGGCTTCCCGCTGCGCCTGACCTTCTTCAATGGCTGAGGCCATACGTCCGGTGATCAGTCGGATGGACCGAACCGCGTCGTCGTTGCCGGGCACCGCGTGGGTAACCTGGCCCGGATCGCAGTCGGTGTCAACAATCGCAAAGATGGGGATGTTGAGCCGGCGCGCTTCCGCGATGCAGATATCCTCTTTGCCAATGTCAATCACGAAGAGAGCGGAAGGCAGCCGGTCCATGTTTCGGAGACCGGTGAAGTACTTTTCGAGCTTGTCCAGGGTGTGCGTAAGTCGCACCGTTTCCTTCTTGGGCAGCCGCGCCAGGTATCCCGTGTCCCGCTGTTCCTGCAGACGCTTCATGTGGTCGATACGACCCTTGATGGTCTGGAAGTTGGTCAGCGTGCCGCCCAGCCAGCGCTGGTTCACGTACCACTGGTCGGTGCGCTCAGCTTCGGAAGCAATCACGTCCTGGGCCTGCTTCTTGGTACCGACGAACAGGACCTTGCCACCGTTGGCGGCCAATTCCACCATCGCCCGATATGCGTCGTTGATCAGCCCCATCGTCTGCTGCAGGTCGATGATGTGAATCCCGTTGCGCTGCGTGAATATGTAGCGGCGCATACGCGGATTCCACCGTCTGGTCTGGTGACCGAAGTGGACGCCGGCCTCCAGCAGGGACTTCATCGTGATCGGTTCGAGAGCGGGAGCCGCGTTCATCGCGCTTTCCGCCGGGCGTTCCGGGGCTTGTACCATAAGCTGTTTGCCTCTCTCCTAGTTTGGCGCGAGATCGGGCGTGAGTATAGCACACGCAAAAAGAGGGCGGCAATCTGAAACGCGGTCGGCTCAGGGCCTGTGCAAAGTCGCCTTATAGCCCTTTACCGCTCATCCTGAGCTTGTCGAAGGATACTTCTGCAAATCGGTGGATGGTTCGACAGGCTCACCATGAGCGAATGAAGCGACTTTGCACAGGCCCTGCGGTCGGCTGAAGCGCATGCTCAAACCAACCCCGTGCCGGGTTCCGCCCTCAAACATTTCCTTGCCTCGGCGCGGCGCGGTAGGTACACTCGCGCCCAATCTCGAACGTGCGCGAGGTGTGGTCAATGCCGATTTCCGACGAAACCATGAAGCGAATCATCGCCGAATACGGCGGGTTCGAGTTGTCCGACGCCGAATTGGCGCTGGTCAAACCCGAGCTGGAAAACTACCTGACCGAGCTGCAGAACCTGCGCGACCTTGACCTGTCCGACGTCATGTCCGCGCGCCTGCTGAGGCCAGCCGATGGAGGACAAGCCGATGCCTGATTCCGACTTGCTCAAGTTGACCATCTCCGAAGTCGCCCCGCTGATCCAGGCCCGGGAGGTCTCTCCCGTTGACCTCACCGAGGCGGCGCTGGCCGAAGCCGAGCGCCGCCAACCCACGCTCAATTCCTTCATCAACATCATGCGTGAACAGGCCCTCGCCCAGGCCGAACAGGCGGAGGAAGCCCTGTCCCGTGGCGAGTACCTGGGTCCGCTCCACGGCATCCCCATCGGTATCAAGGACAACATCGCCACCGGCGGCATCACGACCACCGTGGGTACCAAGGTGCTGCGAGACAACGTCCCCGATGAGGACGCCGAGGTAGTCCGCAGGTGCAAGGCCGCCGGCGCCATCATCATCGGCAAGGAAAACCTGGAGGAGTTCGCCGCCGGCGCCACCTCCAATAACCCGCACTACGGCGCGGTGCACAACCCCTGGAACGTGGACCACATCCCCGGCGGCTCCAGCGGGGGCGGCGGCGCCAACGTGGCCGCCGGCGTCACCTTCGCCTCCCTGGGAACCGACCTGGGCGGTTCCGTGCGCCTGCCCGGCGCTTTCTGCGGTGTTGTCGGTCTCAAGCAGACCTTCGGGCGGGTCAGCCAGCGCGGGCTGCTGGTGACCAGCTTCAACGGCGACCACATCGGGCCCATGACCCGCTCCGTACGGGACAGCGCCCTGGTCCTGCAGGCCATCGCCGGCTACGACCCATTGGATCCCAGCACGGTTCCGGTTACGGTGGACGACTACGCCCTGATCATGGAGCGCGGGATCAGCGGGCTGACCATGGGCATTCCGTCGAACTACTACTACGACCACCTCGACCCTGAGGTGGAGGAGGCGGTTCGCCGCGCCATCGCGGCCCTGGAGGAATTGGGGGTCGCCACCCGCGAGGTCAGCGTCCCCAGCATGCAATACGCTGGCGCGCTGCGCTTCTCCAGCATGGCCGACAGCGTGGTCACCCACGAGCCATACATCGAGGCCAGCCGGGAAGACTACGGTCCCGATACCCTGTACCGCACCCTGGCCGGCCAGTTTGTGCTCGGCCGCGACTATTCCAAGGCCATGAGGGTCCAACGCATCATCAAGGAGGAACACGCCCGCGTCCTGCAGGACGTGGACTTCCTGATCACGCCGACCACGCCGCTGCCGGCTCCGCGCATCGACGCCGACACGCTGGACGTGGAAGGTGGCCGCCAGAAGGTGCGCGGGCCCGGCTCCGGCCACGTGTCGCGCAACACCAGCCCCATGAACGCCACGGGCTTCCCGGCCATCACCGTGCCCTGCGGGTTCAGCGAACTGGGACTTCCCATCGGCCTGCAGTTCATCGGCCGTCCGTGGGAAGAGGGCAACTTGTTCCGCATCGCCAATGCATACGAGGCCGTCTCTCCCAGTCGGGGCGTCTGGCCGAATTTGGAGTGAGAGCCTTTCCATAGTAAAATCAAACCATGACGTGGCGTGGTGTTTGCGACGGTATCAAGGCGATACCTCGCCACCTCTGGGAATGGCTTGTACAGTCGGAAAGCTGGCAAGTCAGGCACTTTGCGGCCTCGCCGTTTGGCGCCGCGTTCATGACGTGGCTCTGGGTAGGTCAAACTCGGTTCTGGGAGGACTGGGATACGGTCGCAGCAATGGCAAGCCTGGGCGCCATTTCTTACGGTATCGTTGCTGTTCTGGCAGAAGGAGGCATCAGATTGTTTTACGCTTTGTCGCAAATCGGCAAGGATAGGGAAAGGCGACGACGGGAGATGATCGAATTAAGGGCGGAAGGTCTAGCCGAAGGTCTAGCCGAAGGTCTGGCCGAAGGTCTGGCCGAAGGAGCCGCTGCTGAACGCAAGCGCTGGCAGGCTTGGAACGAAGCCCGCGCCCGGGCGCAAGCGGAAGGGCGTGAATTCAACGATCCTCCGCCAGGCAGTTAATCGTGCTCTACCGATGGGTCCTCGGGTTGAAATAAACGCTATCCCGGCGCCGACATGGCGCAATTGACGCCATCTTCGCCTGCTACGGCGTCGACACTCACCCTGACATAGTGATCGACCCGGACGAATAGGTCCGGGTCGATAGTTTCCCCACGGTTGCGGCGACGTGAAGAACTAGCCAGCCGCGACCCAATCAGCCACGCGTTCTCCCACCATGATGACGGTGGGATGAATTCCACCGGAACGGGGGACCCGAGGCATCACCGACGCGTCGACGACCCAAAGGCCGTCCACGCCACGCACCCGGCAATACTGGTCAGTCACGGCCATGGCGTCGGCGTCCGGCCCCATCCGGCAGGTGCCGGAAACGTGCCGCGCCGTGCCCACCGTCTCCCGCGCCCAACGGTCCAGAGCGTCGTCGTTGTTCAGGATGTCATCCGGCGGGTTGATCCGGAAGTCGTACACGTCCGCGAAAGCGTCCGACTCCAGCATCCGCGCGCCAAATCGAATGCCCTCCCGGATGCGCTTGGCGTCGTTGGGATGACGCAGGTACTGGTAGTTGAACTCCGGTTGCACGTCGGGATCGGATGACTGCAACTTCACAAACCCCGATCCGTCGGGCAGTCCCAGGGTGCACGAAATCCGCGCCGCGCGTTCCGGCGGGACGTCCCCGGTGTTGTAACGGGTCCGCACACCGGCGACCTTCTCTTCCCGCTCGTCCACCACCGTACTGCTCCGCAGCACCATGTCGTTGGTGTAGCCCGCCCCGCCAGAGTAGTGCAGGCCGAAGTGCGGCGCGTCCAGGTCGCCCGTCAGCGTCTTTCCATCCTTCACCTTATAGGTGATATGGACGCTCAGGTGGTTCCACAATCCCTGGCCGACGCCCGGGCTGTCGTGGATCACGGGGATGCCAAATTGCTGCAGGTGTTCCCGAGGGCCGACGCCGGACAGCATCAGCAACTGGGGTGAGCGGATCGCCCCGCTGCTGAGCACCACCCGATCAGCCTCGACAGTGAAGATCTCGCCTCCGCTGGAGGCCTCGACGCCGACGGCTTTGTTGCCCTCGAACAGGACCCGGCGCACGTACACGTTGCCCCGCACCGTCAGGTTGAGCCGGTGCCGCATCGGGTTGAGGTGCGTCATGGCCGCGCTCATCCGGATGCCGCCCAGATTGTTGGTCGGCGACACGCCCACGCCGGTGGGGTTCGGCCCGTTGGTGTCCTCCACGGCGGGGTAGCCCTCGGCCAGGCAGGCGTCGTAGAACGCTTTCTGGATGTCAGCCCACGTACCGGTTATCCGGCGGCGCACCGGCATCGGGCCGTCCGAGCCGTGGTAGTCGTCCTGGATGTCCATGTCGTTTTCCATCTTGCGATAGAAGGGCAGAACCTTGTCGTAGGACCACTCATCGTTGCCCCGGGCGGCCCAGTCGTCGAAGTCCTCGGGGAAACCGCGCTGCATCGCCTGGCCGTTGATGGACGACCCGCCGCCGATCACCTTGCCCTGGGCCACGTGGATTTCGCCCTGCTCCTCGGTGATGGTTCCCCGCAGCGCCCAGTTGTGGATGGAGTCCTGAGCTTCCGCGTACCGAGTGCCGCCAAACTTCACATCGTCCGGCAGGACGGCCGGGTCCGGATAGTCGTTGCCGGCCTCCAGCAGCAGCACCGATGTATTCGAATCCTCCGCCAGCCGGCTGGCCAGCGTGGAGCCGGCCGCGCCGCCTCCAACCACGATAACGTCGTACTTCATGCGTCCTCCTGGGGCTATCATTTCCCCGTGTTGGATTGATAGTTTAGACTGGGATTATATCGGAAAACCGAACGCGCCAATCGCGCCCGCCGCCAAGCATCCATCAGGGGAGCATCATGCCAGACCAGACACCAGACCAAGGCCTCCACCTCCCCAGCCTGGTCATCAAAAACTTCCGCGGCATCGACGAACTGACCATCCCGCGCCTGGGCCGCGTCACACTGCTGACGGGGAAGAACGGCGTGGGCAAGACAACGGTGCTGGACGCGGTGCGGATTTGGGCGGCGCGGGGGCACCGCCTCGACATCGCCGAGGTGCTCCACAATAGCGATGATGTTATAGCTTCCCCGGACGAGCAGGGCAAAGAGGTAACTCTGGCAAACTGGGATGGTTTGTTTTTCGGGCGGCGCATCCACTCCGACGAATCGATCTCGATAGGCTCAACCCATCAAGCAGACTTCCTTCAGATGGAAATTGTGGCTCTCGATGAGAATGAAATTTCCAAAGTCGAACGGCGTCAACCTGTCCTCTTCGACGATGAAGAGGTGTTGGCCTTGAGGATAAAATTTGGGAGTTTGACCCGCACTATGCTTCCTCATGGGGTGTCGGTCCCCACTCGCATGATGCGCCGCTTCGGCGGTACCCCTGCCGCACAGGAGATATTTTGCGCTCTGTTGGGACCAGATGTGCCCGATAACGAAACTATAGAGCAGTATTTGAATGCGTTGGTTTTGACACCAGACGAAGAGCGGGCGATTGAAGCCTTGAACTTAGTGGCCGATTCGCCGTCGGAACGTGTCGCGATGGTGGATTCGGGGGCTCGAATAGGGCCGAGAGTGGGACGCCGTCCAATAGTAAAGCTCAAGGATGAAGACGTACCCGTACCCCTGCGCAGCCTTGGTGACGGCGCAGTACGAACCTTCGCAATCGCTTTAGCTTTGGCTGCCAGTGCTAACGGTTTCCTCCTCATCGACGAGGCCGAAAACGGCATCCACCACTCCGTCCAGGCCAAGTTCTGGAACATGGTGCTGCAAACTGCGGAGCGGAACAACGTGCAGGTCATCGCCACCACCCACAGCTGGGACTGCGTGGTGGGCTTCGCGCAGGCGGCAAACGAATTAGAGGACATCGAGGGCCTGCTGGTCCGCATCGAGCGCGTGCCGGTCGGCTTGAGGGCGATCACCTACGATGAATCTCGCTTGGCCTCGGTTACGAAATACGATATCGAGGTGCGCTGATCGTGATAATCCCCCGGCCGGGCTCATCCGATCCCCTGCTGGTGGTCGAGGGCAAAGACGACCTCCATGTTATTTCACACTTATCAGGGCGGGCAGCTCCGTCTCTAACTTTCGGCATCAGGGAGTATGAAGGTATCGACAACGTCCTCGGCAGCATCAATGGGCACATCGACACGCCGGGCCGGCCTGCGGTGGGTTTTGTGATGGACTCGGATCGGGACCCAAACCAAACTTGGGACAGAGTTCAAGGCGAATTTGCCAAAGCGGTACGCGCGGTTGCGCTGCCGGATCGTCCCGACCCAGACGGCACCATCATTTCTGAAAATCCAAGCACGGGCGAACCTCGCATTGGCATTTGGATGATGCCCGACAATACATCGCCGGGAGAACTCGAAGACTTCGTCGCCGAAATGATTCCCGAAGATGACCGAGTTTGGCCGCTGTCCCGCCGATACGTCAATCAAATCCCGCTCGTCGAGCGCAAATTCGCCGAAAGCAAAACCGGCCGTGCACAGGTCCATGCTTGGCTGGCGGTTCAGGAAGATCCCAGGCCAATGGGTCTGGCGATACGCACCCAGGACCTGCAAATCGCCAACCTGCTCTCCCAGACGTTCCTCGCCTGGCTCAACCGCCTCTTTGGCTGAACGCCGCCATCGCGTACCGGACGAGCCACCGGGTACCGTCGCCCCGTGTGTTATCATCCCGCAATTGTTCGTCCTTCTCCCGCCGGCCCGTCCGGAGGTCTCCAATGCTGTATCAACGCTACCGCTATTCCCAGTGGGATGGCACCCAGCAGATTTTCGACGTCGACGCCAGCGAGGTGATGGACGCCCTTTCGGATGATCTGCTGCAGCACGGCGACCTGGCCCGCGCCCTCCGCGACCTGTTCCGCAACGGTATGCAGAACCGCGACGGCTCCGAAATGCCCAACCTGCGCCAGCTCATGGAACAACTGAAGCAGCAGCGGCGCGAGCAGATGCAGCAGAGCAACCTCGACTCCGTGGTCGACGACCTGCAGGAGCGGATGGACGAAATCCTCCGCACCGAGCGGGAGGGCATCCAGCGTCGCCTGGACGATGCCGCCGAACAGCCGGAGCCAGCCGACATGGATGGCAAGGAGCAGCAGCGGGCCCTGAACCGCATGCTGCAGGAACGCGCCCAGCGCAACCTCGATAAGCTGGATGAACTCCCCGACAGCCTGGGCGGGCAGATCCAGGAGTTGATGGAGTACGACTTCATGGACCCGGACGCCCAGCAGATGTTCCAGGAACTGCTGGACATGCTCAAGGGCCAGATGGCTCAGAACATTTCCCAGCAGATGCAGGACCAGATGCAGAACATGTCGCCGGAGCAGATGGAGGCCATGCGTCAGATGATGCAGGACCTCAACCAGATGCTACGCGACCGCATGGAGGGGCGAGACCCCAACTTCGAAGGCTTCATGCAGAAATGGGGCCCCATGTTCGGCGACGACCCGCCACAGAGTCTCGATGAGCTCATGGAGCGCATCCAGCAGCAGATGGCGCAGATGCAGTCGCTGATGGACAGCCTGTCCCCCGACATGCGCCGCGAGCTGGAAGACGCCATGCAGTCCGCCATGGATCCGCGCCTCATGGACGAGATGTCCGAGTTCGCCAGCCTGATGCAGTCGCTGATGCCTCCGGATGAACTGGCCCGCCAGTACCCGTTCCTCGGCGACGACAGCATGACCCTGGAGCAGGCCATGGAGGCCATGCGCCAGATGCAGGACCTCGACCAGTTGGAACAGTCACTCCAGCAGGCTATGCGCACCGGCAACCTGGACGACGTCGATCCCGAAAAGCTGGCGGAACTGTTGGGCGAAGAGGCCCGGCGGGCGTGGGAAGAACTGGACCGCCTGCGCCAATTGCTGAAGGATGCCGGCTATATCACCGACGACGATAAGCTCAACCTGACCGCCCGGGGCATCCGCCGCATCGGCCAGAAAGCCATGCGCGAGGTGTTCCAGCAACTCAAGAAGGACCGCCTCGGCAACCACGATTTGGACACCCGGGGCGCCGGCGGCGACCTGCTGGGCGACACCAAGACCTACGAGTTCGGCGACCCGCTGCAGCTGGACCTCCAGGCCACGGTGAAAAACGCCATCGTCCGGGGCGGACCCCAGGTTCCCGTCAGGCTGCGCCCCGACGACTTCGAAATCTACCGCAACGAGCACATGACCCGCTCCGCGACCATCGTCCTGTTGGACCAGAGCCGGTCCATGGGCCTGTTCAACAACTGGGCGGCGGCGAAGAAGGTGACCCTCGCCCTGTTCGCCCTCATTCGCCAGCAGTATCCCCGGGACACCCTCCACGTCGTCGGGTTCTCGGACTATGCGCGCGAGTTGGAGGAGGAAGACCTGGCCGGCCTCACCTGGAACAACTGGGTGTCCGGCACCAACCTGCACCACGCCTTGATGCTGTCCCGCAAGCTCCTATCCCGCGAAAAAGGAGGCACCCGGCAGATCCTGGTGATCACCGACGGCGAGCCCACCGCGCACCTGGAAGGCGAGCAGGCCTACTTCTCCTACCCGCCCAGCTACCGCACTGAACTGGAAACCCTGAAAGAGGTGCGCCGCTGCACGCAGGAAGGCATCGTCATCAACACTTTCATGCTGGAGAACAGCTACCAGCTGGTGAATTTCGTCGACCGGATGACCCGCATCAATCGCGGCCGGGCCTTCTACAGCAGCAGCGAAAACCTGGGCGAGTACGTGTTGGTCGATTACATCACCAACCGTCGCAAGCGGGTTTCGGGCTGATCGCAGCGCTTCCATACGCGCGGGTGGTGTCTCTCTTTGAAATTGAGCTGCCTGGTAACCCTACTCAGAAAATTCAAACTGAGACACTACCTACGTGCCAGGGCAATCGCATCATAGGCTCCACGCCCGTCACTCCGGCGAAAGCCGGAGTCCATTGGTCATAGAATGAACGAATTTGAAGCGTATTTAACGATTTTGATCACCAGGATTCCTGCTTGAGCAGGGGGACTAATACGAAGAACCGGACCATCAAGGTCCAGTTCTTCTGACATCATCCAGTCGCCGGACCCGTCCGGCGGCATGGGTATTGTATACCGAATCGTGGCGTTTCCGGGTCGCACCATGATTTTCTCGATCACCAGATGGAAGACCTGTTTCAGCGTGTCTTCGTTGCCTTCCCGGAGATAGGTCTTCAGATCACGGGCGTAGGCCTTGATCTGTTCCAGGTCAGTGAGGAAGGCATTCTGGTTTGCCAGGTTCGCCTTGAGTTCTTCCTCTCGCCGTTCCAGGAATTCGAGGTTGCTTCGAATGCCGTTCATCTGCTCGGTGATGTCGTTGTCCATCATTTCGCCGGCTATCACCTTTTTGACGAGGTTGTCCTTTCCTTGCTTGGCACTGGCGATGCGTTCACGGATGGACTTCAGCTCGAGTTCCTGCTCCTGATTGCCGCCGCCCCGCTCCTCTTTGATCTCCGAGGCCATGATGGTGATCGCATCGTCGGTCAGGATGCGGGCGGTCAAGCATTGGACGACCCGAGCGTGGATGTCCTCGGCGGGCAGCCGTGGGGTCGTGCAGTCCTTGCGCTGCTCCTGGCGGATGGCACTGCAGGTGTACTTGCCGCCCTTGCGGTCCTTGGCGCCTTCCATGTTCAGGTTGGCGTCGTGGAGTTCACAGGTCATCAGCCCAGACAGCGGGTACGGGCTGGCGGAGTTGCGAGGGTGCTGCCGTTCGAAGGTTCTGGCTGCCTTAAGTTCCTGCACGTCTAGGAAATCCTCCTCGGACACGATGGGTTCGCAGGCGTTGCGCTGGTAGGTTACCGGCACGGCCACCATCGTTTTCTTGGAGCGCAGACCTCGAATGAACATCCCGAAGTAGACCGGGTTGCTGAGGATCTTCCTGATGTGGCTGACCTTCCACGGCGTGCCGGCGGCCTTGAAGTGGCCGTTCTCGTTGAGCCATTGGACGATGCGTGAGGGCGACATGTCCTTGAGGCCCAGGTCAAAGATGAGGCGCACGTGAGGCTGCTCGTCGGGGTTGATGACCAGCCTGGAGCGCCTTCGAGGCCCGACGTAGACGTACTCCCGCGAGTATCCGTAGGGGATGGTGGGAGCCTGCCAGAAGCCCTCCCGTGCGGAACGCCGCTGTCCCCGGGCGATGTCCTCGGACATGACGTCCAGTGCGTACTCGTTGACGCCGCCGCGTATCGTGCGCACCAACTTCCTGGTTTTGGGATCTTCGGGCGGCGCTTCCCGCACTTCCCTGACCTCAACGCCGTTCGCCTCCAGATTCTCCATGGCCGACAAGGCGGTGGTGTTCTTGCGACTGAGGCGGGACTGGTCCCACATCAGAAGCACGTCGAAGGCCCGGGGCTTCTACAGGCCCTCCTTCATCATCCGCTGGAAGTTGCCCCGGCTGTCCTTGAGCCCGCTGATGCCTTCGTCGATGTATTCCTTGTAGAACTCCAGGTCCATGGCGGCGGCCACCGCTGCGAGAGCGTCCCGCTGGCCGCCCACGGACCCCTCGACGTTCTGCTCGAAGCTCGACACCCTGATGTAGAAGGCTACTTTCCTTCGTTCCTTTTTGCTCACGTTATTCCTCCTGTGTGCTTGTGTGATTGTCGTCCGGCGGTCTGTCGACGTACTCTTGGTGGATGTCCACGCCAAGGTCCGTAGCGCAGGCAACGATGGCGTTGTGCTGGCGTTCGAGTGTTTCCTCAGCTACCTGCCCGAGACTCGATACTCGGATGTAGGAGAGGGGCCTCTTTCGTTCCTGATCTCTGCCCATTTCGTTCCTCCTGAGTTTTGGTGTGAGGTTCATCTACGTCTCGTCGGACAGCAGTTGCCGACCGGTGTAGTGCTCGTAGAGCCGGACCATGAACTTCTTGGCCTCCAGGGGCAGCGCTGCGGTGGGCTTGTCGTACTGTTCCAGGTAGGGGTCGTCCATGAGGAAGCGGTAGCTCCGTTCAATGTCGGCGTCGTGGGCCTGCTGGTAAGCCTCGCCGCGTTCGCGCAGCACCTCGGCCCGCCGGAACAGGTCAGAGATGCTGACCCCGTAGTAGTCGGCGAGTTTTTCGAGGATCCGGAAGCCTGGCCGCTGGATGCCCAGCTCGAGGTTGCACAAGTAGGTGTTGGAGACGCCGCTGCCCTTCTGCACTTCTCGAAGGCTGCGTTCGCCCCGAAGCTGGCGCAGGACGGTCCCCAAGGGTAGTTCGTCGTGGTGTTCGGCCTCTTCCGTGTCGTGAGACGACACTTCGGTGTTGGTTTCGTCGCCCGTATGTTCCGGGGGGTGTACGTCAGTCATATCATGCCCCCTCCGTTCGGTCGGCGTTGCAATTGTTTTCGTTTATTATAGCGCACTCTGCCGGCAGAATGCCCGGCCCTGCGGCTCGGATTTTCAGACCCTCTAGCGGGCCATGCCCGCATTGCTTCCCTGTGATGCGGGACAATTTGACAAAGTGGGTTGCAATTGATGACATCGTCGGTCTGTTGACTCGGAGCCGATGGGTTATAATAATTCATAGCAAGTTCGCAAGAACGGCAGCACACAAATCGCAGGGTCCGGGCCGCGCATTTGCGCGAATTCCAGGCTCTGGACCGGAGTCGGCAGCGAATGAAACACGACGAAACCCGTGGTAGGTCGGGCGAAGACGCAAGCCCTTCTGTGGACACGGAGGAGGTGCGCCGGAGAGCGGTGCTGGCGTTCGCCCAGATGGTGGGTGACGCCATGTCCGCGGACTGGACCCGCCAGTCTTTGGAAGCGACCCAGAGCGCTGCGGCCGATGAGGCTCAAGGACGGCCGGCAGACTCGACGCAGGACGGCCTCGGCTTTTTCCCTTTGCCTTCGCCGGAGCGCCACCGGAGTGTGACGGCGGATGAAGTTCCGGTGATCGGGGTCGGAACATTCAGCCCCGGCCAGGAACAAGCCCCGGCAACTTTACCGTACCTTTTCCGTCGACGGATGATCCAACCCTCGGGTTTTGTTGGATCTCCCTACCGCATGCTTAGGCCGCAGGTGTCCCTGCGGATTCGGAGGATGATCAGCGATCTGTACGGTGCCGACGTGTCCTCCCCCTTGGATGATGATTACAGGCCGCTGGCGAATCCCTGGCCGTTTGGCGACGCCGAGGTGACGACTATAGGCGTCCAGCCTACCGAGATTGACCCGCTGTCCTTTGGACTCCTGTCCGCGAATCGCAGGAGGCTGAGTTCGCTGTTTCCCGGCGATTTATACGGGGTGCCCCGGTCTTTGTGGGACATCATCCCGCCACGAGACCTAGAAAGCCTTCGGGTCTTCCCTCGAAGCATGAATCCGAATAACAACCAGGAGGTTGAGAATGATGACGACAATGGAACTAGCGAAGTACCGCTGGGGCCATTCGCAAGTGGCACGCAGGATGTGGGAGGCCACTGGATTCAGCTCGTTGGCTATGGTGCGAAAGCCCAAGCGTCCAGCCTCAAATGGAATGGAGCCGCCGCCGGCTGTGACGTTGAGGACTAACGGGGCCTCGGTGGTGTCATTGGGCAGGAAATCTGGGTTGTGCTTGAAGGCCCGGTCGTTTGGGAAGGATATGTCTGACCAGCCGCCCTCGGCTTTGATGGCGTCCATCTGACGTCGAGCAGAGACCACCTCGGTGGTAGTTCCAATGTTGGTGATGAACCTGCTCCGGTGGGCGTCGATGGGTAGCAAGGATGCCGCGACGGCTGCGCGGGATGCAATCAGAGGTCGACGTGCCCACCAGACGTGAAGCTGGTTGACCGGCGGGTGGCCGGCCAGAGCGCCGCCCTCACGGACGGCTTCAATGGAGACTTCGTTGATGGGTAGCCATTTTTCGATGAGGCGCGAAGCGGTCGTCAATTGGCAGCTCCTTGTTGACGCTCGAACTCCCAATCGCCCTGCCACGGTTCATGGTCTTTTGCGAAAAAGCAGGGTGGGAGACCTTCGACGATTTCAACCTTGCCGTCTAGGTATTCAGCGTGGGTAATTTCACGGGTCCACGACGGCATTGGTTTTCGGGTATAAGGGTTCGCATAAAACACTGCATTGGCTTTGTCAACGCAATGGGCGTGGAGGCCATAGAAAGCTACCACTCCAATAACGTTCTCGTTCAGAGGGCCTCTGGTGTTAAACCAGAAGCCGTCCGGCTGCTGTATGCTGCGCCCAGGCGGTAGCGGACCAGCGTAGGTTGGGTCATTGGGGACAGAGATTTGGTACGCCAGACTACCGAACAAAATTTCGGCGATTCTTTCCAGCCACCAGTCAGCACTGATGGCAATTATGAGGTTGTCAACCTCCCTATAACGCTTAGCCTTGTCGTACAGCCTATCCTTGGGCTTTGCAATATCGTTGACGCCACCGACTTTTGTCGGACCAGCGCCGATGAAACGGCCCTTACGTGGGCGGCGTTCTGGAGGAACCGGGATGAGTTGGCCTGCGACGCTCCAATTGCCGTGCTGGAATGCCGTTGCAGGTAGGGTGGCGTCAAAAAAGCCGTAAAGTTCTGACTTTGCTCTGACTTCGTCGTAGTTTGCGCTCCTGACCAGTTCCTCGAAGGGTCGCTTCAAGTCGCGCTTGCGCGGCATCGAAGCGAGGGTTCCCTGGGTCTCGACGAACAATCGGAAATCTGGGGTCTCAATTTCGTCCAAAATGTCGAGGGCACGCTTTTCGTTCCAGTTTGAATCGAGGTCTGTTCCCCGCTGTACGTTGACGTCAGTGGCTTCGACCATGTAATTGATCTTGGTCCCGTCCTTTCCCGTCTCCGTGACGCCGAAATCGGGCGTCAAACGACCGATTCTCGGTTCTACCACCGTGTGGCCGCCTGTCCCGTTCAGGAACTCGTGCAGGAACAGCTCGAAAAATGCGCCATCGAAATTTTGCTGTTCAACTGGGGAGCCGAAGCCGCCATGTCGTATGCGGCTCGCGATACTTTTTTGCTTGTCCGGTGGCATTCGGTCTACCCAACGCTGTAGCATTTCCCGAAGGTGCTTGAACCCAACCAACGATGAACGGTTGTAGAACGAATATTCTGTCTCGGCGCGCAGCGAAGGCCCGGTGTAGTTGCGATGTTTGTCATCGAAAAGAGGCACCGTTTCCTCTTGGTAAGGCAGGTTCGTGCGGTTGGCGAACATCCCGCGTACCGCGCCGGTCCAGTCGGTCACTTCCGGGATGAATTCTAGGGATTTGTTGTCAGAAGTTTCCGCGCTCATAGTCGGTTGTCTCATGTGGTGTTGGTTCGCGGGCGGAGATGATGCGTCCTGATTGGGTTTTCTCGTCCCAGGTATGGACAACGAACACCAGCCTTTGTGAATGGGTCATTCCTATCGTTTGGAATCGTTGCTCGTACCAACTGTGTTCAGGGTCAGGTCGCGTAGCTGAAAGCTGGTCGTCGAAGACTTGCTGCGCCTCTTGGAACGACACCCCATGTAGGTACTGGTTTGCGGCGTTCTTGTTAGCATTCCAAGACCACATCGGCGTGTCAGTCCTAGGCTCTTGCGGCTACGCATACATCAATGTCAGCGCGTCCAATACGCGGCGAGGACGGTTGCGGTTCTTGTGGCAGGCGTACCACCAACTGCTTTCGCAGGGATGCAGGTCGGCGACGGCGCGGGCCAGCTGTTCTGCCTTGTCGGCTCGTTCTGTGCCTTCCACCGCGTCCAGCAGCAGGCGGATCTGCACTGCGGCTTCCTCGGTGATGGGGTGATACTGTCGGCCGGCTTCTTCCTGGGGTTGCAGCCGTTGGCCGTGATGGTTCCACAGAATGGTGGACACGTGCTGGACGCAGCGTTGGTACAGCGTGCCGGTGGCGTACTGCAATCGGCGCCCATTCTTGCGAGGCGACTTGCCGGCGAGGGTGACGGACAGGCGGCGGTTGCCTCTGGGGTCGTGGTCCAAGAGCAGGCCGTGGTCCTTGGGGGTTTCTCGCATGAGGGTCATTGCGGGTTCCTTTCGGGTCAGTGGAACGAAACGCTGATGTTGGCTTCGTCCCGGTTGTTCAGCTTTTCCAGTACGCGCTGGGCGTCGTCCGGCTCAAGTTGCACGCTCACGTCTGCGGCGCTCACCTCTGCCTTGTTCATCATTCGCTTGGCCGGCCCGGAGTAGTCCTTGAACTCGCTGGGCGGTGCTTCGGTGACGCCAACCTGCAACCGCCGGTTCTGCGCTCGCATCGTGATGGCGATGCCTCTGTCGTCGCCCTGGGCAATGCTGGCGACTTGGTCAGCCAGCGTCGCGCTGGTTCCCTTGACTTGGCAGGACGCCAGCGCGGACCAGTCGTGGCCGTTGTCGTCCATGAACCGCTTCACGGCTTCATAGGCGGCGCGGCCGGCCATCTTACCGCTGGTAAACGTGGTTTGTCGGCCGCTGGTTCCACCGGAGTTGTTACCACCGGTCGTACCGCCGGTTTGTGTGCCACTGCTGCTGCCATTGCCGCTTTCGTTGCTTTCTGTTCCGGCGCCGTCGGTTTCTGGTTGCGGTTCGTGGCCCTTCACCCATACTCGCCAGTTGGAATCATAGCCGTTGGGGCTCACCTCGCCGCTGGGCGTGACGATGTGGAGGGCATCGTTGCCGACACCGTTGGTCACCACGGCCCGCCAGGTCGCGTCATTGATGATGATGCGCGCGTCCGGGGTTCTGGCGAAGTAATCGCGCAGCTCGCCCAAGGTGCTGCCCTGGTCGTTGGTAATGGTGCCCACCCGGCTCCAGGCGGTCTTGCTCAGTCCTGCGGTGCTGCCACGTAGCACCCGGTCCCCTAGTGCCTGCAAGACACCGTCCTGGCCCTTGCCGGCGGCGTCGGTGATTGACTCCAAGGTACGCTGCTCCAGGTGGCTGTGCGGTTCCGGCCACTGGTGCTGTTGGGTATTGCCAGCCGAGAACAGGTGGGTGAATTTGTTCTGGATGCCGGTGGTGGCGTTCTTCTCAGACGTAGCGCGGATGTTTTCCAGCGTGTCCCGCCGGTGCTGAGGCAGAGGTCGGGTGGTGTCCTTGAGCAGCCGGTCGGCTGCTTCCATGGTGGCTATGTCCTCCCGAATACGGCCCAAGTTGGCGTCATGGGCGGCCAGCAGCAGAGCGTTGTTCGGGTACTGCCGAGACGCCTCGCCGTCGTTGCCGCTGCTGTGCCGGTGGAGGTCCAACAAATCCTGGTTGCTCATCCCGTTGGCCGGATTGGCGGCGTCGGTCCAGTTCCAGTGGTCCGGATTGACGACGCCCAGAATGGCTCGGTCGGGGTTGTCCGGCACATTGGATTGTCGGGAGGGGAAGAGCATGACCTCAAATTGGTCGCCGCGCCGGTTGCCGCCTCCGTAGGCGCTGGTAATGGCCTGCCGTAGCAGGTCGGTCATAGCCGTGGTGTTGGCCAGAATGGCGTCTCTGGCTTCTAGCAGTTCCTTCATCACGTTGGCGTCTTTGCTGAAACGCTTGCGCTGCGTGTCAGGGCTGTCGTCCACGTAGATGGCGCGGCTCAGGAATTGTTCGATGATGTTGGCGATGACCCCGAAGTCGTCGCGGTCTGGTGAGAGCAAAGCATCGGCAATTTGCTCGGCATAGAGGCCGTTGCTGTTCTCGGGGGAGATGGTTCCTAGCAGCATGGTTACGGCGGCTGGTTCCGCCAGGTCGTTGCCGGTTTTCTCCGCCGTGCTGTTGCTACCGACGATGTCGGTGTCGATGGCCGGATCCAGCTCGGAGAAGCCTGGGCGGTTCACCACTTCGTCACGGATGCGGGCAACGCGCGGGCTGGCGTGGTAGGGATGCACCAACAGTGCAGCCTTGCCGCTGCCGCTCTGCATTTCCAGCAGGGTGTTGCCCAGCAGCCGCAGGGTGCCGCGCACTCTCTGGAAGTTGCGGTTGGCGGCCAAGCGCCCGGTGATGATGTTCAGCAAAGAGGGATGGAACGGGTAGGCCTCGTAAAAGCCCTGGTAGTCGAGGTTCCCGTTGGCTCGCCCGTTGCGGGCGGTAACGGCGGCGTAGGCGTTGGCTGTGTCTCCGCGAGCGGCTTCGTCCACGCCGTAGAACAGGCGCTTGCGCAAGATGGCCGGCAGGTCGGCTTCCCCTGCTGGCGCCACTGGGTGAATCACCCGGCCCAACTGGGAGTTTATCCGGTCCAGCATGGCTATCAACGCCAGCGTGTCAACAGACATGGCGTCGCCGGCGGCGTTCTGGATCCCGTCCTCCAGCAGTTCGTGGGAGTCCTCGGGGGTGGTGATGACCAGCACCGCCTTGGGGCTGTTGACCACAGCGTTGGCGAGAGCGCTGACGGTGGTCAGCACTCCCTCCGCGCTGATGCGTGGATCGCTGGCCGCGCGCTGGTTCACCCGGTTGATGTAGTGGACCAGTTCGTCGATGACGATGATCATGGGTTCGTCGCCGATTAGCCGTCGGAACTCGTCGGAGCCGGGGTCGGCCAGAGTTGCATCGCCTTCCGCGAACGCGTTGAGTGCCTCGTGACCTCCCAGGTGGTACAGCAGGTATCCGGCTAGGCTCCGCGCCCGAGTGCCTTGACCATCCAGACCGGCGCCGTTGACTACGTTGTGCTTTTCTCCGTCAAAGGCGACCACCTTGGCGGATGCAGTGTCCAATTGGGCGGCATCGTGCCAGTAGTTCAGGTGCGGATACTTCGCTGCGGCGGCCAGCAGCAGCAGGCTGTGAGTCTTGCCGCCGCCGTAGCGGCTGTACAGCTGGTACACGGACGGACTGGTGCTGTCACGCCCCAGGGCAACGCGGTCCATGGCCATTCGCAGGAAATCTGCGGCGGCTCTGGTTAGGTGGGTCGTTTCAAGGAAGTCAGCCGCCGTCGCGGCTGTTGCCAGCTCGTCGTCTAGGCCGCGGATGATGTCGGCGGCATACTGCTCGCCGGCCTGTGAGATCGGTCGCAGCGGGCAGGCGTCCAGCACTGGTGTCTGATTGCTCATTGGGGCGTTTTCTCCGAGATTAGGCGAGCGGTATAAGAGTTACGCATGGGGGATAGGACGTACTGCTCGTGGCGGGTCATGCAGTTCTCTGGGGTCGTTCGTCGTGTTGTATGGCGCGTTTGTCGGCTGGCCAGTCCAACTTGCGTGGCTTGTTCCAATAGACGCTTTTACATTTGGGGCAGACTTTCGGTTCTCGGCCCGCGCTTTGACGCGGTACCCACTGGTAGCAACACCGCTCGCAGAGAAAACCTTCAATCAAAATGCGAGCCATTTGAGAACCTCTCTGTGTGGCATTGTGTGGCAACTACTACTATACCATTAGGTATGCAGTAAGCGTGCCATCGGTTGTGCGTCTGGCTGTCGGCGGTCCCAACCTGCCATTGAGAATATGTCCGACGCGCGATGGCGCCTAATGAACATGGTCGGCGGAGTGGCAGCATTGTGGGCCATGTGGAACCTCTTGGATCAGGTCCCTACTGGATGGTCCGTTTCCAAGCGGAGAGGCATCCCCATGCCAAGTTGGGATGCCTCTGGTGCATTTGGCATCAGCGTTGTAGCTTGCTGTGCTTTTCGGCGCAGCCAGGGTAATGGGTCTTGCAGTCTGGGCATATCGCGACGTCCTTCCGTTGCTGGGTGGCCTAAGCGTTTTCTTGATTCGGCAGCTGGGATAAAGCAAGCAGGGTGTGTCTGGGCGCTCCGCGCCCTACCCGCGTGGTACGGACTCGGGCGCGGACGCGTCGGTTGGTAAAGCGGGCAGCGGTGTCGTAGGGGTCACGGATTTCCGGACCAATCGTGCCGCGGATGGGATCTGCGTCGTCCGGGTTGATCTGGAACTGGCGGGTTGTCGGGATGACGCCTATCATCCTTCCTGTCACGTCATCGGTTCGGGTGTCCTCGTTTACCTCGACGAGCCGGCGATGAGCGTTTTCGACATCCTCTTCCGTCTGGAAACTAACGGCGTCGCCTTCGTACTGCATCGTAAACTGCGCTCGTCGGTCTTTCATGAGTTTGAGGAACTCCACGACTTTGTTGACGGCTCGGGGGTGCATTGCTCCTGCCGCAATCGCCAGTTCGTCGTCTTCCCTTTCCAGCGTTGCCCGAGGAGTTCCTGCACGCTGTTGATGGCCTCTTCGGAGGGATTGGGAATGTCGTTGCTGTCCTCCCTTGGGGGAAGTTCCATCACGAAGCCAAATGAGCCGAGGGTTACGCCGGCGATGATGGGTTGACCCAGCGCATTCCTCGGGACCTGCCCGGTCGGCTTGAGTTCGCCCGTGGTGCTGGCGGTCGTCAACCTGATGCTGTCGCTGGCGATGGTAACGGCCTCTGCGCCGAAGTTGGCGTCGATGCCTGACTTTGACTGTACGGGTTCGCCGCGGAATGAGGTCAACCACCGCCTCGGTCTGGGCGGCACCGGCACGCCTTCGATTTTCTGCTGGGCGCGTTCCAAGCGGTATTCGAAGCCGTAGCATTCGGTGGCGCGTTCTTCGGGTAATCCTTCCAACAGCCGTTTGAGGGTGGTGATCTCGGCCGCGTACGACATGTACTCGGCGTGGGACATTTGAGTGCTCATAATTGGATCTCGCTCAGTGCTTGGCGCGCTTCGGGGTCGTGTTCGGGGTCGAGATTGACCTGGACGAAACCTTTGGGCATTTGGTCTTCTCGTCGGGTTGACCACATGCCGTACCAGTATGCAACGGATTCGACGAGGTGGTTTGTCGTCGGCGTGCCCATGACCAGGTTGAACGCGTCGATGTTGTACCGGTCCCGTACTATCGAAGTGCGGAACAGGTCGTGGAATTCCGGTGGCTGATCGTCAGGTTGATGGTAGAAGGTTACGACGTCGATGTCGTATGGCTTGGGTTCTTTCCCTGGCCGGTCCCTGGCTTCGACGTGCTCGACGAAACTGCCGTTGATCCATTGGAAGCCCTCGGTGACGCCAACGGCGTAGAGGGCTTCCCTGTAGTCCATCAGATCTAGGTTCCTGCCCACGTTCTGCCAGGTGGAGTATCTGGCTTCTTTGTCCATCTCGGGGTGTGCCAGGTCCTGGGTTAGGATATCCAGGGCGGCTTGGGCTTCGTGGGCTTCCACGTCGACTGCTAACTCGCGCATCTTCTCGATGCTATCCAATAGGTGTTCTCGCTGTCTTGGCGTGAGGGCTTCTGGTGGGCGGCCCATGCCCAAGGTGACGGTGGGCCAGCAGTAACTTTGCATAGCGTTGGCCTTTTGCTGTGCTTCATGGTACTTGGCCATGTCAACGGCGACGATGAACGTCAGCGCCTTGTCGTCGTTCTGCAGTTTCCAGAGGGTGTTTGAGACCGTTTCGCGGCGTTCGGGCGTAGGCAGCTGGCCCGTCTCGGTGTAGCGGCAGTAGGCGGCGATGGCCTCCAGCTGGTTGAGCAGCGTTGCTTCCTGCTGGGGCGTGGCGTCGGTGGCCAGGCGCTGCCACTGCTGGGCTGTCTCCGCGGCGAGGCCGCCTACGGCGTGGTGCTCAAGATCCTCCAGTCCGTCGGAGACTTGGTAAAGCGCCTCTGCTACGGCGTCTTTTTCGGCGTTAGACGGGTTTTCGAGGATTGCCGCGGCTTGTCGGATGTCGGACATGGGGTCATCGGTTGTTTCTTGGGCGTGGTACGTGGTCGCTTCATTCATAGGATTGCCTCCAGAGCGATCTGCTGACTATTTTGTCGCTGCCCGCGCTTCTTGCGTATGATACTGTGACGCGTTCAGGTCGGGATTATTTCGTGGAGCAGACGTCCTTTCAGAAGCATGTGCTGAGCCGGGCCAGTGACCCGAATGTGGCACGCTGGTTCGACACGTTCATGAGATGGCCCCCGGGATACCAGGGCGGAGACCCTGAGGCCGCTCCTTGCCGCGTTTGACAAATTGATCGCTGACCGGCGGGTTCAGGCGGTGCTGGGGGGCGCGGGTTCCAATTTGGACATGGTTGCCTTGCTTCGCGGTGAGGGCGTCCTGTTCGTCAATATTGCGGCGGGCGTTTCGGGCCGTCTGCTTTCGTCGTTGGTGGGCAGCGTGTTGGTCAACATGCTTGATGATGCTCTCCGCAGGCGTGACAGCCTGCCGGCGTCGGGACGGCATCGGTGTCTGCTGGCGGTAGACGATTTTCGGGGCTACGGTGGCGTGGACTGGGCAAGCCTGTTGCCTGAGATGCGCAGGTACGGCTGCTCGGCGCTGCTGGCTACGCAGCGCGTGTCGCGGCGGGATACGCCGGAGCGCCAGAGCTGCATCACGGCGTTTTGGCTAATTGCTCGTCGCTTTTTTACTATCAGGTGTCCGCCGAGAATACGAGGGAACCACCGACCGTAGGACGGTCGGTGGTTCCCTGCGGATTGACAGTCACCGACTGTTCAATGGGATGTCGACGAGTCTGCTCGCGCTATGGGCGCTTGACACAGTGTGATCAGCCCTTGGTACCACAAGCTGGCCGATACGTTCTTCGTCGGCCTTCGCTTGGTGACGTGGTTTCTGAGAACCCGGGGACGCAAGGGGCGGAGTTCCAAATACTTGCAGGGCTGGTAGTCCGGCCCATAAAGTGGCTGTTGCTCTGTGCCCTTGGCACCTGACTGAGGCGGTGCATCGGGCGTGTTGGCGTGTCGTGTGTTTTGGGAGGACCGGCGCCTATTGGGCGGTAAATCCTTTAGTTGTTGACAGTCACGCTCGGTTCGTCGCGAGTTTACACACCTGGTTGGTTGACCAGATGGGAAGACCCGGCTAATTTGTCAACACGCTCTAGGGCACAGGGAACACGATGCCGACTTGTGCGAGGCGCGGGTGAGAGATGATGGTGGGACTGCCGGCATAGTACTTCTGTCTGGCTTCGTCCATCAGGTGTTCCATTACTGGTTCGATGAGGGGCTGTTGAGTCGTTGGCTGCTTTCTTCGCGTGGGCAGTGTCCGGTTCGGTATCAGTCGTTTTTAGTGCGTGTTGTGCTCGGTGCCGATTGGATGTCGGGGAACTGTGAGGGCAGGCGCATTCTTCTGGATCCTCCAGCAAAATGGGAAAAGAAGCCCTTGATGACCCGTCTCGAGAGCGTGTCCTCTTGTAAGCGAGGTGTACCGTGCGTTGCGTGGGGTGCTGCAATGGCAGCAGCTCGCGCCGGAGGATTTGATGCGGCTATAGGGGCGGAGCAGATGGCACATACGTGCCATCTGCTTTTATGTCCATGTCCGCGTTGTGCTGGGCTCCTAGCGTCTGACTTCACACTGGGTCCGTGCTTGTGACCCTAGGGTGAATCTGAATTGGTAGCCGATAGCTCAAGAGAGCGACCTGCGGTCAGGAGCAGTCCTATGGCTTTGCCGGCAACGTTGGAGCCACCAGCCCAAGTTGGAGTCGACTGCTTTACCGTCATCTTTCCGGTGTTACCTTTCTCCCGTGTTACATTGATCACACTGGTCCTTGTGCTGCCAGCTGGGATTGTAACGGAGGAAACCTTCGCGGTGCCACCGGCAACGGTGAAAGGCACTGAAATGTCGAAGGGCGCTCCTTCTGCGATCTCGGCGACAAACGAGCCATTGCCCTGGTCAATCAATTTCGGAGTCAGGTAAAAGCCATACGAGGGATTGTTTCCCAAGTTAACCTTCTGTAGATTGGTCAAACCTTTGAACAGACCGGCGGGCAGGTCCAATAGTTTGTTGTCGTACAAGTCCACCTCGGTTAAAGCCTCGGCGTCACGGAAGACATTGGAGTCTAGGGTGGTAATCCCATTCGAGTAGAGTTTCACCACTCTCAATGTATTCATGTCCTTGAACAAGTCCGCCGGTAAACTTTCCAGATCGTTGTTGTCCACGGACAGGTGGGTAAGCTTCTTCAGATCCGAGAACACCCCGGCGTTCAGAGACTTAATACTGCTGTTGCACATGTTTAGATGGGTTACTGATTCTAGGCCTTCGAACAGACCTACGGGCAGTCCCCGAGACAGGTTCACGCCGGGCAAGCTCAATGTTTCTAATGAGCTCAACTCCCTGAACTCCCCAGCTTGGAATGTTACGGGAGCCGCCATCGCTGTGTTGACAAGATTCAGCTCCCCTTTGATGCTCTGGAGGTGATCCGCTGTGACGTCATAGCAAGACGAAACATTGGGCAACTTCTCAAAGATTGCTGCCCGAACGTTCCGCGCCCGGTCGCAGATTCCATCGTTGATGATCACGGTCGAGGTGATGCCCTTGGAACCGATGTGGTAGTCCTTCCCGTTTTCCGGCCCAATCAGCTTGACCACGAAGTACTCGAGGATGCCCTCGTCGATCTCGCTGTCGTCCACAATTTCGATGTGGATGGTGCCTCTACCTTGATCTACGATCACCTGCGTTGGGCCAGGTTTTATGTAGTCTTTTCCTTCCGTGGCATCAATCGTTTCGTCGATGCCGTCAATATGGGTGGTGAAACGCAATTTGAATGGTTCCGTCGCTGAGGGATGCAGCGTAAACGAAATTTGAGCCGTCCGTCCTTCCACTTGTGTAACTTTGGCGCTGGTGATCGTCACCGTGGGCTTGGTGGTCGATGGGGGTTCAATCTTCAAGCAAGTGGGTTCGGTGAACTTCAGCCCGTTGATGCTTGCCAGCGTCGGCCTGATAGCGATACCATTTGTTGTTACCACGCAAACTTTTATTTCCGAGTCTTTTGACGCTGCAACCTGTTTGAATGTAATTTCTTCGCTTTTCTCTTTTCCTGGATTCAATTCCTGCGTGGTCTGCGACGGTGTGGCGTTGGTGCTGGAGAGGCTCACCTCCATCGTACCGGGCCAACCGTAAGGAGTGACGAGGGCTACGATGAATTCGCCTTGGTCATTGATTGGAGAGTGCTCAACCAATTTTGCCGTCAATTCGATAGGATCATTCTCGTTGCCTGAGAAGTTAGTTTCCGACAGTCTGTTCAAATCAAGGAATATTCCGGCAGGCAAGCTCGTCAATTTATTGGTTCCAACATCCAGTGTGACCAATCTAGTCAAGCCGGAGAACAGGGCGGCAGGCAGGGCTGCCAGTTCGTTGTTATCCAGCCGGAGGTTTTCTAGGCTAGTCAAGCCGGAGAACAGTGCCACAGGCAGGGCCGCCAGTTCGTTGTTATCCAGCCGGAGGTTTTCTAGGCTAGTCAAGCCGGAGAACAGTGCCACAGGCAGGGCCGCCAGGTCGTTGTTGTCCAACCGGAGGTCTTCCAAGCTGGTGAGGCCGGAGAACAGGGCGGCGGGCAGGGCTGCTAGTTCGTTGTTGTCCAGCTGGAGGTTTTCCAGGCTAGTCAAGCCGGAGAACAGGGCGACCGGCAGGGCTGTCAGTTCGTTGTTGTCCAGCTGGAGGGTTTCCAGGCTGGTGAGGCCGGAGAACAGCGTCACAGGCAAGGCCGCTAGGTCGTTGTTGTCCAGCTGGAGGGTTTCCAGGCTGGTGAGGCCGGAGAACAGCGCGGCAGGCAAGGCCGCTAGGTCGTTGTTGTCCAACCGGAGGTCTTCCAGGTTGGTGAGGCCGGAGAACAGCGTCACAGGCAAGGCCGCTAGGTCGTTGTCATCCAATTGGAGGGTTTCTAGGCTGGCGAGGCCGGAGAACAGCGTGGCAGGTAGGGCTGCTAGGTTCCCGTTGCTCAGGGAAAGGTCGGTCAATGAGCCCAGATCGTCGAACACTCCAGTAGGTAGATTGCTCATCGTAGCATTGGCGAGGTGCAATTTGCTCAGGTTGGATAATCCCGCGAAGTCTCTGTGTTTGAGGCTGGCTACCCCAGCGCCTCCGGCGAGATCCAGCGTACCGGAGTAATCGCTAGGTCATCGTCGGTCACTTCAGCGCACTCGTCGCTTGATTTCTCCAATGCGGCTAAGAGGGCTGTTTGCACCGCAGCAGTGCGGTCGCAGATGCCTTCTTTAATGTTGATGGTGGCCGAGTCATTGGGACCTTGGAGATACTGTCGGGCATCATCGCCTTTCTGGAGGTGCAGGACTAGGACTTCTCGGGCTCCGCTGTCGATGTCGCTGTCTTGGGTAATGTTAACCGACGCGACTGCGCCAATTGCGCCTGATTCCAACTTGACGAAACCGTCAGATTCGTAATCGAACGAATCTGCGTCAACGGTGCTGGGGTCGTCGTCGTTGCGGATCTCGTATTTTACGGTGATGGGCAATTGGGGAGAAGGTGAAACGGTCAAGAGTACTTGGGCTGGGGAACCCTCTGGTACCGCCATTTCTGGGTTTGCCACAGAAACCGTAGGAACCGGCATATTGAGCGCGTCGCCGCTGGACAGGATTATTTTGTATTGTTTGCCGGTGGCGAAGGTACTATCCGAGACACTCACCCCTACGGCTGACCCTTCCTGTTCGGGGGTCAAGGTCACTTGGGAGCTCGTAGTGGCGCCGGCCGGTATGGTTACCCTGCCTACGCTCAGATTGCCACCTGCTGCAGTCAGGGTAACGGTGACAGGAAAAGGAGCCGCCTCAAGAATCTCCACCACGAACGACTTTCCGCCAATAGGCTTCAACCTGGGCGTAAGTTGAAATGGGCTTGTGGAATTTTGGCCGAGGCCCAATTCCGTGAGGTTTTCGAGGTCCCTGAAGACCCCGTCTCCCAGTTCTTTTATCAAGTTGTTGGCAGCATAGAGCTTCTTCAGTTCGGAGAGGCCGTCGAACACTCCCGACGGCAAGTGCTTCAGCTCGTTGAAGCCTAGGTACAGTTCGGTGACACCGGACATTCCCCGAAAGTCTCCAGCCTTTAGCCAAGGCCGCTTGGATTCCCGGACTTCTTCCGATTCGTTCACCGGTATGAGTTTGCCTCGTCCCCAGTGCAGCGGGCCCGTCAGTTCCGGATCGCTAGACAGGTCAGAGTCCGTCACTTGGTGGCACTCGGTTGCGGTGGCTACCGCCTCTAATATGAGGTATTGCACACGTTCAGACCGGTCGCAAACTCCTTCTATGATCATCACGGAGACAGTCTGATGGGCGCCTATGATGTAGCCGGAAGCGCTGTCCGGCTGGTCCAAGGATACGGTAAACGCTTCTCGTGCTTTCTGGCTGACCACGTCGTCATTCCGCACCGAAACGGTGATGTTGGCGGTGGTTGTGTTGGCTGCAAATTGAACGGTCCCATTCGGATTTCCGGATCGGCCCTCTGGCCAAGTGACTGAGTAGTCGATGGCTAGGGCTGAGCTTACCGATGAGCTCAGATTCACTTCGAGGGATACCGTTTCCCCTTCTTGGGCCTCAGGTTCTGCATGCTTGAAGGATACTGCCGGCACAGCGGCCTGGGCGCTGGGGGCAGCCCAGGCCACTGTGCCATTCAGTAATCCCGTCAGCGGTCTGGAGCTGCTGGCTAGGGCGAGGGCTCCCAGCATCGCTACCGTCGCTACTACCAGGAGGGCCAAGCGAATTCTTCCTGCTTTTGACGTCATGTGGCACTTTCTCCTATCGATTCAATCAGCGTCTGTATTTGTGCCTTTTTGTTCGATTGACAAAACGCGGCGGATGGTAGGGCACTGACCGGGTTATGTCAAATCTGTGCATTGGCTGATTTACGAAGGCAAAACGTGAATCGCGGCTGAATTGTCTCTGAGGTACCGATGATTGATTGCAAAAGGTAGCCGTAGCGTTACGGTCATAGTGAAACCGTATGGTCGTCGTCAATTCTGGACCCTCGGTCAACACCGCCTTGGTCGTTGAGGTCCTTGTGCCATGACGTGGCTTTTCGAGCGCTGGGCACGTCGGTGTACACGCCTGTGTTCCTCCGCCGTTCGGCGCCATGAACGAGAACGGCAGCCCCGCGGTTTGTGCCGAATCGCGGGGCTGCGTAGCGGGTTTGCCTATAAGTTCCGGTCCAAGGTATGGGGATTACTTGGGCTCAAGGTACCCTTGGTGAGTTTCTCCACGTGCCCACCATGGCGCTCTAGTCAGGCTGTGGCCTTATTGCCGGTTCACGGAGGCGATTTTTCCTGTGTGGTGGGGCGTGATTTTTGATAGTATAGCGCCGTTCGGCCGTGGTTGGCGCAAGCGATGTTCCGGTTTAACGGTTGGGCGAAAGGAGTAAAATATTGACGCTGACGAGATCCCCGTGGCTGGGCCCCTGTTGGGGCCGTGGCCTATCTGTTGCGGCATTGACGCTGATGGGGCTGGTTTTCCTGTTCCTTCCTGCTGGCGACGCCGGACCGACGCCCCGGTTGGTTGCTGGGACTGTCAGCGAGCAGCCGGGCTTTCCCGATCCGGATGGCAACGGTAGAACGTCTTATACGTGGCAGGACGGCGACCGGACTGTGGGACTGCGGCTGTTGTCCAGCGAGGAGATTGCGCAACGAGCCGCCTCTGTGGAGACAGCAGATGACGGTCGCCAGCCAATAGATGGCGAGTCTGTGCCGGTTTTTCTGGCAGATAGCGGGGATCATACGATGGTCTTGGCTGGCGGGGCGCTGGTAGCGTTGGAACCATCGTGGACTGTCTCGGAGGCTGTAGCCTTCTTTTCCCGGAACGGGATTTCCTCAGAAAGGCTGACGGCAATGACTTTCGCCGAGAACGCCTACCTGGTGGATGCGCCGCCGGGACTGCCTTCGCTGGAGTTGGCCAACGTCTTCGCTGGTCAGGCTGGGGTTGTGTCGTCTGTCCCCAACTGGGAGATGGATGTGGAGACTTTGCAGGACTCCGGTCAGGGTGGGGTGGGGCAGCAGGACGACCACGGCGATACTAATGCAACTGCGACCTACCTGCCTTTGGATACGCCAACATCGGGCATCATCACTGACGAGAATGACGTAGACGTGTTCAGGTTCGTACTCACCGCATCGACCTTCGTTGTTGTGACTGACCCTAAAATGTTTGAAGCGTACGCTCGTGGGGGGACGGGACCAGGCATTGAGCTTTTCGACAGCGACGATAACCGGCTGGGGACTGGTGGCACTATTGGGATACGTTTGCCTGCGGGAACGTACTACGTAAGTGTGCTGTCAGTTGCTTGGTTTTCTGCGGGCAACTACAAATTGGAGGTTAGGACTATACCGGATCATTCCGATACGATGGCGAACGCTCAACCGGTGGATGTTTGGGTTGGGCGGATGTCTGACCAGCCAGCACGCTATGTGGAATTCCACTCCACGAACGATGTTGATTTCTTCAAGCTTGAACTCGAAGAGACGACTGAGGTCAAAATCCACCTGTGGGGGCTCAACCTATGGCGTTGGTGGTGGGGAATGATAAATCCCTACAACTTGGCTGTGCTGGATAGCGATGGGAATTACGTAAGGACGCCGACATCGGGTATGAGAGAAATCAGCGGATATTACCGGCTGGATGCAGGGACCTATTACATTCGCCTGTCTCCATACTTTTTGAGGGGACATTGGTACTCGGTGTACGATCCATCCATACCTGATCAAAATCTATTCGGGAACCTGTATGTAACTGCCAACGTTGAATATACGGAATTCATCGAACGTTGCTCGGCGATAAGCACCGCCTACGATGATCCGCTGTATGGTTGTCAGTGGCAGTTGGAGAACACGACGGAAAACCCCGGCACACCGGGTGAGGATATTAACGTCGCGGCGGCTTGGTCCACGACTCAAGGAGCGGGGGTGAACGTGGCCATCGTTGATGACGCGGCGGAGTTCGATCACCCTGACCTGGAGGGAAACTGGAACTCCCAGCTCAGCCACGACTATCTGGCCTTGTTGACTCGTACCCCTGATCCGTGGGCGCGTCATGGCTTGGGGGTAGCCGGCATCATTGCGGCGCAGGGCAACTCCATCGGGTTGCGAGGGGTGGCTCCACAGGCCACCATTTATGGCTACAACATGACCGAAAGGCCGACCTTAGCCAACGCGGTTGATGCGTTGACTCGCAATAGCGTAGTAACTGCGGTTTCGAACAACAGCTGGATTTTCTCCAATGACCACGGTATCAGATCGCTGCCGGAGGTATGGAATACTGCCCTGGAAACCGGGATCAGGGATGGGTATCACGGCAAGGGCACCTTCTATGTATTCGGCGCCGGGAACGACCACTTGAATGGTTCCCACGTCAACCTGAACGAGGGCAAGAACTACCACGCTCAGACCCTGGCCTGCGCGGTGGGTCCCGACGGGAAGCGAGCCGAAAAATCTGAGACCGGCTATAGTTTGTGGCTCTGCGCGCCTGAGGCGTCGGTCACGACGTATCTGTATGGGCGGTACAGTGAGCAGTTTGGCGGCACCTCAGCGGCGTCGGCGGTGGTATCCGGCGTTGGGGCTCTGCTGCGAAGCGCCAACGCCAGCCTCACTTGGCGTGACCTGAAGATCATCTTGGCTTCGTCCGCGCGGAAGAACGATGCTGCTGATCCTGGTTGGGAGACTGGCGCGTACCAGTACGGCTCCAACACGGAACGCTACTCCTACAACTCGCAATACGGCTTTGGCGTGGTCGACGCCGGAGCGGCGGTGGGCCTGGCGAGCAACTGGACCAACTTGCCCGCGATGAAACGCGTAGCGGCGTACTCTCCCACGGAAGAGTTCTCCATACCGGATGGAAGTGGCGAAACCATCTCCAGCGAAATCGTCCTGGACACCGACATCACCTTCACGGAGTTCGTGGAAGTGAAGGTGGACATCACCCATCCTGCCTTTAGGGACCTGGGAATTATGCTTACCTCGCCCTCGGGAGCTACCTCCCACTTGGCCGTACCCAGTGGCGCCGCTCCAGACGGCGGACTTAACGCGAAGTTCCGATTGGGTTCAGCCCGCCACCTTGGAGAAAATCCGTCGGGCGTGTGGAAGCTCGAAATAGAAGACCACGAGTCCGGAGACGCGGGCAGCTTCAAGGGATGGGAACTTACGGTATTCGGCCACCGCGGCGCCGTGCTGGGCAACTCCCCGGCCACCGGCCAGCCGGGGGTCAGCGGCACGCCGCAGGTCGGACAAGTATTGACCGCATCCACGTCGGCCATAGCCGATCCTGATGGGCTGACCAACGTGGCGTTCACCTACCAATGGATGGCTGGTGACACTATTATTCGGGGAGCGACGGCGGCTGCTTATTCCCCGGTGGCTGCCGACGTGGGCAAGGTCGTTAAGGTGCGTTTCCTTTACCGACGACGCCGGCAATGTAGAGAAACTGTTCAGCAATGGCGACACGGTAGAGGGCTTGACGATCTCGATGGCAGTGCAAGACGCCAGCATTGCCGAACATTACGGGAAAACCTATTTCACCTTCACGTTGAATCGGCCTCTGCAAGACGGGGAGACGGTGACCGTGCCCTACACTGTATCGGGAGGGAGGGTGAAAGTTCACTATTCCTGCTTTGTGGAGGAAGACGAAGAACAGGGGGTGGAGCCGATCAGAGAGCAATTATCGAGGGATGGGAGGTGGGTATTTGATCCGGAGATAAAGTTTACGGAAGGCGCTCAAGTTGCCACTCTCAAACTATGGTCGCGTCCTAACGACGACACGGTGGACCGGACGATCACCGTAGCCTTCGGCACCGGTAGCAAAGCTCCCAGCGCCGTTGGCGTTGTCGGCGGGGTGCATCCCCTGGTCGGCGCCGTCTCCATAGACATCATCAACGATGACGACCAGCAGTCCCTTCCGGAGTTGAACGTGACCGCTGGCATAGCGCAATTCGAGGGCCGCGACGTGAGGTTCACTGTCACCGCCAACCCGGCCCCGGCGGTGGACCTGGTGGACGTAAGCGTCACGGTCTCACAGAGCGGCGACTACGGGGTGACTACCGGCCAAAAGACGGTGACCATCCCGGCTGCCACGGGCAGCGCCACCCTGATGGTGGGAACGACCAGCGACGATGCGAATGAACCCGACGGGGCGGTAACGTTGACGCTGGATACGCCGGCCGCCGACGCTGGCTACACGGTGTCGGCAACCCAGGGCGCGGCCACGGCCCCCGTCGTGGACGATGATACGCCCCAAGTCAGCATAGTTGGTGGCAGCGGGGTAACCGAGGGCGGCGACGCCAGCTTTACCATCACCGCCGATCCCACCCCGTTGCCGGATCTGGACGTGAGCGTCACGGTGTCGCAGAGCGGCGACTACGGTGTGGCCACGGGCCAGCGGACGGTGACCATCCCCACCACGGGCAGCGCAACGTTCACGGTGGGCACGACCAACGACGATGCGGACGAGGCCGACGGGTCAGTGACGGTGACGCTGGACCCGCCGGCGGCGTCCGCCAACGTTGACTACTTTGTGTCGTATGTGTTGGCAACCCAGGCCACGGTCACCGTCGCGGACGACGACGACCCGCCGCCGCCGAATACGGAGCGGACCGCCTGTAGCGATCTGCCGACGATCTCCGTCTCCGACGCGGAGGCGTTGCCGAGCGACCGTTCGGCCGACTTTTGCAAACCCAGTCGGCCGGTGACGGCTTACTACATGCACTCGCGCGAGGGTTTGCTGGTCGGAGAGGCCAAGATCGCGCGGCTCACCAGCAGCGAACTGGACCGGACGGTCAGCGTGGAGATCAACGGAACCAGGCGTCTGGAATTTCACGTGGTGTACGCGACCGGCGCGGCGAACTCTTCGGCCAAGGGGTTGCTCAGCATCGTCAGCGAGCGAACGAGCCCGGTCGTCGTTACGCCAGAGATCAGCATCGTCGCGGGCGGCGACATTATCGAAGGCGCCGACGCCACGTTTGCCTTGAGCGCCAGTCCCGCGCCCACGGCCGCCCTGCCCGTCAGCGTGTCGGTCACGGCGAGCGGAGACTACGGCGTCGGCGTCGCCACTCACACGGTGACGCTTCCAACGAGCGGCGCCGCATCGTTGGCTCTGCCAACGACCAACGACCAGGCCGATGAAGCCGACGGCGCGGTGACCGCGACGCTGAACGCCGGAAACGGCTATACGGTATCGAGCGCGCAGAGTTCGGGAACCGTGACTGTCGCGGACGACGATGATTCGGCGCCGGTGATCCCGGTGGTCAGCATCTCAGCCGGCGCCGACGTCACGGAAGGTGACGGCGCGACGTTCACGGTGAGCGCGCATCCGGCGCCGAGCGCGAACCTCGCAGTGAGCGTGACGGTCAGCGCCAGCGGCGACTACGGCGCAACGACCGGCGCGAAGGTGGTCACGATTCCGACCTCTGGCAGCGCGACGTTCACGGTGGGGACAACCAACGACGACACGGACGAGGCTGACGGGTCGGTGACGGCGACGCTGGACACGCCGGCCGCTGACGCCGGCTACACGGTGTCGGCGACCCAGGGCGCGGCCACGGTCAGCGTCGCGGATGACGACGACCCGCCGCCGCTGCTGACCACACCGGAGGTGAGTGTCAGCGCGGGCAGCGGGGTAACCGAGGGCGGCGACGCCAGCTTCACCGTCACCGCCAGCCCGGCGCCGGCGGCCAACCTGGACGTGAGCGTCACGGTGTCGCAGAGCGGCGACTACGGCGCGACCACGGGCCAGCGGACGGTGACCATCCCGACTGCGGGCAGCGTCACGCTCACCGTCGGTACTACCGACGACGGGGTAGACGAGGCCGACGGGTCGGTAACGGCGACGCTGGACACGCCGGCCGCCGACGCCGGCTACACGGTGTCGGCAACCCAGGGCGCGGGCACGGTCAGCGTGGCGGACGACGACGTTCCTGCGCCTACGACGGGCTACACCGCCGATCCGCAGGTTGTGGCCAACGTGAAGGTGTGGGCGGCGGAGACGCACAACGGCGCGGAGCACGTGAACCGCTGGCAGCGCGTGCTGGTGTCGTTCGGCGAGCTCGACGCGGCCGGCGTCAGCGGCATCCCCATGACCGCCACCGAGGCGCAGGTCTATGCGGACCGGGGCTGGCCGCGCTGGGTACCGGTCGTCGCCGAGCTGACCGCGCTGGAGGCATCGCAACAGGACCCGCTGACCACGCCGGAGGTGAGCGTCAGCGCCGGCGGCGGCGTAACCGAAGGCGGCGACGCCACCTTCACCATCACCGCCAGCCCGGCCCCGGCGGCGGACCTGGACGTGAGCGTCACGGTGTCGCAGAGTGGCGACTACGGCGCGGCCACGGGCCAGCAGACGGTGACCATCCCGACCACGGGCAGCGCCACCCTGACGGTGGGAACGACTAACGACGGGGCGGACGAAGCCGACGGCTCGGTGACGGCCACGGTGAATACCGGCAGCGACTATACAGTGTCGGCAACCCAGGGCGCGGCCACGGTCAGCGTCTCCGACGACGACGTTCCGGAGATCTCGATCAGCACCGGCTCCAGCGTAACCGAGGGTGGCAACGCCAGCTTCACCATTACGGCCAGCCCGGCCCCGGCGGCGGACCTGGACGTGAGCGTCACGGTGTCGCAGAGCGGCGACTACGGCGCGGCCACGGGCCAGCGCACGGTGACCATCCCCACCACGGGCAGCGCGACGTTCACGGTGGGAACCACCGACGACGGGGCAGACGAGGCCGACGGCTCGGTGACGGCCACGGTGAATACCGGCAGCGACTATACAGTGTCGGCGGCCCAGGGCGCGGCCACGGTCAGCGTGGCGGACGACGACGATCCTGCGCCTAAGACGGGCTACACCGTCGATCCGCAGGTCGTGGCCAACGTGAAGGTGTGGGTGGCGGAGACGCACAACGGCGCGGAGCACGTGAACCGCTGGCAGCGCGTGCTGGTGGCGTTCGGCGTGCTCGACGCGGCCGGCGTCAGCGGCGTCGCCATGACCGCCGCCGAGGCGCAGGGCTATGCGGATCGGGGCTGGCCACGCTGGGTACCGGTCGTCGCCGAGCTGACCGCGCTGGAGGCATCGCAACAGGACCCGCTGACCACGCCGGAGGTGAGCGTGACCGCGGGCAGCGGGGTAACCGAGGGCGGCAACGCTACTTTCACCGTCACGGCCAGCCCGGCCCCGGCGGCGGACCTGGACGTGAGCGTCACGGTGTCGCAGAGCGGCGACTACGGCGCGGCCACGGGCCAGCGCACGGTGACCATCCCCACCACGGGCAGCGCCACCCTGACGGTGAGCACCACTGACGATGACGCCGACGAAGCCGACGGGTCGGTAACGGCGACGCTGGATACGCCGGCCGCCGACGCCGGCTACACGGTGTCGGCAACCCAGGGCGCGGCCACGGTCACCGTCACGGACGACGACGACCCGCCGCCGCCGACCACGCCGGAGGTGAGCATCACCGCCGGAGGCGGCGTAACCGAGGGCGGCGACGCCAGCTTCACCGTCACCGCCAGCCCGGCGCCGGCGTCCAGCCTGGACGTGAGCGTCACGGTGTCGCAGAGCGGCGACTACGGGGCGGCCACCGGCCAGCGCACGGTGACCATCCCGACTGCGGGCAGCGCCACGTTCACGGTGGGAACGACCGACGACGGGGCGGACGAAGCCGACGGTTCGGTAATGGCCACCGTGAACAGTGGCAGCGGCTACACGGTGTCCTCGTCCCAGGGCGCGGCCACGGTCAGCGTGGCGGATGATGACGACCCGCCGCCGCCGCTGACCACGCCGGAGGTGAGCGTGACCGCTGGCGGCGGCATCACCGAGGGCGGCGACGCCAGCTTCACCGTCACGGCCAGCCCGGCCCCGGCGGCGGATCTGGACGTGAGCGTCACGGTGTCGCAGAGCGGCGACTACGGGGCGGCCACGGGCCAGCAAACGGTGACCATCCCGACTGCGGGCAGCGTCACCCTCACCGTCGGCACTACCAACGACGGGGCGGACGAAGTCGACGGGTCGGTCACGGCCACGGTGAATACCGGCAGCGGCTACACCGTGTCGGCATCTCAGGGCGCGGCCACGGTCAGCGTCTCCGACGACGACGTTCCGGAGGTGAGCATCAGCGCCGGGAACGGCGTGACCGAGGGCGGCGACGCCAGCTTCACCGTCACCGCCAGCCCGGTTCCGGCGTCCAGCTTGGACCTCAGCGTCACGGTGTCACAGAGCGGCGACTACGGGGCGGCCACGGGCCAGCGCACGGTGACCATCCCGACCGCGGGCAGCGTCACGCTCACCGTCGGCACTATCGACGACGAGGCGGACGAGGTCGACGGCTCGGTAACGGCCACCGTGAATACCGGCAGCGGCTACACAGTGTCGGCAAGCCAGGGCGCGGCCACGGTGACCGTCGCGGACGATGACGACGCGCCGGAACCGGAGGCCGAGGTAAGCGTCACCGTGGAGGACGCCTCGGGCATGGAGGGCGACGCGGTGGAGTTCCGGATACTGCTCTCCCATGCCTTGACTGAGGAATTCGAGGTGCGCTGGTTCGCCGGGCCCGCCTACCACCTGCTGGACGACCGGGCGCATTCCGGCGACTACCAGGCCATGTCCGAGGTGATGGTGTTCGCTCCGGGCGTAACCGAGCTGACGGGAGTGGTCTGGCTGAATGATGACAGCGCGGACGAGCCGGACGAGTACTTCGCGGTGGAGGCGTACCTCCCCGGAGAGTGGTTCAGGCCCGCGTCCGTGGGAACCATGACCATCGTGGACGACGACTGATCCAGGGGTGACAATCAATGCTTTGGATAGATAGAGCTGGGCTGTATTCTCACCGTGTGGACAGCGCGGTGAGAATATCGTACTGTTCCAACAGTCGGAGTTGGCCACCGCCATGCACGGTGCGTGGCGGCGACTCTGCGATGTCCAGTGGGCCGTGGTCGATGCCCCAGCTGAGCCAGGAGTCTCGCTGATCCTTGACCGTGACGTTCACTCAGCCTGTTATGTCGGTGAAGGGTTGGATCCCGGCTCGGTTGTCGAACTTGGTGAGGGTCGCCAGGGGCTGGCGCCAGTAGCCGCCGTAGTCCCGGTAGTGTCAACGGGATGGTGGGTTGTCCCAGTGGGAGTCGTAGATGCTTTCGTCTGCGTACTCGAGGTTGTAGGCCCAGAACCGCAGGTCGCGTCGTGAGGCGTTCCGATCACATGCGTTCAGTCTTTCCGTCAGATAGTAAGCGGCCTATCTGCTTCAGCTTTCTGTGGGCGCTATAGGTGGTCTGGTTAGCTGGTGGGCCGTGATGGGAATACGGTTTTTTATCGGGGTCAGGTGGCCCCGCTTGCCTCTCATGGTTGCGACGCCTGCGTGCTTTGCGCGGTGGCTTTGGGGCGGTTCAGCCGATGCCGAACAATGAGGGGATGACCACGAATATGAGGATTGCCAAGCCGATGAGGGCGGTTATTCCTCCGATGACGGCTAGGAGGAGTGCGCCGGAGATGAGTAGGCTGGGGGCGAAGATGGCTATCCCGATGATGAGCAGGGCGGCGCCGGCTATGGCGACCAGGCATCCGAGGTCCATAATGAGCTACGTGTTGGCGGAGGCGGCTGGCTGTTCCGTTGGTTGCGTTGCTTCCGCGGCTTCTGCGGGCAGGGTGACCGTGAAGACGCTGCCTTTTCCTGGGGTCACCGCTGCCAACGCACTCAAAGGGTCGTTTCACCCATCCAGCCAGCGCCGCCAGCACCCGTAGCACAGCCTGGTCAGAGCGCGCGGCTGTTAACCGCGAACACACAGGTTCGAATCCTGCCGGGTACTCCAGAAAACAACGGTTGAGCAAAGCCAAGCGCACGGCCGACTCGCAGGTCCGTAGCTCAGCCGTGCCGTAGAGCGCTTTTGCGCAGCGGCGCCAACCCACCCACTCGGGACATCAACCACACAACGTGGGGGTATAGCTCAACAGGGAGAGCAGCGGTCCTGCAAACCGCAGAACTCGGTTCGAGTCCGAGTATCTCCGGCGGCCAAGTGAGCGAACCCAAAGGCTTCCTCTTCCGATGGTGCTCGTGCGCGATTGTATTGTAGCGTTCCGACGCTTGGCAAGGCGGCTGGCTCATCTCAAGTGCCCCGGGCGGCGTAGCCCAACGGGAGGAGCCAGTTGACTCGCAGAAAAGTCGTCAAGCGGAAGGGGGAGCAACCCCCGAGAACGAATGAATCCCACGGAGAAAATGTCCGGTTGCCACTGGACCAAGGGACGGGTGACGGTGAAGATACCCTGAAGCTCCTGTGGCGGGATTTGATGTCCGACGTGGGGGGACTGATCCTGAACCGGATTGTGTGCAATTTTGGCCGCTTGCGGGAATTGACAAAAACCCTCACAGCCACGGGCCGGACGCCGGGCCAAGGGAAATCAGCAAGAAGGGCGGGGCCCATGATGGAAAGGCCATGTGGAGCCCTGACGCTCGCGGCCCACCGGAGATGAATAGGGAGGAAGAAAATGACCTAACCAGCAATCGCACAATACAACGGGCAGCTGGAGATAGCACACCAAGCAACGCTCCAGCCACCGCCCCAGACAGAACACCTAAACTACCAAAAAGGACAATTCAGATGCCACCTGCCCAAAGACATTCTACACCTGGCCCCTCTCGGCCGCAACTGATTTACAGCGTGCCCACCTTCATGGAGGCTGCCGAACAAGCGAATCTCGACCGGATCCGGGAACACCTCCATACCCCCTCGGGGACTGGGCGCCCACCTCTTGACCGCGACCCAATGATAAAGCTGTACCTCGCCAGCCGTTCCCGACGGACCGAGGTACCCCGCGACATGACTCCGCTCCTGGAACAGCTGGAAACCGACTGGCATGATCTGGCGACCTTGTGTGGTTTCGACCAAATCCCCAGCCGGTCGACCCTCCGTAAGGTGTTCCTGGAACTGGACGAGCTCAAGAATGAGGTCCGCCTCACCCAGGCTGAGATCGGACGCCGGCTGAAGGGGAAGGACGGCAAGCCGAAGCGGGACACCAAGGGAAAGCCCCGCCAGATCACCAAGGGCCGCGTCATCAAGGACAAGGACAAGCGACGGCGCAACCCGAAAAAGGCCAACGCCTACCGCAAGATGCGCCTGACCTGCGCGATGGGAGTGTTCCAGTTCGAGGAACGCATCCCAGACGAAAAGGCGGCCGAGGCGTTCATCGTCGACGCCCGCTGGCCGGATGGGGTTGTCAGGTGCCTCAACCCTAATTGCGGCTCCGATGACGTCGTGGAGGTGCGCCGGCGCAAGCACCGCACCTGGCGATGCCTGCAGTGTGAGCGGCGGTTCCACGCACTGACCCACACCACGCTGAAGGGAGTTCACGGATCCTGGCGGGCGCTGCTCCTCGCAGTGTACTTCTCTCTGCAATTCCCGTACCAGTCGGCTCTGTCGCTGGCCTGCGCACTGAAGACCGATGGGCGCACCAGGAACCACCGCACCTCGCTGCGACTCCTGTACCGGATTTTCGAGGCCCTGGAAGTAGACCTGCGACCCATTCCGGGCGACTTCCAGACGGATGACACTCTCATCGGCAACGTGGACGAGATACCGGTCACGGTCCTCGGCTGCGTGAGCGAGGAGACCGGGCGGGTGGTAGCTGAAGTCATCGTCGGCGAGGTTGAGTTGGGCAACTCAACGCCCTTCATCGAGAAAGCCACTGACAAGAATGCTCGGATGATGTCGGACGAATCCAACAAGCTCCCCTGGGATATACGGACCCGCCTGACGGTGAACCACAAGAAGAAGAAATATGTCCGCTGGTACGAAGAGCATCACAAGCTGGCGACGAGCAACTCCATGGAGTCCTTCTGGGCGGCCCTGAAGCTGTTTCTCCACATGCACCGCTCCCTGACCCTGCGACACCTGTACCTCTACGTCGCGGCGGCGGCGTGGCACATCGGGAATCTGAGCGTTCCTACCGTGGATCAGATGAAAGCCGTCATACGCAACGCCCACGCTGCATGGCTCCGCCCCGCCAGGGAGATCCCCGAGGAACTCCTCGACTTCCAGATGGAAATACAGGCGTACAAGGGCCCAGCCAAGCCCAAGCCGGCCCGCAAAACTCGGCGGCCACTCAATGTCCAGACCCCGCTGCCCGAGGCCAAACCCGGCACCAAGGACCTGGCAGACGCCGCCTGACGACAGCCTAAACCGAAGCCAAGGTGAAATCTACATTTGCAGGGAGGAGCGTCTCGGCCGGCGCGCTGGCGGTCAGTTCTTCCGCTCGTGCTTGCAGTACGGTACGGCAGCGGCGTTTGACTTCCTCGCGTCGGCTGGGCAGGCGGGTGAAAAAATCGCCCACCTTGTCCTGCACCGCGGCACGGGTGCCCAGGCACCGGTTGGCGGTCGCCTCCTGACGGGCCCAGCCCCAAATGGCCTCGTCAGCGTTGAAGTCGGGACTGTAGCTGGGCAGGTTCACCAGGTGCAAGTTCAAACCAGGCGTGGCCAGGTAGGCTCGTAGCGCGTCGCCCCGATGGGCTGGCGAATTGTCCCAGACCACCGTCAGCGGTTCAGGGTGTCGCGCCCGCAGTTGTCGCAGGAAGTCAGCCGAGGTGGTCGAGTTGCTGTTGCCCTCCAGTTCCATCACCTCCACCTCACCGGTCTCCAGGCACACCGCCGAGTAGTAGCTGACTTTCTCCCCGCGGCGCGGGCTGGTGGAGTCCACCAGAGCCGGTTCCCCCTTCAGTACCCACTTGCCCCGCAGATCGGCGTCTGCCCGAAAGTGGGCCTCATCAAAGAAGAATATCTTGGCCCCAGCTCGTCGGGCTGCCACCACCAGGGCAGCGTACTCCGCCACGAAGGCTTTCCGACGTACCGGGTCCGCCTTGACCAACCGCTTTTTGGGCCGCTTCAGCACAAACCCCAGACGGTGCAGATAGTTCAAACAACTGCTCCGGCTCAGCGACAGCCCAAAGCGCTCCTCCACAAATTGCCGCACCACCTTCCAATTCCAGTTGGACAGGTCAATGCCCGCTTGCGATGGCGACCCCTGCACCGCCGCCTTCAACTCCGCCCGCTGTTCCCCGTTCAGCGCGGGGGGAACCACCGCTCTGTTCAAAACCCAGCGCCTTGGGGCCGCCCTCCGCGAACGCCCGGGCCCATTCGCCAATGGTATGGACATCCCGCTCCAGCGCCTGGGCCTACCGCCGCGGCCGTCCAGCCCTGTGACAGCAACCACACCGCGTACCACCTTTCCCGCTCCCGTGGCGTCGGCGCGCGGTACATCCGCCGCCGCACCTCCGCCCCGTCCATGCGCCACCGACCCAGCAACGCTCCCATCTCCGGCATGCTCACCAACCACCCCCACTCCGATATCTTGACCCTTTCCGGCCATCTCAACCGCCCCTATCCTACCCCAACCCTATGCGGGTTTCACCTTGGCTTCGGTTTAGAAACCGGGCCGAAAAGCCCTGGTTGGGGAGAGGAATTTCGGCAGTAAAGGCGACGTGAGCAAAACCAGGGACCATAGTTGTCCGATCCGGACAGTGCCCGAATTGGCCGCGGCCCTGACGACAATAGCGTGAACCTCGATGAGGACGACCCAGTTGTCTGCTCCGCCGCCACCGGTACTGCCCGACACCCCGATTTTCCCCGCCACCAGGGTCAGGTTGGCCACCGTGGCCGCCAGGTACAGCTGGAATTTCGTCTTGATCCTGCCGAAGTAGCGGGCCTGGCGGATGCCCAAATGGACCATCCGGGCCAACCGGTGTTCCACCACCACTCGGCGCGCCCGATATTCGTCATACCCGGCGCTCTGTTGCAGGGTCCGGGCCTGCTGCAACAGGGCTTCCTGGGGATGGATCAGCGCCCGTCGTCCCTTCCTGCCTTTGGCTGCGATGCATTGAGAGCGCAGTGGACATGTCCGACATACCGCCCCGTCGAACTGGAAGGCCTGCAAGTGGTGGACCCGACCCGCAGCATCCGTACGCCTTCCCGCTGGCACCATGGTGTGGGTGACCTGACCCGCCGGACAGGTGCAACTGTCCGCCACCAGGTCAATGACGAAGCCATCCTTGGGAAAGTGCTTCCGGTTGGGCCGACCTGGCACTCGGGCCACCAGCTTGCGTCCCGCGTCGGCGAAGGTCTGCCTGGTAGCTCCGTCGCCATAGGCGGCATCGCCCACGGCTTCCTCCACCGGCAAACCGGCGTTGGCCTCGCTCTCCTCCACCAGTTCCAGCGCCCCCAGGTTGTCGGGAGCGTTGCCGGGCAACACCTCCACCGCGGTGATCAACTGGCTGTCGGTGTCCACGACGATGGCCGCCTTGTGCCCGTCGAAGCGCCGGCTGCTGCTCTTGTGCCCGTGGCGCATCTGAGGGTCGTGCACCGACATCATCCGGTCCCGACTCACCCCGCCCCTGAGACTCACTCCGTCATAGCCGTCGCCCTCTCCATCTCCATCTGGGTTCTGGCGCTCAATGTCCTGGAGCAGCAACTGCCCCAGCAGTTCCGCCGCCGCCACGATCTGCTGCCGCTCAGCGCTGTCCTCCCCCAACTCTCCCTGGGCCTGCCGCGACAACTCCAGCAGCCGGTCCGCGTCGGCCACAATCCCAGCCAGCAGCGCTGTGCGCGCCCCTCTGTTGCTCCAGTCGATGGCCGCCTCGCCCTTGATGCTGGAGCCAGGTACCGCTGGTATCCCTGGGCCTGGGCCCATTCTTTGACTTTGGTCTGCTCCACGGCTGCCAGCGCCCGCAGCAGATTGACGATCCCGTCGGCCAGCAGGTTGAAGGTGTCCCTCACCGCGCCCCGGCCCAGGATGTTGGTCGTGTCCAGCGCCACCTTCATACTCCGCCCTTTCAGGTAGCCCGACTCCCGGGCCAGCCGCAGGCTGGACTCGAATACCTCCCGCACCTGGTCGTGCAGGATCAGCTGGGCTCGGAACACCTGCAGCGTGCTCTTGGCGAAGGGCCGGTCCTCCACCTCAATCCCCAATGCCACCTTCCAGCGGATGTCGAAGTCCGCCCGGGCCTTGGCCTCGGCGTCGCTGACCTTGTCGTGAGTCTGCAACAGCAGCGCCGTCGCCAGCAGGCTGGGCGGCACACTGTCCCGGCCGTTGTCGGCGCAGTAGAACATGGCGAAGTCGGCGTCCCGGAACAGCCGGCCTCGCAGCGACGCCAGCAGACCATAAAAGGTCTCCCGCCCCACATGGTCCAGGTACAACCGGTCTGCTTCCCACAGACCCCTCTGCTCCGATCGCTCTCCCAGCATGCTCAGACCTCGCTACCCTTGTTGACCCCAAGTATAAACGCTGGCCGCCTCATGCCACTTTCCGGCCAGATTTCTAGTATTACAACGACAGTTGGCATGGTAGGATGAATGGTGAGTTAGCGAAGGCCACGGGAGGTGGGGCAGGGCGATGGATGCGGCGGCTTTCGAGCGGGTGTACGAGGCCTTTCAGGATTTTCACGCTTACTTCAGTCCGCTGTTTGGCCGCCGGGAGTCGCGGGAGCGCAGCGGCGACTACCTCCGGGCCGTGTTGGTGCAGTCTCAGGACCGGCGCAACGCCGAGAACCTTTCCGAGTCGGTGGGCGTATCGGCCCGAGGGATGCAGCGTTTCCTCACCGATGCTCCCTGGGACGACGACGTGGTGCTGGGCCGGCTGCAGGAGTACCTGGGGTCCCGGCTGGGGCATCCGGATCTGGAGCATCCGGAGGCGGTGTGGGTGGTGGACGGCAGCGACTTTCCCAAGCAGGGGGTGAAGTCGGTGGGGGTGGCGAGGCAGTACTGCGGGAGACTGGGGAAGGTGGCCAACTGCCAGGCTGGGATGTTTCTGGCCTATGTCAGTCCACTGGGTCGGGCGCTGGTGGACAAGCGGCTGTACCTGCCGGAGGTTTGGACCTCGGACGATGCCCGTTGCCTGGTGGCGGGGGTGCCGGAGGAGCGACGCGCCTACCGGTCGAAGACGGAGTTGGCCCTGGAGATGGTGGAGCAGGCCCTGGTGCGGGGACATCTGCGGGCCGGATGGGTGGCTGGGGATGACGCTTTTGGGATGTCGCCGTCCTTCCGGGAAGGACTGTCCGCCCTGGGGATGCGTTACGTCCTGGACGTTCCGGCAGGCTTCACGGTGTGGCCTGAGGAGCCGGAGTGGACCAGTCCGGCCTACCAGGGCACTGGGCGTCCCCGCAAGCCCAGGCTGCGGAGCGGGCAAAAGCAGACCATGGGGGAGCGGGCGGCTGATATCCCAGAGGAAGCGTGGCAGGGGATCACGGTAGCGCAGGGAAGCCAGGGACCGCGGGTTTACCAGTTCAGCGCCCAGCGGGTGCGGCCCACCGCCAGGCGCAAGCCCAGCGAGATCCATTGGGCAGTCTTTCGCCGGAACCGGGACGGCAGCGAGCCCCGCTACTACCTGTCCAACGCCCCTGAGGACACCCCGCTGGAAACCCTGGCTTATGTGGGCGGCTCCAGGTGGCGCATCGAAACGGAATTCGAGACCGACAAGAGCGACATGGGGCTGGACGAGTACGAGACCCGCACCTGGGCCGGATGGCATCATCACATCACCATGTGTCTGCTGGCGGGGGCATTTCTGCTGACTTTGCAGCAGGATTGGGGGGAAAAAGATGCCCCTGATCACCAGGCCGCAGGTGTACCGAGTGGTGCGTGAGATGCTGCCTCGGCAGCAGTGGGGGCCCCACGAACTGCTGCTATGGCTGGACGGCGTCCAGCAGCGCAACGAGCGGGCCAGACAGTCCCATCAGAAACGCCGCGCCATCCGCAATGCACCCACCGGCGTCCCTCCCTAATCTGTCGTTGTAATACTAGGGGGTTGGTGGGGCTGAGCGAGGCAAAGCCGCCCATGATGATCACGTCGGCGGCGCAGGCTAGCATGGCAGCGGCCGACATGGCCCGCTGGGGCACAAATACCCTGATGTGCGCGTACCGGCCCCTGAGGGCTCTGACGATGGCCTGGGTTGCGGGCAGGGTGCCGCCTGGGCTGTGGAGAATGAGATCCAGGTGGCGTTGGTCATGTGCGGCCGTTGGCCGGTGAGGACCGGTGTAATGACCGAATTCCCGGTGCGCACCGTGGGGATGCGGGTGGAAACTGAGGTTGGGGTAGGGAACCTGGTCCCGTTGGTTGAGTTTGTTAAGAATGTCGCCGAAGGTGGCGATGTCATCTTCGTTGATGACGGCGTCGGGAGATGGCCCGCGGTCTCCGTGCCGGAATGCTCCGGCGTACAGGATGGTGTCCCGTCCCGTCTCCTCGCTCATTTGCCGCAGGTTGTGGAGGATGATGGATTCGCAGGCGGCCAGGTCGCCGCCGGCGTCGCGGATGGAGTGGACCAGTTCCGGGGGAGGGGGCATATCGGGAGTATCCTGTTGAGACGTGTACGGGTCGAATGGTGATCCCCAGGCGTCCTCAGAGCGTCTGGAATCTTGGTACTCGGAGATGAGTTCGATGTAGTGCAGCAGCATTTGGTTCCTTTCACGGTGACGTGCGGCGTTGTCGGAATCTGGTTGATCCGAAACCCGCTCCGGCGTCTCGCGGAAGGGACGTTCAGGCGAGGAAGGCTGCTCTTGCTCTGGACTTTCCATGGTTGTTGCTGGCAGTCCGTGGTTGGGAACGTGTCGGCGGTGAATGTATCACGTCAACAGGCATTCCGTGAGATCCGGCAGCGGGTTCGGTGTGGCGATGTTGGCTGGACTACCGCTTGGTGGAACCAGCGGTCGCGTCGTTAGTGATGATGGCGGATATTAGTGATTGTCGGTGAGTAGCATGCGGCAGGATTGGTTCCCGGGCATCAAAAATGGCCGGTGCGCCTCTGGTATCCAGAGGCGCACCGGCCGCGAATCGTTGTTGATGGGGGACGCGCGGAAGTGCTGTCAGAAAAGGGGCATTTGAAGTTTCTTCGCGTTTTCCCGGCTGCGTTTGTGCGCGGCACGCTGGGACTCCGGCTTCGACGGCTGCGGAGTAGATTTCCCTCTGGCGCGTTTGGGTTTCATCTCGGCGGTTTTGACGCTTTGTTTGGCATCGGCCTTGCGATTCATAGCCTTGGTGCTCGAGGTGGCCTTGCTTGCTTCCTTGCGGCCCTTTTTGTTACGCTTTTTGGAGGTTGACCGCCTGTACTTCCGTGTGGTGTAGTCGGGCAGTTCAATCTCAATCTCGCATATTTTTCCTATTAGACCCCCTGCTTGCGCAGGAATGACGGCGATGGTGCGATTGCCCTGACCTACGTGCGCCTGCGGTTGCGCTTGTCGCGGCGCGTTTGCTAGAATAGAAACCCACTCAGGCGAAAGTGCCAGTGGCGCAGTGGGGCTGTAGCTCATTTGGGAGAGCGCTTCAATGGCATTGAAGAGGTAGCGGGTTCGATTCCCGCCAGCTCCACCAGACTTGACGGTAAACAGTACCGGGGAGTGCAAGGCCATCTCCTCGGCGTCCCTTCCCTCTAATTGCGATGGGGGATGAACGAACGTTCATCCCCCGAAAGCGTCTCAGGTCTATTTCGCCGCCTACAGGAAGGCGAACTGCTCGTAGTCGCCATGGACTATGGGGATGGGGTCCAGCTCCAGCCAGCGGTTGAGGATGGTGGCGTAGGTGGAGCGGAAGTCGGTGGTGAAGTGCATGTCGCCTTCGGAATGGTCCTCGGGGCGCAGCGACGGGTACTCGCCGTAGATGCCGCCGTTGACCGAACCGCCGAGGACGAAGGCCACGCCGCCGGAGCCGTGGTCGGTGCCGGTGCCGTTGTCCTTGATGCGACGTCCGAACTCGGAGAAGACCAGGATCAGCGTGTCGTCCAGCATCCCGTGCTCGTCCAGATCGCTGGTGAAGTCGGCGATGGCGGTGGACACGTCGGTCCAGAGCTTGTGGTGAGCGGGAAGCTCGTTGCTGTGGGTGTCGAAGCTGCCGTGCATCGTATAGTAGATACGGGTGCCCAGGTCGGCGGACATCACCTGCGCCATGTTCCGCAGCGACTGGCTGATGGGGGTGTCGGCGTATTCGACGGTGGACGAGTACAGGCCGGGCGCGCTGCGGAGCCGGTCGGCGCCCTTGAGGGCGTTGGAGCCGGTCTCGGACAGCACCTGGGCGACGATGTCCTTGCTCTCGGTGGGGCCGTAGATGCGGCTGAAGGCCTCCAGCGCGTACTGGCGGGACTTCTCGTCCTGGATGTCGGGCATCAGGCCATAGGTCTCCAGGTTGGCCACCGAGGCTACTGGCACGCCCTTGCAGACCATGGCCCGGGGGAGGCCGCGGCCGAAGTTGACGCCGGTGAGGACGTTCTCGCCACGGGCGTCCAGGTCGCGGATGGCCGCGCCCAGCCAGCCCTCGGCGCCGATCTTCTCGGACTCGGCGGTGTACCACACGTCACGGGAGCGGAAGTGCGAGCGGTTGGGGTTGGGGTAGCCGATGCCGTTGATAATGCTGAGGTTGCCCTGGTCCCAGAGGTGCTTCATGGGCGCCAGGCTGGGGTTGAAGCCGACCTCGCCGTCCAGGTGCAGCACGTCGCCCTCGGGAATGCCGACGTTGTTGCGGAAGTCGTAATAGAGGGGGTTGTTGTAGGGGATGACGGTGTTCAGGGCGTCGTTGCCGCCCTGGAGTTCAATCACCACCACCGACCTTTCCTTCTTGGTGGAAGTCATCGGGCTATCCTCCTGTTCGGGTTTGCCGGGGCCGTTTTGACTGCGACGGGATTGCCACGCTGCGCTCGCAATGACTGAGCGGGGGCGTGGGACTGCTCAATTGCGGTGTGATTGCCACGCTGCGCTCGCAATGACTACGCGGAGGCGTGGGCTGGCCGGTACACCTGGATGCGGTGCCGGTTGCTTTCGGTTACGTACAGGTTCCCGTCGCGGTCGAGCTTGATCGACACGGGGGACCAGAAATACTTTTCGATGTGGGACGATTCCTCGTGGGGTTCGTCCACGAAGTATTCGATTTCGGGCTCGAGGTTGGCCCGGGAGCGGGCTGCGCCCTCCTCGACGTTGATGGCCAGGAAGTTGGCGGCCCAGTCGGACAGGGTGGCCTCGCCGCGCAGTTTCTGGACGAAGCCGCCGTTGGCGTCGAGCACCTGCACCCGCTCGTTGCCCCAGTCGGCCACGTAGATGTTGCCGGCCGCATCTACAGCGACGCCGGAGGGGCGATGGAACTGGCCGTCGCCGCGGCCGCTGGTTCCGAAGGATGCCAGGTGTTCGCCATCGGAGGAGAACTTCTGGATGCGGTCGTTGCCCCAATCGGCCACGTACACGCTGCCGTCGGCGCCGACGGTGATGCCCCAGGGGAGGTTCAACCGGCCGGGGCCGTTGCCCTCGCCGCCGAAGGCGAGCAGGAAACGGCCGCTGGCGGTGAACTTCTGCACCCGGTGGTTGTAGGTGTCGGCGACGTACAGGTTGTCGTCGGCGTCGAAGGCGAGGCCGGACGGAGTGTCCAGCCTGCCCTCAGCGGCGCCGTGCTCGCCCCAGTTGGACAGGGGAGCGCCCTCCCGGTCGAACACCGAGATGCGGTGCAGGTATTCGTCGCTGACATAGACCCGACCGAGGCTGTCCAGGGCGCAGGCCGAGGGCCAGATGAACTGCCCGAGGGATTCGCCGTAGGATGCGAAGGTGCCGTAGTACTCGCTGTCGATGTCGCAGACGGTGACGCGCACGCCGCGCACCACACCCTCCAGCGAACGGTTGGCGACGTACATGCGCCCGTCGTTCGCAATGGCGACGTCGGTGGGGCTGTAGAAGCCCCGGCCCTCCATGGTCGTCATGCCCACGGTCATGCGGTACTCGAGGAGCTTGATCTCCGGTATGTCTTGGACTGAGGTCATGGTTTGTTCATCCTTGGAGATTGTCCGAATCAGGATTTGCCGGATTACGGGATTGACAGGATTGGCGCCATCCTGTGGTGAAGAACAGCCAATCTAGTAAATCCTTCAATCCGGTAAATCCTGATTCAGACTGTTCCTATGCCCGCTGGAACTCATGGCTTGACGCGACCATCTGCAGCACCTCGGCGATGCGCGCGTGGCCGGCGTCGTCGGGAGTACCCACCACGGAGGCGAAGTCGACCAACTCGCGGCGGGTCTCCTCGGAAACGGTAATCGCGCCCACCTGGTCCAGGCAGGCGTCGACGAGCATTTCGGGCGAGACGGCCGACGGGGTCTCGGCGATGCGCTCGACCATGGCGCTGACGCCGGGCTTGGCGGTGTCGCCGAGCTGTTGGGAGGCGAAGTTGATGCGCTCCACCAGCGAGCCGGTGTCGATCCAGTCGGTGCCCTGATGCCAACCCTCCACGCTGGGCGGGTTGTTGAGGAACTGGCCCATGAAGACGGCCTGCTGGTAGCGGTCCAGTATCTCCTTGCGGGGGCGGTCGAATTCGCCGGTGAGGCGGAGCACGCCGGCCACCAGCTCGACGGGGCTCTTGACCTTGCGGTACCACACCGCTTCGTCCCGGAAGAAGTCGGCGTTGAACAGGGCGCGGAGCATGGCGGCGATGCTGTAGCCGCTGTCGAAGTAGGCCCGAACCAGCAGGTCGATGGCCGCCGGGTCCTGGGGCTCGGTGTAGGGCCACTCGGGGACGGGCGGCTCGTCGGCCACGAAGAAGCTGTACATGTGCCGGGAGATGAACCGGGCGGTGGCCTCCTGCTGGCAGATGATGTCGACGATGTCGTCGCCGTTGAACCGGCCGCGCTGGCCGAGGAACTCCTTCTCGTCGAAGTCGTGGTCCTCATCCTGGAACTCGAAGTGCCAGGAGATGCGGCCGTAGGGCCAGTCGGAGTCGCGCATGGAGCGCAGTTCCATGTACTCGCGGTTTCCCAGGGTCCAGCCGGTGAAGGCGCGGGCGCACTCCTGGACGTCCTGCTCGGTGTAGCTGCCGACGCCCATGGAGAAGAGCTCGAGCAGCTCGCGGCCGAAGTTCTCGTTGATGGCGTCCTTGTGGTTGTCCTGGTTGTCCAGCCAGATGATCATGGCCGGGTCCCGGGACAACTCGAGCAGCAGGTCCTTGAAGCTGCCCATGCCCTTATAGCGGAACATGCGGACCTGGTCGGAGAGGGCCTTGCCGTGGATGACCTTGGGGTAGCCGGTGGCGAAGATGCCGTGCCAGAACAGGGCGACCTTCTCGCGCAGCGGCGTGGTGGTGGTGGCCATGCGGTACAGCCAGTTCTCGCCGGAGCCCAGGGTGCCCATCATGGCGGACAGCTCAGGATGGAAGCGGCGGATGAGGTCGTCGCCCATGCGCTGCTCGTTGCTGTGGTCGAGAAGCCGCTCGACGGTGGCCTCGTAGCCCTCGGCGGCGTGGGCCTCCAGCTGCTGGCGGGTGGCGCCGAAGCCGGCGCGTCGCATCAGGTGGCCGATCAGTTCTACATCGCGGTTTGCCATTTGTTGCCTCCTTTAGCCGCCCTGTAGCATGAGTTCAGCGACGCGCTCGCCGATCATCATGGTGGTGACGTTGGTGTTGGCGCGGATGCAGTCGGGCATGATGGACGCGTCCACGACGCGGAGGTTCTGCACGCCCTTGACCCGGCCCTGCTGGTCCACCACCGCCATGGGGTCGGAGTCGGGGCCCATCTTGCAGGTGCAGGAAATGTGCTGGGCGGTGGAGACGTTGCTGCGGAGCCAGTGGTCCAGCGCCTCATCGGTTTCGAGGTCGGAGTCCAGGGGCTCGGTGCGCTCCTGGATGATGTCGGCGAAGTCGCTGTGATTGCCGAGTTCCGCGGCGATGCGCACGCCGTCCCGCAGGCGCTTGCGGTCGAACTCCTCCTTCAGATAGTTGTAGTCCAGGTAGGGCTGCTGGTGCGGGTCCGTGGACTGAAGCTTCAGCTCGCCGGCGCCGACGGCAAGGTATATGGAAACCGAGGCGCGGATGCCCAACGGTTCCATGCGGTCGCCGCCGCGGATGACCTGCTCGGTGGCAAACGACGAGAAGATCATGATCATGTCGTTGCGCAGATCAGATCCGTCGGCGGTGTATTTCAGGCAGGTCTGCATCCTGGGGGCGAAACCGTCGAGGGGAAAACCCGGCTTGGTCCGCCAGGTGACGGGAACTATGGGGTGGTCGCGGAGGTTCTGGCCGACGCCGGGGCTGTCGTGCACGACGGGGATGCCGAGGCTGCGCAGGTGGTCGGCGGGACCGATGCCGGAGAGCATGAGGATCTGTGGAGAGGCGATGGCGCCGCCGCTGAGGATGATCTCGTCGGCCTCAACGGTGAAGATCTCGCCGCCGGTTTCAACCATCACGCCGGTGGCCGTATTGCCGTCGAACATGACCCGGTGCACCGTGCAGTTGGGGCGGATGGTGAGGTTGAGGCGGTGGCGGGCCATGTCGAGGTAGCCCAGGGCGGTGCTCCAGCGGATGCCGTTGGGGTTGTTGAAGGGCGTGGGGCCGACTCCGGTGGAGTCGGGGCTGTTGTGGTCGTCGGTGTGCGGGAAACCGTAGGCGCGGGCGGCGTTGTAGAACGCCGATTGGGCGGGGAGCCATTCCTCGCGCTTGAACCGCCGCGCGACGATGGGGCCGTCGTTGCCGTGGAAGTCGTCGGAGAAATCGGTGTCGGTCTCCAGGCGGCGGAAACAACCCAGCAGGTTCTGGAAGCTCCACTGGTCGTTGCCCATGGCGGCCCAGCCGTCGTAGTCCTCGGGGACGCCGCGCAGGAACATCTGGCCGTTGATGGCGCTGGAGCCGCCGGTCACCTTGCCGCGAGGCACCATGATCTCGGGGTTCTCAGGGGTGCCGTAGCCGGTGAACTGCCAGTTGTGGTCGCTGGTCATCACGTCGGTGGCGGTGGCGTAGCCGAACTTCACCTCGTCGGGCAGGTGGTCAAAGTTGGGGTAGTCGGGGCCAGCCTCGAGGAGCAGCACCGAGGTGTTGGGGTCCTCGCTCAACCGGGTGGCCATGATGGAGCCGGCCGAGCCGGCGCCGATGACGATGTAGTCGTACTTCAAGGCTATCCTCCTAGCTCAGGAACGTTCGGTTTCAGGAGAATGCGGGTGCAGTCTGGTTGATTTCCGCAATGATACTGGAAAAGGCGGGGCAGTTCCAGATTGGCGGCGCGCTTCGAACCCGGGCCGGGGCGGTTTTGTATTTTGTATAATGCATCGATCCACATCCCGCGACGGAGGACAGTATGGACACAGTAACCCTGGTCGCCGATGCTCGCCTGGTAGAAGCCGCCCGATGCCGCGCGATCGAAGAGAAGACGACATTGAACGAACTGTTCTCCCGCTGGATGGTTGATTACCTGGGCGGCAAAGAAGAGGCAGAGCGTGCCATAGCGGCCACTCCCGAAATGCGCAAACAACAGGCGGAGCGCGCTATGGCGGCCATTGACGAGTTGAGCAAGTACATCGACACCAGCGGTCCCAAACCCACTCGAGATGAGATGAATGCCCGCTGAGAACTTCATAGACAGCAATATCTTTGTCTATACGTTTGACAGGTCTGCGCCTGATAAGCGTCAGCAGGCCAGGGAACTAGTGGATGGTTTTCTGCAAGACGGGACTGGCTGCATCAGCTACCAGGTGGTTCAGGAAACTCTGAATGTGGTTGGCAGAATAGTGGGGCCGGATTCGGACCGGGTGGCCCAATTGCTCGACGAAATACTGTTCCCGCTCTGGCAAATCGAACCGAGTGAATCGCTGTACCGCAACGGCCTCGCAATACAGGCGCGATACGGGTTCAGCTTTTATGATTCTCTCATCGTGGCGGCGGCGCTGGGAGCCGGATGCACCACGCTGTACAGTGAGGATATGCAGAACGGTCAACGGATACAGGGGTTGACCATCAGGAACCCATTTGCGGAAACCCGCGCAACGTGAACGGAGGATCTCCATGCCTCAAACTATCCGACCCGACGACCCCCGGCTGACCTGGCAGGGGGCGATTTCGTTTCACGACACTCCCGAGTGGCGGATGCCGTGGCGCATTCCCTACGAAGACCGTTCGCTGTTTCCGCCCGACGCGTTGCGGGAGCGGGCAGCGATGCCGGCCGGCGTGCGGATTTCATTCAACAGCGACACGGATTCGCTGGGCGGCTCGGTGGTTCCGGCGGGGGAGTCCAGCCCGATTGATCTCTACTGCGACGGGAAGTTGCACGGCTCGGCGGCGCTGGAGGGCAGGGACGGCTTCCGGTTCGACGGACTGCCGGCTGGCCAGAAACTGGTGGAGCTTTGGCTGCCGCAGCACGGGGAGTTCCGACTGCGCCACCTGGAAGTTTCGGACGGGGCCGGCTTGGAGCCTTATGACGACCGGCGGCAGCGCTGGGTGACCTACGGGAGTTCGATCACGCACTGCCGCACGGCGGCCAGCCCCAGCCTGACCTGGCCGGCCGTGGCCGCGCGGGCCAGCGATCTGAACCTGACCTGCCTGGGCTACGGTGGCGGGTGTCACCTGGAGCCCATGGTGGCGCGGATGATGCGGGACCTGCCGGCCGACTATCTGTCGATGAAGGTTGGGATCAACATGTACACCGCAGCCAGCATCGGGTTGCGAACGTTCATGCCGGCCATCATCGGGTTCGTGCACATCCTGCGGGAGAAACATCCGGACACGCCGCTGGCGGTGATTTCGCCGATCTTCTCGACGTGGCGGGAGAACACGGATAACCCCGTCGGGTTCACCCTGTCGGCGATGCGCGCGGAGGTCGCCGAGGCGACGGCGCTGATGCAGGCGCGCGGCGACCGGAACCTTCATTACGTGGACGGGCTGGAACTGTTCGGGCCGGAGATGGCCCACATGCTGCCCGACGACCTGCATCCCGACGCCGAGGGTTACCAGGCCATGGGGCGGAACTTCGTGGAGAAAGTGGCGGCTACGGTGTTTGGTCGGGCTCCGGTTCCGGCGTAATCCACTCGGAGATGGCGCAGCCCGGCTCGCGCTTGCGGGGGAAATCCCGGCAGACGCGGGGGCGGTGGTCGTAGATGCGGCACCCGGAGGTGGCCGTATCCAGCATGGGGCAGCACTCCCGCTCCTGATCCAGGAAGAGCACGTTTCCGCCGCCGTCGGCAGCGCGGCTAATCCGCGCCTCGGTGCCCAGATCGGCGGCCCGGCGATAGAAGCCGGTGACCTCGTCCGGTTCCAGCCGCAGGATGATGGGGCCACGACAGCACATGGCGTGGCACTCCTTCATGCAGATGCGGCTGGCTTCCTCGGGGGAGAGGGTCAAGTCGGGCACGGCGCGACGGTCTCATGCGTACCCGGTTGCGCTCGAACCGTCAGTGCGAGCGCAGCGTGGCGGTCTCGTCGGGGCAGCCGCGTCTCTTTCAGCAGCGAGATCGCCACGTCGCTGCGCTCCTCGCGATGACAAGCCCGGTATGGACGAGACGCGATGACAGGCCTGGTATTAACGAGGAGCACCGGCTACTTGCCGTCTTCGATGCTGACCGTGATGATGGCGTTGGCGATCAGGGTGCCGTCGCTGCCGTCATCGTTGAGCAGCTGGAGGCCGCCCACGACGACGTCCACGTTGGCGCGGCCGTGGGGCAGCGAGTCAGCGACCTCGTCGGCGTTGACCTTCTCGGGATGGGGCGCGCCGATGGTGACGTTGACCGTCATGTCGTCGGCGGTGGCGTCCACCAGGCGGGCAAACCCCAGGCTGCTGTGGTGAATGGCATCGAACACGGCCCGCTTGGCCGCGAGGGTGTAATCCAAGCCATGGACATCCACGCCCATGCCCATTTCGGTAACGCAACGCACGAGAGCCATTTGGTGACCTCCTGAACGGTCGATAGGTCTTGCAAGGGGAAGGGGCGGCAGTCCAGAGAAGTCGGCGCCGCCGTTGGGCCATTTAACGGCAGCGCCAGTGGCAAGTCAAGGCGAGGACGCGGCTCACAGGGCCTTTCGATTGTCATTGCGAGGCGCTTGCGCCGTGGCAATCTCGTTGGGTTCAGGGCCGCCCCTCGCGAGGATTGCTCCATTCTGCACGAGATTGCCGCGCTTCGCTCGCAATGACGGATGCCCACAATCGAAAGACCCTGCGTTGCTCTCGCCTACTCAATTTCACCAGAACCGTCAGAATCAGGATTTTCAAGATTGGAGGATTGTCAGGATTGGTACCGTTTTGTGAAGGATGTCTCCCAATCCTGTCCAATCATAAAATTCCGTAAATCCTGCTTCTGACGTTCCCCCACCGCAAACCGGGTACGGGTGCAGGGCCTGTGCAAAGTCGCTTCATTCGCTCATGGTGAGCCTGTCGAACCATCCACCGATTTGCAGAAGTATCCTTCGACAAGCTCAGGATGAGCGGTAAAGGGCTATAAGGCGACTTTGCACAGGCCCTGGTACGGGTGAGAGGGCCGTTGCTATAATTCACGTCTATGTGTGACCGACGAGGACTCCTGGCCCGATGAACTCCGGCTTGTTTGCGCTGGCGCTGGCAACGGCGGCGTTCGTCCTGGCGGTCGCGGCCGGCGGGTGCGCGGCCGCCGCATCGCAGGAAGCAGCGCCGGAGGACACGGTGACCGTGTTCGCGGCGGCTTCGCTGGCGGAGCCGTTCCGCGCCGTGGCCGACGCTTTCGAGGCAGATAACCCAGGGGTCGAAGTGACGTTCAACTTCGCGGGGAGCCAGGCGTTGCGTACCCAGTTGGAACACGGAGCGCGGGCGGACGTTTTCGCCTCGGCGGACTGGGAGCAGATGGCGGCGATCAGGAAAGCCAACCTGCTGGGGAACACTCCGGAATACTTCGCCACCAACCGGTTGGCGGTCGTCGCGCCGGTAGGCTCAAACGCCGTGGAGAGCCTGGACGACCTGGCGCGCCCGGGGGTCAGCATCGCCATCGCGTCAGCGGAAGCGCCGGCCGGCGCCTACGCGCGGGCGACGCTGGACCTGATGGCGGAGTCGGCGGATTTTCCCGACAACTTCGCTGAGAGCGTGTTGGCCAACGTGGTGACCCACGAGACCAACGTGCTGGCCGTGGCGCAGAAGGTCGCACTGGGAGAGGTCGACGCCGGCGTGGTGTACGAGACGGACGCGAAGACGGGGCAGATCGACGGTTCATTTCGGGTGATCGACATTCCGCTGCAATTCAACCCGGCAGCGGAGTATCCCATCGCCACGCTGGGGGAGGCTGCCAATCCGCAGGTCGCCCTGGATTTCATCGAGTTCGTGCAGGGTGACGACGGGCAGGCCATTCTCCGGGACTACGGCTTTGCGCCACCGGCCAACGTCGCGTGCCCCTGCCACGACGCAGCGCCCACCGGAAGCGTTGCGCCGTCAACGACACGGTGATCGATGATCCCGAGGTTCCTGCTGGGCACCGGCCGGGCTGACGGCGGACGACACCAGGCGTCCCTGGGAGCGCTGGCGCCGGCGGGCGTGGCCGCGACCGTCATCTACGTGCTGTTCATCGGGTTGCCCATCGTGGCGCTGCTGGCGCGGGCGGGACAGCAGGAAGGATTCCTGGCCGGACTGACCGGCGATCTGGTGCTCCAGGCATTGCGGCTCACAGTGATCACCAGCGCGGTGAGCATGGTGGTGGTCGTGGTGGTGGGCACGCCGTTCGCGTTGCTGCTGGCCCGCCGGCGGTCGACCGTGCTGCGGGTGATCGACACCTTCGTGGAATTGCCCATCGTGCTGCCGCCGGTGGTGGCCGGCGTGGCGATGCTGATGGCCTTCGGCAGGAACGGCCTGCTGGGACCGATATTGGGCGGATTGGGGGTGACCCTGCCGTTCACCACGGCAGCGGTGATCTTCGCGCAGGTGTTCGTGGCGGCGCCCTTCTACATTCGGGCGGCGCGGATCGGGTTTGCCGGCGTGGACCCGACCTATGAGGAAGTGTCGCAGACGCTGGGAGTATCGCCTTGGGCCACGTTCTGGCGGCTGACGCTGCCGGTGGCGTGGCCGTCGCTGCTGACCGGGCTGACGCTGGCGTGGGCCCGGGCGGTGTCGGAGTTCGGGGCGACGATCATGTTCGCGGGGAACCTGACCGGGCGCACGCAGACCATGCCGCTGGCCATCATGACGGCCATGGAGTCGAGCCTGGGATCGGCGCTGGCGTTGTCGGTGCTGCTGCTGGCGATGTCCGTACTGGCGTTGGCGGCGCTGAGCGTGCTGTTGCGGCGCACGGGATCGACGGCATGAGCGATCAAACTGGCAGCAACGGCGCGTCCGGCCGCTTTGCGGTGAGCCTGGGCGACTTCCGCACGGAACTTGCCTTCGAGGTTGACGCCGGGCGCATCCTGGTGCTCTTCGGTCCATCGGGAGCGGGCAAGACCACGGCGTTGCGGACCATCGCCGGCCTGGTGCGACCCGACGCCGGTCGCATCGACATAGCGGGCCGCACGGTGTACGAGGACGGGAACGGCGCCGGAGCGCGGCCGGTCTGGGTGGAGCCGCACCGCCGGGGAGTCGGATACGTCACGCAGCAGAACCACCTGTTCCCGCACCTGACGGTGAGCCAGAACATCGCCTACGGCCTGCGGGACCGGCGGGGCGATCCGGCCCGCCGACGGGTGGTCGAGCTGCTGGAACGGCTGCGGCTTGACGGGCTCGCGGAGCGGCGGGTCTGGCAGCTTTCGGGAGGACAGCAGCAACGGGCGGCGCTGGCCCGGGCGCTGGCGCCGCGGCCGGACCTGCTGCTGCTGGACGAACCCTTCGCCGCGCTGGACATGGAGTTGCGGCGCGAGCTGGGCTCGGAGTTGCGGGCAACGGTTCGGCAGTTCGACGTGCCGGTGATCCTGGTGACACACAGCCGGGAAGAGGCCCTGGCCCTGGGTGACGAGGTGCAGATCATCGACGGCGGCGTAACCGTGGCGTCGGGGCCGCCGTTGACGGCGCTGGAGCAGCCGGGACGCGGCCGGGTGGCAAGGCTGGTGGGAGTCGAGAACCTGCTGGAGATGCGGGTGACGGCGCGGCTGCCGCAGGACGGCACCATGGTGTGCGCGGCGGCGGAGCGTCAGCTGGAGACCCCGCTGGCGGATGGCTGCGCGGTGGGCGATCCGGTGACCGTGGGCATCCGGGCGTCGGACATCATTCTGGCAGCGGGTCCGCTGCCGGAGTCGTCGGCGCGGAACACCTGGGCCGGCGTGGTGTCGGCGGTGACGCCGCGGCCGCCGGGTTACGAGGTGACGCTGGACTGCGGCGCCGTGCCGCTGCGGTGCCACATCACGGGCACGTCGATGGAGGCGATGGGCATTGGTCCGGGTCTGCCGCTGTGGGCGATTTTCAAGGCGTCGTCGTGCTTCCTGCTGAGCGAATAACCGCTCATGTGTACCCATTTTCATAAATCGTCAGAATCAGGATTTCCAGGATTCAGGGATTATCAGGATTGGAACCGTTCTGTATGTAGACCTCCCAATCCTGCCAAATCATAAAATCCCATAAATCCTGATTCTGACGTTTCCCCGCCGCAAACCGGGTACGCGTGTGTGATTGGCCGGCCCTGACGGAAACCGCACCACGTCGCAGGGGATATAATCTTCGCGACCAAAACTGGAGGACTGCCGGAAATGCCTGGTTACAAGGGGATATTGTTCGACATGGACGGGGTGCTGGTGGACAGCGAGCCGTTGTTTCACAAGGCGGTGAACGTGATGGTGGAACGGTGCGGCGCGGCGCCGATCACGGAAGAGGAGAACAACCGCCACCTGCTGGGCACCACAGTGGAGGAGACCTGGGTGCGGGTCAAGGAGCTGCGCGGCATACCGCAGACGCCGGCGGAGCTGCTGGCCGGCTACAACGAGGTGGTCAAGGACGTGCTGCGCTCGGACCTGGTGGCCCGGCCGGGAGTGCGGGATCTGATCGCCGAAGCGCAGCGACGAGGCCTGCCCATCGCCGTGGCGTCGTCGTCGCTGCGGGAGTGGGTGAACCTGAAGCTGTCGGTGATCGGGCTTTCCGATGCCTTCCCGGTGGCGCTGGGCGGAGACGACATCGAAAACGGCAAGCCGGCTCCGGACATCTACATCAAAGCGGCGCGGCTGCTGGGGCTGGAGGCGACGGAGTGCGTGGCCATCGAGGACTCGCCCATCGGCCTGGCGGCGGCCAGCGGGTCGGGAGCCTATACCGTCTGCACCCTGACCGATTCCACGCGCCACCTGGACCTGTCAGCGGCGGACGTGATCATCGAGAACCTGGAGCACTTCGACTACGGGCTGCTGGCACAGGGAAGCTAGCCCCGGCGGCGACGGCGACGATATCCCGGCAGGCCGGGGTAGGTACCTTCCTGCAGCACCCACTGCAGCCGCTGCATCAGGGCCCGGGCCTCGGCGGCGTCCATAAGGGACACCAGCTCCGCGACCTCGCCGACGGGGGCAATCAGTTGCCCGCAGAGGCTACGCAGGGGTTCCAGCAGACGATCAGGAATGGGTTCGTCGGCGAAATCCCAGATGGCGGTGCGAATCTTGGTATCCGCGTGGAAGGTCAGGCCGTGGTCGATGCCCCACAGCTTGCCATCGGGGGCGCGGAGGACATGCTCCGGCTTGCGGTCGGTGTTGTTGGCGACCAGATCGAAGCAGCAGATGGTGCGCAGTTGGTCGGCGTCGCAGTCGCTGAGTTCCTCGCGGGTTATGGTGTAGTAGTTTTCCCGGGGGTTGTGGTCCACGTAGAGCTGGACCGACCCGATTCCGCCCGGACCATCGCGAATGATGGTGGGCGGAATGAAGTCCCAGCCGAGGATATGGCTGAGCAGGTAGGCGGCGTACTCGCGCTTGTAGAGGGTGCCGGAGGGGAAGTCCCACAGCGGCCATTCGCCCTGCCTCGGCTTGTAGATGGCCAGGGCGTAGCGATCGTGCAGCGAGATCTCGGCCAGGTAGGTGTAGTTGGAGCCCTGCCGGGTGAGGTCGCAGCTCAGGATCTCCCCGTGCTGGAGCAGGTCAAGGTCGGATGGCCCGTCGGTGACCACGGGAAAAGGCGGCCGGATGGCCGGCTAGCCGGTTTCGAATACGGCGTGGCCGTTGGCGCGGGCGCAGCGGTGGCCATCGGGATCGATGGGCGCGCCGCAGAGGAAGCAGGGGGGGCGACCGGCGGCGCAGATGCGCAACGCCTGGTCGGCCAGCGCTGAGGACTGGTCCATCGTCATCCAGAAACTCACCGAGGTCTGGGCGCCGGCGTCCGGGTCGTCCTCGTCGCCCTCGTAGGCGTGGATGACAAAGCAGTTCGCTTCCTTGTCGTATTCCAACTGCATCTGGCGGGCGCGGAAGTCCTGCTCTATCGGGTCCCCCATCCAGGCCGTCTCGCCGGGAGCGCTTTCCTGGCCGCCCGCGGATTCGCCCAACTGCTTCACAGCCTGCTGGAGATACAGGGCCAACTGCAATAGCTGCTCTTTTTCGAGCCAGATGAAGGATTGGGCCCTTCCAGCCTCCGCAACCAGCCGGAAGGTACGTTGACCGGGACGCCCGAAAGTCTCTGCGGAGACGGACTGGGCGGCACCCATCTTATAGCGGACTTCACGCTCTGCCATGCCGCTATGATAGTCGCCGACTCTTACGCTGGCAAGGGCCGCTGCGCCATCCGGGAAACTTCGATACAGGATGATGGCGAGTTCCTGAGTGTGGCGCGGACAGTTCGGGGCGGCTGCTGTGCCGTACTCGCTGGATACGATCCTGCCGGTACGCCCGGCCTTTGGACGGAGACTACGCTCGGGGCAGCATCGGCCTGAGTTTGGCCAGCAGCGCCTCGACGTCGTCCAGGCCTTCGGCCACGTCTTCGGCCATCAACTCGTTTTCGTAGAAGTTTTCGTGCAGCAGACTGGCGGCTCCGAACAAGCGACGGATGTCGCCGTCGCCGGTTTCTGCCCGGAGCCGGCTGGTGATTCTGAGGTAGTGCCGGTGACGGCTGTGCTCCCAGCCGCGTTGATCGGCGATGGCCTGGAGGATCTGGGCGGTGGCTCCCCAGCCTTTCTCGGATGCCTGCGGGAGATCGCCGGCGGCCAGTTCCTGCCTGGCCTGCGCCAGAAAATCCGCGCTGACCTGTTGATACCGCCGGGTGGTCACTGGAAGTCGTTCCTGTCTCAGGTTACCGCGGCTACAGGCCACCCAGGTACTCGTTGTAACTGCCGGCGTCGAGCAGCGCTTCCAGCTCAGCCGGATCGCTCATGCGGACGCGCAGCATCCAGCCGTCGCCGAAGGGGTCGGTGTTCACCAGTTCGGGCTCCTGAGCCAGGCGTCCGTTGATTTCGGTGACCTCGCCGCTGACGGGCGAATACAGGTCGGAGACGGCTTTGACGGACTCGATCTCACCCATCTTGGCCATGTGACCGACTGGGGCGCCTGAGTCGGGCAACTCTACGTACACCACGTCGCCCAGTTGGTCCTGCGCATAGTGGGTGATGCCCACCAGGACGGTGCCGGCGGCGGCATCCTCGACCAGGGCCCACTCGTGTTCCCTGGAATATTTGCGGTCTTCGGGATTCACTTTGTCTGATACCTCCCAAGGGTAGGGTAGTCGATGATGCGGCCGCCTGCGGTTCCGCAGAACGCGCCGATGCGCGCCGGAGCTAGCCCGGTCGCTGGTAGAAGGGCGGTTCCGTCGTGGTGGCCTGGGACTGACGCCCGCGAATGTCCACGGTGAGGACCGTGTCGGGGTCAGCGTGGGCGGCGTCCACGAAAGCCATGGCGATGCACTGCTCCAGGGTTGGCGAGTAGCTGCCGCTGGCGACGGTTCCGACGACCTGGCCATCGGCCAGCACATCATAGCCGGCGCGGGGGGCGCTGCGGCCGGGCAGGGTCAGGCCAACCAGGCGGCGTTCGGTCCCGTACACGCGCTGGTGGTCCAGCACGTCGGCGCCGTTGTAGCCGCCGTCGCGCCGCACGAACCGGCCGAAGCCGGCCTCAATGGGCGTGATGGTTTCGGACAGTTCGTGGCCATGCAGCGGAAGGCCGGCTTCCAGCCGGAGCACGTCCCGCGCTCCCAGGCCGCAGGGAACCGCGCCGGCGTCGGCGAGCTTGTTCCAGATGGGGACGACGTCGGCCGACCCGACGGCCAGTTCAAACCCATCCTCTCCGGTGTAGCCGGTGCGTCCAATGAAAACGCGGCGGCGGTCGATATGGCCTCGACCCCAGGCGAACGGGCGCAGCTGAGAAGGAGCGGGGGTGCGGCCCGGGTTGCTTGCCCTGCGAGCGCCGGGGGTGAAGTCCTCGCACAGTTGGTCGACCATCCCCACCGCCCTGGGGCCCTGCACGGCGATGAGGCCGGTGAGCATGGTGCGGTCGGTGATGTGCACGCCCCGGCCGTCGAAATGCAGGGCGAGCTGGCGGTCGAACCAGAGGCTCACGGCGGGCCGGTTGCCGGCGTTGGGGATGAGCAGGAACTCATCCTCGGAGAGGCGGTAGAAGATGGTGTCGTCGATGACGCCGCCCTGCTCGTTGCAGATGAAGCAGTAGCGGGCGCGACCCACGCGCAGGCCGGATGCGGAGCCGGTGAGCAGAATGTCCAGCAGCGCGGCCGCATTGGGGCCGCCGATGTGCAGCCGGCCCATGTGCGAAACGTCGAAAAGGCCGGCCGCGTTGCGCACGGCGGCGACCTCCGCGATGACTCCCTCGTACTGCACGGGCATGTCCCATCCACCGAAGGGCACGATGCGGGCGCCAAGAGCTACGTGGGTGTCGTAGAGCGCGGTGCGGAGATTATCAGCAACAGTGGAGTCAGCAGCCATAGGTTATTCAAGCGGCGGTGTGACGTGGGAGAACTCTGAGAATCATCATACCGCCAAGACAGTTAGGGCGCAATGAGGAAAAAGCCGGCGCCAGGGTCTTTCCAAAGTCCACGCTTGCAGCCCTTTCGGTCCAAACTGTCATTCTCGCGAAAGCGGGAATCCAGAACGTCTCCGTTCATGGGAATCTCTGGATTCCTGCTTTCGCAGGAATGACGGATTAACTCAGGAATGACGGATTAACTTTGAAAAAGCCCTGAGCTGGTACGCCGCGCGCTCATCGCGGGCCGCGGCGCGAATTCCACCAGGCAATCGCGTCGGACCGGTGGAGCATTTGAAGCTTGGCCGCCACTGCCGTCGGCGCGTTGACTCGACCGCCCGGCTGCGCGGACAATGCTCGGAGCGCATCAAGTCATTGTCCAGGAGTTCAGGGATGAATCACAATCCGGAACCGGCGGAACGCGAGGACGAAGAGGCGAAAATCTCCACGGCGGAGGAATTGACCGCGTACCTGAACGAAAACCGGCATCTCGCTGCGGCGCTGGTGAGCGAAATGGCGGATGAGATCGAAACGGAAGGTCACGATCCGATCAATGACATACTGGAAAAGGGATACGAGGACTCCTTCTACGTGGAAGACCTGGTGGGGTTTGGCGAGGAATTCGAGACCATCGTGGTCACGCCGATGATCGAGGTTGGGACCGATTGGGATCAGCCGTTCGACAACCACGATTTCGGCACGAGCGTAGACAGCGCGCTGGAAGTGGAAGGGGTCGATGAAGAGTTGGCGACCGAATTCAGACATTGCCTGCTGCAGGAGTGCCTGAGCCTGGTGGAAACAATGGGGCGAGCCAGGCCGGATTCCGGCTTTGTCGACATCTTTGGCCTGAAGGTCCTTGAGGCTTACCAACCACTGCGGTCGGCGCTGCAAGAGGAACTGGCGATGCGGCTACAGCATGAGGACGAGGACGGTTGGGGCTACGGTTCAGTCGGCGAATTATTGCGGGATGCCCTGGAGCGAGCGATCGAAAGGGCTGCGCCCAGCATCGCAGAGTGGATGGCCGAAACCATCCAGACGGATGGAGAGGCGCTGGCGTTCAACGCCCTGGAAAGGATGACTTCCCGACACGGAGGCGGCAAACGCGACGCCTGACCGTCTCTGTGCGCGCCGACCGGTTGATCGGGAACTGCACGTCGGCAGGGCGATGGGGCGTTTACCACGGGGTCAGGCAGCGACGGGATATCGAGGTTGCGCTGGCGTTGGCGATACCGTGACGCTGGTCACGGTGAGTTCCGGTCGGATTCATTGGGCTGGAGACCGGAATGATTGGGTTGGTTATGACGGGAACACGGCTCTGGACCGTTGCCGGCGTCGTGTCGATTTGCGGGCCGACGGTATTTGCGGGATGATGGGCGGGCCGGTGATACGGCGTCCGGATTGAACATGAGAAACGCACGGGAGGCAGAGAAATGAGCGACCTGGTATTGCGCACCGCCGTGGGCAACTACGGGCACACGACGCCGTTGAAGGATGGGACGATCACGTCGCCGGCGTTCAGCATGGAGCACGTCGAGGTATCGCCGGTGACCAGCATCTTCCGACGGATGGTGCGGGAGCTGGAGTTCGACGTGGCAGAGATGGCGCTGTCCACGTACCTGTGCGCGCGGGCGCACGGGAAGCAGTTCACGGGGGTGCCCGTTTTCCTGACCCGGGCCTTCTACCACGGCGGCATCGTGGTGAACCGCAACAGCGGCATCGAGACGCCCGGGGACCTGGAGGGCAAGCGGTTCGGAGTGCGCAGCTACACGCTGACGCCAGGAGTATGGACGCGGGGGTTGTTGCAAACCGAGTACGGCGTGGACCTGGACGCGGTGACGTGGGTGCTGTCGGGAGACGAGCACGTGGCGGAGTACGTGGCGCCGGCCAACGTGGTGTCGTCGCCCAATAACAACCTGGGCGAGATGCTGGTGTCGGGGGAGATCGACGCGGCCATCGGCGCCGGCCCGGTGGACTCGCCGGACGTGCGGCCGCTGTTCGACGAGCCGGATGCCGCCGACGCCGCGTGGCACCGGAAGACGGGCGTTTATCCCATCAGCCACATGCTCGTGGTGAAGAACGCCGCGCTGGACGCCAACCCCGACCTGGCGACGGAGCTGTTCGAGACGTTCAACACGGCGAGGGCCCTCTACCTCGGCAAGCTGCGTTCGGGAGATGCCGCTGCGCCGGAGGACCGGCCCTACCACCAGATGGTGGACGTGGTCGGCGAGGACCCGATCCCCTACGGCGTGGCGAGCTCGCGGAAGACGCTGGAGACCTTCGTGGGCTTCAACGTGGAGCAGAAGGTGATACCGGAGGCGGTGGACGTGGAGGAGCTGTTCCCTGAGGCGACGCTGGGGCTGGGGTGATTCCCAAGACTACGAGGTAAACGTCAGGCTTTCTGCCGTTGACCGCAGCCAGTAGAATGTCTCAAATGAGCCGGATCGAAATAGGCAGCCGTGCCGGACTACCCGAGGAGGCATCATGGCTCACGAGCTTATGTTGACGGACGAGCAAAAAGTCGGGATCGAAGAGATCACCCGCTGCGACCTGACGGACAGGTTCGGTGAAGTCTTGACGTTTCCTCGCGTCACGGTGGTCACCAAGATAGACGAATTCGACGACCCTTACGTGCACATCAGGATCGTGTACTCCGGTGACGGGAACGCCTTGGATCCCCGCTGGCTCAACGGGTTCAACCGACGAAACCGCCCCGCGTTCCAGAAGTTCGGAGTGACTGGAGTCATCACCCAGTCGTACGTAGAGGAAAGCGAAGACAGGGAATGGTCAGCATTGATGAAGGCGGCCCCGTATCGTCAGGACGCTGAATGAATTGGGAGCAATTGATCGCGATCAGCAGATTACTGGCAGACCCCCCGGAGTACGGCGAAGCCAGAGGTCGCCCGCAACAAGCCAGACTGCGCCGGGCCATCAGCACAGCCTATTACGCGATGTTCCACGCCCTGTCTGAGAACAACGCGAACACGCTTATTGGAGCATCCAACGATTTACGCAACTCCCCGGAGTGGGCCCGAACCTACCGAGCCCTTGACCACGGCAGAGCAAGGTCTCAAATGATCTCGTCGGCGATCAACCGTTTTCCGGATGCGATATTCGACTTCGCCGAGACGTTCGTTTATCTGCAAGAGCTACGGCACGACGCGGACTACAACCCACTGTCCGTTTTCACCCGCTCCGAGGCCGCCACGGCCATCAGCCGGGCAGAAGAGGCGGTGGAGCGGTTCATCGAGACCACTGCCAGGGATCGAAGGGCCTTTGCCGCGCAGGTCCTTTTCGCCGCCAGACGGTGAACGGAGTGGGGACCTGCCGGAGACGGGATCCAAAATGCGAACGGGGGCGCAGTGATTGCGCCCCCGCTTCTTTGGGTCCGTGCGTAGCTGACGGTTACACGGCCACGGCCTGTTCGTAGGTTACGCTGCCCACCTGGTCCTGGGGGAAGATTTGCCAGTCGAGCATCCAGCGGTGGGTGCGGTCGAACATCTCTTTCGTGTAGGGCTCGAAGACGAGGCGTTCGCCGATGCCGGCGCGGCGGTGGTCGAACAGCCGGTGGTAACGCTCCGGCAGCTCGTTGAGGAAGTAGCGCTGGTAGCGCTCCTTGGCGGCGTCGATCTCGCGCTGGGCGCGCTGGAGGGCGTTGAAGTAGGCCCGCAGCTGATCGTCAGAGGCGTCGCCGTTGATGAGGAAGCCGATCATGAAGCTGGTGTCCACGAGCTTGCGGAAGCCCTGCTGCTCCAGCACGTAGCCGGGCGCGCCGAAAACGTTGGCGGCCTGGACCCGTCTCTCGAGGGCCAACTGCAGGCGATCGAGGGGGCCGCCCACGAACTGGAGGCTGATCTGATCCCGGGGCAGGATGCTCTCCAGGGCCTGGAGGGCGGAGAAGTGGCTGCCCGAGTGCCAGCCCACGGCAACCTCGACGCCGGCCAGATCCTCGGGGGTCTGCAGGGGAGACTCGGGAGCGACCCAGATGCCGCTGGGAGTCACGGAGTAGGCCTGCCCCCACATGCGGCCGTGGGCGGCGCTGGCGGCCATGCCGACCGCCCAGTGGCAGGCGGAGCTGATCTCGCAGGCGCGGCCGGCCTCCATGGACTCGAAGGCGCCGCGCTTGATCTCCATGGGCGCGCCCTCGGCGGAATCCACGGAAGGGTTGAGCGGTTCGCTGGGCCGGTTCGACGCGACGAACTCGTAGTCGAGGCCCTCATCGGCAAAGTAGCCCTGCTCCTCGGCGACCCATTCCTGGAGCCGGCCGTGGGGGACGATACGAAACTTGGACATGGTGGGCCTCCGCTGCGGGCGTTTTCGTAGCGGGATTATCGCCGATGCCGACTCTTGTTTCAACTTCGCGTTGGCAATATGATGACCGCCAAACGTGATCGATAATTCATACAGGAAGGCGGTATCGAATGGTCAAGTACTCGTTCCGGTTGCCCAACGCGGACTACCTGGGCTTTCCGGCGTCAGCGAAGGGCATTCTCGACACGGCGGTCAAGGCGGAGGAACTGGGGTTTGACGCGGTGTTCGTCAACGACCACGTGATCGTTGACGACGGGGCGCGGAGCGAGCCGTGGCGGCAGGTGTACGACCCGCTGATGTCCCTGGCCTACGTGGCGTCGCGCACGTCGAAAATCGGGCTGGGCACGTCGGTATTGATCATGCCCTACCGCAACCCGGTGGTGACGGCCAAGATGGTTGCCACGCTGGACCAGATGTCCGACGGGCGGGCCATCGTCGGCGTGGGGTCGGGCTGGAACGAGATCGAGTACGCCGCGCTGGACGTGCCGCACCGGGAGCGGGGAGCGCGCACCAACGAGTACCTGCGACTGTGGAAGGCATGCTGGGAGCCGGACCCGGTGTCGTTCAACGGGCGGTTCTTCTCCTTCGACGGGCTGCATACCAGCCCCAAGCCGGTGCAGCAGCCGCACCCACCCATCTGGATCGGCGGCTCCAGCCACGCCTCCCTGCGGCGGGCGGCTCGGTTCGCGCAGGTGTGGCAGCCGACGCCGACGCCGCTGCCGACCCTGGTCAGCAACTGGCGGTACCTCAATGACGTGTCCGCCGAGATCGGACGGGAGGAGCCGCCGCGGGTGCGGATGAGCTTCCGGGTGAACATCAGCAGCATCTCGGGGCACTCGGTCTCGGATAACGACCGGCCGACGGACTATGGCACCACCGAGCAGATCGTGTCGGACCTCAACCGCTACCGGCAGGAGTCCGGCCTGGACGAGTTCCAGATCAACTGCCACGACTGCGGCGACCTGCAACAGCTGCTGGACACCATGGACGCGCTGGTGCAGGACGTGTTTCCCAAGGTGGACGCATAGGACCGGCGACGGCATGAACGGATTTCCCTACGATCGCACCGAAAAGCATCGTGTCCTGATAGACGCGGTGGAGAGTGTGCGGGCCACGCTGGAGGCCGGGGCGGAGGAGTCAGAGCGGATCGGCACGCTGGCGCCGGCATCGGTGAACGCGCTGTACGAGTCGGGGTTGCTGCGGCTGAAGACGCCCCACGCGCTGGGCGGGGCCGAGGCCGACGCGGTGACGCAACTGGACGTGCTGGAGGCGGTGAGCCGCATCGATCCGGCCTCGGGATGGTGCCTGATGATCGGAGCGGCGAGCCTGGGCAGCCTGGGGGCGTTCCTGTCCGACGATGCCATCGAGGAGATATTCGTTGGCGGCAAGCCGCCCAAGGTCGCCGGCGCGGCCGCGCCTTCGGCAACGGCGACGCCCGTGGACGGCGGATACCGGGTCACCGGGCACTGGCGGTTCGGCAGCGGGATCATGCACGCCGAGTGGGTCTCCGCCGGCGCTCGCGTGGTTGCGGACGAACCGGCCGGCCATCCACGGCAGGTCCGGATGGCGATGCCCAGGCACCAGGTCAAGGTGCATGACAACTGGCAGGTGATGGGCCTGCGCGGCACCGGAAGCTGCGACTTCTCGGTGGAGGACCTGTTCGTGCCCGATGGGTTCGCGTGGGACTCGGCACTCACGGAGCCGAAGCGGGGCGGCGCGCTGCACCGCCTGGGCCGGCCGGGTTTTGTGACCAACGAGCACTCGGCCTTCGCGCTGGGCGTGGCGCGGCGGGCCCTGGACGCGGTGACCGAGGCGGCGGCGTCCAAGACGCGGGGGTACAACTCGGTGAACCTGCTGGCGAACCGGGCGACGTTCCAGCGGGCGCTGGGCGAGTGCGACCTGCGGCTGCGGGCGGCCCGCTCCCTCAACGTGGAGATCCTGGAAGAGGCGTGGCGATCGGTCTGCGCCGGTCACACTCCGCCGCCTCCATTGCAGGCGCAGATGCGGAGTTGCGCCACCTACACCACCGACGTGGCCGCGGACGTGACGGCGCAGGCCTTCCGCTACGGCGGCGGCGAGGCGCTGTTCACGCCCAACATCCTGCAGCAGTGCCTGCGGGACATCAACGCGGCGGCCCAGCACCAAATGGTGAGCGACACGGCCTACGAGAACCACGGGCAGTTCCTGCTGGGGCTGCCCGGCGCGCGGGTGATGGAATAGCAGAGTTCGTGCGTGTCCAGTTTTGTAAATCGTCAGAAACAGGATTTTCAAGATTTAGGGATTACCAGGATTGGAACTGTTCCCTGATGAAGATCTCCCAATCCTGTCAAATCCTGAAATCCCGTAAATCCTGTTTATGACACTTACCCAAGTGGGTGCGCGTGAGAATAGCGGAGGTGTTGAGATGGCTACCTATCTGTACGTATCGCTACAGGGGGACGACGTTATTGCGCGGTATGACCTGGATCCGGCGACGGGCGGGCTGAAGGGGCGGGTCGAGTTTCCGCTGGAGGGAATGCCGGCGCCGATGGCGACGGATCTCGGGAAGCGCTATCTGTTCGTGGGACGGCGGCGTCCGGGAGAGTTCGGGCTGACGTCGTACAGCATCAACGGGGGCAGCGGCGACCTCGAGCGGATCAGCGACATCGACCTGGACGGCAATCCGGTGCACCTCTTTGTGGACCGCACCGGAAACTACCTGCTGTCGGCCTACTACTACCAGGCGCGGGTGGGCGTGCATGGCTTCGGCGACGACGGACGGCTGGACGCCACGCCCATCGAGTGGCGGGAGACGGGCATCGGCGCGCACTACGTGCAGACCGACGCGTCCAACCGCTACGCCTTCGTGCCGCACATCGCCGAAGGGTCTCAGACGGGGCCCAACGCCATCTTCCAGTTTCGGTTCGACGAGTCGACGGGCCGGCTGACGCCCAACACGCCGGACCGGGCCAACCCGACCTCGCCCGAGGGGCCGCGGCACATCTGCTTCAACCCCAACCTGGACGTGGTGTACTCGTCGAATGAGCAGGGGTGCAGCGTCACTGCGTACCGTTTCGACGCCGACGCCGGCACGCTGTCGCCCTTCCAGACGGTGCCGACGCTGCCGGAGGGTTTCACGGAGCGCAACACCTGCTCGCAGATCCAGATCACCCCGTCGGGCCGGTTCCTGTACGCGCCCAACCGGGGGCACAACAGCGTGGCCGGCTTTGCCGTGGACGGCACGGACGGCAGCCTGACCGCCATCGGGCGGGTGCCTACCGAGGCGGTGCCGCGGGCCTTCAGCCTGGACACCACGGGCAGCTACCTGTACGCCTCGGGCCTGGAGACGGGGCGGCTGGCGTCCTACCGGGTGAACCAGGACAGCGGGGAATTAGAGCCGCTGGAGGTGTATGACATCGGGCGGGAGCCGATGTGGGTGCTGATCATGGACCTGTAATGGCGCGTGGCCGGCAATCGCGGCTGGGTGGTAGTATGGAAGGGCGGTCGACGCAGCCGCCGCTGGTCCGTAGGGGCTTGGCGTGGGGGCTTAGCTCAGTGGGAGAGCACCTGCTTTGCAAGCAGGGGGTCACGGGTTCGAATCCCGTAGCCTCCACCACCGTGTCCAATACTGCGAACTCCGCCATTCAGGGCGATTTCGGCGGCGTCCGCTCCCCCTATGGGACTGTCATCCGGCGTGGGGATGGTATAGACAATCGTCGCTCCGCCGGGCCGCACCAGCACCTCCTTGACGAATGACCGCACGAAGGATTTGGTCTCGGTGAGTTCGCTGGTTCTGAGAAACTCGCTCATGTCCTGGGCAAAGGCGGCGATGGTGTCGGCGCTGTCCAGCAGTTCTCGACGCTGGGACAGGACGGCCCGGGCTTCCTCGGCGGCAGCTTCCAGTTGCTCCCGGCGGTGGAGGTGTTCCAGGATGCGCTCCGAGGCGTCGGCCATGTCCAGGTCGGTGCTCTCCACGAAATGCCAGATGCGGTCCAGCTTCCGCTTCACCTCCTCCAATTCGGCCTCGATGGTCTCCAGGTTCTGCCGCTGTTCCCGGGCTACCCCGTCCATCTCCTCGTCCACCAGCTTCACCAGGTCGCGGACGTTGGACTCGGTGAGGATGTTGTCCCGGATGTTGGAGATGATGATCTCCTCGAAGGACTTGGCGTTGAGTCGTGGGGTGTCGCAGGTTCCGCTGCCCTGCTTGAGCAGGGAGTGGCAGACGTAGTAGGTGTACTTGCCGCCCTTGGCTTCGGCGGCGGTGAGGGCCTTGCCGCAGGTCTCGCACCTGGCCAACCCGCTGAGCAGGTAGGGGCTGGCGGCGCGGCGGGGGTGGGTGACCCTGGGCGCCCGCGCCTCCAACAGTTTCCTGTCTCGCTGGAACTCCTGCTGGGAGATAATGGCGGGGAAGGCGTCTTTCACCCGCACCGGCTGCTGCCCGTCCCTCGCCTTCTGGCCCCAGACCAGGGTGCCGGTGTAGGCTTCATTGGTGAGGATCTTGTGGACGGTGGTCTTGTGCCACTGCTTGCCGTTGGGGGAGGGGATGCCCTCGGCGTTGAAGGTCTTGAGGATGTCCAGGGATGTTTTGCCCTGTAGGGTGAGGTCGAAGATGCGGCGGACCACCGCGTCGTGGGGCGGGTAGTTCCAGGCGGGGGCGTTTCTTGGCCCCGTCCTGAACATAGACCCGCCTATAGCCGTAGGGGGCGTTGCTGGTCATCCAGAAGCCCCGTGATGCGGCTTCCCGCATACCCCGCGTCACTTCCTGGGCAAGATTTTCGCTGTAGAACTCGTCCACGCCTTCGATGATGGCCTCCATGAGCTTGCCGGTGGGGTGTCGTCGGCATGTTCGGTGATGGAGACGACATAGCTATGGTCATCGCTTCCCCAAACTGCCGGAACGCACCCGCCTCTTCCGCCGTCTCGAAACCCAATCCTGCTGGCCCGGCTGCTTTTTGGTCCGGGCCACCATCCGGGGCATCGCCGACAGCTGTGGCATTGCACTCCGCCATCCGGCGCGCTCCGGGCGTGATTTCCACCAGGCGGGACGGAAGGGCAAGTCCAATCACCGCTGGATCGTCGGGGGCAAGCTCTGCATCGTGATCAACCAACTGGGCCTGATCACCGATTGGGACGGCCGAACCGCCCTGATCTTTGACCGGCCCGCACGACCAGACCTTCCGACACCTGCTGGAACACTGCGACGGACGGACGATCATCCTGGCCGATACCGGCTTTCACCGCGCCCAGAGCCTGCCCCTGGCTTGAACAGAAGGCGACCCAACCAACGTCAAGATCTGCCGACGGGAGGAGTGGAACGTGCGTATGGCGGTGGAAACCACCTTTGCCATGATGACCACTGTGTGGGGCAGCAAGACGATGCGACATCTGACCTGGCGCGGTTTTGAGGCGCATCTGGCGCACCTGATGATGGTCTTCAACATTCTGGCGCAGTGGGATGGACTGGAACCGGACGAAACCGGACGCATCCACCGCTCTATTGCTCAATTCTATTGCTCAATTCGTCCTCTGACGCTAACTGGCGCCAATGGTTATAATGGGCTCCGGCATCAGGACGCTAGCCTTGGAGCTGGGCTCCATTGCTTTTCGGCGCACTGGCGGCCGCGGTCACATGGCTGTTCTGGCGCTATACCGCGCTGCCCTGCACGCCGGAAAACGCGGTTGAGCTGATGTGCCGGCCCGGACCTGTGGCCCGCTATTTGTCCACCACCGTGCTGCACCATGGCATAATCCACACGAGCATCGCAATCACCATCACCGGCGGTTCCGACCTGATGTTGTTCTTACGCGAGCGACAGCGCAACAATGAGGAGCGCAGGCGCAACGACCTGATGATGGAGCTGATGAAAAACACGCTGGAACAGATCACGGAAGAACGTCGCCACGCCGAGGAACGCGCCGCTGAAGAACGTCGGCTTGCAGCCGCAGAGCGGCAGGCGTTTCTGGAAGCTTTGAACCGCCTGACCGAGGCCGTTGCCCAGAATGGCAGGGGCAATTAGCAGGCGTACAATCGTCGCAAACGTAAAGGGTTGTCCATGAAATTCGGCATCTACAGTTCCATCGCAGACCCGCCGGCCGGGGAGAACCTGGCGCTGCGCGTCGATGAGGTCGTGGCCGAGGCGAAGCTCGCAGAGGCATCCGGTTTCGATTCCTGCTTCTTCGGGGAGCACCACCAGGACCGGGATGGGTTCCTGCCCTCGCCGCTGATCGTTTCGGCGGCGGTTGCCGCGCAGACCACGACGCTTAACCTGGGCACCTCGGTCATCCTGCTGCCCCTGCATCATCCGGTGCGGCTGGCGGAGGACGTCATCACCCTGGACATCGTGTCGCGGGGGCGGTTCATCCTGGGCGTGGGTCTGGGCTACCAGCCCGTGGACTTCCGCACGTTTGACATCGCCATCGAGCAGCGGGTGAGCCGGTTCGAGGAGGAGATCGAGGTCATCCGGCAATGCTGGAGCGGTGAGCGGTTCTCGTTCTCCGGCGAGCACTTCAACCTGGACGACCTCACCATCACGCCCCGGCCCTACTCGGATCCCGCGCCGCCGCTGTGGATCGGGGCGAGCCGGACACCGGGAGCGCGGCGGGCGGGAAGGATCGCCGACGGGTTTGTGGCCGGTCCCAGCACCGACCTCGAAAACACGATTTCCCTGGCCAACGCCTACCAGCGCGCGGCGGAAGAAGCCGGCAAGGAACCGGTGCTGTGCCTGATGCGTGACGCCTGGGTTGCCCCGACCCGCGCCGAAGCGGAGCGGGTGTACGGGCCGGAGGTCATGGACGCCTACAAATACTACTGGCGCAACGGCCTCAACGAATTCCGGCAATACACCGAGGAATCGCAGATCAACATCGACAATCTGGGCCCCGACCGACTGATCCTGGGCGAGCCCCAGGAGGTGGTGGACGAGTTCCACCGCTGGAAGGAGGCCACGGGCGCCGACTACTTCCTGCTGCGGCTGCGCCATGCGCACTCCGGCGGCCCGCCCCACGAGCGCATCATGGAGGCCATCCAGCTGTTCGGCGAGGAAGTTATTCCGCACTGCCAGTGATGAGTCACGCATTACAAACCCTGATAGCAGCACGGAGGATTGGCCGTGATTGAAAACGCTGAGTTGATAGCGATTATTGCACTTGGCGCGATGTTGTTTATTGGTGGCGTCGGTGCTGCCTACGCTTTGGGGAACCTTCCGAAGCGAAATGAGTTCAAGGATGCCAACGAGAAGAACGAGGCCTCCCACAAGGAACTTTCCGGCAGAATCGACGCTGTCCACAAGGAACTTTCCGACAAAATTGACGCCGTCCACAAGGAACTCTCCGACAAGGTGGATGTCGTTCACAAGGAACTCTCCGACAAAATTGAGCAATCCCAAGCAAATCTGCTTGCCGAGATTCGGCGCAGCCACCAACAGCTATTGCGTGCGCTGATAAATCACCGTCATCTGGAACCTGATGGGGAGCCGATTTTTACGGAACCTCCCGACGCTGAGCTAGTCGCTGCTGACAACTAAACCGCACCTGACAGGAGAATGCACCATGCCTCGTTTCCACATCGCGTCCCGGGACGCTGTACCATCGGAACAAGTTGACGCTTTTGACGCTATCGTATCCGCACGCGGCGGAGCGGTGCCTGAGTTCGGGCCCATCGCCGTGCAGCTCCACGTGCCTGAGATCGCCCAGCGCGGCGAGGTTTTGCGGGACTACCTCCGCGCTGGGGGTTCGACCCTGCCCGACAACGTGGCGGAGCTCGCCATGATAACCACCGCCCGGGAGCTGGACTGCCAATTCATCTGGCACGCCCACGCCGCGGCCGGACGGCGGGCGGGCCTCAGCGATGCGCTGGTGGACGCCCTGCGTGACCAGCAGGAATTGCCCCCGCTGTCGTCCGCGGAATCAGCGGTAATCAACTACGGCCGGGAGTTCTTCCGCACCCGTCGGGTTTCGCAGGCCACCTTCGACGCCGCCCGCGCCGAGTTCGGCGACCGGGGGCTGATCGAGCTGACCAACCTGATGGGCTACTACTCGGTGCTCGCCTTCAACATCAACGCCTTCGAGCAGCTGCCGCCGGCGTCGGACGAGCCGTTTTTGCCGGTGTAGGAGGAGGCGCTTTGGCCGAGAAAATCTACACGCTCGATCCTCTGGGCAAGTTGAAATCCTGGGAAGAACAACCTTTCTCCGCTGAGTCGTTGATACAGGAGCTAATCGCTGACCATCCAGAGTTGTTGGCTGGCGAGCAGATCGAACCTGAGGATCCGCTTCGCTGGATCCTAATTCGCCGAGAGATGCCGGTGGAAGGCTGGGCTGTCGACCACCTACTCATAGACCAGCACGCTCGCCCTACGTTGGTCGAAGTAAAGCGTGGAACCAACCCCGACAACCGACGTAAAGTTGTTGGGCAAATGTTGGACTATGCTGCCACTGCCTCGGTTGTGTGGTCAGGTAACGGCATGCGCAGTGCGCTCGAAGAGGACGCGGGTAAGCGGAAAACTGACCCGCTTGCTGTAATGAGAACACTGTTGAAACCAGTGGACGAAACTGATTTTGAAGATTTGGTTGATGAGTTCTGGGAAAGGGCTGCCACGAATCTAGAGGCTAATCGTCTACGGCTGCTTTTCGTAGCAGATGACATACCCTCAGAATTAGAACGGGTAGTCAAGTTCCTAAATGAACAAACCCGCGAAAACATTGAGGTCCTAGCGGTTGAAATCAAACAATTCCCCGGCCAATCTACTCAAGAAAAGATACTGGTATCGCGTGTTATCGGACAATCCGAGTCGCGTCGCCAAAATGGTAGGAGCAGTGATAGTCGTCGCAACATGACGCTTGAGGAGTTCCTGTCCAATTCTCCGCCTGAGGTACAGCAATCTGCAAATACTCTGATTGAGGCTGTCAAAAATGCTGGTGGGTTTATTACACCGAGCGCTGGCGGCATCCGAGTCAGAGGACGATGTCAGTTCCACTCCCAACCCATCACCGTTGCCCATTTTTACGCTCCAACCGAAAACCGTCCCGCCGAATTTGATTTCCGCGTGCGCTTCGACTATACGAACCAAGAACTTCAGGACTTTCTGAATAATTGGGTCACAGGTTTCGAGTCCGACGGCTTAGGCCAAGAGTACACGAGGTACAATTGGCTTAGGGGACGGACCGTCCAAGCTACCGTGGTTAGCCAAAATGTTGATCTGTTTGCCGAGCGATTGAAGGATGTCCTCACCGGTCTAAAGGAATTGAGGAAGGCCAACTGATGGACCCATTAATCGCCACCGCCCTTGACACCGCCCGCGCTCGCGGGGCGGAGTACGCCGACATCCGCCTGGTGTCCAACCGGGAGCAGCGGATCGTGGTGCGGAACGGGGTGGTGGAGACGATGACCGCCGACGAGTCGGTGGGGCTGGGCATCCGCGCGGTGTACCAGGGGGCGTGGGGTTTCGCGTCGACGCGGGAGTTGACCACCGAGGCAGCTGATCTGGCGGCGGCGCAGGCGGTGCAGATCGCGCGGGCGTCGGCGAGCCATAACGGATCGGGGCAGACCGCTGCACAGTTGCTGGGCTCGCCGGTCGCCAGTCGGGGCAGCTACACGACCCCGATCAGCATAGACCCGTTCACGGTGCCGCTGGACGACAAGCTGGCCCTGCTGCTGGAAGCCGACCGCGAGATGGCCGCGGTTCCGCAGGTCACGGCGCGCATGGCCAACGTGGTCTTCATCCGCGAGGAGCGCACCTTCGCCAACACCGAGGGAGCGCTGGTCACGCAGACCATCCACGAGGCCGGCGGCGGAGTGCAGGCCACCGCCGTGGGCAACGGCGAGACCCAGCGGCGTTCGTATCCGCAGTCCCACGGGCGGCAGCAGGGATGCGCCGGCTGGGAGTATGTCGTCGCCATGGACCTGCCGGGCAACGCGCGTCGCACCGCCGAGGAGGCCGCCGAGCTGCTCACCGCCGAGCCCTGCCCGTCGAACATCGACACCGACCTGATCATCGACAGCAGCCAGCTGGCGTTGCAGATCCACGAGTCCTGCGGCCACGCGGTGGAGCTGGACCGCGCGCTGGGCGACGAGGCGGCGTTCGCCGGCACGTCGTTCCTCACGCCCGACCTGCTGCACGATTTCCGGTACGGGTCGGAGCAGGTGAACATCACCGCCGACAGCACCAGCGCCACCGGCCTGGGCACCTTCGGCTGGGACGACGAGGGATTGCCGGCGCAGGCGACGGACATCATCCGCAACGGGCAGTTCGTCGGCTACCTGATGAGCCGGGAGTCGGCGACCCGACTGGACCTGCCGTCCAACGGGTGCATGCGGGCGTCGTCGTGGAACCGCATCCCGCTCATACGCATGACCAACGTGAGCCTGGAGCCGGGCGAGTGGACGCTGGACGACCTGATCGCCGACACCGACGACGGCATCTACCTGGAGACCAACCGGTCGTGGTCGATTGACGACCGCCGGTACAACTTCCAGTTCGGCGCCGAGGTCGGTCGGGAGATCAAGAACGGCAAGCTGGGCCGCCTGCTGCGTAACTGCACCTACACCGGTATCACGCCGGAGTTCTGGCGAAGCTGCGACGCCGTGTGCGGGCCGCAGCACTGGCAGCTCTGGGGCACTCCCCGGTGCGGCAAGGGCCAGCCGGGGCAGATCGCCCACACCAGCCACGGCGCCAGTCCCTCGCGGTTCCGCAACGTGCGCGTCGGCGTGATGCGCTGAAGCCAGGACGCACGGGGATGCTGGGACAGGAACGGATACGGACGCTGTTGCGGGAGGCGCTGCGTCACTGTCCATCTGACGCGGACGGTGACATCTATCTGACCGCCACGGAGCAGGCGCTGACCCGGTTCGCCAACAACCGCATCCACCAGAACGTGGCCCACCAGGACGCCATCGCGCACGTCCGGGTCGCTGTCGGCAAACGCCAGGGGCGGGCGGTCACCAACAACCTGTCGGCAACGGGGCTGGCCGACGCGGTTCGCCAGGCTGTCGAATACGCCCGGCTGATGCCCGAGGACCCGGATTTTCCCGGCTTGCCAGAACCGGCGCCGGCCCAATCAGCAGCAGCGTTCGACGAGACCACCGCCGCTTGCGATGCCGACCGGCGGGCCGCCATCGCCGGCATGGTGTGCCACAAGGCCGCCGACCTGTCGCTGGACGCCGCCGGCTTCTGCCGCACTGGCGCCACCGAACTGGCCGTGGTCAGCACGCTGGGCGCCGACGCCTACCATGCGGGTTCCTTCTCCGGCCTGCTCGTCACCGCCCGCAGCGATAACTCCGCGGGTTGGGCCAAGGGCGGCGGCTGGCGCATGGACGCAATTGACGGCGAAGCGCTGGCGGACGAGGCCATCGACAAGGCGGTGCGGGGCCGCAATCCCCAGGACCTGGAACCGGGCGAGTATCCGGTGGTGCTGGAGAACTATGCGGTGGACGACATGCTGGAGGCGCTCAGCTTCTACGGCATGGGCGCGCAGATGGTGCAGGACGGGCGCAGCTGGATGAGCGACCTGCAGGGTCAGCCAGCTATGAGCCCACTGGTGTCCATCTACGACAACGGGCTGGATCCAGCGGGGTGGCCGGTTCCTTTCGATGCCGAGGGCGTGCCGAGGCAGCGCGTGGAGATCGTTGCCGATGGCGTAGTGCAAGGCCCGGTGTACAACACGTACACTGCCGCCAGGGCCGGCGTGGGCTCCACCGGCCACCAGCGGGGAGCGACCGGCGGGCCAACGGCGACCAACCTGTTCATGCGTCCCGGCGACCGCACCACCGAGGAGTTGATCGCATCGGTTGAGCGCGGGCTGTACATCACGCGGTTCTACTACACTCGCCTGTCGCACAACCGCGGCTGCGTGATGACCGGCATGACACGGGACGGCACGTTCCTGATCGAGAACGGCGAGATCACCACGCCGGTCAAGAACCTGCGGTTCACCCAGAGCTACGTGGAGGCGCTGGCCGGCTGCCAGGCTCTGTCGGATACGGCGCGCCTGAACCTGAACGAGGCGGGCGTGGCGATGCACGTGCCGGCGGCGCTGCTGGGAAGTTGGCGGTTTACGGGGCAAACGGTGTAACCTGATACAAATCAGACGCAGGGTTGAGCATTATGCAAACGACGTTGAACATCGACGAAACCATCGTACAAAGGCTGTATGCCGAGGCAAAGCGTCGCGGGACTACGGCTTCTGCGCTGGCGGAGGCCGGGATTCTCAATATACTCGACGAGATCGCGGAAGAAGCAACTCCCGACAAACCGGAGGATCCGTGGCCCGAGTTGCCCAAATGGAACAGCGGCGGGGAGTTGGTTGACATCGCCAACAAAGAGGAACTCTACCGGGTGATGGATGCTGATGATGGGCAACCTCCACCGGAAACTGCTGAGGAGTTGATGGAAAGGCTGCCCAAGTGGCGGGGCGGCGAGTTGCTGGTTGACATCTCCAACAAAGAAAAACTCCGCCGCGTGGTGGAGGAGTATCTTGGGGAGCCGGCTCCGCAAACGGCTGAGGAGCTGTTTGAGAGGCTTCCCAAGTGGAACAGCGGCGGAGAGTTGGTTGATATTGCAAACAAAGAGGAACTGTACCGGGTAATGGACGAGTACGATGGTTTTCGATACTAACGTCGTGGTCTATGCTGCCAGGACGGATTCAGAGTTCCATGTCCCCTGTAGGCAGCGCCTCTCAGAAGCGGGGGCAGGCTCATCATCCACGTTCTTGACGTGGAATGTCTGCTATGAATTTCTGCGGGTAATCACCCACCCGAGAATCTATCCCCACCCTTGGAGCCTGGAGGACGGTTGTCGTTTTCTAGCGATGTTGTTGGTATCGCCGAGTCTCAGCGTATTGCTCCCCACAGACAACCACCTTAGTGTACTGTTGCAAGTAGCCACCGAGCTGCCTGACATACGGGGCAATGTGGTTCACGACATGCGTACTGTTGTTCTGATGCGAGAGCATGGTGTCAGCCAAATCTGCACCGTAGACAGTGACTTCCGGCGTTTCCCATTCATCGAAGTTATCGATCCGCGACAGTAACTACGGAGCCTTTATGTCCGATTTGAACAACGACGAAATCCAGGCCCTGGCCAAAGCGGTGGGGCTCACGCTGAGCGAGCCGGAGCTGAGCCAGGTTACGCACAGCCTGAACGCGATGCTGGAGGAGATGGCCGCCATCAACCCGCCCGGGTTCAACCTGGAGGAGTACGTGGCCGTGACCCATCCCGCCGATATGGAGGTGGCAGAATGACGCCCGCTGAAATCCCGTTCCTGCCCGCATCCGAGCTGGCCGCCGCCATCCGCGCTCGGGAGATTTCGTGTCTCGACGCTGTGGACGCCTACCTGGCGCGCATCGACGCGGTGGGCGACAAACTGAACGCCTACATCACGGTGTGCGCCGACGAGGCTCGCGCCGACGCCAGACAGTTGGACGACGAAGCCTCCGCGGGCAACTTCCGCGGGCCGCTGCACGGCGTCCCGGTGGGCGTGAAGGACCAGATCTATGCGGCGGGAATCCGCAACAGCGACGGGTCCAAGATCCGCGCCGACTTTGTGCCGGATACCGACGCCACGGTGGTGGCCAAGCTCAAGGATGCCGGCGCGGTGATCATCGGCAAGACCAACATGAGCGAGTTCGCCATGGGCGACCCCATCAGCAGTTGGTTCGGTCCGGCGCGCAACCCGTGGGACACCAACCGGAACCCGGGCACTTCCAGCACCGGCAGCGGGTCCGCCACGGCGGGGTACCTGTGCGCCACCTCGCTGGGAGAGGACACGGGCGGTTCCATACGCGGTCCGGCGGCAAACAGCGGCCTGGTGGGCATCCGGCCCACGTGGGGGCGAGTCAGCCGGGCCGGAGTTGACGGCGCCAGCTGGTCGACGGACACCATAGGCCCCATCTCACGAACCGTGACCGATTGCGCGCTGACTCTGGGCGTCATCGCCGGCCACGATCCCAAGGACCGATACAGCCGCACCGAACCGGTCCCCGACTATCTGGACGGGCTGGACGGCGGCGTACGGGGGATGCGCATTGGCGTGGTGCAGGAGCTGATGGGCGGGCACGGCCTGTCGCTGAACGAACAGAGCCGGCAAGCCGCCGCGGCCGCCGCTGAGGTGTTCGGAGAACTGGGCGCGGAGGTCGTGCCGGTGAGCCTGCCGATGGCTCCGGTGACCGGCCCCATCGTGCGCACCATCACCAGCACGGAGCGGGTCAGCCTGAACCCCGAGTGGCTGCGGGAGCGGTTCGAGGACTACCACCCGAACACGCGGGTGGCCTTTGCCGTGGGCAACCTGATACCGGGGCAGGTGTACTACAAGGCGCTGAAGCTGCGGGCGCTGGTGCGCCGCCAGGTGATCGAGGCTTTCCGCAGCGTCGACCTGCTGATACAACCCACCTCCTCCGGGCCGGCCGGTTTGCTGGCCGACGAGCCGGCGATGATCGACAACAAGGAGGTGGCTGCCGCCGCGCTTCGGGACGGCAGCTTCCGCGGGTTGTACAGCCTGAGCGGTTGCCCCGCGCTGAGCATCCCGTGCGGGTTCACCGGCGACGGTGAGGGGGCATTGCCGCTCGCCTTGCAGATCGGCGGGCCGCACCTGGGCGAGGCGAATATATTCCGCGCCGCCTACGCCTACGAGCAGGCAACGCCGTGGCATGAGCGGCGACCTCCGGAGCTGTAACCCCATCCGTCCTCATCAGGCGCCCGAATTTCCGGAACGCGTGGCCGGAGGTTACGGGCGCACGGTGTGTCCGGTGGTGTATGCTCTGTCGAGCAGATGCCAAAGTTGGTCCGAGCCAAATTCAGATGAGATCGAAAACTCTGGTCGCCGCCTACGCCATCATCGTGGCCCTGGCAACCCTGTTTTCGGGCGTGGCCTGCGCTGGGTCGGGGCAACCGACATCAGGAGCCGACGCAACCGGTGGCGCAACGTCGGCCACTGCCGCACCTGCGGGTCAGACGGACCAGGGCGTGTTTGAGGACCGGGTCCTGTTCGGGCAGTCCGCCGCCTTCACCGGTCCGGCCCAGGGTCTCGGCCAGGACATGCGCCTGGGAATACAGGCCGCGTTCCACGAAGCCAACGAGACCGGCGGTGTGCATGGTCGCCGGTTGGAGTTGCAAACGCTGGACGACGGGTACGAGTCGGACGCTGCATTCTCCAACACACAGCAACTGCTATACGAGCAGAAGGTGTTCGCACTGATCGGAGCGGTGGGCACGCCAACCTCGCGCTCCGCTTTCCTGTCCGCCAACTCCGCCGGCGCTCCTTTCCTGGCGCCCTTTACCGGCGCGGAATTCCTGCGTGAGCCGGAGTTGGACAATATCCTGAACCTGCGGGCGTCCTACTACCAGGAGACCGAGGAGATGGTGGAGCGTCTGACCGAAGATCTGGGATTCACACGGATCGCCGTTTTCTACCAGAACGACTCCTTCGGGCAGGCTGGTCTCGCGGGGACGATCCAGGCCCTGCAACGACGCGGCCTTGAGCCGGTCGGTTCCGGATACTACGAGCGCAACACCGACGCGACGACCGCTGCGGTGTTCCACATCGTGGATGCGGATCCGGAAGCGGTGATCATGGTCGGCGCCTACGCGCCCGTGGCGAAAACTATCCTGGCCCTCCGCGACGAAATCGCCCCGGTGTTCATGGCGATCTCGTTCGTGGGCAGCCGGGCGCTGGCGGGAGAATTGGGACCGGATGGCGCCGGAATATACGTGACTCAAGTAGTCCCGTCACCGGATGATGCCAGCAACGCCGTTGTTGCTGAATACCAGGCGGCCCTGGCGGCATACGACCCGGAAGCGACGCGGAGTTTCGTGTCGCTGGAGGGTTACCTGGCCGGGCGGTTGGCCATTGCGGGGTTGGACGGGTGCGGGCACGCCCTGACCCGCGACTGCTTCCTCAACGCGATCCGGAGCAATGAGACGGTCGATATCGACGGATTCCCTCTGCAATATGGGCCGGAAGACAACCAGGGGTCCGATGCAGTGTTTGTCACCGTGTTGGGAGAAGACGGACGGTTCCGCCAGGTGGATAGCCTCGATAGCGGCCCCTGAACCCGATATGCGGACGTGGCGCCGGGCCCCTCCTGCTGATCCGGCCCAGGAGCGCCGGCCGCCGGCTCCCTGGACTGCGCCGGGAGCATCGAGCGCCACGGGTGAGCGTCCACGGGTGAACGGCACAATAGTCCAATTGCAGATGTACGTGTGATCTCGATATGCGCTCGAAGTTTACCGGCGCCGGGCGTCCACCATCGCAGAAATCAGTGAGGGGTGTGTGATACCGTCCATACACTTTGGAAGCGAGGGCACAATAATGCATCCGACCAGGATAGTGGTCCGCCGCCTCGCCCCTTTGGCAATCACCGCCTGGTTGCTGGGCGTATCTCTGGGCATCGCATGTCAACCTGGAGGCCAGGCGGCCGCACCGGCGGAAGGTGACAGCGCGCCGACAGTCGCAGTGACCGCAGCGACAAGATCCGGGGGCAACGGGGATCCCGGCGTATTCCATGACGAGGTCATATTTGGCCAGTCCGCCGCTTTCACCGGAGCGACGCGGTTCCTGGGCACGGGAATGCGTCTGGGCATCGAAGCTGCGTTTCACGAGGTCAACCAGTCTGGCGGGGTTCACGGTCGCCACCTGGCGCTGGAAACGCTGGATGACGCCTACGAGCCCAACTACGCGTCGTCCAACACCAGGATGCTGATTGAAAACCGCAAGGTGTTCGCGCTGATCGGCGCGGTGGGCACTCCCACTTCACTGGTGTCGGCGCCGCTGGCTCACGAGGCCGGCGTGCCGTTTATCGCTCCGTTCACCGGCGCCGAGTTCCTGAGAGATCCGGAGTTGGGCAACGTGTTCAACCTCCGCGCCTCGTACTACCAGGAAACGGAGGAAATGGTGGAGCGCCTTACGGAAGACCTGAGAGTGACCCGGGTCGGGGTGCTGTACCAGAACGATTCCTACGGTCAGAACGGACTGGACGGTACGACGCTCGCACTGGAACGACGCGGTCTGAAACCGGTAGCGTCCGGCCACTACCAGCGCAACACCAGCGCAGTGAAAGCGGCGGTGAGCAGGATCATGGAGGCGAAGCCGGAGGCCATCATCATGATCGGAGCCTACGCGCCGATGGCGCGGGCGGTTGAGTTGGCGCGACGCGACGCCAATCCGGCTCTGATGGCCGTTTCCTTTGTGGGCAGCCGCGCATTGGCAGACGCCCTGGGCGCCCAGGGTGAGGGGGTGTACGTCACCCAGGTGGTGCCCCAGCCCGACGACGACAGCATCCCCGTAGTGGCCCGGTATCAGGCCGCCCTGGCCGACTACGACGCCCGGGCGGAACCCGGGTTCGTTTCACTGGAGGGTTACCTGGCCGGGCGCTTGGCCATCGTTGGCCTGGAGGCGTGCGGACGGCAGCTGAGCCGCGACTGCTTCATCAATGCCCTGCAAGCGTCCGAGCCCATCGACATCGACGGGATGCAGCTCAAATTCGGGCCGGGGGACAACCAGGGCTCCGACGAGGTATTCCTGACGGTGATCGGGGCCGACGGGGAATACCGGCAGGTGGAGAGCCTCACGGTTTCAAAGTAGCAGGGAAGTTACGCCAACCGACAGGCTGCTCTCATGCGTACCCAGTTTAGCGGCGGGGAAACGTCAGAATCAGGATAGGACTTACGCAATTGGGAGCGATTTCGTGCTTGGATCGTCTGGATCACAGGCGCAATTTTATGCTCAAGTGCGTGACTCCTATCAGGATTTTCAAGATTTGGGGATTATCAGAATTGGAACCGTTCTGTAATGGCGATCTCCCAAACCTGCCAAATCATAAAATCCCGTAAATCCAGATTCTGACGATTTACGAAAGCGGATACACAAGAAGGACGTCGCGCGGTTTCGTGCCCATACATCAACTGGTAGAATGCTCGCATAGCCGTTGAGGAGACAATTTTGACGACCATTTCGACCCACGACCGCGCCGCCGAGATCTTTGCAGATTCCCGTGCGGCCCACGCCCAAGCCGTCGAACGGCTTCAGGCAGGCGACATCCGCGATGCAGCCGAAAAGGCCTGGTGTTCCACCAAGCGGGCCACGGATGCCCTTGTACTATCCCGCACCGGCGAGGAACCACCCAGCACCCACGACACCACCGAGGCGCTCCTGGCGCTGGCCAGAGAGTCAAACACCTACGAGACGCTGGTTGGACGCTACTTCACCAGGATCAGCTACCTGCACGGCACTTGTTTCTATTCCGGGATCTGCGGCCCCGACGTCGAACGGCGCATCCGTGAAACTTCCGACTACATCGACGATGCCGAGAAACTCTCAGGTTTGTAACCGTTCCAAAGGTTTAGTCACAGGCAACGACGCACGGGCCCTCGTTGCGCATAATCGATCTTGGAAGAGCCATCGCGTCAACAGGCTCAGGGCCGTAAACACAACCTAACCCTCGTACACGGTCTTCCCGCCCACAATGGTGCGCTCCACGGTGATGTCCTTGATGCCAAAGGGGTCGATGGCGGTGGGGTCCTCGGCCAGCACCACCAGGTCGGCGAGCTTGCCCACCTGGATGCTGCCCTTGAGGTTTTCCTCGAAGCCGGCGTAGGCGCCGTTCTGCGTGTAAATGCGCAGGGCGTCCTCCACGGAGATGCGCTGGTTGGTTCCCCACTCGCGGCCTTCGCTGTCGGTGCGGGTGACGCAGCTCTGGATGCCCATGAGAGGTTCGAAGGGGCCGGGCGGGTAGTCGGTGGCGCCGGTGGACATGACGTTGTAGTCCATGAACGAGCGCTGGGCAAACATCCACTGGAGGCGTTCCGCGCCGTAGAACTGCATCTTCTCGCCGTGGTAATAGACGTAGGTGCAGAACGGCGTCGCCACCGCGCCCAGGTTGTGCATGCGGTTGAGCAGGTTGGGGTTGACCAGGGTGCGGTGCTCTATGCGATGGCGCGGATCTGACCGGGGGTGGGCCTTCTGCGCCGCTTCGTAGGCTCGGAGCACCAGGTCGATGGTGGAATCGCCGTTGGCGTGGATGCAGACCTGGAAGCCGGCGGCGTGCATCTCCATGACGTTTTCGGCGATCTCATCTTCGGTCATGGTGAGGATGCCGTGGTCGCAGCAGCTGCCCACGTAGGGTTCGGAAAGGTAGGCGGTGCGTGATGCTATCGCGCCGTCGGCAACCATCTTGATGCCGCCGATGCGGAGGCGGTCGTCGCCCATGCCGGCGCGGATGCCGGCGTCGCGCAACGCGGGGAAGTACCGATACCACATCAGGGCGTAAACCCGCAGGGTCAGGTCGCCGTTGTCCCGGCCCTCCTGGTACGTGCGCAGTTCGTAGTCGGTGACGCGGGCGTCGTGCACGCTAGTCAGGCCGGCCCGGTTGAGCATCTCGCAGATGACGCGCAGACCCTCACGCCGGGTCTCTTCGTTCTCGACCGGCAGTTGGTTCTCCCGGAGATCGTCGGCAGCGCGCTCGTAGATCACGCCGTCCAGGCGGCCGGTGTCGGCATAACGTCCCAGGCGGCCGCCCGGAGGATCCTCGGTCTCGTCGTTGAACCCGGCCTGTTCCAGCGCCAGGGAGTTGCCGTAGTACACGTGACCGGCCCGGTGGGCGACGAGGATGGGATGTTCCGTGCTGACCGCGTCCAGATCCTCGCGGCGCAGGAAACGGTTTTCGGCCGTCTTGGTGTCGTCGAATTTGAAGCCCTGGACCCACTGGCCGGGCGGCGTGACCGCGACGCGCTCACGCAAAGCGTCCTGAATGTCGCCAATAGTGGGCAGCGAGCAGTCGGCGGCCATGACGTGACGGGTGCCGCTGCTGAGCACGTGGATGTGAGCATCGATGAACCCGGGCAGCACCGTCTTGCCGGGGAGTTCGACGATTTTGGTGCTCGGCCCGATGAGAGTTTCCAGGTCGGAGTCGCTGCCCACGCCGATGAACCTCCCGTCGCGCATGGCAACTGCGGTGGCCCTTGGTTGGGGTCGATGGTGATGACGTTGGCGCGACGGATGACGGTGTCGGCGTGGTAGGCGGGCATGGGAAACTCCTACAAGAGTGCTAGTGTCAAGAACAGTGTGGCGGCGGCTATTGTTATCACAACAAGACCAAACAATCCACACCCTCCGCGTCGGTACCGTGCATATTGCGGCTCTTCGTACCACCCGTCATCGAAGGGAAGCGGCGCCAGTCCGGTGATTTCGCGAAACCGCTCGGCTTCTTGATCTCGAAGCGATTTCATTGCGGCCTCGAACCGAGCCGCATCGCGCCGGGAGCGGAAAGGGCGCGAGCGCCAGAGGAGTTCTGGTTCACCACCGTCAGTAGACTCAACCTCCCCAGCTCGGTGAGCGCTGATCCGGGCCCCTACGTTGGCCGTGTGTCCTACGTAGTGACCGTATCGGGTCCCCAGGACATACACGTAGAACTCGCTCCGGCCCAACTCAGCGTCGCGCGTTTCTTGCCCTTGCAGTTCTTCGGGATCGTGCCAGTGGCTCAACCGACGACGTCGATTACAGCTGTAGCACCGGGTGTAGTTGCCTCGGATACGCCTCCCGCAGTCGGTGCACGTACGGAAACGCGCCAAGTTTACGCGTCCGGAACGATGGCGACGTGGATGCTGGGCACGCCAGCCTCTCCGCTGAGGGTGGCCAGGGCCCGTTCGGCCTGCTCGATGGGGAAGCTGTGGGTGTGCAGCCGTTCCATGGGGTACTTGCGTGAGTGAATGGTGTCCACGGCGCGGCGGAAGGCCGAATACTCGACGCCCAGGACGCCGCGCAGGGTGACTTTCTTCCAGATGATGTCGTCCGGTGAAAGGCCTTCAAACGCACGACGGCCTTTCAAGCCAGCCAGCACCACCGTCCCGCCCGGCTTGACCATCTGGATCGCCTGGTTCACCGCCTGCACGGCGTAGGGCGTGGTGTCGACGACGCAGTCCACGCCGGCGCCGCCGGTGGCCGCCAGCACGCGCTCCACGGGATCTTCGCCATCCACGTTGATCGCAATGTCGGCGCCCATGTCGCGGGCCAGCGCCAGCTTGTGCTCGTCCCGGCCCAGGCCGGTGATGGCGACCATCGAGGCTCCCGATTCCTTGGCGGCTATGGCACAGCAGATGCCGCGCTGACCGGAGCCGAGCACGGCCAGCGTCTGGCCCGGCTGCAATCCGGTCGCATCGACTCCCCAGGCGAAACCGGCGCCCAGCGGGTTGAACATCACCGCCACCGCTGGATCCAGATCGCCATCCATGGGGAAGACCACCGAGCCGGCCGGCAGGTACAGGTACTCCGAGTAGCCGCCCCAGAGGCCGGGCGCCTTGTCCAGTCCGGTCTGGCCGAACCCGCCGGCGGCGGGACACGGATCTGTTCCGCCGGCCTGGCACGCGGCGCAGCGTCCGCACCGGTAGCCGGAACGCACCGCCACACGATCACCGATGGATACGCCCCACCGCTCGGACGCGACGGGCCCGATGGAGGCGATGCGGCCCAGAGGCTCGTGTCCCAGGATGATGGGAAACGGAATGTCCAGGTCTCCGCGGAACCACTCGTAGTCGGTGCCGCAGATGCCGGTGGCCTCGATGCGGACGATGGCCTCGTCGTCGCCGATGTCGGGGATGTCCAGCCGGCGCATCTCCATCACGTTGGGCGCGGTGGTGACGGCGGCCAGGGACTGACGGGGCAGCGTGGTCATGGATCCCAACCTCACTTGGCGGTGTAGCCGCCGTCGATGACCAACTCGCTGCCGGTCATGAAGGACGACTCGTCGGAGGCCAGGAACAGCGCGCCGTAGGATATGTCCTCGGTGGTTCCGACGCGGCCCAGCGGGATGTTGTCGACGCGGGCCTGGATTTCCTCTTCCGTCTGGCTGCCGAGACCCTCACGGCGCATGTCGGTGTCCACGCTGCCCGGGTGGATGGAGTTGGCGCGGATGTTTTCCGAGGCGTACTGGATGGCGGTGGACTTGGTGAAGAGGCGCACCGCCCCCTTGGTGGCGATGTAGGCCGGCGGACCGATGGAGACCAGACCGCTGATCGACGAGATGTTGATGATGCTGCCGCCGCCGGTGCGCCGCATGGCGGGGATGACGGCCCTGGTACCGAGAAAGACGCCCTTGGCATTGATCGCCATGATGTTGTCCCAGTCTTCGCCGGTGGTCTCCTCGATGTCCTTGCGGAGCACGATGGCGGCGTTGTTGACGAGGACGTCCACCTTGCCGAACTGCTGCTCGGCGGTTTCGATGGCGCGCTGCCAGTCATCGTCGCTGGTCACGTCGAGATGCAGGTAGACGGCCTCTCCGCCCAGCTCGCGGATCTCGGCTTCCACCTGCATGCCCAGCTCATCGCGTATGTCGCCGATGACCACCCTGGCCCCTTCCTGCGCGAACATCCGGGCCTCGGTGGCGCCCTGCCCGCGGGCGCCGCCGGTGATGATTGCAACCTTGCCTTCCAGCCTCATGGTGTAGCCTCCTGTTGGTAATGTTCAAACGCAGCAAGCATGTCGTCGTCTCTTCGGTACAAAACTCGAAAAAGCGCCGATAGAGCAACACACAGACCGGAAATCCCGACCAGCATCAACATCACGGCGACGTTGGCAAAGCTAATCGGGTCGCTGGGGTTGTTTTTCGCTGAACTGTTCCGTGCATCGGTGGATGTGCTGACCCGTTCCGAAGACATCTCAAACACCTGATCTACGGCAAAAGTAAACGTCAAAGTGGCGACTGCCAAGCCGACCCCCAGCCAGAATCGGCACCAGCCCAGATTTCGTTCATACGACCGTTTCAGTCGTGATGCCTCAGCCGAAGTCATCGTTGCGGAACAAAAGCACAAAGTATGTGTATCCGGCAACAACTCCGAAGACTAAGCCAGATACCCCGTAAATCATCAACGCCACCACGGCGTCGCCCGCATTGGACCTGTACACCGCGTTGGCCAATTCGGTCCAGCCCCAAGTTCCCAGGATCAAGATCGACACCAGCCCTAAAAAGAGAATGCTGACTCGAGTCACGCTCATCATTGACCTTCCAAACACCCGGCGGAACCAAACATCCGACTTGGTATCATCATACGTCAGGGGCACAACTCATGCCAACTCCGCCACCGCGCGCTCGGCGAACTCGGGGCGCACGATGCTCTCGTAGGGGTGCGGCTCGCGGACCAGGCCGCCGGAGATGAGCGCGTCGCGCATGCGGTCGAATCCGTGGCGGGTGATGGTGGGATCGGTGGCCCACACGCCGGCGTCCTGGTACCGCTGCACTCCCTCGGCCAGGACAGCGCGGTCGTATTCGGGGAACACCGGGGCGATGCGGTCGGCGACGGCTTCGGCGGGGCTGTCGGCGACCCAGCGTTGGGCGCGGGCGTATCCGTTGACAAAACGCTGCACGGTGTCGGGGTTTTCCGCCAGGTATGCCGGAGTGACCGCGAAACTGCTGTAGCAGACGTAGCCGCTTTCGTTGCCCAGGGTGGCCGCCAGGTGCCCGGCGCCCTCGTTGACCAGTTGCACCGCGAAGGGGTTGGGAACCTGGAGATAGTCGGCGTCGCCGTTGCGGAACCGGCCCAGCATCTCCTCGGCGGACAGGCCGCCCATCAGGTTGACGCTTGCGGGATCCACGCCGTGCCAGCGCATGGCAGCCTGGAGCGTGGTGTACGGCACAGGCGTGAAGCCGACTGGAATGAGCGTGGAGCCGGCCAGTTCGGCCCAGCGCCAGCCGTCGGTAGGCCGTTTCGAAAGCAGGAAGAACCCGTCCCGCTGGTTGATCTCGGCGACGTGCAGGGGCGGGTCGTCGCTGCCAGCATCGAGGTCCATGAAACTGCGGCTGATGCCGCTCTGGGTAATGTCGATGTCGCCAGCCTTGAGCAGGTCGGTGCTGGTCTGGCCGGCGGGGACGTGGGAGAAATCGACGTCGAGACCCTGATCCGCCAGGAACCCGCCCTCCACGGCGACGTAAATCGTCGTGTAGAACATGTTGCGGAAGGCCACCCGCAGCCGGATCCGGTCGCCATTGCCTTGCTGAGTCATTGCATTCTCCTGGTGTGGGGGATCGCTCTCGTGGGAAATCGCTTACGCGGGCACGGGCAGACGCAGGTTGCCGCCGGTCATTACGGCCACGCCGTCCTCGCTGACGTACTCCACGCGGCCGCCCTCAAACTGTTCGTCGTATAGCTGTGCATACAGGCCGCCCAGGGCCAGCAGTTCGAAATGCGTGCCCTGCTCGACGATCCGGCCGCGGTCGACGACGAAAATCACGTCTGCGGACATGATGGTGGAGAGGCGGTGGGCGATGGCGATGGTGGTGCGGCCCTGCATCAGCGGTTCCAGGGCGGCCTGCACGTACCGCTCACTGGTGGTGTCCAGGGACGAGGTCGCCTCGTCGAGGATGAGCAGGCGCGGGTCGTGCAGGATTACCCGGGCGATGGACAGCCGCTGCCGCTCGCCGCCGGACAGCCGGTAGCCGCGTTCGCCGACCACGGTGTCATAGCCGTCGGGGAACTCCATGACGCGGTCGTGGATATAGGCCGCTTTGGCGGCATCGTGCAACTGTTGCTCGGTGGCGTCCGGATTGCCGTAGAGCAGGTTCTCGCGGATGGAGGCGTGGAAGAGGTAGCTGTCCTGGGAAACGTAGCCGATGATGCGGGCGAGGCTCTCCAACCGGATCCGGCGCACGTCCACGCCGTCGATGCTGACCGTGCCGGAGGTGGAGTCGTAGAGGCGCGGTATCAGGTACGAGATGGTGGTCTTGCCCGCGCCGCTGGGTCCCACCAGAGCGGCCAACTGGCCGGGCTTGACGTCCAGGTCCACGCCGTCCAGCGCCCAGAACTCGCGCCCGTCATCTTCGATGTCGTAGGCATCGGCCAGCAGCGTCGCCGGGTGGTAGTTCATCCGCACGTCCCGCAACGCCACCGCGCCGGCGACATTCTCGACGGGCAGGTCCACGGCGTCCGGCGCGTCGACGATATCGGCCCGGATGTCCAGGTAACCGAAGATGCGCTCGAACAGGGCCAGGGACGATTGCAGTTCCACCGAGGTGCGGAGCAGGGTGCTGATGGGGAAGTACAGGCGGGTTTGCAGCGTGGTGAAGGCCACGATGGTGCCGGGAGTGATGCCAGTCTGGCCGATGCCGCCGAAGAGGATGTAACCGGCCAGCACGTACACCACCACCGGGGTTATCGAGAAGAATATCTGCATCCCGGCCCACACGGCCTGGCCGGTCATCTCACGGCGGATCTCCAGGTCGGACAGGCGCACGTTCTGGTCGTGGAAGCGCGCCACCTCGCGGTTCTGCGCCCCGAAAAGGCGGGTGAGCATCACGCCGGACACCGACAGGGTCTCCTGGGTGATGGCGGTCATCTCGGCGGTGGACTCCTGGACCCGGGCCGAGGCGGCGCGGCGGCGTTTGCCCACCAGGTAGCTGAACACCGCGAAGATCGGCGTGATGCCGGCGGCGACCACGGTCAACTCCCAGGACAACACCGCCATGGCGACCAGCGTGCTGATCAGGATGACCACGTTGGAGAGGATGTTGCTGACCGTGCCCGTCACCACCACCCGGATGCCGGCCACGTCGTTGGAAACGCGGCTCTGAATTTCGCCGGTGCGCTGGGAGGTGAAGAACCCAAGCGATAATGTTTGGAGGTGCGAATAGAGCCGGTCGCGCAGGTCGCGCATGACGCGCTGGCCCACCTGCTGGGTTAGCCACGTCTGCAACACCCCCAGGCTGCCCGTCACCACCACCACCGCGGACATGGCGATAGCCAGGGTCCACAGCAGGGACAGGTTGGGCCCGCCGTCCACGAAGAGGGCGGAGTCGAACACCACTCGGATCAGGATTGGGTTGACCACGCCCAGGCCGGCCGTAACCAGTATCAGCAGGCCGATAGCGAGGACGCGCGGCCAGTAGGGCTGGAACGCCTGGGCGATCCGACGGTTCAGGTGAGCCACCCGCCGGCTGGGCCGTTCCCGGGCCGAGTTGACCGACCGGCGGGAGCCATGGGGCATGTTTTCACGGACGGGCCGCATCGTAGTCACCCGTCATTGCGAGCGAAGCGTGGCAATCTCGTCAGCGTAACAGTCGTCGCTACGGGAACGAGATTGCCGCGTCGCTATGCTCCTCGCAATGACACTCGCATCACCCCATGGCTTCCTTGAGCCGGCGGATGGCGTCGATGTGGGCGTCGGGGGAGGTCGCGCCGCGCAGACCGGCGGCCATGTGCGTGGCGCCGATCTCTTCCCACGACTTGAGCTCGGTGAGCCAATCCTCGGGGTTGTTGTCGGCGGTGATGGTGATGCGGCCCTCGAAACCAACTTCCGAGGGATCGCGTCCGGCGGCCTCGGCCTGCGCGCGGATGCGGCCCAGGATCGCCTGCCCGTTGGAGTCTGGGGCAAACATGGGGAAGTAGCCGTCGGCGAGACGCCCGATGCGGCGGATGGCAGCATTGGGCGGCGTGGGCGCGTTGCCGCGGCCGGCGCCGATCCAGATGGGAATGGGTCGCTGCACCGGCAGCGGGTTGATGCCGGCGTGGGTGATGTCGTGGTACTTGCCGTGAAAGTCGATCACGTCCTCGGTCCAGAGCTGGCGGAGCACCTCGATCTGCTCGTCGCAGCGGCTGCCCCGGCTGGCGAAGTCCACGCCCAGCGCCTCGTACTCCACCGAGTTCCAGCCCACGCCGATGCCCAGGCGCACTCGCCCGCCGGAGAGCACGTCCACCTCGGCCGCCTGCTTGGCGACCAGGGCGGTCTGCCGCTGGGGCAGGATCAGGATGCCGGTGGTCAGGCCGATCTTCTTGGTCACGGCGGCCAGGTAGGCCATCAGGGTAAAGGGCTCGTGGATATAGGACTCGTGAGAGTAGGGGAAATGCGGCACCTCCGGATGCTTCTCCGGCACCGCGCCCAGCACGTGGTCGAGGATGCGCACGTGGGCATAGCCCAGATCCTCGGCGGCCTGAATGTAGTCGCGCAGCGCGCCAAAGTCGTCGCCAATCTCCACAATGGGAACCGAAACGCCAATCTCCATGGTGAACCTCCCGTTAAATGCAACCGCCCCGCCATCAGGACGATGGTCGGGGCCATTATAGCGGGTGGCGGGGGCGGGGGTGGGCGGGGGTTGTGGCTTGGTCTTACGCTCGCTCGAAATCCCCTCGGGATATTCCCAAGTCCCGGAGTATCGCGGCGACGGTGCCAGCCTTCAAATCACGGCTGCCCCAGTTAAGTATTGTCGTCCTGGCCCTGCTGTCGGCGTTCATCCAAATCTCGTGATCGCCCCGGCCTTGCCGGTCAAAGTGACAACCCAATCGGCGCAGCTTGCGGGTAAGTTCCCGGTGGGTCACGCTATCACTTGCACTTCGTCAACCTGCCCTATTATCAACGGGGCCGTCACGACCCCAGCGGGCAAGGGGTCGCCGTGCTCCAAGTAGGACTGGATAAACGCTTCGGCAACGCCCTCCAGATTGTTCAGCGTTTCGGCAGGGGTGTCTCCCCAAGCGCGACAACCTGGCAAAGCCGGTATTTCGGCCATGTACTTATCCTCGGTGTCCTCGCTGGGTTCATGTATAACGAAAGAGAGTTTGTAGCGATTCACCGATTCAACCTCCTTACAGTTCCACCGGGCACGGCGGCTCGGGTTCCCGTATCAAATCAATGTCGTCGATGGGGCAAGCCATCAACATCTCTTTGAAGTTGAGACCGTTGTAGTCGATCAGCGTTTTCCTGGGGTCCATGGTGATTGCTCTTTTACCGAGTTCGGTAACGTCGATCAGTTCGCCGTCCGGAAGAACCGAAGGGTTAGCGTGTTGATAGTTGTTATCAGTCATAGCGGTTGTCCTGTATGCGACGGCGGCCCGCCGCCCGTATGCCGGCTTTGGGGCCATTATAGCGGGTGGCGGGTGTGGGCGGCGGTTACGGCCCGCAGGTCGCACGATCACTTGTACTTCGCCAACCGTTCCGGGGAATACCGGCGCGGTCTAAATCCCAGCGGGCAACGGGTGCCCGTGTTCCAGGTAAGACTGGATAAACGCTTCGGCAACGCCCTCCAGGATATTCAGCGTTTCGGCGGGGGTGTCTCCCCAAGCGCGACAACCTGGCAAAGCCGGTATTTCGGCCATGTACTTATCCTCGGTGTCCTCGCTGGGTTCATGTATAACGAAAGAGAGTTTGTAGCGATTCACTGTGTGCCTCCTGTGATCCCAACTCCGTCAAGTCAATCCCGTCGATGGGGCAGGCGGCCAGCGTTTCTTTGAAGTCGAAGCCGCCATAGTCTGTCAGTGTGGTCTTAGAAGCTGGTTGGTCATCGATGCTAATTTGGATAGTACTTCTGGCAGATTCGGCAATGGGACCGATGGCCTGGATGCGATCGCGGAACGCGCCGTAGCTATTGCTGATTGCCATGGTGGCGCTAGTTTTCGGTTATCGAAGGCGGCGGCCGCCCACATGATAGCCGTTCCGTCATGATACCGGTCTCGGACGACGGAGCCATCAGGTTGCCCATCATTAAACCGCATGGCGACAAGCGGGTGGGTGCTCCAACGCCCAACTGCTGTTGATTAGCAATTCACCGTATTTCAACGTGTAGCCCGTGGGTATCATAAAAGGACCCAACTGTTTGGGCGGACACGATGCGTTGTAGATTTCCTTGGTGAGTGCCGGAGTGCGGAAATCCGCTGGCCGATCCAGACAGAAAAGTTTGCCTCCATTCTCAGGAGGCCACTTTTCCGTATTGGCCCGCGCTCGAATTGCCATCAACCCCAATTGCCACTTGTCACGATGCTGTTGGCTCGGTGCCTCGGGAAGTTCAATCTGCCCGGTGATCAGATCTGCAATGTTGTATCGCACAATATGGACCACGCTGCTGATCCTAGTTATCCCGGGATTAACGCATTCCTCGATGAAGTAAGGTGCGAAATACAGATAATCTTTATCCCCGTGAGGAGGCTGCGCGCACATCCAACCGTTTTCAAATATCTTTTCATTCACAGGATTCGTGTCCTGAATCCGTACCTCAATATTCTGACAGTCCATGCGATAAACCTCTCAACTAATCTGTTCCATTGACTTGTATTTTGAATATTAGCATACATAAATCTAAATATCAAGCATCAATGATAGATATAGAGTATGATTATTTACTGTAGCTTTGTCATGCTTTAGATTCACTAAAATGCCTGTGCATATTCCGCAGTGTATGGGCTTATCAGTTGGGGCGACACTTGGTGAACCTCGTATTGCCAGCCGTCACGCTCGCATTCCTCTACCAGTTCGGCGATTTTGGCTTTTCCCAATTCGCGCAATTCCGTGCGACGCGGTTCAACGTCATCGCCGGGCAACGGGTACATCTGACCCATGGCCATGGCGTCCGCGATCATCGCCAGCGCATCCTCCTGGTCCGTTCCCTGGGAGACGGCGCCGGGGATGCCCGGGCAGATCGCCGCATAGCCGACGCCGGAGTAGATGAGGATGACATCGTAAAGGTCGTTGCTGTTGTCTGTAGTTGTCATTGCCGCTCCTTCTCATACCGACGACAGGCGTTCACTCCCCGAACCGCTCCGGTATCTGCCCCCGACGCCGGCGAACCGCGTCAAACTCGGCGCGGGTGAGACCAATCTGCACGAGGATACCTCCGACTGTCCTGGGGGATACATCGCCACTGTGCCGTGGTATTTCCGTAATCAGTCCCAATCGCCGATGGCGAAAAACGGTATGGCCGCCGCCCTCGGACTCACTGAAATTAAGCCGTCGTAAAATCCGCACCAGTTCCCGCCGGCTTACCCCCGGTATGTACGGCGGCATCGGTCACTCCGCCGGCACCAGTGGCTGTATCAGCTGGGGTGAAACCTCGCAGACGTAATACTCCAGGCCCTCTTCCTCGCATTCGGCCACCAGTTCGGCGATTTTGGCTTTTCCCAGCTCGCGCAGTTCTGCCTGACGCTCCGGGATGTCATCGCCTGGCAATGGGTACATTTGGGCCATGGCCATGGCGTCGGCGATCATCTTCAGCGCCTCTTCGCGGTCTTTGCCCTGGGAGATGGCGCCGGGGATGCCGGGGCAGAGGACGGCGAAGTCGTCGTCCGATTCGATGAGGATGACTTCGTAAAGGTCGTTGCTATTGTCCAATGTTGTCATCATTGCTCCTATGGATAAGACCCGGGGCGGACTACCGTCGTGGCAGTAATGCGTCCGGCGGCTACTATTCCCGCTCAGATCATAAAGTTCATTTCCCCCACGATGCGCTCGCCGAGGGCGCGGTCGCCGTCGATGGCCACCGAACCGTTGCCCAGGGCGTGTTCGGCGGACCAGCGGCCGGTGCTCAGGGCGTTGAAGGATTCGAGGCCCATGGTGAGCGTTACGGTGGGCGAGGCCGGGGCAGAGTCCATGCGGTGGGCGCGGCCGCCGTCCATGTTCAGGGCGATGCTGCCGCCAACCTCGCCGGTGATCTCGAACACCACGGTCGCGCCGTCGTCGGGCCGGACCTTGCGACCCACCACGAAGGGCATAGCCGACTCGGTGCGGCCATAGGCATGCTGCGCCACCGGTCCGCTGAGATGGCCCGGGATGCCCAGCGCGCGCCGCATGTCCTGCTCGTGGACCCAGGCGTCGTAGACGCGGATGGCGAGGAGATCGGTGTACGGGCCGCTGCCCAGGGGGTTGGGCGTGTCGGCGGCGAAGTCGGCTTCGGTCATGGCGCGCAGCGCGCCCAGCCGTTCGGCGGTGATTTCCCGGAACTCGGCCAGCACGTCGGCGCCGCTGAATTGGCGGCGATAGTCCACCAGGACCTCGTTGCCCTGCCCCACCTCGTTGCGCACGTGGGAGGTGTCCGCGGGTTCGTGAGCCGGCGCCGGTCGGCCCAACAGGCGGCACTCGCTGCCCACCAGGTGCGATACCTGGTCTTGAACCGACCAGCCGGGGCACTCGGTGGGGAGCGACCACTGCTCCTGGGTCAGGTCATTGCACAGCCCGTCAATTGACTGCCACACCGTTTCCATCAGGTCAACCATCTGCTGGGACATAATATATTCGCTCCTTTCATAATGAGATTTGGTGGCTACGCCAACGGGAAATCAAACTTCAAAGCGAGGAATTGCGTCCTGGATATCCTCTTCGTCTGGCCGGCCTCCAGCGGATGCTGCCGGTATCCTGGCCTGTCTTGGCGTTTTATCCGAAGCCTGCGGGTTATAAATCACAAACGCCTGCTGTAGCGCAGAGGTGTTTGGTATAGTGACCGTATTGCCTTCGTCATCTTCAATGACTATAAAGAATGGAGTAAGATCGGTTACTATTCCGGAAAAAGATTTATCGCTCAACAGCCCAATCCGATCCCCGATATGTATCGGAAACCGCCAGAACATGATGATGCTGGTGGTCACGTTGCTCAACACTGACCACTGAGCAAAGAAAGCGATGCCCAAAGCAGCCAAAATGGCGCCGGAAGCCACCGCCAAGCTGCGGAAGTCGACGCTCCAAACTACGGCCAGTGTCGCGAACAGCAGCGCAATGGCGATTATGCTTACCGCTCGGCGTGTGGACGCCACTCGGCGCGGGTGCAGCCTTTGTCGGGATCGTACCAGGCGGTCAATCGCGCGGTTGCAGGTTATTCGTGCTGCAAGGTAAGCCGCAGCCGCCACAATTGTGGCTACGATTTGGAATAAAAAGACGTTGTCCAGGCGGATGACATAGTCCCAAACCATAATGGCTACCCTCTAGCGCACCCAGCGGCATTCCGGCAGGTGGCCGCGATAGCCGCGGTCAGGGCAAGTGCATGAAATGTCTTCCCGCCTCTGATAACCCAGCGATTCCAGCCACCCGTCGAATCCCGGGTAGAACCCATAGCCCTCATCGATGGAGCGGTAGCCGGCCCGCAACGCGGCCTGAATTTCATCGGGTTCGGGAGCTTTCAGGCCGGCATTCGTCGCATTGATGTTCGTCATGGTCGTCAGTCTGCCAGCAGTTCCAGCACGTCCTGGGCGAAGACCATGTCCTCCTCGCCCACCTGGTCCGGGTCATCGGGGCTGGTGAGGTAGCGCACGAACAGCCACACGCCATCGCGGGGGTTGGAGACCACCTCGGCGGTGGCTCCGCTGTAGAGCCCAACCTTCTGGCCCGGCTCAACTTCAAACAGGTTGACTATGTCTGCCATGGCTCTGCGTCCTGTTAGTTTACGGTTGGTCGCGCTGGGGGATGTGACCAATTATATCGGCAACGGCGGCGGATATTTCGCGGGACAGCCTTTGCCGGTCACCCAAAGGCGGTTGGTCATCCTGATACCGTCCGACTCCGGCATACTCGGTGAGGCTTTGCCAATTGACGCCGGGAACGGGGAAATCCTGCCCCATAACTCCCTGCACGCGGCCAATCAGTATACGGAGGTTGTGTCCGTCTCGCCCGCCAGTCGGATAGGTTTCGCCGTGCGCTGCGATGAGGGCCTTGTAGGCGTGCTCCAGCGCCTGCTGGGCGGCATAACCAATAAGCCTTTCCGGTGATCTGGCACTATCCACGAGGACTTCCATACCCGCCACCGCTTCGAGAGCGCTGGTTACCCTGGCGTCAACGTCGTCCCAGTTGACGGCTTCTTCCTGCTCAGGGTCGTAGCCCGCGGTGTCACCATCCATAATCGGCGTTCCTTCCTTCGCTATGGAGTTGGCCAGCGTGTTCTTCTTGACCCGCCCCTCGATCAGTTCGGTCACGGTCAGGAACGACATATCCGCCCCGGGAGAATCGGGATGCAGCGACTTTGCAGCGCTTCGGGCCATCGCGTCGATCTCCAGACGGAGATATTCCGGTAGCGGTTCCGCCGTAATAATGGCGATGTCGATGTCGGAGTCCGGCTGATGCGTGCCGCGGGCCCGGGAGCCGAACAGGATTGCCTGAACCGGCGTCACTTGGTCAAACACCGCCCGCGTCACGACCATCGCGTCGGGGTCGGGAACCCACGCCGGCGCGCCCCTGCCGGGCGCATCGGTTTGCGTCTTGAGCGTCATTCCGGGACTCTCGCTGACCGGGGGACTGCTGGAGGATCAGAAAAAGAACGTCAGGTTCTTGGCGAGCAGCACGTTCTGGTCGAGGAAGACCTGCCGCTGCGCGATCATCCACGCTCCGTTTACCCGGCGCAGCCTGTCCTCCCGGCGGCCCACCAGGATGTCGGTCTCCGTGGCGACGCGGTTGCGGTAGATTATGAACCGGCAGCGCAGGGACACCTCCGCGGCGTCGGCAGCGCTGGGCGACGCCTCCGTGATCTCCACGTTGGTCACCAGGTGGGACAGGCGCGACAGCGGTTCCTCGGCCCAGTGGACGCCGGTGAGGATCTGCCGGACCCGCTGGGTCAGCGTGGTTTTGCCCTCGTCGAACCAGTTGATGTCCTGGCCCTCGCGGGTGAACTCGCGCTCCAGCTCGCCGAACTTGACGTTGCGGCGCATGGGAACCCAGTAGCGGACATCGTCGGTGAGCAAGTCCAGCCACTCCTCGTACCGGCGGTCGTCCAGCAGGTTGGCTTCGTGGTAGAGGAACGCCTCAACGTCCTGCCTGAGCAGGAGCATCGCCAGCGGGTCGTTGGCAATCACCATGACGGCGCCTAGCAGGCCGAGCCGTTCTTGCGCCAGGTGGCCAGCTCGTCCCAGTCGCGGGCCGCCATGAACTCCCGCCAGCGGTTGTAGAAGCCACGCTGGTTCTGCTCGCCGGCGCGCGCCTTCGTGGTATCCAGGATGGTGCCCTCGAGTTTCAGGCCGCCATCCTCGAAGTCGGTGACCGCATAGCCCATGCCCATCTGGTAGTTGTAGTGGTGCCGGCGGGCCATGGCGCCCCGGCTGGCGGCGTGGGCGTAGTTCCAGTTCTCCATGTCGTCCTGCTCGGTCAGGCCGGCGGGGCCGGAGTACCGGATGTAGTACTGGCGCAGGAACTCCTTGACTTCGGGCGGCGCGCTGCTGTCGACGAGGAACCACCGCCAGACCTCGGTCTGGTCCGGGCCGCGGGGATGCCACACGGCGATACTGCGTGGCTGCCGGGGCAGGAAGGACATGTTGGGGAAGATCGTCCCGGGTCCGGCCAGGATGCGCCACAGCTGGCCCTGCCGCTCCTTGCGGGCGATCTCGCACTGGTAGAAGTAATCGGCGACAATGGGATCGTTCTGGTAGGACGCCATGGGCTGCGCATGCTCGGGTCGCAGGAACATGACGGTGCCGTGGCCGCGCTCCGGGAAGGAAACGTCCAGGGACTTGGCCCCCTCGCGCTCGCTGTTGTCCCGACGACCCTGACCGGACGGGCCGATGCCGACCAGGTCAACGGAGCGGTGGCTGATGTTGTGGTAGCGGTCGCCGATGAAGTTCTCGGCGGGGAATTTCCAGTTGCTGGGCACCATCCACTTCTCGATGCCGCCGATGATCTCGGTGCCGCCTTCGGAGCCGTCCCACCCGTCGAACAGGATGTCCAGGTAGGTGCGGAAGCCGCCGATGTACTCCAGGAAGTCGGGAGCGTTGGGGTCCCAGGTCGCCCAGATGCCTCCCTTGTAGTTGACCATCCGGGGCACGCGGATGAGTCCCCACTGGGACTTGTCCAGCTCCTCGTGGTAGGCGTCCTTGTAGAAGGGCACGCCGACGAGGGCGCCGTCGGTGGCGAAGCTCCATCCGTGATAGGGGCAGGTGAAGATGGGCGTGTTGCCCTCGTCGTACCGGCACACCTTCATGCCCCGGTGCATGCAGGAATTGAGGAACACATGCACCTCGCCCTGCCGATCCCGGCACAGGATCACCGACTCCTCGCCCATGGAGGACACGAAGAAGTCGCCCGGCTTGGACACCTGGCTTTCGTGGCCGACAAACAGCCAGGCGCGGGTGAAGATCCGCTCCTGTTCCTCGGCGTAGATGTCGGAATTTACGAAAATCTCCCGGCTGACCATGCCGTTGTCCTGGTCAACCAGGCCGCTGTAACTGCTGGGCTGGAACGTAATCGCCATGTGGTTCCTCCGGGCGTGGCTCGCCTGGTCGAATGGTATCACACCGTCACGGACCCTGTACCCGCTACCCTTCTTTCAGTTCGGTTCCGGCCAACGCTTCCAGCACCCGGGCCACAATCGGGTAGCCCTCGTCGCCCCAGCCCTCGGCCTGCGCCTGCTTGTACAGGGCATCTGCCACCGAGCCGGTTCCGGCCGGAGCGTTCAGCCTTTCCGCCAGGGCGCAGGCCAGGGCCACGTCCTTGGCCACAATGTCCAGCGTGCCGCCAGCCTCGAAGCTGCGGTTCAGGATGCTGTTGGGTATGGCGTTGAAGGCGCGGCTGGCTCCTGCGCTCACCGGCACGATCTCGGCCAACACCGCCGGATCCACGCCGCCCATGCGGGCGATGAGCATCCCCTCGATGGCGGCGATCAGGTTGGTGTAGCCCATGTATTGCGTGGCCAGCTTGGCGACGCAGCCCGCGCCGGCCGTCCCGACGTAGAACACCTGGGCCGCGACCGCGTCCAGCGAGTTGCGGACCGACTCAAACACGGCCCGGTCGCCGCCGACCATCATGGTCATCGTCGGTGGCCGGCCGCTGACCGGCGTATCCAGCATGGTGAGGCCGCGCTCCGAGCAGGCGGTGGACACGCGGCGGGCCACGTCGGGATCGTTGGTGGTGGTGTCCACCAGGACCGCGCCGTCGGTCATGGCGGACAGCACGCCGGCCTCGTTTCCCAGCAGCGCCGATTCCACCTGGGCCGGCCCGGGCAGCGACGTCCAGACGATTCCGCAGCCCTCCACCGCAGACTCGGCGCTGTCCGCCCAATGCGCCCCGCGCTGGAGCAGCGGTTCCGCCGCCTCGCGCCTGATGTCGTACACGGTCAAATCGACGCCGGCGTCCAGCAGGCAGCCGGCCATGAGGCTGCCCATGGTGCCAACGCCGATGAAGGCTTGACGACCCGACAGGCCCTTATTCCTCATCGAACCCCCGAGCAGACTTCGCTCATAATGCGGAACACCGGATCCTGATTGAAACGTCGGACAAATTCGTCGGAGATTTCGTTCACCAGACGCAATCCGTCACCATCGGGCGCAGCCATCAAGCCCCGTACCAGTCTGGTATTCTCCCGCTGTACGTCGCCATCAGGTTCGCGCCACTGGCCTTTCACGTCAATGACGGACATACCCTCCGGGAATCGCGGTGTGATGACCTCGGTCTGGAACTGCTCCCATTCCGCGTCGCTAATCTGATTACCCGAGCCATCGGCCAGTCCAAAAAAGAGCTGAAACTCGATATGCCGGCTATACCCATCCGGACAAGATGCCGGTGGCGCGACGCTGGCCGCGCAGCCTGACGCCAGCAGCAGGAGCGCCACGGCGGCGGCGATGAGCGTTGTCGGAAACCGCATTGGCCTAGTAGTGGTCCACCAGCGGTATCTCGTGGAGCGCGGGGATGACCTCCCGGCCGATCAACTCGATGGAGCGCATCACGTCCTCGTGGGCCATGGCGCCCTCGTTGCCATAGACGTGCAGGTAGCCGGGATTGAGGCGTTCGACGATCATGGACAGTTTTTCCCGCACGGTGTCGGGGCTGCCCACGATGATGTTGTTGGCCTCCTGCAGTTCCTCGTAGGTCATCATCCGGCCGAACCCGCCGGCGCCCGGCAGCGTCCGCTGGATGTTGACCGCCTCACGGGACTGGTACCCGGGCGGGTCGTTGTGCTCGCGGGGGCCGCGGTTGCGGTGTTCCTGGGTCCAGAGGAATTCGCGCCCGAGCTCCTGGGCCTTCTCGTCGGTGTCGGCGCAGAAGATCCGCAGCAGATAGCCGAAATGCTCCGGACCGGGCTCGAACCCGGTCTCACGCGCCGTGTCGATGTAAACGTCCCGCAGGCGGTGGGTGTGGTCCAGCAGCGACCCCAGGTTCATGTAGGGGTGCTCGTGACGCGCTGCCCACATCACCGACTCGGGGCTGCTGAAACCCGGGAACCAGATGGGCGGATGGGGCTTCTGCATGGGCAGAACCCAGGGGTTGACCTTCCTGTAATGGTAGTACTCGCCCTCATAACGGAAGGGCCCCGGCTCGGTCCAGCACTTGATGATCAGGTCGTGGGCTTCCTCGAAGCGGTCGCGGTTCTGCGGAGGAGCGATGCCTCCCTGCAGCGTCTCCACCGCCGTGCCGCGCACGAAACCGGAGATGATGCGGCCGCCGGAGATGCAGTCCAGCATGGCGATTTCCTCGGCCATGCGGATGGGGTCGTTGACGGCGATGACGTTGCCCAGGATGGCGATCTTGGTGTTGCGCGTCACCTTGGCGATGACCGCGGCGTCGATGTTGACGGCGGGTTTCATGCACCAGTACGAGGCATGGTGCTCGTTGGACATGATGCCGTCGAACCCGTTCTGATCGGCCCAGGTGTACTGCTCGTGGTACTGGTTGTAGAGGACGTGGGCCTTCTCCGGGTCGAAGTGCGAGTTGGAAAAATCCAGCCGCCCCGACTCGTACTGTGACACGTCGTCGTCGGTAACGTGGCCGTAGGGCTGTTCGGAAAACCAGAAAACTTCCACCTTGTCTTTGGGCATCAGGAGCCTCCTCGCTGTGGGCCGCCGGAATCCGTCCGGAACGCTGGGTCTGGTGGTAGATGGCCGCAGTATAGGGAGGGGTGGGCAGGGTTGCAAACACGAACATGCGTTTGGTAGTTACGGCCAAGCGAGAGAAATTCAGCTGCTCGTTAACCGCAAGCGCGACACTGCAAACAGGTCTACAGGCTGACGGAGATCGCCGCGCCCATCAGGCGTCGCGATTAGGTAGAGGTTTAACCACTTCGATTGCAGGTCGAGTGGTTTCCCTGCATCCGCGCGGTTAGATCATCTTCTCGACTCTACTGCTCAACTTCGCCGCGCGAAAAGCAGGTGCGTGGCGAATCGTCGGCGTTCTTGGGGTGCCGCTGCCAGAAACGCTTGGGTGGCGTCACGGGCGCGCTGGATGTTACGCATGGTCTGCGTTCGGGTCAGCGGCGTGGCCAAGTTGGGATTGTAATCGGCCTCGTGGCGTTGGACTTGCAGTGCGATGAAGGTTTCGGCGAAGTCCTGTACGTCGGCGTGGAAGGTAGTCATCCGACTCGCGTTGAGCATCTGGTTCTTGGCCGTTCCGTGGTTGAGTGCCCTTTGGGTGGCGGCCCATTCTTCGCTTCTGCGAATGGCTGCCCCTGATCCGATCAGCGCGTCCGCGTTGCTGTTGGCAAGTGCATGGAACATGGCATAGTAAGCGGCGCTGTTCGCTTTTCTGAGGTGGGTCTGTTGCGGTCTGCCTCTGGTCTCACCGTGTATCGGCGCCCCGGCCAGCATCTCGGCCAGTTCGAGCAACTGCTCCCAGTTCATTCGTCGCTACCCTCCTGGTACGCGACGTTTGACATCTCTGACCACTCGCTGTCCTCGGTCGCTTCAACGTACGATTCCGTCGTGAGGTGGACTCCCCACGTCGCGAGGTCCTTTCGGTTCCGTCTCTTGAAACCATTCAGCCACGCCGGGTCTAAGAGGTCGCCGTTCCCAGAGTAGACGACCACGATGTGGTAGTACGGGTCTCCGTATTGGTCCTCGCCCGGTGTGATCCTGACTTCGTTGATCGAGATGCCCTCAGTGGCTATGTGTTCCAGGTCCTGCAGGACGATCTGGGCTACACTCTGTTCGGCCTCCGGGCTCAATATTTCTGCTGCTGTCATGGGGCCTCCTGTGTCTCGGGCACACTGGTTGCAATGGTTGAGCGGCACGCTGGGGGCGGCTCCCTTGTCGAGTGTTGCCATCCTGTCCGGCTTGCATTTTATCAAGTGGCGACTCTCGGGCAATGACAGGACGAGGCAAAAATTCGGGCGGTTGGATCAATCGTCACATTCGTCAATGCGCTGGTCGATTTGTGGCCGGGCTACCATGGGTCGGAGCTGAGGAATTTCCTCACGCAACGCCCCGTTTGACGCCCTTATCGCCCCGTGATACGCTTTGCTCATTATGAGAATGTGGGAACCCCAGCGCGGAGTTCCTCACGATTGCGCTATTGCAGGAGCGACAACGATGAACGTTACCCCTCTGGCCATCGAGAAACTCAAGGAAGTTGTCACCGCCGAGGACGAGGCCGGTTCCGCCCTGCGGGTGGTCGCCATGCCTGCCGGACAAGGCCTCCAGTACATGCTCACCATGGAGAAGGAGCACCAGCCTGACGACACCGTGCTCCGCATGGACGGCATGGAGTTCCTCATGGACTCCGACAGCGCCCCGTTCCTGGAAGAAGCCACCATCGACTACATCGAGGAGTTCGGCGGCCGGGTCGGGTTCGTCATCAACAACCCGATGTACGCCGGCGGCGGATGCGGGAGCGGTGGTTGCGGCTGCGGCGGTGGCGGATGTGGCTGCGGCGGCGGTGGTTGCGGCTGCGGCGGACACTAGCCGATCCCGAATTCCGGCAGTCCCCGGCGGCGCCCGGGATCGCCGACAACCGAATCAATTGCCCCGGCGCCACCGGTTGCCGGGGCTTTCGCATCGCAGCGCGCCAAAGCCCTATAACGGCAGCGCGGGCTGTTGATTAACCGATTCGAACATTGTCATCATAGGGCAATCTTTCAATTCAGGAGTTCGGGAATGAAAATCTGGCCCACCGTCTCGAAGGAGCAATGCCTGAGCCGATTGCGCAAGGACGTGTCTGCCTGGAATGACCTGAGGTCCAATGCAGACCTCTCCGGCAATTCCTTTGCCGACGCGCGGCTTCACGGGGCAAATTTGTCGTGGGCCAATCTCACGCACCTCAACTTCAGCGGCTCTGACCTTGGCGACTGCGACCTGCGCGGCGCGGACCTTCACTTTTGCGACCTGACCGGGGCGAACCTGCAGAGCGCGGACCTGCGCGGCGCGAGCCTGCAGGGCGCCACCCTGCGGGAGGCCAACCTGTCCCACGCGCTGCTGCAGGGCGCCAACCTGGCGCGGGCCGACCTGAGCCAGATCAACCTGCGGAGCGCAGACCTGGGTTACTCGGTGCTGCGGGGCACCTATTGCAGCCGTTCCGATTTCTCGGAGGCCGACCTGTCCTGGGCCGACATGCAATCCGCCAACCTGTCGAATTCCACTTTTTACAAGACGGTTTTCACGGACGCGACCCTGGCCAAGGCGAACCTGGCTCACGCCAACTTCAACCTGGCGTTGCTGGACAACACCGACCTTGACGAGGCATTTCTGCACGACACGATCTTCGCCGCGCTGGACCTGTGCGGCGCGAAAAACCTGGAAACCGTGCAGCACGATCCATCTTCCATCCTGAGCATCGGCACTGACACCCTGCTCAACACCCTCCGCAGCTCCGGCGGCGTATATTCCCACGAGTTGGAGATCTTTTTCTCCAGGGGCGGCGTGTCCATTGACATGCTGGCTTCGATCCGTCCCGTCACCGTGCCGGCGTCCTGACGCCATTCCAGCGCAGAACGCGCCCGATGCGTCGGGCCGTACCCGGCAGCGCTGCCTGACCTGCAACCCAAACATCCTGCAACCCGAATCCAAGGAGCGACGTCCCCATGTCAGCCACACCCCACGGCATCCGTTACTCGGCCCACCGCCCGGTGGTCATGGGGCGCAACGGCATGGTCTGCGCCGGCCATCCCCTGGCCGCCCAGGCCGGCGTATCCGTCCTGCAAAAGGGCGGCAACGCCTTCGACGCCGCCATCGCCACCGCCGCCGTGCTGAACGTTGTTGAACCGCTGATGTCGGGCATCGGCGGCGACGGGTTCATCATGACCTATCGCTCCGACGATGACTCCCTGCGGCTGTCCAACGGGACCGGGGCCGCTCCCTACGGCGCAACCCTGGAGGGGTATCGCGACGGCATTCCGATGAAAGGCATTCTGAGCGTTTCGGTGCCCGGCTTGCTCAACGCATGGCTGGACGTGCATGCCGAATACGGATCGCTGCCGCTGACCGAGGTGTTTGGTCCCGCCATCGCCCTGGCCGACGACGGGTTCCCGGTGACGCACTACCTGGCGTCGGCCATCGCCGGCGATTCGCTGCTGTGCGAGTTTCCCACCAGCCGGGCGATTTTCACCCGGGACGGATCGGGCGAGCCGCTGCGGGCCGGAGACATCCTGCGGCAGGCGAACCTGGCTCGCACGCTGTCCGCCATTGCCGAGCAGGGCAGAGACGCCTTCTACCGGGGCGAGATCGCCGAAGCCATCGTCCGCTTCAGCGACGAGCAGGGCGGCCTGCTCACCATGGCCGACCTGAACGACTGCTCGGCGCGCTGGCAGGATCCGATCTCCACGGACTACGGAGACTACACGGTTTACGAAGCGCCCCCCAACTCCAGCGGGCACATCCTGCTGCAGGAGCTCAACGTCATCCGGCAGCACGACATGGCGAGCCTGGGGTTCGGTTCCGCGGCATCGATCCACCTGATGGTGGAGGCCAAGAAGATGGCTTTCGCGGACCGGGAAGCCTACGTGGCCGACCCCGATTATATTGACGTGCCCGTCGCCGGAATGCTGTCCGCCGAATACGCCCGGGAACGCGCCGCAACCATCGACCCGGCGCGGGCCGCGGAGAATGTGACCGCCGGAGATCCCTGGCCACACCAGCCGGCGGGGCAGCGCCGTTCGCCGGCCGGCGTGGGCGCCCGACGTCGCGGCCCCCGCTCCGAGCAGGAAGACACCACGTGCTTCGTGGTCGCCGACCGCGCCGGCAACGCGGTGTGCCAGTTGCAGAGCATCCAGAGCGGCTGGGGTTCCTCCCTGGTGGCGGGCGACACCGGCATCCTGCTGAACAACCGCATGACCTACTGGCACCTGGACGCGGACCACGTGGACTGCCTGCAGCCGGGCAAGCGCGTCCGGCACACCATGAACCCCGTCATGGTTTTCCGCCGGCCTGGCGGATCAGCTAAGCACGGGAGCAACGGCAGCGCATCAGCCGGGCGCAGGTTGACCTACGTGTTGGGCACGCCGGGGGCGGACTGCCAGGTGCAGAGCAACATGCAGGTCATCACCAACCTGGTGGACCACGGGATGACGGTTCAGGAAGCCGTGGAAGCCCCGCGCTGGAAGCACGTCGGCGACGGCACCGAGTCCACGATCCCGCACACGGCGGAGGACCGGCTCCTCATCGAGAACCGGTTTGACGCCGACGCGCTGCGTCAACTGCGGGCCATGGGCCACCCGGTGCACGAGCTGGAGGCGTGGGACGGCGTAACCGGGCGTGAGATGGCGCTGTACATCGACCCCGACACCGCCGCGCTGCACGGCGCCGCCGACCCCCGCTACGACGGGTACGCCGTGGGGTACTGAGCGGCGGCACACCGGCTCTACTCGGTTCAGGGCAATCGCATTGGACTTGAGAAAATGCGTCATTCCCGCTTTCGCGGGAATACAGTGGTTGAAATCAGTAGTTTTGTTCCAGATTTGCTGGTCTGCTGGTCTCTGGACTCCGGCTTTCGCCGGAGTGACACATGTGTAGATTTGAAATCCGATTGCCCTGTTTCGCACCCACGGAGAGTTGACTAGGATTCCTCCATTGTATAAACTGTCTTCATGCGGTTGGGAGGGTTGCACCAGCGACCCGTTGAGACATGGTTCTCACCCGGCCGCCTTTTCTCATGTATTTGCTCTACTTGGACGACGCCGGCGACGTAAAAAACCGGCGGGACAATTATTTCATCCTGGCCGGGATCGCAGTATTCGAACGCCAAGTGGAGCACCTCCAGGACGCACTGGATAGGTTGGCTTCGCACGTTCGCGACCAGGATCCGGACGCTGTAGAATTCCACGGAAACGCGATACTCAGCGGTCGTGGATGGTGGCGCTCAATACGGTCGCAGGAGCGCCGCGATACAATAATTTTGGACGGTTTAGATGCTGCTCAATCGTTAGCTCCGCGCCAATGGCGGTTGTTTGGAGCGGCGGTAGACAAACGTGCAATTTCACCGGAAGATGCAATCGAATATGCTTTCACGCAAATGTGCGACCGTTTTGATAAGTTCCTCCGCCGGTTATATCGGGAAGGCATTCGTCAAAAAGGATTGATAGTTCTAGATAAATCGGCACAAGAAACCAGATTGCAATCGTTGGCTTCCGAATACAGGGCGTTCGGTCATCGATACGGCGACGTCGTTAATTTGGTAGATGTTCCGTTTTTCGTCGACTCGAAGGCGACTCGTTGCATACAATACGCAGATTTGGTCGCTTATGCGATGTGGCACAAATACGAGCAGGGCGACGCAAGATTTTTCGATGCTATTGCACATTCCTTCGATAGCGAGGGTGGCATCGTTCACGGATTGCATCACTACCGAAATCTCGCTGATCCCTGCGACTGCCCGGGGTGCACCCACCGCATCTCGGAGCCGTCGTCTGGCCGTTTGTAAGAGCCGGCCCAAAGCACTACAATGGCAGACGCTCCGGGGCTGGTAATTGAGACTCCGCTCCCTCAGCACAGAGGATAATCAACATGCGAATGCCCGGACAACGCCGCAGCCAGGAACCTGACGAGGTGGGGCAACGCGCCGGCCTGTTCGCCGAATCGATACGCGATGGGGACATGGACCTGGCCTGGTCAATGCTATCCAAGGAAACGCGCGGGATGCGCATGGGCGTGTGGGCGACCCGGCTCAACATCGACATGCAGGTGGCCTATCGCGCCGCCTACGATCCGGATCATCCCATGCGCAATTCGATGATGGACGACTTCCGCACCACCGTCCTGCGCCTGTGGCCCCTAGAAGACCTTACCGAACTGGCCGCCGCGCCCACCCGCTACGTGGACGACCAGCATGCGTTCGTGTTTCTGCCCTTCGGCGTGACCGACGAGACCGTGGTGCAGCACAGCCGCCTGATGTCGGGCCTGATGATCCCCATGCTGCTCGAAGACGCGCAATGGCAGGTGGACCTTCCCGGCTGGCGGTTCCTGGACGCCTCCGGTCAGGGTGGCAATGGCTAGGCGGGCAGCGCGCACCCGTTCTCGTGGCGCGCGCAAAGAGCAAGCCGCCGCATCCGTACCCCCTCACGCATCCGGCGAACCTGACGGCGCGGTGCGACGCCGGCGCCCGGGAGACGACTCCAGCGCTTGCGAGCTCTGCGAACGGACGGTGGATCGATTCACCGTCCACCATCTGATCCCGCGAGCCCGTGGCGGGAACCACGGGCCGAAGGCGCTGCTTTGCCCCACCTGTCACCGGCAGGTGCACGCCATGTTTTCGGTAACCACGCTGGCCGAGGAGATGTACAGCGTGGCGCTGCTCCGGTCGAACGCCAGGGTCGCCGACTTCCTGCGCTGGATGCGGAAACAGCGGGGAGCCAGCTTCCGGGTGCGCCGGTCGCGGGAACGGGGATGAATGGCGCGCGGGAGCGTCGTGTTATGATTCAACGCAAGGGCCACGGAATTACGACATGGCGGAATCACCAAACCTCTCACCCCAGCAAGTGAGCGACGCGATCCGCGCCGGCCTCAGGGAAGGCCGGCAGTCGGTGGACCTGTCTGCGACCGAAAGGTCACAGCAGGCCGGTGTCTATCGCGGCAATCTGGCCCACTATCGTGACCACGTCGGGAAAAGTCTTGACGAGGGCGATTATCTACAGGCGGCGGAAAAGTCCTGGGGCGCCTACGCCCAAACCGTCAAGGCCATCGCGGCCGACCATGGCTTGCGCGTAACCCACCATGCGAGCATCATCGGGGCGGCCGACCGGATCGCCCTGCTGGTGGGAACGGTGGACACCGCTGCCGGAGACACGCTGCGTCAAGGCCTTTCGACGGCCAGAAGCCTGCACCAGCATTGGTATGAAAACGATCTGTCGGACGCTACAGTCACCGCCAACACGCGCGAAGTCATAGCGGCCATCGACCTCCTCCAGAAACTCTTCCCCGTGGACGCATCAGCACCATGACCAGCGCGACGGAAAGCGCCGATGTCGTCATCATTGGTGGAGGCGTGATGGGCTGCAGCATCGCCTGCAACCTGGCCCTCACCGCCGCCGACCACGGCCTCCGCCGCATCGTGCTGCTGGAACGGGACACCCTGGGCAGCGGCTCCACCGGGCGCAGCAGCGGCGCGATCCGCATGCACTACTCCACCGCCGTCAACGCCGAGCTGGCCTGGCGGAGCCTGCACGTCTTCCGCAACTTCGCCGACATGATCGGCGGCGAGTGCGGCTACACCCGCACCGGCTACCTCGTGTTCGCCGGTCAGGATGACCTGCCGTCCTTCCGGGCCAACATCGCCACGCAGCAGTCGGTGGGCGTGATCACCGACATCATCAGCGCCGCCGAGGCGGCGGAACTGGCGCCCGGGTTTGAGGTTGCCGACGCGGCCAGCATCGCCTACGAGCCCTACTCCGGCCACGCCGACGCCTCGGGTACCGCCTATGCCTACGCCACCCGCGCCCGCAGCGAGGGCGTAACCATCCGGCTGCAAACGCCTGCCGACACCATCGAAACCAGCGAGGACGGCAGCCGGGTCGTGGCGGTCAGAACCGCTTCCGGAGAGCGCATCGAGACCGGCGTCGCCGTGGTGGCCACCGGCCCGTGGACCGCTCGGTTTCTCGCGCCCCACGGTATCGAAGTTCCCCTGGTGGCAACACGCCACGAGGTGCTGCACTTCCGGCGTCCGCTGGACGTGGTTCCCTACCATCCGGGCGGGGCCGACATCGGAAATCGCATCTACTTCCGGCCCGAGGGGCAGGACCTCACGCTGGTCGGCAACGGCAACCACTCCGATGTGGTCGCCGACCCCGAGGTGTTCGCGCAGCGCGCCAGCCCGTCGTTCATCGAGGACGTGTGGCAGCGCCTGGCGCGACGGATTCCCCCCATCGCCGACGCGGAACTGGCGGCGGGCTACGCCGGGCTGTACACCAACACGCCTGACTCCCATCCCATCATGGATCGCGTCGACGGCGTGGACGGGCTCTACCTGTGCACCGGTTTCAGCGGCCACGGCTTCAAGCTGTCTCCCATGGTGGGCGTGCTTATGGCCGAGCTGATTGGCTGCGGGGCGGCCACGACCATGGACATATCGCCACTGAAACTGTCCCGGTTTGACGACGGCGCCCTGAACAACGCGGGCTACGGCTTCGCCGTCCTGGTCTGATTCGCTTCCGTGACGAACGCCGTTCCCACGTCGCTTGCGGAGGCCATGCCGGCCGTCTCGGTGTCGGGTCTGACCAAGCGGTTCGGCCGGGTCACGGCGGTGGACGACGTGACCCTGGACATACCTTCCGGCGGGGTGTTCGGGCTGCTCGGCCCCAACGGATCCGGCAAGACCACGCTGCTCTCCATGCTGGCGGGCTTCATCCATCCCACCGATGGGACGGTCACTCTGTTCGGGCACGACGGGACCGCCGGACCAGCGCCGGCGTTGCATAACGTTGGCACGCTCATTGAGCGCCCCATCTTCTGGCCCTACCTGTCCTGCCGGGACAACCTGCGGTGTCTGCAAGGCGTATATGACTCGGATGGTGGCGACGGGGAGGTCGAGGACCTGCTGGACGCCGTCAACCTGGGCGGCGACGCGGCCCGCCGCAAGTTTCGCGCCTGCTCCACCGGCATGAAGCAACGCCTGGGCATCGCCGGCACGCTGCTGGGCAACCCGTCGCTGCTGATCCTAGACGAGCCAACCAATGGGCTGGACCCGGTGGGGATCGTCGAAGTGCGAGAGATCATCCGCAGCCTGGCCGCCGGCGGACGCCGCACCGTGATCCTGGCGAGCCATCTACTCAACGAGGTGGAACAGGTCTGCGACCAGGTTGCCGTGCTGCGGCGAGGCAAGTTGCTGTATTGCGGAGCCGTTGCCGGCATGGGCGCCCCCGCCTCCGCGCTGGTTCGCACCACCAACGATGACCGCGCGGCATCGGTACTGGAGGATGCCGGCTGGGAAATCAGGAGCCGATCCGAGGACGGCCTGGAGGTGGCGGTTGCTGCGGGACGCGAGTGGGAAATCAGCCGGGATCTGGCCAACGCCGGCCTGTACGTCTCCCAGTTGCGGCCGGCATCCGGCTCCCTCGAAGCCGGGTTCATGGAAGTTACCGGCGACGCGGACCGGGATCTCGCATGATCACCTTACCCGTTCTGGTCAACTGGATCCGGTGGGAGTGGTTCCGACTCTGCCGGAGAACCGGATTATGGGTGATCCTGGGTCTGCTGGCGATCGCGGTAGTGGGAACGTTGGCCGGGTCTGCCGGTACGATGCGGCTGATCCCGCTCGACGTTTCGATACCGCCCCACGGATACCTGATGCTGGTCTTCGAGTTGCTGTCGAGGCTCGGGCCGTTCGTGGGGTTGGTTCTCGCCGGAATGGTCTTCGGCAGTGATTACGGATGGGGAACCTTCCGACCCCTATTCGCCAGGGGACAACGCTGGTGGCACGTGGTAATGGCGAAACTTGCCCTGGTCGCGCTGGTCCTCCTGACCGTGTGGGTGGTGTCCGGTCTGCTGGCCGCAGCGGTGGGCCTGGTCATGGGGGACGCGAACCCGCCGACTGCCGGGCTGGAGTTGGTGCCGGGGGCTTCCGGAGGCTGGGCAGAGAGTGCCGGCAGGTTCGCATCCGCGTTACCCGTGGCAATAGCCTACCTGCTGCTGGGGGCGCTGCTATGCACCGTGGGACGTTCCACTGCCTTCGGACTGGGCGTTGGCATCGCCGTTCTGATCGTGGAGTCGATCGCGTATCCGGCGGCGGGGGCCATTTCCCAGCTGGCGCTGGACGTGAACCTGGGCGACTACACCCGCTGGACGCTGTGGGGCGTCACCCGCGGCCTGATGGGGCTCGACGACGACCTCGGCCCGTGGGTGTTCCTCCCGGCGGTGCTGGCCTACGCGGCCATTTTCGCAGCGCTGACGGCGCTGGTGACGGAACGCCGGGACGTGAGCAGCGGGAACGGTTAGGCGGGATCCTAATAATCGCGGAGTAATTCTGAACGGGGTCACCGTCATCCGACAGCGGACATTCCTGAGCGGATTGTACAGTTCGCTCTTATTGCCTGCCGGATTTCGACGACAGATTCGTACAAGCGGTTTTGCTTGCCGGCCTGGCCGACGCGCACGCTCGAGTTGATGATGCTATTGCCGACTCGGGCCTCGCGAGGGGTATGGATGGCCGGGGCTTCAAGCCCACAGTCTATTGCGATTTTGGCCAGAAATCGGTCCGTGGGAACGTGTACGCCCTGCACCACGCTGTTTCCGATTACGACCAAGGCGGATGCGCCGGGCCGCAGCACGCGACGCATGCCCCGCATGAACCGGACGCAATCGTTCAGATAGTTCGTGGCGTAATTCGCCCATCCCATGCCACCGTACACGCCTTTCCCCGGATTCTGCTGGCCGATTCTATGGACTGCCTGATGTATTTCGTCGTCGGTGATAATGCTGTCTAGGTCAACTTTTGCTTGATCTCTGGCCAGTTGCCAGGAGGTACCGAAGTTTTGCCATTCCAGGGTTTTGAGCTCCCCCGGAGACTGGCAAAACTCGAGCTAGTACATGTGGGGTCGAGTGTTGCGGTTGTAGTGGTAGTTGTTCATGTACGGCGGGGAGGTGATTATCAGGTCTACGCTGGCAGGCTCCAGTTCATCTTCGTCAAAAAACGACCGAGCATGAACGACGCCGTCCGGGCGCTGGAGACATACCCTTTGCGATCTGTACCAATCGGAATCGTCTGCGATTTCGGTCAGTTTTTTGACGAGGGTGCCAATCACCGGGAAATCGTCGATTTCTGCGCGGCCCACCGATTTTCTTCTGCCGAGGCTCGGTTCATAAGAATAGTTGGAATAGTCAACCATGGTTGCGGCGAAGGCAAGCCGGATCACGTCCTTGATGACCGCATCATCCTGATCGCCGATGAAATCCATCAGCAGCAGCACTTTGTCCAAAACCTTGGGACTGTAAAATGGCGAGCGGGTTCGAAACCCATCCGGTGGCGATGATCTGGGTACAAGCCCGTCGGTATCAATGGATTTCGCGTAGCGGAGCAGTTCATCGATTGCTTGCCGGAGGGTAGAGGTTCGGATGCGATGGGCGCGCAGCTTCGTCTGGCAAACGAAAGCCGCGTAGGGATTGATTTCGAACCCTACCGCATGGTGCCCGGCGCGATCAGCTTCGACCAGCGTCGTGCCGACCCCCGCAAAGGGGTCCAGAACCAACTGCTCTGTCCCCTTGGCATACCGGGTCAAAACGTCTTCCGCAAAGCGCTGCGAATAACCGGCGACCCACGGCACCCAACGGTGCACCGGCACGCTCTTGTTTTGCGAGAACGCCGGATCCTGAAACGATCTTTCAGATGCTTTCGCCATAACTAACGGGCCTTACTCGCGTCGCCATGTCACCCGAGCCGCGCGCCTTCGCAATGCGCGCCGTTGCCCAGCGAGCAGGGCGAATCATAATCTGCCCACTGCCAGACCGCAACACGCGGACGTTACTGGCAGCGTTCCAACCCGCCGACAATTCGGACCGTTTCGGCAAACGCCGCGGCGGCATCGTCTATAATGGCGTCATCAGACCCTGCCTTTGAGGATGCCGGGGAGAGCAACTATGACCATGGAACCAGACGAGAACTGGCGCAAAGAGGTTTTCAACCTTCCGGATAACCACGGGTGGACGGCCAAGCCGGGGAACAAGGTTTTCATCGCCGACCGGGGCGCGCTGCGCTTTGAAATCCCCCAGGATTGGCTGGTGGAACCTTCCCGCAAGTCGGTGAAGTTCCGAGACGCTCCACATCCCGACGACACGATGATCCTGGAGGTCACCATATTCTACGCCGGCTACGGCATGAACATCGACTGGAGCAGCTTGCCTCTGCATCAATTGATCAAGGACGTGACCTCCGATGATGCCCTCGCCCGTCGCGGCAGAGCCAGCCGCCGCCGGCGCAAGGGCACGGAAGACACCAAACGCGGTTCGCCGATCACCGTCAAACTGGGCAACCTGGAGATGGCCTGGATCGAATCGGAGTTTTTCGACCCTGGCGAAAAGCGTCCGGCCCACTCTCTCCAGGCCATTACCCGCGATCCCCAAAAGTCCATCCACGCCCTGCTCACCCTCAGCTACTGGCCGGAGGACACGCAACGCGCAAAATCCGTCTGGAACGATGTCCTGGGCACGCTGAAAATGGGCGAGCATTTTGACAGCCCGCTCCGGGGGCCCGGGTACAATAAAAGCTAGTGTCCTGTATTCGTAGTTCGTCGCATAAGTCTGAGGCTTCCCAAAAGGACCGGAAAACGGATCCTTGCTTGCCGTGGAGTAACAGACCGGCGTAGCTCGCCTTTTCACACCCCAATGAACTATAGATACACCACATTAGGAGGCCATTAATGCTCGTCAAAAAAGGAGATATTGCCACCGTCGGCAGGGCAATGTACGAGAAAATGCGCCTTGACCTGGAATCCACGCAGTTGGGCCGGGTGGTGGTCATCGACGTCAACAGCGGCGACTACGAAATCGCTGATGACGACCTGACGGCGACGCAGCGGATGTTCGAGCGCCGGCCTGACGCCCTTACCTGGGGAGAACTGATCGGCTATCCGGCTATCTATCGCGCCTCCTGGCGAATGTCGCCCGACAGCGATGCTTAGAGGCCGGGTAATAGCGCGAACTCAAAATGGCCTGGCTTATCTGGAACCGAGGGTTTCCATCAGTGTCGCCGGCAGAAACCGGGATTTCAATGTGGAGGAAGTGATCGTAGATACTGCCTTCACCGGCTGGTTGACTCTGACCAATGCCACCATCAAACGAATGGGACTGACCCACTATGGCCAGCGCCCGGCTAACCAGGCCGACGGCCATGCTCAAATGTATGACATATACGGCGGGTTGGTGTCCTGGCATGGACGTATCTTGCCGGTTCCGGTTCACCAATCCGAGAGTTCGCCCTTGATCGGCATGGCGTTGCTTCACGGCTGTCGCCTCTCCATTGACGCTTGGGAAGGCGGCGATGTAGCTATTGAGGAAGCGCTGCCTCAGGGACAATAACTGATCGAACCGCAGCCGCGGGTCGGAAACCGGCTCCGGCCGGCGCCATGAGGCCAATCGGTTTCCTTGCGCCCGTTCGCGTCTTCTGGGTATGCTGTTGACTAGCGCTGTGCCGCCGGCTTCCCCTGAACTTTCCCATCTTTATCTTGCCTGCGGTTGCTCTGGAGGACTCTCAATGTCAGTGATGGTTACCGGCGGCACCGGGTTTATCGGGAACCGCATCATACGCAAGCTGCTGGAACGGGGCGAGGAGGTCGTCTGCTTCGACCTGGCTCCGCCGCGGCCCAATTTGCAGCCTCTCATGGATCGCGTTGCCTTCTACCGGGGCGACGTGACCCGCCTGGACCACCTGCTGGAAGCGGTCAACCGCCACAACGTGGACCGCATCATCCACATGGCCGCGCTGCTGCCGCCCGACACCGAGGACCGGCCCGCCACCGGCATGGCCGTGAACATCGACGGCACCAACAACATCTTCGAGGCCGCCCGCTGGGGCAACATCCGCCGCGTGGTCTACGCCAGCAGCATCGCGGTCTATGGAGTGCAGGAGACTTTCGGCGACCGGCCGCTCATCGAGGACGACCTGCCGGCTCCCATCAACGTGTACGGCATGACCAAGGCGGTCAACGACTTCGCCGCCGCCCGCTACCGCACGCTGCACGGGCTGGACATTCGCGGCGTGCGCATCTGCACCGTCTTCGGACACGGCCGCGTCACCGGCATGACCGGCATGATCGGCGGTCTGATGATGTCCCTGCCGGCCATCGGCCAGTCCGTCAGCATGGACTTTGATCCTCAGGAAGCCTCGCCCATGATCCACGCGGAGGATGCCGCCGAGATCTTCGTCCGCGTCGCCCTGGCCGACAGCCTGAACCACCACATCTACATCAGCGGCGGCGAGCTGGCGACCATCGCCGACGTGGCCGACATGGTGCGCGCCTACATCCCCGACGCCAGCATCACCACCGGGAGCCGTCCCGTCCCCCACGTGTACCTGGTGGACAACAGCCGCATGATGGCTGACGTGGGCTACGAACTGCCGCCCCTGCGCATGCGCGTCCTGGACCACATCAACGACGCCCGCGCCGAGGCCGGCCTGGATCCCATCAGGGAGTAGAGGAACTTGCTACAATGGCGTTGGAGAAAAATCGCCATGATTGAGATCACCGCCGCGCAAAACGAACAGATCGCCGCCCTGTGCCAGCAGCGTAAGGTGCGGCGCCTCACCTGGCTGGATGAGCCGGTGCGCTGCGACCCGGACGCTGACAGCGCGGCGGCGCTGCTGATTGAGTTCAACCCCGCCGACGTGCCATCGCTGTCCAAGCTGGCGGCCATAGAGGACGAAATCAGCCGCATCCTGGCACGCAGCGTCGACTTGCACTTGTACCTGCGGGAGATGTACCTGGGCTACGGGCCACGCGAGGCAGGTATCGTCTATGACCGGGCCGACTACCGGGACATCCCCATGCCTCGGGAGCAGATTGCCGAGTTCTGCAAACGCAAAAAAATACGGTGGCTGGCCAAGTTGCCTTACCCCAGCCGCGCGTCCGTAATCGACTACGCTGACGTTGAGTTTCTGGCCGGACTAGCTCCCGGCGCTAAATTGGCATGGGGAGCGTTAGATGGCCAAGAGGAGCTGAACGAAATTCTCGGCTGTGAGGTCGGCATACACTTTGCCCGCGAACTCCCCGCTGACCTTGAGGTAATTTACAGTGATGCTGCGTCCGTCCAACCGGCGCCCGCCAACTGAAGCCGAGCGCATAACTCACATCATCAGCCACGCTCGGGAAGCCATCGCAATATTGGGAGACGCCAGTCTGGAGGACTTGGAGCGTGACCGGACACGTCAGTTAGCTCTCAACTACCTGGTATCAGTCGTCGGAGAAGCAGCCAATAAACTCTCCAATGCGACATACCATGCGTTGCCGCTGATTCCATGGGGCAAAATCGTAGGTATGCGGAACATTCTCATTCACCAGTACTATGATGTCGAGACGCCCGTTGTACACGACACGGTGGTCAACAGCCTGCCTGCGCTGATTGCGGCGTTCGACACAATTACCGACAACTCCCAAGGAGGCCAACCATCATGAGCGTTGCCATCGGCTACGTCCCCGGAGCATTCGGACAGGGAGGCGACGACCCCAACTTCCTCCGCACCCTGGTGGAACTGGGCGATAAGTACGAGTACGACTCCATCTGGCTCAGCGACCGCATCTGCAGCGACCGGTTCAGCCTGGAGCCCATGGTCGCCCTGTCCCTGGTGGCCGGCTATTCCGACCGCCTCAAGTTCGGCACCAGCGTATTGGCGCTGCCGCTGCGCAATCCCGTGGTGCTGGCGAAGCAGGTGGCCACGCTGGACTGGCTCTCCCAGGGCCGCTTCTTCCCCGCCGTTGGACTCGGCCAGGAAGATCCCGACGAGTACGAAGCCTGCGGCGTGCCCAAGGCTGACCGCGCCCGCCGCACCGACGAGGCCATTGAGCTGATGCGCCGCCTTTGGGAGGAGCAGGATGTCACCCACGAGGGCGAGTTCTTCACCACCCACAACGTGTCGGTAACGCCGCGCACCTTCCTCAAGCCCTCGCCTCCCGTCTGGATCGGTGGGCGCAGTCCGGCTGCGGCGCGCCGCGTTGGCCGCGTGGGCGACGGCTGGCTGGTGTCCAGCGCAACCCCTGAGGAGATCCGCTCCGGCCGGGAGATCATGTTTGAGACGGCCCAGCAGTACGACCGCGAGATCGAGGAGGACCACGTGGGCGTCCTGATCGGGTACTACATCTGCGACGACCCGAAGGAGGGCGAAGCCCGGTCCGAGCAGTTCGTCACCCGACAGCGGCCGGACGCGCACTTCACCGAGTACTCCGCCGTGGGCACCCCGGAGCAGATCGGCGACTTCATTGACCAGTACATCGACGCCGGCGGGTTCAAGTTCGTGATCCGCCCCCTGTGCGCCGGCGCCGAGTCCATGGAGCAGCTGGAGCAGGCGGGAGAGGAGATCCTGCCGCGCTTCCACGGGCCGCTGGAGAAGTAGGCGCTGCGAGGCTGCGACGAGGCCAACCGTGCCGCCGGCGCGGCTTCGCCACCCATCACCAGGTCGATGAACATGCCGCGTGCATGGATATTCGGCGTGCTGGCGGTGGCGCTGCTGGCCCTGGCCCTGGTCGGTTGTTCGGCCGAGGAACCGGCGGCGCCGGCCTACCAGGCCACCCAACCTGCCTCGGGCGCTTCGGCGGTGGTCGTGCCCGACCTGTCCGCGAACGCGCGCGCCGGCGAGCAGGTGTTCAACGCCAACTGCGCGCTGTGCCACGGACCCAACGCCTCGGGCACGGGTCTGGGTCCTCCTCTGGTGCACCAGATCTACGAGCCGGGGCACCATCAGGACTTCGCCATCGAGAGCGCGGTAAGGAACGGGGTTCCGGCGCACCACTGGCAGTTTGGCAACATGCTGCCCGTGCCCGCGGTGGCCGACGAGGACATCCCGAACATCATCTGCTACATCCGCGAGTTGCAGCGCGCCAACGGGATCATCGCGCCGGACGCTGACATCGCCGCGTGTTGAGGCTGTCATGGTCGACGACATATGATGGAATTCAGTATCGACGCAAGGGGGTGAGGGTCATGGCCAGAGTGTTTGTGCCAACCATGCTGCAGGCGACGACGGGCGGGGTCAAGGAAGTCGAGGTCGCCGCCCGCAACGTGCGCCAGGTGATCGAGCAGTTGGACGAGCGGTTCCCCGGCATAGCCAACCGATTGATGGAAGACGGCGAAATCCGGTCGAACCTGGCGGTGGCGGTGGACGGCGAAGTGGCGCGCATGGGCCTGATGGAGCGGGTCGGCGAGAACGCCGAGATACACTTCGTGCCGGCCATCGGCGGCGGATAGGCGTCGCCCGTTCTCGGCCGCTCCGGCGGGTCGCCGGTGTTTGCGGTCCGTCCGGCCTCATGCGTACCCAGTTTGACGACTACAGGAGTCAATTTACATCGATATACAGGATAGACAGGATGATGGCGTGCGGGTGGGATGTTCAATTTTCAGCATCGTCAAGAGCGCGGAGTCGTTCACACTAATCAATCAAATCCTGTTCATTCGGTGCATCGATGTAAAAGACAAAATAGGTACGCGTGAGCCGTCCGGCCGTTTGACCCGTCCCGGCCCTGCGGCTACAATGGCTTGGATATGTTTTCCAAGATTCCAACACCATGACCAATCCCACGCTGCTTCCAGACGACGAGCCGCGCGTGGCCAGCGCGGGCTTCGAGTTCGATGACGACGCCATGCCGGCGGTGTCCGATCCGTGCGCGCCCGAACCCCGCTCCAACGTCAAGGTGGTGTCGGCCGGCGGCCTCGTGTTCCGCGAGACCGGAGACCTGATCGAAACGCTGCTTTGCGCCCGCGTGCGCCCCGGCTACCACGGCGAGGATGCGCCCCTGACCTGGCGGCTGCCCAAGGGGACTCCCGAGCGGGGCGAGACCGTGGAGCAGACGGCCCGCCGCGAGGTGCAGGAAGAAACCGGCGTACACGTCAACGTCCTGGCGCCCATAACGAGCATTCGGTATTTCTTCGTTGGACACGACGACGGCGTCCGCTACGACAAGACCGTGTACTTCTACCTCATGGAGCCCAAGGGCGGCAGCACCTCGGAACACGACGCCGAATTCGACGTGGTGGAGTGGTGCAGCTACGAAGAATCGGTGGAACTGCTCGAATACAACAACGAGCGCGAGGTATTGGAAGCGGCCCGGTCGTTGATCGACTCCTACCGGCGAGGCGCGGAGCAATGAGCAAGGACCTGGTTTTGCGGGGGGTTCGCGTGCTGCTGCGGGGCAAGCGCATGGAAGACGCCGAGAAGGACTACATCTGGCGCAGCGACCCCGAGATCGCCCGTCTGGACGCCGCCTACCCGCTGACCATGAAGTACGAGCGCTACCTCAAGATCTTCGAGGATCAGATCCGCTGGCCCACGCCAGGCTCGCATCACTTCGCCATCGAGGTTGCCGGGGGCAAGTTCATCGGCAACTGCATGTACTACGACCTTGACAGCCTCTCCAGGGAAGCCGAGCTGGGCATCGTCATCGGAGACCGGGACTACTGGAGCGGCGGCTACGGCTACGACGCGGTGGTGACGCTGCTGCGCCACATGTTCGACGACCTGCGGCTCAAGCGGGTGTATCTGCACACCCTGGAATGGAACCACCGGGCGCAGAAGTGCTTCGAGCGGTCGGGCTTCAACCCGGTGCGCAACGTCCGCCGGATGTCCCACGACTTCATCCTTATGGAAGTCCACCGGGACGACTGGGATGACACCTCGTTTGAGCGGCTGGAACTGCGCCAACAGTACCTGGACCAACGGGGCGGCGTCGAGGTGGGCGATGACGACGCGGTGGCGGCCGCCGTAGTCTAGTCGTCCTGCGGGGACCCGGGGTTTCCGCCTATCTCCGCGCTGCCGCCAGGGCTACGGACACGGTGATATCGCCGGTGTACAGCGCGCGCCCGATTATGGCCGCCTCCGCGCCGGTATCGATCAGTTTCTCCACGTGGGCCGCCGCGCCCACGCCGCCGGCCGACAGGACGCGCATCCCGCTGTCGCGCACCAGGGCCGCGGTGGCCTCGTAGTTGGGTTCTTCCAGGGTGCCGTCCCGGGAGATGTCGGTGTAAAGCAGACGCACCACGCCCAGATCGCGCATCCGTCCAGCCAGGTCGGTGGCGCTGATCTCCGACATCTCGGTCCAGCCGCGAATGGCCACGAGGCCGTTCCGCGCGTCCAGCGCCACCACCACCCGCTCGCTGCCGAAGCGCTGGCACAGTTCTTCCACCAGCTCGGGATTGGACACGGCGGCCGTGCCGACCACGACGCGGGCCGCGCCGGCGTCGAACAGGCCGGCCGCCGTCTCCACGCTGCGAATGCCCCCACCCACCTGCACGGGAATAGATAGACGCCCGGTGATGGCCGTGATCGCGGCAAGATTGGCGGGGTTGCCGGTGTGCGCTCCGTCGAGATCGACGATGTGCAGGCGTTCACCACCCTCGGTCTGCCACCGTTCGGCGACGCCCAGCGGGTCGTCGGAGAAGACCGTCTCCCGCTCGTAGTCGCCCTGGTAGAGCCGGACGCAGTTGCCGCCGCGCAGGTCGATTGCCGGAATGATTTCCATGTTGCCATCTACCCCTGGTCATCCGGTCGGGCCGGATGTCAGACTACTTTTGCGCCATAACCTGCCCGATGAAATTGGCGTAAACGCGCAGGCCGTTCTCGCCGCTCTTTTCGGGGTGAAACTGCGTCGCCACCACGTTGCCGCGGGCATAGATGCTGCAAAAGGGAACGCCGTACTCGGTTACTCCCGCCACGTCGGCCCGGGCGACGGGATCCGCGTAGTAGCTATGGACGAAATAGAAATGACTGTCCTGGGGTATGCCCTGCCACAGCGGGTGCTCCCGCTGGAACTCCACGGTATTCCATCCCATGTGAGGCACCTTGAGGCCGTCGGGCAGCCGCCGGACGCGGCCGGGCACCAGGCCCAGGCATTCGGCGCCACCCTCGTCGGTGGCATCCAGGAGCAGTTGCAGGCCCAGGCAGACGCCCAGGAACGGCCTCCCGCTGCCGATGTAGTCCAGCAAAGGCTCGACGAGGCGCCGGGACTTCAGCGCGGCCATGGCCGCGGGGCCCGAGCCCACTCCGGGCAGGATGACACCATCCGCGTTCTCCAACGCCGCCGGGTCTGAGGTCACGGTGGGAACAACGCCGGCTTTCTCCACCGCGCGCGCCACGCTGCGCAGGTTGCCGGATTCGTAGTCGATTACGACGAGACGAACGCCGCGGGTCTCCGGCGAGGGCATGGCGAGATCAGACCCGGTCGCCGGTGGCCCGCTCGATGGGGATGTCCCGGTCGTGATACCGCGCCAGCACGAACAGCAGGTCACCCAGGCGGTTCAGGTAGGCCAAGATCAGCGGATTGGTCAGGCCGCCAACCTCGGCCAGCGCCACCACGCGCCGCTCGGCAGTGCGGATCACCGTGCGAGCGGAGTCCATGGCCGACGAGGAGGCGGTTCCGCCCGGCAGGATGAACACCTGGGGCATCTGGAAGTGCGTCTCCAGCTCGTCGATGATCTCTTCCAATTTGTCCACCATCGCCTCGGTGACCGGGGTGAAGTGCTGGTGGAAGAGGTCGTACTTCTCGGGGTCGGTGGCCAACTCGGCGGCGACGGTGAACAGTTCCCGCTGCAAGTCGCGCAGGATGTTCTTGACCTTGTCGTCGTCGGTGAGGGCGCGGGCGAGGCCCATCAGGCTCACCGCCTCGTCGGTTATCCCGTAAGCCTCCGTATGAGGATTGGCCTTGGATACGCGGCCACCGTACAGCAAACTGGTTTCGCCCTGGTCGCCGTACTTGGTATAAACGCGCTTGCGGCGTTGCGATGACGATGATGAAGTGCTCATGGGTTTGCTCCAGGACGAAGATAGGACACCAGGGTATTCTAGCACTCCCACCCGGACGGGGCCATTGCGGAGCCACAATGAGCAGGGCAATCGCACCATCGCCGTCATTCCTGCGAAAGCAGGAATCCAGTGGTCGAATTTGTCAAATACACTTCAAATTCTTTCATGCTATGACTAATGGACTCCGGCATTCGCCGGAGTGACGGGCGTGGAGCCTATGCTGCGATTGCCCTGCGGCGATACCTGCTTGTTTCACAGCGGGATGGTCTATCCATGGACTGCGCGGGCCAACAAAACGGCCCCGGTGGAGCAAACACCGAGGCCGCAACGATGGGGAATGTCGCTCCGCCATCGGGCTCAATGGTAGCCCTGCGCTTCCAGCGTGTCCAGCCTTGTCGCACACTGCGGGGCTGTTTTGTTTATCCAGTTCCGGGAGGTGCGTTTATGCGGAGATGCCGTCTGATCTGTCTCGGTTCAATTCCGAGGCGCTGTGAATGGTAAGTTGCGGCTCGCTATGCGCCGTGTCGGGCCCGGCTTCTCCACCAAAGGAATAGCGCCGTCAGTGCAGCACTAGTCACCAAAGCGACCGACCATCCATACCATCCGTTTGCAAACCGGAGGAACACCCATGACATCGGGACCGTCACCACTCCGAACGCGACCCCCCAAGCGAGCGCGCTGGCGTTCAACCGTAGTAGCCAAACAGCGACAGCACTCGTTAATACGGGGGTGAGGAACGGTACCAATAGGAGGAGGCCCCCGATCCATATAAGCCAGTCCTGAGCTGTTCCGTAATCGGGAGTCATCTTCCGGGAGGTGCGTTTATGTAGAGATCCCGTCTGATCTGTCTCGGTTCAATTCCGAGGTGCTGTGAATGGTAAGTTGCGGCTCGCTATGCGCCGTGTCGGGCCCGGCTTCTCCACCAAAGGAACAGCACCGTCAGTGCAGCACTGGTCACCAAAGCGACCGACCATCCATACCATCCGTTTGCAAGAGCGGACACCAACGACAAACGAAAGCATAGCAATGACAACGGGACCGTTGCAACCCCGAAGAGTACCCCCCATATGAGGGCGCTGGCACCTAACCGCAACACCCAAGCAGTGATAGCGCTAGTCAACACTGGGATGAAGAACGGCACCGGAAAAAGCAGTGCAAGTATTATTAGCCAGTCCTGAGGGTCTCCGATGTCAAGAGCCATCATGCACCTCGCAGTGGTTCACGTTCATTAGAAAACAAGGACATCCAGCTGTCAAGGTGAAAACTGCGGCTACTCGGCGGTGCGGCTATGTGTTGCGGTCTGCCAGTGCTGGTATGTAGGGACAAATTCAGGAACTGGTCCTCCACGACCCAAAAATAAAACGAAGGAGACGAAATGAAAAAGGCGCCAATCATGTTGGCGGCGGCCGTGCTGGCCGTGCTATTGACCGTCGTATCAATCGGCCTGTTAAGTGGAGGGACTCCGTGGGCGTTGGCTCAAACGGAGGAGTCTGAACCGGCTGTTATCCCTCTCGGCCCGCAGGTTCGACATATTGACCCTGAACCATGGGGTTTGATGTATCGGCATGCTGCCGGGGAGGACGTACGGGCCAATGTTGTGGTCGTTGTCCATACTGACGCTACGATAACGGTCACCAAGTCGCTTGAGGATCAGATCACGGATGCTGGCGGTTCCCACGTTTCGGGTAACACTTGGCGTGTGCCGACATCGGCGCTGGCGTCGGTTGTCCAACGGGCCGACGTGGTGATCGTGGAGCGAGTCCCCGGTCTCACCGGACAGGCTTCGATCCCCGCCTATAATCGGATGTGGGGTTCGCTGGAGGGTACGGTCGCTTCCCTCGGTGCGGGCGTTCCGGCTAGCGAAGCCGCTCTCAAGTCATTCATCGCTAAGGATGGGAAAGTGGCGGTCTTCGTTGATGCTGCGTCGGCGTCACAGGAGGCCAGTGTCCGCACCTGGATGACGACCCGGGGCATAACGCCGGTGGACGAGGTATCGGGTGCCGACACCAGCGACAACGTCGTGGTAGGGATGGTACCAGTCTCGAAGGTGGTGGAATTGTCGAACGCTTTCACCACGGCCCGGCTGTACGCCGAGAGCTACGACGGTCAGGACTTGACCTCTGACCGCAGCACATGGTCGTCTGAATTCCGAAATTTCGAGTCTGACCTTATCACGTTCTACACGAATGGAACGTTGCCCACGGGGGCAACTGGCTCGGGAAACAGTGGAGGGACCGGGCAGGGCGGTGCAACCGTCCAGAATGGAGACTTGTCAAAAGCTTGGGATGACGGGCTGGTGCAGCGCCTGACCGAACACGGCGTCAAAGCTTGGCAAGATGACGGCCACACCGCGCTCGGCATCAAGGTCGGCATCATCGATTGGGGGTTCTCCGGATTGAACGACACTCCCGGCTTGATGGATCTCGATATTTGGGACGAAGATGATAACCCCAGCGGCAACGCCTTCTGCCAGCCGGTGCGCCACGGTACGTGGCCGTTGGGCATTTCGATGAAATTCCTGTCGTTGAAATGCCAGCCCATTTGGATTGTTGACTCGGTCGAAGTTGACCACGGGGTCAACATCGCTGAGTTGGTGAAGGACATTGCTCCCAATGCTAAGTTATTCTACGCCCAAGCCAACTCGCCTCGGCAGGTGTACAAGGCCGCCCGGTGGCTGGACGAAACGAAGAATGTTGACGTGATCGTTCATGCGGCCGGTTGGGCCTACGACGGCAAGGGAGACGGCACGTCGCCGTTGGGCGCCTCCCCGAACTGGACGTTCAACGAGAGTGATCCGGGTTGGAACACCGACGAGCATTCCCCGTACCGGTACGAGCCAAGCCCGCTCAAGACCGTTGACGAATTTACCGAGTATGGGCCGGTCTGGGTAAACGCCGCTGGCAACATGGAACTCCTAACGATGCGGAAGACCGGCCTCAGCGTCGTGGGCGGCTCGACCATCTACAAGGACTTCTTGACGCTGAACAGTGGCGTTTCTGCGATCAGCACCAATACCGCCGGGCAGCGAGCGTGCCAGCGCATACCGTGGAACGCTTTCAAAATTTACATCCATAACCTGCGCTGGGCCGACAGTTGGTCGTCGTCGGGAGCGAGCGCGGACTTGGACTTCTTCGTGTCAAACGAGACGGTGCACCCGCAGCAGTACGGCTATCGTGCCTACGCCAACACTGCTGACGGGTACGACGAGCAACTCCCGCGTGTCCACCCGGTGCGCCGGACTGTGAAAATAGGTGGCGAAAACGACGACTTGGCCTGTCTGCGGATCCGGGTCAACCGGGATGACGAAGGCAACCTGCCGACCCTGCCCAAATGGATCCAGTTCCAGATCCTCACACAGGATTACGAAACTGCGGTTTCTTGGAACACCGGCAATGACGTTACGGGGCACAGCATCGTGAACCCGGCGAGCAGCGCCAGCCCGAACTTGCTGGCGATGGGCGCGCGCGACATGCGCTCCCCCAGCATCCAGCTCATGTCGTACAGCAGCCAGGGCCCGGTTTACCGGAAGAACGCCAGCCTCACGTCGGAAGCGCCGGGGCGGGTCAAGCCCGATGTTACGGCCGCCAGCGGTGCGGCCACTTGGACCAAGTTCAACAACGAATGTGACGAGGATAACACGGCCGCCGAGTGCGGAGACGACCTGTACTTTGGCGGCACCAGCGCTGCCACCGCGCACGGCGGCGGGATGGCGGCCCTCGTGGTACAGCTTTTCAAGGAAATCGGCATACCCTACAACGCGGCCGACGTTGCCAGCTACCTGAAGGACGCCGGGGTTCAAATCAAGACCGGCGAGGCCAACCAGAATTACGAGTGGGGCCACGGCTTCATCAAGCTCCCCTGTCGGCCCATCCCCGTCACCAAGATCCCATATACCAGTTCGTCGGCCCGTTGGAACACGGAGGACTGCAAGTCAACGCGTCGTTCTGGCGCTTACGTCGATTACTATACCTTCCATTCGACGGTGGACCGGAAGATCAAGATCGACGTTGAATCCAGCGTTGACTCCTATCTGTATCTGATCGATGGTGCTTACAACGGCGGCGGCGGCTATCTGGAACGTGACAACAACGGGGGTGACGACGCAAACGACGCCCGCATCACGAGGAAGATCGCGCCAGGTACGTACACGATAGCGGTGACGACTCGCTCGCCCAACCGGATGGGTAGTTACATCCTGAAGATCAAGAGCTCCCCGACGTGGGACGCTACGCTGACGCCGATCCCAGGGACCATGGTAGCTGATGGGTCGTGGAACCGGTTCCGGGTAACTTCCGGCGACGACGTCAAGGTTGTCGCCAACCCTACCAGCCCGGCCCGGCTGGAGATCTCCACCAGCAGCAGATCAGGCAACCTCTGTGGTGGTGAGGTGGGTGACACCAGGAACCGCAGCGACGGTGAATCGATATACCTGGCAGGGTGCGCCGCTGGTGCTGGTACCATTGAGTTGCGCCGTGCTGCGGACAACAGCTTGGTCCGCACGTACAACGTGCCTGTGGTCACTCCCGTTGCCCAAGTGTGCCAGACGCCGACCTCCTTCGGTGCGATGCGGGCTTCAGCCAGCCAGGTGAACCTCGCGTGGATTGCGCCCGCCGGGGCTGACAGCAAGACGCCCACCGGGTACCGGATCTTGGTTATGAAATTGGTCGGCGGCAAGTGGCAGTATGAGCGGTACATCAACGAACCGTCCTCTCGTACGTCTGCCCTTCACTTGGGGCTTGACGGCGGCTTCTATTACGCCTACCAAGTGTCCACCAAGTGTGCCAGCGGCGAATACAGCGCCGCAACGTCGTGGAAGATGGTCTCGCCGTGGTCTGGTGGAAGTGGCTATGATGGAGTCTCCGGGGCCAGAGGGCCGGACCCGACGCCGACGCCGTCCGGGGTTGTCGGAACTGGTTCGCAAGAGCCCATCGACGAGATGCCGCCAACGCCAAAATAAAGGAGGCTGAAAGGGACAGATGCAACCAGGCCCCCGTTCCATTGGGGGCCTGGTGTGTTGTGGGCTTGCGCAATGACCATCGTGCAGTTGGGCTGCTGTGCTATAGACCGGGGAGGACGATATGTTTGAAATCCCGTTGTACGGCCTTTATGCGTTCGCGTTCATGATCGTGGTTTTGCCGGTAATCGTGCTGGTGGTTTGGTCCGTGATCCGGGGAGTTCAGGAGTGGGCTAAGTTGTGGCGCGGACTCGGGGCGGGATTGTTGGCATCAGCCAGCACCGTAGGGGTGCTCGTGGGGTGGTGGTACTGGATAGAGAGACTGTTTCCGAACGATGATCCGTGGATAGGTCTCCGGTGGATGGGCCTGTTGATGATCCCGATCATCGGTGTGGCGGTCGGCATTTGGGCCGTTCTCCGAGTGACGCGTGTCCCCCAAGTCCATGGGCTCGATTGATGGTTGGATATAGCGTGTCGCGCCTGTCGGCTCACCGCGGCCGCCCATCCATCGACAACTAATCCCATGGCCCAACCCACATCAAACCCAGCCAGACGCCTTCCCCTCCGTCTCTGGAGACGCGCGTACTGGCGTGTGGTCGTACTGTTTTGTGTCTGCATCGCGCTCGTCCCCGTGAATGGTTTTGAGCGGGACGCCATAACCTCCGCGACCGCCCCCTACCGGTTCAGCGTGGCGGGATGGGAACTGGCCAACCTGCCCGACAAATGGGTCAGGAGGCTGCTGAGCGCGCCAACAGCCCTGGCGGGAGGTTCGGGGCATGAACAACGAATGACGGACGTGCGCGAATTTTTCGCGGTCAGCCACTCGTTGTGGTCAGTGGAACAACAACTGCTGGAGCTTCAGGCCAGATCGCCGGTCACGGCTGAGGTCACTGACGGCCTCGGCGCTCTGGCGGAACGGCGGGACCGTCTCCTGGACCGCCGCGACGACCTGCGCCCCGCCGTTGAAGAGACCCTGGAAACGGCGATTGCGGCAACGCTGGAGTCGCTGGGCTTTCGCGCCTGGACCGGCCCGTTCCCGCCGGTGGACACGGTGTTGTCCGCATCCCCTACAATCCTGGTGACCTCTCCGCGCCACCGGATCGAGCGCCAGGACACCGTAACCATGCGAACCGGCCTGGCCAACGAGGACCGGGACCGCATCGAATCGCGGGTGGAAGAGCAAACGGACCTGTCCGCCGTGGTGCTGAACACCGGGGGCATCGCGCTGTATCCATCCATCGTCGTGCCTCACGCGGGGCTGGACTTTGCGCTGGAGGTCATCGCCCACGAGTGGGTGCACCAATGGCTGTGGTTCCGCCCGTTGGGCCGCCGCTACTTTCAGGGCGGGGACGTGACGACGATGAACGAGACGGTGGCCAATATCGCCGGCAGGGAGATTGGCGAAATGGCGCGGCAACGTCTGGACCGGTACGCTCCCAGTTCCCCGGGCGCGCATCTGCACAATCCGCCGGCTGCGGTCAGCGAGTCCGGCAACGATCTGCCTCCATTCGATTTCCAGGAGGAGATGCGCGCCACCAGGATCCGCGTCGACGAGCTGCTGGCAGCCGGCCAGGTGGATCAGGCCGAGGCATACATGGAAGAACGGCGCAAGAAGTTCGTGGCCCACGGATACCGGCTGCGCCGGCTGAACCAGGCGTACTTCGCCTTCCATGGCACCTACGCCGACACGGGGGCGGCCGGCGTGAGCGTCGTCGGTCAGCAGGTCGAAGAGTTGCGGCGGCGCAGCCCAAGCCTGGGCGAGTTTCTCCGCACGGCCGCCGGGTTCAGATCGGTCGCCGACTTGGAGGCGCACCTGGCCCCGACCGATCCCTGATGCGCCGTCCGACGGCGCAACCTGGCTTACGCGGCTCTTACCGCCTCCTCCAGCAACGCCAGGGCGGTCCTGGCAAAGACCCACATGTTGGCCTCGCGGTCGGGGCTGCCGGTCTCCAGGGTCTGGGAACGCTCCACCGGTCCGGCGACGCCAAAGCAGGCGTGCCCGTAGTTGTCGCCGTAGCGGTTGCCCGTGGGTCCGCTGGCCCCCGTTTCCGCCAGGGCCCAGGTGGTGCCCAGCCGTTCCCGCGAGGTTCGGGCGTTCAGCAGGGCGTAGTATTCCGTGCTGGCGCGGTGGCCCTCCATTGCCGAGTCGGGCACCTGCAGCAGTCCCGCCTGGGCCACCCGCGTGTACACCACCGATCCGCCCACATAGTAATCGGACGCCCCCGGTATGGAGACCAGGGCAGCGGATATAAGACCGCCGCACGAAGATTCCGATACCGCCAGGGTATCTCCGCGCTCTTTCAGCAAAGCCGCGACGGACGCGGCCAGATCGTTCAATTCACCCATAATGAAACCTCCATGTTTTACTCACATCGATGCACAGGATATACAGGATACTCTTGCCCTGAATAGGAGGCCCGGGCAATTTTTAATAAACAAATCCTGTAGATCCTGTACTGGACTTTACGCAAAATTTAGGAAAGGTATAAAAACAGGGTAAGCTGACTGCCCCGACTTTCCACGGAAGGTGCAGTCATGCTCACCCTGCCCGATGCCATTGTAGCCGTACTCATGCCCTTTGCAACGCTGTTCAGCAAACCTACCTGGAGCAAAGCCCAGTTGCTGCTGGTGGGCGCCGTACTGACCACGGGGCAGCGCACCGTGGCCCAGGCTTTGCGGGTCATGGGCCGCAGCCATCACTATGACTATGCTCGGTACCACGAGGTGCTCAACCGGGCGGTGTGGTCGCCCCGGCGGTCGGCCCGCATCCTGCTGGGTTTGCTGTTGGAACACTTTGGCCCGAGCCGAGGCCCCCTGGTGTTTGGCATCGACGAGACGTTGGAGCGCCGCCGGGGTCCTCGGATCAAGGCCAAAGGGACCTACCGAGACGCGGCCCGTTCCCATCGGGGCCACGTGGTCAAGGCCAGCGGTTTGCGCTGGATCTCCCTGATGCTGGATCTCCCTGATGTGGCTGGGACCGATCCCCGGGGCGGGCCGAGTGTGGGCATTGCCCCTGCTCACCGTGCTGGCGCCCTCGGAACCCTACTACCGAGCCCAGGGTCGCCAGCCCAAGAAACTCACCGACTGGGCCCGGCAGCTGATCCGGCAACTGCGTCGGTGGCTGCCCGACCGAGACCTGGTGGTAGTGGGCGACGGCGCCTATGCCGCTTTGGACCTGCTGAACTTCTGCCGCGCCCTGACCCAACCGGTAACCTTCGTCACCCGCCTGCGGCTGGACGCCCGTCTCTACGATCCGCCACCGGCACGCCAACCCCGCCAGCGGGGACGGTCCCGCATCATCGGCCCACGACAAACTCCCCTGGGCCAATTGCTCAATCATCCCGACACGCCCTGGACCACGGTGTCGGTGGCCTGGTACGGCGGTCGCGCCCGCATGGTGGAACTCACCTCCTACACCGCCCTCTGGTACGTCTCCGGCAAGCCGCCCTTGCCCATCCGCTGGGTACTGATCCGCGATCCCCAACGCCGGTTCCAGCCCCAGGCCCGGCTCTGCACCGACCCCAACGCCGATCCTGCCCAGATCGTCCAGTGGTTTGTGCTGCGCTGGCAACTGGAAGTCACTTTCCGAGAAGTGCGCACCCACCTGGGCGTGGAAACCCAACGCCAATGGTCCCACCGGGCCATCGCCCGCACCACGCCGGTCCTGCTGGGCTTGTTCTCCTGGGTAACCCTCGCCGCCCACCAACTGCAACATTCGGAACCCATGCCCTGCCGGGCCGCAGCCTGGTACCCCAAACCCCAGCCCACTTTCAGCGACGCCCTGGCCTTGGTGCGCTGCCACCTGTGGCCCGCCACGGAGGATTTTCCCAGGTCGCCAAAACCAGCCAACATGGCTAAAAGCCAACTCACCCGCCACCACAAGATCATAACCTCCCTGGCCTACGCAGCGTAAATGCGTAAAGTCCAGCTGTATATCGATGTAAAAAGCGCTGACCTCACGCCCAGGGCAGCCGTTTCGAAACGGTCTTGGCCGATTCGGGGGTCGGCAACCCGTTTTGCTCCATCAGCAACAGGGCCAGCTTGCGGAACTCCTCGCGGTCGCGTCCGCTGACCACCGCCTGCTCGTGGGCCTCCGAGATTACCACGGGATACCCCAGGCCGAGTTCACACTGTTTCGCCAGCATGGCGTGTCCCGTGGCGAGCAACTCCGGGTCCTCAGCGACCCAGTCGGGCACCTCGACACGGGCGACTTCCGTGCCGCTGTTCACGTAGTAGAACCGGCTCCACTCGGCGCCCACCGCCAGGTCCATGGCAAAATGCGACGCGCGGCGGCCCGTCTGGTACAGGGGCGAGCGGTGGCCCGGCTCCAGCAACGCATCGAACAGTTCGCGATCATCGAAGCCGGCCGCGCCGTCACATTGGGCCAGGTCGGAACGGCGCGCGCTGCAGCGTCGGGTGCATTCGGTTGCGTTGCTGACGCACAGGCCGGCGCGCACGGCTCCGGCCACCTCGGTGGTCTGAGGTCGGGAGGTGTAGGCCGCCAACGCCACGGGACGCTGGCCGCGGGACGCCTCACGCAGTCGGGCCAAAGCGCCGCGCAGGCGGTCATTCACCAGTTTTTTAACCACGTACCTCGGATAGTTCCCGCGCTGTATATCCCAGAAGGCCAGGGTGCCGTCCAGCAGCGCCAGGACGGGTACGGTTGGTGGCGCGGTCTCGACGGCGTCGGCCAGTCGCTCCACCTCCTGCACCGTGCGCAGCGCGCCGAGCAGCGCGCCGGAGATGGGCGTTTCCGCGTTCGAGCCGTCGTCGGGCCGCAGGTACAGGTCGCTATCGCCGGTGGCCAGGGTGGGCTCGCTGAAAAACCGGCAATCGGGGTTGGCGCCGTAGGTCAGCACGCATCCGCCCAGGTTGATGAGATAGCAGCGCAGCGGAAGATGCCGGTCCACGTCGATGTGGGAGCCGTCAACCGAGACCGCCATCCAGTCCCGGGGCTGCGACGGCGGCGGGATACTGTCCAGCAGACCCTCGGGTCCGGTGCGCGCCACGATGAAGGGACGGCTGCCCGCAGACGCCGTGCGTTGGGCAGCCTCGTCGGGAGTAATCGCCAGCGCGCGGTCCAGCGTGTCGGCGAACCTTTGCCGGCGCGACCGCGCCGTGGAGGACAAACCACCCATTGCGGACATCATCTGGCGTGCGGTTTGTCCGAAATCCAACGCCATCGTGGCTCTATGCTCTATCGCGAACGGGGCCGCGATGCTTACCGGAGCACCCGCTCGTCACCGACGCGCCGGGTGATGCGCTGCTGGTCCAGGTACTCGAGCAGGGGCAGGACGTACTTGCGGCTGGTGCCGAAGATGGTGCGGGCATCGGCCACGGTCACGCTGCCGTTGGCATTGAGATGCTCTACGACGCGGCCGGCCATGTCCTCATAGGCCGCCGCGGTGAATACCACCGTCTCGTTGACCTTCACCACGTCGCCTCGTTCCTGGAGGTGCGCCAGCAGTTCCGGGTCCACCGGTCGGTCGGTTGGCGGCGACCAGGGTTCGGCGGCCAGCGTGGCCAGGTAATCGGCGATTGCAGATTGCTGGCCGTCGCTGAGTTCAACGCGATGGTCTGCCGTTCGCACCACGCCGTTGTCGTCGACGATGGCTCCCTCATCCGCGAGCCTCGCCGCGGCTCGGAGGTAAACGGGCTGCGATACGCCCAGCCTGCTGCGCAGTTCCTGGGGCGGCGCGCCGCGCCGGAGCGGGTACTGGTTGTGGTAAGCCTGCAACGCGACCTGGGCCTGGTTGCGCAAGATATCCCACCCGCGCCGCGAGTACACCACCGCGTCGCCCTGGGCGCCCATCTCGCCCAAGGCCACAATCTCCTCCGCTTCGATCAACGCGCCAAGCCGTTCCAGGATTTCTTCTTCCGAGATGTTGGAGCGTTGCGACAGGGTTCTCAGGTCGCACGGCCCCATCTGGTCGGCGATGGTCAGGATGACGTCCTCGCTGGCGCCAGCGTCCAACGTGGTGAGCCGTTCCAGCACGTCGGGGGCGAAACGGCGGTGGCGGCGGCGCGGGTTGGGGTCGGCGATCTGTCCGCCGCCCAGGGTGTCCTCGGATGAGCGCAGCACGAAGAAGTCGCCCTTCACCATGGGCACCGGTTCGTCCAGCAGCACCTGCACCCACCCTTCGCTGCCCGGCTGGAGCCGGTCGGCGTCGAGGAGGCGCACGCGGCCGGTGGTCTCGCTGGTGAACAGGTGGAAGGTCACCCCCTCGTTGTGCTTCAGGGCGTGGGGCGCGCCCTTGACCATGCGCAGATTGGCGTCGAACCGGCGCGTCGGCCGCAGCCAGCCCGGGTTGGTGAGCACCTCGCCGCGCATGACGTCGTCTCGGGAGATTCCCGACAGGTTCAGGGCCAGCCGCACGCCGGGCGCGGCCGCGTCCAGGCGCGATTTGTGGCTCTGCAACCCGCGGATCCGCGCCTGCCGGCCCGACGGAGCCAGCTCAATCTGCTGGCCCACGGCCACCGCGCCGTCGATCAGCGTGCCGGTGATCACGGTTCCGAACCCGCTCACCGTGAAGCAGCGGTCGATGGGCAGGCGCGGCCGGCCCAGATCCCGGCGGGTCTCGGTGTCGTTCAGAATGTCGTCGATCATCGCCTTCAGGTCGTCGATGCCCTCGCCGGTGTAGGCGGACACGGGGGCCATGGGGCAACCCTCGAAGGCGGTGCCCACCAGGGTGTCCTCAACCTCGGCCTTGACCAGTTCCACCAGCTCCTCATCAACCAGGTCAACCTTGGTGATGACCACCAGACCCCGGCGGATGCGCAGGATGTCGAGGATCGCCAGGTGCTCCCGGGTCTGGGGCATGACGCTCTCGTCGGCGGCGACGATGAGCATGGCCAGGTCGATGGCGCCGACGCCGGCCAGCATGTTCTTGATGAACCGCTCGTGTCCCGGCACGTCCACGATGCTGACCTCGCGGCCGCTGGGGAGGGTCATCCAGGCAAAGCCGAGGTCAACGGTCATCTCCCGTTCCTTCTCCTCGGGAAGGCGATCCGGGTCAATGTCGGTGAGGGCCTTGACCAGGGTGGATTTGCCGTGGTCAACATGGCCGGCGGTTCCGATAACGTACATGGTGCTTTCCAGCGAGTTAGTTTCAGGAAGTCGTGGGGTGGCGGACGCTGACCGCCCAAATGCCGGGGCCCCAGCTGCTGGGCGCGTCCAGGGTGCGCGCCATTAGCCGAAATTGATCGGACTCCGGGATGTCATTATGCAACCGGAACAAGACCACACCATAAGGCGCCGGCTGGTTTTGATTCACCACAAGATTGCCAAAATCCCTGTCTTGAGTGGCGAGTAGACGGTTCTCTCGAGTGGCAATAGCCAGTATGTTCGGGTCTGCTTCGCTGGGCATGGTTTCTTTGACAAAGTGAACGTCGTGCCCGGCCATTCGCAGCAGCTCAACCGTCTGGTCCGGCATATTTTCGTCAGCCAGTATCCGCATGGCCGTGGCGCGGTCAGTCGTCATCCTCACCGCCGTACAGGTCCCGCCAGGTAGAGTTGGAGAGTTTGGCGCCCGTGGCCGCATATTTCCGGCAAGCCTCAATATCCGCCAATGAGATATGCGAGTGCCGACGCTGGATGTCTTCCGGGCTGCGCCCTCCGCGGAGCAGATCATGCACCAACTCCACGGAGATGCGCGTGCCCCTGATGCAAGGCTTGCCGGCCAGGATATCCGGGGTTTTGACGATGCGGCTTTGCCAGTCGCTGTCGTCGGGAATAGCAGGTACTGTTTCGTGGTTGGTCATACCCATCGCTTCCATCTCCGTTGGAAAACCGCCTTATGGCCGACGGCGCCTATGCTGAACATGGTGGTTGTTCTGTAGGCTGGGTCGTTCGCTCTGCGCTCACTGCGCAGCCGGTATCGGCGGCCATTATACTTGACGATGCCAGAGGCCAATAGTACGCTACTGGCGTTGGATGATCTGGTGACAAGAGGCCCGGGGCCTCTTCCGATGAGAGTTGGCCACTCTCGCAAAAAATCGGATAGCCGGCTCGCTTCGCTGACTATGGGATCCTATTGATTCGGGATAGTAAATCGCAGGGCGTGGTTGAATATCTCGTCAAAAAACCCCGATTGGCAGTCACCATCCGACAGCAACTCGACGAGAAAGAAGTCCTTTTCAAACAAACGACTTTGGTCGATCCTGCTCCGCATTTCTGGGGTGATTACCCCGGCGATGAGAAAATTCTTGCAGCGCTGATTTTCAGCTATCGCAGCCTCCGCAGATTTTTGAGCTGCGCCTAACCTCTCCAACGCGCCAGCTGCGTCTATGCCGCCCTTTATCTCTATTGTTGCCTCAAGGGAGTCGCCTCGCCTGAATGCGACGTCCGGCTCGGAACTGAATGCCATCACGAACCCGTCAGCTAGCCGATACTGGCCATTGGGCGGTGTATCCGGTATGGAATCGACGTCGCGATATTCCGGTGAAATCAGCCATCCGTTCTCAAACACATGCTGTAGCAAAAGGCGGCGGATACGTTGCTCCGGTAGTCGGCCAATAGTATTCCGCATTGACCCATCGAAAGTAATGCCTAATGAGGCAATCATGTTGCGGTAGCCGTTTTCTAACGTCCAATCAGTGGTGTTTTCAATGATTGACGAAATAATGCTGTTGTAGAGACCTGCAACCTGCCGGGCGGCATCCATCATAACCCTGGGTGTGCGTTGCCTATCGTCAGGTGCAACTTCCCAATTCACAACCGAACGGGCCTGATTCTGGACTTCCTTCAGCGAAAGACCGCTGATTCCACGGTAATATAGAGAAACGAAAGGTTCTTCCACCAACATCGCCGGATGACAGAATACGCTGGTTGGGTTCAGCCCCAGCTTTCTGACGTGGTCCCAAGCGTCCTGGGAAATCAAGTAGTTTTCAACAGGCTGATCAAAGCCAAACCTGTTACCCAGCGATGCGACTGCGAGACGCGCCTGCGTGTCAAGGCGTCGCTGTAAACTTGCAGTTAGACGCTGAGAACGCAATCGGCTAAGCGCTTGGCGATAGTCACTGCTCATCGTCGTACCCACCAATAGACGCACTTGCGCAACTCTTTGCGGCCAAACCGCCCCATCTGCTGGCTGGCATTGCCCTTGCCGCGCGCCAGCGTCCAAATGGCTTTGGTGTGGAAGCCGCATTGCTCTGCCAAGTCGGACAAAATCAGGTCCACAGGCACTTCCTCACCGTGGTACTGCACGTTGTCGTTGACCATGAATACTGACGCCCCCGGACGGCATACCCGGGCCAGTTCGGTGATGACTACTGTCAGTTCCATGAAGTAGTTGCGCACCAGACGAATGACGTTGGGATTCGGCAGTTCGCCTCGACGGTTGGCAGTTTCCAACTCGCGCGTGATTTCAGCGATTGCGGGATGGCGGTCAAACAAGTTCAGGGCGTCGCCGTATTTGGATGACAATACTCCGCGTTTGGAGCGATTTTCCACGGTCGCGGACAGCAAGCGCTGGCGCAGTTGGCTGATGCCTTCATTATCGTACCCCAGCCAAGCCAGTTCCAATGCGTAAGTTCGAGTGTAATCATAGCGGTTGGCGTAGGGCGGCGAGGTTATCACTACGTCAACCGAGTTGGTCGGCAGCTGCGGCAGGGCGTCATTGCAAGAGCTCTCAATCATGCGGACCACCCCGGAATCGTATGTTGCTGACAATGCCGGCAGGTCAGCATCCATCATCTCCAGTTTAGCGCGCAATGATTCTGAATAAGGCAGTACGCACCGCTTTTCCATCTTCGCTTTGAGACTCCGGCCGGAGCGATGATCCCAGCGCAGGTATTGACCGTCCTTGCTGGTCCAGCTGGCATCTTCCAGTGCGGCGATCGCCGCCAACGCCATCAATCTGGTTTCCGGTCCGGGCGGGGCGTCGCGCAGGTGCGCGCGGGCCGCCGCTATTGCGCTCTCGTTCGCCAGGGAGAACGCTTTTTCGGTAATGCGAATGTGAGGAAATCGGTCCGGGTTGTGGCAACTGCCCGCTTCGCCAGCGACAACAGAAGCCATTAGAGCCGCGGCATCGCGCCGGAACTTCTCACGATTGACGGTTACTGCCGTCAACATCCCGTTGGCGATATGCACCCCCACCGGCAAAATCTCGATGCCGATGCTCGTCATTCCCTCCCCGGCAGCGACGAGTGGAGCGACGCCAGTGCCGGCAAAGGGATCAAGCAGGCATCCGTTCTTGGGTACAAACTCCAATAGGTAACGTATCAAACGCGCGCTGAACCCCTCCTTGTACTTGAACCACCGGAATCCAGGCGCGTTTTTATTGGACTGCCAGGAAACCAGTGATCGGGTTAAGTCTGGGTTAACGGTAATGCGATCAGCAAAACTCGCCAGCAGTTTGTCCCGCTGACGAGTTTCTCCGAGATGCTCATCCGGTACGCGAGACACCATTGACGGAAACGGTGTCATTGGATCCTCTCCTACCCACGCATGGCCGGCATCAGTTGTCAAAATCCGTAATCACGCTGCGGCGCACGCTCTGCGCCTTCATGTCGGCGAACGCCCGGTTGATCTCCGACAACGCCAACTCCTGCGTTACCAGCTCGTCCAGCTTCAGCCGGCCCTGCTTGTAGAACTCGATGTAGCGCGGCATGTCGGTGCGGAACCGGTTGGATCCCATGGTGCAGCCCTGGATCGCGCGGCCCCGTCGCAGGAAGTTGCCGGCGTCCAGCTCAATCTTCACCCCTTCGGGCACCATGCCGATGATGGTCGCCATCCCGCCCGGGCGGAGCATGTTGTAGCAGTCCTCGGCGGTCTGCTTCAGGCCGATGGCCTCGAAGGAGTAGTCAACGCCGCCGTCGGTCAGGTCCATGATGCGTTCCGCGACGTTGCCGGCCGTGGCGTCGATGACGTCGGTGGCGCCGAACTCCCGGGCCAGGCCCAGCTTGTCCTCGGTGGTGTCGATGGCGATGATGCGCAGGGCGCCGGCCAGCGCGGCCGCCTGCACGCAGTGGATGCCGATCCCGCCGCAGCCGACCACGGCCACGGTGCTTCCCGGCTCAACGCGGGCGGTGTTCAGCACCGCGCCCAGGCCGGTGGTCGCGCCGCACCCGATGAGCGCCAGCTGTGGGAATGGGATGTCGTCGTCCACCTTGACCAGGGCATTCTCGTGGACCAGCATCTCGGCCGCGTAGGAGCCCAGCTGGGCGAACTGGGTGATGGCCTCGCCGTCCCGACGCAGCCGGGGCGGGTCGTCGCGCCGGCGCGATACCGCCGTCCGGTCACAGAGGTAGGGCTGGCCGCGGGTGCAGAATTCGCAGGTTCCGCAGAACACCGACAGGCACGAGATCACCGAGTCGCCGGGCCGGACGTAGCTAACCTGCTCGCCCACCGCTTCCACGACGCCGGCGGCCTCGTGGCCCAGGATGCACGGCATCGGCGTGGTGTAGAGGCCCTCGACGAAGTGGAGGTCGCTGTGACACACGCCGGACGCGCCCGTTCGCACCAGGACTTCCCGCGGGGCCGGCGCGTCCACCTGGACGTCCTCGATGACTACCGGCTGATTTACTTCGCGCAAAACCGCTGCTTTCATTTTAATTCCCTCCGGTGGCGGATCCGCCGGGCTACCCGGTGACCGGGCTCTCGGCGACCGTGGCGGCAGGTTAGCACCGGGCGCCGGCGAGCGTCAACAAAGGCATAACCGCACGCCTGCCGGCCGCAATAATCGTCAGAATCTGGATTTACCGGATGACCGGATTTCCAGGATTGAGCGCGTTTGCCGGACGGCTCCAATCCGTCAAATCCGTAGATCCTGACAATCTGGCTCACGCGTACCCATTTTGTCTTTTACATCGATGCACCGGATGAACAGGATTTGATTGATTATTGTGAACGCTCCCGCGCTCTTGACGATGCTGAAAATTGAACGCCCCACCCGCACGCCATCATCCGGTCTATCCTGTATATCCTGTTTATCGATGTAAATTGGCTCCCGTAGTCGTCAAACCGGGTACGCATGAGGACAATCTGGATGCTGACAACTTCCGGCCCCAAACCGGGTATAGATGAAGCGCCACGTCAATTGACAACCGCGATAGCCCGCCGTTACCATTCCCCGGCCTATGGGGAGGCGGATTTCCGCTGCCTCGAAACTTGCCAGGCCTGACAGGAGGGGCACACGAAAATGACACGTTTACAACTATCACGACTGCGCTTTTACCAGCTGCTGATTCCGGCAGCGGTAATCGCGATGCTGGTCGGGGTGGCCTGCGGCGGTGCAGAAGCGCCGGCCTCCAGCGCGCCGAGCGAGTCCGCGTCGCCCACCTCGCCTCCGGCCGCTGTTGGCGCCACCGCGACGCCGCTGCCCACCCAGGAACCGGCCATGGAAGAGGTTTCCGGCGAAGGCATGAACCTGATCGTCCTGACCGAGTCCTTCGGCAATGAGGTGTGGGATCCCAAGTTCGAAAGTGGAGACAAACACGTTTGGCACTTCCCGCTCCACTCCCACATGATGACCCTGGACGACGACTTCAACTTCAGCAGAGACGGCCTGGCCACCGACTGGTCGGTGTCCGACGACGGCCTGACCCTGTCCTGGACGCTGCGCGACGACGCCGTGTTCCACAACGGCGACCCGGTGACCGCCGAGGACGCCGCATGGTACCTGCGGTACATCTGGGACGATGGCGCCCGCTCAGTGGTGCGAGTGCGCATCTGGAACCTGATCCAGTCGGCCACGGGTGAGAACTCCGACTACTCCGGCGAGAATACCGACCGGGAGAAGGAAGGACACGTTTCCGTAACCGGCCCCAACGAGATCAGCGTCACCTTCACCCAGCCCACCCTGAACTTTTTCTCCAGCGTCAGCGAGTCCAACGGCGGCACCGGCGGCGCGATCATGTCCAAGGCCCACTTCATGAGCCTGGGCAGCGACCAGGAGTCCCGCTCCGACGGGCTGATCGCCAACCCGAACCCCGGCGCAGCCGGCCCCTTCGATCTGGTCGAGTTCTCCTCGGACCAGAAGATCCTGTACCAGAAGCGCGACGACCACTTCATCCTGGACAAGCGCCCTTACCCGTTCGACGAGCTTGAGATCCGGCTGGTGAAGGAAGCCGCGACCCGCAAGGCCGCCCTGATCGATGGCTCCGCCGACATCTCTCCCATCGACCTGGACTCCCGGGAAGAGATGGAGGCCGCCGGCCTGCAGTTCCGCTTCGGCCCCGAGTCCACCGTGATCTGGATCAACGCCTGGAACTGTAGCGAAGACGCCCCGCAGACCCTGGGCTACGACCAGTCCCGCGACCAGGATGGTGACGGCAATTACGTCGGCGACCCCAAGGGGACCCAGCTGATGTGCTCCGACAAGCGCGTCCGCCACGCCCTGGACTATGCCATTGACAAGGAAGCCATCCAGGACCTGGTGGGCGGACCCGACGTATTCCACATTGCTGGAACCGCCGCCGCCTCGCCGTCCGGCATCGGGTATCGCCCTGACGCCGGCCTGGACCCCTTCCCCTTCGACCCGGTAAAGGCCCGCGATCTTTTTGTCGAGGCCGGATACAACGTACCGCAAGCCACCACTCCTGACGGGGTCACGCTCGAAGCCGTGACCGGCCTCAGTGAGCCGGTCTATGCCGGCGGCGGCGACAAGTGGAACGTGTGGACCTGGGAAGCCGGCGCCACGGTGCCGAAGATGCTCCAGATCGTGGAGTTCGTCTGCGCCGACTGGGAGACCTACCTCGGGCTCGAGTGCGAGGTGAACGTCGGTGAAGAGGCTGCGATCAAGGACCGCCAGTACGGCGGTGAGATCCCCGGCCAGTACCTCGTCCGCTCCAACGAGCACGAGTACGACGTAGCGTCGAAGCTGGTCGGCCGGTTCGCCAGCCCCGCCGGCTCCTACATCAGCTACGACCCGCTGGTCAAGCCGTTGGTGGACGCCGCACTGGCCGCGACGACAGTGGATACGCAGCAGGAAGCCTACTACCAGGCTCTCCGTCAGGCCCACGAGGGCCACTGGGACTTTGCCCCTGGCTACCTGGACGCTCCCTACGCTATCAGCGCCCGCATCGAGGACTGGAGGCCGCGCCCCCTGCGCCCGTCCCCCAGCGCCCTGTGGACGATACGTTGGAAGTAAACGGCGGTTGACCGCACCAGCGGTAGCGCAGTCGACGTGGGGGCGGGTCAAATGACCCGCCCCCACGGATTCGGTCGCCGTCCGTAGCCGCGGCGCAATCCCTTCGAAACGTCGCAACTGTTCAGATTTCAGGAGGTTGTCGTTGCGAGGCGCTTGCGCCGTGGCAATCTCGATATCGCAGCAGCAACGTCTGCCCTGAAGGACTCACCGGCGCCAACGAGATTGCCGCGCTGCGCTCGCAATCACGCCTCCCCTGCAACTCTGAACAGTTGCGAAACGTCAGGCCGGCCGCCAGGCACAACGTTTCTGCTATAATCCCGGCGGACTAATTTTTGACCCTTGGAGGCGACCTTTTTGGCACGCTTCATCCTGTTCCGAATCATCCAGGCAATTGCTACCCTGGTGGTGCTGAGCGCCGCCGTTTTCTTTGGCACCGACCTCACCGGCGATGCGGCGCTGGCCATGGCCCCGGGCGACGCCCGTCCCGAGGAGATCCAGGCCATACGCGAGAACCTGGGCCTGGACCGGCCCGTGATCATCCGTTATTTAGACTACGTGGGCAACATCCTGGTCGGCGATTTCGGACGTTCCTACAACAAGCGGCTGCCCACCAGCCAACTGGTGCTGGAACGAGTGCCCAACACCGTGCAGTTGGCCATCGCGGCCCTGTTCATTGCGGTGGTGATCGGGATCCCGCTGGGCATCTTATCGGCGGTCAAACGGGACAGTATCCTCGACAAGCTGGGCAAAACCTTTGCCATACTGGGCATGTCGATGCCACAGTTCTGGCTGGCGATCATCCTGATGTGGGTGTTCGCGGTGGAGCTGAACCTGCTGCCCGTATTCGGCAAGGAGGGTCTTGACCCCCGCTACTTCGTCATCCCCGCCTTCTCCATCGCGGTGTTCACCATGGCCGGTTTCATGCGGCTGACCCGCTCGGCGATGCTGGAAGTGCTGGATAGCGAATATGTCAAGTTCGCTCGGGTCAAGGGCCTGGCGGAACAACTGGTGATCTTCAAGCACGCACTGAAAAACGCGGTAATCCCGGTGCTGACCTTCGGCGGCATCAGCTTTGCCGGCCTGCTCAACGGCTCCATCGTCGTGGAGGTCATCTTCAACTGGCCTGGCCTGGGACTGTTGATGCTGGAGGGGATCCGCACCCGCGACGTTCCGATCATCGAGGCGACCATCCTGGTCTCGGGCTTCCTGTACATCGTGATGTCGACCCTGGTGGACATCGCCTACGCCTACGTGGACCCCCGCATCAGGTACGGATAGCCGCTTGACTCCCCACCCGATTGCCGGACGCTGCCAACCGTGGTTCAGCCAGCAACATCCGTTTCGAGGCGAGGGCCTGTCAACCGGTCTGCATGAGCAGCAAAATTCCGCAACTCTCTGGATACGCCCCTCAAGGAGCACCCGACCTTGACCACTCAAGAATTGGCAACACCGGTCCCGCAGCCCGGCCAAATTTCCCGCGCCTGGCGCAAGACGCGGGAAATGCGTCTGCCGTGGGTTCCGATAGTCGTGTTGGGGCTCCTGATGGTGGCGGCGATCTTCGCGCCTCTGCTGGCGCCTCACGACCCCGAGCAGCTGAACAAGCGTGACCGCGAGGTTCCGCCCTTCGAAACCAGCAAGTTCCTGCTGGGCACCGACAAGTCAGGCAAGGACATCCTCAGCCGGCTGATCTATGGCGCGCGCACGTCGGTGTTCATCAGCCTGGTGGCGCTGGGCACCGGAGCGGTGGTCGGCAGCGCCATTGGCGTCATCTCCGGCTACTTCGGGGGCCGCACTGACATCGTGCTGATGCGCCTGGTGGACGCGGTGCTTGGATTCCCCACGGTGCTGCTGGCGCTGATTATCGTGGCTATCGCCGGCGGCGCTGGAATCGGCAACGTGATCATCGCCGTGGCCGCCACGGTGTGGGCGAGGTTTGCCCGCCAGGCCCGGGGCGAGGTGCTGAGCATCAAGGAACGCGACTTCGTGACCCTGGCCATCGTGGCCGGCGTTTCGCCTCCGGTGATCATGTGGCGGCACATCTTCCCCAACGTGATCAACACCGTGCTGATCGTGATCAGCCTGCTGGTGGGCCAGACCATCCTGCTGGAGGCTTCGCTGAGCTTCCTCGGCGTGGGCGTGCCGCCCGGCGACCCGGCCTGGGGCATCATGGTCTCGGAGGGACGTGACCAGATCTTCGAAATCTGGTGGTTGGCGCTGTTCCCCGGGCTGGCGATCACCATCGTGGTCATGGCCATGAACTTCTTCGGCGACTGGCTGCGCGACACCCTCGACCCCAGGCTGCGGCGGACCCGGTAGCGATCTCCCGCCGTTCGACGCCGCAGCATTGCGGTGGGTATTGCCGCCCGTGCCGGGGCGGTGAGCAGGGCAATCGCACCATCGCCGTCATTCCTGCGCAAGCAGGAATCTGGTGATAGAAATCGTTAAATACGCTTCAAATTCGTTCATTCTATGACCAATGGACTCCGGCTTTCGCCGGAGTGACGGGCGTGGGGCCTATAATGCGATTGCCCTGGCGCGGTGAGGGCGGCAAACCCGGCGGGCGGGGAAATGCAGTGCAATTGACGATCGACGAATCCCGTTGAGAAAACCGTAACGAGGGAACCGAACCATGTTCAAAAGCTTTAGCGCATCCTATGCCGGCCACGTGGTGGACAACGACCTGGGCCTTGAAGGGACTCCCGCCAACGACCGCTGGTACTCCAACGAGCAGTTGGCCGAGGTGTTCGACTGGGCCCTGGACATTTCCAGGCACCTGGAAGACAACGGCTACGACGAGTTCTGGATGGCCGAGCACCACTTCCAGCCGGAAGGGTACGAGTGCATCCCCAACCTGATCATGCTGGGACTGTACCTGGCCTGCAATACCAAGCGCCTGAAGTACGGCTGCGGCTTCAACATCACGCCCATGTGGCACCCGCTGCGCCTGGCGGAAGACTTTGCCATGGCCGACATCCTGTCCGGCGGGCGCATCGTCTTCGGCGTGGGCCGCGGCTACCACTCCCGCGAGGTTGAGACCTTCGGCTCGCCGATGTTCGACGGCGACGCCAACCGCGAGCTGTTCGAAGAGCAGGTCGAGGTCATGGTCAAGGCGTTCAACGAAGAAGCCTTCTCCCACGAGGGCAAGCACTATCAGATACCGGCCAAGGTGCCCTATCGCGGCTACACCCTGGAGAAGCTGAGCCTCGTGCCGCGACCCCTGCGACAGCCCGTGGACATCTGGCAGCCCCTGGTCTCCGGCAACCCCAAGGGCGTCGATTTCATGGCCCGCATCGGCATCAAGGCCATGGTTGCCAACACGCCGGAGCCGGCCCGGCACGAGCGGCTGACGATGTACCAGGAGGCCGCCGCCAAATACGGCCGGGAGCTGGCCCTGGGCGAGGACATCGCGTTGGGCTACCGCTTCTTCATCGGCGCCAACCGGGAGCAGGCCATCAAGGAGGCCAAACCCTACTTTGAGGAAGCGATGAAATTCGCCGCCCCTCTGGGTCTGATGCGCCTGGAACAGGACCAGATCGAAGCCGTGGCAAACCCCCGTCTGCGCCGCGGTGTGCAGCTCCCCACGCTGGAAGAGGCGGTGGAGAGCGGCGCCTGGCTCTGCGGCTCGGCGGACGACATCGCCAACGCGCTCAAGGAAGACGAGGCACGCTATCCCGGCGTGGAGCGGGTCAACCTCGGTTCGGTCATGGGCATGCCCCGCGAGGTCTTCAAGGACCAACTCTCCCGGTTTGCCCAGGACGTGATGCCGTCCTTCAACGGCAGCTGACACGCGCTCAGCCGGAACGATCACCAGCGAAAGGGGGCGGGTAATCAACCCGCCCCCTTTCAGTATCGTGGCTGCAATCGACTACTGCTGATCCGGCAACGGCGGGCGAGTGAACCAGTGATAACTGTACGCGCCCTGTACGCCCCTCACGAAGGCGAACAGCAGGCCCCCGTATATGGCCAGCCAGATCGCATCGCGGAAACCGTCCAGCGTGATCAGTCCCATCATGATGAGCACGATGCGGGACACGACGAAGCCCGCCGCCAGCAGGATGGCCGCCGGCCTCCAGCGCTGCATCACTCCCAGAGCCAGCAGCGCAATCACGAACGCTTCAGCGCCGTAATAGATCATCAGCTTTGCCGGAGGTATCGCCGGCGCGCTGCCCTCGACCTCGGACACCGCCAGGACCGGGGCAGCTATCCACACGAACAGCACTCCTGTCGTCCACACCCACCACACCAGACCGCACACCCAGGCCCATCGCATCCAGCGGCGGGCCTGCTCGGGATTGGCGGCCATCATCCGGCCGCGCCATCCGGGCGGACGGGCCCAGATTTCCGTCTCGGGCGCCGGTTCCGGTTCGGCTCCCGGCTGCTCCGAGGCCATGGCCGGCTAGTTGTCTTCGTCCAACAACGGCAGGGTGGTCCAGGTCACTCCGTCCGGATCTGAGGACAGGCCCTGCTCCCCGATCATCCGCCGCAGGTCCAGCAGGGTGGCGTTCACCTCACCGGACACTTTCTGCCAGTCCGGTTCCGGCGGGAACCAGTAGGGCGAATTGATCCGCACCACCTGGTTCTGGGAGGAGTTGAAGTATATTCCGAAGCGCGCTGCTTGTTGCTGCATCATAGTTACTCTTTGCCCGGCGTCGCGGGGGACGCCGGGCGGTCAGTGTGAGTTTGGCGCTGCGACGCGATGTGTCTAGAGGAGCTCCCTCTTGAGAATCAGGCGTTCCAGCCCGTACTTACGGCTACCCAGGATGCCGATGATGCCGGCGATGGCGAACCAGAGGATGGTTACCTCTCCACCGTGGGCGCCGAAAGCGGAGCCCATATCACCAGGCGGGTTGGGGAAAATGTGAGGCAATTGAGGAAAAAATGGGTTCTGAGCGTGAATCCTGAAGTACGCAATCACCATGGTGACTACCAGTGCGCCCGCGCCCAGCCGAGTCAAGATGCCCAAGCCGACCAGAAAGGAACAAATCAGTTCGACCCAGCCGGCGATGTACACAATGCCGGGGGGACCTCCTTCGGTCCCGGGAGGGGGGAAATTCCAGGCGAAGGCCTTTTGCGCCCCGTGCAGGAACACCAGAAACGCAAAAATCAGCCTGAAAAGCAAGTAAAACTCGTCAGTGTACCGCGAAAAGATCCGCCCAAAGATGGACGTATCCGCCGGCGCCGTAGTATTTGTGGCCATTCAATACTCCGCGCAGTTGACGTGAATTGCCGGCTCGCCGGCGAAACTGCGGCGAAAATGTTAACTATGAACGCGCCGGACGCGCTAGCGGATTATCTGCTCAATTGCGATAGTTTCTTCCCGGCTTGGACCGGTAGAAATAATCTGGGCGCCGCAGCCCACGAGTGTCTCTATTCTCTTCACGTATGCCAGGGCGTTGGCCGGCAACTGCTCTGCCCGCGTTGCGCTGGCCGTCGGTTCCATCCACCCCGGCATCTTTTCGTAAACGGGTTCGCACCGCTCCAGCAGTGTGGTATTCGCCGGGAACCGATCCAGATCCACACCGTCCGCGCGGTATCCCACGCAGATTTTGACGTCCGGCATGCCGTCCAGGATGTCCAGGCGCGTCAGCACCATGCCGGTGAAACCGTTGATTTGACGGCTGTAACGAGCCGCCACGGAGTCGAACCAACCCACGCGACGCGGCCGACCGGTGGTGGTGCCATACTCGTGAGCTTTCTCGCGCAGGTCATCGCCAGCCTGGCCGTGCATCTCGGTGGGCATGGGCCCGCCGCCCACCCGGGTCGAGTAGGCCTTGAATACGCCGATCACGCCCTCTATCGACTGTGGGTTGATGCCCAGTCCGGTGATCGCGCCGCCAATGGACGGCGAGGACGACGTCACGTAAGGATAGGAACCGTGGTCAACGTCCAGCAACGTGCCCTGCGCCCCTTCCAGGAGCACCCGCTTGCCGCGTTCCAGCAGGTCCTGCACCATCTGCTCGGTGGCGCACACCTGGGGCCGGAGCTTTTCACCCCACTCCTGGCACTTGGACAGCACCTCGGCTGCATCCACGGGTTCGCCATCGAAAACGCCGGTGATGACACGGTTCTTCATCGCCACGACGGCGTTGACACGATCCGGCAGGTGCTTGGTGTCGAGCAGGTCCCCCACCCGAATACCGTCTCGGGAGGCTTTGTCCACATAGGCCGGCCCGATGCCCTGCCCCGTGGTGCCGATGGCCCCGCGGCCGCGGGCCTTTTCCTGGAGTTCGTCCAGTAGGATGTGGTAGGGCATGATGACGTGGGCGCGGTCGCTGACGTACAACTGGTCCGTGTCGATGCCCTGCCCCTGTAGCCCCACGATCTCGCCGAGCAGCACTTCGGGGTTGACGACCACGCCATTGCCAATGATGCCGGTCACGCCGGGCCAGCAGATGCCGGAAGGAATCAGGTGAAGCTGGAATTCTCCGCGCTCGTTAACCACCGTGTGCCCGGCATTGTTACCTCCGCCGTATCGCACCACGCAATCGGACTGGCCGGCAAGGTAGTCAATGACTTTGCCCTTGCCCTCGTCGCCCCATTGTCCCCCGATTACGGCATAAGCCGGCATTGTCCTGTTCTCCCGGATAGTTTAGAAAGTAAACCGAAAAATCGCCCCCGCAGGCTGCTGCCAGCGGCGGCACGGCTCTCGTTGTGCGATGGCGTTCGTCGGCTAGGTCGCAAGTATAGCAGAAACCCGTTGGGCGTAACAGGCTGACGCTTCGGAGCCAGGGCCTTTTCAAAGTCCCTGACGGTGGCATGCGATCCCGATCGTCATTCCTGCGAAAGCAGGAATCCAGAACGTTTCCATTAGCGGAGATTTCTGGATTCCTGCCTGCGCAGGAATGACGGATTAACTTTGAAGAGGCCCGGCTTCGGAGCAGGTTTCGCGCAGCATCCGCCGATACCCGTGACCTCAGCCCGGATCTCGGATTGGAACCGGGCCTTTCGGTTGCTCAGCGCACGGCGAGGCCGAAGTCCTCAACCGCCATGTCCGTCAAGTATTCGCCGATGGCCAGCGACGACGTCGCGCCCGGCGAAGGCGCGTTCAATACGTGCAGCGCCCGCTGTCCCCGCAGGATGTGGAAGTCGTCCAGGATGGCGCCCGACGTGGACACGGCCTGCGCGCGCACGCCGCTGCCGCCCGGTTCCAGGTGCTCGGCGCGGATCTCGGGGATCAGCTTCTTCAGGTCGTTGACGAACACGGACTTGCTGTAGGACCGGTGCATTTCCTTCATGCCCGTCTTCCAGTGCCGCGCGGTCATCTTCCAGAACCCGGGGAAGGTGAGCGCGCCGGCCGTTTCTCCAACGCTGACGTTGCTCTTGTGGTAGCCCTCCCGCGCCCACGCCAAGACCGCGTTGGGCCCGGCCTCCACGTAGCCGTGGATATTGCGCGTATAGTGTACGCCTAGGAACGGGAACCTGGGGTCGGGCACCGGATAGATCAAGCCCTTCACCAGGTCTTCGCTGGCCTGGGTCAGCTTGTAGTATTCCCCGCGGAACGGGATGATGCGCACGTCGGTTTCCTCGCCCATCATTCTCGCCAGCTTGTCCGCGTACAGGCCGCCGCAATTGATCACGTGCCGCGCCTGCACTGCGCCGCGCTCCGTCTCCAGGGCGGTGCCGGACCCGGTCTGCCGCGACCGTATCACCGCGGCTCCGGTGAAGATATCGCCTCCCGCGGACTGAAACTTGCCCCCGTAGGCGTTGGCCACCCGCACGTAGTCAACGATGCCGGTGTGCGGAGCCCATAACGCCTGCACGCCAATGGTGTGAGGCTCGATCTCCCTGAGCCGTTCGGGTCCCACCATCTCCAGGTCGGGGACGCCGTTGGCGACGCCGCGCTCGTACAGGTCGTCCAGGCGGCCCAGTTCACTCTCATGGGTCGCCACGATGACCTTTCCGCAGGGATCGTATTCGATCTCGTTCTCGTCGCAGAACCGGATCAGCCGGTCCTTTCCGCCCACGCAGAACCGCGACTTCCACGACCCGGGCCGGTAGTAGATGCCGGAATGTATGACGCCGCTGTTGTGACCCGTCTGGTGCTGGGCCAACTGCTCCTCTTTCTCGATCACCGCCACGTTCAGGCTCGGCGAGCGTTCCAGCAACTGCATGGCCGTGGACAACCCGATGATGCCGCCGCCCACGATGGCCACGTCGTACTGCCGCTCTTCCACCCGGTTTGAGCTATTACCGTGTGCTGACATATCCACTCTCCCGGTCGATAGCGCTGTGCGATCTGGACCGTAATGAGAATCGCAACTCTGCATCCAGTAGCAGCATCGCCAAACGGACCCGCTTGCGATTGGGCTGTGATCGTCACTCAGTCATTCATCCCGACGGCTGGGTCGGCAGGATAAAGATGATACTACCAACCTGATCGTGGCGGTGGTTAGGTAGTGTTGACATTTGGGAAATTACCCGTCGTTCCTGCGAAAGCAGGAACCCAGAAACCTTTGCCATCGGAAAGTCTGCCGGATTTCACTCTTCTTTGGCACACTGGATTCCGGCCCCGTATCAAGTACGGGGTGACGTTCTTTCGCCGGAATGACGCGAAATGTCAACACTACCTAGCCAGAGCGATCACCGTCTCGTTGGTTTGGCGAATTTCAGCGGATAATCGTCGCATATCTTCCCGCATTTCCCGCATATCGTCCCGCACTTGCCGGATGTTTTCATCTTGAGCGTCTATCCGCTGGAACAGCTGGCCCAACCGGAAGAACCCTCGCAGCAGGATTACCAGGACGGTTATTCCGATGCCCGTCAGGGTTACCCCTACACCGACTATGGCAATTACAATAGCGATTGTGTTGGCATCCACGATTAAGTTTCCTTTGCAGTGAATACCGCTCCGATTGCGGGCCCCAAAAGATCAGGGCCTGCTCAGAGTTGCGATGCGGTTCACGATGGTCACGTTGTAATGGAGTTCTTCCACTATCGCAAGTTAACGCCAGTTTGTCTTTCAAGACTAGGCAACGTCCCTGAAGGAATGTCGATGCCAGGGTGATCAGCCTCTGCCTCACCATAGATTTCTCCGTGCTCCTCCGACGACAGGAACGTCTCAAGCTCTGCCTGTGCCTCTTCTTCAGTGCACTCCGGCAATGCCTCAACCACAATCAAGGCTACGGCGTCAGCGGCGTCGGGATGCGCCAGCACGTCGGAGGCTGAACTCGGCTTGGGGATGGGCGCTCCATCGGCAGCCATATTTTCCAAATGACAAGCCAACGCCGGCCTCACCGTTTTACAGGCTTCTTCAAGAACGCTGCCGACAGCCGCGCAATCGGGAAAGTCGGGAAAGCTGACGTCAAACATGCCGCAGGCGTCGCGGCGCACCAAAGCAGCGTAAATCCGCTTCGCGCCAGCGTCCGTTACCGGCCGCAGCCCAATGCCATGGGCGAGAGCCTCGGATATAGGTTCCTTGTAATCGGGCAAGTCATACAGTTCATCCTCAGCAAGGGGCTGACCGTAGATTTCTTGGTACTCGTCCGATGCGAGGAACGCTTCCAACTCGGCCTGCGCCTCTTCCTCAGTGCGTTCCGGCAGCGCTTCCACTACGATTAGAGCGATGGCATCAAAAGCGTCTTCGTGGGCCAACGCTTGGTCGGCAGAGCCCGGCGGCGGGACAATTTCGCCATCTGCGCCCAACCCTTCAAGGTGCAGAGCCAGTGCCTCCCGCGCCATCTCATGCGCTTCTTCCAGTGTGCTACCCGCAGTAATGCAGCCTGGCAGGTCCGGGAAGCTGACCCCGTAATCACTGTCCAAGTCTTTGTGAACCAAAGCTATGTATGTGCGTTCCATATCAGCCGTTCCTTTACCGCAACCTGATACCCGACAACCGTTCAATGTTTCTCAGCGTCCCTATCGGGACGTCCTTGCGCGGATGGGGTACCGGTACAGTGGCCGGTTTGGAAGGGTGTCTCATTTGATGGTGCGAGCCTCTGATACGGTCAACATACCAACCATCATCCTCCAGCCGTCGTATGATCTCCCTGCTGTGTACGCCGGCATTATACACCGCGACCTTTCCGTCCCTGCGTTGCGCCAGCGGCCGGCCGTCGGTATCCTTGCCCTGCCATGATTCGCAACGATCCCGACTCCATCCAACAGATCGCCCAGTTCGCCGCCGGCGTCGCCCAAGCGAGTATCGCCGTGCCGCCGCCCGTGGCCCAGCTGTGCCGGGAGATGATGCTCAACGCCGCCGGAGCCGCTCTCGCCGGCGCCGCCCATCCCGACGGCATCGCGCTGGCTCGTGTCGTTCGTGAAATGGGCGGCAACGGCCGCAGCACCATCATCGGCATGGGCATGCGCACGTCTCCCGTGTACGCCTCGCTGGTGAACGCCACCCTGGTGCGGCTGCTTGATTACGACGACAACACCGTCGATACGGGGGCGCACTGCACGGCAGCCGTGTTTCCGCCGGTGATGGCCCTGGGCGAAATGCACGGGTACGCCGGCCAGGACGTGTTGTCCGCCTTTGCCGTTGGATGCGAGGTTGCTGCGCGCCTCAGCTCCACCGGGTCAACGAACGGCTCGGCCGGCGCGGTGGGGGCGGCGGTGGCGTCGTCCATGCTGCTCGGGCTGGACGCTGAAGGTCTGGCCAGCGCCATCGGGCTGGCGGTTGATTCGGCCAGCGGGGACGCCGGCTACGGTTCCGCCGGCGCAGCCGCCCTGGCAGAGGGCAGAGCCGCCATGCAGGGCATGATCGCCGCGCTGAGCGCCGAAGCCGGAATTGACGGCGCGATCTCCGTCACGACCATAGGAACGGCAGATTTCGCCGACCTGGGCGTCCACTGGCGGCTCGAGGACCCGGGAGTAACCATACGCCTGTACCCCTGCCATTCGGCGAGCCACAGCGTGATCGACGCTATTCTCGGACTTGCCCAGCTGCACCGATTTGAGCCATCCGATGTCTCTTCCATGCACGTCGGCGTGACTGCCTCCACCACCGAAAAACTGCCCAACGTCCTGCCCTCCGACGGGTGGCAGGCGCGCCGGTCCATCGGGTTCATCGCGGCCGCCACCCTGTGTCACGGCGCGCCCCTGATCAACTTCTTCTCCGACCCGGCAGTGCACGACGAGGGTGTCCGCGCCATGATGGAGCGCACATCCGTCGAGGCCACGCTGCCCGCCTCGCCGCTGGCCCTCGATCCGGCCGAGGTTGCGATTACCCTCACCGACGGCCGCACCCTGCGCCATCGCATCGACCATCCCCGAGGCTCGCCGGCAATGCGTCTGGACGCTGAGGAGATCGACGCCAAGTTTCTCTACTGCACCCGCTACATCCTGCCGGCCGACCACATCGACGAAGCGGTCAGCAGTTTTCGTGGCATTGCCGAAATCGAAAACGTAACCGGAATGGCATCCGTACTTGGAGGTTAGACACCATGAAAGGCATACGCGCTTACGAAGTCGGCGGACCCGACGTACTCACCTACGAGGACATGCCCGAACCCACCGCCGGTCCCGGCGAAGCAGTGGTTGCCATCCGCAACATCGGCGTCAATTACACCGACGTGTCCAGTCGAAAGGGCACTAACCCACCGGCGGCATTCCCGTGGACGCCCGGCCGCGAGGCATCCGGCGAGGTCATCGCCGTGGGCGACGGCGTCACTGAGGTCAGCGTGGGCGACCGGGTCGCCTACGCCATGCACACCGGCTCCTACGCCGAGCAGCAGGCCGTCCCGGCGTGGCTCCTGGTTCGCATCCCCGACGCCATGGACTTTGAGACGGGCGCGGCCACGCTGCTCCAGTGCATGACCGCCCATTTCCTGGTCAACGACATCGTGCCGTTGCAGGCGGGACAGAGCGCGCTGGTCCACGCCGGCGCCGGAGGCATGGGTCTGCTGCTCATCCAGATGCTGAAGCGCAAGGGTCTCCACGTGTACACCACCGTTTCCACCGACGACAAGGCGGCCCTCGCCAGCAACGCCGGCGCCGACGACGTCATTCTCTACACGCGCCAGGACTTCGAGGAAGAGATCCGGCGGATGACCGACGGCCAGGGCGTCAAGATCATCTACGACGCGGTGGGCGCGACCACCTTCGAGAAGGGCCTGCGGGTGCTGGGTCGGCGCGGCTGCATGGCCCTGTACGGTCAGGCCGGCGGGCCCGTCGGTCCGGTGGACTCCGGAATGCTGCGCAACGGCTCCCTGTTCCTGACCCGCCCCAGCCTGGGCGACTACACCGCCACGCGCCACGAACTGGTGCAGCGCGCCGAGGAGTGCCTGTCCTGGGTGCAGTCGGGCCAGATCAGGCTCAAGGTCACCCTCAACCTCCCGCTCGCCGAAGCCCCCGAGGCCCACCGCCGCCTGGAAGGCCGGGAGACGACGGGGAAGATATTGCTGACGCCGTGATATGCTCAACATAGTCAGCATGCCCACCCATCAGTCGGCCGGAGGAAACCATGCCCGAGGGCGTTCCCTTCCATGAAAAACTGCATACGCTCACCGTTGAAGAATTCGGCGAGCAATACTTGTCAATCATCGCCGCCGTGTTCGAGCAGGATGGGAAGGCAATCCTCTTTGATGGCGGCAAGCCCATTGTGCAGATAACCCGGTATCAGGAGCCGCCACTCCATGGTTATGGCTCCATGAAAGGACAAATCAAAATCCACGGCGATATCGTGTCCCCGCTGCCGCCCGAATGGTACACCTCGTGCAGTGGCCATAATGTGGAGCAACCGGCCTGATACTACCGGATACACACACCCTGATCCGGTATATGACCTTGACCCCAAGGCTAGGCCCGCAGGCCGACCCCCGGATTCAAAGAGCCCGGATACTCGGAGACGCCGCGTTCTCTGCCATCTCCGTTTGGAGAGTCGCCCTACCGGCCTTGCACACTCAAATCACCGACCTGGGCCAGTATGCCTCCCAAAGTAGAGAGCCTCACCATGACAACCATACGAGAACTCCAAGGCCGTTCCAAAACACTCCACGGTGAAGCTGTCCGGGCATCCCAAACGGGACACCAGGCCGAGGCCCGCTCCAAAGCATGGCAAGCCGCCCTCACCGTCATCGAAGCCGCCGCCCTCAGCGAACAGTGGCGGATGGGTCCTGAGCAGACACCGGCCGAAACGGTCCTGCAGTTCAGCCTCAAGACCAAAGACCGCCGGATCTTCACTCTTTTCGCCAGCGCCGAGGCTCTCGACCCAGATACATTCATTGAAGCGCTCGACTCCGAAGACCTCCACGAGAGGGTCGCCTTTACCGGCGAACTCATCCACCGCATAAGCCGCCATTTGAGCGGCTGAACCGAAATACGCCCGCGGAGAACGCAATTGACCACCGTCCCCTACCGAGCGGCTGCCCACCATCTGCTACAACAAGCCAACGCCGAACTACAGCTCCAGGACCTGAGACAAGCCTCCGAAAAAGCCTGGGGAGCCGTCGCACAAATCACGAAGGCTTACGCAGAGGGTCTGACACCGCCAGCCTTCCACCGCAGCCACGCAAGCTTGAAGAGAATCGCGCGGGACCTGGCCCAAGCCACCGGCAACCAGGATTTCCTGGCGCTCTTTAACGCCGTCGAGCAACTCCACGTCAATTTCTACGAAAACACCCGCAGCGCCGCCGCCGTCCAAGCCGGCATACTGGATGCCCACGACTACATCGCACTGGTCGAAACGCAACTTCCCGCGCCGCCGTAATCCCCGCATACCAGTCAGACTTTCAGATCTCCGACCTACGGCCGAGGCCTGCCTTCGGCATCTCGGCAGCAGCAGCCCACCATGTCGGCAACGGCGCCAAGCGCCCCAATTTCCGACGCTGAACATACCGTTGCTACTTCCGAACTCCCCTAAGTTCTGAGGCTGGATTGCACAAAAAATCGGCCAAAGACTGATTATTTGTGCAAAGCCCGCCCTGCTACTGGCTAAAACCGTCTCACCCTCAACGTCACCGCCACCCAATGGCGTTAAAGCCCCTTGGCTGCAGGATTCGTCGAAATCCTGGTTAACGGCGCAATCGCCGCTCACTCTGTCGCCTTGGCCGGTTTTCACGACGGTCCGGCTGACCGCATCATCATCGCCACCGCACTCGAAAATCACCAGCGACCAACACATCCTCAATTGGTCCGGCTCTCTCGACCGCTTCCCGGCGCGCCGTTGACGCCTCCAACCGCCCGCCATACAATTGATCTCGCAAATCCGAATACCCAAACGCCGTGAAGGGGATTAGTACGCGTCCAGCGGGGCCCAGAGAGCCGGGTTAGCTGCGAACCGGCGCCAGGCGCAGACGCGGAATGGACCCCGGAGCCGCCCGCCGAAAGGCCGCAACCACTCGTTGCCGCGCTGAGTAGGCCGGGCCGTACGGGCAGCGTTACATGCCCGCAGAACACCGTATGCAGGGTGGCATCGCGGCCATAAGGCTCGTCCCGCAGGGGACGGGCTTTTTCTTTTGCCGCCGCTGCCCAACACATCTGGAAATCACAACATGACAATGTACTACCCCACGCTTGATCAGGTCCGCGCGCTGGCCGGACAGGGCAACCTCTGCCCGGTCTATCGCACCATCAACGCCGACCTGGAAACCCCCGTGTCGGCCTACCTGAAGGTGGCGCGCCCGCCCTACTCCTTCCTGCTGGAATCGGTGGCCGGCGGCGAGCGCATCGGCCGCTACAGCTTCATCGGCACCGAGCCCTACGACGTGTTCAGCACCGGCGCCGACCAGCCCTCCGGCACGGTGGATCCGCTGAACCTGGTGCAGCGGGAAATGGACGCCTTCCAGCTGATCCCGGTGGAGGGACTGCCCCCGTTCCACGGCGGCGGCGTGGGCTACGTCGCCTACGACGCCGTGCACTACTTCGAGCCTCGCGTGCCCATGCCGCAGGCCGACCCCCAGGGCCTGCCGGAGTCGGTCTTCATGTTCACCGACACGCTGCTGGTGTTCGACCACCTGCGCCACGACATAAAGGTGGTCAGCCACGCCCGGCTGGACGGCGGAGACATTGCCGAAGCCTACGACGCGGCCACCGCCAAGATCGAGCGCATGGTGGACCGCCTTTCCCGTCCGCTGGAACTGCCGGCGGAACTTCTGGCCCAGCCGGCGCTGCCCTCCTCCGCCGGAACCGAGTCCAACTTCACCGTGCCCGAGTACGAAGCGGCGATTGAAAAGTGCATCGAGTACATCTACGCCGGCGACGTCATCCAGGTGGTGAACTCCCAGCGGTTCAGCCGTCGCACCGACGCCCATCCCTTCCAGGTGTACCGCGCCCTGCGCGGCAGCAACCCGTCGCCCTACATGTACTACCTGGACCTCAACGGCTTCCAGATCGTGGGCGCTGCCATCGAGACGGTGGCTACCGTCCACGATGGCACCGTCGCCACGCACCCCATCGCCGGCACCCGTCCGCGCGGCCAGACACCGGCCGAGGACATCGCCCTGGAAGAGGAACTCAAAGGCAGCGAAAAGCAGCAGGCCGAGCACATCATGCTGCTGGACCTGGGTCGCAACGACATCGGCCGCGTCAGCGTCCCCGGCACGGTCAAGGTCACCCAGTACATGGACGTGGAGCGGTTCTCCCACGTCATGCACCTGGTATCCCACGTCGAGGGTGAACTGCGGTCCGACATGACGCCCTACGACGCGTTGCGCGCCTGCTTCCCCGCCGGCACCGTCTCCGGCGCGCCCAAGATCCGCGCCATGGAAATCATCGCCGAGATCGAGCAGGAGCGGCGCGGGCCCTACGGCGGCGCAGTGGCCTACTTCAGCTACAACGGCAACATGGACACCGCCCTGGTCCTGCGCACCGGCGTCTTCAAGGACGGCGTCATGTACGTGCAGGCCGGCGGCGGCGTGGTCGCCGACAGCGTGGCCGAGGACGAGTACATGGAGACCCGCCACAAGTCGGGCGCCATGATGCGCGCCATCGACGTTGCCGAGGGCGCCGCCTGAAGCCCGCTGGTTTTCAGCCGCTCTGGTTTGGTATAAGAGTATCAGGGATGCAGCCATTCAACCGGACATAGTGAGTTTCATGCAGGTTTTGAAATACCAAACGGCAGCATCGGACTTCCTTCGGCAAGCTTTTGAGGAGCTTGAAGACGGCGACCTCCGCCAGGCGTCTGAGAAAGGCTGGGGCGCCGCTACTTCAGTCGTGAAAGCGATAGCCGAGCAACGCGGATGGGAGCATCGCAGCCACGACAGCTTGTTCCAGGTCGCCGCCTTGCTGACTGATGAGTCAGGCGACGTCAATGTCCGCCGCGATTTTCAAATGGCGTCATCGTTGCACACCAACTTTTATGAGGGTTGGTTGCGTGAGGAGATGGTTCGCGATGGCCTGTATCAAGTTCAGCGATTGCTGACGGCCCTGGAACCTTTGCTCCCATAGGAGGCCAAAATGCTCAAATCATTCTTCCACACCGGTTTCATCGTCAAGGACCTGGAGGCCGCCGTCGCCTTCTACTCCGACGTGCTGGGCCTGACCCTAACCATGCGCACCGAGCGCACCGGCGAGTTCCCCGCCACGCTGCTGGGCTTCCCCGACGCCCACATCAAGGGCGCGTTCTTCGAAATGGGCGACGGCCACCAGCTGGAGCTGATCCAGTACATGAACCCCGAGGGCGGGTACGCCGACTTCGACAAGAATGACGTGCGCGCCGCGCATCTGGCCTTCTTCGTCGAGGATATCGACGCCTTCTACGAGAACACCCGCAACCGCGGCCTCAGCTACCCCACACCCCCTGTCGCAATGTACGACGACGCCGGCAACATGGTGCGCAAGGCCTCCTACTGCCAGGACCCGGACGGCAACTGGCTGGAACTGGTGGAGCTTTACTGATGCTTCGAAAAATCAGCCGACTGCTGGGAACAGATCCGCAACAAAGTAAGGGGAAGACCGTTCCTGTTTGGGAATTCATTGGCGATAACCGTAACACTGCAAAAATACCGCAGTGGGTGCTGGATAAGTTTGCCAGCATTCCGGGCAGCCACGGGACTAGGCTCATCGACTACCCTGAACCCGGCGGTCAGCTTCGTTTCAAAGGACGGACATTCAGGTACCGCATCGATATGGGCAACCAGTCTTGGACGGTGTACAGAAGATTGCGACGCAACGCAAAGCGGGACTAATCCCAAGCTAGAGCAAACAGTTCCCTGTTTGAGAGCGCAACCGTAAGAGAGAACTATGCTGCTGCTCATCGACAACTACGACAGCTTCACCTACAACCTCTACCAGTACCTGTGTGAGCTGGGCGCCGAGGTCGAGGTGATCCGCAACGACAAGACCACCATCGAGGACATCGAGGCAATGCAGCCCGAGGGCATCGTGGTATCGCCGGGGCCCTGCACCCCCCGGGAGGCCGGCATCTCCAACGACGTCATCCGGCACTTCGGTCCCAAACTGCCCGTGCTGGGCGTCTGCCTCGGCCACCAGTGCATCGGTGATGCCTACGGCGCGACCGTGGATCGAGCCGGCGAGATCCGCCACGGCAAGACGTCGATGATCCACCACGACGGCAGGGGAGTGTTCGCCGGCCTGCCCAACCCGTTCGAGGGCATCCGCTACCACAGCCTGGTGATCTACCCCGAGACCGTGCCCGACTTCCTGGAAGTCACCGCGTGGACGGACAACGGCCTGATCATGGGCGTGCGCCACAAGGAGCTGCCCGTGGAGGGCATCCAGTTCCACCCGGAGTCAATAATGACGCTGGTGGGACACGACCTCCTGCGCAACTACCTGCGGCAGGTCGAGGAGTTCCACCGGGGCCATTCGGTTATCTGACCGCGCAGGCATCACTACAGCGTCGCGACAGCGAATTGACCTTGACTGTGTGATATTAACCGTTGATCCAGGGCGTTGCCGCTGATATTATTAGTTGTACGCAATATATTAACTGTCGGAGGCAGCGAATTGACAGCGCGAAACTTGCCTGTTGACCCGCGCGCAGTGCAGCTCGGCAACATATTTACGCCTGCCGCGCCCATACGAGACACTGCCTTGTTTTCAGGGCGGGTCGAAACCCTGATCCGGGTCGCGGATGCAGTAAACCAAGTCGGGATGCACTGCATCCTATTCGGAGAACGTGGTGTAGGAAAAACGTCTCTGGCAAACATCATCCGCTTGGTGCTCGGAGATCTGGTGGACCAGGAACTTACGGTCGCTCAGGCAAACTGCGACACCGCGGATGACTATGGCAGCCTGATGCGAAAACTGATGAGTCAAATAGCAGCTGTGCAGGAACGGGCTCGGCTTGGCTTCGGAGAAACTAGCGACCAGATTTCGACATCATTGGGCAATCGCCTTCCTCAAAATCCCGCGCCAAATGATATTCTCAATTTGTTGCGGGATATTCCAGCCAACTGGTTGCTTATCCTTGACGAGTTTGACCGCTTGACTGACCAAAATTCCATCGCTCTGCTTACCGATACTATCAAAGGCTTGTCTGATTATGCTGTGCCTGCCACCTTCCTGCTGGTTGGCGCAGCCAGCGATGTTGGCGCGCTGATAGGAGAGCATCCGTCAATCGAGCGTTGCCTGACACAGGTGCAGATGCCTCGTATGACTCGCGATGAGCTGGCCAGCATCGTGGACACCGGTCTGCAGAAGGCGGGAATGACCATGGATGAAACCTCGCAATGGTATATTCCCGCGGTGTCACAAGGATATCCTCATTACACTCACCTGCTCACCCTCCACGCAGCAAGGCGAACCTTGGGAAACGATCGTGAGGTGGTTGATCGAAGTGACATTGACGGAGCCGTTGCTGAATCTCTGGCGATGACCGAACGCAGCATCAGGGATCGCTACTCGGCGGCAGTCTATAGCGCTAATCCGGCCGCGCTTTATGCTCCAGTGCTGCTGGCCTGCGCTATTGCTCAAGCCGATGACCTGGGATATTTCAACGCTCAGGCTGTGCGTGAGCCCTTGTCCCGGATCATGAACCGAAACTACGACATTCCGGCATTCGCTCGCCACCTCGATGCTTTTTGCGAGAGTAGCAGGGGACCCGCCCTGCTAAAAGAGGGGCAGTCTCGACGCTATCAATACCGCTTTGTCATTCCTCTGATGCGTCCATTTATTCTGCTGAAAGGCATCGCTGACGGGCTCATCTCTGCCGACGACCTGCGGTAAAAGATCGGCGCCTCCACTCGTCGTGATCCTCTTCCGTCATTGTGAGCGGAGCGGGCAATCCGGTCGATGCAGCCCCGAACCTCTATCAGCTGATCTCGGCCGTGGCCTCGATCTCCACGTCCAGGCCGGCCTCGGCCAGCCCCGTGATCTCAATCAGCGTGTTGGCCGGATAGGCGCCCTCGAAGAACTCGACCCACAGCGCCTCCTGGGTTTCGCGCGCCTCGCGCCAGGCCGGGATGCTGGTGACAAAGGTCGTGATCTTCACGATGTCCGACGGCTGCCCGCCCTCGGCGCGCACGATTTGCGCGATCCGGTCCAGGGTCACCCGCGTTTGCTCCATCAGAGACTTGCCCTGGGCATCGGTGCCCCGGGCCGTGCAGCCGGCGATGAACAGCCAGTTGCCGGCGCGCACCGTTCGGCTGAACGTGGGCCCCGACGGCGCGATGTTGGGGTGATTGTTCCTGGTCTTTTCCATTGCTGTCCTCCCCATCGAGGCGGGTTCGGTTGGTTTGTCATCGAAGGGTTGCGCTCACCCGACAAGATTGCTGCGCTTCGCTCGCAATGACATAGGAGTTACGCACCTGAAATTACAAACCCGTCATTCCTGCGAAAGCAGGAATCCATAGACTTTACAGTGAACCAATCGGAAACACTGTTCTCGATTTCGGCCACTGGATTCCTGATTTCCCGGGAGTGACGTTTGTTATGCTGCCCAACTGCGTAAGTCCTATGACACTTTGCGTCGCCTCCGTTCAGGCGTTGGGGAACTTCGGCATCACCTGCTCGGCGAAGAGATGCAACGAGCGCTGCGTCGCCTCCGCTGACATCAACCCGCGGTTGGTCAGCATCAGGTTGCGTATGCCCAGGCGGCGCATCTCGTCCACCTGCTCGGCGACCCGCCGCGGGCTGCCCACGAGGTTCTCCGGCGCATCGGGATTGGGCCGGTCGCCGTAGGCGTCCTTCTGGATGGGCGGCGGCTGGTAGGACATGGGAAATTCCTTCGGGTTCCACCGCTCCCGGTAGCCCTGGATGGTCGTGTACGCCTCCAGGTTGGCCGGCAGGAACTCGTCCATGGCCCGGTCGTCCGTTTCCGCCACGTGGATCTCGCGCCACACCCAGATCTGATCCAGGTTGCGCTGGATGGTTTCCTCATCGAATCCCGCCTCGGCCATGGTATCGCGGTAGAGGACGATATCGGCGGCGGTGCTGTTGGTGGAACGGCCTCGCAGCAAAATCGGCCTTCCGATCCGCGCCATCTCCATGATCGACTCGCGGTTGATGCAGGCGCGCGCCAGCGGCGGATGGGGTTTCTGGTACGGCCGCGGACGCACCGACGGGAACGCCACCCGGTAATGCTCGCCTTCGAAGTGAACGTCATCCTGCGTCCACGCCGTGACCATCAGTTCCTCGGCCTCCTCCATCTGGGCCGAGCCCAGCGCCGGATCCGTGCCGAAGCCGACGTACTCGAAGGCGTTGTAGTTGGAGCCCTTGGCGGTGCCCACCACCAATCGGCCCTCACTCAGGTTGTCCAGCAGCGCGGTCTGCATCGCCACCCGCACCGGATTGTGCAGCGGAAGCTCGATAATGCCGAAACCCAGCAGCACCCGGCGGGTTTTCACGGCCACCGCGCTGGCGAACACCAGCGGATCGCCGTACACGCACTCCCCGGTGAAGTAATGCTCGGCGAACCAGATCGCGTCGTAACCCAACTCTTCGACCAGCGCCGCCTCGTCCAGGCATTCCTGGATCGCGACGTCATCGCGCGAGTCGTCGAACTTCATGGGGTAGAAAAAATGGCCGAAACGCATGGTTGCACCGTAACCGCAGTGGGAGTTCGCGGATTATAGCACCGAGTGGTTCGCCGGCCCCGAACCTCGACCGAAACCCACGGCAATCGCACCATCGCCGTCATTCCTGCGAAAGCAGGAATCCAGTGGTCGAATTTGTCAAATACACTTCAAATTCTTTCATGCCATGACTAATGGACTCCGGCATTCGCCGGAGTGACGGGCGTGGAGCCTATGATGCGATTGCCCTGGACCGAAACCCACGGATAGAAAACGGGCGGCGACTCGGTTGAGAAACGCCGCCCGATCCTGGACCTTGCGCGTTGGTCAGACGCCTAGAAGCGGCTTTCCAGCTCCATGATGATGATGTCCGCGTCGCTGCGCCGGGTGTCGCTCATGATGCGCGCCCGGTCCACGGCCCGCAGGGCGTCAAGGGTGAACGGCTGCCAGGTGTCGCGCAGGCTCCGGAACGCCTGCTCCTCGCCTTCAATGGCTTCCACCAGCAGGCGATGCACGGGCTCCAGGTGGCCGGACTTGGGGAGGCCGCGCACGCTGTCGCCCACGGCGTCCACCTGGGAACTGAACTCGGTCAAGGATTCCAGCACCTCGAGCCGGTCGCAGCCACCGTCGTCCGCCCGCCAGTCGTTGTACTCGGAATGGAATCTGTCCCAGGTCTGCAAGAGCCGGTCATATTCGGTATCGAATAACGTCAGGTCGGCCAGGGCAGCGGCAGTGTCCTCCACGGAGACGGCATCGAGCGCATCCGCCATTTTTTCCAGGGCCTCGTCGGTAGCCGTAACCGCAGTGTCAATCGCTTTGAAGTTTGGCAATTTGCCTTCCGCTTCCTCGTCCTCTTCATCCTCGTCGTCGGCTTCTTCCTCCGCGGTCACGTCTTCGATGGCTTCGTCCATGGCCTCCACTTCAGCTTCAATGGCTTTTTCGAGGGCCTTGATCGCTGCATCGCTCCCTTTCAGGTCCGGCAATTCTTCGACGTCTTCCGCTATCGACAGTACGGTCTCGGCGATAGATTGCAACTGCTCAATAACTTTGGCGGCATCGTCTTTCTTCGCCTCGTCACGCAGTTCTTCGTATTCCTCGTGCGCATCCGCAAGTTTCTCTTCGAGCGCTTCAAATGCTGCGGTAAACGCCTCAACCTCTTCCGGGTCTGCCGTTTTGGTTAATGTGTCTCGTAACGCTATTGACTCGTCACGGGCTTCACGCTGGGCTTTCGCCGAGAGATTGCGACGGTCTTCCAGGCTCTCGAATAATGAGACATTTCCCGGTTGCCACCGATCTCGCAACTCGCGCAGGGCTTTCTCTTCTCCCTCAGCAGCGGAGATCAGCGTGTCGGCAAATTCTCCCGTGGTTTTGGTCCTGGTTATTTTCCGGGCCTCCCGAGTGACGTCATTGAACTCCACCGCAAAGCCGTTCAGCGCCTCGGTCATGGCGCTGGGATGACACATCGTCAGGTCCGCGCGCCACTGGTCGAAGTCATCATGCGCCAGGTCCCACGCCTCGTTGATGCTCTGCCGCTGCTCGTTGAACTCGGCAAGCGCCGGAGGTTCCGGCGCGAACGCTCTGGAGACCTCCGGAGTAGGGCTCGGGGCCATGGTCTCCGGTTCCTGCGCCGGGGACGTAGTGCAGGCGATCAGACTCACGGACGCGAGCGACGAGAGGAGCAAAATTAGCGCTGTGAATCTTCCCTTCATAAACTACTCACCGTTTCCCGAACCACTCGAGTTCGAGCCTGAACTCGAGCTCGACCGGGAGGCTGAGCTCGATGTTGAGCTTAACGTTGCGGGAACGCTTACGGACGCCATGTCACTGATGAAGTTAGACCTGAACTTCCCGTCCAACAAGCGGGTCACCGCCGTGTCCAGCGCTTTTGGCGTGTCGGCCAGCAGTACGAGCACGTGTCGCCCGCCCTCTCTATCCAGCATCGTGACCGACGTGCCTTTCGTGCCAATCTCGGCGCCAAATGGCATGGCAAGGGTATCGTCAACCCGTATACCCGCAACTCGCAAATACTGCTGCACCTGCAGCGCGTCGTCATACAAACCCAGGAACACCGTGTCCCGGCTCACGTCTTCGCTTCCCTGGATGTCGGCGGAGATTCCATAATCTCCCAAGCCCTGCTTGATTTTGGCGCCGCTGCCCAGCAGTTCGGGCCGGCCCAGCAGGATCTGCACGCCGTCATCGGGTCCGGTCCGGTAGAAGTGCGGAAAGTCGCCCAGATCGAAAACGCGGTCGCTGGTGGTGACAAAGTCGATGATGTTGGACAGCAGGCGGTCGTTGTCCAGGGTGGAATCGTGGGGCGGGATCATGAAGGTGAAATCGGAAATGGCCAGGACGTTCCTGTCGGCGGCCCTCGCCATCACGTAGAGATCGCCATTGTTCTCCGCCACCACGGACTCGGTGCCGGCGTCCGCTACGGCGAGACCTGGCCCGGATGAGGTGATCGACCCGGCCGTGTACAGCACGACGGTGTCCAAACCGGCGGTCAACTCGTCGGGTCGGAAATCGCGCACGAATATGTTCTGATAGTTCTGGTTGTTCTCAACCTGGTTGAACAGATAGTCCGGACGGAACTGCACGCCAAAGCGCTGGGCCAGCGTGTTCATCTGGTCACGCCGGCCGGGGTCGGAGACCAGTACCAGCTTGCCGCCCTTGCGCACGAAATCTTCGATCAGGTCAACCTCGCTGGCCGAGTAGCTGATCAACGGCGTTATGACCACCAGGCTGTCCGCCTCGCGCAGCCGTTCGGCGAGCTGATCCTGGCGCTCCGCTTCCGATTCCCTGGCGAAGTTGCCGAGCAATTCGAGGTCGTACCCCTGGGCCACCACCCGCGTGCGCAGCGTCAGGATTTCCCGCGAGGAGAACCCGTTGCTGTGGAGGGTGTCGACCAGCACGAGGCCGCCAGCGCGTTCACCGACCGACGGCGTCCATTGCGTGCCGTCAGCGGCGCTGGCGACGTCCGGCGGCACGTATTCAATCTCCCCACCGGACGGGCCAGCGTAGCTGCCGCGATAGAAAATCAGAAAAGCGGCGGCGAAGGCCACGCCGACAAAGACCACCAGGAGTATCAGGACCCCCGCGAGTTTAGTGACCATAACCCGCATACAGGTAGTAGATATTCGGCTGTCCGACCTCGATCGGCAACTCCGATAGTGGGTTCACCTGTTCCTGACCCAGGGCTCCCATCAGGGGTTGCCCGTGCTGATCTTCGGGCGCTTCGCCGTCGCGGCCCGACCTGGACTCGGCGGCCGCGTCGCCATCATGCGCGGCTGGTTCGTTCTGCGGCGCATGCGCGAGCTGGGCGCGCCATCCGTATTTCTCGAAGACCTCCGCGTTCACGTCGACAATGCCGTATCTCCCGATTCCGGCCAGTTCGGCCGCCTTTTCCACCCCGTCGCCGGTAAAGCCGATGGCGTCAGCCAGGCCCAGGGACACTGCATCCTGTCCCGCGTAGAGGTTCCCTTCCAGCAACTGTGCTTCGGTAATGCGGAGACGGTCGCCTCGCTCATGGATCACCATCTTGGCGAACCGGTCCTTGATCAGGTCAATCAGGGCAACCCAGTGCTGCCTGGAGCCGCCGGTCAGCTTGTGCGGGCCGGTGGTCGTGATAATTTCGGGGAACACCGGCGGCAGCGTCCCGCCCGATATCCCGATGACACCGACGTTGCCGACGAGGGAGGACGGCTGGGCGAAGATGTAATTGCCGCCCATGGCCATCATGAAGCCGCCACTGGCGACCATGCCGTTCATCACGATGACCACCGGTTTTTCTTCCCGCAGGCGGCTGGTGTGAAAGTACAGGCGCTCGCTGGAGGACGCGCCTCCGCCCGGGCTGGAGAGGGAAATCACCACCGCTTTGATCGAGTCGTCCTGCAGGGCGTAATCGAGATGCTGCCCGATAACGAACGCTGAGCCTTCATCGATGACGGTGAACGGGATGTTGATCACGCCAACCGATGGCTTGCCTGGGGCGACGAAGAAAAATATCACCCCTCCGATCACCAGGCCGAGGATTACGGCCGCGGCTCCGGCGACGTACCAGCTGGTCAGCGCTCGGCGCAATTTATTCAGCGCTTCAATCACGGGCAGCATATTATCACAGCGGTGGGGCGAGCGTAGAACCCACTCGTATAATCCTTATACTATGGCCGGCATACGCTCCCGCTCTTGCGCCGGTTTCATGGCCCCGCTACGATCTTGTCCAAGCTGTATTACCCATCAGCCGCAGGGAGATCCATCCATGCACCACTGGAACGTCGGCGGCGACATTTACATCGGTTGGCCTGACCACGGCGCTGCCGAGCGCCGCTACACCATCGTGGACGTCGACCTGTTCGGCAACGTGTTTCGCGCCCGGGTGACCGACGGAGAACGGCAGGGCGGGTTCATGGTGATTTTCAACTGCCCCAACATCGTGCTGGAGCAGTTGGCCGAGCAGGCGTCCCACGCCCTGGGCTTCCGCGTCATCGTGTCCAACCTGCGCACCAGCATCGAGGGCCACATCGTCCGCAGCTTCGACTACGAGTGGTACCCCACGCCGGAGTACGCAGAACGGCCCCGCGCGCTGGCGACCACCCTGGCCAGCCTGTACAACGAAATCGCGCCCGGCCAGGCCGGCTAGCTGCCGCCGCCCGGAATGTTCGGGTGACCCCACAGCGGATGCCGGAAGGTTGGCGCCAACGCCGGGTTCAGTTCACGGCGTGACCGGGCGGCGGCTCCGCCGTCGTGGGTCGCGCCGCCCTCGGGCTCGTTCGCCTCGTCGCCATCCGTGGGCGATCTGCGTCGTGCCGTCGGCGGCGCGCGCCGCGCCGTCAGCCGGTTCAGGTGACCCGCGAGTTCCTGCAGGCTGTGGAGGTTGTGGGCCGGCAGGAAGTCATCGATGTATGGCAGGGCGGCCTGCATCCCACGGGTCAGCGGCTCGTAGCCCGGCGACCCCAGCAGCGGGTTCAGCCAGATCAGGCGATGGCAACTGCGCTGCAGCCGCGCCATCTCGCGGGACAGCAATTCCGGTTCGCCCCGGTCCCACCCGTCGGATATGACCAGGACCACCGCGCCGCCGCGCAGGACGCGCCGCGCCCAACGGTAGTTGAACGCCTTGATCGCCTCGCCGATGCGGGTGCCGCCGGCCCAGTCGGGTACGGCCCGGGCCACCTCCGACACGGCGCGGTCAACCCCGCGATGCTCCAGGTGGCGGGTGATGCGGGTCAGGCGCGTGGCGAACAGGAAGGCCTCCAGCTGCTGCCCGCTGACGGCGACGGTATGCACAAAGTGCAGCAACATGCGGGTGTAGCGCTCCATGGAGCCGCTGACGTCGCAGATCAGCACCAGGGGCCGGGGCTTGTTCTTGCGCCGGCGGTGGGCGATGTCCAGCATCTCGCCGCCGTAGGACAGGCTGCGACGCATGGTGCGCCGCAGGTCCACGTCGCGCCCGTCACCCCAGGTGAGCCTGCGGGTGCGTCGGCTTCCCAAATCCCACTGCAACTCAGACATCAGGACACGCGCCGCCGACACCTCGGCTGGCGTGTAGTCGGCGAAATCCCGCTGCCGCAAGACCTCCCGCGCGCTGAACGACCGCTGCAGGTCCACCACCGGCTGACGGTCGCCGGCATCATCGGGGTCGTCGCCGCCAGGAGGCCCGTCAGAGGTATCCTCCCGGTGCGGCATGACCCGAGGGGTTCGGTAGCGGCGTTCCTCACCCATGGAGCGCAGGTCGCGCATGCTTCGTCCGTGGGCCGGCCGCCTCCAGAACACCTGGAACGCCTCGTCGAAAAGCTCCAGGTCGCTGCGACGGTGCACCAGCAGCGCCCGCGCGGCCAGGCGGAAGTCGTTGCGGTTCCCGCCGATGGGCACGTACTCGGTGGCGCGCACCAGGTCGAGCATGTTCGCGGAACCCACGTCCAGCCCCAGGCGGCGGAGCACCTCGCCGAACATCAGGAGGTTGGGCAGGATCGTCCCATCGCCGGCGTCAGCCGGCGCGGTGTGCAGGTTTACGCTGACGCCGGTGGTCATATCACAATCCAGTTCAGACTCAGCTGATGGCGCGGGCGAATGCTTTGGACTCCGCGGCCCTACGCTCTTGCGGGGTCCAGTGCAACTTTTCCTTCCAGGTGGCTATGTAATGAACTTCCTTTGGTACGACCACTTCATACTCACCGCCGAAATAACGACCATGAGTACGCTTGATGGATTCCACGGACTCGCCTCCAAGGACAACATATTCCATTCGGACAGGCTTGCCGGCTTTGAGGCAGGCGTTGAGCTCGTCCATTTGCTCATCTTCCAGCCGGTATAGCCGCTCGTTGGCCTGGCAAATATCTTCGTAAACCGTGATTCGGGTGGGGATTTTGCCGTGCCGGTCATGCTCGATCAGAAAGTTCGTGCTCATTCGGGTGTCTCCTTTGCAAGGCCCGGCCGGATCAGTCGGAATAGGCCAATGCTATCACGTCAATAGCTTGCGCGACCGCGGTTTCGGGCAGTTCAACGTTGTCCAGATCGCACCGGTATGCCAGTTCCGACAGCTCCAGCAGTGCTTGGATGACTTCCGGACGGCCGCCGCTGTACTTGATGGATATGTCATACCCGGCGGCCCGTTCAGAAACCTGCTGCCAGCGGAACTGGTTGCGGGTCTGCACCTGAATTTCCATTAGTTGGCCGCGATAGCGAATGTCCAAGTGAACGGCTCGGTAGCCGAACTTGGGACTGGTGCTTTTGTCGTCCGTCTGCTGAACATCATAGGCTTGCTGTAGACCGCCTACAATTACCTCTTGCTCAAGCCTGCCGGACACGATGATGCGGCAACCGGCGAGGTCGGTCACTTGCGATAAAGACAGGTCTGGCCGCCGTCGCAGCTTCGCCGCCACAGTTTCAAACCGTTTCGTACGGGAGGCGATTTCTGCATCGGGCGCCAGCAAATGCAGCTCCGCCTCCAAGCTATGACGGAGCGCATCCAATTGGCTCTGGTAGTCTCGAAAAGTTTCCCGGTCTGTGGCAGACCAACTCTGCCGCAGCCGCTCCCCGAGCGCGTCAATTTCGTCATCCGTGAAATGTGTGGTCATTCCACCACCTCCTGTCGTATATTGCCACAAACAGGTCAAACTCGGTTGCCGCGGAGAGCCGGCCCACCGCCAAAGCTGCGCGGCAACAGCGCCGCCGCGACCACCGCCAGGGCGGTCATCAGCGCCACGACCAGAACCCCGGTGACCAGCGAGCCGGTCGTCTGGGCCAGCGCCCCGGCGATCACCGGGCCGGCGCCGAAGCCCACCGCGCCGAAGGTCTGCACCAACCCCGACAGCACCGAAACCTCCCGCGTGCGGATGTTCCTGAACTCGAAGGGCAGTATCTCCATGGCCGGGACGAACACCCAGGCGATGCCCAACCCGGTCAGGGCCAACGCGGCGATCACCACGTTGCCGGCCAGCACGGCGACCACCGTGGCCACCAGGTTCAGCGTGGCCGGCAGCAGCGCCATCAGCCGCCGGTTGGTGATGTGATTGAATATCCAGCTTCCCGCCAGCGCCCCCGGGATCAGCACGTAGTACAGGAACCCGAACAGCACGCTGCCCGATGTGATGGCGATGCCCCGGTGCGCCTCCAGGATCGTGGGCAGGAAGGTCAACACCGTCGTCCATGACGCCGAAAGCCACAGCATGACCACGCCCAGCAGCCAGGCGTGGGGATAGGCCACCAGCGAGCGGACCAGCGGCGGCCGGGCGTTTTGCTCTGCCACGGCGCCGTCTGCGGGGTCATTCGACGCCGGAGCGGCTGCGACCGCATCCTCCGGGCCCTGCGCCGGCTTCCGGGCTCCCCACGTCAGCGCCGCCCACACCAGCAGGTGCGCAGCCATCAGCGCTCCCTGAACGAAGTAGGCCAGCCGCCAGCTGTCCAATACCACAATGATGATCGGGCCGAAGGTGAGGGCCGCCGCCATGAAGGTGGAGTGCATGGACAGGCCCAGGGAGCTCACGGTGGAGTACTGGCGGGGAGCGGCCCACCAGCGGAGCAGGAGCGGCCTTGCCGGCGCCATCGACGCATGCACCAGCACCGTCAGGAACCGCGACGCCAGCAGGGTCCAGAACCCGATGGCCAGACCCTGGCTGAACAGGCAGGGCGCCATGAGCGCCAGCGCGACGAGCACCCTGCGGTTCGGATTGAACCGGGCGAAAAGCAGGCTGAAGGGCACCAGCAGAACCGCCGGCGTGCCCCACCAGACGGCTTGCAGAACGCCGATCTCCAGGTAGCTGAGATCCAGGTCCGCCTGCACAAAGGGCAGAAACAGCCCGAGCCCGTAGGATGACAGCACCACCGTGCTCTGGTGGGTCCGGTTCAGCAGCAGGACCAACCAGGCGCGGAATGAGGTCTTGGATTCGGAACCCGGCCGTTCCGGATCGGATAACCCGCCGGCTGCTTCCTCGTTGGCCAAGGTCAGGTCGTGTCCGCGCCGGCGTCGCGGACGGCTCGCGCCAGGTTGCGGAGGCTGGCCTCGGTGGAGGGATGCTGGCGGCCCAGGGTCTCCGCCCGGTCGCCGGCGTTGCGCAGGTGCAGTGTTGCCGCCTTGTCATAGCGACCCACCGCGTGCAGCGCGTTGGCCAGGCTCCCCCGGCTGCGCAGGGTATCCGGATGATCGTCGCCCAACGCGGCGCGGCGCGCGTCGAACAGGGCGCGGAACATCTCGATGGCCACGTCGGTGTGTCCGGCGGCGTAGTGGCAATTGGCCAGGCTGCTCCGGTAGCGCAGCGTTTCGAGGTGATCCGGCCCGTGCGCCCGCGCGCTGCCTGCCGCGGCGCGGTCAAACCAATGCAGAGCCTGATCGAATTGACGGGCGGCGCGATAAGCGTGGGCCAGCCGGTGCTGCGCCCGCGGGGTCTCCGCATGGTCGCCGCCGTTGGCCGCGAGCTGGGCGTCCAATTCGGCGGTCCGGCGGGCGATGCGCTGGTTAGGATTGCTGGTCACGGCAACATCGCCCGCAGTTCGCCCATTCGCGAAACATCGTAGCCGCCCAGTTCGTCCACCGCCAGCCGGAAACCGGGCGCGGCGAGCAGGTCCAGCAACAGCTGGAGGTGATCGCTCTCGTAGTGCTCCATAGGGATGACCAGATCGTACTCCTCGTTGAGCAAAGGCACGAATTCCAGATCCAGGGCGCGGGCCGCCGACAGCGCCCCCAACCCGGTGTCAGCCGACCCGCCCGAAACCGCCGCCGCCACCGCCAGGTGGCTGTACTCCTCGCGCCGGTAGCCCGTGATATCGTCGGGATCCGCCCCCATCCGCTGGAGCCGGTAATCCAGCAACACCCGGGTGCCCGAGCCCCGTTGGCGGTTGACGAACCGCACCTCCGGCCGCAGCAGATCCTCGAGGTTCGCGATGTTCAGCGGGTTCCCGGGGGCCGTCATCAGGCCCTGGGTGCGTCCCACCAGGCGAACGATGGCGACAGGCGTATCCGGCAGGTAGCGGCGGACGTAGGACGTGTTGTACCCGCCGGTCTCCGTGTCCAGCAGGTGGCAGCCCGCGACGTGGGCTTCACCCCGCCGCAGCGCCAGCAACCCGCCCAGGCTGCCCACGTGGGCCGACGCCAGGTTCACCGCGGGGTTTCCGCGTCGCAGGAAGCTGCGCATCAGGTCCAACGCCAGGTCGTGGCTGCCGATGGCGACGATGGTGTTCTCCACCTCCTCCAGAGGACGGAGCAGTTCGACTTCCACCTCGGCGCCAGCGTCCACGCCTTCAGTATGCCGGGGAATCCGGACGATGCCGTCGGCGCGCACCAGGGACATGACCACACCCGCGCCGCGCTGCACCGGCGTCGCGATCATCTTGTCTCCAACCCGTCCCACCGCAACGCGCAGGAACTCATCCTCACCGGTGGGTGAGACCACCTTGCGGGTCATGCTGGCGTTGATGCGCCTTCGCGCTGGCAGCGACGAGCCCAGCAGCCGTTCCAGCAATGGCAGCAGCAGCAGCTCAGCGGTCAGGGCCGCCGACACCGGGTATCCCGGGACTCCCATTACCGCCTTGCCCGACGCCACACCCAATGCCACCGGATGCCCGGGACGCACGGCGATGCCATGCACCTGCAGCGTCCCCAGGGACTCGATCACCGAGGCGGTGTAGTCGGCATCGCCTGCCGATGATCCGGCGTTGATCGCCACCACGTCCGACGACGCCAGACCGGCGGCAACCGCTTCCCGGATGGCGTCAAAGTCGTCCGGCGCCGGTTCGCACACCACCGGTTCGCCGCCCCACTGGCGGATCAAAGCAGCGAGGATCAGGGAGTTGAACTCCGGTACGTCTCCCGGTTTTCTCGGCGCGCCGATGGGAGTCAATTCGTCTCCAGTGGGAATTATCGTCACCCGGGGCCGCCGGCGCACCGGAACGGTGGTGAGCCCGGCGGCCGCGCAGGCTCCCAGGTCCGCGGGCGTGATGCGGTGGTTTTCCGGCAGCACCAACTCGGTGGCCACGATATCCTCTCCCAGCGGACGCACGTGCTGCCAGGGGGCCACCGGGTCGGACACCCGCACGGTGCCCGGGTCAGCGGGATCCCGCTGCACGCGCTCGATCATCACCACCGCGTCCATTCCCATCGGTATGGGGTCGCCGGTGTCGACCCACATCGCCTGGCTGCCCACGTCCAGGGCCACGGGTCGGGTCTCGGTGGCTCCAACGGTGTCGGCCGCCCGCACCGCAATGCCGTCCATGGCGGCGGCATCGTAGTGCGGCGAAGATGCAACGGCCCACACCGGCCAGGCGGTGATCCGGCCCACGATGTCAGGCACGGTCAGGGGCGCATCCTCTCCGGGCATCGGCGCCAGGGAGCCAGCGCCTTCCAGTGCGCCGAACCAGCAGGCCGTCGCCTCTTCCAGGGGTATGTCCTGGAGAAAGTAGCGGCGGTGGGATGTGTGATTGACTTTCGGCATAGCGAAATCTTGCACTGCTACGACGTTGCCCTGTGCTGGACTACAGCTTTTTTGACATTAGTGCGTTAGTCAGGTATAAATGTAGCAAGCAGCATGGGCTGGTGGCACGAATTAACCCGAGGCTGGCCCACTGCCTGACCGGGACATTACAACAGGGCTGGGGCCTGCGTAGCGGGCGCCAGCCCTTGCCGTTTAAGGCAATACGATAAGGCCATAACCTGAATATTCCCCCGCATCGTTGCGGAGCAACTTTCGCATCGTTGCGGAGCAACTTTTCCTCCACGATATGCCAGTCCTCGTGATTTAACCTCCCAATAACTCTACGTCCGACCGGTGATACCACCAGATCCGCTATCTCTAGTCCGGTGATATTATCCCCTTTACCCAGGATGGTCAGGGAGTGCAGTCTTTCCATCGCAGCCTCTGATCTGCCATCGGATTTCAGAGTAAGCCATTCCGCCTCAAGACGACGATCCAAAGCGGTGTCCCTGCTTTCAGAAATTACAATCCCATTGCTGCCGGTTTTGGCCAAGTCAGAGCAAAGTATCTCTACCAACATAGAAAAGGCGTGTAAATACGGGTCAGGGGCAAACATGCCATGAAGCGCCCGGAATGATTTTTTGCGGATGGCACACGCAACCACCGAGTATTCCAGATTTCGCATCAGTGCATTCAGCCGATTGTAAAAACCCACACGAAAGACTGCATCCTGTAGCGGCTCAAATCCGTTCCGGTTGCGCGCAATATCCGCCGTGTGCAGCGTGATGTCGGTACGCTCGAATATCTCACGTTTGAAATCTTCCACCGCTTCCCTCAAAGGTCCGGCAGCGTAATCGGCATCCATAATCACTCCTCCCAGGACAAACACGGGATACTGCGGGTCGATTCTCATCAGATTGTGGTCGCCTGATTCATCCAGGAACATTACTTTCATATCTAAAACCGCAGCACCTGCACCAGCTCGCCCGCGTAGATCCCGCCCACGTCCGCCGGCACTCTCACCAGGCCGTCCGCCCTGACCAACGTGAAGATATAACCGCTCTTGCCCCACACCGGATGGGCTTCCTCCTTACCGTTTTCACCTTTCACCAATCGCACTGGCACATAGTCTTCGCGCCCCGCCGCGGATGGGATGTCCTGCGCCAGCGCCGCCGTCCGTTCGTTCGGAGGCGGCGGGTGAGCGCAGCCCATGAGCCGGTACACCGTAGGCCGCACCAGGAGGCTGCTCACCACCATCGCCGACACCGGGTTGCCCGGCAACCCGATGACCGGTTTGCCATCGCACAGACCCACGATAGCCGGCTTGCCGGGACGCAGCGCCAGCCCGTGCGCCAGGGGCCCGGGTTCGCCAAGATCGGCGATGATGTCCACCGTGCGGTCCCGCGCGCTGACCGAGCTGCCCGCCGACAGCGCCAGCATATCGGTCTGAGCCAACCCCTGCCGCGCCGCAGCCAGCTGTTCCTCGTAGTCGTCACCAACCAATCCCAGGGGATGCGGGACCCCGCCGGCGGACACAACCTGCCCGGCGACGGTGTAGGTGTTGATGTCCCGCACCTGTCCCGGGCCGGGAGTGGCGCCGGGACGAACCACCTCGTCCCCCATGGACAGGATGCCCACCCGCGGCCGCTCGGTCACCTTCACCCGCTCGATACCCAGGGCGAGCAGCGCGCCGACGTCCTGGGGCCGGATCACGTGGCCCGCTGGCAGGACCGACTCTCCGACCCGCACGTCCTCACCGGGCTGCGCGACGTTCTCGCCGGGAGCCGCCGGCCGCATAACCTCAATGGTGTGGGCGTCGACGGCCTGGGTATGCTCCATCATGACCACGGCGTCGGCGTTTCCGGCCAGCATCCCGCCGGTGTAGGCCACCGCCGCCTCGCCGACGCCCAGGCTCACATCAGGCTCCCGCCCCATGGGCACCTCGCCCACCAGCGTGAACCAGGCCGGCAGTCCGTCGCTGGCCCCATAGGTGTCAGCCGCGCGCACGCTGTAGCCGTCCATAGTGGACCGGGCAAAAGCAGGGAGGGATTCGGTCGCCCGAATGTCCGCCGCGACGACCCTTCCCAACGCCTCGACGGTTTCCACCACACACACCCCCATCGCCGGTCGCTCCGGAAGACGATCCAGGAGCAACGCCAACGCCTCCCCCGGAGGCAACACGTTGAAAAATTCCGCCATTGTGAATGCGATGCTAACTATCCGCGTTGGGATTGTCAAAATACCCCTAATGGGAAATTGCCCGTCGTTCCTGCGAAAGCCGGAACCCGGAAACCTTTGCCATCGGAAAGTCTGCCGGATTTCACCCTGCTGTAGCACACTGGATTCCGGCCCCGTATCAAGTACGGGGTGACGTTCTTTCGCCAGAATGACGCGAAACGTCAACACTGCCTGGACAGGATTGGGAGACCGCCATCGCGGAACGGTTCCAATCCTGATAATACCTGAATCCCGCCAATCCTGATTCTGACGATTTGCGAAAGTGGGCGCGCATGAGTGGCCCGTCAGCGTGGTAACGTTGTAGGCAGCGCTGGACCGGCAGCCGCCGGCAGCCACATTCAACAAACGGTTTGAGGGCAACATGGCAATTTACCGGGTATTTTCAGACGCCGACGGCGAGAGCCACATCGAAGACCTGAAACTGGAGGAGCATCCGGAGCTGGGGGCGCTGATCAACGTCTCCGAGGCGCGCGTCCAGGAGTTTGACGGGTCGCGGCAGATGGACTTTCATCCCCTGCCGGAGCGACGGCTGATCATCCACCTGTCCGGCGAGGTGGAAATCGGAGCCAGCGACGGCTCCAGGCGGGTCCTGCGGGCCGGTGACATCCGCCTGATGGAGGACACCACGGGCAAGGGGCACTCGCACCACGACCTGTCCCCGTCGGGCGCGGTGTACATCCTGCTGAAAGACTGATCGATCTGGAAGACTGATTGAGCGGGGTTCTCCCTCACCGAGCCCGTCACCGCGTCCCGGCCTCGCCGCTCACGTTGAGCCGCGCCAGGCGGCGCAGTATCTCGTCATCCGACAGGTCCGGCGGCCAGCCGTAGGCGTCGGCTGTCGCCGCGTCCAGCTCGGCGTGGGCCGTCCGCAGCCACGGCGGGTTTTCGTTGTACAGCGCGGTCATGGAGCGGCGGTACCTGCCGTTGGGCCGGCAGACGTTGCGCCGCTGCTCGTCCAGCGTCCGCGCCGCCTCCGCTACCGCCTCGCGCTGCGATGTCGTCGGACTCGGAAAGGGAAACTTCTCAAAGCACTCGCTGATGATGTAACGCCGGCCCGATTCCTTTTCCCGCAGCTGTGTGCCAATAGCGGCAGTCCATACCTTGTGGGTGCGACTATCCAGTATGCCGAGAAAAGAGTCATCCTCACGACAAAAAGCGATTAATGTTCCATCCGGGATGGTGTCAGTGTTAATGTACTGGAAGCAGCGATGTTTGGAAACTTGACAAGTGGCAATGTAACGGGTTAGCAACGCTATGGCTCCTTTAACATCATCACCGCTTCTACCATGAAAACGCTGAAGAGCAAACTCGTCTGCAACATATCGTTGGCGATATTGACGATCTTCGTCACCACTGCCTGTGCGGAAGGGTCCGCCTCAGACGGACCCGGCGTCCAATCGGAATCTCCATCCCAATCTGTTGAGCCAGTTAGGATAGGCCTGTCCAACAGTGCATCCATTTTTAAGGCGCCAGTTACCGTGCAGGAATTGGTAAACCGGTCTGACGCAGTCGTCATAGCGACGATCTTGTCTGTCAGCGAAACGAGGAGTATTGTCGTCGGGAACCCTGCGGATGCAGCCGCTTTGGTTGCTCAAGGGTACCCGGAACCACGGAGACAAGAGACATACTACGAACTGTCGGTAGAACAAGTTCTGCTAGATGATGGTTCATTAGCAAAGATAGCAAAGATGAAGGACAACCCGCGATTGGCGCTTTCAGGAATTTACAATTTGCAATCGCCCCAAATAGGCGAGCGTATAATGTTTTCGTTATTAGCCACGCCGAATCCGGGACTCTACTCGCTGGCCGCCGATTGGAGCCTCATACCATTGGATGGAGAGGCGATTAGAAACTTCGACGGTACAGACCCGGCTTACGCTGGTGTGAAAGACGAAAAGAGCTTGAAATCTGCGGTAATCAGTGCGGCAAACAATCATGACAAATTGCCTCCATCGGAGTGGCCTTCCCTCTTCGATTAGCAAAATGAAGGCGAGCCAATAGCACCATCCACACCATTGTGAGCGACGCCGTTGATATAAACGGTATCGATTGTCACGGTCGTCGGCGAGACGTACTACTGGAGATTTCTGCGCCAGAAGGCCCTGCTTGTGATCCCGTCCAGTATCAACTGTGGGCGAGACGGCGACGAAAGGCATCCAGGCGTTGCCGCGCCGGGGAATTGTCAGAAACAGGATGCGCCGGCCTGCCCGGCCTGTCGGCCATAATCCTGATAATCCGTAAATCCCGAAAATCCTGCTGCTTCTGACGGCTGTTGCCGGTATCGACGTTGATGACATAATCGAACTGACCTCCCCCGCGGTTGTCATCAATAAGCGCGCCAATGGGGCCGGAAAATCCTGGTCGGTTCTGGAGACTATGGTTCTGGAGACTATGTTGGAATCAGCAGTCGAGCAGGAAATCAGGGACCTCATCCGCAGGGACGGGCGGATCACCTTCGCCCGGTTCATGGAGGCCTGCCTGTACTCCCCCAATGGAGGTTTTTATGCCACCCGGGGCAGCCGGATCAACGCCCACTTCGGCACCTCTCCCACCAGTCACCCGGTGTTCGGCGCCCTGATAGCCCGGCAACTCGAGGAGATGTGGCGACTCCTCGGTGAACCTTCCGTGTTCCACCTGATCGAGGTCGGTTCCGGGGACGGCGCCCTGGCTCGAAGCATCGCCGACGCTTGCCGCCACTTGACGCCCCGGTTCGCCGCAGCGCTTTACTGCGTGGGCGCAGACTACGAGCCCGGTTGGGTCCATTCGTCCGCCCTCCACCCGCAAGCGCTCAACCCGTCGGGCGATGGGATAGCCTCAAGCGGGCGAGACCCGGTACGGGCCGTCCAACGAGTCAGAGCCCAAGGACTCCCGGCCTTCCGAAACATCGTCGGCTGCATCCTCTGCAACGAGCTGATCGACAACTTGCCGGTGCACCGGTTCGCCATCAAGGATGGCAGCGTCAGGGAGGTTTTCGTCGGCACGGACGGCGAGCAATTCGTCGAAGTCCTGGGCGAGCCGTCCTCGCCGCGCATCGCCGAGCGGCTGGCCGCCCTGGGCCGGTACCTGCCTGAAGGGTATCGCGGCGAGGTGAACCTGGCCATTGCGGACTGGATCGGCCAGGTTGGCAGAGCCCTCGATCGTGGGTTCGTCCTCACCATCGACTACGGTGAACTGGCGGAACTCCTCTACTCGCCCGACAATGCCCAGGGCACCCTGGTTTGTTTCAATCGGCACGCCATCAGCGACGACCCCTACCAGGACGTCGGGCAGCAGGACATCACCTGCCAGGTGGACTTCACGTCCCTCATGCGGCTGGGCCAGCGGCACGGCCTGGAAACCGTGGGCTACACGCTGCAGCGGGAATTCCTGACGAACCTTGGCTTCCACGAGTTTCTGGACGCCCCGGGGACGCCGGGCCTGTCGGCAGCCCGCGCCGAACTCAACCGCATCGCCATGCTGACGCTGGTGTACCCGGAGGAGTACGGCGACTTCAAAGTGCTCGCGCAGGCCAGGGGTATGTCGCCCGGCGTCGAGCTGCTGGGCTTTCAGTCAGGGACGTTGAAAAGGCCCTGACGGTGGCATGCGGTCCCGGTCGTCATTCCCGCGAAAGCGGGAATCCAGAACGTTTCTATTAGCGGCGGTCTCTGGATTCTTGCCTGCGCAGGAATGACGGGTAATTTCCCAAATGTCAACGCTACCTAGTCCGGGTGCTTGCTGAGCATCAGGAACCCGTTGCTGTCGGGCGTGTTGCAGCCGGCCAGGGCAGTGTCGTTCCGGGTGGTTACCTGCCGTGGCCCCGCCGTGCCCCGAAGCTGCTCCAGGCTGTCGGAGAAGAGACAGGCGCGGGTTCGGCCGGTTCCGTTGTTTCCGCCGCTGGAAAGGAAAGGATGCGGCCCCTCGACCCGGATGTCGTCGGCGTAGAAGTCGTGGGCCTCGCCCCACTTGACCCCGTGCCACTGAAAACCCTCGAGGAACTGCTGGGTGAAGGTGAGGTAGCCGTCGTAGGGGTTGAAGATGTCAACGTCGTCAGGTCCGAGGCCGGAACCCTCCCACATCTTGCGCGCCAGGCTGGCGACGGCTTCCTGGTGCTCTTCCAGGGTCGCCATGGTGCTCCGGCCCCGGCCGCCGTTCTGGGCGTGGTTAAGGACGTAGGCCGGCTTTTGCCTGAGGTCTTTGGCGCGCTCCGCGGTGGTGAAGATGAAGGCCGCGCAGGTGTTCACCGGCCGGTCGCAGTCGTAGATCACCAGCGGTTCCTCGATCACGCGCCCGTTCAGGTAGTCCTCACGGGTGAGCTGATACGGCTCGTGCAGCGCGTAGTAGCTCCAGGGAGTCATCAGGCCGTTGCGGCGCAGGTTCAGGCAGAGATCGGCCAGCCCGTCGTGGGACTTGCCGTACTTCTTGCAGTACTGCTGGAAAATCACCAGGTTGTTGAACATCGCGCCGCTCTGGTAGCCCCACGGCAGCGTGAACGCGCTGGGCCCGGGCGCCTCATCGCTGTTGTTCTGCGGGTTGTTGTGCCCGTACCGGCCGGCGAGGTTGACCATCGGGTACCACACCAGCGCGGTCTCGCATAGGCCGTCACCCACCGCCTGCGCCGCCAGGCCCATCATCGGCCCGATGTACGGCGCGTCGGACACCCGGTACTGGACGTTCTTCATCCCCAGCTCACGCTCTATCCAATCCGCCGAGGTGAAGGTCAGCCCATCCTCGGTGTCGTAGGGCGGGTCAAAATAAGGGCGCGGCGCCCAGGTCTGCTCGGCGCGGGTCTCCGCACTGGTGATGAGCCCGTCGATGTCGTCCAGGGACAGGCCGGCGTCCGCAATCGCCTTCAGGCAGGCCTCCTTGGTCAGGCCGCCGCAGCTCCGGTCCAGGGTCACGCCGTCCCACCGCCGGTCGATGTGGGATTGTCCCCAACCCACGATGGCGACCTGGCCGCGGTGCTCCCAGAGTCCCAGACCCTCTTGATTTCTCATCCAACCGGTATTGCTAACCATCTCAGCTCCCTCATGCCCGCTGCGCTGTTTCCGAACCCGCATGACCGGGGTGGCCTACGTGACCACCTGCCATTCGTGGACCAACTGGCCGGTGCTCGTTTCCTCAAATATCAGTTCCACCGGGGCTCCCACGGGAACCTCCCCCGGCGGAGTGCCCGGGAGGTTGGACAGGAAGTTGATGCCCGGGTCCTCGTCCAGGGTTATCACCGCGAAGTTGATCGGCTGCGCCGACCGGAACCCCCGGATGCGCGAGTCGCGGATCACCATGTACACGTCGATGTGCCCCTTGCCCTCCACCTCTTTCCACTCGAAGTTCTCGGCCGACCCGCACTGGTCGCACCGCTGGGCGGGCGGATAGTGCAGCCGCTGGCAGGCGGCGCAGTTCTGCAGTACCAGACGCCGCTCGTTGCAGGCGTCCCAGAAAGGCCGGGTCATATCATTGGGAACCGGACCGGGTCTTTCGAGACCGGGAATTGTCGACATTGTTTTCCCTCCTGCGGAACTTTCGCGCCGCGCCGCCGTTTTCGGCATCGTCTGGCGCGGATTATATGCCATGCGCGCTATTTGTCTAAAGATCTATGCCCATCGAGACTGGGCCTTTTCAAAGTTAATCCGTCATTCCGGCGAAAGCCGGAATCCATACCATTCCGAACACAACCATCTCACTGGATTCCCGCTTCCGCGGGAACGACGGTTCGGGTGAAAGGGCGCCATCCGGTACTTTGAAAAGGCCCTGCCATCGAGATTGACCGCCTAATCCGGGTTGGCTCCATTGCTGATCCACGGCTCGGTATGTCCGGCGTCCATCCAGATGAAATGGAATCCCGCCTCCCGCGCCATTTGCTGGTCCATCTCGGTATCACCGATATGGTAGTACTCGTCGGCCGGAAAGCGCGACTTGACATCGGGAAGGTCCTGCTTGTGCGAGATGAAGCTCACCTCGATTCGGTACCTGTCCCAGATGGTCTGCTGAACCGACAGCGGACGGTCCGATGAGCTGCCGATGATGCACCCGTGCGCCTGGGCCTTCCGGACCATGCTCATAGTCACCGGCCCCGGCGGATCCCCGGCTTCCAGCGTGCCATCTATATCGAAACTGACCAGTATTGCCAAGTGTTGCCTTCCTTCGTAAGTGTTCAGGATCCAGGAGGTTGTCATTGCGAGGCGCTTGCGCCGTGGCAATCTCGATACCGTAACAGCAACCTCTGTCCTAAAGGACTCCCGTACACCAACGAGATTGCCACGCTTCGCTCGCAATGACACTTTCCCTGCAAGTCTGAACAGTTGCCTTCCTTCGCGCTCGCGCCTATGGCTCCCCACCCGCGGATGGGTCGGCCCATTGGACGATGCCCTGCGCGCCTAGTTCCTCGATTTCCCGGTCCCCGTATCCAAGTTCGCGGAGCAGTGGCCTGGTGTGCTGGCCGACCTGGATGGAAGTCCGGTAGATGCCTGGGGTCAGGGAAAACTCGACCAGGCCGCCGTAGCGTCGATACTTGCCGACGTGCGGGTGCTCGACCTCAACGCTCAGATCGTTGGCCCGGGCGTGGGGATGGTCAGCGTAAAAGTCTCCCTCCACCGCTTCGTCCGCCTGGACACAGCCGACGTCCGCCTTGGTCAGCAACTCCTCCCATTCGGCGGCGGCGCGCCCGGCGAGGATCGCCGAAACCTCGGCGACCAGGGCATCGTCGTTGGCCTGCCGCGCTTCCGCAGTGGCAAAGCGGCCATCAGCCAGCAGGTCCGCCCGATCCACGGCACGGCAGAAAGCCTCCCACTCGTCCTGGAACAGGCAGCCCAGGAATACCCACCCTTCCCGGCAGCGGTAGAGGCGGTACAGGGCATGCAGCCCGTGGATTTCCTCGTCGGGCATGGCGATGGGCGGGCGGTTCTTGTGGTCGTAATACTCGTCGGCGTTGGTCCAGGCGTTGGCGTTGAGCATGGTCAGCTCGACGGGCTGGCCCTTGCCGGTGCTTTCGCGCGCTCGCAGGGCCAGCATGACGGCCGTCGCCACCGCCGGCGACGTGTTCTGGTCCGGGCCCCAGTTGGATTTCATCAGCCAGCGGGTGGCCTCAACGGTCTCCTCGACATCCATCTCCCGCTCCGGCGGCGGGGGCATGCCCCGGCCCATCTGCCGCATCGCCCCGCCCATGATGGCGCCGGGGATGGGATGCGCGCCCGGTCGGCGCGCGTGGGGTCCGTGCTCTCCGTAGGTTGCCATCCAGACGTGGATCAGGCGCGGGTTGATCTGGCGGCAGGTCTCCCAATCCACCTGGAGCCGCTCCGGAACGCCCAGGCGGAAGTTGTGCGAGAGAACGTCGGCCTGCGCGATGAGCTTGTGGATGATCGCCTTGCCCTCGGGGGTCTGGAGGTCGATCTGGATGCCCTCCTTGCCGGCGTAGGTCCGCGCGTCGGCGATTGCCACCGAAGTCGAACGCCGGCCCTCGTCCAGCCGACGGTCGGTGGCGTCAACCTTGATGACCCTGGCGCCAAGATCAGCCAGCAATGCAGCGCCATAGGGCCCGGCCTGGATTGTCGCCAGGTCCAGCACGGTGATCCCCGACAGTGGGTGCGCCGGCGTATCCGCGCCGTTCGCGCCAGGCGAGGCGGTACGTGCGGATGCCGAATTCCCGAGGCGACCCAGCACTTCGGCGTTGTGCTGTCCCACGTCGGGCGCGGGTCCGCTGGGTTCGCCGGGAGTCTCTTTCAGGTCCACCAGTGGGGCCAGCGTGCGCATGGGGCCCACGCGAGGGTCATCAATCGTTACCACCGTGCCGTTGGCGACCACGGCGGGATGATCCATGGCCTGGACACTGGTGCGGTAGGGCTCGGCCGCGATGTTGCCGTCCTCGAGGTAAATCTCCATCCACTCGTCGGCGGTCTTCTCCCGCTGCTTCTCCAGTATCTCCCGGCGCAGGAGTTCCTGGTTCTCGAAATTCAGGGCGGGAACCCTGGCGAAGCGCTCATCCTCCAATAGGCCACCGAGGCCGATGGCCTTCAGGTGCCCCTGGATGTGCGGCACTCTCTGGTTGGCGTGCTGCAGCCATGCGCCGTCCTCGGTGCGCACGGGAACATAGCCGATGGACGAGAGGCCGCGGCCGCGGGGTCTAGCGGGAAACCGCTCCGGGTCCCGGCGCCGCAGCTGCATGTTCACCAGCCCGCCGTCGCCGACGTTGTTGTCGTGCGGCGATGCCAGGGACTGGACGATGCTGGTCTCAACCCACTGCCCGCGCCCGGACAGATCCCGCACGCGCAGCGCGCCCAGGATCCCGCGCACCGCCGCCTGGCTGGCGTGCCAACTCCCGGTGTGCACCGCCGAATACACGGGGCCGTCCCGGTTCGGCTGTCCCTCCAGGTTGAGCATGCGGCCCGCCTTGGCGGCAACGACACCCTCGTACCCCTGCACCCGGCGCAAGGGACCCTTTTGTCCAAAGCCCGTGATGGAGCAGTACACCAGTCCCGGGTGAAGCTCCGACAGGGCATCATAATCCAGGCCCCAGTCCGCCATGTCGCCGGGACGGAAGGACTCCACGAGGACATCGGCCTCGGAAGCCAACCGGATGGCCTGCTCCCGGCCTTCTGCGGCGCTCAGGTCCAGCGCGATGCCTTTCTTGCCCCGGTTCCACGAAATCCACGCCGGCTGGAAACGAAATGGATCACCCCCCGGTGGCTCGACCTTGATCACCTCGGCGCCGTAGTCGGCCAGCACCAGGGTGCAGAGCGCCCCCGGCATTCCCAGCGAGAAATCCAGGACGGTCAGGCCTGTGCATGGTCCTGCCACGGTTCACCTCCCAGTTCGGCCGTATGGGTTCCGGTTTGCCAGGATTGCGGCCCGCCACGTTGTACACAACTGCAATTCCTGCGGACAGGCAGGACAGACGCGGATGGTGATTGTCCAGTTCGAAGCCTGGGCGAGCCGGCGCGGGTGAGTATGCCGTCCGCCGAATATGCGCGTCAACCTTGTGCGCGACGGACGGTCCTCGCGGTAGTTTGCGCCCACGTATCGTCCGGAAGCCGTCGCGGCCCGGCCGCTCACACGCGCCGAGTTTCACCGGAACCGTCATTGCGACCCGCCCTTGATGCGGGAGCGTCAATCTCGTTGGGGCCAGGAACGCTGCTGCGGGAACGAGATCGCCACGCCGCCTCCCTCCTCGCGATGACAAACCGGGTACGCGCGAGGACTGGCCGCTCATGCGTACCTAATTTGACGACTACGGGAGCCAATTTACATCGATATACAGGATAGACTGGATGATGGCGTGCGGGTAGGGCGTACAATTTTCAGCATCGTCAAGAGCGCGGAAGCGTTCACAATAATCAATCAAATCCTGTTCATCCTGTGCATCGATGTAAAAGACAAAATGGGTACACGCTAGGACTGGCCGCCGTTGCCGGGCCGGGGGTCGCCTGCTACAATCGGCCGGCGCTGGTGTCGTCGCAATTCATCCCACACTTCCGTGCGCGACACATTCAAGGAGTTAGCCATAATGTCGTGGCGATTCAGCCTTCTCAATTTATTTGATGACCCTCCGGGCGGCATCACCGAAGGGCCGGCCTGGAATGGCGAGGTGGTGCTGTTCACCCACATCCACGCCAGCCGCATCTATGCCTACAACCCCAGGTCCGGCGAGTTCTCCGTTTACCGCGAAAACACCAACCGCACCAACGGATTGGCCTTCGATGCCCAGGGCCGGCTGTTCGGCTGCTGCCAGAACGGCCGCGCCATCGTCCGTTTCGACCCGGACGGCAGCATGGTCACCGTCGCCGACAACCTGGACGGCGTCCCCCTGAACACCCCCAACGACCTCGCCATCGACGCCCGGGGCCGCATCTGGTTCACCAACCCCTGGAACACCGGCAACATCGACCCTCACGAAGTGGAACAGCTGGACAACCGTTCCGTGCTGTGCGCCGTTCCCCAGGCTGACGGCTCGTACCGGACCGTTCGGTCCACCTACGACACCACCATGCCCAACGGCATTCTGGTATCCCCCGACGGCAATACCCTCTACGTCGCGGAGAGCAACAGCGACCGGATCGAGATTGACCGGGAACTCCGCGCCTACCCTATCACCGGGGACGGCTCCCTGGGCACGTACACCACGCTGCACACCTTCGGCCGCGACGCCAACCGCGTGCACCGCGGCATCGACGGCATGTGCCTCGACGCCGACGGCAACATCATCGCCACCGCCGGCTGGCCCGCGGGCGGGCCCGGCCCAATGCTCTACGTCTTTTCGCCCACCGGACGGGTAATCGAGACCCACCCCGTCGCCGCCACACGTCCCACCAACGTCTGCTTCGGCGGACCGGATCTGACCGAAGTCTTTGTCACCTCAACCGATGGCCATTTCTTCCACGCCAGCGCCGACCGGGTCGGCTGGGCCATCTATCCATAACGACGTAACCGCAACTCCGATAATAGGGAGGTCTCGGCTATGAGCACTGCGACGCAGTACCCGGACCCGGAAGAGCCGTTCGAGCAGGTAGCGCGGCGAATTGACTGGGTAGAGCAACTGGAAAACATCAGAGTGCGGCACGATACCCTGGCCGCCGGGCGGGCCGCCGTAGCCTATGTGGACAACCTGCACCAAGCCATCCGCGCGCTCGCCGGGCGCCAAACCTATGCAGATTTGAAACTGCTGCACGGGGCAGACCTCGCGGACCTGGTCAATACCGTTAGAACCCGAGATATCGACAGCGACTGGGAAAGCACGATCAGGCCGGGCCTGCTGCGTGAAAACTGACTTGGCGCTCCGGGCAACACTCTACTGAACGTAATCGGTGGTGTCTTCATGCAACGCAGACGCTTGAGCAGTTATGGAATAAACCGCGACCAGCTTCGCCAGGGCGGCGGCCGCGGCAACGGCAACGACCACTTCGACGAACTCGTCGGCAGCGTCGAGTTCTACGTGTACCAAACCCCCGGCCGGCGGGTGAAAGGGTTCGACAACCTCAAGCTCTACGCCGAGGGCGAGGGGTGCGAACTGCTCTACACCGCCGACGCTCCGCCCGAGCTGGCCGACTACGAAACCCTGCGCATCACCCATCGCCGGTCCGAGCCCATACCCGACTCCGTGCTCAAGCGCGCTCACTCCTGGGCCCACCGCAACAACTTCCTGCACAGCTTCTTCAAGCCCATGTACCGGTAGATGAATGTCCCGGTAGATACTGGAACACTCGGCAGGTGCAAGGGCGAATGATCATTCGCCCTTATGCGTGTCGAATCTCGCCCCTTTCACATGAACGTTCCCACCGTCACGGAGCGAGCCATCCGGCGTCACATCGCCCGTCACGGCCCGATCACCTTCGCCGCGTACATGGCGCGCGCCCTCTATGGACCCGGCGGTTACTACACGCGCAGCGGCGCCGGCGCCGATTACTACACCAGCCCGCAGGTCCATCCCGCCTTCGGCGCGCTGCTGGCGATTCAGCTTTTCCGGTTCTGGCAGTTGCTGGACCGGCCCCACCCGTTCTTCGTGATTGAACCCGGCGCCGGTGACGGCCTGTTGGGACGCGACATACGCAACGCCGCCGCTCATCTCCCCGAGGGTTTCGCCGGATCGTTGCGGTACGTGGGGTGTGACCGTCACCCTGGCGGGCGGAACGTTCGCTCCCTGACGACCGGCACGGTCGCCGCCGACGCCCGGCGCCTCCCGTTCCGCAACGTCACGGGCTGCGTGATCTCAAACGAATTGCTCGACGCCCTGCCCGTGCATCGCGTGCGCATGGAAGGCGGCAGGCTCCGCGAGCTCTATGTCGGTATCGAATCCGACGTCGCGGACGGCTACGAAGGGCGGTTGGTCGAAATCACCGGCGATCCGTCCACGCCGAATCTCGAACGCCGCCTGTCCGACATCGGCGTCAGCTTATCCCACGGGCAGACCGCGGAAATCTGCCTGCTGCTGGACGATTGGGCTGAGTCAATAGCGACGGCGCTGGATACCGGTTTCGTCCTCACCATCGACTACGGCCGCAGCGCGCACGATCTCTATGACCCGAACCAACGGCCCCACGGCGCCTTGGTCACCTACCGTTCCCATCGCCAGACCGACACGCCCCTGGCGGATCCGGGACGACAGGACATCACGGCCCAGGTGGACTTCACCTCGGTTCGGCTCGCCGGCGAGCGGGCCGGGTTGGCCACCCTGGGCGATATGCCCCAGGGCACGTTTCTGAGCCGCCTCGGGCTGCAAGCCATTCGCCGCAACGCCGCGCCGCCCGCGGAAGGGAGCGGCGGCTGGATCACCATCCCCATCGACACCGAGGGCTCGCTGCCCGATTCCCTGGCCGAACCCTTCTCACCGCAGCCCGACGACTCTCGTGATTGGCTGACCGGACTGACCCACCTGGTCCGTCCCGGCGGCTTGGGCGACTTCCGCGTCCTGGTGCAGGCCAGGGGCATCCCTGCCCACCGCGCCGCCGACGCGATTTCGTGGCTCGACAGCAACGGCGCCGGGGATGGCTATACTCCGGCGGAACTGGCCGCCATGATACCGGCTGAGGCTTTGGCGCTGGACCCGGAGCGGCTCCGGCTGGCCGGGCCCGCTTTGCTATAATCGCCCGACGACCTTGCACCCCTCGGAGTGACGCCATGCCCGGCCCTCTTGAAGGCATCAACGTTGTCGAGTTCTCCACCATGATCGCCACGCCCACGGCCGGCATGTTGCTGGCCGACATGGGCGCCAACGTCATCAAGGTGGAGCCGCCCTGGGGCGACCTGTGGCGCTACGCCCAGGCCGTCCTGCCCACCGACGGCCGGCCCTTCATGGCCTACAACCGGGGCAAGCGTTCCATGACGCTGAACCTGGCGAACCCGGAATCCGCCGGCGTGGTCCGCCGCCTGACCGAGCAGGCCGACGTGATCCTGGCCAACAACCGCCCCGACGTCGCGGGCCGCCTCGGCATCGACTACGAGACCCTCGCCGCCATCAACCCGTCAATCATCTACTGCGAGGGATCGGCCTTCGGACACGAGGGGCCGGACTCCTACCGCCCCGGCTACGACATCATCATCCAGGCCATGTCGGGCATCGCCACCGCCGAGGGCAAGATCGCCAACGGCGTCCCGCAGCAGATCGTCGCCAGCCCGCTGGTGGACACCGCCTGCGGACTCGCCCAGGCCTGGGCCGTCTGCGGCGCCCTGTTCGCCCGCGAGCGCGCCGCGTCTGCCGGCGAGAAGGGCAAGGGCCAAAAGCTGGAGGCGTCGCTGCTGGGCGCCGGACTGCTGATGCTGGGTATGCGCTTCGTCCGCATCGACGGCATCGACAAGGGGCCCCATGCGGAGATCATGGAATCGGTGGACGCCATGCGCACCGCCGGAACCCCGTACCCCGACCTGCTGGAAGTTTACGAGGCCCAGCGCTTCCAGCCGCCCGGCAACATCTACTACCGCTTCTACCAGACCGCCGACGGCATGATCGTGGTTGGTTGCCTCAACGCCGCGCTGCGCCGGAAGCTGCTCGGCGTCGTCGGCCTCCACGACATCCGGTTCGACCAGGGCTACGACCAATATTCCCAGGAAGCCGCCAACTTCGGCGCGCAGCTGATGACCGACGCCGAGGCGATCTTCCGCGGCAAGACCAACGGCGAGTGGCTGGACCTGCTGGATGCTGCCGGCGTCCCCGCCGGCCCGGTGCGCTTCGTCGAAGAACTCTTCGACCACCCCCAGGTCGAAGCCAACAACCTGGCCATCGACGTGAACCACCGCGATCTGGGCACGGTGCGCATGGCCGGCCCCCCGGCCACCTTCACCGAAACGCCCCTGGAACCGGGCAACCTGCCCGCCCTGGGCGAGCACACCGACGAGGTGCTCGCTTACCTGGGCTACGCGCCGGAAGACATTGAGCGGTTGCGTTCGGATAGCGTACTATAGATTCCATGCGCCAGTACTTTTGGGACGAAGCGAAGGAGGGAAAGGATGCCTGAAGAAACGACTACCTTTGGCCAAGGGTGTCTTCCGGATGTTACCTTTCGTCTCCCTGACGGCCACACTTGGCGTTACGCTGGATGTGAGCAGGCGTGGATGCACGAGGATCCGATGGGGGCAGAATGGAGAGACTGCGATACCTGTCATGACCTGATGGATAGCGTTGGTGAACCTCCGCTGGATGAAATCCCCTTTGACTCAGTGACAGAAGTGGAGCGCTAGTCGATAACCTTCTCCGAAACTCCCAGCGCCGCTGCTCCGGAGATAACCTGCTACAATTCCGCAACGTCGGCAAAGGAGGCAAATCATGGTCATTGGACCCGCGCCGGGCAGCCACGTTGACGCAGCTTCTACGCAGAATGGTCAATCGGCGGTGGCTCTCATACCGGACATACCGCCCCGTTGGGCATTCTGGCTCCCGATAGTTGCCGCCGGCATCGGCGGCTTGATGCTGGGGAGCCTGTTTTTCATGGCCGCGTATGTGGCGCAAGTAACGGCATACCGGATTGTCTTCGGCATTACGGCCGGCGCTTGCCTGGTTTTGCCGCCACTGCTGGTATCACTGACTATGCGTTGGATCTGGTCAGTTCTGCACGAAAAGCCTCTAACGGAGCAATCCGAGCGGTAACATGGACGCTCAGTGGGCGCGGCATTGGGACACGATTTGCCCTGGGGACGGTCACAATCGCTACTGCCGTTCTGGGCGCCGTGATACTGCTGTCTGGCGGTCTTGGGATTGCGCTACCGCTCTTTTCCGGGACTCCGTCTATCCTTGAAGTCGCAAAAGCGGTTTCGGCTGGCGCTGCTGCCGTCTTGTACGTGACTCTGATTACTATGGCCGGAGTGTCTATTTATCTATTCTCCGGAGAGGGCGCCATCCATATCACTGTCAAGCGTTGGACTGGTTTTGCAGTTTATCTGTTATTTGCCCTCCAGGTATTGGCGCTAACGGCGCTGTTGATGGTCAGCTTCGCAAGGGGCGCCGCTGATGCGTCAGGCCAACCGGAAACCACCGCAAATCACGCCATCGCGCCCGTTTCAAGCGGGTTCGCATTTGCTCCTGCCGCGGCGATCATCCAATGACCACCACCTCCGCATCCCCCAACCGACTCTACTTCGGCGACAACCTGGACATCCTCCGCCAGCACGTCGCCGACGAGACCGTCGACCTCATCTACCTCGACCCGCCCTTCAACTCCAACGCCACCTGCAACGTCCTCTTCCGCGAGCGCTCCGGCGCGGAATCCGCCGCCCAGATCACCGCCTTCGAGGACACCTGGCGCTGGGGCTGGGAGTCGGAGACCGCCTTTCAGGACGTGGTCACCCGGGGCCCCGACAGGGTGGGCAGCCTCCTCGCCGCCCTGCGCCAGTTCCTCGGCCAGAACGACATGATGGCCCACCTCACCATGATGGCCCACCATCATTCCCTCCCCCGGCCGTCATTCCCTCCCCCGGCCGTCATTCCTGCGAAAGCAGGAATCCACCCTCATGCGCACCCAGTTCACGGCAGGGAAACGTCAGAAGCAGGATTTTCAAGATTCAGGGATTATCAGGATTGGAACCGTTCTGTGATGGAGATATCCCAATCCTGCCCAATCATAAAATCCCGCAAATCCTGCTTCTGACGCCCCCATAAGCGGGTGCGCATGAGCCGGGATACGCCCTTTGCTACAATAAACCCGGAACCCGGGGCATATTCACCGAAGCACATTCAAATGAACCAGAGCAATTGGCTGCGCGAACTTCTTGAGGCTGCCCTCATCGGCATTGTCGTATTCGTCGCCATCCAGGTCGTGGTGGCCAACTTCCGGGTCGAGGGCTCCAGCATGCAGCCGACGCTGCTGCCCGGGCACTACCTGATGGTGAACAAGCTGGTGTACTACCCACTGGACACGGACCGCCTGGGCAAAATAATTCCCTTCTGGCAGCCGGAAGAGCCGCGGTTGGTGCACACCGTGAGACCCCCGCAACGGGGCGATGTAGTGGTATTCAACTACCCGCTGGAACCGGAACGCCAGTTCGTCAAACGAATCATCGGCGAACCTGGGGATCTGATAGCCATCGACGACGGGCAGGTTGCGATCAACGGCGAAACGCTGGACGAACCCTACCTGGATGTCCTCGGCCGTACCAGGATGCACGACATCCAACTCGCCGACGACGAGTATTTCGTGCTCGGAGACAATCGCAACGGGAGCCGGGACTCCCGCCATTGGGGTCCGCTGCCGTCGGACCACATCATCGGCAAGGTCTGGGCAATCTACTGGCCGCGCTCGGCGTGGGGGTTCCCCGAATAGGCCCCGGCCAGCATGCCAAGTTTGCGGCCGGCGCCCGGGCGCCGGCCGATCAGTGTGCCGGGTCTGAAACGCCGCTCGCTATTCGGCTTCGATAACGGGCCCGACGAGGACGTCGTCGCCCTCGATGCGAATGGCGAATTTGCGCAGCGCCTCGGTGGCCGGAGGAGTGACCGGGCTGCCGGAGGCAACGTCGAAAACGGCGCCATGCAACGGACAAACCACCTCACCCTCCTCCAGGTCTCCCTCGGACAGGTTGGCGTAGGCGTGGGTGCAGATATCGTCGCAGGCGTGCAGGTCACCGTCCAGGTTTACCAGCAGGATCTCTTCCGACCCCACCCGGACGGACATCATGTCGCCTGGCGGTATGTCGCTGAGAGACGCGATCTTTACAAATTCGTCGGCCATTGGGCTGCTCCTTGGAATGTTCTTTCAGATAGATGCGGCTCGGCTCGGCGACGGCAGCGGCTGCCCTCGCGGAACCCGTTGACTGAACATTATATGACAAACGCCGGCCGGACGATTACACTGCCAGCCGATCCAGGGCAATCGTATATGAGCGGTTTTAGCGCTGTCATTCCGGCGAAAGCCGGAATCCAGTGACCGAAATCGTCACCATGTTTCAAATTCTTTCGCCATGCGGCCTGCGGACTCCGGTTTTCGCCGGAGTGACGGGCGCGAAGCCTGTGGCGCGATTGCCCTGACCCATCACGCGGGGCAGATGAACTTCTGGCAAACCACGGCAGCGTCGTACATCTCGTTGATGCTGGCCGTCTCGCGGGTCGTGTGAAAATCGCGCACGCCGATGCCCACGGGCAGCGCGACTATGCCGTGCTCGAAGAACACATTGGCGTCGGACCCGCCGCCGGTGGTTTCCAGCGCGGGAGTTAATCCGGCGGCAGTGACCGCGCGGGCGATGTCCGCCAGGGCCGGGTCGCTCTCCGTCACGCGGTAGGCCTGGTACTGGTTCCGGATTTCGAGGTCGATCTGCGCCCGGGGGTACATGGCGGCCGCCTGGTCGAAGGCGCGGCGAAACTCGGCGGTGTAGTTCTCCAGCTTGGCCTGGTCCCGGGAGCGCAGTTCGCCGTCCAGGTAGGCGTGCTCGGGGATGATGTTACGCTTCAGGCCGCCCTCCAGCACGCCGATGTTGCTGGTGGTCTCATGGTCGATGCGGCCCAACGGCAGGCGGGTCAGGATGTTGGCGGCGACCAGCAACGCGGACACGCCGTTTTCCGGCTCCAGGCCGGCGTGGGCGGCAACGCCGGTGATGCGGCACTGCACCACGTTCTGCGCCGGCGCGCCAACGCAGATGCGACTCACCGGACCCTCGCCGTCGAAGACCATGCCGTTGGTGGCCGTGACCAGCGAGAAGTCCAGGTTGCGCGCGCCGTTCAATCCGCCTTCTTCGGCCCGGGAGAACACCACCTGCACCGGACGGCCCAGGCCGCCATCTTCCATGGCTGCGGTGAGTCCCTCGAGCACTATGGCCAGGCCGGCCTTGCAGTCGCCGCCCAGGATGGTGGCGCCGTCGGATCGCAGGGTGTCGCCGTCGGCGTCAAGGGTGGGCTGGATGCCACGGCCCGGCTCCACGGTGTCCATGTGGGCAGACAGCATGACCGGCGCTTCGCCGGACCTCCCGTTGCCGCCGGGCAGGGTGGCGACCAGGTTGCCGTAGGCGTCGTGCTGTATCGACGCGCCGAGGTCGCTGAGCCGCGCGGAGAGGTGGGTGTCGATGGCGTCCTCCTCGCCGGTGGGGCTGTCGATCCGGATGAGTTCGGTGACGGTTCGGACGAGACGTTCTCGGTCAATCATGGCTATAGGCTCCGCAGGTCAGGCTAGGGCGACCAGGTTGTGGCGCGCGTCGGGGGTCATCTCATAGCGTCGTGGCTTTTCCTTGGCGATGGTGACGCCGTGCTGCTCCATGATGGGCCAGAGCTGCTTGGCGAACCAGGTACCGAACTGGGTTGCGGTGTAGGACGCGGCCGGATGCTGGGGCCGACTGTGTTTCAGAGCATCCTGGGCATCGGACGCCTTGAAAATGTCGTCGGCGATACCGCCGGCGACGGCGGCGGCGAGCTGCTGCGGTGTGTCCTCGTCCTTTGGCTTCGTTCGCGCTGATGATACGGACGTGTCTGCCCGCGGTTGAATCAAGGAGTTTTTCGCTGCCTGCGTTATCTCGTAGACGCGCGGTGAACTCTTGCGGGGCATCGCCACGCCGCGCTTTTCCAATAGCGGCCAGATGTTTTTGCCCAGGAACTGACCGAACCGGGCCGTATCGCTGGCGACTTCAGGGTGTTGGGGCCAACGATTTTTGACGATTTTCTGCGCGTCGGATGCCCCGAAACGACCCACGGGCAGTCGCTGCAACAACTCTTCAGCGACGGCCCCGTCGCTGACCGGTGCATCCGCAATCGCGGACGCCAGCGCAGGTCGGGCGGCCTCGGGGAGACCTTTCGGCGCGGGCGACTCGCTCACCGTCGGCTGGGGAGAAGACGGAGCCGGCGCCGCGGACAGGTCCCAGCGATACCGGTCGGGGATGAACTGCTCGATCTCGGCCGACAGCGCTCCGGCGTCGGGGGTGGTGATCCACAGGAACGGAATTGCCGGAGCGTCCGCCTGCACGGCCAGCTCGCGCACCTTGACGAACAGTGCGCCAAAATCGCTGTCGTTGCTGACCACCGCGACCGCGCCGGCCAGGCCGGTGATGAGATCGGCGACGGCGTCGGCGGTGATGGCGAGATCGGCGGAGTTCTTGGCCCGGTGGTTGCTGAAGTGCTGGACGCCGCGTACACGAACCTGCAACGCGGGAAACTCGGTCTCGGCCCAGAGCTGCCACAGCTCGGCCTTGTCGGCGCGAACGTAGAGGGACAGGCCACTCAGGGGCGGCCGTTCCGCCGGCCAGTTGGCGACCACCCGAGCCACCACGGTCTGCGCGTGGTCCGACTCCCGCAGGTTCTCCGTGTCGACGTAGATTGCGGAGCCTGGCGGGGAAGCGGGTTGGGAGCCGTTGGATCGGGTGGTCATTGACGGGGCCTCGGGTTCACAACGTGATCCTAGCCGGAACCAGCCGTTTGTTTAGTACGTCGGCGGCGACGCCAAATCGCTCCAGAGTCATCGCCCCGATCAACGTGATGTCGGGGTCGTGGCCAAACGCGACGTGTACGGTTCTGGCCCGGCCGTCCATTGTAATCAGCGCCAAGCCTATGCTCATTTCTGCCTCAGAACCGTCAGCGAGACTGAACCGCTGGCTTTCGTCTCGCGCTATACCCAGTTCTTCCGGAATTGATGCTGGGATAATGGAGTATAGCGAGCCGGTATCGACCATTCCAACCAATGGGAGCGTCCTGTTTCCGTCGGCGCTCCTGATGGTGAAGTCAACGTTGAAAGTCCCCATTGCTTCGCCCCCAATAGTGGAGCCTGGAATTATTATTCCCGTTTTTGTTGTCATGTCGGTTCCCCTGAGCAGAATGCATCCACTATATCCAGAAGGGACGGGGCATCCTCAACCAACACGCGAACCAACGCGCGCAACTCGTCGGCGTCCAGTTGGTTCAGCAGGTCGGCTACCGGGGGCTTGACTGCAACGGGAACGGGGCTGTCGTCGTTACTGGCGGTCAGCAGCGCGGCCACAACGTGCTTGCAATAGCCGCCCCAATCGTAAGGGCAGGTGCAGGATGCGGTAAAGTCGTTGCCGCTGAAGGTGATGCCGACCTGGTATGGATCCCACTCGCTGCCCTGCACGGCGGCGAACAACTGGTTGCCGCGTACAGTGGCGCTCTCGACCGTGCCCGCGTGGTAATAGTCCACGCCGCGGTCGTAGGATTGTTCAGCAACCTTGTCGCGGATGGCGGCTTCAGTGATACGCGGCAGGTTGGTCATGGCGTGTCTTCTTCGTCCAGCAGGACGATACGGTCCACCGGGAGCAGGCGCCGGTGCACGGGGTCAACGGCTAACCGAAGATTCAGCAGAGTGGTAAATCCAATCAGGGTTTTGTGTGGGTCGGAACCGAAGACGACGCCGACCGGAGCAGCATGGCCTTGCAACTCGATTATGGCGTTGCCAATGGATAAATTGTGCAATGAGCCGTCGGCGAGGATGAACCTCTCTTGTTCTGCACGCGCTATGCCCAACTCGTCCAGTATATGCGCGGGTATTACAGTGAAACTGGCCCCGGTATCGACCACGCCGATGAGCGGGCGAGAACTGGAGTGGTCCGGGCAGTACAGAGTGAAGCGGGCGGAGTAGGTGGTCGGCGTCATAAAGCGCTGGCGCTTACAGGGTCAGCTCTCCCGGAACGAACCGTTTATTCTTGGGGTCGGCGGCTAGGGCCAGTTCCACTAGCGTGAGACCGCCGATGACGGTTTGCCGGGGGTCGTTGCCGAAGGCGACGTGGGAATGGCCGGCTTTGCCCGGTAGGGCCACACGGGCCCAGCCGATAGGGAGTTTCAGGATTGAGCCGTCCCGGTAATTGAAACGGCTCTCAATCACCGGCTCAATCCCCAACTCGTGCAAGATTTCGGCGGGGATTATCGAATGCAGCGACCGGGTATCCACCGGAGCGACAATCTCCCGGCAGCGGGCGCCGTCGGGGCTGTACACAGTCAGAGTGGAGTCGAAGACTGCCGAGGGGTCGCCGCCGATGACGGAGCCTGCCGGTATTCCCGGAGCGGCTCGGTAGGTCTTTGGCGTCGTCACAATCGTTCCCCTTACACAAACGCCGGCTGCTCGAAGCTGCCGCCCACTACGGGCTGCGCGTCCAGGCCGAGCCACCGCTCCACCAGTGTGCCGTAGACGCCGCGGAAGTCGGTGTTGAAGGCCAGGTCGCCCTCAACCAGGTCGGCTTCGGCCAGCGACGGATACTCGCTGTACATGCCGCCACGCACCGGGTCGCCGATGGCGAAGGCCACGCCGCCGCTGCCATGGTCGGTGCCGCTGCCGTTGTCGCGCACGCGACGGCCGAACTCGGTGAACACGAACATGAGCACGTTGTCGGCAGTGTCATGCTCGCGCAGGTCGGCGTAGAAATCGCTGACGGCGCGGCTGAGGTCGGACAGCAGCTTGGGCTGGACGTCCGTCTCGCTGGCATGGGTGTCGTAGCCACCCTGCTGGGTGTAGAACACGCGGGTGCCCAGATCGGCGGTGAGCACCTTGGCGATGCCCTGCAGGTTGCGGGCGATGCCGGTTTCCGCGTATTCCACGGTGGAGGTGTACATATCCGGCGCGGCCTTGAGGATGTCGGCGCCTTTCAGAGCGTCGAGGCCGGTCTGCCCCAGGTAGTCCATAGTGGCGCCCAGCCCCACCGTCGGCGAGTACATGCGGGCGAAGATGTCCAGGGCCTGGGAACGCTCGGGCTCGTTGACGATGCCGGTCAGCACGCCGTAGCTCTCCAGCACCGCGACGGATGCGACCGGGACGCCGGTGAGGGCCATGGCGCGGGGCAGGCCACGGCCGAAGTTGACGCCGGTCAGCACGTTCTCCGCTTTGGGATCCAGGTCGCGGATCACGCGGCCCAGCCAGCCCTCCGTGCCGACTTTTTCCGGCTCGCAGGTGTGCCAGATGTCCATGCTGCGGAAGTGAGAACGGTTGGGCGTCGGATAGCCGATGCCGTTGATGACGGCGACCTTGCCGGCGTCATACAGGCCCTTGATTTCAGGTATGGCCGGGTTGAAGCCGAATTGGTCGTCGATATGGAGGACCTGGTCGGCGGGGATGCCCACGGTGGGTCGGTTGTCGTGATAGCGGCCGTCGGCGTAGGGAATGACGGTGTTCATGTAGTCGTTGCCGCCGGTGAGCTGGATGACGACGAGGATGGGGTCTTTGGTGGTGGAGGTCATGGCAACGTGGCTCCGTGAGGACGAAAATATGCAAGTTTGGTTGATGGCCGTAGTTTAGCACAGGGCAGGCGCCAGGCAGGTGGTAAAATGGGCCGGCTCACTACTACCGGAGTATCGTGAGGACTGCGATGGCTACTGCACGCACGGACGTAATCCGTCGCTTCACCGCCGCCGAAAGGGACGCAATGGTTGCGGCCGGCATCGTGGCGGACGAGGAACGCGAGGCCCTGGCCGCCGGCCGTCGGTTCACCGTGGACGAGTATCTGGCTATGGGTGCGGCCGGCATACTGGCAAAAGAGGAGCGGATTGAACTGCTGGACGGGGAGATAATCCAGATGGCGCCCATCGGCAACCGGCACCGGAACAGCGTAAATTGGTCGGCTCATCTGATGCGCGAAGCCGTCGGGCGGCGGGCCATGGTGCAAGTCCAAGCCCCCATCCAACTGGACGACTTTACGGTGCCGGAACCCGACATTGCGGTCATCCGGCGGCGTTCCATCAACGACCTCGCGCCGGTATTGCCGTCCGACGTGTACCTGCTGGTTGAAGTTGCCGACAGCTCCCTGGAGTTCGATCTGGGAGAGAAGCTGGCCCGGTACGCCGCCGCGGGCATCCCCGAAGTGTGGGTTGCCAACCTGCGCGCCGGGGAGTTGGTGGTCAACACCGAGCCGGAAGGGTCCGCCTACGCACAAGTCCGCGTTATCCCGCTGAATGGCACGGTAAGCCCGCAAGCGTTCCCGGACGTGGAGCTCGAATTGGCGGAGTTTATACCCGCCGTGGACTGAACTACTGCGCCTGACGGAGACCGATTAGGAAGGCGCGTCGGAGCAAACTTTGGCCGCCGTGCAAGCACAGCGGCCACATTACTCTCTATGCGTAACATCAGTCAGGGTCGTCCGGATCTCAGGATGTTCTGCATAATCCTCCTGCTTTCGGTAGGAGTGCTGCCGCGCGGAAATTTGGTGTCTAACCCTGCTTTTACCGCTTGGATGGTGTTCTCAATGGCCTGGCTGGCGGCTTCCATGCGGATGCGCTTTTCCCAATCTTTGCGGGTGTACATCAGCGTCTCCTTACCCAAAGCGGCCGACAACGGCCAGCCACATTTCCATTTTAGGTTGGTCATTTCTTCGCGAATTCGACAGCCTTTGCCACGATATAGTCGATGCCACGGGTCACTTCTTGGATCCGCGGCACAGGCGTTATGCCCTTGGGCGGCACCAAACCGGCATCCACAAATAGGGCGCCCTCGTTTGCATCCTTACCTGGAGTAAAGTCGGCTTGACGAATGAACGCGGCCAGAGGTTGCCAGGAATCGTGCTCTTTGCGCCATTCGTAGTAACAGCCGGCAAGGACCTGGATGACGGTAGCATTGTAAGCCAGCGATTCGGAACGCCGGTTCGGTATCTCCGAATTGGCGACCACGCCGTTGTACAGGTCGTCGTACTCCTGCCGGGCTTGCGGCATAAATTCGTCCGCCCACTCCAAGCAACGCCGGTAAAGGGTTTCCAGACCATCTTGGTGGTACTGGAATTGTCGGTCCTGACTCAAGCGCCCCTTGTACCCCAGTTCAATGTTCTTGACGGCACGCTCCAGTTGGTTGACTGCGATGATGCAGCTGCTAGACCGTGGAACTTGGGTTCGTTCCATTTCCACTCGGTCTAGGAAAAAGTTGCTGGCGAACTCCTGGTCTTCTACCAACGCGACGGCAGCTCGGCTGAACGGGTTCTGCTGGTTAAAACGTGTGTTGGTGTTGGCTTCGGTCGACTTGCTTTTGCCGTGATCCAGGAACATTTTGCGCGCCTTGTCAGTGCTGCTCTCCTCGTAGAGTAGCACCGGGATTTTGCTGGCGGAAAGGTCCTGGATGTGAGGATCGTCACTGTCCAGATCAATGGAACGCAGCAAATCCCGGATCGCTCGGCGGCGATGTTGTCCATCGAACACTTTCAAAGCCTTTTCACCTTTCGCAGTTTTGTTGATTCTGAGCACGCCTATATCAGGATGCGGGGAACCGTCCGGGTACGGGTACGGGTTTCCAGTGAACTCAACATCTGCTGGGTTGGCATAAGCCAAGATCGAATTTACCAGCCATTCCGGATCGTCGTTGAGGTACCGCTGAATCCTCAACGCGTGAGACGGTGTAAGACCCCGATTGGCATCTGCAACCTTCGCCTCGTTTTCGGGATCCCGGTCGGGTAAAAGGTTGTTGATCTCGCCCAGGGTTGCGGTGAAAGAATAGACGTTACGCCCGCCCTGCTGGAACTTCTCAGCGTGAGTGATGAAATCGAGACGGTTGTCTACGTCGGGGGTTGTCATTGTCGTTATCATTTTGTCTCCTTTGCGGACTAATTTGCGGCTAATTGACCATGCATCGATAAATAATGCAATTAAATAACCGTCTATTTTGTAGGCAGACTACCATATGATTTCCAGGCTGGCGCCAACCTTGTCGGGATCGCCGCGCTGTGCTGGGAATGACAGTTTTACGGTTTTTCCCGTCAGTAAAGGAAACCCTTGCCATCCCCGCCCCTACGTGGCAACCTAATCGGCCGGTATCCGTCATGGAGGAAACGCAACAACGCACAGCCCCCCTTATCGTGGTCGGCCTGGGGAACCCCGGGCCGCGGTACCGCGATACGCGGCATAACGTGGGCTTCGGGTGCGTGGACCTGCTGGCCGAGCGTTGGGGCATTGCCGTCAAGGACCGGCGGCGGACCACGGCGCTGGGGCAGGGCTATCGCGAGGGCCGGGCGGTGGTGCTGGCCAAGCCCCGCACTTTCATGAACCTGTCCGGCGAGTCGGTGGGGTACCTGCTGGCGCGGTTCGGCGGGAAGCCGGCGGATCTGGTCATCGTGTACGACGAGATGGCGCTGCCGCTGGGACGCATCCGCCTGCGGGCGCGCGGTTCCGACGCCGGACACAACGGCATCAAGGACATCATCCGGACAGTGCGCACCACCGACTTCCCCCGGCTGCGCATCGGCATCGGCGGGCCGGGAACATCGGGCAGCGTGGATCACGTGCTGGGCCGGTTCTCGGACGAGGAGCAACCGGCGATGAAGGCGTCCATCGAGCGGGCCGCCGATGCGGTGGAGTGCCTGCTTTCCGACGGGATCAACATCGCGATGAACCGGTACAACACGGATCCGCAAGCCGAGCTGTCAACGTAAATCAGGTTGTGTTGACGTTTCGAGACCCCATACCGTCATTCCGGCCGAGACCCCATACCGTCATTCCGGCCTTGAGCCGGAATCCAGCGCTTCAAACCAGAGCAGCGTCTCGAAAGTATCAATGCTCAAACTCAATGGATTCCCGCGAAAGCGGGAATGACAGTTCGGGGTGAAAGGTCGCCATCCGGGACTTTGAAAAGGCCATAACCTGCCGGGGACGCACCGCAATGGGCATAACGCAACTGATTACAGGCGCGGCGTTGGCCGCGTTTTTGCTGGTCGGACTGGCCTGCGACTCGGACGTTCCCGCATCGGAGACGCCAGGCCCCGATCGCGCGTCCGCTGCGCCGGCTACTCCGCCGACGCCGGCGACCCGTCAGGTCTCCGTCCCAACACCGACCCCGGGCGTCGTGCCCACGGTCGGCAATGCCGGAGATCCGCCACGCTCGACGGAACCGGCGGCAGTCGTCCCACCAACCATGCCGGACGACGTGATGGTCGCCGCCGATTTCCCGGTTCCGCCGGATCGCGATCTGCCGGAGTTGGCGCGGCAACTGCGCTGGGGCGGAGTGGAACCGGACCCGCCGCCGGCGCGTTTCCCGGACGGGCTTCCCGAAGTCGGGTACACGACGAACTTCTGGACGCTGGACTATCCCCGCAGCAGGATGGTGAGCAAGGAGTTTGTCCTGGCCGCAGTATCCGAGCACGCCTACTGGTGGATCGAACAGGGATTGAATGTGGACGACGCTGACCTGCAACGATCGGTGTCGGACGTCGAGGCGCAGATCTACCCGAGGGTGACAGCAGCCTTTGGCGCGGCCCCCGGTTCCGACGCCGATCCGCAGCGGGGGCACATCATCAACGGGAGAATTCCGGGGGTTGGCGGGTATGTGTCGGGGGCAGACCCTTATCCGGCGTCGGTGCAGCCGTACAGCAACGACGTGCCGGCCATCTACATCAACGCGCGGGAAATTCCCCTGGGCAGCCCGGAGTACCTGACCGTTCTGGCCCACGAGCTGCAGCACGCCATCCATTGGTACGCGGACCCGGCGGAGGCAACCTGGCTCAACGAGGGACTGTCCGAGCTGGCCGTCACCGAGGCGGGGTATGCGCCGGGCAGCATGCGGTACTACCTGCGGCGGCCCAACGCATCGCTGGTCAATTGGCCGAAGGACCTGGACAGCGACATCGGCTTGAACTATGGAGCGGCGTCCCTGTTCGCCCACTACCTGCGGGAGCGGTACGTCCCCGAGGGTAGGCTGCATGATCTCCTGGCCGGGCCGTACAACGGCATCGCCGCCGTCGACGCTTTTCTGACGGACAGGAAGGCCGAAACCGCCGCCGGCGAACCCGCCGGATTCCACTCCGTATTCGCCGACTGGATGGTCGCCAACCTGCTCGACGACGACCGGGGTCCTTTTGGATACGCGGGCATGGACGTCGGGGCCGACATCACCCGAACGGAGCGCGCCGGCGACGACGGGACAAAAGTATCGCTGCCCCAATACGGCGTCGACTACGTCGAAGTGAAGGATGCCAGCGGACACGCCATCGTGCAGTTCGAGGGTGATGCAGTCACCCAATTACTGCCCACGGACGTGCCGGAAGGCGGGTGTTGGTGGAGCAACCGCGGCGATGGCACGTCAGCAACGCTGACGCGCGAGTTGACGGTGCCCGCCGTGGCATCAGGCGACGAGGAACCGTCGCTGTCGTTCGATCTCTGGTACGACATCGAAGCGGACTGGGACTACCTGTACCTCGAGGTATCGACCGATGACGGGCAGACCTGGGAAGCGCTTCCCGCCGAGGGCACGACCGACGCCAACCCGCTGGGCAACAGCTACGGCCACGGCTACACGGGCGCCGCGAGTTGGAGTGAGGTGACGATTCCGCTGACGGACTACGCCGGGCAGGATGCGCTGGTGCGGTTCCACTACGTGACCGACGACGCCATTCACGGCATCGGGGCCTGCGTGCACGCCATGGCGTTTTCATGGGACAGAGGCCGAGCGGATGGCAAGGACTGGCGGGCGGACGGGTTTGTCCTGGTTAACAACCGGGTGCGGCAGGACTGGATCGTGTGGGTTATCGAGGACGGCGCGGCGGCGTCGGCGACGAGGATGGAATTGAGCTGGAACGCTGGCAGCCAGCAGTACGTCGGTCACGTTGCGCACGCGCCGGTAGCCGACGGCGGCCGGCTGGTTGTGGCGGTCTCGCCGGTGGCGCCGGCCACCATGGAGCGGGCCCGATACCGGATCTGGGTCAGAGAAGGTGTTCCGGGGCCACCGAGCGAGCAAGGAGTCCTGGGGCCGCCGAGCCGTCAAGGGCCCGGGTGAGCAGGCACTCGGCAAATTCGCGAAGGCCGCCGGATCGGTCGCATCCGAAGCAACGCCAGGTCACCGCGGGTAGCGAAACCTGTAGCGACGCCGGTTCGCCGCAGAAGGGACACGCGCCGGCCATTTTCTGGCGTTGGTGGAATGTGGCGCCAAGCGGGGCAAGGGGCGTGAACGCGCCCACCAACTGGAGCAGCCGGCCCCGGCGCACCGGCCCGGTTGGATCGTCTCCCAGACCCCGGTAATCACGGCGGCGCAGCTCGGCGAGCAAAGCCGGAGCGACAGCCGGCAATTGGGCCACAATGCGTCGGTCCAGCGTCGCTGGTTCACCACCGACACCCACAGCCCGTGCGACGACAACCAGCAGTGTATAGAGCCCGGAACTGCTCAGGGCAGGCAGTCCGGCCGACAGGTCACCCCCGGATGCGGTCAACAGGTGATGTGCAAATTCTCGCAGGCGGTCGTGGGTGTACTCAGGAAACGGCGCCGAGGGCCATTCCACCCACTCCGCTTCTTCGGCGGCAAGAAGCGCGACGCTGTCCGTCGGGATCCAACTGATCAAGATGCCTGACCTCTGGTGAGAGTTGATTCCACAATATGGAATCGCTCACCGGAGGCGCAACAAGCCGCTGTCAGGTGATTCCTGTGTGTGCGGCGGGGTACCGGATGGGCAGCAATAAGGCGACTACAGAGTCATTGCGCCCGTGGCCCACGACTTGATCAAGTGGTGGGCGATTGCTATGGGGCCCGGCACGGTCAGCTCCTCGCTGCGGCCCTCCAGGGCCAGCAGGACCTCCGACCGGTCAAACCAGCGGACGTCGGTCATCTCCTCGTCGTCCATGTTGATATCGGTGGTGTCGGCCTCGGCCAGGCAGCCAATCATCAGGGAGGACGGGAACGGCCACGGCTGGGACGAGTGATAGCGGACGTTTTTGACCTTGATGCCGGCCTCCTCCATGACCTCGCGGGCCACGGCCTCCTCGATGGCCTCACCCTGGTCCATGAAGCCGGCCAGAGCGGAATAGGCGCGCATCCGTTGCAGGCGGCCCCGGGACTGGCCCAGCAGGCAGCGGTCGCGCTCCACGTCGGCAACTACAGTGATAACCACCGGGTCGGTGCGAGGGAAGTGCTGGGCGTTGCAGGCGGGACACTGGCGCGCCTGGCCGCCCCGTTTCTTGTCGGTAGCATGGCCGCACACCGAGCAGAACCCGTGGCGCAGGTTCCAGTCCAGTTGCGCCCGGGCGTGAGAAAGCAGGCCCGTGTTGGGGCCGGACATGGTCTCGCCGGCAGTGCGACAGTCCTCGAAGCGCCAGCCCGTCTCTTCCTCCACGCGGTCGGCCGCATTGGCAGACTTGGACAGGTCAATGGAGAAGTGCGCCACGTCGTCCAGGAGGCCGAGAAATATCCATTCGGCTTCGGGAGGCGGCGATCGCAGTATGGCCGGGCTGAGCCAGCCCAGCTCGGGTGGGGTCTGGTCGGTCAGCAGCACGTTGAGGTTGCGGAAGGGTAGGAACCTGCTGGCCGGATCCGCGGCCTGTTGGAGTATCCAGTCCTCATCGCGGCGCTCGGCCTCGCCGCGATTGATGGGGTTGTCGGCAAAGATGTGGGGTGGGTAAGTCATCTGGTTGGTTCACCTGGTTAGTGGGTGTAGGTTTGGTGGCCGTTTTGCCGATCATCGGGCAGTTCGCCGGGAGGAGGTTCGTCGAAAGGCAGCTCTCTAGCCTCGGCGTCAACGCGACGCTGGTTCCAAGCTCTCCATGTGGCGTTGGTATCGGCACGGCCCTCCACACGGCCCTCGGCACGGCCCTCGACGCGACCCTCGATACGGCCTTCGTCTCTGTGCTTCTCAATGACGGGAATGACGAAGCGGTTCACCATGGCCTGATATAGCGACATCAGCAAGTTACCTGGTCGTAATCGTCACCGGGCAGTTCGCCGGGAGGAGGTTCGTCGAAGGGCAGCCCTCTAGCCTCGGCATCAACGCGACGTTGGTTCCACGCCTGCCATGCGGCGTTGGTCTGGACACGGCCTTCGACGCGGCCCTCGGCACGGCCTTCGTCTCTGTGCTTCTCAATGACGGGAATGACGAAGCGGTTCACCATGGCCTGATATAGCGACATCAGCAAGTTACCTGGTCGTAATCGTCACCGGGCAGTTCGCCGGGAGGGGGTTCGTCGAAAGGCAGCCCTCTAGCCTCGGCGTCAACGCGACGCTGGTTCCACGCCTGCCATGCGGCGTTGGTCTCGGCACGGCCCTCGGCACGGCCTTCGGCACGGCCCTCGGCACGGCCTTCGACGCGGCCCTTGACGCGGCCCTCGATACGGCCCTCGTCTCTGTGCTTCTCAATGACGGGAATGACGAAGCGGTTCACCATGGCCTGATATAGCGACATGAGCAACTCCCCTGACAAGTTCAACGGGCGGGTCAGCAGCATCGCCAGTATAGCAATTCCGATGGCAACGCTGCTGAAATCGGACAACACGGCGAGGGAAAAGTCGCCGGCGGTCTGCCACCATGTCCAGGACGCCGCACTTTCCCATTGGGCCGCCGGTGCATTTAGCGTTTTAAAACTGACGTAGGCCAGGGCGACCAGCCACAGCAGGCTGACCAGGCGGAAGAAGGTCCTGGCGTCCCGCCGGTAGATGCTCCAGATGGACTCGCGGTCCTCCGGCTGGGGCGTGGCCGGGGGCAGCAACCTGCCGGCGAGGCGGCGGAGCCACACGAGCGACGATAGCATAATTGTTGCACCGACTGTACGTGATTATAATTGAAGCGCGGCGGATAATATAACGGGAGGAAGGCATCTTATGAACACCGAAAGCCCGGGCGAGCACAGAGAGACTCTGGCTAAGGAACCCGACGACTTGGACCGGCGTATCGCCGAACTGCACCGGCAAGGCATCCTGATTGGCGGAGAGGGACCGCGTGAGTCCCTGCGGCCCATCGCTTACATCCCCGGCGGCTTGAAACGGTTTTTGGAACGCCGAGGTTAGTCGCCCATGACAACGCCGCGGCAGTCCGCAGCCTACGTTGATACTACCGCGCTCCTCCCTGTTACTTACGGGGAGGATCTGGTGGCTGAATCAATGCGCCGTAAGCTGGAAAGTTTCCGCTACCTGCTGTCCGCCAATCTGCTGGAAGCGGAGATGCGCGTCGCTTTCGCGCTGGAAGGGCGAGCGTTTGACGACGACGTGCTCTCCAGCGTCCGCTGGATTATGCCCAACCGACGCCTGGATGCTGAAATGGCGGCGGTTTTGCAAATCGCGCAGTTGCAACCCGTTCAACTATGGCATCTTGCCACCGCGCTGTTCTTTAGCAGAACTGGCACCCGACCTGGTTTTCTTAACGCTGGACGAGCAGCAGGAAACCGCCGCGCGGGATTTGGGGCTGGCGATTGCGTGAGTGGCGGCGTCGTGCCCATCACAGCGCCGGTAGAGATGCTTCAGATGGACTCCCTATCTCCGGCTGGGGCGTGGCCTGGGGCAGAAACCGGCCAGCGAGACGGCGCAGCCAGGCAATACGGTACTTTCGGCGCCGTCGCATTGGATAATTTATACTACTGTGAGCTAAACCAAGTTGGCTTGGTTTCCTTGGGATTGCCCAACACGTCGAGCGGGCTGGTAAGCAGAAGAAACGGGAGGCAGGTTGAAGCCATTGCCGGACAGCATTTCGCCTACGGTGCGCAACTGGATTTTGGGAAAATCCCGCTCCCACAGATCCGAATGGAAAATACCACCGCTGGCTGCTTCCCGCTGCATTTCGCGCGTGGGCGGTTCCAGGGAGATGAACAGCCCCAGGGCCGCTTGCTCTCGTTCCACCACGCCTTTGAGGTCGCGCACTTGTGGCGATGATACTCGGCCGCCCTTGACCTGTATCACCGCCTTTTGCGGCGTGCGCCGGCGGCCGTCAATGAAATAGAGCACACCGTCGACACCCCGGTCTGCGCCCCGACGCTGGGCAGATTGGGGTTGCGCCTCCAGAAGAGACACGGCCCAGAACTGGAACTGATACGGGTCCTGTTCCCACAATGCCCGGGCGCTGCCTTCATCCTGCGGTTCGCCAACCACCTCATAATCGCTGCCGGCTTCCAGGTTGAAGGCAGTCTTGAGACGGTTCTTCATCAGAGCTACAGCCAAATGGGTAATGTCTATACCTGCCCACTGCCGCCCCAACTTATGTGCCGCCGCTACCGCCGTGCCACACCCGCAGAAGGGGTCCAGCACCACATCCTCTTCGTTAGATGAAGCCCTGATGATGCGCTCCAATAGCGCCTCAGGCTTTTGTGTAGGGTAACCGAGTGATTCGGAACGGGAGGCCGGACGTATATCCGTCCAATCATTTTGCAACGGGACCCCCGGCATTTCGTCCAGGTAACGCTTGAACCTCGGCACTCCCGTTCGTGTATATGCCAGACGACCTTGTCCGGCCATCGCAACCATTCCATCCTTCGAGTACCCCCAGTACCTCCCTTGATATGGCGGAACCCCTTTGTACTCCCAACCATCAATAGGACTGGTGTATTCATCCGCTAAATCAGATTCCCACTCGCCACCTTGAGGGCGTTTCACACGCCACTCGTAACTGGTATCGCCACCTGGCTTGGCCGCGGTCAAGTCTCCCATCTGGTACCGGCGACCTGAACCATCCTCGGTGAATTTGTAGAAATTGTCCACGTATTCACCATCGTATTCGGTGTACTGCCAATTCCATTGCCATGTATTGCTCTTGGTGTAGAAGAGTATCGTATCGCGCACGTTGCCGTATTGTTGCCGTCCCTGTTTGGCGTCGTTATGCGCGTTCGTCCTGCGCCAGGCAATTTCATTACGATAATTACCCATGCCAAACACTGCATCAAGCAGCAGCTTCAGGTAATGGCCTGCGGTCGGGTCGCAGTGCAGGTAGAGGCTGCCCGTTGGTTTGAGGACACGGTGCAACTCCACCAACCGCGGCGCCATCATCACCAGGTAGGCCATCATTGCGTTGCGGCCCACAAACTGGCGGAAGGCAGTAATCATGTCCTTCACCGCCGCCGGCACGGCCGGATTGCCGATGATGTCCCGCTCAAAGGTCAATTCCGTTTCCGAGGTCCACTCCCAGGTGTCGGTGAACGCCCTGATTTGCGCCGGAGACTCCTCACCCGTTCGCTCCCGGAACAGCACGTTGTAGGTGGCGTTGGAGTTGAAAGGCGGGTCGAGGTAAACCAGGTCAACGCTCTCGTCAGCGATGTAGCCCCGCAGTATGTCGAGGTTATCGCCATAGAAGAGACGGTTGGCAGTGGTTGCCTGGGTTGAGGTCATGACAGAAAAGCGTGATGATGTAGGGCCGAGGAAGCGATGGATCGGGTTCGGCGACTTATCCGCAGCGCGTGGGTTGGCGCCAGCCGTTGCCGCACCGGGTCAACCACCAACAGCGCGCCCTCCAGGGTGTACTTGCCGATGACAGGCGGGGCATTTTCGTCGGCGAAAGTGACGATGGTAGGCCGTTCAACTCCGGCCACACGGACATACGCCTCGCCTACTTTGTCAGCTACCATGCTGCCGTCCGGCAGTTCCGATTGGATGCGACGGCAGGAGACTATTCCCAACTCGCGCAGCCGCGACGCCGGCAGACACGTGAAGGTGGAGCCAGTATCCACCAGAGCATCTATGGTCTCGGAGCGAGCGCCGTCTGCGGAAATAACTTCCAGTGGATATCTGAAGGTTCCCATAATCAGCTTTCTCTTGCTGATGGATACTCCGGCCGGCGGCGTTCGCGCAGGGCGGCCAGGCCCTCCTTCACGTCGTCGCCGAAGAAGCCCAGGGCCTCGGCCAGGAGGGAGTAGTCGAAGGAGGTGTGACCGGCCTGGCGGAGCCACTGGTTCAGCGCGCGCTTGGTGAAGCGGATGGCCGGCTGCGGGCCGTCGGCGAGACGTCGGGCGACGCGCATGGCGGTTTCCATCAGCTCGTCCCGGGGCACGGCCATGCTGACCAGCCCGATGCGCTCCGCCTCCCTGCCGTCCAGGAAGTCGCAGGTGAGCAGGTAGTACTTGGCCTTGGCCATGCCGCAGAGCAGGGGCCAGATGATGGCGGCGTGGTCGCCGGCGGCCACGCCCAACCGGATGTGTCCGTCGGTGATGCGGGCGTCCTCGGCGGCGATGGAGATGTCGGCCATCAGAGCGACCGCCAGTCCCGCGCCCACGGCCACGCCGTTGATGGCGGAGATGACCGGCTTGTCCAGGTTCAGGATGTTATAGACGATATCGCCGGCCTCTTTGGTGTTCTGCGCGACGATGGCCGGATTGTCGATGGCCTGCTCGATCATCTCGAAGTCGCCGCCGGCCGAGAAGGCCTCGCCGGCGCCGGTGACCACGGCGACCCGAACCTCGGGGTCGGCGCCGATGTCCAGCCAGATGCGGCTGAGCTCGTTATGCAGGCGGAAGTTGGTGGAGTTCAGAGTCTCCGGACGGTTCATCGTCAGGGTGATGATGCCGTCGGACTTTTCGATGAGCAGGTGCTGGTACGAGGAGTAATCGGTCATTGGAACATTCTCGCAGGTCGAGCCCGATGTGTAATGCTACCATCATTCAGATTCTGTAGGGCCTGGCTCAAAATCGGGAGGTAGATCGAAGGTTGGACGGCCGTCGGCGCGGTGGCTGTGAGACAAGATAGCCATCATCAATTGGTAGTGGTTACGCTGCATCTGGAGTTGCATTTCCGCTACCGTTTTGGTCAGTTCGTTCAACGAGGACTGTACCGTGTCGATTTTCTCGTTCAACGAGGACTGTACCGTGTCGATTTTCTCGTTCAACGAGGACTGTACCGTGTCGATTTTCTCGTTCAGCGATTCCGTTTTTTCGTTCAATGACGCTTGCGTTCCAGACACATTGGCTTCCAAGCGTCCGAGGTCGCGCTGAATATTGCCCATCCGGTGCCACAAAGCACCGATCGAACCGAGTACGAACAACAGCACTGCCCCGTAAATTACTTGGGGTATTAATTCGGCTGGCATAGTTCAGGGTCCTTGGCTGCAAACTGAGGATCAAGCGGCGCTAATATTACCAAACGATCCTGGCGTTCTGGAGGGCGTTGAGTTCAGTATCGTCCATGCCCAGCAAGCCACAGAATACCTCGTGGTTGTGCTCGCCCAGGTCGGGCGTCCAGCGCAGGGGGTCGGTGGGCGTTTCGGAAAAGCGCCAGGGAGGAGCCACGGCTCTCTGCTCCCCCTTCTCGGCATGAACCGTGGTGGGGAAGGCTTCGCGTTCGGCCAGGTGCGGGTCATCCATGAGCTGGTCGGCAGACAGCGATGGGAAAGCGGCGATGCCGGCGGATTGCAACAGACCGGTGATCTCGGTGGCGGTGCGGGCGGTCGTCCATTGCGACAGGTTGTGTTCCAGGGTGTCCTGGTTCTGCCAGCGCAGGAAGGCGTCGCCGTATTCGCCAGCATCGGCCCACGACGGGTTGCCCATCACTGTTTTGAGGGCGCGCCAATCTTCGTCGTTGCCAACTGCGATGGTTACCCACTGGTCCTCTCCCAGGCAGGGGAACACCCCATGGGGCGCCATGGCGTCGTCCCGGTTGCCCAGGCGCACGGCGTCCCGGTCGTTCATGGCGGTGTCCATCAGGGCATGGCCCATGAAGGCGGTGGCGATGTCCCGCACGGCGACGTCGGCGCGCTGGCCCACCTGGTGGTTGCGGTGGGCGCACAGGGCGGCGACCGCCGAGAAGGCGGCCATCATCCCGCCGGTGTGGTCCATGGCGTGGCGCAGTTCCACCGGCGGCCCGTCGGGATAGCCGGTGAGGTACCCCAGCCCGCCCAGGGCCGCGAACATGGGGGCGTATCCGGCGTAGCGTGCCTCGGGTCCGGTCTGCCCGTTGGATGACAGCGACACCATGATGATATCGGGCTTAATCTCCCTGAGCTGCGGGTAGCCCAGGCCCAGGCGGTCCATCACCCCGGGCCGGAAGTTCTCCAGCACCACGTCGGAGATGCGCACCAGGTCGTAGGCCAGTTCCAGCGCCCGCGCCTCCTTGAGGTTGAGCGTGACGGAGCGCTTGCTGGCGTTGACCTGCTCAAAGGACGATGGGGGTTTGCCGTACATTGCGTGGGGTCGACGCGTGATGTCCAGCCGCGCCGCCGATTCGACCTTGATCACGTCGGCGCCCAGGGAGGCCAGGATCATGCCGGCGAAGGGTCCGGCCGCGTGCACGGAGAAGTCGGCGACGCGCACGCCAGAGAGGGGAGCGGATGCGTTCGTCATGGTCACCGCCTGTCGGCTACGCGGCTGCCGAGCCGTTCTGGTATTTCTCCTGGTACTCCTCCAGCAGAGACGGTAGAAGGTCGGGGTTGGTACGGGCCGCGGCATTGAGGACCATAAGCATCTCGTTGGCCTCTTTGAGCCCTTCTTTGAGTCCCTCCTTGAGTCCCTCTTTGCGACCTTCTTCTTTTGCCGCTTCGATGCGACGACGACGTTCTGCTAAAGCGATAAACATCTTGACCCCCAATTCAACTAGAATCGCGAACGAGAGTGAAACGAAAGCGCCCCACTCCCATAGTCCCATTATCGCTTCCGGCGATTGGTTCCAACCCCAAGCGTGGCCCTGTGCCCACAGGGTAAGCAAGTTGATTGGCCAGATGCCGAGAACGATAAACGGGATGTGCTTGATCGCGTCGCCTACTGGTATGTCCATGATAGCCCAGCGCCGACGGCGTTGGGTAAGACCGTCGGCACAGCCAGGGCTCGTAAGACCTTAGTAGTACACCGCGCTGCCCGTGCCGCCGCCGGCCGCGATCAGCTCGCCAGTGATGGCCCAGGCCTTGTCGGAGGCGAGGAAGGCGGTCAGGTAGCCGATCTCCGAGGCGTCCACCATGCGGCAGATGTGGTTGCCGCGCGCCGAGCCGGGGGCGAAGTCCTGCGCCTCGGCCTCTTCCGGCGAGACGCCCAGCTGCTCGGCGCGGGCGGCCAGCAGGCTCGGCGTGCGCTCGGTGCGCGTGGTGCCGGGATGGATGCAGTTCACGGTGATGCCGAATTGACCCAGTTGGGATGCCAGGGTCTTGGTCATGTGCACCAGCGAGGTGTTGCGCGCGCCGCCGCTGAGGTTGCCGGCGTTGCGGGCGTTGAGGCCGCTGATGTTGATGATGCGCCCGAATCCCTGGGCCTTGAGCAGGGGGATGGCGGCCCGGGAGCAGCGCAGCGCGCCGACGAACTTCACGTCGAAGTCGCTGATCAGTTCCTCGTCGATGAGGTCCTCGATGGGGCCGGTGGCCGACGGCGAGCCGCCGGGCAGGGACGCGCTGTTGACCAGGATGTGCAGCCCGCCCAGGGTGTCGGCGGCGGAGTTGATGACGCGGTCTACCTGCTCGCGATTGGTGGCGTCAAAGGACATGGGGATGGCGCGGCGGCCGGTGGTCTCGACGATCTCGGCGGCGGTCGCCTCGAGGTCGGGCATGGAGCGTGATGCCACGACCACGTCGGCGCCCTCGCGGGCGAGTTCCAGGGCGATTGCCTTGCCGATGCCGCGGCTGGCTCCGCCCACAAATGCCAGTTTGCCTTCAAGTCCAAAATCCATAGAGAATAGCCTCCGTTGAGATGCGAACGCGCCGGAAGGGGCGGGTTCGGCGGGATGGGGGGATTATACAGCCGTCCGCAAGGTCCGGCCGAAAAGCTGGTCGGCAGAACGAATGGTAAGATGGCGAGAAGAGGACTGGAACCATGGGAACTTTTCGGATCGAAATTGGAGTAGCCGGACTGGGCGGTGATGATCCGGTTGCCGTAACCGCTTTGGTGGACACTGGGGCTACCCATTCGATGATGCCGGCGTCATTGCTGCACCGACTGGGCATCACACCGACTCGGCAGCGTACCTTCACGATGGCCGACGGCAGGACTGAGACGTACGATATAGGCGCGGCCATGATTTCGGTCAGCGCTGAAGTAATGCCGTGCCCGGTGATTTTCGGTCGAGAAGGACGCTATCTGTTGGGGGCCACGACATTGGAGAACTTCGACCTGGCCGTCGACCCGGTGAACCAGAAGCTGACGCCGGTGGCCGAACTCACTATATGACGCCCCAACTTCCCGCAATGACGCCGCCGCAGTTCATCGCCAAGTGGCGCAACGTTGAGTTCGGCGAGAAGCAGGCGTCGCAGGAAATGTTCCTGGACCTCTGCGCTCTGGCAGGGCATACCACGCCCGTGGTCTACGGCAACCCGGACGTTTTCACTTTTGAAAAGTGGGTTCCCGGCGGTTTCGCCGACGCCTACCTGGAAGACCGTTTCGGCTGGGAGTTCAAGGGCAGCGACGACCAACTGCCCGGCGCGTTCAACCAACTGCTCCGGTATCAGGTCTATCTGAAAACCCCGCCGCTGCTGATTGTATCGTCCTTCCGGCGGATACAGATACGCACCAACTTCCCGGGGATGGAGACCGTTCTCCACGAGATCCCAATCCTGGAACTGGATCAGCAGCCGCAGCTGGCCAGGCTGCGCAACTGCTTTTTCGCCCCCGACGAATTCCGTCCCAACCGCTCGGTGGAAGACGTCACCCGGGAGACCGCCGAGCTTTTCCGCGACATTGTTGCCGACGTGGAGCGGCACGACCGTGACAACGTCACCCCGTACTCCGATACGGGGCCGGAGCGATTGGCCCGCTACCTCAATCGCATCGTGTTCTGCCTGTACGCCGAGGACGCCGGCCTCCTGCCCGAGAGCATTCTTGCCGACATCCTCAACGCCAACCGGCAGCGGCCCGACCTGTCCAATCGCGCCATCGCCAACCTCTTTGAGCAGATGGCCGGCGGCGGTCTTTTCGGCCCCCACGAAATCGCCCACTTTAATGGAGACTTGTTCCGGAGCGACCCGTTCCGGCCCGACGCGCGGGTTGAGCTCAGCCCGAACGCCGTGCAGCGCCTGGGCGAGGCCGTCAGCAAGAACTGGCGCAACATCGAACCGTCCATCTTCGGCACCCTCTTTGAGCGCGCCCTGGATGCCTCCCAGAGGGCCCGGCTGGGCGCCCACTACACCGGCGCCGACGACATCATGCTGGTAATCAACCCGGTGGTAATGGACCCGCTGGAACGCGAGTGGGATGATGCTCGCCAGGAGGTTGACGAACTGCTGGCCGATGGCGACTCCGACGCCGCCTGGATCCGCCTGTGCCAATTCCAGGAACGGCTGGCCGGCGTAACCGTGCTGGACCCGGCTTGCGGCAGCGGCAACTTCCTGTACCTGGCCCTGCGCGGCCTGCTGGACCTGGAAAAGCGCGTGATTGACTTTGCCGCCGCCCAGGGTTGGCACGGCTTGTCGCCGGCGGTCAAACCTGACCAAATGCAGGGCCTGGAGATAAACCCCTACGCGGCGGAACTGGCCCGCACCGCCCTGTGGATTGGCTACATCCAGTGGCACCAGGCCAACGGCTTCCCCTACACGCAGAACCCGATACTGACGCCGCTGAACACCATCCGCCAGATCGACGCCATACTGGACCTGTCTGACCCGGAGCACCCGACGGAACCGGAATGGCCGTCGGCGGAATTCATCGTCGGCAATCCGCCGTTTTTAGGACACTTCCCGTTTCGCGAATCGTTGGGCGATGATTACGTTAGCGCGGTGTACGCACTGTATGGCAGTCGGATTCCCAACTCCAGCGATTTGTGCTGCTACTGGTTCGAGAAAGCGCGGGCGCAGATTGAGGCGGGGGCGACACGGCGGGCCGGTCTGTTGGCGACGCAGGCGATAAGGTTCCAGTCCAACCGCCGAGCGCTGGCGCGTATCAAGGAAACGGGGGATATTTTTGCAGCCATATCGGATAAGGATTGGGTGCTGGATGGGGCGGCGGTCCATATCTCCATCATCTGTTTTGACGATGGCACGGAAACCGATCGCTCGTTGGACGACGATCCTGCTTCCAGCATTAATGCTGATCTAACGGCAGGCGCGGATTTGACACAAGCTCGTCGGCTTGCTGATAACAGTGGGATGGCTTTTCAGGGCATAGGAAAGGTGGGCGATTTCGATATACCTCAATCCGTGGCGTTTGCGATGCTGGCCCAATCTAACCCACACAGTCGTCCCAACTCTGAAGTCGTCAAGCGTTGGATAAACGGTGTTGACATTACACGAGGTTCAAGGGACGTATGGATAATAGACTTCGGGGTTGATATGCCAATGGCTGACGCTGCTCTGTACGCGGCCCCGTTTGAGTACGTGAAAGAAAAAGTAATGCCGACGCGGGTCAAGAACAAGATGCGTTGGCGAGCGGAAAATTGGTGGCTTCACGGTTATCCGGCGACCACCATGCGTCAGGCGTTAGCGCCGTTGTCGCGGTATATCGGTACGCCCAAAGTTGCCAAGCATCGCTTTTTCGTTTGGCTGACGGGCGATATGCTACCTTCCAACTTGGTAATCGTGATTGCAAGCGATGCTGACTACGTGTTTGGCTTACTGCAAAGTCGCATACACACAACGTGGGCTTTGGCGATAGGCAGTCAGTTGGAAGACCGACCAACTTACACTCCCACCACCTGCTTTGAAACGTTCCCGTTTCCGGAGCCTACGGGGGAACAGCGCGAGGCCATTGCCCTGGCCGCCGCGGAGTTGAACCGGCTTCGGGAGAACGACACGCGCACGTTGACCAACCTCTACAACGCGCGTCCGACGTGGCTGGATATGGCGCACGCTGTGCTGGACGCGGCGGTGGCGGCGGCTTACGGCTGGCCGGCGGACCTGGCCGACGCGGAGATACTGGAGCGGCTGTTGGCGCTGAACTTGCAGCGGGCGGCGGCTGGATAGCGTGTCGTATCTTGACTATGCTACCGTGCAATAGCGTTATACACACGCGCTGGGAGTATGTTTCATGTCTGACCTTTCGTTGGCATCCTCCTGGGACGCGCTCCAGCCCGCGTCGGTCTTGAGCAGGATCCGCGCCCGATTGATGACCCGAGCCAAGCGCTGGCCCCGACGGATCAACCCCTCCATCTGTGCCCGGTCCTCCGCCGACAACCTTACGGCAAATTTCTCCTGAGCCATGGACGCTGCACCTACCCTGCCGCTGTTTGCCACTCACGGCAGCCACCATGGCCGGTTCCTTCGTCGATATGACGATACAAGTTTGACTGAGTACTAGGCGTGATCACACGCGTACAGGAAAGCCCCATCACCTGCGACAGCAGCATGCTCACAGATTCAGTGCCGTCAAGCAGAAACCGACCCTACTGACCCCCGCCTCGGCTCGCACAATAAACGGTGGCCAGTCATTCCTGACGTTCCTCAGGCGATGGCGAAATCACGGCCCGACGCGCAAACGTCGTCTGTCAAGGGTTGGTTCCTGAGGAAATTGGTGGGCCTAAATGCACCGTATTGCGAACTTTCCGATGGGAGGTTGCGCTGTAGAGCACATAAGCCCGATATCTACGGCAGGATGCATACGGTGCAGCGGCCTCTGCCCTCAAAGTCTCGCTTTAGCCTAGCCCGGTCCACGATAGCACCATCCGGATCGTAGACAACGAACAGAATGTGCGCTTCTTGGGGGTATTTCGTCAAGTCGGCGGCCATGCCTTCCGTAATCCTGCTCGGGGTAGTGGCTCCCCTGATATACTTTCCTTCAATGAGCAAGTGCCCACGGTCTAGAGAAAAGTCTGGAACCACCCCGGCCCTGGCAAAAGGCACAGAGGGGTGTTCCCTCTGCAAGTCGTCGCGCCATGTGTCGAGCAGGCCTTCGATCTTGTCATTCAAGTCGGCCTCGTTAGTAGGGCGCACACTCTGGAATGACTTCGGGAGAGCAGACTCAAGGCGATTCTCAATTGACGTAACCAGGCGCTCGATAGGCGCCTTCAGGAATTCCCTGTCAGAAACCACCTTCAGCAAGGAATCCGGAGCTAACGGGCTGAAAACCCCTTCATGCACATCCCGCATACGTCGAAGGGCAAGGGCGACTTGTTCCCCATGTCGCGAGCACAGGTCCCAAATCCTGTCGACTATGCGTTCTCGTCCTCGTAGCCTGGCACCCAATCCAGAAGCATCTGAAGCTCGTCAAGCGTTTGGTTGTAAAAATAGTGCTGGTTCCAATTAGAGAAGTTAGCAGCTTGCCTTAGATAACCTTTGGTGCTAGTTTGAGTTAGTTTTGAAAATGCCATGGGGTTCCCATATGCTGTGAGTTGACAATCCTCCACAGCAGGGAACCCCATGAACATCACCGATTTTATCACCGAACTCTACTGTAAGGTTGACGACGCCCTCCCGGGGATAGCGCCGCATCCGCAAGCCCGGCTCTCCATAAGCGAACTGGTTACCATCGGCGTCCTCCACGCCATCAAGAACGTCAAGCAGCGTCCCTTCTACCATTGGCTCAAGGATAACTATGGACACCTCTTCCCCAAACTTCCCGAACGCACCCGCCTCTTCCGCCGCCTGGAAGCCCAGGCCTGTTGGACCGGCTACTTCCTGGCCCAGCCCACCATCCTGGGCGTGGCCGACAGCTACGGCATCGAACTGGGACATCCGGTGCGTTCCGGACGGAACCTCCACCAGGTGGGCCGGAAAGGCAAGTCCAATCACCGCTGGATTGTGGGCGGCAAACTCTGCATCGTCCTCAACCAACTGGGCCAGATCGCCGCTTGGGACTGCGCCACGGCCAATACTCACGACCAACGTTTCCTGCCTTTGCTGGCAGGCTACGACGGGCAGATGATTGTCCTGGCCGACACTGGGTTTCACCGGGCCAAGAGCCCGCCCCTGGCTTGAACAGGGGGCGATCCGGCCAACGTGAAAATCTGTCGCCGCGGCCAGTGGAACGTGCGCATGATCGTGGAAACCACCTTCTCCATGATGACTGCGGTGTGGGGCAGCAAACAGATGCGGCATATCACCTGGCGCGGGTTTGAAGCGCACTTGAGCTACCTGATGGCTGCCTTCAACCTACTGTCGCAGTGGGATGGGTTGGAACCGGACGAAAACGGACGCGTCCATCGCTCTATTGCTCAATTCGTCCTCTGATATTAACTAGCACCAATGGTTATTACAACGTGCAATTGCCGCCATCAAAGGGACCCCGCCAGACGAAGCCAGTGTAGCCGCACAATCACGGGAGGCCTGGGCCACGTTAGCAGCTTTACGATGGAACAATCGGCCGAGATTGCTCGACCGCCTCAGGGCGTTAGCTCCAATGAGATGCGACGTCTTCCTAGACCGGGACACAGCTTTGGAGGATCTAGGGTTAGATTCTCCGCGAGCAGAACCACCTCCATTCGATATCAATCGCCGCAGCGGATCAAGGGTCACTTTCATCAACTACGATGCCCAACGCGCTGCATACCGAGCTGTTCGTTTGTCGGAGTTAACAGGCCAACCGCCGTTCGTCAACGACGGACTTTTCTCGGCCACGATGTGGGCAGATGTGCTGAAAAAAGCAGCTCAAGAGCTGGCTGAGCGTCGCCAAGAGTTGGCTGTACGATTAGTGCTACGCGCATGCAGTGGCGACGCCGATACAACTCTCCAGCACGTCCTTTCACGGAGATTCCTAGCAACCCTGCCTAGTGATAGGGTCGAGATACTCGCTCATGCTTGCCTCAGGACCATTGACCGGAGGCTGGCGCAACGGTCAAACTCAGGACAATCACCCCGCGCCACAGCGGCGATTGAGGTATTGTCCAGGCTAGTGTTGCGGATGCCGCCGGAGAACGCCCCAGAAATCTTCGACAAAGCTATGCTCTACTGCCAAGACCCACAGTTGGCTCAGAGCACGGCATGGACACCCATTCTCCACCTGCTACAACGCTCTTGGGAAGCACTGTCGGACGAGGACCGTAACTACCGGGCCGTTGACCTGTTGAACACACCTATTGCCGGACTCGACAGCCCATTGCCTCTTGGACAGGCTGAATGGCCAGACCCGGTGGAAGTACTACAATATATCGACTCCATCCCGCACCGCACTCCAGATAACGAAAGCCGGTGGAGAACGTGCGTAAACCTGATTACTCGTGGTCTCAGAAGCAACCCAACCGCCCGCCGTAGAGCGTCACTACGAATGATGCCGTTAGTTTATTCGGGAGCGCTAACCGACGAGGAATGTCGGCAGATAGCCGAAGCACTGTGGGGAGAGCAGCAAGATATTCCAGATGGGTTCCCAGACAACATCGAGCCATTTGATTGGGTGGTGCTCTCACTACCTGAACCTTCCTCAGAATTGGCGGAACAACGATTCAAGCAGAAATGGCTAACCAACTGGGATCAAGTCAACGATAACTGGTACAGATCTCCCGAAGGCGGGTTTACCATCGCGATTGGGAGCGACGGCGGATTGAATGGCGATCCGCACGACCTAGATAGCCGGCTGTGGCAAGTTGGGAATGCATTAGGTGGCCTCAGAAACGGAGAACTGCGTCTGCAGCTATCCGAGGATGAGAAATCGCACCTCGGGAACATCCTTGAGATGTGGTCAGACAATGCGTCACCCGAGCCCCAATTGTTGAGCAGCCCAGGGGTGAGCGGCTATCTGGAGGAACGGACTCAACGCGTAACCCAAGCGCTACCAAACGTAATCAATGGCATCAACACCTCGAGTACGACAGCAGAGAAACTCTACGCCAAGATGCTAGATCTAATCCATCGCCAAGTGCCCGCATTCGCATTGGCACCGAGCTTGGTCAAGATCCTGCCGGAGCGATTACCGGAAGTTGCAACATCCATACGACTTGGTCTCACATCCAGCAACGGCGAAATAGATTCGGACGCGATCCGCGGGTTGCGCCTTTGGCTAGAGGAAGCAACAAAGGCCGACGCGGATTTAGATCAGCCTCCAGATGACCTGATACAAGAGATAGGCGTCGCAATCGCGTCACTACGTGGCACGGTAATAGAGGGTGCATTATGGGCGGCCCAGTGGATATTTGAGAACGGGTTGGAATCCCACAAAAGCGCTGTTCGAAGTTTGGTACTAACCGGGTTGACTCATCTCGCAGCCGAGCTAAGGTACGACCTAGTCCAACCAAATGAGCAGCACATTCCGCTGCAACGGTTACTATGCGTAAAACTAGCACTAGCCATGACCGAAAAAGGATCAGCGCAAGACCCCATCGTTGCCCACTGGGTGAAAATTGCCAAGGAAGATCCTTTTCCAGAAGTCCGGAACGCTGTCACTAGCCCAGCGTAATCGTATAGCCTATCTGAAGAACGCTCGCCGTTTCGATGTCCAAAGCCAGCTGTAGCGGACCTGCGCCAGGTCGCTCCACGAGTGTCTCCCGCTGCCATCCGCCTCGATGATCTCGCCCGCCGCTGGCGCTGACGGTAGTTACCATCCCCTTGGCGTGGCTACCACGACCTGTGCCAAGCCGGATTGGAGCGGATCAAGGCCACGCCGTCTCTATCCGGCTCGTCTCATCCGTTCATTCCTCAGGGTGGCCAGATCCTTTTGGTGGATTGGTGTGAATCGCCGCGGACATTGAGCCAGTGATCGCCAAGGATTATGTACCACCCTGGGCACGTGGCGATGTTGACTATAATCAGCTTACGGTGATCGTATTGCCTCAATAAAACCGTTACCCAACGCAAGTGGTTGCCTCAAATAGGATGCTACCGAACGGAGCGCTTCACGTAACGGCGGTTGTAGGAACCACAGCGGTATCAACAGGGTTGATCCTTGCCGCGAATCTGAGCAGGGGGTGCGCCATGCCCGATAACTTGCACGTGTTGCTTGACGCCTGACGTCAGTCGTACCTACACTGACCCTGGCATGATACCGGGTTGCCGGGACCGACGGACCGAGGCGTTTGCCGCCGGAGAATGCGTCCCAGCGTTTCAGATCTTTGAACAGCAAGCGGCGTGCCGGCTCTCAATACTGAACGCGGCCCGGTCCTTGGAGAAACTCAGAGCGCGGCGTGGCAACCGACTGGAAGCGCGGCGCGAAGACAGGGCAGGACAGTACTCCATCAGGATCAACCGTCAGTGGCGGATCTGCTCCAGTTGGCCGGAAGGTGAAGCAGGGACATCCGACGTTGAAATCGTGGACCATCACTGATGGGGAAATTGGCGATCATGTTGAAACGAGCCGTACATCCTGGGGAGATCCTGAAAGGTGAGCTGGAGGAGAGGGGTGTGTCGCCGGCGAGTTTCGCCCGGCAGATTGACGTGCCCGCCAATCGCATCAGCCAGATTCTGGCCGGCAAGTGCGCGGTGACCGGAGACAGCGCCCTCAGGTTTGGCCACCGGTTCGGCATGGATCCCCAGTTCTGGCTGAACCCGCAGGCTCAGTATGATCTGGCGCTGGCGGAGCGGTCGGTGGGAGCCAGGATAAGCGCCCTGCCCACCGCGGCCGGCGAGTAGAGTACGGACGATGCGCCGAGGCTCGCGATGGCGTTCTGGGCATCCCGCATGATAATCGTAACAATGGCTGTCATTACCGTGAGGCCGGCGTCGGGAACGCGGGTGGGATCCGGGAGTTAGCCGATGATCATCCTGCACGGTGGTATGAAAGACGGCTGGATGTTGCTGTGGGGGGAGCAGTCGCCGGAGGAATTGCGCTCCGGGGGCAACAGTGGTTCGGTGGGCAATGAGCATCCCTACTGCGCTGGTCCCCCAGAGTTGGTCAACGTCCTGGCCAATTCCGCGCCCGGGTTTCGGGCGGACTCGGGCGAAACCGTCTCGGCCACCGTGTGGCTGCCCAGCAGAGGCGACAGCCCTCTCCCGTCCAGCGCCCTGGTGGCGGACCCACCCAGATCCAGGGCCAAACCCAGGCTCCTGCCCTGGTCCATACCGGCATACCGAGTGTCGCCGGCGGACGCCATCCCCCTATTTCAGGCCTGCAGGAGGGAGGGGATGTTGACCACTGGCGTGGGCGTCGGAGGGGACCTGGCCTATTGGAGCCAGGCGGCGCGCTTCGGTGCGGGGCTGGTGGCCCGCCAGCGGTTTCTGCCGGGGACAATCCACGACGGCGGCGGCGCCCGCGCTGCCTGGATGCCGCTGTTCATCGGAGCCGACGCCGAGCGACTGGCCCGGCTGAGCCAACGTATGCCGGCGGCGGCGCGGGCGCTGTCGGATCCTGACGCAGATGAGCCGCCCGACCAGCCGGCGGGCACTGTCCTCCGGGCCTTCGTCGCCGCGGTCACGGACAGCCTGGTCAGAAACGGCAACCGGGTTCCGGAGGTGGCTACCCCCAAAGGCCGTCGCAAAAAGCCAGCTTTCGACAGCGTACATGATGCCTGGTTGAGTGGCCTGAAATCAATCGACGGAGCAATTCACGATACTCCTGAGCAACTGGAGCAGCTGCGGGCGCAGGTGGCGGAATGGCAGCGGCCCATCGCCCTCACGGCCAGCGCGCCGTTTCGGGTCTGCTTCCGGCTCGAAGAACCGCCGGAGCGGCCCGGCGATGAACCGGAGGTTGCTCCAACGCAGCAGGATGGGTGGTATCTGCGCTACCTGCTGCAATCCCACGAAGACCCGAGCCTGCTGCTGCCCGCCAGCGCGGTCTGGAAAACCGGCCGTCAGCGGGTCCGGGATCTGGAACGGGACGGCTTCAACCCCCGGGAGTTCCTGCTGGCGTCTTTGGGTCAGGCCAGCGGGGTCTGCACCGGCGTGGCCGACAGCCTGCAGCGAAAGCGACCGGCGGGCCGGAAGCTGGACGAAGCCGCGGCGTACCAGTTCCTGACCAGGGAATCCATGGCGCTGGAGGAGGCCGGTTATGGCATCATCCTGCCGGCCTGGTGGACCCGCCGGGGCGCCAGGACCAAACCCACGGTGAGGGCCAACGTGAAGGCCCCGCAGATGCAGGGCGGGAGTGGCGTGTCATTGGCCACCAACCTGGAGCTGAACCTTGAGGTGGCGTTGGGAGACCAGGTCATGAGCGCCCAGGAACTGGAGGCGCTGGCCCAGCTGAAAACGCCGCTGGTGAAGTTGCGCGGCCAGTGGGTGGAGCTCAACGCCGTTGAGATCCGGGCGGCGCTGGATTCCTGGAACCGGAAGGGCGAGACCACGCTGAGGGACGTGATCCGGCTGGCGGTGGGCGCCGGAGAGACGCCAGGCGGCTTCGACGTGGACGGCGTGGCCGCCAGCGGCTGGGTGGAGGAACTGCTGGAGCAGCTCACCGGACGGGCCGAGTTCCAGGAACTGGAAACCCCGGAGGGTTTCTGCGGCACGCTGCGTCCCTACCAGCGGCGGGGCTATTCCTGGCTGGCGTTCCTGCGGCGCTGGCGGTTGGGCGCCTGCCTGGCCGACGACATGGGGCTGGGCAAAGCACAACCAATGGACGCGCCGGTCTTGACTCCTGCGGGTTATCGTCGGATGGGAGATCTGTCGGTTGGCGACCTGGTAATTGGGGGAGACGGCCACCCCACCGCAATCATAGGCGTGTATCCACAAGGGTCAAAGCAAATATACAGGGTGACCCTTTCGGACGGGACGGACGTACAGTGCTGTGCGGAGCACTTGTGGACAGTGACCACCGGCACTCGGAAGTTTCGCAAGTCGCCGTCACAGACCGTAACGCTGGCGGAGATTATGGAGCGAGGTATCCATGACGCGGCCGGCAATCGCAAGTGGGAGATACCGCTGGTAACGGCGCCCGTGGTTTTCGCCCCTCGGGATACGGAATTGCCCATGCCGCCATATTTGATGGGCGCACTGCTGGGGGATGGAAGTTTCCGAAACCAACATGTCCGTTTCAGCAGCTCGGACCCTGAGATTATCCAGCGCGTTTCCAGTGAAATAACTCAGGTGAGCGCCGACTTGTCTTTGCTCAAGGCCGATGCCGACCCGAAGCGTTGTGATTATCGAATATCTGGCAAAAGAGCCGGAGCTCCCAATGCGCTGATTGCCGTATCCCACGAATTGGGGCTGATGGAATGCTACAGCCATCAGAAATTCATTCCGCGAGAGTACCTGACGGCCAGCCCGTCGGAGCGGCTGGAGTTGCTGCGCGGGCTAATGGACACTGACGGATACGTACAGGTCGCCAGCAGGGGCAACGCAGCCATTATCAGCACCTCTTCATCCCAACTGGCGGATGACATCAGATTTCTGGTGCAGAGTCTTGGCGGGATCGCGCGAACACGGGTCAAGCCAACCACCCACCGGGACGCTTACGTACTGACTTTATCCTTGCCCAACACAGTACAACCGTTCTGGCTGACACGCAAGCGGGATGCCTACCCTAACTGCCGGAGCAAGTACGCGCCGACGCGGCGTATCGAATCGGTTGAACCGTCTCGGGTAGCAGAGGCGCAATGTATCAAGGTCGCAAATGCGGATGGCCTGTATCTCACAGACAGTTTTACGGTAACTCACAACACGGTCCAGACCCTGGCGGCCATCCAGCAGGATCGCCGGGAAGGGGTGAGGGAACCGACGCTCTTGGTCTGTCCGACCTCGGTGCTGAACAACTGGCGCAAGGAGGCCACCCGGTTCACGCCCGATCTGCCGCTGATGGTGCATCACGGTCCGGGGCGCAAACGGGACGCCGAATTCGTGGAGACGGCTCAGCAGCACGCCATCGTCGCCGCCAGCTACGGGGTGCTGGCGCGGGACGTCGGGTTCATGGCCGAGGTGCCATGGCGTGGCATCGTGCTGGACGAAGCGCAGAACATCAAAAACCCGGCCACCCGGCAGGCCCGGGCCGCCCGGTCGCTGGGCGCCGATTACCGGATCGCCCTGACCGGCACGCCCGTGGAGAACCACGTGGGCGACCTGTGGTCGGTGATGCAGTTCCTGAACCCGGGCCTGCTGGGAACGGAGGGGGAGTTCAAGCGCAACTACTTCGTGCCCATCCAGGCCGAACGGGACGAGGGCGCGGCCCACCGGTTGCAGCGGGCCACCGGCCCCTTCATCCTGCGGCGGCTCAAAACGGACCGGGCCATCATCAGCGACCTGCCGGAGAAGATGGAGACCAGGGAGTTCTGTCCTCTGACCAAAGAGCAGGCCACCCTGTACGAGGCGGTGCTCCGAGAGGCTGAGCAGGCTTGGGAAGAGTCCGAGGGGATCGAGCGCCGGGGCGCGATACTGGGCACGCTGACCAAGCTGAAGCAGGTTTGCAATCATCCCCGGCAGCTGCTGGGAGACAACTCCGCCATCGCCGGCCGGTCGGGCAAACTGGCCCGGTTGCAGGATATGCTGGAGGAAATCATCGCGGTGGGCGATCGCGCCCTGATATTCAGCCAGTTCGCCGAGATGGGCGCCATCCTGCAACGGCACATCCAGGACACCTTGGGCCGGGAGACGCTGTTCCTGCACGGCGGCGTCTCCCGGCGCCAGCGGGACCGGATGGTGGAGCGGTTCCAGAACACGAAGAACGGGCCGCCGGCGTTCATCCTGTCGCTGCGGGCCGGCGGCACCGGGCTGAACCTGACGGCGGCCAACCACGTCTTTCACTACGACCGCTGGTGGAACCCCGCGGTGGAAAACCAGGCCACGGACCGGGCCTTCCGCATCGGTCAGACCAGCAACGTGCAGGTGCACAAGTTCATGTGCGCCGGCACCCTGGAGGAACGGATCGACCTGATGATTGAGGCCAAGCAGGCCACCGCCGAGCGGGTGGTCGGGACCGGCGAAGGCTGGCTCACCGAATTGTCCAACGACGAACTGCGGGACGTGCTCAGCCTGAGCTCGGAAGCCGCCGTCGCATGAAGCCGGCCGGGATGAAGCCGGCCGGAATCAACACTGCAGCCAGCGCGTTACAGGACCGAACGCCATGGTCTATCACGATTTTGAGTACACCCGCCCCCGGGAAGCGAAGGGCGGGATTCGGGCGCAATCAAAGCGGGGGGATTTCGGCGCCAGCTGGTGGGCCAGGCGCTGGGTGCAAGCGTTGGAGAAATTCAGCGTGGGGTCGAGGCTCTCCCGGGGCCGGTCCTACGCCCGCCGGGGGCAAGTGGTGTCCATCGACGTGGGGCCGGGCGAGGTGGCGGCCAGCGTCCAGGGTTCCCGAAAGCGGCCCTACCGGGTCAGCATCGCGGTTGCCACGCTGGAGGGCTCCGATTTGCGCCGGCTCAAAGCTGCCCTGGCCGAGCGGCCCGTTTTTGCCGCCAGTCTGCTGGCGGGTCGGATGCCGGAGAACATCGAGGATGCGTTCGCCGACGTCGGCCTGTCCCTGTTTCCGGCGCGGAAAAGCGACCTGGAGACCAATTGCTCGTGCCCCGACTTTGCCAACCCGTGCAAGCACATCGCGGCCGTGTACCTGCTGCTGGGGGAAGAGTTCGACCGCGACCCGTTCCTGATCTTCAGAATGCGGGGCATCGAACGGGATGAGCTGTTGGGACCCGACCTGCGGAGATCCATCGAGGCCAGCGCCTGGATGTCCCCGACGCCGCCACCGGAACCGCTGCCCGCGGACCCTGACGCATTCTGGGGGCAACCCGAGGGGGACGACAATTACGACGATATCATCGGGCCGGTCCGCGTACCTGAGGAGACGGCCGCGCTGCCCAGGCAACTGGGACGGTTCCCGTTCTGGCAGGGCAGCGAGGAGTTCCTGCCGGCGCTGGAGGCCATCTACGCCCGGGCTTCGCAGGCCGGGTTGGAGCTGTACCTCGACTTGGAATCACCCGCGCAATCGTTCGCCGAGTGTGTCGAAGGGTTGGATGATTGCTGATATCGACTTGGACAATAGTCTCTGGTACCCGCGTTCCTTGTTGTCGCCTCACGGTCAACGTTCGGAAACAACGGAGAAAGCGTTGGTCCCAACGGCATTCACCATGAGGCTGACGTTCTGAGCGCCAGGGCAGCTGACTCGACGTAACCCTCCTATTGCGCGAACCAGCGTGGGAAGCCATAGAGTGGACAGGACAAGCCAGGCGGCGCGCTTGCAAAATCAGCCAAAGCTTTGCAGGAAGATTATTGGGCAGCTACGCTGGAATTGTCGTGAGAGTTTCCACCCCCTGCATCCTGGCCTTCACCGCCTTCCCGGCGTCGCACTGGCAGAAGCTGTGGTCCAACAACCCGATGGAGCGGTTGAACAAAGAGATCCGCCGTCGCACCGACGTGGCGGGTATCTTCCCCAACCGGTCTGCAACCCGGCGTCCGGTGGGCGCGGCGCTGGCCGAGATAGCCTCACCCGGTGGGTTCACGTACATGGGTTCACGTACAACTGATTCCGCCACGCACGGACGGGCCCACCGCAACGACGAGCGGTCGGTGTAATCGGCCCGTGACTCGTCCAGATAGCGCCACTGCGTCAGCGGCAATCGGGCGCCGTGTCGAGCCAATCATCAGGACCGGCCCGACACGCCGATGGAGCACAAAAAGCACGCGCCAGGGCATTATGCAGCGGCGGGAGCGGTATGTATCAACCAGACGCGCGCCAGTTACCGCCGACGCTGCCGATGGATCGCGCTAGAATCCCACAGCGTAGGCCTCGCATCGCGGATCCGCGCCGCCCTGCAGCACCCCGTTCTCGGGATTGCGCGTGATGACGCAGTACAGGGCTGAACCCTCCCACCAGTCCGGATACTGCTCTATCGTATGGCCCTTCTGCCGCAGACCCTCAGCTGCTTCGTCCGAAATGCGCCCTTCCAACTTCAGCATGCCCGGATCGTATCGCGATGCCCAGTTGGAACTGGGGAAGTTGTAGCTGTAGAAGCGAGGTTCCTCCACGGCCTCCTGGGAGTCGCGGCCGAACTCCAGGACGTTCAACAGCAGTTGCAGGGTGCCCTGCGGGATATGGTCGCCGCCGTGAGCGCCCAGGGCCATCACGGGCTCGCCGTCGCGCACCACTAGCGCCGGCGCCGGAGTGAGCCGGGGCCGCTTGCCGCCCTGGACTGAGGCCGGATGCCCTTCGTCGAGCTTGGACTGGGTGCCGCGCAGCGAGAAAGCCAGGCCGGTGCCCGGTATTATCGGCCCGCCGTTCTTGGTGCCCTCGCTGGGGGTGCAGGAAAAGATGTTGCCATCCCGGTCGATTACGGCGAAGTACGATGTACCGCCGCCGCTGACGCCGGCGGTACCCACCGGTGTCGCCGCTTCCCGGGGCGACTGCGGAGCGCCGTCGACGGTCGCTTTGCCCTTTCGCGGGTCGCCCGCCGGCGGCGTGCCCGGCCAGGCCAGATCCGGGTCTATGAGAGCACGGCGCTTGGCCAGGTACTCCTCCGCCAGCATCTCGTTGATCGGCACATCCACGAAATCGGGGTCGCCCACGTATCGCTCACGGTCGGCAAAGGCCAGGTTCAGGGCCTGGCTCACGGTGTGGATGTACTGGGCGGAGTTGTGGCCCATGGACGCCAGGTCGAACCCTTCCAGTATCTTCAGGGCTTGAGGGAACGTCGGCCCCTGGCCCCACGGCCCGGTGCTGTAGACGTCGTAGCCCTTGTAGTTCACGGTTACAGGCGGCGCCACCTGTACGTGATATCGCGCCAGGTCATCCTCGGTGAGGAGCCCGCCCATCTCCTGGTTGAACGCTACGATCTTGTGGGCCAACTCGCCAGTGTAGATATAGTCCCTTGCCGCCTTGAGCGCAGCCTCGCGGCCCTTGCCGGCGTTGGATGCCTCAATGTCGGCGAGCCGGGACAGGGTGGCGGCCAGGTCCTTCTGGTAGAACATCTCGCCCTGCTTCGGAGCGTGACCGCCGGGCAGATAAACTTCCACGGTTGACGGGTACGCGTTGTACTGGTCGAAAGCGGTCTTGAACCGGCCCGCCAGGTAGCGGAACATGGGGAAACCGTTCCCGGCCAGGTCGATGGCCGCGCTCGCCACCTGCCCGAAGGTCATCGTGCCGAATTGGGACAGAGAAGTGATCCACGAATCGGCGGCGGCGGGGGTGAGCGACGAGAGAACGCCGGCCGGCATCCTGCCCCCATGGTGCTTGTGGAAGTACTCGACCGACGCGGCCTGGGGCCAGACCCCGAGACCGTCAACGGTGACGACCTCGTTGCGGTCCGCCAGGTAAATCACCGTGGGAGCCACTCCCAGGAAACTGCAATCATCGACGTGCACGACGTTCAGCGCTAGGCCAACCGCCACGCCGGCGTCGATGGCGTTACCGCCCCCTTTCAGGACTTCCAGGCCGGCCATGGCGGCGCTGGGGTGACTTGCCGCGACCATCCCGTTGACCCCCTGCATCAACGGTCGATAACTGGTCATCGTGGTTCCTTTGACTGGCATGGTTGGCCTCCGTGTTTGGGGTATTTGTTTCTCGGTTGGGGCAGGTAGGTTTCAACCGGCTTCTGCTCTCGCGGCTTTGGCCCGCTCAATCAGGAACTGAGCGTCGGCGACGGTCTTCTCCAGATAGTCCGGCTGGTCGGTCAGACGCGGTTGCCGTCGCGCTCGGTAGCCGAGTCGTCCCGCATACTCCGCGTAGATGTCGGGGGCTATGGACAAGCGGAAGCCGCGCATTTCGGAGTGGAAGTGGCGAAGCGTGCCCAGCAGGTCCGCCATGCTGTGGTTGTAGCCATAGGGAATCCTTCGGGCTTCCAAAAGGGCCTTCAATCCGCATTCCAGGGCAAAGTGGGCCTGCTGGCCTATCGGGAAGTCGGGCTGGTCGTTCGCTGCCCCCACTTGGAACATTGACAGGTGCGCCTCTGCTCTTTCGATGAGTATTTCGTAGCTCTCCCAGTCGTAGGAGTATTCGGTGTCGTCGTCTTCGTATTGTGACGAGCCGTACTGGTTCGGATCCCTGGGCATTACTATTCCGTCCTTTACGGCGTGGGTCTCGACGCTATTCACGTACCGGCGGTTGTGCCGGAACTCTTCGATGGTCCTCCACACCAGTTCCACCGGCACTTCCCGTCCGTAGGTCTCCCGGGCGACCCTGGCGGCGGCGGCGGCGGCGGCCTTTTGGATGGCGTCATCAGGTTCGGTGGCCTGTACCAGCATGACGTCGATATCGGATAGCAGTTCTTCGTGGTCACCCCGAGCGCGGGAGCCGAAGAGGATGACGAGTTCGGGCTGCTCACGTTGCTGCACTGCTTTCGCTATGCGCAGCGCTTTGGGATCGTGATGTTGCATCTGCTTCGTCTCTTGGCGCTCACGCGTTCCCACTTTGTCTTTTACATCGATGAACAGCTGGACTTTACGCATTTACTATGCGTAGGCCAGGGAGGTTATGATCTTGTGGTGGCGGGTGAGTTGGCTTTTAGCCATGTTGGCTGGTTTTGGCGACCTGAGAAAATCCTCCGTGGCGGGCCACAGGTGGCAGCGCACCAAGGCCAGGGCGTCGCTGAAAGTGGGCTGGGGTTTGGGGTACCAGGCTGCGGCCCGGCAGGGCATGGGTTCCGAATGTTGCAGTTGGTGGGCGGCGAGGGTTACCCAGGAGAACAAGCCCAGCAGGACCGGCGTGGTGCGGGCGATGGCCCGGTGGGACCATTGACGTTGGGTTTCCACGCCCAGGTGGGTGCGCACTTCTCGGAAAGTGACTTCCAGTTGCCAGCGCAGCACAAACCACTGGACGATCTGGGCGGGATCTGCGTTGGGGTCGGTGCAGAGCCGGGCCTGGGGCTGGAACCGGCGTTGGGGATCGCGGATCAGTACCCAGCGGATGGGCAAGGGCGGCTTGCCGGAGACGTACCAGAGGGCGGTGTAGGAGGTGAGTTCCACCATGCGGGCGCGACCGCCGTACCAGGCCACCGACACCGTGGTCCAGGGGGTGTCGGGATGATTGAGCAATTGGCCCAGGGGAGTTTGTCGTGGGCCGATGATGCGGGACCGTCCCCGCTGGTGGGGTTGGCGTGCCGGGGGCGGATCGTAGAGACGGGCGTCCAGCCGCAGGCGGGTGATGAAGGTTACCGGTTGGGACAGGGCGCGGCAGAAGTTCAGCAGGTCCAAAGCGGCATAGGCGCCGTCGCCCACTACCACCAGGTCTCGGTCGGGCAGCCACCGACGCAGTTGCCGGATCAGCTGCCGGGCCCAGTCGGTGAGTTTCTTGGGCTGGCGACCCTGGGCTCGGTAGTAGGGTTCCGAGGGCGCCAGCACGGTGAGCAGGGGCAATGCCCACACTCGGCCCGCCCCGGGGATCGGTCCCAGCCACATCAGGGAGATCCAGCATCAGGGAGATCCAGCGCAAACCGCTGGCCTTGACCACGTGGCCCCGATGGGAACGGGCCGCGTCTCGGTAGGTCCCTTTGGCCTTGATCCGAGGACCCCGGCGGCGCTCCAACGTCTCGTCGATGCCAAACACCAGGGGGCCTCGGCTCGGGCCAAAGTGTTCCAACAGCAAACCCAGCAGGATGCGGGCCGACCGCCGGGGCGACCACACCGCCCGGTTGAGCACCTCGTGGTACCGAGCATAGTCATAGTGATGGCTGCGGCCCATGACCCGCAAAGCCTGGGCCACGGTGCGCTGCCCCGTGGTCAGTACGGCGCCCACCAGCAGCAACTGGGCTTTGCTCCAGGTAGGTTTGCTGAACAGCGTTGCAAAGGGCATGAGTACGGCTACAATGGCATCGGGCAGGGTGAGCATGACTGCACCTTCCGTGGAAAGTCGGGGCAGTCAGCTTACCCTGTTTTATACCTTTCCTAAATTTTGCGTAAAGTCCAGAACAGGATGAATAGGATGGTGGCGCTGTCCAGGGTGCGGGACGTTTCCAGTAATCAATCAAATCCTGTCCATCCTGTTTATCGATGTAAACTCACTCCCGTCGTCGCCAAGCTGAGTACGCGTGAGCTCTTGGCGGGGTTGCAGACTCGCCAGGCGCCGGTCCGGTGGTTGATGAGGATTTTGCTGAGCTGGTAACGGTGTTTGAGTCAGATTTCTCCGGGCGTAGTATAGTCCCTAATCGTGGTCAAGAAGAAACCGGAGGTTACAACATGGCGGTAAGGCGACCCACTGTCGACGAGATTTTCCGAATAGCAGACGCCTACAACCTGAACCCCTCGCCAGCCGACGTCGAGTCGTACATTGAACTGAGCCAGCCCATCCTGGACTCCTATGCGCGGCTGGACCAGATTACGGCGCCCAGCCTGCCGGTGAAATACCCGCGCTCTCCGGGTGTGCGACCTCAACCGGAAGACAACCCGCTGGGAGCCTGGTACTGGCGCTCTGACATCACCGGGCCACAGGGAGGGATCCTCTCCGGCAAGACCCTGGCCATCAAGGACAACGTCTGCGTCGCCGGCGTGCCCATGATGAACGGCACCAGCGTCCTGGAAGGCTATGTCCCTGACGTGGACGCCACCATCGTCACCCGTATTCTGGACGCCGGCGGCTCCATCAAGGGCAAGGCGGTGTGCGAGAGCCTCTGCTTCTCCGGCGGCAGCCACACCTCGGACACCGGCCCGGTCCGCAATCCCCACGACCCAGCGCGCACCGCCGGCGGCTCGTCCAGCGGCAGCGCGGCGCTGGTAGCCTCGGGTGAGGTGGACATGTCCATCGGCGGCGACCAGGGCGGGTCGATCCGCATTCCGGCCAGCTGGTGCGGCATCTACGGCCTCAAGCCGACCTACGGGCTGGTGCCCTACACCGGCGTATTCCCCATTGAGCTGACCCTGGACCACACCGGGCCCATGGCCCGTTCCGCCGCCGACGTGGCCCTGTTGCTGGAGGCCATCGCCGGACCCGACGGTCTGGACCCCAGACAGCAGGCCGGACTTGCCGGGCAGGCCTACACCCAGGCGCTGACCGGCGACGTGTCGGGTCTGCGCATCGGAATCGTGCCGGAAGGGTTCGGCCTGCCGGAATCGGAAGCGGACGTGGATGACGTCGTGGAGACGGCGGCTCGATCCTTTGAGAGCATGGGCGCGCAGGTGGGCAGGGTGTCGATACCCTGGCACCGCGACGGCATCCACGTCTGGCGGGCCATCGCCGTGGAGGGGGCAACCATGCTCATGGTGGCCGGCAACAGCATGGGCACCAACTGGAAGGGCCACTACACCACCGGATTGCTGGACGTGTACGCCCGCGGCTGGCAGACCCGGGCCGACGACCTTTCCGAAACCACCAAGCTGGTGGCGCTCATGGGACAGTACATGCAGGACCGGTATCACGGCCGCTACTACGCCAAGGCCCAGAACCTCGCCCGGACGCTGACCGCAGCCTACGACCAGGCGCTCAGCGAGTACGACCTGCTGGTGATGCCCACGCTGCCGATGAAGGCGACAGTCATCCCGCCGGCCGATTGCAGCCGCCAGGAGTACACCGACCGCGCGCTGGAGATGATCCCCAACACCTGCCCCTTCGACGTGACCGGCCATCCGGCGATTTCGGTGCCGTGCGGTACATCCGACGGCCTGCCCATCGGCATGATGCTCATTGGTCGCGCAGGAGACGATGCAACGGTGCTGCGCGCCGCCGACGCCTACGACCGCAATAATTAGAGTGGGTTCGACCGGAGGCGAAGATGCTAGTAGTAACGGGAGCGGCCGGCAGGCTGGGACGCCGCGTCGTGCAATTGCTGGTGGACCAGGGCCGGGAAGTCCTGGCAACGGATCAACTGCCTGCCGATGACCTTCCGACGGAGTTCGTGCGCTGCGACCTCGGAGACGCCGGGGCGGTGGCAGAAATCCTCACCGGCGCCGAAGCCGTAATTCACATGGGAGCCATTCCCGGGCCGCAGCGAGCCGAACCCAGGGTCATTTTTGAGAACAACGTGGCCGCCGACTTCAACGTCATGATGTCGGCGGCGGAGTTGGGGCTGCGGCGCGTGGTGTTCTCGTCCAGCGCGTTCGGCATGGGGTGGGCCCACGACGGCAACGCCTTCGTACCGCTATACCTGCCCCTGGACGAGGAACATCCCATGATGCCCTTCGAACCCTACGGCCTGACCAAGCAGGTCGGCGAGGATATTGGCCGGATGATCGCGCGCAACTCCGACACCACCGTGGTCAGCCTCCGGTTCACCAACGTTGCGCTGCCCGGAGTGCAAGCAGAGTTCCCCTGGCCGGCCCCCACGCCGGAGGATCCGCTCACGCTGGTGATGTGGGCCTACGCCGATGCCCGTGACGTGGCCGAAGCGCACGTGCTGGCGCTGGATGCGGACATCGAAGAGTACGAAGCCTTCATGCTCGCCCAGCCCTCCAGCCGTTTCGCCGAGCCCACAATCGAGCTGGTCAGGCGCAACTTCGGCGACCGGGTGGAGATACGGGACGGGCTGGAGGGCGCTGCCAGCGTGATCAGCACAGCGAAGGCACAGCGCATGCTGGGCTGGAAACCGCGCCATGACTGGCGGCCATAGGCGGCGTCTGAAACCGGAACGTTAGTCCTGATTGCCCCACGCGTACCCAGTTTGACGACTGCGGGAGCCAATTTACATCGATATGCAGGATAGACCGGATGATGGCGTGCGGGTGGGGCGTTCATAATAATCAATCAAATCCTGTTCATCCGGTGCATCGATGTAAAAGACAAAATGGGTACGCGTGAGCCTTGTTGACCGCTTGACCGACGTGGCTTAGATTCACCCCGTAAGATCGAGACGAAGCAACCCTGACACTCTCTGATGGAGGACCACTGCCATGCCGTTCTACGAAAGAGGCGACACCCGCATCTATTACGAAGAGGTCGGTTCGGGATTTCCCCTGCTGATTGTCCCGGGCGGTGGGCTCAACTCCACCGTGGCCGGCCTGCAGACGCATCCCTTCAACCCCATGGAGGCCTTCAAGAACGACTTCCGCGTCATCGCCGCCGACCTGCGCAACGCGCCGCCCGGCCAGTCCACCGGCCCACTGGAGATCGACCGTCCCTGGGACGCCTACTCCGAAGACCAGCTTGGCCTCATGGACTTTCTCGGCATCGGCGAGTTCATGGTCATGGGGTTCTGCATCGGCGGGCCGATGATGCACAACCTGCTCCGCCTGGCCTCGGACCGCATCGTTGCGGTCGCGTTCATGCAGCCCAGCGGGTTCCGGCCCGAGTTGCCGGACCTCTTCTACCAGAACAACATCGCGGGCTGGGGGCCGCCCCTCTGCGAAAAACGTCCGGATATAACCATGGACATGGTGCATGATTTCTTAACGAACATGTACACCAACCGCGCGGACTTCGTGTTCACGGTTGACCGCGATTTCGTGCGCAACCTGCAGACGCCGATCCTGGTCGCGCCCGAAGACGTGCCGGCCCACCCCTATGCGGTCGCCAGGGAAGTCGCCGACCTCGCCCCGAACTCTGAGATGACCATCTATCCGTGGAAGGATAGCCAGGAGCACATCGACGAGGCGGTGGCGCACGCCCGCCGGTTCCTGAAGGCCCACCAGCCGGCGGTCACCTCAGCCTGACGACTCCAGACCGCTGAAGCCGTTGCCGCCCCGCCGCCCTCCTGTCTTTGCCCGGTGACCGACAGGAACGGCGGGGCGTCTGCATTTCTGCATTCTGACGATTTACGGGAAAACGGCCGGCCGCCGGAGCCGCGGGATCAGCTCCGGACGATCAGCCTTGAATCACCCGTTCCGGCTTGGAAATGGTCATGTATTGGAAATAGTCATGCGAACCCTTTTCAGTTGCCCCGCAACCGCCACAGTTCCTCTTCCAACTCCCGGTTGCGGGACTCGGCGGCATTGGCGCGCGCCTCGGCCTGGATGCGTTCCCGCCGCTCGTCTTCCAACGTTGCGATGGGGCGCCCCGTGGCCGGGTCCTGCCACGCCAGCCGGCCCTCCTCCCAACGCAAGTGCAGGTTGAGCGCCCGGCTGTACCCCTGCAACACCCCGCCCGGCAACTCCTCAATCTCTATGGATTCGTACCGGCCCGCCACCAGCCGTTCCCCGGCCAGCTTCGCCCCGTGGTGTTCCCCGGTCTCGTCAAACCGCCAGTACTCCGGGATGCCCAGCGACGCGTAGTAGTCCCTCTTGATCCCCAGGTCCGTGTCTGCCGTGCTCTCCGACGCTATCTCCAGCACGAAGTCCGGCGGCTTGCCCTGCTCCGTAACGATGTACCCGTTGCTGGCCTTGTACGCCGCCGGGTCCACGCCCCGGGCGACCATGAGGTCGGGGTAGCGGGCGCGGCGCTTGTCGAAGTCAGCGGTGGGGACGACCCAGCGGTCAGCCTCCACCAGAGTGGTCTGCGGGTTGCCCAGGTGTTGCGCCAGGTAGTGGGCGCTGCCGGTCTTGGTAATCTGGTCGTATTGGGTCACTTCGTCGGGCTCGCGGTCGGGTATGTCCGGCAACCGGAAAGGCTGCTGGACTTTGGTGGTGTTGCCGGTGGTGTTCGTGGTGGTGTTGGCGGTGGTCATGCCGAACCTCGGTGGGTCTAGCGTGGAGTTGCGGTTGGCCAGGGGGTGGCCCGTTGGGGCCATTATACCCGCGCCGACGCGGCGGGAAACGTCAGAAGCCGGATTTACCGGATTTCAGGATTGGACCGGATTGAGGCCATTCGGGGCAGAAAGCTCCAATCCTGATAATCCATAAATCCCGCAAATCCTGATTATGACGATTTGCGAAAAAACGGCGGGGCGCCGGCGCCGCGGGATCAGCTCCGGGCGATCAGCCTTGAATCACCCGTTCCGGCTTGGAAATGGTCATGTATTGGAAATGGCCATGCGAACCCTTTTCAGTTGCCCCGAAGCCGCCACAGTTCCTCTTCCAACTCCCGGTTGCGCGCCTCGACCTGGATGCGGGTTTGCCGTTCGCTGTCGGCGCGCGCCTCGGCCTGAATGCGGGTTTGCCGTTCGCTGTCAGCCCTGTCCTCAGCCTGAACACGGCCTTCACGTTCACGCAGGCGCTCCCACCGCTCGTCTTCCAGCGTTGCGATGGGGCGCCCCGTGGCCGGGTCCTGCCACGCCAGCCGGCCCTCCTCCCAACGCAAGTGCAAGTTGAGCGCTCGGCTGTACCCCTGCAACACCCCGCCCGGCAACGCCTCAATCTCTATGGATTCGTACCGGCCCGCCACCAGCCGCTCCCCGGTCAGCTTCGCCCCGTGGTGCTGCCCGGTCTCGTCAAACCGCCAGTACTCCGGGATGCCCAGCGACGCGTAGTAGTCCCTCTTGATCCCCAGGTCCGTGTCTGCCGTGCTCTCCGACGCTATCTCCAGCACGAAGTCCGGCGGCTTGCCCTGCTCCGTAACGATGTACCCGTTGCTGGCCTTGTACGCCGCCGGGTCCACGCCCCGGGCGACCATGAGGTCGGGGTAGCGGGCGCGGCGCTTGTCGAAGTCAGCGGTGGGGACGACCCAGCGGTCAGCCTCCACCAGAGTGGTCTCAGGGTTGCCCAGGTGTTGCGCCAGGTAGTGGGCGCTGCCGGTCTTGGTAATCTGGTCAAACTGCGTCACTTCATCGGGCTCGCGGTCGGGTATGTCCGGCAGCCGGAAAGGCTGCTGGACTTTGGTGGTGTTGCCGGTGGTGTTGGCGGTGGTCATGCCGAACCTCGGTGGGTCTAGCGTGGAGTTGCGGTTGGCCAGGGGCGGGCCTGGTTGGGGCCATTATACCCGCGCCGACGCGGCGGGAAACGTCAGAATCAGCAACTGTCTTGATGGTCAAGGGGTTAGGCGGCGGCGGCAACAGGATTTTGCCAGGGGGTGTTGGATTTGATGATGGCGTTGCAAATGGTGAGCAGCTTGCGCATACACGCGATGAGGGCGACCTTCTGGGCCTTGCCGGCGGCCAGCAGACGCTCATAACAGGCTCGGATGGCTGGGTTGCATCGGGTGGCCGCCAGGGTTGCCAGGTACCAGGCGGCCCGCAACTGGCGCCGGCCGCCCCACACCGAGCGTTTGCCGCGCCATTGTCCGCTGTCCCGGTTGTAGGGAGCCACGCCCGCCAGGGCGGCGATTGCCTTGGGGCTGGCGTGTCCCAGCTCGGGCAGCTGGGCGATCAGCGTGGAGACCAGGACCGGCCCCACCCCGGGGATGGAGCGCAGCAGTTTGGATCGGGTTTGCCAGACGGCGTGGTCTTGCAGCAGCGCGGCGATGTCCTGGTCCAGTTGGGCCACCTGCCTTCCCAACAGCGCCAGGTGGTCATCAATCTGGGCAACCACCAGTTCCGACGACACCACCTGGCGCGGATTGACCACCACTGCGGGCAGTCCGGCGGCGGCCAACTCCACCACCAGCCGGGTTTCCAATCCCCCAGTGGCCTCTACGATGACCCGCTGCGGCTCCAGCGGGACCAACTCCGCCACCAGCTCGCTCAGACTGGCGTCGGTGTACTCCACACTCCAGGCCCGGTCTGCCGGAAGCGCCCAACAATCCAGGCAAGCTTGGGACACGTCAATGCTGATGATGGTCATTGTCTCGGTGGTCATGATGTTTTACACTCCCCGTACCTTTGGTTTGGCTTGGCCGGCCATTCCCGGACTACCCTGCCTTGCAATACGGGGTCTGGTTAGTCAGCCCCTCACAACTGTTCGGGTTAGCCAAGGGTGAACGACGCGGCGACCTTGCTGATTCACGGCTTCGCACAGCGAGCCTCAGGATTAACGGTCTGCCGCGTCGTTGGCTTCTCCAAGATACAAGGATTTACCGAATTTCAGGATTGGACCGGATTGAGACCATTAGGGGCAGAAAGCTCCAATCCTGATTCTGACGATTTACAAAAATGGGTACGCGTGAGATCCTGTCGAAGGATGCCGTCGTTGCCGGAGTCGTGGTTCGAGAAGATCGCCCAATCTGGACTTTGTACGTTCAAGCGGCGTAGGCGAGGGGATCGATAAGCCGCGCGTATAAATCGAGAGCCTGTTTTTCCCGGTTGTCGTCGGGCGACGACATTGCAAAACTCTGGGACGCCAGCCACAGGCGTCGTCGCACGAGGGCGATGGCATCCACGAAGGTAGGCGACGGCTTGTCGTACCAGGCTGCGCTACGTTGGGTGATGAGGCTCTCTTGCTGCAGCGTGTGAGCCGCCAGGGCGATCCAGGAAAACAGACCCATCAGGATGGGCGTAGTGCGGGCGATGGCGCGATCTGACCATTGGCGCTGATCTTCCACGCCCCAGTGAGCCCGCACATCTTGGTAGGTGACTTTTCCTGGCAGGTGACTTCCAGTTGCCAACGCAGCACAAACCACTGGAGGATCTGTATTGGGTTGACCGATTGATCCGTGCCGAGCCGGGCTTGAGTGTCGAGTTCAGCATCGGGGTCTCGAACCAGCGCCCACCGGATGGGCACGGGCGGTTTGCCGTGGTGGTACCAGACGGCGGTCTGGGAAGACAGTTCCAGAGTGCGGACGGCGCCGTCATACCAGGACACCGACACGGTGTCCCAAGGCCGGTCGGGATCGTCAAGGCGTTGCTTGAGGGTGGGTTGACGTGATCCCTTCACCCGGGGTCGGCCGGTTTGACCCGGTTGACGGGGCGGCGCGGGATCGTAGAGACCGGCGTCCAGGCGCAGTCTGGCGATGAGGGTTGCCGGTTCACGGAGAGACTGGCCGCAGTGGAGCAGATCGAGGACGGCGTAGCTGCTGTCGCCCACCACTACCAGAGGCCGGTGCGGCAGCCAGCGGCGCAGTTGCAGGATCATTTGCCGGGCCCAGTCAGTGACCTTCTTGTGGCGGCGTCCCCGCTTTTGGTGATAGCGTTCCGATGGCGCCAGCACGGTGAGGAAGGGCAGGGCCCAGTATCGACCGGCCCAGGGGATGTGTCCCAACCACATCAGTGAGATCCAACGCAAACCGCTGGCCTTGACTGTATAGCTGCGGCTGGAACGCACGCCATCTCGGTAGACACCCAGGGCGTTGATCTTTGGACCTTGCCGCCGCTCCAGGGTTTCGTCGATACCGAACGCCAGGGGGCCGTCGCCGTGGTCGAGAGCCCGATCAGCAGCCGGAGCAAAACCTGGGACGCTCCAAGGGGCGACCATACTGCCCGGTTCAGCGCATGATGGTAGCGGGCATAGTTGCGGTCCCCGCTGCGGCCCATGACGCGCAATGCCGAGGCCACCGTGCGCTGGCCCGGGGTCAGGGTCGTGCCGACCAATAGGACCTGAGCCTTTCGCCAAGTGCGGTGTTGGAACGGCATGGCGAAGGGAAAGAGAACCGTTACAATGGCATCGGGCAGGGTGAGCATGGGTCGAACTACGGTGAGATGTCGGGTCAACCCAGCTTACCCTGCCCGCTTCATTTTTCTAGTTTTTGTACAAAGTCCAGCTTAAGAGGTATCCCTAGGAAAACCGGTTCAGCAGCGCCCTCGTACGGTTGCGTACTCTGTCGCTCCCTTCCTGACCACAGTGCCGACGGCGCATAACCCGTTCTCAAGACAATCCAAACCTGATTGACCCTACCAGGCCGTTCCTCGGGCGATTCCCAACTCAACCTGCCCGACGATCTTCCCTTCGCGCGGCTGTAGCCCCGCACCTGTCCCGATTTTTCGGCATTAAAGCCTTGCAGTCTCCTTGCCATGATTCTCGTGCGCGGTCTGACTGGCACGTCCCCATTCTTTCGGTGGATTCGGGCCAAAGGGCGGTTTCACATCTGGTTTATTCCTGCTCTGATGCTGTAGTGGTTTTAACCGGGAATGTTCTCCAGTGCCCGGAGCGCCATGTCGCGGAGAGCATCAGAACCGTTTTCTGCGATCCATTGCAGCTGCGGCACAGCTTGGGACTCTTTGAACTCACCCAACTGCCAGACGATAATCTCGATCAGTCCGGGCGATACGGGATACCAGTCGTGGGACGTGCTCTCCGGAAAACCGTTGAGCAATTCGAGAATATGCTGTCGGACTTCTTCTGTGTCAGGGGATTGCCGCCATACCTCTCTTTGATAAGGATAACCTCCATGACCGGCGTAGATCGGTCCGATGGGAATTCTATCGCTGTCAGGCTGGTGATGCGGGTGGTTGGCGCAGTAAGTCCAAAATGGGTTTTCAATGGGCGTGTCTCTAATTTCGCAGTGATCCGGTTCTGGGTTGTCCACGCGTGTATATCCGGTCCGGCCACGGTTTTTCCGGTTGAACCAGCAAGTTCCGCAACAGTCGGATCCTCCATTCGGCATAGTTGACCTCCGCTTGGGCGTTCAATGTGTGAGTTGGCAATGTCACGATAGAACCGGCTGGCGCCACCGCCGGAGCGCGGCGCCGGAACCGATGGCGATCACCGTCAGGGTCGCCACCAATAGTATGCCCAGCCCCGGGCCAGGCATGGCGAACCCCCCGATGGTGTACATCCGGCCGTCCAGGACCGGCGTCGTGAACCTCCACAGCACCAGGATGCCGGCCAAGGTGAACAGCGGCACGTCCAGGCGGTAATTTCGCCGCAGGACGTTCATCGCCGTCCAGCATACCCCGACTGCGATGCCGTAGGGCACCGACAGCAGCAGCACGATCGCCAGGGGCGAAATTTCCACATCACCAGCCGGTCGTTGCCCTGGAGGGCATAGCTCATCAGGCCGACGCCCGACAGTGGGCTTCCGTGACCTCCAGGGTCATCCGGGGAATTACGAGCACGACCGGTCCGAGGAGCGCTGCGACCATGATGCAGGCTCGGGCGTCGATGGATCCTGCCAATCGGCGCAGCATGTCGCGACCGATTGGATGTGCGTTCAGAGACCCAGCCAGTTGCCGGCGGTCCAGCAGTGCGTCGCATCCTCCGCCATCAGGAACGGATCCCAGGGCGTGATCCTCTGACCATTGAGCCAGATGGCCACGGCTCCCCGCCCAGTCATCAGACGATGGAACACCATGGCGATGTGGTTCTCCACGGCCTCAAGGGCCTGCAGGAACTGCCGCCGTGCACGCTCATCGTCGGAGCCAACGTCGCCCACCATCCGATCCGGTTTCTCCCAGATCACCAGGGTTCCGTGGGGAAGTTCGTTCAGCGGCGCGGCGTCCTCGCCCAATTCCTCCGCGGTGGGCCTGAGCAGCTGCCACTCACCCACGGACGCCAGGTGGTCCAGATCCCACCGCCTGATGCTCGGGGATTCCGATGATACGGTCCGGGTGGCAACGGTCAACGACCGTACCTGTGAGATCGAGGCCGTCTTGAGACCCAACCCGAACCGTCCCAGGTCATCCGCATCCCGCTCCTCCCTGGGACTGCGTGACCCGATGCGCATGGCGTCGACCAGATCGGCTTCGGACATCCCACGGCCGTCGTCCAAGATCGACACCCTGGAATTCACCCCCGACCAGTGGAAGTCGAGCCAGATGTTTCCGGCGCCGGCGGTGACGCTGTTGTCGATCAGGTCGGAGACCGCCGCCGGCAGGGAGTAGCCCGCCCCACGCAGCGACTCCATGAGATGATCCGCACGCGGCGACACCACGTCGTACACGCCGTCAGATCCTGTGCCGGTCACCGGCGTTCCGCCATTAGATGCAGCCACGGTCATCGTGAGACCTCGGTGTCAGCTCGCCAGATCATCCGCTTCATCGGGCCACGAGACCTCGGTGGCCAGGTACTCCCGAATCACGCTCCGCACCAGCGTTTCGCCCGGTCGCTGAACGACCACGTATCTGTAGACGCCTTCCTGCACCATCACCCAGCCATATTCGAGGTGTCCCAGGGCCATGCGCTGCATCATTCGACTACCCATCTCCGCCCACAATGCATCCTCGGGCCACTGTTCGAATTGATCCCTCTGACCATGGGAGAGCAACGGTATGGGGCACACTGACACATGGCTCGGTTGAAACTCCAACGGCAGGCCGAGTTCATGGAATGCATGCCCGCGCGCGTTCTTCAACACCACATTTTCAACACGATCCGGCTCGGCAGACCACTGAACCTCAGCATCACCCCATAGCGTCCATTGAACCCTGCGTGTTCGTTCGATGCGGGCCGCCAGATCCGCACTCCGAGCCAATATGCCGGCGGCGACGGGAAACTCATGCCCGCCCAGTTCGACCGAACCGCTGATGACGCAGGCCATGAGAGCCACAAAATAGTCCTCGTCCTTTGAGAACCCGTTGTTGCACTCGCTGCAGACGTCGACCGCGGGAAGGTTGTCGGGATGGGGACGATCCAGCAGCGCCCGGGTCGGAACGCGGTCCCGGCTGCTGTTCCCCTCGTAGAGGCCCACTCCACAGTGGATGCTGCATCCACGGTTTCGAACGTCGCTGCAATCATTCAACTGTCTCATGGCTAGCCCCACCTTCTGGCCCAGCTGAACGGCCCTCAGCGGTGGACGTCCACAGCCTGGACCGAGCCACCGAGCTCCATGCTGAGCGCGCCCGCCACTTCCCTGATGCGGGACCATTTGGCCGCGGCGTAATCCGTGGCCTCGTACCGCTGTATCTGCTGTTCCTTCAACCCCAACCGATTCGCCAGCTCCTTTTGAGTCAGTCCCTGGGCGATCCGGGCCTTGATGAGCAGCTCCGGCAGGTCGGCAACCACGCGCAGTGCATCCACCTCAAACCCGCCCTCCCTGATCGCCTCGTACTCCTGCAGCTCGGCCTCCAGATCGGCCAGCTGGCTGCTGACCGCGTCCACCTGCGCCTGCGCGATCATGGGATGGATCCCATCATCCCCCTCCGGTCTGCTCCTGAGACCCTCCAGGGTCCGAGCGAACCGCTCGGCCTGAGTCCTGGTTATCCGGTACTGCCGTTCATTCTTGATCATCGACGCCCCCCATATCCACTGCGACTATGCCCTTGCTCCCTCCGGTCTCCCGGTCCGTCTGGAAGAATTCGAGAAACGACATCCCCTCCACGGTGGCTCCCAACGAGGCGGGAAACAGCTCGCCCAGGTACCTGGCCTTCTGGGCCGCCCTGCCGGCATCGAACTGCAGCAGCACCGGGTCCAGGAATTCCGGCGCCACCCCCCTCCTCCCGGCAGGCGTCGAAATCGTTGGGAACCTCCTTGTTCGTGACGAAACTCCCATCGATGTACACGGTGCGACGTCCGGCCTGCCTCAGGCTATCTATGGCCATCTTCAGTCCGTCCAGCAGTCGTCTGCGCCACGGGGTGTTGCCGAAGGTTGCCGCAACCTCATCCCATGTGGCCCAATGGATCCCCGGCGGCAGCAGTCCATCCGCATCGAACTGCCGTATCATGACCCAACGGTAACATTGTGTAGTATCCGGGTCAAGAACTCCAGTCATCCTCAGGGAGAACACCATCTCTCAGAGGAACATACTCTCAGACCATCGGCCCATTTCACAGAAGGCATCTCGCAGATTGTACGGGGGTATGATCGTTGGTAAGGTGTCCATCAACGCCATCACGATGCGCCATGCGCGCTCAGGATGCCAAGTATGCAGTTCATTGAACCCGGTGATGTCATAGCCAACCGGTTCGTAATCCAGGAACAGATCGGCAGGGGCCGTACGAGTTTCGTCTACAGCGCGGTGGACCGGGTTGCAGACGACACTCGGGTTGCCATCAAGATTCTGAATACCGCGCAACCGGACCGTTTCAAGCGGGCGGTCTTCAAACGTGAGACCGAGGCATTGCATCGCCTCAACCACCCCAACATCGTCGGCCTGCGAGACAGCGGCGTACTGGACAAACCTAGTACGTTCTATCTTGCGCTGGACTACCAACCCTATTCCCTGGACGACCACCTCAGAGGAGGTCCGAGTCCGGCAGACTTCGAACCACATCGCGCCATGCGCGAACTTGCCGAGGCCCTCGCCTGCGCCCATTCGCAGAACGTTATCCACCGCGACGTCAAACCGTCCAACATACCTATGATTATTGGCACATATGTTCAAATCGCCGCGTTCGTCGCCAGATTAAAGGACACGGTCAGAAGCGTAGGTAAATGTTTCCTGCTGTTTGTGCCGGTCGTGGGATTCATTTTCCTCCTGGTCGTAGGGCTCGACCGGACCCGCGAAAGATAAGGGGGGTGATGCCTATGGAACACTGACAAAGAAGAACCCCCGGCGTAGCAAGCACCGGGGGCATATGGAACCGCCAGAATGACTTTGGAGGTCGAAATGTTAAGAGAAAAGGCTATTGAGTGGTATGGGCCACCCGACCATACCTGCAAGTGCGGCACCGCTTGTGGCGGGACACCGAAAGGAACGAAGTCTTGTTTCGTCCCTGGGCACGACCGCCGTTTTGAGATCGTGCATTGGCATCGTCTGTATCCGCAATAGGTAGTGACTTCCTTTATCTCTCTGCCCCCCAGCTGCTGCTGGGGGTTTCATTTATCCTGGCTTCTCCCATACTTCCATTGCAGCACGCCCGTACTAAACGCGCAATTATGGGGATTTTGTTCTGTCTTGGGGAGGCCGCATAAAGTAGTGTGGTGGCGGTCTCATCCATCCTATTCATGGGGGCTAGGTCGCCTAATAGGCTCCGCGGCCCGGGGGTGAACGAAGCTCCGGAGAAACGACGGGTAGGCATGGTATTCCAGGAAGGAGCGCTGTTCCCGCATCTCACGGTGGCGCAGAATGTGGCGTTCGGACTGGAAAAGGGAGGGCAACGCCGACAGCTGGTGGCTGAGGCTCTGCAACTGGTGAACCTCGAGGGGTATGCGGCCCGTTATCCGCACCAGCTCTCCGGCGGACAGTAGCAGCGCATAGCGCTGGCCCGGGCGTTGGCGCCGGTGCCGGACCTGATACTGATGGACGAACCCTTCTCCAGCCTTGACGCCGGTCTGCGCGGACAGTTGCGTACGGAAGTGCGGGCCATATTGAAGGAGCGGGGAGCCACCGTGGTCTGTGTCACCCACGACCAGGAAGAGGCGATGCAAGTAGCGGATCGGGTGGCCGTGATGAACGAGGGGCGCATCGAGCCGCTGGGATCGCCGGAGCAGGTGTTCAACCATCCCGACACGCGGTTCGCCGCGGAGTTCTTCGGTACGGCTGACTTTCTGCCGGCCTGGCGGGACGGCGCTTGCCTGACCAGCGAGCTGGGATGGATTCCCTGGTCCGAAGCCTGGGCCACACCGTCACGGACGGATGATGAGCTGCAGGTGATGGTGCGTCCGGACTGTCTTGATATGGAAGCCGAGGAGGAGGGCAACGGGGTGGTCGTCCAGCGGGATTTTCTGGGCGCATTCAACCTCTATTCAGTGGGATTGGACTCGGGGCGTCGGGTACAGGTGATGCAGTCGCACCCGGCGCGTTTCGACCCGGGAACGCGGGTGAGAGCGTTCCTGCGCGAAGGTCACCAGCCGTTGCCCTTCATCGATGGGCAAGCTCTGGTAGATGAGCCGGCCTATGCCACGGAACCGGACAGTTCCCAACGGTGACTCCCGGACCGGCGCACCGGGCCTGCGGAGCGGCGGTCGCTCCCCCGCCGAAGGAATGGCCGCGTGGTGGCGTGACGATGAACCCGTTGGGGTATAATCTGGAAATAACCTTGCATTGCTACTTGGATATTTCGTGCCACGTCCTCGTAAATCCACCGCCGCGTCCGATGCGCGCACGTCAGCGCCCAACGTTTCCGACCGCTTGTCGCCCGTAAGGGAGAACTACCTGCTGTCGCTCTGCAAGATGTGGGAGAGCGCGGAAGCGCCCACTCTGACCCAACTGACTGAAGCGCTGCGGCAATTGCCTCCCCGAAGGATTGGGAACCTCGGTGCCATCGGTGGCCGGGATGTTGCGCCGGATGGAGAAGCAGGGCCTGGTTGACGTCGGTGGCGACAAGCGGATCCGGATGACCGACCGGGGTAAGCAAGAGGGAGAGAGCATTGTCCGCCGTCATCGTCTGGCGGAATGGCTGGTGGTGCGACTGTTGGGTATGGAGTTGCACGAGGCCCATATTGAGGCTCACCAGTTGGTTCCGTTTGTTTTTGCGTGATGTCGTGCATATCGGCTCCGTTGGCGTCACTCAATTCCAAACGGAACCGTCGCCGTCGGTGTCAGCGAACCCCACGGTGACGCCCAGCAGGCTGACCACCTCGGTGTTCAGGGCTCGCTGCAACTCCTGAATCCGCTGGTGCGCGAGGTGAGCGGGAGCCGGATCCGCCGCAACCGTGGATTGCAGAGGTTCCTGCAATGCGTCGACCGCCGACAACGCTCCGTCAAAATGGCCGCGCATTCTCTGGTCTGCTTCCTCGGACACACCGCTCACCAGGGCGCTGATGCCCAGGGCGCCTTCGGCGCCGGCGCCCAGGTACACGTCCTGCATACCCAAAACCTGGTTACGCAGGTCCGCGACGGCGTTGTTGCCGCCGGCGCCGGGTATCACCGATGGGTCGGGCTCGCCGCCGTCAGCGCCCAGAGCCTTGCCAAGCTTCATGTCGGCGATGCTGCGGGTTATAAACACCGACGTCCGCGCCGCTTCGTCCACGGCCTGCTGTTCCACGAGGGAAGTACTGGCGGTTCCTTTGAAGTAGCCGGCGTAGCCACCAGCGGGCGAGCCGTCCCCGGTCCAGTCGGCCAGGACGCCGGCCATCTCGTCCGCCGCTACCTCGCCCAGGGCGGTCAGGTATTGACAGCGTATTCCGCCGGCATCGTCCAGGGATGCCAATACCCTCGCGTCTTCACCGAATATCACGTATTCGATGGCTCCCAGTCCGCGTTGCGTGGACCCGAGAAACTCCAGCACATCGTTGGCCGAAACGGATTCCCGCTTGTCCAGCGTCGCCTCAATCCGCTCGGGGTCCACTGGAGACCAATCCACCAAAGACCGGGAGCGGCGATCCATCACCGGGCCGAACCACGTTGCCTGAGAGCGCATCCAGGGGGCGCGAGCTTCCCGCCATGCGGTGCGTGCGGCATCCAGCGTTTCGGAACCAGGGTTGGCGCACAGGCCGGCCAGGGCCACATTCAGATCGTCCATCTCCCGGGCGACCTCCTGGTATCGAGGAACAATCAGGTCATCGGACAGACTGTTGAGGACCTGCTGGCGGGACGGAGGCGCGGCCTGGGCGCAGGCGACCGCTCCCATCAGCACGAGCCAGATGCACAGCAACAGGATATAGCGGGTCCGTGGCATCAGAGGGACTCCAGGAAGCGGATGACCGCCTCCCTTTCTTCGCGGGACATTTTCCGGAATTCCTCGCGTGCCGCCAAGCCCTCGCCGTCGTGCCAGAGGATGGCCTCCGCGATGTTGCGGGCGCGGCCATCGTGGAGCAGTCGCGTGTGATTGTTCACGTTTTCGATCAACCCGATGCCCCAGAGCGGCGGCGTGCGCCATTCCCGCCCGTCGGCGAGGAAGTCCGGCCTGCCGTCGGCCAATCCTTCACCCATGTCGTGAATCAGCAGGTCGGTGTAGGGAAATATGGTCTGCCCGGTGAGTGCCGGAACGGGATGCTCGCCGGTGGTGTGGCTGGGCGTGTGGCACGCAGCGCATCCGGCCGCGAGGAACAGGCGCGCGCCTTCCCGGACCTGCGGATCGTCCACGTCGCGCATGGCCGGCACGCCGAGGGTCCGGTTATAGAACAGGACCTTGGCCAGACGCGCGGCGGGGATTTCAGGCACACCGCCGTTGAGGGCGTCCTGGCAATCGGTTTGCGACGTTGGGCAGTTCTCATTCTCGAACAACAGAGACGTGATGCCGATGTCGCCGCGGAATGCGCCGGCTATCTGCTGCTCCAGGGTGGGCACGTTGGCTTTCCAGCCGAAGCGCCCCATCCTGGTGTCTCCGGCCCGGACACTCCACACCATGTTGGCACGCCCGGATATGCCGTCGCCGTTGGCGTCGTCGGGGTCAGCGAGGGCGAGGATATCGGCCTCCGGTATCGCCTCGAGGAGGCCGCCGCCGAACACCGCTGGAGCGATCCGTGGCGAAAACAGCAGATCGGGGTGGGTGGGACCGAAGGCCAGATCGGCGAAGGAATATTCGGGTTGCAACAGCGTATAGGGCGTGCCGTCTTCGTAAGTTCCGGGAACCTCGCGGTAGTAGATCAGGAACCGCCCCTCCGGAGGAACGGTGAGTATCGCCCTATCCTGTAGCTGGCCTCCGTAAACGGGATCGGGCAACGGCCCTCCGGTGTCGGGATCAACGCCGGGTATGCTGAACCGAAACAGCAAACCCCGTTCGGGGTCGTCGTTGTCGGCTGGCGGTTGCGCGCGTCCGTCCAGGGTGTGGCACGAGGAGCAGGACTGAGCGTTGAAGGTGGGGCCCAGACCGTCCCTGGCTTCGGTGGAAGCGGGCGCGGTCACCCAGTTCTGGGAAAAGAAACTGTCGCCAATCTCAAAGGTGAGTCGTTCCTGGCTATTGAGATTGGCGGCGGCCAGCGCGAAGGAGTTGCGGTTGGTGCTGATGACCGTGGTGTCGCCGCCGAGTTGCGTTTGCAAAATCGCGGCGACCTCGGCCCTGCTGGGGCCGGACGTGGCATCTCGCCACAGGAACCAACCCAGCGCCGCCAGAGCGACCGCGCCCAACACAACCGCAAGGCCATACCGCAGGAGGACCGACTTGGGGACACTAACGGTACGGCCCGAAAGCATTTGCTGCCTGATCCTAGACAGAGGTATTGATCTGGTATCCGAAGGCCGCCGCGCCGGCGACGATGGTTTCGGCCTGTTTGATCAGGGCATCGATGGTGCTCTTTACCTGCGTGCGACCGAACGCGCTGTCCGAGGCAGTGTCGGACAGGTGCTGGTCAAAGGGATCCGGAATATTGTGAGCCATATTGACGGCCACCCGGGTCTCGTCAGCCAGCTGTTGGGCCAAATCCTCGTTCTCGGCTGCGAACAGGTCAATGATACCGGGTCCGGACACAACGCCATAATCTCCGGTGAGCGCCATGCGCACGCCGATGGCGTTGCCGACAATGTCCGCAACGGTATTGTCGGAGAAGCAGGAGTGCTCGTCTTCCTGGAAACGCTCTTCGTAGGCGACGTTGATACGCTCGCCGGCCAACTCGCCCTGGCTGAGCGCGCCGGCGCCGGTGATGATGTTGACCAGAGCATCATCGGCAGGCATTGCCAGGAACTCCGCCCGGTAGTTGCCGCCGCCGGGAGCCCAGGCGTCAACCATGTCCTGCAGGTGTCCGATCAACGTGTCTGAGGTCACCGCGAGGTACTGGACACGCCGGTCGGCGTTGTCGTTGGTGGTGTAATCCTCTACAGGGCGGTCGCCGGGGCCATCGTCGTTGAGGTCCTGCCCCCAGAGCAGGAACTCGATGGCGTGCCAGCCCGTGGAGACGTTTTCCTCGCCGCCTTCTTCGTTGAGGGAAATGATGAGATCGGCGTCGATGGTCGGGTACTCGTCGGGCATGTTGATGATGCCGGCCGTGGCATTGCCCTCAACGTAGTCAATGTACGACTCATCCATGGGCCAGGCGTTAATCAGACCCTCCGGTCCGTTTTCCTCGTTGTCGATGGGGCCGCCGTAGAACTGGAACACCTCGGTGGGTCCGTAGTCGTCGCGGGCGCGGAGCCACGCGCGCTTGGCAGCTTCCAGGCTGGCCGGGTTGGGATCGGCCAGGAACGCATCGATGGCCGAGTCCATAACCTGGGCGGACGACAAGCTCTGGGAATAGAGGCCGTGCACGCCGTTCGCGTAGTGGGCGACAACCTCAACCTTGAGCGCATCCACGTCCACCTTGGGCTCTTCCATCATGGCCGCCGGCGGGGGTTCGCTGGTACACGCGACCGCCATCACGCCGAGGCACAGCGCCAACCCAACCATTGCCAAAAGAGTGCGTTGCCGTTTTCCTTTCATTTGGAGATTCCTCCAGGTTGACATGATTGTTCACCGTTGCGCTGCGTCATCGTGACCACGCAGTCCTACAATAATGGCAAAGGTAGCGGTTATTTTGGCTATCGTTAGTTTTATTATCAAGTGCGCCATTGCAATAATTACCTGTCAACTCACCCATACGATTACCGTACAGATCAATGGGCGTTCAGTTGATTGCCTGCTCGTACGCTGGTTGCTCAGGGAAAGGCCGGCCATCAAATTGAGTGGATCGCCGATGTACAGTGCCCGGCAATGACTGCCCTCGGCTCGTTGTTCGGTCTGATGCGACGACTTTTGCTCACCTCCAATGAGAACCCAACGCACTCGGCGGTTTTGTCGCTCGGCGCCTGGAGGGCAGGCCGAGCTGTAGGTCAACCCGTGATGGGCCAAATCCGGGATCAGTCCTACCGGTCTGTGTTGCAAAGGCGTACCGAAATTAATTTAGCGCGGGGCATTGACAGATAATTATGTATGCACTAATTTAACTGCGCCATGTACACACGCAAACAATTCGTGGCAGCGAAAATTGAAAAACATCGGTGGGCTGCTATAGCGGCAGCGGTCCTCCGGTACGTCGCCCCTCCTTGGCAAACGGCCTTGTCGGATCCCTCCTCCTGACAAGGTCGCATTTTTGAATTTTGGCGGCAGCATCCCAGCTGACGGGCAAAGCTCACAGGAAGCGAAGAGCGCCATGCGGCGGTTGACAGAAACGGGAAGCGGAGCCATCGGAAGTCCGGAAAGCCTTGGCGACACCAATCGCGCTCGGTGGTTGCCCGCCAGTGGCAAGGGTGTGCGCGTCCTGATTGGAATTGCGCTTACCGTTTCCGTCGGGTCTCTGGTGTGGTGGCTGGCCGACTGGGCCGAATTGGCCGCTGCCGTGGTAACGCTGACCCAACGACCCGAATTGCTCGCGGCGCTTCTGGTCAGCTATACGGCGGCGTTTGCGCTACGGGCAGTTGCCTGGCGGCAACTGATGACGAGCCGGGCAGGGGTATTCGGGTTGTTCAACTGCCTGCAGGCTGGGCTCCTCGCCAATCACCTGCTCCCGTTCAATCTGGGCGAAGCGGCGCGCCCGCTATTGGCGACCCGCCGGGGAGCGCCCCTCAGCGAAGCGGCCGCCACCACGGCGGTGGCCCGGTTGCTGGACTTCGCCTGCCTGATCCTCATCGCAGCAGTGTGTGGTGTGGTGGTGTCCTGGTTGGAAGGCCGGGGTGACTGGTTGAGGAGCCTGGCCGTTCCCTTCGTTGTAGTGGCCGGCGCGGGAGCAGCGTTGACCCTGCTGCGTTATCGGACCCTCGACCGCATCGTGCCGGAATTCCTGCGCAACCGCCTGGACAGCCTGCGGACGCAGTTGGCCCAGATTTCCGTAGGGCGGATCGCCAGGGCGGCCCTGTGGACCCTGCCCAGTTGGGTGCTGGAGGCGGGCGTCCTGTTGGTGGCCGCGCAGGCTCTGGGCGCTGAAATAACCGTACCCACGGCCATCGCGGTCACCGCTTTCACCATCCTGTTCCAGGTGTTCCACGTAACTCCGGGCGGCATCGGTGTCTATGAGGCCAGCATGACCGGCGCGCTGTACGCCATGGGCGTGCCGTGGCAGGAAGGACTGGCGTTGGCGGTCCTGACTCACGGCCTCAAGTTCGCATATTCATACACCGTGGCGGCGGCGTTCACGCTGGTGGCAGTTCGGGACGTCATTCCCGTCAGGGCCTGGGCGCCCTGCGGGGCTCCGCCGAGGGCGACAAGCACGCCTCCCGTTCGAAATCTTCGCCGCCCGCGCGTGGAACGTGCGCATCGCGCATCGAACGGGCGAGGTCGTAGGTCATCTTCGCCGCCCGCGCGTGGAACGTGCTCAACGAGGGCAAACCCTTCACCCCGGTGTTCACTCTGGGGATACTGGGGTTGCTGAGCAGCCAGCACCTCGCCAACGCCGGCTACTGGCTGCGAGCCGGCCTGGCCCACGCCGGACGCGTCGGCGAAATCACCATAGCGGTGGATCCGTTCGACATGACGTTTGTGCCCTTCCAGGCCGTTGCCGGGCTGTTCCCGCTCTGCACATCGTGGACGGCCGAAACCTGGGAGCTGACCTACGCCTGGTGGGCGGCGTTCGTCGTCGCTATTGCGGCGGTCGTGTGGCCCGAACTCTTTGGAGGATGTCTACGGCTATTCCAGAAGGTCCTTGATGCCGTCGGCAAACGCCACACGAGGCTCCCATCCGATTAGCGAACGAGCGAGTGAGTAATCGGCTGCCTTGCGCGCCTCTTCAAACTCCCGCCTGGGATTGGGCACGATGTGCTGAACCGGGCCGCCGATGGCCTCGGCGATCTCGTTCACCGAGGTTTCCCGTTCGGTCCCGATATTCAAGGCGATGTGCCGCCCGGACGTCAGGTCGGCGGCCGCGGCCAGAATGTTCGCTTCCACCACGTCGGACACGTGCGTATAGGATCGCGTCTGTTCTCCGTCGCCGAACACGGTGAGCGGGTTGCCATCCTGTCGCATCCGCAGGAACCGAGGGATCACCAGCGCGTACTGGCCCTCTGATGGCTGGCCCGGGCCATACACGTTGAAGTAGCGCAGCGACACGATGCTCATGCCGAAAAGGTTCGCGAACAGTTCGGCGTACTGCTCTCCCATCAGTTTCTGCAGCGCGTAAGGCGACTTGGGGTGTGGCATCATGTCCTCGCGCATCAGGTGGGTCGGCTGGTCGCCATACACGCTGGATGACGACGAGTTGATCACCCGGCGCACGCCGTTGACCTGTGCCGCGCGCAAGACGTTGAGCGTACCCGTTACGTTCACTGCGTGGGTCCCCACGGGATCGGCTACCGATCGTTCGATACGCGCCCACGCCGCCGTATGGAACATGACATCCGCGCCCTCGCTGGCGGATACCAGCGCGTCAGCATCCGTCACCGAGCAATATAACGGCTCCGCCGACGGATTGAGCCGTTCGAGGCTGCCGGTGGACAGATCGTCCAGCACGATCACCTGGTGCCCAAGACGCACCAATCGGTCAACCAGATGCGTCCCGATGAATCCGCACCCGCCGGTCACGACGCATTTCATTGTGTCCCCTGGTCATTCGGGACACAGCGTGGGATCGGTCCGGCCCGAAAGTCCGTCGTCCCGCTTCGGCCCACTCCGGTGTACTCAAATCCGAGCTCCTGCATCCGGGCCGCGTCCAGCGCATTTCTGCCGTCAAAAACGAAGCGGGGTGGACACATCCCACGGGCAATGGATTCCCAGTCGGCGTCTACGAGTTGCTCCCACTCGGTCATCAGAACGACGGCTTGCGCCCCTTTGGTGGCCGCCATCGGGTCACTCACCAACTCAACGGATTCCGGCAGAAACGCACGGGCAGGTTCATTGGCTTGCGGGTCATTGGCAGCAACCAGCACACCATCATCGGACATAGCTCGGATCAGGTCCAACGCTGGCGCTTCTCTCACGTCGTCGGTGTCCGGCTTGAACGCCAGTCCCAACACGGCAACGCGCAGTCCAGATATGGCGCCGCAGAACCGTTCCCGCAGCGCGTATAGCGGCAGCAACCGCTGACGGTTGTTCACCATAATGACCGTACGCAGCAGATCCACGTTCACCCCGCTGGTCAGCGCCAGGTGATCCAGCGCGCGCACGTCCTTGGGGAAGCAGGAACCTCCGTAGCCTACGCCGGCGTGGATTCTGCTGCCCGTTCGGGGGGCCATCGCCACACCCTCGCTCACGTCGTCAATGGATGCTCCGACCTGCTCGCACAGCGCGGCAATCTCGTTCATGAACGATATCCGAGTCGCCAACATCGCGTTGCTGGCGTACTTGATCATCTCCGCGCTGGTGATGTCCGTAACGATACGGGGGGCGTCAATGCCGACATTCAGCGCTTTCAGGACGTCAACTGACCTGGTGTCTCCTGGCGCCACCCCAATCACGATGCGACTCGGATGCTTCCAGTCCTGGATTGCTCGCCCCTCCCGCAAGAATTCCGGGTTGGAAACGTAGCAAATTCCTGAGCCCCTTAGCTCGTGGGTCATTATCCGCTCCCCGGTTCCCGGCGGCACTGTACTTTTCATCACCACCGTTGTATCCCGGGAACGCCGCTCCCTGACCCACGCCAGCGCCGACCGCATCTGACGAAGGTCCGCTCCACCCCCTCCTCCTGGAGGCGTGCCCGTTGCCACCAACGCAACCCTTCCCAGCGGTTCTTCAAAAACGTCGGGTTGAGTGAACCGTAACCTTCCCGCCGCGACCGCACTTTGCGCCATTTCCTGTAACCCCGGCTCGTAAATGGGAACTCGTCCCGATTGGAGGTTTGCCACTCGTGCCGGGTCGATATCAACCCCCGTGACGTCATGTCCCGCGTCTGCCAGACAGGCCGCCGCCACGGTGCCCACATAACCCAGTCCAATTACTGTAATCTTCAAGCCGACTTGCTCCTACCCGTCGCAACCCTGCCCAGCGCTAACGATCCGCGCGCCGCCCGGTCACGCTCCTCCCGGCTCTGGGGACAAAAGGATTCCCGCAATATGACTCCGCCTCATTCGCTGTAGCCTCCGTATAGAACCTCCGACGGCATTCCCTGCAAAATCGCTCCTGACCACCTTGGGGTCTCGCTTACGATGGCGAGTCACGATGTTGTTCGTTCCTTCGCTTGGGGACACGCCCGCTTGGGGACACGCCAGCCGCTGCTCTCTGGACATCGACCGTCAGCCGCTCTCGCTTTCTGGATGCGCCGTACTGGCCCGTCGATGGCCTCCGCGATCTCGATCACCGAGGTTTCCTGACCGGTCCCGAGGTTCAGGGCCATGTGCTCGACCTCCGGCAGCTCGGCGGTGGCGGCCGGCACGTTCGCCTCCACTACGTCCAGCACGTGGGTATAGGACCGGATCTGGCGCCCATCGCCGTACACAGTCAACGGCCGTCCCCCGTCTCGCATCCCCAAGAACCGTGGGATCACCAGATCGATTCGCAGTGTCTTCCGCAGTGAACATGTCATCACCTCCGATTTCCTGGGCGGTTGTCATAATTGCCCAATTCGATATGCGCTGCGTGGGTGCATTGACGTGCAGCGAATGACCGATTGTCCTCAGAGTGGGATGGAGTTCGGGTTTCACGACACGATACTCTATGACTGGACCGCAATACCGGGTAGGGTACGGAAGAACCGGGACGCCCTGGTGTCAATCCGTCGCCAGCGGGATCTCGGGCACGGAGATTGACCAATCACGACTGGGGAAATGTCCCATGACCACCCCACCCGATGCCATAGGGGTCTACTGCCATCAGGGATCTACTGCGTGGGGTGCAAGGCCAAGACCTGCGCCCGGGACGCCGACGTCGTCACCGTGAAGAAAGGTCGTCCCGCGGTAAGGGCCGTGTGCGTGGATTATGACACTCGCAAGTTCCGCATCGGCGCCGTCAACTGACGGCGCACCCCCACTTCCGGAGACGTAATGGCCCTGGACCTGGGACAGACCATGCACCAGCTGTTGACGTCCCTGGACGATGTGGCGCTGGCCAGCCGAGCCCGCAGCCAGCGCATCGACGACGCCATGGACCGGGCTTTCACGGTCTCATCCGACGAGGCGGTGATTATGCCCTATTGAGAGATCGGCGCCGAGGAAGGGACTATACGCCTGAAACGCCATCCGGGCAGGCCAAGCGACCGTAGCGTGCTTTGTTCAGTATACGAGCGATGACGGCATCCCGAAACGCTCGATCGGTTCTGCGCTTCCGCTCGGAAGGCTCGTAGAGGTACAAAGGCTCCGGAACGTACGTCGGGTTTTCCGCCATCTCGATGATGGGCGCCATGAACGCCCAATCGGTGGCGATGTCGATCCACTCTCCGTCCAGCTTCAGGTCTTCCGGGTCAATCGCGTCGAACAGGCATTTCCTGAAAGTGCGCAGATGCTGCCAGACGTTGGAAGCCCACCACCTGGGCCGTTCAAAGTCGGCCGGATACGCCGCTTCCTTATCCAGCCTCAACATCGAACCGACGGTCACGTCGGCCCCATTTTCGTACTCCATGCGGAGTCGTTCGAGAACACCGGTACCAATCAACGCATCGTCAGCGTCCAGGGTGATGATCACGCTCTGGGGGTCGGCGCAATAGTTGGCGATGGCGTTCCAGGTGTTGTAGAGCAGGCCTTTTCGCGTTGCGTTACGGACTATGGTAACCTGACCCCTGTAATCCGCCAGCAGGATCTCGGCGTAGTCGCCGAAACCGTTGGTGGAAGCGTCATCCACCACAGCAGCGCCCCAATCGGAGCCATACTGAGCTGTCAGCGATCCGATGCAGCGTTTGAACTGCCCTGGGTCCACGTTGCGGCCACAGATCACGAAAACGAACGGTTCGGCTCGCTTGGGCCCGGACCAGTCCGCAACCCGGCCTTGAAGGTCCACCTTTCCAAGCTGGCAATCAGGGACATAGCCGCGCTCAACGGCCGTCAGGATGTCCAGCAACTTCCCCGCATCAGCCTTGCGCTCGTTGGGCACGTGGATGAACGCCGTTCGCGGATCGCCGCCCCGATAACTCCGGAACTCGCTGCCGGCGATGAAACGGTCGAAAGCCCGGTGCCATCCCATGACGAAACGGCCATTCTCCAAATCGTTTGCGATGGGGAGCGCCGACTCAAGACGCGCGCGGTCAAACAGGCATCCCCTGACTTCAACCCGCCAGTCGCCGTTGAGCCCGGTGTCGGTGTAGGGCAACGGGTCCGAACGGCAGATACTCAAAGGCGCGAAGAGGGCTGCGGGGTCGTCGCGGAGCAAGCCGGCAAGCTCAGAGAGGTAATCGTGCTCAACTTCGCCACGGTGGATGAGCAGGTCGCCGTCCAGCTGAAGCACGTAGTCGCCCACGCACTGATCGAACCCGTACAACGTGGCGAACAACTGCTGGCCGCTGACCGAGTGGGTTTCCAATGACTCGACGCCAAACCACTTCCGGTACGTGTCCCGAATTGTGGACGGCTCTTCAGGAGCATAGACCACCCGGTCGATCACTCCGTCCCGCAGCAACCGGTCCATCGCCGCCCGGTGGGCGTCAGCATCCGGCGCATCGTATTGGCGAAGGAAGGGACCCCGCGATGGGTCCACCACCACGACTTTCTCGATGAACCTAACCGGCTCCTCCAACTGTGCGACCTGATGCCGGACGAACCGCTCGATGGCCCGCCACTCCATGTGGCAGGTCTTGATCAGCAGCGACACGCTGGGGCCGGCATCGACAGCAGGGCGAAGCTCGAACACCAGGTGGTCAGATGCCGGCCGCAATTCGCCGATGTCGGCGCCATCCAATTCTCTCACCGCAGCCACACGCAGACCTGCCCTGGCGAAAGCCTGCCGGTAGGTGGCCAAGCTGCGGTGGACCTCATCCCGCACGTTGCCGTGAGGCGCCACCGCTTTTTTGTAGACGAAGGTGTCGTGATAGCCGCGGTCGCCCTGATGAGGCCTGGAGTTCAGCTCCGTTGCGGCAACTTCCAGGTAAAAGGGGTTGCATACCGCCACCCACACCCGACCTTGATCCGCGACCAGGCGGCGCAGGTCCGACATAACTGTGGCCAACTCGTTGCTGTCCGCGATGGTGCAAAGCACTCGGCTGCAGATCACAGCGTCGAACCGCGCGCAGTCCGCCCGTAACCTCTCCAGCATGGCGGAGCTGCCGTATTCAACCGAGCCACCGCGCTCCAGGCATTTCGCCGTGGCGTCGGCATCGGGATCGTACCCGGTGATATTTGGGACCTCGTTGGCAAGCAGTTCGGCCAGTTCGCCGTTGCCGCACCCGTAATCCAGGACACTCTTGGGACTGTGCTCCATGACCATGCCGGCCAGGGGCGCGTGCAGCAGCTCCCTCACTCCACGCGGGTCCACCGCGCGCCTGAACTGCTCCAACCCCGCCAACTCCGGCAGGTCCGGTTCGTCCAATGACCGGGTCATCAGCGCTTTGAGGTCGGACCGGAAATGGAACCGGTAGGTGAGCAGCGCGCGGCGACACGTCTGCTCGAACTCGTTCTCATCGAACGGCACGATGTCGGCGCCGATGTCGATGAATTTCAACCCGGATGGCGTCACCAGCAGGTTGTCAGGGTGAAGGTTGCGGCACGCTATCCCTGCCGTACGGCACTCGCGCAGCAGGGTGATTATTTCCTCCAGGCGGCCGCCGTTGTAACGGCTACCTGGTTCATAGGGGTAAACCAATGCGACGTGCTCGCCCCATTGGCGGACTTCTCGGATGTCCGGCAACGTGCTGAAAGCCGACATCCGCCCCACCAGCGATCGCAGAAACGCCACCTTCTGATCCCGTGTGCCGGGCTTCCAGTAGTGGAAGTACTTGTAAACCATGCTGCCGTCCGTGAAGACCGCACCCTCTTCTCCAACTCCCAGACAAGTCAGCGTGCCGGTCCCGAACTCCTCCCTGATTCGGGCTCCTGCCTCGGTCCGGATTGCGTCAACTGGTAAGGCCGTCATCGACCGGTGCCGCGCCACCGTTTGGTGCAGGTTGAGGAAATACTCCCGCGCGGATGTATCATCGGCCTCGGCAACCTCGCGTCGGAATTCTGTCAATCGGTTCGGGGTGTACACGGAGCAAAGCGTCTCCCAGAACTCCCCCAGTCGCCGGGCGGATTCGGCGTGGCCGGGCGAGGATATCCACCATGGCCCGCTTGCGTTGACGCTGCCAGAACCGCAGAACCTGGCGATCGACTGCACGAGGCCCGAAATCCTGGCGAAGTTCCACTCGAACGCCGCCAATCGTTCGTCTCTCGACTGTCGATAGATGGCCATCGCCAGATCTATTTCGTCCGGGGCAAAGCTCAGGAAACTGGTCCCGGTTGACCGGTGGACCCGTTCCCGCTTCCGCCGCAGGACCGCCTCCATGGCCGCGCAAACCGCGAAGCCGTGAATATCCTGGGCCAGGGTTTTGAAAGCGGAGTCCGGGTCTTGGGCAGTCCGTCTTTCCTGGCGGACCGGCAGGGTTGATTGCACTACGTCGCGTCTTCCGGCGAACCGGTTGAGCAGGCTCCAGGCCGTGTCGCTGCGCCGCGTGTCGCTGCCGTCGATTTTTGGAACCGCGTTGGGAAATTCCCGCAACGCCTGAGGATCGAACACCAGCGTGCAGGGCCCGCGATTCATCGATTGTTTGAGGTTAACCGACGGATTGTTGGTGGCGGACTGGACGAGAGGCCGAAAGACCTGGGCGCCCATGAAGATTTCCGTAACGCGCGACGAGATCTCCGACAACACCTGCTCGGCCGTCATGCCTCGCCGGCTTGGCTGATACCAGAACGGGCGCTCCAGGTGGCCGGCGCCCGAGCGCGCAAGGTCGTAGTAATGGTCCGCATTCTCCAACCGGGAGACCTGATTTTCGTGTCCACGATCCCGATAGGAGTCGTCCGGCCGCAACGCCGCCAACTGGTGCAGGTTGTGATGGAGGTCCACCAACTGTGTGCGCACGCAGCTCAGAGTGGGCAGTGGAGGATCGCCGGCAACTTCACCCAGCACGATGCTGTGGCCGGCCCTCTTCAGTTCCTTTATCGCCGCTGCGTAGTCCACCTCCTGAACGCTGATTGCACCGTCTTCAGTGTGGACCAAACCTTCCAAAGTCACGTCGTCGTCCAAAATCCATACCACGGCGCCCGGTCGCGGCTTCGCTTCCCAATACAGGTACTGCTGCAGCAGGGTGTGACTCAGGGCTATGGACTTGCGTTCGGACAGCAGCGCCTCTGTCGCGTCGATGATTCCGTGGACCACATCGCGCCGCTGGTCCTCCAGGGTTTTCAGGTCGATGTTCAGGCCTTGCCCGACCATGCGGCCGATCACATCCCTGAGCCGATTGCGCGAATGCCGGTCATGACCGCCGTTCTCCAGCAAGAGTATCTTCAGGCCAACGTCTTTCCGACCACCCATTTCCCGGCGCAAGCTCTCCAGGAGGTTGGACACATAATCCACCACCGGCGACGTGATGGCGCCAACCACCAGGTCGAGATGGTCGTCGCCGCTGTAACCGCAGGGCTGAGGTTCCTCGAACGAAGGCGCCCTTGGCGGGATCGTCGGGTCGCAATCAAACACGTCTCGACTGCGGAAGATGAACGCTTCCCGCTGCTCCACTGTCATGCGACCCGAATATTTCCGGTAGAAGTAACTCAGGCCGGCGCACTTGGCATCCCCGCCGCGGGAAGAGAGGCGAGGCCTGTCATCATCCGCATGATGATGCACCAGGTAATCAGGCAAATTGGCGTATCTGACCGAACCAAGGTCGGCCAGCCTGATGCAGACGTCACGATCGGTGGCGCTGACCAGCGCCTCATCGAAGCCGCCGGCCTCCAGCAACTTCTCCAGGCGGACGAACAGGTTGGAGCCTTGAACGTGGGGATTCCGCACCAGGAGTTCATCCACATCCAGTTGCGGCGGGCTGCTCAAGTGGCGGGTTTTGCCACCCGTTTCATGGTAGATGATGCCGGCGGCGACCATGTCCAAGTCTTTCCTGATGATCGCTTCTTCGCAGCGTTCCAGGTAGGTGGGCTCCCAAGCGTCATCGTCATCCAGCATCGCGACCAATGCCGTCGGCGCTTCAGCTTGCAGCCAGATGAGAGCGGTGTTGACGGCTCCGGACAGACCGGGCGTGCGGCGATTTTCCAGGTAGACAACCCGCGTCCCCGGGCATCGGAAGTTCTCGGCGATGCTCTGATTGACCGGGCGACCGGCAGGGCTCGAATCGTCAATGATGATGAGATAGTGCGGCGCCCGCGTCTGGCGCGCAATTGACGCCAGAGAGCGTTGGGAAAGGAGCTCCGGCCTGTCGTGGGTTGGGACCAGCGCAGCTATGGGAAACATCTTGCTGTCACTCAGAACGGTGAGGGCTCGGCAGGGCCGGGCGAGACGTGGTGGAGCCTCAATTCTACGCCAGTCCAGCACCGCAACGAATAGCTGCGAGCAACGACAACTACCCCGTCAAGGATCCAATACCCGTTGCAAATGACACTCGCGGCTTCCAGCCGATGACGGAGCGGGCTTTGGAATAATCGGCCGCCTTGCGGTCCTCCTCAAAATCGGCCCCGGGATTGGGCACGATGTGGCGAACCGGTCCGGCGATGATCGCGGCGATTTCGTTGACGGACGTTTCAACATCGGTTCCGATGTTGAGCGCCGTATGGCTGCCTGCGCCAAAGGTGCAGTGGCAGCCAGGATGTTGGCTTCCACCACATCGGAAACGTGGGTGCAGGAGCGGGTCTGGGTCCCGTCGCCGTAAACGGTCAGAGGTTGTCCCTCCGCCTTCATGCGTAAAAATCGCGGCATCACCAGCGCGTATGCGCCTTCAGACGGTTGCCCTGGACCGTAGACGTTGAAGTTAGGCCCTGGTCCTCATTTGGCCGTGGGTATCGCCAGGCATTGCGGCGGCAGACGTGCCGCCATTTTGCCGTCATTGATCGTTGCAAAGTCTGTTTGCCGCCCGAAACGTAGCAGACGAATAATATCGGACGATTCCGGTCGAACAGGCGCCAACGCCAACGAATGATCACGGGGATTCGGCGTGCGGCGTGATTCAGTGAAGAGCCTCCGCCACTGCGGTACAGGTAGAATACGGACCTCGGCTAATGTCGTGAGATCATTTCGCAACACAAACGGGGGTTTGGCAATGGACCAGCGCGAAGAACTCAGGCGCAAGGGCAATGAGATACGGGAGCGCCTGCAACACGGCACGTATCCGGTGCGGGAGCGGCCACGGGCGACGACCAGCATCCCCGGCCTGAGAAACTATACCGGCGAGGCGATCTTCGGCGCGGTGTGGTCCCGTCCCGGACTGGACATCCGATACCGCATGCTGGCCACCCTGTCCGTCCTGACATCTCTCCAGAGACTTTCGCAGTTTCAGACCTATGTCCACAGCGCGCTGAATTTGGGATTGGGAGCGGAGGAGATCCAGGAGGTGCCGATCCATTGCTCGCTGTACGCCGGGTTCCCCTCGGCGGTGAACTCCCTGGAACTGGTGCACGAGGCCTTCCGTGAAAGGGGCATCGAGGCGCCGCAGACCGAGGCGCCCGAGCTTAGCCTGGAGGAGATGGAGGCGCGAGGACGCGAGCTCCGGGATCAGCTCTTCGGCGCGGAGGGACAGCAGGGCTACGCCAGCGCGTTGATGGACCTGGCGCCTGACCTGCGGGCGCTCACCTATCAGTACGGGTTTGGAGAAATCTTCTTCCGCCCGGGTCTGGACCTGAAATCCAGAGTGGTGTGCGCCACCGCCGCGCTGACGGCACTGAGAGCCGATGGCCAGTTGCGGAACTTCCTCCGGGCCGGCCCTCGCGTGGGCCTCTCCAGGGAGGAAATGGTGGAGGCGCTGATCCAGACCGGAGGTTACGCCGGCTATCCGGCGGCGTTGAACGCCATCTCCATCGCGGCCGAAGTCTGGAGTTGAGCGAACCGCGCCCCGTGGATGCCGCCTCGTTGGCCGGCACAACAGTATAATGCGGCACACCGCCGCCGGGAGACCGCCATGACTGCCGTTGATTACTCCGTGCTGGACAACCCCGAGACGTCAGCCCGATCTTTTCACCCTTTGCGCGGTTGGACCGATACGCCGCCGGGAGCGGTGGACTACGGGATTGCCCTGGCCGACGGGACCACTCTCTCGTGCCGTTTTTTCGCGGTGGGGCGTGAGAACCCCACCGTGCTGTTTTTCTACGGCGGCGGCGAGAACGTCGCCCGATACGACGACATCGCGCCGCGCTACAACGAGATCGGCGCGAACTTCTTTGTCGCGGACTACCGTGGCTTCGGCGCGTCCAGCGGGTCGCCGAGCTTCAACGCCATACTGTCCGACGCCCATGAGGTGCTGGACTGGCTGCAGGAGACGATGCAGGCGCTGCGGTTCACCGGCCCGCTGTACGTCATGGGGCGTTCCATGGGGCGTCACTCCGCCGGGGAGCTTGCCACATCCGCCGCCGACCGGATCAACGGCGTCATCATCGAGAGCGGTCGCCCCAACCTGGGACGGATCGCCGAGGGGCTGCCGCCGGACGTGACACAGGCGCTGGAGGACGACTACCAGGCCAGGTTCTACTCCATTGACATACCCGCACTGGTGATCCACGGCCAATGGGACGAGTCGGCCCCTCTGTCCGAAGCGGTGGACATGTTCAACAAGCTCGGGACTGCCCACAAGCACCTGGAGATCATACCGGGCGCGGGCCACAACGACCTGATGTACGTGGACATTCGGCAGTACTTCAACGCCATCCGCGGCTTCATGGCCCGGTACGCCGGTCCGAGCGCACCGTCGGCCCCCGGCTGACCGGACGCGGCGCCTCCGGCAAATGGAACCCGAGAGCCGCCGGCTCACGCGGGCCGTGGCAGATTAGCCCCGGACGACGGGGCAGTTGCTGAAGCGCCTGGCGGAAACTTCCGGGCTGCGGGCGCCGCTGCCAGTCCGCGTAAGCGTCGCAGGGCGGTCAGTCCTGCCCGTCCAGATACAGAGGCGATTTCGCTACTCCGATTCCGTGTCGGACGTGCTGGTTAGCGGCGGTAACTGCATAGCTGTTCGTATGATCAGTCCCATTGGCGTTGCCCCGTGAGTAGTGCGCTGGTATTGCGATTGATCGCGGAAATTGGCGACAACGTAATATGCAGGCTTTGATTAAGCCTATCAACTACGCCTCTATTGGTTGTTTTCGGTCGTGCTGTTTGTTGGCAGTGTGATTGCTTCAGGTTTCCATCTCAGTGACCTTGGTCTATCGGAACTGAAATTCGGGCTACATTCTCGAATTCTTGCATCGGCGTCTGATTGCTGCACTGGCGTTCCGTCGCTGGTCAGATAACGCCATGGGCTTACGGCGCGGCTTACGTGTTCGGATAGGTGTCGTACATACAGCGGCGATACCGCCTTGTTTGACAGCGGGTCAATCCGTCCCTAGACAGACTGCGCGGGCCAATGAATCGGCCCCGGTGAGCAAGACCGAGGCCGCAGCGATGGGGAACGGTGGTCCGCCATCGGGCTCAATGGTAGCCCTGCGCCTTTTGCGTGTCCAGCCCTGTCGCTTGCCGGCAGGGCTTTTTTGTTGCGTACTCGATTCTCGGAGGTGCTGACGTGGGTACGGCCCCGGCCTGAACGACCATGGGCACGGATCATGATTGACGACACAGAAACAGAAGCAGACACATCAATGCAAAGATTGATCGACAACCACCGGCGACACATAAGTCTTGCCGTAATCGCGGCCGCGGCGCTGATCGCAGCGTCCGTCATAGCGACCCTGCTGGTTCTGCCGGCCAAGGCACAGTCCCCGGGAGAGGAATCAACCCCTACGCCCGTGACCGTTGATCCAGGTCCGGGCACAGCCTATCTCGGCCCCGTTCTGTGGGGCATACTACATAAGGTATTCCACCGGCGGGACGGTTCCCGACAAAGTCACTGTCAAGCTGGGGGCGTTGACGGAAAGCGACCTTGACCAAACGCTGTCCGACCACATAGAGGCCGTCAAGGGTCGCCACATCGCGGGCGACCAATGGGAGATACCCACCGCCAGCATGCTGGCAATCGTCCAACGTTCCGACGTGTTTCACGCAACCTTGGCGCAAAACGACCCGCCGGCGGGCCATGCGCAGCTGAACGACACTCTGAACGACGTGACCGCCGCGATAACGGCAGGCATCCCTGCCTCCGCCGCCGCGCAGTACGCCATGTACGTTAGGAACGACCACCCTCTGGTGGTGGTCATTGCGCCGAACGTAGCGACTGCCGCCTCAGTGCAGAAGTGGCTCGAAGAGCAGAAGGTGTACGTCCCGGAGCACCAGTTGACAGCGGAAAGCAACAACCGGAAGTTCGTCCTGCTGCTGCCGGCTGATAAGGTCACGCCGCTGGTCGCCAAGTTCGCCAGCGTTGAACTCCGGGGGGATACCTACGCCGGTTCGATGTTGCCCATGACCCGCGGTCGGTGGCCGCAGGACTCACTGGAGTTGGAGAAGAGCGTCATTGAACCCTATCTGCCACCGGAGCCGAAGTTCTACAGTCACCGTTCGACCCCCGTTCCGCCCACGCCGTCAGCGGCGTACCTCAAGGCGATCAACGACAACCGGACGCTTGCCAAGGCGCGGCATAACCTCCAGACGTGGCATGACAAGGGTTACAAGGGCGACGTGAAGGTGGGCATCATAGATTGGGCCTTCACCGATTACAAGGACATCGACGAGTTGGGAACCTTCACGTACACGAAGGACCCCACCAAGACCAACACCACTCACAACATGCTGTGCCAGGACCTCGACGACGGTTCAATCGTTCCGTGGCCCGACGCCATAATGGCCGTCAGCCGTGCCTGTGAACCCATTGGAGGCACCGGGCTAAAGCCGCTGCGCCACGGAGTTCACGTTGCGGAGTTGGTGAAGGGAATGGCGCCAGAGGCGACGTTGTTGCTCGCGCAGGCTAATTCGCCCATGCAGGTGTACACCGCCGCGAAATGGCTCAAGGCAAAGGGAGCCCAAGTCATCGTCCACGCGGCGGGATGGCCCTATGACAGCCCCGGCAACGGCGACATCTACTTCCCGATCTCGACGTACAACAACAGAGCGATGTCGGACAAGAACCACCCCAACCACTACTACCCGTCTCCGCTGGCGACGGTGGAGGAAATCACCAAGAACAACGGCCCGGTCTGGATAAACGCCGCCGGCAATCACGAGGAATGGACGATGTGGTTCGATGAGGACGACATCGTTGACGACGAGGACAGCGAATACTACGGCTATGTCATTTTCGACGACTCGCGGACCCTCGACATGGACAAGACCTGCCAGGAAATGCCCATCACGGCGGGCGAGACGGCCTACTACTCGATGCGCTGGGATGACACCTGGCCCGCCGCTAAGCAGAAGCTCGATTACCACATGATCCATACCAAAGTGAGCGGCAACTACAAGAGCACCAACTACGGGTCCTCGGCCACCACCATTCAGAACACGTCCAACTATCCCTTCCGGCGCAGTAGCCATTACGCCTTGAGCCTCTTGGACCTCTGTTTGCGGATACAGGTTCACGACTTGGACAAGGATGACGACGAATCTCCAACCGTGCCCAACTGGATACAATTCCAAGCACTCGTCTCCAAAGGTCTGTCCCACGACGGCCCGGATTGGGAGGATGACACTACGGGACGCTCCATCGTCAACCCGTCGGAAAGTGTCAATGATGGTTTGCTGGCAATTGGGGCGGCCAGTCTGCGGGAGACTAGCATCAAAATCACCGATTACAGCAGTCGCGGCCCGGTTTTTAACGACAGCGACACCCTGTCCGATGGCGACCCCAGCCGCTCCAAACCAGATGTGGTAGCCAGCACTGATGGTGCGACGTTGACCAAGTGGAAGCACAAGTGCGGGGCCAACAGCAAGTCAGTATCGTCGTGCGGCAAAGATCTCTACTTCACCGGAACGTCCGGCGCTACGTCGCACACCGGCGGCATCGCCGCCGTGGTAGCGGACTTCCTGGAGTCCGCCAACGCACTGCACGAACCCGATGACGTCGCCAACTTCATCCGCGACACCGCCACGTCAAAGGGAAATGTCTATACCTGGGGCAAGGGCTTTATCGACCTCCCCTGTCCCTCGGAAGGCCACAAGAGCGACACGTTCAGCGTGGACTCGGAGGAATGGGAAGACTCCGACTGCATTGGCTACAGCCGGGGCTTCAAGTCCGACTTCCATACCTTCTACCTTGACCGCATCAAGACCGTCACCATCACGCTGGAATCCGACGACCGGGACGCCTATATCAAACTCCGTGAGGGTGCCCACTCCGAGGGTGATATCCTGGACGTTGACAACGACAACGATGACGACTCCAGCGCGTTCGGCACCGACGCCAGGTTGGTCAAGAAGTTGGACAAAGGAGCGTACACGATAGAGGCCACCACCAACCTGAAAGGTTCTGTCGGCGGGTCCTATGACCTGGACGTGAGTTCGGTGGTGGAATCAGCTTCCCTGACGCAGGCCCCTTACGCACGATACAACCGTTGGGCGGGCTTTCGGGTCAAGTCAACCGTGCCGGTCGACGTCGTCGTTAACCACACCGGCACCCGCCGCTTGAAGGTTGCTACGAACATTCCCACCCGCACCGGATGTCCGGCCACCCGGGGGCAGAGCGTGCAACGGAGCAGCGGCCAGTACGTCTATTTCGCCGGGTGTTCAGTCGGAACCGCCTATATTCAGTTGAAGGGCAAAGATAGCGGCGAAGTCTTGAAAACCTACCGCATCAGGGTTCGACGTTAGAACGTCCGCAATATCCGTCCGTCGCCGGGGGATCTCAAATGTGGCTTCTCCCCGGCCCGGAGGCAAAAGCAGGTTCGTTCAAATCCCGGGCGCGGTAGTAGAATGCCGACCGCCCAGGAAATAACACAATCCCTCCCGCGTTTGCGCAGGAGGGATTTGTAATTAACGAGGAGAAGAACAATGTTTCACTTGGACGCGGGTGCGATAGTGGGCATGCTGCTGATTGTGGTCGGCCTGCCACTGGTGACGACCGTGATAACCGGGGGGATTTGCGGCGTCAAGATGGCAGGTCTGAACTGGTGGGGCGGAATGATGATCGGCGTGGCGTGCGCTTTCGGAACGGTGATAGGGATGGCGATAACCAACGCGTGGTTCGACCTCGACAGCTACATCAGCATATTCGCGTATGGTATTGCCCTGCTGGTCAGCGCGGCGGCGCTCACAGCGGCGTTGTGCTACTTGTGGGCGTTTCTGGTGGGACGCCGGAGTTATTGGTGGCGGATTTGATACAGTAACTGTTCACGTTTGAGGGGGATCTGATCGGCCCAGCGCCAGAATAGCCTACTTGGCCACGGCTCTGGGAAGGGCCAAAAAGCCCGCAGATCTCATCAACTCTGAACAGTTACAGATACGGCCTTCGTTTGTGGCAACCCCGGCCCGATGTTAGACTGATATGCCATCAGGCATCCTAAATCTTGTGCTCCAAATAGCATCTGAAACAGCATCCGGAGGAAAGCATGGCCACCCATTCTGAAACTGCGGTCAACGATCTGCAAAGGACCGCCCTCGAAAACCTCTGGGTGTACCTGAGAGAACCCAGCGACATGGCCGAAAAGGGAGAGCCCCAGATCTTTGTGGAAGGCAAGGGCTGTCAGGTTACCGACGCCCTGGGCAACACGTACATCGACGCCATGTCCGGCCTCTGGCTGAAGAACGTCGGATACGGCCAGAAGGAAATCGCCGACGCCGCCTACGAGCAGATGCTCAAGATCACCTACATGCCCTTGGGCACCACCACCGAACCCACGGTCATGCTGTCGGAGAAGATCGCGGACATGATGCCGGGAGACCTCTCCCGCTGCTTCTTCACCAGCGGGGGCTCGGAGTCGGTGGAAACCGCGCTCAAGCTGTCCCGCGCCTATTTCAAGCGCATCGGCGAACCGCAGCGCACCAAGTTCATCAGCCGCCGGGACTCCTACCACGGCGCCACCATGGGCGCCATGGCCCTGGGCGGCAACTTTCTCTACCCCAGGGAAGACTACGAGCCCCTGATGCCGAACACATTCCACGCTCCCCAGCCCAACTTCTATCGCTGTGAGTTCAAGAGCGAAACTCCGGAAGAATGCGGCCAACGCTGCGTGGACGCCATCGAGAACATCATCCAGTTCCAGGGGCCGGAAACCGTCGCCGCCGTCATCGCTGAACCCATCTCCAGCCCCATGGGCGCGGTGGTGCCGCCGGATAACTATTGGCCCCTGCTGCGGGAAGTCTGCGACAAGTACGGCTGCCTGCTGATCGCCGATGAGGTGATTACCGGCTTTGGCCGCACCGGCAAATGGTTTGGCTGCGACCACTGGGGCATCGTGCCGGACATGATGACCGTAGCGAAGGGCATCACCAGCGGCTATATCCCCATGGGCGGCACCATTCTTCGCAAGCCCATCGCCGACGCTTTCGTGGGCGGACCCCGGGCGGCCTTCCGGCATGTGATCACCTTCGGCGGCCATCCGGTGGCCGCAGCAGCGTCCTTGAAGAATCTCGAAATCATGGAACGCGAAGGTATGGTGGAAAATTCCGCCAGGATGGGTAAGTATCTGCTGGACGGCCTCGAAGAGTTAAAGGCGAAGCATTCCATGGTCGGCAACGTGCGCGGCCTCGGCCTCATGTGCGGCATGGAGCTGGTGAAGGACCGGGAGACCCGGGAACACTTCCCGGCCGACGCCGGCCTGGGTCCGAGGTTGACCCAGGGTTTTGCCGACAATGGCCTCTTCCTGCGCGGCGGGGACCTCATGAACATCATGCCTCCCCTTTGCGTCACTCCCGGCGAGATCGAACAGATCGTGTCCACGATGGACGACGTGATCGGTCAGGTGGCTTCGGACCTGGGAGCGGCGTAACCTCCGCGCGCGCCTCGCCACCAACCGACCGCGCAGAAGGCGCTCCGATGTCGTGATGGGTCACCCGTGGTGGCCCATCACCTCTTTGGTGCGGCCGTCGTCCGTGCTCCGGGCGTGCCGGTCGCTCTGGAACTGCCACACCTGCTCGCCTGTGCTCAGTAAGACCCCTCTGGGCATCGCTTCTGAGTGACTGACCCTCTATCCGGCTGGAGCAAGATCCCCTTGCGGCCGAAGACGATTGCTGGATTGACAGCAAGTCCGTGCTGCACCAGTTCTCTCTGCCCGCCCGCTAAACCGGCGGTTGGGGTCAGTTGTTCGTTGGCCGTCCCTGCCATTGGGACCGCATGACGCGATGCCAAAAAGCGCGAAATCTGCGAACCGGTCCCGTAGTAGTATCCAATCAGCTGTCGACCTGCAGGCAGCGGCGACGCGGCGTCAATCCCGACATATGCGGTTCCCCGCGTTACAATAGCGGCGTCAGTTAACGAGTACGCATCCACACAACAAGGAGGCCAGAAGCATGACAACCGTAGGAAGCGGCAAGTACACCTACGAAGTGGTGGAAAACTGGGCCAAGCTGCCAGCGGGTGAAACCTTCGCCATGGTCAGCGCCATCGCCACCGACTCCGAGGACCGGGTCTTCGCCTTCCAGCGCAAGGACCCGCCCATCCTCATCTTCGACCGAGACGGAAACCTGCTGGACAGTTGGGGGAACGGCGCCTTCGCCTTCGCCCACGGCATCTACATCGAGGACGACACGGTTTACCTCACCGACCGGGACAGTTCCGTGTGCCTGGTGTACACCATCGACGGCAAGCCAATCCAGATGCTGGGTCGCCACGGCGTCCACTCGGACACCGGCTGCGAAAACCCGGGCGACCTCTGCCCGCGCTCCGCCGGCCCCTTCAACTACCCCGCCGAACTGGTTCCGTCCCCCTCGGGCGACCTGTACGTGGCCGACGGTTACCGCAACGCCCGCGTCCACCGGTTCAGCTGGGACGGCCAGTTCAAGCAGTCCTGGGGAGAACCGGGGAAGAGCGAAGCGGGGCACTTCCACCTTCCCCACAGCCTGCTGATCCACAACGACACGATCTTCCTGTGCGACCGGGAGAACCACCGGATGCAGCTCTTCAGCCTCGACGGTGAGTTCATCACCATCTGGGACGACATCCAGCGACCCATGGACATCTCCGCGGACAGCGAGGGCAACCTGGTGGTCAGCGAGGGCAGCGTCAACGATTCATCGGCCCGGGTCAGCGTGCTGGACACGTCGGGGAACGTGCTGGCCCGCTTCGATTGTCGCGGTCCCGGCCACGGCAGTTGGGTCGACTCCCGGGGCGACATCTACGTCGGCCTCAGCGACGGCACCGGCATCGACAAGTTCGTTCGCCAGGGGTAGGTGGAAACGGCCAGCCGGTCGATCCGACAAGCCACGACGGCGGGGAACATTCCCCGCCGTCGTTTCGATTAACCGCCTTGCCGGGACATCCGGTTGGCACAGTTCAGTCGGCGGCGGCCGGTGTCGCCTTTGCGGCCTGCTTTTCCAAGAAGTCCCTGATGGCGTCGGCATATTCTGCCCGGGGGAACTGCTCCCCGTTGGGAACCTTCATGCCGTCGCAGAAGATCTCCAGCCGGTTGCCGTCCGGATCGAGGAAGTAGAAGGAGCGGCTGCCGCTGCCCTCCAGGTTCCCGCCGGCCTCGATTCCGTGGGTCAGCGGGCCGCTGACAATCTCCGCGCCGTGGGTGTGGATGTGGGCCAGCGCCTTCATGAACTCGTCGCGGTTTTCCACCTCGAAGGCCACCTGCTGCACCAACCGCGCCCTACCGGGAACGTTCTCGGAAACGTCCACGCCTTCGGGAGCAGTGGCGATGACGAAGTCATGGTGGGTCTCGTCAAACCGCAGAAAGGCCGTCTCGGCCCCGTCGGGCCGGCGCCGGCGGGAAGTCACCTTGCAGCCCAGAACCTTGGTGTAAAACTCGAAAGACCGCTCAAAATCGGATACCAGGATCCCAACGTGACCAACGCGCTTGATCTGAATGCCCATAACGAATTCCTCCTGCGAAAACCTCGTGCAGTTCCGCGAAAGCGCCGGATTTGTCCGCGTGCCACCGGATACCGAGTGATTTGGCCCTGATTATATGCTCTCGAGGAAAAATCGTCTGTACTCCTCGCCCGGTCGCGGGCTGAGGCGAGAGGATGCCGAAACAGGGTAATCGCACCATCGCCGTAATTCCTGCGCAATTATGACCAATGGACTCCGGCTTTCGCCGGAGTGACGGGCGTGGAGCCTATGATGCGATTGCCCTGGATGGCGAAATCTCCTGACCTGCATCGGCAAGCCGTTTCGGGTACAATGCCACTTTGCCCCTGATCTGCCGCATCCATGTACCTGAGAAACCGCATTCATTACGCGTGGATCATCGTGGCCATTGCCGCGATGATGGGGTTCATCACCTCTTCAGTGCGTTTCGCGGCCGCCGCCCTGGTGCCCCACCTCAGCGACCCGTCTGCGGGATTCGGCTGGAGCTACGGCGCTATCAGCCTTGCGTTCAGCCTGCAATGGATAATCTTCGGCCTCGCGAGCCCGTATGTGGGCTGGCTCGGCGACCGCTACGGTGTGCGCTGGTTCCTGCTCGCCGGCGCCGTGCTGTTCATTATCGGCATGTTGCTGACCGGCATTATGAACAGCCTGTGGCAGTTCTACCTCTTCTTCGGCGTGATCCTCGGCGTCGCCTCGACCATTTTCACCGTGTTGCCGGTGTCCGGCATCACCCTGTGGTTCAGGCGGCGCCTGGGAGTCGCCATGGGGGTGGTCTGGTCGTTCCAGGGAATCGGTGTGGTCGCGTTCCTGTTCCTGATCAGCGCGGCTTTCAACGAGCTGGGAATTCTGTGGATCTTCTGGCTCCCGGGCATAGCCGGCGGCGCGCTGCTGCTGGTGTTGGTCAAGTTCTTCTACAATGGGCCGGCGGACGTCGGCTTGCGCCCCTTCGGCGATCTCGGGGATGAACCAATCCAAAGGCCCAGAAGGGACGAGGCCACCAAGGTAAGGGCGAAGGTATTCATCCAGCAGGCCAGGCGCACGACCACCTTCTGGAACCTGATCGGCATCCACTACTGGGGCTGTATGGGCCACCAGATCATCAACGTTTTGATCGTGGCCATTGCCGTGGACCGCGGCCTGTCCCTGGAAGCGGCCGTCGGCGTGCTTGCCGCCCAGCAGACCGTCGGCGTGGTCGCCCGTGGCGCCGTGCCCGTCGTCGCAGAACAGTTGGGCTGCCGGCTGGTCTGGGTCGTGGGCATGGCCCTTCAGGTCTTCCCGCTGCTGCTCATTCTCTTTTTCAACGACCTCTGGGCATACTACCTGTTCGGCATACTCTTCGGCATCGGCCAGAGCACGGAGGTGCCCACGTTCCCCATCGCCAACCGCCAGTATTACGGCAACGTCCCCCAGGGCAGCATCTACGGCTGGCAAAGCCTGGGCAGCGGCCTCGGCATGGGGCTGGCGCCCGTGACCGCCGGATTATTGTGGGACGTAACGGGAACCTACCTGGCGCCGTTGTTCATGTCCCTCGGGTTCAGCACCTTGGCGCTCATCCAGTCCTGGTTGCTGCCCTCACCTCGGGTGCGGCAAATTCCCGACTGGGAAACCCACCTGCCCGCGAACCTCAGACCCGCCGCCTAGCGCGGGCTTTTCCCGCCGGCGGACACGGCCGGGGCCGTTTCAAGCCGGCAACGGCGAAATGCCGGCGGACCCCGTGATATATTCCCTCATACCGTCGCACTGATGGACGGGGTTCAAGGAGGTCAGGACGATGGTCGATAAGGAACAGGACTGGGAATACGGTCTGCGCGTCGCGGGACACGGGGCTGAGGACGACAAGCGCGAGCCGGTTGTGATCGGCGAAAACGGCTTCCATTACCGGGTGTCGGGCGAGAACTGGGGCCAGATTCCCGAGGGGTGCGTCTACCGGGAAGGAACGGCCGTCGCCGTCGACTCCCGTGACCACGTCTACGTTTTCAACCGCGGCACCATCCCGATGATCGTGTTCGACACCGACGGCAACGTGCTGCGCACCTGGGGCGAAGGCGTGTTCGCCAACCCCCACGGCGTCACCATTGCGCCCGATGATACCGTCTTCTGCGTGGACAACGGCGACAGCACGGTGCGCCAGTTCACTCCCGACGGCAAGCTGCTGATGACCCTGGGCACGCCCCATCAGCCGAGCCCCAGGATGAGCGGCGAGCCGTTCAGCGTACCCGCCCACGTGGCCTTCGACCGGCGCACCGGGGAGTTCTACGTAGCCGACGGCTATTCCAACGCCCGGGTGCACAAGTACTCTCCCGACGGCCGGCTCCTCTTCTCGTGGGGGGAATCGGGGACCGGCGACGGCCAGTTCAACATCGTTCACAACGTCATCGTGGACAACGACGGCTGGGTGTACGTCGCCGACCGCGAGAACCATCGCATCCAGGTCTTCAGTTCCGAGGGCAAGTACGAGACCCAGTGGGGCAACCTGTCCCGCGCCGCCGCCATCTGCATCGACGACAGATCCGGGGAGGAACTGATCTACATCGGCGAGTACTTCTGCGGCATCGGCACCAACGATATCGGCACCGATCTCGGTCCGCGGGTGACGGTGATGAACACCCGGGGCAAGGTCCTGGCCCGAGTGGGCCGCGAAAGCTACGGCGACCAGTCCGGCCGGTTTTATTCGCCCCACGGCATAGCCATCGACCCCATGGGGACCTTTACGTGGCGGAGGTGTCCTGGACCGACTACGGACGCCACATGGACCCGCCCCGCGAGTTGCGCTCGATGCAGAAGCTGGTCCGGGTTCCGGACTGACCGGAACCCGGCAGGAGCAAGCCCGACCCTACTCGGGTATCCCCAGAGCCTTCCGCACCGCGCCGCCAATGGGCGTCAGCGGGCTTTCTTCCGGAGGGCCATGGGGAACCATGCGGTTGTGCTGGATGGCCACCGCCAGGCGATGCTGAGGAACCGCCCAGCCCAGGCAACCGCCGGCTCCGTTGTGACCGAAAGCCATCGGGTTGTTGCCCATGGCTCCCATGCCCGGGCTGCCGGCGAAGTGGAAGCCGCCGATGGTCCCGTGATGCGGCCGGCCATGCACCGGGTCGTAGTCGCTGGGAGGTCTGGGTATATGAAAGGTCCGCACGCGTTCCTCGGAAAGGAGGCGAATACCGTCCAGTTCGCCGCCGTTGGCCAGCATGGCGTAAAACCGGGCCTGGCTCCGAGCATTCATTATCCCCTGGGCGCCGGGGATGCAGGCCTGGCGCACATCGGAGCGGCCAAACACCTCCTGGGTGGTCCCCACTTCCGGTGGAGTCGCCCGGAACCGCAGCGAGTCCGGGGGTAGTCCCGGAGCGCCGGGTGGAAGCGGCGGCATATTGGTGAGTTTGGCCACGCGGGGTTCGACCTCAGGCGGGATGCCCGCCCACAGACCGGTGATGCCCAGGGGCTGGCAGATTTCCTCCTGGATAAACTGGCCAAAGGGCCGGCGCTTCGGATCGGTGCGGCGCACCACCTCGCCCACGACCCAGCCGAAGGTGTAGGCCATGTAGCCGCTGCGGGTGCCTGGCTCAAAGAGCGGACGCATCTCCGCGATCTGCCCCACCATCCAGTCCCAGTCGCACATCAATTCGGGCGTGACGCCCACGGGCATCAGGGGCACGCCGATCCGATGGGTCAGCGCGTCGAACACCGTGCCCTTGTCCTTGCCGTACTTCCCGAATTCGGGCCAGTAGTTGGCCACCGGCTGGTAGTAGTCCACCAACCCGCGCTCCGCCTGGATGTGGAGCGCAGTCGCGGTCACTGCTTTTATGTTGGAAAACACCGGAAACAGGGTGTCTCCATCCACCTGCTGTCCGGTGGTCTCGTCGGCCATGCCACCCCATTGGTCGATCACCAGTTCGCCGTCCAGGTATGCTGCCACCTGGACACCGATCTCCCCACGTTCTCCAATGGCGACATCTATGGCATCTTGTACGATGCTCTTCGGACTCACCGTCATGGCGGCGCCTCCCTCTGGTTGCTCGTGAACTGACCGGTATGGGCTGTGGAAACCGGCCTGCGGGTCGTTCGCAAAGTTCTTCAACCTGCGGCAAGAGAAACACCGTAAAGCGGCGTCTCCCGGTGGTTGTATCACCCTCTACGACAGTCCGACAAGTCATTTGTGCCCGGCGCAGGCCGGTTCCGGCCTCCCTGGCGTTGCCGCCTCAAACCCGGACGGCCGCCGCGCGCGGCGGGCAGTGGGCAGTATTCCAGCGCGTGCATCGGGTCGACATCGCAGGAGCGAAAAGAGCATAATGCGCTGACACGGACGGACCCGAAGGAGACGAAGATGTCGGCGAAAGTTACTGGCCTCGGTCATATCGGCTTCTACGTTCATGACCTCGAACTGATGATGGACTTCTACGAGAATTTCATGGGAATGCAGCGGACCAAGGTCGGCCCGTTGGGCGCCTTTTACAGCGCCGATCCCGAAAGCTGTGATCACGAGATCGCCCTGATCAACGGGCGGCCCTCGCTGGATGACCCGCATTGGATCCAGCAGATCTCGATGCGTGTGGAGTCCCTCGACGATCTGCGCGATTTCAAGCGGCGCATCCATGAGCGCGGTTACCAGCTGGACCGCATCGTCACCCACGCCAGCGCCATCGGCTGCTACTTCCGGGACCCGGAGAACAACCCCACCGAGGTCTTCTGGCTGACCGGTTACACCTCCTGGGCGCAGGTGGGCATCCCCATCGACATTGACCAGTCTGACGAAGCGGTCATGGCGGACGTGCTGCGCTCCTGGGAAGCAGTCCGGGACGTTGAAATGGGCCAGCCGGCCGGCCCGGAAACGGTGGATGCCATTCGCGAGTTGAGCTCGGCGACGGTGGCCGCCCGGTAACGTTGCTGCAAACCCAATCCCTCGTGGAGGCGAATATGCTAAAAGCGCAGCGCGACAGCGCAATCAGCGGGCTGAGCGACCAGCGCCGCCAGCAACTCCGACAGATTGTTGACGGCATCAAGGAAGCGCGGGCGTCCCGTCCGAGTGATGGACACATTTCAGCGCGAGAATTGGCGTCGGGACAGCAAGCGAACCTGCCCGCAGAAGTCCGCGCCGCCCTGGAAGCCATCCTGGTACGGGACGAGACCGGCCCCAACGTTGGCGAGCCGGCCCCCGATTTTTGCCTCAAGCGGTTGGGTTCGGAGGAGCGGGTGCGATTATCCGACTATATCGGACGGAGACCGGTGGCGCTGGCCTTCGGCAGCTACACTTGACCTCCCTTCCGCGCTCAGTCGGAGCGCATGACCCAGATCTACCACCGCTACAAGGACTCTGTGGAGTTCTTTGTCGTCTACGTCCAGGAAGCACACCCGACCGACGGCTGGCAGACGGATAGCAACGTTGCGGAAGGCGTGTTGTTTCGCCAGCACCAGAGCTACGACGAGCGGGAATCGGCCGCCCACTCGTGCAGCATCGGCCTGCATATCGGCCTCCCCGTCATCATCGAGGAAATGGACAACGCCATCGATGAGGCCTACGGCGCGGCGCCGGAACGCCTGTACCTGGTGGACGTCGATGGCAAAGTCGCCTACCACGGCGGCGCCGGACCGCATTTCTTCGACCTGGACGAATGGGAACAGTCGATCCGAGCCGGCGCTGCTATCCCGGCCGACCGCCGTTAAAACACAGCAGCAGTGTGCGGCCGGCTGGACGAACCACCACACAACTCAATTATCGCGGGTTATACTCCCCGAGCCTACCGGAGTTCCCCGGCCGGGCCATTCGATAGCCGACACGGGGCTCGGTCAGGATACGGGGCTCGGTCAGGATGAAGATGGGGTTTCCCCGTTGTCGCCCAGCTTGCGGCGCAACCGTCCCACGCGGGTACGAGCGCCACCCTTGGGTCGTATGAGTTGTAGTTCCGCCAGTCCGATGCTGCTGCTGGCAGGTCAAGGCCGCGCCTTCGCTCACGCGTACCCATTTTGTCTTTTACATCGATGCACCGGATCAACAGGATTTGATTGATTATTGTGAACGCTCCCGCGCTCTTGACGATGCTGAAAATTGAACGCCCCACCCGCACGCCATCATCCGGTCTATCCTGTATATCGATGTAAACTGGCTCCCGTAGTCGTCAAACTGGGTACGTGCGCGCGATGCTGGCGCGGTTGATAGTCTGGGCGTCCTCTGGCACAATGTGGGGCCGGTGTATGTGTTTTCATCCCTGCCAACGGTTGGCTTGCAAACCAGAGCACGGGTAAATCAGGAACCACGGAGGTAACATCCGGTGGCGTTTGTCAAAGGACTAAAGTGCCGGGAGTGCGGCCGGGAATACCCGGGCGAACCCCTGAACGTTTGCGACTTCTGTTTCGGCCCGTTGGAGGTCATCTACGACTACGTGACCATCTCCGAGGTGATCACGCACCAACGCATTGCGGACGGTCCGATCAGCATCTGGCGCTACCAGGACTTGTTGCCGGCGTCGGCGGATGATCCCGTGGACATCATGGCGGGCTACACCCCACTGCTGAAGGCCAGGAACCTGGGCAAGAAACTGGGCCTGAACAATCTGTACATCAAGAACGACAGCGTGAACCCGTCGTTCTCTTTCAAGGACCGCGTGGTTTCGGTAGCCGCCACCAAGGCGGTTGAATTCGGTTACGAGACCCTGGCCTGCGCCAGCACCGGGAACCTGGCCTGTAGCGTGGCGGCGCATGCGGCGCGCGCAGGAATTGACGCGGTGGTCTTCATACCCGCCGATCTGGAACGCGGCAAGGTCATCGGAGCGGCGGTGTACAACCCCACACTGGTGGCGGTCGAAGGCACCTACGACGAAGTGAATCGCCTGTGCAGCGAGGTAAGCGACAACTACCCCTGGGCGTTCGTCAACATCAACATGCGACCGTACTACGCGGAAGGCAGCAAGACCCTCGGGTACGAAGTTGCCGAGCAGTTGGGCTGGAGAGTGCCGGACCACGTCGTGGTGCCGTCGGCCTCCGGAGCCATGTTTACGAAAATCTGGAAAGGGTTCAACGAGTTGGCATGCCTCGGGCTGCTCGACGGCGTGAACCCGCAGCCGTTTGGAGCCGACCAGAACACGGTGCATCACCCAGCGATCACGACGCGGATGCACATGGCGCAGGCCGCCGGTTGTTGCCCGATCGTCTCCGCCTGGGAAAACCAGCAGAACCAGATACGTCCCGTGCGGCCGGACAGCATCGCCAAGTCGTTGGCCATCGGCAATCCGGCGGACGGAATCTACAGCCTGAGGGTCATCAGGGAGTCGGGCGGAAGCGGCTACGCCGTGCCGGAGTCCCAGGTTGTCGAAGGCATCAAGCTGCTGGCAGAGACCGAGGGGATTTTCACTGAAACGGCCGGCGGCGTAACCGTCTCCACTCTGAAATATCTGGCCGAGACCGGCGCCATCGGCGCTGACGAACTGGCGGTGGCCTACATCACGGGCAACGGCCTGAAAACCCAGGAAGCCGTGGAAGAGGTAGTCAATCCCCTCCAGGTAAAGCCGATGATGGGTTCGTTCGAGGAAGCGCTGGAGAACCGGATGGCGGCCCGGGTGTAGATGACCATGGCCAAACAGCGCGTACGGTTCACCTTCTCATCTGAGATGGTGCGAGAACCGATCATCTACCGGCTGGGGCACGACTTCGACGTGGTGACCAACATCAGGCGCGCCGACGTTCGTTCGGATGTCGGATGGGTGGTCCTGGAGCTGGAGGGCTCCGATGACGAGATCCAGCGGGGTCTCGACTGGGTCGGCAGCACGGGCGTTCGAGTTGACCCCATCGCGGGAGACGTGATCGAAGGCTGAGCGAGACGGATTGTCGATCTCGATGTCCCTACTGAAATGCCACAGCGGCGGACGCGCAACGGCATCCCAACACTGCAGGAGGAACAATTCCAATGGGCGTAACGGTACGCATCCCCACTCCGCTGCGACGCATGACCGGCGGCGCGGACAAAGTTGAAATCGACGTGGCCGACCTTTCGCAAATGATCGACCGGCTGGAGAGCGACTACCCCGGTTTCAAAGAGCGACTGCTGGACGAAGAAGGCGAATTGCGCTACTTCGTGAACATTTACGTAAACGGCGAAGATATCCGCTTCGACCAGGGCTTGCGGACGGCTATCAAGTCCGGAGACGAAATCAGTATCGTGCCAGCGGTTGCCGGCGGAGTGACCTGAATGTCTGAGGCGGTGCGCTCCCTGGGCTGACACACTCCCGCGCCGGCGGGAGTGCGTCGTTTTGCGGACACACGATCCCAACCAGCCATCGAGAGCCTTGTTTCCGAAACGCGCCCCCGGCGACGGCGATCGCTGATTTTTCGTACGGAACGCGCCCGGATAATTGTCGTGCGGCGGTCGCTCTCACCCAGTGTCGCCAGGTTCAACGATCAGAGGACGGCGCGGCATCGCCGCACCGGGCATCGCGGCGCAGGATGAAACGCGTCAACGTCACAGGGTAATCGCACCATCGCTGTCATTCCTGCTTGCGCAGGAATCCAGTGATCGAATTCGTCAAATACGCTTCAAATTCGTTCTATGACCAATGGACTCCGGCTTTCGCCGGAGTGACGGGCGTGGAGCCTATGATGCGATTGCCCCGGTCAACGTCATCGTTGCTTGACATGATTGACGGGGTTAGATAGATTCTGGGGGCTTGAACGAACGGGCCCTACCCGGAAACCGCGCGCCGCGCCTACCCTCCTATCCTACTGCACGGCAGGCTTCGCCAATGGGTACAATACCAACAGCCTCTACGGAGGCTCGCCGGTTGGGCCGGCGGGGCAACGACAATGCGCATGGCCAGGCGCCAGCGCTCCCTGCGATGTTTGACCGGTACCGAGAGCGCCTGGAAGATGCGCTGGCCGCATCTGTGCCGCCTCTGGAGGATCACCCGGTCAACGCGCTGTTGCGGTACCACCTGGGTTGGTCGGACCGGACGGGAGCGCCGGCGGCTACCCCCTCATCGCAAGGCAAAGCGCTCCGCCCCACGCTGTGCATGTTCGCCTGCGACGCGCTGCAAGGCGATCCTCGTCACGCCGCTCCGGCAGCGGCCGCCCTGGAACTTATCCACAACTTTTCCCTGGTGCACGACGACATCCAGGACCAGGGAATGGAACGACGCCATCAGCCGACGGTGTGGGCAGTCTGGGGTACTGAGCAGGCGCTGGTGGCCGGCGACGCGATGCAATCGCTGGGCGACCTGAGCACCCTGGGTGTGGCCGGCGGCGTTCCTCCCGCCACGGCGATCCGGGTCTCCCAACTGCTGACCCAAAGCTATCTGGAAATGATCGAAGGCCAGTGTCGCGACCTCGAGTTTGAACGCCGCGATTCCATCGAATCGCAAGAATACCTGGCCATGATTGCCCTGAAAACCGGAGCGCTGATCCGCAGCAGCATGGTAATCGGAGCCACGATCGCCACCGATGGCGCCGAAACCCTGGAAGGCGTGGCTCGGTTCGGCCGGGCCATCGGGCGATTGTTCCAGATCAGGGACGACTACCTTGGAATTTGGGGAGACGAAGCAATTACCGGAAAGTCCACGGACAGCGATATCGTCCAGCGCAAAAAGAGTTACCCCATTGTGTACGCTTTTCAACACGCGGACGGCGCCCGTCGCGAGGAATTGCTGCGGTTGTACTCCCGGGACACCCTCGATGAGGACGAGGTGAATATCGTCCTGCAAATACTTGATGATCTCGGCGCTGACCGCCAAACCGACGAACTAACCGAAGCCACCGCCGAGGAAGGACGGGCCGCCCTGGCGATGCTGGAACTGCCGCCCTGGGCCGCAGAGGATGCAACAAACCTGATCGACTTCATGGCGTACCGTCTATTCTGATAGCACTTAGCGATAAGCTAAGGAGATCCCGCGAATGGTACAAACCAATAAAGACCCACGCACCGCCATCAAGCCGGCCAAACGCCCCGTGGAACTGGGTGTGCGGGTGGGCTGGTACATACTCAAGAACCGGCTGCGCGGCCGGAAGCGTTTCCCCCTGGTCACCATGCTGGAGCCGTTGGAGATGTGCAATCTGGCGTGCATCGGGTGTGGCCGGATACGGGAATACCGCGGCGTGCTGGACCAGATGATGCCGGTGGAAGAAGCTCTGGAGGCCGTGCACGAATCCGGCGCGCCGATCGTGTCCATTGCCGGTGGCGAGCCGACGATTCACCCGAAAATCGACGAGATCATCAACACCCTGGTTGACGAAAAATACTTCGTTTACTGCTGCACGAACGCGCTGCTGCTCCCGCGCCTGCTGGATAAGATCCCGCCATCCAAGTATTTTTGCTGGGTAATACACATGGACGGGATGGAGGAGAAACACGACGAATCGGTGGCGCGCGCCGGAGTGTTCAAGCGGGCGGTGGACGGGATACAAATGGCCGTCGAACGGGGTTACCGCGTTTGCACCAACACGACGGTATTCCGGAATAGCGACGTCGAGGATCTGCGGGAGATGTTCCGCTACGTCGGCGACCTGGGCGTAGAAGGCTCGATGCTATCGCCAGGGTACGACTTCGAAGACGCCCCGGATCAGGATCTTTTCCTTACCCGGCAGGAGTCCAGGAACGTGTTCCGCGACCTGTTGGACCCGACTCGTATGGAGGGAATGCGGTTCTACAACAACCCGCTGTACCTGAACTTCCTGCGGGGAGAGCGGGAATACCAATGCACGGCGTGGTCCAATCCGACCTATACGGTAATGGGCTGGCGCAAACCCTGTTATCCCCTGGCAGACGAGCACACTGCTGACATCGACGAGCTCTACGAACCCCAGCTGTGGGAAGAGCAATACGGAGTGGGGCGGGACCCCCGCTGCAATAACTGCATGATGCACTGCGGTTTTGAATCAGCGACTATATTCAACGCAATCGGAAAACCCAGGGAATGGGTCACGTTCATCAAATCCGGCGCGGCGCATAAGGGAGGCATCAGCGTCGGCTAGACGCGCCCCGGCACGCCATTCGCTTGATACATCGGATCGAGGACGTTCAGGTCAATAGCACGAACGTTGACCGGCCGTTTGTGGCCGGTCGCCTTTGATACTTCTATGCTTGCCATAGTTGCACCCATGGCCACGGAACTTGACGGCGTGCGCCGAGCGATCGGCGACCCGCGCGAGAAAGGCTTGCTGCTGCGCGTCATCGGCGTGGGCCAGCAGCACGTCGAGGCCGGCATGGCGGCGGTGGCGGCCGAATCCCCGGCGGAGATAGTAGTGGTCGGGTTCTGCGGCGCTGCGGACCCCAGCCTGCGTACCGGCGACTTGCACGCCGCCAGGGTGTTTTATTCCACTGACCAAACGCGACCCATCGCCGCCGATCCGGAACTGACCGCCCGGGTAAAATTCTGGGCCTGCGGGAGCAGAATCCGCCTGGTGGGTGGTCCCTCCGTAACGGTAGCTGCCATAGCCGATCCGCAAGGAAAATCCACCCTGCACGCAGCGACCGGGGCGGTTTCAGTGAACATGGAAGACTATTGGGCCGCAAGGGCGGCCGCCGCCTACGGGATCCCGTTCGCATCAATTCGAGCGGTCCTGGATACCGCTGACGATGCGATTCCGCCTTATCTCGGTGACATCGGTGACGGGATCATCGCTGTGTTGCGCGGCGTCGCAGAGCATCCGGGGAGCGTTCCCGGCCTGATCCGACTGGCCGGCAAGGCGCGGGTCGCCCGGGCCAGCCTGGCTCACTGTGTGTCCGGGTTGTTGGACAGCAGGCCCGCTCCATCTGCCGGCGTGGCTCGGTTGGCGCCATGACGACGCTGGTAACCGGCGCCACCGGCTTCATCGGCGGGAACCTGGCGCGCGCGCTGTGGGCCCGTGGCGAGGATGTTCGCGCCCTGGTGCGTCCATCCGCCAACGACCTGGCCATTCGAGAAACGGGCGTGGCGCAGGTGACCGGCGACCTTCTGGACATCGAATCGGTGCGCCGGGCCACCGAAGGCTGCGAGACCATATACCACTGCGCGGCAATTTACTCATTCTGGTCACCGCGCCCACTCGAAATGTACCGCTCGAACGTGGCAGGAACGGTAAATCTGCTCGACGCCGCACGGCGGGCCGGAGTGCGCCGGGTGGTTTTCACCAGCTCGGTCTCGACCATAGGCATCCCTGAAAACGGGTCGCGGGACCCGGCGCATCTGGGCACTGAAGAAATGCCGCCCCGGCCCGGGTTGCTCATCGGCTACTACAAGCAGTCCAAATACGCCACGGAACAAATCGCTTTGGCGGCCAATGACCATGAGATGGAGGTGGTGGTAGTCAACCCCTGCGCTCCTGTAGGCGAATGGGACGTAAAACCGACGCCGACCGGGCAAATTCCCCTGTCCTTCGCCCAGGGCAGAGCTCCCGGATACATTTCAACGGGCATGAACCTGATAGACGTGGCAGATGTCGCCGAAGGCCACATATTGGCGATGGAGCGCGGAGTCCCCGGTGAGCGGTATATTCTCGGATGTCGCAATCTCACTCTCAAGGAGGTTTTCGACATCCTGTCCAAAATCACCGGACGGCGCGCACCCAACATTCACATCCCGCGCTGGGCCATTCTGGGGGTCGCTTACTGCGACGAGTTCATCGAAGGCGCCCTGCTGCGCCGTCCGCCGTCCATCCCGGTTGAAGCAATTAAAATCACCAAGCACCCGATGTACGTCAGCAGCAAAAAAGCGGTGGCGGACCTCGGTTTGCCCCAGAGTCCGGTGGAAGTTGCGCTGGAAAAGGCAGTCCGCTGGTTCAGGGATCACCGCTACCTTTAGCGTTGCGCGATTTGTGACTTGAGCATCATGGTTCTACAGGAATTCGTACGCAGCGAGACTGCCGTCCGTGCCGACGGTCCGTCGCCGCAGAATCTCGACGCATCGATCGCGCGGCTGCAGGAGTATTTCCGCAGGATTCAGGACTCCGCCGGTTTCTGGTGGGGCGAGCTGGAGTCGAACAACACCATGGAAGCGGAGTACGTGATGCTGTCCCGGTTCCTGGGCCATCACAATTCGGAGCGCGAGCGGCACATCGTCAATTATCTTCTCAGCAAGCAGCTGGACGACGGCTCGTGGGCGATCTACTACGGCGCCCCTGGCGATCTGTCCACGACGGTGGAATGCTACTTCGCGCTGAAGCTATGCGGCGAAGACCCGCAGTCCGACCACATGAGTCGGGCCCGGCAATTCGTCCTGCAACGCGGCGGCGTGCCGCGCAGCCGTATGTTCACACGCATCTGGCTCGCGCTGTTCGGGCAGTGGGAATGGGAAGGCACGCCCACGCTGCCCATTGAGATGATATTGCTGCCGGATTGGGCGCCCCTCAGCATCTACCGCTTTGCCAGTTGGGCGCGCGGGTGCATCGTGCCTTTGTCGATCGTGCTGTCGCGCCGTCCGGTTCGGCCCATCGCGCCGGAACATGCCATCGACGAGCTGTTTCCCAACGGTCGTTCGGGGACCGATTACTCCGTGCCGTCGCCTCCCGGATTCAATCTGCCCAAGCTGGTGCATCTGACCGAGCAAGCGCTGGGCAAGATTTACGGTCGCATTCCCTTGAAGCCGTTGCGCGACATCGCGGAACGGAAAGCCATTCGCTGGATACTGGACCGCCAGGAAGATGACGGGAGTTGGGGAGGAATTCAACCGCCCTGGGTGTACAGCCTCATCGCCCTCAGCGTGTGCGGGTTCGACAACGAGCATCCGACCATGTCCCGCGGTTTTGCCGGACTGGACGGCTTCTCCATCCAAAAGGGCGACCGCTGGACCATCCAGGGCTGCATTTCGCCGGTGTGGGACACCTGCCTGATCGTCCAGGGGCTGGCCGAAAGCGGTTTGCCGCCCGATGATCCCATGCTGGAATCGGCTACCCGATGGCTGGTCGACAAGCAGATATTGGTTGGCGGCGACTGGCAGGTGCAAGCGCCGCAACTGCAACCGGGCGGATGGGCTTTCGAGTTCCACAACGACTGCTATCCGGATATCGATGACACCGCCGAGGTGGTGCTGGCTTTGCGCCTGGGCAAATTGCCCGGCGGCGAGGACCGTCTGCGTCACAACGCGATCTCGCGGGCCCTGGACTGGGTCCACGGGATGCAGAACAAGGACGGCGGCTGGGCCTCGTTCGACAAGGACAACAACCACGGTTACGTCACAGCCCTGACGTTCAGCGATTTCGGCGAAGTCCTTGACCCTTCCAGCGCGGACGTAACTGCCCATGTCCTGGAAATGTACGGCAAACTCGGATACCGGACCGATCAGAGCTTCCTGCAAGAGGCGTATCGCTATTTGCGCCAGGAGCAGGAGGATGATGGTAGTTGGTTTGGGAGGTGGGGAGTAAACTACGTTTACGGATTGGGGGCCGTCCTGCCGGCGTTGGAGGCTGCCGGCGAAAGCATGAGTCAACCCTACGTTCGCCGCGCGGTGCAGTGGCTCGTTGACCACCAGAATCCTGACGGAGGTTGGGGCGAAACGTGCGCGTCGTATATCGATCCGACCCAACGGGGAGTAGGGCCAAGTACCGCTTCTCAAACCGCCTGGGCTATCATGGCGCTGGTAGCCGCCGGATACGGCGACGACCAGGCCACGAGCCGTGGCGTGTCATACTTGCTGGAAACGCAGCGTGCGGAAGGCAACTGGGACGAGCCGTACTTCACGGGCACCGGATTTCCGGGATACCTGAAAGGCGAACGCGTTGACCGGGTCCCGCAGCCTGGCGAACGCGGTTTCCAGGGCGCCGAGCTGTCGGCGGGATTCATGATCAACTATCATCTCTACCGAAACACCTGGCCGCTGATAGCCCTGGCTCGCTATCGGGCGTCCCGGGCCTATGCTAACCCGCCCGGCAAACCTCGGGGCAATGGTCACCGGCCAACGGGGCCGCCGGCTCATAGTACAACCCATCCCACATAAGTGTTCCATTCATCACACTCCCCTGTAGAGTGCAACTCATGAAAACCGAACATTTTTCCCTGAAAGTCGACACCAGTGGCGCCCCCGAATTCATCGATATCACCGATTGGGTGAAGGGCTGCGTGGGGAAGGCTTGCGTCAGCAACGGGTTCGTTGTGGTGTACTCCCGTCACACGACTGCGGCCGTGATCATCAACGAGAATGAACCCTTGTTGATTGAAGACATGACGCGGTTTTTGGAGAAGATGTGCCCCCGATTCGGGGAATACCGGCACAACGATTTCTCAGTGCGCACGGTCAACATGACCGAGGAGGAATCTCCCAACGGCCATGCGCACCTGCAACACTTGATGCTCGGGTCCAGTGAGACCATCCCGCTCATCGATGGCAAGATGCCCTTCGGCCAGTGGCAGAGCATTTTCTTCATTGAGTTGGACCACCCGCGGCCGCGCGAGGTCATGGTTCAGATCGTGGGCGAATAAGCACGCTCCGGACGTCGAACAACATGCCAGCGGCAGTTAACGAGCGAAATCCCTCCACTGAGGATCCTGGCGGCGTCGCATCCGCGGAGTCGGTCACGTTGGCTGAGGCGTACCGGCGCTGCGAAACGCTGGCCCGCAGTCACTACGAGAATTTCAACGTCGGCGGTTGGATCACGCCCCGGCAAAAGCTGCCGCACGTCTACGCGATCTACGCCTGGTGCCGGATGGTCGACGACCTGGGCGACGAATCTTTGCCTGCGGAACCCGTGGCGACCGCCGTTGACAACGGCAAACTCGACCAGACGATCGCCACGCACCGCCGCAGTCAATTGGCGTGGTGGGAAGACGAACTGGAGGCGATCTATTCCGGTCAGCCCACGCACCCCATATCGATTGCGGTCCAGCACACGGTCGACACCTTCGATATCCCCAGGGAACCGTTCCAACTCCTGATACAAGCCAATGTGATGGATCAGGGGTCCGGGCGTTTCGAGACGCTGGACGACGTGTTGGAATACTGCCGCCATTCCGCAAACCCGGTGGGACACCTTTACCTGTATCTGTTCGGGTACCCTGACCGCCGGCGACTCCTCCTCGCCGATCGCACCTGCACCGCCCTGCAATTGACCAATTTCTGGCAGGACGTTGGCCGCGATTATGCGGACCGGGGCCGGATCTACCTCCCACGAACCGACATGGAGCGGTTCGGCGTCACCGAGAGCGACATCGCGAACGGCTCAGCGACCGACGCCTTCCGCGCGTTGTTGCGATATGAGTGCGATAACACGATGCGGTTGTTCCAACAGGGCGCGCCGCTGGTCGCGTCGCTGGATCGCCGTGCCCAATTGCCGGTGGCCCTCTTCACTCGGGGCGGTGTGGCCGTCCTCCACGCCATACGCCAGCAGGGCTACGACGTCCTGAGCCGCAGGCCCGCCTTGTCGAAACGGCAGAAAGCGTGGTTGTTGGCATCGGCCTGGTTAGGCAGCAAACTGGGAACCGAGTACGGCCTGCCCCGCGCGTGAGGCGAAGCAAATGACGACGACGCCCACAGCATCCCCAGAGTCGCCCGCGGCGTTGGCCGCGGCGTACGAGGAATGCCGTCGCGTGACCAGGCGAGAAGCCCGCAACTTTTACTTCGCCTTCCTCACCCTGCCCGCCCGGCAAAGGCGGGCCATCTACGCCGCGTACACGTTCTGCCGGTACTGCGACGACTCTGTGGACGCCGAAGGAACCCATGCCGAGAAACTGCAGCGCATCGGGTATCTGCGCGAGAAGTTGACCCAGGCATACGCCGGCAATTCCGACCTGCCGCTGTTCATCGCATTGGCCGATGTCGCGTCAACCTACCGCATCCCCGAGCAGTACTTCCAGGAGGTTCTTAACGGGGTCGAATCGGACCTGGTCAAGACCAGATATGCCAATTTCGAGGAATTGCGAGCCTATTGCTACCAGGTAGCCTCGGTGGTCGGGCTGATTTGCATCCACATCTTCGGATTTCGCGGCGGTGACGAAGCGCGTCGGAACGCCATCGACCTGGGGCTGGCGATGCAGTTGACCAACATCTGCCGGGACGTGCGCGAGGACTGGGAGTTCGGCCGGGTCTATTTGCCCCAGGACGAGCTGGGCCGGTTCGGAGTGACCGAAGCAGACCTGGCAAGCCACACGGTTACCGACGGCTTCGCCAAACTCATGCAATTCCAGATCGACCGGGCCCGGGAGTACTTCGCCAACGGCCAGCGGTTGCTGCCGTACCTTTCGCCCAGATCCCGCGCCTGCCCGGCCGCGCTGGGCCTCATCTACGGCGGCGTGCTCAACAAGATCGAAGCCGCCGGATACGACGTGTTTCGGGAGCGCATCAGCTTGAGCAAGGGCGCCAAGCTGAGGTTGATGGCCAGGGCCTGGCTCACAGGTCCATTGATGAAGTGACCGGCCACGGAGTCGATAACGAGCCATCGGCGCTGGTGATCGGCGGCGGGCTGGCGGGCATCGCCGCGGCTGCCGGGCTCGCAGAGTCCGGTTGGAGGGTTACGTTGCTCGAAGCCCGCAACTCCCTGGGAGGTCGAGCCTTTTCGTTCGTCGACCGGGAGACCGGCCGCGAACTCGACAACGGGCAGCACGTGCTGGTCGGAGCATGTCGCAACCTGGTCGCATTTGTCGAACGTCTCGGAGTAAGCAACCTGTGGCATCTGCAGCCAAGGCTGAACGTCGACGTCTATGACCGTGCCGGGCGCGGCGGCAAACTGTATGGGCTGGGCGGCCCCGCCCCGGCCCACCTTCTGGCAGCTTTCGTCACCTATCGTCACCTGAGCCTGGGCGACAAGCTACGCGCCGTCCGCGGGTTGATCGCCGCGATGCTGGTGGACCGGTCGGCGCCGGAGATCGATGCGACCTCGTTCTACGACTGGCTGAGAGCCCACGGCCAATCCGAACGGTGCATCAACAACCTTTGGAACGTCATCATCGAAGGGACCCTCAACGACAACATCCGCGACGTCAGCGCGGCGATGGGGTTGATGATCATCCAGGATGGCCTGCTCAAGGGCAGGCGCGAGATTAACCTCGGATACCCCAGGGCGACGCTGGGGCAGGCCATAGGCGCGCCGTGCGCGGCGTACCTGCGCCAGCTGGGCGTGCGCACTCATCTCGGCTGCCCGGCTCGCGCTATCGAGGCGGATCCCGACGGATCGGTTCGGGGCGTCAAGGCGGCGAATGACCGGATTTTCTCCGCCGACGCCTACGTGAGCGCGGTGCCCTTCTGGATACTGCCCGGCCTTCTCCCGGACCACCTGGCAGGTAAAGAGCCATTCGACTCGTTGACCGCATTGCAGGCGTCTCCCATCGTCAACGTTTACCTTGAATACGACCGCCGGGTGATGGACGGGGAGTTCTGCTACTTCCTGGACAACCCCTTGCAATGGGTGTTCAACGATTCCCGGATCCGGGGCGGGGACCCTCAGCTCAGCGGTCAGTCCTTGACGGTGTCCATCAGCGCGGCATGGGACCACGTCAATCTGCCGAGACCGCAACTGGCGCACGTCATCGCCGGCGAGATGCGGGCCGCGTTCCCCAGGGCCCGCCAGGCGCAGCTCCTGAAATCGACGGTGGTGAAACAGCGCAACGCCACTTTCCGGTGCACCCCGGGCGCGCAGCGACTTCGACCCGGTCCAGTCACTGCATCGCCCAACCTTGTTTTGGCGGGCGAATGGACCGACACCGGATGGCCCTCGACTATGGAGGGCGCAATCATCAGCGGATATAATGCCGCTGCAGCGGTTATGTCGCGTTTGAGGACCGCCGCAGACACCGCGGAGGAATAGAGTGTCCGACCAATGGTCTGAACAGCGCGCGGAACTCACCGAAGCCACCCGGGAAATGTACCGGCGCGGCCTGGTGGGCGCGTATTCCGGGAACACCAGCCTGCGGTTGACCGCCTCGGGAGACGATAGCCTGCTGCTGGTGACGCCCACGCACCATCCCTATTACCGCTTGCAACCCGATGAACTGGTGGTGGTCAACCTGGACGGCGAGCCGGTGTCACCCGCTCCAATGCCCCCGTCGTCGGAGACTCGCCTGCACCTCGAGATTTATCGCCAGCGGCCCGACGTTCAGGCGGTGGCGCACACTCACTCCATTCACGCGTCGGTGGCTGCGGTTATCGGTCGGGACATTCCGCCGCTGATCGACGAAATGCTCATGACCATCGGAGGTCCGATCAAGGTCAGCAAGTACGCATTCCCGGGAACGCAGGAACTGGCCGAGCAAGCTTACGTCGCGCTGGGCGACCGCAACGCTGCCCTGCTGCGCAACCACGGCGCCGTGGGCGTCGGGCCAGACATCTGGGAGGCCCTGGAAGTTTGCGACCTGGTCGAGCGTCTGGCGCAGATCTTCGTGCTGGCCCGCAATTTCGGTCCGCGAGCCGCCTCCCCCTTGCCGGAAGACGCGGTTGCGACCGAGATGCAAATGTTTCGGGACCGGCGCTGACCGGAATCCGGAGCAGGAGACCGCCGACCAAACGGCAATCGGTATGTGCTGAGACATGATCTCCGGACCTGGAAATCAGCGCGAATTCGCGCACGTCATCGGCGTGGTCGGCGCCGCGTCCCAATTCGGGGCGCAGTTGTTGCTCTACCTGGAAAAGGAACGGCCGGACTGCTGGATGGTGGCCATTTCCGAGCGCCCGCTGCGCTGGCCGGTCGAACGTGTCTCCACGTACCGCCTGGCCCAAAATCGGGTGGGCGGTGTCCTCACCATGTCTGACATACCGGACTTCATGCTGCAGAAAGCCTGGGATATGTTCCTGGAAGGACACGAACTCACAATCGCCGACATCCCCGACGTGTTGCAACTGGAAGGGGTCGATTCGCTGGTCCATGTCGGGAGCTATTACGATGGACCCAACCCGGAACAGTTCTGCGCCGACGCGCAACTTTGGCTCCGCGCGGCCCGCATCGCGGGAGTCCGACAGTTCGTGTACCTGTCGGACGTTCGCGTGTACGGCGCAAATGCCGACATCCCTATCCCCATCACGGAGCGAACCGCCACGAATCCCAGCCACCCACACCGTTACCTCGCCGATTCCGAACCCGCCTTGCCTGACGCAGCAACCGACGGATCATCGGCAGCAGCCGGCGGCCCGGCAGATGCAGAAATGACCGTGGCCGTACTGCGGACCGCGATGTCGGTCAGCGCCAACCACGCGAGTCCGGCTGCTGAAGAACTGTTGCTACCCGCGGTGACGGCCAACCGGAAGCGCGGCTTCCCGCTCCAGTTTCTGCATCAGCATGACCTGGCTCGAGCGATTGAACAGGTCATAACACGGCGAATGGACGGAGTGTTCAACGTGGCCGGCGATGGGGTCGCGGATTCGCTGGACATCCTGGAATGGTGCCGCAGCCCAGGATTGCCCCGACACGCCGGAACCAGCCGGTCGTTCAACTCGATGGGAAGACAGTTGTCCAAACATCCGCTGATCATGAGTACCGCTAAATTCAAGCAATCCGCCGGTTTCCGGTTCAAATACTCCTCCGCGCGCGCCATACGCGCGTATTGCCATTCGGTAATTCTGGAACCGAAGTGACCGCATGACGTCGCCGCACCCCATAACCCCGGAGCCGGTGGTGATCGACACCGATCCCGGCGTAGACGACGCCATCGCGCTGCTTATGGCGTTGTCATCTCCGCTATTGGATATAGTCGGTTTGACCACCACGGCGGGCAATGTCCCGATAGGTCCGGCAACCCGAAACGCCCTCGCCATTCTGGAAAGCCTCGGACGCTCGGACATTCCGGTCGCCAGAGGCGCAACCCGGCCGATGCGCGGACGCTTTGCCTATGCCCGACATGTCCACTCCGCAGAGGGTCTGACCCACCCGCTGCCTCCACCGAACACGCGCGCATCCCATGCTGACGCCGTGCAATACCTGGCCCGGACTCTCCGGACGCGTCCGGGTGAGGTTACGGTCATTGCCCTCGGCCCGCTGACCAACCTGGCGCGACTGCACCGGAAGTACCCCTCGGCGTTGCGGTTGGCGAAGCGCCTGTTCGTTATGGGGGGCGCGGTGGGCGTCCCGGGCAATGTCACCCCGCACGCCGAGTTCAATTTCTACAGCGACCCCACGGCCGCTCGCCTGGTGATCGAATCCGGGGTTCCGCTCTCGCTGATCGACATGGCGCCGTGCCGTCAGGTATTCCTGACCAGGGACGACGTGGGTGCGGCTCACCCATCCACTGCGGAAGGAGTCATGGCGGAACGGCTGCTTGCCGGTTGGTTCCGGCTGGATCACACCCGCGAACGGTTCAACATGTACGACCCGTTGACCCTCGTCGCAGCCGTGTGCCCGGACGCCATCAAGTTCCGGTCGGTGACAATGACGGTAGATGACTCCGTCACCACTGACGACAGTACTCTCTGGGGTCGCTGCCGGGCGCTGGACGAAACCGGTGGCCCGATCCGGGTCGCCGAACCCGGGGGCGTCGACGTTGCAACATCATTGCGAGTGATCCGCGAATTGCTGGGATGGTCCTGGCCAGCGGGCGAACCGAGCCGGGAAGGAGAGGTATGATGCCAGGCCAACACAGAACATTGATCATGGTGTTCGACGGCCTCCAGCCGGCGCAGATTACGCCGGAACTGATGCCAAACCTGTCAAAGTTCGCCGCTGGCGGCGTGACTTTCACGAACCATCATCCGGTGTTTCCCACCGTGACGCGGGTCAACGCATCGAGCCTCGTTACGGGCTGCACGCCCGGCAGGCACGGCCTGGCCGGAAACACCTTCCTGTGCCGGGACTTCGACCCGCACCGCGTGATCCCCGCCATGGAACCCACGCTGCAGGAGGTCGCCGACTCCACCGGTCACGCGCTGTTGGAACCTACATTGGCCGATGTTCTGGGTCGATACGGCATGGAATACTTCGCCATCGGCACCGGCACCAGCGGCAACGCCTACTCGCACAACCCGAATGCGGCCACCGCCGGCGGCGCAACCATCCACCCCGATTTTACGTTGCCGCGTCCGCTGTACGCTGAACTGGTTGAGCGGTTCGGCGAATGGCCGGCGCAGGACCTGCCCAACACCGCTCGCCTGGTCCACGCAAGACGCATCCTGACGGAATTCGTGCTGCCGGAGCGGGACCCGGCAGTGGCCCTGCTGTGGTCGTCGGAACCGGACAAGACGCAGCACGAAGACGGCGTGGGCCTGGGCCGGGCAGCGCAAGCTCTCGCCGAAGCGGATGCGGAGTTCGGCGCGGTGATGGACTGGCTGCAGGCCAACGGGCGCGCCGAAACCACGGACGTATTCATCGCGTCGGACCACGGCTATTCGACGATCAGCGACGTTGTTCGCGTGGAACAGTTGCTGCGTGAATCGAATTTCGCCACAATCGACCATACCGGCGGTGTCGCGGTTGCGGCCAATGGCGGGTCCGCGCTTTTCTACGTCAACGACAGTGAGCCGGAAACGGCGGAGAAACTGACATCCTGGCTGGTCAACCAACCCTGGTGCGGCCCGCTGTTCGCCTCGGAACGTGTCGGGCATCCGGCTGGAACCCTCCCCCTGGATCTGCTGGGATGCGAGGGACCGCGCTCACCGGACCTGATCATGTCTTTCCCGTGGCAAAGCGCGGACAATCCGGCCGGCTATCCGGGCAGCGCTCCTGCCACGGGAGGCGCGGTCGGTCAGGGTCAGCACGGCAGCCTCAGCCAGCACGAACTGCGGAACACCGGTCTGGCCAGCGGGCCCTCGTTCAAGCGCAACACGATCATCGACACTCCCACCGGCAACATCGATCTGGCTCCCACCATCCTGCATCTCCTGGGCTTGGACGCGGAAGCGTCAGCCATGGACGGCAGGGTGCTTGCTGAGGCCCTGGAGAGCGGAACACCGGGCGCAACGCCAAACCGGCAGGTCCACAGAGCCGAACGACCCGGGTTCTGCCAGGAACTGCAGGTCAGCGCCATGGGAAGCACTCGGTACGTTGACTGGGGCAACCGTGTGTAGCAACGGGGCCGGCCCCGCGTAACGCTCGCGGCTAGTTCCCGTCGGGAGCAAAAGGCACGCCGTCCACCAGGACGTCCTTGATGACTGCCTGTCCGCGATCATCCAAAGAGACGACCACCTTCACATCCTGAGCGCGCTCAATGATGTGCCCCGTGCCCTCCGGCACGAAGAAAGTTCCGATGCCGAAATCCAACCGGCGGTTTACGCTGATAACCCCCCGGATGTACACGTCCGCCGATTCCGGTTTGGAGCGCGTATGCTGCGCCGCGCACCATACGTCGCCACATTCCGCGAGGACCACGTACACAGCGCCGCCGGCGGGTTGTCCTTCCAGGCGCTTGGGAACCTCCGCAATCTCATAGTCCAGAATCGCATAGTCTCCCTGGAACAGCGAGCGCGGATCGACCGGGGCGGTCTGCAGGATGATTTCCCTCCCTTCGGTCAGGGCCTCCTGTCGCACGCCGGCGAAGGCGACCAGGCCAACCACCTGCGTCGCCACGACGGCGAAAAACAGGATGCTGGCAACTCGCGTCATGCCGGCTCCTCAACCACGCGCATGCTGCGCAGCATCCGACGCCGCAGAAACTCGAGCCCGAAACCCATGCCCAGCATGATCGCCCCGGCGACAATGAAAGCCAGGGATTGCCCCAGCAATCCGAAGCCGAACTCGAAATAACGGGTGAACAGCGTGATCCCGAAGGCAATCACCGCCAGGTTGATCAGGTCGCTTCGGTTCCAGCGGTATCCGGCCGCCACCAACGCCAGCACCGTCGCCAGCAGGGCGGCGTTGAGCGGGAGCCAGGTCCAGCTCCAACTCAGCAAGAGACCCCACCACGCCAGCATGACCACGGCGCCCATGGCGACGGCAGCCGAAGTCTCCCACCGCAGCTGGTCAGCGGAAGCGGGAACCGGCGACGACTGAGTCCTGTCGACCACCCAGATCAGAACCAGAACCGCTATCGCGGCGCCCCAGGCCGTGCCGGCAAGGAACCAGTACTCTCCCAGAAAGGCCAACGCAGACCCGCCCGTTGCGCCCTCTCCAGTGACCCACGGATCGCTGTAACTCATGGCATAGACGCTGACAATGGCGACGGACAAGCCGGCCAGGTCCCATACGCGGGAGTTGGTCCGGAGTTCCACCGTGGAGACGCCCGTCCAACGCACCCGGAGACGCCCGGTGAGGAAGACCAGCGCTCCTACACCCAATACCACGGGGCCCAGCCACAACAGCAGATCGCCCTCCGCCAGAATGCCCAAAGCCGCAAAACACCGCACGATCACGGAAAAGGCGAAGACGGAACATGCGAAGTACGCAATTGACAACTGACGGCGCCGATAGCCATACCAGATCAACACCGCGATGCCAGCCAGCAGCGCGAGGTTGAATATTGCCCAGGCCGGCGACACCTGGTATCTCAACCCCAGCCACATGGCAATCGTCAGCGCCGCCATCGCTGCCAGCGCGCCCGCTTGCCAAACCGCATCGCCATCGTCCGAACGCCCATGTTTCCACAGGACATATGCGGTTAACGACAATGCCAGTATCCACCCGATGACCGCGGCCGACCAATATTCAACGGGCATCCAGGACCAGACGAGCGGCGTTTCCCAGCGCCAAAACGTCCCGTATCCCATGACGTGGAGGCCCGACGCGGCAAGCGCAAGCCCCGCCGCGGCAGCTATCCGTGTGTAGGGAGCCACCACTGGCGCGCCTCTCATCGCGGAACTTCCAGCGAACAGACCGGCCCCCACGGTCAATGCGGCGGCTGAAAGCAATATCGGCGCGGCTGCGCCGTCCAGGTCCACCAGGCTGGCGAACCGAATTGCCGCCATTATCACGAACAATGCGGCGGCGCCGCCGAGCAGGATCAGTGAACGTTTGAGCAAACCCGACACCGCAACACCGCCGAAAGCGACGACGTTGAACAGCCACCACAGAGCGGGCGCGGGATAGGCGAACCAAACCCAGATGTACGCCGCGGTGACAACCATCGTTGCCGCCAAAGTTATGCCGGCAACGGGACGAGCATCTGGCTCGACGCGAGAGTCCCACCAGAGAATGCCGGTAACAACGGCAGCCGTCACGATACCCACGCCGGCCGTAACCCAATACTCGGCGGACAACACAGCCCAGGTGAGATTGCCGAGGTCAACCCAGATGCTGGCGACCGTCATTGCGCCAAAAGCCGCAAGACCAAATGCCAGACCCGTATAGTAGCAATACACCGCCAAAGGCCGCGTCCAGGTGAATCGCAATTGGAGCAGACCCAGGGCGACGACCGCAGCCGAAATCGCGAGGGTTAGCGGCGTCAGCAACAGCAGAGTTTCAGCGCCGTAATATTCCAGCCACCACTGGGTCCGGAACCCCATGCTCAGCACGAGGAGCGTCAGTGCGAGCGCTACCATGACACGGGAACGCGCGATATACGCTAGCGGCAGAACGCCCAAGAACCAGGCAGTGGTCAGATTGGGGTGATTGACGGGCACATGGTAAATCTGTGCGATCAGGTGGATTGCGGCCCCGTAAGCCAACGCGCCGATCACCAGCATGGCCACGCCAACGCGGGGGTAATCGAACCGGGCCAGCAGCAGCCAGCCGGTCACGTTAGTCGCGGCCGTCAACGACACCAGCATTGAGACTCGAGCCCACACCGGGATGACATCCCAGTTGGCGGCGACGTAAATGATGATGCCCAACCCGACCAGGAGGGCTCCCATCACGCCGATGATGGAAACGGCCCGGCTGACGAGGGTCGTGCGCTCGTCAACTTCTCCGCGGGAAGCGTCAGGCTCACCGTCGCCGATGGCCGGCTCATCGGGCAGCGCGCCCGCGTCGGACGACGCATAGCGTCGGAGGATCGCTTCGGACTGCTCAGACGAGATTAACCCGTCGCGCTCCCAGTAGCCGACCTCGGTTGCCAAGCGACGCGGGAAATCGTCGCCCGGCAAAGCCGGTCTGTTTGCGCCGTCGGCGGTCATAGACAGGCGACGGCTATGTTTCCGCCGCTCCGGTTATCGTCACCAGGCCATTCTCTCTCGCCGCAATCGCTACGTCGCTGTTCCTATTTTGCTCCAACTGAAGGGTGTTGATGTCCGCATCAGGCAGGGTCATAAATCCGGTGAAGCCGGTGTCAATGACAGCTTCCGCGGGGACGACAGTTCCCCGGCAATCCAGGATGTTCACGGTTAGCCGTGGCTCCGGCCGGTCTGCGCTGACGTATCCCTCCATAACCGTTACGATTTGCCGCCCGGCGGGATGCTGCGGATGAGTACCGGCTCCGGCTCGCCAATGGGCATGAAATACACTGGCGCTTTGTGCCCGTATGCCTGCAACCGCTGTAACGCCTCGAATTCGGTTGCCAGAATCTCGTAACCTGCGTTTTCCGTGTTGATAATCAGCCACTTGTCATGGTCGGACTCGGTGAGGTTCGGCTCAATCTGGCTGTGGTAGATGGCCAGGGCCTTTCTTTCCAACGCGCGAAAGCGGCGGTTTTCTTCTTGAGCGTAATCAGAGGCGTCGCTGCTCACCGCGTATCCCGAGTCACGCTCCAGCATCTCGGACAGGCCCATGAGCTCAAATGCCTCGGTCAGAGGGGTCATTTCGCCCACCAGATGCTCGGTGGTGCCTTTGTCTTTGAGTTCCGACATGACCCGAGCCACGGTGTGGGCCACGGACATGAAGGCGCTCCCGGGGAAGATGACCATCTTGAACCCGAGCGTTTCCAGTTCGGCCACGTTGAGCAACGGGGACTTGCCGGTTTCCACGAAGTTGTACAGCAGCGGAACCGAGGTGTGCGCAACCACTTGCGCCGCTTCTTCGGGAGACCGAATGGCCTCGACGAACAGCGCATCCGCCCCGGCTTCGGTGAAGGCGTCGCAACGACGCATGGTGTCGTCCCAGCCGGTGACAGCCAGCGCGTCGGTGCGGACGATGATGGTGAAATCGTCATCGGTGCGCGCGTCCACGGCGGCGTGAATCTTCTGCACCATCTCGTCAATGGGCGCTACTCGCTTGTCTTCCAGGTGGCCGCAGCGCTTGGGGAACTGCTGGTCCTCGACGTGCACTGCCGCGACGCCGGTGCGTTCGTATTCGCGGATGGTGCGGCGCACGTTCATGGTGCCGCCGTATCCGGTGTCGGCGTCGGCGATCACCGGGACGCTCACGGTGGAGGCGATGGATGCCGCGTTGGCCATCATTTCGGTGGCCGTGGCCAGCGCCAGGTCGGGGTAGCCGATGCGTGCCACCGAGGTTCCGGCTCCGGTCATGTACACGGCCGGAAATCCGGTTCGTTCAATGATGGCGGCCGTCAGGCAATCATAGGCGCCGGGAGCGGTGATGATCCCGGGCTGGGCAAGCAATTGTCGGAAACGGGTGGTGGCTTTCATCGCGCAATCCTCGCTTCGATGGGCAGGTTTATGCCGTCAGTCCTCCGTCGACGGTCAGCGTCTGGCCGTTGACATAGCTCGCGCCAGGGCTGACCAGATAAAGAACGGCGGAGGCTACGTCCTCGGCGGCCCCGAAACGTCCGGCGGGTATGCGGGACAGAACCTGGCTGCGCTGGTCATCGGTCATTTCCGCGGTCATGCCGCCGTCTTCGCCGTCTTCGCCGACTTCTATGAACCCCGGCGCGACCGCGTTCACGGTGATGCTGCGACTGGCCACTTCACGCGCCATGGCTTTCGTAAATCCGATTTGGCCCGCCTTGGAAGCGGCGTAGTTGGCCTGCCCCGGGTTGCCGGTCAGACCCACCACCGAGGAGATGCTGACGATGCGTCCGTACCGCTGGCGGAGCATCAAAGGTAGGGCGAATCGGGTGGCCAGGAACGTGCCGCGAAGATTCACCGTGAGCACCTCGTCCCAATCTGCGGCAGTCATCCGCAGCATGAGCCGGTCGCGGTTGATGCCCGCGTTGTTTACCAGGATGTCCAGACGGCCCAGGCGATCCGCGGTGGTTTTCACCACAGCGTCAGCGGAGTTTTCGTCGGAAACGTCGCCGGGAACGCGCAGCGCCTCGCCGCCCGCGGCGCGGATCTGGTCGATCACGGAATCGGCGGCGGCAGCGTTGCTGCGGTAGTTGATGGCCACTGAGGCCCCCGCAGCGGCCAGCCGGGCCGCAATCACGGCGCCGATGCCTCGGGACGAACCGGTAACGAGGGCTACCTGACCGGTCAAATCAATCGTGTACATGGTTGAACACCCAATCCTTCACGTCTCGCGCGCGACGGCGCGATGCAATTCAGCCAGTTCTTGCCGGAAACCTTCCACCAACTCCAGCCGATGGCACAGCAAGCCGGTATTGATCGCGCCGGCGACGCCGGTGGCGGTGGATGAACCATGACCGATCATGACCAGACCGTCAACGCCAAAGAGCGGCCCGCCCATGGTGCGCGGCAGGTTCATGGTAGTCCACAGCGCTTCCCCGATCTGATGAACCTGCTCACCGGGAAGAACGGCCGACAGGCGTTGATGGAGATACGGTACCAGCGCGGACCCCAGGCCCTCGGCGAACTTGATCAGGATGTTGCCGATGAACCCGTCGCACACGATGACGTCCGCCTTGCCGGTGAAAAAGTCCATGCCTTCCACGTTGCCGACAAAATTCAAATGGCTTTCCTGGAACAGCGTGTGGCTCTCCTGCACCTGACGATTGCCCTTGGCGGACTCCTCACCCACGCTGAGTAGAGCCACGCGAGGGTTTTCGATGCCCAGGCGACGGCGGGAAAAGGCAACGCCCAACGCGGCGAAACTCAGCAGCAACGACGGGCGGCAGTCCACGTTGCTGCCCAAATCCACCACGGTGGTGTTCGGCGCTACGCCGAGGAAGTTGCCGCCGATGCAGGGTCGTTCCAAACCTTCCAGAAGGCCCAGCGCCATCACCGCCGTGGCCATCGTGGCTCCGGTCGAGCCCATGGACACCACCATATCCGCTTCGCCCTGCTGCACCTGGCCCATGGCAACAGCGATCGAGGAGTTCGGCTTCCGGCGGAGGGCAGCTACGGGATGTTCGTCATCTTCTACCTTGCCCTCCGAGGGGGCGACCGAAACGGCGCGTCCGGTGGTCCCGTGGCGGGACAATTCCGCGCGCACAACATCGGGGTCGCCCACCAGCGTTACGCTCAATTCGGGATGCGCGTCCAGCGCAGCCAGCACACCGGGAACCGTCTCCCGCGGGCCGAAATCTCCACCCATCGCGTCCACCGCGACACGTACCCGCGGCATATCTCCGTTAGCGCTCATTCCGCAGTTTCCCTCATATCCGACGGCGCCATCACTACAGTGGCCGACCCGGTGATAATCCTGTTTCCATTATCGGCGTTCCGCAGCTCGACGTTACAAGTCAAGCGGCTGCCATTAGCGACCGATTCACTTTGGGTCACCGATCCGACCGCCTCCAGGAGATCTCCAGGATACGCGGCGCCGCGAAACCGGACGCGCAGGCTGCCCGACCGCAGCCAGCATGACCCGTACTCGCGCGTCATCATCGCGGAGATCATGGCCAAAGTCAGCATGCCGTGGGCTATCACACCACCGAAACGGCTGGAGGCGGCAAATTCATCATCATAGTGTATCCGGTTGTGGTCGCCGGAGGCTGAGCGGTAGGCGTCGATTTGATCGCGACTGACCACGCGCCGGACCGGCGGTATCACGTATCCCACGTCGCATTGAGACGATGCGGTTGTCGAGACTTCAGCAGACATAGGCGTTTGATTTATTCGTTGATTTCATCAGCGGGAAGCAGCACGGTGGTGCGGCCTTTCATCAAATCCGATCCCATGGGTTCATCGGAGACCGTGTAGTTCACGGTAAGGAACCGCATCCCGCCGCGCTCCCGAACCGGCGCAACGCTGGCAATTGCAGAAACCGTGGAACCCACCCGCAGCGCACCCAGGGCTTCTATGTCCTGCAGGCTGTGGATTGCCCCGGCGGGCAGTGACAAGCGTTCCAATAACAGGGCGACGACGCGGGCGGCGAGCATGATCGGAGGGGCGCATTCCGAATTCATGTAAAGCGGCGAGTCATCGCCGACCGCCGAAAGGTATTTGCGGACTGCGTCGGAGGTGATGTCCCAGGAGCCCAAGCTGATCGCGTTATCTTGCAATGCTCTTCCCCTGACCAATCACACGGACGGCTCCGCCCCACTTTTCCAACAATATACACGGGTAGACCCAACCCCGACAACGCGCGTGCTGACCACTGGCGACGAGTTGCAGTCGCGGGCGAGGCGCTTTCGTCGTCAGCGTCAATCGATCCAAACAGTTTGGTGTAAGATGTCCGGCAGTTTCCGAATTATTGACGTGCATATTTTCCCGGCGCCGATTTCGCTTCTCAGGGGCGGGCGGCGCTACCAAAAGGATTACGCGGTGGCTGATCAAATTCTATCAACGTTGCTGACCATTCCAGGGTGCGATCCCGCGCAGGCTTCGCGAGTTTCGTTTACCGGAGGGGTCGACCCCATCCTGCCGACTCCGTTCCGAATCGGTGAAGCGGCTGCCGCAAGCCTGGCCGCGGTCGGGCTGGCAGTCTCCGATCTGTGGGAAACGCGGACGGGACGCCGCCAGGACATTGCGGTGGACGCCCGGCAGGCCACGGCATCGCTGCGCAGCAGCAGGTACATGACCCTCAACGGCGCGCCGGCCGCCGGAGAGCGACCATCGGTCATGGGCGTGTACCCGGCAAAAAACGGCAGGTGGAGCTACCTGCACTGCAACTTTCCCAATCACCGGGAAGCGTCATTGGGCGTGTTGGGTGTGCCGGAAGACCGGGAAGCCGTGCGACAAGCGGTGGCAAATTGGGACGCCCTGGAACTGGAAGAGGCGATCATTGCCGCCCGAGGAGCCGGAGGCATGGTGCGGTCCATGGACGAATGGGCCCAGCATCCGCAATCAGCCGCCGTCGCGTCCCTGCCCCTCCTGGAGATTGACAAGATCGGCGACAGCCCGCCCGAATCGCTGCTTGAAGGTTCCCGTCCACTTTCCGGCGTGCGGGTCCTGGACCTGACCCGAGTCCTGGCCGGACCCACTTGCGCCCGCACCCTGGCAGAGCACGGCGCGGACGTAATGAAAGTGACTGCCGAGCACCTGCCCAGCAGTGAAGCTCAGGAATTCGACACCGGACACGGCAAGCTGTCCACGCGGCTGGATCTCAGGGACCCGCAGGATCTGGCGACAATGCGCCATCTGGTGAGCCAGGCCGACGTGTTTTCGCAAGGTTACCGCCCGGGGACTCTGGCGCAGCGTGGTCTCGCTCCGGAAGACCTGGCGAAACTCCGACCGGGCATCGTCTGTGTGTCCCTGTCAGCCTTCGGGCGTGTCGGGCCGTGGGCAGACCGCCGCGGCTTCGACACGGTCGTGCAAACCGTCAGCGGTATCACCGACCTGCAGGGACGGGTGTTCCCTGGAGCCGAACCCGGACCGCAGTTCTACCCGGTGTCCGCGATCGACTACCTGACCGGATACCTGATGGCCTACGGCGCAATGACTGCCCTTGCGCGCCGCGCCCGGGAGGGCGGGAGCTGGCTCGTCCGGATTTCCCTCGCGCAAATCGGGAAATGGCTGGTCGACCGCGGACAGCTGCCAGCGTCCGAACTACGTGACGTAGCGTCGGATTTCAGCCCGGACGAAATCGCTGGCTGGTGTACCACCAGCCAGGTACCGGCAGGACAATTGACGCACCTGGCGCCGACTGTGCAGCTATCGGAAACGCAACCCTATTGGGCCAGGCCTACGGTTCCGCTGGGTTATCATGACCCGGTGTGGCCGGAGCGGGTGGCATGATCCGCCAGCGAACCTGATCCCTGCCGGCCGCGATGCAATGCGGCGCGCGGCATCAGCCCAGGTTGTCTTTAAGAAAAATCCCGATAGCCCGATGCGCTGCCGGCGGGCTCTCCGGAGATCGCGACCGCATATTCGCTGTTCAGCGTCACTCGACGATCCCTGGTGGTAAGCAGGGTGGCGTTGCTCGTGGCGGCGTTGCGCCGCAGGGCTGCGGAAATGGAACGCCGGGCCCCAATCAGCCCGTAGCGGTCCAGATCCAGCTCGCTGTAGATATCATCGATGTGCATCTGGTGGTCGGGGGAGCGCACCAACGTGTCCAACAGCCGCTGCGCATCGGCGGATACGTTATTGCGAGTATCCCGGGCCGCGGCGGTAGTCCAGGCCGGCTCCGGCAAGTCAGTGTCCACGCCGGTTATGGCGGCGCCCTTTGACACCACCGGGGTTTCCAACGCGACCTGGGAGTGAGCTCGTTCGTGCTGCTTGATCAACGAACGAATAACCGAGATCACCTCTTGACTGTCGCCGGAGATGTTGAGCGTAACGGTAGCCATTGCTGTACATCCTCTGATTTAGTGCTGGGAGTAAAGTCTTCGAAGTATCTATCAACGGGTTCAACGGTGGCGGCAAAATCTACAGCAAGCCGCAGGTGACCCGCGTGCGCGTTCGGCTGCATATTATAGTCAGATATTGTGAGTTCTGCTCAATTTCATTGCGAAACAAAAATGCGTTGCACGGAGTTCGCACAAAATAAAGGGGCGGCCGTGCAGCCACCCCTCGGCAAGATGCGCAAAGCGCAGTTCAGCCCTTGCGGGTGTACTTCACCACCGTGCGGCCGGCGCTGCCCTCATAGGGTTCCACCACGTACAGATCTTTCTGGCTGTCCACCCAAACGCCGTGGCAACTGCGGTGGGTCAAATCACCCCATTGGGCCAGGCGCTCTCCATTGGCGTCGAGAATGCTGAGCATCCCACCGTTGTGTTCTGCCACGTATGCGACTCCATCGTCGTCGATGCAGATGACGGCAGGGCCGATGAGCTTGCTGGGCCAGTCGGTTACGTGCGTGCCGTCCTGGTTGAAAACCTGGACCCGGTCATTTTCGCGGTCTGCGATCAGAAGATTGCCCTCGCGGTTGATCCAGGCGCCATGGGGCAGATTGAACTGTCCCGGGCCTGAACCCGGCTCGCCCCAGGAGAATATATGCTCGCCGGTCGCCGTGAACTTATGCACCCGAGCGTTGGCGTAACCATCGGCGATGTAGATTTCGCCGTCATCGTTCAGCGCGATCCCGGCCGGCATGTTGAACGGATCCGCGCCGCGCACCACCTGATGCCAGGAATTCGAATCGAACGCGGTGTTGTCCGCTCCGGTGTCGGAACGGTAACCGTACTCCCCCAGTGTCATTACCAGCTCGCCGTCCTTGGTGAGCTTGAAAATCTGGCCCATGTTGCGGTCCACGAGCCACACGTAGCCCCACTGGTCGACGATGATCGCGTGGGGGAACTCAAACATTCCGGCGCCCCAGGACTTGATGAACTTGCCGTCACGGTCGAATACCATGATGGGGTGTTCCGGATTGCGGTTGAAACAGTAGACGCGGTCCTCGTCGTCACCGAACACCGCGGCGGCCGGCATCGGGATACCCTCGGGCGTCTGCGCCCAGTTGCGATCGAATTCGTAGGTGTGCGCGCCGTTACCGACGACATTGGCGGCAGTGGTCATTTGAGCCTCCTCATAATCATGGAGTGTCGCGATACCATGTGTCCAGCCTAGTTTTACCACAATTCGGGGGCATTCAGCGTTGCGCCACCGACTTGGCAAGGAAGATATCCGGCTTGCCGGGGCCGTTGGCGTCGGGTAGAACTCCGGCGATGGCGAACCCCATTTTCCGGTAGAACTCGTACGGATGGCCCTTGAAGTCGGTGATGCGCGCCAGGTGCCACAGCGGGTCGGGATAGAGGTCAACGCCGGCCAGGGAGGTCATACCGTCCTCGTCGTCGGAGCCCAGCCAAATCGTGAGGCCGCCCCGGCTGACTACTTGCTCTTCCATATCCAACAGCAAGTCGCGTCCGATTCCCTGGCGCTGACGGGCCGGCTGCACCGCCAGCACGTTGAGCTCCCAAACGTTGCCCTGGTATATCGGCTCGGCGGCGGACCAGCCCAGCACGTTGCCGTCGCGGTCCACTGCGGCCCGGCAGATCCGATCCATCCCGAGGCACTCCTGAACCGTACTCGCCGCCGACTCGTAATCCGGCCACGTATCGGGCCAATGCTCTGCGAATCCATCGACCAGCAGGGCTGCCGCCTGATCCTTTCCGGTGGATCCGAGCGTTGTCAGGTTCACGATCCGCATGGCAAGTTCGGCGCAACTCCCGCCAGCGCCGGCCGGGCCTGGTCAGAATGCGCCGATGCCAGGGGTTTGCGCGCGGATGCTGTAGAGAGACTGCCCCGAAGTCAGGAACAGGGTCCGCATGTCATCGCCGCCAAAGCAGATATTGCGGGTGACTTCCGGAGTTTCAAGCACTCCCAGGCGCTCTCCCCCGGGCGAGACGATCCAGACCCCACCGGACCCCGTACACCACACTCGGCCGGCCGTATCGACTTTCATACCGTCGGGAACTCCCGGAGCGTCAGAACCCATTTCGATCAGGATCCGGTTGCCGCTCAAGGTCCCATCGGGGGCCACGTCGAAGGCGCGGATACGCCGGTTCGGGCAGAATTCTCCGTTCTCCTCGCGGTCAAAGTCCGCCGCCTCGGCTCGGCTGATCGCAACGTAAAGAATGGATTCATCCGGAGACAATGCGAGGCCGTTGGCATACTCGCATTCGTCAGTAGCGAGATGCACGTTTCCGGCTGGATCTATGCGATATATGCCGGCGAAAGGTATCTCGCGCAGCTCTTCCGGAAATCGGAGGTGCGGGTCGGTGAAATAGATCGTCCCGTCGGTGCGGCAGATGACGTCGTTGGGTTTGTTGAACCGCTTGCCGTCCCAGCGATCCGCGATGGACGTGACGTTGCCGTTTGCGTCCATGCGCGTCACGCACCGGTGATCGGCGCCTTCGCACATCAACAGGTTTCCCTGGCGGTCAAAGGTGCAGCCGTTGCCCTCGCCGGTGTTTTCGCGGACCACCGTGGTCTCGCTCGCCTGCGGATCCCACTTCAGGAGTTGCTGGCGCTCCAGGTCAACGAAAGTAAGGTACCCGCCGGGGTGCCACAGCGGCCCCTCGGTGCGAACCTGATTCCCGTCGAGCAGCGTGAGTTCGGTTTCGGCGAGCAGCCCGGACAAATCCTCAGCCATCGTTAGCCTCCAGTCATGCGGATGAATTGCCGCCGATTATAGCAACGGGAGAGCAGACCTGTACCCATCCCCTGCACAGCGACGTTGCCTCAGGAGACGAAAATCATTGAGCCCTCACGCGTACTCATTTTGTCTTTTACATCGATGCACAGGATGAACAGGATTTGATTGATTATTGTGAACGTTCCACCCGCACGCCATCATCCGGTCTATCCTGTTTATCGATGTAAATTGGCTCCCGTAGTCGTCAAACTGGGTACGCATGAGTCATTGAGCCGCGTTGCCCTCATCCGGGCCAGGCGGTACACTTGCTGCCGTTGTACGCGCCCGGCGAACCTGCCTCCGGCGGATGAGCCACGCGAATTTGATAGTCAGCAACGGATCGGCAAGTGGCGATTTCCGACGAACGCGTTTCGGCTGCGCCCGCCGGGCAACAGGCTCCCGGCGGGCGCATCTTTTATGGGTGGTGGATGGTTGCCATCACCTCGGTGATGAGCTTCTTCGCCAGCGGGATTTTCTTCCGCGGGTTTGGCGTGCTGGTGCTGCCTATCCGTGAGCAGTTGGGCATCACTCAGGCCCAGACGAACCTCGTTTTCTCCATAGCCCGCGCTGAAGGCGGTTTGGAAGGACCACTGGCCGGATGGTTGATCGACAAGTTCGGCAATCGCAAGGTGCTGGTGCCGTCGCTGATTGTCACCGTCGTCGGGTACGTGATCATGGCTTTCTGGTTGCCTGGGTTCTGGGGGTTCGCCTTCATCTACCTTGGCCTGGTATCGCTTGGCAACAGCATGGGATTTCAACATGCCTGCTTCGCCGGACTAAACCAGTGGTTCCACCGACGGCGCGCGCTGGCCATATCCATACTGGCTGCGGTGGCGTCGCTGGGCGGACTGGCGTTGATACCCACCATGAACTTGCTAATCGACCGGGCCGGCCTGCGATGGGGGCTCATCGCTTCCGGAGGGTTTTACGCGGTGATCCTGCTGCCGCTGTGTTTCTGGTTCAGGAATCGCCCGGAGGATATGGGACTGCTGCCCGACGGAGCCACCCGAACGCCTCCCCCTCGCCCCGGTTCGGCGGCGGCCCGACGCGAGACGCGGGACTACACGGTGCGCGAGGCGCTGCGCACGCAAGCCTACTGGTTGCTTCTGGTCGGCGCCGGATTGCGGCAGATGGCGACGCTGGGAATTCTGATCAGCCTGTTCCCCATCCTGGTCGACGACAAAGGCATGAGTACGCAGATGGCCGCGAACCTGATCGGAGCTATGTCGGCCATCAACTTCGTTTCCAGACTGATCATGGGGTACATGGCAGACCGGGTATCCAAGAAAATGATCATGTTCCTCAGCCTGACGGTAGAAGGTTTCGGCTATCTGTTCCTGTGGTTGGGTGATTGGCAGACGGCGGTCGGGATCACGTTGGTGCTGGCGTTCATCGTCTGCGAGGGCATGATGGACGGAGCCGGCGTCATCGTGTGGGCAGCGTTGGGAGACTATTTCGGGCGGACGCGGTTCGCCACACTGCGCGGCTATATCACCTTCGCCTACGCCTGGGCGTTGGTAGCGTCACCCGTGTATGCGGGTTGGGTGGCCGATCACTTTGGAGATTACGACTACGCCATCATTCCCGGAGCGATTTGCGCGTTCGCGGCAGGCACCTGTTTCCTGTTCCTCAAGCAGCCCCCGGTGCTGATGGTCGGGGATACCGAGCCAGGCCCGTTAACTCTGTGAACCGCCCGCCGATGCTACAATGAGCCAGCCTCGAGGAGCCGCTCTGCAGAATCCCGACGGAGCGCCATGCCGAGAGACAAACCGGGACCGATGCGTCGAAATCTCCCGTAGCAAGTTCGGCCACGTCAATCTACATTTGAATGGGGAGTCAGAAAATGCCCACCATCCTGGAACAGTACATCGCCAATCACGCCGGCTCCGCCGAACGTTATCGTGACGCCGTGGGCATATTTCCGGGAGGTGTCACTCACGACAACCGATACGCGGAACCCTTCCCGCTGTACATTACGCATGGACAGGGGCCGCGGAAGTGGGACGTGGACGGGAACGAGTACATCGACTACGTTTCCGGTCACGGCGCGCTGCTCCTGGGGCACTCCCATCCTGCCATCGCGGATGCCGTTTCGGAACAGATCCGCCGGGGAACCCACCTGGGCGCGTGCACCGATGAGGAACTGCGCTGGGCCCGGGCCATAATGGACCTGATGCCGGCCGTGGAAAGAGTGCGCTTCCACAGCAGCGGCACCGAAGCCACGTTGATGGCGATGCGCCTGGCGCGGGCGTACACCGGGCGCAACAAGGTCATCAAGCTGCAAGACCACTTCCACGGGTGGCACGACTACGCCATGGCCGGCTCGGACCGCCCGGCGCCCGGGATCCCCGCAGAGTCCTGGGGCAGTATGGTGATAGTGCCGGCCGGCAACCTGAACGCTGTCCAGCAGGCCATGGAGCGGGACAGCGACATCGCCGCAATCATCCTGGAACCCACGGGCGCTCACTACGGGCAGCTTCCGTTTAACGTGTCGCAATACCTGGCCGGATTGCGACAGCTGTGCGACCAGCACGGCGTGGCGCTGATTTTCGATGAGGTGGTCACCGGGTTCAGAGCCTCCCCAGGTGGCGCCCAGGTCCGCTACGGAATCACACCCGATCTGACAACGATGGCCAAGATCGTGGCCGGAGCCTTGCCCGGCGGAGCCGTCGGCGGCAAGGCCGGCATCGTGGACATGATCGCCCAGCGCGGCGACCCCGAATGGGACAACACCGAGCGCGTGTACCATCCGGGAACGTTCAACGGCAATCCGCTATCCGCGGTGGCCGGAGCGACCTGCCTGGAACTGATCGCCGCCGAGCCCTTGAACGAGCGCGCCGACGCCATGGCGGCCCGGCTGAAAGCGGGCCTCAACGAGGTGTTCACCCGCATGGAAGTGGAGGGACACGCCTATGGCATCGCGTCCATGATCCATTTCACGCTGGCAGAAGGGGACTTCGACAACGAATTCGGACCGGACGTAGACCGGCAGATCAAGCGCGCCGCCGCCACTCCCGCGGTAACCGGCATCAAGCGCGGGTTGCAGAACCACGGCATCGACATCATGGGCCGTGACGCGTTCCTGGTGTCGGCCACGCACTCTGAGACCGACATCGACGCGACCCTTGCGGCCTTCGAGGCCACGCTGGCGGAGGCGCGTGCGGAAGGACTGGTGTAACGGTGCGGTTTGCATGGAACCCAAGGCTTGGAGGAGAGGGTGCTTATGAATCATAAAGACCGAGCGAAAGCCACCATCAACCGTTACGAACGCGCCCGCGGCGAGTACGAATCGAAAGTTCGGCAATTCCACGAATACCAGTTACAAACGGAAAACGACTTGGCTGACTTGGACCAAGTCATCATCGGCAGCCTGAAAAATATCGAACAGGCCAGGCAGAACGTAGGATACGGAAGACTCGTAAAAGAAACGATTGACGATATGCCGGAGTGGGAGATCATCGGCCAGTACTACGGTTTCGACTTCTTCGGCCACAACAACGCAGGGCTAAGCTTCACGGGCCTTGATAACGGCGGCGTATCCGGAGTCGGCTACGCCGCTGGCGCCGGAGCAGCCGGTATCGGAGCAGGGCTTGGAGCGGCTGCCGGAGCCTATGGGCTGGCTGGCGCAATTGGAGTAGCGTCAACCGGAACGGCTATCGGCGGGCTGAGTGGAGCAGCCGCAACCAGCGCCAGTCTGGCCTGGCTGGGAGGTGGTGCTTTAGCCGCCGGAGGCTTGGGAATGGCCGGAGGTCTCCTCGCGCTGACCGGCATCGGACTAGCACCGCTGGCAGCGGCGGGAATTGTGGGCAGCATCCTGTACAAGAGAAAGAACAAGAAGCGCGCCGACGCCATCGAAAAGGAGGTTTCGGAAGCCATTGACGCAATGAACCTAGCTCAAGAAAATATGGCACGGGGGAGAAAGGCGCTGCTGCAATTTGGCGCCGCTGCCCGTAAACACAACGCCCGCATTCGCATCCTGAATAACGAGCATTTAGGACCAGCAATCCAGGCTGGGGATGGACGACCAGTGGCGGATAATGTCAAGTTACTGATCATCGCGATGTACGAGGCAATCACGGAAATACAGGACCTGTGGAACGCATTGGCCGGCCATAACCACAGATCAGCTCAGCTCGCATAGGCGGTGGACGGGAACGAGACCAGAGGGATTTTGCTGCTTGCGGAAATCGGCACCGGTTGCACCGTAAAGCCGTAAAACTGTGTATTGAGGAGTGACCATGAATGCGACTCTCGTGAAAATCCTGACGTTGGTTGGTGCCTGCCTAGTCGCTTTCATACTGTTCGGCCTAACCTACTCAGCGACGGTGGAGGACGGCATCCTGCGCGCAACATCGGTTGGGTTATTGGCCGGCTTGCTTGGCTTCGGCATGAGCATTTTTGCTGTCCGGATGTTCTTGGACATCGGAAAATGAGCCGTCTGCAAGCAGCTTGGGTCGGGCTTTTCATCGGGGGAGCTCTCTTGTTGGCCCTTGATATGCTCGCCCATGTCCTGATAAGCATACGGGGAGTACCGGCGGTCGGCGTTCTCGGCGGAGCCTTGATTCTTCTAGCTTTGAGCTCAACGCTGAACTGGATTTTCAAGACCGCTTGGGCGGAGCGGCAGGGCCGATCCCTCCCTTGACAATTAGAAGCGTGAGGTTTGCTATGGCTAGTTTCTGGGAAAAGATCAACGTAGATGGGCAGCAAATGGACATGTATGCCAGCGTGCCTTCCAGCAGCGCCGGCTACTCCGCGCCGTTTCCGGCCGTGGTGGTAGCCCAGCACGCCACCGGCGTGGATGCGTTCATCCAGGACATCTGCGACCGTTTGGCGGCGGATGGCTACGCGGCGGTCGCGCCCAACCTGTACCACCGGCACAACGCAGAAGCTATTGCGGCTTCTGCCGGCGGCGGCCCGCGGCCCAGTCCGGCGACCCTGCTCAGCGACCCCAGCATCGTCGCTGACATGAACGCCACCGTCGACTGGCTGCTCAGCCACGACGCCGTTCAGAGCGACCGGATCGGCGTCACGGGTTTCTGCATGGGCGGGCGCGTGGCCTGGCTGGCCGCCGCAACCAACTCAAACTTCAAGGCCGTGGCGCCGTATTATGGCGGCAACCTGATGACCACCTGGGGGAAGGGTGAGACACCGCCCTTCAATCTGGCGAACAACATCGACTGCCCCATGCTGTTCCACTTCGGGGAGATTGACGCCAACCCGTCACAGGACGATATGCAGAAGATAGACGCCGAACTCACCCGGCTGGGCAAGGCGCACCAGTTCCATACCTATGCCGGGGCCGACCACGCCTTCATGAACCCCTCCGGCGGCAGGTACCATGAGGAGGCGGCTGTAGCATCCTGGCCGCGCACTCTGGAGTTTTTCGCACGGCACCTGAAGGGTTAGCAATTCGATGGGACGAATCATCGTCCAACCGGCGTAACGCGCACCGCAATTGCGTCGAAACAGGAGGTATCACCATGGCCAGTTTCTGGGAAAAGCTCACCGTTGACGGCAGCGAAATGGATATGTACGCCAGCGTGCCCAGCAGCAGCGCCGGCTTCTCCGCCCCCTATCCGGCGGTGGTGGTGGCCCAGCACGGCGGCGGCGTTGACGAATTCATCCGAACCATCTGCGACCGGCTGGCTGCAGAAGGCTACGCCGCAGTGGCTCCGAACTTGTACCACCGGAACTCGGACGAGGTAATGAACGCCGACCCGCGCCCCCGGCCCTGGGACGTGCTCAGCGACCCCGACATCGTGGCCGACGTCAACGCTACGGTCGAATGGCTAAGGAACCACGACGCGGTGACCGACCGCATCGGCGTGACCGGCTTCTGCATGGGAGGGCGCGTCGCCTGGCTGGCCGCGGCCAGCAATCCCCACTTCAGCGCCGTCGCGCCGTACTACGGCGGCAACCTGCTGGTAACGTGGGGAGCCGGGGAGACCCCGCCCTTCGAACTGGCTGCCAACATCAACTGTCCGATGCTGTTCCACTTCGGCGAGGTTGACGAAAATCCCTCTCAGGACGACATGCGCCGGTTCGACGAGGAGTTGAACCGCCTGAGCAAGCAGCACCAGTTCTACGTGTACCGGGACGCGGACCACGCCTTCATGGACTTCACCGGCCCACGCTACCAGAAGGAAGCCGCCGATCGCTCGTGGCCGCGCACCCTGGAGTTCTTCGGGCAGCACCTGAAATCCTGATGGCCGAACGCAGCCCGGCAATGATCGGTTTTGACACGGTTTTCACCACAATGACTCAACAAGGAGTTTTCCCATGCCCCGAGTAGCCCTTGATTTGGAACAGAAAGAGGACCTGGCCGTACTCAGCTCCGACGGATGGCGGGTGGCCCAGGGTCTGGAGCCGGGCGAAACCAACCAGGGCCTGGTCGCGGAGAAGCGGGGCAGCAACGCCCGCCTGCCCGACTACGACGACTCGGCCTGGGAAAGCGGCGCGGACTTCCAGAAGCGCTATTCCGTCGGCTTCACTTTCGCCTGGTACCGGCTGCGGTTCACCATGCCGGAGACGGTGAAGGGCCAGGATGTGACCACCTGCCGGGTCTGGTTCGAGACCAACGTGGACAACTACGGCGAGGTGTTCATCGACGGCAAGATCGACCGGAACATCGGCGTGGTAACCGGCAACAACACTCCCAAGCGCGTCCTGGTCGAAGAGCCCGGCCAGCCGGGCCAGGAACACGTCATCGCAGTGCTGGTGGCCAACGCCCCGCTGGGCGAGCCCGTGGGCGCCATCTTCATGCGGTACGCCACGCTGGCGTTCGAGTCGCAGCCGCCGCAGTAGCCGTAGGGGTGACGTTATGACCGCCGCCGCCTGCGACCGGCGCGCATTGAGCGTGGCCTGGGCCGTTCATCACCGAGAACGGCCCCATGCTGCTATTCTGTTCGGCTCCCGCGCGCGCGGTGACCACGACGAATACCGTTCCGACATTGACATCATGCTGCTCCAGGATTGGATGCTGCTCCAGGATTGGGTTCCCGATGGAGAGTCCCAATGGCCGGTCAAGGAATGGGTTGAGGGCATTGCTCGAGCGGCTTACGGTCGAGAAGTGCCGGTGCAACTGGTCTGGCGCACGCTGGATGATTTCCGGCACAACCGCCGCTACGTCAACAGCATGGAGACCAACGCGGTAAGAGATGGGGTCTTCATGCCGCTGGACCCGAATCAGGGCGATTCCTCGTGCTACGAGGACGAAGAAACTGAGTACGAATACGACTGGACGCCCTACAACGAACGGCTGCGTCACGCTGAAGCGCACCTGGAAGCATTTGTCTTGTGCGTAGAAAATGGGATGAACGATTTAATAATCGGCCAGCAGGCCCAGAACACTCTGGAACATGCCATGAAAGCTCTGCTGGAAGCCCACCGCGTCAGTTACCAGCGCACACACAACATTGGCCACCTGCTGGGGCATATCAGACATACCGACTCTCAATTGCCCGAATTCGCTATCAGCATAGCCCTCGACATCTATACCAAATACGCTGGCGAGCAAGCGTATGAATTGTCCGATCCTCTGCTAACCGATCAGCCTGACTACCGGGAGCGAACCGTCGCTGACGCCCAGCGCATCATCCAACGCGCCCGCGAGGTGCGGCAAGGCCGTACCGATTAGCGCCGCAGCCCCGGTATCAACACACCCTGGAGGCTCCACAATGGCCACCCGCTCCTTCGCCGGCACCGTCAACGCGCCGGATTTCCCGGAAAACGTGGAATGGATCAACACCGACCGGCCGTTGAGCATGGCCGACCTGCGCGGCAAGCTGGTCCTGCTGGACTTCTGGACCTACTGTTGAGTGAACTGCATGCACGTCTTTCCGCAGTTGCGGAAAATGGAAGAGAAATATGCCGACGAGCTGGTGGTCATCGGGGTCCACTCCGCCAAGTTCCCCAACGAGAAGTACGCCGACAACGTGCTGCTGGCGGCCCAGCGGTATGAGTTGAAGCACCCCATCGTCAACGACGCCGAGTTCGAGGTCTGGCGGCAGTACGCGTGCCGGGCCTGGCCGACCCTGATGTTCGTGGACCCCGAGGGCAAGGTCATTGGCAAGCACGAGGGCGAGCTGCCCTACGAAGCATTCGACGACTTGCTGGGCCGAATGATCGCCGAGTTCGACGAAAAAGGCATGATCGACCGCCGCGACCTCGGCATTGTGCCGGAGGCCGTGGAAGATTCGGCGCTTGCGTTTCCCGGAAAGGTGCTGGCGGACGGGCCGGGCAATCGCCTGTTCATCGCCGACACCAACCACAACCGCATTGTCGTTACCGACCTTGACGGTCAGGCCCAGGCGGTCATCGGGACGGGAGCGGAGGACTTTGTGGACGGCGACTACGCTACCGCCGCGTTCAACCACCCGCAGGGCATGGAGCTTCTCGGCGACGTGCTGTACGTCGCTGACACCGAGAACCACGCCATCCGACGGGTCGACCTCGCCAACAGGAAAGTCGACACCATCGCTGGAACCGGCGAGCAGGGGCATGATCGCCAGGCCCAGGGCCCTGGACCCCAGGTGGCGTTGAGCAGCCCGTGGGACCTGGCGCACCACGACGGATCGCTGTACATCGCCATGGCCGGGATTCACCAGTTGTGGCGTTTGTCATTGGCCGACGGTGTGGTGTGTCCCCATGCCGGCACGGGCGGAGAGAACATCGACAACGGCCCGCTGGCTACGGCCACCCTGGCCCAGCCCAGCGGCATCGTCGTGGGCAAAGACCGCGGCGGCAGCTCTATCCTGTACTTCGCCGACTCGGAGACCAGCAGCGTGAGGAGCGCGGGCATCGACCCGGTGACCGGGCGCGTGGCAACGCTCGTCGGGATTGACCTGTTCGCCTTCGGAGACCGGGACGGTGTCGAACACAACGTCCGGCTGCAACACCCCATCGGCATCGAATGGCGCCAGGGGGAATTGTTCATCGCCGACACCTACAACCACAAGATCAAAAAGGTTCTGCCGTTGACCCGCTCCGTGCAGACGGCGCTGGGTTCCGGGGCAATGGGTTTGCATGACGGCGCCGGCCGGTTGGCTACCTTCAGCGAGCCGAGCGGACTGAGTTTCGCCACGTTTGACGACGGTCGCGATCCACTGCTGTTCATTGCCGACACCAATAACCACGCAATCCGCGTGGCGAACATCGACGCTGACGAGGTTCGGACTCTCGAAATTTATGGATTGTGATCCCGTCCCCACATTCGGCAAGAACCTGAACCGCACATTGCGGAGCCTGCGATCAAACCGGTTCGCCGGGCGGCCATCTCGACCGCCGATGCGGACCGGCGCGGGTCTCGTTGGGCCACGACAGCTTCCGCCGGCTTGATAGGCTCTTGCTATAATTGGCGCCCACCAATCGTTATGTTCGGCGCAGCAGTCCGCGAGATTGCTGTAGCCATTCCACCCAGGAGATCCCATGACCACATCCACGACCTCATATTCGGCCGGCGGCGCCGCTAATTCCAATTATGCGGTTCAGACGGATGACAACATCACGTTGCTGGCCAGCAAGATAATCCGCGACGTGCTGGTGACTCGGGCCGAGCCCATTCGTCGAGCTCAGTTATGGCAGGCTGTACAACTGGCCATGGGAGACCGTTCCCCGGACGTCGACGGAGTGCTGAAGCGTGATTGGTTCACCAATCAGGACACGGGTCCCGGCCGGTGGAAGCTGACCGACGCCGCAGATGCTGAAGCCTCGCCCTTCGTAGATGCGTCGGGAACCGTAAACCTGGCTGCGATGGTGGAATACATGCGCATATGTCGTCAGGGCGAAGCGCCTTACATCGGCGATCTGGGAGACTTCATCAAGATCTGCAAACCCGGCGTGGAGCTGGATGCCGGATGGCTGGTTGGCGGCAATATGACGCGAGCGTGACCCGATGACGACCAGCGCGGACACCATCGCATGCCACCAGGAGCGCAGCTGGCATTTCCTGGATCTCGTGGACGACGAACTGGCCCGGGGCGAGCTGGAAGAGGCCAGCAACAAAGTTTGGGGCGCGGCCGCTCATGCCATCAAAGCGGTGGCGGAACGCCGGGGTTGGGAGCACCACGCGCACAATCTTTTGGAACGGGCAGTCTTTCGGCTGGTTCATGAGGAGCACGCTCCACGTGACCTGCTAATTCAGTACATCACCGCATCGGCTTATCATCAGCGATTTTATGGTGGCCCGCCAGAAGCAGCATACATTGCGGCGGGCAAAGAACTGATCGCCCAATTCATCGCAACCCTCGAAAGCCTGCCCTGAGCGGCGCGACCCATCGCCGGCTGGTCGGGGTTCGAGAAGACGGCGCCGCCGGCAGGGGGTTTGCGGCGCTGCCTCGGCTGAGGCCCGCGCCTCATTTCGGACGGTCTGTTATACTGCCCGTCGCCGCATTCGGGCCTGACGCACGTTAAACGCCGTCTCAGTCCGCATTGCACGTCCATAGATCATCAGATCATCCAAGAGGAGACTGTTCCCGACATGGCTGAACCAACAACTCGTATCGTTGAAAGCGACGTCCTGATCATCGGCGGCGGCATGTCCGGCTGCGGCGCGGCAATCGAGGCCCGTTATTGGGGCGGAGACGACCTGCGCATCGTAATGGTGGACAAGGCGGCCACCGACCGCAGCGGCGCCGTGGGCGAGGGACTGTCCGCGATCAACATGTACATGGGCATGCGGCACGGTTGGAACCAGCCGGAAGACTACGTGGAGTACGTCCGCAACGACATGATGGGCATCTCCCGTGAGGACCTGGTGTACGACGTGGCGCGCCACGTGGACAGCAGCGTGCACATGTTCGAGGAGTGGGGCCTCCCCTTCTGGTACGACGACGAAGGGCTGTACGTCCGCGAGGGTCGCTGGCAGGTGATGATCCACGGTGAGGCCTACAAGCCCATCGTGTCCGAGGCAACCAAGAAGGTGATTGGTCCGGAGGACCACTACGAGCGGGTGTTCATCTCCCACCTGTTCACCGACGCCGAGGACTCGAACCGGATCGCCGGGGCAGTCGGCTTTGGTGTCCGCGAGGACGTGATCTACATCTTCAAGGCCCGGTCGGTCATCAGCGCGGCCGGCGGCGCGACGGCGCTGTTCCGTCCCCGCAGCGTTGGCGAGGGGATGGGCCGCACGTGGTACTCGATATTCGACACGGGCTCGGTGTACGGGCTGGTGATCCCGGTGGGCGCAGAAATGACCCAGATGGAGCACCGCTTCGTTCCCAGCCGCTTCAAGGACTCCTACGGGCCGGTGGGCGCGTGGTCGCAGCTGTTCCGCGCCGACCTGACCAACGCGGCCGGAGAGAACTACTTCATCAACCGCCTGCCCGAGCTCAAGAAGTACGACCCCTACGGCTCCGCGTTCCCCACGCCCACACCGTTGCGGAACCACCTGCTCTGGACCGAAATCCAGGCCGGTAACGGCCCCATCCAGCTCAAGACCCCCGAGGCCATCGACGCGCTGGCCGCCGGCGACGAAGCGCGCAAACGGGAGATCATCGCGGAAGCCTGGGAAGACTTCCTGGACATGACCATCTCCCAGGCCATTCTCTGGGCGGCGCACAACATCGCCCCCGAAGAACGGCCTTCCGAGGTCGTGCTGGCCGAGCCCTACATCATGGGCAGCCACAGCGGCGAGTCCGGGGCATGGGTCAGCGGCCCGTCGGATGTCGCGCCCGACGGCTACCACTGGGGCTACAACAAGATGACCACGGTGCAGGGCCTGTTTGCCGCCGGCGACGGCGTTGGAGCATGCCCGCACAAGTTCTCTTCCGGCTCCTTCACCGAGGGTCGGTTGGCCGGCAAGTCCGCCGTGACCTACGCCCTGGACCACCCGGAACAACCGAAGACCGACGACCGCCAGATCGACGAGCTCAAGCGTAAGGTCTGGGCGCCAATGGTGACCTTCGAGGAAAACCAGTATGCGTCCAGCAACCCGGACGTCAATCCCAATTACCTGCTCCCGCGCCAGGGTTTGTATCGGCTCCAAAAGCTGATGGACGAGTACGTGGCCGGTGTTTCCGCCGGATTCACCACCAACGAAGCCACCATGCTGCGTGGATTGGAACTGATGGGCATGTTCCGGGAAGACCTGGAGAAGCTGGGGGCACGCAACCGCCACGAGTTGCTGCGCTGTCACGAGCTGATCCACCGCGCCTGGGTCGGAGAGGCCCATCTGCGCCACATGCTCCATCGCAAGGAAACCCGCTGGCCAGGGTTCTACTACCGCAGCGACTACCCGGAGATGGATGAGTCCAACTGGAAGGTGTTCGTCAACTCCCGCTACGACGCCGAAACGGGCGAGTGGAGCGTCTTCACCCGCGATTGTCCGCAGGTGTTTTAGGACAAATCGGAGACTATCCGCGGAGCCCCTTTTCCGATGGGAGAGAGGCTCCGGTTGCTCCACGGAGGAAATTGTGGCTTCTGAATCCGAAACGCCCAATCCGGTGGAGATGCTGCGCAAAACCACGCTTCGGGTGAAGGAAGTGGCGGCCAGCATCGAGCAATCTCAGGCCCAGAATCCCACCCCCTGCTCCGAGTGGGACGTGTGCGGGCTACTGAACCACCTCATTGGCGGGCTGGAGTTCACGGCCGGCTGCATCACCGGGGACGTGCCCGACATTCGCCCCAACGAGGCCGAGAGCAGCTATATGGGCGAAACGGACGTTACCGTTCTGATCCGGGCCTACCACGCCGCGGTCGATCGCGCGCTGGAACTCGCGGCCAACCCCGGCGCCCTGGACCAGACGGCAACCACTCCCTTCGGGGAGATGCCGGTGGAGCGCATTATGATGGGTACCGTGATGGATCAACTCATCCACTGTTGGGATCTGGCCCGGGCCACCGGGCAGGACACCAGCCTGGACACCGAGATGGTCGAGTTCGCCTACGGGATGCTGGTGTCCGGCGGCTTTGCCGATATGGGACGGCAGGCCGGATTCGTCGGCGCCGCGGTCGCCGTGCCGGACTCCGCCAGCACGCAGGATAAGATGATCGGCTACATGGGCCGCCAACCCTAGCCGATAACGGCCATGGCCTACGATGAAGCGCTGGCCGCACGGGTCAGGGAGAGCCTCCCGATACGAACCGACCTGGCGGAACGCAAGATGTTCGTCGGGCTGGCGTTCATGCTGGCCGGCAATATGTGCTGCTGCGTGACCGACAAGGGTTTGATGGTACGAGTAGGACCCGAGGGTTGCGAGGAAGCGTTGGCATTGCCCCACGCCGGCCTCATGGACTTCACGGGCCGCCCGATGCGCGGTTGGGTGCTGGTGCAACCGCCGGGGTTGCAGTCACGGGCCAGCCTGACCGCATGGGTATCACGCGGCGCTGACTTTGCCGCGACCCTGCCAGCGAAATAATATGCTTGGGCCTCAGTTGTCAGCGGGAGCCGGCGCGACTGGTTCAATGTCCGGCAGGGGGACGATGGCCGGGCTGCCGTCGGCGTGCACGTGCCGATAGAGCGCACCAATAGCCTTCAGCAACTCCTGATGCCGGCGTTCGTTGGCCGCTTCCATTTCTCGGAACCGGCGGTCGATATCCGCTTCCAATTCCCCGAACCGGCGGTCGATATCCTTGTCCCGACGGTTGGTGTCGCGGATGTACCAGCCGACGAGCAGAGAGATGACCAATGAGAAGTAGGCGAACCAGATGCCGGCGAAGATTCCGAGCACTTGCCACAAATCCGGATACGTCACCAAGTTGGCGGTTTCCACTCATTCCCCGCTTGGCGTGGCATATCGTTCTTCGCCCCACCAGCTTTGCTTTAGCGTATCATCACCTCAGCAACCGGGCAATCGCCCCCACTGATGGAGAACCATCTGATGCAAGCCATCGACATGCACATCCACGTGCCCCGGGAGCCGGGGCTGCCCGAGATCGAGATTGAGACGGAATTGCTGCGCTACTTCCGCGCTCCGCCCCCGCCCAAGGACCCGGCGGAAATGGCTGACAAGTTCCGTGACCTGGACCTTTTCGGCGTGATCTTTTCGGTGGACACCACCACCAACACCGGCGAGAAACCCGACAGCAACGACTGGGTGGCCAGCATCGTCAACTCCCATCCCGAGCAGTTCATGGGGTTCGCCTCGGTGGACCCGTGGATGGGCAAGGCCGCGTGCTACGAGCTGGAGCGGTCGGTGAAAGAGCTGGGCCTGAAGGGCCTGAAACTCCATCCCATCCACCAGGCCTTTTTCCCCAACGACACGCGGTTCTACCCGCTGTACGAGGTGGCCGACGGCCTGGGCATACCGGTGTTGTTCCATTCCGGGTTTGCCGGAGCCGGCTCGGGGACGCCGGGCGGCAGCGGCCTCAAGCTGAAATACAGCCAACCCGTACCCTGCTTCGACGACGTGGCCGCCGACTTCCCGAACATGACCATCATCATGGCTCATCCGGCCTGGCCCTGGATAGACGAGCAGATCGCCGTGGCCCTGCACAAGTCCAACGTCTTCCTCGACCTGTCCGGCTGGATGCCCCGGTTCATACCGGAAACGCTGATACGCGAGACCAACACCCGCCTTCAGGACAAGGTGATGTTCGGCTCCGACTACCCGTTCATCCAGCCCGACAACTGGCTGGCGGATTTCCAGAACCTGCAGATGCGGGATCATGTGATCCCCAAGGTGCTGCTGGAAAACGCCCGCCGGGCGCTCAACATTGCAGCCTGATTTCAAGGCTGCGAGGTTCGCCGACGTACTGGCGCGGACCAGAGCCGGGCACGCCAGATGGGACCTTCGGCGCATAGGCGCAATCCCAACGGCGCACCAGCGCGTATGCGGTATGAAATACCAGCATCAGAGGTTGCCACCATGACAAAGTGGGTCGCCGCCATCGCCATCCTGCTCGTTGTTCTCGCTCCGTTTGCCGCCGGCCACGAACCCGTGGCGGCCCAGGGAACGGTTACGGTCATCGATCAGGGGGTGGAAAACCGGTTTCCCGACGGGCTGCGTTTCCACCTGGAGGCACAGAGCGCCAGTCCGATAGAGGAGATCCGGGTTTACGTGCAGAAGCTGGGGCAGTCCAGCCGGAGCGTCTATCGCACCGTTGAGTTCGAACCGGGCGAGCGCATCTCCGGCGAAGTCCTGTTCCAAAGCAAAACTGCCAACGAGTTCATCCCCACCGGGACGCGGTTGTCGTACTACTTTGACATCCGCACCGCAGATGGCCAGCGGCTGGAAACCGAACCGCAGGTCCTGGTGTACCTGAACCGCGACCTGGACTGGGATTCAGTCTCCGACGGGCTGATCAACGTCTATTACTACCGTCACACGAACCAATCAGAGGATCGGGCCAACCAGGTCCTGGAGGTCGCAGCCGACACCTATGCCCACATGGGTCCGGTACTGGGCGTGGAGTTGGCCGAACCGATGAACCTGGTGGTCTATTCGGACTACGCGGACATGCGCATCGCGCTGCCGCCCAAATCTCGGGTGGCCGCGCAGCAACTGCGCACACTGGGGCAGGCCTTCACCACCGAGCGGACGCTCCTGGTGGATGGCTCGAGCGACGTGTTCGTTGGCGACAACATATTGGGCACCACCGCGCACGAATTTACACATCTGCTCGTGGCCGACGCCGCGGGAAGCGCCTACGGCCAGGTGTACACCTGGTTGAACGAAGGCCTGGCCGTGTATTCGGAGGGCGACAACTCGGAGTTCGGCCGCTACGTTAGTACGGCCATCCGCAACGACGCGGTGCCGCCTCTGGCCAGCCTGCGCACCTACGCCGGCACACCGGAGGAGACGCTGCGGAATTACGGCTTGGGTCACGCCGTCGTGAGGTACATGCTCGACACGTACGGCGAGGAGAAAATGACCCGGCTGTTTGCCGCCATCCGCACCACCCACAACTTCGAAAAGTCGCTGGAAACCGCCTACGGGCTCACCATCCTGGAACTGGACAACGAATGGCGAGAATCGCTGGGGCTTTCCCCGCGCGAATTGTCCACGCCGGTACTGCCGGCGTTCCAGGCCATACCCACCCGTCGCCCCACGCCGACGCCCGCAGCATCGGCCCAGCAGGCTCCCGTCCCACAGGCAACTGTTCCGGCGACTGCGACGCCGGCGACCACCGGCGAGCCGGCCCCCACCTACACGCCGAAGCCGTCCCCGGCCGCCGCGGCGCCGGCTCCGCCATCGGGTGGTGGCTGCAACGCTCCGCCACCTGGCTCCGCAGGCCGGAGCCGGCCCACGGAGTTGGCATCCGCCGCGTTGCTCGCTGGACCATTGGGACTGATAAGCCTGGCGGCGGTGCGGAGGCGTTGGCGGTGACCGAAAGCGACTGACAACCTGAACCGGGCCGCGGTCGGGCCGCGGAATCGGCCAGGCCGTCCCAGGAGGTATTGACATGCGTGCAGTTTGGTATGAGGAAAACGGAGACGCCTCAGTGTTGCAGGTGGGAGAGATGCCCGACCCGGAGCCGGGACCCGGCGAGGTCAGGGTTCGCGTGGCAACGTCCGGGGTGAACCCGTCGGACTGGAAGCGGCGGCAGGGGACCACGGCGCGGATCAATGTCCCTCGCGTCATCCCCAACCAGGACGGCGCGGGCATCATCGACATCGTCGGCGAAGGAGTGCCCGCAAGCCGGCTCGGCGAGCGGGTCTGGCTGTACCAGTCGCAGTTCGGGCGAGCCTTCGGGACCGCAGCCGAGTACACCGTGCAGCCGTCGAACCGGGCCATCCCCATGCCGGACAACGTGGACTTCGCGTTGGCGGCAGGCCTCGGCGTGCCGGCCCTGACCGCGCACCGCTGCGTGTTCGCCGACGGGCCGTTGAGCGGCAAGACCGTCCTCGTTCCGGGCGGCGCCGGCGCCGTGGGCAACATGGCCCTGCAGATGGCGCGGTTGGGCGGCGCCGAGCGGATCATCAGCACGGTGAGCGGCGATGCCAAGGCTGAAATCGCGCGGCAGGCCGGAGCGCAACACACGGTCAACTACCGCACCGAGGACACCGCCGAACGGATCCTGGAGATCACCAACGGTCAAGGCGTTGACCTCATCGTCGAGGTGGACTACTCGGGCAACTTCGCCGTGAGCCAGCGCATCATCCGGCGGGGCGGAAGCATCGCCATCTATGCCGCCGGAGACGGGCCGGCGCCTCCCTTCGAGTTCCCGGTAAGCAACGTGAACGTACGGCACGTGCTGGTTTACGACATGTCGGAGGCGGCAAAGAGCGCCGGGGTTGCAGATGCCAACCGTTGGCTGGCCTCAGGCGAACTGGTGGGGATGGATGGGCCGCACTTCCCGCTGGAGGACACGGCCGGGGCGCACGAGGCGGTGCGGGCTGCCACCGTCGGCAAGGTGGTGATTGACGTTAGCGACGGCCGATGACCTTCAACTGCGAAACTGCGTCAACGTACAGTTGTTAGCGCTGTAAACCTTTGGCGCGGGCGCTGGGGTTGCCGCGTCCCCAAGCGGCCCACCGGACTGCGTACAGCCGGATCCTGGGGTCAACTCTGGGGGTGCGGGGCCGCGCAGGGAAAAACAGAGGGGGGGGCGGTCCTTCAGGGCCGCCCCCCTCTGCTCGTTCGCTCCGTGTCGCTATGGGTTACGGATAGACCAGAGCGCAGCGGGGACCGTGTGCAAGCTCATTCCAGATTGCCTGCGGGATGCAGTCGTAGTACGGCTGTCCGCTTTGATCGAGCTGTTCTTTCTGCTGCTGGTACTGCTCGTAGGAGGCGTCGACATCGGCGGCGTACTGCTCCCGTGCGCGGGCGTCGTCGTCCAACTCCTTATCCGTGCAGAATTCCGTGTACGAGTTTGACCCCAGTTCCGGGTTCTCGCTCCGGGCCGCTCTCCATTCAACCATGCAGGCAAGTGGCGCCGGCTCCGGGATATACGGCTGCGTGATGGTCCGGACGCTGCTGATCCCCTCGTTTCTGAGGAGCCCGGTGTGGCTGTACTCCAATTGGGCGTCGTCGCTGGTTGTATTACCTTGATCAATGTGGCCAGCGCTGTCCGCGTTCGGCTGTCCGTTGACGTACAAATGCCAATCTCCTTCCCCCGGTTCGATCTCGCCGTCCGAGTTCTTGTCCTCCGGGACGAACACTCGACTCACCGAGGCCGTGCCGACCGTGGCCCGCCTGGCCCGCGGCCGGATGGGCCGCTCGGCGGTCTCGCTGGGCACGTTGGAGGTCGGCGTGAAGGTGGCGTCGTAGTGGGCAGGTACTGCGGGTATATCGTCTTCCGTGCCCAGCTCGCCATCGTCGCCGGGCTTGGCGGGCACTGCGGCGACGTAGGTGAGGGCGAGGTCGCACGTCCACCCCGGCTTGCAGGTAACGATCAACGTCGTGCCGATGTGCGTGCCCTGCACACCCGGCACCGCCGGAATATCATCTGCCGTGCCCAACACGCCATCCAGGCCGGGATTGGCGGGAACGGGGTCAACGTGGTCATTGAGGTAATGATCGATCCACTCGCAGACCACGCCGGCGCCGCCGTAGTGGCCCGAGCAGACCGCTTCGTACACCGCGGTGTAGCGCGCCTCGTCCCTCGCGTTGCCGTTGTTGTTGTAGCGGATGCGGTAGATCTGTCGGCCTTCGGCCTCGGAGACGACGGGCTCGTTGCGCGGGCGCAGCGGCGGATCGACCGGTTCCGCCGGCGCGCGCACGGTGCTGGTCGAGCTATGCCGCTGCGCCGAGAAGTTGATGCTGCAGCGGAAGCCCTCGGCGCACCTGATGACCAGGTCCTGGGCGATGGTGTATGGCTCGTCCTGGACGGTTTTCCGATAGCGGGTCCAGGTGCAGTCGAAGCCTTCATCGGCGCAGACCTCGTGGGCGTAATTCCAGCGCGCCAGGTTGCGGTCGTTGCCGTCGGGGCCTACCGGGTTGTCGTAGATGAGCCGCTGGGCGTACAGGTCGCCGGGCCGCCGAACCAGATCGGGGAGGGGTGTCGTCGTGCCTCCATAGAACAGATCATAGGCGTCGGCCGGGTTGGTCTCGTCCTCGTTGTATCTCAGGCCGATGTCGAGGCAGAAGACATCAGGAATAACGCCGCCGAAACTGTCGCCGTCATCAGTAGTGCCCGTCGGAGTTGTGCAGGGCACGATATCGGTCTCGTCGTCCTCCACGGTGACCTGGGTCGCGCCCGAGGACGCCGACACGTTGTAGCCGCTGCCGGTATTCACCGTGGCGATGACCGCGCCGTCCGGCTCGTCCACGTTGTCGTCTTTGGTGCCCACCATCAGGGTGCCGCTGCCGCCGGTTGGGACGGTGACCGTGCGCCGGCCGGTGGGGCTCGCGCCGAAGTCTCCGCGCTGCGTGACGGTCACGCCGACTCTGAGGGGCGAGGTCGGAACCGGGCTGGCGGTGAGGGTGAAGGCGGTGACGCCGCCCTCGGTGACGGACACGGAGACGGGGCTGATCGAGACCCTCGGCGCGTCGTCGTCGTAAACGGTCACCGAGGCGGCGCCGGCGGAGGGCGAGATGGTATAGCCCGAGCCGGGAAGCACCGTGAACGTGACCGTTCCGTCCGGATTCGGCAGGTCGTCGCTAACAACATTCGTACTACTGATCCGTGAGTGATTGTCTAAAGATCGGACGACTGGGCATGTGAGACAATCGACCGCATGAATATAGCGAATGATGCTGCCCCCAGCGATTGGAAGGAAGCCCGCCGGCTGCGGGCTTGGGAGTTGGTCCAGCAGGGTTGGAAACAGCAGGATGTGGCTACGGCCCTGGGTGTCACCGGAGGCGCGGTAAGCCAGTGGGTCAGCAAAGCTCGTCAGGGAGGCATCCCAGCCTGGCGCCACCGCAAGCCACCCGGCGGGCGATCCAAGCTGAGCGACCAACAGCGGGGCCAACTCCCTGAGTTGCTGGCCCGGGGGCCCGCGGCCTTCGGGTTTTGCGGGGAAGTCTGGACGCGGGGAAGTCTGGACGCGGGGCCGGGTGGCCCAGGTTATTGAGCAAGAGTTTGGCGTGTCCTGCGACCCTTCCCAAGTGGGACGGATACTGAAGGGCTGCGGCTGGAGCCAGCAGAAACCAGCGCGGCGCGCCGCCCAGCGAGATGAGGATGCGGTCCGGGACTGGCGGGACCGGCGCTTCCCTGAACTGAAAAAAAGGCCCTAGCCGAAGGCCGGACCATCCTGTGGGCTGACGAATCAGGGTTCTACCTGCTCCCGGCGTTGCTGCGCACCCCGTGTCGTGGCACGGGGCAGGCTCTGGGCGCCGGTGGCCCAGACCCCGCTAATCCGGCGGAAGCTGAGCTGCGACCGTCTGAGCGCGATTAGCGCCATCAGCATGACCGGAGACCTTTATCTGGCGGTGCAAGACCACTCCTGCAAGAGTCCTGACGTCATCGGGTTCCTGGAACAGTTGCTCGCTGAGATACCCGGCAAGTTGCTGGTGATCTGGGACGGCGCGCCCATCCACCGCAGCCGGGCGGTCAAGGAGTACCTGGCCCAAGGCGCGGCGCGGCGGATCCAACTGGAGCAGTTGCCCGGGTATGCTCCGGAATTGAACCCAGACGAAGGGGTCTGGCGTTACCTGAAACGGGTCGAATTGAAGAACGTGGTTTGCGCTGACCTGGAGCAGTTACGCCGCGAGTTCTGGGCCGCCACCAAGCGACTGTTGGGCAAGCCTGACGTGCTGCGCTCCTGCGTCAAGGAAGTGGGTTATGTTTAGCGGCTCGTTCACGTGTCAGTAATGCAGGTGCGGCAAGCGTCAATACTTGAGGAGTCTGCCCGGCGCTAGCAAGAGGATGCGTTCCAAATCCGAAACGCGTTCCACGCGAGGGGCGCCCGTTGCGCTGCCTGCGCCCGGCGAGGCGCTACGTTTGAGTCAGCAGGGGGCGGAGCTTGTCCAGGAGGGCCTCCACGTCGTCGAGGCTTTCGGCCACCAGCGCGGCCTCCATGTCGTTTTCGTAGAAATTCTCGTGGAGCGCGCCCGCCACCGCGAACAGGCGGAATATGTCACCGTCCCCGGTTTCGGCGCGCAGCCTGCTGGCAGTTCTGTGGTAGTGGCGGTGGCGGTGGCGGTTGTGCTCCCAGCCGCGCTGCTCGGCGATGGCCTTGAGCATCTGGGTGGCGGCGCCCCAGCCCTTTTCGGAGGCCTGCGGCAGGTCGCCGGCGGCCAGTTCCCGTCTGGCCTGGGCCAGGAAATGCTCGCTGAGGTGTCGATACAGCTGCGTGGTCACGGGTTAGCTCCTGCTCCATGTCAGGTTAGCAGCGGTACGCCACCAAGGGCAAATGCCAGGGTATCGGGTGCCGGGGCCTTTCCAAAAGTAATCTGTCATTCCCGCTTTCGCGGGAATCCAGCAGGTCGTTGTAGTCGGAATGTTCTGGATTCCGGCTTTCGCCGGAATGACAGTTCGGGGTGAAAGGTCCCCATCCCGAACTTTGGAAAGACCCTAATCAGGTGCGCGACCGGCGCCGGACCTGTCCAACAATCGGCGAAACTTCCGCCATGGGCGACCGGCTACATGAACAGCCCGCCGTTCACCTCAAGCTCCGCGCCGGTCACGTAGTCGCCCTCGGGCGAGCAGAGGAACACCACCATCTGGGCGACCTCTTCGGCCTTGCCGAAACGCCGCAGGGGTATCTGGCTGAGCAGGCGGTCCTGGATGTTCTCGGGGATGGAGGAGACCATTTCGGTCTCGATGAAGCCGGGGGCCACCGCGTTGACGGTAATGCCCTTGCTGGCCAGTTCTTTCGCCAGGGTCTTGGTCATGGCGGCGACGCCGGCCTTGGATGCGGCGTAGTTGGCCTGGCCGAAGTTGCCGATCTGGCCGATGACCGACGTGATGTTCACCACCCGCCCGTAGTTCTGCTCAACCATCTGGTCGATGCAGACCTTGGTGCAGTTGAAGACGCCATCGAGGTTGATGGCCAGCACCTTGCGCCAGGTGGAATGGTCCATGTTGACGAAGGTCTTGTCGGAGGTCACGCCGGCGTTGTTGACCAGGATGTCGATGTGGCCGAAGTCCCTGAGGACGGAGTGGGCCATGGCGTAGGTGTCGGGGAAGTCGCCGACGTCGGCCCGGGCCAGGACGCCCTTGCGTCCCAGCGCCTGGATCTCTTCGACCACGGCCGCCGCGGCCGCTTCGTTGGAGACATAGTTGATGGCCACGTCGGCGCCTTCTTGAGCCAGGGCCAGGGCGATGGCGCGGCCGATTCCGCGGGAGGCTCCGGTGACGAGGGCAGTGCGTCCTTCGAGTTTCATGTGTGCCTCCTGTTGCTTCGATCGGGTATTTCGCTGCGGGACTTGGGTCAGGCCGGCTCTCCTTCGTCGGCGGTGGAGCCGGCCGCCGTGGTGGTTGACCGGGCGGAACGGGAGCGGGACGACTGCGGACGCCGGGATGCGCTCAACTCGCTCCGCAGCTTGCGGATCTCGTCTTCCAGATCGTCCAGCTTTTCTTCCATGCCGATGATCCGGGCAAACATGCGGTCCATCTGGCTGCGGGAGGGCAGGTTGTAGGCGCGCAGCATGGAGTTGATCTGCGGGTTGACCTGCTTGGCAGTGCGTTCCTGAAACGCCAGGCCCTGCTCCATGTACTTACCCAATGCTTGGGAGAACTCCTCGGTGGTCATCACCTCCGAGAAGGTGGCGGCCATGGTTTCCAGGTAGCGGGCCCACTGGCGTTGGGCCTCTTCGATGGACGGCTGCGGGTTTTCGCCAGACTGGCTGTTCATCCACTGCGACTGCCAGGTTTCGAACATCCGCTGCCACATCTGCATGAAATCGGCCGGGTTGAACGGCGGCGTGAAGGGAGCGGATCCCGGCGCGCCGGCGCCCGGCGGAAAGCCAAAGGGAAATGCGCCAAAGGGGAACCCGGCAAATGAGGACGTCCCGAACGGGGAGGCGCCCGGGTTCGGAGGAGTGAACCCGCCGAAGCCGGCGGCGGCCTGCGACCAGGCCTCGGTGGATTTGCGGATCATGTCCTGCCACGCTTCAAAGAAGGCGTTGGCGTTGTTTTCGGTGGTGCCATTGTCGGCGGTGGTCATCAGTGGGCGCTCCCGGTGTGCTGGTTGCTGGAGGGTGGGTACATTCAGTTGGACCGGGCCGAAACCCACTCGTCGATCTTGGGCCAGAGGGTCTGGTGGGCCTGCCGGCCGGAGAAGACGGAGATGTGCCCGCCGGGTAGTTCCACGAACTCCTTGTCCTCGCTGGATACCACGTCCATCAGGCTCCGCGCGGCCGGAGACGGGACGATGTAGTCCTGGCTGGCGGCCGCCACCAGCAGGGGCTGGCGGATGTGGGACAGGTTTACGGCGCGGCCGTTGATGAGGAACTGTCCCTGGATCATCTCGTTCTTGCCATACAGGTTCTTGGACAACTGGCGGAAGAAACGGCCCGGCATGGCGACAAAGTCGTTGGCCCACCGGCTCATGGCCTTGTAGCTTTCGATGTAGCCGGGACGGGTGGCGTTGGACCACAGGCCGGCCATGGCCTGGGCCTCCAGAGTGGGCCGCAGCATCTTGAACCCGGTATTCATCAGCACCGACGGCAGGCTGCCGTAGTGTTCAACGATCAGGTCGGCGGGGAAGTAACGCTCGTCCAGCCAGGTGCGGAACATGCCGCCCTGCTCGAAGTCGATGGGCGCAACCACAGCCACGAAGTTGCGGACCGGAGCGTCCGGGTGCAGGGCCAGGTACGCGGCACTGAGGGTCCCGCCGAGGCAGATGCCGTTGAGGGTGATCTCGCTGGCGCCGGAGGCTTCAAGGGCGCGCTCGATGGCCCGGGGGATGATCTTGTAGACGCCTTCCTCGAACCCCAGCTCCCGGTCCTCTTCGCCGACCACGCCCCAATCCAGCAGGAACACGTCGTGGCCGTGGTTGACCAGGTACTCGATCATGCTGTTGCCGGGGAGCAGGTCCAGGACGTAGGTCCTGCTGATGCCCAGCCAGGGAATGATTAGGTACGGCATGCCCAGGGTCTCGCGATCCCGGGAGCCATAGCGGAGCAGCCGGGTGTTGCCGCGCTTCCAGATAACTTCGTAGGGCGTGACCTCGGCGGGCGGGTCGGCCGGGTTGACGACGAAAGCGTCGAACATGGCCTGAAAGCGCTGCCACTGCTGCTGCGCTTCCTGCTGGAATTGGGAGGCGTATTCGGTCGAATTGACCACGGATTTGTCTCCTGTCGGTTGCCGCTGAAAGACTGCGATTAGAAGGGTGCGGTGGGTGATGCGCCTTTGCTGACGGCGAATGACCAGTCCATGAAGGCCCGGCCGTAGCCCATGGCGCTCTCGACCATCTCCTGGCCGGCGGTCGCGACGTCGGTGTTGGACTTCAGCATGGTGGCGGTCAACTCGGCACGGCGCGTTTCCACGCTCTGGGTGTACTCGGCGCAGGCCCGGAAGTATTCCTGGTCGCCGGCGACGATGGCGTCGACCATTTCCTTGGTCTCCGCGCTGACCCCGGCGTTGGGGGCGGCGGCGAAAGCCCTGGTGAGTTCCGCCATCTTTTCGCTGCGGTCCCGGGCTCGGCTGATGGATGCTTCCCAGATCTTGCCCGCGGCGGTCTGTTCGGCCTGGACGGCCTCGGTCATCAGCCTGGTGGTCGCGGCGGATTGTTCCCAACCCAGCTTGGCGGCGGCAAAGCCCTGGGACACCATCTGGTTATAGGCCTTGACCATCTCTTGCGCGCTTTCGGTTACGGTGGCTGCCACTTTGTGATCCTCCTGAAGATCCTGGCCCATACGGTAGGGCCGATTGGTTACGGATTGGTTTCGGTGAGGTTACGTTGTCGTTGAATCTCGTTCGGTTGGGGAGTCGGGTCCAGTAGAGGGAGGGGTCATTCCGAACACCTGGGCGTACATGTCGAAGAAACCGGCGATCATGCGCTGGTACCCGGACACCACCTCCGTCCAGCCCAGCAGCATCTGCTCGCCAGCCTCGGTGATGCTGTACACGCGCTTGGCCGGACCGCTGCCGTCGGTCTGCCACTCGGAGACGACGTGCCCCTCTTTTTCCAGGCGGCGGAGCTCGCGGTACAGCGTCGGGTGGTCAACCTCGGCGAAACCCATGTTGTTGAGCTGCTGCATGATGAGGTAGCCGTGCAGACTCCATTGCTTGAGCACCAGCAACACCCACGGGGTGAGAAAGTTCCTGGGCAGCTTGCGGCTGCCGAGTGGATCGGGGCTGACCATATATGTACATTTTACACATAAGGTCAGATAACGCAAGTCTGACCGCCCCATGCGTAATAAGTTTGCGGCGGGGGAACGTCAGAATCAGGATTTTCAAGATTTACGGATTGTCAGGATTGGAACCGTTCTGCCATGGAGCTCGCCCAATCCTGCCAAATCATAAAATCCCGTAAATCCCGATTCTGACGATTTACGAAAGCGGGTACGCATGCGGCCCGTGGACTCCGACACGTCCTCCGGGCGGCAGGGTTACCGAGCGCGCGGCCCCCTGGTGATCGGCACTTGCTCCACCGAACCGTCGGGCTTGATCATCAGGCCCGTGTACGGCGCGGACTTTTCGTTGTAGATGGCGACAGCGTCCGCCCCGCTGCCGGGGTAACCCAGACGGCGCAGCCAGCCGGGGATGACGTGATCGGGCAGCACTACGGTCTGGATATGCTCCTGCGTTTCGTCGGAGAACGGCGCGACCTCCAGACCCAGATCCTCGGCGACTTTCAGGGCGATGAAGTTCTGGAAAGGAGCCAGGCGCAGCGCTTCCAGCTCGGCTTTCGCCCCTTCCTCGATGATGATCTGCTGCAGGTCGGCCGGTATGCCGTCCCATATGTCCTGGTTGATCACGTTGTTGGTGTAGCCGAAGCCGATCACCGGGCCGGCGATGTGGTCGGCGACCTCGTACAGGCTGCCGGTGACCCCCAGCAGCAGGGTGGTCACCGCCGCGTCCACGGTGCCGATCTGCAGGGCGGTGTACAGTTCGCCGACGCTGAGTTCGACGGGCTCGCCGCCCATGCCGCGGATGAAGTCGGACATGGACGCCGAATGGGTGCGGATCTGTTGACCTTCGAAACCGTCTATCGAGCGCATGGGCTCGTCGCTGAAGAACCACTGGTCGGAACCGGCGAACCAGTTGCGGTTGAGCACCGGGCTGCCGCCGGTGATTTCGAGCAGCATCCGGTCGATGTCGGGCGCCATGTCCGCCAGCGCCGAGTAGGAGGTCTCCCAGTCGCTGGCCGTTCCCCACAGGGACTGCACTTCCAGCGATGGGTGGGCTCCGGCAACGTAGCCGGTGAAGATGTTGACCATGTCCAGCGACCCGTCGGCGACCTGGCTGAGGGTGTCGGGCCCGGCGAGACCCAGCTCGACGAAGGACGTCACCGACAGCTCAACCTGGCCGTCGGTGCGTTCCCACAGGTTGGGCGCCCAATAGGTCTGTACCAGCACGCAGGTGGGCAGGTTGCGGTCGATGCACACGTGCTGGATCTCGATGCTCTCGCCGGCGGAGGTGAGTTCGGTGGGGTTCGTCAGGTTGGCCTTGTCGATCAGATCCTGATAGTAGTCGCTGTTGTAGATGAACAGGTGGTCGGGAACGCCGGCCGGCTCGAAGCCCATCACCGCGGCCGCCGAAGCCTGACGGTAGATGGCTTCGGGTACGCCGAACGTGAGGCTTTGGTGGGGCGGCGGGCCGAGCAGTTGGGTGGCGTCGCCCACGTAGATTGCGCCCGGCCCGTTGGCGTGCGCGTCCGCGTAGGCCCGCAGCTCGGGGTTCACCCCAGGTTGAGGAATCAGCGTTGGCGTCGGCGCTGGCCGGGTGGGGTCAGGTTGCGTGGGTGCTGCGGTGGGAACGGCCACAGTGGCGGTGGGCGCGGGCTGCGTCGGCTGGACTGCCGTCGCCCTCGTTGTGGGTGTCGGGCCGGGTTGGGCAGCGGCCCGGGTTGGAGTTGCCGTGGTTGGCGCCGCTTGGGCGGGCGAAGCCGTGGCTGCCGGAGCGGCGGCGGGGGTTGTCGCCTCGACGCGAGGCTCTGCGCCCTGGCCGTTCCCGGGTTCTTCCTGGCCGCAGGCTGTCGCTGCAAGGGCCACTGCCATTGCCATCGCCGCCGCAAGCAAAATCACCATGCGCCTTAACCTCATCGCCATTCTCCTTTGGTAGTTGTGGTGTGCTTCATCCCGGTCTCGTGGGAGAGCTATTTTAGTGTACGACTATTGGGCGTTTTTGGTTGTGACCGGCCTGATGACGAAACTCGAACGCACGTGTGGCTTAATCGTAATCGTCGTTTGTAACGCGCTTCACAATGGGCTATAATAGCAAAACCCAGCGGGGCAGGGAGGGATCGCATAGTGGTCTAGTGCGGGCGCCTGCTAAGCGCTTATCCTGGGAAACTGGGATCGTGGGTTCGAATCCCACTCCCTCCGCCATTTCCAACCCGGATACCCCCGCCAACACGGGATCAAACTCGAATGCAGACCTACCACATCTGGACCATAGGCTGCCAGATGAACACCGCCGACTCCGAAAGACTGGGGTCGGCGTTAGAGCAAATGGGCCTCACGCCCGTTCCACGCCCCGCCGACGCGGACGTGGTAGTGCTCAACTCGTGCGTGGTTCGCCAGTCCGCCGAGGACAAGGTGACCGGCACGCTGAACCTGAACCAACCCCTGCGCAAGAAGCGTCCCGACGCGGTGCTGGCGCTCACCGGCTGCATGGTCGGACCCCGCACCGAGGAGTTGCAACGGCGCTTCCCCCACGTTGACCTGTTCCTCCGCCCCCAGGAGTTCGAGCCGCTGCTGGAACTGGTGGGCGAACGCCTGGGACTGGACTGGGAGGGATGTGTTGGCGCCCTGGCGCCCCAGCGCCCCGACGTGGCAACCTACGTGCCCATCATCCACGGCTGCGACCTGATGTGCACCTTCTGCATCATCCCGTATCGCCGGGGAAGGCAGGTCAGCCGCTCGGTGGACGACATCGCCCGCGAGGTGGAACTGCTGGCAACTCGCGGAGTGCGCGAAGTCACCGTGCTCGGGCAGACCGTGGACGCTTACGGCCATGACCGGGACGACGGCCAGGATCTCGCCGACCTGTTCGTCCGGCTCAACGACATCGACGGACTGGATCGCATCCGTTTCCTCACCTCCCACCCTTCGTACATGAGCAGCCGGATAATCCGGTCCGTAGCCGATCTGCCCAAGGTGTGCGAGCACATCAACCTGCCGGTGCAGGCGGGCGACGACGAAGTGCTGCAGCGCATGCGCCGGCCGTACACCATCGCGGAGTACCGGGACATCATCAGCGAGATCCGCGACACGATCCCGGACGTCACCGTCAGCACCGACATCATCGTCGGTTTCCCGGGTGAGACCGAGGAGCAGTATAAAAACACGCTCCGCCTGGTGGACGACCTGCGGTTCGACAAGATTCACGGGGCGGCCTATTCCACAAGGCCCGGCACCATCGCCGCCCGCACCATGGAAGATGACGTCGCGCCGGAAGAAAAGCAGCGGCGGCTGAAGGATCTTGAAACGCTCCAGGAAAGCATACTTACCGGCATCAATTCCGCCTATCTTCACGATACCGTGCAGGTGCTGGCGGAGAACCGCAAGCGGGGCAGTTGGACCGGACGAACGCGGGGCAACAAACTCGTTTATTTCGACCTTCCCGAAACCGCCGAATGCGTCGCCGAACCGGACTTGACCGGTCAGTTGGTGGACGTTCGGATTACACGCACCGGGCCATGGTCCCTGTCCGGCGTGCTGGCGTAATCATCACTGACAATAACTCCGTCACTCCGGCGAAAGCCGGAATCCAGAGGCTAGCCTGGACTCCGGCTTTCGCCGGAATGACAACATTAATCGACAGGAGGCGGCTTTTATGGTTACGCAAACCAGGCAACCAACAATTCCCCTCACCGAAATCGAGCACGCCGCCTTCTGCAAACCGGAAGACGAACTGCCGGCCAAGTCGCTGGCAGAGGAGTTGGCGATCAACGTCCGCTGGCAGAAGATTCCAGGTGAGTACCTGGCCTGCTCTCCCGCCGAGCTGGACGAGCGCATCGGTACCGCCCGCCGCGCCCTGGGCGACCGCGTGACCATCCTGGGCCACCACTACCAGCGCGAGGAGATCATCAAGTACGCCGACTTCCAGGGCGACTCCTTCCTGCTCAGCCAGGAAGCCGCATCCCGCCCGGAGGCCGACTACATCATCTTCTGCGGCGTCCACTTCATGGCCGAAACGGCCTGCATCCTGGCCGGCAACCACCAGCAGGTGATCCTGCCCAACATCACCGCCGGCTGCTCCATGGCCGACATGGCGCCCATCCAGGACGTTGAGGACGGCTGGGAGGACCTGCAGGACGTGCTCGGCGACCACGGCGGGATCCTGCCCGTCACCTACATGAACTCGGTTGCCGCCATCAAGGCCCTGTGCGGACGCAACGGCGGCGCGGTATGCACCTCCTCCAACGCTGCCGCCGTGCTGGAATGGGCCTTCGGCGATGCCGACCGGGTGCTCTTCTTGCCCGACCAGCACCTGGGACGGAACACCGCCCTCAAACTGGGCATCCCCCTGGACGAGATGGTGGTCTGGAACCCCTTCAAGGCCATGGGCGGAAACACGCCGGAGCAACTGCGCAAGGCCAAGATGGTGCTGTGGCAGGGCCACTGCTCAGTGCACACGCGCTTCACCACCAAGCAGATCGAGTCCGCCCGGCAGCGCCATCCCGACGTGACCGTGCTGGTGCATCCCGAGTGCCCCATGGAGACGGTGGAAGCCGCGGATATGAACGGCTCCACCGAGTTCATCCGCAAGACCATCAACGAGGCGCCGGCCGGCTCGGTTTGGGCAGTGGGCACCGAGATCAGCCTGGTGAACCGGCTGGCGATGCACAACCCCGACAAGACGGTCTTCTGCCTGGACCCGGTGAGCTGCCCGTGCTCCACCATGTACCGCATCCACCCGGCCTACCTGCTGTGGACGCTGGAGAGCCTGGTCGCCGGCGAGGTGGTCAACCGCATCACCGTGCCTGATCAGATGCAGCAGGAATCCATCGTGGCGCTGGAACGGATGCTGGCGCTGCGGTAGATGCTAGCCAATCCATGCGGTGCGATTGCTGAGGCGGCCAAATGGCTAGAAACTCCACAGTGTTTTACGCCTATCCGGCGTTCCCACCTGCGGTCGGTGAGGCTGTGCAGTCAGCTATCGATCTCCTCAAAAATGATCGTCAGATTAGACGGGCTAGGGTCAGGTTCCGGCCATGGCCAGACATGCAGGTATCCGGTAAACGCCTAGCTCAAGAAATCTTGGATCAAATCGACAGGTCCGATGTATTTGCTTGCGACCTGACGTATCCAAACAAGAACGTGAGTTTTGAGTTGGGCTACGCAGTTGGCCGGTACAAAAGGGTCTTTGTCTCCATTGATAAAGGCATTGAGAAAGGTAGAACAAATTTTAGGTTGCATAACTTTAGGCTAACTGGACTCGGATACTCAGGGTACCAAAACCATCAGGAACTCGCATTCGAGTTAGTGTCTCAAAGCCCATGGTCTCAGCTCGATTACTATTTGTTGAATCAACGTTATCGCCAAGCGTTTCCGCGGCCTGAGCTGCCGTCTCTCCTTTACGTCAAACCAGCGATAAGTACGTCAAGTGTAATCGGTACGGAAGAGACCCTCCGGGTATCCAAATTCGGCGACGGCCTTATCGTCGATGATCCAAGCGAAAATCCATCGCAATCCCTCGATTGGTATGCTGAGCAGATGGCCAGCGCTGATGCCGTAATAGTACATTTGCTGAGTGAAGAGCATGACGGGCACGAACTGCACAATGTCAAAGCGTCGGTTGTGGCTGGTCTCGCCAGAGCCTTAGGACGTCCTCTGTTGATGTTGGCTCACGAGCCCTACGACGTTCCTGTAGATTATGGGGATTTGCTCAAACTGCACAGCACAGCAGAACATTGCAAGCAATATGTGGCGGCGTGGGTAGATGAAGTAGGTTCTGGACTACCTATCCGAAGGTCAAGGCGGACCAATGAAATTCAGCCGCCTGTACTTGATCTCCGCCATGTGTCACTAGGCGACCCAGTGGCCGAAAACGAGAGAGGGTCGTTGGACAATTATTTCGTAGAAACGGCCCCTTATTTTAGAGCGTTGGAAAATCCAGCGACCATCCTGGTCGGCAGAAAGGGCACTGGCAAGACGGCAATCATGTTGGCCATGTTGTCTTATTTCGACAGAGACAAACGGGACCACATGACCATAATTAATCCTGTTGGCTATGAAATCGAAGGACTGGTCAGAGTTCTCGGCGAGGTAGGCGAAAGTGCCGAAAGGGGTTTCCTCATAGAAAGCCTTTGGAAGTACCTGATTTACAGTGAAATAGCGCTCAGCGTCTTCCATTCGATCAATGCGCGACCCGTTTATCAACCGAATGCGCCTTATGAAGACGATTTCGTTGGTTATTGTGAAGCGAATATCGATGTCATTGATCGCCCATTCTCCGAAAGATTGGATAACGCCGTGAGATCGCTGTTTGGCATCGGGGAAATAAGCAATCCCAATCAGCAGAAGGCTAAAATAAGCGAGGTTCTGCACACGACGTTGATCCGAGAGTTGCGCAGGTACATTGGGTTGGTCTTAGGTTCTGCTCGCAACCTTGTGGTTGTGATTGATAATTTGGATAAACCTTGGAAACCCGGCGCGCACATTGGACAATTGGCGGCTCTGATCGGAGGGTTGTTGGAGGTGGTGCAGGACTTGCCCCGCGACTTGGCACGTTCTGATCAAAGAGTGGATGCAGTCAATGCTCATATTACGGTAATGCTTAGAAGCGATATATTCGCTTTTATTCGTCCCCTGATGAACGAGCCTGATAAATTGCCCATCGAACGTATGGTGTGGGAAGACCCTGAGTTGTTGTTGAGGGTAGTAGACGAGAGGCTTCTCCAAAATGCGCCCGCAGGATCACAGGTCGCAGAAATTTGGCACAAATTATTGCCAAGTGAGATCGAGGGGCTGTCGGCTCGTGATTTTATATTGTCGTCAACCCTACCGCGCCCGCGTGACGTGATTTATCTGGTAGGTGCTGCTATCTCTAACGCCATGAACCGTGGCAGACAGGCTGTCTTGGACCGCGATTTTATAGACGCGAAAAGCCGTTATTCTGAGTTTGCATTCGATACAGCCTTGGCGGAAGACAATCCCTCGCTGGGCAAATTGGAAGGAGTTTTGTATGAGTTTGCCACGAAAGATAAACTCGTTGACATTGAAAAAACCAAAAATAACATACGTGCCGCTGATGTCAGCGAAGCCGATTTGGAGTATTACGTTGATTTGCTGTGTGATATCGGATTCCTAGGCATCGAAACCAACAGTGGTTTCCGCTATCCAAGGGACGAAACCGAGCGTTATCGGCTTCGAGAAATAGCGAGACGACGTGCCGGGACGGCAGCAACGCAGGAGAGATTCGAGATAAACCCCGCGTTCTATCCGGTGTTGCAGATAGAATAAGGTCCTACCAGATCAGGTCAAAAATCTGCTTCCGCACCTCAAACACGAACCCCGGCAGCACGTCCTCGCCGTTGACGGTCTCAGGGTTGTCCAGTACCTCCGGCCTCACGCCTGGCCGGTAGATGTGGACTTGGTGGTTGTAGGGGTCAATCAGCCACGCCAGTTGTGCTCCGTTGGCGACATACTCGGCCATTTTCAGGCGCAACACCCGCAGGTCGTCGACGCGGGTGCGAAGTTCCGCCACGAATGCCGGGCAGAACAGCAGTATGTGATCGAGCGGCGGTTTGTTGTCCGCCATCTGTTCCGCAGAAATCCAACAGACGTCCGGTGAGTAGCGTGAACCGTTGGGCAGGCGGATGCCAAGATTGAACCCGCCACCCTGGCCGCCATATCCTTCCGCCCATTGGGCAAGGGCGAAGCCAAAATCTCCCTGGGCTTTCGACCCATCCCACCCTGGGAAAGGTGATATCAGCAATGCGCCTTCCGAGTTGATCTCCAGATTGCCAATGTTGTCCTTGTTGGCCCGGTTGAACCTGATCCACCAGTCGTCCAGCTCGTAATCGGAGAGAACGGATAGCAATTCCAGGACAGGACGGAAGTCCAGACGCACCGGCGCCGGCGTTATCTCTCCGGCGATCCATCCCGCCGTCCGCAGCGATTCCGGTTCGTAAAATGCAGTTTGCCCAGTCACCGTCGCGCCTCCCTTCCTGAACCCGCTAAACCAAATCAAAAATGCGGCTGCGGACGTTGAATACGAAGCCGGGTAACTCGGGCTCGCCGCTCACGGTTTCGGGGTCGTCCAGCACTTCGGGCGCGGCGTTGGGGCGGTAGATGTGGACCTGGCGCAGGAAGGGGTCGATAAGCCAGCCCAGAGCGACACCGTGGGCCATCCATTCTTCCATTTTGGCCTGCTGCTCTTCTACCGAGTTGGAACGGGAGCGAATCTCTGCCACGAAATGAGGGGCGAAGGGAACGCCATGCGGTCGTTGACCTGCCGGCGCCAGGGGCGACAACTGCTCCGGACTAACCCAGCCGGCGTCAGGACCGCGGCGGCCCGGCCAAGGCACACGTACCAGCCCGTTCCCAGGCATCACCAATCCGCCCGGCCCGCCATCAGACCAAACCCGGAGAGCCAGGTACACATTGCCTGCCCGTTGTAATCCGTCCATGCCTTCCGATGCCATTGCCCGCAATCTCCCGTGTTCGTCGATCTCAAACTGGTAGCCCAAGTCTTCGTTGTCGGCGGTGAAACGCAGGAACCAGTCGTCCAGGGCGTCATCATCGGGCAGCAGGGCGAGTATGGAGCTGATGTCCAGCGAGAAGGGCGCCGGCATATCGGCGTCTGGCGAGTTGGCCGTAACGTCGGGTTGGGGTGTGGCGACGGTCTGTGTGGTCATCGTGTCGCCTCCTTACGCCGCGTCGTCCAGGCAGTCGCGCAGCGGGCGGTTGATGCAGGAGAAGATGGGGGTGTCCTTCAGGGTGTAGGGGCGGGCCTTGGACTCGCGGAGGTCCATAACCAGGTCCAGGAAGGCGCCGGGCTCGTCGGTCTCGAAGCCGAGGATGAACTCGGGGTCGTCCAGCCCGAATGAATAGGCTGTCGAGATCTTGACCTGGGGATACTTGTGGCCGATGACGAAGTGCTCGTTCATCATCTCCTGGCGCGTGTCCTTAGGCAGCTGGTACCAGTCGTGGGTCTTCCAGAAGGGGTACATGAAGAGGTAGCGCCGGCCAATCATCCGCATGGAGGACGGGCGCATGGACGCCGAATCTCCCGACCCTTCCTGCCCCTCGTGCTGGTGGTCGTCGATGTAGGGCGAGCGGCGGGTCATGCCGAGGTACGAGTGCGGCGTTTCCAGGTAGCCGCCGAGGCGGGTCCCGTTGAGTCGCGCCGCCATCTCGTTGATGGGTTCCAGTTCGGGACACACGCCCCACAGCATGAAATCGGTGTCGCCGCGCGCGCCCACCAGAGTGTAGGTGTTCAGGGCAACCCGGTCGGAGTGCTCGGCGGCCACCGCGGCGAACTCATCCTTGGCGGTCTCGCGTTCGGCGGCGGGCAGGCGTCGCCACTCGGGCTGCACCTTGAAGAACGTGTACTTGACGAAATCGCGTCGCGGATCAGCCATCGGGGGTCTCCTTGCGTTGGACTGGGGTCGTGATGGCCCATTGTAGCATCGGCCCCCAACGGTCGGGTTGTCGCCGCGCCGGATGGGTTACAATCACCGTCGCGTGCGACGCCGGCAAGTGTCGCCGCCATCACAGGAGGGACACCGATGGTAACTATTGGAGAGGGCCAGTTCACCTACGAGGTGCAGGAGGGTTGGGGGCAGCTGCCCGCCGGCTACGCGTTCAGAGAAGTGGCTGCCGTGGGCTGCGACGCCGACGACAACGTTTACGCTTTCAACCGCGGGGAGCATCCCATGATTGTGTTCGACAAGGACGGCAACTTCATCCAATCCTGGGGAGAAGGAGTGTTCCCAAGGGCCCACGGCGTCACCATGGCCCCAGACGGGACCATGTTCCTGACCGACGACGGCGACCACACCGTGCGCAAGTGCACCCTGGAAGGCGAGATCCTGCTGACCCTGGGCACCAGCGGACACCCGGCGGCCTTCATGTCCGGCGATCCCTTCAACCGCTGCACGCACGTGGCAATTGATCCCCGCAACGGCGATTTCTACGTGTCCGACGGCTATGGCAATGCCCGGATCCACAAGTATAGTCCCGACGGACGCCTGATCTTCTCCTGGGGCAAGTCCGGGAACGGCCCGGGTCAGTTCAACATTGCCCACAACATCTGTACCGACCGCGACGGGTTGGTGTACCTGGCCGACCGGGAGAATCACCGGGTGCAGGTGTTCAATCCGGACGGCAGGTTCATGGGACAGTGGAACGACATGTCCCGTCCCTGCGGCCTGTACATTGATCAGGACGCCGGCCTGGTGTACATCGGCGAGCTGGGTTCGGCCATCGGTCCCAACTCCCAGGCCACTGGCCTTGGCCCCAGGGTCAGTGTCTATGATACCGAGGGCCGGCAGCAGGCCAGGGTGGGCGACGGCCCTGAAGGCGAAGCGCCCGGCCAGTTCATCGCGCCGCACGGGGTGTGCCTGGACTCCGTGGGCAACATCTACGTGGGCGAGGTCTCCTGGACCCACACCGGGCAGCACCTGGACCCGCCGCGCGAGGTTCGTTCCCTCCAAAAACTGGTGAAAACCGCCTGATCCAATATGGCATGGATGTACAGGATTCGCAGGATTGATATGGATTCCATTGCGGCTGCGGCCCAAATCCCGGACATCCTGTTCATCCATGCAGGATGAAGAGATATAAACATGGAAATTCGCATCGGGAGTTTGTCACGAGACGCAAGCGAGGCTACGGGCGCGGCCCTGGTGATCGACGTGTTCCGCGCCTTCACCACGGCGGCCATCGCCTTCGACCGGGGCGCGGAACGCATCACCCTGGTGGCCGAGGTTGAGGAGGCGCTGGAGATCCGCCGAAACAATCCGGCCATCGCCGACATCCTGATGGGTGAGGTGGAAGGCCGCCGGCCCGAGGGGTTTGACTACGGCAACTCTCCTTATGAGGCATCCTCGGTTGATTTCGCCGGCAAGAGCATCGTGCAGTCCACCCGCGCCGGCACGGTGGGCACGGCGGCGGCCGGCGCGGCCGGCTGCGACCCGATCTATGTGACCTCGTTCGTGGTGGCCGGCGCTACCGCACAGGCGCTGCTGGCGGAGGACCCGCTGCCGGATCGGGTCACCATCCTGGCCATGGGGGACCAGGGAGTGAACCGGGCCGACGAGGACGAGCACTGCGCCATGTACCTGCGCAACCGGCTGGAGGGCCGCAACCCCGACCCCGAAGCGCTGCGCAAGCTGATCATGGCGGGTGGCGCGACCCAGAAGTTCTTTGACGAGGCGCAGCCGCAGTTCCACCCTCGGGACGTGGGCCTCGCGCTGGAAGTGGACCGCTATCCCTTTGCCATGCGCGTTACCCGGGAGGACGGCCTGCTGGTGGCCCGGCGCACCGGTTGAGGCCACGGCTGTGGCAGGCTTTGATCCCGTGACTGGGCGGCTTCATCGCCGCCCTTTTTGTTTTCCCAACACCGCACGGTTACCGGTGCGTTGTCGCTCAGGCCATCCCATGCCGGCGGGCAGAAATGCCGAAACCTGCCGGGGCCTCACTATGCGCCGCATGCGGTGGTTGGGGTTCAATAGGCGTGCTTTATACACTTTCTATGAATCCCGCCAATATAGAACCCTGGCTCAATCAAATTCACTGCGACGATTGTCTTTCGGCCATGGGCCGGATGCCGTCGGCGTCGGTGAACCTTGTGGTCACCTCGCCGCCCTACAACCTGCTCAACAGCAGCGGCAACGGGATGAAAAACGGCAACGGTGGCAAGTGGTCCCGCGCCACCCTGATGCTGCAGCGGGGATACGCGGAGCACGGCGACAGCATGCCCCACGACGACTACGTGGAATGGCAGCGCGAGTGCCTGCGGGAGATGCTGCGGGTGCTCACTCCCGACGGGGCGATCTTTTACAACCACAAGTGGCGCGTGCAGCGCGGTCTGCTGCAGGACCGGGCCGACATCATGGAGGGCTTCCCGGTACGGCAGATCATAATCTGGCAGCGCTCCGGCGGGTTCAACCACAATCCCGGATACTTCCTGCCCACCTACGAGGTGATCTATCTGGTCGCCAATCCGGAGTTCAAACTGGCGCCCAAGGCCGGCGGCGTCGGCGACGTGTGGCAGATCCGCCAGGATCGGGGCAACCCGCATCCCGCGTCGTTCCCGGTGGAGTTGGCCCGGCGCGCCATCGCCGCAACCACCGCCGAGATGGTGCTGGACCCGTTCATCGGCAGCGGAACGACGGCCATCGCCGCCCTGATGGAAGGGCGACAGTACGTGGGTATCGACCTGTCCGACGAATACTGCCGGCTGGCCCGCGAGCGTATCGATGCCGCCGCTGCCGAACTGGCCCGATTGGACACCGAGTCATCCGGAGAGCCAGCCGCCGCTCCCTCGGCGCTTGAAGTGCGAGAGATGTTGCAGGGGACGCGCGCCGAACAGGGGTCGACGCGCCGCTAACCGGTCGCTCTCGCGCCGGTATTGGCCGATTGACGAAGGGGCAACTGCCCCGACGGCCTGTCGTGCGGTAATATGGCTCCAGCCAATTCTGGAGTTGACCGCCATGACGATCACTGCCGCCAATCCCGCGTCCATCACTGCCCACGATCTCAAAGCCGCGTTGCCTCCCCTGGACGGCGCGCTCCACCTGCCTGGCCTGAAAGCCGACGTGCGGGTCTGGCGCGACCAGTGGGGCATCCCCCACGTGCGCGCGGCCAACGAGCAAGACGCCTGGTTCGCCCAGGGCTTCGTCACTGCGCAGGACCGGCTGTGGGCCATGGAGTTTGATCGTCTGCGGGCCGTGGGCCGCTGGGCCGAGGCGGCCGGAGCGTCCGCCGTTGGCCCTGACATGCAGATGCGCCGGCACCGGCTCGAGGATGCGGTACGCGCCGATTGCGAGGCGGCCGGCCCTCGCGCCAGGACCATGCTTGAAGCCTACGCCGCCGGCGTCAACGCCTTCATCAACAGCGACGCGCCGCTGCCGGCCGAGTACGCAATCGCCGGCATCGAGCCCGAGCCGTGGGAACCGTGGCACAGCCTGGCCGTCTACAAGGTGCGCCACATCTTCATGGGCGTGTTCGAGACCAAGGCCTGGCGCGCCCGGCTGGTCAAGGCGTTGGGCCCGGAGCGGGCCGCCGCGCTGTTCCCTTCCTACCCGCCGGGGCAGCCGGTGATCATTCCCACCGGCGCGGATTATGACGGCGCGGTGGATGTCGGCCTGGAGCAGTTGCTGGAACACGCCGCGAACCTTAATCTCATCGGCGAGATGGACAGCGGCTCCAACTCGTGGGCCATCGGGCCGGACCACACCGCCACCGGCAAGGGGCTGCTGGCCGGCGACAGCCACCGGGGCCTGGATACGCCCAGCGTCTATTACCAGAACCACCTGGCCTGCGACACCTTCGACGTGGTGGGCAACTCCTTCGCCGGCGTGCCCGGCTTCCCGCACTTCGGTCACAACCAATGGGTCGCCTGGAGCGTGACCCACACCGCCGCCGACTACCAGGACCTGTACATCGAGCTGTTCAACGACGCCGATCCGTCTCTCTACCAGCACCAGGAGGACTGGTACAACGCCGACGTTCGCGACGAGGTCATCAGGGTCAAAGACAGCGCCGACGTGCACCTGCGCACCTGGGCGACCCACCACGGCCCGGTGGTTGGCGGCGACCCGCTGTCGGGCTATGGATTGTCCCTGCGGTATACGGCCGGCGACGGGGGAGACCCGTGGACGGACATCCTGCCCGCCATGCTGGAAGCCACCAGCGTGAACGAATTGGCCGACGCCATGGAGGGCTGGGTCGACCCGGTGAACAACTTCGTGATGGCCGACGTGCACGGCAACATCGGCTACCAGTGCCGGGGCGAGATTCCCCGCCGGCCGGGCGACGTGCCGGCTCCCCTCCCGGTTCCCGGATGGGACGGGGAACACGAGTGGCAGGGCAGCATCCCCTTCGCGGACATGCCGCGCTACATCAATCCGGCGCCGGGCTACGTCGTCACGGCCAACAACCGACCGGTGGGCGCGGACTATCCGTACTACATCTCGATGGACTTTGCGCCCGGCTACCGTGCCATGCGGGTGGCCCACGGCGTGGAGAGCATATCCGGGGCAGCCGCCAACGACATGGGACGCATCCATGCCGAGCGTGTGTCCATCCCGGCGAAAACCTACGTCGCAGCGCTTGCCGCCGTTCCGGCGCCGGCAGATCCCGCTACGGCCGCGGCGCTGGCGAAGCTGCAGAACTGGTCCGGCAGCATTGATCCCGGCGCCGTTGAGCCGACAATCTACAGCGCGATGCGGGACGCCCTGCTGTGGCGTCTGCTGAAGCACAACATCGGCGAGGACCTGGCGGCCATGGGTTGGCAGCCGGCCGACCGTGGGCGCGGCGTCTTCCTCAACCGGTTCAAGAACCTGATGACCGATGCCATTGCTGGCGGTGATACAGATCTGCTGCCTGAGGGCGAGGACTGGAACGGTGCGCTGTCCACGGCCCTGGAGGAGGCGGTGCGTAGGCTCACCGCCAGGTTGGGTTCCGACATCGCCGGCTGGCGGTGGGACCGGGTGCACCGGGCGCGGCCCCAGCATCCGCTATCGATGGCTACGCCGGAGTTGAGTGACCTGCTGGATCCTCCGGAAATCCCCACCGGCGGCGACGGCGACACGCCCTGGGCCGGCTCATACGCGCCGGGCAACCTGGCCACGGTGGGCGGGCTATCGGTGTTCCGCTATGCCTACGACCCGGCCGACTGGAATCGCTCGCTCTGGGCGGTGCCGCTTGGAGCCTCGGGTCACCCGGCCAGCCCGCACTACTCGGACCAGTCGAAGATGTGGAGCAAGGTGCGCATGGCGCCCATGCTGTACGACTGGGAGCGGATCAAGGCCGGCGCGGAGACGGAACAGACGCTGCGGGCGGAGTAGCGAGCACCGAGTTGAGTTCTCGCGATTTGGCGTACCGCGCTATAATTACTTGCAACGGGGAAAGTGCCTGGATCGACGATTGGAGGTTGGATATGCTGGGGAAAGTGACATGGCTGACTGATGGTAAAGCAATCAGCTTCAACAGACCAAATCGGCTCCAAGTTTTCGCGGCAATTTTGTTGCCTGTCGTGGCACTTGGTTTGGGTGCTTTGTTGGCATGGCTAGGTTTTCAATTCGTTCCAGGGGTCAAGGAAGCGTTCGTTGCGACGTGGGAGCACAAAGTAGCCAAATTCGTAATGCTTCCGCTTTCCTGTGTCGTAGTTTTGGCTTTCATGGTAATGGGAATCAAGACCTTGTGGTCAGGTACCGATCCACAGGAATAAAATATTCGTCTAGGGTATCCAGGTGAGTCTCGGAATGGAAAACCTTGATTGGCGTTGGTTAGGGTGGACTTGGGTCGTCTTATTGGCATTGATCGGCATTGGCTTGCTGATTTTCTCGGGGATATCCGCAGAGGAGCCTGTCTTGGACAAGGGCCTCGGGACGGCCCTGCAATTGGTTGCGGCGGGCATCTTGTTCTCTGCGGTCTTCCCAAGCCTGATGGGTTACCGAAATAGTCTGATACCGGTTGCAGGATTAGTCGCAGCAATCTTCGGCTATGTTGGGACCATGATGGCACTTTTGGAACAAAATGACATCCTCTTCGGAAGAGTAATTGCGGCAACGTTTCAGGCGTTCGCGTCTTCACTTGCGGTAGTCACCGTCGCCTGGCTCATGCGGTTCTTCTGGAGTACGGTTCAATAATTGGGCGCAAATTATTCAATCCTCCCGCAAGTGCGGGGCGACGAGGTCGGCGAAGAGTTCGAGGTTGGCGATGCCGTCGTCGAGAGGCATGCCGGGCCACATCATGCGGAAGCAGCCGTGGGACATCCCCAGCGCGCGGTAGCGGGATAGCTCTTCCACCACCTCGTCGGGGCTGCCGATGACGAAGCGGTCGCGGGCCAGGTCCTCGAAGGGTTCGCGGAAGTTCTCGTCGCCGGGCAGGGCCTTGTCCTGGCCCCACTGGGCGTAGGCCTCGTACTTGCCGCCCAGGTAGGGCGCGGCGTGGGCGAAGGCCTCCTCGTGGGTACGGCCCACGAAGACTTCGCGGCCCAGGGGCAGGCGGTCGGGCGCGCCCGAGTTGGCGGCGCCGGCGGCCTCATGGTACATCTCGACCTGCTGGCTGATGGTGTCAAATTTGGCGTGGGGGTTCACGTACCAGGTGTAGCCCATGCGAGCGGCGCGGGTGATGGCGGCGTCGCTGTTGGCGGCCACCCACACCGGCGGGTGGGGCTGCTGCACCGGGCGCAGCATCAGTTGGGCATCCTGGAGTCGGAAGTACTGGCCCTCGTAGTTCACTTTCTCGCCGGACCACAGCAGGCGCATGGCCTCCAGGCACTCCAGGTAGCGGCTGACCCGGGTGCGGCGGGGCACGCCGAAGTTGTCATATTCCTCGTCGCGGTAGCCCAGGGCGGCGCTCAAGACGAAGTTGCCGCCGGTGATCACGTCCATGGTGGCGACCCGTTCCGCCAGGTCCACCGGGTGATGCAGGGGCACCAGCATGGTTGCCACCAGGCCCATGCCCCGGGCCTCCGCCGAGATCCGGGCCAGCAGCGGCATCGTCTGCAGCTGCTGGTAGGGGTCGGTCAGGTAGTGCTGGCCCTGGTACACCATGTCGAACCTCAAGTCGCGCGCCGCGCCGACGTAGGCGCAGATGTCGGCGAAGGCCTGCTGCATGTCGGCGCCAGCCGGCTGCTGGGCAATGGCGGAAAGGGAAACTCCGAATTTCATGGTTACTCCGATAACTTCATGGTTTTACAGCCACTTGGGAAACCCACGCTACGCATCGCTGTCCGGGGGTTCGGACGGCTCCGGTAGGTCTTCGGGTTGCTCAGCGTGCTCTACAAACTGGACGCCGGCGGCACGCTGACGCTCTTTCCAGGCTTCAAATTCCTTCTTGCCCTCCTTCTTGCCGATCTCAATTCCGGCTTCCAGTTGGGCGTTGAGCAGCGGCCTCATCAAAATTTCCAGTAGCGCCATAATGCGATTGCCTCCGATGTGCGTAATGGCCAGGATCGCGAGGGTGACTGCCGGATCGACGTGGGTTACGCTGACGTATTTATCCAGCAAATTGGTGGCGGCCAACAACTGCCCCAGTTGCCCCAGTTCCGTATGACGGAGCAGAGTGGCCACCGCCATTGTAAACTCTGCCGTCGCCGCGGTTGGGGGTACGATGCGGGATACCCACCAACGGGTGGAATGGCGCTCCGGTGGACTGACGATGGCATCGCCGAGCGCCCGCGCGAAACTCATCAGGTATTTCCCGCGAGACGCTCGACTCCCGCTAGCCGGTCAGCTCCCGTCCCAGCAGGTCGATGGCGGCCTGCACCGCGCCGTGCTTGGTGGCGTCGCGGTTGCCGCCCACGCGGATCTCGATGGCGGCGTCCTCACCGTCCTTGACGGCCAAGCCGATCCAGAACGTGCCGATGGGCAATCCACTCCGGCCGGCGGCCGGTCCGGTGACGCCGGTGGTCGAGAGGGCATAGTCGGTGCCGGTGAGTTCGAGGGCGCCGCGGGCCATGGCGATGGCCATTTCCCGGCTCACGCTGCCGGCGGTCTCATAGAGCTCGTCGGGCACGCCGAGGATCTTCTCCTTCAGCCCGCCGGTGTAGGCGACGACGCCGCCCGGGAAAAAGCGGGACGCCCCCGGGATGGTGCCCAGCGTGTAGCCGAGCAGGCCGTTGGTGCAGGCCTCGGCCACGGACACGGTCTCGCCGCGTTCCAGCAGTATCTCTGCCACCTTTGCTACTTCCACGATGCTGCCTCCTGAAGGTGCGAGCGATTAGACGTCCATCATCTTGTCGGGAGACATCAGCTCCCAGAATTCGATGCGGTTGCTCTCCACCAGCTGCCTGACCTGTCCGCCCACTTCCAGCGCCGCCGCGGGCAGTTGATTGCCACCTCGCATGGGCGACATCAGGGACTCATCGGTCCACTCGAGGATCACAACGTCCTGCTCCGCCGGAGTGGTGGCGCCGTTGAAATAAACCCGGAACTCGCTGCGCTGGCCGGCGTCGTGGTAGATCTGCGCCTGTTTCTGGAGCAGGCTGGCCACGCGCCGGGCCTCGCCGGGCTTGGTCTTGAAAATTCTTCGCAGTACGTACATTTTGGGCTCCTTCTGATTGCTTTCGGTTTGGATTGATCTTGTCGCGTTGAATCAGGCGTCCGGTGCATAGTCGTTGACCAGTGTTACCAGGCGGTTCACAAAGCGGTGAACGATGGGTCGGTCGGCTATGATTTCGTAGTCTTCCATCTCATCGTGGAAAAAATTCTTGCGGAACTTTTCGGCGGCGAGAAATCCGGCAATTAGCAACGGATCCTGGTATTCCGATTCCAGGCGTATGACCGCGTTTTTAGTGGCGCGGTGGCTCCGGTATTGCCAGCCACGCTGCTGGGCCGCAGCGATGACGGCTTGCGTGGCCGCGCCGTAGAGCTTTTCCGAGCCTTGCCGACGGTCTCCCGCGTCGAATTCACGGTCCGACTGCGCCAGGAAGGTGATGGCCTGGTCGATGCATTGGGCGACGGTATCCTCTCTGGCAGTGGCCATCGTCATCTTCTCCGGAAATCAACAGCTGGCGCGTGAGCACGATTATGATACCCGAATTTTGGCTTGCTGCACGGGAGGAAATTGTCGTGTGACGGGGTGGCTGCGGCCAGGGGAACGGATATGAGCAGCAAATCAGTCAGAGGCTGGGGAGCCGCCCGGTTCGGGGTTGGCGTCGATGTCGGTCGCGGCGAACGTGCGCCCCTGATCCGGCTCGGCTTGCGGGCGCGCTTGGGACACTCCAAGCAGCCGCAGCGCTCGGCGGTAGAGGTTGGGGATGGATTCCTCGAAGAGCATGTAGACCACCGGGACCGCCACCAGGGTGAGGAAGGTGGAACTGATCAAGCCTCCAATGACGACCGTGGCCATCTCCGCGCCGACCAGCCCCGCCGATTCGCTGAGAGAAAGCGGGATCAACGCCAGGATGGTGGTGAAGGCGGTCATCAGGATGGGACGCACGCGGGTGCGGCCGGCGGACAGCACCGCCTCCAGGGGCTCCAGGCCGGCGCGGCGCTGCTGATGGACAAATGTCAGCAGCACGATGGCGTTGGTCACCACGATGCCCACCAGGAGCAGGAATCCCATCAGCGCCGGCAGGCTCAACGCCCGGTCGGTGATGACCAGCGCAACCAGAGCGCCCACCACGGCCAGGGGCATGCTGAGCACTACGATGAAGGGTATCTTCAGCGAGCCCAGGGTGGCCACCATCACCAGGTACACCAGGGAAACGCCGATTACCATGGCCACGTAAACGTTGTTGAATTCTTCTCTGATGTCGCTGCGGGTGCCTCCGGAACGCACGGACACCCCCGGCGGCAAGGGTGTGGAGGCTACGATGCCGTCGATGCGATCTCCGATGGCGCCGGTGTCCCGCCCGACCAGCCGGCCGGAGATCGTTGCAGAACGGTTGCCGTCGTAGTGGGTGACCACGCTGGGTCCCACGGTATGACGGGTGTCGGCTATGCTGCCCAGCGGGATGGCCCCGCCGTTGCCTGTAATGGGGAGCGTCGGGAGGTCGGCAGGATCGTCCACTGCTTCAGGGGCTCCGCGGACCACCAGGTCCAGGGTCTCGCCCCTGAGGTTTATCTCCCCGATATCGCTACCGCGCATCCAGGTGCGGATCTGGCTGGCGACGTTCGTTGAAGACAAGCCATAGCGTCCGGCTTCGTTGGGATCGATGGCGATGGTAAGCTCCTCCCTGCCGTCCTCGATATTGGTTTGAACGTTGCGCACGCCAGGGTCGCGTTCCACGGCCTCCTGCAGCCGGCTGGTGGCGATGCGGACATCCTCGTAGTTGGCGCCGGTGAGGGTGAGCTGCAGCCTGCTGCCCCCGCCGGGGCCCCCGGTGTCCGCAGAGACTTGGGTGGTCACACCCTCCTTTTCGGGCAGGGCGCTCCTGATCTGCTCGTCCAGATCGTCGGGCGCATCATCGCCCAGCAGGATGTTGAAGCCGGCCCGGTCGAAGGCAGCTTCGGCGGTGGAGCCGAAGTTGCGGCTGCCGGCGCCCAGGGTCACCTGGTAGCTCTTCACGGCCCCGGAGGATACGAACCCATCCAGCGTGCGTTCGACGACGCTTACTTCCTCCACCAGTTGGATGGTAGAGGGATTGCCGCTGAGGCTCAGGTCAATGCGAATTCCCTCGGTGGGTCCCTGGGAGAACAGTTCGATGGGCAGCACCCGGATCAGCAGCAGGCTGGCCAGCACCACGACGATGCTGGCGACGGCGGTGATCACCCGATAGCGCAGGGCCAACCGGAGCACCGGGCTGTACAACTTCTGGAGGTAGGTGTCGCCCCTGGGGTTGTCCGGATCGTCAACCATGTCGCCCGTGCGCAGGAACCAGGACGCCAGCACCGGAACCGCGGTGAGGGCGACCAGGGTTGAGGCCAGAAGGGACACGCAGACGGTCTGGGCGAAGGGGGAGAAGAACTGCCCCACCACGCCCGGCAGGAATCCCAGGGGCACGAATACCGCCACCGTGGTGAGAGTGGACGCGACGACGGGTGGGCTCACCTCCTGGGTAGCGGCGATTACCGCCACGGCGCGGGGGCTGCCCTCCTGGATGTGCCGGTAGATGTTCTCCAGCACCACGATGCTGTCGTCCACGATCCGGCCCACGGCAATGGCCAGGCCGGCCAGGCTCATGAAGTTCAGCGTCCAGTCGAACAGGGACATGACCAGCATCGTTAACATCACGCTGAGGGGGATGGAGAGCGCGATGATGATGGTGGGCCGGATGGCGTTGGCGATGCCGGCAAAAGGCCGTGGCCGCAGTTGCAGCAGGAAGAGAAATACCGCGGTCACGGCGAAGAAGAAGCCCTGAACGCCCTGGCCAAGTACCTTGCCCAGTTCCGCTTCCAGCCGGGGAGCCTGGCTCTCGATGACTGCGAATTCCAGGTCCGGAGGTAGCTGTTCTTCCAGGTCCGCCATCAACTCGTCGATGGTGTGTGTAATGTCGATGGTGTTGCCGTCCCCGGTCTTTTGGACGTTCAGGCTGACGCTGGGCTGGCCGTCGGTGCGGGAAATAGTCCGGGCTTCAGGCGTGGCGACGCGCACGTCGGCGATTTCCGACATGCGGATCGGGGTGGCGCCGCCTCCGCCAGTTCGGGCGGAGCCGGGCGTTCCATCGGAACGTGAAAATCCGACGGGCAGGTTCCGTATGACGTCCAGATCGGTGTAGCCATGGAACGCGCGGACTGAGACCGTGCCGTCCCCTGAGTTGACGCTGCCGGCGCTGACGTCCACCGAGTTGCTCTGGAGGGCCCCAATGATGTTCTGGATGGTCAATCCATAGGTATCCAGCATCGCCGGGTCAACAGTCACGATGACCTGCTCGTTGACCCCGCCTTCAACCTCCACGTCAAGCACACCCGGCACCGCCTTCAACGGCGGCACAACCTGCCGTTCGACTATCCTGAGCAGATCGGGTATGTCACGTTGGCCCGATACGCTCAGTTCCATCACGGGCCGCTGATTGGGAGTAAGTTCGAACACTCGCGGGTCGCCGGCGGCGTCCGGAAGCCGGAGGCCGGAGACGCGACTGACGATTTCCGCCTCCGCTTCTTCGATATCAACTGTGTGCTCGAAACTGGCCGACACCCGCGAGTTGCTGGATCGCGATGTCGACGTCAGTTCCTTCAGTCCCTCCATGCCGATGATCAGGTCCTCAACGGGCTTGGTGACCTCCTGCGACACTTGGTACGGCGTGCCCTGCTGGTATGAAGTCGAAACGTTGATGATTCGCAAACTGATCTCAGGGTAAAGCTCCTGCTGCAACTGCTGGTAGGCGTAAATCCCGCCCGCCAGCACCAGGATCAGGATCATGACGGTGACCGTCCGACTTTGCAGGGCCAACTTGGTCAGAATTATCATTTGGGTCTCCCGACGTCAGGCTGAAACTACATCAATAAAATCGTTGGATATCTGAAACGAAATATACGTTAGCGGTTTAGATTCGGATCTGTGCGCCCGGGCTGCGGATCACGCAGGTGTTCAATGCTTGCGCAACAGGGTCAGGAACTCACGGTTGCCGGCATCGCCGGTAATCGGCGATGGGATCGTGTCCAGCAGGGTGACATCGTCTCGTGATGCCAGCCACCCCTGGACCCTGGCGACGATCTCGGCGCGGAGCGCGTCGCTCCTGACGATCCCACCCTTGCCGACCTCACCACGCCGGGCCTCGAACTGCGGCTTGATCAGCGCGATGGCGTATCCGCCCGGCTTCAGGTGCGTCAACGGCTCGGGCAACGCCATGGTGAGGGAAATGAAGGACACGTCGGCGACCAGCAGATCGACAACCTCGGGCAGTTCGAACGGATACCGCGAGTTGACCTTTTCCATGCAGGTCACACGCGGGTCCTGACGCAAACGGTAGTGCAACTGGCCGTGCCCGACGTCGATGGCGTAGACGCGGGCCGCGCCGCGCTGGAGCAGGCAGTCGGTGAACCCGCCCGTGGAAGCGCCCACGTCCAGCGCGGTTATCCCGTCCAGCGGTATGCCGTGGGGTTCCGCCCAGGTGTCCAGGGCATGGGCCAGCTTGACGCCGCCGCGGCTGACGTAGGGCAGACGCTCGCGCAGTTCCAGGGGCGTGTCGGGGTCCAGAAACGCGCCGGCCTTTTGGACGGGACCCGCCGGCGAGAGCACCGCGCCGGCCATGATCAGCGCCTGCGCCTGCTCCCGGCTCTCCACCAGGCCCCGCTCAACCAGCAGCACGTCGGCGCGTTGACGAGACTGCTTTGGCGTAAAATCAGCCATATAAACACCCTGAGATTTGCATATCACGGCGATATAAAATACCATAGCCGATAAAGGAACTTACGGATATCAGAGCACAAAGCCAATGAGTACAAAACAAGAAAATCAGACTAACTACGTTTATGTAGTGGGGTCGTATCAAGGTGAAGCGCTGCATAGTGTGAAGATCGGACGCACGAATCGCCCAATAGCAAGGATGGGTGCCCTGAAAAACGGTAGCCCGCTGCCACTCGAATGGCTGGGCCTGTAGAGTCATGTTGATCAAAAGGCAGCAGAAAAAGCAGAGAGAGGGTATCATCGGGACTTTGGGGATTTACTCATTCGCCCGCGTAGCGAATGGTTTGATCCAACAGTTTGGGATGAGGTTAAGCCTTATTTTGATCTTACGATTGATGATGTGCCACCGCAATGCGAAAAGTGCCACGAGCCACCGCATGAAGGCAAAACGCGCTGCCAGAAGCACATAGCGCAACAGCGGGATAGAGGTAAAGCAAAGCGCACTGAGCGCCGTGCCGAAGGCAAATGCTTGCACTGTGACGAATCGGCTGATGATGGATATGCGACTTGCGCGTTTCATCGGTCTGTGAATAACCAAAATCGTGTTAACTACAAAGCGAATGGTCAGTGCGTTTCATGCGGTAAGACCGCAGTCGATGATAAGACCCAATGCCAGTTGCATCTTGATTATGCCAGGGAAAGGGTTGGTGACCGTAGCCGCAAGCGCCGTGAGGAGGGCAGGTGTTGGCATTGTGATGAACCGACAATGGAAGGCAAAACCGCTTGCGAAAATCACGGTAAGCAAAACTCAGAAAAGCAGAAGAAATTGGTTGCTTCCAGAGTTGATCAGGGACTGTGCACTAAGTGTGGCAAAATACCACCTGAAGATAGAAAGAAACAATGCGCTGATTGCAACACCAAAACAAGAGACCAGCATCATGCCCGAAAGCAGAAACGCAATGCAGCCGGAAAGTGCATGAAGTCTGGTTGCGAGGAACCGCTAGTAGAAGGCAAGAAAAAGTGTCAAAAGCATCTTGATGTAGATGCCGGGGTTACGCGGCAACGGAACGCTAACAAGAAGTGATCCGGCATGGCCACGCTGTTTGAAATCTGATCGCCGTTATTCGCCGATGAACTGGGGACGGCGCTTTTCCAGGAAGGCCCGGAAACCCTCGTGGTAGTCGCGGGTGTCGAATTGGCCCAGGGGAAGTTCCGCCTCCTCCGGGGTCAGATCGAGAGCGGGCTTGGCCAGCACCTGGTTCATGGTCTTCTTGTTGACGGCGTGGGACAGGGGAGCCAGCGCCGCGATGTCGTTGGCCAGTTTGTAGGTGACCGCTTCCAACTGATCCACAGGCGCCACCTGGTTCACCAGGCCGATGCGCAGGGCTTCGTTGGCTTCCAGTAACCTGCCCGACAGCAGGATATACAGGGCGTTGCCCTTGCCCACCAGGTTCACCAGCCCGTACATCTCGCGGTGGCCGATGGTGATGCCCAGGCGGGCCACCGGTATGCCCAGGCGGCTGCCCTCGGCGGCGATGCGGAGGTCGGTGGCGACGGCGAGCTCGCAGCCGCCGCCGGCGGCGAACCCGCGGATCATCGATATGACCGGCGTGCCGATCTCCCCCACTGTCTCCAGCAATCCGTCCACGGCGGCGTTGTAAACGCGCCCCCTGGTGGAGTCGCTGCGGTGCTGTTCGAAATCGCTGATGTCCGCTCCGGCGGAGAAAGCCTCGTCGCCTGCGCCGGTGATCACGATGCAACGGACGTCCCGATCAGCGTCCAAGTCGCGCAACAGTGCGGTCAGCTGCACCCACATATCCAGGGAGATCGCGTTGCGTTGGGCCGGCCGGTTGATGGTCACGGCGGCCACGGGCGGGTCCCGCCGCACGAGAATGTATCCGTTGGCGTCAACCGGCGTATCGTCGGCTGGAGTTCGTGCGGAGGCGGTATCGGTCATTGGTAGACGCTCCTGGAGAAGTTCGGGGTTCGACAGCGCAAAAAGCCTATCGGCGCGGCGGCGAGTAGTCAACAACGTCCGATCGCTGTTCCCGGCCATGTCACCCCTCGTGCGTACCCGGCTCGTGCGTACCCGGTTTGTGGCGTGGAACCGTCAGCAGCAGGATTTACGGGATTTTATGATTGGGCGGGATTGGAAGAGAGTCATCATGGAACGGTTCTAATCCTGACAATCCATAAATCCGGCAAATCCTGATTCTGACGATTTACGAAAGAGCGTACGCACGAGCATGTCGCTGGGCTTGACCATTGCGCGAAGTGACTGCGCCCTCCGTTCATGCCATTGGCAAATGAAAACGATAAACGTCTATTACCGGGAATAATATAACGAAAATAAGCCCATATAGTTGACTGAGCGAATATTTAGTATTACATTTGGACAGGCAATAAACTTTTCCGGCCAAATCGGTACGCACGTGGGCTTTTGCAGACTTCCACCGGGCCAGGCGCCCTTGCGCGTGAAGAGGATCTACGATGTCGAGATACCTGAAACTGAGCCTGATTGCCAGCGCTGTCTGCGGCCTCCTGTTGCTGGGGAGTTTCGCGTGCGGCGGCGCCGAGACCCCGGTCCCCACTGCGGAGCCGGCAGAGGCGCCGGCGGCAAGCGAGGCCACCACTGCTCCCGCCGCTCCGGCAGCCGCGGCCACCGTGGCGCCTACCTCCACGGCCACCCCACCGCCGCAGGCAACGCTGCGGCCGACCAACACCCCGGTTCCAACCGCGGTGGCCCGGGTGGTCGCCACGCCGACGCCCAGCGCGGCCGCTCCCAAGTATGGCGGCACGGTGCGCATGTCGGCCTACGCGGACACCAAGGACTGGGACCCGCTGGGGTCGGCGTCGCTGTCCAGCGTGATCTCCTACTCCCAGCTCTACAACCAGATCGTGCAGTTCGACACCACCAACACCCAGGAGGTGGTTGGCGACCTGGCGGAAAGCTGGGAGTTGAGTGCCGACGGCCAGCAGTACACTTTCCATATCAGGGAAGGCGTCAAGTGGCACGATGGGACGGCCCTCACCGTGGATGACATCATCTACTCCATGCACCGGTACGGGAACCCCTGCAACGCCACCGGACGCTCGGGCCTGTGGCGCAACTACGCGGTGCGGATGGAGGTGGTGGACGTCGTGGACAAGGCCGACTGCACTCCAACCAACGCCGACGACGTGGTCAAGGCGGTGGACGACCGCACCATCCAGTACAACCTGGCCTTTGCCTCCGGCGCGTTCATCAAGTTCCTGGCGGTGGATTACGTCAAGATCCTGCCGCGCCATCTGCTGGAGGACGAATCGGTCGACCTGAACCAGGGCGAGCACGTGGTGGCCAGCAACTCCGGTTCCGGCCCCTTCATCCTGGAGGAATACCGCTCCGGCAACTCCTACTTCGTGAACAAGAACCCGAACTACTTCAAGGAAGGACGTCCCTATTTCGACCGCATCGAGCATTACATAATCACGCAGCCGGCCACGCTGATGGCCCAGGTTGAGGCACGGCAGATCGACATGGCCAACGCCGGTTCCAGCAACCTCGAGGCTCCCGAGTATTACGAACTGGAGCGCATCACCAACGGCGACTACGTGGCCCACGACATCAAGGCGGGCGGCAACTTTGGCCTGATGCTCAACGTCAAGCGTGAGCCCTTTGACAATCACCTGGTGCGTCAGGCCATCTACCTCGCCGTCGACCGCCAGAAGGTGGACGAGCGGGCCTTCGGCGGGGCCGGCGTGACCCACTGTCCGCTGATGGACCTGGCCCACACCAACGATGAGTGCACGACGTGGCCCGGCCTGCGTCCCAAGGACACCCCGGGCGGGCAGGAGGACATCGCCGAGGCCCAGCGCCTGTTGGCCGAGGCCGGATACCCCGATGGGTTCGAGGTCCAGTACACCACGCGGCAGGTGGGCTCGTATCCGGCCCAATGCTCGGTGATCAAGCAGGACCTGGAGGAATTCCTGGGCATCACCGGCGCCATTGAGACGCTGCCCAGCGCGGCCGGTTACGCCAAGTACGGCACGTCTCGTCCCGCCGATGCCAAGGGAGACTGGGAGTTGAGCTGCCAGGGTGAGGGCATGGTGGTGTTCGACCCGGACGCCATCTACGGCGGGGTTTACCTGCCCGGCGCCACCCGCAACTACACCGACTGGTCACACCCGAAAATCACCGAGTGGTTCGAGGCCCAGAAGGTGGAACTCGACCCCGACAAGCGGCGGGAAATCAACAAGGAAGCTGAGCTGTGGCTGGCCAGCTTCGAGGACAACCACTGGGTCAACCTGCTGCTGGGGCAACTGTTCTGGCTGGTCCACAAGGACGTCAAGGGTTTCAACGCGCCGATCACGGTGCAGTACGGATTTAAACACGAGGACCTTTGGCTGGACCGCTAACATTACAACGACGGTTGCGGTGGTAGGATGGCTGGCGAGACAGCGAAGGCCACGGGAGGAGCGGGTGTACGGGGCCTTCCAGGATTTTCACGCTTACTTCAGTCCGCTGTTTGGCCGTCGGGAGTCGCGGGAGCGCGGTCGGGACTATCTCCAGGCCCTGTTGGTGCAGTCCCAGGACCGGCGCAACGCCGACTACGGTTATGAGATTGGCATCAGTGGCTTTGAGTATTGGAGGAAACCTTGCCCTGGATTGAAGGAGCTTGGCTGTTTCGGCAACAGGTCTCCTTTGTAACCAGCGTTACGGGCGCCGACTATGGGAAAACCTCCCAGCGAAAAGTTCGCAATATGGTGTACTCAGGCCCACCGGCCCCTTCCGGACTTCAGCGCTTCCCCCTCGTAGGGGTCCAGCCAGCCGAAGCGGCGGAAGCTGATGCGGTCGGCGTCGCTGAACTCGACGCCCTCTTCTTCCAGCAGTTCGCGTTGCAGCAGCGCGCCCAGGCCCTCGCCGCGGGGGCTGATCTTGCCTTGGGCGTTGATGACCCGATGCCATGGAATTTTGCGGCGCTGCTCCTCGGGATATCTGTCCAGCGACGCCAGGCAGAAGCCCACCATGCGCGGCGTGCAACCGCCGACGATCTGGGCAATCTGGCCGTAGGTCGCCACCTGGCCGTGCGGTATCTGCCGCACTACTTCCAGGACGCGATCGTAAACCGGCGGCGCTGCGGGAGCGTCAGGCATCCGGAGACTCCCGCTCCGAGCCAGCGGTTGCGGACACCCCGGAGGGACTGGCGCCGGCCGCCCAGGCCAGCGCCGCGAGCATCATCAGCGGGTTTAGTATCTGCCAAACGACGCCACTGTCAATGAAGTAGGCGTTGGCCAAATCCACGACCGCCAGCGCCGCTATCATGGCGGCTCCGATCCGGCCGGCGGCGCATCCGCAGCGCCACAGGGTCACGACCGCCACACTGGCGAAAGCGACGAACAGCGGATTGACCACTTGCCACACTTCGCCATCATACTCCCCGAACCAGTCGGTGTAGGCGTTCAGGAAAATAGCCAGCGTGAGAAACCCCAGCGCCAGGCTGCGCGTCCAGGCCACTCGACGCGAGCCCAGCCAGAGTCGCCACGCCCCGGCAAAGGCGATACCCAGCGCCCCCAACTGCCAGAGCAGCCAGAAGGGACGGGCCAGATAGATGTCAGGGTCGGGTGGGGTGATCGCTTGCAGTCCTACCGCCCAGGCGAAGAGGGCGACAGCGACGAAGGCAGATCCGGCGATGACCTGCGCCGCGTTCAGCTCGCCGCGATAGAACGGGAATAGCACTACCAGTTCACCAGACCCGGCTTCTGGGCGCGCCAGCCGTCGTCCGAGGGGAACACAGTCTCCATTTCCACGCGGCCAAGGTCGCCCTCAAACATATGCTCGACGGCGGAGCGCCAGGCGACGTAGTGGGGCTGCTCGCGGTGTGTGGCGTGAGCCTCGCGGTTGGCGTACACCTCGTACAGGTAGAACTGGTTGGGGTTGTCAGGGCTGCGCAGGATGTCGAAGCGGAAGCAGTTTTCCTCGTCGCGGACGCTGCCCTGGCCGTCGCCCAGGCTGGCCTTGGAGAACTCGTCGGCGTAGCCGTCCTTGATGTTGATGGTGACGAAAATGGCGTACATGGTCGGGATTCCTCCTGTGAATTGGGGCGGCGTGAGACGGTTCGGATCGGCCGCCGGGCAGAATTATAGCAGGCGGCCCCGTGCTAAAATGCCGCCAAGCCACTTCGAGAGTTTTCTGCACATGCCTACCCCTAACGACTGTTACATCGACCTGCGCGGCCTTCCCTTTCACTACCGTGACTGGGGCGGCGACGGACGACCGCTGCTGCTGCTGCACGGATTGGCGTCAACCTGCCACATCTGGGACCTGGTGGCGCCGCAACTGGCGGAACAGTTCCGCGTGGTTGCGCTGGACCAGCGAGGCCACGGCCAGTCGGTGCAGGTGGACGAGGGCTATGACTTTGCCACGGTGTCCGGGGACGCGGCGGCGTTCATCAAGCGCCTGGGATGGGAGCGGCCCATCGTGGCGGGCCACTCGTGGGGCGCGGACGTGGCGTTGGAGTTGGCCGCGGCCCAACCGGATATGGCGTCGGGCCTGATCTTCGTCGACGGCGGAACCATCGAGCCGTCGGCGCGGCCCGGCTGGTCGCCGGAGCAGGCTCGCGAGGACATGGCTCCGCCGATCTTCACCGGATTCACGCCGGACATGATGCGCGAACGCGTCGTGTCCGGCGCGCGCTTCGGGCCGAACCCCTCGGAAACGGTGGTCGAAGCAGTGCTGGCCAACTTCCGCGTGCTCGAGGACGGCACCATCCAGTCCAACTTGCGGCGGGAGAACCACCTGCGCATCATCGACGCGCTGTGGGACCACAAGCCTTCGCAGCTCTACCCGACCTTGCAGTGTCCGGTGCTGATGCTGCCGGCGCGGCAGTCCACGCCCGACGCCATGGACCGGCGGTTCCGGCGCGAAGAGTCCATGGCCAGGGCGGCATCGCTTCTGCCGGTGAGCGAGACCGTTTGGCTGGAAGACAGCATCCACGACGTGCCATTGCAACGTCCCGAACTGGTGGCGGACACCATCCGGGAGCACATCAACAATGGTTTCTTCGACCGCTGATCTGCGCCATGACACTGCCAGGCGCTGTTAGAATGGCGAGCAAAAGCACGGGCCGTCGGATTTTGAGTCCAGGGTATCTGAAATGACCCCACTGTTGGCTACAATGCTCGCCGTTTATGCCGCTCTGGTTGCCACAGTAGTGGCCGCGTTGACGGCAATATGGGCCCGGCTCTATAGCCTGGCCAGAGAACGGGGCTCGCTGCAGACCGAACTCGCCGGCCTCCGAACTGAGATCAGCTACATTAACGAGAACGTATCCCGGCTTAGCACTGAAGTCGGGCGTCTGGACGAGAAGATCGATAGCAGATGTGAAGTGCTGGGCGAGAAGATCGACAGCAGGTGTGAACTTCTGGATCAGAAAATTGATAACCTGCGCGTACAGGTACAGCGCAGCAATGAAGCATTGCGGGAGGAAATGCAGCGCAGCAATGAAGCGTTGCGGGAGGAAATGCAGCGCAGCAATGAAGCGTTGCGGGAGGAAATGCAGCGCAGCAACGAAGCGTTGCGGGAGGAAATGCGCCGTAGCACTGAACGAATTTTGTCGGCTCTCGCCAACCACTCGCATCAGGATGGCAGTCCGCCGGTCTTCGCGGCTCCGCCTGATGTAGAGACAGTAGCCGCCGACAACTGATTTGAAATAGACCTGCTCCGCGGCCGTTCCGTTGGAGATCGTCAACCCGACACAGGAGGCTGATCATGACCACCGTAGGCTCCGGCAAGTACACCTACACCCTCGAAGAGAACTGGGCGCGCCTGCCCGAGGGCATGACCATGGGCAACGCCTCGGCGGTGGCCACTGACTCACAAGATCGGGTCTATGTGTTCCAGCGCAAGGACCCTCCCGTGCTGATCTTCGGGCCGGGCGGCAACTACCTGGGCTCCTGGGGGTTGCGGGCCATTGACGAAGCCCACGGCATCTACATCCAGGACGACATCGTGTACATCACTGACCGCACCGACTCGGTGTGCGTCATCTTCACGCTGGACGGCAAGCCTATCCAGGTCATCGGCGACCGGGGCGTCCACTCGGATACCGGCTGCGAGGTGCCCGGCGAGGTTTGCCCGCGCTCGGCCGGCCCGTTCAACTATCCCACGGAGATCGTGCCCGCGCCCAACGGTGACCTGTACGTCTCGGATGGATATCGCAACGCCAGGGTGCACCGGTTCTCCCGCGACGGAGAGCTGAAGCAGTCGTGGGGCGAGCCGGGCAAGGGCGGCCCGGGCGAGTTCCACCTGCCCCACAGCATCGTGGCGCATCCCAACGGCAATCTCTACCTTTGCGACCGCGAAAACAACCGGATGCAGATCTATTCGTCCGACGGCGAGTACATCACCATGTGGGAGGACATGCGGCGGCCGCTGGATATCTCCATAGACAGCGAGGATAACCTGGTCATCAGCGAGGGCGGCGTGAATGGCACGTCTCCCCGCGTCAGCATCATGGACCCTGACGGCAACGTGCTGGCCCGCTGGGACTCCCAGTCCGCCCACGGCAGCTGGGTCGATCCTCACGGCAACATCTACATGGCGTTGGGCGCCCAGGAGCGGGTGGACAAGTACGTGCGGCAGTAGGACGATATCGCCTGGTTATCGCCAGCGTTGTAAGTCGGCGATGCGTCCCCAACACAACATTGTTGCGGGGCGCATCGTTTTGTTCCCGGATCGTATAAAGAGCTATTGCAGTCCAGGAGGCGGCCAGCATGGAAACGCCAGCCCATTTTACGCAGGATCCGGACAAGGTGATCGAAGCGGTCATCTACATGGCCGAACAATCCAAGGCTGACGCTTACTTCGGCGAACGCAAGGTGTACAAGCTGCTGTACTACGCCGACTGTGAAGCCTATAGACAGCACGGTGCGCCAATCACCGGCACCATGTATGTCCACTATCCCCACGGCCCGTTTCCTGAGAACTGGCAGACGTTGAAAAAAAAGATGCTAACGGCCGGCGATGTGCAGATATTTGGCAGTCACCCGCGAGAAGGTCGCAAGGATCACGGACGCAACCTGATTTATCCTCAGCGGTCGGTCAGGGACGGCGTCCTTACGCCGGAAGATTGTGCGATTCTGGCGGGGCAGGTGAAACGATTCGCCGGCTTCAACTTCGCGGGGATTGAGGAATACGTACAGGAGGAAGCGGCCTGGTTTACGACGGATGACGGCGACACGATTCCGTATGAGGCGTCCGGAATTTCTGCCCCGCCGTTGAGCGCGGACGGGGTTAGGAGGGGGAAAAGCATTGCTGAGAGACGTGCCCGGCAACAGGCCCCCGTACGAAGTCCGGGAGACCACCCAGTTTGATGCTGACTGGAGCAGGGAAATTCAGCTGGGAAATCTAAATCCGATGGTGGCGCCTTCAGATTTGCTGTTCGTCAAAATGCTGCTGGCGCAGCAGCCCTACTCGGGCCGGTGGCAGCCAGGTACGCCTTGCGACAGTCGCACCATAGCATTGGCCAGGGTCTTCGAGATTGGATATTACGTGGTCGAAGATGACCGAGCCGTTTACCTTGACAGCATCGGTTTTATCGATGGGAACTAAATCAGGGCCGCGGGTAGCGCTTGTGATAGAATATTCACCGCCACCTGCTGCTAATGCAGTGGAGGGGCCATTTCACCATAGATACAAAATTCACTGCAATGCTTGGATTTACCATGAAAGCATCTGAACTCGTTCCCCCAGAGGTCAACGAAAATATCCCCGAATTCGGTCCTGGCGACACGGTTCGCGTAAACTTCCGGATTCGGGAGGGTACCCGTGAACGTGTGCAGGCCTTCCAGGGGGTGTGCATCCGGCGCACCCACGGTACCGGGCCGGCCGCCAACTTTACGGTGCGCCGCATCACCGCCGGCATCGGCATCGAGCGCGTCTTCCCGCTGCACTCCCCGCTGATCGAGTCGCTGGAAGTGACCCGGCAGGGCAAGGTGCGAAGGGCCAAGCTCTATTACCTGCGAGGGCGACAGGGACGTGCGGCGCGCATCAAGGAACGGACGACTTACCGCGCCAACCGGTAGGCAACTCATTCGAAGCGTCGACCGCCGCCCGCACCCTTTACCGGTGCGGTTGCGGCGGTTTTGCATTATCACATCCTGCGACTCACGCCGGTCCCGAGGGAAGGGGTGGAAAACAAGGTCGCACCGTGAACTACGCCGATGTCGCCATAGACGCTGACTGGATCCCGCCGGGAAAGACTTTTTCCTATCGGGTTCCGCGGTATCTGCCGGTGGAACGCGGGCAGTTGGTGTGGGTCCAATTCGGCCGCAACGTCGTGCAGGGGCTGGTGCTCAGCCTGGCGGATGCGTCGGCAGTGTCGGAAGAGGAAACTCGGGACCTCCTGCACCCGGTGGAACCGTCGCCCCTGGTCGGTTCGCTGGGGCTGGAGCTGGCCGAATGGCTGGGGCAAACCTACCGGTGCTCCCCCTTTGAGGCCGTCGCGCCAATGCTGCCGCCCGGCTTTCGTGCGCAGCAGCGGTCAAGACTGACCGCGATCTCCGGCGTCGCGGATGCCGGTGAGTTGGCGTCCTTCCGTGAACCCACGCGTGTCGCGTGGCGGGAACTGGTCGACTCCTCCACGGCCTGGGAGGAAATCACGTTCCTGAAACGCATCGACCCAAACCGCGCCAACGTCGCCCGACGGGAACTGCAACGGCTAGTGTCGCGCGGTCTGGTGCGCAAAGAGGTCAGCCTGCCGCGACCGCGATCGCACCGGTATCGCCGATTGCTAATTCCGGGTCACTTCCCCGATTCCAACGACGAAGGGGCAGATCTACCGCCGATGCGGGGGTCGCGTCAGGTCGAGTTGCTGGCGGCGGTGCGGGAGTCGACGGCCGGCTACGACACCACGGGCGTCGCCGGCCGCTTGGGGACCGCAGCCGACGTCCTACTCCAGCGCGGCTTGGTGGCTGAGGAATGGCAGCGACTGGCGCCCGAGGTTCCTCCTGGCGTGACTCCGTCCAACCCGCCGCCGGATCTGCTGACCGCGGCTCAGGATCAAGCCGTGGCCGGGATCACCGCGGCCCTGGACGATCCGGATCTGCTGCCACGCAGCTTTCTGCTGCATGGCGTTACCGGCAGCGGCAAGACCGAGGTGTACCTGAGAGCCATCGCCCATGCGGTGGAGCAGGGCAAGCAGGCGATTTACCTGGTGCCGGAGATCTCGCTGACGCCGCAGACGGTTGGCGCGGTGAACGACCGCTTTCCCGGGCGTGTTGCCGTCCTGCACCATCGCCTCACCGAGCGGCAGCGGTTCGAGCAGTGGTGGAACATTCGCGACGGGTTGGCCGACGTGGTCGTGGGTCCCCGCAGCGCGCTGTTCGCTCCGGTAATTGATCCGGGCATCATCATTGTCGACGAGGAGCACGAACCGTCTTACAAGCAGGATGAGCACCCTCCTTACTATCACGCGCGGGACGCGGCCCTGGCGCTGGCTCGTCGCTCCGGAGCGGTGGTGGTCATGGGTTCGGCCACGCCCGACGTGAGCACGTACCACGAGGCATCGCGGGGCCGGCATCACCTGTTGGGATTGCCGAAGCGAGTGCCGCGCTCCGATGGAAGCGCGACGCCCCTGCCTGAAATCAGCGTGATTGACATGCGCCGGGAACTGCGGGAAGGCAACCGCAGTGTTTTCAGCCGCGACCTCGCCAAAACTCTGGACTCGACCATCGCCGCCGGCCAGCAGGCGGTCCTCTTTCTAAATCGCCGGGGAAGCGCGGCGTTCATGCAATGCCGGGATTGCGGGTGCGCGATCAATTGCAGCCGGTGCTCCGTGACCTACGCCTTTCATCGTGAGGCGGGTCGGCTGATCTGCCACTACTGCAACCTGCAACGGCGATTGCCTCGGGCCTGCCCGCAGTGTCGCGGGGGCAGGATACGGGAAATGGGCGCCGGGACGGAAACGATCACGGCGGAGTTGCAGGAACGCTATCCCGGCGTCACCGTTGAGCGTTGGGACTCGGATTCGGTTCGAAATCCGACGGAGCTGGAGGCGGCGATGGAACGTTTGGCCAGTGGGCAGGCGCAGGTCCTGGTGGGCACCCAGATGGTGGCTCGCGGATTGGACCTGCCCAACGTCACGCTGTCTGCCGTGCTGCTGGCGGACCTGGGACTGAACCTGCCGGATTTTCGCGCCGGAGAGCGGGCGTTTGCGTTGCTCTGCCAGGTGGCGGGCAGGTCCGGCCGGGGCAGCGTGCCCGGGCGGGCGCTCATCCAGACCTACCAACCGGACCACTACGCCATCGCGGCCGCCGCTGAGCAAGACTATGCCGCGTTTTATGGTATCGAAATTGCGGCGAGACAGCTCCAGGGCAACCCGCCTTTCAACCGGCTCGCCCAGGTCCGGTGCGCCGATCTCAGCGTGCGCGCCGCACAGCAGACCCTGGGAGAGCTGGCCCAGTCCTGGCGGGAACAGGCTGCGCGGGAAGGTCGGGTGGACGTTGACATAATCGGGCCGACGCCCTGCCTGCCGGAGCGGGTTCGGGGCCGGTACCGGTGGCGGCTGTTGCTCCGCGGCCGCCGGATCTGGCAGTTCCTGGAAGGGCGCACCATCCCGAGGAATTGCCGGATTGACGTCGACCCGGTGAGGCTGGACTGAAATTACGCGCCGAGGGTGGGTCAGAGGCGAGCGCTCTCACGCGTACCCGGTTTGACGACTACGGGAGCCAATTTACATCGATAAACCGGATAGACCGGACGATGGCCTGCGGGTGGGGCGTTCAATTTTCAGCATCGTCAAGAGCGCGGGAGCGTTCACAATAATCAATCAAATCCTGTTCGTCCGGTGCATCGATGGAAAAGACAAACCGGGTACGCGTGAGGGCACAGGGCTATATTGACAACGTGAAGGATTTTGGTGTATCAATCTGCTACTGCTTGCGCGCCCCAATCCTAGGATTGGCAGCCTTGTCACGGAGGAGGAACCATGCCAGACATCTATTACGCCAGGCCCAGCAACTTCCTTTCCGATCCCCGAGACCGTACGGTGATCGTGGGTGAGTCCGAGGAAGAAGTACTCGAGAAAATGTACGCCTACCTGGCCAGCCCCGAGGCTCAGGCACGCTACCCCGGCGTGGACGATCCGAAGGAGCTCGAGAACAACATCCGGACGTGCATCTTCAAGAAGGGCACCAAGGCCATCCACAACCGCCCGCCGGATGCCGAACCGGTCAAGTAACGCGGCAAAATACGGCTAATCAATTGCGCCCCCGTTCTTCCCGGACGGGGGCGTTCCGGTGGGCGGGTTGCTGCGCTATCCGCCCGTGGTTATACTGCGGCATCATGGCGATCAATCCTGACGATTTCCCGCCGGGCACCTACCACGAACTGCCCCTGTTCCCACTGAACAACGTGGTGCTTTTCCCCGGCATGCCGCTGCCGCTGCACATCTTTGAGGAGCGGTACAAAGCGATGATCGGCGACTGTGTCGAGCGGGACGAACCCTTCGGGGTGCTGCTCATCAGGGAAGGCAACGAGGTTGGCGAGGCTGCCGAACCCCATTCCGTCGGTACCACGGCGCGGGTCTCGCAGGTCCAGCGCCTGCAGGAGGGCCGCCTGAACATCCTGACCCGTGGCGAAACCCGTTTCGAGTTGCTGCAAACTGTGCAGACCGTACCTCATCTGGTGGGGTTGGTCCGGTTCATGGAAGAAGACGAGGGCGACGTTTCCGCAACCGCGCTAGCCGGCGTGCGCGAGCAATTTATCCAACTCCAGCGTCAACTTACCGCCATGGCCGGCGGGTGGGACCGTGAAGTGACGGTTCCCGACGAACCCATAGCTCTGGCCCGTACCGCCTCGGCGACCCTGGCCGTCAGTCTCCCACTGCCCCCCGACGTGCGGCAATCCCTGCTGGAGACCCCCACCGCCGGCGGGCAGTTGGAAAAGTTGCAGACGCTCATGCGGCAAGCCAACCGCATAGTGGCGGAACAGGCGGAGCAGAACACGCCGTTCAAAGGCCCGAGACTGAACTGACCCCTGGCGTTCACTCCCGAGACTGCCGGCGGCGCAATTCTTCGCGCAGTTGGCGCGCTTCTTCCTCAGCCCGTTCAGTGCGGGTTTCGGCGGCGGCCAACGCTTCCAAAGCTTCTACGAGGTCCGGCAGATGTTCTCGCGTAGCCGGGTCCCAGAACCGCAGCTGGCGATTTTCCCAGTGCAACTCCAGCCCCAGGCTGGGACTGTAGCCCCGCACCGAGCCATCGGTGTCGTAGTCGATTGGCAAGGGGCGGTACGCGCCATCTTCCAACACTTCGCCGGCCAGCGGGGCGTCGTGCCACTGCCCGCCGCTGGGGTCAAACCGCCAGTATTCTCTGACCACGAGACGAGCGTAAACATCACGTTTCCCGGTGTAGTCGTGCCTGCCGGTGCTCGGCGATCCCACTTCCAGCACGAAGTCCGGCGGCTGCCCGACTTCGCTGATGACGTATCCGTTGGCTTCTTCAATGAGTTGAGCGGGAAAGGGGAGTCCTAAGGCCACCACGCAGTCGGGACGGGGGGAACGGCGGGCATCGCGGGCCTCAAAACAAAGATAGCCTTCTCCCGATACCAGCGTGTTGGGCTGGCGCCGGTAGTGGCTGCGCAGAACCTGATCGATACAGGCGATGTGGGGGCGCTGTTTCATGCCGTCAGGAAGCGGTGGCGGGTCCGGCAACTCCGTGAGATTGGGATAGGCGGCGGCCGGCCTCGGTTTCGTGGTCATGGGGAACCTCCCTGGCCGGAGCCGTAAATGCGTCGCGCGCCCGCCTCCGGGATCATGCCCGAGAACAGTTCGGGATGGATCATCTCCGCGAGTATCTCCAGACCGGTGACGAGCCGGGGCCCCGACCTGCTGGTGTAGTTGCTGGCGTCGATCACGTACACCCGGTCGTTCTGCACCGCCGGCAGCCCAGCCCAGCCCGGCTTTTCCGTGAGCAGGGGGATGTCTTCCATGCCCCGGGGTACCTCAAAACCACAGGGCATGACTACGATGACTTCCGGTTGACTCTCAACGACCGCGTCCCACTCCAGGGGGAAAGAGCCCGTCTCTTTGTCGCCGAAGCAGTTGGCGCCGCCGGCCAGTTCCACCATTTCCGGGACCCAGTGGCCGCCGCACATCAACGGATCAGTCCATTCCAGGTGCAGCACTTTCGGGTGGCTGTCAGCCAGTTCAGACCGCTGGGTGACGGCGTCGATGCGATCCTGCATCCGGGTCGTTACCTGCTCGGCGACGGACTCGGCGCCCGTGGCCCGGCCCACCCGCCGGACGTCTTCCAGCACGTCGCCAAGGTACTGCGGGTCCAGAGACAGGACGGTGGGCTCCTTGTCCATGTTGGCGGTGGACTCGGCGACCTGCCGAGAAGACACCGCTCAAACCTCGCAGATAGCCTGGGTGAGCAGCAAGTCAGGGTTGGCCGCGTCCAGGATTTCCTGGTCGATGTGGTAGATCCCAAGCCCCTCGGCGAGGCGCTCTGAGATCACGCGGCTGATCTCGCCGCTGCTGGGCTGAGTGCCTTCGAAAACGCTGCGCACCACCCAAGGCTTGTTTTTCGCCTGGGCTGGATAGTCGCACTCGTGGGTTACGCCGTAGAGATGGTCCTCCAGCCCCAATGCGTAAACAATTTCGGTGGCGGAGGGTAGAAAAGAACAGATGCGCATCGCGTCGCCTGCCTAAGGTTGAGTGCACACATTGTAGCACCGCGCCCGGAGCAACCCTAATCCGCATCCCTCTGGGCAGCCGGCTCGGCGCCTTCGCGTGGCCGCGCCGGCGCCGGACTGAACAGTTCGATGCGCTCTTCCAGGAATCTCCACAGATCCTCGGTCGACTCTTCCGCTTCCTTGGCCGCTGCGGCTGCGGCGCGCTCCTCCTGGACCGGCTGCGCATCCGGGTCGGCCCAGTGGTTGAAGGAGGGGCTCTCCACGTCCATTGCCTCGAAGGCGCTGGAGGCTGGCGGATCGGTACGACGGGGCGCCAGCGGCGCAATGAACGTGTTGCGGAACACCGGTCGCAGGACGCGGTGGACGTGGAAGCCGGCGAACACCAGGGCGCCTGCGGATGCCAACAGCAGGAACAACGACAGCGGAACCGACAGGCTTCCCAGGGAGAACAGTTGGATAATCAGGGGGATCATCAGCAGGACGCCGACGAGCAAAAAGGCTGTGGCCATGCCGTCGCGCAGGAGGGTGCGAAGGGTGTATCGCGCCGGCTGACCCGCGGTATCACGTACCGTCGCGCGGACGGTCAGGCTGGCGACCACCCGCAATTCCCGCCAGATGGCAATGGCGGCCGGCAGGTTGATCCCCACCGTTGCGCCGCCCAGGATCACGCCCAGCAGCGCGTGGGACACTGAATCCGGATCGGCCAGCAGGTCGGGCAGGGTAAACACCGCTGCGGTGCCGATGGCAGTGAGCACCGCGATGATGCAGATGTCGATTATGATGCGGCGCACCGAGTTTTTCAGCAGGCGTCCCGTCTCTCCGGGCAGGGAGAACGCGGCCCAGAATGATTGGATACCCAGGAAGACGACGAGGTTGACCGCCAGGACCGCCGGCGGGGCGCGCCGCTCCAACCCGTCGTACATGGGCGTCGCGATCTTTGAGGTCAGGGGGGCAAATATTGCTGTGATCGCGGTGGCGATTGCCAGCACCGGCGCTACCACCGGACCCACCGCGGCGTTGGTGGCGCTCAGGTGACCGATGGCCAGCGAAAACTCGCCCATTTGCGGCATGGTCATCCCGACCTGCACTGCGGTGCGCGACCGTCGTCCCGCCAGTATCGCTCCGATGGTGTTGGCCAGGATCTTGCCGCCCATGAACACTCCCACCACCACCAGGGCCGGCACGATGTAGTCGTCCAGCGTCCGATAGTCGATGAGCATCCCGATGGACAGGAAGAACAGCGCGCCGAACATGTCCCGCACCGGGTTGACCAGCCGCGTCACCCGGCCGGCGGCGTCGGTGTCTCCGATGACCACGCCGATCAGGAAGGCTCCGGCCGCCGCCGACAACCCGAGGAATTCGGCAGTCAAGGCGAGGCCGAAGCAGCAGCCCAGTGAAGCCACCAGCAGGGTCTCGTCAGACTGCATCCGCGAAAGGAATCGCATCAGGCGTGGCGCCAGCAGCGCGCCGAAAGCCAGGGCCGCGATGCAGAAGATGCCCAGCTTGGCGGCCAACCACCCCACGTCCGCCAGGTCGGTGGAACCCGTGGTCGCAAGTCCGGCCAGCAGTGTCAGCAGGATGACCGCGGCGAAGTCCTCCACCAGGAGGATGCCAACTATGGTTTGGCCCCATCCGGCGCGCAGGTTGCCGCTGTCCCGCAAGCCCTTCAGCAGAATCGCCGAACTGCTGATGGCCATGGCCCCGCCCAGGTACAGGGCGTTGGCTCCGGATACGCCAAGGACCTTGTCGGCTATCAGCACTCCCAGGTAGGTCAGGGTGGAGATCTCCACCACACCGATTACCAGCACGCGCAGACCGATCTCGCGGATCCGCCGCCATCCCAACTCCAGGCCTATGCCGAACAGCAGCAGGATCAGTCCCAGTTCAGCCAGCAACTCGATGGTGTCCAGGTTGCTGATAATCGGGTGCGGCAGGGTATATGGCCCGATGATTACCCCGGCAATGAGGTAACCGAGTACCGGTGGCTGCCATGCCAGCCGGGCTAGCGCCAACCCCACGGCCGCGATAGCCATCGCGATCGCGAAGTCTTTCAGCAATCCGGCTGATGCGTCGGACAGGCCGGCCGCAAATATGATAAGCGGGAACTCTATCTCAGATCTCCCTGCCGGTATGGTAGTGCGCGCGCCCGGTACGGGCGCCGAATCCGACCCATCGACAAACTATGCGCTAGTTGACTGACCGTTCCGGCAACGCTCATTACACGCGTTGCCGCGTATTGCCCCCGGCTGGCGAAACCGCGCCGGCCGGGGGCACATGTCTTCGCCGTTCCGCGGCGAACGCTCTGTCGCCGGGGTTATGCGACGCGGCCGGCGTGCTTCTGGCGCGACTCGACGACGAACTCGGCGGTGACGGAAGTGCTGGGGGTCGCCACGGCGACCGAACCATACAGCGGTCAACGCTTCTTCCAGGTGTCCACCAGGTAGATGCCCTGGTCGTCGTCCACGCCCCAGATTTTGAAGTGGATGCGCACGTCGGCGTAGAGGCTCACGTCCCCGGGGGTCGCTTCCGGGTCCCTGAAGGCTTCGGCGGTTACTTCCATGAAGTCCACCGGGGCGTCGTCGGTTAGCGCGATGCGCTCCACCATGTTCACGGCGCAAGCCGTAATTCCGGAAAGGAACAGTTCGCCGGCTCCCACCGCGTCACCGCCGCCATCATCGGCAACCCAGTGATGCGTGCGGGCGTTGCAAATTGCTCTGCCGTGGGTCCCTGAGCTGTACGTTTCCACGTGATAGGCCATTTCCAATGCAGCCATCATGCCCCCTTTGTCGTAACGCGCTCCGCGGATGTTCCACTCGTCTGATATTGATACTGACAGATCTAAATCATAAACTATAGAGGCTTGAACGCCAAGCCTGCAATTTTGCGACGTGTGGTAAATTAAGAATTGCCGTGAACGAATTATCCAACGATCTGCTGGGTGTTGTCGTGGTGGCCGCGGGACGCAGTTCCCGGATGGGCGGCACAGACAAAACCTTCGCTGATATTCTCGGAGCGCCGCTGATTATCCACACGCTCAGGCGCATCGCCGCGTCGGATGTGGTGGACCGCATCGTGCTGGTGGTGGCTGCCGATGCGGTCCCCGACGTTGAAGTGATGGTACGCGAGTCGGACATTCCCAAAATTGCCGAGGTGTGCGCCGGTGGCGCCCGCCGCCAGGATTCGGTCCTGGCCGGGCTGGTGGCCATGGGCCAGCGGCGATGGGTAGCCATTCACGACGGAGCCCGCCCGTGCGTATCCGCAGACATCCTCGAGCGCGCGCTGGTCGAAGTCCGGGTATCGGGCGCAGCGATCGCCGCGGTGCCGGTGAAGGATACGATCAAAGTAGTGGGCGACCAGCAGTTGATTTCAGACACCCCCGATCGCTCCACCCTGTGGGCAGCGCAGACTCCCCAGGCTTTTGATTATCAAACCCTGCTGGATGCCCATCGCGCAGCGGAGGTCGAGTACACTGATGACTCGGCCATGGTCGAAGCGGCGGGCCACCGGGTTACTGTTTTCTGGGGCGATTACCACAACCTGAAAGTGACCACTCCTGAAGACTTGGATATTGTCAACTTGTTGTTGGGCCGGCGATAATCCGCAACTGCGACAAATAGCGTGTCGGTTTGCTTGCACCAACAGGCTGATTTGCATACGATATTTCACGTCGTTCCTATGTCACGCACGGGCGTGCGCATGAGGAAGTAAGAATCGCGCGTCTGGACAAAGGGTTTCGACAAGCGGAGGATCACAAATGGTCGCCAGCACTGTCAACCGTCGCTCCCGTTACCGGGAGTACGCTCAATTTCTGCGTCTGAGCGCTGACCGGCTGGACATGGCGGTAGCCCCGGGCCGGCTGGAGCATTTGCGCTCGAAGGTCAACGCCGAGCGGAATATGTTCCTGGCATGGGTCATCATCTGGTCCGTACTTGCTCTGGCTTGTGTGGCGCCGCTGGTCATGCTCCTGATTGCCCATATGAGCTTGCCGGCGCCGGAACTGATCGCGGTCCAAAGCGATGTCCTGTACTCCCAGCTCCGAATTGGCGAAGAACCCACCAATGCCGACTTGGTAGCGTCAGGCTCAGCATTGGCTTGCCTCACGTCGGTCATCATTGGCTATGCGCCGATCATAGTTTACGGCCGCCCGCTGAACGACATCGAGCACGCGCACCAGGTTCTCAAGTCCATCGAGCGAGGGTAGGCGCTGGCCGCGAGCAGCGGTCTGCCCCGGCGAATCCTTCGGTGCAGTATCGAGTGGGAACCGGAGCCGATGCCCATGCCCTGGCTGACGGGCGGGCGCTGGTGCTTGGCGGCGTCAACATCCCGCATCCCACCGGGCTGGCCGGCCATAGCGACGGCGACGCGCTCAGCCACGCGGTGATCGACGCCTTGTTGGGCGCGGCCGGCGCCGGGGACATCGGCGCTCACTTCCCTCCGGGAGACCGGTCCCTGGCCGGGATCAGCAGCTTGATACTGCTGGAACGGACGGCCGTGGCGCTGGCCGATGGTGGTTGGTGCATCGCCAACGTTGATGCTACAATGCTCGCGCAACGTCCCCGGCTGTCCCCCCACGTGCCGGAGATGCGTCAGAATATCGCCACCGCTCTGTCGGTAGAACAGTCGCAGGTCAGTGTCAAAGCCACCACCACCGACTACCTGGGATTCACCGGACGGGAAGAAGGCATCGCGGCTTTGGCCGTGGCGATGCTGTGGCGGCCTTGACACGACACGATAATCAAACGAGCGCAAGCGCCGCCGTTTACCCCTTCAGTATGAAGCTCTACAACACCCTGAGCGGACAGGTCGAGGATTTCGTCCCCTCCGACGGCAACCGGGTCAAGATGTACGTGTGCGGAGTCACCCCGTACTCCGCCACTCACGTCGGTCACGCCCTGAGCTATGTGGTATTCGATACCCTGCGGCGGTACCTGGAACACAAGGGCTATGAAGTCCGCCACGTCCAGAACTTCACCGATATCGACGACAAGATAATCCAGCGAGCGCAGGAGTCCGGCGTCTCCGAGGACGAACTGGTCGAGGAGTTCATCGGAGATTACTTCCAAACGATGGACGCGCTGAATATCCAGCGGGCCGCCGAATATCCCCGCGCCACGCGCGAGATCCCCCGGATCATCGACGCCATAGCCGGCCTGATCGACCGTGGCCACGCCTATCCCGCCGCCGGGGACGTCTATTTCCGCGTGACCAGCAAGGACGACTACGGGAAGCTCAGCCACCGCACCCTGGACAGCATGATCGCCGGCGCGCGCATCCAGGTGGACGAGAACAAAGAGCATCCCATGGACTTCGTCCTGTGGAAGGGCGCCAAGCCCGGCGAGCCCTCCTGGGAGAGCCCGTGGGGACCGGGCCGGCCCGGCTGGCACATCGAGTGCACCGCCATGTCCCTGGAGTACCTTGGCGAGCAGATCGACATCCACGGTGGCGGACACGATCTCGTGTTCCCGCACCACGAAAACGAGATCGCCCAGAGCGAATGCTACACCGGGACGAAGCCCTTCGCCCGCTACTGGATGCACAACGGCCTCCTGCAGCTCGGCTCCGACAAGATGAGCAAATCGCTGGGCAACCTGGTGTCCGTGGTGGAGGCTCTGGAACGCTACAGCCCCGACGCCATGCGTCTGTATTTCCTGAGCAGTCACTACCGCAGCCCTCTGGCCTACAGCGACGAGGGCGCCGCCGCAGTGGAGCGGAGCCTGGAGCGGGTACGCCGGGCGCTCATCCCCGGCAACGGGACTGGCCCCGAGGTTGATGCCGAAACCCACCGCGCCAGGTTCGCCGCAGCCATGGACGATGATCTCAACACCCCCCAGGCCGTCGCCGCCCTGTTTGACCTGGCGCGCGATATCAACCGGGGCCGCGACTCCGGCCAGCGCGTCGATGCAGGCCAAACTGCCCTGCGTGAGCTGGGCAGCGTGCTGGGCCTGACCTTCGAGGACCGGCCGGATCAGGAGGACAACCTCGCTGCGGCCCCATTCATCGATCTTCTGGTATCGGTGCGTGCCGAACTGCGGGCCGCCCGTGAATTCGCCCTGGCGGACCAGATCCGGGATGGCCTTGCCGAGCAGGGCGTGACCCTGGAAGACGGCGCCCAGGGTACCCAGTGGCAGCGGCAGGGCTCCGGCTGATGACTTACGCAACTCGGAGCATGAGCAATGTTTGACACAGCATCCACCGTAGCCTTCGTTGCCGCCGTTGTGCTGTTAGTTGCCGTACCGGTCTTGCTGGCGAACTATGGACTGTACAAGCTGGGCCAATACATCGGACGGAACGAATATGCCAGCGACCGAACGGACGGCAGGAAGTGAGATGGTACCTTCAAACCGCAAGCGCCAACGCGCCACCGATCTGGTCGTCAGGGACGGCAAGTACCTGCTGGTTCGGGATAAGGGTAGACGACATTACTCTCTGCCGGGCGGAGGCATCGAACGCGGCGAAGCCGCTCTGACCGCCGCCTGTAGAGAACTCGGTGAAGAGCTCGGGTTGAGGGCGTACAAGGCGGAGCGGCTTTTCGACTACAACAGCGAGGAGAGTTTCAACGTTCACAAGGTAGTGCTGGTACACGCTGGTGGCGACGTAAAAATGAACCGCCGTGAACTGGAATCCTATATGTGGTGGGATGGCAAAGAGGTGGTATCAGTGTATCCAAACGTCACGAACATCATCGCTCGCTACCAACGGTCAGTTGATAGATGATTTACCTCCAGTGGCTAACTTGGTGTCCAGTGAAATTGCCGCCAGCTTAACCCAAATCGTTGGGTCCGAAAACGTTCTCACCGGGCCGGCCGAGCTGGATCGCTATTCGGCCGACGCCCTGACGCCGTACCGGGCCTATTACGCCGACGCCGCATTTGATCGACTGGCCGACGCTGTGGCGCGGCCGGCAGACACCGCCCAGGTTGCTCAGATCGTCGCGCTGGCCCAGAGCGCCGCGGTTCCGCTGATTCCATACGGCGGAGGCACCGGGGTGATGGGCGGGATCCTGCCGGTGCAAGGCGGGATCATCCTGGATCTCGGGCGGCTGAACCGGGTGGTCAATATCGACCCGGTGTCGCAAACCGCCGAGGTCGAGGCCGGTTTGATCCTGCAAGACCTGTACGACGCGCTGGAACCCCACGGGCTCATGCCGGGCCACGACCCGTACAGCGTGCCCATCGCCAGCGTGGCCGGCGCCATCTCCACCAACGGGGTGGGTTACCGCGCCGCCGCCTTCGGCCCCATGGGTGACCAGGTGGTGGCGCTGGAGGTTGTCCTGCCCGATGGCCGCGTGATCGAAACCCGGCCCGTTCCCAAGCAGTCTTCCGGCCCCGATTTGAACCACCTGTTCATCGGCAGCGAGGGCGTCTTTGGCGTGATAACCCGGGCGACGCTGCGCGTGTTCCGCCAACCCGAGGCGGCCGAGTACGCGACCATGGAGTTCGCCGATTTCGATGCCGGTTTCGCCGCCGTATCGGAAATCGCGGCCCTGGGTATCCGCCCTACGCTCCTGGACCTGACCGAGGACAGCGAAGGCGTTCTGCTGCACCTGCTGTTTGAAGGCTATCGCGAAGGGGTGGATGCCGCGCTGCGCCGCACCATATCCGTTTGCGATGCCGCCGGCGGGTGGGACGTGGGCCCGGAGCCGACGCTGTCCTACTGGAAACACCGGCACGACTCCGCCCTGAACTACCGGCAGACGGCCCTGGGACGCCCCCGCGAAGAGCGCTGGCAGCGGCAGTGGGGCCGCACCTTCGACTACCTGCACATGAGCCTGCCAACCAACCGGGTCCTGGAGTACCGGCACCGCGCCGACCGGATACTGGAGGCCCGGAAGATCAAGGTGGTGGAGTACTGCCTTTGGAGTCGACCCGAGTTCTTCTCGATGCTGGTGGTGCCCGACGGTGACCGTCGGGTAGTTGGTAGGGACGGCTATGATCCCGACGTGCGGAGCAACCTGGCTGCCGGTGTGGATGAGGTGCTCACGCTGGCTCAGGATATGGGCGGGATCATGGAATACTGCCACGGCGTGGGCATCAAACTGCACCATCTGTTGGGTCGAGAGCTGGGCGTCAGCCGGGACGCGCTGCTGGATATCAAACGGGCGCTGGACCCGGCCGGCATCATGAATCCAGGGAAATTAACGTTGTAGCGTATCCGCAGGCAGGGTCAGGGTCATCGCTGGGGGCGGGTTTACAACTCGCCCCTAAAATATTCACAAAACCTATACAATCGAACGTTCAATATCTCTTGACGGAATACGGCGGGCGCGCTATCATATTTACAAATGATCACGGGCTATTAGTATTAGCCAAGAGGAGCAAGCAAATGGTTACCGCAATCAATCACGAAACCGAAAACAAGTCCGCGGTTGCCGAAACCGCCGAGGCGCCGGCCGCCGTCGACGTTTCCGCGATCCCGGAAACCCCGGCCGAGCTGCTCGGGCAGTGGGAAGTTTCCCGCAAGCCGTCGGTCCAGGCGACCATCCTCGCGAGCTTCGTCGCTCTCTGGAACGTCGTGGCCGGCCCCGCCATGACCGACCAGGCGCGCCTGGAGCGCGAGATCGCCGAAAGTCGCGGCTACCGGGACGGTTTCACCAAGCTGGTCTAATCGTCCAACACTGACTACCGGGTAGCGCCGCCCTCCCAGCGCTGCCCGAGAGTTGGCAGGGGCCGTCGCAGCAATGCGGCGGCCCTTTTATATTGGCGCAAACATCCGGTGGCGCAACATCCGGCCAAAGGTCCGGATCGTAATACTGGCAACGGACACCGCCCGCCACTACAATCGGCTACACGGCGTCCCATTCCGGCGTCGCCATTACATTCGGCGGTGAGTTGCCATGTCGACCCCTCGCGCTTTCGTGACCCGTACCCTGCTTCCCGAGGCGTTGGACATCATCAGGGAAGTCGCCGACGTGACCGTGTGGCCGGAAGAAACGCCGCCGTCCGTGGAGGAGCTGCGCCGGCATGCCGGTTATTCCGAAGGCATCCTGACCACCATCATGGACCGCGTGGACGGGGACCTGCTGGATGCGGCGCCTCGCCTGAGGGCGATCAGCCAATTGGCGGTCGGGCTGGACAATGTTGACGTGACCGAGGCGACGCGACGCGGCATCCCGGTGGGCTACACCCCCGGCGTGCTGGCGAAGTCAACCGCCGACCTGGCCATGGCTTTGCTGCTGGGCGCGGCCCGGCGCACGTCGGAAAGCGAGCGCTGGTTGCGCGGCGGCGGGTGGCAGATCCAGTTTCATCCCACCCACTGGCTGGGACAGGACGTGCACGAAGCCTGTCTGGGCATCGTGGGCTTGGGCCAGATCGGCCGGGAGATCGCGAAACGCGCCGGCGGGTTTGACATGGACATCGTTTACCACTCGCGGACCCGCTATCCCGACGCGGAGGCCGCATACGGTTTGCGTTACGCCGAATTCAACGATGTCCTGGCGCAGGCCGATTTCGTGGTACTCAGCGTGCCCCTGACCCCGCAAACCCATCACCTGATCAGCGGGCCGCAACTGGCCAGGATGAAACCCTCGGCCATCCTCATCAACGTATCCCGCGGACCGGTGGTCGATCCCGCGGCGCTATACGAGGCGTTGCGCGACGGTCAGATTGCTCGGGCGGCCCTGGACGTGACGTCGCCAGAACCCATCTCAATCGATGACCCGTTGCTGACCCTGGACAACCTGGTCATCACCCCGCACATCGGCAGCGCCGCCCTGCCCACCCGCCTGAACACCATGAAACTGGCCGCGCGCAACCTGGTGGCCGGCCTCAAGGGCGAACCCATGGAAGCCTGCGCCAACGTGGAGGCGGTGGGGTAGTCGGGCCGCTGGCGTTCGCGCCCGGAGGAATCAGCATGATAAAGGTGGTTTGCTGGAACATCGCCAGGAGGCATCAGGCGACGCAGGAATTGCAGGCGATGGACGCGGACGTAGCATTGCTGCAAGAAGGTCGGCCCCGGCGCGCGCGATTTGCTGGGCGCCGCCGGCGGCAATGTCGCAATCAGTCCACATGATCCCTGGCAACCGTCGCCACAAGATGACTATGATCGCTGGTCGTTGGTAGTGAAACTGTCAGGCAGAGTGGAGGTGGAATGGTTCAAGCAGGTCCGAGCCACTGTTCCGCAAGAGCAGCGTAATGAAATCGCAGTAAGCTGTGGTGGAACTATCGCCGCTGCCAGGGTAATTCCCCTGGATGGGGGAGAACCGTTTATCGCCGTGTCAATGTACGCACGCTGGTTCAGGCCGCATCCGACAGTCGGAGATTGGATTTACTCGGACGCCGCAGCGCATCACATCATCTCAGACCTATCCGCATTTATCCCGAATTACGAAGTCGACAATCCGGCACATCGTATACTGGCCGCCGGAGACCTGAACATGGACTTTGATTTTGGGCGCGGGACAGACCCGTTCGCGTCGCGCGCGAACACCGTCTTCGCCCGCATGAACGCCCTCGGCTTGGAGTACATGGGGCCGCAACACCCGAATGGCCGGCGCGCCGACCCTACGCCGGATCACCTGCCCGAGGATACCGAAAACGTATGCCGACTGGCCCAAATGCCTAGCGGTTTTCGAACCGCGCCGGGCGTTCCACCATAGCCCGTTCCAGGGCGACCTTGAGCCGCTCGCTGAAGAACCGGCTGGTGGACGATATGATGCGGTGCTCCTGCCGGTCCTCCCGCTGCGTGGGCAGCGTCACGATGACGTGATAGACCTTGAACTTGTTGGAGCGAATCCGGTTGCTCCACCAGGTAACGGCGACCGCCACCAGCACGACAAAGATCCCCATGGTGAACCAGGCGCTGGCAAACCCGCCAACCGCCGCGACGGCAATCCCGATGACTCCGCCGCCACCAACAGTGCGCCACCAGCGGATCGGCGGCCGGTCGGACTCTTCCTCCACGATCTCCATGTCGACGGCGAGGATGTCCTCGATGCGGTACTCCTTGCCCTCGGGCTCGATGAACCGCTCATAGGTGACGAGCACACCGTGCTCTTTGAACAGGACCCGGTCCTTGGATACTGCCATGGGCCATGCTCCGGAGAGAATGCGCGGTGCGCTACTGCGCCGTGGTGCCGCCGTCAATGACGAGTTCCGACCCGGTCATAAATGACGACTCATCCGACGCCAGGAAAACGATACCGTAAGCAATGTCATCGGCGTTGCCCACTCTTCCTATGGGAATCTGTTTGTTGATCCAGGTGAAGTGCCTTTCGTTCTCGTAGCTCCGAGCCGTCAACGGAGTGCGGCAATATCCGGGGTGGATGGAATTCGCGCGGACATTGTCGGCGGCATACTGCACGGCGGTGCTCTTGGTCAACAGCCGAATTGCGCCCTTGCCGGCATGATAGGCAGTGGAGGTGGGACTCCCCACCAGGCCGTAGATGGAAGAGATGTTGACGATGGAACCGCCGCCGGCCTTGAGCATTTCGGGGATGGCGTACTTGGTTCCCAGGAACGTGCCCTTGCCGTGGACGTCCATCTGGCCGTCCCATGCCTCTTCGGTGGTCTCCTCAACCGTGTAACGGGCGCCGGAGCCGGCGTTGTTCACCAGGACGTTCAGCGTGCCGTAGGCGGCGACGGTCGCCGCCACGGCGTCGATCCAGTCCTGTTCCTGGGTCACGTCGAGATTTACGAAAATCGCGTCACCGCCGGCGGCGCGGATCTGCTCGGCGGTGCGCTCGCCACCCTCGGTGTTGATATCGCCCAGGACCACTTTGGCTCCCTCGCGGCAGAACATGTGGGCCGCCGCGCCGCCAAAGCCCATCAATTCGCCCTCAACACCGCTGGCGGCTCCACTGATGAGCGCAACCTTGCCTTCCAATCGCATCCTGCAACCTCCTGCCGTCCGCGTCTTGCCGGCGCGACGCCGGCATTATAGCAGGGGCAACTGCGGTTTCCGACGCGGCGCCACGGACGCGGGCACGGCGGCGGTGGGTAACAGTCCGCCCCACCGGGTCGGCCAAGCGGTTATAATGCGCGCCGTATAGTATTGAATACTATTGCCGCTCCCGCACCAGGAGGAACCCCCAAATGCCCGACTACTTCACCGAGATAGACGTCCTGCGGAATGGCGACTCGGCCGGCAACGGCATGACCCTGCGGTTGACCGATGGATACGGGCGGACCATTCACACCGTCGCCGTTCCTCAGGAGAGTCATTCGCATACCGGTCCAACTTGGGCGTACATCTTCGAGAACGAGGGGCTCACGCTCATCGATCCTGGGGCCGAAGCGTCTTTCGACCTGCTGCGGACGGGAATGGTGTTGGGTGGACTGGAGGTACGGGACATCGATCGGGTGATCATCACCCACGGTCACGCCGACCACGATGGAGGTGTGGCCCGCGTCATCGAGCAGTCGGGAGCGGAACTGTGGGCGCACGACATTTACCAACCGCTGCTTCCCTTTGATCCCCGGGACCTGCAGATGGCGACCAACTCTCCAATCAAAGAGGCGATGTGGACCACGGCACGGGCCAACGGGTTCGAGCATTCGGATTCCGAAGAGCGGCAACGCTACATGGCGTCGCGCCGGACGCACCGGGTCGGGCACCCGATCAACCACGGGGAACAGCAGGGCATGCTGACCTATATGCACGCCCCGGGTCACTCGCCAGACGAGATCTGCGCGGTTATCGGCGACGGCAGGGGCAGCGACATCGTCTTCACCGGCGACCACGTGCTGCCTGAAATCAGCCCGCACCCCACGATGAAAACCGATTTCAATGGCGAGGTGCGACGCAACCTGCCAGTCCACTACCAGGACCCCGACGACTCCTATGGCCTCCTGACTTACCTGCGTTCGCTGCAAAGGGTGGCCGACCTGGGAACGGAGGTGGCGATCCTGCCGGCGCACCGGCTCTACAACAACCACAAGTTCAACTTCCAGACGGCGCAGCGGGCGTCGGACCTGATCCGGTTCCACGCGCGGCGATTGGGCCGCATCCTGGTCACGGCCGGGCCGGAGCCTCAACCCCTGGAAGACGTGACGCGCCTGACCTTCGAGCGACGCAAGCTCGAGGGCGGCAACTTCTTCGCGGCGTTGACGGAAGTGGTCGCCCATGTGGAACTGCTGGAGGACTCCGGCGACCTGGAGGTCACCGAGGAACTGCGCCTGCGACGGACCGGGCGGGAGAACTACCAGGAGTTGCTGCGGGCGCTGTAGCGCCCTCCGCGCAAGTACCGGCATCGAACCACACGGCCAGATTCATACAACATTCCAAGTGCTATACTTCAGAAACAGCCACTACCGAGAGCAACAAACATGGTACAAATGTCCCCCATGCAGCCCTATGACCAGATGGGCGAGACCATTGAAGACTACCGTCTCCAGTCCCGTGACTTTCTGGAGAAAAGCCGCGGTTATCTGGCCGGCGACGACCTGCACCAGGCGTCGGAAAAAGGCTGGGGCGCAGCAGCGTGGATGGCCAAAGCCGTGGCAACCGCCCAGGGCTGGCAATATGACAAGCACGAGCATTTCGGCGAGGTTCTCTATCAGGCAGGCCAGCTGACCGGAGACGACCGGCTGAGGATCCTTCGGGAGATCGCCAACGGCTTGCACGGCAACTTCTACCAGCGCAAGCGGTTCCTGCATGCTGACAACATTGAGGCTTCGTTGGATGAGGTGGGTGCGCTCCTGGACTTGCTGGAGCCTCTGACGAAGCGCAGCTGACTCGCTTCGGTGATCTTTGGAGAGGCGTATGTTTAGGCGTTCCGGCGCATCTATTGAGTTTGTCGCGGACTGGCAAATTGGGGATGCACTGTTGCGTCTGGTGACGCAGGCGCAGCAGCGGCTCACGTTAGTGTCTCCTTACAACAAACATTGGGGACATCTGAAGCGGGAAGTGTCAGCCGCTCGCGCTCGCGGTGTGGCAGTAACCGTCTATTACCGGGCCGACGAATCCAACCCGGTGGTCGATTATGCCGATGTCGCCGGCATTCCCGTCCGTATGCTCCACGCCAAAATCTACGCCAGCGAAAGCGCTGCTTTGGTTGCAACAATGAATTTGGTCGAAACGTCGGCGACCTATTCACGAGAAGTCGGTTTCCTGCTGCGCGACGCCCGGTTGCGCAAAGAGGTTGATCAATACATAAAAACCCTGGAGGACGGAGCCGACCCCACACGGGCGTCGGACGCCGGCATCGTCAGGCGAAACGGGTTCCCAGCCCAGCGCCAGCAGGTAGAAAACGCGACTGACATTGCCCGGATTATGGGCGACTCCGGATTTTGCATCGAGTGCGACGACACCCTGCAGTTCAACCGGGAGCGGCCCTTATGCTATTCCTGCTATTCCCGTTTCGGGAAAAACGGTACGCATTCCCGCTGCCATAAGTGCGGCGAGCCACACGCAACCAGCCTCAATCAACCGCTCTGCCCAATTTGCGCTGACACCCAACAACCGACCGGCGCCTGACGGGCGCTTTATTACCCCGTTACCCCGTGGAGGAATTCATCATGTCTCTGGAAGGAAAGGTTGCGCTGGTCACCGGCGCCGGGCGCGGTATGGGTCGGGCAACGGCTCTGGCCTTGGCTGGGGAGGGTGCGGACGTGGCGGTGACGGACATTCTCGCGGACGCGGTGGAGGAAACATCCACGGACGTGCGGGCCACGGGACGCAACAGCGTTGCCATCGCGGCAGACATCGGCGATGGCGACAACATTGACCGGGTGATCGCCGACACCGTGAGCGCGCTGGGACGGGTGGACATCCTGGTGAACAATGCCGGCGTAACGCGGTACCTGGACATCATGGACATCACCGAGGACGATTGGGACCGCATCCACCGCGTGAACGCCCGCGGCGCATTCTTCGTCATGCAGCGCACCGCACGGCAGATGATCGATCAGGGCAACGGCGGCCGCATCGTCAACATCGCCTCCATCGCCGGCAAAGGATACCGGGGCACATCCAACGCGGCGTATGCGGCCAGCAAGGGCGCGGTCATATCCATGACGTTGATCGCGGCGCACCAGCTCGCCCGTTACGACATCAACGTGAATGCCATCTGCCCCGGCTCAACGATAACGGCGATGGCGACCAGCACCATGGAGCAACGCGCGGCGGAAATGGGAATTTCCGTGGATGAGTTGCAGTCCCAACGGGCGTCGAACATTCCCATCGGCAGGGCCAACGAGCCGGAAGACATCGCTGCCATGGCCGCGTTCCTGACCAGCCCGGGCGCGCGCAACATCACCGGTCAGACCATCAACGTGGACGGCGGTCTGGTGATGCACTAATCCAGTGGCTGACCCGATCCAACCGAGCGGGTACCCAGAGAGACCGGTGCATTCGCGTCAGCCGGCTCGCCCAGTTTGGGAGTAGGGCCCGGGCACGCTCCCGCCGGCAGCAGGGTTTCCAGTTCCGCAGTGCGGCGGGACATAGCATCCAGATCGACGCTGAATTGGGCCAGCGTTTCGGCCTGTTCCTGGCGAGCCCGGCGGACCTTCCGCAACTCCCGGTACACGGACCAGGCTGTCAAAGCCGGGCCAATTATCAGGCCCACGATCGAGATTGCTCCCAGGGCGAAGCGAACTCCGGTGCCGGCCGCGATGGAACCCGTGGCGCCTCCGCCGGCGGCCGCGAACCTGGGCGCGAAACCGGCAACACGAGGACCGAAGGCCAAAAGACGGCTGGTGACTGGGGTCAGCAGCTGCAGGATGTTGCCGGAGGAAGTTTTCCACACGGTTGAGGCGGCAAAGCTGGCGCCGTAGCGGCCCACGATGAACGCTGACGATCCTCGAGGCGCCCGGTGCAACAGTGGTTGCTGGTTTCGGAAGGGGAGGCTAACCGGTATGCGGAAACGGCGTTTGGCAGTGGCATCAGCCTCCGGTTGAGGCTGTAAAGCCTCCGGCAGCGGTGGCTCGGACAAGCCGAGGTCAGCACAAAGCTGGCGCTGACGCTGATACTGGATCTGCATCGCCTCGATGTGCTCCTGCCGCGCCAGGTCCAGCTCCCGGTGCAATCGGGTGAGTTGGCGATGGGCGCGCACCTTGACCACCGCCTGGATGACGGCGCAAATACCGGCCATAATTATGGCCGCGACCAGGGATGACGCGAGCATCGTTACAATATTCATAGTCATGTCCGCCTACCTATTGTCGCACGAGACAGGCAGCGGTTCCACGCAGAATCGGCCCTCGTCGCCACGGGTCGCGGCCGGGAGTCGCCGCTGCTAGCAGCATGAGCGGGACCGTCAAAATGACTGATTGAAATTACATGCAGCGTCCGTGTCGCGGATACGCGGGTGCGCAGCTCGACCGGATGTATGCGCCGCCGCACCGGCGATGCCCGTCGTTACAAGCTGTAGCTGCCGATCACGCGCCACTGGAGGTCGGTCGCCCATCGTCCGCCGGACCAGTCGTCATCGGCGGCATTGGACTCGAAACGCGTGAGGGTCAACCGCCAGGCGCGCGTGATCTGGGACACCTTGAGTTCGTCGGTAACGGAGCGAGCGAACTCTACGGCGCTATCGAAGACCGAGTCGGGGAGGTTCGCGTGAGAAAGCAGCGGCATCTGGGGCGGAAAATCGGGACCGAAACCGCGCCTCGGTCCACCCACGCGAGGATTGCGCTCCAAAAGGTCGGCGACCATCGCCTGTAGCCGGTAGAGGGATTCGTTGACAACCTCGGGCGAGAAGTCGAGCCAGATATTTCCGTCGTCTGCATCGCGCGTGGTGGTAATGCCCCGATTGAAAAGCGGGAACCGCGGCGATACGCGGCGGTATCGTTCGGCAAGTTGTTCCAGTTCCCGCGCCAGCTGATTCTCTGCCGCAGGATCATCAGCGCCGTCGTAGGGGAAGTAGTCGGACATCAGCATGTGCAGCATGTGCATCTCGGCCGCCCAGCAGGCGAACTGGCCGCAAATCAACTGGCGCGCCCGATAAGTGCGGGCGGTGAAGTCAGGGTCGGTGAGCAGGCTCACGCCGTAGCGAATGGACATCGAAAAGGTTCCAGACCGGGTGCCGGGAAGGTTATGCAAACAGTCTACCGGGGGTGACCCGCCGGGGGCAACGGCGAACGCCCGACGGAGGGTGAACCTGTCCTGCTGACCTCGTTTCCGGCTGCAAGCGTCTTGATGTGCTGCAAAGGATGAGAGATATGGGGAAAATTTGCGCCCGATGCCCGTAAGCACTAGAGTGATTGTTGGGCGCCCGGTTGTGGAAACGGGCAGTGCAATTGGTCAATATGCTCAAACAAGCCCGGGTCTACTCGCTGCCAGAGCGGATCCAGAATGATCCGGGCCCCTTCGCGGCGGGCCAGTTTGGCGGCTGGCACAAAGTCGCTATCGCCAGTGACAAGAACAATGGTATCCGCCTGTTTCTTCAGCGTGATCGACGCTATGTCCAACCCGATCCGCATATCAACAGCCTTCTGTTGAAACCCCGGCGCAAAATCAGCGTCGGTCAGATCATCTACAGTGCGCCGCCCAGCGAGCAGGTCATTCTGCGCTTTCTCGCTGATTATCCACTGCCGGTCGCGGCGAACTTCTCCGAGCCGCAAAGCGAAGTTAGGTCGGTTGCGCAATCTATCGAACAATCTTAGCCGGAACATTGCCTGGTCGGATTTCGCATAATCGACAGCCCGCTTGCTAACCGGAAGATGCCCTCTCTTGGTATAAGGATAGGCATCATAGAAAAAGCATCGATAGAGAAGAGAGTAGCGGTTTGCGACATACTCAATTTGGTTGATTCTTTTAAGATGACCATCCACTAGCCGGCCAATTTCGATGTTGGCCCGGTCGGGGTCGGATAGGATATTCCGATCAGTGAGACGGGGTAGCCACCTCAGGAAAAAACCACCGTCAATCAAGATTGCGACTCGCATCGCAAGGCACCGCTAAACAAAATATGCCCCAGGATTCCGGCTCGCTCAAGATAACGGGGAGCGTAGCGTACTCTCAAGGGGCGATGTGCAACCAACGTACCACGAGCAGCGGCAGACCGTCAAATCGGCTACCTCCCACCACCCAGCGCCTTCTTGACCCCGTGCGCCATCCGCCGCAATGGACGCCGGCGATTGTGCAGGTTGTGGGCGATCAGGGGAGCCAGCGTGGGGTTGGCCGCCACCAGCGGCGCAACCCATTTGCGCAACTCGGCCATGGTGGGCGGTTTCTCATCCCAGGTCGGCACCAGCGAATCGAGAGGATGCCATTGCTTTCGACCCGACAGCCGCGTCATCACCGTACCGCCGGCCTCCTGCACGGCCACGGTTCCGCCCAGCATGTCCCACATCCGCGGCGCGCCGATGACGGCGAATTGCATCACTCCCAGGGCGGTCATCGCAAGTTCGTAGGCGATGCTGCCGGTGACGCGGAGCTGACCCAGCGGCTGCCCTTTGAGTCCTTTGCCAACCCGCGTGGACGCGCCGAAAGAGCCGGGCAGTCCGATGAGACGGTCGCCCCGGGGTTTCTCCGCCTGGTACACCGAGACGGGTTCGCCGTCCGCAAAAGCTCCTCCGCCAACGTGGCAGTGGACCACGACGCCGGAAGCGCTGGCGGAAGGCCAGGGAATATACACCGCGCCGGCCAGCGGGCGGCCCCGGTGCAGCACGCCGATGGACGAAGCGTACACGGGCAAACCGTTCATGAAGTTGGTGGTCCCGTCCAGGGGATCCAGCACCCACAGGAAGTTGGCGGCCGACCGCTCACCGTCGGCGCTGGCGTCGTCCTCTTCGCCCAGGATGCCATGCTCCGGGAACCGACGGGATATCCGCTCCACCAGGTAGGCCTGGGTCTCCTTGTCGGCGGCGGTCACCGGGTCCTGCTGCGCCTTGTCCTTGTACTCGACGCTGAGGGCCCGCCCGAAGTGGCCGGCCAAAAGGTCACCCGCGCCGCGTGCGAATTCCACCGCGGCGGCTTCGATCTCGGCTCCCGTCGATTGTATGTCCACGTTCGTTGCCATGCCGCCGCCGATTGTACACCATTGCCGAATGGTGGCCGGGGCGTCCGAGCCGGCGTGGGGAAGAGACCGGCCGGCCGGTCGCCGTCGAAAACAGGATCGGCTGTTATAATCCCGTGCAGCATTCGAGGAGGCCGGGTAATGGATCTGCAACTGAACGGTAAGGTGGCGATAGTGGGCGGCGCCAGTCGCGGGCTGGGGCGAGCGTGCTCCGAGGTGCTGGCCGAAGAAGGGGCTCGCGTTGCCATGTGCGCGCGAAATCCGGGTCCGCTGGAACAGGCCGCGGACGAGATACGGGCCGCCACGGGCGCTGATATCTTCACCTACGCCGGCGATCTGGACAACGAGGAGACCATTGCCGAGTTGGTGGCGCACACGGCCACGCACTTCGGGCAGATCGACATCATGGTCAACAACTCGGGCGGCCCTCCCCAGGCCTACGCCAAGGACTCCACCGAAGAACTCTGGCAGGTTTCAGCCAACCGGTCGCTGTTCTTCTTTGCCCGGATGACCCGGGAGGCCCTTCCGCACCTGCGCGCCCAGGGTGGCGGAAGGATCATCAACATCCTGGCCAGCACTGTCTATACTCCCATCCCCAACCTGGCCCTTTCCGCCGCGACGCGCATGGGCGTCATCGGGTTCATGAAGAACCTCGCCGACGACCTGGGGAACGAAAACATCCTGATCAACAACGTTTGCCCCGGCAGCATCATGTCGGAACGCATGATGGAGAACGTCGAAGACCGGGCGCGCACGCAGGGAATTCCGCTGGAGGATGCGCTGGCCCAACGGGCGGAGCAGACGGCCCTCAAGCGCATCGGCGAACCTCGCGAGTTGGCGTACCTGGTGGCGTTCCTGGCGTCGTCCCGCTCCAGCTACATCACCGGCACGACGATGCTGGTAGATGGCGGGCTGGTCCGGTCGGTCATGTAGGGCGATACGTGACTTCCCGGAACACACCCATTCAGCCTCCGGAACCGGAAACGCCAGAAGAATACGTTGACCGGGGCAACCGTTACAGCCGCAACGGCGTGTACGAGCGCGCCATTGCGGACTACACGACGGCAATCGAACTGGACGCAACGTGCGCCGACGCGTGGTTCAACCGCGGCGTCTCCTGGTACGAGGTGGGCGAGTACCAGCAGTCCATCGATGACCTGACCGAGGCCATCCGGCTGGACCCTGACGACGACAACTACTACTCCCGACGGTCGCTGTCGTACCTGTTCAACGACCAGCCGGACGAGGCGCAGGCGGACATGGACGCCAGCGAGGAGATCCGTCTGCGCGCCTGGCAATAGCGCGGGTCCTGCGCGGACTGCCGTCGCCGGCTAACCGGCCGCGTTGGTCGGCTGCTCGCCATCGGCAGCCTCCCGTCCCGGGCGCGTCGCGGTGAGCATCAACAGGGACACCACAGCAAGATTGATGCCGAACGCCAGGAACGCTCCCTGGTAGCTGCCCACCCGGTCCACCGTCAGCCCGGCGGTGATGGGACCCAGCGCCTGCCCGCCCACCTGCGCCGCCAATCCCCAGGCTCGGATCGCCCCCAGGTGCAGACGACCGAAATAGTCGGCCCACACCAGGCGGCCGATGATGTGCAGCCCGCCCACGCCGAACCCCAGGATGAATGCGCCCAGCACTCCAAAGGCGATCTCGCTGGCAAATGCCGTGGTGACCGCGCCACAGGAAACCACCAACCCCGACCCCAACATGACGTATCGCGCCGCCGTCCGCTGCGATACCGCCGACCAGAAGATACTGGCCGGGACCTGGGATATGGCGAAAGTGCTGGCCGTCCACACCGCTATCGAGGCCGGCACCCCCTGGTCGACGAAGTGCGGCACCTGGTGCAGCGAGACGCCAGCCTGTACGATGAAACTGGCAAAGGCAAACAGCACCATGAGCCAGAACGCGCGCGTCCTGGTGGCCTGGCGGAGGGTAAAGTTGATTTCGTCCTGAGCGCTCTGGGGCCGCCGCGCCGATGACCTCTGTCGGCCCGCGGCGGCGGATCCACTTCCCCCATCCGGTTCGAGCCCCAGGTCTTCCGGCCGTCTTGCCATTAACAGCATCGCGGGTACCACTCCCACAGCCACCGTCCACGCTCCCAGCGCGTACCATGCCGTGTCCCAACCCCAGGCCCCGATGATCGCTTGTGCCACCAACGGCATCACCGCCAGCCCTGATCCCTGCGAGACATGGTTCAGAGCCAACGCGAATGGGCGGCGACGAATGAACCAGTTGCTGACCGCCACCGAGGTTCCCAGTTCCAACGGACTGGCGAACACCATGCGTCCCGGCACGTACACCAGGTAGAACAGCCAGATGTGGTTCACTGCCCCCAGGGCCACGGCGCACAATCCGGCGACCCCGGAGGATATGCCCACCACCATGCCGGCGCCGTAGCGGTCCAAAACCGGACCCACCAGGGGAGCCGCAACCACCGCAACCACTCCGCCCAGGCTGACGGCCCCGGCGACCTGGGCCCGGGTCCAGCCGAACTGCTCGGACATGGGGACCACGAACACCGTGAGGACCGCGACGGACATCAAAGGCCGTGATGAATAGGATGCCACTCCGGAAAGGCCGAGTATGACCCACCCGTAGTAGAAGGGAGTGGCCCGCGCGGCGCGGGTCTGCAATGCGCGCATCAACGGGAAAGGGTACGACGGGAAAGGGTACGACGGGAAAGGGTACGACCGATGCGGAGAGCCGTAAGGGCAGAACGGCAGCAGAGAGCGAAAGCCAGGTTCACTAAATCACGTCGGCCCATTGGCCGGCGTCCCTGAACCCCGACCTGAATGTTCGGGATTATAGCAGCAAGATGACACGGGATTTTGTCCGGCATCGCTGCACTCAGGGCAATCGCGTCCTAATCCGAGGAGGACTTTAAGCAGGTAGTCCCCATCCCATCCGGCGTTGAGCCGTTTGCCCTGGATGCCCGCTTTCAGGGTGATCTCGTTTTTCAAGAGGTTGTGTCCGCTCACGCGTACCCATTTTGTCTTTTACATCGATGCACCGGATGAACAGGATTTGATTGATTATTGTGAACGCTTCCGCGCTCTTGACGATGCTGAAAATTGAACGCACCACCCGCACGCCATCATCCGGTCTATCCGGTATATCGATGTAAATTGGCTCTCGTAGTCGTCAAACTGGGTACGCATGAGCCGCCGCTTCACCCGGCACCTCCCTCAGGGCTGGCCCTGGCAAAGCCAGTTCCGCTCCGCCCGGGCCCGATTGCGCGCCCTCCCCCTCCCTTCCTGACGCTATTCACGGTGTCTGAACCCTCCACCGGATTACCCAACCGCCTGGCCGACCTGCCTCAGGCGGGCCCCGGACGCCCTCCGCCTCCGGTCGACGCTGAAAATCGCTCCCAGGGTCGCTACCACGAGCCGCCAACATCCCCCTGGCGCGGCAGCCACACTCCGCATCGCCCATTGCAGCGGCATCAGGTCTTCGCCAGCCCGTTCCCTGACCTCTCATCCCTCGTCTAAACGCCGCCGCCTAACCCCTTGACCATCAAGACAGTTGCTGCTTCTGACGATTCCCCCGGCTACCGGCCGTCATTGATGTAATCGGACACCTTCTCGCCGATCATGATGGTCGTGGCGTTGGTGTTGGCGCGGATGCAGTCGGGCATGATCGACGCGTCGGCCACCCGCAGGCCCTCCACGCCCTTGACCTTCAGGTGCTGGTCCACCACCGCCAGGGAATCCGAGTCCGGCCCCATCTTGCACGTGCCCGATATGTGGTGGGACGTTCCCGAGTTCTTGCGCAGCCAATCGTCCAGCAACTCATCCGACGCCAGCTCCTCGTCGGTGGGCATAATCCGTTCCTCCACCAGGTCGGAGAAGGGAGGCCGCTCCGCCATCCGGACGCCCAGGCGTATCGCCTCCCGCATCCGGCGCAGGTCCTCCGGCTCCTGGTAGTAGTTGTAGTTCAGGAACGGCTGCACGTGCGGGTCGGTGGACTGCAGCGTCAGCTCGCCCTGCCCCAGCGCCAGCTGCAGGCTCGCGCCCATACCGATGTAATTGAGGTCCTCGTCGATGACCACGTGGGCGGGGCGGTGCTCGCTGGTCATCAGGTTGGGGCTCAGCTGCATGTCGTTGCGCAGGTTTGAGCCTTCCACCGTGTAGCGCAGTCCCACTTGGATCACTGGCGCCTGCACGTCGGGCTTCTCGCCCTTGCCCAGGTACAGCACCGACGCCGCGGGATGGTCGCGCAGGTTCTTGCCCACGCCCGGGGAGTCGTGCACCACCGGGATACCCAGGCTGCGCAGGTGCTCCGCCGGCCCCACGCCGGACAGCATCAGCAGCTGCGGCGACGCCACGGCCCCACTGCTGACGATGATCTCGCCGCCCTCCACCGTGAAGACCTCGCCGCCGCTCTCCGCCTCGACCCCCACCGCTCGCGGTGAGCCGGTCGAACTGGTGTCGAAGATGATCCGCCGCGCGGTGACGCCGCCCCGTATGGTCAGGTTCAGGCGGTGCCGCGCGATGTCCAGGTAGTTGATGGCCATGCTCATGCGCACGCCGTCAATGGTGTTGCGGGCCCGGGGCGAGACGCCGGTGGACTCGGGGTGGTTCTGGTCCTCGTCCTGGGGGAATCCCTCGTCAAGGCACGCCCGCTCGAAGGCCACGGCGTGGGGGAGCCACTCGCTGCGGGGAGCGCGACGCACCGGCACCGGCCCATCGGAGCCGTGGAAGTCGTCGCCGCCGAAGTCCAGGTCGGTCTCCAGCTTGTTGAAGTAGGGCAGGCATCGGGTGAAACTCCACTCGTCGTTGCCCCACTCGGCCCAGCGGTCGTAGTCCTCGGGGATGCCGCGGAACAGCACCTGCCCGTTCACCGCGCTGGAACCGCCGGTCGCCTTGCCCCTCGGGATCACCAGGTCGTCCTGCTCCTCCGTGATCCGGGCGGTGTAGCCCCAGTTGTGCGGCCCGTAGGCCGAGAGCCACACGTTGTTGCCCAGCTTCAGGTCGTCGGGCAGTTGCTCAAAGACCGGATAGTCCGGCCCCGCCTCCAGCAGCAGCACGGAGCGGTCCGGGTCCTCCGACAGCCGGCTGGCGATGGTGCATCCGGCGGAACCCCCGCCCACCACGATATAGTCGTACCTCATGCTCTGGCCTCCTGCAATGGATATGCTTTGCGTGCAGTTGCTTGTCGATAGTCGCGTGTCGCAGTCGATTGTTTCGTGTCGTAATTGAAGCGCAAACCGCCCGGCCGCTCGATTCACGTAACCGGCTGAGCGCCATGCCGTAACCCCAAATCGCCCGTAGCCTAACACCTCGGGCAGATTGTGTCCCGTGCGGACCATAGACCACTTGCCCGGCAGTCCCGACCTTCCACGGTAGTCTCCCTGCGAGCTTCATACGCGCCCGCTTGGCATCAAACCAAACCGTCATTACGAGCGCAACGCGGCAATCTCGTTGCCGGTGGAGCCAGCGCTCGCTCAACAATCTCACGATAAATGACTCCGCTCCCCGCAATAGCGATGAGGCCCCTGCCGGTGAGGCGGAGCGCATCGCCCGCGCCTGTCCGAACTGCCGGCGCCGCCCTCACCTGGACGACCCGAAGTCAGCCCATCCCAGGCCAGGCTGTGCCGCCGCGTGGAGAAACACATCAAGAGCCTGCCCCGTACTGGATACGGGGAGCTCTTCGTCTTCGTGGCCGAACCGGAAGTCCCAACGGACAACAACGCCGCCGAGCGCAGCCTGCGGCCGCTGGTGACCAGCCGCAAGATCGGCGGGAGCGCCTGCTCCAAACCGGGCGCCGACACCAAGATGACCCTGGCCTCGGTATTGGGAACCTGGCGGGCACCGGGCCTGAACACCCCCACCACCTGCCGCCAACTCCTCGCTTCCCCTCAAGTCTGAACACCTACAGGTCCGCCCAGGGCAATCGCACCATCGCCGTCATTCCTGCGCACGCAGGAATCCAGTGATCTACTGACACGTGAACGAGCCGCTAAACATAACCCACTTCCTTGACGCAGGAGCGCAGCACATCAGGCTTGTCCAACAGTCGCTTGGTGGCGGCCCAGAACTCGCGGCGTAACTGCTCCAGGTCAGCGCAAACCACGTTCTTCAATTCGACCCGTTTCAGGTAACGCCAGACCCCTTCGTCTGGGTTCAATTCCGGAGCATACCCGGGCAACTGCTCCAGTTGGATCCGCCGCGCCGCGCCTTGGGCCAGGTACTCCTTGACCGCCCGGCTGCGGTGGATGGGCGCGCCGTCCCAGATCACCAGCAACTTGCCGGGTATCTCAGCGAGCAACTGTTCCAGGAACCCGATGACATCAGGACTCTTGCAGGAGTGGTCTTGCACCGCCAGATAAAGGTCTCCGGTCATGCTGATGGCGCTAATCGCGCTCAGACGGTCGCAGCTCAGCTTCCGCCGGATTAGCGGAGTCTGGGCCACCGGCGCCCAGAGCCTGCCCCGTGCCACGACACGGGGTGCGCAGCAACGCCGGGAGCAGGCAGAACCCTGATTCGTCAGCCCACAGGATGGTCCGGCCTTCGGCTAGGGCCTTTTTTTCAGTTCGGGGAAGCGCCGGTCCCGCCAGTCCCGGACCGCATCCTCATCTCGCTGGGCGGCGCGCCGCGCTGGTTTCTGCTGGCTCCAGCCGCAGCCCTTCAGTATCCGTCCCACTTGGGAAGGGTCGCAGGACACGCCAAACTCTTGCTCAATAACCTGGGCCACCCGGCCCCGCGTCCAGACTTCCCCGCGTCCAGACTTCCCCGCAAAACCCGAAGGCCGCGGGCCCCCGGGCCAGCAACTCAGGGAGTTGGCCCCGCTGTTGGTCGCTCAGCTTGGATCGCCCGCCGGGTGGCTTGCGGTGGCGCCAGGCTGGGATGCCTCCCTGACGAGCTTTGCTGACCCACTGGCTTACCGCGCCTCCGGTGACACCCAGGGCCGTAGCCACATCCTGCTGTTTCCAACCCTGCTGGACCAACTCCCAAGCCCGCAGCCGGCGGGCTTCCTTCCAATCGCTGGGGGCAGCATCATTCGCTAAATTCATGCGGTGGATTGTCTCACATGCTCAGTTGTCCGATCTTTAGACAATCACTCACGCATCAGTAGAAGGTCTATCCCCGCGTGTGCGGGGGAACCGAAAGTGGTGTCCCTTCATGAAGATCACTACGCGGTCTATCCCCGCGTGTGCGGGGGAACCCGGAAGTGCGACATCAACTGCCCCTGTGTGAGGGGTCTATCCCCGCGTGTGCGGGGGAACCGTATTTCATCGCTGAGATCGATCTGCTGTTTGCGGTCTATCCCCGCGTGTGCGGGGGAACCCGCGCGGACGATATGACGCCGCCTGATTAGCCTGGTCTATCCCCGCGTGTGCGGGGGAACCCTGTTTGACCGTCGCCCGCATTAGTCTATGACGGGTCTATCCCCGCGTGTGCGGGGGAACCTTTTGAACCCGCCTTTACGCAGATATGTCGGGAGGTCTATCCCCGCGTGTGCGGGGGAACCATCCTCTACATCGGGCGATATTCGCAGATTGCCGGTCTATCCCCGCGTGTGCGGGGGAACCCGGACGCATCCGCACGGCGGAATGCGTAAGGGGGGTCTATCCCCGCGTGTGCGGGGGAACCTTCGCCGCGACATAGAAAAAATATATTCGCTGAGGTCTATCCCCGCGTGTGCGGGGGAACCATCTCTTCCATGTTCTTGCCGCAGCTCTGACAAGGTCTATCCCCGCGTGTGCGGGGGAACCCCTTTCGGTGTCGCGCCGGTTCCTACCCACCGCGGTCTATCCCCGCGTGTGCGGGGGAACCATCCGCCGGGATCATCGGACGGGATCAGGTAGGGGTCTATCCCCGCGTGTGCGGGGGAACCTGTTTCTGCTGCCGCCGCGTCCAACGCCGCGCGGGTCTATCCCCGCGTGTGCGGGGGAACCAGTGGGGCCTCCACCAGACGGAATAATGTCGGGGGTCTATCCCCGCGTGTGCGGGGGAACCGTTACGGTCAGGGAGCCGTTGACTTCATTGATGGGTCTATCCCCGCGTGTGCGGGGGAACCCATCCCATGAACGTAGAGGCGGCGACCTCACAAGGTCTATCCCCGCGTGTGCGGGGGAACCCCGCAACGCCTTTCGCGTTAGGGTCAATGCCCGGGTCTATCCCCGCGTGTGCGGGGGAACCCTTGTCGCCGGTGACCCCACGGCGCGAAACTTTAGGTCTATCCCCGCGTGTGCGGGGGAACCGGTGACCTACGAATAATCCCAACGCTAGCCGGGGGTCTATCCCCGCGTGTGCGGGGGAACCGATGTGCATAAACTCTCCCTATATCGGTGTGTGGGTCTATCCCCGCGTGTGCGGGGGAACCCTTTGCCAGCGATCTGGGCTGCACCCACACCTGGGTCTATCCCCGCGTGTGCGGGGGAACCATAGATCTCGGTTATTTCGGGTACTGCGACGTGGGTCTATCCCCGCGTGTGCGGGGGAACCCGGACCAAATTGCCATAATAGCGGACACGATCAGGTCTATCCCCGCGTGTGCGGGGGAACCGCCTCGTGCAGTTCGTCGGCGGTGTACCACTGCGGTCTATCCCCGCGTGTGCGGGGGAACCGAGAGGTGGCGATGCAGGGGCATGGCGCACGACGGTCTATCCCCGCGTGTGCGGGGGAACCGAGAGGTGGCGATGCAGGGGCATGGCGCACGACGGTCTATCCCCGCGTGTGCGGGGGAACCGGCGACGTATCGTTCAGGGTCTCCACGGTGTAGGGTCTATCCCCGCGTGTGCGGGGGAACCGACCTGCCCGCGCTGTGACCGAAATCAGGATTAGGTCTATCCCCGCGTGTGCGGGGGAACCCCGCCGCGCCGTTCAACCCGACGGTGACGGAAGGGTCTATCCCCGCGTGTGCGGGGGAACCCGCAAAAGTTGATCCCGAACCTTCGGCGTCAATGGTCTATCCCCGCGTGTGCGGGGGAACCAGGCGAACGCTCATCCCATGAGTAAGTCTGCAAGGTCTATCCCCGCGTGTGCGGGGGAACCGGCGACGTATCGTTCAGGGTCTCCACGGTGTAGGGTCTATCCCCGCGTGTGCGGGGGAACCCCGCCGCGCCGTTCAACCCGACGGTGACGGAAGGGTCTATCCCCGCGTGTGCGGGGGAACCCGCAAAAGTTGATCCCGAACCTTCGGCGTCAATGGTCTATCCCCGCGTGTGCGGGGGAACCAGGCGAACGCTCATCCCATGAGTAAGTCTGCAAGGTCTATCCCCGCGTGTGCGGGGGAACCCAATACGGAGCGGTCGCAAGCCGCGATTATGGGGGTCTATCCCCGCGTGTGCGGGGGAACCTGGTCTGACGTTGACTTGCAGCCGAATCGCGCGGGTCTATCCCCGCGTGTGCGGGGGAACCGTCGGGTGGCGCTGGGCTGGCCTGTGGCGAATAGGTCTATCCCCGCGTGTGCGGGGGAACCCCGGCTGGAACCGGGAGCTCGGTACATCAGCGGGGTCTATCCCCGCGTGTGCGGGGGAACCCGGGGCGGGCCTACCTAGACAACAGGTATCCGCGGTCTATCCCCGCGTGTGCGGGGGAACCTTTTACTCCCAGAGCCCGGCCCTGTCAAGGGAGGGTCTATCCCCGCGTGTGCGGGGGAACCAACAGTTTGCGACAGACAGCACAAACTGCTCGGGGTCTATCCCCGCGTGTGCGGGGGAACCTTGGTATAGCCGGGCTGCCCGTTCTTACCGTACGGTCTATCCCCGCGTGTGCGGGGGAACCGCAAGGGCCTGCGACAGCGCACCATCCCATTTAGGTCTATCCCCGCGTGTGCGGGGGAACCGCTCTTGATCCCACAACGCCGCCATCAAGTCAGGGTCTATCCCCGCGTGTGCGGGGGAACCAGTCCCTCAGCGATACCGGCCAGAATGCCGGCAGGTCTATCCCCGCGTGTGCGGGGGAACCGGGCTGTGACGAATGTGGGGCCAAGCGTCGCAGGGTCTATCCCCGCGTGTGCGGGGGAACCGCGTGACACGTAGGCAGTAGCCTCGTCATGGACGGTCTATCCCCGCGTGTGCGGGGGAACCTGCGCACGCCCAAAAGCCGGCTACTGTCTTTCGGGTCTATCCCCGCGTGTGCGGGGGAACCTACTCCCGCTGGATGCGGTCAAAAAGATGTCTGGGTCTATCCCCGCGTGTGCGGGGGAACCCCGGACACTCCGATAGGGAATGACACGATGTGCGGTCTATCCCCGCGTGTGCGGGGGAACCCTCAAAAACCACGCTCCCAACCCATTCTATTTGGGTCTATCCCCGCGTGTGCGGGGGAACCTCCGCGGGCTGCTGGACTACCTGGGGCACTCCGGGTCTATCCCCGCGTGTGCGGGGGAACCCGTAAGGGCCGGGGCGGTTCGCCGCCATCCTACGGTCTATCCCCGCGTGTGCGGGGGAACCTGTCGGGATGGCCGTGATAACCGATGTGAACTAGGTCTATCCCCGCGTGTGCGGGGGAACCCAAACCAGTCCGTGACGGACTTGGTGGCCGTAAGGTCTATCCCCGCGTGTGCGGGGGAACCAGCCCTTCCGCGATACCGGCCAAGATGCCATCGGGTCTATCCCCGCGTGTGCGGGGGAACCTTTCATGAGTGTACCGATGTAAGGCAAAGTAACGGTCTATCCCCGCGTGTGCGGGGGAACCCTCAAAAACCACGCTCCCAACCCATTCTATTTGGGTCTATCCCCGCGTGTGCGGGGGAACCCGTAAGGGCCGGGGCGGTTCGCCGCCATCCTACGGTCTATCCCCGCGTGTGCGGGGGAACCTGTCGGGATGGCCGTGATAACCGATGTGAACTAGGTCTATCCCCGCGTGTGCGGGGGAACCATGTTGAAACCGCCGTAACTGCCGATGGCCCCGGGTCTATCCCCGCGTGTGCGGGGGAACCCAAATCGCTTGGGTGCACCAAATGCGGCGGCAGGGTCTATCCCCGCGTGTGCGGGGGAACCACACTGCGTGGCTGTGGCAGCCGATGACCGAGAGGTCTATCCCCGCGTGTGCGGGGGAACCAAAGTTTCACACTGCACAGGCAAAATATATAGAGGTCTATCCCCGCGTGTGCGGGGGAACCTCCTAAAGATTTGTCTAACACAATAAATATAAGGGTCTATCCCCGCGTGTGCGGGGGAACCGTTGGGGCGCGGCCTGGAAGGACATCAAACGACGGTCTATCCCCGCGTGTGCGGGGGAACCTCCAGCACGTCGGCTAACCCTACAGCACAGGGGGGTCTATCCCCGCGTGTGCGGGGGAACCCGCCAGATGCTACTGTAAAAACTATAAATATAGGGTCTATCCCCGCGTGTGCGGGGGAACCACATCTCCTTTTTGTCTGTCTGCGTGTGTGGGGGGTCTATCCCCGCGTGTGCGGGGGAACCTTCTGAAAGGGTTGCACGAACACAACCGATATGGGTCTATCCCCGCGTGTGCGGGGGAACCTGCCAAAAAATAATATCACACACGCCGAGCTGAGGTCTATCCCCGCGTGTGCGGGGGAACCGTGGTCGCAACCCCACACACGCAGAAAATCTATGGTCTATCCCCGCGTGTGCGGGGGAACCCCGCATCGTCCTTTTGACTCGCAACATATTATAGGTCTATCCCCGCGTGTGCGGGGGAACCGTGGTCGCAACCCCACACACGCAGAAAATCTATGGTCTATCCCCGCGTGTGCGGGGGAACCCCGCATCGTCCTTTTGACTCGCAACATATTATAGGTCTATCCCCGCGTGTGCGGGGGAACCCTCCAGGGCCAACTCCGTCTTCGACCGGTAGGCGGTCTATCCCCGCGTGTGCGGGGGAACCTCCTGCGGATCGTTGGGCAACCGCCGGTCGACCGGTCTATCCCCGCGTGTGCGGGGGAACCGAAACCGACGCCCTGCAGGAGCGCCTCGACGACGGTCTATCCCCGCGTGTGCGGGGGAACCCTTCACGACCAGGAATCCTCTGCCGCCTGAGCCGGTCTATCCCCGCGTGTGCGGGGGAACCATGCTCGCCACGTGCGGCGTCGTAAACAGGACCGGTCTATCCCCGCGTGTGCGGGGGAACCCCTTCCGCCCTTGCGGGGGTTGTCCCTGCAATAGGTCTATCCCCGCGTGTGCGGGGGAACCACGCCGAGTTCGCGCAGGAATTCCTGTCCCGACGGTCTATCCCCGCGTGTGCGGGGGAACCGGATGGTCATTTCCTGACTGCTAATGCCCGGTGGGTCTATCCCCGCGTGTGCGGGGGAACCCAGTTCGACACGTTTTTACGCCCGTGCGCTGGCGGTCTATCCCCGCGTGTGCGGGGGAACCGCCGCCTGAGCCTTTGCCGCCTACCCGTCCTGCGGTCTATCCCCGCGTGTGCGGGGGAACCTCGCCGGCGTCGCCCCGTTCTCCTGCCTTGCAGGGTCTATCCCCGCGTGTGCGGGGGAACCATCAACGGGATGCCGTTGATCGTATGCCCGGACGGTCTATCCCCGCGTGTGCGGGGGAACCATGGAAAATCCGTGGAAACCCGCGCTGGCGGTCGGTCTATCCCCGCGTGTGCGGGGGAACCTTTTCTCGATGCCGGAGACCACGCCGTCAACCCGGTCTATCCCCGCGTGTGCGGGGGAACCAGAATTTCGTCGAGACTGTTGACAGATAGGGCAGGTCTATCCCCGCGTGTGCGGGGGAACCGAAAGCAGGATCTCGTAGACCGATTGGGGTAGCGGTCTATCCCCGCGTGTGCGGGGGAACCGTGTAGCGCGGCCACATTCACGCGGTGGTGGAAGGTCTATCCCCGCGTGTGCGGGGGAACCTAGAGATTCTGCAGGGTGATGACGTGCCCGCTCGGTCTATCCCCGCGTGTGCGGGGGAACCGCCTCCCGTTCCCAGCGTGCGGCTTCGGCGGCGGGTCTATCCCCGCGTGTGCGGGGGAACCTCCTGGCGCACCGCCAGCAGGCCCGCTGAGTAGGGTCTATCCCCGCGTGTGCGGGGGAACCGCCGCGTAGGTCGCCCCCTTGTGACGGACCACCGGTCTATCCCCGCGTGTGCGGGGGAACCTGCTATAGGAAACATCAAGCCGTCGGCGCAAAAGGTCTATCCCCGCGTGTGCGGGGGAACCCCCCGCGTGTGCGGGGGAACCGCTCCCGCTCCAGCTGCTCCCAGCAGTCCATGTGGTCTATCCCCGCGTGTGCGGGGGAACCGGCAGCGCCCCGGCGTCGGTCTCGAGGCGGACGGGTCTATCCCCGCGTGTGCGGGGGAACCTTCTAACTGATCACAGCCAGCACGTCACTTGCTGGTCTATCCCCGCGTGTGCGGGGGAACCCGGTCAGCGCCGAAAAAGAGCGTGCCATGGTATGGTCTATCCCCGCGTGTGCGGGGGAACCTGTCATATCTGGAGGCAGCGCAGGCATGAGCACGGTCTATCCCCGCGTGTGCGGGGGAACCTGGATCCGGGCCAACGACCCTTTACTGGCGCAGGGTCTATCCCCGCGTGTGCGGGGGAACCTCAGATCACGAGTGACAGCGCCAAAATCGGCGAGGTCTATCCCCGCGTGTGCGGGGGAACCCACAGCGTGTGGCCGCAGCACTCCCGGTTGGGCGGTCTATCCCCGCGTGTGCGGGGGAACCTCCAGGCTGTCGGTCACGTCCGCGCCCTCGGCGGGTCTATCCCCGCGTGTGCGGGGGAACCGCGGCGAGGATCCGGCCTACGAGCAGTCGCGGGGGTCTATCCCCGCGTGTGCGGGGGAACCTGCCTGCATCGCTCTTCACCGCCGAGAATATCGGGTCTATCCCCGCGTGTGCGGGGGAACCTAGGCATGGAGTAGGCTGCGCTCATGCCGGTGGGGTCTATCCCCGCGTGTGCGGGGGAACCGTCCGCTCCCACACAGGACGATCGGGACGCCGCGGTCTATCCCCGCGTGTGCGGGGGAACCGATCATCTCGGCCAAGGCCCACGACAGCCTCCGGGTCTATCCCCGCGTGTGCGGGGGAACCGACTTCTTCCTTGGCCTTCCGCCCTTGCGGGGGGGTCTATCCCCGCGTGTGCGGGGGAACCAGTTCCCAATGCTGCGGACAATGACGCCGAGAGGGTCTATCCCCGCGTGTGCGGGGGAACCGCCACCAGGGGCCGCAGCTCATCCGGCCCCAACGGTCTATCCCCGCGTGTGCGGGGGAACCAGAAGGTCTAGGGCCGAAGTTCAGTGGCAATAAGGTCTATCCCCGCGTGTGCGGGGGAACCATCACCAGCGGGTCGGTGACGACGGGGAGAATGGGTCTATCCCCGCGTGTGCGGGGGAACCGCCATTTTAGAACGCCCTGGGATAGAGCGTAGGGGTCTATCCCCGCGTGTGCGGGGGAACCGTCCTCCCAGGAGCGCTGCCGCGAGTGCGACGCGGTCTATCCCCGCGTGTGCGGGGGAACCCCAGAGTCGTCGTAATCGTACCCGTCGTAGCTGGGTCTATCCCCGCGTGTGCGGGGGAACCCGGGTTGTCGACGATCTGATCGAGTCGAATGCGGGTCTATCCCCGCGTGTGCGGGGGAACCGCAGTCAACACGAATATCGCCGCAGACGTCGGCGGTCTATCCCCGCGTGTGCGGGGGAACCCGCGACGCCTACGCGCCGCTGATCCCTGACGAGGGTCTATCCCCGCGTGTGCGGGGGAACCTGGATCCGCCTGCGTGGCGAGGGCAAGAAGCGAGGTCTATCCCCGCGTGTGCGGGGGAACCGGCGGCGGCGACTGGGAGGTCGAGGTCAGCAGCGGTCTATCCCCGCGTGTGCGGGGGAACCCGAACTGCTGATCACAACCTACGAGCCGCCGGCGGTCTATCCCCGCGTGTGCGGGGGAACCATTCTGCGCTTTTCGTTGTGACGGTCCTTCTGGGGTCTATCCCCGCGTGTGCGGGGGAACCGCCGGGACGGTGTGCAGGCTGTCGGCGAACTCGGGTCTATCCCCGCGTGTGCGGGGGAACCGTACCTCAAGACCTTTCGATCCCGCTCCGACAGGGTCTATCCCCGCGTGTGCGGGGGAACCAGGGCGGCGATGATCTGAGCCACCGAGGGATGGGGTCTATCCCCGCGTGTGCGGGGGAACCGCTCTAGAGCTAGAGGTGGAGGGTCAGGCACAGGGTCTATCCCCGCGTGTGCGGGGGAACCGCTCTAGAGCTAGAGGTGGAGGGTCAGGCACAGGGTCTATCCCCGCGTGTGCGGGGGAACCGACCTGACGGTCAAACGGGACATCTACGGCCAGGGTCTATCCCCGCGTGTGCGGGGGAACCTGTTCCTGTCGCGCTGGTCGGACGTGTGACACGGGTCTATCCCCGCGTGTGCGGGGGAACCGGTGTCGAAGGGGATGCTACAAGCGCGGTAGGGGGTCTATCCCCGCGTGTGCGGGGGAACCCGAATCACCGCGGCCACCGTGGAAAACCGGCAGGGTCTATCCCCGCGTGTGCGGGGGAACCGGACGTCTGCAGGATAGCCCTGGAGTACGGCGGGGTCTATCCCCGCGTGTGCGGGGGAACCTTGGCGTGGCGGTTGTCGGTCCTGGCCTTGCACGGTCTATCCCCGCGTGTGCGGGGGAACCTCGTTCCGCGATTTCCGGTAGCCTGATCTTGTGGGTCTATCCCCGCGTGTGCGGGGGAACCCGCGACTTTTTCCAGGTAGTGTTCCTCGTTGGTGGTCTATCCCCGCGTGTGCGGGGGAACCAAAACGCCGTCGAGAACGCACCATTTGGCGAGCGGTCTATCCCCGCGTGTGCGGGGGAACCCTTTACGGACAGCGGCGGCGTCACCTACCTGACGGTCTATCCCCGCGTGTGCGGGGGAACCGGGTTGATCCTCCATGCCGGCGTCGGCGAGACGGGTCTATCCCCGCGTGTGCGGGGGAACCCACAGCTGGCCGAGGAGCGGAACAAAACGAATCGGTCTATCCCCGCGTGTGCGGGGGAACCCCCAAGGGCAGCCGGGTCTTGCATGCCAGTGACCGGTCTATCCCCGCGTGTGCGGGGGAACCCTACCGCGTAGCCCCTTGGGAACTGGTGGAGGGGGTCTATCCCCGCGTGTGCGGGGGAACCGCGCCGGTTCCGGATCCACCAACTCCACCGGTGGGTCTATCCCCGCGTGTGCGGGGGAACCACAGCGCAGCATTGTTCCTCCCTACGCGGCCACGGTCTATCCCCGCGTGTGCGGGGGAACCAGATCGTGGTGACCACCGCCGTCCCCCCGCAACGGTCTATCCCCGCGTGTGCGGGGGAACCCCTAGCGCTCCGAAACTGGTGGCCGCAGCTAAAGGTCTATCCCCGCGTGTGCGGGGGAACCTCCCGATACCGGCCGCACCCATTTCCAGATCGTGGTCTATCCCCGCGTGTGCGGGGGAACCTGGGCGGACGCTCGCCGCACCGCATTCGACAAAGGTCTATCCCCGCGTGTGCGGGGGAACCATCCCATCCCACGTGGGACGCTACGTGAACTCCGGTCTATCCCCGCGTGTGCGGGGGAACCCGAAAGAGGCGCTTCATCCGCTGCTACTCGGCGGGTCTATCCCCGCGTGTGCGGGGGAACCGAGTCCGCCCAGATGTTTGCCGTCAAAGGCTGCGGTCTATCCCCGCGTGTGCGGGGGAACCCAGCTGGGCGACGTCCTGAAAAAGGACCCCGTCGGTCTATCCCCGCGTGTGCGGGGGAACCTCCACTGACCGGAGCTCCGCCCTGGTGCCGAGCGGTCTATCCCCGCGTGTGCGGGGGAACCTGTTCCTCGTTGGTGCACACCAGCGCCGGCTTGGGTCTATCCCCGCGTGTGCGGGGGAACCCTGGCGGCCTTGATCTCCATGAAGATGGGGTCCGGTCTATCCCCGCGTGTGCGGGGGAACCGGCGGCGGCGACTGGGAGGTCGAGGTCAGCAGCGGTCTATCCCCGCGTGTGCGGGGGAACCAGAGGGGGACACCAATTGCTATCGAAAGCGAAGGGTCTATCCCCGCGTGTGCGGGGGAACCCTTCACGACCAGGAATCCTCTGCCGCCTGAGCCGGTCTATCCCCGCGTGTGCGGGGGAACCGGGTTGTCCCTGCAATATTTCACGTCCGCCTCCGGTCTATCCCCGCGTGTGCGGGGGAACCTTGTTCCCCCATCGGTGGGGGAACAACGATTTGGGTCTATCCCCGCGTGTGCGGGGGAACCGACCGCGAACCGGAGCAACTCCCGCTCCAGCTGGGTCTATCCCCGCGTGTGCGGGGGAACCTTGGTGTCGCGGTTGTCGGTCCTGGACTTGCACGGTCTATCCCCGCGTGTGCGGGGGAACCCCGGGCCGGGCGCGAAGGCTCGCGTCGGCTTCCGGTCTATCCCCGCGTGTGCGGGGGAACCGCGATTTACGTCCCCTTCGACCAGGTCTCCGGCGGTCTATCCCCGCGTGTGCGGGGGAACCCTTCACGACCAGGAATCCTCTGCCGCCTGAGCCGGTCTATCCCCGCGTGTGCGGGGGAACCGAGCAGCAGGCCTGGGACGACGCCGTATCGCTCGGTCTATCCCCGCGTGTGCGGGGGAACCCCGTCGAGCTCGTGGAGGGCGACATACACGGCGGGTCTATCCCCGCGTGTGCGGGGGAACCGTGTCTTCAATGGCACGTTCTCGGAGAGGATACGGTCTATCCCCGCGTGTGCGGGGGAACCCCGGGGATCTTCCCATCCGCCCAGGCAGAGCTGGGTCTATCCCCGCGTGTGCGGGGGAACCGGAGAAGTCCCCGACCGACGCCAGCCTGGTCTGGGTCTATCCCCGCGTGTGCGGGGGAACCTCCGGCGAACCCTACGTAGGCCTGCCCCTGCAGGGTCTATCCCCGCGTGTGCGGGGGAACCTGCCGAGTACACCCAGGTTCTGCTCGATGGGCAGGTCTATCCCCGCGTGTGCGGGGGAACCCTGCAGCCTATAGGAGTCGGCTCCGACCTGGGCGGTCTATCCCCGCGTGTGCGGGGGAACCGGGCTGAAATACATCATCGAGCTGGGCGCCGAGGGTCTATCCCCGCGTGTGCGGGGGAACCAGGGGAAAACGGCCGGACGGCGGGGTAATGCTCGGTCTATCCCCGCGTGTGCGGGGGAACCTCCTGCGGATCGTTGGGCAACCGCCGGTTGACCGGTCTATCCCCGCGTGTGCGGGGGAACCCTCCGCCGGAGGGCGCACCGCCTACACATCGAAGGTCTATCCCCGCGTGTGCGGGGGAACCGCTTCATGGTGGCATTGCCCTCCATTTCAGGGGGGTCTATCCCCGCGTGTGCGGGGGAACCATCTTTTGCATCTCCCGTGCCTCAATTTTTCCCGGTCTATCCCCGCGTGTGCGGGGGAACCGCCAGCATCTTCATCCTCACATCGTAGGGGAAGGGTCTATCCCCGCGTGTGCGGGGGAACCGACCGCTATCCACACATCTAAGAACCGAGGAGAGGTCTATCCCCGCGTGTGCGGGGGAACCGCCGGTGGACGTGGCCAGCCCCAGCGCCCAGGAGGTCTATCCCCGCGTGTGCGGGGGAACCTCAGCCCATATGAAGTCCACCGTCAGCTCGAGGGGTCTATCCCCGCGTGTGCGGGGGAACCGTGGCCGTACTGGCCACGCTGTCGGCAGCGCAGGGTCTATCCCCGCGTGTGCGGGGGAACCGGCAGGGTGTACGACCGCGGCTGTCGGCTGAACGGTCTATCCCCGCGTGTGCGGGGGAACCCGGATGCTGATCCGGCCGGGCGGAACCGTGATCGGTCTATCCCCGCGTGTGCGGGGGAACCATAGATCCCGCTGGCCAGCGCCATGCCCGCACGGGTCTATCCCCGCGTGTGCGGGGGAACCCGCAACCTCGGCCGCGGAGGCCTCAGCCTCCAGGGTCTATCCCCGCGTGTGCGGGGGAACCATTTCTCGAGCTGGCAGGACGGTGAGTGATGAGGGTCTATCCCCGCGTGTGCGGGGGAACCGCTAACCTGAGGACATGCCTACCCCCGCCGAAGGGTCTATCCCCGCGTGTGCGGGGGAACCCACCACCATGACCACCACCACCGGCGTTTGTCCGGTCTATCCCCGCGTGTGCGGGGGAACCCACGAACTGGATCACCGGCCAGCGCTGGGTGGGGGTCTATCCCCGCGTGTGCGGGGGAACCAACCAACGCGCCGCCCCGTTCGTGATTCAAGCGGGTCTATCCCCGCGTGTGCGGGGGAACCCATCACGGCCCACGCGGCCGCAGCCGCCACTCGGGTCTATCCCCGCGTGTGCGGGGGAACCCTCGGGTGGAAGTCGCCAGAGTCCAGGCTCTGAGGTCTATCCCCGCGTGTGCGGGGGAACCCAAAAAGATCGTCTCGACGCCCTCAACATCAGCGGTCTATCCCCGCGTGTGCGGGGGAACCATCTCGCACCAGCTCGGGCGCGGGTCCCGCACGGGTCTATCCCCGCGTGTGCGGGGGAACCCAGAGCACCAACTGCCACCGGTGGGCTCTCTATGGTCTATCCCCGCGTGTGCGGGGGAACCCCTGGATCTATCCGGACAAGGTAGACCGGCGGGGGTCTATCCCCGCGTGTGCGGGGGAACCACCAGCTCCAGCCGGACATTCTGCACACCGTCCGGTCTATCCCCGCGTGTGCGGGGGAACCAGATTGCGGGCGCGAGCGGAAGCGGCGGTAGGCGGTCTATCCCCGCGTGTGCGGGGGAACCGCGCGCCTCCTGTCTCTGCGCTGGCCCCGGCGGGGTCTATCCCCGCGTGTGCGGGGGAACCATCTGCTGCCAGCCGCGGAGCGCCGACAGCCCCGGTCTATCCCCGCGTGTGCGGGGGAACCGATGTGCGATTTGCAGCCGGAAACTGACCAAGGGGTCTATCCCCGCGTGTGCGGGGGAACCGTGCCAGCATCGTCATCCTCAGTGAACGTCACGGGTCTATCCCCGCGTGTGCGGGGGAACCAGACGGGAGAGCGGCTGCGCGACCAAATAATGCGGTCTATCCCCGCGTGTGCGGGGGAACCGGATCGCCCTCAGCACGGCCCCATGAAGCAGCCGGTCTATCCCCGCGTGTGCGGGGGAACCGGCCGAGAAGACGCCGGACTGGAACGTCTTCCGGGTCTATCCCCGCGTGTGCGGGGGAACCTTTTCTCGATGCCGGAGACCACGCCGTCAACCCGGTCTATCCCCGCGTGTGCGGGGGAACCGGCCTGCTCCGCGCGCTTGCGCTGAGCTGCGGCGGTCTATCCCCGCGTGTGCGGGGGAACCGAGGTCAGCAGCTTGGCCATCTGGGCGCGGACGGGTCTATCCCCGCGTGTGCGGGGGAACCTCGACGAGTGCCAGCCATTGCCCGACGGGCTGGGGTCTATCCCCGCGTGTGCGGGGGAACCGACCGGTCGGAGCTGCGTGAGAAACTCGCCCAAGGTCTATCCCCGCGTGTGCGGGGGAACCCCGTCGTCGGTCATCGCCGTCAGGTCAGTAATGGGTCTATCCCCGCGTGTGCGGGGGAACCGGGCTCACAGGGCTTTTCCAAAGTCCCGGATAGGGTCTATCCCCGCGTGTGCGGGGGAACCCCGAACCTCTCAGTGAGGGTTCGGGCATAGCAGGGTCTATCCCCGCGTGTGCGGGGGAACCGCGTGGTTGGGCAGACCGGTATCCGCCATGAGCGGTCTATCCCCGCGTGTGCGGGGGAACCTGGGTATCGCACGCTACCGATTGGCAGATTCGGGGTCTATCCCCGCGTGTGCGGGGGAACCGGGGTCCCGCCGCCGCTCTGCTCATAGGGCACCGGTCTATCCCCGCGTGTGCGGGGGAACCTGCAGCGTGATCTCCAGAGCGGCCTCAGACGTGGGTCTATCCCCGCGTGTGCGGGGGAACCGGGCAACGTCGCCTTGATTTTGCATCCCCTACGGGTCTATCCCCGCGTGTGCGGGGGAACCAGTTGCCCGCTTGGTGAGCACCTGGTAGATGTGGGTCTATCCCCGCGTGTGCGGGGGAACCACGGGGTTCCAGGTATGGCTAGTCCAGCCGATGGGTCTATCCCCGCGTGTGCGGGGGAACCCTCGGTAAACCGTCCTTTTTTAGGGTAACACAAGGTCTATCCCCGCGTGTGCGGGGGAACCGTGCGCGGCTGGCACCAACGGCGGCGCGGGAGAGGTCTATCCCCGCGTGTGCGGGGGAACCCCGGCTCGCCATGAGCGGAGTCCTTCTCGAGGGGGTCTATCCCCGCGTGTGCGGGGGAACCCCGAGTGGCATATTGATCTGTACGAACAGGCTGGGTCTATCCCCGCGTGTGCGGGGGAACCAGGTTTCGCGCATACCGCCAAACCCAAGTAGGCGGTCTATCCCCGCGTGTGCGGGGGAACCCGCGATAGGCTGCGCTTAGGTTTGAGAAGAGAGGGTCTATCCCCGCGTGTGCGGGGGAACCCCCCTGAACCGCAACGAGACGCGAGCCGTAGGGGGTCTATCCCCGCGTGTGCGGGGGAACCCCTTGGCAAGTTGATAGTCACTATTGGACGTTATTCGCCAAGGGAGTGGATTGTACCGTATCTTACCAAGTACACGCCGTCGGCATCCATGATTTCCTTGGGCGGGGCGCCCAGGCTGCGTATGCTCTGCTGACCCACCGCCGACGGGTCCCGCCACGTCATCACGATGGCCCCGTTGCCCAGCTCGCCATGCCACCGCACCAGCACGTCCCAGATCCGATCCCGGATGCCGCTGGTCATGTTCGGCGACGTGTACACCCCGGGCGCTATCTCCAGCATCACCGACGCCAGGAATCCCCGGTAGCGGCCCTCCACGTTCACGGTAACTACTACCGTCATCAGAGTGCGTCCTCCCCATCTGCCTCGTCCGGCCAGCCGTCCATCAGCGTGGTATCCAAAGCCGGTCCGCCGCCGGTTGCGGCTTCCAGCGGCGGCACGTCCTGGAACAGCGTTTTGATGCGGTCAATCATCTTGGGGATGACCCGCTCCGTCCGCATCAGATCACCGGTCGTCCGCCTGGTATGCCGTTCCACGTCCAGGCGAGGATTCTTGGCAACTTCGGCGGCGGATTTGAACGCAGCCGGCAGCAGCACCGTGTCGCGGAACAGGTCCGCGACGTCCAGAGCGAAGGCCTCGCCGCTGTGCTCGTGGATGAACCCCAGTTGCGGGATGGCGCCCAACGAGGTCACCGCGATCACCGCGGCCGCCGTGACCGCCACCGAGGCGTGGTTGATGGCCTGGTTGGGAATGTCCGCCGCCGTTGGGTTGGCCCGGTCGTAACGTCGTCCGCGCCACTGGATGCCATACTGGCGCGACAGGTTCTGGTAGGTGCGCTTCATGCGCGCGCCTTCGATGCCCCGCAATGTATTGAGATCCGTGTGTGGCAGCACCTCGCCCAGGCGCAGGGCGTACATCTTGCGGGCGATGGTGATGCGGCTGCCCCCGGCATCGCCCCAGGCTCGCATCTGTCGCCTGGCGATGTCTGAGGTGTCCGGCATCAGGGGGGGCGCGGTGTAGCATCGCACGCCGTCCACGCCCACGGCTACCAGACCGGTTCCGTGCCGGGCCATCAGGCGCAGCGCGTCGTGACTCACTGTGGAGCCTGGCCCCAGCAGGATCATGGACAGGCTCTGGAAGGGTATGCCGTACTCGCCGGCGCTCATCGAACTGTCGGCATCGGGCCCGGCCTGTCGCTCGAAGCGCAGCGTGCCGTCGCGCACGGTGAGCGCGCCGCGCGACAGCCACAGCAGCCCGTGGCGGTCTGCGTGGGGGATGCGCGCCGTCTCCAGTCCCAGCCTTCCTCTCAGCATGTTCGTCGCCTTCCTTCTCCCGTGGATGGGATGGATGTTCGGTTGTTAAGGTGCGTTGGCCCACCGGTCAATGCGCCGGCCTGAGCAGCAGCATTCCGTACCCGTAGGCGCGGTGCCGGCCAACGCCGTTGGCCAATAGCTTGGCGAAAGCGTCGCCGTCGGTGACGATCAGGTTGCCCCGCATGAGCGCGTCCGGCCCCTCGCTGTGACGGCTGTGGCGCTTACGGACGGCGCGGCTGCGCTGGAAGGACTGGAGCGTGGCGGATTCCAGCCGGGCCCCGCCACGACCGTCGAACTGCTTCGCCAGCCATTCGCGGTACACCTGTTCCCGGCTATCCTGCATTTCGCCTTTCGAATGTTGGATTGCTTTCCACAGGAAAGCATCGCACTCTTTGCCCGGGCGTAGGCCACCTTCTTTGAAACTGCGCTGTATATGCGGAGGAATCCGCGACGTGTCCCTTTCCAGGCGCACCACAGGCCGCACCCGCACCTCAAAGCCCAGCCGCTTGCCGGATTGCCATTCCGACGGCATCGGCTTGCTGTCGATATTTTCCTCCGGCATCACCCGACACTGCAAAGGATCGCCGCAGGCACTCAACTCCTTCCGCAACTCGTCAGCGTCCGCTCGTCCGTAAGCGTACAGGACTCCCCGCGAGCCTCCGCGCGGGACAATCAGTCGAAAAATACTAAACAATCCATCTTTATGCTCCCCATAGCGTTTCGCTTCCCGCTTTCCGAAACATTCCGTCAGCAGGCAGTGCATGGCGTGGTCGGGGTCCTGTAGCCGGCGCATCCCCATCCAGCGCTGGAGATCGCGCACGCTGATCTCGGCCCGTATCATGTTCAATGATGTTTTTGCTGTGGTCATTGTTTCCTGCCCATCCCCGCGTGTGCGGGGGAACCGCAGCCTGAGTAGTGGCACCGGCGAAGACACCGTGCCCATCCCCGCGTGTGCGGGGGAACCCATCGGCTGCCGCCGTGCAACCCCGAAACCCATGGTCTATCCCCGACTATTCCGGGAACCGATCTCGCCCAATCGATTTTGCACATACCCACCGGCCGCCGCCGTGCAGTCCAGAGGAATTCCAGTTGCGCTGGTCAGTGAGCATAAAAGTCCGATAATCTCCAATGTCTGCCGCTCCCTCGCCTTCCGGCCATAGCGTCCGCACGGCATCGCCGTTGGCTGCTGACCCGTCCGCTAGTGGCCAGGTCAGCAGGGCGGCCAGGGCGGTATCGCCCTCGGCGAAGCCGCCGTACAGCGGGGCTGAGGGTAAGCATGGCTTGCGCCCGATAAACAGGGGGCGGGCAGGTTCCTGCAACGCCTGCGCCAGCTTGTCCAGGGTGGGCTCATCCTCCGGCGGTTCCAGCCGCAAAGCCGCCGAGACGCGCATATCGGCGTAATAGTCGCGGTAGCGCAGCCAATTGGTGTACGTTCCGCCGCCTCTGCCTTCGGGCGCCCCGCGCGTAGTCCAACCCCGGTCTCGATTAGTAATGGCAGCGGACTGGAAGTCCGTCATGCGGACGCCGCCGGCCGGCTCCCGGTCAATGCGCGCCGCGAACACGATGCGGTCCTGCAACGCCTGGTGCCGCTCGCGCTCAATCCGCCGCCAGCCCAGCGCGTTGGCGAACAACCCCGTCAGCATCGACACGGCGGGAAAGGGACGGATGACCCCATAGTTGTCAATCGTCTCCCCGCCGAAGGCCATCAACGGGCTTTCCAGATTCAGTATCAAATGCCGCATGGCTACACCGCCTGACCATTGCGCACCACGTCCGCCGCCCACGTCGCCAGGTCGTCCAAGCACAGGCGCTCGGCGTTGGGTATGTCACAGTCCTCCACCGACATCACCCGCCGTACTTCCTTCCCGCCGTAGGCTGCGTCCAGCTTGCCCAGGTAATTGGACATCGCATCGGTAGCCGCTTTCACCTGCGCCGGCGCCGGGCTGCGGTAGGCGTTGGCTAGGCTGCGCGGCTGGCGACTGCCAGTTTCAACCAGCATCAAGTCGGCGCAGGCGTAGGGCGCGGTGGACCCCAGCTTTGCTCCCGGCGACACCGTGGCAATCAGGTGCGTCAGATGCTCAATGACTTTGCCCGTCAGCTCCCGGTCGGCATCCTCCCAATCGTCCGCCTTGCACCCCTCCAGGTTGGACACCAGCCCGGGCACGTCAACGACGACGTAGCCGTAGAAAAGGCCGGCGGTGAGTTCCATGTCGTTGAGATGGGCTGCTCCGGAGCCTTCTTCTTCCTTCGGTAGGTCCTCTACAGCAGCCCAGAAATCCATTTCGCTTTCTTCACTATGGACCGTAAAAGCGTGAGCGACATGGACAGCAGCATCCACGTTGGCAGCCGGATCAGAGGTGACCATCCTGCCGAAAAGTGCGCTGATTAACCCGCCGGGGAATTTGGTGCTCTCTCGAAAAGCGCGGAAGTTGTCCCGTTCTTCGTTACGGAGTTGCGTGCTAAACAGTAAATTGGCTGCCTCTCTAGCGGCCCCGGCATCGTCTTTATGCTCGGTGCAGATAGTATGGGCTTTGCTCCGCAAGTATTCCACTTCAGGCAAGCCTATCAGCAAGGGTTGCGTGCCACTGTCGCTATAGACGTTTTCCTGAAAAGCCGTTTCAATCGCTTGCAAAACCTCGTCGCTGGCAGCTTTGTCGTTTTTCAGCGGTTGCATAACCCCTAGCGACACAGCGTTGCGGGAGCGTATGGAATCGGTAAAGCCGCTGATGTGCTTCAAGGCGAAATCGTCCTCGGCCATTCGCCAATGCCGCTTCAGGCATTGGGACGATATGCGAGTACGCACCGCGCCGCCGAAGGGCATCCGCTTGGCCAGGCCGCTGTCATCGCGGTTCAGCAGGGCGGCGGGGTAGGAGTGCAGGGTGTGGATCTGCAAAAATCTGGGGGTGGTCATCATCAATCTCCCTGTGGTTACTCTGCTGATGATTGGGAACCGCTCCGCTCGGCCCGGTAGTACTCGCGGGCGATGCGGATGCGGCTCTGCTCAGCCTGTTCTTCGTTGTAGCCTTCATTTATGATGAACCAGGCCATTTCACGCCAGTTGAACGAGCACCCTTCATTCGCCAGCAACCGAAACAGCCTGGCTAGAAGCCTGCGTAGGGCCGGCCCTCTAGCTGCCAACAACGTTGCCAATCGGTCCTCACTGTAAAAGCCTCGTTCACCCGGTTGTTGTTCACCGCCGAGGTAGAGTGTTCGTCCGACGGTGGTTCTGGCCCGGTGCGCTATACCGGAGCCATGTGCCATCAGCGCCATCCCGTGGGTGATTAGTCCCCATTTGGCGATGTCAGGATTTCGTGGCATTCCATCTCGGACCATCAACTGCCAAAATATGGGGGAGTCCGGGATGTTGTAGTCCATGCGCCTCAGCCGGGCACGATTACCAGTGCCAAACTCCGCGGCTTCGATGGATTCGGCCAAATTGGTGATCACGTTGCCGAAATTTGCGGGAATTTGACCGCTACTCTGGCGATGCTCCCGGCTGGATAGTGCTGCGTCTTCAACTTTAGGTCCGTCTTTCAGGACACTTTCTATCTCATCCCAATTTTCGGGACGCCACTCATAAGCGGGGATATGCTGCTTCAGCGCCTCCAGCCACTCGGTCTGTTCTTCCCGCAACTCGCTGTCGTACCCACGTTTCAGCTCGGCTGCGATCAATTCCGTTTGGCCTGTATCACTGTTTTTCCGGTACATCACCAGATCAGGAAAGCCGCGCCCACGGACGATATGTATGCTGTCCCGGTCACGCAGGTGAAACGATTGCCAACCATGGTGGTGTCCCTCGTCGATTACCTGTTCTGTGAACACGCTTTCCCTGACTCGATGGCTGCGTGTTTGTTCTAGGTGAACAGCGTCATCTGAGCCTCCGTTGGGATCGGCGATGGTGCCGTCGGTTGGTCGTTGTTCGGACATTCTTTGCCCTCCTGGCCTGTATTCCCTCGGTCGAATAACTCAGGCAGTCCATTTGCGCCTGCGAGTCGTCCCCAAAACACGCCGTCAGCGCGGACTCGCGCCTTGTAACGATGGATAGACAAGCAAGATAACGCATCCTCGGCGGCGGTCAGGATTCTTGCCGCGTGGTCAACTACGCCGTCCTTCCCATTGCGCAACCAATGGTTGCGAATGCGTTTGCGCTCAGCACTGTCATCCGCGTCAGACTCTTCTTGCAAGTCGTCAAAAAAGCTGGCGTCAACTATCTCGTCCAACCGATCTGACCACGGGTTGGCCCGAGCGCGCTGTTCGGAACTGGTATCGTTGGACTCGCCATGCGCTGCGAACGTCGCGATAGCGTGACGCAAAATCGTTTTGACTTTGCCAATCTGGGCAACGCGCGCTCTTGCGATGTCGGCGATGTCGTCTACGCCGCGGTCCCTTCCGAAAACCTGTGCCGTTTTCGGTTTCAACGGGATAATCCGCTCGTGATAGCCCGCAGTGCCCCCTTCACCCCGGACCATCCCCCTGGCAACCAACTGCATGGACCCATCGGCCCTGCGGTCATACGAAGCCAGCGTCAAAAGGGGAGGAGCCGACCAATCAGAGGAAAACAGCCCGTCGACGACCCTCTCATAACCGAACTTTCGCAACCCCAAGAAAGCAGGCGGCGTCGCGTTCTGATTGGTGCTTTTCCCGACCGGCGCCCACGGATCCCCCGTCAAACCTTTAGTGTCGGCGATGCGCCGGGCCAACGAGTTGGCTTTAACAGCCTTCAAGCCACCCATCCCCTGGCGCAATCTGACTCGCCGGCAAACGTCAATGTAAAACGGTTCCATCTGATTGATGAGCAGAGCTTCGGCTTTCGTGCCGTCCCATGCTTTGACCCACGGCAAGCCTATACCTCCGTCTATCACGGGATATTCCTCGAGAATGGCGTGCCTATGCTGCAAGAGCGCGGCAATATCACGCCCAATATGTCCCCCGGGTCGAGCGGAAGGCGTGATGCTGAACGCGGGCCGATTGCCGTATCCGCTGGGCATCCTCGAAATGCCGTAATTGCGGGCGCCTCCGTACCCCTCCATCGTTTGCAGCGTAATCAGCGCGAATATCCAGTCATCCACGCCGGCTTGGCTCGCCACTGCCGCTTTCAGGTCATGGTTCTTGGACGTCACCAGCATATCCAAGCCATCTGCGTATCGGACAATCTTATCTTCATCCGGCACCCTGATTGTTTGCTTGCCGCGTTTTGCTGGTTTGGTTCCGTATTCCACCTCTGCTGCTGCTGACCTAGCCGGGGGCTGCATGAAGGCCGGCTTGGTGATGTCCTCCACCACCAACTGCCACGGCTCGTCGTCGGGGAACTCCGGGGTCAGCGCCCGTATCAGTTCGACCCATTCCGCCACATCTCTAGGAGGGTCACTGACGCCGGCCCGGTGCATCGCCATGGCGCCAAGCTGCACCAGAAAAGCGTGCCAGGCGTGTCTTTGGTGCGGACGCAGCGCGGGAAACGCCTCCGCCTCGTCAGCCATCAGCGCGGCGTATATCCTCGGGAGGGAGGCTGAGTGCGTACCGCTCACCGTTGTCATGCGTATCAACGGTTCGGTTAGAATGTTCAGCATATTGTTAGCCTCGCAAGCCGCTGCTCGATAACCGCTCAAATGAGCGGAACAAACGCTCGTTTTAGACTATAGAGTGGCGCAATGGTTTGTCAAGGATGTGCACCTTGAGGCTCGTATCACCAGTTCACCTACCTGTTATAGGCATCGGGGCGCGCAGACCCAACTGCCTTCCATCGCAGGAGTCCCCGAATGACCACATGCAGCGCAAACAAACTGCTTGCAAACGGTGCACTCGCTGACGGCATGGTTGGGGCAGTAATCACAAGTCGCGGCGATAGTTGGTGTCGGGAAAGGTGGTAAAATCATGCTTGAACTCCTCCATTGACTGGCGGTTAGCAACCGATATCGAGGGGGATTCACGCTACACCGAGGGCCAACTCGGTGTAGCGACCCTATAGTTCAGAGGTTATCTCATTGTGGGGACGGCGTCAATGTCCACCATTTTTGCCCCGCGATACGGGGATAGACCGCTCTGCACTATGATGCCCGGGCATTTTGACCAAGTTCCCCCGCACACGCGGGGATAGGCTGCGGGAATGGATTGTAGCGTCCGTTCCCGCAGATCCTCACCGATACGCCTCCCGCCGGTGGGCTACCCGCACTACCAGGACTACCAATTCCTCGTCCAGCACCTCGTACACGATCCGGTAGTCGCCCACCCGCAAGCGACGCAGACCTCTCAGGCCCCCTTTGAGCAGGCTTCCGGCCAGCGGCGCTCCGCCCAGCCGGTCGATGGCCTCGATCAGGCGTTCCCTGGCGTCTCTCGGCAGACGCTCCAGTTCCTTTGCCGCACTGCCTTTAACTCGAACCGAGTAGCTCACGCCGAACGTCATCCCAATCGAGAACCGGGTCGGCAGGGTCCCGCAGCCGCTCCACGGCTACGGAAAGATCATCAAAGTCTTCCAGGTATTGCTCCACGGCCTGCCGTATCACGTCGGCCCGGCTGCGCCTGAGCGCGGCGGCCGCTGCGTCCAAACTTTCCGCCAGCTCTTTGGGCAAGCGTGCAGTGATCTGGGTTGTCATTTGGCGCCCTCTCTGAAGATTGTGCGACCCGTGCGATGCAATTGACTGCTGTGTACATCATCGTAATGTCACATGCACCGCCCGTCAACTCATCTCCGCCGCAGGCCCAGCCGGTCGTAGCGGAAGGACCGGTCGCCGACGCGAAACTCGAAGCCACCGTCATCGGATGGCATCGGTTCCACCGTCTCTGGCGGCGCGGCTCCCGGCAGCCAGCGCGAAGACACCGCCAACCGTTCGATGGAGCGTGATGCGTCGAAGGGGCTGGCCGGTGGCGGGTCGAAGGATATCTCCACCCGGTCGTCGCCTAAGCGGGTGCGGATGCGCTCATCGTCGCTGGGGAACAACACGTCCCGGTTGTCAGTGAAGAACGATTTGTCCCGGCGAATGAGGTGTCCGCGCGCGGTCTGAACATCGGCGATGTGCCCGCCGGCGGTGCCAATGGCGTGTTCCTTCCACTTGTCTCCCAATTCCTCAGTGATCCGCTCCAGAACCTCGGGATGGGTCGCCATCTCCACCAGTTCCCGGTTCATCTCCGGTATGCGCCACTGTGGATGCAGGTCAACCAGCCGGCGGGTTGCCTCAAGGATGTGCAGGTTGCGGTACACCCCGCCGTGGGGTCCCAGCCCGTTGGCGTTGCCTCCGGAGGAGAGCAGCGGCGATAGGTCATCCCCCGGCGTCAGCACGATGCAGCGGGCCTCGACGTAGCCGTGGGGTCTGGTCCCGTCATTCTGCCGGTGACGGTGCAGCCGTCCGATGCGTTGCAGCAGAACGTCGGCGGGGCACAGGTCAGTGACCAGCAGGTCGGCGTCGATGTCCAGGGACTGCTCCAATGTCTGGGTCCCCACCACCACCAAACCGCCGGCAGGCCGTCCTCGGCCCAGACGGCGTTCGATCTCCGTGTCCAGCATCTCCCGGTCAACGGCGGCGAACCGCCCGTGGTGCAGCGTGGGGATGCCGTACACCGAGAACAACAGATTCATATCCTCGAGCTCGACCGCCTCCAGCAGCGCCTCCTGCGTGCGGATAGCGTGATCCACCGTGTTACGGATCACCAACACCTTGGCGCCGGATCGCGCCGCCTCCAGCGCACAGACTGCTACGGCTCCGAAATCCCGCATCTGCGGCTCGACCCGGATGCTCACGTCCTTGCGCTGGTCGTTCTCCCCAGCGTCAATCATCTGCGACGCCGTGCTCACCGCGGGGTAGGGCGCATTGATCGCCTCCGCCAGGGTCGGCGCGTCTGCGGCATCCCGGTCCAGCCAGCGGCGCCGGGACGTCGAGCCCAACGTGGCCGACATCAACAGCGCGTGACCTCCCGCACCCAGGTGGGCATCCAGCACGGTGGCCAGCGCCTCGCTCATGTAGGCGTCCGACGCGTGGACCTCGTCCACCACCAGCAGGTTCCGGGCCAGGCCAGAGGCCCGCATGTGGGCGTTCTTCACCTTCAGCGATCCGAGCATCACCTGGTCCACGGTGCCCACGGCGATCTGTGCCGCCAGAAACCGCTTGGGACTTTCCGCAGCCCAGCGGCGACCGTCGGCGGCATGGTCATCCCACCACACTTCATAATCATGCAGTCGCTGGCCGTGGATATCGCCGGCCCGCAGGTAGCCGGGCACGGCCAACACCGGCTCGGGTCGCCCGTCTGCCGGAAACATATTGGCGACGAAGCGGTTCACCCGGTCAAAGATCTGTTTTGCTGCCGCCCGGGTGGGCAGAGCGAAGTAGAGGCCATCCACCAGGCCCGCCTGGTACAGCCTCGCGAACCGCCACAGCGCAGCTTCCGTCTTGCCGGAGCCCGTCTCCGATTCGATGATGACCAGTCGCTCATCCAGCGGCGCGCGGTACGCTGCTTCCTGGATGGCGTTGGGCTCAATGATGTGCGGGAACAGACCCGTGAGGTCAGGAACGCCGGCTTGGGCCGCGCTCTGCCGCTGGCTCGCCACATCGACGCCGATGCTGTCAATGGCTTGACGAGCGCGCCGCCGGGCGATGTCAATGTAATCGTCCCTGGGCTCGTCAAGGTACGGGAACCAGAGTTCATTAGAGCCAATCCAGTCCGCCAGATTACACAGCCCCAGAAAGTGATGCTGGAACACCGGCGCCGACGGCAACACTGGTCCGCCCGCAACGAACGCGGCCGGGAACCACTCCTGCACCAGACGGCCAATGCGACTCACATGCTTCTGTGGGTCCAGTTCACCGAAGCGTTGCCACAACCGCGGAAACTCGGACCGCCCGTCGGCCAGCTGCAGGGGCCGCCCGTGATGCGACAGCGTAGCCACCAGCAGGCCGCAGACGGTTTCGCCCCCACAGTCATCCCATGTCTCGGTGGCATTCCACCACCAGCCGAGCGAGTCGCAGAACCACTCGGAAGTCGCGGCGTCATTCCCGTTGAGCACCGGCATCAGGTCCACGGTGTGTCCGGCGCGACCGGGAGGGCGGGCGCCATTGGGATGGTCTTCCCGTCGCCAGATTTGCGTCTGGAACCCGATGTTGACCTTGCCAATGTCGTGCAGGGCTGCGAACACGCACAGGCGGGCCGCCGTGGCATCGTCGATGTCGTCCCAGCCGGCGGTGTGGGCCAGACTTTGACGGATCAGCGGCTGACGCAGCAGAGCTTCGAAACACGCGCCCACGTCCGCCAGGTGATGCTCCAGCAGATGGATGCGTTCCGGGTTTTGACGGTCTGATTTCCCCCAGAAGTGGCAGGTGTATGCCTTTTTCTGTTCCAGCATATCTTGGTCACCTTTCCGAACGTAGATTTACCGACCGCGTGCCGCCTGCTGTTCAAAGCTCTGAAACGCTGGTATGAACTCCCCGGCGGCGAATGCCTCGGTCCGTCGGTCCCGGTAACCTTGTATCACGTCAGGGTCAGTGTAGGTATGACTGACGACAGTCGTTAAGCAACACGTGCAAGTTGCGAGGCATGGCGCGGCTCCTGGGGGCCCTGCAGGTCACGGACAGGAAATGTCCGCCGGCAGAGGCGGAACGCCTCTCCGTAGCTCCGGCGCAGGAATTCAGGCACACCCGTGCCAGGCGCTACCAAGCCTCGCAAGCCGTTGTCACCGCAGCGTTACGATCCTTCCATCATCTGTGCGAACCTGAACATTAGTGAGATTTCACATGCTTCGAAAGATCCTGCTGTTCATCACCTTGCTGCCGCTCGGGCTGGCCCTTGCGTGCGGCATCTTGGACGACCAGCAGACTGTGCCAGTCGAGGGGGATCCAGAAACCAAGCCCCGAGTCGCTGGACAATCTCAGGACGGATTACGGTGCGATGCCGAGTTGCGGCAGTTTCTTACCGATGCGTCACATCCGGTGATTACCGCTGACGCTGCCAATGTCGGCGTGTCCTACGTGCAGTCGCAGCATGCCAGCCATTGCCCGCCAAACCATTGGAATCCTCATGTCTTCGCAGTGGCCATTGACGATGCTGGGAACATCGACGTCAGCTTCGCGCTTCGAGCCGTTGCAACGGGCAGCAGCCCAGTGACTACTACCGGAGAGGGAACCCTGCGGTGGGTGTTCCTGGTTGCAGACGGTCGCTGGTACGCAGCGGAGCCGGATCATCCGGCGGTGCTGGGAGAAGACCGTTCAGAGAACGGCAGCCGACGGCAGGAGTGGCCGCTGCAGTTGGGACTCTGGCGCCGGAGCAAACAACGGCGGCCGTCACCGACCGAGACGTTTACGAGGTAGCCTGGGCTACCTGCAACGGCTACTACCGAGGCATCGAAGTTACACGAAGAAAGCAGGTCGCGCGCCTCAAATCACTGGAAGGACTTCGTGATTCCCTGCGCCGCGACTGCGAAGGCGCCGTTGCGTCAGTTGCAGCCACCTTGGGAGTTACTCCGGCGCCAGTCCCCACGTGGTCACCCACGGCAACACCGTTGCCGGCACGGGCTCCTGTACCGACTGCAACGTGGTCGTTGGCGCCTGCTCTGAGGCCGCCGCCGATGGTGTGGAACATTCCAACACCGCTAAATACGGTTCAGCCTACGTCAGATCTTGTGCATACTCGTCAACGGTCGGTCGACTCACGTTCAACTCAGGTGACCGGTTCGACACCAAATGTCACCGACATCGAGCACTGGATAGTGTTCTTCACCAACGAGGAACGGAAGCCGGCCGGCCTAGCACCGTTCCTGTATAACACTGCGATCTCCGTCATTGCCAGACGCCACAGCGAAAACATGGGACGCCAGAATAACCAAGCCCACGACTTGGATGGGAAAAACCCGACCAACCGAGCGATGGATTCTGGATACGACTGCCGAGCCTACCGACCTGATGGGTCGTACACCTACGGCCTCTCCGAGAACATAGCCCAGCAAGCGCAAGTCACGTGGTCAATCAGAACAGACAATGGACCATGGAAGCCCGATGTCACCCTCGACGACAAGCAGGTGGCCAAAGCCCTCGTCCAAGCATGGATGGACAGCCCAGGACACCGGCGGAACATCCTCGAAACGGCCGCGCGCCGTATCGGCGTCGGCGTCGCCATCACTCCAGACAAACGTCACGGTCCCCCGTGGGGAAACGTGTGGGCCACGCAGAACTTCTCCCAGTGTGGCTGAGTGGCGTCAGACAAGGAAAGTAGCAAACACCACGGTACCTGTTTCGCCCCAACGGCGCCATGCGGCGCCGTTTTCACATGTCTGTGCAGAAATCACGACAAAGGCCACAGAACGTGTCCGGGAGCCGTTTCCGGCTGAAACTGGCCGCGCTGGCGCCATAATCCAAAGCATCACTACAGCAACCGCAACCCGACGACAGGAGGGACAACATGGCTTGTCTTGAACTCATCCATATCGAGATGTTCGTCAAGGACGGCGACCCAAGCTGGTACGCCGGTCGGATGCCCGACGGCTGTCGCGTCCACGCTACGCACATGGTGTGCAGCGCCGGCGCTCGGCATTGGACGGGCAGCGTCGAAGACCACGACCGGTGCGACTGCGACCAGACCGAAGGCACGTGCCGCTTCTGCCTGATCCGTGAGCAAGGCGACCTAGTCTTCACCAAGGTCACCGGCTGCTACCGGTTCGCCAACAGCGCGGTCCGCGCCCTGTGGCACTGGGCCGCCAATCCCCACACCCCGCCGCCGCCTCGATGGAAGGAAAAACGAAGGCAGGTGAGCCAACCGGCTACGGCTGCTGCAACACGGACATGATGCCCTACGACCAACTCGTCGCCGCCACCATGCTGGTCATCAAGCACCACCTGCGTGACGGCGTGGTGATCAAATCAGGCGGCGAGCACAACAGCGGCACCTGGGGCGCCGCGATGAACCTCTACCTGAGGACGTTCCCGGAACGCGAGGTGCCAACCTCGACAACTGACCCGGCGCCAGGAGACGCGTGAAGCGAGGAAGTAGCCACGGTCACTCCAACCCGTTGAGTAGCGAAATCTCCTCGCAGCAATCATCAACCGGTGGCGCAAGACGCCCACGCGGTATAAAATCAAACCGACCAGTGAGCAATACAACATGACCACGCCAATACCCATCGCTACGTTCGAGGACATCCTCGCCGCCATGGAGAACAATCCCGGGCTCCAGGCGGCCATGCGCCAGCACGTCCTGGATCAGGAATTCCTCCAGCTGCCGGCTATCGTCCGGGAGCTCCAGCAGGCCGTCGCCGAACTGGCCGAATTGGTACGCGACTACATCGCCACCACCAACGAGCGGCTCGACCGGCTGGAACAGGATGTGAAGGAACTAAAGGCAGACGTCGCCACCCTGAAAGTCGACATGACCCAAGTGAAGACTGACGTCACTACTCTGAAGACTGACGTGGCTACTCTGAAGACTGACGTGGCTACTCTGAAGACTGACGTGGCTACTCTGAAGACTGACGTGGCTACCCTGAAAACCGACGTCGCCGAGCTCAAGGGGCACACCGTTCCCGTCGCTGTCCAGAGAATGACCGGAGCCCTGACCCAAGCCGTCAACGTCCGACGCCCCCGCTGGCTGGACAGCACCCAGATCGTCGACATCGCCGACGATGCCGAGGACGAGGGACGCGCTGCCATCCCAGCCAACGAGCTGGAGAGTTTCAAGGCCATTGACTTGGCAATGACGGCTGTGGACAAGGCAACCAGGGAGCCTTGCTACGTAGTCATAGAATGCTCTTACACGCTTGCCAATGACGACGTGATCCGCGTCAAGCGCAACGCCGAGCACATGACGCGCTTCACCGGAATCCCCGCCAGAGCCGTGGCCGCCGGCAACTTCATTCCCGATGTGGTCAGCCGGTTCGCTGAGAGCAACGACGTCACCTGCGTCCCGATCACCAACAAGGCGACCAGCCCACGCTGAAGCTCAGCCATGATGCTCCCAGTCTGCACACCATGTACGTGGACAAGCCAATGCGCGATATCCAGGTGCGCTGGGGGCACACAGCGGCGTTGGCAACGCGGGCAGGTGCGGGCGATGTAAGCGTGCTCGGTCACTTCCACCGGAGATTGGGGCAGATCGATGACTTCCCGAGTATCGATGACTTCCCGAGTGCGGTGGGTCCAGCCTCCGGACAGCCCGTTCCGCAGTCGGGACACTGCTCCACCACATGCTCTACCCGCTGGGTGGGGGTCATGGGGTCCGGGCGAAACCGTGCGACCGACGCTGGCGCGGTTGCTTGGGCTGGGCTGGCTTCCGGTCAGCCTGAGGCTTCAGTCCGGGCATCTGGCGGTTCCCGCCGGATTTCGCCCGCGCCTCCAACTGGGCAACCCGCTTCTCCAAGCTCTCGATGATCGCCTGCTGCCGGATGAGCAAGTCCCGCTGCTGGGCATCATCGCTCAGCAGCGCGTCTCGGTCAAAAGTGGTGAGGTCAATTTCCGTGGGCACTCCAAATACATGACATAATCGCAGTCCCCAACGCCGGCCATCTGCAAACCAAGTTTGGCCAATTCAAAACCCCAACTCTGAACAGTTACAGAATACAGCCCAGCTCTATCTATCCAAAGCATTGATTGTCACCCCTGGATCAGTCGTCGTCCACGATGGTCATGGTTCCCATGGACGCCGGATTGAACCACTCGCCGGGGAGGAAGGCCTCCACCGCGAAGTACTCGTCCGGCTCGTCCTTGCTGTCGTCATTCAGCCAGACCACTCCCGTCAGCGCGGTTACGCCCGGCTTGAACGCCATCACCCCGGACATGGCCTGGTAGTCGGATGAATGCGACCGGTCGTCCCGCAGGTGGTAGGCCGGCCCGGCTAACCAGGTCACCTCGAATTCCTCAGTCAAGGCATGGGAGAGGAGTATCCGGAACTCCACCACGTCGCCCTCCATGCCCGAGGCGTCCTCCACGGTGACGCTTACCTCAGAGGGTGTGTGACAATGCCGGGAACTTGCATAACCTGCATCTTGGGGTGAGGAGGTGGCGACAGCTACGCTGGCGTCATGAATAGAAAACCTTACCCCACCGACCTGACCGATGCCCAGTGGGACGTTCTGGAACCGTTGTTGCCACCCGACACCCTCCGGGGACATCCCAGAATCGTCGATCTTCGCGAGGTGATCAACGGCATTCTGTACGTGTTGCGCGGCGGCATTCCCTGGCGGATGCTGCCCCACGACCTGCCACCTTGGGGGACGGCCTGGTGGTACTTTCGGAAGTGGCGGGATGACGGTACTTGGGAAGCGATCATGGCAGCCCTGCGGGAGCGGGTTCGGGAAGCGGCGGGACGTGAAGCCACCCCCAGCGCGGCCATCATCGACAGCCAGTCGGTGAAGACCACGGAAAAAGGGGGCCCAGAGGTTACGACGCTGGCAAGAAGGTGAGCGGACGCAAGCGACACATCGTGGTGGACACCATGGGATTGCTGTTGGCGGTGGTGGTTCATCCCGCCAATATCCAGGATCGGGACGGCGCCAGATTGGTGCTGGTCAAGCTGCTGGGCAGATTCCCAAGGTTGCAGTTGATCTGGGCCGATGCTGGATACTTGGGTCAACTGGTGGCTTGGGCTTGGGCGGTGGGCGGATGGTTGCTGACCGTGGTGAAGCGCAAACCCAACAGCCACCGCTTTGAAGCGCTGCCCCGGAGATGGGTGGTGGAACGCACTCTGGGGTGGCTGAGCCGATGTCGCCGGTTGAGCAGAGACTATGAAGAGCGCACCGAAAGCGGCGAGGCATGGGTGAATGTCGCCATGATCCACCTGTTGCTCAAACGCCTCCAGCCTGCTTGAAACCATTTGTCACACACCCTCTAAGTACCTACTTAGTGACGATCTCCGCCGTAACGGTGCCCAAGGTCTGCAAACCGGTAACGGGTTTCGCGATCCAGCGGGTGGGTCGAAACGCCGTCAAGGCCACGTGGACTAACCCGACTGGCGGCCTCACCGCAACTGGGCGTGCGCTGGAGGTCAGAGATTGGGACACCGTCGGCAGGAGCTGGGATTTCGTGCGTTTCATCAACGAACCTGCGAGTAACACCGTGTCCTGGCACATCGGAGCGTCAGCCGACCGGCACTTCGCGTACCGAGTCACCAGCAAGTGTGGCGCTGGATCTAGTTCGCCCTCCGCGTGGCGCACCGTGGCGCCGATACCGTCAGACTCTGCCCAAGGTGCCGGAGGAGAGGACATACCTGCCCCGACACGAACCCCCGAAGGAGCTTCTGGAACATCTGGCGAGAACGATGCCGACGACGAGCGGCCGCCCACGCCTCGATAGCGTCCAACCCAGCGGGATCACTAACCAAGAGCTGAGACATGATCCAGGACGGACCTAAAACCGAGCTCTGGTCTCTGCTGTGAGCACTACCGGTTTTGGTATCTCAACGCTGATAGTCCCGGTGGCCGCGGGCCTGGCCTGTGGCCCCCGGGCAAGTTGGTTTTGGGTGGGATTGGATGACCTGCCGCGACGAAATGACCCAAGGGGGTAGATTATGAACGCAGCCCCAAATTTGTTGATTCCGACATGGTCCCTAATATGGGGGCTTTTGGCGTTGACACTTCCAACTCTTATGCCGCCGCTCGTTGGGGTCATCTGCAGTTGGTGCATGACACGGACTTCAGAAACGTTTGGGTTCGTGACTGGCCTCATTGCAGCAGCAGGAGGATTTATTCCGTTTGCTCTTTGGGCCCTCTGGTTTGTCGGGTCTGTGGAGGAGCGTTATCTACAAGAAACCGAAGCATTTACCGCTCTCACCGTGCTGCTAGTGGTACAGGTTGTGGTTGTCGTGGGAGCGTGTTGGTACCGCAATCGGAGGTGAACATGTATCAAGGATGGCCAGATATTGATATTTGGTGGATCTGGTGGCTTTTCCTGTCCCCTGCGCTTTTGATATTGTTGCCACCGATCGTGGGCTCTGTCGTGGGATGGCGTATGGCGTGGGTTACGGGGACGTTTGGATTCCTGACAGGCGTTGTCTTCGGAGCGGTGGCACTGACGCTCTACGCATTCTGGAGCCTCAGATTCAGGGAACACTTTCTTCGCGGTGCACTGGAAGCTTTGGAAGCATTCGGAGGGTTGGCATGTCTCTCGGCGATACAATTGCTGATGGTGGCGAGCATTCTTTCGTATATCAACTGCCGTCGCGGTCGCCGGAATCGACTCAGTCGTAGCCCAGATTCTCGGACTCGACCCGAACGACGAATCCATAGGTGACATGATGGAACACTATCGATAGGTACTCACGAGTGAACCCAACGTGAATGGACGCAACACAAAGATCGTCGAAGCCTTGGCTGAACACCAAGGGACTGAGTAGGCGGACAGACCAACGGCCACAGTTCCATAAGTCGTTGCCCCGGTAGTCTGACTTGTCGGTCTTTGATCAATCCGGCACCTCCGTGCCGGAGGGTTTTACCCCACCTCAACCGGCACAAATAGTCAGCGCAAGAAGCATTCCTTATTATCGTTAATCACCTACTTGTACCAGCCATGTATGACAGGAGAATGATCCCATGACGACACTTGAATGACCGCAGAACCAGTGCCACTTTCGGAACATGAACGACAAGCAATGCCCGCTTGACGCCTCACCGGGCTCTGAGTATTGCAAAGTCCACACGCCCACCGGAATGCGTTCGGCCTGAAGCCCAAGCATCGCCCAAAAAGGCCCGCGCTAAAACGCGGGCTTTTTCTTTTGCAGGAGACACTCCCATGAATACCATCCGGTCCGTAAGAGCCAACATCGACCCTAACGCCATCAAACGGGTGCCCGACTTCTTCAACGCCGACAACAGCAACATACTGGCCGATGTCTGGCATCAGGGCCTCGACAAGAGCTCGTGGTACGCGTACCACGTCCAGAGCGTATGCAAGGGTGTCAAGGGCGGAGAAAAACTGTACCACTTGGGCGGCGTAATGCCGGACCACCGGGGCGGTGCCTGACGGCCTCGGGCGGGGTGGCCCCCCCGCACTGACGGCGGTCCGGTTTTCACACCTGCGGGGCGCTAACCGGCGGCTGACCGGTCCGACGCTGGCATCGCAGCGACACCCTGGCGGCAGCCCCTGAGGCGGTAGCTGTCGCCGTTCATCTCCAGGATGTGCACGTGGTGGGTGACGCGGTCCAGCAGCGCGCCGGTGAGCCGTTCTGACCCGAAGACCTCGGTCCACTCGTCGAAGGGCAGGTTGGTGGTCACCAGGATGGAGCCCCGTTCGTAGCGCTGGCTGAAGACCTCGAAGAGCAGTTCCGCGCCGGTGTGGGACAGGGGCACGAAGCCCAGTTCGTCGATGATTACTGATCCGTGAGTGATTGTCTAAAGATCGGACAACTGGGCATGTGAGACAATCGACCGCATGAATATAGCGAATGATGCTGCCCCCAGCGATTGGAAGGAAGCCCGCCGGCTGCGGGCTTGGGAGTTGGTCCAGCAGGGTTGGAAACAGCAGGATGTGGCTACGGCCCTGGGTGTCACCGGAGGCGCGGTAAGCCAGTGGGTCAGCAAAGCTCGTCAGGGAGGCATCCCAGCCTGGCGCCACCGCAAGCCACCCGGCGGGCGATCCAAGCTGAGCGACCAACAGCGGGGCCAACTCCCTGAGTTGCTGGCCCGGGGGCCCGCGGCCTTCGGGTTTTGCGGGGAAGTCTGGACGCGGGGAAGTCTGGACGCGGGGCCGGGTGGCCCAGGTTATTGAGCAAGAGTTTGGCGTGTCCTGCGACCCTTCCCAAGTGGGACGGATACTGAAGGGCTGCGGCTGGAGCCAGCAGAAACCAGTGCTGCGCGCCGCCCAGCGAGATGAGGATGCGGTCCGGGACTGGCGGGACCGGCGCTTCCCCGAACTGAAAAAAAGGCCCTAGCCGAAGGCCGGACCATCCTGTGGGCTGACGAATCCGGGTTCTGCCTGCTCCCGGCGTTGCTGCGCACCCCGTGTCGTGGCACGGGGCAGGCTCTGGGCGCCGGTGGCCCAGACCCCGATAATCCGGCGGAAGCTGAGCTGCGACCGTCTGAGCGCGATTAGCGCCATCAGTATGACCGGAGACCTTTATCTGGCGGTGCAAGACCACTCCTGCAAGAGTCCTGACGTCATCGGGTTCCTGGAACAGTTGCTCGCTGAGATACCCGGCAAGTTGCTGGTGATCTGGGACGGCGCGCCCATCCACCGCAGCCGGGCGGTCAAGGAGTACCTGGCCCAAGGCGCGGCGCGGCGGATCCAACTGGAGCAGTTGCCCGGGTATGCTCCGGAATTGAACCCAGACGAAGGGGTCTGGCGTTACCTGAAACGGGTCGAATTGAAGAACGTGGTTTGCGCTGACCTGGAGCAGTTACGCCGCGAGTTCTGGGCCGCCACCAAGCGACTGTTGGACAAGCCTGACGTGCTGCGCTCCTGCGTCAAGGAAGTGGGTTATGTTTAGCGGCTCGTTCACGTGTCAGTAATCCTGACAATCCGTAAATCCAGAAAACCCTGATTCTGACGCCCTGCTCAAAACGGAGGCGCGCCAGCTCAATCCGGGCGAACAGGACGCCGGCGCAGCCTAGCGCGCCGGCCTGACCCGCACCGCGCCGGCCTCGACGCCTCGTTCGGCTTCCGCCCGCTGGCGTCGTTCTGTGGACCGTCGCTCCCGCGTCCATGATTTGCGCGTGAACTGGCGGCCCAGGCCGCGCTCGATCTCGCGCCACTTGCGGTCTTCATCCGGCGTGATGAACGTGATGGCCTCGCCGGCGCGACCCATGCGGCCGGTGCGGCCGACACGGTGGGTGAACAGCTGCTCCGAGTCCGGGAGGTCGAAGTTGATGACCTGTCCGATGCCCTCGACGTCCAGGCCTCGCGCCGCCACGTTGGTGGCAACCAGAATTGGCGCGACCCCCGAGCGGAAATCCTGCATCACCCGCTCGCGGGCGACCTGACTGAGATTGCCCTGCAGGGCGCCGACGGGGTAACCCGCCTCATCCAGTTGCCTGGCCAGTCTTTTGACGCCGTGCTTGGTCTTCCCGAACACGAGGACCGGCGCGCCGTCCCGGCGGTCCAGCAGGATGCGCAGCGCCTCCATCTTGTCGGTCTTCTGGATGCTGTAAATCAGGTGTTCCACGGTGGGCAGGGTTTCCAAATCGGCGTCCACGGCCACCGTGACCGGGTCGTGGAGGTGCTTCCTGGCGGTCTTCGCCACCCAGTCCGGCACGGTGGCCGAAAACAGCGCGGTCTGCCTCTGGGTCGGAGTCTCGCTCAAGATGGCGTCGACGTCGCGGGCGAAGCCTCTATCGAGCATCTCGTCAGCTTCGTCCAGCACCAGAAATCGCACTGACCTCAACTTCAGGCTGCCCTGCCGGACATGGTCCAGGGTCCGGCCCGGGGTGCCGATGATGATCTGCGCGCCCTGCTGCAACGCCCGGTGGTCCTTTCCCAGTGACCGGCCACCGTACAACAGGGTGACGTGCAGGCCCTGTGACCGGGCGAGATCCTCCACGACGCCGCCCACCTGGATGGCCAGCTCGCGGGTTGGCACCAGGACCAGGGCCTGCACCTGCCGGGCGGTGGCATCGCACTGTTCCACCAGAGGTACCGCAAAGGCCAGGGTTTTGCCGGATCCGGTGCGGGCCTGGCCGATGAGATCGCGGCCTTCCAACAAAGGCGGGATCGCCTGTTCCTGTATCGGAGTGGGATCGGAGATATTCATGCCGGCGATGGCGGTCCGGGTTCCGGGATTCAGCACCATGCCGCGGAAGACGGATTCGTGTGCCGCGGCGTCAGACCGGCCTTCACCGGCGGAGGCCACCGGAGATGCCGGTTTGCGATCTTCCGCGGAACGGGAAGAAGCGACGCCGTTGCGCCGCAGGTACAGGCAGGATGAACAATAAACAGGCCGACCCTCTGTCGGCCTGAAAGGAACGGTGGTGTCGTCGCGGCAGTCCGCGCAGACGGCGGCGTGCCGCTGTGGTCGGTTGATCTGTGGACTGTTGGCATGTTGGCGATTGTTGGAGCGTGTACCGGCCTGACGGGGTTGAAATGGCATACAGGGAAAGACTCCTTGGTCTCGAGGGGAATTGGTCTCGAGGGGAATTGGTCTCGAGGGGAATTGGTCTCGAGGGGAATTGGTCTCGAGGGGAATTGGTCTCGAGGGGAATTGGTCTCGAGGGGAAAAGGATGCGACGCGCCTCGCGCCGAGCAAAACGGTGCATTATGATGAGGTTTGCAGCTGCAAAAACCATCAATGCGATTTGTCGGACACGCACATTGTAACAGCGTCCCGCAGCGGCCAGAGTTATTGCGGTTTCATGCGGACCTGCTTTCGTGAATCGTCAGAATCAGGATTTTCAAGATTTGGGGATTATCAGGATTGGAACCGTTCTGTGATGGGGCTCCCAATCCTGCCAAATCATAATATCCCGTAAATCTGGATTCTGACGTTCCCACGCCGCAAACCGGGTACGCGTGATGGCCCGTCGAACTTTGCCTTTGCCGGGGGTAGCCCGTAAGCGCGTAACAACTTTGTAACATTTCCGTCATTAGTACGTAACACTGAAAATCCATACTGCTTCAGTAAATTTTCGCGCCGACAAATGCATCCCAACGCCACCGCTTACGGTAAGGCCATCCGCCTTCGGGCGGGCCGCGGCGGTGTCCGGGCGAAACAGCATCAGCCGGCCGTCAATAATGGGGAGATAGAGACATGGAGTTCACCGAGCTGGAAGTATTCTCGTTCCTGATATCAGCCGCTCTGGTGTTCCTGATGGTGCCCGGCCTGGCGCTGTTCTACGGCGGGCTGGTGCGTCACAAGAACGTGATCGGCACGATGATGCACTCCATCACCGCCATCGGGGTGGTCAGCGTGCTCTGGGTGCTCTGGGGCTACAGCCTTGCCTTCAGCACCAGCGTCGGCGGCCTGGGGTTCGTGGGCGACCTGGGCAAGTTCGGCATGATAGGCGTCGGGCCGGACGAACAGGCCTTCATGATCTTCCAGGGCATGTTCGCCATCATCACCGTCGCGCTGATCGCCGGCGGCTTTGCCGAGCGGTTCAAGTTCCAGTCCTACATCATCTTCGCCGCGCTGTGGGTGACCATTGTTTACGCGCCTCTGTGCCACTGGGTCTGGGGTGGCGGCTGGCTGGGCAACCTGGGCAGCATATTGGGCATGAGCGAGGCCGGGTTCGCGCTGGACTTCGCTGGCGGAACCGTGGTCCACATCGCCTCGGGCACGGCCGCCCTGGCCGCCGCGCTGATCGTGGGGCGTCGCAGCGGTTTCGGCACGGCGACCCTGGCCCCCGACAACGTTCCGCTGGTGCTGCTGGGCGCCGGCCTGCTCTGGTTCGGCTGGTTCGGCTTCAACGCGGGCAGCAGTTTCGACCTGTCCAGCGAGAGCGCGGCCAACGCCTTCGTGGTTACCAACGTGGCCGCGGCGACCGCAATGTCCTCGTGGTCCATCATCTCCTGGTTTATCACCAAGCGCCCGTCGGCCAGCGGCGCCGCGGCTGGCGCGGTGGCCGGCCTGGTCGCGATCACCCCGGCCGCCGGCTTTGTCGGCGTTATGCCCGCCATCATCATCGGCGCCGGCGCCGGCGGAGCCTGCTTCATCGCCGTTGAACTGATCCACAAGTTCCGCATCGACGACTCGCTGGACGTGTTCGGCATTCATGGCATCGGCGGCATGTGGGGCGCGCTGGCCACCGGCATCTTCGTCGGCATCGGCTTCGGCGCTCTGGATGCCGACGTAACGCGCATTGAGCAAATTTTCTACCAGATCATCGGCATTGGAGCCGCCTTCGCCTGGTCCTTCGTGATCTCCGCCATCATCCTGCTGGCCCTCAAGTACACCATTGGCCTGCGCGTCTCCAGCCAGGAAGAGGAGATTGGCATTGACCTGACGCAGCACGGCGAGAGGATGAACATCTAGGTTGATTTGTCGGCGTGCAGTCATCGAGTTCGGCAACGGGTTCCTCATGCGGGGCGGCGTCTTCACCGACGACCCCACGGGGACTTGCGACCGCATAGGGACCTGGCTGGACTGCAAGAAGAGCGACGGGGATGGCCTGCGCTTGCGCCCGCATCCCATGGAATTCTTCAAGTACTTCGACGCCTAACGCCCGGTGGTACAATTGCCACACGCTGCGGCGAGAGCAGGGGCGAATGATTATTCGCCCCTGCCGCAACTGTGACGCGCTGGCGAGGAGTGCGATGGATACTGATTCGAAAAGCCTGCGGGAAAGGGCCTGGGCCATCTACAACGCCGACATCAAGCATCTGGTGGAACCGGAGCACAACGGCAAGTACCTGGTGCTCAACGTGGAAACCGGCCATTACGAGATTGATGAACAGTTGGTGCAGGCCGACTTGAGAATGCTGGAAAAGTACAAATTTCCCAAGGGTGTAAAACCGCCCCACCTTTCTTTCCGCATCGGGTATCCGGCGACTTTCGACGGCCGGGTGTAGAGGAAACGAATATGCCGATCATGGGTCGAGTGGACGGCGGCGCCCGGCGCCTGACCATCAGGGTCAACGTTTCCAACGGCGAGGAACCCCATCGAATTATCGAGTGCGAGATCGATACCGCCAGCGACGTCCAGCTCGCTTTACCCACTCATGACATCGCGGGACTCGGCCTTGATCTGGTCGGCGATTCCGATTTCAGGTTCAACGGCGCATCTTACGAAAGGCCACGCCACGTTGCCTACGTGGAGTGGCACGATGTCCAGATGCCGGTACATGTTGTGGAAACCGAGCGACCCGCCTACGTGGGTATGGGCCTGCTCTGGGACAGCTATCTGTCGGGGTATCTGTTCCCCAACGGCGCCGTTACCGTCAGCCGGATGGTGCATTGGGACGACCTCAAGCGCGAGGCGGCGGAGGAGGATTGATGGCAGAAAAGTACGAAGTCGTGCTGGTCAAATACCCGGAGCTTGACCCCCCCGATAACCTCTGGTGGACGGCAGTTTGCCTCGCCATGCCCGGCTGCGTCTCCGACGGCCAGACCCGCGAGGAGGCGCTGGCGATGATCGCCGACGCCGTGGCCCTGTTCCTGGAGCCGGGAACGAATTGGGAGGTCGTTGTCCTTGACGAAGCGCAGACTCAGGCGGCGAAAGAGACTGTGCTGGCCGAATGCCACGATGAAGGCGGGGTTACCGAAATTCATTGGGTCGAACCACGGTTTATGACCGACGAGGAAATTCGCAACAGTTCCCACTTGGATCCCATTGAGTCGCCGATTGTCTGATGCCCCCTTACTTTCGCAACCTTAGCACGGCGGATGTACTGTCTGTGTTCCTCCGGCTCGGTTTCAGACCCGAAGGTAGCGGAAGATGATCGCACAATAAGTTGCGACACGACAGACTGGGATTAGCTGTGTCCATTCATCGACACCGAGGCAACATTCCCCAGGGTACGGTAACTCGCATGATCCGTGATTCCGGAGTCACTGACGAAGAGTTTCTAATGGCCCTGGACGGCAAGATACCGGAGCGATTCAGAAACTAAGGCATCAGGAGACCTCCCGTGCTGACTGACCACCACACTGCCGAGCGCGAGTACGTGCTCCGCAGCGCCCGTGACTTCGACGTCAAGTTCATCCGCCTGTGGTTCACCGATATCCTCGGCAACCTCAAGGGGTTCGCCATTACCGTGGATGACCTGGAGGACGCCCTGGAACTGGGCGTCGGCTTCGACGGCGCGGCCATCGAGGGCTATAGCACCGACACGGAAAGCGACATGCGCGCCTTCCCGGACCCGACCACCTTCACGCTGTTGCCCTGGCGTCCCCGCCGCAACGCCGTGGCCCGCATCTTCTGCGACGTCCGCACTCCCCGGGGGGAGCCCTTCATCGGAGATCCGCGTCACGTCCTGAAGCGCAATCTGGAGCGTCTGGCCAGCCTGGGCTTCATCTACTACGTGGGACCGGAATTAGAATACTTCTACCTTCGGGACGCCGAAACGCCGGAACCCCTGGACACCTACGGTTACTATGACCAGCTGTCCAGCAACCCCGCTTCCGATCTCCGTCGGGACACCGTGCTCAACCTGGCCGAAATGGGTATCCCGGTGAAATATTCCCACCACGAGGGCGCGCCCAGCCAGCATGAGATCGACCTCCAGTACACCGACGCCCTCACCATGGCCGACAACGTCATGACCGCCCGGCTGGTCATCAAGGAACTGGCCCAGCAGCAGGGCGTTTACGCATCCTTCATGCCCAAGCCCTTTTCCGCCGCCAACGGCAGCGGGATGCACACCCACCAGTCACTGTTCCGCGGCAACAACAACGCCTTCTACGACCCCGATGACGACCTGCACCTGTCCGTGACCGGCAAGCGTTTCATCGCCGGCCTGCTGCGCCACGCTCCGGAAATCACCCTGGTGACCAACCAGTGGGTGAACTCCTACAAGCGCCTGGTGCCCGGCTACGAAGCGCCGGTGCACGTGTCCTGGACCATGTCCAACCGGCTGGATTTGATACGGGTTCCCTCGTACAAGGCCGGCTATGAAACCTCGCTGCGCGTGGAATATCGCGCCCCTGACCCGGCCTGCAACCCGTACCTGGCGTTCAGCGCCCTGCTGGCCGCCGGACTCAAGGGCATCGAGGACGAATACGCGCTGCCGTCGCCCATCACCGGCGACGTGGCGTCCATGTCCGCCGAGGAGCGCACCGCCCGCGGCATCGGACGCCTGCCCACCAGCATGGGCGAGGCCATTTCGCTGGCGGAAAACAGCGACCTGCTGCGCCGAACCCTGGGCGATTTCGTTTACGAAACCCTGATCCGCAACAAGAAACAGGAGTGGGAACAGTACCGCTCCACCGTCACCGACTACGAGATCTCACGCTACCTGCCGCTGCTGTAAGGAGCGGTTTTGTGATACAGTCAACGCGAAAGTAGCAGGAGGATAGACGATGACGCGCATACCGGATTCGGCGCTGCCCTTGATTCCGCCGGACAAGCGAAGTGAGATGGAGCAGATTTACCGCAGGGCCGAGCGGAGAGTCGAGGAACGGGAAGCGCTCAAATCCAAATTAGCGGAGCTCGGCGTGAATGTCCCGGCATCCGACGCAGCGCGGTCTTGACGACGACGTTAGGTGGTTCACGGTAAAGGCCACCTTGTTGGAATTGCACGACAATCTGGTCGATACGCTGTCCAGCGACTGTTACCCTTTGTTGGAAGCGCTGGAGTTACACCACCAAGCCGCCCTGCTTTAATGACCGGGTCGAATTGCCCTTGCGCCGAGGTGATTACCGGGATGCACTGGCCGGGTTCCGTCAATTCATTGCCGACCGGAACGTGTACCGGACTTATGCGTTCCTGCTTGGTGAGGCTAGCTGCGAACAAATGTTAGCCACCCTCGCTGCCCATGCCGTCACCTGCGGCGTGCCGGAGTGATTTGAGGTAGTTCATGCAATTCTCCGGGAAACTGGTGATCATCGCCGCGCTGGCGGTGACGGTGTTGCTGGTGAGCAACATCATTGCCATCAAGCCGGTATCTCTGTTTACACTGCCGTTCAACTTCATCGGCAGCGACCTGTTCGTGGTGTCGGCGGCCATCGTCTGTTTCCCCATCGGGTACATCATCAGCGACATCCTGACCGAGGTGTACGGGTTCCGCGTGGCTCGTGGCGTCATCTGGCTGGGCTTCGTGTGCAACCTGCTGATGGTGCTCCTCTTCTGGGTTGGAGGCACGATTCCCGGCGCGGTCTTCTGGGAAAACCAGGCGGAATACGAGACCGTTCTGGGGGCAACCGGGTGGATCATGCTCGGGTCCTTCGTCGCCTACATCGTCGGCGAGTTCTCCAACGCCGCGGTCATGGTGCTGCTCAAGAACCGCACGCAGGGACGCTACCTCTGGCTGCGAACCATATCCTCCACCGTGGTCGGTCAGGGCATCGACTCCATCCTGTTCTTCACCATCGCCTTCGGCGTCTCCGGCCTGTGGGTCGGGCCCGACGGTTCGTGGCTGCCGGTGTTCAACGCCGCCGTATGCGCGTGGATCGCCAAGTCGGTGTACGAGATCATCGCCACGCCGCTGACCTACCTCGTGGTTGGCTGGCTGAAGCGCACCGAGCGGATGGACGTTTACGACGCGCCGCGGTCGCTGAATCCCTTCGGGGTGTTCGGCGGCGGCGACGCCAACGCCGCCACTGCCACCAGGGCAACCTGAAAGCGCGCGGCTGACGGGCATGGCTGAACGCGACCCGCGCCATCCGCGCCCGCACCATCATGGCCCCGATGGGCCGGAGAGCCTCGGCGCACTCATCGGCAACCTGCGCGGCACCGGCCTGCCCTGGCGTCGGGTACTGGCGCTGGTGGCCCGCAACTTCAGGGTCAAGATAACCTCGCTCCGCGGCTGCTGCGGCAACTACGGCCAGCCCGGCTGTTGACGCCGCTGACCAGCGCCGGCGGGTCCGGCGCCCGGCCGCGAGCCGGCGGAGTCCGGTCGGAAGCGACGGGTTTCAGTATCGGCTGGAACGCTCCGCGTAGTGGTGGTCCGGCAGGTGGTAACTGATGCCTTCCGCATCGTATTGGGAAGCGGTGAAAAGGTCGGTAAACCTGGCGAAGTCGCTGTGCGTAGCGTGTCCGCGCCAGATCCGGTTGATGATCCGGCCATAGCGGGACTGGAGCCGGAACATGGGCAGAACGCCGAAAGTCGGGCTGGAGGGATATTTGAGCGCGTCGGCCAGTTCATTGCCGATCAGGGCGCGGGAAACTCTGTACACGTACCGGGTCAGTCTGCGGCGCTCCTCCCGGTCCGTTATGCCTACCACCTGCGCCGCGGCGTTGGCCAGAGCGTTGGCCATTACGATCGATTCAAAGTCCACCGGCGGTTCGCACAGTTTGCCGATTTCGAACGTCCGGAGCGCCTCGGATTCGTCCTGGTACAGGACGCTGTCCGGTATGCCCATCAAATGGCCCGAGTAGCGCCAGACCGCCATGAAACTGGCCCGCTCCTCGTCGTTGTAAACCCCGCCCAGGGCTTTCAGGTGTTTGAGCAGCCGAGCCGAAAATGCGGAGATGGCGAAGGCCAGATGAGCCGCGCTGATCGGCGTGCCCCAGGCGGCGGCGTCCCAGTCGTCGGAGTTCTGCAGCAGGTTCCTGACCCGGGCGTGAATCAGGCGGATGCGCACCGACAACTTCCAGCCCTCGCCATGGCGGTCCAGCCCTCCGGGCAGGAAGATCTCCACCATGTGGCGGTTGTTCTGCCGGAGCCGGCGGACACCGGAATCGCGCAAGCGTCCGGTGATGTAAAAGGACTTGCCGATGTTGGTTGAAAATCCTTCGACCAGCACGCCGCCCAGCATGGCCGCCAGCACCGGCCGGGTATTCCGGTGAAACATCCGATAGGCGGGGCTGAATGCGTCAATATCCAGCCAGTGGGGCAGGTCGTTCGGCGACAATAGGAAATCTCTCACCGGAGGATGCCGCCACAGCAGATCGCTGCCTTCCGGATGTTCAATGCCCTCGCGCAGGGCCGCAACCGCCTCTCCTCGCGGCAAAGCCGCCAGGTAGGCGACCACCGCGTCAGCTTCTGGGTCGCCGACGACGGTGTGGGCGATGTACTTGTCCGCCCATTCCGGGTCGGCGGCGCGGGCTCTTGCGTAACCCGGGGCGTAGTCAACTGGTATCCGCATAACGTAACTGTTCAGATTTCGAGATGTCAGTACAGAGCTAAAATCGTCATACCGGCGAAAGCCGGTATCAAGCAGGGTAATCGCACCATCGCTGTCATTCCTGCTTGCGCAGGAATCCAGTGATCGAATTCGTCAAATGCGCTTCAAATTCGTTCTATGACCAATGGACTCCGGCTTTCGCCGGAGTGACGGGCGTGGAGCCTGTGACGCGATTGCCCTGCGGTATCAAGGAAATCTTTGCTTTGCCCACGTTTGCCGGTTGTGGGGATTTCCGGGTTCCTGCTTGCGCAGGAACGACGTGTTGTTCACCAGCAAACCCATCAACACTGGACAGTTACTGCATAATCCGCAAACCTCACCCGAACGTGTTCCGTTCACGGTTTACGCGCTGGCGGTTCCTCAACCGGCTCCACCCGCAAGTCCGGCAGCCAGCTGAGCCACGACGGCAGGTACCAGTTGCCGCGGCCCAGCAGCTCCATGCTGGCCGGAACCAGCACCGAGCGGACCAGGGTGGCATCCAGGAATATGGCAACTGCGAGTCCGAAGCCCACCTGCTGGTTGATGATGGTCTCGCCGGCGGCGAAAGCGCCGAAGACGGCCACCATGATCAGCGCCGCCCCGGTGATGATGCTGGCCGTTGACCGCAGCCCGTAGGCCACCGCGGCGGCGTTGTCGCCGGTCTGATCGTAGCGTTCCCGGATCCGGCTGAGCAGGAAAACGTGGTAGTCCATGGACAGGCCGAACAGCACTGAGAAGAGGAATAACGGTATCCAGAAATCGATGACCTCGGCATGCTGGAAACCCAGCAGGTCGGCCCCCACCCCTTTCTGGAAGACCAGCACCAGCAGCCCGTAGGACGCGCCCACCGAGAGCAGGTTCATCACCACGGCTTTGACCGGGATGACGATTGACCGGAACACCAGCATCAGGATGATGAAACTGGTGAGCAGTACGAAGGCGAAGACGATGGGGGTGTAACGGTCCAGGATGTCCGACAGGTCAGACGTGACCGACGTGGCTCCGCCAACCAGGACCCGGGCCGGGACGCCGGCGAAGGCAGAGTCGATATGCTGGGTTCGCAGTATTTCCAGCCCGTCCAGCGCCGTCTTGCTGCTGGGTTCTCCATGAATGGCAACGTTGAATAACGCCAGGTCTCCGTCCGCATTGACCGTCAGCGTCCCGGGGGCCGGGAAGCGGGGATCCTCCGCCACCGACGATTGCAGGTCCTCGATGGCCGCAGCGACGCTCGGGCTGTCGATGTCGCCGTCGATGACGACTTCAAAAGGACTGAGCAACCCGAAGGAGAAGTTCTCTTCAAGGACGAAGAAAGCCTGTCGCGTCTGGGCCTTTTCGGGGAAGCTGTCCACCCCGCTGAGTCCGGTTTCGATGTCGAAGAAGACGACAATCAACGCAACCATGGGCGCGCCAACAACTACCAGGCTGATCAGGGGGAACCGCATCACCGCGGCAGTCACGACTTCCCAGAAGCCGCGGCCTGAAGTCGGCTCAGCCTCGGTTCTGGTTCGTCTGAGGAACGGAATAGACAGGAAATTTATCCTTGCTCCGAGCAGGGCGAGCAGGGCGGGCAGAAAGGTCATGGTGGCCAGAACTGCGACGAAGACGACCATCATGGCGCCGATGGCGATGGAGCGGAAAAAGGCTTCGGGGATCATCAACATCCCGCTCAGGGCAATCATGACCGTCAAGCCGCTGAACAACACCGTTCGACCTGCCGCGGCTCCCGCTCGCTCGACTGCCTGGAACTTGTCAAGTCCCTTCTCCATTTCTTCACGAAAACGGGATATGATGATGAGCGAATAGTCAATTCCCACAGCCAGGCCGATCATGGTAATCATCAGGGTGACGAACAGCACCAGCTCGAAGGCCTGGCCAATCAGCGCAACCAAGCCCAGCGCAATAACGATGGAGACTATCGCCAGGGCCAGAGGCGCCAGGGCCGCGATGACGGCGCCGAACAGGAGCAGGAGAATCAACAGCGCGACCGGCACGCCGAACCGCTCCCCCTGCTCCAGGTCCTCCGTGGCCAGTTCGTTGGACTCGAATGAGATGCTGGCCCTGCCGCCCATGAGGACGAGGAAGTCCCCGTCGGCGTTGCCTTCTTCGACGATATGCAGGACCTGTTCGACGTTCCCTTCCGCCTCCTTCAGACTGCCGGCCAAAGCCAGTGGAATGTAGGTGGCGCCCCGGTCGGCGGAAACCATGGACTCGTCGCCAGTCTGATAGTAGTGTGTTCCTTGCGATACGACGGCGCTGCCCAACCCCATAATCTCGTCGAACAGCGATTCCACGCGCTCACGGAAGGCGTGATCATCCACTGTACGAGACTCCGACTGGATAATGACGAACTCAGCTATCGGTTTGGGCCCGCGGAGCCGCTCTTCCAGGAGACGTTCCGCCTCGTTTGATTCGACATTCCCCAGGGGCTTGGGGGCTTCCGTGGTGAGCGCGTCGTTCAGGAACCGTCCGCTGACCAGAACGGCGAGGACGGCCAGCACGAGCCAGATCGCTATGGTGGGCCACGGTCGTCGGCTGCAAACCCGGGCGAGGTATTCCGTCATAATCTCACTCTTGCCAACGCCGAGTTGCTTTCAGGGCAAAGGGTTTGGGCGAAACAGACAGGGCGAATACCTCGTCTTCCGTCAACGGTTGGCCGCCGGAGGGAGCGAAGCGGAAACGCGACACCAGATTGACGACGTAGAGCCAAAAAGCGTTTAGCGCGAAGTGGTCGCCGGTGCAACGGCGGATTCCGACGCCAAAGGGCATGTAAGCCGCGCTGGTGAGCGCCGGGGAAGGCGAGCCATCGGATTGGGGCAAGAACCGCTCTGGCACGAATTCGTCAGGAGAGTCCCAGAAACGGTGGTCGTGGTGAACCGAGTAGATGTTGCCCAGCACTTGCGTGTTTGCCGGGATTCGATAGCCGCCCACTTCCGTATCCTGCGTTGTGCGGTGCGGAATAGCGAGTGGCGCGATAGTGCGGTAACGCATGGATTCGACGATGCAGGCAAAGGTGTAAGGGAGACGTGTGTGGTGATCAATACCGGGCTCTGCGCCATCATTAAAGGCGTCTGCTATTTCTTCCTGGATCCTGGTTTGCACTTCGGGTCGGTTCGCCACCAGCAACAGGAACCAACTCACCGTGGCCGAAACGCCGGAAGGGACCGCGCCGAGCACATCCATGCAGAGGGCGAGAATGGTCGGGCGGCTGATTTCTCCCAACGCCTCTTTAGCCAGCATCACCTTTACGAAGCAAGGCGGGTCAGGTTTGTCCTGAATCTGGCGGTTAGACACTCTTTCCACCAGTGCGCCGATAATGCCGTCTCGAGCATCGCGTTGCCGCCGACTCTCCCTGATCATCTTGCTGGGCAGGAATCTGGTCCAAAGGAAAACATCGGCAGGGTTGAGAGTACCGGCGGCAACGTTGAACCACACGATTCGCTCTTCCAGATCAGCAGCCAAGCGCAAAAATTCCGGGGACTCCTCTTCCCACCCGAAAAGAGTACGGAAGGTCAGCAGGAAATTACCCGAAAACAGGGTTTCCAGGGGGCGTACCGGGTCTCCGGCGTCCGCCATGCGCCCAATGCGCTCGATTACATCGTCAATAGCTGGAGCGAAATGGATCTCGCTGATATTGGCCACGTCATCAAAACTCCAAAGCTCCCCGTGAGCCAAGTCGCTCACCTCTTGCCAGTGACCGTCGAAAGAGGAGTAAATCAAGCCTTCACTTCCGGACAGGCAGGTGAACACCTCATTCGCCCAGCGTTCACTGATCTGGCGTTTTTCAAAGGCTTCACGCATCAGATCAGGATGGCTGATCAACGCCGTAGGCACGCTGCCCAGACGCACGATGCAAAGGTCGCCGTATCCGTTCGCCAGGCGGCTGAGCGCGATGTGCAAAGGTTCCGCCCCGCGCAGTTTGTGTACGGAGCCCAGAATCGGCAAGCCGCGCGGCCCGGGTGGTGTAGGCAGCTCTGACAACTGACGCGGAGAATCCATGAGTTACGCTCTCTTCATCAGTTGTTAGCCATGGTCAGCCACAGGCGGCGGGCGCTGATGCGGGTGAGCGCTTCGGTCATGGTTGCCCTCGATTCTCCGATAAACAAACCAACGTTGGGGCGAGACTGCCCCTGAATTTTGAACGAGGATCAGGATGATGACCAGAGCGGTTCGCAGCTCGCTTTGGGAGATTGTAGACGGGTCTATCGTATCAGTCCAGCGCATTCATAAACCGGACGATTGCAAAACCTCTGTGCCTTCGCCTTTTGTCATTGCAAGGAGCGTGCCGGGCGGCGCTGCGATACAATGGAGCGGCAGCGGCGGTCAAGCAGCGCCGCCAATCGGGAGAGCAGCCATGACTACGCCCCAAGCCAAAACCCGGCCGGCTGACCAGATCTGGGAGCCTTTCCCCGAACTGCCGCGCGAGCCCAAGGATATGCTGCAAACACCGGCCTCAAACTATCTGCGTGAGGTGCTGCAAAGCATCCTCGCGCCGGGAGTGCATTACCCTTACCATCCGACCCTTCTGGTCTGCAACGAAATCCCGATTTACTACGATGCTGCCCGGCCGGCCACCGGCGGTCCGCCGCCCCACGTGATACCCGACTGCCTGATCGCTTTCGACGTGGATACGGATGCCATCTGGCGGCGTGTGGGCTATGACCCGTTGCAGAACGGCAAGCCGCCGGAATTCGTCATGGAAGTCGCTTCGCGCCGCACCCATCGCAACGACACTCTCCGCAAGCGGGACATCTATCGGCAGATCGGCGTGCCGGAATATTGGCGGTTTGACGCTGAGAACGGCCGCTACTTCGGGCTACCGATCATCGGCGAACGGCTGGTGGATGGGCAGTACGAACGCTTCCCGCTGATCCGGTACGACAACCGCGGGGAGGGCTCCACCAGCGCAATCCTGAACCTCAATTTCCGTTGGCAGGATGGACGGTTCAGCGTTCACGACCCGGAAACCGGAGAGGAATACGAACACCCGCAACAGGCGAACTCCAGGCTGGCGGAGAACAACGCCCGCCTGCAACAGGAGATTCGACGGCTGCGGGGCGAAGGTTAGAATGTACGCCACACGACACCAGGAGCGATTTTCATGCACGCCGAACAGCGCCGGGTAGCCGACGACGGCCTCCACTATCTCGTCATCTTTCCGGACGATTACGACGCCGACGCCGACTATCCGCTGGTGGTCATGCTGCACGGCTTTGGCGCCAACATGCAGGACCTCGCCGGCCTCGCGCCGTCCATCAACCGCAAGGGCTACGTGTACGTGTGCCCCAACGCGCCCATCCCCTTTGAGCTGGCCCCCGGCATGGTTGGCTACGGCTGGCACCCACCGCGCGGCCAGGCCACCGAGGAGCATTTCGACCAGGCCGAGTCGCTGCTGGATGCCTTCTTTTCGGAGGCGCTACAAGAGTTTCGGGCCCAGAAGGATCGCGCCGTGCTGCTCGGCTTCTCCCAGGGCGGCGGCATGACGTACCGCATGGGCCTGGAGCGGCCGGACAAGTTCGTGGCCCTGGTCGCGCTCAGCGCCTCCCTGCCGGATCCCGAGATCCTGCGACCGCGCCTGCCAGATCACCGCAAGCAGCCGGTTTTCGTCGCCCACGGGCTCCACGACCAGATGGTGTCCATGGACAGCGCGCGCCGCACCCGCGAGTTCCTGGATGCGGAGAACTACAACCTGTCCTACCACGAGTACAACATGGGCCACGAGATACCGGTGGAAGTCCTGCGCGACATGGTCCCGTGGATGGAAGCCCTGCTCCCGCCCCTGGTAGCGGAAACCGACCGCATCTTCTAGACGGCGGGAAGCGATTACAGGGATATACAGGATGCACAGGATTGACAATGCTGTACGCAGAGTTGACCGAAAAGATAATCGGGTGCGCTTTTGACGTTCAGCATGACCTGGGTAGCGGGTTCTTGGAATCTGTGTATGAGAAGGCAATGGTGGTCGCCCTTTCCGATGCCCGTGTTCCGGTCCGCTCACAAGTCCCGATCAAAGTAAACTTCCGAGATCAGGTGGTTGGCGAATTTTACGCGGACTTGTTGGTCGACGAAAACGTAATTGTCGAACTCAAAGCGGTGTCGGAACTTGTTCCACAACATCAAGCTCAGCTGATTAATTATCTGAACGCCACCGGTATCCCTGTTGGACTATTGATCAACTTCGGCAATCCAAAGCTACAGTATCGTCGTTTGACTGCCCGGAAGAACCGCTAGCGTGGCCGTAACCGGGCTTCGCCTGTAACTTGCATCCTGTTCACCCTGTCTATCCCTGTAAATGAAAGGAGATACTGCAACTATGAAAGCTACTGCCCAGCTGCGCCAGATGCTCGCTTCCGACCGGTTGGTCGTTGCCCCCTTCGTCCTTAACGCCCTGCACGCCCGCATCGCCGAGGACGTCGGACACCAGGCCGTTTACATGACCGGCGCCGGCACCGCCGCCGAGCGCGGCTTTCCCGACGTCGGCCTGCTCACCATGACCGAGATGGTCGCCAACGCCAAGTACATCGCAGACGCCATCAACATCCCCGTGATCTGCGACGCCGACACCGGCTATGGCAACCCGCTCAACGTGCGCCGCACCGTGCGCGAGTACGAGTCCGCCGGCGTGGCCGCCATCCACCTGGAGGACCAGGTGTTCCCCAAGAAGTGCGGTTTCTTCGCGGGCAAACAGGTGGTCCCGGTGGAGGAACACGTCCAGAAGATCCGCGCCGCCCTGGACGCCCGCACCGATCCCGATTTCGTCATCATCGCCCGCTGCGACGCCTACGCCGTCACCGGCTGGGAGGACACCGTCAGCCGGTGCCGCGCCTACGTCGAGGCCGGCGCCGACCTGGTTTTCGTTGACGGCATCAAGTCCCAGGACGACATCCAGCGCTACGCCGCCGACCTGGCCGACGTGCCCCGTATGTACAACGGCGATCTGGCTACGACCCGGACCATGGACGAACTGGGCTACAAGATCATGATCTGCGGCAGCACCATCTGGCTCATTTACAAGCAGGTGCGCGCCGCATATGAAGAGCTCATGAGCGACGGCATGGTGAACCCCGACCGCTACGGCACCCGCTGGGACGTCGCATCCGTGCTGGGCCTGGACGCCATCTACGAGCTGGAAAAGAAATACGGCGTGCAGGACGTGGGCACCGACGTGGCGGGCCTGGCCGCAGCGCAGGCCGCCCAGATGGCCGCCGACGCTGCCGTGCTCACCCCGGCGGACGACTGACCGATCCTGCGCACCCAAGCCTCACCGAGGATGCCGGCGATGAGTGACCGCTTCCGCATGTTATACGACGGGTCGTGTCCCATGTGCAGCCGGGAAGTGCTCAATCTCTATCGCCGGCGCCCGGAGGCCATCGAGCCCGTGGACATCTCCGCCGAGGATTTCGACGCCACCGCATGGGGTCTGGACGCCGACCAGGTCCAGTCCGCCATGTACGGCATCAGGCCGGACGGCACCGTCACGGTGGGAATGGAGAGTCTGCGCGAGGGCTACCGCCGGGCCGGTTTGGGCTGGGTAATCGGCTGGACGCAATGGTGGCCGGCGCGCCCCGCCTTCGATCTCTTCTACCGCGGGTTCGCGCGCAACCGGATGCGCATCAGCAACTGGCTGGGCCGGTGCGACGGCCATTGCCGCGTCTGAGCTCCGGCTCACGAAGCGGGCACAGAAAAGACCGGGACGCGTTCAGTGCGAACACTGCAACCGTCCCGGGCGGGGTTGGCGACCTGGCACTGAGCCTAAACGCGCCAACCTCCTGACAAGAGCGCCACAGGTAACGTTGCAACACGTTGCGTATGGCACTAAGCGCATCATACGTTATAAGCGCGGCTTTGTCCACTTTGAAATACAACCGAGGTTGAATATGCTGGCATTCATTGACGAAAGTGGTCTCCCTAATCCCAATGACAAAAGCACTCGTCCAGTGGTGGTGGCAGTTTGTTACGGTGAACAGGATTCCCGCTCAATCAGCAGGCGAATTTTTGCGCTAAAGCGGCAAATATTGCAAGCGGAACGGGCGGAACTCAAAGGAATGAACCTGCTCAAAGAGAAAACCTACCGAAGAAGCCGAACAAAACGCATATTTGCCGAGGAATTTTTCTCCGTCCTGGACACATTGCCGATAACCGTTTTCGCCACTATTATGCAAGGTCCGTTCCAAAATCCTCTGCATACCGATACACATTTGGGAAGCCGCTTTCGGTTTCTTTTGCAGCGCATTGAGATGCTTGCCGCGCAAACCGACGCTTATGCCAACATCCTATTTGATGGCCGGGGGACCCGTTTCGGAAGGACCAGCGCGGCTTTTTCCAATTACCTCTTCCGCTCCAACGAGGGGCAGGCCAGTATCCACATCGCCGACACGCCAGCTTTCGTAGATTCGGCAACCAGCGCCGGCATCCAGATTGCCGATATGTGTGCCTACGTGATTCGCGTTTATCAGGAAAGACGGCTGTTTGAAGCTCCGCTGCCGTCCAACGATGAATACCTGCACGCCATTCGTCGCTGGTATCGCGTCATCCAGCGGTTGACCCAGGATTTCTCATCGGACGGCGGACAGGTCCGGCACGGGTTGCAACGCCTGCCTGCTGGCGTGCGCTGACCTTATGTGGCCTCTGCTTGCGTTGGGCTCCGCCCTGGCCTTTTGCTTCGTCAGCGTCTGTGACAAGCGGCTGCTGTCGTTCCACCTGAACGGCGTGCCGCCCCTGTGCCTGTGGTGCGGAACCACCGGACTGATCTACGGCACCATCGTGGCCGCGATCGTGGGGGTTCCGGCCGGCACCACCTGGCAGGTGGCGGTAACTCCCGTGGTGGCCGGCCTGTTCATGGGTTGCTCCGTGGTCCTGCTGTTCCGGGGCCTGCGCCTCATGGAGGCGTCGCGAGCCGTCGCCATTTCCCAGACCAATCCGATATTCGTCGCCATTCTGGCGCTGCTGTTCCTGGATGAGCACGTTTCGCCCGCCCAATGGTGCGGCATAGCATTAGTGGTCGCGGGCGCGGCGCTGATCTCCGTGCGGCTGTTCCAGGAACGGCCCTTCGGACGCATCGGCGCGGGCCTGGCTGTGCCCAGCACCGCGGTTTTCGACCTGCGCGACCGCAGCGCAATCTATGGACCGGGCCTGCTGATCGTCAGCGCGATGTGCGCCGCCTCCAGTTTCGTTGTGACCAAGGCCGCCCTGAACGCCGAGCTCCCCGTGTTGACGGTATTCGGGATCCAGCAGGCCACGGTGGGCGCGGTGTTCTTCTGCGCCGGCCTGACCGGCGGGCCCCGCCTGTGGACCGCGGTGAAGCAACCCGGAGTACTGGCGATGCTTCTGTTCGGCGAATCGCTGATGCCGGCGGTGTCGATCCTCCTGGGGGTCTACGCGTACAGCCTGGGTCCCGCCTCCCTGGTGGCCGCGGTGCTGGCGACCCGGCCGCTCTTCGTGTTCATCGCGTCCACACTGCTCTCGCGAATGCGTTGGCAGTTCCTGGATGAGTCGCTCAACCCACGGGTGCTGTTGGTAAAAGCTGCGTCCATAGTGATGATTGTAGGTGGAGTGGGCACACTCAGTGTGGGCTGAAACCCGAAACGGGAATTCCCGAATATTCCTGTCGTCGTTACGTTTATGATGCGTCGGATGCGGCGAAAAAGCAGTGAATCCGTCGCAAATAAAACGATAATGTTTATCATTGTCTCATAGATAGTTGACAACCGCAGCCGGAACGAATAATATCGTAGGCCAAATATCTGCGCCATTGGGCGTAGAGATGTGACTGCATACCTAGCACGGAGTCTGCCAACCAATGGACGAACTTGACCTGAAGATCATCGGTATCCTGCAATCGGACGGGCGTGCGTCCAACGCCAAGATTGCGCGCGCTGTGGGTGTCAGCGAAGGCACCGTGAGGCGCCGGTTGCGCCGTCTCATCAAAGAAGACATCGTCCATGTGGTGGCAGTCCCCAACCTGGAAAAAATGGGCTACGGCACCACCGCGCTCATCGGTCTGGAAACCGGCCCGGGCAAGTCCGATGCCGTGGCGGAATGCATCGCCAACCTCGACGAAGCGCACTATGTCGTAGTCGCCACCGGCCCCTACGACGTTTTCGTCTGGACTGCCCTGGAATCGGCTGAAAGCCTGGGCGATTTCCTGCGCACCCGCATCGGCGTTATCGAAGGAGTGCAAAAGACCCAGACCTTCGTCACGCTGTCCACCAAAAAGCGCTTCACCCGGGTGTAAAACCGCTCGATCCTGCGGTCCGGACCGGCGGGGCCGGGCGTCCTCCGCGTTTGCATTGCCTATGCGCCGTGCTATAATTTCCGCACCCGTGAGTTGTGGCCCGAAGTTCGGTTTGCCACTGTCGCCCCACACCACATCACCCGAGGGAATGCCGCTATGACCTACATCATTACCGAGCCATGCGTGGGCGTAAAAGACGCCGCGTGTGTCGACGTTTGCCCGGTGGACTGCATCTACACCACCGACGACGATGACATGTACTTCATCAGCCCCGATGAGTGCATCGACTGTGCCGCCTGCGAACCGGTATGCCCGGTTACGGCCATCTTCGCAGAGGAAGCCGTACCGTCCATGTACGAAGACTATATCAAGATCAACTACGACTACTTCAGCAAGTAGTCGTCGCGCCGACCGGCGTACACCGACCCCGTCGTGCGCCCGGCGCTTTGCTGCCGGGCGCACGACTTTTAAAACCGGCGCCGGCGGGCGCCGTCAGGGACTTCCGCCACCCGGAACGAACAGCACTGCCATGGCGTTCTCCTGCTCAATCTCCAGAGTGAACGTGCCGTCCTCGTTCAGGCAGCGCAGGCCGTCGGAATAGGTCACGCAGGGGCGGCCCTGATAGACGCCAATACCTTGAGCGTGGTGCAGCCAGCCTTGTTCATCGGTGTACACCGACTCGGAATCCAGCGTAACCGGGTCAACCCGGGAGATGGCGGAACGCCGCGGGGCGCCCAAGTCTCGAGTGCCCGGGAACCGGAGCATACTCAGAACGTACACCGTCCCGTCGGCGTCGATGCTGCCCCACTTGGGGTAAGGCTGGGGCAAATTGAAACTGTCCACGATTTCCATGGTGTCCGGGTCGAGGACATAAACGTCGGTGCGCGGCGGGCGTTCGTGGAGGTGGCTCCATTCGTTGAGCATCCATTCCCGGCCGTCAACCTGCAATGTCTGCTCAACCCTTACTCCCGGCTCCAGGGCAGTGTTATAGCCCTTTACCGCCAGCGTGCGCGGCGATATTTTCGCCACCATAATGGTGCCGCCGGAGTGGTTGGTCAGCCTTTGATAGCTGCGCGGAGGGTTGGCGCTGCCGTACACCAGGATCTTATCGCCAACCGCTGCAACGGTTTGGGCAAAAAACCGGCCGTCTCTCCGGTACTGCGCAGCCTGCGGCTTCACGTTTTCCAGGGTGCGCACGACCTCCATGGTGTCCGGGTCCACCACCAGGACGCGGGGTTCAAAGCCGGTCCACAGGCACAGGATGAAGGCGTAATTGTTGGCGAAAGCAACGCCTGTGATTGGCCCGCATTTCGGCTCCAGTTTGTGTTCCAGCTCGCCGGCCCGGGAAAACACCCATACTTCCTGCTTCTCCGGTGGAAAAGCGATCCCACCGTACTGCGAGTAGCTTACCCAGATGCGGCCCCGGTTGTCCCGGTCGATACGGTGGACGCCGTCAATGTTCGACTTGGGTAGTTTAACACGGCGAATAATTTCGAAGGTATCGGCGTTGAACACAGTTAGCTGGCCGGATTTTCGGTAATCTGACGAGCGCAGGTAACCGAGATTCTCCGGCAGGTCTTCCGTCGGTGCGCAGGCGGCAAGATTTGTGATCAGCGCGACCATGCCGAGGGACAGAAGAATGGAACGCTGTAGAGAACGGGCGGGCTTTCCAGGAAGCGACATCTTCCGTCTTCCCTATTCCTGCGTAGTAGCGATGTGGATCGTGGTGCGGTAGTAGTTGTGGATGTCGCCGTCCAGCGCAATCTCATCCGGAGCCACCGCCAAAGACACTATCCCTGTTGCCGCCGCGGGGCCGTAGGACGCCCAGACCCAGAGACGATATCGCCAGTGGTTGCTGTCCACGTCAACGTCGAAGTCGTAAGGTATGTTGCGGTACGTCTCCCATACCAGTTGTGAGCAGTACATTGCATCGACGCGGTTCTTAACCCAGAATTCCTTATTGTAACCAGTCTGACATTGGGTGCCGTATTCCGTCTGCATATTGGCCAGCGCGCGTTGCTCGTACTGCCGGCCGCGGGAGCTGCGCAGCTGGGCCAGCTGAATTTCGGCGCCCTGTCTGATGAAGGTTTCAATTCTGCGCAGGGCCACGCCACTGCACGGGTTCTGGCCGGTGTCGCTGTCATATACTTCGCTATCGTCAGCGTACATCCCCACGTGTTCCCACTTCATGGTCCAGATCCAATTAGTCGTGGAAACGAAGGGACGGTTGCGGAACATGATGTCGCCAACTTGACGGATTTGGTCCTCGTACTCTTGCACTGAATCGGGTACGCCGGCGCCGCTTATGCCAAACTCGGCGGTCTGCTCCCGGTCGGCGAGAGATTGCAGATGCTGGAGAGCGGCGCGGTACACCGGGTCCCTTTTCAGCATACGTTGCTGCGTTTTTTCGATTTTGCGCAGGAACTCAGCCCGGCGCTCCTCAGGATCGACAGCGCGGCGATAACGGCAAAAAGTCGGCTTCGGTTGCGCATGGGGCCCTCCAGCCTGTTTGGAGAATATGAATTATTACGCAGTACGATATATCGCAAATCGCCTCGCGTCAAGGGCGCCGGTTTGCTGTCCGGTGGCGTTCCGAACCTGTTGACGGTAGAATACCCTATCGCCGCTTGACCGGAAATTTTGTTTGAGGAGGAGCGAATCCGCGATGAGCAATATCGATTCCACCCCGGAATTTGTGCGGGAAACCTACCGCAAGATGGACGAAAAGCTGTCCCAGGTTCGGGCCCGGCTCAACCGTCCCCTAACCATGACCGAGAAGCTGCTGCTGTCCCACCTGGACGACGTGGACGATGCTGATCTGCGCCCTGGCGACAGCTACATCAACCTTCGCCCCGACCGCGTCGCTCACCAGGACGTCACCGGCCAGATGGCCATCCTGCAGTTCATGCAGTCCGGCCGCGACCGCGTCGCCGTCCCGACCACCGTCCACTGCGACCACCTCATCCAGGCTCGCGTGGGCGCCTCCTCCGACCTCCAGGACGCTCTCAACGAGAGCAACGAGGTTTACCAGTTCCTCGAATCCGCCAGCCGCCGCTTCGGCATGGGATTCTGGAAGCCGGGCTCCGGCATCATCCACCAGGTGGTGCTGGAAAAGTACGCCTTCCCCGGAGCCCTGATCATCGGGACCGACTCCCACACCGTTAACGGGGGCGGCCTGGGTTCCCTGGCCATCGGCGTGGGCGGCGCGGACGCGGCCGACGTTATGGCCGGCCTGCCCTGGGAAGTGCGCTACCCGCGCATCATCGGCGTCAAGCTGACCGGCTCCATGAGCGGCTGGACCGCGCCCAAGGACGTCATCATCAAGCTGGCCTACGAGCTCACCGTATCCGGCGGCACCAACGCCATCATCGAGTACTTCGGACCCGGCGCCGCTTCTATTTCCGCCACCGGCAAGGGCACCATCTGCAACATGGGCGCCGAGCTGGGCGCCACGGGCGACGTGTTCCCCTACGACGAGCGCATGGCCACCTACCTGCGCGCCACCGGCCGCGAGGACCTGGTCGCAATCGCCGAGGAGTACAAGCATCTGCTCCAGTCCGACCCTGAAGTCGAGGCGCAGCCCGAGCAGTTCTACGACCAGATCGTCGAGATCGACCTGTCCACGCTGGAACCGCACGTCACCGGCCCCCATTCGCCCGACCGCGCCCGGCCCATCTCCGAACTGGCCGCCGAGGCCAAGCAGGAAGGCTTCCCGGAACGGGTGTCCGTGGCCCTGGTGGGCAGCTGCACGAACTCCTCCTACGAGGATATGGAACGCTGCGCCGACGTGGCCCGACAGGCCTCGGCTCGGGGCGTTTCCGCCGCGTCCGGCCTGCTGGTTACCCCCGGCTCCGAGCAGGTCCGCGCCACCATCGAGCGCGACGGTCAGCAGGCCGCGCTGGAGGCCATCGGCGCCACCGTGCTGGCCAACGCCTGCGGTCCCTGCATCGGCCAGTGGAACCGACCCGAGGCTCGCGGCACCGACAACAGCATCGTCACCTCCTACAACCGCAACTTCCCCAGCCGCAATGACGGCAACGCCGGCACCATGAACTTCATCGCCAGCCCGGAACTGGCCGTGGCCATGGGACTGGGCGGCAGCCTGTCGTTCAACCCCCTCACCGACCCGCTGGTGGACGCCAACGGCAACGAGTTCATGCTCCAGCCGCCGTCCGAGGCGCCCGAGGTGCCACCCACCGGCTTTGACCCGGGCACCGACATGTACGTCGAGCCGCCGGAAGACGGCAGCGACGTCGAGGTCCGCGTCGATCCCAACAGCAACCGCCTGCAAGTCCTGGATCCGTGGGAACCCTGGGACGGGAATGACTTCGAGGACGTGCCGGTCCTGGTGAAGACCCAGGGCAAGACGACCACCGACTCCATCTCCCCGGCCGGTCCCTGGCTGCGCTTCCGCGGACACCTGAACAACCTCAGCGACAACATGTTCCTCGGCGCCAACAACGCCTATACCGACGACACCGGGACCGGCAAGAACCAGCTCTCCGGCGAGGAGATCATGCCCATTCCGGAGATCGCCCGCGCGTACAGCGCCCAGGGTATCCGCTGGGTCGCCATCGGTGATGAGAACTACGGCGAGGGCTCCAGCCGCGAGCACGCCGCCCTGTCGCCGCGCATGCTGGGCGCCGCGGCCATCATCACCCGCAGCTTCGCCCGCATCCACGAGTCGAACCTGAAGAAGCAGGGGCTCCTACCCCTCACCTTCGAGGACCCGGCGGACTGGGATCGCGTGCTGGAGGACGACCGCATGAGCCTGGTCGGTCTCAGCGACCTGGCCCCCGACCGGCCCGTGCAGGCCATCCTCAAACACGCCGACGGCAGTGAGGAAACCCTCAACCTGCGTCACACGCTGAACGACGCCCAGATCGCGTGGTTCCGGGCCGGCAGCGCCATGAACCACATGAAGAACCTGGAGGGCGCCAGCAGCTAGCCGAGTTCACATTCGGAACGTCCAGGGGCGCCCGCGAAAGCAGGCGCCCTTGAGTTTGTCCGAGCACGCGACGCCGGATCCTTGCCTTGCCCGCCCTTGTTGGCCGGTGGTAAGGTATTGACCATGACCACGCAGATCACCAACGAAGACATCGTCCAGCTGTTCAACAACATGGCCGCCATGCTGGAGATCAAGGGCGACACCGTCTTCAAGATTCGCGCCTACCAGCGCGCCGCCAACACCATCGAACAACTGAGCTGGTCGCTGGCCGCAGCGGCTGCCGCCGGGGATGACCTGAAGAAAATCCCCGGCGTCGGCAAGGCCATCAGTGAAAAGGTCCAGGAGTACGTGGCTACGGGCCACGTGGCCGCCTATGATCGCCTGGCCGAGGAACTTCCCCCCACCGTCCTGGAGCTGCTGGAAGTCCCCGGAATGGGGCCCAAGACCGTGAAAGCGGCCGTGGACGAGCTGGGCATCGGATCCGTCGCCGAACTGGAGCAGGCCGCGACCGACGGACGGCTCGAACAGTTGCCGCGCATGGGCAAGCGCTCGGTGGCAAACATTCTGCGTCACATCCAGGCCCAGCGGTCCCGCTCCGACCGCACACCCCTGGGCATCGCTTCCGAGACCTGCGCCGCCGTAACTGCCCAGCTGCTCGACGCCTGCGCCGGGCTGGTGAGCATCACCCCGGCCGGATCGCTGCGCCGCTGGGAGGAGACCATCGGCGACCTGGACCTCATCGCCGTGTCGGAGAACCCGTCCGAAACCGGCCCGGCCCTGGCCGCTCTGCCGTCGGTTCGCGAGGTCCTGGTCCAGGGCGACTCCAAGACATCCGTGATAGTCGATCCGGGCATCCAGATCGACCTCCGCATCGGAGAGCCCCACGCCATGGGCGCGATGCTCCAGTACTTCACCGGCAGCCAGCAGCACAACATCCGCTTGCGCGATTACGCCAACCGCCGGGGTCTGTCTCTGAACGAGTACGGCATCACCGTAATCGAAAGCGGCGAAACGGAGCGTTTCCCTGACGAAGAATCATTCTACGGCCGCCTGGATCTGCCCTGGATTGCGCCGGAGCTCCGCCGCGGCGCCGACGAGTTGGACGCTGCCCGCGATGGCAACCTGCCCAACCTGATTACGGAGTCCGACCTCCGGGGTGACTTGCATCTCCACAGCGACTGGAGCGACGGCAAGTTCCCCCTGGAGGAGATGGTTGCCGCCGTGGCCGCCATGGGCTACGAGTACATGGCGCTCACCGACCATTCCCAGGGTCTGGGCGTCGCCAACGGCCTGACCCCCGACCGTCTGGCACGTCAGATCGAAATCTTGAAAAGCCTCCAGTCCCGGTACGACATGACCATCCTCTGCGGCTCCGAGGTGGACATCCGCGCCGACGGCGCCATGGACTTCCCCGACGACGTGCTGGGCATGCTGGACTGGGTCATCGCCTCCGTTCACAACGCCATGACCCAGGACCGAGACACCATGACCCGGCGGATCACCCGCGCCATGGAGAACCCTTACGTCACCGTCATCGGGCATGCCTCCACGCGGCTGCTGGGCCGTCGCGACCCGGTTGAGTTCGACATCGAGGCCCTGCTGCAAACCGCCCGCGACACCGGCACTGCGATGGAAATCAACGCGGCTCCGGAGCGCCTGGACCTCAAGGACACGCACGCGGCCCGCGCCCGCGAGTTGGGCGTCCCGCTGGTCATCAACACCGACTCACACCACGTTGACGGACTTGCGAACCGCACCTTCGGGGTGGCCGTGGCCCGACGCGCCTGGTGTGGGCCCGAGCACGTCCTGAACACCTATCCGGCAGGCGAGTTTCTCGGTTGGCTTCGCGCCCCGAAAGGGCAACGACCCGATCGTTTCGCGGCGATGGCAGGGGCCCGAAGCGCTGCGGCATCCCGACCATGACTTTCACGGTGGACGACACCGGGGTCGCTGTCATCTCGCCGGCGGGCGACGAGGGCGGAGCCCTGCCGGCTTACGACCACGTCATCGAGCGGCTGCGGTCCCGGGCCGGCCTGGTAGAACCATGGTACATCGCGCTGCTGGACGCCATCGGTCGCTGGAGCCTCCCCAACGAGGAGCTTTGGGGGCGGAATTGGCGCTACGTCATCGGCGGCGAAGCGCTGGACTGGATCACCCTGGCCCACCGTCTGTGCCTGTCCATCCCCGATGTGGTTCCTCCTGACGAACTGGAGGCCCTGCTGTTTTACGGGCGTCTGCCCGAGGACATCGGCCCGGAGCGGTTCCGCCAACTGATCGGGCCCTACCGTTACACTGCCCACCTGAATTTCTGGTACGGCGTGGTGGTCGAAGAGGCGTTGCAACTGGTGACGGAAGACTCCATCCGCAAGAGTCGGCTGGCCCGCTGCTACGGTGACAGCGACGACGTGGTCGAAGACGCCTACCGCCATCTCTACGGCGAGACCCGCGCCAACCTGGTGCCTCAATTTCTGTCCGATGCTGAGGGATCCTGGGGCTACGACGCGCAGAATCTGTCCCTGGTGGCCTGGCAGGAGTTCACCTATTGGCTGTTCAAGCGTCGCATCCGCAAGTGGCATCCGGCTCGTGTGGCCAGCGATACGCGACGCGGTCTGGAGCGGCTCCGCGAGTTGCGCGACGATGAGAACGCCGCCGACCCAGGTCACCTCATAGTCAACGACATCGACCTTCCGGCGCTCCAGGCAACAAAATAGGGGCGACGGTCGTCGCCCCTGAAACGTTCTGCCGCGGCGCGGAGTTTGCGCTTACAGTCCGTACACCTTGCGGTAGCTCAGGCTCATCCGCTTCCGTTCGATGTCGATGCTCAGGATCTGCACCTTGATCAGCTGACCCTGGTAGACGATTTCCCGGGGATGCTCCATCCGGCGCGCGGATAGCTCGGAGATGTGCACCAGGCCCTCGACCCAGTCTTCCAGCTTCACGAAGGCGCCAAAGTCCATCAGCCGCGTGACGGTCCCGTCGACAATATCACCAACGTGGTATCGCTCCGGCACCGTGTCCCAGGGCTCCGGCTGGGTGCGCTTCAGGCTCAGGGAAATCTTGCTGGCCTCCCGGTCCACGCGCAGCACCTTGAGCGTCAGGTCGTCGCCTACGCTGACCACTTCCTCCGGAGACTTGATCATCGACCAGGACAGCTCCGAGATGGGCACCAGCCCTTCCGCGTCGCCCAGGTCCACAAACGCCCCGAACCCGCGCATCGACCTGACCGTGCCCTGCACGATCTGGCCTTCCTGCAACTCTTCCAGCAGGCGTTCCTTGGCGGCGTTGCGCAGCTGACGCCAGATACGTCGCTCGGTCAGCACCAACTTCTCACGCTGAGCGTCCAGCTCCAGGATGTTGAACCGGGCATCCTCGCCGATCCGGGCGTCCAGATGCTCGATGCGGCCTTCTTTCGGCACCGGCGCCATCTGGGAGAAGGGCACGAACCCGCGCACGCCTTCCCAGTCGACCACCAGGCCGCCCTTGTTGTGCTGTACCACCTTGGCGGAAAGCTCGGAGTCCTGCTTGTGCAGTTCGATCAGGTCTTCCCAGACCTGCTTCTCCTGCGCCTGGTCGTAAGAGAATACCGCCATCCCTCCCGGACCGCGATTGTTCAGGTGAATGACAATCACATTGGCGCCCGGTTGCATTTGCTCACGCTTTTCGTCGGTGAGTGTCCGCATTTCTTGTGGCGGAACAATGCCCTCGGTCTTGAGTCCGGCGCTGATGACCATACCCTCGTCATCGATGCGCACTATCTCGCCGGTCACCAAGTCGCCCCTCCGATACTCCCTCGGCGAAAAAGCCGACTCCGGGAGTTGCGACATATCGGTGACTTCGACTACGTTAGGGTCCTGGGCTACCATCAGTTAAGTTGCTCCTTACTCTTGCTTACGGCCAATTGGCGCGGCCGCATAGGTCGAGCAGGTACTCCGTTCTCGCTTGGATCACTTTCCCCACAATTCGCCTGCCTAATAATACTTATACCGCACACAAATTGCAACCGCGAGGCGCGAGGCGCGCCGAAAGCCCCACTTCGGGCCCACCGGGGCAGGAATAGCGTCGGCGAGACCCAGCGTCGGCGAGACCCAGCGTCGACGAGACCCATGGTGTCGCGCATACCGACAGACCGCCGTATCCGGAACCGCCCGCACTCGGCGCCGCGGTACCGGGTGTGCCGCAGAAGCCCAGGCAATCGCATTTCAAAAATCCACACCCGTCACTCCGGTGAAATCCGGAAGCCGTCGATTGTAGAGAGCGTTCCTGCGTAGAGAGTATTCATGGTCGGCGAGACGCGCCTGGTCCCCCACTGGCTTCCCTCGAAAGCGGGAACGTCGGCAGGGCAATCGTTCAAAATGCGATTGCCCTGCCGAAGAAGCGGACTGAATTGACACGATTGACACGTCCGTCTATGATTAAAGTCCGATTAGCCGAGGTAGCTCAGCCTGGTAGAGCACGGCACTGAAAATGCCGGTGTCGGTGGTTCGAATCCGCCCCTCGGCACCACTTTCTCAATACAAGGGCGGTTCCTGCTTGTTTCCGGTATCAACAAGCGGTGAACCGCCCTCTTTCACGCTCTAACGCGGGACAAACCCATACCGGTTACGTTTGGTTAAGGTTGGCGACTGCGGGGCCGATATGCGAGGAACCAACGGAATCCAAACGGAACCGTTTGACCTAAAGGTAGTCGTCTCCCTCGTTTTCCACGGCCGGCCGCACGACGATCTGCCGCGCTACGTTGTAGCCGATGGAGATGCGGTCCACCTCCGTCTCCACCTGCATGACCCCCAGGTAGGGCATGCCCTCCAGCAGGGTGATCCGGCGCTCCGGCACCAGCCGCGCCGCGCCCAGGAATTTCAGCAACTCCGCATCTTCTTCCGGGACCCGGTCCACCACGTAGGCTGTGCCGCTAACGGCGTTGTCCAGGGTGACCGCGCCCGGCGACGGCGTGGTTGGTCCGCTGCCCGGTATCGGCCAGCCGAATGGTGAGTGGGTCGGGTTGCCCAACCGCTCCATGAGCTTGGCTTCCATGGCGTCGGACATGCCGTGCTCCAGTTGGTGCGCCTCGATGTGGGCCTCGTGGAGCTCCATGCCCAGCAGGCTCACCACGAGCCACTCCGCCAGCCGGTGGCGGCGCGCGATGTTCTCGCCTTCGGTCTGTCCTCGCCTCGTCATCCGGATGCGCTTGTCGCTGCCGATATCCACCAGGCCCTGCTTCTGCATCCGCCGCAGCATCCCGGCAACTGACGGGACCGAGGTGCCCAGGCCTTCCGTAGGCGGCAACTGCCGGAGGGTCTCGGTAAGCTGCGTCAGCGTCGGGATCTCCGAGTCCTCCCACATCTTGTACAGGGACAGCAGGTAGTTCTCGGTAACCGGGGACAGTCGGTCCGGCGTGTCGTGCCCTTTGGTCTGCACCCTGGGTTCGGTGGCGGTTTTACGCGGTCGCGGCACTACCCCTCCCTCCGGGGATAAGTCTAGGATTGGCGCGATTATACTCCATCCGCCGGCTGACGCCGTCCGGTTGCATTCTCGACTTCGGCGTCGCTACAGGAACTCCAGCAACTCCCTCAGGTCGCTGATCTCGTGACCCGGCGTGATGCCCGAATCGTTCGCCGCGCCGTCCGGGTTCAGCCACACGCTGCGTATGCCGCACCCGTTTGCGCCCGCAATGTCGGACTGCAGGGAATCACCAACGTGGACCACCTGCGATGCGTCGCAGCCGCACTTGTCCAAAGCCAGCTCGAAGATGCGCGGTTCGGGCTTGGCGATGCCGCACTCCACGGCCAGGATCGCAAAGTTGAAAACCCCGTCGAGACCGGCCCGCTCCGGGTGGGTGTTGCCGTTGGACACCAGGCCGAGCATGTACCGGCCCTTGAGGTCGTTCAGTACGTCGACCACGCCCGGGAACGGCCGGGTCGCCTCGAACCGGGCCTCGGTGTAAACCTCGTACAGCCGCCGGGACCCGTCATCGCTGGGATGCCCGACCTCGGACAGCGTCCGCGCCAGGGCCTCGTGTCGGATTACCTCCACCGAGGTGGTGGCCTCGCTCATCTCCTCGGCGACGGCCTCCCGGATCTCCGTCATCCGTTGCACGGTGAGGGCTTCCGCCGCCTCGTTGCCTGCCATCCGCCGCAGCTCAACCAGCGTCACCTCCAGCGCGCTCAACATGGCGGAGCGGAAGTCCCAGAGGGTGTCGTCCCCGTCGAAGAAAATTGCTTTGATGTGGTTCAAGCGAATCTCCCTGATGCAAACTGGCTGCGGACGCTACGTGGGCGCCGGTCCTGGCCGACTTCTGCCCATCCGCGTCCTTGTCGCGTGGATCATTACGCGCAAGCAATATTATATGACGGAGGCGCCCGGAGGTTGTCGACAGCAGGTATCGGGACAACGGTCGACCCGTCGTGCGACCCCCAGCCATAATCAATCTACACGAAGCGCGGCAATCTCGCTGCCGGAACAGTCATCTCTCCGCCAGCGGGATTGCCGCGTCGCTCCGCTCCTCGCAATAACAAATTGGGTACGCATGGGTTGATGAAAGCCGCCGACGAGGTTGCCGCCGCATCGTCGAACGACTTGGCGGCAACCTCGACTGCTCTGCCCGGTACGTCAGGGAGGACCGGGAGCGTTAAACCAAAAAATGCCGCCCCATCCGGGCGGCATCGCTAATCAGCAGCGCCAGCGGGTCTCTACCCGTGCGTTCCGTTCAACTCCGCCAGGTAGGCCGGCCCGTCGAAGAAGGCCTGGCCGTCCACGAAGGGCAAGAGCTTGTGGCCGTCGCGGAGGACGATGCGAACCCGGGAGCCGGGCTCGACGTGCTCCACGTGGGACTTCATCACCTGGACCTGCTGACCGGATGGCAACTCCACCGTGTACATGTGGAAGGCGCCCATGAATTCCTGCCGGGTCACGGTGCAATCGCCCGAGGGGTCCGGCACGATGTCCATGCAGTCGGGGCGCACCATCACCTGCAGGACCTTGTGCTCCGGCCAGGGCGAGGGCCAGAACGACGGCCAGGGCATGCTGCCCACCTCGCAGGCCAGGAAGTCTCCATCCCGCCACGCCGGCAGGAAGTCGGCGGTGCCGAAGAACTCGGCGGTGAACCGATTGTCCGGGTTGTGAAATATCGACTCGGGCGAGCCCAGCTGTTCGATCTTCCCCGCGTTCATCACCACGACGCGGTCGCCCAGCTGCATGGCCTCTTCCTGGTCGTGGGTCACGCAGACCACGGTGGCGCCCCGCTCCCGCAAAATGGCCCGCACCTCGGTGCGTAGCTGTTCCCGCAGGCTCCGGTCCAGGCTGGAGAAGGGTTCATCCATGAGGATCAGGTCAGGCTCCGGCGCCAGGGCGCGGGCCAGCGCCACGCGCTGCTGCTGTCCGCCCGAGATCTGGTGCGGATACCGTTCGTCGTACCCTTCCAGATCAACCATGCGCAACGCCGCAGCCACCTGCTCCTTGCGATGCCGCGCCCGACCCAGCCCGAAGGCGATGTTCTGGGCAACGGTCAGGTGGGGGAACAGGGCGCCTTCCTGGAACACCATGCCGACGCGGCGCTTCTCCGGGCTCTCGTTCACGCCCGGCCCGTACACGGTGCGCCCGCCAATCTCTATCGTCCCGGCGTCGGGGGCGTCAAAACCGGCGATCAGGCGCAGGGTGGTGGTCTTCCCGCAGCCGCTGGGGCCCAGCAGGCACAGGATCTCGCCGGGTTCAACGTCAAGGTCAACGTTGGCGACGGCTTGCGTGTCCCGAAAAGATTTCCACAAGCCTGATAACCGCAGGGCCTTGTGCCCGGTAACCGCGTCGCTGACTGCCGCCTGTATTTGCTGTTTAGATTGAGCGAAGAGCATTTTCAGGCCATATCATGTTGGCGAATGAAGGCTGATTGAACGCTGGCGTCAGTGTATCTGCGCCCCAATTACCTGTCAACACATCCAGCAGGCAGAATTAGCAGATTGACCCGCAGCGGAACCGCCTTTGAACCCGAGGTGACCACCGCTGCGACCGCCTTGTACGGGAGGCCGTGGCCTCACACGTCCTCGACATATCCGCCGCGCAACCACTCCCACCACCCGCCGACCGGGTTGATCCATGCGTCGCGCTACGGTTATTACTCGGGAATCCGTGCGTTAATCATCCGGACGACGTTCCTTGATTTTTCACGTAATTAGGGGCTTGACATTAAAGTAAGTCTGCACTAATTTATGGACACGTTCAGCCTGAACACTGCGATGACGTACCGCCACATCAGCATTTGTGGCGCTCCGTATCGAGGGCTGACGGGCATCGAACCGAGCAATTCCGGCGACCATCGCGGAGGAACCCATGATGCACAGACAAGCGAAACCAGGCCGGCGTACCCTTCCCTGGCTGCTGATAGCGGCTGCGCTGGCCCTCATCCCGCTGGTAGTGGCCTGTGGATCGCCCGCCGCTCAACCCGCGCCGGCTCCGGTTGAGGTGACGCGCGTGGTCGAGGTGACCCGCGAAGTGCCGGTGGAGGTCACGCGGGCGGCGCCGGAATCATCCGGCAACGACGACCCTGGCGAGCTGGTCATATACTCGGGCCGCAGCGAGTCGCTGGTGGATCCGATCATCCAGCAGTTCAAGGGCGCCACCGGCATCGATGTGCAGGTCAAGTACGCCGGGACCAGCGCGTTGGCGGCCACGCTCCTTGAGGAAGGCGGCAACTCGCCGGCCGACGTGTTCTACGCCCAGGATCCGGGAGGCCTCGCCGCGGTTTCCGAAATGATGGTGGCGTTGCCGGAGGACGTCATCGCGATGACGCCGGAGTGGGCGCGCTCCGCCGACGGCAGTTGGGTGGGCATCACCGGCCGCGCCCGGGTGGTGGTGTACGGCACCGACAATCTCACCGAGGCCGATCTGCCCGACGACCTCTGGGGCTTCACCGAACCGCGCTGGAAGGGACGGGTCGGCTGGGCGCCCACCAACGGCTCCTTCCAGGCTATGGTGACCGCGCTGCGCGTGGGCTGGGGCGAAGAACGCACCGAGCAGTGGCTGCGCGCCATGCTGGACAACGACGTCCAGGATTATCCCAAGAACACCCCGCAGGTGGCGGCTGCCGCGTCCGGCGAAATCGACGTCGGGCTGGTGAACCACTATTACCTGTATCGCTTCATCGCTGAAGAGGGCGAGGGCTTCCCGGCGCGGAACGCCCACCTGCGCGCCGCCGGCCCCGGGGCCATCGTGCTGGTGTCCGGCGTCAGCATCCTCGAGTCTGCGGACAACCCGGAAAACGCCGCGGCTTTCGTACGCTTTCTGCTGAGCAAGGTGGCGCAACAGTACTTTGCCGGCTCCACCTTCGAGTACCCGATGGTTGAGGAAGTACGGCCTTCGGTCCTGCTGACGCCGCTGGATGACATCGGCCAGCCCGACATCACCCTGGCCGACCTGGCTGACCTGGCCGGTACGCAGGCCCTGCTGCAAAAGGTCGGGGCGCTGCCTTAGCGGCGGTAGCGCCCCGTATCCTGCCCCCACTCGGGTGGCTGGCCCGGTCGGATCCCTCCTCCCGGCCGGGTCAGTTCAACATCCGCCGCGCTGACGGAGCAAAGAACCGGGGCATCGGAGATCCGACGCCCCGGTGTGTGCCAGGCGTGGCGGGCAGCGGTTGCGGCTACCTGGCCCGCTTGGCGTACTCCAGGTGGCCGAAGACGCCGGTGAGGCTGCCGAACTCGTACTCCAGGACCTCGTCGGGATTCACCACGAGGGTGGAGCGGATGTTGACGATGGGGATGCTGCGATAGTTGTCGTAGATGTGATCGCCCATCTCCTGCGCCAGCCGGTTTCGCTCGGCGGGATCAGTTTCTTTCAGCAGCGCTTCGTAATTGTCGTCGTAGATCTGGTGCTCCATGTAGATAACGCCGCCGTTGGGGAGGCCCGTATCGGGGTTGGTGGGACCGGTGTAGTAGTAGATGCGGGCGTTGGCGTTGATCTGCCGGATGGTCTGGCGCAGGGGCTGGATGAAGTGGGCATCATGCAGGTCGCGGAAGGCGTCCAGCGCGCGGGCGAACTCCACCTCCACCAGCTTCACCTCAATGCCGATATCCTCAAGGGACTGGGCAACGGTCTGGGACACCTCGATGGTCTCCGGCAACCCGGGCAGGCTGCTCTGCCAGACCTCCACGAAGAAACGGTCCTGGCCGTTGTCGCCGGGGAAGCCGGCCTCGTCCAACAACTGCTTGGCCCGTTCCGGATCGTAGCCGTACTTCTCCTCGAACTCCGTCTCCCACCGGGGGTTCCAGCCTTCCAGCGTTGGGTGGAAGATGGTGTTGTACATCGGCTCCCCGCGGCCCTTGAACAGCTCGTTGACGATCTGTTCACGGTTGATGGCCCGGTTCATCGCTTCACGGACCATCCGACCGGTCTCGCCGGGAGCGGCCCAGGGCTCAGACTCGGGGTTCCAGTTGGCTTCACTCACGTAGTATTGGCCATGGGGAACGATGGTCAGGCCGACCGTCGGCAGGGGGCTCTCAAACACCTCCATGCCCTCGTCGATGGCCTGCTGGTGCAGCACCTTGGGCACGTCCACCATGTTGGCCTCGCCGGTCAACAACAGGGCCAGCCGGGTCAGGTCTTCGGGGGTCGTGCTGATGCGCAGCCGCTTGAACTCCGGGTTCACCCGCCAGTGCTCGTAGGGCACCGCTTCGTACTCGGTGAACTCCTTGAGTTCCCGGTTCACGAACTGGTAACCGCCGGTGCCGGCCGGGCCGCTTTCAAACATGGCGTCGCCTTCGGCCTCGTACTGGGCCGCGCTGCGCACGGCGGCGCAGGGCACCACCAGGATGTTGAACCACCAGTCCGCCACGTCCACCTGCGGCTGGGCCAATGTCATCTTGAAGGTGTAGTCGTCGATGATCTCCGCTTTGCCGGCATCGATCATCTCAGTCATGGAGTCGTACCCCATGAATTTCTTCAGGGGCGCCTTGCAGCCGGCCAGCGGGTCGGACATCTGCTGGTCAAGGGTGAGGACCACGTCCTTGACGGTGAACTCGCCCCAGTCGTAGTGCATCTGGACGCCTTCCTGCAGGCGGAAGGTGTACTCGCTGGCATCAGGGCTGACGTCCCACTCGCGCGCCAGTTGGGGAAGGATGGTGGATACACCGGTTGCCGGTGATATGGTGGTCAGGTTCTCCCACATGGGCCGGAACACCAGATGGCCGCTGCTGGTGGCCAGCCAGGGATAGAAGGTGTCCTGGGGCAGCGGAGTGACGGCCAGGTGGAGGAAGCTATCCTCGTCGGCCATGGCCGGCATGGGGGTGGGCTCAGGGGCGGCGGTGGCGGCGACCTGAGCCGGGGCTGCCGGCGCGGCGGTTGCAGCGGGCGCGGCCGGGGCCGGGGCCTCGGAACCTCCGCAGGCCCAGAGGGCAGCCAGGGATAACACGAGCACAAGGGCGACGGCGATCCGATATAAACGAGCCGGGCGCGGCAAGCGGGCCGGACGATGAAAGGCCATAGGGTTACCTCCTGCTGTTCGATTCAGTATGGGCCGCCGTTGGCGAAACGGCCGTTTGGTTCCCGCCAGACACTATCATCGGCAAATTGTGATGTCAATTATCGCATTTTACAATATTGGGGCGGTATGAAAATCCTGAACCCCGACGGGTGAAAGGACGAATTGACATGGATGCACCGGATGGACGGGATTGGACTGTCAGCAGCAGGATTTACGGGATTTTATGATTGGACAGGATTGGAAGAACTCTGTCACGGATCGGTTCCAATCCTGATAATCCCTGAATCTTGAAAATCTTGATTTTGACGTTTCCCCGCCGTGAACTGAGTACACATGAGGGTGGATTCCTGCTTTCGCAGGAATGACGGGTGGGGGGCGGGAATGACGGGTGGGGGGCGGGAATGGCGGGTGAGGGACGAAATGACGGGTGGGGGCGGGAATGACAGGCAGCGGGAAGGGCGGGGTCAGACGAGGGTGTTCTGCTGGCCCTGGCTGCGGCGACGGCGGGGGGCCTGGCGGAAGGTGGCCGGGGCGCCGCCGCGCGGGTATGAGACCGCGGCACCGGCCAGCAGTTCCTCGATGGTCAGGATCTGTACGCGAGGGTGCTGCTGGTCGGGGAAAGCGCTGGGGGTGTAGATGCCGGCGGACAGCGCCTCCTGGCGCATGGGCTCGGTGGGCGGTTGCAGGGTGATGAACACGCCGACCTCGGCCTTCTCCCGCTCCATGTCGCCTTTCAGCGTGGCGATCATGCCCCGGTTGACGTGGCCGCTCTTGACCTGGGCGATGATGCGCTTGGGCTTGCCGCTGGCGTCGTCGAAGAAGTTGATGTAGCCGTCGACGCCGGCGTCGGCGCCACGACGGCGGTCGTTGGCGGGGCGGGCGTCCACCAGGCCCAGGGCCCACCACTCGAACTGGTAGCGGTCCTGCTCGGCCAGGGCGGCGGCGCTGCCGGAGTCGGTAGGCTGGCCGACAATCTCGAAGGGTCGCAGCCCGTCGCCGAAGCTGTCGTGGAGACGATGACGGACCAGGGTGATGGCCAGGTGGGTGACGTCGATGCCGATCCAGCGGCGGTTGAGACGCTCTGCGGCGACGGTGGCGGTGCCGCAGCCGCAGAAGGGGTCGAGGACGACGTCGCCCTCGTTGCTGCTGGCATTGATGATGCGCTCCAGCAGGGCCTCGGGCTTCTGGGTGGGGTAGCCGAGGCGTTCGCGAGCGTGGGATGAAATGGGTGGAATGTCTGTGATTATGTCTTGAATTGGAACGCCAGCACTTTCGTCTGCGTATCTTTTCTGCCGCGGAATCGAACCGCGTTCCGGCCAATGGATAAGCCCAGCCTCATCAAGAAGGTCCAATTTTTCTTGCGTTGACAGGTTATTTACATTGAGGTCTGGGAAGGATGCTTTAAGGACACCGTTTGGCACCGCCCAGTGGCGTCCTGTTTCAGTGGGATTCACGCCGCGCCACGGCTGGCCGGAGTCTCCAGACCGAGTACCGGCACCAGTTAGACTAACCAGTTGATACCGTCCCTTCTTGTCCTCAGAGCGGTAATGCTTATCAAGGTATGTGGGGTCGTAATGTTGGTACACTTTGGTCCATAGATATTTGTCTGATGCTGAATAAAACAAAATCGTATCGTGTATGGGCCCCCATCGTTTGGATCCACCGTGCGAACCTGTCCTTTTCCAGATGATTTCGTTGCGGAATTTGTCCGCGCCGAACACCGCATCCATCATCAGCTTCAGATAGTGGCTGGCGGTGGGGTCGCAATGGAGGTAGATGCTGCCGGTGGGCTTCAGGACGCGGTGCAACTCGATCATGCGCTGGGCCATCATGGTGAGGTAGGCCATCATGTCGTTCTGGCCGAGGAACTGGCGCAGCGCGGCAAGGAGGCTGCCCACCTTGTCGGGTCCCCGGGTGACCACGTCCTGGAAGGCAATCTCCGACTCCCAGCCCCAGCGCCAGGTGTCCTCGAAGGCGGTGATCTGGGCGGCGGATTCCTCGCCGGAACGCTCGCGGAAGAGGACATTGTAGGTGGCGTTGGAGTTGAAGGGCGGGTCGAGGTAGATGAGGTCAACGCTCTCGTCGGCGACGTACTGGCGGAGGATGTCCAGGTTGTCGCCGAAGTAGAGGCGGTTGGGGGATTCGGAGGTGGTGGTGGACGCGGTTTCGCGCCACAAGTCCTTCCTGCGGAGATCCCATTCAGTAAAAGTTTGTACTTCTCTGTACGTGGAATTGCGAAATTCCTGAATAGCCGCGAGCCACGTTTCCACGGAACTTTTGCTCTCTCCAGAGTTGGCGATGCCTTCCAACAAATCCGGAACGCGAACGTCTTCGTTCAGGTTAGGCCAGTGGATTTCATCGCGGAATGTTTCGTAGTGTGCGCGTTCTTCGGGCGTTGCGTGCCACAGGCGCGGGAACGTATCAACGGTGAAGGGACTAATCACTTCCCTGCCGTCGGATAGAGTGACGATGAATTGATCGTCCGTGAAATTGATCGATACTGCTTCAATCTGCGAAGTGGTCATGCCATTTCTCCAAGCACATATCCCGGTTTTCTTCAATCAGTCTCTGCGCCTCCCGAACATCCCGCGCGCGCATACGATGATTGTGTTCGAGCGATACCTCTGGTTCAAGCCAGAATTTTGCTCTCCCTACCGACGAATGACGAACGTGGATGTGGGGCGGTTCGCCTTTATCTCCAGAGTAGAAACGGAATTCGAACTGACCTTCCCTAAATACTACCGGCACCATCAAACTCCCGATCGCACTGTATGCGCGATGTATCAGAACTCGGCGTTGCGGGGGGTGCGGGGGAAGGCGATGATGTCGCGGATGTTCTGCATGCCGGTGGCGAACTGGACGGTGCGCTCGAAGCCGAGGCCGAAGCCGGCGTGGGGGGCGGTGCCATAGCGGCGGAGGTCCAGGTACCACCAGTAGGGGGCGTCGTCGAGGCCCGCCTCGGCCATGCGGCGCTGGAGCACGTCGAGGCGTTCCTCGCGCTGGCTGCCGCCGATGATCTCGCCGATGCGGGGGACGAGGACGTCCATGGCGCGGACGGTCTCGCCCGGGTCGCCTGAGCCCCGGGAATTGAGGCGCATGTAGAAGGCCTTGATGGCGCTGGGGTAGTCGGTGACGATGACGGGCCGGCCCACCTTGCGCTCGGTGAGGTAGCGCTCGTGCTCGGACTGCAGGTCGGCGCCCCACTCCACGGGGTACTCGAAGGACTCGCCGGAGGCCTGGAGCGCGGCGACGGCCTCGGTGTAGGTCATGCGCTCGAAGTCGGAGTTGGCGATGTCCTCCAGGGTCTGGATGATCTCCTTATCGTAGAAGCGGTTGAAGAAGGCCATGTCCTCGGGGCAGGTGTCGAGGACATGGGCGAAGATGCTGCGCAGGAAGTCCTCGGCCAGCTGGGCCAGGCCGTCGAGATCGCAGAAGGCGACCTCGGGCTCGACCATCCAGAACTCGGCGAGGTGACGGGAGGTGTTGGAGTTTTCGGCGCGGAAGGTGGGGCCGAAGGTGTAGACGTCGGACATGGATTGGGCGAAGATCTCGGCCTCGAGCTGTCCGCTGACGGTGAGGAAGGCGGGGCGGCCAAAGAAGTCGGCGTCGTTGTCCACGCGGCCTTCGGCGATGGGCAGGTTGTTGAGGTCCAGGGTGGTGGCGCGGAACATGGCGCCGGCTCCCTCGGCGTCGCTGGCGGTGATGATGGGGGTCTGGATGTAGAGGAAGCCGCGCTCCTGGAAGAACTTGTGGATGCCGAAAGACATGGCGTTGCGGACGCGGGCGACGGCGCCGAAGGTGTTGGTGCGGGGACGCAGGTGGGCCAGCTCGCGCAGGAACTCCAGGGTGTGGCGCTTCTTCTGGAGGGGGTACTCCTCGGGGTCCGCGGAGCCCAGCAGCTCGAGGCTGGCGGCGGCGATCTCATACTTCTGGCCGCGGCCCAGGGAGTCCTGGAGGTTGCCGTCGGCGCTGACGCTACAGCCGGTGGTGAGGGCGTTGACCAGCGAGTAGTCGGGGCAGTTGGCGTCGACGACAATCTGCAGGTCGGCCAGGGTCGAGCCGTCGTTGATCTGCACGAAGGCAACACCGCCGGAGGAACGGACGGTCTTGACCCAGCCCTTCACGTTGATCGGGCCGGTGATATCGCCGGAGTTCTCGGCGGCGAGGAGGTCTTTGATGCGGGTGCGATGGGCAGGCATGGCGGGCCTCCGGGGGCGGGGATGTTTGTGGGGCGGATTTTAGCATAGGGCCGCTTTGACGGCGGCGGCAGAGAAACTCGACATATACACCAATGGCATACAATGGCGCATAATTGTGCATGGCGGCGCATGGTGACGTATAATGGTAAGCGAGTGTAGGATGTTATCGGCCGGCGGTCGGCTCTGCGACAAGCATTGCGCCTCCGTTGAGGTCCACCGGAAATCGGACCGGCGACAGGTTCAGGGGCAGTACTCGCCTGTACGTTGGGGCCAACGGGCATCCTCAATCAAAAAGGCCCCGGATTGTTCCCGGGGCCTTTGCTATGAATTGGTGAGTTCAACCAACCCCCATCCGTAGAATTCGTCCTGCGGACTCCGATAGAGCTTCGGCTCAACGAGTAGATCCCACGCTCGGTTGGGTTGGCCCGGGACGATAATGTGCCGGCCGATCGGATGGGCAGTGCGATCAGCGATTTGCAATCCGGAGTCGTTCCAGCTCTTGAGCGCGAAAACAAGCTCAAAACAACTCAGTGGTTTGGCCAGCGCGTTTTCACCAGCACAGGTGCGCTGGAAGGTCATTTGGAGCAAATGATTTTCCTTCTTTCCTCTCGATTCAATTATCACTTTGGTCATTAGTTCGTGCTGTTGTCGGCCCAACAGGAAATCGTAGGTCTGCTCGAGGCAGAGACGCATGGCCTCCCCGTAGAGATCAGGCGATTTTGCGCGTTCTGACCGCCAGCAGCGCTTGTCAATTGCCGTCGCTATGATGGTGAAATTCAATTCTCTCAGCAGTTGATTCAAGCCCAGTTCGAAGTCAGTCTGTTTTTGTGAGTCCCCTCCGAAGTCAAAGGGCGGAAGATGAAGGCGGATCCGGTTCCAATGCAGCACAATCTGGTCGTGGCCGAAAAAGTCGACCTTGAACATCCGCAGGGCGGGTTCTACATTTTTCGCGTACTCCTCTCGACCGAATATGCAAAAATTAAGTAAAAACACCGGGTATTTGGGATCGATATTGCGAACTTCAGTATCCCCACTCTCATCGGCGAAAATTATGAAATCGCTGTATTCCACATCATGATGCTGCATAGGGCATTGTGAGCGCCTGCTCGATCCGTTCTCAGATCCCCGGCCGCTCCCGGTGCCACTCCGTCGCCTGCTGGTACGCGTGGGCGATATTCAGCAGGCGGCCTTCCGTCAAGTGCGACCCTATCAGCTGTAGGCCGACCGGCAACCCGTCGCTGAAGCCGCAGGGGACGGACATGGCGGGGAGGCCGGCCATGTTGACGGGGAGGGTGTACACGTCCACGAGGTACATGCGAACCGGGTCGTCGGCGCGGTCGCCGATGGGGAATGCGGTCACCGGCGAGACCGGCGCGGCCAGGGCGTCGACCTCTGCGAACACACGGGCGAAGTCCTGGCGGATCAGCGTGCGGACCTGCTGGGCCTTGTGGTAGTAGGCGTCGTAGTAACCGGATGAGAGGGCGAAGGCGCCCAGCATGATGCGGCGCTTGACCTCGGGGCCGAAGCCGTACTGGCGGGTGCGCTCCATGGCCTCCCACATGTCGACGTCGCCCTGGCCGTCACCCGGATAAGAATAGCCATACTTGACGCCGTCGTAGCGGGCCAGGTTGGCGGAGCACTCGGACGGGGCGATGATGTAGTAGCAGGCCAGGGCGTACTCGGTGGTGGGCAGGGAGACCTCGCGGATCTCGGCGCCCAGGGCGACCAGTTGGTCGATGGCAGCGGTGACGGCGGCGCGGACGCCCGGGTCCATGCCCTCGGCGAAGTACTCGCGGGGCACGCCGAGACGCAGGCCCTTGATGTCGCCGGTCAGCGCGGCCGAGTAGTCGGGCACGGGATCGGGCAGCGAGGTGGCGTCGCGGGGGTCGTGGCCGGCGATGGCCTGCAGGATCAGGGCGCAGTCGGCAGCGTCCCTGGCCAGGGGGCCGACCTGGTCCAGCGATGATGCGTAGGCCACCAGTCCGTAGCGGCTGACGCGGCCGTAGGTGGGCTTCAGGCCGGTGACGCCGCAGAAGGACGCCGGCTGGCGGATGCTGCCGCCGGTATCAGTGCCCAGGGCGAAGGGAGCCGCGCCGGCCGCGACCGCCGCCGCCGAGCCGCCGCTGCTGCCGCCCGGAACGCGGGACGTATCCCAAGGGTTGCGGGTCGGAAAGAAAGCGGAGTTCTCGGTGGATGACCCCATGCCGAACTCGTCCATGTTGCCCTTGCCCAGCAGGACGGCGCCCTGCTCGCGGAGGCGGGCGACAGCGGTTGCGTCGTACACGGGGACGTACTCGGCGAGCATGCGGGAGGCGCAGGTGGTGGCGACGCCGTTGGTGCAGAGCAGGTCCTTGACCTGCATGGGGACGCCGGTGAGGGGAGATGCTTGACTACCTTCGCGATGATGGGCGGCGATGCGGCGGTCGGCATCGCCGGCCTGTTCGCGCGCAACTTCGGCGGTGACGGTGATGTAGGCGGATATTTGCCCGTCCACCGCGGCGATGCGCTCCAGACAGGCGTCGGTGAGTTCGACGCTGCTGATTTCGCGGTCGGCGAGCAGACGGGAGGCCTCGGCTACAGACAGTTGCCAGAGCTCGCTGGCGGCGGGCGCGACCATGGGATTACTCGTCCAGCACGGCGCGGACCTGGAACAGGTCGCCGCGACGACGGGGGGCGTTGAGCAGGGTGTCCTCGGCGTCGAGGCTGTCGGCCGGCTCGTCGTCGCGGAGGACGGTGTCGAGGCCGGCGACGTGGGCGGTGGGTTCGACGCCGGCGGTATCCAGCGCCTGCAAAACCTCAAACTGGTCCAGGATGTCGGATAGCTGGCGGGCGAAGGCATCCTTCTCCGCATCGGTCAAGGCGATGCGGGCCAGGGCGGCGATGTGTTCCACTTGGGTGCGGTCGATTGGCATGGTTTATAACGCTTCGTCAATGCCTTCTGTGAAATCAGCTACCGGCATCGGGCCGGTGTCATCCATAGCTTCTTTAACCGAGCTGGCGTCGATTGACGTGACGCCATTATCGGCCGCCCTCAAGACAACGCGGGCGGCGTTGGCCAGCAAGTTGCGAGGGTGCTGACTTCTGCCGACAAGCTCGCTCATGCCGTCCTCGGTGAAGGGAGCAATCGTTCCATCCTCATCGTGATCGATGCGGTAATAATCCATATGGGCAACGACGATTGCGCGGGCCTGGTCTAGGGTGGGAAGGGGTAATTCCACTGACGTTGGAGCAGACGGGTCCAGGCGGGCTATTGCGGAAAGGCCGGCTTCACTCCAAGCCTGAGCCAGAGGGATGGCCGAGGATTGGTGAGTGCTCAGTACGCAAGAAAAGAAACCGTGCTCGGTGTTAGCATAGCCGGGGCGAACGGTGCACAGGCCGAATTCCTTGGCGAACTCGAGGCGGTGCCGCCTTGCCATCTGGTCGGTGAGGTTCTCAATGTCGTCGACGAACAAATACCCACCGGCATAGCCGGCAGCTCGCAGATAGCGCACGATGTCGTTGAACAGCAAGTGGCGGGAATAATCCAGCCCCTTGGTGTTGAGAGGGACATAGTAAGGTTCAAGATTACCGTCCCGGCGCAAGCTGCGGAGATAATCCTCAAAGCCGCCGCTGGCTAATGTCCTTGCTGTGCCGCGCTCAATTCTTTCATTCGACAAGGTACGTGCGATTTCGGCGGTCAATTCGGCAACTGATATTTGATTGGCCGTCAGGATCGCGTTATCCAATAGGTTGCTCCAATTCTCGTCGCCATTAGCGTTTACCACTGCGTTGACTTGCTCTTCCGAAAGATGCTCAAGTCGCAAGACGGCCAGCGATGCGTCGAGAACTCCGTTGCGACACGTGTCAACCAGGGCCGCCCAAGCCAGTTGTTCCATCCAGCGACGGTCCACTACGGCAGGGAACGACGCGTAAATTACAACGGCAGAAAACTGATCGTTGAATTGGGTTTGCCCCCAATCGGAGTTGATCCGTTGCTGGAAGAACCGGAGCATTGCGGTTTTCCCCATTCCGCGCCCCTGCTGAACGTCCCCGGCCGCCCAGAGTGAGGCGATTTTGACCCTATTTTGAAAATCGTCCGGTCGGATCAGCAGCCGCTCAAAATTATCAATGGAATCCCGCACCGGAGATTGGGCGTAAATGGCGCCGTTGTTGCGAGGGTCAGTGCTATACGGGTTGAGTACCGGATCGGGAGAAAAGGGCAAGTCGCTGAGGCCCAACGGTTCATAGCGGGACGAAGTAGGGGCAGATGACCGGCGGGGCAAAGTTATCATCAGAGCCTCCGTATCAGGTTGTGTAGTTGAGTGGTTTGAGGGGTGCGAACCAGAGGGCGACGTTGGCCGGTTATGCGGTCGTATTGCAAGCCTACGGACAACGGAGATGGCTGTCGGTCCAGCAACTGGTTAATGCCGTCGTCGAATGCGGCTTCGGGAATCAAAAGATATTCGCACACCCAATCGCGCAGGTCGGGCACATCGTAGTAGCCACCTTCCATAGGAAGCTCAGCAAATGCCTGGTCAACTGCCGCTAGTAGGGCGTCCTGGTGCTCAGGGTTGGCCATATTGGGCTCGCACAAGTAAATCTGATACGAAGCGCCGTTGGGCAGCGGTACTCGCAAAGGTTCGTACCAAGGGAACGATGATACATTGTGTGCACAAGGGGAGTAAGATTTTTCAAATTCGCAATGTTGGGTGATGGATCGCGATTTATTAAGCAACCGAAGGCTGATCAAACGGTCGCAAATTGCCCGGAAAAGAGCCACTCCAATCTTTTGTCCGGGCATTACCTTCTGCAAAACTCTGGCGCGGAGAGTATCCTCAATCTTTTTAGGGTTTTGTGGAAGCTCACTGCTAATAGATTTTGCGATTGCCAAGGAGTTCTGCCCGAAAGTGGGTTCCAGAAGGTGTTGTATATAGTCTGGCTCTGTAAAGTGGCCGGACGTAACTATGGGACGCCAAATAGGACCGGCATCAATGTGTCTTTCCACTATTGCGCGGAGGTTGTCATAAGTTTGCAAATGGACGTAGGCCATCAGCCGGCGCAATTCAACGTATTCCTTGCGAGATAGCAGATCGAGAGCCGTCTTTCCGTCGACAGTCAGATCATAGGGGCGGCCGCTTTCAGAACTCGCGAACCTGAAATGCACCAGTTCCTGACAGATTTTCTCACCGACCGTCTCGAAGGTACCTCTGGGTTCGGGCAGCATCAAGCGCAAGGCCCGGTCAGTGACGAATTTAAGGACACTGCGGGATATGGCCTCAAGTTGCTGATTGCGATCAGCAGCGTCCGGCGTCCCTGCCAGTACGCGCAGCCCGATGTAGTGATAGCTAACATCGGTGACGTTGTAACTGGTAATGTTCATTATCGTGCGCCTCCGGCAATTTTGGCAGTCCGGAATGCGTTCAACAAGTCCGCGCAATCGCTGTTCGCCTGACGAAGCTGCTGGGCCAAAGCACTGATTTGTAGTGGCGCAACCGCTTTGAAGAGAAGGCTATCATCGGAGAGATAACCGCATCGGTTATCGATCCAAGTTTCATTCAGGGCGGCAGACAGACTGTTCAATTGAGCACATAAATCCTCGAAGCGTTCTTCGGTGTCAGATGCAATTGCCAATCCCAGACGCAATTCATTGTCCATCAGCCTTGCGTTCTCAACCAGAACCGGCAGGGGCCGTATATCAGCAGCTATCGGATGAATGCCCAGACCCAAGCAAGCCGCCAGTCCTCGCGGTTCAAATGAATTTCTGGACATAAAAGCCAAACATATATCATCTGATGCAAGCACCGGGTTCGCCAATAAATAGTCCAAAACTTTGGCAAAGAAAACAATGACATCGTTTTTGCCGGGCAGATCACCACGATTTTTCGCTTCCAATATGGCGGTCCCGGTTGCTGACCTGGCCACGATGTCAATTTCGTGGGCAACGCCTGACGCAGTATCAAGCCCTGCACCAAGCCATAGTTCCCGCGGTTCAGAGATAGCCCAGTTCGACAAATTTTGAATGCAGCTTTCTCGGAAATGCTGTTCAAACCCGCTATCCGGCAACTGCACACGCTCGGCATGAGGCCATTCTGAGCTCACGAAACGGAAGCAATGCTTGAGGAATGCCAACGTTGAGGGAGACGGTAAGATTTCCGGTCTGACTGGCATAGCAGGCATCCCACGCGAAGCGGCGTCAATAGGCTTTGCGAGTTCATACTTTACTATGCCGAACCGTTCAGGTGATGTCAAACCGCTCGAAGGAGCCTAGCTCATTTCGGAGCCGCCGGAGACGCTGATGCTGAGGCCGGTCATGTAGTCGGACTCGGCGGAGGAGAGGAAGGCGGCCATGCGGGCGATGTCGTCGCCCTGGGCGATGCGGCCCAGGGGCACGCGGATCTCGCGCTCGCGCACCATGAGGGCGCGGTGCTCCTCGCCGGAGGTTCCCTCGGGGGCCAGGGCGGCGGCGATGAAGTCCACGCGCTCGGTGTCGACGAGGCCGGGACAGATGGCGTTGACGTTGACGTGGTAGGGGGCCATCTCCTGGGCCAGGGACTGGGTGAACCCGATGACGGCGAACTTGCTGGCGCAGTAGGCTCCGTAGCGGGCGATGCCGCGCTTGCCGGCTCCGGAGGATATGTTGATGATCTTGCCCGGCCCGCCCCGGTCGACCATGTGGCGGCACACGGCGCGGCTGACCAGGTAGGTGCCGCGGACGTTGACCCGCATGACCTCGTCGAAGGCGTCCTCTTCGAGTTCCACGACGAGTACGCGGTCGCGGCCGGGTCGGGAGCCGGCGTTGTTGACGAGGATGTCGATCTTGCCGAACTCGTTGAGGGTATCGGACACCATGCCGTCGACCTGGGTACTGTCGGCGACGTCGTAATAGAGGCCGAGGCTGCGGCGGCCCATGGCCTGGATCTCGTCCACGACGCTGGGCAGGCCCTGCCAGCCGTCGAGGCGGTCCTCGGTGCGGATGGCGTCCAGGGATGCCTCGACGTCGGTTACCACGACGTCGGCGCCTTCGGAGGCGAGGCGGGTGGCGATGGCGCGGCCAATGCCGTGGCGTCCGCCGGCGCCGGTGACGAGGGCGGTTTTGCCGTTGAGGTCGTACATGATGTTGCTCCTTGTCAGGCGGTACAGTCGGGATTAGAGGACAGTCTTATAACAATCCAAATAACACAAACAACACAACAATCAACACAATGGGTCCGACGACGGCTCCGATGATGGCGCCACTGCGAGCGCCGCGCGCCCGTCTTTCGGAAGGAGTGCGGATTGCCCCGATGATGGCGCCAACGCCAGCGCCAGCGCCGATGAAAAGGACTAACCCAATGATGAAGCCCCTTACGAGGGCATCGCCCAATCCTTCGAAGTGTTGGGTCGCGGCAATCGCCAGCAGAATCTGCGTTAGCGTCGGCATGGTCTGGAGGTCGTAGATACGAACAGGCTCCTGGAGAAAGGGCAGCGGAATGACGGGTCAGTCGGGCCGGAGATCGCCCATGGGAATTGAGTACCAGAATATGCCCTCGGCCGCCACGGAGTCCTGGACATGGTGGTCCAGGACGACTCCCGCCACGGCAGGGGCGGCAGGAACGCCGGTGATCCGTGACAGGTATCCGGCGTTGCGGACGGCGCGCGTGGTGTCGTATCCGTTTACGGTGTAGGAGATTTCAACGACGATGTAGTGGGGTGCACCGCCCGGGTCGATGGCGTCAATGACGAGATCGGCGCGTTGAAAACTCTGGAGATCCTGGGGAGACATCCAGCCAACATCGCTGCTTTGCGTAAGCCGTTGCAGATCACCCCGGTGCAGGATGGCGGAGAGCTCAAAGCCCATATTGCCGGCCAGCAGTGGAGCTTCATCGCGAACGATGTCGTACACGATACGGCCCCTGACGTCGCCCAACTGATTTTTGAGAGCGCCAATGTCGGACTCCATGGTGGACAGGCGCCGGTCAGTAGCCGCCACAAAGAGGCGCACCTCTCCCGATAGAATTGCCAGACTTTCTTCCAGCGCGGTCAGGCGTTGGTTGGCGGTCTCGGTGGACTGGCGAACCTCGATTGAAAAGCGGGCGAGTTGTTCCGGCATGTCGAGCAACTCTCGACTGAGCAGCCGGGAGCGGGCCGCCTCAAGCCACTGGGGATGTTCGTCCAGAACCCGGATGAAATCTTCGATGTTGTTGATGATAGTCATTGGATCGCGTCGCCTGGAGGCGTACAGGGGTTATTGTAGCACCGGGAGCGCCGGCTCCTGTGGCGCGAGCGGTACTGAGGATTGCGGGCGGCGCAGCGGTCGTCAATTCCTTCGGCGCTCAGGATGGTTTTCGCTGCGGAATGCGTAACATCCGGTCGGGTTCCGGTGGCGGTCGCAGACGACGGGGCGCCCCACCTGCGGCGGACGAACCGGAAGGCGATGACGGCGAGCTCGAGGTCCATTATCACTCCGCTGACCATGATCGCCACTCCGATCGACGGCGCGGACCAGCGACCGATGCCCACGGCCTCCAACGCGGGGATCAGGGCGTTCATCCAGACAGGCGTCAACGCCGCGTTGGCAATGCCGAGGACCAATCCGAATATGACCCCGACGATGAGGCACCTGCGAACAATGGCGGCGGATCGCCTCTCCAGCAGGCCCGCCGCCAACCCGGCAACGCCTGCCGCCGCGACGCTCAGTGCGATAGGGGTGAAGTATATGGCGAGGCTGAGGAGCAAAGCCGGCAACAGGGAGATCGGGAAGACAGTCATCGCGGCGACAAAGCTGAACAGGACGCCGGTGACGACGCCGAACGCCGCGCCGACGAGCAGCCCGACCAGCACAGTCTTCCAGTGGCGAGGCCGGCCGCCGGCCGCAGCACCGGCGACGACGGCCACCAGGACGCACAAGAACGCCCAGATCAGCGCGCTGGCGTAGAAGACTGCAAGGGACATTATCAGCCTTGGGGAGAGGTGAGCCGCTACGCGCGGCTATCGCTTCCGTATGGGCAGGCAAGGCTGCGGATCGGAAACTGCGCTATTCCCGGCCGGGCCAGTTGACGGGGTGGTCGTGGTGGTGGAGGGCGTAGGCGCCGCCGGTGGAGTGCACGACCAGCTGGTGGCCGAAGGCTTCGGCCAGGACGGTCTCCATGAGCACCTCTTCGGGAGGGCCGTAGGCGATCAGACCGCAGTTGACCAGGGCGACGTCGCTGGCGCGAGCCGACACGCAGGTGAGGTCGTGGGTGCTCATGATCACGGTGACGTCCTGCTCGCGGAGCCGGTCGATGATGTCCAGGAAGCGATGCTGGGCGGTGGGATCAAGGCCGTTCATGGGCTCGTCGAGCAGGAGCACGGAAGGGCTGGCGGCTATGGCCCGGGCCAGCAGCGCGCGCCGGCGCTGGCCTCCGGACAACTCGCCGATGCCGCGCTTCCGCAGGTCGATCAGGTCCACGGTGGACAATGCCTCGGCGGCTGCATCGCGGTTGGCCCTACTGTGCCCGCGGAACAGGCCGCGCTGGGGCGTGAGGCCCATCATGGCCACGTCCCAGACGGTCACGGGAAAATTCCAGTCGACCTGCTCCAGTTGGGGCACGAAACCGATGTGCTTGCGCATGTCGGAACTGGGCCGGCCCTGGACCAGCACGCGGCCGGTGTCGAGTTGGACGAGGCCGACCACGGCCTTGAGCAGGGACGACTTGCCGCCGCCGTTGGGCCCCACCACGCCGGACAGGCTCCCGCATTCCACGGAGAAGGACACGTCATCCAGGGCGCGGATCGTCCCGTAGCTGACGCTGACCTCCTCGAAGCAGACGACCTGCGGCGTCGCGCCGGCGTGGGTGTGAGTCTGCCCGTCCCGGGAATGGGTATGGCTGTGCTCGGCGTGGCTGTGGGTCGCCCCGTCCGGCGCGTGGAGATGGTCGTGCTCGGCGTGATCGCGTGCGGATCTCTGCTGCATGAGGCTAGGTTGTGTTGACGTTTGGAAACTCGATACCGTCATTCCGGCCTTGAGCCGGAATCCAGTGTTCGAGAGAAACGCAGCATCTCGAAAGTGTCTATGCTCAAACTCAATGGATTCCGGCTTCCGCCGGAATGACGGAAAATGTCAACACACCCTAGGCGCGGAACCAGTCGTCGCCGGCGGGGGGCCAGGGGTTCTCGGCGTCGAGCACCTGGGACAGCTGGGTGAACGCGCCCTTGAAGGTGGCAGGGTGCAGCCAGATGCTGTTGAAGCCCAGGTTGACGTAGTTGTCGGTGCGGCGGGACGTGGTGAACCGGATGTCCTGGGTCTGCAGGTAGGCGTCGGTGGCCAGGGAGTCGGCGATTTCGTAGATGGTGAGGTAGAGGCCCTCGCCGTAACGGGCGAGGAAGCGGCCGGAGGGGGAGTCGGCGCTGGTGGGCTGGGCCAGCTCGATGAAGGTATCGCCGCCGGTGAGGGGGAGGACGGCGATCTCGAGGTCGGTGAAGCTGATCTCGAACCGGCGCGTGGGCTGCAGTCCGAACATGCGGCTCCAGTGCGCGATGGCGGCGTCGAGATCGTTGACGATGACAGCCATCTGGCGAAGCTGCGAGGTGCCGGGCTCGTGGGCGGACGACTGCCAGTCGGGGCCGGCGGCGGGCCAGGGGTTGTTTGGGTCGGTGACCTCGATGATCTCGATGAATGCGCCGTTGCAGGACGCGGGATGCACGAACGCGGACCGGCTTCCATTGTTATGGGGCTCGGCGTGCTCCGTCTCGCCGGTGATGCGGACGCCGAGGTCGCGCAGGTGGGGGATGAGCCGGTCGTACTGGTCGGTCTCGAAGATCATGAGGTAGGGGGCCTCGCCGCGCCGCTGGAGGAAGCGCGCGCCGGCGGAGTTGTCGTCGCTGGGAGCCAGCAGTTCCACGAAGGTGCCGTTGCCGGCGGGCAGCACCGCGTTGTCCAGGCCGAACTGCGGGAGGGCGCCGGTGCGGGAGGGCTGCATGCCGAGGATGCGGCCGTAGAGGTCGATACCCTCAGGCAGGTCGTTGACCATCATGGCGATCTGGCGGAGCTTGGTGAGCATGGCGGTGTGTCCGTTAGCGGCGGTTGCGGCGGCGTTGGTCTTTCAGAGCCAGCAGTTTGTATTCGGCCTCATAACGTGACCGCTTGGCGTCGTGCAACTGGCGTTCAGCGACCAGCCTCTGGATGGTGAGTTCCTCGAGGCTGCACTGGGTTTCCCGTAGCTGCTGCTGGCTTTCCCGGGCCCGCTGTTCTGCTTCCAAGGCCCATTTGTGGAAGATATAGCCCGTGAACACGATTACTGCGCTCCCGGCGACGCACCGTTCCGCAACGGCGGCGATGCCGGCGGTGGCGTGGGGCAGTTGCCTGCTCCAACTGGGTTTTGAGAACCTGGACCTGGGTCTCGGCTTCCTGCCGGAGGCGAGTCTCCTCCTGACGCAGGCGGGCCTCTTCCTGCTTTTCTTTCTCTGCTTCCTGAATGCGACGAGCGTAAAAGTAGGCGGACAGCACGGTTACTGCACCTCCAGGTACGGTTACGGTGGGACCCACTATCTTGAATATCCCCAACCAGTTCCAACTCGCGGCGCTTCGGCCGATGGCGTCGTCAAACAGCGGGATGCCGAAATAGATGACGATGGTCAACCCGACCGCCACGGCATGGAACACTATGAAATCTACCACAGCCATCAGGGCAGTGGCAAAGTGTATCAGGGGCACCGAACAATGGACGCCGCTCCGGGGCGCCGTGTTAGCGTGATCAGATGCCATGCCAGCCAGGGCGTGGTTACGCGCGGGACGGCAGGTTCAGTCGGGCGGTGCCGATGACGTAGGGGCGGTCCGGCACGGGGCCGGTCATGGTGATGTCGCACTGGACGTGGTTGCCGTCGTCGTCCTGCTCGGTGTCGCTGACCTGAATGCCGACGTGCAGGGGCTGGTTGTGCGGGACGGTGCCACGGAAGACCAGGTCGAGGTCGGCGACGACGCCGGCGCCGGCCCAGTCGGTGACCACGCGGGACACCAGGGCCATGGTCATGATGCCGGGGACGATGGGACCGTCCAGGCCGATCTTCTCGGCCTCAGCCTGGTCGGTGAAACGGTTGGGCGCGGGGTTGCCCCACAGGGAGCAGAAGTCGACCACCTGGTCGAGGGCGACGGAGATGATGGCGGGGCCGATCTCGTCGCCGAGCTCGACGTCCTCGAAGTAAAGCTTGGTTGCCTGGCTCATCTTGACATCACTCCCGAACGACCTGGGAGCGCTGCACGTCGGCGACGACCACGCCATCCTGGTTGCTGAAGGTGGTCTCCCACACGACGTGGACCATGGTGCCGGAGCGGCCGGTCTTGGTGTAGACGTCCTTCAGGTGGGACGAGGCGGTGAGCCGGTCGCCGACGACGATGGGCGCGCGGGGCTCGACCCGCTGCCCGCCGTGGAACTGGCGGCGACCGAACTGGAGCTTGATGTCGGGCAACTCGCCGCGCTCGAAGAGGGCGCACAGGGTGGGCGGCGCGACCTGGTCGGCGTAGCCGGCAGCGCGGGCGGCCTCGCCGTCGGTGAAGATGGGGTTATCATCGCCGATGCTGCGGGTGTAGATGTCGACAATCTCCCGGGTCACGTCGAAGGGGCCGGACTCGTGCTCGACCCCGTACAGGGAGTGGTCGTATTCGTAGTCGATCTGGGTGGGCATGCTGTGCGCTCCTTGGTGCGGCAGGGGCGAATAATTATTAGTAACTGTTGAGATTAGAGGGGACAATTCGGTGGCAAAACCGTCATACCGGCTTCCGCCGGTATCCAGGAAATCTTTGCTCTGCCAGTGGTTGCCGGTTGTGGGGGTTCTGGGTTCCTGCTTTCGCAGGAACGACGGGGTCGAGTGGGGCGTGAATGACGGGGCGGGCCGGTCAGGCGATGGGGGCGGCGGCGGTTTCCTGGACGTACACGGGGCGGAACTCGCCGGAGATGAGGGCGTCGACCAGCTCGGGCCCGGTGCGGATGTCGGCCTTGAACTCGGTGACGGCGCGGGCGATGTGGCTCGCCAGGTGGGCGTCGCTGCCGGCGGTGCCCAGGTAGCCCGTGCGCTGGCAGAGATCCTCGGCCCGCTCGTTCTCCTCGGGCTTGCTGCCGGCGTTGACCCGCTCCACGATGGACACGTCCTCGAAGACCTCGCCCTGCTCCATGTACTCCACCAGGCCGATGCCGAAGCGGCCCGGGTGGGCGGGCACGACGTAGCCGCCGTGGTGGCGGGCGGCCTTGATGAGCTCGCGACCATCCATCTTGACGTCGCCGAAGTCGACGTCCTTCGCCAGGCCGGGGGTGATGTTATAGACCAGCATGTGCCCGAAGCAGGTGTCCAGCTCGGCGCCCTTGAGCACGATGACGCCGTACTCGGCGGCGAGCTGGGAGTAGTCGACGTCGAAGTTGAACTGGCGGTGCTCGGTGAGGACGATGCCGTCGATGGTGTAGCCCTTCTTGCGGTGCACCTGGATGAACTTGAGGTACTGCTCGACGGTGGCGCGGGAGTCGTCGGACGCCACGGAGTGGCAATGCAGGTCGAGATAGGTCAAGGAAAGCCTCCAGCGGCCCAATGCAATGGATAACCCCTCCAAGACCGCCAACAGGCGATTATAGGGCGCGGAGGATGGGGGATGCAACTGCGGAGTGACGGTCTCAGGGCAATCGCATTTCAAAAATCCACACCCGTCACTCCGGCGAAAGCCGGAGTCCATTGATCATAAAGAGCATTCATCGTCGACGAGGCTTGTCATTTCGACCACTGGATTCCCGCTTTCGCGGGAATGACGGGAGGCAACCGTTCAAAATGCGATTGCCTTGTTGACGGTCTCGGCTCCGCGGCGGACAGCATTGGGTTGAAACTTGACCTGCCGGTGTGTGTGATGATGGCCTCAGGAGGAGCAAACCGCCCGAGTGACGGCGCCGATTGACACTCCACGAATGCTGGCCTACCGTATCATCAGTGTGATAGCAAGGTAGAGGTAACAAATATATGGTTTCTCAGGGATATAGGACGGCTAGCCGGGAGCTTTTGCAGCAGGGCCGGGAGGAACTGGTCCAAGGGGACGCGCGCCAGGCGTCCGAAAAGGGTTGGGGCGCGGCCGCACAGATGATAAAGGCGATGGCCGAGCAGCGCGGCTGGACACATCGAAACCACGCCGCACTTTTCGAAGCGGTATCGCGCCTGGTCGCCGAAACTGGGGACGAGGACATCCGCCGCCTTTTCGCCGTCGCCAACAGCCTGCACGTCAACTTCTACGAAAACTGGGACACCGCCCAAAACGTGCAGGGCAACCTGGATGACGTGGGGCGATTTTTGGATAAGGTGGAGCCGCTGCTGTAGAGCTAGACCTCAGTGGGTGGGCCCTCCAAGAGCGCCGACTGGCTTTTCAGGACGGGCGTTGGGGGATGCAACTTTGGGGTTGCAGGCATGGGGTGGGACGCGCGGTTTCGTGGATCGTCAGAAACAGGATTTACGGGATTTTGGGATTGGACGGGATTGGGAGATATTCATTGCGAAACGGTTCCAATCCTGATAATCCTCAAATCTTGAAAATCCTGATAGGACTTACGCAGTTGGGAGCGATTTCGTGCTTGGATCGTCTGGATCACAGGCGCAATTTTATGCTCAAGTTCGTGACTCCTATCCTGATTCTGACGTTTCCCAACCGCAACCTGATTACGCGCGGATGAAGGGATACCAATCCCACGATGGCCTGGGACCTCGAAGAGTGGCTGCTTTAGTTCCGATATTGCCACGCTGCGCTCGCGATGACACCGGCGTATAGCGCAACCCATCCCCCGCGCCCATCGCTGTATAATGGCCCTTGCGCCGGCGTGTTTGGCGGCGTTTATCAACACACTCACAGGGAGCGGATTTGTCATGCCCAGCAACGCTGAATACATTGCCATCGAGCAGAAGTACTATGCCCAGACCGTGCGCCGACGGCCCGTGGTCATCGTGCGGGGCGAGGGCTCTCGAGTGTGGGACGCCGACGGCAAGGAGTACATTGACTTCGTGGCCGGCTGGGCCGTGGACAACCTGGGGCACTGCCCGCCGGTGGTGGTGGACGCCATCGCCCAGCAGGCGGCCACGCTGATCCAGACGTCCAACCAGTTCTACACCCTGCCGCAACTGGACATCGCCGAGATGCTCATCGAGAACTCGTGCATGGACCGGGTCTTCTTCTGCAACAGCGGAGCCGAGGCCGTGGAGGGCGCCCTCAAGCTGGCCCGCCGCTACGGCAAGCTGCACAAGGACGGCGCCTACGAGGTCATCACCGCGTTCAACTCCTTCCACGGGCGGACGATGAACGCCGTGGCCGCCACGGGCCAGCCGCACTACCACGAGCTCTTCGAGCCCATCCCCGAGGGGTTCACCTACGTGGACTTCAACGACGTGGAGGCAGTGATGAACGCCACCACCGAGAACACCGTGGCCGTGATGGTCGAGCCAGTGCAGGGCGAGGGCGGGGTGAACATCCCCGACGCGGACTATTTCCAGCGGCTGCGGGCCTGGTGCGACGAGAACGACATCCTGCTGATCCTGGACGAGGTCCAGACCGGCATGGGCCGACTGGGCAGCCTGTTCGGCCATCAGGAATATGACGTTGAGCCCGATGTGATGATCCTGGCCAAGGGACTCGGCTTCGGCGTGCCCATCGGGGCGTTCCTGTCCAAGGAGTCTGCCATGGCGCTGACCTACGGCGACCACGGCAGCACCTTCGGCGGCAACGCGCTGACCACCGCGGCGGCCGCGGCCGGCACACGCTACATGCTGGAGAACGACGTCCTGGGCAACGTGAAGCGCATGGAGGTCGTGCTCAGCGACAAGCTCAACGGGCTGAAGGCGCGGTACGGGTTCGTCGAGGAGATCCGGTGCAAGGGCCTGCTGGCCGCCGTTCAGTTCGACAGCGACATCATGCCGGCGGTGATGGACGCGGCGGAGGCGGCGGGCGTGCTGCTGAACGGCGTGCGTCCCAACGCGGTCCGCATCATGCCCGCCCTGAACATCACCGAGGACGAGATCGACGAGGGCGTGAACCGGCTGAGCGAGGCTTTGGGCAACGTGTAGCCCAGTCAACATGTAGCCAGGCAACGGGGATAGGGTAGACGCCGGCGGCGCTCCTGCGGGGATGCCGCCGGCGTGTGCATTAGAATGATGTTTATGGGGTTTGTTTTATGACTGTTCCGCCAGCACAACCGGATCTGGAGGCGCGCATCACCGAGATGGCCAAGCGGCTGCACTACCACGGTCCCAACGCCCGGGAACAGATATTGCACCGGGCGCTGAAAACCCTGGAGGATAGCTTGCCACCGCCACGCCCGCAGCGGTCCAAGGAAGAAAGCTCCGCCTTCTGGGCGGATATACGCGAGGGGGCTCGCAAATATCGCGAAACACACCCATATGATCCCGCCAACCCGGAATCGCGGGTATGGCAAGAAGAGCTCTATGATGAGAATGGGTTGCCCAAATGATGGCGGCCGACACATCGGCTCTGATCGCTGTGATAACTGACGAACCAGATGCCGAGGCTTTTTCACAAGCTATCGAACGGGATGGAGAAGTAATAGTGTCAGCCGCTACTATGGTGGAACTACTGATAGTAGCGTCAGGCAAAGGTGAAGACGTACACCGCAGGGCAATCAGATTGTTGCAAGGGCCCGATATCGAGGTCGTAACCATTGGTGCTAGTTAATATCAGAGGATGAATTGAGCAATAGAGCGATGGACGCGTCCGTTTTCGTCCGGTTCCAACCCATCCCACTGCGACAGTAGGTTGAAGGCAGCCATCAGGTAGCTCAAGTGCGCTTCAAACCCGCGCCAGGTGATATGCCGCATCTGTTTGCTGCCCCACACCGCAGTCATCATGGAGAAGGTGGTTTCCACGATCATGCGCACGTTCCACTGGCCGCGGCGACAGATTTTCACGTTGGCCGGATCGCCCCCTGTTCAAGCCAGGGGCGGGCTCTTGGCCCGGTGAAACCCAGTGTCGGCCAGGACAATCATCTGCCCGTCGTAGCCTGCCAGCAAAGGCAGGAAACGTTGGTCGTGAGTATTGGCCGTGGCGCAGTCCCAAGCGGCGATCTGGCCCAGTTGGTTGAGGACGATGCAGAGTTTGCCGCCCACAATCCAGCGGTGATTGGACTTGCCTTTCCGGCCCACCTGGTGGAGGTTCCGTCCGGAACGCACCGGATGTCCCAGTTCGATGCCGTAGCTGTCGGCCACGCCCAGGATGGTGGGCTGGGCCAGGAAGTAGCCGGTCCAACAGGCCTGGGCTTCCAGGCGGCGGAAGAGGCGGGTGCGTTCGGGAAGTTTGGGGAAGAGGTGTCCATAGTTATCCTTGAGCCAATGGTAGAAGGGACGCTGCTTGACGTTCTTGATGGCGTGGAGGACGCCGATGGTAACCAGTTCGCTTATGGAGAGCCGGGCTTGCGGATGCGGCGCTATCCCCGGGAGGGCGTCGTCAACCTTACAGTAGAGTTCGGTGATAAAATCGGTGATGTTCATGGGGTTCCCTGCTGTGGAGGATTGTCAACTCACAGCATATGGGAACCTCATGGCATTTTCAAAACTAACTCAAACTAGCACCAAAGGTTCGTACCGCTGGACTACGAGCAAGCATTGGTAGCCGGCGAAGCCAACCTACGTTACGGCAAAGGCCGGCATCCCGCCGGGCTGAACTTTGGCGACACGTTTGCTTACGCACTTGCATCGGTTCGCAATCTGCCGCTGCTGTTCAAGGGTAATGACTTTGCACAGACGGACCTTACGCCGGCGGTGTGATGGTAGAAACGGAACACGAAGACATGACGTTCGACCGCATCGTAACCGACCCGGCTATATGCCTGGGGAAGCCTCGAGTGCGCGGTACCAGAATCACGGTTGAGTTTGTACTCAAACTTTTGCGAAATGGGTGTGCCGTCGATGAGATCGTGAGCGACTACCCCGAGCTGACAGCTGCCGATATTAGCCAGTGCGTGGCGTTTCGGGGATGATCGGATCGACTAGATACTCGCCCTGCCGGCAGCAATGTCATCGAACTGGTCGGCAGGTACAAGGCCGGATCAGCATTTTGGTCGCAGTGGCTTTTCTGGGTTCCTGCTTACGCAGGAACGACGAGATAATTTTCGAACTGCCGACACACGTTTGCCGGGACTCCCAAGAGGTTTTGAAATGAAACTGGATGGTCGGGTTGCAGTGATTACGGGTGCGGGGCGCGGCATTGGGCGGGCCATCGCGCTGGCCTACGCCCGCGAGGGGGCGAAACTGGCGCTGGCCGCGCGCAGCGAAGCGGAGCTGGCGGATGCTGTAGGCGTCGTCTCCGAGCTGGGCGCCGAGGCGATTGCCGTTCCTACCGACGTCACCAGCCAGGAGGACACGGAGCGGCTGGCGCGCCTGGTGGCGGAGCGGTTCGGGCGCATCGACGTGCTGATCAACAACGCCGGTATGTCCGGGCCGGTGGGCCCACTGCAGGGCAACGACATCGCCGACTGGGTGAACACCATCAACGTCAACCTCACCGGTACCTTCTTGGTGTGCCGGGCCGTCATCCCCATGATGCTGGAGCAGGCCGGCGGCAAGATCATCAACCTGTCGGGCGCGGGCGCGACCAACGCGTGGAGCAACGTGTCGGCCTACTGCTCCAGCAAGGCCGCAGTGGTGCGCCTCACCGAGGTGCTGGCCCAAGAACTGGACGGCAAGGGGATTACGGTGAACGCGCTGGGGCCGGGCTCGGTTCACACCAGCATGTGGGACAAGATGACCGAGCAGGCCGCCGCGGCCAGCGCGGATTTCATCCACCAGCTGGGGCTGCGGGTGACGTCGGGCGGCGGCGCGTCCATCGACGAGTGCGCCGAGCTTGCGGTGTGGCTGGCATCGGAGGACAGCGGGGCGCTGACCGGCCGGCTGATCTCGGCGGCGACCGATGACTTTCGCGCCCTCCCGCCGAGGATTGAGGAGATTATGGCAGGGGACGCGTACACACTGCGGCGGGTGGGGCTGGAGTAGCCTGCCAACTAATCTCCCTGCTGGCGGCGCTGCGTCCTGACCGGCAGGCCGTAGATATCTATGAAGCCCTTGGCGGCGGTGTGGTCGAACTCGTCGGCGCGGTCATAGGTGGCCAGGCCGTAGTTGTACAGCGGGCGGTCGGCGGTGCGTCCGACGACCACGCAGGAACCCTTGTGCAGGCGGACGCGCACGTCGCCGGTGACGTGGCGCTGGGTGCTATTCACGTAGGCGTCCAGGTCGCGGCGGTGGGCGGTGTACCACAGACCGTTGTAGACCAGCTCGGAGTACTCCTGGGCGATGCGCTCCTTGAAGCGGCTCTGCTCGCGCGACAGGGTCATGGTCTCCAGGGCGCGGTGGGCGGCATGCAGCAGCACGGCGGCGGGCGACTCGTAGACCTCACGGCTCTTGATGCCGACCAGGCGGTTCTCCACGTGGTCGATGCGCCCGATGCCGTGAGCGCCGGCCAGGGTGTTGAGGTGGCTGATCATGGCGACGCCGGCCATACTCTCGCCGTCGACGGCGGCGGGGATGCCTTCCTCGAAACGGATTTCCACGTAGGCCGGTGCGTCCGGCGCGGCGGCGGGACTGACCGTCCACTCGAAGGCGTCCTCGGGTGGTTCGACCCAGGGGTCCTCGAGCTCGCCGGCCTCGGCGCTGCGGCCCCAGAGGTTCTCGTCGGTGCTGTACTTGTTGTTGGAGGGCGCGATGGGCAGGTTGCGGTCGCGGGCGTAGAGCACCTCGTCCTCGCGGTTCATGCCCCACTCGCGGATGGGGGCAATGAGCTCCACGCCGGGGGCGAGCGCGGACACGCCGACCTCGATGCGCACCTGGTCGTTGCCCTTGCCGGTGCAGCCGTGGGCCACGGCGTCGGCGTCGTGCTCCCGCGCCACGTCGGACAGGTAGCGGGCGATGAGCGGGCGGCCCAGCGCGGTGGCCAGGGGATACTGGCCCTCGTAGATGGCGCCGGCGCGGAGGGCGGGCCAGAGGAACTCCTCCACCAGTGTCTCGCGGCCATCAACGGTGATCGCCTCGGATGCGCCCACGGCGTAGGCGCGCTGACGTATGGTCTCCAGGTCCACCATGCCCAGGTCGATGGTGCAGGTGATGACTTCGGCGTCGTAGTTTTCCTTGAGCCAGGGCACGGCGACGGAGGTATCGAGGCCGCCGGAGTAGGCGAGGACGATTTTCTTGCTGGGCATTGGCGGGATTTGCTCCTGTTATTGACCGGGCGTGGCGGGCGCCAACGCGAGGTTGACGGTTACCTGGGGCGGGAACTTTTGTTGGTGATGGCGATGCAATGCACCGCCTCCCGCTCGGCTATATCGGCGATGGCCGAGGGTATTTCGGTTCCGATAACTACGGCTTTGGCCGGCAGGCCGGTGAACTGCGTCATATAGGCCGCATTGCGCCTGGCTCGCGTGATATCTCCGGAAGCGACGGTAGCGGAGCATTCGATAACAACAAACTGCTGTTGCCCGGTGGGACTGGTTCTATCTATTCCTCGCATGACCAGGTCAATGGCGCGGAAACTTTCCAGTTCGTTGTCCGGCACGCCGCTGGTATCGGCGTCATCGGCGATGTCGATAATCTCGTGATCCGCCAGCCAGCGCGGACGGCGGCATTGGGTAACGTCAGCGATCCTCCCGATCATCCGCCGTGCGACCGTGGGTGTGATGTGGCCTTTGAGCCAACCCACGTCTGACTTCAACTCGGCCACATCCGACTTCAGATCAGCCACATCCGACTTGACCTCCACCATGTCTGACTTCAACTCGGCCACATCCGACTTGACCTCCACCATGTCAGACTCCAACCGCGCCATCCTCTCGGCATGGGCGGCCAGCATGGCGTTGGTACTCTCCATGAAACGGTTCAGTGTAACGTTGAGCTGATCGATGCCGGCCTGGAGTTTTGCCGTTATCTCGGACTGCTGCTGGATGAATTGCTCGAGCAGTTCCTGGTTCCGCCTGACGACGGCTGGCAATTGTTTCAGCTCCTCGTCCAGGATGTAGTTCCGCATCGCCGTGCGGAGCTGGGGGTTCTGCTCGAGGACCGCCAGGATATCTTCGAATGTGGTGATGGTTGTCATGAGCCGATGCCGGTTGACAGCAGGCCGTCGCGTTCACGAAGCAGGCGCACAAGCCATTATAAAGCATCCGTCAGTCGCCAACTCGGCGGGCAGCCATTTCGCGGATGACTTCGCAGCCATGGCGCTGGCGGGATGGCCAATCGAGAAATGGTCTGCAAACAGTTTCAGTCTGGTTGATATCAACACGCCGGCAACGATCATGGAGTAGGCCAGCAGGTAGTGCGTGATATTCTGCCACACGCCCGGTCATTCCGGCGGCTCGGTGCGCAGTTGGTTCACGTAATTCACCAGGGCGAAGACGCCGGAGGCCTGCTTGACCAGAAACTCCGAGCCCATCAGGCCGCCCAGCCGGCTGAATACGTCCAGGCGGATGCGCCGTCCGTTGCTGACCACCGACCGGTCCCAGTGAGCCTTCACGCCGTCGATGGTGGACATGGGGACCCGGGCGGAATCGGCGGAAACGGACTTGCCCAGATAGACAAAATCGCGGTCGGCCCACATCATCCCGCGGCGGCATTCGAAGGGCCCGACCATCTCGGGCGCTTCGTCAGAGGATTCGCCAAGTTCAGTGGTCTGCTCCTCGGTGTAGACGTGGTGCAGGTGAGCCGTGAGGCCAATCATGCCCCAGTACTGCAGCGGGCCGAAACTGGCTCGAACGAGACCGGTGGGGCCTTGAACCATGATCCTGGTTTCGGCGCGGGTGGGGTTCTCCTTGAAGAAGTCCCAGTCGGCAACAATATCCGACACGTCGGTCAGGGGCAGGCGGAAGGACTGGCTGGTGTCCATGCCCGACTTGTGCAGGCAGCCGTCTTCGATCCAGACCAGTCCATCGAGGCAGGGTATGGGATTGAAGACCTGGGGGGCGCGGATTTTGCCGTTGCGGCCATCCGCCGAGCCGCCCGACTCGCGACGGCGGCGCCGGAAAATGCTGATCATGCCCCCTCCTGCTCTCCATTGCGCGTACCCAGTTTACGGCGGGGAAACGTCAGAATCAGGGTTTTCAAGATCAGGGGATTATCAGGATTGGAACCGCTCGGTGTATGGAGGTCTCCCAATCCTGGCAAATCATAAAATCCCGTAAATCTTGATTCTGACGATTTACGAAACTGGATACGCATGAGATTGCTCTCCATTGCGCCGCCGCCAGCGGAAATCATTCTACCAGCAATCCCGAGCGCGCCTACCATTGGTTCCAGTGGACGATGTCCTCCAGCGAGTCGCGGTGGGCGGGCCGGAAGCGGTCGCCGATGGTGTAGGCCAGGGGGATGAGGCCGGCCTGCATGATGCGGTCGTAGGGAATGTCCAGCACGGCGGCGGCGGCCTCCTCGTGCATGAGGTGGATGCAGGTGAACACGGATCCGATGCCACGGGCGCGGGCGGCCAGCATCAGGCTCCATGCGGCGGGCATGATGGTGCCCCACTGGGCGCTCTGGAAAATGGTTGGCCCGCGGTCGGTGCGGCCGGCGATGCAGGGTATGACCATGACGGGAGCGCGGTGCAGGTTGTCGGCAAGGTACTGGGCGGAGTCGCCCACTCGCTCCTGCACCGCGGCGCGCACCGGGTCATCGTAGGTCAGGTTGGTCGCCGCCGTGGGCGACTGGGTGTAGTAGTTCCAACCCTGGCGGTAAAGATCGGCAAGGGCCTGGCGCTTCTCCGGGTCGGTGACCACCATGAAATGCCAGTTCTGACGGTTGCTGGCGGTGGGGGCCTGCTGGGCGACGGCCAGGCATTCGCGGATGGTATCGTCGGGAATGGGTCGGTCGAAGTCGAGGCGCTTGCGAACGGCGCGGGTGGTGGTCAGCAGATCGTCGGGGGAGAGGTTATGTATGACGGGCATGGATGGGGCTCCTTAGGTATCGCTAGAATTACAAACCCATTCAGGTGACGACGCGCGCATGAAAAATGGGCAGGAACAAGAGGAGTCCTCTCGCTCTCACCCACTAGCCACGAACGGAACGGTTATATCACGAGCGGCGGGCAATCTGTTTGGATCTCTTCAGTGGTTCGTCAATATCGGTCAGGAGGAACCTGACAACAGGGCCGGAAACACTGAGTACGGTTTCTAGTGATGTGAACCAAACCGTGAATGCGCCCTCTGTCGTCACGATCAAATTGCGGCATCAGATTATCGAACTGGCCCGAATGACTACTTTCGTAACGGCCTTATACAGTATTAGCGACGAGGTCGGCTATTTGCAGTAGGCGATTATGCTTTGCCAGGGTGAAAGCCGGTATATCCAGTACATCCCGTAGGGTGCGCCAACGTGTACCTTCAGTGACGAGTTCGCGAGCAACTGATTCCAGCCTCTCTCTGTAGCTCGAATCAGCCACGACTACGATGCCTTTGTTACGACTACCACTCTCATGGTAAAGACGGTTTTGGAAGACCGCGCGTGCGGCTGCCCAAGCGCCGGTTCAGGTGGCAACGCCATCGCGCGTCATGGCGTCCAGCTGGGCGGCCAGGACCGGGAGCAGCCTTTCCAGCTGCTCGTGATCCGTTTCGCCCATGAGACAGATCTGCAGCCAGTTGCGCCGGCGCAGGTAACCGCTGGCGTAGGAGGTGTAGAAGCCGTGGGCTTCCAGGTTGCGTCCCATCTCCTGGGCCTCAAGGCCACGTCCGGTTGCAGCACGCGCAGGAAGGGCGATGGTGGTTACCGCGCCGGCGCTCTCGGATTCGGCAGCGACCAGGGTGAACCCCAGGTCGCGCAGTTGCCGCCGGAGCCAGCGGCCCTCCTGGTCGATGCCGGACAGCAGGGCTTCGGACTGGCGGGCCAGGCCGGCGTCCAGCGCGGCGAGCAGGTTGGACGACAGGGTGAAGGGCACCGCGCCGCTGTCTTCGCCGACGCAGTGGAGCCCCAGGTCCAGGTAACGCGGCAGGGTTTCATCTGGCTCGGGCCGGTAGCCGGAGAAGACGAGGCCAAGGCCGGGGTAGGCGGCGAGAGCCTTGCCGCTGGCGCCGCTGGCCAGCCACACGTCGCTCAGGTCCACGGGCGTGGCGCCGATGCTGCTGATGCAGTCCAGGGCGAGGCGGGCGTCGTGCCGCCGGCACATCTCCTTGAGACGGGGCAGGTCGGCGAGGGCGCCGGTGGAAGTCTCGCAGTGGGGCATCCAGAGCCAGCCGGCGGGCTGTCCATCCACGGCGCCGGACAACGCCCTATCGATGCGGCTGTAGTCCAGGGGAGCGCCCCAATCGTGCCGCACGGCAGTGTAGCGCAGGCCCATGCGGTTGGCGTGGTCCAGCAGTCGTTCGCCGAATTCGCCGGCCGTAACGACCACGCCCGGCGCGTGCAGGCGGGAAATCTGGGCGGCGACCACGTCGTTGGCCATGGTGCCGGAGCCGACCATCACGGCGCAGTGGACGGCGTTGGCGAGGTCGCGCAACCGTCGGCGAACATTCTGCATCAGAGCCGCGAACTCCGGAGAGCGATGGGAGAGCGGCGGACGATGGAAGGCCCGTACCACCGCCTCGGGCATAGCCACGGGGCCAGGCGTCAGGATCACGGGCTCGCCCGGAGGGGCATCGACGCCGTCGTGGAACAGGCCGGCGAACTCGGCGCCCACGTTGCCCACCGGCCGGTACATCGGCTGGTAGGGGGCGTCGTCATCGCCCACGACCGGACCGAACGGTATGAAGCCGATGTGCCGGTAGAGGGCCTGCTGGGACACGCGGCCGGACATGACCACGTAGTCGTATCCGCCCTCCAGGCAGTAGCGGGCCATCATGGTGAGGAGGCCGGTGAGGACCCGGCTGCGGCGCATGTCGGGGCGCACTGCGAGCAGGCGAACCTCGCAGACGCGGGCGCCCTCCGCCTGGGGCAGGTACTCTTCCAATCTGCCCAGCTTCTCGTCCAGGGAGAAGGGCCGGCGGTCGCGGACGCAGATCATACCGACGAGATCGTGGTCCCGGCGGCAGATGAAGTAGGTGTTCTGGTCGTGGAAACGGTCCACCAGCACGCCGTCGTCGTTGGAAGGGTGCTGAGGCACCTCCTCGACGAAGGAGGCATAGTTCAGCTGGAAGATTTCCTCAAACTCCCAGGGCTCATCGGCCTGCTTGAACGTCAACCGGTGAGCATCATCGTTGCTGCCGTTCGTGGAAACGTCGTCCACGGGCAGCGACCCCGATTCCGCGATGTTGCGTTGCGTCATATCCATCACAGGCGGGTGGGCCGGGAACCTGGCTGGGCAGCGTGGCATTATACTAGGCGGTGTTGACATTTCGCGTCACTCCGGCGAAAGCCGGAGTCCAGTGTGCCACAGAAGGGTGAACTCCGGCAGACTTTCCGATGGCAAAGGTTTCCGGGTTCCTGCTTGCGCAGGAACGACGGGCAATTTCCCAAATGTCAACACTACCCAGGGACATGCAATCAGTTATTGAGAGGATATCAAGGGCCGTTTTACCATAAATTCCCGCAATGCACACCATCATCCCGGTGGGATATAATGCGGGAAAAGGTGAAACTCCATTCGCCATCCTGGGAGGTAACGATATGGCCCACACCCCGAAGCAGCTTGGTCACCTGGTCATCAAAGTCCGGGACATTGAGCGCAGCGTTGACTTTTACACGAACGTACTTGGCCTCACGGTGATGACGGGGCGCCCGGGCGGGATGACGTTCCTGTCGGCCGACACCACGATGTCCCACGAGCTGGCCCTGATTCCGCTGGGAATGGACGCGCCCGGCCCCGAGGACCGGCGGGTCGGCATGGCCCACATGGCGTGGCAGATGAACTCCTTCCGCGACCTGAAGGAACTTTACCAGCGGTGCAAGGAGCACGGCGTGAAGTTCAAGAGGCTGGGCGACCACGGCATCTCCATGGGCGTGTACATCTACGATCCCGACGACAACGAGATCGAGATCTACTACGAGGCGCCGGAGAGCGAGTGGGGCAACAAGGACGGGTTCCTGTTCGAGGGCAACTTCCCCTGGCAGCTCGATCCCATTGAGGAGCGGGAGCCGGCGGCAGTGGGCGACGACGACTAGACGACAGTCGCACACCTCGCCAACCAGCGCAGGGGCGACGGATCCGTCGCCCCTGCGCGCATTTGGGCGCCGGCACAGATATAATTCAGTCCAAAGTGCGCCGGGTCGCCAACCAGCCACGCACTCCCCCGCCCGGTGAGGCTCAGCATGACCACCGCCAAGACGCCCAAGCCCGCACCCGCCTTCCAGTTGCCGGACCCTCCCAAGTCCCAGGACGAAAAGATGACCGCCTCTCAGCACCTCTCCCTCACTGGCGGCGCTCACTCCCTGGCTCTACATCTCGGCAATCCCGACACCACCGTCGTCGGCGCCGACCTCTACATCATTCCCATCCCGACCGCCGAACTGACCAGCATGGCTGGCGCGGTCTATCCTGATCTCCTGGTGGCCTTCGGCGCCGACCCGGCACTCTACCGGGCTCGCAACGGTTACGTCATCTCGGAACAGGGCAAGCCTCCCGACTTCGTGCTGGAAGTCGCCTCACGCTCCACCGGACGCCGGGACACTGTCGACAAGCGGGTCATCTACGCCCAGCTGGGCATTCCCGAATACTGGCGGTTCGATGAAACCGGCCAGTACCACGGCGCCCGACTGGCCGGCGACCGGCTGGTTGACGGCCGCTACGAGCCCATCCGGATTGACGAGTTGCCCGACGGCAGCCGTCAGGGACACAGCGCCATCCTGAACGTAGATCTGCGCTGGGCCGACGGCCAGCTGCATTGGCACGACCCGGCAACGGGCGAGCGCATCGCCTCCCTGGAGTCGGAACGCGACGCGCGCATCCAGGCCCAGGCTCGCGCGGCGGCTGAGCAACAGGCCCGCATCCGGGAAAGCGCAGCCCGGGCCGAGGCCGAGGCCAGGATTAGGGAGCTGGAAGAACAGCTCCACCAGCTGCGCGGTGAATGATCACCGGCTGGAACAGGTAGACCCGAATCTTCTACCGTTGCTCGCTCAACCACGAGGTTTTCGTGGGTCGCCGCCACCGGTCGAATGGCTTACGCGTACCCGGATTGCCGCGAGGGACCGTCAGAATCAGGATTTTCAAGATTTGGGGATTATCCGGATTGGAACAGTTCCGTGATAGATATCTTCCCACTCCCGCCTAATCATAAAATCCCGTAAATCCAGATAGGACTTACGCAGTTGGGCAGCATAACAAACGTCATTCCCGCGAAAGCGGGAATCCAGTGGCTGAAATCGTTAACAGTGTTCCCGATTCGTTCACTATGAAGTCTATGGATTCCTGCTTTCGAAGGAATGACGGGTTTGTAATTTCAAGTGCGCAACTCCTACCAGATTCTGACGATTTGTGAAAGCGGGTACGCGTGAGGGTCGAGCGGGGGGTTGGCGTCTTTTCGCGGGCAGGGGCGGACCGCGGCGCGGCCCTGGCGCTGCGTTACGACTGCAAATGGTGAGTGATGGCAACTGCTGACATGGACACGGCGCGGTACGACTACATCATCATCGGCAGCGGGATCGCCGGGCTGAACACCGCGCTGCTGGCGGCGGAGCACGGCAGCGTGCTGGTGGTGACCAAGGGACGCATCGACGACTGCAACAGCCGCTACGCCCAGGGCGGCATCGCAGCGGCAATCGGTCCGGGCGATTCGGCGACGCTGCACGAGCGGGACACGCTGGACGCCGGCGCCGGCCTGTGCGACCTCAATGCGGTGAGAGCGCTCACCGGGCATGGGCCGGACAGCATCGCCGACCTGATCCAGTGGGGAGTGCCCTTCGACACCATCCACGGGCAGATCGCGCTGGGTCGGGAGGGAGCGCACAGCATGCCGCGCATCCTGCACGCCGGCGGCGACGCCACCGGCATGCACATCGAGGACACGCTGGCCGGCCGGGTGCGCGCATCCGAGCAAATCACCGTGATCGAGTACACCCACGCCATCCGCATCTGCGCGGAGGATGGGGCGGTGTCGGGCGTGGAGGTGATGGGCGACGGGGACGAGATTGCCGCGGCGCACGCGCATCGCAATGACAGTGGCGGGAAAGGAGACCGGCGGGTGATCCCTGGCAGCGTGGTGGTGGTGAGCACCGGCGGCGCGGGCCAGCTGTATCGCTACACCACGAACCCCGAGGTGGCTGCGGGGGACGGCGTGGCGCTGGCCTACCTGGCCGGCGCGGAGGTGATGGACATGGAGTTCTACCAGTTCCATCCCACGGCTTTGTGGCTGGAAGACGCGCCCACGTTCCTGCTGTCCGAGGCCATGCGCGGCGAGGGGGCGGTCCTGCGCAACGCGGACGGGGAGCCGTTCATGTCCGGCTACCATCCCATGGCGGATCTGGCGCCCCGGGACGTGGTGTCGCGGGCCATCGCGGCCGAGATGGATCGCGCCGACGGCCGGCCGGCGATGCTGGACATATCGCACCTGCCGGCGGCCACGGTGACCAGCCGGTTTCCGACCATCTACGCCGAGTGCCGCCGGTATGGGCTGGACATCACCCGGGAACCAATACCGGTCGCGCCGGCGGCCCACTACATGATGGGCGGCGTGCGCATCGACACGTGGGGCCGCACCAACATCGCCGGGCTGTACGCCTGTGGCGAGGCGGCCTGCGCGGCGGTGCACGGGGCCAATCGGCTGGCCAGCAACTCGCTGCTGGACACGCTGGTGTTCTCGCGGCGGCTGGTGGAGGCGACCCGGGGCAACGCGCCGGAGTACGCGGCGCCGGACGACGAAGACGGCAACCTGCGGGTCGGGGTGACCAACCGCGCCATGGTGTGCGCCACGGTGCCGGAGCGAGCTAAGGAGAACCTGCAAGACCTGATGTGGCGGAACGTGGGCATCGCCCGAAACGGCACGCGGCTGCTGCTGTCGGCGCGGATCCTGAACCTGTGGCAGCGGACGATGCCCCTACCGGAAACCGCCGGCGACTTCGAGCTGCGCAACATGCTGGTCGTGGCGCGCCTCATCGTCGAGGCCGCCCTGCAAAGGCGGGAAAGCCGGGGCGCGCACTACCGGGAGGACTTCGCGGATACCTCGGAGGAATGGCGGCGGCACATTGTGTTGAGGGATTAGGTTGGTGCGGTAAATGCTGATCGCAAGGAGGATGCGGTTGACGTACTGGTTTCGGACGTTCGGCCTGGTAGTGATTGCGACCCTGACGGCGGTCGTGATGGCGTGCGGAGGCGACGAGGCGCCCGCTGCCCCGTCTATGGTCTCAGAAGAGCCGGCCACCGCAACCGAGATGCCCACGGTCGCAGTGCCAGAGGCTGCGCCGGCGGACACGCCCGTTCCCCCGGCTACAACGATTGCGGCTGCGTCCGGGGCGATGGCAACGGCGACTCCGGCGCCGACGCATACGCCCACGGCGACGGCCACCGCCACTGCAACTCCATTACCGACGGCCACGGCGACGCCTCCGCCCACCTTTACGCCGCGTCCGACGGCGACGCGCCGGCCTACCGCCACACCGCGTCCGACCTCGACGCCAACTCCGGAGCCGATGCCGACTCCCACACCGCGCCCGCCGGTGGGGCCGGGGACGGAGCAAAGGAACATCATGCTGCCGCTAGCCGGCGAGATGCAGTTGACCATACAGCGGAGCAAGCCGGGGGCGGCGCGCAGCATGGACCTGCTGGAGCACACGGTGCGGACAATCGAGGAGTTCATGGGGGAGCCGTTTCCGGTGCGGTACGTGGGGATTCTGTTCAAGGACGCGGCGCACGCCGCGGAGGGTTCGGCGGGGACGAACTTCGGCAACGTGATCGCGCAGCGGGCCAGGTACGACGTGGACGACGGGAGCCAGGACGCACAATTCCTGCCCAGCCTGACGGCCCATGAGATCGCGCACTACTACTGGGGTGGCGACGAGGACTGGATCGACGAGGGGGCGGCAACGTTCATGGAGTTCATCGTCGAAAACGCGCGCACCGGCGCGCCCCTGGTGGCAGACCGGCGTCCGTGCCCCTATTATGACAACTTGGGCGAGCTGGACCGGGCGAACCCGGCGCTGCCCAGCAGCGGCCCCTGGGCGGAGTTCACCTGCAATTACTCAATGGGAGAGCGGCTGTTCCTGGACCTGTACCGGACGCTGGGTCGGGAGCAGTTCCGGGAAGGGTTCCGCAACCTTTACCGGGCGATCAAAGGACGGAGCGCCTACGGTGGGATTGATGAGGTGGAGGATGCGTTCAAGAAGGACACGGCGCCGGAGGTGGTCGCCGCAGTGGACACGGTGATCAACCGCTGGTACCACGGGACGGAACCGTATGACCTGAGCTACCTGGACGACCGGCCGGCGGATCCCAGCCTGCCGAGCATCAGCGGCGAGATCAGGGACACATTCGTCTCGCTGGACCAGGAATGGCCGGTGGATGTTGGTTCGCAAACAAAACGCCTCACGATCGCTGAACTCAATGATCTCGACGGCTGGGCGTACCTATACCTTCGGTTCGGTATGTCGCGCACCGCCGCTGAAAAGGTCGTTCCGCTGACGTACGTGCAGTATTACGAGGACGGGGTGGTGTTCGCCAGCAGGGTAGTGACTCACAAATTCAAGGCGTCGAGAACCAGTGGGTGGTGGCGGGTCAACATCGGATACAGTCCGATGCGGAAATGGGCCACGGGCAAGTACGGCGTGATGGTGTACGACGGGGAGCGGAAGGTGGCGCAGGTGGAATATGAGGTGACGCCGTAACGCGACGGCGTGCAGCCGCGCATCGCCCAAGGGCGACTACCACAGATCCCGCGTAGCCAGGCGCGCGCCCTCGGCCATGGAGGCCAGCTTGGCCCAGGCGATGCTGGCCTCGACCTTGCGACCCCACGCGGAGGTGCCGAACCCGCAGTCGCTGCCGGCGATGACGTTCTCCCGGCCCACCGCGCCGGCGTAGTTCAGGATGCGCTGGGCGATTAGCTCGGGGTGCTCGATGAAGTTGGTCGTGGTGTCCAGCACGCCGGGGATCAGCGCCTTGCCGTCGGGGAGGGCGACGTCCTGCCAGACCTTCCACTCGTGGCCGTGCCGGGGGTTGGCGCCCTCGATGGACAGGCCCAGGGGGCGCGCCCGCAGCACGATATCGACGATCTCCCGCAGTGGCACGTCGTGGTGGTGAGGCCCCTCGGTGTTGCCCCAGCAGACGTGCAGCCGCATCCGCTCGGGGTCGATGTCCTGCAACGCGTAGTTGATGACCTCGACGTGCAGCTCGACGATCTTCTTGAACTCCTCCACGGAGAGATGGGAAAACTGGGAGACCCGCGTCATGGCCAGGTCGGGACAATCGAGCTGCAGGATCAGGCCGGCGCCGGCGATGGCGTTGTACTCGTCCTTCATCACCTCGGCCAGCGCGTAGAGGTACTCCTCCTCGGTGGCGTAGTACTCGTTGGGCAGGAAGTTGGCGATCACGCCCGGCGAGGCGGCGGTCATGAAGACCTCCTCCACCGGGCGGCCGGCCGCGGTCTCCCGCAGGTTGGCGATGTCGCGCTCCACGGCCGGCCAGTCCTTCCAGGCGATGGGGCCGGTGCAGGCCGGCTGGGGCATGTTGCGGGAGGACATGTGCGTCTGGGTGGCGGCAAAGTCGGGGAAGTCAGCGTCGTCCAGGCGAGTGTGGGAACGCACCATGCGCTCGCCCTCGAAGCCGGTGAGCCGCTCCTTGACGTAGGTGGCGTACTGGGAGCGGCCCTGCTCGCCGTCGTTGACCACGTCGATGCCAGCGCTCTGCTGCCGGTCGAGGATTTCGCCCACGGCGTCGCGGATGCTGGACTGGAACGCGGCTTCGTCGAAGCTCTGCCGATCCTCGCGCCGGCGGAGCAGGTCCTGGAGGTCGGGCGAACGGGGCAGGCTGCCGGTGTGGGTGGTGAGGATCCTGGACTCGCTGCGTTTCATGGTCCCTCCGTAAACGCGGTGATGATGGGCCTGCCGGGCGCAATTGTAATGCACGGGGCGGGAGGGGAGATTTTACCGGGATGCACCGGATGCACGGGATGTGTTGGTGGGGGAACGTCAGAAACAGGATTTACGGGATTTTATGATTTGGCAGGATTGGAGCCACCCCTGGCAGAGAGCGCCCAATCCTGACAATCCCAAAATCCGGAGAATCCTGATTCTGACAACTTACCGGCTTAAACTGGATACGCGTGAGCCAGGTGTCGTTTCGCACGTGCCGGATGTTTTCCTGTACAATATGCACATATCTTGATAGGCCAGCACCATAGCGCATTATGACAGTTGACCGCGAGGCATTCATGTTATCTCTAGCTATCATTCTCACCATCCTCAGCGCCGCTCTTTTCGGCATAAGCATCGGGCTCGCCTGCTATGTGATTGCAACCAAAATTCGTGAGGCCCGTCAAAGTTCCGAATCCAACGCCAATACCGCTGAAAACGCCTCCGTTCCATGAGATGGTTCGTCCTCATCACGGGCGTCACTCTAATCGGTGGTCTTACCATAGCCGGCTACGCTACCATGATCTGGCTTGCTCAGCTGACTGGCCCTCAACCAACGGCGGTCCAGGTCGAACTGCTCCAGACCGCACGATGGCTGACCCAGAACGGCGCCATCATGCTCGGGCGTTCATTTTCGGGTGGCTGGCCGGGCAGGTGCGATAACCTGTAGACACCCACAAATTTCAGGGGCGGTATTGCTGCTGCGGCGCGCGTCAGCGCCGGTCGAACATCGACTGTGCCACCAGCAGCCTCCGTTCCTCCTGGGTCAACTGGGCGAAGTTCCTGATGGCAGTCTCGGCCTGGGCAATGATGTTGACAGCATCTGAATAGGAGATCGAGAAGTTGGGGTCATAGTCGGCTTCCTGGCGAAGGTCCTGCAGGTCGATGAAAGCGCTGGCGAAGAATTCTCCGCTTGGGGATAGCAGGTTGAGGACGGCGCGCAGGTTGTTCCGGGCCCGGCCGTGGTCGAGGCGGCGATAGACCCGTTCCCAAGCATAAGCGGACATGCTGGATTGCGGTTGACCGGCGATCAGTTCGGCGTTGGACGCCGCCAAAGTGTGGAATACGGCGTAGTAGGCGGTGCTGATCGCGCGGCGCAGATCAGCCTGGGAGGGTGGCGGCGCTGCCGACTGCGGCGCCAGTTTGTGGCAGGTGTCGATGAGTTCCTGCGGGTCGATCATGACGCGGGCGATGATGGAGTTGGCGACTTGCGGTATTGCGGCAAGGTGGGGTCGTTGATGTCGGTGTAGGTGACCAGCGCGCGCGCGGTGATGCCGGCGGCACGTATCGGCTCGTCGGTAACCCGGAACAAAGTGCCCATCAGATAGCCGTCGAGCACGGGGCTTGGGGCGGTGTACAGGAGTCGCACGTGAAAGAATTCTTCGTCGTCAGCGTCCAGATGGACAGTGACGTTGGCGTCGTGGAATTGGACGGAAGGCGGGAAGTGGGTTTTCGCACCGTCGAGAATGATTATCCTGATGGCGTCTATTTCCTGTTGGGTTATGGGCATTTGGGTCCTCGCGTGGTGATGGTCTTGGTTCTGATGCTATGGGGCGAATTCCGGATAGTCAATGCCCTGGAAATCTGCACGTGCTATCCTGCCCGGCAGGATGTGTGCCATGACGCCTTTGATGCCTACCATATCGCCGCAGGAGTTTGTTGATCGCTGGCGGGATGCCGGCTTTGGCGAGCGGCAGGGGGCGCAGTCCTTCTTCAACGACCTGTGCGGGCTGGTGGGCCACGCGACGCCGGCGGGGTACGGCGATCCGGAGGCCTTCACCTTCGAGAAGGCCGTGCCGGGCGGGTTCGCCGACGCCTACTTCGAGGAGCATTTCGGCTGGGAATTCAAGGGCCGGGACGCCCAGCTGGACGGCGCCTTCGACCAGCTGCTGCGCTACCAGGTGCACCTGAAGACGCCGCCGCTGTTGATCGTGTCGTCGTTCGACACGATACGGATCCAGACCAACTTCCCGGGGATGGAGACGGCGCGCTACGACGTCGGCATCGGTGAGTTCACGCAGCCGGAGCGGCTGGAGCTGCTGCGGGACACGTTCTTCGCGCCGCACCGGTTCCGCGAGCGGCTGCGCTCCGTGGACGCCGTCACCCGGGAGACGGCGACGGTGTTCCAGTCCATCGTGGTGGACATGGAACGGGCCAGCGGCGACAACGTCACCCCGCACTCCGATGCGGGGCCCGAACGGCTGGCGCGCTACCTGAACCAGCTGGTGTTCTGCCTGTACTCGGAGGACGCGGGCCTGCTGCCGGAGGGGCTGTTCACGCGCATCGTGGCGCAGCACTACCGGAATCCGGCGACGTTCGACCGGGCCATCCGCAGCCTGTTCGCGCAGATGGCCACCGGTGGGTTCTCGGGAGCCGACGAGATCGCCCACTTCAACGGCGACCTGTTCAAGTCGATTGATGGAGGGCCTGTCGACACGGTGGAACTCAGCACGACCGCGCTGCAACGGCTGGGCGAGGCGTGCGAGCGGAACTGGCGGGACATCGAGCCGTCGATTTTCGGGACGCTGTTCGAGCGGGCGCTGGACGCTTCCAAGCGGGCGCAGACCGGGGCGCATTACACCGGCGCGGATGACATCGAGCTGGTGGTGGAGCCGGTGGTGATGACCCCGCTGCGGCGGGAGTGGGCGGCGGCGCGGCGGGAGATTGAAGAATTGTCAGAATCAGGATTTTCGGGATTTACGGATTATCAGGATTACGGCCGACAATCCGGTCAATCCGAAAATCCGGCGAAGCCTGCTTCAGATGATTCCCCGGCCCGCGCCCGGCTGGAGGCGTTCCGGGAGCGGCTGGCCTCGGTGAAGGTGCTGGACCCGGCGTGCGGCAGCGGTAACTTCCTGTACATCGCGCTGCGCTCGCTGCTGGACTTCGAGAAGGAAGTCATCGACTACGCGGCGGCGCAGGGGTGGCTGGGGCTGACGCCGCGGGTGCAGCCGGACCAGATGCTCGGGCTGGAGATCAACCACTACGCGGCGGAACTGGCGCGGACGGCGCTGTGGATCGGCTACATCCAGTGGCACCAGGCCAACGGGTTCGCGTACACGCAGCGGCCCATCCTGACGCCGCTGGACACCATCCGCCAGACCGACGCGATACTGGACCTGAGCGACCCCGACCATCCGGCGGAACCGGAGTGGCCGGCGGCGGAGTTCATCGTGGGCAACCCGCCGTTCTTGGGAAACAAGATGATGCGCCGCCGCCTCGGCGACGAAACCGTTGACGCAATTTACGCTGTCTATGCCAACCGTTTGCCCAAGGGTTCCGATTTGTGCTGTTATTGGTTTGAAAAAGCGCGTGGACAAATAGAAGCAGGCAAACTGCGAAGAGCCGGATTATTGGGAACCCAGGGTATCAGGGGTGGAGCGAACCGCAAAGTCTTACAGCGCATCAAAGAGGGTGGTGACATATTTGTGGCGTACCCTGACCGTGAGTGGATTCTTGACGGCGCGATGGTACATATCTCCGTCGTGGGTTTTGACGATGGAAGTGAGACTGAACGTTCCTTTGACGGGGACACAATTGCCGGCAATATCAATGCTGATTTGACGGTTGGCGTTGACCTGACTGATGTGAGACCGCTCCCAGAGAATGGCGGGATTGCATTTCAAGGTTTTAACCGTGTAGGCAACTTTGACGTTGCCGGAAGTCTAGCTGCAGAAATGCTGAATTTTCCCAACCCTCACGGCAAACCGAACAGCGACGTCGTTAAACCTTATCGAAACGCCAGAGATCTCCTTGATAGACCTCGTGGGGTCTACACCATTGACTTTGGCGCAGATATGCCATTATCGGAGGCAGCACTCTACGAAATTCCATTTGAGCATGTGAAGGAACATGTCAAGCCGGAACGAGAGCGTAATCGCAATCGACGCGCCCGCGAAATGTGGTGGCTCTACCAGCTGCCAAGCATTGAAGTTCGTAAAGCATTGGACGGGCTGGACAGATACATCGCTACCGGACGTGTCAGCAAGCATCGTATTTTTTGTTGGCTAGATGGGACGATAATGCCAGACAATGCTCTGGTCATATTCGCCCGCAATGACGACTATACCCTTGGCCTTCTGCACTCCCGATTACATGAGATTTGGGCGAGGAACAAAGGGACACAGTTACGTGAAGTAGAGTCGGGGTTTCGCTACACGCCCACGACGTGCTTTGAAACCTTCCCGTTTCCGCGTCCCACCTATGAGCAGCGGGAGGCCATCGGCGCAATCGCGGCGGAGTTGAACCGGCTGCGGGAGGGCTGGCTGAATCCGGAGGGGCTCAGCGCGGCGGAGTTGAAGCGGCGGACGCTGACCAACCTGTACAACCAGCGGCCAACGTGGCTGGACAACATCCACGCCCGTCTCGACGCGGCGGTGGCCGACGCCTACGGGTGGCCGGCGGACCTGGCGGACGGGGAGATCCTCGAGCGGCTGCTGGCGCTGAACCTGGAGCGGGCGGAGTGATAGAATCGCTGTGGCCTATGCTATTCAACAAACGGCGTGGGCGATTTCAGCGTGGACGTTCGCTCAGAATGAAAGCCCTTTACCTGGACGAGTCCGGCGAGCATAACCCGTCAGTGACCAGTCCTGATTACCCCATATTCGTCCTGGGTGGGATCATTGCGGACAAAGACTATGCTGACGGGCCGTTGACGGAAGCGCTCGACGACTTCAAACGTCAACTGCTAAAAACAACCGACATTGTGCTGCATACTGCGGATATTGTCCGTAACCGGAAAGGGTTTGAGCCGCTAAAGGATGCCAGTTTTCGCAATGGGTTCTATGAACGATTGAACGGTCTGATGCGTGGCCTGGAATACTCGGTGGTTGCGTGCGCTATACGCAAAGACACACTGGCTTTCCGACGATTCTCAGCACGGGATCTTTATTTGGTCTGCTTTGAGGTTTTGGTGGAGTTATTTTGCGAAGAAATAGGTGATGTACGTGACGGCGGAATAATCGTTGCGGAAAGTCGTAGCTCATCCCCGCTGAACCGGGCATTGGAGCGCGAGTGGCTGGATCTGAAGAGCAACGGAACAGGCCAAACGCCGGGCGGCGCCATCACAAACCGTATTCTGGCATTGAATTTGCGAGACAAGCAGGACAACGTGGCGGGATTGCAAATGGCCGATTTGGTGATTTCTCCAATCGGTCGCCACTTGTTGAGGAAACCGGATTTTGAGGATTGGCGCATCGTCTCGAGCAAGTTACGTCGAGATAGTCCGGAACAAACGGGCGGGGATGGCCTTATCATACTGAGATAATGAAAAGGACTGGTCCCCGCTACGCAGGGGCCAGTCCTGTACTGCCGGCTCGGCAGGGCAGTGTAGGAAGGCTTTTCTGCTTCAACGCCTGCCCTGGCCCCTCAGGAAGGGGCCTGCCGGGAGCTACCCTCCGCTACGCAGAGAATAGCCCGATCAGTCTATGATTGTTACCTTGACTGACAGAAGCGCGGCTATGTCCGGCGTACATCCCTCAAGCAGGAAGACGTTGCTCCGACCACTCCGCGCCTGAATAGGGTATTATCTAATCAGGCTTTTGTCAACGGAATTTGCCGTCGTCCGGCCCACTTGGACCTGTCCTCATGCTGCACGGGCCGACGCCTACGGGTGGCCGGCGGACCTGGCCGCCGGGGAGATCCTGGAGCGTCTGCTGGCGCTGAACCTGGAACGGGCGGGGGAGTAGTAGGGTGACTGTGAGAAGTTCTACGTCAGCGGAAGCGTGAGCTGGGACGTGACGGAGCGGTACGCTTGTTGCGGATGGGTAACATTTCCCGGGAAACGCCTTTCAAGCAGGCCACTTTCCACCATAGGGGAGAGGTAATTCCACGTGAGATTGCCCTGTTTACGGTTGAGATGCTGAGATATTTCCGAGGAGGTTACCCATATCCCTTGCGAGCATATGTCTTGGATGACCTCTTGTACGCGGTCACGAGGCGCCCTCTGGCCAAGCCGAACAATGCGCTCTTGAATGCGTATTGGAAGCTCCCCAACCTCCGGCCCGAGTTCTCCAGTTACGGGCTCGGGCTCCCCAACTTCCGGCCTGAGCTCTCCAGTTACGGGCTCGGGCTCCCCAACTTCCGGCCTGAGCTCTCCAGTTACGGGCTCGGGCTCCCCAACTTCCGGCCCGAGCTCTCCAGTTACGGGCTCGGCTCCCTAACTTCCGGCCCGAGCTCTCCAGTTACGGGCTCGGGCTCCCCAACTTCCGGCCTGAGCTCTCCAGTTACGGGCTCGGGCTCCCCAACTTTCGGCTCAAGCTCCCCGCTGCTGGACATCGCAAGAGAGGAGGTTAGAGTGTAGTAACTGTTAAACCCATGGGGATGGAGTTCCAGCAAGTTTTTGTCGCAGAGACCACGCAGCAGTCGGCTGGCGTTTAGCGTGTCGAGGCCGGACAAACTCCGTAGCCCAGCGTTATCGATCTGGCCTTGACGGTGAGCGCGGAGCAAAGCGCGAAATTCGTTGCGGGAGAGCCCCCCGAAGTCCAATCGTGAGATGAATCCGTGATCAGAGCCACTCAGCGTAGGGGTGTTACGCAGGGTAACGGAAACGCCCCGATGGTTGGTTTGTATCTCCGGCTGGGGAAGGAAGGCGTCGGCCATTTCAGCGAACATACGCGGGATGCCTTCGCCTTGGTCGCGCGCCAATCCGAGGTCCACCAGAGACCGAACAATTCGGGGATTGCGGCTGTAGTGAACGCGTTCCAGCCGGAGCAAGTCTTCCAAGGTTAGGTTGTCAACCAACGAGCCAGGGCTGGCCACTTCCATACGGTCATCAAAAATGTGGATTTCTGTGCAGGCTCCCATGACTCCGTAATCGCGGTGTGCGACGGCGTTGAACAATGCTTCAAGCCAAGCGAAATCCGGGTACTCAGGAGTTTCTTGGAAACGGTTGCCCACCAATCGCGAAGGGCGCCGCATCATACCGCTGATGGCGTCGCTGACCTCCGCGGGCACGTCGAAGACAATCAGCTCATGGTCGCCGACCGTTACAACAAAGCCTTCGGGCTGTTGAGGGATCAAGCGGTTGCGCGGCGTTGCCAGGATGTCGTCCACCGCCCGTTTTGGCAGCTTATGGCCGGTAACGGTGAGGTCTTCATCTTCAATGCCCAGGATGAGTATGCCACCCTCGGCGTTTGCGAAAGCGGCCACATTCTCCGCAACGTCGTCGCGGATGGCGCGGCGAGGACGCGACTTCTTGGCGCCTTCCGGCCCCTCTAACAGCGATTTGCGTTCGAAATGCTGGCCTTCGTCTTGGTCAAGAAATGGCGTAATGTCGAAGCTCGGCGTTGTCATCGGTTGTTTCTGTGGCCCAGCAGCTACGTTCGCAGGGCAATTATATCAATCCCAGTAAAGACGGCGATCTGAGAGGTTCGATTTTCCAATTGCTGACACCATCCCGTTGACCGCGGACGCAGCGGGCCGTTAGCCTGTAGTAAATCAAGCGAGACGAGAGCCGGTGGACTGACCTGATGGCGGGTCGGGTCCACCGGCTTTTTGCGTGAGTCGGTGGCGGGTTGGCCCGTGCGTCAGGGACGCCGGCGGGGAGGTCTGGATGACGATGCTGAGGCGGACCATGATGGAGGCGGGAGCGCGGCGGTCGGGTCGCCCGGCCGGCTGGCGCGCGTCGCGGGGTCTGCCCGACGGACGGGCGGCGCTGCTGGCGTCCCTGGCGGCCTACCGGCGGGGCGCGGCCGAGGCGCCGGTAGTGTGCAAGCAGGGGACGGCCTTTCGACAGGCTCAGGATGAGCGATTTTGGAACGGGGATGGCAGCGACAAGGCCATGGGCGGCCCGCTGGTTTTCGTGGCGTCCACGGGTGAGGTGGACCGGCACGGCGATACCGTCGCGCCGGAGGGATGGCGGCTGGACGCCTACCGGGACAACCCGGTGGTGCTGTGGGCCCACGACTACGGCGAGCCGGCCATCGGGCGGGCGGAGGCGGTGTGGAGCGACGGACGGGCGCTGCGGGCGCGGCTGGAGTTCGCGCCCACGGAGTTTGCCGGCCAGGTGGAACGGCTCTACCGCCAGGGCTACCAGAAGGGCGTGTCCGTCGGCTTCCGGCCGCTGCGCTTCGAGGAGCGGCGGGACCCGGTGAACGGCGCGTTCCTGGGCATCCGGTTCCTGGAGCAGGAGCTGCTGGAGATCTCTGCGGTGCCGGTGCCGGCCAACGGCGGGGCCCTGCTGGCGGAGGACGCCCCGGGTTCCGCCGCGGCGCCGGCGGAGACGGCTCGCGCGCTGGACGAGGTGGTGGGGCTGCTGCAGGGGCTGCGGAACTGACATCGATGGACAGGATGGACAGGATTGTAAGGAGTTTGCAAAGGTATGACGCTTTCAACGTGGGAACTGGAAACAATCAAGAACGAGGTTGCGGAGGTGCGCGAGTTCTACCGGCAGCGGCTGGACGCGGACCTGCCGCCCCTGCGGGAGGAAATGGAGCGGATCAGCCGCGCCGTGGGCGAGCTGACCGAGAAGCAGCGGTCCGGTGAGAAGCAGGCCATGCTGGCCCGCTATGCTGGCATGGAGCGGGGCATGGAACGCGGCGGCGACCGTCCGCGCGTGCCCTTCGGCAAGTACCAGGGGATGGACGCGCTGGACCTGGCCTGTGTGCGCAGCGTGCTGGCGGCGCAGCAGCGCGATCCCGGCGACGTGAATCCCCGGGCGCTGGAGGACTGGCAGGCCAACCTGAAGGCGGCCATGGACAGTACCACCGCCGGCGCGGGCGATGAGCTGGTGACTACAGGCGAGGCGGCGGCTCTCTGGGCGGACATCAACGTGGATACCCACGTGGCCGGCCTGTTCACCCGGGTGGACATGCCGACCAACCCCTTCAAGATCCCCCTGCAGCTGGGCAACGTGTCCTGGTATCCCGGCACCGAGAACACCGCCACCACCGAGACCGCGCTCACCACCGGCCGGCAGACGCTCACGGCCCACGAGCTGGTGGCCGAGGTTCCGTGGTCGCTGACACTGGAGGAGGACGCGGTGATCGCCATGGCGGCGGAGGTGCGCAGCACGCTGGTCCGCAACGCCGTGGAGGTGATCGACGACGTGCTGCTGAACGCGGACACCACCGGGAAGGACAACATCAACGCCGACGGAGCCAACATCGCCGCGTCCACGGCGGGCAAGGCGCACTGGCTGGTCGGGTTCGACGGGCTGCTGCACCTGCCGCTGGTGGACAACGCGGCGCAGGGCAACGGCCATGGGGCAGCGCCCAGCGCGGACATGTTCAACGAGGCGCGGGGTCTGCTGGGCAAGTACGGCGTCCGCCCGTCGGAGCTGGCGTACATCGCCGACGTGGGGACGTACATCAAGTCGCTGGCCATCGGCGAGTTCCGCACGCTGGACAAGCTGGGCCCGCAGGCGACGCTGTTGAACGGTCAGCTGGCGCAAGTGGACGGCATACCCGTCATAGTCTCCGAGCAGATGGCGCAGTCCGACGCCGACGGCAAGGTGAGCGACGGCGGCAACAGCAACACCAAGGGCCGGCTGCTGGCGGTGAACCGGACGCAGTGGCGGCTGGGGTTCCGGCGGGAGCTGATGATCGAGACGACGCGGGACATCCAGAAGCGGCAGAACATCATGGTGGTGAGCATGCGACTGGCCTTCATGGAACGGACGGGCAAGCGATCGACGGCGACGCATACGGCGCTGCAATACAACATCACGGTGTAGTCGTCAGAATCCGGATTTGCCGGATTTGAGGATCAGCAGGATTGAAATGGTTTCGCCACCGGAAGGCCGCAATCCTGCCAATCCCGAAATCCTGGCAATCCTCATAGGACTTACGCAGTTGGGCAGCATAACAAACGTCATTCCCGCGAAAGCGGGAATCCAGTGGCTGAAATCGTTAACAGTGTTCCCGATTCGTTCACTATAAAGTCTATGGATTCCTGCTTTCGCAGGAATGACGGGTTTGTAATTTCAAGTGCGTAACTCCTATCCTGATTCTGACAATGGGGGAATGATGCCCAACGCTTACGGTGACCTGACCACGCTGAAATCGCCGGCGTTTCTCAACACGCCGGACGACGGACACGACGAACGGCTGCTGGGGATGCTGGAAACGGCGTCCCGGTGGATCGACGGGTATTGCGACCGCCACTTCTACGTCACCGAGGGCAAGCGCCGGTTCGACGGCACGGGACAGGTTTCGCTGGCGGTGACCGACCTGACGTCCGCCGCCGAGGTGCGCGTGCGCCAGGGATCCACCGGCCGGTGGGTCGGGTGGAACTCCGGCGACTGGCTGGCCTACCCGCTGAACGCCGCGCCCGCGGAGCCGGACGGACGACCCTACACCCGCATCGTGGCGACGGCCGGCGGGCGACAGTTCCCGCTGAGCCGGGGCGGCGTGATCGTCGCCGGCGCCTGGGGCTACGGCGACGTGCGCGAGGACACGGGATTGCAGGTATCGGGCACAGAGGCGGCGATGGATGACGCAGAGATCACGGTGGCCGCATCCGGCGCCGTTTCCGCGCCATTGTCAGCGGGCCACACGGTGCGGGTCGGCGACGAGCAGATGTACGTGACCAACGCCGCCGTCGCCCAGGGCGCCATCACGCTCACCGTGCAGCGTGGCGTCAACGGCACGACGCCAGCCACACACGCGGTGGGGTCAGGAGTGTCGGTGTACCGCTACCCACCCGCGGTGACCGAGGCGTGCCTGCAGCAGGCCGCCGTCTGGTGGAGGGCGAGGCTTGGGGCGCCTTTCCAGCCGCCGGAGGGCGATGGCCGGTCAGATGCGGATGGCATCTCCCCGGCGATGCGGGCGCTGCTGAAACCCTATCGCCGGCGCGTTGCCGCATTGGGGGTGTGAGCGTGACCGGATATTCCAGCGCTGGACGCAGCTACTTGGCGGTGGAGGACTCCGGCGGCGTGATGCGGGACCTGTCACCCTGGGTGGAACGGGCCGGGCCGCTGGGCCGGGAGCTGCGCGGGCGGGACACTGCCGGCGTCAATGACACGTCACCCAGCACGGCGGCGGGCGCAGAACTGGCCCAGGAGTTCACCCTGTCCGGGCGGTGGGACGACACGTCGGTCATCGGCCCGGACGTGGTTCTGGCGGGCATCGTCGGCCGGGCAGTTGCCGTGGAGTACGGGCCGGCGGGCAATGGGCCGGGCCGGCGGCGGGTGTCGGGCCGGTTCACGTGCCTGTCCTACCGGATCAGCAGCGTGGCCGGCGAGCCGGTGCGGTTCGAGGCGCGGTTCCGGCAGGACGGGCCGGCGGAGCTGGGGGCGTGGTGACGGGCAGAATGGAATCAGTCGGCGGCGATCTCTTCGGGGATAATCACAACGCGGCCGGCGTCGTCATGGTGGTGGCGCATGAGCAGGTCTACGCGCTCGTGCAGAGATACCAGCAGGCCCCTGACCTCACCCATTTCCGCGCGCAGGGCTGCCATTTGTTCCTCCACTCTTTCGATCCTGGCCGCAAGACTATTGATGCGCTCGTTCAGGCCATTGATGCGCTCGTTCAGGCCATCGAACTGGCCTTCAAGCCGGCCAATGGCGCGGCCCTGGCGGTAGAGGATGCCAAGGATGGCAATCAGCAGCAGAGCGATGAAACTAAGCAGACCGAGGAGGTAATAATCCGCTGGGGTCATCATTGGAAAGGTCCAGCAAAGCAACAGGCGATGGCGCGATTATGGCATAAGCGCCCGGTTGCGGCAATGTCTGATTCGAGGTCAGACTTCAAGCCGGGCGAGGATGCGTTGCACGAAGTCCTGCGCCAGCGGAAGGCCCCGGGCGACGTCGTCGGGCTCCATGAAGCCGTGGGTGGCGTTGGCGTGAAATTGCTGGGCGGCAAAGAAGCCGGCGACGACGACGGCGTCTCCGGCGGCGAGGCGGTCGGCGGCGGCTTTCACCTCCTGGTGACCATCGACGGACCAACCGCGCTTGAGGGCCGCGGCGGTCACGGCGTGGACGGCAGCTTGCCAGAGGCTGGCCGAGCCGGCGGCGATGTCTCCTGCCGTGAACTCTGCGTCGGCGGCCTGCGACGAAACCCGTGCGGCCTCGAAGCGCTCGCGGGGTGTCAGCGGAGCGTCCTGCCCGCAGGCCTCCAGCAGGGCGAGCATGCGGTCGACGAACTCACGCATCAGCCGGCAATAGTCGGCCAGTTGATGCCGCTCGACGAAGCCGCGGTTGAACCTGGCGCGGAACTGCTGGGCCACGGCGAACTGGTGGCGCAGGTGGTGGTCGCTGGCTTCGTTGGCCAGGCGGTCGGAGGCAGCCTTCAGATCTTGCGGTTCGCCCGTCGGCCAGCCGCGCGCTTCCGCGACGGCGGTCAGGGCGTGGGCGGCGGCATTCCACAGGTTGTCGTAGGCCAGCAGCGGCTCCTCATCCTCGAAATGCTGGTCGGCGGCGTCGAAAAAAGCCTGGGCAGCCTGGGCGGTATGTTGAGTGAGCGTCACGAGTAGCCACCGTCACACATTTGGTGAGGATTTCAGTCGGGTAGAAGGAGGATGCGCGGGGTCAGTAGTAGGCTTCAATGAACGTGCCGCCGGTAACATCGGATATGAGCCTCAGCCCTGCTTCATCCGCGTCGACCCCAAAGGCGATGGTATCAACGGGCGTGCCGGACCGGACCAGTCGTTCTACGATTGATGTTTCAAGCGATGATTGCTCTTGCAGCAACTCTGCTTCTTGTTCAGCGCTTAGATGGGATGACATAGGTGTGCCGGACATCACAAAAGCGTCGTTCGCAAAACCATCGGACATCAGCACGATGCGGTTCTGCCGGCAGGTGGTGGCGCTGAAAACAAAAAATTGGGTTTCCTCAACGCAGACCTGGCGTTCCGGAAGTATATCCAGGGCCTCTTCAAGCGCCAAGAACATCGCGGTTCCCCCGCTGCCGGCGGTGAAGGATGTAATGGCGGTATCCCAGGGCGCGGCTTCCGGCTCAGCGAAGTCAAACAACATCTGATGCGACGAGCCGAACATCAGCACCGCAATTTCGCTGTTCTCGGTGGGTTTGGCAGCCACCTCGTGCAGGGCCTGATGCAGCGGCAACAGCTTGTCCTGCATGCTGCCGGAGTTATCAACCACATATACAACCATGGTGTCGTCGATGAGCAGGGCAGGCAAGGCGGTCTGGATGGCCACCGGCTGCGCCAGATCGACGCCTTCGGAGTTTTCATACCATGCCCAGCCCGTGACAAGGAACGCGGCCAGCAGTACGAGCAGCAGCAGCAACCACGGCCATTTGCGCCGCCCGCCGCGCCCTCTGCGCCTGTCGTCCTGCTCGTAGCTCAACCAACGTGCCGAATATGCCATGGATACCTCACGCCTGGTGACTGGAGTGTGTCATTGTCAAGGAGTAGCGGCGCTCATGCGTGCCCGGTAAGGTGGCGGGGAACAGTCAGAAGCCGGATTCGCCGGATTTATGGATTATCAGGATTTGGAGATTTCTGCCCCAAATGGTCTCAATCCGGTCAATCCATGAATCCCGATAATCCTGATTCTGACAAACTACCCAACCTGGATACGCATGAGGGAGCAGAAATATTACTGCGACGGATGATGAGTGGCTCAATCCATTTTGGTGAAGGCGCCGCCGGTGCGCGCCGCGATGGCCTGGAGTGCGCCGGTGTTCACCGCCGCCGGAACGAACGCGCTGGCGGGTGGGTTGGACGCGGACGACATGGGGTCGCCCGTTGCGCGGGCCCCGGCCCCAATCCCACGGCCATCGCCACTGCCATCCTCGACGCCTGCGGCGTGGATCCTGATCGACGCTATAGCTGATCCAGTGCCTGACCATACCGTTCGCTCCTTGCGCAACCCTGATGCTAATCGTTTTCGCGTATTTGCGCCAATCTCACGACGCAATACCCAAACCACCCTCGTGCGGGCCCAGTTTCACTGGAACCGTCATTGCGAGCGCAGCGCGGCAATCTCGTTGGAGCAAGGAACGCTGCTGCGGGAACGAGATCGCCACGTCGCATCGCTCCTCGCGATGACGAAAACTGGAACGCATGAGCCAAACCACCCTGCATTCAACGGGACCGACCGTTCTCCTGGAGGTCCAAAACTCGCATGACTATGAACGCCGAAGCAATCGCACCGTCACCCACCATGCCACGACCCGCGCCCGCGCTGCGGTGGCAGGTATGGATTGACTGGGCCGGTGACGGGATCTGGGGCGCGGAGGAGGTGGACATATCGGACGACGTCCTGGACCTGCGCTGGGGCTGGGGACGACGGGGCTTGCCAGTACCCGAGTTTGCCGAGCCGGCCACACTGGCGCTGACGCTGAACAATGCGGATCACCGCTATACCCCCGGGAACGTCGTCGGCCCGCTGGGACCGAACGTCCGGACCGGACGAGAAGCGAGGTTGCGGGTCAGCCGCCTGCACGACGATTTCGCCACCTCGGGGGCAGGATCCGAGGACCTGGACCGGCGACGGGCGGATTTCGGCGACGGGCGCTGGGAGGTGATCGCCACGGCGGGAAACGGCTTTGCGGTCCTGGATGGAGAGGTCAGGGGTACGGCGGGATCGTTTCCGCCGTCGGATGCGGTGGCGCTGCTGGAAACGGAAGATGCCACGGCAACGCTCACGGCGCGCTATCGGAGAGCAACCAACGGCCGGGGCGGGTTCGTGCTGCGGTGCGTCGCCGCCAACGACTGCCTGCGGCTGCGGTTTGACCACGTATCCAGCGTGCTGGAGCGGGTGGCCGGCACCACGGTGACCCGCCTGGCGTCCGGGGGCCCGTTGCCACCGGCGGCGTGGCACGACCTGGAAATCGAGCAGACCGTGGACAGCGTGCGGGTGCACGCGATCAACCTGGAAACCGGCGACCCCGCTGGCCGCACCCTGCTGGCGGCCAGCGGAATTGTCGATCCGCCGGCCTCGGGCCGTCACGGACTGTGGCACAGCTTCCGCAACACGGCGGACCGCTGGCGCCACTTTGGGGCGGGTCGTGGAATGTTTCGCGGGCAGGTGACCGCCATATCTCCGGACTACACAGCCCAAACCTGCCGGATCGAAGCCCGGGATGCGATGCAGCGGCTGGAGTCAGTGCGGTTGCGCCGCGCCCTGCCGGGTGGGCCGATGCGCTCCGGAGACGTGGCCGCCTCCATCCTGGCGTGGTCCGGCCTGGCCCCTGGCGAGTACCGCCTGGACTCCGGTCGGGTACTGCTCACCGGCGGGGCGCGGTCGGTTTGGGAGGTGTCGGCCGCGCGGGCGCTGCGCCGTTTGCAGCGCGAGGAGCACGGGCTGATTTACACGGACGGGCACGGTCGCGTCCGGCTGGAAAGCTCGACGCTGCGGTCGGACATCCGGGCGCACGGTGACCCGGCATCGCTGGCACAGACGTCCGTGGTCGATACCGCCGACGGCGCTGACCCCCATGCCTCGCGCCTGCGGTGGGATGATGGAGCGCCGGCGACGGAGGATACGGTGGTGTTCCGCTACCGCAGGTTGGTTGACGAAGGGCGGCAAAGGGTCTGGAGCCTCAACGAGCCCCTGGCCATCGACGCCGGCCAGGAACGCCCGGCGCTGGCGGCATCGGAAGCCTGGGAGGCGATCGACGGGGTGCAAACACCCGCGGCGCAGACCGATTACACGGCGACCGATGATGCGGCCGGGACGGGCACGGATGTGACCGGCGATATCACGGTAACACTGCTGACCGAGGCGGAATCGGGCATCGCCGGCCGGGGCCGGATGCTGCGGATCCGCAACGACGGAGCGGATCGGGCCTACGTGCAAAGCCTGCGCCTGTCCGCCAACCACTGCTGGCGGGCAGAGTCGACAACGGCGTACCGAGCCGGCGCCGCGGATGCGTCCGCAGCCGGGACGCTGGTGAACTGCCGCTACATTGACAACTACGCGGCGGCGCAGGCGGGCGCGGAAACGCGCCTCGCTGAACGCTTGCAACGACGCGCGCAGGTTGAGGCATCGCTGCCGCTGTTCGCCGTGTCCAATGCCCGCGCCGTGTTGGAGGCCAGGCTGTCGGATGTGGTCGAGCTGCGTGCCGGAACGCAGGGCGTCAGCGGGGCGTGGCTGCTGGAGGGGACGGAGATCGACGTGCGGGCCGGAGGCGAGGGGATGACGCGATGGTGGCTGACGGAGGTGTAGAGGCTGGATTGAGCGACCGGCAAATCCTATCGCGTTTTTCGCTCCAAATCGTAATAGCTGCCTTCGTTATTATACTTTGCGTAATAAGCGGCGGCGCTCACGCGTACCCAGTTTGTCTTTTACATCGATGCACAGCTGGACTTTACGCATTTACGCTGTGTAGGCCAGGGAGGTTATGATCTTGTGGTGGCGGGTGAGTTGGCTTTTAGCCATGTTGGCTGGTTTTAGCGACCTGAGAAAATCCTCCGTGGCGGGCCACGGGTGGCAGCGCGCCAAGGCCAGGGCGTCGCTGAAAGTGGGCTTGGGTTTGGGGTACCAGGCTGCGGTCCGGCAGGGCATGGGTTCCGAATGTTGCAGTTGGTGGGCGGCGAGGGTTACCCAGGAGAACAAGCCCAGCAGGACCGGCGTGGTGCGGGCGATGGCCCGGTGGGACCATTGGCGTTGGGTTTCCACGCCCAGGTGGGCGCGCACTTCTCGGAAAGTGACTTCCAGTTGCCAGCGCAGCACAAACCACTGGACGATCTGGGCAGGATCGGCGTTGGGGTCGGTGCAGAGCCGGGCCTGGGGCTGGAACCGGCGTTGGAGGTCGCGGAGCAGCGCCCAGCGGATGGGCAAGGGCGGCTTGCCGGAGACGTACCAGAGGGCGGTGTGGGAGGTCAGTTCCACCGCGGAGGAACCTCGTGAACATCGCCGATTTTATCACCGAACTCTACTGCAAGATAGACGACGCCCTGCCCGATTTCCCCCAGCATCCCCAAGCCATCCTCTCCCTCAGCGAAGTGGCCACCGTCGGTGTACTCTACGCCATCAAGAACGTCAGCCGCCGCGCCTTCTACCGCTGGCTCACCGACAACTATGGAAGCCTCTTTCCCAAACTGCCCGACCGCACCCGCCTGTTCCGGCGCCTGGAAGCCCAATCCGGCTGGACCGGCTGCTTCCTGGCCCAGCCCACCTTGCTGGGGGTGGCCGACAGCTACGGCATCGAACTGGGCCATCCGGTACGGCAAGGGCGCCGGTTCCACCAAATCGGCAAGAAGGGCAAGTCCAACCACCGCTGGATAGTTGGCGGCAAACTTTGCATTGTGCTCAACAAGTTCGGGCTGATTGCCGATTGGGACTGCGCCACCGCCAACGTCCACGACCAGACCGTCCTGCCCTTGCTCGACAATTACGACGGCCAAATGGCGGCGCTGGCCGACACCGGCTTTCACCGGGCCAAAAGCCTGCCCCTGGCTTGAACAGGGGGCGTCCCGGCCAACGTGAAACTGTGTCGTCGTGGAGAGTGGAACGTGCGCCTGATCGTGGAGACGACCTTCTCCATGCTGAGCACAGTCTGGGGCAGCAAACAGATGCGCCATAACACCTGGCGAGGATTTGAGGCGCATTTGTGTTACATCATCGCCGCGTTCAACATACTGGTGCAATGGAATGGATTGGAACCGGACGAAAAAGGGCGGTTCCATCGCTCCATTGCTCAATTCGTCCTCTGACACTGACTAGCGCCAACGGTTACTATCGGAACTGGCCCCTTTCTTGGGAAAATCTGATACAGCATATCGCCGTACTCATAGCGATAGCTGTAGTCGGCGTACTCGTTTTCGCGGCGATACACCGGCTGTTGCCTACTGAGTCGAACGAATCCGAAGTTTATCGCCGCCGGATGTGGGATGTTATTCAGATTGGGTTGCTTATTTTTGTGTTTCCAGTTTTGGCAGCCATGGGGTACGTGTCGTTCAATTTGCTGGCTGGCCGTTACTCGTCGAATGAAGGCGCTTCCACAACCGCTTACCGCTCACCCACAGAGTATAAGTTGCTCCACCAGCCCAGAGACCTGAAGCCACGATAAACACCCAGGAAACCATTACGGCAAGGTTCGAGAGGCCGGACCCGGTTGCGATAACTACCAGCAAGGCAGCCAGTATCACCACCCCTGCGACCAGTAGGGACAGAACGTACAGTCCGGTTGGCACGCCCGGCTGGTCTCCGGCGGAAGGACGAGTTTCAGGCGGAGAACCGCCAGCCTCGATTGTGTCGCGCTGCGCATTGGTCGTAGCCATGTTGGCCTCTTATCACCATATTGCCACTTGGCAAAACCGGCCAACAAACGCAGCGAGCCCGCCCGCCCCGACGCCCTATGCTAAACTGCCGCCCACGGTCGCCTGTGGCGGCAATCTCTACTGCATTCAACCCGAATTACCCCGCGGAGGTTCAACCATGGCGGTACAGCCCTACACCATCAACGTGCCCGACGACGTGCTGGAAGACCTGCGGCACCGGCTGAACCACGTGCGCTGGCCCGACGAGATCCCCGGCGCAGAGTGGGACTACGGCTCCAACCTCGACTACATCAAGGAACTGGTGGCCTACTGGCGCGATGGCTTCGACTGGCGCAAGGCCGAGGCCGGCCTCAACGCCTTCGCCAACTTCTACACCACCATCGAGGGCCAGGGCATTCACTTCATCCACGAGAAGGGCAAGGGTCCCAACCCCATGCCCATCATCGTAACCCACGGCTGGCCCGGCTCCATCTACGAGATGCACAAGATCATTCCGCTGCTCACCGACCCGGCCAGCCACGGCGGCGACCCGGCCGACTCTTTCGACGTCGTCGTCCCCTCGATGCCCGGCTACGGCTTCAGCGCGCAGACCCGCGAGCGCGGCGTCAACACCCGCCGGATCGCCGAGCTGTGGGACAGGCTCATGGCCGACGAGCTGGGCTACCAGCGCTACGCCGCCCAGGGCGGCGACTGGGGCGCCGGCGTGACCGCCCGCCTGGGCTTCCACCACGCCGACCACGTGCTGGGCATCCACACCACCTCCGTGACCCAGGCCATACCCTACCAGGGCGCCAGCCTCGAGGGCCTGAGCATGCGGGAACGCCTGGAGCAGGTCATCGGCACGCCCCAGGGCGGATACCGCCGCGACTTCGCCTCCACGCTGTCCGACGACGAACTGGCCATGATTGACCAGCGGGTATCGTGGCAGGCGGCCGAGGGCGGGTACGCCCACATCCAGGGCACCAAACCCCAGACCCTGGCCTACGGCCTCAACGACTCCCCCGTCGGTCTCTGCGCCTGGATCGTGGAGAAGTACCGCACCTGGAGCGACTGCAACGGGGACGTGGAGAGCGTCTACACCAAGGACGACCTGCTCACCACCGTGATGATCTACTGGGTCACCCAGACCATCAACTCCAGCACCCGCCTGTACTACGAGAACAGCCGCACGCCCTGGTACTTTGGGCCCGACGACCAGATCGGCGTGCCGTGCGCCATCGCGGTGTTCCCCAGGGAACTGTCCACGCCGCCGCGCTCCTGGGCCGAGCGCACCTACAACGTGCAGCGCTGGACCGAGATGGACAGCGGCGGCCACTTCGCCGCCCTGGAGAAGCCGGCCGAGCTGGTGAACGACATGCGCGAGTTTTTCCGGGGGCTGCGCTGACAGGCGTCGGCGCAATGATGCAAACATTTCCCCGTCGAACGGAGCTTGGCTATGGGCCCCACAGAATGGACGATCATCGGCGTCGGCATCGCCCTGCTTTTGGCGCTGGTTTCTATGGCGAGGGTGGGCAATTCATCCCTCCAAAACGCTCTAAAGGCAAGCGGCGCCGAAATCAGAACGGAGATATATGGAGTCAAGACGGAGATCGCCGAAGTCAGAACGGAAATTGCCGGAGTCAGAACGGAAATTGTCGAGCTGCGCGCGGAACTGAAGGGAGACATCGCGAATGTAAGAACGGAAATTGTCGAGCTGCGCGCGGAACTGAAAGGCGACATGGCCGACCTGCGAGCGGAACTGAAAGGCGACATGGCTGAGCTGCGAACCGAGTTGAAACTGGACTTTCAGGCCAACCGCGCCGAGATCATCACCAACCGGCGGATGCTGGGGCGGTTCGCGCTGCATCGTCACGGCGACGACGGCCTGCCCCTGGCCCCGCTGACCGACGCTCTGGAGCCCCTCGACGGCAACGACCCATCGGACAACGAGAACGGAAGCGATTAGTCGCTTCGTCAGACCTCCGGCTGACAGCATCCCCAAAACCCGCTACCATATTCGCCAACAAAGTTTGAACCCAGGCCGGTTCTCCGGTCCGCCACCAAGCAAGGAGGAACCCGTTACATGATTACCAAGTTTGGCAGCCTTTGGGCCGGCAACGTCGACATGGACAACCCCGGCTACCAGGGCACCCCCGCCAATGACCGCTGGCTCCCCGACGAGGAACTGGCCGGCGGCGCTATCGAGAAGGCCGAACAGATCGCCATCGCCATGGACCGCCTCGGCTACGACACCTTCTGGATCGCCGAGCACCACTTCCAGCGCGAGGGCTACGAGTGCATCCCCAACCTGCTGATGCTGTACGTGCACCTTGCTCACCTCACCGAGAAGCTGCGGTTCGGGTGCGGTTTCAACATCAACCCCATGTGGAACCCCCTGCGCCTGGCCGAAGACTACGCTACCTCTGACTGGCTCACCGATGGCCGCGTGCGCTTCGGCGTGGGCCGCGGCTACCACACCCGCGAGGTTGAGGTCTTCGGCTCGCCCATCATGGACCAGAATGCCAACCGCGAGCTCTTCGAAGAGCAGGTTGAGGTCATGTGGAAGGCGTTCAACCAGCGCAGCTTCTCTCACCACGGCAAGCATTACGACATTCCGCCCAACGTGCCCTACCGTGGCTATGATCTCGAAGAGATCACCCTGGTTCCCCGGCCCAAGTACGATGTTGAGTGGTGGCAGCCCGTGGTGTCCGCCAGCGATCGCGCCATCAACTTCATGGCCCGTTGGGGTATCAAGGGGATCATCGGCGGCGGCGCGGCCACCGGCGGCGCCAGCGACGAGGTGATCCACCGCTGGCAGGCCATCCACGCCGAGCACGGCAAGGAATGGCAATTGGGCGAGGGCCTCGCCGTGGGCTACTCCGTGCAGATCGCCAACTCCGAGAAGGAAGCCATGGACCAGGCGCGTCTGTGGATGGAAGAGCGGGTCAAGATGTTCGGCCCGTTGGGCTTCATCGCTGGCCTGACCCAGGAGCAGCTGAACGCCCTCAACGCCTTCGGACGCCCGGTTCCCCAGGGCCTCAAGATGCCTACCATCGAGGAATCCGTTGCCGCCGGCCAGTATCTCGTCGGCCCGCCCGACCGCATCACCGAGCAGCTGATGGAAATCCAGGAGCGTTATCCCGGCCTGGACGAGGTCAACATCGGCATCACCAACATGGGCATGCCCACCTCGGCGTCCATGGAACAGCTGGAGTGGTTCGCCAGCGACGTCATGCCCCACTTCAACACCAAGCAGGGCGCGGATAACTGAACCGGCAAGCGTGAACCGGTTTCCGACCGTCCATTTCTGACCGCAGCCATGGCTCGGTGTGCGCTGGTACCATGGATCTATTCAGGAGGGCGGTCGGAAAATACTGGGTTATCTATTACCTGGTGTACGTTTGCGGAGTGGGCGTCGGGCTGTGGTGGCATTGGGACGATTTGCGGCGCGATGAGGGCATCTATCTGCTGGCTGCCATTTTTGGCGTTGCGGTGGGTATTGCCCTGCTCGCCGCCATCTTTGTGGAGGTGATAGGTCGTATGGTACTGCTGATACCGGCAGCATGGAACAAGGCAAAAGCCGAGGGTCGCGCTGAGGGTCGCGCCGAGGAACGTAAGCGTCTGAAAAAAGAGTACAAGGAGAGGCACCAGGCAGCATACGAGAGGTTCGGCATCGAAGTCGACGGTGTTCTGGTACTCCCTCGTACGCCCGAGGTGGAGCGGTTCCTGGCCGGCGAGACTGAAGAACAGCCCTGAAGGCCGGGTGGCCATAGACTGGCATGAACCTGCGCGGCCTGAAGAAAGCGACATCGGCATCACCAACATGGGCATGCCGCCCTCCACATCCATGGAACAACTGGAGTGGTTGGCTCAAGATGTTATGCCCTACTTCAATACCAAACAAGGTGTGGATAACTAGGCCGGCGGCAAAATGCCGCCGGCCTAATGAGCCGATGGTATGTATTTCTTCTACTTATCGGAATTGCCCAGAGCGCGTGACAAGATCGCATAACGAAAGCCCTCCATGAAGGAGGGCTCTGAATTGACATTGATGTCAGGCTGGGCGAACCATTTCGAGCCCCGGACGGGGAACCCGACACGCTTACGATGCCATTGTATTAATGTCCGTGTCAATCTCAGTGTCGGCCCTGCAGTCAATATTTGAAGATCCATTTTGTCCCCTATTACCCAGTCCCCCGTCGCCGTCATCGGCGCCACCACCTGGGGCACCACCCTGGCCGTCCTGGCGGCCCGCGCCGGCTCGCCCGTGCGTCTGCTGTGCCGCACCGCTGACGAGGCGGAGACGCTGCGCCGTGCCGGCGAGCACGCCCGACGCCTGCCCGGCGTCCCCTTCCCCGAGACGCTCGCCATCGAGCATGACCCGGCGGCGGCGCTGAGCGGCGCACGGCTCATCATTGTTTCCGCGCCGTCCGACCGTTTCCGGGAGAACCTGCAGCGCATTGGCCCGCACCTGCCCGCGGACGCCGTGGTCCTCAGCGCTACTAAGGGACTGGAATTGCCCGCCGGCCGGCGCATGAGCGAGGTATGGTCTGAGGAAATGCCCGGTCACCCACCCGGGCGATTCGCCGTCCTGTCCGGCCCCAACCTCGCCGGCGAAGTTATAGCCGGCAAACCGGCCGTGACCGTGGTTGCCGCTTCGGACGAAGGATCCCGCAGTCTCGTCCAGGATGCCCTGATGTCGCCGGCGTTTCGCATCTACACCAGCGACGACGTGGTGGGCGTGGAGATGGGCGGATCGCTGAAGAACATCATCGCGCTGGCCGCCGGCATCGCCGACGGCATGGACGTGGGCGACAACGCCAAGGCCGCCCTGGTAACCCGCGGCCTCAACGAGATCGGGAGGTTGGGTATCGCCGCCGGCGCGCAGCTGATGACCTTTGCCGGTCTGGCCGGCCTGGGCGACGTGATGGCGACGTGCAGTAGCCCGCTGAGCCGCAACCGCCGCGTCGGCGAGGAACTGGCCCGGGGTCGTCAGCTGCCCGACATCCTGGCCGACATGGGCGCCGTGGCCGAGGGCATCAACACCACCGTGGCCGCGCTGGAAATCGCCGAGCGCCTGGACGTGGACATGCCCATCACCCGCCTCATGTCCCAGGTGTTGTTCGAGGGTCTCCCCGCCGCCGATTGCATACCTGTCCTGATGGAACGCCCGCCCCGCTCGGAGTGGTAGCTGCGACGCGAGCGGTCACAAGTTAATTCCACCAGCCGGAGCCGCGGAGGCGGCGCATCAGGGCGCGCACCAGCGGGACGCTGATGTTGGCTGCCGATTCCTCGTCCTCGTCATCCTCGCCCATGGAAACGTACACCAGGTTGCGGTCCCGGCGGACACGGGCGGGGATTTCCCGATATTCCAGGTACTCGTTCATCAGCCGCTCCAGCAGCACCGCCAGCAGATCCGGGTCGGCCCCGTCGATGGCCATGCGGTACATGGGGGATTGCCCCAGCCGGGGCGCCATCCAGTCAGCCATCTCCTCGATGCCGGCGTCGTCAAAGGGATTGCCCCACTGGATTTTCCCGGTCATTCCGATTCTCCCGCGGTTACCTGGTTGACCTCCGATGTTATCACGCCGGCGGCGCCGGTTGGCGCTACAACGGCTCCGTGCAGGGCAATCGCATCATAGGTTCCACGCCCGTCACTCCGGCGAAAGCCGGAGTCCATTGGTCATAGAATGAACGAATTTGAAGCGTATTTAACGAATTAGATCACTGGATTCCTGCGTGCGCAGGAATGACGGCGATGGTGCGATTGCCCTGGCTCCGTCCGAGCGGCCATCAATCCACATCCGCTAGTACCAGCCGCCCAAGGTTCGCCGCCGCTGTCGCCGTTTTAAATGCGCGAACCAGGCGAGAGCCACCGCGCCGGCTAACCCGATGGATATTGCCTGAGCCGCTTCCTGGGTCAGGACATATAGCAGCCAGAGGACCACCGGCGCCAACAACGCCAGCAGCATGGTGATTGCGGCTGCCATTCCCGCCTTATGCCAATCCTCCCCCACGGGCAGGTACGGCCGCGTCGCCATGATCGCCAGGCCCAGCGCCGCTGCGATCATGGGCAGGTACAGCTGGGGGAGGTCCCAAACGATCAGCAGCGCGGATGAGCCGGGAGAGCCGTGTAACCCGGGAAACCCGAAAATGGCGCCGGCAAGGATGAACCCCATGCCCGTCAGGGCGGAACCTCGGTGCGCGAGACGCTCGCCAGGACACAGAGCCAGCAGCAGATACAGCGCCGCCATGATCACAGGCCATGCCGCCACTATCAGGAACAATGGCAGTAGATTGTCCACGCTCATCCGATAGGTTAGGAAATAAGCCGTGCCGGTGACAGCGAAAACTGCGGTTGCCAGTGCGATTTCCGGCCACCGGCCTGCCACCAGCACGAAGGCGGCCGCGGCGAAAGCGGTCAGCACCGCAAGGATTGACAGCCAGAGGGTTGGAGACGACAGCAAGAGCATCAGCCGGGAGGTTGACGGGTAATGTGTCGGGGCGTATGGGCCGACCGCAACCCGTGACCAGCGGCCGTCCGGCGTTTCAACTACCACGCCATCGGTCTCCACCGCCGCGATCACGTTCCCGCTGGGGGCGTCGTAATGGATGCTGTGCAATTGACTGCCGACGCTCTTCCGGTTGCGGTGCGCCAGGGTCATGTTGGCCCCGTCCAGCGTCTCGTTGACCGAATAAACCGTCTCCGTTCCGTTGCCGTTGGCGCGGGTGATCCGATTTCCGTCGCCAGAGATTTGATACTGTCCCCGGGGCGCCTTCGCCGCCAGTTTGCCGTGGTCGCGCCATTGGGGGTGGTTGGTTCCGTCATACATGGCGACGTGTGTCCACGACAGCCCACCGTCAGCGCTCGTGTACGCGTTCCATTCTCCGCTCTGGCTGAATCTTCCCTGGGCGATCAGCGTTTCGTCCGCGTCCGCCCCGACGAAGGTTATGCCGTAGGGACCGTGGCCGCATGCCAGTCCCACCCCGGCAAGAATGACGCATACCGCCAGCAGCCAGCGAGGTTTCGCCCGGGTCCGATTGCGCGATGTTGGCGACGTCGCGCTCACCTACAGCGGCTCCGTTCCCTCGCTCAAGATGGACAGGTATTGGTCGTAGGCGAACAGCCGATTGCGCCTGCGGTCAGTGAACTCCCGCGCTATTCCTGTATCCACCAGCATATCCATACCGGAGGAAGCGCCAGAGAAAGAAAGGCCACTCCTCCGACCAGTTGTCGGCGCCGCAGATCACCGCGCAAAGAGTGATGACGATAATGTCCAGCAACTCATGCTTTCTGGCATGTCCGGTTCTCGGATCTTCAAGTATTCCAAACCGTTCCACAATCGAAAGCGGTATATTGTCCATCGCTACCACGCACCTCAATCAACCAAATCTCAGGCGCCAGTTTAGCCTGATTTTTAGAATGATCTGAAATGCGATTGCCCTGCTCCGGGAGGGCGTCGTCTATCTTGCAGTAGAGTTCGGTGAGAAAATCGGCGATGTTCACGGGGTTCCTCCGCGGTGGTGTTGTCAACTCACAGCATAATGGAACCTCGCGGCACTTTCTAAATCATCTCAAACTAGCGTCAAAGGTTTATAGCCGCCCTGGCCTGCTGCTGAGTAACGTCACTTGAAATGCGACAGCACCCGGCTTGAGAACAGCTCCATCTGCCGGAAGTAGTCGTCCGGCTCGCCGGCCAGGAACCCGAACACGAAATCGCGCACGCCCGCGTCGACCCGCTCCTGCACCGCGCCGATGCAGTCCTCCGCGTTCCCCGTGATGCACAGGGCGCGGGCGATGTCCTCGGCGCTGCGCTCGGGCGTCACGTAGCGCTGTCCCACGTGGGCAACTGCGGTTTCGAGGGCTTTATCCGGATCCTCGTCGATGGCCGTGGGCTGGTTCAGTCCCCAATGGAACCGGCTCAGGTCGCGTCCGGCGTGTTCGGCCATCTCGCGCACGCTGGTGTTGGACCGCCGGAGCCGGTTCACCGTGAACAGGTACGGATACCACCCGTCGCCGGCGATCGCCGCCCGACGCACCGCCGCGTCGCTGCGCCCGGCCACCCAGATGGGTGGATAGGGTTGCTGGCGCGGCTTGGGCTCCAGCGTCACGTCGTCGTAGTTGAAGAACCGCCCGTGATGGGAGACGTGGTCCTCCGTCCACAGCTGTTTCATGGCGCGCAGTATCTCATCGGTGCGCCGGCCCCGCGTGTTCACCGGAATCTCCATCGCGTCGAACTCCGCCCGCGTGTCGCGCTGCCCGCTGATGCCGATGCCGAAGTCCAGCCTCCCGCCCGAAATCTGGTCCACCGTGGCCACCAGCTTGGCCAGCAGCACCGGATGGTACAGCGGCGCGATCACGATCCCCGTCAGCACCCGCAGCCGCGTGGTGGCGCCGGCCGCCGCCGCCATGGCCGGCAATCCCATCACCGTGGGACGCGGCGGGTTGCCGTCCATCACGTGCTCCCCGATGGACACCCGGTCGTACCCCAGATCCTCGGCTCGCCGGGCGAATTCCGGCAGGTCCCAGAAGTTGTCCACGCTCAGGTTGAGGCCGAAGGTGATTGCGTTGTCTGCCATATCATGTCTCCTCTCCCGGTGGCGGCCTACTGCGCCAGCATTTCGTCGGTGATCTCGGCAAGTTTCTCGCCGTTCAGGACACCCTGCCACTTGCGATGCAGGCTGCCGTCGGCCGCGACGAAGAAGGTCGCGGGCAGCCCCAGCACGCCCAGTTCGCGCACCAGGTTGTCGTCGTCCGGCGCGCCGGCCGGATAGGACACCCCCAGTTCCTGGAGCAGCGCGATGGCGTCCTCTTCGCTGCCCAGCGCGAAGGATTGGCCCAAATCCACACCCACCAGCGTTGCGCGCCCCTCGTATTCATCGGCGAAGGCCTGGAATTCCGGCATCTCCGCCCGGCACGGCGGACACAGGCCCGCCCAGAAGTTCAGCACCACCGGCTGGCCCCGCAGGTCGGAGACTGCCACCGTTTCCGATCCCAACTCATCGCTGCCCTGGTACAGATCTATGTTGAAATCGTAGATGGTTTCTACAGATTCGGATGTCGGCGCTCCGCTGTCCGACGCGCCGCTTGAGCAGGCTGCGGCCAGCAGCATGGTTGCCAGGCCCATTATTGCCAATATCACGATCTTTTTCATGGTGTGTATGCTCCTCATGGAGAAATCCGCAAATTTATCGGTACCAACGAGGTTAGCATAGGCACTTTGCCTTGTTAAGCGCACTCGGCTGGGTTATCATCCCTGCGCCTGGCCCTGGCCCTGCTAATCTTGCCCATGCTCTCACTGCCGCAACCATCGCCCACCGCATCCCGTCGGCTCCGTTTGCTGGCCGCGCTGGCGGTTGCGGTTGTTGCGCTGGCCGTAATCTGGAAGTTGCTGGCCGTGTTGCTGCCCTTCCTGCTCAGCGGCGCGGTGGCCTACTTGCTGTTGCCGCTGGTAAACGCGGCGGAACGGCGGACGCCGCTGGGACGGCGTTGGCCCCGGGTGACGCGCATGGCGACCGCAGCCCTGCTCCTCCTTCTGATAGTGTTGGCCGTATTGATCGTCCTCGCAGTCGGAGTGCTGCGGATAATCGACCAGTCGGCGGCCCTGGTGGAGCGCGCTCCTGACCTGGTATCAGAAACCCAGGAGATTTACCGGGCGGCCATCGCCGAGTACGAAAGCCGCGTCCCGCCCAACATACGGGAGATGATAGATCCCCGCCTGCAGGAACTGCGCGACGCATTGGGCCAGGCGCTGAATGATGCGCTCCACCGTCTGTTCCGCATCCTGCAAACCGGCGTGGGCCTGGTGGTCTCGCTGGTCACCGTGCCCATCATCCTGTTCTACCTGCTTTACGAGCCTGCGAGTATTGGCCGCGGCGTGCGCCGCCTCTTCCCGCGATCGATACGGGACGACCTCTCGGAAATCGCTCGGCTTTCTGGAGAGTCCATTGGCGTGTACTTGCGCGTCCAATTGTTGTTGGGCGCGATGATCGGTGTGACCACCGCGCTTGCTTTATGGGCCATGGGCGTCCCTCTGGCTCCGATACTCGCGATGGTGGCCTTTGCCGGCGAGCTGATCCCAATCGTCGGTCCAACCATATCCCTGGCGATAGCCGTCATCGTCACGCTGGTCACCGACTGGACGAAGGCCCCGCTGGTCATCGCCCTGTACCTGATCCTCCAGGCCTTGCAGAACACCCTGATCGCACCCAGGATGCAGGGCCAGGCGTTGGGTCTGCACCCGCTGGCGGTCATCCTCGCCCTGGCCATATTCGGGCTGTTCCTCGGTTTCTGGGGCGTGCTGGTTGCCGCCCCGTTCACCGCCGCCGGCTACCGCGTGCTCAGTTACGTCGTGCGCGAATGGGACGCGGCCGTCACGCCGGGAAGCCCGCCCGATGCGGAAGACGCCGCCGAACCGGACGGGGATGCGGCGGCGGCAGAGCACGAATAGCGCCTTCCTGCGTGCTGGTGTACAATCGGCCAAACTGTCGCCGTTTGTTCTGCTGCCGCGAGGGGGATTTCACATGCGTATCCTGCTGATTGCTACCAACCGTCACAAACAGGTCATGAGCCGGATGCGAGCGCAGCCCATCCCCATCGGCCTGGCCTACGTCGCCGGCCACCTCGACCGTTCCCGGCACGAGGTGAAGCTGATCGACCTCATGTTCGCGGAGGAGAATTACCTGGATGAAGTCGAGCGCACCGTCCTGGACTTCAAGCCGGAGCTGGTCGGCATCTCCATCCGCAACCTCAGCAACCACAGCTACGTCGATCCGCAGTGGCAGTTGCCCATCACCCGGAGCGTCATCGAGCGCATCCGGACGATTTCCGACGCCACCATCGTCTGCGGCGGCCCGGCGTTCAGCATCATGCCGCAGCAGGTTTTTGACTTCGTGCAGCCCGACCTCGGCATCGCCGGCGACGCCGGCGAGACCTTCTCCGAGCTGGCCAACCGGGTCGAGATCGGCGAGCCCGACTACCGGGGCATGACCGGCGTTCTCTACCGGGAGAACGGCGAGATCGTGTACAACGGTATGCGCTGTTCTTCCGATTTCGGCAGCCGCCCCAGCCTCGATGACCTGGACATGCCCAAGTACGCCAAGGCCGGTTTCGGCGTCAGCGTGCTCACCAAGCTGGGCGGGTTCTACTACCCCACCTCCGCTGACGACATGCGCACCCCCGAGGGCGCTTGGCGGGTGATCCGCCCCATCGACGAGGTGGTTGAAGAAGTGGCCGAGGTTACCACCCGCTACGGCCTCAAGAAGATCTTCTTCGTTGACAACTGCTTCAACGTGCCTTTGGAGCACGCCAAGGAACTCTGCAACGCCCTGATGGAATCCGAGGTGAAGGTGCGCTGGAACACCTGCCTGGCGCCCTACGCCTGCGACGCCGAGCTCATCGGCATGATGAAGCAGGCCGGCTGCGGCCTCGTCATGATGGGCGGCACCCGCGGCGGCGACCCGCACGAGGGCGACAACGACACGTCGCGCTACGCCTCCCTCAAAGAAACCACCGAGCTGTGCGAGGCCGGCGACCTCCACTACACCATCAGCCAGCAGTTCGGCGAGCCCGGCGAGACCCGCGAATCGGTCGAAAACAAGCTGGAGTTCCTGCGCGGGCTGAAGCCTTCGCTGGCCAACCTCCGCGTCGGCGTCAGCGTCATGCCCGGAACCGAGGTGGCCACCCGCTGCCTCGAGGAAGGCATCATCAAGGACGAGACCGAGCTCATCGCCCCCACCTTCTACATGGCCGAGGAAGTCCGCCCCTGGCTGGTCGACTATCTCCGCGAGCTCGTCGACGCCAACCCGCGCTGGAGCCTGATGTAGCAATCGCTCGTCTTTCAGTAAAACGCAGAGGACTGCCACGATGACTTTGACCCGCAACCCACAGTTGGGCCCGGCCCGCATTGCCCTGGCCGATGACGCATCCATCCGCGCCGCGCATCTCCTGCGCCGCGCCGGTTTCACGCCCACCCGCGCCGAAATCGATCGCGCCGTGGAGCGCGGATACGAGGCCACCGTCGACGAGCTGCTGCATCCCGAAACCCGGCCCGACCTCGAGATCGAAGACCTCATCCGCCGCTACCACGTTGACCAGAACAGCCTGATGCTGCTGGAGAGCAGCCAGGGATACTGGATGTATCGCATCATCAACAGCCAGCGCCCGCTGGAGGAGAAGATGGCCCTGTTCTGGCACGGCCTCTTCGCCACCGCCTACGGCAAGCTCAACCACGCCAAGGCCGTGGTCAACCAGACGCACACCTTCCGCCGCCACGGGCTGGGCAAGTTCGCCGACATCCTGGTCGAGCTGTCCCGCGATCCCGCCATGATCTTCTGGCTGGACAACAAGGACAACCACCGCGACGCCCCCAACGAGAACTACGGCCGCGAACTCCTCGAGCTGTTTTCCATGGGCATCGGCAACTACACCGAGGCTGACGTGAAAGCCGCCGCCCGCGCCTTCACCGGCTGGACCATCGACAACACCGAGTACATGAGCATCCGCGCCAGCCGCGACTCCTTCTGGCCCTACGGCCGCATCGACTGGCAGTTCCGCTACCGCGAGGACGACCACGACGACACCGAGAAGACCTTCCTCGGCCACACCGGTCCCCTGAGCGGCCAGGACGTCATCGACATCATCGTGCAGCAGCCGGCCACCGCGCACTACATCGCCGGCAAGCTCTACAACTTCTTCGTGTCCGACCGGCCCGACGAGGAAGCCATCGGCATCATGGCCGACGAGTTCACCCGCACCGGAGGCGACGTCCGCGCCGTCATGCGCCGCATGTTCCTGTCGGACTTCTTCGCCGACGAGGCCGTGCGGCTGGGTCGCGTCAAGAGCCCCGCCGAACTGGTCGGCGGCACCGCCCGGCTGGCGGGCAGCCATCAATCTCCGGAGTGGACCATCTCCAACCTGGCCATGGACGTCAACTTCATGGGTCAGGAGATCCTGAACCCGCCCACCGTGGAGGGCTGGCACACCGGCATGGAGTGGATCGACACCGGCAACCTGGTCGAGCGCATCAACGCCGCCGGCGCCGAGATGCGCGACACGGCCCGCCCCGGCGTCCGCGCCATCATCGAACGCGTCAAAGCCCGGGGCAACCGGCTGGAGCCCCGCCATCTGGCCGAGGCCTGCCTGGACGCCATGGGCATGTTCGAGGTGTCCGACGGCACCATGGACAGCCTGGTCGCCCTGGCCGCCCCGTGGGGCGAGGTTCGTTTCGACCGCGCCGACACGGTCGCCTGCGCCGAGGAGCGCGTCGTGGAGATGCTGCAGCTCATCGTGGCGTCCCGGGAGTACCAGCTGGCATGACGACCACCGCGACCGCAACCTTTTCCTATAACCACACCGTTGGGTTCCTGGCCTACCGCGGCCGGGGATTCATCCACCCCGTCGACCTGACGCTGGGCGACGGCGGCGTTATGTACGTGCTGAACCGTGGCGGCGCCGAGTCGGTCGGACGGCTCGAACTCAAACGGGTTTGTGTCTGCACCGCGGACGAAGGCTACATCGGCGAATGGGGTACCGGAGGCACCGAGGATGGCCAATTCTGGTGGCCCAGCGCCATCGCTCAGGACGGTGACGGTCGCCTCTACGTGACCGACGAGTCCCTGCAGCGGATCAACGTGTTTGGCCCTGACGGCGAGTTCATCCGCCAATGGGGTGAAGCCGGAGATGGCCCAGGACAGATCAACCGCCCCGCTGACATCGCCTTCGCGCCCGACGGCACGCTTCTGATCAGCGACGGCATGAACCACCGCATCCAGCGTTTCACCGCTGATGGGGAGTACCTGGGAGGCTGGGGCAGCTACGGCGCCCAGGCCGGCCAGTTCAACACGCCCTGGCGGTTGGCATGCGACGCTCAGGGCAACGTCTTCGTCGCCGACTGGCGCAACGACCGCGTACAGGCCTTCACACCCGATGGCCGCTTCGTGGGCCAGTGGGGTGTGTCGGGAGACGGCAAGGGCCAATTGAACCGCCCGGCCTCCGTGGCCGTTGACGACGAAGGCTACATCTACGTGGCCGACTGGGGCAACGAGCGGGTGCAGATATTCGCGCCGGACGGCGAGGTGGCCGCCATCCTGCTGGGGGACGCGACCACGTCATCGTGGGCGGAGGACTACCTGGCCGCCAATCCTGACGAACAGAGGGCCAGGCGCGAAGCAAATCTGGCCCCCGCCGTGAACCCGTGGCGCGATCATCACCGCGAGACTTCGGCCGGCGTGGAGGCCCGATTCTGGGGACCCACGGCGGTCAACCTGGACGAAGAGGGCCGCATCTATGTCGTCGACTCCTGCCGCCATCGCGTCCAGATTTACCGCAAGAACCCGTAGGGGCAAGATGGCCTCATACGCTGGCCGCGCGCGTTCGGAAACCCGTAGGGGCGAATGGTTATTCGCCCCATAGGCATCAAGTTAAGCGTCGTCGGTTAGGGCGAGTAGTAGTTGATATGACCCGGGGCGTTGACGACGCCGCTGGATTTTACACCCGGCGCGCAGGCATAAGCCAATCTGCTCGATGACCATGGTTGCCGTAAGTAGTCCGGTCATGGCAGTAGCCAGCATTACGGCGTAGCGACGGACGGCGGCGGCGGCCTTGACCAGGCTTCGGTCCGGGTACATCCAGACCGCAGTCAGCAAAGTCCAGTGCAGGATGACCATGGCGGTCAGTTTGGCATAGACCTCACAGAGGATCCGCCAGGGATTGGCGGAGCGCCAGCGGTCAATGCCTCCGTGTTGCTTCCACAGTTTGAAAAGCAGTTCAATCTGCCAGCGCGCCCGCGCCAATACCATTGCCTCATCTCGGCTGATCTGGGATGGGAGCGCGTTGGTAACGTAGATGGTCCAGTCGCATAAGGCCAACCGGGTTTTGCTGGGCTGCTGACCTTTCTTGCGGGCGTGGTCTTTGAGTTGCCGCCGCCGCTGGGCGCTCACTTCTGGGGGCGCTTTGACGGCCAGCAGGCGGACAGGCAAGCGGTGGGCGCGCCCCAGCAATACCGGCCGGTCAATGCCGGTTGCCGACGGAGTGGACAGCAGCTTCCGCAGGTCCAGTTCCGCGCCATCATGCCGGTAGAGTTTGGTTCCGGCTTTGTACCGAGACAGGAAATAGCCCCCTTGCGCCGCCAATTCCCGGAAGGTATCCAGTCGGTAATACCCCAAGTCGGCAATGCGCAGCGCGCCAGCTGGGACCGGCGCCGTCTGCACCGCAGAATTGCTGTCCGGGGTTCGCCCATCAGTCAGAAAAGGCCCCAGCATCAGTCCAGTGGTCAAATCCAGCCGGACCTGTAGTTTCAGGGCTGACTGTCCATAGGAACCGCTGCCGCCGCAACCGGCCCAGACCTCGCTCAGTCCGTCGGGCAGCATGATGACCGAGCTGTCCTGGATCAACACGGCGGTGAAGCGCCGCAGTAGCGGAATCGCCACCGGTTCGGCGTCAATAACTTGACCCAAAGCCTCTTGCAAAACTCGGTACAGACATTCCGCCCCTTGGGGCGTGAACCGCTGGAACAGGCCCTGGGGACTGATGGTCACCCCCAGCGTGGCCGCCATCTGGGTCAGCGAACTGAGGCTGGCGTCCGGGTCGGCCAGCCAACCGAAAACCAGGGTCTGCACCAAGCCGGGACCGGTGAGTTTGGAACGCCGTTGCACCAGCCCCGTCTCGGCGGCGGCCTGCTGGGCCACTCCGGTGAGAACCCGGCTCATGGCCTGGGCAACTTCTGGCACACTGCTCATGGGAAGCTCCGGTGGCGATTGATTGGAATGCAATCACCATCTTACCGGCAGCTTCCCTTAACTTGATGCCTATGGGGCGAATAATCATTCGCCCCTATCTTTCCTGGCAGCGCCTCTTCAAAGTTATCCGTCATTTTCAAAGTTAATCCGTCATTCCCGCGAAAGCGGGAATCCAGAAGGTGGTTGTCGGGATTCCGGCTTTCGCCGGAATGACGGTTCGCGGCGAAAGGCCGTCATCCGGGAAGAGGCTAACCGGCTACCCGCTGTAGCAGCGGCTCCGTTCGGTTGGGCGGCAGATCCGTCTCGAAGGTATTGATCACCAGCGCCAGCATGGTGTAGTTGCCCAGCACCAGCGTCAGTTCGATGGTGCCCTGCTGGCCGAAGATCTCCAGCGCGCTCTGGTAGCCGCCCCGACTCACCTGGTGGTTGCGCAGGATCTCGCGTCCCAGGTTGATCACCGCCGACTCGTCGGGCGTCAGCGCCGGCAGCGGCGTCTTGTCCCGGATGGCATCGACCACGGCGGCCGGTACTCCAGCGTCGCGCGCCGAGGCTGCGTGGGCGTTCCAGATGTGCTGGCAGTCCATCTCACGGGCCGCCACCAGCATGGCCAACTCCGCCGCCTTCAGCGGCAGGCTGGAATGGTTGCGCAGGTACTGATTCAGCCCGGTGGCGTGCTTGCTGGCCTCGGGCACGTGGGTCATCACGGAGCCGGGGCCGTATGGGGGAACCGCGGTCCCGTTCTGGGTGATCTCGTCGAAGGCGGCCTCCTGACCGGCCGGTGTGGTCTCGCGGGATGCCAGGGGTAGTCGGGCCATGTGAATTCTCCTTGTGCGAAGGTTCTGGGTTGGCCTTGCTCTGTGCGATTGGAACCGGAACACTCTAGCGATAGGGTTGCTTGCCAGTCTTCTCTTCAAACAATTTCCAGGTGTTATCGTTGAATGGGTAGTACTTGCCTGGCGAGCATTGCTCGATCTCCAGCTGCGCCTTGATGACGGCCTCGACTTCCTCACGCTGGTGGGCGATCCGGATCACCTCGTCGGCCGCTGCCGCCGGCACCACCACCACGCCGTCGTCGTCGCCCACGATGGCGTCGCCCGGCCGGACCAGGACACCGCCGCACTGGATGCAGTCGTTCACCTGCCAGGGCCAGAACTCGGCCGGACCCTGCTTGGCCGTGGCGTTGGCGGAGTACACCGGGAAGCCATACTCCTTGAGCGTATTGGTGTCCCGCACCGCGCCGTCGGTGACCAGGCCGCCCACGCCGCGCTGGTACAGGCGATAGAACTTGATATCCCCGCCGATGCTGCTGTAGGGCCAGCGCATGGCGTCGATCACCAGGACCTCGCCGGGCCCACAAAGCTCGAAGGCCACATACTCCGCCGAGTCGGACCCCTTGGGCTTGTCCGCCGCCAGGTCGGGCCGGTGCGGAACGAACCGCAGGGTCACCGCGCGGCCGGCCATGTGCTGCCCCGGCTGCAGCGGCTTGGCCCCCTCGATCATGCTCATGGGCCAACCCATCACCCACAGGCCGTCGATCAGCGTCTGCGTGGGGATGCCTTTCAGCGTGGCCAGGGTTTCGTCGGTAACGGCGGCAGAGGCCGGGGCAGTGGTCATTGGGATGGCGTCCTATCGGCTGAATCGTGCTTGAAAAGCGGCTGCATTGTAGCAGAAAAGAAGGCGGCTCCCGATGGGAAGCCGCCCTCGCGGTTGCGTGTAGATGGCCTGGTTGCCGTTATTCGGTCGGCCAGCCGTCAGCCTCTTCGCCGGCGCTCAGCGCGGCCTGGATGCCTTCGGCAGCCTCGTCGGTGACCCACTCACCCCAGATATCGGCGTTGTTGTTCAGCCACCACAGCGCTGTGGCCTTCACGTCAGCGTCCGGGTTTTCGCCCTGCCAGCGGGCGACTCCCTTGTATATTTCGATGTTGAAGTCCCACTTGCGCAGCATTTCAACCACGTCCCCAGCCCGAGCAGGCAGGTCCGGGTTCACGGCGATGAGAATGGTAGCGTCTTGATAACCGCAGGGCTTCACATTTTCGTTGGCCCAGCAAGCCGCACTGAACGGAGGTTCTTCCAAGCGAACCAAGTCGAGAATCAGCGCCGGGTCGTTGGTGCCCCACTGGTAGCCGAGCCAAGGCTCCTGCCGCTCGTACGCGCCATAGAGGTCGGCATTCAGCGCGGCGCCGTCGCCGGGGTTGATGACGTGCACATGATCCTCAAGTTCGTAACCCTTAATCTGGGCGGCGTTGACCGACTCGCAGGCCCAGCCGATGATGCAGGACACCAGGCGCGCCTTGTCGCCGCTCTCTGCGGTCTTGAACAGGTCCTTGTACTGCTGGTCCTTCAGGTCTTCCACGCTGTCCAGGTCCGGATACTGCTCCTGCAGGTAGGCCGGGATGACGAAGGCGGACTGCCAGTCCTTGCCGAGGCTCTGGCCAACGGACAACACGGCGCCTTCCTCACGGGCGGCGTTCCAGGCTTCGTCCTGGTTGGGCAGCCAGATTTCCATGGTGACGTCGGTATCGCCATTCTTCAGGCCCTGGAACAGGGGCAGGGTGGCGCCGAACTTGACGTCGGTGGGATAGCCGTAGCCCTTCTCCACGATGTACTGCGCGATGCGGTTCTGCAGCAGCGCGCTGGACCAGTTCAGGTCTCCGAAGATGATGGTTTCTTTCGGTCCCTCGGCAGCCATCACCTCGACAACGCGGGTGACTTCCACCTGCTCCGTGACGACTTTTTCGACTTCGATCGGTTTCTCAACAACCTTCTCGACCTCGACCTGTTCGGTCACGACGCGCGTGACCTCAACCTGCTCAGTGATGACTTGAGGCTCAGCCGGTGAGCAGGCCGCGATGGCGACGACCGTTACGATAGCCATTACCATGGTCAGCGCCAGTAACCTGTACTTGGTGAACAAAGTTCTTCCCTCCATTCGGGGTGATTTGCCGGGAGTTTGGAGCGGCAATTTAAGTGCCGCCGATTATTGCAGTGTCGATTATCATTGTCAATCTTGCGATTGACGCAACATTTGCATTACATAATACTTGCGGCCAATTCAATCCCGGCGAAGACAGGCCGTGGGCAACGCTGAGCGTCTGATCGCGCACAGTCCACGACGTTGCGTTACGCGGCGTCTTCGCTTTCCAGCTCGTCAAGAAGCCGCTGCACGTCTGGATTGTTTTCCGCAAGGGCCTGGAGACGTTTCCGTGTCCTTGCGCGCTCTGCCTCCCGCCCCTGCTTCCGGCCTTCCTCTCGGCCTTTGGCCATGACTTCAGCTCGGTCTTGCTCGTGCATTCGCTTTACCCACCTTTCGGCGGCTTTCCGTGCTCCCAACATCAAATCAACTCCTGCCGGCGGTCCGAAGGAAATGAAACCCACCATTGCCAGATAGCCGGCTATCCGCAGTGGTAGTTCCCGCAGTATCAAGCGGGTAACGGGCCAGTCAATCGGTTTTGGCCGGTAGTCAATCTCATCCCATATAGCATAGCCGATCACGACCAAGCCGAGCGTCAGGAACAGCGTCCCGCCGATCCACTTCCAACGCTGCCATGAATACCAGGGGTTGTGCTCCGGCTCATAACGATTGTTCTCACAACCGCGGTCTTCGAATTCCTTCCCCACGATCAGGTTCGGTGGTTAGTCATCAAGAGTCAGTGGCCGCCTCCCAGGGCTTCCTGCCGGCTGCGGGCTACCGCTTGTGTCAGTCGGTCAATCACAATGGCCATGAACACGATGGACAGGCCGGCGATTACGCCGTTGCCCACCTCGTTCTTCTGGATCGCGCGCAGCACGTTGTCGCCCAGACCGCCGGCGGCCACCATGCTGGCGATGGTTACCATGGCCAGCGCCATCATCGTGGTCTGGTTAATGCCCGCCATGATGGTGGGCAGCGCCATGGGGATCTGCACCTTGCTCAGGATCTGCAGCGATGACGCGCCGAAGGAACGCGCCGCCTCTACCGTCTCCGGCGACACCTGCCGGATGCCCAGGTTGGTCAGCCGGATCACCGGCGGCACCGCGTAGATGATGGTGGCGAAGATGCCGGCCGGCTTGCCCAGCCCGAAGAACAGAATTCCGGGGATCAGGTACACGAAGCTGGGCATCGTTTGCATCCCGTCCAGGATCGGGCGCATGATGCGGTCGGCGGTCTGGTTTCGAGCGCCCAGCACCCCCAGGGGCAGGCCGATACCGACCGATAGGGCCACTGCTACTACCATCAGGGCGATGGTGTCCATGGTGGGTTCCCACAGCCCCATGAATCCGATGAACAGAAAGGCTATTCCCGTGAACGCCATCAGTCCCCAGCCACCTACCGCGAACCCGGCCAGGACCAACCCCAGGATCACCGCCGGCCAGGGGAGCCATTTCAAACCGCTTTCGATGTAGAGCAACGCGTAGGTGATGCCGTCCTTGATACCCTCAAACAGCCAGCGTCCGTTGGTGGTCAAAAACTTCGTGCCACTGTCGATTGCGTCGCCCGTGACATCGCGCACTGACCTCGGGAAACTCGTCGATCCGTCGCTGGATTGCACATGAGCCACGGTAGTGGGGAAGTCCATCTCCGGGCCCCAGACTGAGAGGCACACTACCAGCACGACAATGACTGAGACCACTCCGGCGATCCACAGGTAAAGCGGCGGGATGGCCGCCAACGAGAGCCGTGAAGACTCCGTAGATTGCGTCGTGTCGGACGCCGCATTCTGAGTGGCTCGGGATTCGGGCTCGTCTCTGGTGATGACTGCCATATCGATCTCCGTGGTTGCGTCGTCCGGAACGCAGCTAGCCGGGCGACGGGATTGACGGCGCAGTGAGCCGGTCTACGCGGCGGTTTCGGCTTCGGCGGCCAGCGCCGCATTCTCGGCGGCATTGGCGGCATAATCAGGATCCGCAGCCGACGTTTCCGCCAGCGCTTCGGCCAGCGCGCTTCGATGCACTTCCCCGATCAAAATGTTATCCTCGTTCGTTACCGGAATCGGGAAGTCGCTGACCATGGCCATTGGGATCAGTTCGTCGAAGGAAGTCGTCGCCGCCACCGCCTGGTATTCGCGGTCCACGTAGTCCCAGGCTTCGTCGAAACGCTTCACCCCGGCCCGCAGCGCGCGCTCAGCGTTGCTGATGGACAGCAGCCCGATGTAACTCTGGCCCCGGTCCACCACCCAGGCCGCGTCGCCGTCGCTGTCGCCAATGGTATGCAGGGCAGCCCGCGGACCCTGGTGGCCCATCACCGTGGCCTTGGGCGTCACCATGACCTTGCTGGCGCTCAGGATCGTCTCCAGGCGCACGTCCTGCGTGAAGTCGCCCACGTATTCGTCCTCGGGACGCAGCACGATGTCCTCCGGCGAGCCGATCTGCGCCACCTTGCCGTCGTGCATGATGGCGATGCGGTCGCCCAGCTTCAGCGCTTCGTTGAGGTCGTGGGTGATGAACACGATGGTCTTGTGCAGCTCCGTTTGCAGCCGAAGCAGTTCGTCCTGCATCTGCCGGCGGATCAGCGGGTCCAGCCCGCTGAAAGGCTCGTCCATCAGCAGGATGTCGGTGTTCGTCGCCAGGGCCCGGGCGAGACCCACCCGTTGCTGCATGCCTCCAGATAGTTGCCGCGGGTACGACGCTTCCCAGCCTCCGAGGCCAACCAGTTCCAGGACTTCGCGGGTGCGGGCTTCGCGCTCCGGCTTCTTGACCCCCTGCACCTCCAGCCCCCATCCGGCGTTGTCCAGCACGTTGCGGTGCGGCATCAGACCGTAGTGCTGGAACACCATGGCGATCTTGCTGCGGCGGAACTCGATCAGCTCCTTGTCGGACATCTTGGTGATGTCCTCTCCCGCGATCACAATCTCGCCCGCAGTGGGTTCGATCAGCCGGATCAGGCAGCGCACCATCGTGGACTTGCCGCTGCCCGACAGCCCCATGATCACGAACGTTTCGCCCCGGTTTACCTGGAACGAGACGTCCTGCAGGCCGATGACGTTGCCAAATTCGCTCTGGAAGAAGGACTTATCGTGCCCCGCGTACTGGGGCTCCAATACCCGCTCCGGGTTGCGGCCGAACACTTTCCAAACCGCATCCACTCGGATGTACTCCTGGCCATCGTCGCTTGGCGCGTTCGCGGCTTCACTTGATAGGTTGTCTGTGGCCACCATGAGCTATAGCGTCTCCGCCGGTTTCGATATACCCGCGTTTCGGGCCGGGCCTTTCCGGTCACCGTAGGCCCGGCACAATTGTTTGTCAACCCTGACCCACGCCCGCACGCGTACCCTCGTTGCCTTTTGCATCGATGAACAGGATGCCGACAATGCCGGCGCTCCGCTCTGCTAACGGCGCCGTCCAGGGTGCAGGACGTTTCCAGCAATCAATCTAATCCTGTCCATCCTGTTTATCTTTATCGATGCAAATTGGCTCCCGTCGTCGTCAAACTGGGTACGCGCGAGGGAATCAGGCGCCGCGCTCTTTGACCCAGCGGCGCTTCTGGGCCTGGCGCCGCGCCTCGTCGGTGGGCCGATAGACATTCAGGAAATTGGTGCGGAAGGACTCGAAACGCCTTTCCGCTATTGCGTCCCGCAGGTCCGACATCAGACGCAGAATGAAGCGCAGGTTGTGGATCGACGCCAGACGGGGCCCCAGCATCTCCCCGGCCTTGAACAGGTGTCGCAGGTACGCCGCGGTGTAGTTCCGGCAGGCGTAGCAGTCGCAAGTCTCATCCAGCGGGACATCCTGCTCGGCGTACTTGCGGTTGGCGATGTTGATCCGGCCCGTGGGCGTGAACAGGGCGCCGTTTCGGGCCACACGGGTCGGCAGCACACAGTCGAACATGTCCACGCCCAGCGCCACCGAGTTCACTAGGTCTTCTGGGGAACCCACTCCCATCAGGTACCGGGGCCGGTCGGCTGGTAGGCCATCGCACACCAGCCCGGTCACGTCGTGCATCTCGGCCTTGGTCTCTCCCACCGCCAGGCCGCCGATGGCGTACCCGTCGAACGGTATGTCCGTGATGTATTGCGTCGACTCTTGCCTCAGGTCCGGAACGGTCCCGCCCTGGACGATTCCGAACAACGCCTGTCGTCCCGCCCGATCGCTCCGCGCGTGGGTATCGTGGCAGACCCGAGCCCACCGGTGGGTGCGCTCCATAGCGTCTTTCACCGCGCCCGGTTCCCCGGCCGAGAAGACGCACTGGTCGAAGCACATGATGATGTCCGCTCCGATCCCGTGCTGGTTGATGATCGCGGACTGCGGGGTGAAGAAATGCTCGCTCCCGTCGATATGAGAGCGGAACACGATGCCGTCGTCGTTCACCCGACGCAGCGTGCCCATGCTGAACGCCTGGTAGCCGCCGCTGTCGGTCAGGACCGGCCCGCTCCAGCCCATGAAGCGGTGGAGCCCGCCGGCGTCGCTGACCCGTTCAACGCCCGGCCGCAGGTACAGGTGATACGCGTTGCTCAGCACCGTTTCCGCGCCCAGCGATCGCACCTCATCGAAGGTGAGGCCCTTCACCGTGGCCTGGGTAGCCACCGGCATGAACAGCGGCGTTTGCGCCTCCCCATGGGGCGTGGTAATCTGCCCGCGCCGGGCGGCTCCATCGGTCGAGAGCAACTGAAAACCGAACCGTTGGGTCGTCATGCGGGTTAATGTACGCGCTATCCGTCCGCCTGCGCAAACCAGCGGCCTCCCCTCCCCAACTTCAGCTGCATGGCATGATAAACCCGTAATATCATTGCGCGTCACCCCTCCGTTGCAAACCTTTGCCGGCAATAGGCTCACACATCTCACGCGTACCCAGTTTTCGCAAGCCTGTCATTGCGAGGAGCGAAGCGACGTGGCAATCCCGTTGGCGTAGCGAGATCCTGACCACAACGAGATTGCCACGCTCCGCTCGCAATGACAAACTGAGTACGGATGAGGCCCACGCATGTACCAGGCGTTTACCGAATTCCTGCTGGAGCTGAGCCGCAATCGGATACTGTGGGCGGTCTGCGTGATCGCCGCCATGGCGGTCACCGCGGTTGTGCTGTACTTCTTCTGGGATCTGGTCGGACGTGGCGTTGCCCTGGCCCGCCCTCGCGGACGTTCGCCCGCGGATAACCGCTCCCGCCGGGGACACTAGCGTGCATTTCCCCATCGCCGACGCCACGGTATCGCCCCTGCTGCTGGCGCTGCTGGGAATGATCGTCGGCACCATGACCGGTTTCTTCGGCGTGGGCGGCGGCTTCCTGATCACCGGGGGATTGCTCGTGCTGGGCGTCCCGACCATCTACGCCGTCGGCACCGGCCTCCTGATGGTCATGGGCACGGCGATCACCAGCACCCTGCGGCACCGCCGCCTGGGCAACGTGGACATGCGGCTCGCTGTTCTCATCGTCTGCGGAACCATCCCCGGCGTGTTCGCCGGCGAGCGGGTCAACGCGACGCTGGAACACGCCGGCGTGTCCGGTCCGGTGGTCGGCGCAGTTTACTTCGTGCTGCTGCTGACCCTGGGATCGCTGATGGTGGGCAACTGGATCCGGCAACTGCGGTACCGTCCGGGCCCGAGAGTGGGAGGCGGGCTGCCCGGTTGGTTCCGGAGCGTGCATGTCGGGCCGGATCGCATCCGATTGCCGATACTGGCCGGCACCCGGTTTTCCGGCAGCGTGAACCTGCGGCCTGCCTTCCCCGGCGCCGGCATCGAAGAGATGTCTGCGCTGGTCCCGGTATTCGCTGGTTTCACCATCGGGTTCGTCGCCGCTTTGCTGGGCGCCGGCGGCGGGTTCCTCCTGATGCCGTTCCTGGTCTATGGACTTGGCATCCCGCCCGCGGTCGCCATTGGCACCGACCTGTTCCAGATCATCATCACCGGCAGCCTGGGAGCGTTCCTCTACTCGCTGAGCGGCAACGTCGATCCGATGATCGCGGTCATCATGTTCGCGTCGGCGTCGGTCGGCACCCAGTTGGGCGCCCTGGCCACCCGGTTCGTCAACGCCAGCCGGATCCTGGGGCTGTTCGGCGTCACGGTGCTCAATGCCGGCGTCGCCGTGGGCCTGGGTCAGTTGGCCCGACTATTGGGATCGGGCGGCTTGGAGCAGATCAGCCAGATATTGCTGCTCGGCGTGTCCGGCGCCGTGGCGGTGACGATCCTGCTCCTCCTTGCGGCGGCGACGGTGAGCCAGACGCGCCGGCGACGCCGGCTGTCTGCATTGCGCGAGGCGAGGGCGGCCCGCCGGCGGGTGGTTTGACAGGACGCCAGAGAAACTGATGCGATCGCATCCAAACTTCCCCGCCGTCCGGGCCTCGGCTCGCACTGGCGGGCGTTTTTATGAGAGACGGTCGATGGACGAGCGCGTCGTGTTGTTCATAGATTATCAAAACGTTTGGGAACATTTTACGGTATTTGACAAACCGCAGGCCGCGGCCGACGGCAACTCACAACGACCGCGCGGGTTGCGGTAATCGCAATAATAGGCGGCTATCTGATGGAACTCAGGATGGCGTAGGTGCATCCGAGGAATGCGCCAATCGCAATTGCGTTAAGGGCGACTACGGTCGCGACGACGTGCAAGTCCATGGGGTACCTCCGTGGTGGATTTGTAGGTCAACCGCCCGCTGGTGGTGACACCACCAGCGGGCAATTGATTTCAGAACTTCAGTCTGCATATCGAATGCCAGAGGATCAAGAAGGCGACGGTGACCGCAGCCAAAATCACCGCCGCCTTCGGAGGTAGGGGAATGGCAATTAGTCGATGGTGTACGTCACCATCGTCCGGTGATCATCCTCGACGATCAGAATTTCCAGCCGGTCGTCGCAGACGCGGTAGATGTCACCGGTTGCAATCAGATTGCTGGAATGATGCGAGACGTGCCACCCGTGACACGTTCCAGAATCCGCAAAAGATGCGGCTGGGCTTAACAACGTTCCGGCGGCAAGTAATCCTGCCGCCGGTAATGCCATTAGAGCTTGTTTGATGGTGCCCGAAACAGTACGCCGTTGCTCGTACATTGGAACCTCCTCAACGTTTTAGGGTCTGGCTACTTGCAACGGTCGCCGGGCACCTTTCGGGTAACGTCAAGGAGGCATGCTGCCATGCCCGCTTTCCCCCGATACCTATTCACATTTAGAGACAAGGCGTTGATGCCCCGACCGTTGCGCCAACCACGTTACAACGGATTATCGCCATTGTCAATAATCGCAATCAGAAATCGTATCAGCCGTTACAGTTGGACGTGATCGCTGAAACAATGAGCAGAATACCCAAAACAGCCGCAACCACCGCTCCAAGTTTGATATAAACGATGCGTTGTTTGAGGAGTTGGCATTTTTTACAGACCCCGGTCTTGGCGATGGGCATACCTAATTCGATGCGCTGCTCAAAATCCAGTCCACAATCTTCGCATTCAAGCACGTGGGTACGCACCCTGGCACCTCCCTTGCGATCCTATGGAGTAGGCTGCTTGCTAAGGTCAACCGGGTCCGCACAGACGCCGCAAGGGAGGCATGGAAGCCTCCCCGTCGCAGAATTGTCTGTGCCGGCGCGCGTTGCGCTGGAGCCCGCAATGCGGGCAGGATACGATTGACCTTAGCGTGAGGAATCGTATCAGGCCGCAATGTGGCCGTCAACGATCAACATTAGAATGCTCTTCCAAAGCAGTCGCAATCGTGATTGAAGCAGTGGATTTGTCCAAAGGATCCGCAACGGTAAAGATGCCGCCGACAAAGGGGAGCATCGTCACTTGCGCACCGAGCTACCGCAGGGTAGTCGCAGAAAAAACACATTCCGACTCTCCGTTCCCGTAGGATATTTTCACTACAGTCGCGGAGCCGGGCAAAAATGTCAGGACAGACAGCGTTGCCCTATATAAATGCCTGCACGTGCAGGGTGTGCGGAGCCTCCACATCTTGCAGAAACCCGGCATCGTTGACCTTAGCGGCGGCAACGTAGCAGACTGCGTCGTAACCTTTGGTGCTAGTTTGAGTTAGTTTTGAAAATGCCATGGGGTTCCCATATGCTGTGAGTTGACAATCCTCCACAGCAGGGAACCCCATGAACATCACCGATTTTATCACCGAACTCTACTGTAAGGTTGACGACGCCCTCCCGGGGATAGCGCCGCATCCGCAAGCCCGGCTCTCCATAAGCGAACTGGTTACCATCGGCGTCCTCCACGCCATCAAGAACGTCAAGCAGCGTCCCTTCTACCATTGGCTCAAGGATAACTATGGACACCTCTTCCCCAAACTTCCCGAACGCACCCGCCTCTTCCGCCGCCTGGAAGCCCAGGCCTGTTGGACCGGCTACTTCCTGGCCCAGCCCACCATCCTGGGCGTGGCCGACAGCTACGGTATCGAACTGGGACATCCGGTGCGTTCCGGACGGAACCTCCACCAGGTGGGCCGGAAAGGCAAGTCCAATCACCGCTGGATTGTGGGCGGCAAACTCTGCATCGTCCTCAACCAACTGGGCCAGATCGCCGCTTGGGACTGCGCCACGGCCAATACTCACGACCAACGTTTCCTGCCTTTGCTGGCAGGCTACGACGGGCAGATGATTGTCCTGGCCGACACTGGGTTTCACCGGGCCAAGAGCCCGCCCCTGGCTTGAACAGGGGGCGATCCGGCCAACGTGAAAATCTGTCGCCGCGGCCAGTGGAACGTGCGCATGATCGTGGAAACCACCTTCTCCATGATGACTGCGGTGTGGGGCAGCAAACAGATGCGGCATATCACCTGGCGCGGGTTTGAAGCGCACTTGAGCTACCTGATGGCTGCCTTCAACCTACTGTCGCAGTGGGATGGGTTGGAACCGGACGAAAACGGACGCGTCCATCGCTCTATTGCTCAATTCGTCCTCTGATATTAACTAGCACCAATGGTTGTATACCATCGCCAGGATATGCCATTCCAGTTGGCTGTGGCGGTCAGGGCAATCGCACCATCGCCGTCATTCCTGCGAAAGCAGGAATCCAGTGGTCGAACTTGTCAAATACACTTCAAATTCTTTCATGCTATGACTAATGGACTCCGGCATTCGCCGGAGTGACGGGCGTGGAGCCTATGATGCGATTGCCCTGCTGTGGTGGTGAGCCATCGAGGTTTGAAATCGCGCGGAAGGCCGAGGAAGTGGCGCCGCGGACGCAGGCGTTGACGCTCGAGGCCAGTTTCTCTCCGGAGGCAAATTGCCGCGAGTTGGCCGCCGAATTCGCCGAGGATTATGAGGTCAACGCGATGCCCTACGACGACGACGCCAAGGAGGTATCCGCGTCCAGACCGGCGATGGTGTAACTCATCCCGGCCATCACCTTTTCCATTTGGCTCACGCCGCCGGACGGTGTCCACTGTACCGCGTACGTCTTGATCTCTGACTCTCCGCTGTTCGACTGGGCCGTCCACGACACGGTTATCGAAGTGTTGGTTTTGCTGGTTTGGGTCGGCGGGCTGGGCGTGTCGGGTAGTCGGCGAGGTTAGTGACGGTGGATCGTCTGGCGCCAGCTGAAACCCTTCCCGCTGATGGAAGGGCGGCATGGCCAATTTGCTCGGATCTGCGGCGCCTTTCGGTTTTCGTCAGGTAAGACTGGTACGCTGAATCGCGCTCCGTCGTGGTCGGTGGCCTTGGCAGCACAATTTTGCCGAGAGGTTGAGTTGGGCGACCGCGTGGCTCCTGCATCGCCGACAGTTTCGCGGGTGACGAGCTTTCGGTCGAAGCATCTGGGGAAAAGGGGCATCTGTTACACGGTGATGTTTGTTCCAATTGACCAGTTCTGACTGTCTGTCAGTCAAATCTCGATTGGCGAAATTCCCTCTTTTTATGGCCCCTGCCCCGCAGGAGGTTCCCCGATGATGACCGAGAATGAGCGACGCGGCTCACCAAAAAATCGTTGGACCCGTTGGTACATGTGGCTCGCCTACGGCGGCGGCGTCTTGGGCGTGGTCGCGGCCGTGGTCGTAATCGTGGCGATGGCGCTGGCCCCCAGTAGCAACGGCAGAACGGCGGCAAGCCACCGCGACATGGCGACGTTGACCCCCCACGACGCGGCTGCGTTGGTTCGCCAACACCCCAGCATTAACAGCCCCGCTGAATTGCGTGACCTGCAACGCGTCGCGGTCCAGTATGGCATAACGCTCGATGGACTCATCGAGCGTTATGCCTGGCGCGATGACTTCTCAAGGATGGTAACGGCCATCAATGAGGACAATCCCGACAGTGTTGTTGATGCCGGCAAAACCGGCAGGTCATTGGCCTGGATCAAGTTTTCAGGTTCCATCTCCGGCAACGCCCGGGATGCCATCGACAAATTCAAGTCCGAAAACCCTCAAGTTGGGGTCAGCCTACAAACCGGCAGAGACCCGGGGTTCACCAGGCGGGAGGCGGATGAAGCGGTAATCGGAGCGCATTTCGCGGTGATGGCGGAGGACGGTGTACAGAACAGCGTGACCTTTTACGACAGCGACGCCGTTAGAATCGTAGTGACCGTGCAGATGGCGACTCCGCCCTCCGGTGAAAAACTATCCTCGCTGGAGAAGGCAGCCGAGCGCGGCGCCGCCGACGCCACCAGGCCGGACATCACGGACAGCCTCGCCATATCGCTGTCAGTTGTCCAGCATGACCTGAACTGAGTGGAATCGAAGGCTACCGTGCGCCCAACTGATGCGGCCTGACACACTCTGTTCGATTCCCTGACACACTCTGTTCGATTCACACACTCCGTTCGATTCAAGGAGGTGAACGCTTTGACGTAACTTGACCAAACCCCATCAAGAGTAATTCACGATTGCGGAGGATCGTCCTGGTCTGACGCACCTGCATATTCCTTACGGAGAAACTATGATGAATCTGTTCCAGACCAAAAATCCGCGATAGCGGCACAACACGGCCCGGGGCGTCCCGAGACGCCCGGAGAGCGGCCCACCGGGATTCGTCGGTGCTACGTAGGGCCGTAAAAATGCCGTCTCAGGCCGCGGGAGCGATGCTCGTTGCTGTAGCAGCACCCGATGCTGGAACAGAAGGTCAACGGTTTCCAATACTGACATTCCGGGGGATGCGCTCCGGCTGCGCTGTGTTAAAATCCGGCCATGGTGCTGTCCACATTCCATCCGGTCATCCAACGCTGGTTCCGCAGCCGGTTTGACGCCCCCACGGAAGCCCAGGCCACGGGTTGGCCGGCCATCGCCCAGGGACGACACACGCTCATCGCCGCCCCTACCGGGTCGGGTAAGACCCTCACCGCCTTTCTGACCTGCATCGATCAACTGGTGCGGCAGGGGATGGATGCAGACCTGCCCGACGCCACGCAGGTGGTTTACGTCTCGCCACTGAAAGCCCTGTCCAACGACATCCAGAAAAACCTGGCCACTCCGCTGGAAGAGATAGCGGCGCTGGCTGAGGAGACAGGTGCGCCGATACCTCGCATTACCACGGCGGTACGCACCGGGGACACCCCGGCATCAGAACGGCAGAAGCTGGCCAAGCGGCCTCCGCACATTCTCATCACCACGCCCGAGTCGCTGTACATCCTGCTGACCTCGGAGAGCGGTCGGCGGGGGCTGAAGCACGTCCATACGTTGATTCTGGACGAGATCCACGCCGTGGCCGACGACAAGCGGGGCGCGCACCTGGCCCTCTCGGTGGAGCGTCTGTGCCAGCTTTCGGAGGAGCCAATCACCCGCATCGGCTTGTCCGCCACCCAGCGGCCCTTGTCGGAGATGGCCCGCTTCCTGGTGGGCAACCGGCACATCGATGCCGCCGGCAATCCGGATTGCGTGGTCGTGGACACGGGCAGCCGCCGGAAGGTTGACCTGTCCGTGGCGCTGCCGGAGCAGGAACTTGGTCCCATCGCCACCCACGAAATCTGGGGCGAGACCCTGGACGCCATCGCCGGGCTCACCGAGACCCACGCCATCACGCTGGTTTTCGTCAACACCCGGCGGCTGGTGGAGCGGGTGTCCCACCAGCTTACTTCACGCCTGGGCGAAGCAGCAGTCGTCGCCCACCACGGCAGCCTGTCGCGGGCGACCCGGTGGGATGCCGAGCAGAAGCTGAAAAACGGGCAGGTCAAGGTCTGCGTCGCCACCGCCTCGCTGGAGCTGGGCATCGACATCGGCGACATCGACCTGGTTTGCCAGATTGGTTCTCCCCGCTCTATCGGATTGCTGGTGCAGCGGGTGGGGCGGTCGGGACATACTGTCGGCGGCGTTCCGAAAGGCAGGCTGTTCCCTCTGACCAGGGACGAAATGCTGGAGTGCGCCGCGCTGTCCCGCGCGCTGCTGCGGGGCAACCTGGATACCTTCGTCATTCCGTCCTGGCCGCTGGACGTGATGGCCCAGCAGATGGTGGCCGCCTGCGCCTCTGAAGACTGGGACGAGGATGCTCTGTTCGAGTTGTGCCGGCGGGCTTATGCCTACCGGGATCTGCCCCGGGACCGGTTCGACCAGGTGGTCGAGTCCCTCTCACAAGGATTTGCGCCACGCCTGGGTCGGAACGGCGCACACCTGCACCGGGATGGCATCAATCATCGGCTGAAGGGACGCCGGGGGGCGCGCATTGCCGCCCTGACCAGCGGGGGGGCCATTCCCGACAACGCCGATTACGACGTGGTGGCCGACCCGGACGGAACTTTCGTGGGCACCGTCAACGAGGACTTCGCCATCGAGAGCATGGCCGGCGACATCTTCCTGCTGGGTAACACCCCCTGGAAAGTCCGCCGCGTGGAAAGCGGGCGCGTGCGGGTCGAAGATGCCCACGGCAATTTGCCCACCATCCCCTTCTGGCTAGGCGAAGCCCCTGGCCGCACCTGGGAACTCTCCGACGAGATCACGCAGCTCCGCGACGGCATTGACCGGCTTCTCGATAACCCGACGAACGCCGAAGGATGGCTGCTGGCCGAAGCCGGCGTGTCGCCGGAGGTGGCCCGGCAGTTGGTCGCCTATCTCATCGAAGGGAAGCGAGTCCTGGGCGTGGTTCCCACCGCTGACAAGGTGGTCGCTGAGCGGTTTTTTGACGAGAGCGGCGGGATGCAGTTGGTCATCCACGCTCCCTTCGGCGCGGCCATCAACCGGGCCTGGGGCATGGCGCTGCGCAAGCGGATTTGCCGGGCCTTTGATTTCGAGCTCCAGGCCACGGCCACCGACGACGGTTTGAACTTTTCGCTGGGTCCCAGCATGGCCTTCCCCCTGGGGGACGTGTTCAACTACCTTTCGCCCAACACGGTGGACGAGGTGCTGACCCAGGCGGTGTTCCAGGCCCCCTTGTACGGCACCCGCTGGCGTTGGAACGCTTCCCGCTTTCTGGCCCTGCTGCGGCACACCGGGGGCAAGAAGGTGCCGGCGCCGCTCCAGAGGATGCGTTCCGATGACCTGCTGGCCGCCGTGTTCCCCGCGCAGGTCCAGTGCCAGGACAACGCCGAGCCGGGGGACATCGAGCCGCCGGACCACCCCCTGGTTTTCGAGACCACCCGCGATTGTCTCACCGAGGCCATGAACCTCGAAGGACTGAAGAGCGTCTTGGAGTCCATCCGATCCGGCGCGATCGAGGTGTTCGCCAAGGACACGGTGCAGCCTTCGGTGTTTGCCCACCAGATTCTCAACGCCATGCCGTATGCCTTCCTGGACGATGCGCCGTTGGAGGAGCGGCGAGCCCGGGCCGTCTCCCTGCGCCGCGCTCTGCCCGAGGATGCCCGCGACCTGTCCGCGCTGGATCCGGACGCCATACGGGACGAGTCGGCCTTCGCCTGGCCGGCCATCCGCGACGCGGACGAACTGCACGACGCCCTGCTGACGCTGCGCGTCGTACCAGAGGACGAGCTGGCGTCGCGCACCGAGATGGCTTCCCGAGAGATGCTCCGGGGATGGCTGCAGGACCTGGCCCAGGCGGGTCGGGCGCTGCGCATCCTCCAACCCGATGGAGCGACCTTCTGGCTGGCCGCCGAACACTGCGATCTCGCAGTTTCCGTTTACCCGGACGCCACACTGGAAGGGAAGGTCGGCCTGATGCCTCCGGCCGGCGGACGTGGAGGGGATGAAATAGATCGTGAAAACGCTGTCCTTCACCTCGTCCGTGGCTGGGCAGAGTCCTCCGGTCCCTTCACCGTCGCCGAAGTGTCCGCGCTGCTCCACTTGTCCCAGTCCGACGTCCAGGCCGCCGTTGCCGGTCTGGAAAACGAGGGGTTGGTGCTGCGGGGCAGTTTTCGTTCCGGTGTCGACGAGGAGGAGTTCTGTGACCGGCGCATACTCGCTCGGATCCACCGCGCCACCGTGGGCCGATTACGGCGGGAGATCGAGCCCGTTTCGCAAGCGTCGTTCATGCGCTTCCTGTTCCGATGGCAACAAGCCGCGACCGGTTGGGAAGCCAACGGCGAGGGCGGTCTGTTGGACGTCATCGACAAGCTCCAGGGATTCGAGACGCCCGCGGCCGTGTGGGAGTCGGAGTTGCTGGCCCGCCGCGTCTCCGACTACGGTCCGGAGCTGCTGGATCGCCTGTGCACCGGGGGGGATGTGGTCTGGGGACGTTTGTCCGGCGGCAGCAACTCCGCATCAACCGCCGGGGCGGTTCCACGCTCCGCTCCCCTGACACGCGCTTCGGGCATCACCATATCGCTGCGCGAGTCCCTGGACTGGCTCTTGGATCCCGCTTCCGAGCGCGCCAACAATCTCAAGGGAGCCGCGGCGGAGATACTGGAAATCCTGTCCAGCCGGGGCGCCTGCTTCCAAAGTGACCTGATCGCCCGCACTCGGCGCCTGCCGTCCGACGTGGAGGAAGCGCTATGGATGCTGGTGGCCAACGGGTTGGTGACATCAGACAGCGTTGTCCCGCTCCGTGCCCGTATCGGCGGAAAACCAAACCGGGGCCGCCCGGACCGCAATCGTTCTCGCCGCAACGCGAAGCGTGAATCCGATACCCGGCGCACCCACGCCAACGCGAGTCAGCCTCCGGCGTCCCAGCGGCCACGTTCGCAACGCCAAGTCAGCGCGGGACGGTGGTCCCTGCTGGAGGCCCTCGACCCAGTGGAAGACCCGCTGGAAGCCAAAGCCATGCAACTGCTCCACCGGTATGGCGTGGTTTTCCCCGAGTTGATGGCGAGGGAACGAATGGCTCCCCGCTGGCGGGATCTGGTGCGGATATACCGCCGCCTGGAAGCCAGGGGGGAAATTCGGGGTGGGCGGTTCGTGTCCGGTTTCGTCGGCGAGCAGTTCGCGTTGCCCGACGCCGTCACCGCTCTGCGGGAAGCGCACCGCGCTCCAGCCACGGGTACGCTCGAGGTCGTTTCCGCCTGCGATCCGCTGAACCTGGTGGGAATCATCACGCCCGGCGAGCGGGTCCCGTCCCAGCCGGGCAACCGGATCGTGTTCCGCGACGGTATCCTGATAGCCTCGCTGGAAAAGGGCATCGTGGTCAACCGCTCCAACGCCGACGTTGACGCCATGACCGCGGCTTCTGATCTCCTTTATAGTCCCATTCGAGCCGCCCAACCGGATCCGCGCCCGCCCTTCGACACGAGCCGGAACTCATTACAACGGGCCTGGTCGCTGCCGGACCAGGCAGTCCTGGGATCCATACCTGCCGACCGGTTCAACCTCAACTGAGCGCCTCTCCGGCGCCTCAGGAGACCAGGGGTTCCGTTTGGTTAGGGTTGGTGACTGCGGGGCCGATATGCCAGGAACCAACGGAATCCAAACGGAACTGAATTCAGATTGCGCTCCAGTCCGGCAATGTGAGTAGCCTTGCCCCGGATTATCCCGCTGTTGTCGCAGTAGGCGAAGGTGACCAATCGGACTCCCGCGTCCAATGCCTTCTGGAAGATGTCTTCAGGTTTCGTATTTGCATTGCCTTACCTTTTTGGGCGACCATTGCCCCAAAATGTGGAAGAGAGCGACGCCGCATAACCGCTCATTTCATCATGATTGCTATCATGGAGAGGATTGCCACCGCGTCATCATTTTCAGGACAACAACGAGCCCGATGAAGGCGGATCACGGTTCCCGGGAACAGCGTGGACAATTTGCCTGTGAGTCCACCGTCCCGTGCTGATATTGCCGCAGTCGCGGCGACTGTTTCAACAAGCCAGTCCCTGAAAATTGACAGGGATCCTGTAATTTCGCCCTTCGCACGTTGGATGATGGGCGCACAATCCCCCTGCGTGTTTATCTGAACCACTCAGCATTCACTATCGTTGCCCCGGCGCGCCCGCCCGCTGATAGTAGGGATGATAAACATGCACGAGCCCTGATGATACGTTGTGTTCGCAGCCAAAAGCGCGCCAGCCCGCTATTCGTGGAGTGTGGTATGGTGCACTTCACAATTGTCTGACGACACATTTCCGAAATGGTGGGGATGTTCTCCCCGTTGCCATGCCGCCATCCCTGATCCTGCGGATTACAGATACCGTTTCCGGCCGAACCGCTGCCCTGCGGTTGGACGACCCTGCCGACCAGGAGGCCCCGTTGGGTTGCCTGCTGGAACGGTACCTGAAGAACGTGCTCAACGACGACCAGTTGATTCGCGCCGGCGCCATTACGGCCGACGGCCTGCTGGCCATGCGAAACCTGCAGGATCTGGTGTACCGTTCCGACGACACCGGCCGGCTGACGGATGTTTTCGCGGGCGTGAAGTTTCTCCAGGAGGACCGACCAGCTTGCCTGACCCAGCCGGCGTTGATTCAGTCGGCGGCAGCCGGCGATGCGCCGCTGCGATTGATTGACGTGGCGGTGGACCGCACCGACGCTGGTTACGACCGCAACTGGACCGGCTTTCACCTTCGCCGCTGGAACCACTACTCCCATTGCTATGAACACTTCGTCCGCAACGCGGTGGCCGCGGCCTACAGTCCGAAGAAAGCCGATCAGGTGTTGCGCGCGGATACGCCCTGTCGGCAACGAAAGTTGATCCGCGCGTTGGCCTTGCACATCTGGAACAGCGATTTCGAGAACTACTCACGTTTCTCGAACGACGGTATGCGGTTCAAGACCGGCGACGAGACGGTGCGCAACATTGCGGCGGGCGCCGGTGGAATCTGCACTGAAAAGGTACAGGCGTTGAAGTTCCTCACCGACCACTACGAACTGGAGTCGGAATACCTGCTGGGCGGCCCCAATGCGCCCGGACCTTTTCCGGCTGGCCGGTTGCGGGAAATGCTGAACACCTTCGATTTCCGCTTCGCAAAGCGCCATATGCGCTACTGGCAACACGCTGCCCTGCTGTACTGGGTGGATGGCGAGCCCCTGTTGGTGGATGCCACCAACGGCAACATTCCCTTCCTTTTTCTCCAAGGTGAAGCCGCCAGCCGGCTGTTGGCCAGCGACGCGGAAGGAAACCGCCCGAGCGTGCCGGTGCAGATGGTGGCGGAGGCGGAAGACTACCACTATCACCGGGTCGACCAGGACATTCCCCAAAACCTGTTTTTCGCCCTGGAAGGTTGGTTGGACGACACCGACCTGGTGCAAGTCTTCGAGAACGAACTTGGCCTCTACCTGTCCGCACGGCACTACGTGATGCCGCTGCCCTACCGCAGCGAGGGGGAATGCCGGCGTTTGACACACCGTTACGGGGAACTCTGTCGGAAAGCCGGTTTGCGGGCTGATCTGAGTGCGGATTGGACCCTGGACGGGCCGCTGGGCCGGGAACTGGTCGCCGACAATCCCGCGGCTGCGGCACACGTGCTGGCAGCGCGGGACAAACTGATCGCCCGCTACGACTGGTGGGATGGTCCGGGCCATCAGGCCGGCCTGGCCGTAATCGCTCTGAAACCGTCTGCCGTGGCCCCGGATGCCGGGCAAGCGCCATGAGCGCAGGTCGGGAGAAGTCGCGACTTCGGACACGCGGAATGCGGCGCGTGCGCTCGTGGGAAGACCGGATGCTGGGTCGCATCCGGGCGTTCCGGAGCGAGCGCCGGGTTGCTGACTTGTCAGACCGAGAACTACGAGAGGCGGTCAGTGGTCTGAGTGATGAGTGTGAATCCTCGGATCTCATACCGGAGGACGCGCTGGTCCGCGTGTTTGCAGTGGTTGAGGAGACCATCCGCCGCCGCCTGGGGTTATGGAAGGTCTTCGACCTGCCGGATTCGTGCGACGAACCGAGCATCGCAGACGCCCGCAGGAATCTGGTTGCCACCGGCCGGGGTCGCTATCCGGGAAGCGACCTGCTCCTTCCGGCAGAGTTTTACCGGGCGGCCCGGCGCCGGAAGGGTGGCGACACCGCAGGATTGCACTTTCGCCCCACCGATCAGCAATTGCTGGCTGGCCTGCACCTGTACAACGGTCGAATCGTGGAGATGGCTGCTGGCGAGGGGAAGACCGTGGCCGCCGCCTTCCCGGCGGCGCTGTACGGCCTGATGGGTCGCGCCGTTCACGTTGTCACCGCCAACGATTACCTGGCTGCCCGGGACTGCGAGCTTCTGGCGCCGGTGTACCGGGCGTTGGGGTTGACAGTTGGAGCAGTGCTGGACCACATGGCCGGACCGGAACGCTGCGTGTCCTATGGTAACCGGATAATCTACGGCACGTTACGCGAGTTCGCTTTCGACTACCTGCGGGACCGGCTGGTCATGTCCCCCAGCGAGCAAATCCAGGGGCCGCTGGACGTCGCCATTATCGACGAGGCAGACCAAACGCTACTGGATGAGGCGGTCACCCCGCTGGTCATCGCCGGCGCGCCTATCCTCAGCCGGCGGACGATCATACGGGCCGACCGGGCCGTGCGGGATCTGGTGGCGGAGCAGGCCAGGTTGGCGGAAGAGTGCCGGCACGAGCTGGAACGACGTGTCGAAGGCGGCCAAGCCGACGGCAGGTCGGCAATGCTACTGGCCCGGGCAATGCTGTCTCAACCCGACGACGAAGCGACACGCCGGCTGGCCGCTGCTCATCCCCGCCTGCGTCGCCGCGCATTGTCCCTGGTGGATACGGACGGCTCCGGCCGGCCCCACCCGGACGCTGAGAAAGGCTTACTCTGCGCGGTGGACGCGGAGCGAGGCAGCCTGAGCCTGTTGCCCGAAGGTGCAGCTTTCCTGGAATCTAATCTGGGTGACTTCTATTCCGCCAACGCTGTCGACCCGGACGTCGATGGAGGCTCTCGCCGGGCCGTGCGGCAGGCCAACCTGGTCAACCAGGTGCACCAGCTGCTGCGGGCTCACCTCCTGCTGCGCCGTGGCATCGAATACGTGGTGGACGACGACCGGGTGGCGCTGGTGGACCGGGACACCGGCCGACCCCGACCCGACACACACTATCAGGACGGATTGCATCCGGCGGTGGAAGCCAAAGAAGGGGTGCCAATCCATCCCGACCACCGCAACCTTGGGGAGATCAGCGTCCCGGGCTTCGTCAAGCGCTACCGCAGCGTCGCCGGTCTGACCGGAACCGCTCAAGTGGCGGCCGAGGAGTTCCGCCGTCTGTACGGTTTGGATGTGCAGGTGGTTCTCGATGACCGGCGCCCAGCGGTCAAGCATTTCGGGCGTCGAGACCTGCCCAGCCGGGTGTATGCTCACCCCGATGACCAATTGAGCGCGGTCGTAGACGAAGCCCGCTACTGTCAGAAGTGGGGACGACCAACGCTGGTGGCAACACGGACGGTCTCCCAGTCGGAGATCATCAGCCAACGACTGACGGAAGCCGGAATCGTCCACCGTCTGCTCAACGCGTCGACCATTCAGGATGAAGCGGATACGGTTCGCGAAGCCGGACAGCCTGGCGCAGTCACCGTAGCAACCAACATGGCCGGACGCGGCACGGACGTGATTTTACCGTCCGGCCTTGACCGGCAGGTCTTGGGTCGATTCGTCTCCCTGCTGGAAGAAACGATCACCGCCAACCCCGAAGCCGAGGCGGTGGAAGTGCGGGCCAACACCTCCGGAGAAGCCGACCTGCTCGCCCGGGCCATTGAGGCCAACCCCCAACTGTCTGCACGCCGCGCCGGCGGCGACCGGTTGGCGGTACAGCTCCGGGGAACGACGTCAACCCTGACAGCGGCCGGCACGCTGGAGTTTGGAATGGGACTTCACCTCGTCATCACCGAGTTCAACGACTCGCCCCGGGTTGCGTCGCAACTGCACGGACGCAGCGGACGGCAGGGCGCGTTTGGCTCCACCCGCAGCTTGTTGGTCAGATCGGATCGATGGCTGGCCGGACTGGAGTACGGACGTCCGTCGCGGGACTCGGCGGGTCGAGTTTGCTGGGAAGGGCCGCACCTGGAACGACAGTTGCGGCGCCGGCGGGAGGAAGCCCAGCAGGATGCATCCAGCGCGCGGGCGCTGTTGCTGGAATACGCCGCGGTCTTGGACACCCACGCCGACGCTTACTATCGGTCCCGGCAGGAGACGCTGGTTGCCAGGCCGGACCGCCTCGGCCAGTGGGCGCATGACGCGGCACGATCCGCAGCAGCCGGTCTCGTCGACCGGCATTTCCCCAATCTGGTCGCTGACGATTATGCGCGACGGTTCGCGTCCCTGGCGACGGAGCTAATCGTCCGGTATGGCGTGGATGCTGAGCCGGCGCGGGGCTGCCCTCTGACCGGATTGGGAAGCGCGTTGGCCGAACTGATGGAGCAGCATCTGGCCGAGCGACGGGACCGCTTGGGGGCGGCGCAGTTCGGTGAGTTGGCCCGGTTACTGCTTTTGCAGGCCGGTGACGAGCTGTGGGAAAATCACCGGGCCGATCTGAGGAGCATGGCTTCCGCGTCTCAATTGGATGCGCATGGGCCGAAGACCGCCATAGCCGAATACATAATCGCCGCCGCTGATGCCTGGCGCCTTTTCCGGAAGGAAGTATCCAATCGCTTCCTGTCCCAGATGTTGCATTTTCCCATCGCCGGATTGACCGACCCACCGGAGGACAGTCCCGAACGGCTCTCGCGGTTGGCCGTGGACCCGCGGCTTGCCGAGCTCGTATCTTGAGTCGCGCCTCCCTATACCTCGTCGAACACAAAGGAGTTGACTGATATGGCGCCACGAATCGGCCGAATCGTTGTGGCAGTGTCCGCCGGCAGTTTATTGGCGGGTGCGCCGGTGCTGGCCGCCTGCGGACCTTCCGACAGCGGTGCCAGCTACAGCCAGTGGGCGTCCACCGACGGCGCCGCCGGCCGCATCAACCTGGACGATGTGCAGGAGGCGTTCATGGAGTCCAGCAGCGCCACCGAATTCGAAAACCGGGTCAATGAAATTTACGAGGGCGACGGCCTGATTTTGATCCGCGCCCGCCAGGACGGCGACCGCCTCACGCTGGAGGGCTGGGAAGACCTGGACGCCAACAACCAGATCGACGACGCGGTGGACGACCAACTCTTTGCCATCGTCAAACAGGACGAACAGCACGAACTCCGGGGCTACCACGCCAATTCGTACTACCATAGCCACTTCGGCGCCGGTGATTTCCTCTTCACCTACCTGCTGATAAGCAGCCTGAACCGTGGTCCTTACTATTACCAGACGGTCCCGGACCGGGCGACGGACATCCGCAGGGATCGTTCCTCGTATCGGGGATCCAGTCGTTACGACTCTCAGCTGGACCGTAACCGGCAGTACACCTCCCGCCAGCAGACCTTCGCCGGTTCCCGCTACCAGGAGTCGGGGCGTAACGTGAGTTCGGGGCGTCAGACTTACCAGCAGACGCAGAGGTCGTCGGGCGCATTCCGCAGCAGCAGTTCGCTGACGCGCGGCAGTTCGTCCATTTCCCGCAGCTCCACGATCGGAGGAGGCTCCGGATCGACCATATCACGGAGCGGCGGCTTCGGTGGCTTCAGCGGCGGCGGGGGCCGGGTTCACTTCGTGGACCGGCCGGAGGACGACGCCACGACGCGTCCCGCCTGGCTGGCCTGAGTCTATGGGCGGCGACGCCGACCACCTTGCGGTATCGGTGTGGACGCACCGGCTGCCGACGGATACGGCCCTGCAAGTTAACCTGCCGGGCGAAGCCCGACGCCTCACGCTGCGTCGGTTGCTGGATCGGCTCTTCCCGCCCGATGTCGAAGACCGCGCCGAAATCGCAGCCCGGTTGGACCGGCGGACCAATCCCGACCTGCCGGCGTGCTACGCGGAGCTGCTCACGCTGACGGAACAATGGCGAGCCGGACTCTGCCGGCTGTCTCTGACCTCGGGACGCGGTTGGGGGCGGCCGGCCCACCTCGACGACCCGGTTTCTGCCCACTTGCGACTGCCGCGCCTGTGTCGCCGCGTCGGCGCCTGGGAAGACGCTGAGCTGACGCTGACGATCCTTCCCGCTTATCGGCCGGTAGATTGGGCGGTAGCGCAGGGGTATGCGGCGAATCGAGACCAGCTATTGAACTGGATGCAGTCCAGCGCGTTGCTCTACTTTGTGGACAAGCATGGCTGCGCGGCGCCGCAGCCTTCCGACCTCTCCCCGTCAGATCCCTGCCGACCCGTGGTGTCCGGCCTGTACCGCCGCCGTTGCCTGCGACCTCGCGAAGATGGCGCGGGATCGGAAGTGGCGCCGGCCGGCCGTGAGCTGATTGGCGCTCTGCTGGCGGAGACGGAGGCGCTGATCGACAGTTTCGACCTGTTCAAGGACGCTCGCTGGAACGAGGACGCGCAGGAGGCAGAGTTCGACAGCGGGCGTGGCGCCGACTTGCGGGTTGAAGCAATCATCGCTGAGGGTCTGGACCCGGTGCGCGCGGTGTTCCTGTTGCGGCTCTACGACGGCACCCTGGACCCCTATGCCGACCAATGGCAACAGTTGGTCGGCGACCCGGCGTGTTTTGACCGGCTGCTGGAACCGGTGGTGAACCGCGCCATGCCGTCACCCCCCGACGCGATCCTCGCGACCATCATGGAGGACGGCTACTCGGTGCTGGAAGCTCGGGCCGAAGCAGCTGCCGAAAGTCTGGCACAGTCCGAAATTCAGCGTCGCCTGCTGACCTATCAATCTGCCGCCGCGACTGATGCCGAGGATTGAGCCCGGCGCTCCGAATAGCCTGCCTCGGCGACATCGTCAACGTCCCGATTCAGATGACAATGAGCAGGATCAGGGCGGAACTGACCACCACCGCGGTTTCGACGAAGGCCACGCCCACGTTGCGCCCAGCTGCGACCTGCTGGGAAACCCGGGTGTGGGGCAACAACACCAGGTCCACTGCCACCCGCAGGACATACAACAGAACGAAGCCCACCACCGAATAGACGACAAACTCCAAAATGCCGGCCTGCCAACCGACGAAGTCGCCGAAGGTGGCCTTGAAGGTGACCAGGCCGATTGCGATCAGGTTGCCTCCCAGGGCGATGCCCACCGCCGGGTTGTCGCGCTCGATTTCGTCGTGGATGTTGAAGGGGGTAGTCCATTCGTAGAACAGGGCGAACAGGATCAGGACCCCCAGGCCCAGACCGAAGAACGCCAGGGCGTTGAGCGGGCCACCCTCGCCGGCAATCGCTCCGGCGATGACGAGGCCGGAAGCGATGTTCACGCCAAACTCCGCAGCTGCGGCTCCCGCATTCTGATCCTGTATGATTTCGCGCTCCAGCTCGAAGCGGTACAACACCAACCGGTCGGTGACCAGCCGCATCAGGTTCAACGCGACGATTCCGGCCAGCGAGTACAGGAAAACCCACAGCACTTCCAGGCCGAAGGCGCGGTCGATTCCCAACCCCACATAGCCATCTCCACCCAGCGGCTCGTACACGGCGCCGAGGAATACGAGGATGACGCCCATCAGGTAACCGGACAGCCGCAGCGCCACCGCGAGGTTGCCCTTGGTTACGATCTCCTCCTCGATGCGGTGGCGGGTAACGACGTCCCGGGCCAGTTTCGCCAGGGTCAATACCACCAGCCCCAGCGCCACGTAGATCAGCCCGCGGGGAAGGTAGGTCAATATGTCAATCAGTATGTCCACCGGGCACGCTCCACACTTAGTTGCATCGTTATTGAGCTTCTGGTCGCTCTCCCGGGTATAGCAGCACGTTGTCCGGGGCAATGATTTCGCTGAAGTGCGCTTCGAACGGGAGGCCTTCGAACTTGGTAATGGCCAGCATATCGCGCCCATCGTCCGCCAGGAACTCCCACATGTAGAAGCCCTCTCCGTCGCCGGCGCGGTCGCCCGGGTAATAGAACGCCTCGAAACTGTTGCGGTAAGAGTAACGCCGTTCTTCGATGACCACGCCGTTGCCGATTGAGTGTGCCTCGTCCAGCGCGATGAGGTCGTCCTCGGTCAAACCGATGGCGTCCAGGCCCGCGGGGCGGCGTTCCGTGGTCGCGGTGACGAACAGGTTGTCGCCGTTCCCTGACCACTCCAGCCAGACCTGCCGGCGGGTGTCGGAGGCCACCAACTCGCGCCACTCGATGCCGCTGCCGGCGTACCGATGGACCTGCTCCACCACCAGATACGCATCGTCCAGGTCCAGGTTCAGACCCTGCACGACGACGACGTCTCCGACCTGTGCGGCGTGGATGCTGTTGTCGACCGCCAGGCGACCGGCGAGGCCGGACGGCCGGTTGTTTCCACGCCCCGTGAGTCGGCCGAACAGCCGGCCCAACGATGATTGTTTGCTCATGGCGGTCTCCTCTGCCGGAGGAAGAATGGGAACGAACGAGACCAGGCAGCGGCGTGGTCGTATTGCGCCACATTATAGCCCAGGGATACGGCGCACAGAGGTTGGCGCGCTTGACTGCCGCCGGCGACGCCCATTATGCTTGATTTATATCAATTCCCGATGGAGGCTGCCGGATGGGGGGTATGAGCAAAGCGGCTCTAATATTGCTGGGACTGGCCCTGCTGGCCCTGGGCATCTTGATGGTCCTGGGCGTGTTGGATTTCCTGCTCCGCATCGCCGGCGTGCTGTGCATCCTTGCGGCGGTGGTGATGTTGGGGATGGCCTTCTTCGGTTCGAGACGCGGCTATTGAACTGCCGTTTGATAGACTGGCCGAACCCGGGGTACTTCGTACCCAATTACCTTCAGGAGTAAAGTGAGATTATGGGCATGTTTTCCCGGATGTCCACCATTGTGAAATCAAAGATGAACCGCCTGCTGGATTCCGCAGAAGACCCGCGGGAAACGCTGGACTACTCCTACGAGAAACAACTGGAGATGCTCCAGAACGTCAAGCGCGGAGTGGTTGAGATGGTCACCGCCAAGCGACGCATCCAGCAGCAGGCCGACCGGGTCAAGGAGAACATCGCCCGGTTGGACCGGCAGGCTCGTCAAGCAGTGGATGCGGACCGGGACGACCTGGCCCGACTGGCCCTGCAACGCAAGCAGACCTCCCTGACGGAACTGGAGGGGTTGGACGAGCAGATCGCCGGCATGGAACGTGAGCAGGAAAAGTTGACCCAAGCCGAGAAACGCCTGCAGGCCAAGGTGGACGCCTTCCGCAACCAGAAGGAAATCATCAAGGCTCAGTACACGGCGGCCCAGGCCCAGGTGCGCATCGGCGCCGCGCTCGGCGGCATTTCCGAGGAGATGGGCGACGTGTCGCTGGCGGTGCAACGCGCCGAGAACAAGACGGACCAGATGCGGGCCAAGGCCGGCGCTATCGACGAATTGGTGGAGTCCGGCGTGCTTGACGACATTACCGGACCCCGGGACGACATTGACCGGGAACTGGCGCAGATTTCCACATCGGGCACCGTGGAGGCTGAACTGGCCGCGCTGAAAAACTCCGGCGCGACGGCTCCGTCCAGAGGTGGAAGCGTCTGACCGAGGGTTTGCCGCGGCGCAATCGTCAATAGTCCCGGGTGATCACCTCACCCTTTTCCCCAGCACTGGAGCGCAAAACGTGATTGTACGGATACTTGGCGAGGGGCAGTTCAACCTGCCTGGGGCGGTCATCGATGACCTCAACGAAATTGATAACCGCATGGTGGAGGCGGTGGCCGCCGAGGACGAGGTTCAATTCCAGTCGCTGCTGGATGAGATGTTACAGCTGGTGCGGGACCGGGGCGAGCCGCTGCCGCTGGATCAATTGGTAGAATCGGACCTCATCCTGCCTGAAACCGATCTCACTCTGGACGAAGCGGAGCACATCTTTATCGGCGATGGCCTGCTGCCTGGCTAACCGGCCGGCGGTAGCAGCCGAGAACGGCGACCTGCGGCCAGCCCATCACTGTTGGCCGCTCCGTCAACTGTTGGCCGCTCCGTCAGATGTCGTCGTTTTACTCTGCCGGCCCGGAGACTTCAGCCCCGGTCAGTGGCCGGCGTACCGCCGCCGGGTCCACGCCCGCCCGCAGCGCGGCCATCACGCCGGCGGCTTCCCAATAATTCTCCACAATGTGCAACTGGCCCGGGCCCCACGGCAGTTCCGTCAGGTCGTTGCTCATCAGGTTGCGGTTTTCCTTCACCGCAATGGTGGCGATGCCCTGCTCCAGCGCCGCCAGGGTCGGCAAACCCACGCATCCGTCGGGAATCACCAGGCAGGATATATCGGCCGCGTTCAGTACGCTGTGATGACGGCGGCCCTCCGGATCGGTGATCAGCCGGGGACTGCGCTGCAGTCCTTTCAGGATGCACTGGATCATTGCCAGCGACACGGCCTCGGCTGCCATGCGCGGATCAACCACGCCGGGGTCTGCGTTGGCTATCTCCCGGCTCTCCAGCATGGGCGCATGGGCCGACGGCACGTCATAAAGAGCCGAGACCGTGTGCGTCAGCATCGCCTCCACACCGCCCCAGGGGTTGACCATGTCGCCCATACGGTCAAAGTACTCAAAGTGGTAGCCGGCCGGCACGTCGATCAGGGACGTGATGGCCACCGCGTCATATTGGTTTCGCCGTCGGTCCAGTTCCGCAAACAGGGGTTCCAGCCCGCGCACCCGACCCGCCGCTCTTCCCGACCGGGCATACCGGGAGTCCATCCGCAAGCCCTGTTCCAGCCGGAGAACCTGGGGCCTTGCCAGGCCATAGGAGGTCCGAGCCGCGTTGATGGAGTTGATGGCCGCGTGGATGAACAGCTCGTCGTCATGAGGGCCAAGCACCACCAGCAGGCGATTGTTGCGGACCCTCTGCAAGCCCAATTGGCCCTGCAACAGCCGGGCAATGACGCTGCCCTCCACGTACAGGCAATTTGCCGGCATTTCGATCACGTCCGATGCGTTTACCACGTTGGGGTGGGTGACCAGCGTGTCGCAAACCGAGGCGAGCAGGGTGGCCACTGGCATCGCGTCTCCCGCGTGGCCGCCGATCTCTGCCCCCACTCCGGTAGGCACCAGCAGAACGGCGTTGAACTGCTCGGGGTTTTCCACGGGCCGGCGATCCAGGTTAAAAATGGACGCCGGCCGCCGATCTCCCTCCAATCCCCGCAGCAGGCCGATTTCGCAGTGCTGCCCTTCCCGACCGGAATTCGGTATCGTTGCCCTACCCGTCACGGCGAGCCTGATCGGAATCTCGTCCGATTGCAGTTGCTCCGTCACCGCTTCGCGCAACTGCCGGCGCAGGTCGGCGTTAAGTCCGTCGGTGGGGACCACCAGCTCCCGTTCGTACAGTTCGACCGTCGTCATGACCTTGCTCACGCTCCCCATCGCGACGCGAAATCGTCGTAAGTGAACCGTCGTTTGGTGATCAGATTGCCCTCCGCGTCCAGAGCGTAAATCGTCGGCAGGTTGACGCCGTTGAACATATGGGCCTTGACGAGGGTGTAGGCGCCCATGTTGAGAAACACGACCCGGTCACCCACCGCCAATGGGTCGTCAAAGCGGTACTCCCCAAACACGTCCCCGGCGAGGCAGGAACATCCCGCCAGCGTACAGGCCCACTCCGCGGCGTCGCGGTGCCCCAGGACGTCCGGCTCGTATTGATATTCGAACACTTCCGGCATATGGTTCACCGTGGTATCCAGGATCGCCGTTCGGTGGCTGTCCCGTGTCTGGACTTCCAGGACCGTGGCAACGAGATAGCACCCCGCGCGTATCAGGGCGGCGCCGGGTTCCATGATCGTCTCCAGACCGCAGCGCCGTTGCAGCAAATCTATCGTGCGGTACAGGGGGGTAATGTCGGGGACGTCGCCCGTGTATTCATCCTCAAACAGGTACCCGCCGCCCAGGTTTACCCACTGCAACCGGCCGTCCTCCAACCGGTGGCCCAGAGAGGAGCGGATTTTATTCACGGTAGCTTCCAGTTGGCTGAAGTCGGTGGCGTCGCAGTTAGTGTGGAGCAACAGGCCCGAGACGGAATCCGGTTCGTCGAGGACTTGGGCCACCGTCGCCAGCGGCTCACCCAGCCGGGACCCCGGCCGGCATGGGTCATAGCGGGCGTCACCGATGAAAGGCAGTTCCGGATTCACCCGCAGACCGCGCCCGACCGACGGACGCAGGGCGTCCCGATAAGCGCGCCATTGACTGACCGAGTTGAAGGCAACGTAGTCGCAAAGCCGGCCGAGTTCCACTGCATCCTGGGGCCGCAGGCCGGGAGTGGTGAAATGCACCGTGCCCCGGTCGCCCAGAACCGATCGCGCCAGTTTCGCTTCGAAGAGCGAACTGACGGCGAAACCGTCCAGATAAGGAGCCATCAACTCCAACGCATCGCGAAAGCAGAAGGATTTCACGGCGAAAAGCGCCCGGCAGCCGGTCCGTTCCCGGATTTCTGTGGCCCTCCCCAGCAGCCGGACGATGCCGGCTTCGTCGTAGATGAATGCCGGGGTTTCCAACGCTGCGTCGCCGGAGACGACGGCTTCAAGTTGTTCAGACCACCCGGCGGCGACGTTCATCTGCCTTCAACTCAACCATCTGTCTGCGTTGCCGCTGACGAATTTGGGCGCTCCTGGACCGATGCGGTTTGCTGCCACTGGTGGGCGCACGGCAGAATTGCCCCGAGGTGGGTTGCAATCGTACAGTGACCGGGCCGACCCACCCAACGCCAATACCCAATTCTCCCGGTACCCCAGTGAAGGATGGTAACAGAATGGACACGGTTCCGAGTTCCGACGGTCGCGAGGTTCGGCAAAGCAGCCTGCGTACCAGAGTGTACGCCTCGCTGGAAGCCCCAGACCTCCTTCGTCGGAGCAGTGCCAGCGATCCACCGTATTTGCGCGGCTCCGTCATACCGGAGATATTCCTGGTGTGCGTCATCCTGGTCAACACCCTGTCGTTGATCTTATGGACCGTGCCCAGCCTGAACGACACCTATGCTCTCTGGTTCCACCTGGTGGAATATTGCACCGTATCCGTGTTCGTAGTGGAATACGGACTGCGCTTCTGGGCAGCCCCCGAGGCCAACCCCGAAAGGAGTCCGTGGCGGCAGCGTTTGCGATTCGTGCTTTCGCCGACGGGCTTGATTGATGCGGGCGCCATTCTGCCGTCGTTGGTCGCAATCGTGGTGCTGGTGATATTCGGCGACAGCTTCAGCCTGTCTTTCCTGCTGGCGATACGCCTGCTGACCCGTTCGGCCAAGTTGGCCCGTTACTTCCCCGGCGGGCGCCGGCTGGGGTTGGCGCTCCGGCTGAAAGCGGGGCAGTTGCTGACCGCAGTGGCGGGGTTGCTGGTGGTATTGGTCATCGCCGCCGCGCTGATGTACTTTGCGGAATCGGAGGCCCAGCCGGAGGTTTTCAACAGCATTCCTTCTGCGATGTGGTGGAGCGTAGTAACCCTCACCACGGTCGGATACGGCGACACCGTGCCGGTTACCAGCATCGGGCGGATGCTGGCCGCGGTGATTGCGGTGTTGGGCATCGGGCTGTTTGCTCTGCCGGCGGGCATACTGAGCGCCGCCATGTTGGAGGCGAACGCAGCCGATGAGGATAAAGGCGAAGCAAACCAGCCAGCCGGCGTTTGCCCTCACTGCGGCGGAGATCTGGCGACCGACGCGTCGGCTGCCGCTGCCAGGGTTTGACGCGTCATCACATCGGCGGGATCGCCTCCCGCACGGGAAGGTTTACGTAATGACCTTGAGCGAACCAACATAGGTGTCAATAGGGCGAAGGACTTCAGAACGGCCTACGAACATAACATCACTGCGTATGGTTAGATGACGACACGCCGCCGGTTCACTGGCAGTACGGGAGGCCGAGCAAGTGGAGGTCACCCTTGGTCATGCTCGGCAAATCGGGCGGCAGGCGCCCGGCGCTTTCATTCCCCTACAGGAAAATCGAATCAAGGCTGGTGAGATTGCGCAGCTCGTCCGGGATTGCGCCGCTGAGCCGGTTGTCACCCAGGTTCAGGATATTCAGATTCGCCAGATCGTCCGGTTCCGCCGGAATTCTGCCATGCAGGTTGTTGCGAACAAGGTTCAGATCGGTGACGCACCCGTCTCCATTTACCCCGACGCCCTCCCAGCGCTCGATGGGGTTCACGCTCGGCCAGTTGTTTCTGCTGCGCCAATTGCTTCCGTCCGTCGCGGCGTACAACGCCGTCAGCGCTGAACAGTCCGTGGCGCAGGATTCCTTCCCGATGGCCGACGCCTGGAGCGTCGGCCGGGCCGGAGCTGTGGTAGGCAGTATCGGTGTCCTGGGCGGGGGCGAGCGTGGGATCGACTTGGGCCCGGTGGTTTACCACCAGCTGTGGGTCACCGGAGCAGGTGTTGAGCATCTGCTTCAAGGCATCATGCTCCGCCCGGGTGACGGTGAGTTACCAAGTGTCCTTGATCGTGATCCAGTCCACCGCGTATTGGCGCCAGCGCCGCCCGGTCTTCCGGTTGCCACGCCTCCGGTCCCCGCGCGCCTTTGGAACGGCCCGGCGCAAACTATTTACATCATCCGCGCGCCGACGCATTATGTAGCGACCTGCGGACGCACGGTTCGCATCCAGTTGAGAAATGCCAAGGAGTGAAAGATGGCTTTGTTCGAGGGATTTGAGCGCATGCTGGTGGAAACCGGCAGCCAACCGGTGAACCTGGTGAAGGGCGGTAGCGGCCCCCCGCTCCTGCTGCTGCACGGTTACCCGCAGACGCACACCATGTGGCACAAGATCGCGCCGAGGCTGGCTGAAGATTTCACGGTGGTCGCAGCCGACCTGCGTGGCTACGGCGACAGCGGTAAGCCCCAAGGCAGCCCCGATCACTTCAACCACTCCAAGCGGGCCCAGGCGCAGGACCTGGTGGACGCCATGAGCCACCTGGGGTTCGACACCTTCTTCCTGGGGAGCCACGACCGCGGCGCCCGCGTCGCCCACCGGCTGACCAAGGACCATCCGCAGCGCGTGTTGCGGCTGGCGACGCTGGACATTGTGCCCACGCGCCACATGTTCAGCATCGTCAACAAGGAGATGGCGACCAACACCCACCACTGGTTCTTCCTGATCCAGCCCTACGACTTCCCCGAGCGAGTGATCGGCGCGGACCCGGACTACTACATCCGCTCGCGGTTCATGCGGGAGCGCAACGCCGAAGAGGTCTTCCCGCAGGAGGCCGTGGACGAATACGTGCGCTGCTTCAGCAACCCCGATGCCATCCACGGGGCGTGCGAGGACTACCGCGCCGGCGCCAGCATCGACCTGGAGCACGACGAGGCCGACTTCGACAACAAGGTGAACTGCCCCCACCTGGCGCTGTGGAGTGACCGGGGATACGTGGGCCGCACGCAGGACGTTCTTGGGGTGTGGCGCGACTATTCCAACAACGTGGAAGGCCAGTCGCTGCCCTCAGGCCACTACATTGCTGAGGAACTGCCTGACGAGTGCTACCGGCTCTTCCGCGAATTCTTCACGAGGTAGGCGGTATCGAGACTGTCATTGCGAGACGCGATAGCGACGTAGCAATCTCGTTGTGCTGCCGGCGGTGACGTGAATTCGGCTGACTCCGCCGACGAGATTGCCGCGCTGCGCTCGCGATGACATCGCCGAGGGGATCATGAAGCAAGACTATCTGGACCAACTTGCCGAATTTGTCGCGGATACACGCTGGGCGGACTTTGACCCCGCCGCCATCGCCGCAGCGAAGGATGTGGTACTGGACACCGTTGGCGCGATCCTGGCCGGCAGCCGCCTGTCGGAAAACGCCAACTTTGCCGGGCTCGCTGCCACCATGAGCGGGCCCGGCCAGGCGACTATCCTGGGTCACGGCCATCGGGTGCAGCCGGTCTGGGCAACCATGGTGAACGCCACCGCCGGCGTGTCGCTGGAGATGGATGAGGGCAACCGCCTGGGCGGCGGGCACCCGTCCATCCACGTCACGCCCAGCGCCATCGCCGTGGGCGAGGACCTGGGACGCAGCGGCAGCGAGGTGCTGGCGAGCATCATCGTGGGCTACGAGGTCATCTCGCGCATTGGGACGGCGACCACCGTCAAGGCGGAGGTGCATTCGCACGGGACGTGGGGAACCATCGGCACGGCGGCGGCGGCGGCGAGGTTGATGGGTTTCGACGCAGCGCAAACCCGAGTGGCGATGAACCTGGCCATGTCCATGAGCCCGGCCAACACGTGGACGCCCTGCATCGAAGGGGCCACCGTGCGCAACCTCTACCCCGGCCGTTCCGGTTTCCAGGGCATCATGGCCGCCCATCTCAGCCAATGCGGGTACACGGCCATTGCCGACGGGCCGGCGGACCTGTACCGGACCCTCCTGGGGGATGGCTTCGATCCGGATGCGGTGGTCGATGGCCTGGGTTCCGGCGGCGACCTGCGCATCCAGCAGAATTACTTCAAGCTGCACGCCTGCTGCCTGTATAACCACCCCGTACTGGACGCCGTGCAGGACTTGCTCGGCGAAGAACCCTTCGCCGCATCCGAAGTGAAAAGCATCGCCGTCACCGCGCCGTTCATCGCCGGCATCATGGACGACCCGCATCCTGAGAACATGCTGGCCGCCAAGTTTTCGATCCCCTACGCAGTGGCCGCTGCAATCTGCTACGGCCGCACCGACGTGACCGCGTTTTTGCCGGAGCGGGTGAACGACGCCGACATCCGTAACCTGGCCCAGCGCGTTGCGCTGAACGCCGACCCGGAGATGAACCTGCGCCGGTACGACTACCCGTCGGCGCGGGTCGCCGTACAACTCGCCGACGGCCGTCTCCGCAAGGCGGAAGTTACCTCCCAGCGCGGCGATTTCTCCAACCCCGCCGGCCGGAAGGAACTGTTGGGCAAGTTCCGGTCGTTGTCGGGGCCGACGCTGGGGTTAGGAAAGCTGGAGCCGATAATCAACACCGTTGGCCGGCTGGACGGGTTGGACAGCATGGGGGAACTGACAAGGCTGTTAGGGAGAAGCGATTAACCCGGAATCGCCAGCAGGCAGGTTACTTATTCTTTGTTGAGAATCAAGCACCAACGCCCCGCTGTGCTTAGCTAATCTGCCACGGTTGCGCCCGCCTCTTGAGCATGGGCTGTGCATGCAACTGCCCTGTTTGCTACATCAGTCATCGGCTAGTGAGCAAATTTTGCACGTCGTCGTAAATGGTTGCGTAAGTGGCTTCGGTCATCGTCACCACCGCGTAACTTTGGAGGCCATTATATTCTCCCGTGATCTGGAAATCGGCCTGAATGCCGAAATGGATCTCTATCATCTCTTGTCTATATATGGAAGGAGGCGTAGTTTCGAGATCCAAATGCAAAATTGGATCATGGCCAATGGCGCGAAAGGATGGAGGCTGTATCACAAATACTTCACAGGTATCAACCTGATACCTGTGAGCAGGCATACCCATGCGAACAGGTACACCGCCAGGACGCTCGGTTCCAGCTGAATTAGTCGGAGAGAGCCTGAGTGTATCATCGGCAAACCCGACAGGCTGTAGTAGCTGGTTCCAGCCGATTTCGAGGGCGTCTAGCAGTAAATACGCATCTACATGGTTTTGTCTAGGAGGCCCTACCAGCGTTTCTGGATCCCCATCCACCAAGTTCATTAGTTCCCATGTGATAATTTGACCCGCACGCGTGATTCTCAGTCGTGGATTGCCATTTCGTTGGCGGTGTGTTTTCGCTGCCAAAGAGATCTGGCCAGACTGAATTTGGCAAATGGTGTATTCGATTTCCATCTGTGTTCTCCTATTTGCAGTCAAAGCATATCCCAACGTAGGCGCTCACGTTTCACATTGTCAAAATTCCTCGCCGATGCAATTGCTCCCGTAGATAGCCCATCGTGCGGTTGCCCTTGATGGCGTTGCAGGCGTGACACATCAGTTGCAGGTTGCCCAGAGCGTCTAGGCCACCCAGAGAACGAGGGTGAATGTGGTCTATGGTCAGCACGTGTAGGGGCAGTTCGTAGCTGCAGCCAGCGCAGAGTCGGTTCTGGCTGACGTACAGCAGTTCCTTGTCTGATTGAGGATTTGCCGGAACCAACAAAGTCAGGTCGCTGCGTCGGGGCGGCTCCGCCAGCGCCAGTGGCTTCCATTCCTCCCAGCGGTCGCCGTCTCCCGCGTCCATGGGTATCTGCAATTCGCGTTGGGCGCGCTCGGTCAGCACTTCCACTGCCTGCGGCAGCTTGTCAATGCCAATCCCATTCCCGTCCCAGCTTTTCCGCCGCGATGCAGGCGGTGGCGCATCCGCAAAATGGATCCAACACCAAATCACCAAGGTTTGACGAAGCCTTGATTATCTGCTCCAACAGTGCTACTGGTTTTTGCGTTTTCCAGCCGGTGTACTCTCCACCTTTGGTGGAAAAATTGGTGAAGCCCATAGGATGGAGAAAGAGATTCTGCGCCGGATTTCCCGTATCCGCGTCGGCATAACGCTTCAGACCTGGCCAGCGTCCCTTTTGCGGATGGTGTATCAATCCCGTTTCGTCCAATGCCTCTAGGCGGTCGTGTATGCCATCAATGTTTCGGTAGCCAGGTATAAAATTCCGTTCGATATATTCCGCGTATTTCCCAGTCTTGGGCACCGACCAGACCCGGTTCATCGCATAAACATCGTAGTCCCGCCACGGCATCGTGCTGGGACTGCCCCGTTGAGCATCATGCCGTGGCCCAGTCAAATTGTCGGCGCGGTAACGTCCACGTTCATCTTGGGAAGGATAAGCACGCATTAATTCGTCGGCGTCTTTGGGCATGGTGATCGCCTCTGCGTTCCAATGCCGATTGCCACCGCCGGAGTAAAACAGCAAGTGGCCCAGGATGCGCCCGAACCGTCTAGGATCATTGTGCGACGTAGCTCGCTTCCACACGATGTTGTTGACGTAGTTCTGTGGTCCAAACAGCGCATCCATAACCCCTTTGAGGTAATGCACCGCGGTATCGTCGCAATGCAGATAGATGCTGCCAGTTGGTTTCAACACCCGATGCAGTTCCAGTAGCCGTATGCTCATAAACGTCAAATAGCCGGCCATGCTCTCGCCGTGCGCCAGTTTCGCGCCGTTGATGAGATGGAACAGCGACGGCCGGCGGAACTCAATCTCATCAATCCATTCCTCTTTCATGTCGCCCAACGTCCAGACGTCGTCGAACTCGGCACCTCTTGCTTTACTGTCCAGCGGGGCCGCGTAGGTTCGGTTGGAGTTGAACGGCGGATCAAGATATATGAGGTCAATGCACTCGGAGTTGATCCCTCGCAGGATGTCCAGGTTATCGCCGGTAAAAATCGTCCGGCTGGGTATGTTGCACACGCTGGTCATGAGGATACCTCCAACGTCAGAGTACTACCACCTCCGAATCTCCGGCAACAACCTGAATGTCACCAAATCCTCACGATCATGCGGCTATGCGTCAATGCTGTAGATCCGAGCCGCGTTGTCGTGGAACATGGCGGCGCGCTCGCTGGCGGAGTAGCCCGACGTCATGCGCTTGAAGGCGTTGTACATGACGTTGTACGAGAAGGATACCTTGTCCGGCGGGAAGTTGCTCTCGAACAGGCAACGGTCGGGTCCGAACTGGTCGATGCAGTAGGTGATGAGTGGCCCCATATCCTCGGCCAGTTGCTCGGATCCGATAGGAGTGCTCCTGGTGTGCCAGTCGAAGCCGTATCGCGGCTGGCCCACGCCGCCCAGCTTCATCACCACGTTGGGGCATTGGGCCAGCGCAGCCACGCCCTCGCGCCAGGCCGGCATCACCTCATCGTCCCGGTTGCCGTAGGGACAGACGCGAATCAGACCGCCGATGTGGTTGGACACGATGGTCAGATCAGGGAGTGCGTTGGCGAAATCAACCAGGTCCGAAAGCTGCGGGAAGTACACCACGTTCTCGTATACCAGACCGCGGTCGGCCAGCGCTTTGGCCCCGGCGCGCAGTTGCGGGTCCGCGAGCTTGTGCTCGGTCGAACGGCTATCCAGTTCGGGATGCGGATCCCACCCGGTGTTGTACCGGATGCCGCGGAATCGGTTGGGGCTGGCGGCCTGGAGGGCATCGAGGACGCGAGCCACGTCGCCACCAAGGGCCAGGTCAGCGTGCCCGATGATGGCGGCGGCAGCCCTGGTCGGTCCGTAGAGGCCCGTGGCGCTGGCGGCGGCGATGCCCTGGACGAATTCGACCTCGCCCACCGGCCGCAGTTCTTCGGGTCCGTCGGGACGGTACATCGACCGCGCTTCGAGGAATACCGTGGAGCGCACGTTGTGCCCGCTGTTTACGTCCGCGGCCAGCTCGTCCAGCAGGTAGCGGTGATAGGGGACGCGGTCCATGCGAAAGTCCCAGAAGTGGTGGTGCGCGTCGCAGATGGGCAGGTCCGGTTCCAGGGAGGGTTCGGCGGTGAGGGCCAGCCAATCGTTGTCTCCGTAAGGCATGGTCACGCTCCTTGCGCGGTGTGAACGGGAATTGGTAGTTGATAGCAAACGGCCTCCCCCTTGGTGCGGGAGAGGCGCGCATGCAAAGCGTATGGTACGACGCTAGTCGTCGGCAGTGACCTCGGCGGGCTGCGCTGAGTTTGTCTCTGCCACGTAGGGCTGGCCGGTGGCCGGATCCACTTCGAAGGGTCCGGGCAGGTCCAGTTCCTTGGCCATCTCGCGAACGGCGGGCAGCACTTCCTGTCCCATGAGGCGCAGGCTGCGCATGGCGTCGTCGTGGGTCATGGCTCCGTCGCCGTCCCAGAAGAAGATGCTGCCGGGGCGGATGGTCTCCAGGACGTGCCGGATCTTGGGGATCACGGTGTCGGGGGTGCCGGATATGATGGTGTAATCCTCGACCTGCTGTTCGTACGGACGCGAGAGAACACCGCCAGGACCGGCGCTTCCGCCACGGGCTGCGGTGGCGACCGACGTGGTGGGCAGGACCCGACGCCGGGAGGTCAGGCCGGGGAGATGCAGCAGGGCCTGGTTCGTGGTTCCCTCGTTGCCGGCCAGGAAGGGATTGCTGGGCCCCTGCACGTACTTGCGCCCGGTCTGCTCCGCCAACTCCTCGGTCTCGTCGACGTGGACCTTCCACAGGTAACCGATGTTCTGCGGGCCGGACTCGTAACCCAGCTCTGCGGCCGTATCGTGGTAGATCTGGAAGGCCTGCTTGGTGGGTTCCATCTCGGTGGCCAACATGATGTACGGAATGCGCTGCTCGGCAGCCCAAATGAGGGAGTCGCGGGAGACCACGCCGGGCAGCCAGATGGGCGGGTGCGGCTTCTGGTAGGGCTTGACCCACGGGTTCACGTGGCGGTAGTGGAAATGCTTGCCCTCCCAGCGGAACGGTCCCGGAGTCGTCCACGCCTTGACGATCAGCTCGTGCGCTTCCTTGAACCGCTCCCAGTTGTAATGCGGCTCAATGTTGTGGGCCACGCTCTCGCGGCCGGTGCCCCGAACCCAGCCGGAAACGAGGCGGCCGTGGGAGATCATGTCGATCATGGACAGTTGTTCGACGAGCCACAGCGGGTCATCCCACAGGGGCAGGATGTTGCCCAGCAGCACGATCTTGGCTCGGTTGGTGATGCGGGCCAGGATCGAGGCCTCGACGTTCATTGCGCCGCCCATGCAGAACGGCGTACTGTGATGCTCGTTGAGCATCAGGCCGTCGAAGCCCATCTCCTCGGCGTAGATTTTTTCGTCGAGGTAGCGATTGTAGAGGCTGGCTCCCAACTCAGCATCGTAAATTTCGTTGCTGACGTTCAGGTCCATGATTGATTTGCCGGTGGCCCCAAAATACCCGGACTTGGGGTCCTGGTACGGCCTTTCGGTGAAATATCCGATGAACATGATCACTTTCCTCCCGGGTCCGGCTACGCGCGGATTTTACCATAACGCGTGAAACGCTAAGACGATAGAAACTCCCTGACCAGGGCCACGAATTCGTCCGTCTTTTCCAACTCGGGACGATGTCCGCAAGAGTCAAAGAGGTCAAGGCGCGAGCCGGGGATGGACTCGTGGTAAACCTGTCCGGCGGACACGGGGACGATGTTGTCCTGCTGCCCCCAGATGATCTGAGTGGGCACCCGCTTCAGCCGGTGCACCAGATGGGGTAGGCCTAGGGAGTGCATGTAGGGCCGCCAGCTGAGGCGGCACGCCTCTTCCCGCGCCACCGCCCAGGCCTCGGCAAGTTCCGCGGAGGGCTCTTCGGGGCAAACCTGCCGGTACTCGGGAGCGGCTTCGGGATCGTGGAAGCCTACAGTTAGAAATTCCTCGGCGACCACCAGGAACAAATCAAAGATTTCTCCGGTGGGAGGCCGGATGCCGGCCGGCGCAACCAGCACCAGTTTTTGGAAGAGGTCGGGAGACATCGACCCCATTTCCGCGGCCAGCCACCCACCCAGGGAGAACCCCATCAGGTTCACTGGTCCGAGGTCCAGGTCGTCCAGGGCTTCCAGGTACCAGCCCGCCAGGTCCCGCATGTTCATAACCCATTCCTGCCGCTCGGTCGCGCCGAAGCCGGGATGGGAAGGAATGTACAGGCTGAAGTCGCGGGCGAGGGCCTCATGGTATCGGAGCTGTCCGTGGTGTCCGAATTCGTCGTGCAGGATGAGCAGGGGCGCGCCACTGCCGCCCGTGACCATTTGCAGTTGAACTCCCGCGGCTTCCACGGTTTGTTCGGTCCATGCCTGGGTGCCTGTTGTCATTTGCCATGCCCTCCTTGGTATCCGGCAGGTTGGGGTGAACGCGAGGCCATGATAGCACGAGGACAGTCAGTGGTTGGGGCGACCGCAAGACTGCCCCATGCTTGCGGGAAGGCGGATGTGCCCCAGTAGGATACGGGCCCACGTCACCTGGCTGGAAAAGAATCTGGAAGATTTGGACCAAGGTCTCGGGAAGCCGCGGCTTTCCGATTGCAGAGTAGCGTTACATTCGGAAGGTGCGGGCCAACGGCAACGTGACCTGGATTTCCACCGCCGCCCCCGCTGGAGCGGCCGAGCCTTTGATCAATAGCCGGGATGACTGACGCGGGGCTGGCCCCGCTATGCGTCGCACTGATATGCAACGGCTGGCTTTCGGGGTCGGGCAATGACCAACGTTACCGTCTGGCGGACAAAGCTGGCCCATGCCGCCTTTCGGCACTTCGCCGGCGCCCGCGTCGCCCGCAGAGCCGCCGGATGATCTGGAACCGATCCTGATCATCAGATATGATGGCGCGAGACGCCTGCCCGGTAAAACCGGACGCGCTACTGAAATCTCACCAAAGCGCCGCAGAACCCACCACCAACTCGCCAAGGAAACCTACCATGAAGAACCGGACTGCCGCCCTGACATTCGCCGTAGTCATCGTCATTGCCATGATGCTGATGATCGGTTCCATATTTTCAGTGAGCCTCGCTGCCCCCGCATCTCACCCCAACGCGCCGCACCCGCCACCGCCGCCCACGTCAAACATACAGGTAGAGGTTGGCCAACACGCCGATCAGGCCATCGTTGCCTGGGATGCCCTGCCCGCCGCCACCCACTACCGCATCGGCTACGTCAACATGGAGGTTGACTACCACCTCGCCAAGGCCGGTTGCACGGAAGATTGGATTGCGGCGTTCATCTACGTTGACGTGAGCGCGCGGGACATTCCGGTCAGCAACGGACGCGCCGAGTACACCGTCCGGCGATTGTCGCCGGGCGCGCGCCACGCCTTCACCGTGCTGACCAGCAATAACTTCTACAACGATACGAGCCACGTCGGCGGCGACTTCTCCTGGCCCACCGACCCGCGTTGGACGTTCTTGCCAGGCCGGGGAGACCAACCCGCGGATCTTGCCGTTCCACAGATTGATTGTTCAGCAAACGTTGCGAATGCCGACCGCGCCGCTCTGGAGGCTTTGTACAACGCCACCGATGGCGACATTTGGTTGGACGATACCAACTGGCTGAGTAACCGGCCGTTGGCAGAGTGGCACGGCGTTGTGACTGACGCCTACGGGCGCGTTACCGCATTATCCCTCTCCCACAATCAGTTGAGCGGGTCGATACCGCCGGAACTGGGCAACCTCGCCAACCTGGAAACGCTGTCGCTCAGCGGCAACGGGTTGAACGGGTCGATACCGCCGGAATTAGGCAACCTTGCCAACCTGGAAGCGCTGGGACTCGACGGCAACCAGTTGAGCGGGTCGATACCGCCGGAACTGGGCAACCTCGCCAACCTGGAAACGCTGTCGCTCGCCGTCAATTGGTTGAGCGGGTCGATACCCTCGGAACTCGGCAACCTCGCCAACCTGGAATCGCTGGATCTCAGTTTCAACCAGTTGAGCGGGTCGTTACCGCCGGAATTGGGTAACCTGGGCAACTTGGGACAGATGTACCTCATTGAGAACCAGTTGAGCGGGTCGTTACCGTCGGAACTGGGCAACCTCGCCAACCTGCAATTGCTGTACCTCCCCGGCAACCGGTTGAGCGGGTCGATACCCTCGGAACTCGGCAACCTCGCCAACCTGCAATCGCTGTACCTCTACGGCAACCAGTTGAGCGGGTCGATACCCCCGGAACTGGGCAGCCTCCCTAACCTGCAATACCTGCAGCTCGACGACAACCAGTTGAGCGGGTCGATACCCTCGGAACTGGGCAGCCTCCCTAACCTGCTATCGCTGGACATCGACGACAACCAGTTGAGCGGGTCGATACCCCCGGAACTCGGCAACCTCCCTAACCTGTACTACCTGTACCTCCGGGGCAACCAGTTGAGCGGGTCGATACCGCCGGAACTCGGCAACCTTGCCAACCTGGAAGCGCTGTGGCTCGCCCGCAACCAGTTGAGCGGGTCGATACCGCCGGAACTCGGCAACCTCGCCAACCTGCAACGGCTGTCGCTCGTCGAGAACCAGTTGAGTGGGTCGATACCGCCGGAACTCGGCAACCTCGCCAACCTGTATCAGCTGTACCTCAGTGGCAACCAGTTGAGCGGCTGTGTCCCCTCTGCATTGCTGGATGTGCGTAACAATGATATCGCCAGTCTCGGTCTGCCCGCCTGCTGAGCCTCCGGCCAACGGATGCAAAGGCTCCGGCCAACGGATGCAAAGGCTCCGGCCAACGGATGCAAAGGCTCCGGCAATGGCGCATACCGCATTGGCGACGGCTACCGCAGTCTCCGGTTGCCATCTTGCTGGGGGTAAGCTGGGCTGGAACGGCCCGTGCCGGCCTGACGCTTCGATGCCCCAAGACTTGACCCGATGCCCCAAGACTTGACACTGCTCCAAAAAGGCATACATTCGCGTCACGAGACAACACGTGATAGCAATGCGGCGGGTCCCAACCGCCAGGAGGTCGTCCATGAATATTACCGGGCGTATCGCTGAATACATCACCGCCACTGACATCGAGGACTTCCCGCCCGATGCAATTGAAGCGGCCAAGGGAGCGATCATGGACTGCCTGGCGTGTACGCTGGCCGGTTCGCGGGAATCTCTGGCGGACATTCTTTGCCGGTACGTTACGGCCGAGGGCGCATCGCCCACCGCCAGCGTCGTGGGCCGCGGATTCCGCACTTCGGCGGCCAATGCTGCCCTCGTCAACGGGGCCATGGCCCATGCCCTCGATTACGACGACATCACCCAGATCACTAAGACCCATCCCACCGCGGTTCTGCTGCCCGCATCCCTTGCGGTTGCCGAGGAGTTCGGCGCTTCCGGGAAGGATCTGTTGATGGGCTATATGTCCGGATTCGAAGTCGCCTGCGCCGTGGGCGAGGCCCTCAGCGAAGCCTATTACGATGACCTGGGGTGGCATCCCACCGGCCCCCTGGGAGCGGTAGGCGCGGCAGCGGCCGCCAGCAGGATCATGGCCCTGGACCCTGAACAAACGGCCATGGCCGTCTCGCTGGCGGCTTCCCAGGCATCGGGGCTGCGACAGAACTTCGGCACCATGACCAAACCATTCCACGCCGGGGATGCCGCCCGCGCTGGGGTGGTCGCGGCCAAGCTGGTGCGGGAAGGTTTCACCGCCAGCGGAGACGCGCTGGAAGGACGGTTCGGGTTCATACGGGCCTTCTCGGGCGGCCAGGGTTTCGACAGCGAGCAGGTGGCGCAGAACCTGGGAAGCAAGTGTTACCTGGTGGAGTCGGGCATCGAAATCAAAAAGTACCCCTGCTGCGGCAGCGCGCACCTGGCTCTGGATGCCACCTTCGACCTGCTGTCCCAGGGCGCCATTGACCCTGACGCGGTGGACCGTATCGACGTGATGGTGGACTTCGACCCGCCCCGCTCGTTGATCCACTCCCGCCCGGTGTCGTCGCTGGAGGGCAAGTTCAGCCTGCAGTATTGTCTGGCAGCCGCCCTGCTGGACCGGCGCGTCGGGTTGCAGTCCTTCACCGACGATCAGGTGATGCGCCCGGAAGCCCAGGCGCTCATCCCACGCATCGACATGCGCCGCATCACGGGCAACGAGGGCCTGCCCAGCTGGACCGAGGGGTACCATCAGGTTGACGTCCAGATGAAGGACGGCAGCACGCTCCGGCAGCAGGCGCACCGCGCCAATAGCGGGGCCCTGCGCGGCGTGACGATGGACGACATCCGCGACAAACTCCGTGACTGTGCTGCTGAGTCGCTGTCCGAAGCGACGACGGCGGAAGTCCTGGCGCGCCTGGACATGCTGGAGGAGGGAGAACCGGTAAGCGGTCTGGCGGACCTGCTTCGAAGTTGAAGTCGCGGTGTCCTGCCGCCTCCGGTTGCCACCCCGTTGAGTGCAGGGGCCCGAAACCGTTTCCGGCTCTATTCTCGGGTGGCAGCGTACGGGAACCAGACCGACAGGAGCAACGCCGCTTCTATTGCGCCGTTTTCTTACGCTAACCGGATAAAGAAAAGTACCCCTGGAGGGACTCGAACCCCCGACGCGCGACTTAGGACGCCGCCGCTCTATCCAACTGAGCTACAGGGGCAGAAAAGAAGTGGTGGAGATAGCGGGGCTCGAACCCGCAACCTCGGCATTGCGAACGCCGCGCTCTCCCAGTTGAGCTATATCCCCACTTCTGCCATCGGCCCGCGACCACCGCGCCGCCGAATGTTAATCAATCGTAGCCAACTGGTGCCGTAAGTGTCAAGGAACCAAGCGGATTTGTAACTGTTCAGAATTCAGGAGGTTGTCATTGCGAGGCGCTTGCGCCGTGGCAATCTCGACGCCGTAGCAGTGACGCCTGCCCCGAAGGACTCCTCCGCGCCAACGGGATTGCCACGCTTCGCTCGCAATGACAATCCCCCGCAAGTCTGAACTGTTACGCGGATTTGCAGCGAGATCGAGCGTGCTAACCCACGACTCGGATCCGGTGGTTGTTGCTGTCCGCGACATAGATCTGTCCGTCAGCCGCGATGCCGCATCCGTGCGGCCGGTCCATTCCGGCATCGGTAGCCGGCCCACCATCTCCGTGTCCACCCAGCTGGCCGCCGGCTATTGTGGTTACCACGCCGGTATTCACGTCGATTTTCCGAATGGCGTGGTTCTCCGTGTCAACGACGATGACGTTGCCGGCGGCGTCGCACCGCAGCGCTTTGGGCGCTCCCCAAGTGGCGGCCAGCGCGGACCCGCCGTCGCCGCTGTAACCCCGTTCTGCCGATACCCCGGCGACGGTTCCCATGATCCCGCCCGCGGTGACCACCCGGATGCCGTTGCCTTCCCGCTCCGCGATGTACGTGTTGCCGTGCTGGTCCATGCACACTGCCCGCGAGCCCAGGATGCTCGCCTGCCGCGCCGGCATTCCGTCGCCGCCCCGCGCCTTTTCGCCGTTGCCGGCGAAGGTGTCGATGATGCCCGTCGCCAGGTCCAGGCGGCGGATGCGCTGGTCCTGGATGTCCGCGATGAGCAGACCACCGCGCCCGTCCAGGAAGCAGTCGTTGGGCTCGCGCAACTGGGCCTGGTCGCCGGGACCTCCGTCTCCCGAATACCCGGGCTCGCCGGTGCCGGCCACCGTCGTGATGATCCCGGTGATCCCGTCGACCCGACGCACCACGGCGTTGAGGCGGTCGACGACGTAGATGTTACCGTCGCCATCCACCTCCAGGGAATAGGGCTCGTTCATGGTGGCTGCCGTCGCGGGACCGCCATCGCCGGCGTAGCCGACCTCGCCCGATCCTGCTACGGTGGTAACGTGCCCGGTGGACACGTCAACCCGACGCACGACGTGGTTTTTCGCCTCGCAGAAAAACATGTTGCCCGCGTGGTCGAACGTGCACATGAATGGCTCTCGAAGGGTGGCAGAGGCTGCCGGCTCGCCGTCTCCGCTGTAGCCCGCTTCGCCGGTGCCCACGACGGTGCGGATGGTCTGGCTGTTGGCTGTTGTCATGTGTGCCTCCTGGGGCGATTTATGGAATGCAGGGAGCTTAATCGGTCAGTGATTCGGTGATGGCCAGAACCGCATGTTTGAGCCTGCCGTCGGCCTCCATGCCTTCGCGGACCCGGCCGACCCCGTGGATCACCGTGCTGTGATTCCGCCCGGCGAGGAAGCGTCCCGCTCCGGTCGGAGACATGCCCAGTTCGTTCACCAACAGGTACATCGTCACCTGCCGAGCCTGCGCCACTGCTGCCGTGCGGTTGCGACCAAGGATCCGGTCTGCGGCAAGCCCGAAATGATGCGCCACCTTATTCAGCACTTGCTGCGCCGTTACCTCAGCGCGGGCGTCCGGGCCGACGATGGCGTCCAGTTGCGCGGCGACGCTTTCGGCGGTCATTGGGGCGTTCAACAGCTGGGACATCGCCACCACCCGGTTGAACGCGCCCAGCAGTTGGCGCACGTTCCGGCTCACCCGCTGCGCGATGATATCCAGCACTGACGACGGCACCTCGGAGCTGTTATCGGCAGCCCAGGAATGGAGCATCGCCAGCCGCGTTTCCAAAGAGGGTGGACGGATATCTGCCACCAGTCCCCATTGGAAACGCGAGCGCAACTGGTCTTCCAGCGGCGTGATGGTCTCGGGCGGACGGTCGCTGGTCAACACGATCTGCGCTCCCCCCTGGTGCAGGTCGTTGAAGGTGTGAAACAGCGCCTCCTGCGTTTGTTCCTTGCCCACCAGAAACTGCACGTCGTCCAGCAGCAGCAGGTCGACGCCGCGATAGCGCTCCCGAAATTCCGGCATCGCCCGGCGGTTGATCGCCGACACGAACTCGTTGGTGAATTGTTCGGACGTCACGTAACGGACCGAAACCCGCCGCTCAAGAGCCAGGTTTCCGATTGCGTGCAGCAGGTGGGTCTTGCCCATCCCCGCGCCCGCGTAGAGCAGCAAGGGATTGTAGCCCGGGGCTGTGTCCGTGCCTTCGGCGCTTATGGCCCTCGCGGCATGGTAGGCCAGTTGGTTGCTTTCGCCGACGACAAAATTGTCAAAGGTATAGCGGGGGTTGAGACCCGCCGATTGGCGCGTCTGAGTGTTGTGCCACTCGACCGTGGATTCCTGATTTAGCCGGCCGTCGTCGGCGTCGGTCAGATCGGAGAGTCGTGATGCCGGTTCCGCGACTATCCGGTGCACCGACGCAGAGCGCTCGCGTGTTCCCTCCAGCGGGGTAACCGGTTTTGCCTGGTAGCGGACGTTCGACTGCGCGCCCACCGTTTTCGCCACTGCCTCGCGCACCATTTCCTGGTGGAGCGGCAATTCCAGCCACGACACGGCGAAGGTCGTCGCCGCGCCGACCACCAGGCAATCTTCCTCCCATCGCAGGCCGGCGCAGGGCCTGAGGAAGGTATCGAATTGCTCCTGGGGTATTTCCAACTGTAGGCGGCCGAGCGCCGCTTGCCATGCTGATCCGGGGTCGGGGCGGTCTTGCATCGTCTGCGTTCCTGAATCCAACAGAACAGATTTCATGCCGTCAATGGTAATCAGGCGTCGCCGACCCCGCCAGACGGATCGGTAGATGTAATGTTTCACCCGCAAATGAAAAATCGCTCATATTTGGTCGCATAACAAAACGTATGGCGAAAACCAATCTTGCGCCGGCTGGATAACGCCGGCAATGGAATATCCGTTTTGATCGGACCGGGGTGTGACGTGGCGGAGGCTTTGCGCCACGTTCAACCGTCGATAACAATATCTGGTAGAAAGCCGAGCCGGGGCGAACCGGGTTGCAGTTTGAGACTAGATCGCCGGGCCCGCGCCGGGCTGTCGGCAGGGGATTATCCGACGCAGTCTGGCGCTGTGGTCAGGGTTTGACCGCGCCGATGATGTACTCGGTGTGCATGCGTAACTCGATCCCCGTGGCGCCATTGACGGCACGTCCGAAATTCCGCGCCGGCATCATCCGGCGGTCGCGGTCAAGGTTCCGCGGCGCCACGCCCGCCACGTCGAATCCCGCCGCAGTGGCGAGGTCAGCCAGGCATTCGTGGGTAGGCACCAGTATTCCGCGCATGGTGGAAGCTCCCACCACGATCACCGCCGCCGACCCGGGCCGCAGGACCCGCTGCATCTCCGAGATCGACGCCGCCATGTCGGTGAAATAGCGCCGCAGGACGCGTGCTTTCGTAGCATCCGCCTCGGCGACGCGGTCAACCACGTCGGCGACGGTCGGCGGCAGCGAGCCTCCCATCCTCCCGGTTGCCGAGCCGCCCGCAGATTCCGAGCCGATGTACTCTCGTCGCAACGCAGTGAGGGACGGTATGGGGTCGCCCAGCCACGCCAGCGAGAACTTATGCGCCCGCATGTAGTCCAGCGCGTTGGCGTAGGGGGGCGACGTTACGATCAGGTCCACGCTGCAATCCGGCAGCGGTAGCGAACGCGCATCGCCGGCGATGACACGGGCGTCCCCCACCGCGGCCCGGTCGATACTGGCGTAAGCGTCAGCGGCGCGTTCGACGAGGTTCGCGAACAGTTGTATGGGGCTCCTGGGAACCTTGTCTGAAACCCGGTGGGGACGCGTGTGGGCCAGATCTCGTGCACGGGATACGCCGCCAGATTTGGTGACGATCGTGGACGAGAAAATCACTTCCAACAGGTTGCGAAGGTCCGCCTCGGGCTCTTCACGGATTGCCAGCGTCAGGCAGGCGAGCTCACGCTGGGTTTCCGGGAAGAACCAGTAGTCGAGAAAATCCTGCGTGGGCGAGTCCATCCCTGCCTTTACGGCGTCCAACGCGTCCTGCCGCGGGTCCGGGCCGGCCATGAGGTCCTCAGTCCGGAGGAGCGCCGCCCGCCCGGCCTCCCTGACCTGCGCGCCGTCCAGGGCTGTGGTGCGGGCCTTCGCCTGCCGCCGGGCCAACGGGTCCAGATCCACGCCGATGACGGAACGGCCGGCGGCCCAACCCTCCAGCAGCGTGATGCCTGAGCCGCACATCGGGTCCAGCACGGTATCGCCCCGGTCCGTAAGGGCATCGATGAAATACCCGGGCAGGCCGTACGGAAAACGGGCCGCGAACGGGTGCAGCGCGTACAGCGGGTGGGCGAGCCGAGCCGGGGCCTGGAACGACAGGTCGCCCGCGAGAAGTTGTACCAACCTTTGTGCGGACGTATCGCTGCTGTTCATCGTTGCTTCTAAGTCGGCCGTAGGACGGATCGCGAGATCCGTCGCCTCCCGAGGCCTGCGGCTAGGATTTGTTGCGATTTGTTACCGGTCTGCGTGAGACCTCAGCCGGAGCGCGCTAGCCTGCGGGCTCCGGCGCCGCGCCCATCGCCCGGTCGCGGCGGCGAACGCTGCGTTCCTGCTGCAACTGCAACCGCCGCGGCATCGGCGGCCGTGGCAGGAACCAGTAGCCGATGGCCGCCGCGATGTACAGGAGCACCAGCGGGAACAGCGCCCAGTAGAAACTGTTGGTGTAGTCGTAGATTGCGCCCATCCACATCGCGGTCCACATTGACGCCAATTGGTCGGGCAGATGTTGCCACCCGCGCAGCGTCGCGTAAGCCCTCCTCCCGAAGAAGTCTCCCATGATGGCCCAGTTCAGCGGATTGGCGCTCTCGGCGAAAGCCAGCAACAGGACGAACAATACGACCTGCCAGATATGCCCGCTCTGAGTGATCAACGATGCCAGCGCCGCCGCTCCGGCGAGCATGCACAGGGCGCTCAGCTTGCGCCGGTCCACCTTGTCCCCGATCCACCCCATGCACGGGTTGAACACCATGTTTGCCAACGAAAAAGCGCTGACGAATGCCGCGGCGATGATGATGTGTCGCTGGCCCTGTTCCGATGCCGGGTCCACCGGCATCCCGGCCTCCATGAACCAGATGATCATCGGGGCCATCAGGAACGAGGCGCCGGCGTGGACGATGTTGCGGAAACCCGTGGACATGACCAGCAGCCAGTACGACGGCGTTCGCATCGCTTCGCGTGCGGTGAAATCCGTGTCCCCTCCGTTGGCCGGACGCCGCCGCGCCGCCGCGCCTCTCTCCGATGCGTTCGCCCCGGCCGGTTCGGGCGGGTCACCGTCGGGCAGTTGGCCCATGTCTTCGGGAGAGCGGCGCAGGAAGTACGACAATGGGATTACCACGGCCAGGATGGCGACTCCCAGGATGGTGCAGGCGTCGCGCCATCCCACCAGGAAAACCAGCAGGCCGACCAGATAGGCGGACGCTCCGCCCAGGCCGTTGCCCATGCTGACCACGGACATTGCCAGGCCCCGCCGGCGGCGGAACCAGTTATTCACCGCGGCTATCGACGCGTTGTTGTAACCAGATCTGAACCCCACCGACAGGAAGACCACGAACACGAGCAGGAACCACCAGAAGTTGGTGGTGCGCGCCAGCAGGATGAACCCCACGCCGGACATCAACCCGCCGAACGCCAGCATTACGCGCGGGCCAAACCGGTCGGTGCAATATCCCATGAGCGGACCCTGCACACCGCCCATGAACCTCCCCAGACCTTCCGCCAGTCCCAGCATGGTCCTCGATTGAGGACTGAACCCCAGGACGCTCTTGGGGAAAATGACGTCGGTCTCTATTGGAACGTAGAGAACGGTAAATCCGCGGTTGAAACTGCCGTGTTTCATCCCGTCGGCAACGAGGCTGACGATGACGATCCACCACCCGTAGAAGATCCTGGGCCGGCGCATCAGCTGCGGCCTCTGGCTCTTTGGAGACGCTGCGCCTCGGACGGGTGGGATGGGTTACTCAATGCCATTACAGGGGTGGTGCGATCAGCCAGCGTTACGTAAGGGCGCGGTAGAATACCCGCGCCCCGCCGTGCGGTCGGATTGTACCACAGGGCGTCGGCTGCCAACGCGCGGCAGCCATTATCCCAGCAGTTAGATGCCAAAAATAGCGTCTTTCTGAACCCTGAATTTCACGAGTCGGTTGGGCATGGGATCGCTGATCCGATCTTGGGACGGCTGCCGGTTATGGTATGATATTCGCATCCCAAGACCGAGCACGAACTCGTCCGTGTGAGGTCGCCGGCCGTAATCAGAGGTACTGATGCCGCGACTGACGCCACAGGAAATTGATGCCTATCTTGCCGGCCCGCACGTTGCCCACTTCGCTTCGATTCGCGAGGACGGTTCCCCCCATGTCTCGCCGGTGTGGTACCAGTGGGAAGACGGCAAGGTGACCGTGGTTTCCGGCGACGCGGCGGTCAAGACCAGGAACGTGCGCCGCAACCCCAAGGTGGCGTTGTCGGTCGCAACCGACGAGTGGCCGTATCAGTACGTCATACTCGAGGGCGACGCCACGGTACGCAGCGATAACCTCAAGGACGCGGTTCGCCGGATCTTCTCCCGCTACGAAGGCGAGGAACGAGGCGAGCAGGACGCCGCCGACCTGGCCGAAGGCGACCAGAAATTGGTGGCCATCGAGGTCGACGTGAACCGCGTCATGTCGTGGAAGGGCATTGACCAGTAGCAGCCTACCCAACGTAGCCGACGCGGTGATCATCGGCGGCGGCGTCATCGGTTGCGCCATCCAGTATCACCTGGCGCAGCTGGGAATCCCCAATACCGTCCTGCTGGAGCGGGACGTGCTCGGTTCCGGCAGCACCGGCCGTTCCCAGGCCATTTGCCGCATGCACTACTCCAACCGGGTTACCACGCAGCTGGCCTGGCAAAGCCTGCAGGTCTTCGCCGACTTCGACGCTCGCGTGGGTGGGAACTCCGGCTTTGTGCAGACCGGCTACCTGGTGGTGGTCAACGAGGCGGACCAGGGCGGTTTGCAACGCAACATCGCCATGCACCAGGAGTTGGGGGTGCCGACCTCGGTGGTGTCCCCGGACGACCTCTCCCGGCTTGCTCCCATGGTGACGCTGTACGACGACGAACGCGCCGCCTGGGAACCCGAATCCGGCTACGCCGACCCGTACCAGACCACGGTGTCATACGCTGCCCGCGCCCGTGAGGCCGGCGCAGTGATTGCCTCCCGCAACCCCGCGTCGGGGATCGAAATCGTCGCCGGGCGCGTGCAATCTGTGCTGACCGCAGCCGGGGAACGCATCGCCACCGATACGGTGGTCGTCGCGGCCGGCCCGTGGTCCAAACAGGTCCTGGCCGGCGTGGGGGTGGATGTGCCTTTGCTTCCGGTGCGCCATCAGGTCGCCACCGTGGCGCGGCCGGTCGAACTCGTGCCGCGGCATCCGACGGTTGGGGACATCAGCCAGTCCTTCTCTTTCCGCCCTGACGGCACAAACTTCACCACCATGGGCTTCGGTGACGACGAAGAGCAGCCGGACCCTGAGGCATATCCCCAGGGCATCGATCTACAGTCCGCCGCCTCGGCGCGAGCGAAACTGGCCCGCCGCATCCCCGGCATGTCAGATTCCTATTACCGGGGCGGATGGTCCGGGCTGTTCACTACCACGCCGGACTGGCATCCTATCCTGGACAGCGTGCCCGGAGTCGAGGGCCTGTTCTGCGCTGTCGGTTTCAGCGGACACGGTTTCAAGCTTTCCCCTGCCATCGGAAAGGCGGTGGCGGAACTGGTGGCCGAGGGCAAGGCCCGTGACGTGGATCTCTCGCCGTTGCGGTTCAGCCGCTTTGCGGAGGACGATCTCATGGAATCGAGCTATCGCTACCGGGTGCTGGCCTAGCAGCAGGCTAAATTGATGACAGGTTCCGCTTGACTGACGTATCGATCCGCGTCGACGATTAGTTCAATGAATGCATCCCTTAGAGCCCTGACGTGCTATTCCGCAGAGAGGCCGCATGAACGAACCTGATTTTTTGTCGCCAGATCACATATACGAGGGTGACGCTAGAGAATTGCTCAAGCGGGTCGCGCCAGAGACGGTGGCGTTGAGCTTTTGGTCCCCTCCATATTTCGTCGGCAAATCCTACGAGACAGAATTGGATTTTGAGGATTGGTGCAATCTGCTGCGCGAGACCATCCGTGCACACTTTGCGGCTATAACCTCCGGTGGCTTTCTGGCCGTCAACATTGCTGACATCTTAGCCTTTGAAGACGTGGACATGCCTCGTATCCAGGCTGATAACGTCAGCGCAAAAAAGGTGAAAATTACGCGTGACCAAGTGCTGAAAGCCAGGCAAGAGAATCCGGGTTTCGACAAGTACCAATTGGCGAACCTGTTGGGGTGCAGCGAACAGACTATCGACCGCCGGCTAAAGAACAACAACGTCCGTGGCGGGAAGTACTCTAAACAAACACGGGTCCAGCTTACTGCCGGTTTGGTTGAGGATTGGGCATCCGACGCGGGTTTTTACCTCTACGACCGCCGCGTCTGGGTTAAGGATCCTTGTTGGGAAAACAGCCGCTGGCATAGTTTGTCGTATCGATCCGTGGACGAGTTCGAGCACCTGCTAATTTTCTGGAAGCCTGGAATAACGGTGATAGACCGGGAACGACTGGACAAGAGCGAGTGGGCGGAATGGGGTTCACGGGGGGTATGGCATATACCTTCAGTGCGCTCAAATAGCGTCCACGAATCCCAGTTCCCCCTAGAACTTCCCATGCGTATGATAAAGCTCCTTACGGAACCGCACGACTTAGTGCTGGACTGTTTCGTGGGCAGCGGCACTACTGCCATTGCTGCTATTGCCCAGCGGCGCCGCTTTATGGGATTTGACCTCAACCCGGTGAGCGTGAGGCTTGCCCGCAAGCGCGCCGAAGAGGCCATGACGACCGCCCAACAGTTACTGTTATGACTTTAGATGCCGACAGCCTACGTGCGGACTTGGACATCATCGAGCAGGTTGAAAGGGCTACTCTGCGGATGGTGGTACAGGCGATCTACGATTTCCGACACGACGCTCTTGAGATTTTTACGGTTGAATCCGACTTGGTGGCGGACATTGGCGAAGACATCACCCGTGAAGCCTTGGACCGTCAAGGAATGCCGACCATCCCGGTACGACTATTTGGCAAGATTGACTACAAACGCGCTGCGTATCTTTTTCAGCCGGAATACGCTGTTCGACAAGCGTTATTCGTTGATTCCAAGGCCGAGAAAATCGAGGGAGCACGTACCGCAACTATCCAGACGTCACAAACCTCGATGCGCATTCGCCAGGTTAGACAAAGGCAACCCGTTGACATTCCGGGTGAATTAGACACCATAGCCGCAGTGCGCGGAGCTGAATATCTGACGACTACGATATTCGTCAAGTACAACTACTCCGAAAACGCAGCCAACAACCCGCCTAACCGCCTCGAAGCAATTTCAGTCCTCTGCTTACCCAATGGGCTCTTGCAAGACCGTTACAACCCCACCGCTAACGATACGATCTGGCTGGCAGGGCGCAATGCGCCGACACGGGGCGAGGCATTTCGGGTGAGAATCAATTTGGCAGCTCTGAAAAGCAAAGCAACTTGGCGTGTACAAACTATAATGGCGGATCCGTCCCAAACGTTCACCTGGGACTATTAAGCTAAAACGGAGCAACCCTGAATGGTCACCAATTTTCAATCACACTACATCCCCAACACCATCGCCGAGCAGGATGAACTGCTGTCCGCGGTGGGCCTGAGCAGCGTCGACGATCTGTTCGCCGATATACCGGACGATTACCGGAACCCGCCGCTGCGGCTCCCCGACCCCATGTCGGAGTTGGAAATCCAGCGGGAACTCGGTGCGATGGCGGGGCGAAATCGACCTTTGGCCAGCGGCCCCTCCTTCCTGGGGGCCGGCAGCTATTACCATTTCATCCCGTCCATAGTGAAAGCGGTCATGACCCGTGGCGAATTTCTGACTGCCTACACTCCCTACCAGCCAGAGGTGTCCCAAGGCACCCTTCAGGTCATCTTTGAGTTTCAGACGATGATCAGCTCCCTCTACGGTATGGAAGTGGCTAACGCCGGCATGTACGACAGCGCCACGAGCTTGGCCGAAGCGGTGCTGATGGCCTGCCGGGTCACGCGCCGGCAGCAGGTGGTAGTCAGCGACACCGTGGCCCCGGCCTACCGCCAGGTAATCGCCACTTATTGCCAGGCCCAGGGGGTCGCCATCGACATTGTCCCAACGGCGGATATCGGCGCCAGCGTCACGGAGGCAACCGCCGGCGTGGTGGCCCAGTATCCGAACTTCTACGGCGGCCTCGACGATCTGGCCGGCCTGGCGGCCACCGCCCACGACGACGGAGCCCTGCTGGTGGTGTCAGCCGACCCGCTGGCCATGGGGATGCTCAAACCCCCGGGTGGGTTCGGCGCTGACATCGTGACCGGCGAGGGCCAGCCCATCGGAATTCCGCCTTCATTTGGCGGCCCGTACCTGGGCTTGTTCAGCTGCAAACAGCAGTACATCCGCCAGATGCCCAGCCGTTTGGTGGGCCGCACCACCGACACCCAGGGTCGCACCGGCTATGTGCTGACCCTGCAGACCCGCGAGCAGCACATCCGTCGTGAGCGGGCAACCTCCAACATCTGCACCAACGAGGCGCTGTACGCCCTGGCGTCCACCATTTACCTGGCCGCGATGGGTCGCCACGGGCTCCGCCAGGTCGCCGAACTCTGCTATCACAAGGCGCACTACGCCGCCTCTGCCATCGCTGGCCTGGACGGATATTCCCTGCCGCAGTCGGGAGAGTTCTTCCAGGAGTTTGTGGTCGGCTGTCCCGAAGCCCCGGCAAAGGTCAACCGCCGGCTCATGGAACGCAACATCCTGGGCGGCCTTGACGTGAGTGACCGCTTCGAAAACGGCATGCTTCTCTGCGTTACCGAGATGAACTCCCGCGAGGACATCGACCTGCTGGTGGACGCGTTGCGGGCGGACAAGTAACGGATATCTACTTGGAGCCGGTCCGACGACGGACGCGAGCATCCATGCCAGGCCGTAACGATACAGGTGATTCGCCATGATTGACCGCGACTTGTCCCAACTGCGCCGAATGCGGCGCTATACCGATCCCTTCGAAGACGAAGCGCCTTCGGCAGATCGAGAGGGATACGTCAAATGGCTTGGGCTGTGGGTCCGGGAACCCACGCTGTTCGCCGTGGGTTTTTCGCTGGCCGGGGTCATGCTGGCGCTGGTGATCGCTCGGGCGCTGCTCGTCGGTCGCGCCGCCTGGCTGCCCGCAGGCGAGTGGTGGTTCGAGATTGGGTTTCTGGCAGGAATCGCGCTGATGTGCGGCGTCTCGTGCAGCATGTTCGTTTGCGGGTCCATTGCTGTCCGGAGGCAGATCCGCCACATGAACGCCCAGATGGCCCGCTGGGACGACGCTACCCCGGAAGAGGTCGAGGAGATCGTGCGCGCCACGGACCGGAGACTGAATCGGCGCATTTGGACGCGCACGATTTTCTGGCTGATTGCCATGGCCGTTCTGTTCGCGATTTTTGGGACCACCTGGTTGCTCCCCTGGGGAGGCATCGCGGCCTTCGTGTCGAGCATGGCGGCGGCTGTGCTGGTGAGTGTAGTGTGGACTTGGCAGGGCGACCGTATCTTGTCCCTGGGAAGTCGCCGGGTGAAACGCTCACCGTGAGGGCGGGTCCCGCGGAAATTAGACATTGAAAAATCGATGAATTGGCTATTCCGGCCCGCAACCCCGACACTCGGGCAAGCAGTGGCCGCAACACCAGGAGACTACGGACGATGTTAAACAAAGGCGGCAACCGAGACACCACGAGGCTGCTGATGGACCGCAGTGTGCCGGGTCGGGTCGGGGTGGTCACTCCCGGTCTGGACGTGCCCGCTGCCCCTCTGCCGGACGCAGCTTACCTGCGGGACGATCTGCCGCTCCCCGAGGTTTCGGAGCCCGAGGTGGTGCAGTATTTCACCTCCCTGAGCCAGTTGAACTTCAGCATCGATACCCACTTCTACCCGCTGGGTTCGTGCACCATGAAGTACAACCCCAAGATCAACGATGAGGTTGCCTTCCTGCCCGGGTTCGCTGGAATCCATCCCCAGCAGCCGGCCGAGCAATCCCAGGGAGCGCTGGAGCTGCTCTATAGGTTGCAGGACTTCCTGACCGAGGTCACCGGCATGGACGCCACCAGCCTGGCCACCCTCGCCGGCGCCCACGGGGAGCTGGGCGGCGTGCTCATGATGCGCGCGTATCACCTGGCCCGCGGCGACTCCGGCCGCACCAAGATGGGCATCCCGGACAGCGCCCACGGCACCAACCCCGCCTCGGCGGCGATGGCCGGCTTCGACGTGGTAACCATCCCGTCCGACGCCGACGGCAACACCGATCTCGCTGCCTTGAGGGAGATTGCCGGCGATGACCTGGCCGGCGTGATGATCACCCTGCCCAGCACGCTGGGACTGTTCGACACCAACATCCTCGAGGTCTGCCAGATCGTCCACGATTGCGGCGGCCTGGTTTACGGCGACGGCGCGAACATGAACGCGCTGCTCGGGCGTGCCAAGCTCGGAGAGCTGGGTTTCGACGTCTGCCACCTGAACCTGCACAAGACCTTCAGCACTCCGCACGGCGGCGGCGGACCCGGCGCCGGTCCCGTCTGTTGCGGTGAGAACCTGGCGCCCTATCTGGCCGCTCCGGTCGTGGCAGTGAACGACGACGGCGAGTACTCCCTGGTTGAGCCCGAACAGAGCATCGGCAAGATCAGCGGGTTCCACGGCAACTTTGGCGTGCTGGTTCGCGCCTACACCTACATCCGCACCCTCGGCGCGGCCGGTCTGCTCTCCATCAGCGGTAACGCTGTCCTCAACGCCAACTACATCATGGAGTCGCTCAAGGATATTTACGAACTGCCCTACGACCGCACGTGCATGCACGAGGTGGTATTCTCCGCCGACCGGCAGCGTGAGCGTGGGGTCAGCGGCCTGGAAGTGGCGAAGCGGCTCCTGGACTACGGTTTCCACGCGCCGACGATGTACTTCCCCTTGATCGTCCACGAAGCCCTGATGATCGAGCCCACCGAGTCGGAAACCAAGGAAACGCTGGACGCGTTCATCGATGCCCTGCGCGTCATCGACTCAGAGGCCACCTCCGAACCAGAACTGGTTCAGCAGGCCCCGCACACCACGCCGGTTTCGCGGCTTGACGAAGCTACGGCGGCACGGCGCCCGGTGTTGCGCTGGGAGGCGGCCGCGGATTAGGACGACTGGCGATGCGCTAACTCACCGATGCGGACGATTGCCCGGTCCAAGCTCGGCGCAATTGTGCGAGCGGCGCTTGGGTTCCAATTCACGGTAGCAAAATCACTCACACGGTCATTGTACCCCGGCCCTGTGGCTCTTGTGCTGCCGGGTTGAGGAACTAAGGCTTCTCTCAGCCTGCGATAGCGACTGCGGCGCGCCAACTCCACGAGGCATTCTTTCGGCTGCGGTATCGTCTCTGGAAGTCGGGGAATGAGAGATTCGGAAATACCTAGCCATCCCGCTATGCGACCGCGGTCGGCCAGTAGCCACGCTTCTATCTCCGCCACCGCGACCCGGAACATAAAGTCGGGGGGCATTTGCAAACTGTGGCACCACTCTGATCGGAACTGAGCAAGACACAATTGGAGGTCGTCCAAATCGGTTAAGACCATTATCGGCTCACGATATTGAGCGATCTTGTCAAAAGTTGGCATCTTGCGCTTCAATTCGCCGAAGCCGGACAATCCGTAGACCTGCGTGCACTCTAAACCGGGAGCGTACTCGGAGATGAGTCGCTGCGCTACTGCCTGGGATACTATGTCCTCTACCGCTATTGCCACCATCGGATCACTAACCTGACAACCCCAACCCCAAAGGCAGTTGGTATCCTTTGTTTCTGAAAGGTGCAATCTCGCCGGGCATTACTCCCGCCTGCAGCAACTCTCGCGTCCCCGGATCCTCCGCCATCGCAGTTACCTCTGACCCATCCTTGCCGGGCGTGATGTAAAAAACCTCCCACCCGTCGATGCCTTGGTCGCAGAGCAGGTCTGAACTGTGAGTAGTGAGGATCACCTGCCGACGTTCGCTATGGCGTTCACCATCCCGGCGTCGCCGGCTAGGACGGCTCAACTCGTAAATGAGGCCAGCTAGTCTCAAGATGATGTCACGGTTAAGGGAAATCTCAGGCTCTTCTAGAAGCAAAAGGCCTCCTCGATCCAACAAGGACCAAAACAGGCCGATGAGTCGCAAAGTTCCGTCCGAGAATTGATCCTCCTGTTGCCACACGTCATTCAACCGCCAATTTTCAAACCGCGCTTTCAAATGGGGTTGTCCACTGCTATCACGTTCAAACGCGATTTCCACCAACTCTGGAACGATGTATGACAAGGCGGTAGCGATCTTGTTCAACCGACTTTTTCTGGTGTTGCTATTGGTGTTGGCTATCCTTTCCAAGAATCCTTGGCCGAAGGGATCGTTTTCCAACCGATTGCCGCCTATTTCAGCACCATGCCTCAACAGCTGGGGCACTAGATGCAGGTACTTAACCTCGTTGAAAAACTCTGCGATCTCCCTAAACGACCTGTTAACATTGATCTGTTCTAGTGCAGTTGCCGTAAGCCTTTCTGAATCGCGTCTGTCTTCCTCATCCGGCCGGTTCAAGAGGACTACACCATTTTTGGAGACGGTTTCTTCTTGGACCAAAACGCGATGGTTGCCTGAGCGCTCTACAGTGAAAGTCAAACGATATACCCATTCGATAGGGTCTTCGGTGTCGCTGGTCAAGTGCGCCTCAATGCAAACTCCAGATCCAGAGTGCGCCGCCAAACTACGTAAGCGCCGCACTCCTCCGCGCTGACGGATAGCCACTTGCAGCCCCCCGCCTTCCCGTTTGGCTACGTCCCGCAAAAACTGGATCGCATCAAGCAAGTTGGATTTGCCGGAAGCATTCGGCCCTATGACGAAAGCGCGTTCACCCAAAGGAATGTCAACTTCCGTGAAATTGCGCCAGTTGGCTAGTTTTAGGCGGTTGATGATCATCGTGCCGTCCCAAGTTGTGGCTCAGGATTTTTAACCCTATCATGGAGTACTTTCACCCGCCCTGTTCTTCCAGCGCCCGCCGCAGATCCTCCGGGTCGACTTCGACCTCGATGCCGGCCCGCTCCTCCTGCAAGAGCATTGCCACCCGGGAGTCGCGACCGGCCCAGCCTCGATTGATGGCCTCAGTCATCTCAGCCAGCGTCGTGTTGGCCAGTTTCATGGGTACGTCGAACTCGCGGCCAACCGCTACGGCCAGGTCCACGTCCTTGCGGGCCAGCCGCAGGGCGAAGTCCGGCGGATCGTAGTCGTTGATCAGGAAGTGCTGGGCAAGCCCCTCGAACATCCCGCGGCGTCCGCCGGCCCCTTTGCGCACCGCCAGCCACAGCGCCAGCGGGTCCACGCCTGCCTTGATGCCCATGGTGAACACCTCGGCCAGGGCGGTCTGGACGATGTAGCCGGCGCAGTTGTGCACCAGCTTGGCGACGGCCCCGCTGCCGATGGGGCCGACATAGTAGGCGGCGTCGCCGATGGAGTCGAGGACGGCTTTGTGCTGGTCAAACACCGCCTTGTCTCCGCCGACCCAGATGGCGAGCCGGCCGCTGGCGGCGCCGGCCGGACCGCCGCTCACCGGCGCGTCCAGCACGTTGATGCCCTGCTCCGCCACGCGGTCGTGGATCTGCCGGATCAGGGTGGGCGAGCTGGTGCTGAGGTCAAAGTAGGTCTTGCCGGCGGCCATGCCCGACATGATCCCGTCTTCACCCAGCGACACGGCTTCGACCTCGACCGGGCCGGGCAGCGAGGTGAACACCACGTCGGTGGCCTCGGCCACCTCTCGTGGGGTGTCGGCCCACTGTGCCCCCGCTTCCAGGTGCTGGGTTGCGGCTTCCCGCCGGATGTCGTGGACTACCATCTCGTTTCCGCCGCTCAGGCAGTTGTACGCCATGCTGGCGCCCATGGTTCCGAGACCGATAAAACCTACTTTCGCCATCTCTTTCATCTCCTGGGAATATCGCTCTTCAAAGAAGGGATTCGACCGCATTCTATCAGAGGCGAACCGTCTGCCATGACGAGTCGCTCATGCGGACCCAATTTCTGCAAACCGGTCATTGCGCTCACGCGTACCCATTTTGTCTTTTACATCGATGCACCGGATGAACAGGATTTGATTGATTATTGTGAACGCTCCCGCGCTCTTGACGATGCTGAAAATTGAACGCCCCACCCGCACGCCATCATCCGGTCTATCCTGTTCTGGACTTTACGCAAAATTTAGGAAAAGTATAAAACAGGGTAAGCTGACTGCCCCGACTTTCCACGGAAGGTGCAGTCATGCTCACCCTGCCCGATGCCATTGTAGCCGTACTCATGCCCTTTGCAACGCTGTTCAGCAAACCTACCTGGAGCAAAGCCCAGTTGCTGCTGGTGGGCGCCGTACTGACCACGGGGCAGCGCACCGTGGCCCAGGCTTTGCGGGTCATGGGCCGCAGCCATCACTATGACTATGCTCGGTACCACGAGGTGCTCAACCGGGCGGTGTGGTCGCCCCGGCGGTCGGCCCGCATCCTGCTGGGTTTGCTGTTGGAACACTTTGGCCCGAGCCGAGGCCCCCTGGTGTTTGGCATCGACGAGACGTTGGAGCGCCGCCGGGGTCCTCGGATCAAGGCCAAAGGGACCTACCGAGACGCGGCCCGTTCCCATCGGGGCCACGTGGTCAAGGCCAGCGGTTTGCGCTGGATCTCCCTGATGCTGGATCTCCCTGATGTGGCTGGGACCGATCCCCGGGGCGGGCCGAGTGTGGGCATTGCCCCTGCTCACCGTGCTGGCGCCCTCGGAACCCTACTACCGAGCCCAGGGTCGCCAGCCCAAGAAACTCACCGACTGGGCCCGGCAGCTGATCCGGCAACTGCGTCGGTGGCTGCCCGACCGAGACCTGGTGGTAGTGGGCGACGGCGCCTATGCCGCTTTGGACCTGCTGAACTTCTGCCGCGCCCTGTCCCAACCGGTAACCTTCATCACCCGCCTGCGGCTGGACGCCCGTCTCTACGATCCGCCCCCAGCACGCCAACCCCACCAGCGGGGACGGTCCCGCATCATCGGCCCACGACAAACCTCCCTGGGCCAATTGCTCAATCATCCCAACACGCCCTGGACCACGGTGTCGGTGGCCTGGTACGGCGGTCGCGCCCGTACCGTGGAACTGACCTCCCACACCGCCCTCTGGTACGTCTCCGGCAAGCCGCCCTTGCCCATCCGCTGGGCGCTGCTCCGCGACCCCCAACACCGGTTCCAGCCCAGGCCCGGCTCTGCACCGACCCCAACGCCGATCCTGCCCAGATCGTCCAGTGGTTTGTGCTGCGCTGGCAACTGGAAGTCACTTTCCGAGAAGTGCGCGCCCACCTGGGCGTGGAAACCCAACGCCAATGGTCCCACCGGGCCATCGCCCGCACCACGCCGGTCCTGCTGGGCTTGTTCTCCTGGGTAACCCTCGCCGCCCACCAACTGCAACATTCGGAACCCATGCCCTGCCGGGCCGCAGCCTGGTACCCCAAACCCCAGCCCACTTTCAGCGACGCCCTGGCCTTGGTGCGCTGCCACCTGTGGCCCGCCACGGAGGATTTTCCCAGGTCGCTAAAACCAGCCAACATGGCTAAAAGCCAACTCACCCGCCACCACAAGATCATAACCTCCCTGGCCTACGCATAGTAAATGCGTAAAGTCCAGCTGTTTATCGATGTAAATTGGCTCCCGTAGTTGTCAAACTGGGTACGCGTGAGAACGAGTCGGCGTTGACGCCGCTTCGGGCTGCGCATAGACTGGTAGAGCTTATGTCACGCGTTTTTGATTTGCACATCCATACGACCAAAGGTAGCGCCGATTCCAGCCTTTCGCCCGAAGACCTCATCCTTGAGGCAGAACGTTTGGGATTGCGCGGCCTGTGCATCACGGAACACGCCGGGCCCTGGGACCGGCACGAATTCGCCGCCTTCGCTGCCAAACATAACGTGGTGCTGATCCGCGCCATGGAAGCCGACACCGATATGGGTCACATCCTGGCGTTCGGCGTGGACCGGTACCAGAGCGGATTCCACCGCGCCGAGGAGCTGAGCAAGGCTGCCCACGCTGCCGGCGGTTTCGTAGTGTCGGCGCACCCGTTCCGGGGCGTCCTCGGACAACACCACCGGACCCGACCTTACCTCTATCCGGATCCCAACGAACCTATACCCCAAGATGCCGAGACGGCGATGGAACATGCGGTATTCAAACTGGTCGACGCCATCGAAATCGCCAACGGGGGCACTTCAGACGAGGAAAATCGCTTCGCCGCCGAGGTGGCCCACCGGCTGAACCTTCCGGTGACCGGGGGCAGTGACGCTCACAGTACCCACGGGCTGGGCAAGTTCGTGACCGAGTTCCCCGACGAAATCTTCGACGAGGCCCAGTTCCTTGCCGCGCTCCATCGGGGTGACTTCCACCCTCTGGAAGGGCTTCGGCAGGGATCGCTGCGGCCGTACCGCCTGCGCACCGCGTAGGTACGGCTCTCCCAGACTTGCAGTTCATTGCGATGACCCCGACGCTGATGCCGCAGAGTGACATATTCGAACGCGAATTCGTATGTGTCGATCTGGAAACCACCGGGCTGCAGGCGCAATCCGATGCCATAATCGAGATTGGAGCCGTCAAATTTCGGGGTGGACAGGTTTCGGAGCGTTACCAGACCTTTGTCAATCCGGGCCGTCAGATCCCGACATTCGTCCAGCAACTGACCTCCATCAGTCCCGCGCAAATCGAACGGGCGCCGCGGTTCCAGCAAGTTGCGGCCCAGTTCGCCGCGTTCGTTGGCGATTTGCCCATCGTCGGGCACAACATCGCTTTCGATATTGGGTTCCTGTCATCCCATGGTCTCCACCTGACCAACCGCAGCTACAACACTTGGGATCTGGCGTCGATATTCCTGCCCACGCTGCCGGAATACAATCTGAGCGCCCTCGCCCGACATTTGGACCTCGACCACAACCAGGCCCATCGCGCCGTGGCCGACGCGGAAACCACCGCGCTGGTTTTCCATGAGTTGCTGAAACTGGGAGCATCCTATCCCGCAGCAAAAGTTGCGTTCATAGCCCGCGCCTCTCGCGCCGCCAACGCCTCGGTTGCGGACTTGCTCGAGGCGATTGTGCCTCATGCCCCCGGCGCTAACGCTGCGTCCGGAACTGCCGGCGCCGTTGGGCTCAATGGTTTGAACCCGGATAGCATTGCCAGGCGGCTGGCCGGCGATTCCGGCGACCAGACAGGCAACGCGGTACGGCGCGAGCTCACCGAGCAGCAGGTCGAGGATCTTCTGGCGCCCCATGGCGTATTCGCCAGCGCTTTTCCCGGGTTTGAAAACCGGCCCCAGCAGGCCGAGATGCTCAAAGCGGTCACCCGCGCCATCTACCAGGGCAGGAAGCTCATCGTGGAGGGCGGCACCGGTATCGGCAAAAGCATCGCCTATCTTCTCCCGGCAATTCTTTACTCCGCCACCCATGGGCACCGGGTGGTGATATCCACCAACACCATCAGCCTGCAGGAACAGCTGATGGAAAAAGACATACCGGCGGTGATCTCCATCCTGGAAGAGGCCGGCATCCTCGAGCCGGGAGCGGTTCGCGCAGCCCAGCTCAAGGGTCGCTCCAATTACGTGTGCCTGCGCCGGTGGACCAGCCTCGGCGCGTCGGACACTCTGACGGAGGACGAGGCCCGGGTTCTCGGCAAAACCGCGGTTTGGCTTGACGACACCGAAAATGGCGACCGTACCGACCTTAACCTGAACTTCGGCGACCATCGGGCCTGGCTTCGGGTGTGCGCCGACAACCAGGGCGTGTGCCAGTCGTTCCGGGGCGGGGCACCCTGCTTCCTGCGCCAGGCTCGTCAACAAGCCGAAGCGGCAAACATCCTGGTGGTTAATCACGCCCTCTTGCTGGCCGATCTGGCCGTGGGCGGCACCGTGTTGCAGGATTACCATCACCTCATCGTCGACGAAGCCCACCACCTGGAGGAGGAGGCCAGCCGGCAACTCGGCTTTGAAATCGCCGAGGACGACCTTCCGCAGGAGTTGGACGGGGTGTACCGGCTGTTCCGGCATCTGACCGGCATCGCCAACCAGTCGCCCGACGACGAGAACCTCGGTCGCGCCCGGGATGCTCTCACCAACGCGACGGCCAGTTGCAATCAGGCCCTGCAGTCGTGGCAACAGCTGTGGACTGCGATCGCGAACCTCTATCAATCCCACACCCGGGGAGACAACGATCGTCAGCCGGTGTCTTTGGAACTTTCGGTGCGCCAGAGCGGGGAATGGGGCTCCGCCGCCCGCGAGTGGGAGTCCTTCGCGACGTTCATGGCCGATAGCGTCAATCGGCTGAACGATGTCTGGAGGTTCGTCGACCAGGGGATATTCGATCTTTCCGACGACAGCCAGGGTAACGAGCTGCTGAGTGCCGTCGACACGATGTCCGAGTTCAACGAACGTCTGGCTTCGGTCTTCGGACGGTTCGACGATGAGCAGATCCAGTGGATCGACATGGTGCGACGCAACATCATGCTGCACTCTACCCCACTGTCCGTCGGTCCTATCCTGTCCGAGATGCTGTTCCAGCAGAAAGAGACGGTTGTGTTGACCAGCGCGACCCTTGCGACGGACAGCAACTTCGGGTTCCTGCGCGAGCGCCTGGGATTCCCCGACGATTGCGACGAGCTGCTGGTTGACAGCCCGTTCAACTATCGGCGCAACACCCTGCTCCTGGTTCCGGACGACCTGCCGGATCCGCGTCGCGGCGCCGACCACGCCCGGGGCGCCGCCCAGGTGATCCTGAACATGGCTCAGGCCCTGGACGGCCATCTGATGGCGCTTTTCACCTCGCACAGCGCCTTGCGAGAAGCATCGTTCCAGGTGCGGGGACCCTTGCGCGCGTCGGGCATTAACGTCCTGGCCCAGGGAATTGACGGCACACCTCGACAACTCGTGGACCGGCTGCACGCCGACCCGCGCGCGGTTCTCCTCGGCACCGCCAGTTTCTGGGAAGGCGTGGACATGGAGTCGGGCATCCTGCGCGGGCTGCTGTTGTGTCGCCTGCCCTTCCCGGTGCCCACTGACCCCATTGTCAAGGCCCGGGGGAACCTGTTCAACAACCCGTTCAACGAGTACCAGGTTCCGTCCGCAGTGTTGCGTTTCCGGCAGGGGTTCGGCCGGCTGATTCGCAGCAAGGTGGACCGGGGAGCCGTGGTCATCCTGGACCGCCGCATCCAGACGGCCAACTACGGTGACCGCTTCCTGAACGCGCTGCCGCCCTGCACGGTCGAGCGCTCCAGCGTCAGCAGCGTTGGCGAACAGGCGGCGCGCTGGCTGCAACTCGATCGGCCTCGAACCGGCTAGGCAACCTTTGTAAGTGCTGGTTAGGGATCGGCGGCGCTGGAACGGACTGTGCGACTGGCAATAGACCAGCCCTTTGACCTGGCGGAGAGCCTCGAAAGCGGGCAGGCGCACCGCTGGAAGAATCTAGGGGACGGCTGGTATTCGGGCGTGCTGGGTCCATGGCTCATCCACATTCGTCAGGCATCTGACGCAGTGGAGTATCGCGCCGCCGGCGAGGCGGCAGACCCGGAGGCCGTGGCAACGCTGTTGCGATCCTACTTCCGTCTTGACGACGACATCTGCACGATTTACGCTGACATTTGCCAGGACCGGCGGGTTTCGGAAATGGTGTCCCGCTATCCGGGGCTGCGCATTTTGCGCCAGGACCCCTGGGAGTGCACAGTGGCGTTTATCTGCTCGGCCACGTCGAATATCCCCCGCATTCACCAGAACATGGAGGCCATGGCGGACAGCCTGGGCGACCGGCTGGAGCTGGACGGAGAGGTCCGGCACACCTTCGCATCCGCGGAGCAACTGGCATCCGCCGGCGAAGGGTTCCTGCGAGAATTGGGCCTGGGGTTCCGCGCGCCCTACGTCGTCGCCGCGGCCCGGCGCGTCTGCGACGGCGAGCTGGATCTGGAAGAATTGATCCGGCTGCCCTATCCGGAAACCAAGTCCAGGCTCATGGAATGCTACGGGATTGGCGCCAAGATCGCCGACTGCATCGCCGTGTTCTCATTGGAAAAGCTACAGGCGTTTCCGGTGGACGTGTGGGTGCGCCGCGCGCTGGCGGAATGGTACTTCCCCATGCAGAAAAAGCCGCCCGACCGAGTGATGGTGGAATGGGCCCAGGCCCACTTCGGCCAGTACGCCGGCTACTCCCAGCAGTACCTATTCCACGGGCGGCGGCGGGAAGGGCGGTAGGGTGGTATCTGGCATGGATGAGCAGGGTGTTGTGATAGGATTGGATTTGGAGAAATGAGATGTCCCGGCAACTTCCTATCGATCAGCCTTTTGACTTGGCGCTCAGCCTGACAATGGGTCAGGCTTTCAGGTGGCGCTCGTTGGGAGACGGGTGGTTTTCTGGTGTGCTTGGGGAAAACTTGGTGCACATCCGCCAAACCAAATACGGCGTCGAGTACCGCGTGGGCGGCCCGGACGGGGAGCGGCCTGCTGACGATAAAGACGACGAGTTGCTGCGGCGGTATTTCCGGGAGGATGACGACATCGAGGCAATCTATGCCGACATCAGCCGGGATCCGGTTGTTGCCAGGTTGGTGGAGAAATATTGGGGAATGCGCGTTTTGCGACAGGAACCTTGGGAGTGCTCGGTATCGTACATCTGCGCGGGAAATGCGGGAATCGATGGTATCAAAAGAAATGTGGAGAAAATTGCAGCGCAAAGCCAACGCGTCGTCTGTCTGGACAATGACGTGCGGTATATTTTCTCAACCGCGGAACAGGTTGTCCGTGTTGGATTGCCAGCCTTGCGGGACTTGCGCTTGGGCCTCAAACGAGCTGACAGTGTATTATCCGCTGCTCAACAAGTCTGTAATGGCACGCTTAATCTGGACAGTCTTTCGAGTATGGACACTTCAAGCATTGATGCGGCACGTCGATTGGATGCTTGCCCCGGCATTGGCCCCAAGATTGCCAATTGCATTGCACTGATGTCTTTGGACAAACTGGACGCGTTCGCGGTGGACGTGTGGGTATTGAGAGCATTGGAACACTGGAATTACCAACAGAAAGGTTGCCCAGCCGTCGGTAAGAACTCCAAAGGAAAGTACCGATTTTATGACAGCATCCACTGGCGACTGATAAATTGGGCGCAGGCCTACTTTGGCAAATATACCGGCTACGCCGGCCAATACCTTTTCCACGGAATTGAGCCGAACAAGTGAACATCGCGGGCGGCAGCATTATGACACGCCAAATCTCAATCCCCGGCCCTTTCAACCTGGACCTGACCCTTACCATGGGCCAAACTTTCCGCTGGCGTTCCTTTGGTGACGGCTGGTTTTCCGGTGTGATGGGGCCGCATATGTTTCACATCCGGCAGATTGACGAGGGAATTGAGTACGAGGCGGCCAGCCTGCCGGGGTACTCGGACGACCCAGGTGAATACCTGCGCAGTTATTTCCGGTTGGACGACGATATTGACGCCATTTATGCCAGCATCGCCCACGATCCGAAAATGGCTACTATTATGCGCGAGTTTCCGGGCTTGCGCCTGCTGCGGCAAGACCCCTGGGAATGCTTGGTGTCCCAGATTTGCGTGGCACGAACCAGTATTGGCCATACGATAGGGACGGTGTCGAACATCGCAAATAACTTCGGGTCCGCAATAGAATTGGCCGACGAGGTCCGTTATACCTTTCCTACAGCGGAGCAATTGATGGCTGACAGCAAGGGGGCGCTGGCAAAGTTGCAGGCGACGCCAAAGGGACAGGATCATGCGTCTGATATCGTCGCCGCCGCTCAATGGGTTTGCGATGCCGGGCCGGATTGGGACGTCCTGCGACGACAGCCTTACGGCGGGGTTAATCAGTGGTTGTTGCAATGCCCCGGCGTTGACGCCAGAATCGCCGACTGCGTTGCTCTATTTGCGCTGGACCGGCTGGAATCGTTCCCGGTGGACATCTGGGTATGGCTTGCGATATCAGGAATTTGCCCGGAATTAGGTTCGCAAGAGCGAGCAGACCCTGACAAATGGGAATTGGCGGCGGTTGCGAAACGAGCGCGCAGCGAGTTCGGCGAGCACGCCGGATATGCAAGCCAGTACCTTTTCCACTGGCGGCGCGAATACAGCAACAAGTTGCAACCGCTCGACGCACGGCCAAGCGAGAGATCCGGTACGGAGCCAGTGTACGATCACCGCTACGAATATTTGGCGCGCAAGTATTTGTCATAATGCTGCTTGACACTAACGTGCTCGTCGACGTGGCGCTCGACAGGCGTCCACATTCAATAGCCGCTACCGAGTTAACCGCCTGGTAAATGAACCGGGGCGAGCGTTCGTCGCCTGGCACACCATAGCCACTTTTCATTACGTGGTGTCAAAAGAATTGAGTGACTACCGGGCGCGCGAGCTTGTGGTTTTCATTACCGGCTTTGCCGAAGTTGTGCCTACCGGCACGGAGTCCATCCGCTATGCGCTATCCCTGCCGATGGCCGATTTCGAGGACGCCATGCAGGTTGCCGCCGCCCGAGCCGCCAGTGTCCAGCATATTGTCACCCGTGACGCCAGGGATTTCGCCAATTCCCCAATCCCGGCCATCACGCCGGAACAGGCCATCCTGGAATTATCCTAGGCCAAAGCCCTTGCTCCCCCGCCGATAATCCGGAAGTGCTGCACGCTCTCCGCGGCCGCAAACGCGCGGTGCGCTTCCCGGTATGCCGGCTTGCTCTGCCGTTTCCGAGCGTCCAATAGGATCCCAACCACCGTGCCGCTGTGGGCCACGTTGACGCCCACCGCGCCGATTTCAGCGGCGAAATCCGCCGCCCGTTCCACCCACGGGCCCGCGCCGTCTGGTCCCCCGGCTCGTGCGCTGATTGTAGCGCCCCGGCCGACCAGCTCCGGATCGCAGCGTCGTATGCCTTCTCGAACCAATTCCAGGGCTTCGGCGGTGGCATCGGCAAGCGACCGCCAGTGCTCCTCGCGATCGACTGTGTTGAACTCCAGGGTGTCCACCTGCCCGCCGCGGTCGATGGCAATTACCTCCATCGGCGGAGGGTTGCCCAAAAGTTCGACGACTTTGCCTCGTCGATGATCGAGCATGGCGATACCGGGAAACATCACTCCGTCGGTCGGCTCAACAGCCAGAGCGATTTTTGCGACGTCATCCGGCGACAAATCGCAGTCCGCGGCCTTGCCTGTCGCGCACACCGCGGCCGTGATGTCCGCGCTGCTGCTGCCCATGCCTTTGCCCACCGGGATCGGATTGGCCACCGCGACGTCGGCAACCAACCCGTGCACGCCGAGGCAGCGCGCCAATCGTGACAGCGTAGCCGTTACCGCCTGCCGGGTTTTGGGCAGGTGGTCGATGCCTCGCACCTGATTGCCGGGGCCATCGACACGGGACACCGTCACCGTGGCCCGGGAAAACTGGTTGATGGGGCAGGTCACCAGGAAATCTACGCCTCCGGTCATGCCCTGCACCAACTCGCCGCAGGTGCCGGGGGCCAAAACCGAGGCTGTCCCTAAAATCTCGGCAGCCATCTTGCCTTGGCCTCGTTCATTCCAATCATCCGCGGGTCACCGGGCAGTCTCAATGGACTTGACGGGAACCGGCAAGCCGGCGATTACCATCGTGACCTGGTCCGCCGCCACCGCCACCGCCTGGTTTACCGTCCCCAGCAGATCCTGGAACTGGCGGCCCATCGAGGTCGTGGCAACCAACGAATGGCCAACTTCACTGCTCACGAGCACTGCCTGCCGATCCGTCTCCCTGATGTAGTCCGCCAAGCGCCGCGCCGCGCCGACGATACGGGCTTCCAATTCCAGCCGCGGCGTGCCCGCGTGTTCCAGCATCAGGTTGGACACCCAAACGTCCATGGAGTCGAGCAGCATGACGGGAGGCAGGTCGCCGGTTATGACCCGATCCTGCAGCGCCCCAACCGGATTGAGTGGCGCCTCAAGTGTTCGCCAATTTTGAGGTCGCCGTTGTTGATGCCTTTGGATGCGCTCTTCCATTTCCGTGTCGATGGCAATGCCCGTCGCGATGTACAGGACTGGGTGGCATCCGGCGATATCTGCCACTACCCGTTCCGCGTAAGCGCTTTTCCCCGACCGTATGCCGCCCAATACCAGGTGTATCGAGCTCATAGCGCCGGCGTCAGTCCTGCCATGTTGTAGACCAGGTCCATGCGCAGGCTGTCGCGCACCCAGTCGGCGAGCCGGTCATACTCCCGGTCGCGGGCCACGTCCACGCCTTCGGGCAACCCAACCCCCTTGCGGCGGGCCAACTCGCGCAGGATCGCCCGTCGGACACCGGCGTTGTGGAACAGCCCGTGGATGTACGTTCCCATCACCCGGCCGTTGGCGTCCAGCGCTCCATCGAAGGCCGTTTCCGGCGTGATTGCCGCATCCGCCCGGTCCAGCAGGCTGAACGCCGGGATGACGCCTTCGCCCCAGGTCCGGCCCATGTGGATCTCGTAGCCAACCACGGTTTCGCCGTCGGCGCCGGACATCAGGCGCCCGCGCGCGGCCGCCTCCTGTCGCACCGTGGCCTCGACCCGGTGCGTCTCCTTGGTCCCGGCGAACGTTGTCACCAGGGGGAGCAGGCCGAGGCCGTCCGCTGCTCCGATGTCAGACTCGATGCGGTCCGGGTCCAGCAGGGTTTTACCCAGCATCTGATAGCCGCCGCAGATGCCGATGATCGCGGAGCCGTTTTCCGTGGCGTCCACCACGGCTTGGGACAACCCCTGCTGTTCCATCCACATCAGATCGGGGATGGTGGTTTTGCTGCCCGGCAGGATGACGAGGTCGGGCTTGCCTAGCCGGTCGCCACTCTGCACGTACCGCAGCGAGACGCCCGGCTCCCTTGCCAGCGGGTCAAAGTCGTCGAAGTTCGAGATGTGGGGAACCTGGACGACGGCGACGTCCAACACGTCCGGCGAGGACGCGCGCGGCGGCGTGAAGTCCAGCGCCACCGAATCCTCTTCGGGAATGTGGATGTCCCGGTAGTGGTGGACCACGCCCACCACCGGCTTGCCTGTGTAGTCCTCCAGCCACGTCAGTCCATCGGTCAGCAGTGACGCGTCGCCGCGGAACTTGTTGATCAGCAGTCCCTTGACCCGTTCCCGCTCGGCCTCGTCCAGGAGCTGCAATGTACCCACCAGCGATGCGAACACACCACCCCGGTCGATGTCGCCGCACAGGAGGACCGGAGCGTTGGCGTAGAGCGCCACCCTCATGTTGACGATCTCGGTGGCTTTCAGGTTGATCTCCGCCGGGCTGCCCGCCCCCTCGATGACCACCACGTCGTGCTGGCTGCGCAGCGCGTCCAGCGAACTGGATACCGATTCCCAGAGTGTTGCCTTCAGGTCGAAATAGTCGCGAGCCCGGGCGGAGGTCAAGGGACGGCCCATCAGCACGACCTGGGCGTGGCTGTCTGCTTCCGGTTTGAGCAGTACCGGGTTCATTTCCACCCGCGCTTCAACGCCGGCGGCCTCGGCCTGGACGGCCTGGGCACGACCAATTTCACCGCCGTCCGGCGTGACGTACGAGTTGTTGGACATGTTCTGCGCCTTGAACGGCGCAACCCGCAGCCCATCCTGGCGAAATATTCGGCACAGCGCGGATACCAGCACGCTCTTGCCGACGTGGGACGCCGTGCCCTGGACCATGATCACCCGGCCGGCGGGTGGGTTGTTTTGCATTGTCATTGGAGGTGCTTCGTCTCGCCGAATTGACCGCGCACGGAAAAGCTCAGGTCAGCCGGCATTAAACCACAGTTTCCGCGCGCGTGATCCGCCATTCGCAGCCATGTGCTCCCGGCTGCGGTATCTTGCGCCTGTACAGAGCGTATCGTCGTGGGGCTGCCAGGGCGCTGGTCTCACGCTTACGCGCCATGCCATCACGAGGAGCGCAGCGACGTCACGATTTCGTTGCTGTAGCAGCGTCCCTTGCGCTGACGAGATTGCCCCGCTGCGCTCACATTGACAGTTCCAGTGACCCTGGTACGCGGGAGGGTTGGTAGTCCGTTGCTTATTGGGGTGTTGGGTGCTACCGTTACCCGCGTGCTCGCGAAATTATTCCCGTGGCCGATGGTTCTGACGGATCCCCGGATACCGGCTTGCGTTCGCCGGTGTCTTGCCATTCTGCTCGCCGCCGCGGTGGCGCTGTTGGCGGCGGTGGCGTGTGCGCCGGATCCGGGCGGAGCCGAAAATAACGAAGTGTCCATGACTATCAACCGCATCGCATACATCAACACCGACGGCCAATTGGTCACCTCCAACCCTGACGGCTCTGGTCGCAGCCTGTTGACGACCGGCGCCGTGGCGCGGGCTGGCGGCATCCTCGCTCAGCCGCAGCGCCGCGACACGATGTACAGTTGGCCCGTTTGGTCTCCGGATGGATCCCGCATCGCCATTTCTCTGTTGCGGGGCGATTCCCCCAGCGAGGCGCAGGTCAGCCTCCACTCGCTGGAATCGTCCACCGGAGTAGGCGGAGCCGCCTTCGTCAACGAAGTCGCCCTGACCATCGCGGAGGGTACTCCGCACTACGTCCAGTGGTCGCCCGACGGGCAAAAGTTAGGCGTGACGGCAGCAACGCCCGAAGGTCTCACCCTGTTTGTAGTTGATGCCACCCCCGCGCCGCAGTCCGATTCGCCCAAACCGCCATTGGCAGTGCAACGGGGCGCGCCGCTGTATTTCGACTGGTCTCCGGACAGCGCTTCGTTGGCGGTTCACAGCAACGAGGATGTCCTGCTCGTGCGGCCCGATTACGAAGCCCAGCAGTTCAGCGTCCAGCCGTTGGCCCAATCCCGTTCTTTCCGCACCCCGGCCTGGTCGCCCGATGGGAGCCGGCTGGCTTGGTCTGCCCCCGGCGGAGACAGCGAAGCGCTGTGGGTTGGGCGGCCCGACCAGCCCGATGACGCCGCCCTTCGCCTGGCCGAGGTCGAGGGGGCGTGCGCCTTCCTGTGGTCGGCCAACGGCGAGGTTATCGCCGTGGCAGATCGGCAGATTGCCGGCTCCCCAGCATACCGCCGTTTGCGCCTGTTGGCCGCCGACGGCAGCGCCGAGCGCCTGGTCAAGGAGGACGATTGGGTGCTTGGATTTTTCTGGGAACCGCAGGGGGACCGGTTGGCCTGGGTAACGCTGAACCCGGAAGAGCGCACCATGGAGTGGAGGATCGACGCCGGTCTGACCTCCGGCGCCGATGACGCGACGGACGACGTCGCGGTTGGGGGGTTCCGTTTCTCGCCCAGCGGCGAAACGTTCCTCATGCTGGCGTTCTTCGACCAGTACGCACGGAGCCATTCACCGTGGGCGCCGGACGGGTCCGGCCTCGTGGTGTCCGGAACCCAACAATACCTGTCCGAAAGGCGCAACGGCAGCAGCGGGGGTGGGTCCCGGGTGTACGTCGTGGAGACTGGTGAGGGGGGGCAACTGTACGACATCGCCAACGGCAGCATGGCAGTTTGGTCCACGCGGTGACAACGGCCCGAGTCGGCTTGGCTGCCGTCGCTCTCGTCTTGTCGGTCTGGGCAATAGCCGGGTGCAGCGCCGAGGCGCCCGCAGCGACCATACCCACGCCCACACCCGTTCCCGACGCTGCGGCGCTGCTCGCTGAAACGGCAGACAATCTGCGAACCATTCGGTCGGCGCAGTTCCACGTGACGCACCAGATTGGGAGCATGTACCTGCCGGCCTTTAGCGCCAAGATCACTGAAATTGACGGAGCATGGGACGCGGATGCCGGGGCGGCCGTTTCCATTGACGCTTATCTGGTGAGCGGTCCGGAAATAGACGCCCAGTCGGGCTCCTACGTTCAGGTGCTTGCCGTGGTCACGCCACAGGCATATTTTTCCACCGAGCCGATATCGGGGGTCTGGCTCAAGCAACCTGCGGAAACGGCCCCCTTTTCGGTGGCTCGCCTCCAGCACATCGTCGCGGATCTGGTGGGAGCGGTGAAAAACCCCGTCCTGGTGGGAGAGGAGACCGTCGATGACGTTTCGGCCTACAGGATCCGCGGTAGCGTTCCCGCGTCCGCGATGAGCTGGCTCCCGATCTCGGCATCCGAGCAACAATCCTTATCCGAGCAACAATCCTTGCAGATCGACGTTTGGACGGGCACGGAGCAAAATCTGCCGCGAATGATCAGCGTCGTCGGACAGATCGGTGAGTTTGACCTTCCGGATACCCATCGGACTATTCGTCTTGCGGGCATCGGAGAGCCGGCCGATATCTCACCGCCGGAACAGTTCATCGACCTGTCCGGCGGTTAGCGCCTGGGGAACGGGCCGGCTGTCCCCATGATTGCCGCCTTGGTGTCGAGGCGCTTGCCGCCGTGGGTTCTGGTAGGAGTCGTCGCGGCGGGCACGTTCGTCACCGCGCTGGACCAGACGGTGGTGATCACGGCGCTGCCGGCGATCATGGCCGATCTCAAGATCCCCATCCTGCGGTTCGAATCGGTAATCTGGGTGGTAACGGCCTATCTGTTGGGCTACACCGCGGCGATGCCGCTGCTCGGTCGGCTGGCTGACGTTCACGGTTACCGGCGCGTTTACCTGCTATCGCTGGCCGTGTTTGCGTTTGGCACCACGCTGGTTGCCGAGGCCGGGCAGTGGGCGTGGCTGAACGCCAACCTGGAGCCATTGCACCAGGTCATCGCCGCCCGGGTGATCCAGGCCGTTGGGGGCGGCGGCGCGGTGCCGGTGAGCCTGGCCATTGCCGCCGCCCTGGTTTCTCCAGCCCGGCGGGGTCTGGCCCTGGGCATCGTGGCCGGCGCCGCCGAGGCTGGAAGCATGCTCGGCCCGGCGTACGGCGGAGCGGTGATCGAACTTTGGGGATGGCGCGCCATATTCTGGCTCAACCTTCCCCAGGCCGCCGCCATCGCGGCCGCTCTGGTGTTCCTTCCCGAGCGGCGCAACCAGGGCGCCCGCATGGATTATGTGGGTGCGGTTTTCCTGACCCTCGCCCTCGTGTTGCTGTGCCTGGCCGTGGCGCACAACGGCCTGTTTGAGCTGTCCTCCGGGACGCCCTGGTGGCTGCTGGCGGGATGTTCGACGTGCATGGCGGCCCTGGTAGTGGTCCATTTCCGTACCGCGCAGCCGCTCCTCTCCTCGATCCTGCTGCAATCTCGCGCTTTCATCCTGGCTAACGCTGTGCAATTGCTGGTGGGCGTATCCCTCGTCGTCGCCATGGCCAGCACGGTAATCATGGCTAACACGGTGATGAACGTGCCGGATCGTCCCGTGGATCCGCTCACCGCCGCGTTGTGGCTGCTCAGGATGACCGCAACTATCCCGGTATTCGCGGTGACCGGCGGGCTGCTCCTGCGGCGGTTCGACGCTCGATGGATCACCATCCCCGGCCTGGCGTTGATCGCAATTGGCATGTTCCGCCTGAGCGGGTGGCAGATCGATATCGTCGAGCCCCGCCTTACGATGGATATGGTCCTGGCCGGGGCCGGCTTTGGCCTGGTAGTGGCTCCCCTGATGCACCGGGCCGTAGCCTCAGCGCCGGCGGACTATCGAGCGGTGGCCGCGTCCCTGATTGTCGTGGCACGCATGCTGGGCATGACGCTTGGGATCGCGGTCCTATCGGCGTGGGGCATCAATCAGATGCTGGCGATACTGATCGAAACGCCCTCTCCCCTGACCACGCCCGGTTTGGATGCAGAAGCCAGATCCCGGGAGTTTGCTGAATACCGGCGATTTTTGCAGACGGCGAGCCTGGACCTGTTCCACGCGTTTTACCGGGCCGCCGGATTTATCGCCGTCATCGCCATCGTCCCCACCCTGCTGATGCGCCCCGGCGCCCCGGAAGGGTCGAAGACGGTCGGCCCGTAGTTCTGCGGTTCATGCCGTCCGCCACCGCTCAGAAACCGTCCCGGGACACACAGTCCTTCTCGATTGGCAGCAGTTTGACCTGGTGATAGACTGCGGCTGAATAAAGGCGATGAGCTGGCGTTCGATCCGGTAGAAACTCTTCAGCACGGGAGGTGATCCGATGATCCGATTAGGCGCTACAGGTTCCCCGGCACACCTCGACCTTTGCCGTGCGCTCGAGACAGTATTCCGTCGCAATGGCGTGGATTTCGATTGGGTGCTCTATTCCGGCTACGACGAGATGGTGGACGCCTTCGCGCGCGGGGAAATCAACCTTGCCTGGAATGGGCCGTTGTCCCATGTGAAGATGCGCCGCGCTTTCCCCGATGGAGCGCCGGTGCTGGCTATGCGCGACGTTGATATCGATTTCACCACCAGGTTCATCACCCGCGCCGATTCCGCGATCGACACCGTGGAGGACCTGCCTGGCGCCCGGTTCGCCTTTGCCGCGCGGGACTCGGTGGAAGCTGGCCTCCTTCCCGTTTATTTCCTCAAGCAGATGGGCATCCACCCGTCTCGCACCCTTGCGGCCGCCGATTTTTACGACCAGCGCGAACAGCAGCACAGTTCCGACCAGGTCGACGTTGCTCTTCAGGTATTGAACCGCTCGTATGATGCGGGCGCCATCAGCGCCCGCGCCCTCGACACCTTGAACGCGCGGCACGGCATCAACACCGAAGAACTGAAGGTGTTCTGGAGCAGCCCAGGTTACAGTCACTGCTGCTTTACGGCCCGGCCTGAGGTGGACCCCGCCGAGGCAGCGCAGGTCACCGCCGCGTTGGTGTCAGTTGATGATGGTGACGACGTTGGCCGCGCTGTGCTCAAGGCTGAAGCCTGCGACCGGCTGCTGCCCGGCATCGAAGACGGTTGGGATTTGGTGGAGGCGGCAGCGTTGGAGGAAGGGCTGATCTGGTAACCGCGTTGCCCCGGTTAAATCCCTGCGCTATGCTGATCGCAGGGCACAATTCAGAGGGAATGACGCGATGCAAACGGAAAAGCAACTGAAAACCACCCAGGATTACCTGGACGCCGCCGACCGGGAGTTTGAAAACGCCAACGCGCTGGCGGCCACGGAACACCTGTGGGCCGCGATTACGCATACGGTGAAAACGGCGGCCAGGTCCAACGGCTTGTCGTATGACGAAAGCGACCTGTTTCCCGTCCTGGAGCAACTGGTCAGTGCAGACGAGCAATGCGGAGAGATGCTGCTAACCTCGTTTCTGGCCGCCAAGGGGCACCCAGGACTGTTCAGCGCTGGCTATTTGAGATTTGAAGCTGGCGACACTCACCGAGTGCGCCGTATGGCGCACGAATTCATAAGCGCCGTCGAAGAGATGGCGGAACGGTAGTATGCCTATAACGACGCTGGCCCAACAGGAACATGAGCAAATTGCCTGGGAACTACTGGATGAAGCCGATACTGAATTTGCCGCCAGCAAGACGATGAAAGCGTCTGAAATGCTATGGGGAGCAGCTGCGCACGTCCTAATAGCGCTGGCCTTGCAAATGGAGCGGGCCTATGACAGTCATGGAGCGATGAGAGATGCCGTCAGGCAGCTTCCCAACATTCCTGACCGGCCGCATTGGCTTACCGACTTTGACTTGGCTGATGACTGTCATCGCAACTTTTATCACGGTCATCTGACGAATGCAGAAGTAATGCGAAACCGTCAGCGAGTGCGCCGCATGGTAACCGGCCTGCTGGACGTGCTGGAGCAAGCAAGACGGAGGGGTTGACAACTTGACTGAAAAGATCGGTTTCATCGGGTTGGGCCGCATGGGGTTACCCATGGCCTACAACCTCTTGCGCGCGGGCCACGACGTCACGGTCCACAATCGGAGCCAGGAGAAGGTCCGCCAGATCGCGGATGCCGGGGCCACGGCCGCGACGTCCACCCTGGAGGTGATGGCCAGTTGCGACATCGTGCTGGCCTGCCTGCCTGACGTGGCGACCTGCGAAGCGGTGTTGCTGGGGGACGATGGCGCGCTGCCCAACGCCCGACCCGGGCAGATAATCGTTGACCACAGCACCGTGGGCGCATCCACCTCGAAGGCTTGCGCCGACGCCGCCGAACAGCGTGGCGCGATGTTCCTCGATGCTCCCATCAGCGGCGGCACGGAACGCGCCACCGACGGCACGCTGACCATCATGGTCGGCGGCCCGGCCGAGGCCTACAAGTCGGCCCAGCCGCTGTTCGACGTTATGGGGGCCGTGGTGCGGCATGTGGGTCCCACGGGCTCCGGCACCGCCGCCAAGCTGGTCAACCAACTGCTGGTGGGCATCCACATGGTCGCCGCAGCCGAGGCGATGCTGCTCGGCGCTAAGTCCGGCGCGGACCCGGCATTGGTCTTCGAACTGGTCAACTCCGGGTGGGGGCAGAGTTTCCTCCTCGGGCGCAATGCTCCGGCCATGCTGGACCGTGATTTCGATGGCGTACGCACCCAATTGCGGGTGTTCCTCAAGGACCTGGGGCTTATCCAGGAGATGGCTCGCGACTTGGAAACCCCAATCGCCGCCGGTGACCTGGCGTACAAACTGCTGGCAGAGGCTGTCGATCAAGGACTGGGCGACCTGGACAGCGCGGCCATCGTGCTGCCCATGGAAGAACAGGCCCGGTTCCAGATCAAGCGCATGGACGCGTGAACCCGATCGGAAAAACGCTTATACATTCGAAGGATGGTAAACATGGCAGACGAAATGATCGTTTATTTCAACGGTGAAATGACCCCCGCCGGCCAGGTCGCGCTGTCGATTTACGACCGCGGGTTCCTGTACGGCGACGCGGTATTCGACGCCACCCGCACTTTCGGCGGCCAGACCTTCCGGCTGGATCGCCATATCGACCGCCTTTACAACTCCCTTCGGTACCTGCGCATCGACGTGGGCATGAGCAAGCACGAGATGACCGAAGCCACCGAGGCCGTGGTCGCGCACAATCATCCCCTGCTGCCTCCGGGTCAGGACATGTGGGTAATGCAGCGCATCAGCCGCGGCGTGGAGGGAGCTGATCGCCCTACCATCATCATCGAGAGCCACGCCATCCCCTTCGCCGCCCGCGCGCCCCTGTACCGGGACGGCGCTCGCATCAGCACCCCGTCGGTAGCCCGCATCCCTCCCCGGTTCCTCAGTCCCCGCGCCAAGACCCACAACTACCTGAACCTCATCATGGGCGAGCTGGAGGTGCACGGTGAGGATCCCGACGCCTGGGCCATCCTGCTGGACGAATTCGGCAATCTGACTGAGGGCAAGGGCAGCAACGTTTTCCTGGTCAAGGACGGCGCGGTGATGACCCCCAAGTCGCAGTACGTGCTGGAAGGCGTCACCCGCAACCAGACCCTGGAACTGGCCGACGGATTGGGCCTTGTCACCGCCGAACGTGACATTGACCTGTACGACGCCTACACTGCCGACGAAGCGTTCCTGACCTCCACCAGCCTGTGCATCTGCCCGGTGTCGGCGGTGAACGGCGCAACCGTCGGCAACGGAAACGTCCCCGGACCCGTCACCGAACGGCTCATGACCGCATTCAGCGACCTCGTCGGCATGGACTTCGCCGAGCAATATCTGGCGCATCTGCCGTCGTAGGCTCCCGTACCCCACACTCACGCCGAGGAGGCGAACCATGCCCGAATATCTGCCCGGCATCGTGGAACCCAACCAGGAAGCGCAGCAACTGGCTACCGATTTTGCCTTTACCGAGGGGCCTTTGTGGCACCCGGACGGCTACTGGCTGTTCGTGGACCTGAGACGCGAGCCGCCCGTGATCCACCGGATGTCCCCCGCCGGCGGCACGCCCGACATCATTCGCGAACCCAGCGGAGGCACCAACGGCATGACCCTGGACCTGCAGGGCCGACTGCTCATGTGCGAGGGCGACAATCGCCGCATCGCCCGGATGGAGCCCGACGGCACGATCAACGTGGTGGCCGACCGGTGGGATGGCAAACGATTCCACCGGCCCAACGACATCGTCTGCCGCAGCGATGGCAGCATCTTCATCACCAACCCCAGCGGGCGCGTCCCGGAAGAGGAGCAGGAAATCGAGTGGCCCGGCACCATTCACCGTATCGCTACGGACGGTACGGTGGAAATGTCGGCCCACGACATCGATTTCCCCAATGGCATTGCCTTCTCGCCCGACGAGTCTGTCCTGTACGTGTCCAACACCCGCAAGCTGGGCGAACGGCCCGACCAATACTGGGACGGCGAGGTCAAGCCGAACCAGTTCATCCAGGCTTACGACGTGGCGGCCGACGGCTCCCTGAGCAACAGCCGCGTTTTCGGCAGCATGGCCTCTGCTGAGGACGGCGTGCCCGACGGCATGAAGGTGGACGCGGAAGGCCGTGTCTATTGCACCGGCTCCGGGGGCGTGTGGGTGTTCTCCCCGAGCGGTGAGCACCTGGGGATCATCAGGGTCCCGGAGATACCGGCCAACTGCGCCTTCGGCGGCCCCGACTTCCGCACCATGCTGTTCACGGCCCGCACCTCGGTGTACAGCCTGCGCATGACCACGCCGGGCAACCCGCTGCCACGAGCGTAGGTTTCGCAACCCAGGGCCTCGCACCGCTACCCCGGGGTGTAGGCCCCGCGGACCACTTCGTCATTCCCGCGAAAGCGGGAATCCAGAAACTACGCAGGAAAAACAATGCGCGAATTCGATGCAATAGTTATCGGAGTGGGCGGCATGGGAAGCGCCGCCGTGTACCACCTGGCCCGCCGCGGCTTGCGGGTGCTGGGCCTGGAACAGTACGACATACCCAACGAGATGGGCTCCTCCCACGGCGTGAGCCGGATGATCCGCCTCGCCTACCACGAGGACCCTTCGTATGTGCCGCTGCTCTACCGGGCGTATGAACTCTGGCACCAGTTAGAAAACGTTGCCGGCGAGAAGCTGCTGGTCACCACCGGATGTGTGCGCGGCGGCGTCGGGGCGAGCCAGTTGCTCGAAGGTTCGCTGGAAACGGTGACGCAGCATCATCTCCCGTACCGGATGCTCAGCGGCCCCGAGGTGAACCGGGAATGGCCTGGCTACCAACTCCCCGAAGAAGCGGAAATGCTCTATGAGCAGCAGGGCGGGTTCGTGCTATCCGAGCGGTGCATCGTGGGGCACGTCTCGGCGGCCCTGGAGATAGGCGCCGAAGTGCATGGCCGCGAAGCCGCGCTCAGCTGGGAACCCACCGCCGCCGATGGCGTTGTCGTGACCACCGCCAAGGACACCTACGCGGCCCGCCGCCTGGTGGTAACCGCCGGAGCCTGGGCCGGCAAGGTGGCCCCCGAAGTCGCCGCCCACGCCGTTCCGGAGCGGCAGGTGCTGGGATGGTTCGCGCCCTATCGCCCGGAGCTGTTCCGACCGGAGAATTTCCCCTGCTTCGGCATGGAGGTCGAGGAGGGCCGTTTCTACGGCTTCCCGTCCTACGGCATACCGGGGTTCAAGCTGGGGATGTTCAACCACTTCCGTGAGCAGGTTGATCCGGACACCATGGACCGCGAGCCCAACGCCCGGGACGAGGCCGCCCTGCGCGGGTTCACCGAACGCTATTTCCCGGAAGCGGCGGGTCCGACCCTCGCGCTGAAGACCTGCATGTTCACCAACACGCCCGACGAGCATTTCATCATAGATACGGTGCCCGAACACCCGCAGGTCTCGGTTGCCGCCGGGTTCTCCGGACACGGCTTCAAGTTCTCCAGCGTGGTGGGGGAAATCATGGCCGACCTGGCGGAGCATGGCCAGACCGAACACGACATTGGGCTTTTCCGCTTGGGGCGGTTCTAACTCTACGGCAGTCAGGCGCCGTCATCGCTTAGTATGTACTTGATCGGTATGGTACACGTGAGGTGATGCAAGTGTGCGACCCGTATGTCAACCCATTTCCGGGTATGAATCCGTATCTGGAAACCATGGGCCTGTGGCCTGATGTCCATAACCGTCTCATTGGCGCTATGAGTTCCTTTTTGCGGCAGAGCCTGCCGATCAGATATTCGGTGGTCACAGAGGAGCGTGTCGTAATCGGACGTAATCCGCCCGAAGAGCCGCGTCGAAGGTATGCGATACCTGATGTGGTGATTTCCAGTGATGCAGATAGCCCGCTCCCCAGGAGCGCTGGCCAGCAGTCCAGCGATGGAGCGGTGACGGTCGTGATACCGGAGGTGTACTGGTCTCGCCAAAAGTTTCTCACAGTTCGGGAGCAGTCGCGTGGATTCGCGGTGGCTACCATAGAAATTTTGTCCCCTACCAACAAATACCAGGGCGAAGGACGTCGCGAGTACGTTGATAAAAGGTTGCGCATCCTGGAAAGCGCGACCCATTTGGTTGAAATAGATCTGGTTCGTGTCGGCGATCCATTGCCGTTGGAAGGCTATGACGGTGATGCTCCGTACAGCATCCTGGTCAGCCGAAACGAGTTAAGGCCGTCAGCAGAATTTTTCCCCTTCGGACTCCAGGCTGGCATTCCGGATATTGTGGTACCGCTGTTGAACGACGAAGATGAGCCTACCTTGCGATTGGGCGAAATTGTGAATGACATCTACTTGCAAGATTTGTATGGCCGATTGGTGGACTATAACCTGGACCCTGCCGGTCCCTTGTCCGCAGCCGACCGCGAATGGATGGACCGGCTGCTACGCGAAAAGGGACTGCGCAAGTGAATTTGATTCAAGGAATGACCGATGCAAATCACGGACGTTGAGGCGATTGCGCTGGTCTGGCCCGCGCCGGATCGCGAGTACTGGACCGCCCTGCGGCCCATCGGACGGGTGAGCGAGCTCCTGGTTCGCGTCCACACTGATGCCGGTTACTACGGTATCGGCGAGGCCCACGGCGCCGGGCAGGGTTTCGCTGGCATCTATCGTCAGGACAGTGACGGCGCCATTCATGCGGACGGAGCCTCGCGCGCGGTGGTCAACCTGCTCAAACCGATGCTCCTGGGCCGCGACCCGGTTGACCACGAACGGTTGTGGGACGACATGTTCGGCCTGTGTCATCAAATCGGCTGGGCTGCCTCCGGGTTCGGACGCCCGCAGATACTGATGGCTTTGGCGGCGGTCGATATCGCGCTTTGGGACATCAAGGGCAAAGCGGCCGACATGCCCGTGTACAAGTTGCTCGGTGGTCATTCCAACACCGCGCCGTGCTATGTCACCGGAGGGTATTACCAGGAGGGCAAGTCCACCCGCGATTTGGTCCAGGAGTGCGAATCCTACGTTGATATGGGCTATGAAGCCATCAAGCTGAAGATCGGGCACGTCAGCCTGTCCGAGGACTACGAGCGGGTCAGCGCGGTTCGCAGCGCTGTAGGCGACGGCATTGACATAATGGTGGACGTCAACGAAGGGTGGGATGTGGACACCGCGATTCGAGGCGCCCGCATGCTGGAACCGCTCAACCTTCGCTGGCTGGAGGAACCCGTCCACTGGTACGACCGGGTCGAGGGTCTGGGCAAAGTTGCCGCGTCGACCACCATCCCCATCGCGTCCGGCGAAAACGCGGTGACCCGCTGGGATGCTCGTGACCTCATCCGACGGGGCGGGGTGCGCGTGATGCAGTACGACAGCACCCGCAACGGCGGCGTTACCGAGTGTTTGCGAATCGCCGGCCTGTGCGCCGCCGAGCACGTGCGCCTCGCTCCCCATCATGATCCGCAGGTGCACGGTCACCTGGTGGCCGGCCTGTCCGTCGGCGAAATCTGCGAAACCTTCCCCTCGGCGGATCGTGATCCAATCTGGGAGGAGCTCTTTACCGTCCGCCCCGAGATTGTCGCCGGCAAGATCACGCTGTCCGACCGCCCCGGCTGGGGTATCGAACTGGACGAACGGACCCTGGAACGGCGCGGTACCTGGGCGTAGCGTGGTCTGGTTGCTGGTTGCGGTAGGCGGCGCTGCCGGGTCCGTGCTCCGCTACGGCGCCGGCCGCCTTGCCGCTCAATACCTGGGTGCGGACACGGTGGCGGGAACCTTCGCGGTCAACGTTATCGGGTCCTTCGCGCTGGGAGTGCTGGCAACGGTTTTCATCACGCGGTCCGAATGGCCTCTCGAACTGCGCGCCATGCTGACCGTGGGACTGTTGGGCGGTTTCACAACATTTTCCACCCTGGCCTACGACGGCGTAAGGCTCGTATCCAGCGGAGAGTTGGGTCGCGCCGGTCTGTCAATTGCTGCCAACCTGGTTTTGGGATTGGCGGCCGCCTACGCTGGCGTCCTGGTCGGCCGTTCGTTATCGTGAAATGCTCAGTACAATCGGCTCCCTGGGCCATTTTGCGTCAGCGCCGGTGAGCCTTTGCTGATGGAGCGCGATGTTGAGCATTCCGCGCGGCGTCGGCTATAATCGAACCAAACTGTGACTTGCCAGAAAGCTATGCCCGTAGACTATTACGAAACCCTCGGCGTCGACCGGGGAGCCAACGAAGAGGAGATCCGTCGCGCCTTCCGCAGGAAGGCGATGGAATTCCATCCCGACCGGAATAAAACGCCGGGCGCCGAGGATAGGTTTAAGGAAATCAACGAGGCCTACCAGGTCCTCAGCGACCAGGAAAAGCGGACCCGCTACGACCGCTTCGGCCACGCCGGAGTAAACGGCGGCGGTGAACGCGGATTCGACGGTTTCGATCCGTTTAATGGCTTCGGGGACATTTTCGACACCTTCTTCGGCGGTGGCGGTCGTACCGCCAGTCAGCCCCGTTCCGGGGAGGACATCAGCCAACGGGTCAACCTGACCTTCGAAGAGGCCGTGTTCGGCTGCGACAAGGACATCGAGATCAATCGGGTGGAGCCCTGCCACCATTGTTCCGGCGGCGGCAACGAGCCTGGGACCGCGGTCAATACGTGCCGCACGTGCAACGGCAGCGGGCAGGTGCGCCGCGCTCAGCGCAGCGTTTTTGGCCAGTTTGCGGTGACCACTCCCTGTTCCAGTTGCAACGGCAGTGGTCGGTCCATAGAGACCCCGTGTTCAAACTGTCGCGCCCGGGGCTATGAACGGCGTCGCCGTACCCGCACCGTCACCATTCCCGCTGGGGTCGATAACGGCATGCAGGTGCGGATCACCGCCGAAGGCGATGCCGGAGCCAACGGCGGACCGCCGGGGAACCTGTACGTTCAGGTACGCGTGAGGGAGCATCCATTATTCGTGCGCGACGAGTCCGACCTGCTGTACCGCGCGTCACTCAATATGGCCGAAGCTGCCTTGGGCATGACCAAACAGATCCCCACCCTGGAAGGCGACGACGTGGAGCTTGAAATACCGCCCGGGACCCAGGCCGGCAGCGAGTTCCGGGTTCGTGCGCGGGGCGTCCCACGCATCCGACGCGACGGGCGGCCAACGGACCGACGTGGCGACATCCGAGTCCTGGTGGACGTGGACATACCGTCCAAGCTGAACAAGTACCAGCGCAAACTGGTCGAGGATTTGGCCTATTCCCTCGCCAACAATGGCAAGAGGCCGCCGGCGCCTCCCCGGAAGAAACGCGCCAGCAACCGGAAACCGGCAGTAAATGAAGCCACGGAACCGGAGGAAGCCACTCCTGACCCCAGCCCGGAACCGCAGGAGCCACAACCGGACGACAAGCAGCGCGGTCTGTTCGACCGGATCAAGGACACCCTGACCTCCGGTGGCGAATAGATCGGTTATACTCCGAAATCCCCGATTGCCGATCCTATTCTCAAAGTGGTTATGAAGGCGCGATGTCCTGGCACGAACTGAGCATCAACGTTCCCTTCGAATACGTCGAGCCCGTGTCCTACCTTTTCGAGCGGTACGGATACGGGCTGAGCGTTGAAACTCGACCCGGCGAGTTCGCGGTGCTGCGTTCGTATCTGCCCAGTTTGTCCCGCCAGCGATTGGCGCACATCGAGGTGGGTATCAAGCTGGCGTCCAGCGTTGCCGATCTCGGCGAGTTGCAAATTCGGCCCCTGGACGACAACGAAGACTGGCGCGACAACTGGAAACAGCACTTCACCCTGCTGCGCGTTGGGAACAACCTGGTGATCAAGCCCTCCTGGATCGATTACGAAACCCAGCCTGGCGACGTGTTGGTCGAGTTGGACCCGGGTCTGGCGTTCGGAACCGGGTACCACCCGACGACCTATTCTTGCCTGGAAGCCCTGGAAGAATTGGTTCGGCCCGGGAGTAACGTTCTCGACGTTGGAACGGGCTCCGGCATCCTGACGATCGCCGCCGCCAAGCTGGGCGCCGGCCACATTACCGCCGTGGACATCGACGGGCACGCGGTACGCGCCGCCCAGCGTAACTTCCGCCGCACCGGCATCGCTGAGCGAGTCAACGCTCAGTCCGGCAGTATCCCCAGCGCTGCGACACGAGGGGTGAATTACGATATCGCAGTGGCCAATATCAGCGCACGCGGCATCCGCCTCGTATCCCCGGCGATCCCCGATCTTCTCACCCGTGACGGAGTGTTCATCGCATCCGGCATCATCGTGGACCAGCATGACGAGGCGGTTTCGGCAATCAACGACGCGGGGTTGGTCATCAGTGAAATCCGGCAAAAGGAAGACTGGGTTACGATCCTGAGCGGACACGGCCAGCGGTAGATCGATAGGTATGGAAACTGTAACGCTGGATCGGTTCGAGCTGGTCGGTCCGCTGGGCAGCGGCGCCGACTACGACGTGCGCGCCGCGGTGGACCGGCAGACCGGTGAACCGGTCGTGCTCAAGCGGCCGTCTCCGCAAACCGTGCGGCGGCAGATGCACGGCCCGGTCGAGGAACGCACCGCGCGGGCGCTGGAAGCCTACGAACGAGCCGGACAGTACTGCGACGTCGTGCCCCGGGTTGTCGGAGTTACCGAGGTGGCCCTTCACGACGAGTATTTCGGCGAGGATCTGGGCCAACCCTATTCCGTGCGCGTCGAGGAACGCGCCATCGGGATTCCGCTGGTTGGAGACCCCAGAAGTCGCATCCTGCGGGTGCCGATCGGCCTGGGCCAGAATCTCTTCGCGTTGCATCCGCTCGCGCTTCCGGATGGAGTGGACGACTGGCCGGTCCAGACGCAGCTGCTGGAGGCGCAGGAAATCTACGCCAACGCCGGCTACGCGCTGCTCGACCTTGGACCCCACAACGTGTTCTACTCCCCCGGCGCCGGCCGGATCGCGCTGGTCGACGCCAGCGCCCTGGTTGGACACGGAGTCGAGACCAGTCAGGCCAACCGGGGTCGCCAGGACGTTCACGATTTTTACGTGGAAATGGTGAAATTCTACCTCGCTCCCGAGCTGCCGCCCGCGGATGCGTCCGGGTACTTCGACCCTTACAACCAGCGGCCGGTCATCTCCGTTGAGGACGAATGCGACAGCCTGTCCGGCGCGTTCGCATCGGCGGGTGACACGTTGCGGGAAGCCGCCACGGCATGTTTGGGGAAAGTGCGGCAACGCGCGTACACGTCCGTTGCGGATTTCGCAGCAGACTTGCGCGAATGCCTGGGTCTGATTACCATCCGAAACGACCAGATGTCTGACCGGCCGGCAGCAATGGAAGCGTGGGTCGCCGCGCTGCGCCGGCTCTCCGAGGACCACTGGACACGCTACCGATTTGATGCAAACACTGAGCTGGCCGTCCTGGCCGGCTGATCCGCTGCAAACCAAATTCATGTGAGGATGCAGGAACTATGCTCACCAGTTCGTTGGCTATTCTTCACGACAACGCCGCTCACGGCGAGGACAACTACCTGACCCGCGATTTGGGCGACGGCAACTTCCTGGACGTGGTGCTGGACGGCGTCACCGGTCACGGCGGCGACGAGGCCAGTGGTTCCGTGGCTGACGCCCTGAAAGCCATCAACATAACGGGACCCGAGGACATCGTTGCCGTTCTGGACGAGCAGAACGCCGAGTTCCACCAGGTTGGGGGAGGACGGTTCCTGCTGACCACCGCCTCGGCAGCTTTGTATCTCAACGGCCAACTCCACATCATTTCCGCTGGCGACAGTCCGATCTACGTGATCCGCCCCGACGGATACGAGCAATACAGCGGACGCATGGGCGGGTTGATACGCCTGGGGGTTTCCAAGGCCATCGGCGCAGAACCTGGCCTGTCGGTGTTTCAAGCCACCCTTGATCTGTCGGCCGCAGACCGCTTGGTATGCTGCACCGACGGCGTCAGCGACAACCTGCTCGGCGACGAACTGATGGAGATCGTTCGCGGCTCCGCGGATGCTGAGGAAGCATCCGGCCGAGTGAAGGAACTCGTTGATCACCACATCGAGCAGGGGCGCGACATCCGGTTCCGCGGCGGCAGGTTCCGCCACGATGACGAGACCGCGATTTTCCGTTTCTTTGCCGAGGACTAGCCCGGGCCGGTTGGTCGTTTTACGTCGCTGATCGCCCGTGCTCGGCGATTAGCGACTGTAAAAGGGCACCAAGATTCCGCGTGTGTTAGACTGTCTGGCAGTTTGATGCAGGTTGGCCTCGACAATTTCCAGTCCCGGTTTTGAGGGATGTCTGCCCCGGGGCGGGCCGCAAGGAGTACACAATTGGGCACGATCAAGGTTGCCATCATCGGCGTGGGCAACTGCGCGTCTTCGCTGGTCCAGGGCATCCACAAATACGTTGAGGTGCCGGACGACGACCCGATCCCCGGCGTGATGCACAATCGCATTGGAGACTACCGAATCGAGGATATCGAAGTCGTGGCCGCTTTCGACGTCGACCGCAATAAGGTTGGGAAAGACCTGTCGGAGGCCATCTTCACCGAGCCTAACAACACCATCAAGTTCGCCGAAGTTCCCTACATGGGAGTGCCCGTAGAACGGGGCATGACTCACGACGGGATCGGCCGTTACCTCACGGACGTAGTGGTGAAATCGGATCACAGCACCGCCGACATCTCGGGCATCCTGCGCGAGCGCGAAGTCGACGTGGTGATCAATTACCTGCCCGTGGGCAGCGAGATGGCAACCAAGTGGTACGTCGAACAGATCCTCGACGCTCGCTGCGCCATGATCAACTGCATCCCGGTTTTTATCGCTCGTGAAGAGTACTGGCGCAACCGCTTCGAGGAGCGGGGTGTGCCCGTTATCGGCGATGACATAAAATCCCAGGTCGGCGCGACTATCGTTCACCGCGTGCTGACCCGCCTGATGGAGAACCGCGGCGCCGAGATCGACAACACCTACCAGTTGAATTTCGGCGGCAACACCGACTTCCTCAACATGCTGGAACGCGAACGCCTGGTGTCCAAGAAGATCTCCAAAACCGGCTCCGTCACCAGCCAGATGCAGGAAGAGCCCGATGCGGACACCATTCACATCGGACCCAGCGACCACGTGCCGTGGTTGCAGGACCGCAAGTGGTGTTACATCCACATCGACGGCAAGGTCTTCGGCGGCGCTCCGGTCAAGATGGAGGTCAAGCTGGAGGTCTGGGACAGCCCCAATTCGGCTGGCGTCGTGGTGGACGCCATCCGGTGCGCCAAGCTGGCCCTGGATCGTGGGCAGGGCGGCGCCGTGTTCGCCCCCTCGGCCTACTTCATGAAGAGCCCGCCAGTCCAGTACTCCGACTCCGAAGCGCACGAAATGGTAGAAGCGTTTATCTCCGAGCCCGCGGTGGTCAGTGTGCAGGTCAACCACGGCGACGGAGAAGAATAACCGCCGCCACTTTCCAGTCTTCCTGGTTCAAGGTCAACCGAGGGGAGCGGGCTATGAAAGTAGCCATGGTCTCCCCTTACGATTTCGCGTGGCCCGGCGGCGTCAATGCCCACGTGTCCCAACTCTCCGATGAATTGCGGAGCCGCGGGCACGAAGTGACCATCGTCGCCCCGCGAACCCCGATAAACCCTTCGAATGAAGCCGGCAATCCCGACAATTTCATCCCGATGGGTCGATCCGTTCCTCTTTCGGCCGGGGGATCAACGGCGCGGGTAACGCTTGCGTGGTGGCTGTGGCCGCGCGTCAGGCGAATCGTGGCTCGCGAGAGATTCGACCTGGTCCACGTGCACGAACCACTGGCTCCACTGCTGCCCTTGATGTTCCTGCATCATTCCAATGCCGTTAACATCGGCACCTTCCACGCCTTTTCGGACGGTCAGCAGTTGTACCGTTGGTCACGGTTTGCCCTGAAGACCTGGCACCGCCGGCTCCATGGGCATATCGCCGTTTCCGAGGCCGCCCGATCCTTCGTGGCTCCGCACTTTCCGAACCGGGCGTATCGCGTGATCCCCAACGGCATCGACTTCGGGCGCTTCGCCGATGCCGCACCCCTCCCCGAGCTGCGGGACGGGAAGAAAAACGTCCTGTTCGTTGGGCGCAAGGACGAACGCAAGGGCCTGCGCTATCTTCTGGAGGCGTTCGCTCGCTTGCTCGAACGTCGGCGTGATCTCAGGTTGGTCGTCGTGGGCCCTGGCGAACCGGATCAGGCCTGCGCGTCATGGATCAACGCCATAGCCGCGGTCGGTGACGACATGGTGCGATTGGTCGGCGCGGTCAGCGGCGATGACCTGCCTCGTTATTACGCCAGCGCCGACGTTTTTTGCAGTCCCGCCACCGGCGGAGAGAGCTTCGGGATAGTGCTGCTGGAAGCGATGGCCGCCGGCGTTCCGGTGGTCGCATCGGACATCGACGGTTACCGCGACGTCGTGGCCCACGAATGCAATGGATTGCTGGCGGCGCCGCGTGAGCCGAGCGCCATCGCCGCCGCCATCGCCGCCGTGATCGACAACCCGGAACTCTGCCTGCGATTGTCGGCCGCCGGCAAGCGCGTGGCGCAAAATCATCGCTGGCAACGGGTCGCTTCGGAAGTCGAAGACTACTACCAACACTGCATGGAGGAGGCCAACCACGGTGGCAATGCCCGGTAGAGAGGAGTTGCGCGCGGCGATGCTGCGCTACGTCGAGTTGCCCGGGGCGCGGGCCCTCCACGCCGTGGGGCTGACCCCAAATGTCATCACCGTCTTCGGATTCGCGGTGTGCGTGGCTGGGGCGGCGTTGGTGGCTTTGGGATATCCCCTGTACGGCGGGATCGTGTTCCTGGCCGGCGGTATTCTGGACTTGTTTGACGGCGGGTTGGCCCGTCTCACCGGAAGGGCGTCACCCTTTGGCGCCCTGCTCGATTCCGTTTTCGACCGATTGGGCGAGGCTGCGCTGTTTGTCGGGTTGGGGCTGTATTACCTGCTCGCGGATTTGTCCCAACCGGAGAGGATCTTCAGCATGCTGTCGGTCCTGTTGGGCCTGGTGTTCTCGCAGGGCGTCTCCTATCTGCGAGCTCGCGGCGAGGGCCTCGGCGCGTTCACCCGTTCGGGCATCATGACCCGGACCGAGCGCGTCGCGATCCTGGGAATCGGCCTGATCGTGGAAGGGCTGGCCCCCGTGCCGATCATGGTATGGGTCCTCTGGGTGATCGCCGGCGTGTCCTGCTTCACCCTGTTCCAGCGCATGTTCACCATCCGGGGGATCCTGGAACGCCAGGCGAAGGAAAACGGTTAGCCGTGGTAACATGGCGGCCACGTTCACGGTAGGAGGTATTCAAGATGGCGTCACATTCCATGGGTCTGTCGCTGCACGACGCTGCGCGACAGATGGGAGTTCCCTTTACGGTGGAGAACGAGCCGGTCGACCGGTATATCAAGGTCAACGGCCTCAAGTTCCATTACCTGGAATGGGGCGATCCGAATTCGCCGGCGATCGTGATGCTCCATGGCATCCAGCAGCAGGCGCATAGCTGGGACTTCATCAGCCTGCCGTTGTCCGTTGACTACCGTGTGATTGCAGTGGACCAACGGGGCCACGGCGACAGTGATTGGTCCCCCGACGAAGACTATTCCACCGACGCCTACGTCGGCGACGTTGAGGCGCTGGTGTCTGCCATCGGGTTGCAGGATTTCCACCTGATAGGCCATTCCATGGGAGGTCGCAACAGCCTGGCCTGGGCGTCGGGCCGGCCGGGGACGTTGAAGTCACTGACCATCGTCGATACCGGGCCCGAGACGCAAAGGCGCGGCTCGAACCGCATCCAGCAGTTCCGTGAGCTTCCCGACGAGTTGGATACGCTGGAGGAATTCGCCCAGCGCGTCATGGAGTACACCGGCCGCACCCGGGAGCAGACCCTGGGCGCGTTGAAGTACAGCATCCGCCAGCGCGAGGACGGGAAGTGGACGTGGAAATATGACAAGGTGATCCGACGGCGTGGTTTTCGCGCGCCCGCCTGGACTCCGGAACAGCTCTGGGCCGGCTGGCGCAAGATCGACTGCCCGGCCCTGGTGGTGCGCGGCGCGCGCAGCGATATCTTCGCCGACGAGACGATGATGCGGATGGCCGAAGAGCACCACGACTGCACCACGGTCACCGTGGACAATGCGGGTCACCTCGTCCAGGGAGACAATCCGCCCGACTTTCTCAAGGCCGTCAAAGGCTTGTTGGGCCGGTTCTCCTGATACGTGAACAACGCGGACAAACGACGGGGGCAGTCTTCGGACCGCCCCCGTTTTTTCGGCGTCTGGTTCCTTGTTTCGGTGAAAGCCTCGCGTTAGAACCCCAACACGCGCGGCAGTAACTCGCCCAAACCGTACCCCAGGGCTGCGGAGACTGCGCCGATCCCCAGTATCTCAAGCCCCTGCAGGATGGCGGATTTGCGCACCAGCCGGCCTTTCGCCAGGCCCAGCGCGAACAACCCTGACAGTGACAGGCCCACGGACAATCCGATCGCCATCGGCCCGACGGCCAGGAACAGGAAGGGGATGATGGGTATGATCGCCGCTGAGCCAAACGAGACGCACATCACCCCCGCGTCCTTCAGCGGGTTGCCACCAAAGTCCGGGCTGATCCCCAGCTTCTTTTCCAGCAGCGTGTTCAACCAAAGGGTCTCGTTGCTCGCGATCTCGTTGGCGAGATGGACGGCTTCGTCGTAGGTCTTGCCCTCTCGTTGGAACAGGATGACGAGCTCTGCCAGTTGCTCAGCCGGGTTCTCATCCAGTTCGCGAACCTGGTTGGCGATTGCCGCTTCTCGAACGTCCTCCTCGGCGCGGGAGCCCAGATACGCGCCGGCGCCCATGCTGATCATCCCGGCCGCGGCGGCAGCCAACCCCGCCACGAGGACCGTTCCGGTCGTGCCAACGGCGATGGCCACCGACGTGGTCAGGGCAAGCGTGCTGATAATGCCGTCCTGCGCGCCGAATACCACCTCTCGAAGTCGACCCAGATTTGCGATGCGGAACGGTTCCCTATCCAGCGCAAGCGCCGCATCAACGTATGTTTGGAGGTCTATGGGTAGCGCGGGCCTCTCGCCAGAAACATCCAGATCGAACGCATCCCCCGCTGCTGGCGCCGTCGTGGCAACCAGGAAGTCCGGTTCAACCGGGGAGCCGTTCGGGCTCTTGATTTGCAGATGGGCCAGGGCATCGGAAAAGGCGATCTGGTGTTGCTTTTCCTCCTCCATGGCCGCGGTCAGGATGTCAACGGCGTCGGAGCGGCCGTCCCGCGTCGCATCGTTGATCATGCGCGGGTAGGTGCGCGTGTACTCCCGGGTTTCACCAGCGATCACGCTGGCCAGGTTGACCGCAGTGCTGTCGATCCCGCCCGAAATGGAAAGGTAATTCAGGCCGTGATTGGTCTCGGCCCGGGCGACTTGCTCGAAGACCTCGGCAATCTCAGGGTACCCTTCCTCGCGGGCCTTGTTGGCGTAGGCAGTGTACGTAAGGTTGGCGATGGCTTCTGCCATTATGGCCTGCCACAGGTTGCGGTCGGTCGCGGAGACGTCAACGACCGCAGGTGGGGAATGTGACATGATTCGCTCCAACTCCCGGTATTGAGCGGTTTGTGCGAGGTGGCTATAGACCGACCACAAGGCTGGAGACCGTGCCGTCCCAGCCTCGAGTTTCGATTTGCTCTAGAGGCGGGGCGACGCGTGATGGGCGATGACGAGCCAGTCACCGCCGGATCTCACAAATATATTCGTGGCCAGGACGCCAAAACCCTGCGCCTGCCCTTCGACCACGCTGGTGATGCTCTCAATGCAGGTAACGAAACCGCAGTTGCCTTCCAGGGCGATGTTGACATAATGGATGTTGAAGTGCATCAGCGCCGCGCCGTTGAATATGCCCTGCCACGACCGGCGGATGTCCGGCCAGCCCACTATCGGCTGCCAGCCGGGATGGACGCACAGCGCCCGTTCGGACTGCTCCCAGACCGTGTCCATCCGGGCCATGTCCAGGGACCCGAACGCGTCGTAGAAGCGCTGGTTGGCGTCTCGCAGGGACAGGATGCCGGCGTCGTCGGGAAGCATTATTGTCGAACTGTCTCGTCGGTATGACGGGTTGGGCTTGGGATCAGGCCAGCAGCCGGCTGGCGAAATCGTCTATCTGGCGCAAAGCCTGGTCGCGGGGCGCGCTTTCGGCGAAGACCATGGCACGGGTCGCGCCGGCCTCCTCGTAGGCTTTGAGGATCTCCGGGTCGGCGGGCTGCCCGAACACCGAAACCTCGATTTCGTGAGGGTCGCGACCGGCTTCCTGGGCCAGGCGCACGATTTCCTCGCGCCGCTCTTTCAACTGGTCGGGCGAGATGCGATTGGGCATCCAGCCGTCACCCCACGCCACCACTCGTCGGGCCACGTTGGGAGCATTGCCGCCAATGAGCACCGGCGGATGCGGCTTCTGCACCGGCTTTGGGGACGAGTAGATCGGCGGGAAATCGATGTGCCGGCCGTGAAACTTGCCGACTTCCTTGGTCCAGAGTTCCTTCATGGCTTCGATGGATTCGCGAGTGTAGCCGATCCGCTGCGAGAAGTCGATGCCGAAGAGTTCGGTCTCCTCGCGCAGCCAGCCGGTGCCGATGCCGAACAGGAACCGCCCGTTGCTGAGGTAGTCCAGGGTCGCAATCTCCTTGGCCAGCAGGATCGGGTTGCGCTCGGGCACCAGGCAGATCCCGGTGCCAAGTTTGAGGGTTGACGTCACCGCCGAAGCCCGTCCCAGCGCGACGAACGGATCGACGCACTCGTAATACATCTGTGGGATCACCCCGTCGGGAGACCCCGGCCACGGGGTCTTGGGCCCGGCCGGTATCGCCGGATGCTCGGGCACCCACAACGACTCGAAACCGTGGGCCTCGCAGGCCTGGGCCAGCTCAGCGATGTCGATGGACGACTGGGTGACGAACATTGCGACGCCGATATTCATGAAAACAACCTCGGGACCAAACGGGTCGCGGGCAGAATCCCGCGTGTCGTCATTATAACGTAGGGGCGAATAATCATTCGCCCCATAGGCATCAAGTTAAGCGTCGTCGGTTAGGGCGAGTAGTAGTTGATATGACCCGGGGCGTTGACGACGCCGCTGGATTTTACACCCGGCGCGCAGGCATAAGCCAATCTGCTCGATGACCATGGTTGCCGTAAGTAGTCCGGTCATGGCAGTAGCCAGCATTACGGCGTAGCGACGGACGGCGGCGGCGGCCTTGACCAGGCTTCGGTCCGGGTACATCCAGACCGCAGTCAGCAAAGTCCAGTGCAGGATGACCATGGCGGTCAGTTTGGCATAGACCTCACAGAGGATCCGCCAGGGATTGGCGGAGCGCCAGCGGTCAATGCCTCCGTGTTGCTTCCACAGTTTGAAAAGCAGTTCAATCTGCCAGCGCGCCCGCGCCAATACCATTGCCTCATCTCGGCTGATCTGGGATGGGAGCGCGTTGGTAACGTAGATGGTCCAGTCGCATAAGGCCAACCGGGTTTTGCTGGGCTGCTGACCTTTCTTGCGGGCGTGGTCTTTGAGTTGCCGCCGCCGCTGGGCGCTCACTTCTGGGGGCGCTTTGACGGCCAGCAGGCGGACAGGCAAGCGGTGGGCGCGCCCCAGCAATACCGGCCGGTCAATGCCGGTTGCCGACGGAGTGGACAGCAGCTTCCGCAGGTCCAGTTCCGCGCCATCATGCCGGTAGAGTTTGGTTCCGGCTTTGTACCGAGACAGGAAATAGCCCCCTTGCGCCGCCAATTCCCGGAAGGTATCCAGTCGGTAATACCCCAAGTCGGCAATGCGCAGCGCGCCAGCTGGGACCGGCGCCGTCTGCACCGCAGAATTGCTGTCCGGGGTTCGCCCATCAGTCAGAAAAGGCCCCAGCATCAGTCCAGTGGTCAAATCCAGCCGGACCTGTAGTTTCAGGGCTGACTGTCCATAGGAACCGCTGCCGCCGCAACCGGCCCAGACCTCGCTCAGTCCGTCGGGCAGCATGATGACCGAGCTGTCCTGGATCAACACGGCGGTGAAGCGCCGCAGTAGCGGAATCGCCACCGGTTCGGCGTCAATAACTTGACCCAAAGCCTCTTGCAAAACTCGGTACAGACATTCCGCCCCTTGGGGCGTGAACCGCTGGAACAGGCCCTGGGGACTGATGGTCACCCCCAGCGTGGCCGCCATCTGGGTCAGCGAACTGAGGCTGGCGTCCGGGTCGGCCAGCCAACCGAAAACCAGGGTCTGCACCAAGCCGGGACCGGTGAGTTTGGAACGCCGTTGCACCAGCCCCGTCTCGGCGGCGGCCTGCTGGGCCACTCCGGTGAGAACCCGGCTCATGGCCTGGGCAACTTCTGGCACACTGCTCATGGGAAGCTCCGGTGGCGATTGATTGGAATGCAATCACCATCTTACCGGCAGCTTCCCTTAACTTGATGCCTATGGGGCGAATAATCATTCGCCCCTACTGTAGCAGCGGTTGTGACCGGCGCTATGCGTGGGGTGAGAAGCTGGCGGGAACCAGCACCTTGGTCTCCTGTTTGACCAGAAACTCCCGGGTCGGCGGGGGCCAGTGCGGCGTGGCGGATGCCTCGGCGCGGATCTTGTCGCGCTCGCCCAGGTCCTTGTAGGGCCAGATGTGCACCCACTTGTTCAGGCCGCCGATGTCGCTGTACATCCCGGCAGCCAGCGGGGAGAACTTTTCGCGATGCTCGATGGCGGCGCCCCAGATGTCCAGCACCTTGGGCATGGCGCCGTTCTGGTACTCGTAAATTCGCATTTCGTAGACGTTGCCCTGCTTCTGCCCGCCGCCCATGGGGCGCATGAAGGGAGCGGGATTGAAGATCTCCGACTCCATGTGCAGGATCGTGCCCTGGCTGTCCGGGGGCCAGTTGGGGTCCTTGCCGGCGGCGGCGCGTACTTCGTTGCGCTCGTCCAGGCTCTCGTAGGGCCAGATGTGGATCACCTGGTTCAGCGGGCCGATTTCGGTGTGGAAGAAGGCGGCCAGCTTGGAGTACTTTTCCCGATGGGGCAGCGCTTTCGCGAATGCGTCCTCGAAAATGGGCACTCCACCAGGCTTGAGATCGTAAGTGCGAACTTCGTAAATCATTAGCCGTAACTCCTGGTAAACGGGGTTCTGGTCAATTGGGTCGCCCACGGGATGAACCGTGCGACGGCGAAAGTCTAGCAGACCCCCGGAATCCGGGCAACCGAACCGGCGATGTTATAATCGCACAACTGAGCGTTTTACGGCGCAAATCAAGAACAAAAATGGGAGGTTTCGCACCATGGGCGCAACTGAAATGGTGGCAAAGTGGATCGTGGAAACGACGTATGAGGACATCCCGCCGGACGCCATACGGGTGGCCAATGAGTCCTGCTTCGACCTGGTGGGCGTGATCCTGGCCGGCTCCACGCAGAAGGTGGGCGACATCATCCGCAACTACGCCGGCGACCTGGGCGGCAACGAAGAGGCGACCATCCTCGCCACCGGTGAGCGGACCTCCGCGGTGAACGCCGCGCTGGTCAACGGCACCATGGGGCACGCCCTTGATTACGACGACTTCGGCGGGTTCGGGCACCCTACCGTAGCGATCTTCCCGGCTCTGCTGGCCCTGGGTGAGACCATCGGCGCCACCGGCCGCGACCTGATGGAAGCCTACGTCGTGGGTTGCGAGGTCGGCCTGGCCGTGGATTACGCCACCCACTACCACACTCAGCAGATGCACCGGGGCTTCCACAGCACGGCGATCCTGGGTCGTCTGGCCGCGGCCGCAGCGTGCGCGAAGCTGCTCAAGCTGGACGAGGAGCAGACCACCATGGCGCTGGGCATGGCCGGTTCCATGGCCGGCGGCGTCATCCACAACTTCGGCACCATGACCAAGCCCCTGCATGCCGGCATGACCTGCCGCGATGGCGTCATGGCCGCGCAGTTGGCACAGCGAGGCTTCACCGCCGGCGATCAGATCCTGGAGCACCCGGTGGGCTTCACCGCGACCGTGATCGGCGATGAGCACACGAACCTGGAAGAAGCCGCCGAGAAACTCGGCAAGCCGTTCCGGGTGCAGGACGCGCTGATGATCAAGAAGTACCCGTCCTGCGGCGGCAACCACGCCATGCTGGACAGTGTGTTCGGCCTGATGCGGGAGCACGAGTTTGGCTACGCGGACGTGGCCAACGCGGAGATTGTGCAGTCCTACGCCTCGACGGTCATGCTCTACGAGGAGCCGGAAACCGACCTGAAGGGCAAGTTCAGCGCCAAGTACAACATGGCCGCAGCCCTGGTGGACGGTGAAATTGCCATCAATACGTTCACTGATGAGAAGATCGTCGACCCCGACGTGACTGACATGATGGAGCGGGTCAACATCCGGGTCCAGTCCAAGTTTGAAAGGGGCGGCGGCACAGTGTCCAAGGGCGTGCCCATCCGCGTCACCCTGAAGGACGGCCGCGTGCTGGAGCACGAGACGCCGCGCGGGTCCATCCTGGGCAGCCAGGCCGCTCCGTGGGGGATGGACAACATCGCCGGCAAGTTCCGCGACAACGTTGCTTTGGTGTTGTCCGACGACCGTGTCGATGACGCCGTCCGCCAGTGGCAGGACGTGACCCAGGTCGGCGACGTTGGCGAGGCCATACGGGGCACACTGGTGCGCTAGCTCCCAATCAGATTAGAGCATCTCGCGGGGGCGACGCAATCCGTCGCCCCCGATTTTGTTAAGGTAAGTAGCAAGCCTTTGATACAATCAATGTAGGTGAATCGTCGTGATAGGTCTCAAAGGAGACGGCAATGGTACCGGCTTTTATCGTGTTTGGCGCAGCGTTCATCCTGGGCGCCATCCTGACGGTAGTCGGTGGTGCCGGTGTGGAGTTGATGGATTGCCCGGCGATTATCAGCGGATTTCCAGAGCAGGAATCCGCCTGCAAGTCATTCGCGCTGCTGGTTTTCGTAGGTGGGTTTATGACGATAATCGGGGGGGCGGTAGCCTCGGGGGTCCTGGTCTTCGGGAAGTTTACGAACTGAAGACGATATGCGTACAACGATTAGAAAAGCGATTTACGTTGCCCACTGGGTGCTGTTCTTCCTGTTTCTAGCGACCGCCTTTGGAGCCGTGTGGGTTTTCTTGTTTAGTGATGACTTGAGGACGTCCGGGTTCATAGCTGCATCTGCGGCATTCTTTGCAACTGCAAGCACGTTTTTAGAGCGGCTGTTTCCAAAAGAAGCGGCATAGCCTCGTCAGGCATATCCTTGGCGTGTACCGCCAAGGGGAGGCCGAACAGCCTCCCCCCTGGTTTGATCTTCAGGAATGTGTGGGCGTATCGCTGAACCGAATTAATCGTCGTCCATCTCCGGCATGAGCACGAACTCGGGGTAGGACTCCATGCCCAGCTCTGCCGCGTCCTGGCCGATGCGCTCGGTGCTTTCCGTTACGCGCAGACCGATGGTCTTGGAGATGGCGAACCATACCACCCAGGAAACGCCGAACACGAACACGCCCACCGACGCAATGCCGGCCAACTGCGTCAGGATGTTGCCCCCGGCGGCGATGCACACCGCGATGGTTCCCCAGATGCCGGCGAACAGGTGAACCGGCACGGCTCCCACCACGTCGTCCACCTTCACGACCTCCAGCAGCTTGATGCCGGCCGTGCAGATCACCGCGCCGATGATGCCGATGAGCACCGCCCAGATGTGGGTCACGAAGTCCGGCCCGGCGGTGATCGAGACCAGACCGGCGAGCCCGCCGTTCAGGCCCACCATCAGGTCGATCCGCCCGAAGAACAGGCGAGAGACGGACAGCGCGGTTATCACCCCGGCGGCTGCCGCCAGGTTGGTGTTGATCAAAACGACGCTCATCGCCACCGCGTCGGCGGCCGTTCCCAACGCCAGCTGCGACCCGCCGTTGAAGCCGAACCAGCCCAGCCACAGGATGAACACCCCGAGGGTCACCAGCACGACGTTGGAGGGAGGCGTAGCGCGCGCGGCGCCGTTGTCCCGGAACTTGCCGAGCCTCGGCCCGACCACCAGGATGCCGGCCAGGGCCGCCCAACCTCCGGTGCTGTGCACGATGGTCGAACCGGCGAAGTCCTGGAACCCCATTGTCGCCAGCCAGCCGCCGCCCCAGGTCCAGGCGCCTACTATCGGGTAAATGAAGGCGGTGATCAAAAGGGTGAACAGGAAGAAACTCCACATCTTCACGCGCTCGGCCATGGCCCCGGAGATGATGGACGCGGTGGTGGCCACGAAGACCATCTGGAAGAACCAGTCGGACATCACCGAGTGACCCCTGTCGATTACCGCGGCCAGCGCGGATTCGTCCCCGCCCAGCAGGGCGATCTCGTCGGCGGATGGACCATACAGCGGCCACACCACGGTGCCGATCACGGTCTGGACGTTGTTGTACATCAGGTTGTAGCCGATGAAGAAAAAGGCCAGCCCGGCGATGGAGTAGATGCCAACGTTCTTCAGGCAGATCATGGATGCGTTCTTGGTGCGCACCGAGCCGGCTTCGAGCATCGTGAACCCGGCGCACATCCACATCACCAGCGCGCCCCAGATCAGGAACGCAAACGTATTCAGGACAAACTGGGTCTCGCTATCGACGCCGGAGGCGTGCGCGGCGTGAGGCCAGGCAATGAAGGCCACGGCGGGCAGGATGAGCGCCGCCGCGACCGCGATGAGACGGTATCTCGAACGAGGAAGGATAGAAATCAGTCGCATCTTTATGCTCCGTTTTGAGTGCCAACCTGGCAGCGTTCCATCAATAAGCCGCTGGTTATGCAATGCAGCTCCGATCTGGGTATCGGCCCACCGCTTCGTATGGCATAAGTGGGCCCGCTCCCGATGCCGGGAGGAAAATTCGTGCTATTAGCGCCGCGCCCTTAGCTAAGGGCGCCGCTTACGGTTCCAATCGAATGGAGTCCCCGAGCTTGATATTCCCGCCTTGCAAAACCACGGTCAATATGCCGCGCTTGCCGAAAATCTCTTTCTGCAATCCCGGGATCAGCGCATCCATCTTCTGGCATGGTTCGCAGTCCCCGGTAACTTCCAGGGTGACGTGACCGTCCTCGTCTCCGATGAAAAAGACGTGGCCCTGGCGGGCTTCCGAAAGGTCCATCCCGGTGACAGTGATGTTTTCTTTTATCTGCCCCGGCTCCAGGCCGTAGTGGTCGAGCGTTTCTTTATCCATGACCAGGACTTGCCGGAGATTTCGTGGGTTGCGACTCCGGTCGCCCTCCAAACCTTCGGCCGAGATGGCCCGTGCCTCCTCCACCGGGTCGGGCGGAGTACCCTTCACGCGGGCGATGTGCAGGTTGACAATAGTGCCGGATTGCATGGCATGGCTCCTCGGTATCAGGCCGGGCCCGGCCTCGTATCTGCGGTTGGCGAACAGACCGGATTTTAGGATATGGCCGGGCGGTTGGCAAACGCTGGTTTTGCCGCAGGTGAGAACGATTGGGTAGAATGCACGTCAATCCGTTCACCCCGGCGCGTTCCGGGGTGCAGTGAGGCGTTTGAAATGGCTTATGAGTTCATCAAGACCGAAGTCGTGGACGGCGTGCTGGTTATGACCATGCACGACCCGCCCACGCGCAACGCGCTGGGTCAGGATATGGCCGCCGAGATGTTCGAGCGGCTGGACGAGTTCGAAAACAACCCGGAGGAGCGCGTGCTGCTGCTCACCGGCACGGAACCGTCCTTCTGCTCCGGGGCCAACGTGCGCGGGTTCCGCCAGCGTATCGAAGAGCGTGAAGGGGAGGCGGAGCCGGAACCCCTGACCTGGGGCAAGATGGAGTACATGAAGGGCCGCCCGAGCCGGGTCGAAAGCGGTCCCCGGGTCAACTTCGTGCCGCTCCGTATCCACGACCTCCAGAAGCCGTCCATCGCGGTGGTCAACGGCCCGGCGGCCGGGGTCGGCTGCGGACTGGCCCTGTCCTGCGACATCCGGGTTGTCGGCGACAGCGGGCGCCTGTCCGAGCGGTTCGTGCTCAACGGGCTGATACCCGGCGACGGCAGTTGCTGGCAGTTGCCCAAGTTGATCGGCGTCAGCAACACCCTGCTGCTCCAGTACACTGGGGATTGGATGGGCGGCGAGGACGCGGTGCGCATCGGGCTCGCCAGCAAGTGCTTCCCCGATGACCAGTTGATGGAAGGCTCCATGGAACTGGCGACCCGGATCGCGAAAGGACCCACAATCGCGCATTCACTGACCAAGTACCTGGTGCACGAGAGCATGGACCTCGACTTCCAGGGGGCGCTGGAGTTGGCTTCCGCGGCCCAGGAGCATGTGCGTCGAACCGAGGATCACAAGATCGCCGTGCAGTGGTTCCTGGACAAGAACCGCGGCATGCCCCCCTTCGTGGGTCGTTGATTGATTGGCGACATTTTCCGGCGGATCTGAAAACACCCGCCGGTTGCCCTTGACGACGGGGAGGTCACAGGCTATAGTGTCTTTCCACCAACTGACCTGCGGGCGCGCTCCAGCGAGCGATCCCGGCCACCGGCAAAACGCCGTTGAGGCAGCGGTCAGTGGGTGACCTTAACAACTGAATAGGAAATTTGAACTGTAAGAACCGAGTCTTAGGAATTTGAAGTTCCTAGCGTGGGTCAAATTTTAAAGGGCTTATGGTGGATGCCTTGGGACCAAGGGCCGAAGAAGGACGCGGTAAGGCTGCGAAAAGCCTCGATGAGCCGTCTAACAGGCGTAGTCGGGGATCTCCGAATTGGGTAACCTGTTCCGGCGTTGAGTCGGTCCACCCGCATTGCGGGAGGTAAGTGGGGGAACTGAAACATCTAAGTACCCCGAGGAAAAGAAATCAACCGAGATTCCCTTAGTAGTGGCGAACGAACGGGGAACAGCCCAAACCGCAGCGACCAAACGGCATGAGGGCCTGTGTCGTTGCGGGGTTACAGGACACTTCTGGGGCCGCCTCATCAGGCTCCGGGGAGTTACAAACTTCATCTCTAGTCGAAGGACCCTGGGAAGGGCCGCCGTAGACGGTGACAGCCCGGTAGACGAAAGGGATGGAGCTCCCGAAGTTGATCCTAAGTACCATGGGGCACGTGAAACCCTGTGGGAAGTTGGGGGGACCACCCTCCAAGGCTAAATACCCTTGGTCACCGATAGCGCACCAGTACCGTGAGGGAAAGGTGAAAAGAACCCCTGGCGGGGAGTGAAATAGACCTGAAACCATAAGCCTACAGAATGTCGGAGTCTGCTTTTTTGCGGATGACGGCGTGCCTATTGAAGAATGATCCGGGGACTTACTGTATGGAGCGAGGTTAAGGGACTGTAGTTCCGGAGCCGTAGCGAAAGCGAGTCTGAACAGGGCGACCAGTTCCATGTAGTAGACCCGAAACCGAGTGAGCTACCCATGGCCAGATTGAAGGTTCGTTAACGCGAACTGAAGGATCGAACTCGTGGCTAGTACAAAAGCCTGGGATGAGCTGTGGGTAGAGGTGAAATGCTAATCGAACTCGGAAATAGCTGGTTCTCCCCGAAATGCATTTAGGTGCAGCCTCGGGAACTAGGAGGACGGAGGTAGGGCACTGAATGGGCTAGGGGGCGTGAGCTTACCAAACTCAATCAAACCACCAATGCCGTTCTACCGATACCCGGGAGTGAGACAGTCACAGATAAGTGCGATTGTCGAAAGGGAAACAGCCCAGACCACCGGCTAAGGCCCCCAAGCGCAGACTAAGTGGGAAACGAGGTAGGGTTCCCAAAACAGCCAGGAGGTTGGCTTAGAAGCAGCCACCCTTTAAAGAGTGCGTAATAGCTCACTGGTCGAGGGATCCTGCGCGGAAAATGTAACGGGGCTCAAGTCTGTCGCCGAAGCCGTGGATGTACAGGTATTAGTACCTGGGCATGGTAGGGGAGCGTTCCTCGGGCGATGAAGGCAAGTCGCGAGGCTTGCTGGAGCGCGGGGAAGTGAGAATCCCGGAATGAGTAGCGTAAATCAGGGTGAGAATCCCTGACACCGAAAGCCCAAGGTTTCCTACGCAACGTTGTTCGGCGTAGGGTTAGTCGGTCCTAAGCCGTAGGCAAGAGCCGAAGGCGATGGACAGCAGGTTAATATTCCTGCACCGCCGTTGTTTCGCTTTAAAACCAAGGAGGGGTGCGGGAGGCTAGGCGGGGCGTGCCCATTGGACATGGTGCGTCCTTGCTTGTAGGCGTGCCGGGGCAGGCAAATCCACCCTGGTGTTAAGCTGAGGAGTGAGGGAATCCTGACCTACGGGAAAGGAGACCCCGTTGAGGCCATACCGACAAGAAAAGCTTCGTGGTTATGGAACCGCGGCGACCGTACCGCAAACCGCCACTGGTGGGCTGGGATAAACGTCCCTAGGTGTTCGAGCTAACCTCCGCTAAGGAACTAGACAAAAGGGCCCCGTAACTTCGGGAGAAGGGGCCCCCTGGATGGTGAAGCCACTAGCTGGTGGAGCTGTCTGGGGGCGCAGAGAAGAAGGCCGGGCGACTGTTTAACAAAAACACAGGTCTGTGCTAAGGGGAAACCCTACGTATACAGGCTGACGCCTGCCCAGTGCCGGAAGGTTAAGGGGCGGTGTGCAAGCACCAAACTGAAGCCCCGGTGAACGGCGGCCGTAACTCTAACGGTCCTAAGGTAGCGAAGTCCCTTGTCGGGTAAGTTCCGACCCGCATGAATGGTTGAACGACTTGGCCATTGTCTCGGCGGAGGGCTCGGTGAAATTGCGGTGCCCGTGAAGACGCGGGCGACCCGCGGCAGGACAAAAAGACCCCGTGGAGCTTTACTGTAGCCTGGCATTGGGCTGGGAGCTGTCATGTGTAGGATAGGTGGGAGACTATGAATCCCCTACGCCAGTAGGGGTGGAGTCGCCGTTGAAATACCACCCTTGGCTGTTTTTGGTTCTAACCTCAGCAAAACTGGGGAACAGTGCTTGGTGGGCAGTTTAACTGGGGCGGTTGCCTCCTAAAAAGTAACGGAGGCGCCCAAAGGTCCTCTCAGGACGGATGGAAATCGTCCACAGAACGCATTGGCATAAGAGGGCTTGACTGCGAGACCTACAAGTCGAGCAGGGACGAAAGTCGGGCAAAGTGATCCTACGGCACCGAGTGGAAGGGCCGTGGCTTATCGGATAAAAGCTACCCCGGGGATAACAGGCTTATCTCGCCCAAGAGTTCACATCGACGGCGAGGTTTGGCACCTCGATGTCGCCTCGTCCCATCCTGGGGCTGAAGGAGGTCCCAAGGGTTCGGCTGTTCGCCGATTAAAGGGGTACGTGAGTTGGGTTCAGAACGTCGTGAGACAGTTCGGTCTCTATCCGCCGTGGGCGCAGGAGGCTTGAGGGAACCTTTCCCTAGTACGAGAGGACCGGGAAGGACAAACCTATGGTGTTCCAGTTGTTCCGCCAGGAGCAGCGCTGGGTAGCCATGTTTGGCAGCGATAAGCGCTGAAGGCATCTAAGCGCGAAGCATCCCCCAAGATTAGGCCTCCCTCCCCGATTAACTTCGGGGGTAAGACTGCAGCGAGACTAGCTGCTTGATAGGCCGGATGTGTAAGGCTGGTAACAGCTTCAGCAAACCGGTACTAACCAGTCGAGTGATTTGACCCACGCTAAGAGCTTCTAATTCTCTTGGCTCGGTTCAGCGCTCATCATCAAAAATCGATCGCTAAGTTCAGATTTCCTGTTCAGTTGCCGGCGCACAAGCGCTTCGGCGCGGGGTGGAGCAGTGGCAGCTCGTCGGGCTCATAACCCGAAGGTCGTTGGTTCGAGTCCAACCCCCGCTACCAATCCTAATAAGAGGCGATCAGCATGTTGAATCGGCACTCTTCTTCGTCGCGCTGGTATCCGCTTGAGTACGTTCGCTTAGATCCATTGTCTGTTTTACCCAACGTGCTGCGCCATGTGGGCGTCGACGCCTTGATGGAAGCAAATTTTAATATACTGGTTGGGACAGCTGCTGAAGTTGCACAGCGCGGTGCCAAAATATTGGATATGCTAGCGGCGGCGTTGAATGGCAAAGGCTACCACGAAATCCCGCACTTGTTTGAAGACGAAACCGACGTGCTGTGCTGGCATGAAGTGCAGCGTTGTCTGCCAAACCTCTCTATTGATGTGCAGATCATAGCGAAGGCTGGCACTGGCCCGTACGCATCTCCTTCCGCCATGGGCTTTTGCTCGCGTGTTCTTTATATGGCGAAACTAGGAGTGCCCGACCCTACTTCGGACGATGATGTCAGGTCGGCCTGGGTGAGGATGTTCGTAGGCGAATTGCTTTCGTCTACCGAATTCGCAGGAGTTGGTTCCAATGGTCGGACCAGGCGACGACTGCGTGTTGGAAGGCGGTCACTTCGCCAACGTAGCCGCCCCGCTCTCGGGTTTTTGGCCCCGGCTGTTGGGTATGTTGGCCTAGATGCTCGGCAATCGCCAGAAGGCGACTGGCGTACTGTGGTTGTGTACAATGGTAATGATTTTGAACACCCCGCAGTGAAAGCAAACCATTACTTTTCGCGCTCACCAGAGATTGTGTACGCTATGTTAATGCACAATGTTCGTGGAGAATTTTACGCATATATTACGCGCGATTGGGAATTGCCTGATGGGGGTAATATTATGCAGGTTGCCCCTGAAAATGCAGAAAACCTCATACGTCTGGGAATGGAACCATATCCAATGTTGCATAGCGATCCTCACGGAGGTTATATCATCCAGGACAAGTCTAGAATATTGCAGACCGACCCTGTCCCACCTATGCCCACGGACTCTATGGAAGAGATCGCTCATATGCTGGGTGTGATTGACCGTTCTGGTTGGCTAACGGATCGAGAAAGCTGGGTGGAATTAGTGGGAAACCCAGTTTCTGGCATGACATGAACCCCGGTTGACCAAGTGGCCCTGAACTTCCGCCAAATCACCGGCAAATTGGCCACCGCGGCGGTGAAGGGTACCCCGGTTTAAATCCGGTCAAAAATCCACCGCGCCACGTCAAAAGTGAAACCGGGCAGCACGTCCTCACCGGACAGCGTCGCCGGGTCTTCCAGCAATTCCGGTTCTGCCTGCCCGGCGCGATAGATATAGACGCGGCGGTTCGGCGGGTCGATGAGCCAGCCCAGCAAAGCGCCGTTTTGTATGTAGAGCCTCATCTTGGCATGTAGGGGAGCGAGATTGTCGTAGGTGGAGCGGATCTCAACGACGAAATCGGGACAGAGTGGGTGAGCGTCGCCGGCCAAATGCGGGTGGGATTCCCATTTTTCTCGCGTTGTCCACGAAGCATCGGGCGAGAGAGTACCGCCGGTGACCGGCATTTGAAAGGCGGCGCTGGAACCTCGAGCCACCCCGCCGAACTCGCGCGCCCACAACCCCAGCTCAATGCCCAAGTCGTGCTCGTGGCCATCACTGGGGTGATGAACGGGGGGCATGATGATGATTTCTCCTTTTGGACTGAGCTCGAACCGCCAGGAGCTGTGGCTGTTCCGGTTGCAAAACTCGATGAACAGTTTTTCCAACCCGCGCCCGGTTGCAGTGATACCCAAGCTCTGCGGGTCGATTACCAGGGCGCTGTCTGGCGCGATGCTGATTTCCGCGGCGCTAGTCATCGTTTTTACTCCTCTGCCGGCCGCCCTCAGATGACACCGCGCTCGGCCAGTTGGCGGAGAGTGTTCGGCGCGATACCCAGCAAATCCCCATAAACCAGATCGTTGTCATATCCAACGGGAACCGACCCACGCCAGATCTTGCCCGGCGTCCGGGAAAGTTTGGGTATCGGTCCTACCCCTTTCACCGGCTTCCCCAACTGCTGGTCTTCCCATTCCACGTGCACGCTCCGGCTTTGGTAATGGGGGTTCTCCGCCATCTCCTGGGCGTTCATGATGCGGCTGCACCCGACCTGCGCTTCGTTGAAGATGCGTACCACCTCGTCCACCGTTCGATCCTCCACCCATCCGCGCAAGATTGCGTCGAACTCAATGCCCTCGGGCGAATGGATCTCACGGCGGGCTTTGATCCACTTCTCGCCACCGGGATCGAGCTCCAGGACTCGGCAGACCCGCGCATATACCGCCGGCCCCACCGCGGCGATGACCACCCAACCGTCCCTGGCCTGGAAGGTGTCCCACGGCTGCGCGTTTCCGGCTTTGTTGCCGGCTCGTTCCCGCACCAATCCCAGCTCGTTGTAGGCAACCATGGTGCCGGACAGTATCCGGTGGACCGCTTCGAACTGCGCGAGGTCGATGACCTGCCCCTCGCCGGTGCGTTCTGCGTATATGTACGCCGCCAGTGACGACCAAAGGCAGAACAGGGCGGTGATGTAGTCGGCCGTCCAGGGCACTGCCCGAGTCGGTGGTTCGGGCTCCGGGTTGCCCATGAGGTTCATCATGCCGCCGAAAGCCTGCGCCGTGAAATCGTAGGAAGCCCGTCCGACGTAATCCGGGTCACCGTCCTGCCCTTATCCCGATACGTGGCAGATCACCAATTTCGGATTGGAGTCCAACACCGTCGCGTCATCCAGACCCCACTTGTCGTAGGTGCGGGCCTTGGAACTCTCCATCCAGATGTCGGCTCGCTGCAGGAGCTTCAGGAAAATGTCGCGACCTTCAGGGGTGCTGAAATCCAGGGTGGTATGGAACATGTTCCGGTGGTCCTGGATCCAGGAGCTGGCCACCTGAACACCGCTCGGGGACTCGATGGGGAACTCCGCGTGCCTCCAGTCCTCTCCGCTGCCGGGCCGCTCGATGTGGATCACCTCGGCGCCCACGTCCGCCGCCATGCCAGCGGCCACGGGCTCGGCAACTATTGTGCCAGTGGACAGAATGCGCACTCCCTGCAGCGGGCCGAATGGCTCAGGTACCAATGTCGGTTCGTGCGGCTCCATTTACAGTTTCCTTTGCGAAATGAAGGACCCACGCGAAGGATGTGGGAGCTGTGGCCCGCAACGTCAATGCCGGCTAAGACCGGTCAAAAATCCAACGGGCGACCTCAAAGACGAAACCAGGTAAAACGTCATCTCCAGACAGCGTAGCCGGGTCTTCCAGCAATTCCGGTTCTGCCTGCCCGGCGCGGTAGATATAGACGCGGCGGTTGGGTGGGTCAATGAGCCAGCCCAGCAAAGCGCCGTTCTGGATGTAGAGCCTCATCTTGGCGTGGAGCGGCGCAAGGCTGTCGGATGTGGAGCGGATCTCTACTACGAAGTCAGGGCAGAAAGGGTGTGCGTTGCCGCTGACGTGCGCGTACGCGTCCCATTGTTCCTGTGATGTCCAGGAGGCGTCTGGGCAAAGGATGCCGCCAGTCACCGGCATATCAAATGCGGAATTGGCGCCCCTGGCAACTCCGCCATATCCATCCGTCCAGAAGTCGAGCCTTGATGCGGTCTTTATTTCATGGCCGTCACTGGGATGATGAGTAGGCGGCATTACGATGATTTCTCCAGACGGGGCAAGCTCGAATTGCCAGATGCTGCTGCTATTGCGATAGCAAAACTCTACGAACAGCTTTGCGAGTTCTGCTCCAGTTGCCGTAATCCCCAAGTGACGCGGGTTAATGACCAGCGCACTGTCTGGCGCTATGCTGGTTTTCGTTGCTGTGGCCATATCTGAACTCCGGCCTATGAGGGTATGCCGGTCTAAACCCGGTCAAATATCCACCGGGCCACCTCAAAGGCAAAGCCCGGCAGCACATCTTCTCCGGACAGCGTCGCCGGGTCTTCCAGCAATTCCGGCCCTGCCTGCCCGGCGCGATAGATATAGACGCGGCGGTTCGGCGGGTCGATGAGCCACCCCAGCAGGACGCCGTTTTCGAGATAGAGTTGCATCTTGGCGTGCACTGATGCCAGGCTGTCAGAAGGAGAAGGGACCTCGATGACGAAGTCGGGGCAAACCGCAATGGGATCCCCAGCGACCGGGGTGTGGCTTTCCCATCGCTCGGTAGCTGTCCAGGCAGCATCCGGAGCGGCGATGCCGCCGCTGCCCGGCAGTCGATACGCTGCGGTGGGACCGGTCGCCACTCCGCCGAATTCCAAAGCCCAAACGAACAACATGCTGCTGGCCGCGTTTTCATGGACGCTGCCGGGGTAGTAGGCGGGCGCCATTATGATGATCTTCCCATCAGGGCTGAGCTCAAATTGCCACGGGCTTTGGCTGTTCCGTTTGGCGAACGCGACGAACAGCTTTTCCAGATCAGCCCCGGACGCCATGGATCCCAGGTCGCGCGGGTCAATTACCAGCGCGCTGTCCGGGGCGATGTTGGCTCCCTTGGCGGTAGTCATGGTATCGCCCATTCCGCAGCGTGGCTCCATAGTGCGTCAGTGCGCCGCCACTTCCAGCCGGTGCACTACCTCGTAGGTATGAAACTCGCCGGGGCCCAGAAGGAAATCGGGTGGCCCGCCCGCATGGGCGGAACGAAAAGCGTCGCTGCGGGTCCAGGTATGGTGGTCCTCTTCGGTCTCCCAGTGGGTGACCACCAGGAAATCCTCGTGGTCCGGCGTCTTGTGCATCTTCCACAGCTCGAAGCTGATGAACCCGGAATGGTCCTGGACGGCGCCCCGGGCTTTGAACATCTCGGCCAGGGTGTCGCCGTAGCCGGTCTTGACCTTGATGCGGTTGGTGGCGATGAACATAACGATCTCCTTCAGTTGAGGGATTGCGCGACTTTGCCGAGCAGGTTGATGGTTTGTTCCATGTCCGCCGCCGGGTCGTCGCTGGCCGTCACCGGTGTGATCAACAACTCGGAGATGCCCATGTCGAGCATCGCGATCATGCGCTCCCCGACGGTGTCGGCGTCCCCGGTGAGCACCGTGGCCTCGATCATCCCGTCGCTCCAGGTTTCTTCCGCCGCTTCCGGGTAGCCCGCGGCCGCCCACATGCGTTGGTAGAAGGGCAGGCGCGGGTAGTTGGAAAGCTGTTGCTGCACCGCCAGGCGGGTTGCGTCGGGGTTGTCGCTGATGCAAACGGGCGCGTGCGCGATCAGTGGGGGAGCGTCTCGCCCCGCCCCGTCGGAACCCCGGCGCAAGGCCGGCAACGCCTTGTCCCGCAGGTACACCGCCGGGCTGACCCAGCTGATGGCGCCGTCGGCCAGCTCTCCGCACAATTCGTAAGAGCCCTCCTGCAGCGCCGACGCCATAACCGGAACGTCCACCGGCCGCGGGATGCTGGCGTGCGCCGTGTATTCCTGGCCGTCGAAATCCACTGATCCCTCGTGCAGCAGAGCCCGCAGTATCTGCAGGTATTCGCGCAGGTTGGTCAGCGGCGCGCGGAGGTTGTAGCCGAACATCGAGCGCATGGTCGGCCGGTGGCTCGGGCCCACGCCCAACCGGAGCCGACCGGGCGCCAGTTGATCCAGCGCCTGCACCTGCTGCGCCGCCACGATGGGATGCCGGGGGTAGGTCGGGACGATGGATGTCCCGAACACGATGCTGTCCGTCTGCACTGCGGCCGCCGCAAATAGTGTCAGGGCATCGAGTCCGGCGCCGCCGGTGGTGAGCCAGGCGGCGTGCACGCCGGCCGCTTCGGCGCGCTGCATGAGATCCAGGGAAGCCTCGGCGTTCGGCGCTCCCGCATGGATGCCGATCCGTTTGGTGGGCATGGCAAATACCTCGTTCCGGGGATATACGGGTTTCGCATTATCCTAACACCGGCCATGGAATTTGTAGAGGACGGGATCGCACTCCCGTCCTCCGTCAAGAGACAGGCGCGCTGCCAACGCGATCAGCCAACCCCGGGCGCGTAGTCCGTGCCGACGTGCCCCGCCGCTTTGAACCCTTCGTACTCTTCCTCGGAGTAGCCCAACAGGTCGCGGTACACGTACTCGTTATCCTGCCCGAACATGACCGGGCCGCGGTGGATGCCCAACGGCGTCTCCGACATCTTGTACAGTGGTCCGGGATACAGGTGCGTGCCGCAGTCCTCCTGGAATGCCTCCTCGAAGAACCTACGCGATTGAACGTGGGGGTCAGCAAAAACGTCAGCCTGGGTCATCACCACCCCTGCCGCGATGCCGCGTTCCTGCAGTGCATTCATGGCGGCTTCAGGCGAGCGGCCGCGCGTCCACATCTCAATTGCCGGATCGATGTCGGCCTGCCGCGCGTGACGTCCTTCGGCGTTTCCCAACCCAGGGTCATGTTTCAGATCCGACGCGCCAATCACGTCGCAGAGAGCGTGCCATTGCTCGTCGTCATAGACCGTGATCACAACCCACCGGTTCTCGCCGGCGCATGGGTAGCAGTTCTGCAATGCTCGTGGATGGCGGTTGCCCAGGGTCCCATGGATACGCCCGTTCATAGCGTAATCCAGGTAATACTCTCCGAGGAACGAGAAAACATTCTCGGCCTGCCCCAGCTCCACCAACTGGCCCTCACCGGTCCTTTTGCGGTGCCGGAGCGCGGCCAACACCGCGAACGCTCCCTGGGCGCCTCCGGCCGCATCGGACATCAGCACGGTGGTGTTGTAGGACGGGTCAGTGTCCTCGTACCCCCGCAGCATGGTGTGCCCGACGACCCCTTCGATGTGCACGCCGTGGGCCCGATAGTCGCGATACGGCCCGTTACTGCCGTACGCGGGCATCCGGAGTATGATGATGTCGTCCTTGACCGCGCACAGCGACTCGTAGGAGATATCGAGCTTTTCCATGGTCTCGGTGGGGTTGTTCTCGATCAGCACGTCGCTGATCGCCACCAGCCGGTCAAAAATCTCGCGACCGCCGGGGTCCAGCAGGTTCACGGTCATGCTCTTCTTGTTGCGGGCATGGGAGTTGAACATCGGCGAACGGTTGAATGGCCGATCGCCGGGCACGCGCCCCGGCGTGCCGCCCGAGTACAGCGGCAGGTTGTCGATAACCGCCTGGGACAGATGGGGCGCGGCTCCCCGGGTCAGGGGCACGAAGGTCTTGGTGGACTCGACGCGGATCACCTCCGCGCCCAGGTCGGCCAGGAAGGAACCGCAGTAGGGACCGGCCCACACCACGGTGATCTCCAGGACGCGCAGACCTTCCAGCGGCCGCCGGGGGTGAGACATGCTAATTCCCCTCGGTGTTGCCCAGTATTACACCGGCTTCGCTGAGCCGTCCGATATCCGCGTCCGAATAGCCGAGCTCGGCCAGCACCTCCGCGGTGTGCTGCCCCAGCAGCGGCGCCGTCCTTCTCAACCGCCACGGAGAGCCGTTCATTATGAACGGGCGGCCTGGATATCTCATGTGCCCCGCGACCGGGTGGTCACCTTCCGCAAACACGCCCCTGGAGTTGAACGATGGGTCCACATCCAGGTCCGCCATGGTGTTGATCGGACCGGAGAGCACCCGGTTTTCCTGGGCGGAGCGCCAGGCTTCGGCTCTCGTTCGCTCCAGTATCCATGGCAGGAAGTGTTCTCCCTCGAATTCCTCCTGCATCGCCGCGTCACCCTGCGAGGACGGATCTTTCCATCGCTCCGTTCCCAATTCGGGCGGGTTGCCCAGCATCGCCACGGCCCGAGGAAAATACATCCGGCTGCCGTTGATCTGGAGATATCCGTCCGAGCACGGATAGACCGCGTTGGGATAGCCACCGGATCCGCCCGAAGCCGGCCGGTGGCTGAGTTCGCCCGTGTACTGGTACGCCAGCAATGCGCTCTGCCGGCGGTCAACCGATCCCAGCTGCGTTTCCAGGATGGACACGTCGACGTGCTGCCCGGTCGCAACGTCCGTTTCGTCATCCATCCAGAAGGAGCCGGCCAGCACAGCGCCCATCGTCGCCACTGCGGCCACGGCCCCCGCTTGATACAGGCCCACGTTGCCGCCCAGTTTCAGCGGCTCCCGGTCCGCCAGGCCCGTGGAGTGCATCTCGCCGCCCATGCCGTAGAAAACGATTTCGGAGCCGCGGTAATCCCGATACGGCCCGGTTTGGCCGAAATTGGAAATGCTGGTATAGACCACTGTAGGGTTGATGCTGCTCAGGCGCTCATAGCCGATCCCCAGGCGATCGGCCACCCCGGGCCGGTAGCTTTCCACCACAACGTCGGCCCATGATGCGAGCCGCTCCACGATACCCGCGGCGGCGTTCTTTTTCAGGTCTACCGCGATGCCGCGTTTGTTGGTGTTCAGGTGCAGGAATTGGGCGCTCTTTTCCGGATGCGGTTCATCGCCCGGATACGGTCCCATGCGGCGCGACCCGTCGCCATGCGGCGGCCGTTCCACCTTGATCACTTCCGCGCCGTAATCGGCCAAAAGCTTGGTGCAATACGGCCCCGCCACATAGTGGGTGAAGTCCAAAACTTTCAGGCCGGTCAGGGCGCCTTCGGGCATATTCATAGTCTCGCGGGTCCGTCGCGCCGGATGCGCTACCATTGCATAATTCGCCGTACCGGTCAACTTGGAAAGTGGTTCCGAGCCGCGCGTCTTGTGTACACTCTGATTACCGATTCCGACGGCAATCTGACGAACTTGCAACGCCATTGGCGAGCTGACTGCGCGATCCCACTCCGGGTGGTGGCGCCCCTCAGCAAGGGAACAAATGCAGACTTTTGAACTTGGGAAAATTATACCCTGCACTCCGGATGAAGTCTGGTACGCAGTGATCGATTTTCCGTCTCGCACTATCCACGGGCCGGCCTATCGGCGCTCCGATCTGCCCGACGGCCCGGAACCCAGGCCGGGAAATCGCATCGAATTGCAAATCGGCCGGGACAAGTTCACCAGCCTGATGACCGTCGTCCAGGAACCGGAGATGTTCGGCCATCGTACCGTTGGACCCGGCTTTTCCGTGGAATTTTCTTATCGGGTTCGCCCCTGCTCGGACGCGGATCCCGGCTTTACCTCCGATGATGACGGGCACGCCCACCTCACTGTGGAGGCCGAATACGGCGGTTGGCTGGGATCGTTGATTGCCCGGTTGCGACCCGGGGCTTGCCGTCGCTACGTGGCCGGCGAACTGGCCGCAATCGAATCCGCCTCGAAATCCGTGTCTGCCGAGCCCGTCACCGAATGACGCTCGTTTGGCCCCACCTCTCACCGGAGTGATCAAATGACCATTGGCAACGGGTTGCCCAACCCTCCCGCCGCGCCCCGGCGCGCCCACACCGACACGTTGCATGGCGACGCGCGCGTCGACCCCTGGCACTGGCTCCGGGATCAGGATGACCCGGAGACGATGCCGTACCTGTGCGCCGAGAACCAGTACACCGAAGCGTTCCTCGCTCCGTTGTCCGCCTTGCAGGAACAGATCTACGCGGAGATCCGCGGGCGCATCAAGGAGGACGACAACTCCGTCCCCGAAAAAGAAGGCGATTTCTACTACTACGTCCGCTACGAGGAGGGCGGCCAATACCCCATTTACTGCCGCCGCGTTGGGAGCCCGGACGGTCCCGAAGAAGTCCTGCTCGACGTGAACCGGTTGGCCGAAGGCCGCGACTATACCCAGGTCGGATCTTTCGAAAACAGTCCAGACCATCGCATGATCGCCTACGGGGTGGACTTCGACGGTTCGGAGCAGTTCACCATCCGGGTGCTGGACCTGGAAACGGGGCAAATGCTCCCTGACGAGATCCCCAATACCTACTACAGCCTGGAATGGGCCAACGATAACCGGACCCTGTATTACTCGGTTCTCGACGAGCACCATCGGCCCGTGTACGTCTATCGCCACACCCTGGGCGCCGATCCCGCCTCCGATGAATTGGTGTACCAGGAGGAGGACCCGCGATTTTTTGTCGGCGTGGGCAAGTCCAACAGCGGCCGGTTCATCTACGTGGCCGCCGGCGGCAACAACATGTCCGAATGGCGGTTCCTGGACGCCGACGATCCGGCTGCCAGGCCGGTGTTGATCGAGCCGCGGGCCACCGATTTCGAATATGACGTTGTCGACCACGGCGAACGCTTTTTCATCCGGCACAACGGCAATGGCGCCAGGGACTTCATGCTGTCCATCGCCCCCATCGGCAACCCCGGGTGGGACCAGTGGTCTGACTTCATGGCGCACGAGCCCGGACGTCCCCTGCGAGGCATAGAGGCGTACCGCGACCACCTGGTCGTCTCCTGCCGGCAGGACGGCCTCCCTCAGGTCATGGCGCTCCGCCTCGCGGACGGCGATACCCACTTTATCTCCGGAGTGGATGAGGAGGATTTCGCCATGTCCGCCCGAGGCGGACGGGAGTTCGATACCAGTACCCTGCGGTTCGGCTATACGTCCCTGAAAACCCCGGCGGCCGTTTACGACTACGACATGGCGACGCGAGAGCGCGTCCTGCGCAAACAGCAGGAAATACCCTCCGGGTACGATGCCGGGCAGTACGAGACCAGCCGAGTGTGGGCCACCGCGCGGGACGGCGTCCGGGTCCCGATCAGCCTGCTCATGCGCCGGGATACACCGGTCGACGGCAGCGCGCCGCTCTATCTTTACGGGTACGGCAGCTACGGCCTGAATATGGACGCGAACTTCAGCGTGTCCGCGTTGAGCCTGGTGGACCGCGGTTTCATCTTCGCCATCGCCCACATCCGGGGCGGCATGGAAATGGGATGGGACTGGTACGAAAACGGCAAGCTGCTGAACAAGCGCAACACGTTCAACGACTTCATCGACTGCGCCGAGTACCTGGTCGCAGAAGGGTACACCGCCGCCGGCCGCATCGCCGCCGCCGGAGGCAGCGCCGGAGGCCTGCTCATGGGAGCGGTCATCAACGAACGTCCCGACCTGTTCGGCTGCGTGGCCGCCCATGTGCCGTTCGTCGACGTCCTGAACACCATGCTGGACGATAGCCTGCCCCTCACCACCATGGAATACAACGAATGGGGCAATCCCAACGACGCGGAGTATTACCGCTACATGCGCACCTACTCACCCTACGACAACGTGCGCGAGCAGGACTACCCGCCCATGCTGGTCACCGCGGGTATCAGCGACCCCCGCGTAACCTATTGGGAGCCGGCCAAGTGGGTCGCCAAGCTGCGCACCATGCGCACCGACGACCGGCCGCTCCTCCTCAAGACTCACATGGACTCCGGCCACGCCGGCGCCTCCGGACGTTTCGAGCGCATCAAAGAGGTCGCAGAGGAATACACCTTCGTCCTGCACGCCCTGGGCATGGCCGACGCCGCCGACTGAAGCCGTTACAGCCCGATGAACCTCCGTGCGTTCTCGCCCAGGATGTCCTCGACCTGGGCTGATGTGAGCGGCAGCGACGCCAGGAACTCCGACTCGCTGCCCATATCGACCAGCGGGTAGTCGGTTCCAAAGCAGACCTTGTGCGCCCCGTGCTTGCCGATGATGGCGGTCAGCGTGTCGGCGGTGAGTTCGCGGATTGATGGCGGCCAGGTCGTGTCCACCAGCACGTTCTCGTGGCCCATCAAATCGCGTTCCGCCTCGTCCAGCATGTAGAACCCGCCCAGGTGCAGGGCGATGACTTTCAGCCTGGGGAACCGCCGCACGATGTTGGCAATCCGCTCCGGGGCGGCGTAAAGCGGCGCATCCGCTCCCTGATGAGGCAGCCGTCCGGCGTGGATGGCCAGCGTCATGTCCTCGCCCAGTTCCTCGTAAACCGGGAACCACTGGGGATCGTCGGGGTAGAACCCGTTGATCACCGGGTGCATCTTGATGCCCTTCACGCCGTTTTCGCGCAGGTAGCGGATCTCGCCGGCCTTGTCCGGAAGGTCCGGGTGTACTGCGCCAAAGGGAACCAGCATGTCGTCCGCTATGGAAATGAGCCAGTCGTTGGCTCGTCTCACCAGGTCCGCCCGCGCCGCCACGCCGAGCACGATCGATTTGTCCACCCCGGACGCCTCCATGTGCGCTTTGATCCCGTCTACGGTGTTGGCCGCGATGGGTTCGAAACCCAACTCCGACTCCATGTTTTCGGCCACTGCGCCGGCGATACGATCGGGCCATATGTGGGTGTGAACGTCAACGCGCATGATTGCCTCCGCAACGGGGGTGAACTCTGATCGTGCTATTATAATCGCGCGCCTATTTTCTCCATTCAGTGGTGAGCGATGATCCGAGAAGCCATATTGGCGGCAACCGCCGGCCAATCCCTGTCCATGGATGACGCCGTAGTGGTCATGCGCGAGGTAATGGAGGGTGAGGTTACCCCCGCGCAGTTGGGATCCTACCTGACCGCCCTCTCGCTTAAGGGTGAGACCCCGGAGGAGCTCGCCGGCTTCGCCACCGTCATGCGTGACAAGTCCCTGCGCGTCAGCGTGGAGGGTACCGTCATCGACACCTGCGGCACCGGCGGCGACCGCAAGGGCACCTTCAACATCTCCACCGCTGCGGCCTTCGTAGTTGCCGGCGCCGGGCTCACCGTGGCCAAGCATGGCAACCGCGCCGCTTCCGGGGATTGCGGCAGCGCGGACGTGCTGGAAGCCCTGGGCGTCCGCATCGAGCTGCCGCCGGAAGCTGTGGAACGTTGCCTGCGCGAGATCGGCATCGGCTTCATGTTCGCTCCGGCATACCATCCGGCCATGCGCTACGCCGCGCCCGTCCGCCGCGAGATCGGTATCCGGACGGTGTTCAATATCCTCGGACCGATGACCAACCCGGCTGGCGTGCCCTGCCAACTTATTGGAGTTGGCTATCCCGAGGCTGCGAACAAGATGGCCGAGGCCCTGCGGCTTTTCGGGACCCACCACGCCATCATCGTGCATAGCGACGACGGAATGGACGAACTTTCCCTCGGCAGCGACACCGCCGGATGGGAGGTGTTGGACGGGGAAATTCGCCCCTACGTGGTTCGCCCCCGGGACCTGGGCCTCCCTCACGCCACACCGGACGACCTGCGTGGCGGCGACCCGACGGCCAACGCCGCGACCATGCGCGCCATCCTGTCCGGTTCCGGCGGACCCGTTCGCGACGCCGTGGCGCTGAACAGCGGCGCCGCTCTCGTCGCCGGAGACGTCGCCAACACCCTCCCCGAGGGTATCGAAATGGCCGCGGCCTCCATCTCCGACGGCCGGGCCGCCGAGAAACTGGATGCCCTGGTCTCATTGACTCGCGAACTTGGCCCAGCGGAGCAATAGAGGAGACGGCACATGCCCAGCATCCTGGACCAGATCGTCGCCAAGAAACGAGAGGAACTCGCCGTTTCCCAGGCAGCAGTTCCGCTTTCTGATCTGCGCGACGCCATCGCCGCGCGCCCTCCCGCGCTGGACTTTCCCTCCGCTCTACGCGGTGAGCACATCAGCCTCATCGCCGAGGTGAAGAAGGCGTCCCCGTCCAAGGGCCTGCTCCGTGAAGACTTCCGACCCACGGAGCTTGCGGCAACTTACTCCGGCAACGGAGCCGCCGCGATATCCGTAATTACGGACGGGCACTTCCTCGGCGAGCCGGCGCAGTTGACCGCGGTGAAGGAAAGCGGCGCGTCAGGTTCCGCGCCGGTGTTGCGCAAGGACTTCCTGTTTGACCCTTACCAGGTGTACGAGGCCCGGGCCATCGGTGCGGATACCTATCTGTTGATCGTCGACATCCTGTCCCCGGCGCAGCTTGCTGAGCTCATCCAAGTCGGCTCCGGGTTAGGCATGACGCCGTTGGTAGAAACCCACGACTCCGACGAGATTGCCACCGCCGTAGACGCCGGCGCCGAGGTCATCGGCATCAACAACCGCAACCTGCACACCTTCGTCACCGACCTGGCCACAACGGAATCGCTCGCGCCGTTGATTCCCCGCGGCAAGGTGATTGTCAGCGAGAGCGGCATCAGCACGCCCGAAGATCTGGCCCGGCTGGAGCCTTTCGGGATCAACGCCGTGTTGGTCGGCGAGGCCCTGGTCACAGCCACGGATACTGCCGCCAAGGTGCGTTCACTCACCGGCGCTCCCGTGCCGGCATAGGGCAGAGAAAGTGCAATCCACCATCGTCAAGATCTGCGGCGTCCGCAGCCTCGACGACGCTCGGGTCGCCGCCGATGCCGGCGCTGACTACTTTGGAATGGTGTTCGTGCCCGGCCGGCGTCGTTGCATCGAACCGGAAGCCGCCCGCGTAATCACCGAAGGATTGAGAGACATTGAGCTCGAGAGCCCCAAATCGGTCGGCCTTTTCGGCGACCAGCCTCTGGATGACGTGCTCGACACCATCGCTGCGGCTGGTCTCGACTACGTTCAATTATGCGGCAACGAATCGCTGGATTACTGCCGCGCCGTTCTCGATCAGGCTGGCGTGATCAAGGTGCTCCACGTTTCCGACGACGGCCATCCCGGCGCCGTTGCTGAAGTATCTGACCGGATCGGCACGTTCACGGCCGCCGGCTGCACTGTTACCCTGGACAGCCAGGTTGTCGGCTTGCATGGCGGCACCGGTCAGTCCTTTGACTGGCGCATCGCCGCCCAACTGGCGGATGAAGGCCGTCGCTTCCTCCTCGCCGGCGGGTTGACGCCGGACAACGTCGCCGAGGCTGTGGCTGTCGTTCACCCCTGGGGCGTCGACGTTTCCAGCGGCGTGGAAACGGATGGCGTCAAAGACCCCGCAAAAATCAGGCAATTCGTGGCCAACGCCCGGGAAGCCGGCTCGTCGGCTGGAGGCTGAAACGACATGGTAGTCCCCACCCAGATCAATCTTCCTGACGAGCGCGGCCGGTTCGGCGATTTCGGCGGGAAGTTCGTGCCCGAAACCGTCATGGCCGCCCTGACTGAGCTTGAGGATTCTTACCGAGCGGTCCAGGACGACGCCGGTTTCGCCGAGCAGCTCAACCACCTGATGACCAACTACGCTGGACGTCCCACGGCCCTGTACTACGCTGAAAACCTGAGCCGGCACTGCGGCGGAGCTCGCATCTACCTCAAGCGGGAAGACCTGGCCCACACCGGCGCGCACAAGATCAACAACGCTCTCGGACAATGCCTGCTGGCCCAGCGCATGGGCAAGCAACGCATCATCGCGGAAACCGGCGCCGGTCAGCACGGCGTGGCCACGGCCACCGTCTGCGCTATGCTGGGGCTCCGGTGCATCGTTTACATGGGCGCTGAGGACACGGTGCGCCAGGCCCTCAACGTCTATCGCATGCGGCTCCTTGGCGCCGAGGTAATCGCCGTCGAATCCGGCACCCGAACGTTGAAGGACGCCATCAACGAGGCAATCCGCGACTGGGTCACCAACGTCGAGACTACTCATTATCTCATCGGCAGCGTGGTCGGCCCGCACCCGTACCCGATGCTGGTGCGCGACTTCCAGTCCGTCATCGGACGCGAGGCGCGGCAGCAGATCCTCGACGTTGAAGGGCGCCTGCCCAACGCGGTGGTCGCCTGCGTGGGCGGTGGCAGCAATGCCATCGGCACTTTCTACGAGTTTATCGGAGACGAGGACGTGCGGCTGGTCGGCGTGGAAGCGGCTGGAGAGGGCGTGGAAACCGGCCGGCACTCGGCGACCCTGTCCGCTGGGCGCCCCGGCGTGCTCCACGGCTCGCTATCCTACCTCCTGCAGGACGAGAACGGCCAGATCCAGGAGGCGCACAGCATCTCCGCCGGTCTCGACTATCCCGGTGTTGGTCCGGAGCACAGTTGGCTGAAAGCCACGGGCCGCGGCGAGTACCTGGCCGTGACCGACGACGAGGCTCTTGAAGGTTTCCGCCTGCTCTGCCGGACCGAGGGCATCATTCCCGCCTTGGAATCGGCGCACGCTCTGTATCACGTCAGTCGCATGGCCGCCGATATGCCCGCCGATGACATAGTCCTGGTCTGCCTCAGTGGACGCGGCGACAAAGACGTGCCCTCGATCGCGGAACGAGAAGGACTGGGCACCTGACGGTTACTGCGGGGTGACACCTTTGCGGGCGCCCGCAGTCGCCGTCCTCGCGGTTCTGGTGTTGGCCGCGTTGCTGGTTGCCGCTTGTGCCGCCGAAGTCACCGAGACTATCGAATCTGCGCGGCAGTTTGCCGACGGCGTCGCGAGTAATGGGGACCCGCCGGTATCGACTCCCGATCAACCCGCTACGGTCGGCGCTTCGCTGGAGTCTCCGGAAGTGCAAACGCTGATGGTGAGACTGCGCGGACTCCGCGTCGCTGCACGTCGCAGCGACGTCGAGTATGATCGGCGGGACTGGCGTCATTGGATTGACGCCGACCGGGATTGCCAGAACACCCGCGCCGAGGTCCTGATCGCCGAGAGCATGGCGCCCGTGTCCTTTGCCCCCGATGATGACGGCGACAAGTGCCGCGTGATCGCCGGCCAGTGGGTTGGCCCGTGGACCGGCGAGGTGTTCACCGATGCGTCCGATGTCGATATCGACCACCACGTTCCTCTGGGCCACGCCCACCTGTCCGGAGGCTGGCGGTGGTCACCGGAACGCAAACGCGCCTACGCCAATGACCAGACCGATCCCGCGAGCCTCCAGGCCACCAGCGCCCCGGTCAACCGATCCAAGGGCAAGCAGCCGCCCGATGAATGGCGACCCGACGAAAGCGCCGGTTGGTGCCGTTATGCTGCCGACTGGATCACCGTCAAAGAGCAGTGGGACTTGACGGTCACCTCATCCGAAGCTGACGCCCTGGAAGATATGCTTTCCACCTGTGACGACGCTGGCTCGTGGGGCTTGTCTGGGCCGCCGGCCCGCTAAATAATCAGGCCGCTATGCTATAATTTCCCTCGCCCGCAGACATAATTTGCCGCCCGAACTATTCGCGTTGTTCGGGCCGAAAACGCTAAGGAGGCGAGCCATGGAGATGGGACTGGACGGCAAGGTAGCCATTGTCACCGGCGGCAGCGAAGGCATCGGGAAAGCAGCGGCCGAACGAATGGCCGGCGAAGGAGCCAACGTAATTATCGTGGCGCGCCGACAGGACGTTCTGGATGCGGCGGCCGACGAGATCCGCACCGCCACTGAGGGAGAAGTGCTTCCCCTGTCCGCGGACGTCACCGACAAGGGGACCGCCGCGCGTGTGGTGAACACCGCCGTCGAACGGTACGGTCGCGTCGACATCCTGGTGAACAACGCCGGCACCTCCATGGCCAAGGGCTTTGAAGACGTCAGCGATGACGACTGGGAAATCGACTTCGAGCTCAAGGTGTGGGGCGCGGTTCGTCTCATCCGGGCATCCATTCCCGAAATGCGCAAGGTCGGTGGCGGTCGCATCATCAACGTCACCAACCTGGGCGGCCGGACCCCGGGCGCCAACTCCATGCCCACCTCCATATCTCGCGCCGCCGGCATTGCCATCACCAAGGGCCTGTCCAAGGATCTGGCCAGCGACAACATCCTGGTCAACACCGTGTGCATCGGCCTCATCAAGAGCGGCCAGCACCAACGCCGCTACGATGCTCGCATTGTGAATGAGCCCGATCTGGACCCGGACGACTTCTACGCGCAGTTGGCCGCCGGTCGCGGCGTGCCTCTGGGCCGCGTCGGCGAGGGTTCCGAGGCTGGCGACGTTATCGCCTTCCTGGCTTCCGACCGGGCCAGCTACCTCACCGGCGTTGCGATCAACATCGACGGCGGCGCGTCGGCCGTAGTCTAGAGGCGACCCGTCGTATTCCGGCCTGTTTATTCGAAGGGGAGACCATCGTGACCGAATCATATCGAGACGAATTCGAAGCGCCGAACCGACTGCTTTTGGGCGCGGGACCCTGCACCGTCCATCCACGCGTGCTTCGGGCCATGACCCAGCCCGTGGTGGGACACCTGGACCCGGTGTTCTTTCAGGTCATGGACGAAGTCTGCGAGATGCTGCGCCAGGTGTTCCACACCCGCAATCAAGTGACCATGCCCATATCCGCCACCGGCACCGGCGCGATGGAAACCGCGTGCGTCAACGTGCTGGAACGCGGCGACACGGCCATTGTCTGCCGGAACGGTTATTTCGGAGTTCGTCTCGCCGACATCGCCCAGCGGTGCGGCGCCAATACGATCATGGTTGATTCTCCGTGGGGCAAGCCGGCCGATCTCAACGCTCTCGAAGATGCCCTCAACGCCAACCCAGGGACCAAGATGGTCGGGCTGGTTCATGCGGAAACGTCCACCGGAGCAATCACCCCGCTACAGGACGCCATCGACTTGACCCACCGCCACGGCGCCCTGGTCGTCGCCGACGCGGTGACCTCCCTGGGAAGCCACAACGTCCAGGTCGACGATTGGGATATCGACGTCTGCTACAGCGCCAGTCAGAAATGCCTCGGCGCCCCTCCGGGCCTGGCTCCCATCAGCTTCGGCGAGCGGGCGATGAGCGTGATCGACAAGCGCGATAGCACCGTGGAGAGTTTCTACTTCAACCTGCAGGGCGTCGCAGAGTATTGGAACGAAACCCAGCGCGTTTACCATCACACCAGCCCCATCACCATGATCTACGCCATGCGCGAGTCCCTCCGGATGATGATGGAGGAGGGCCTCGACGAACAGCATGACCGCCACGCCCGGGTTGCCGGCGGTTTGCGCGCTGGCCTGACCGCCATGGGCCTGGACCTGGCCACCGATCCCAACTATCAGCTGAACCCCATAACCGTGGTCAACGCACCCGAGGGTGTCAACGAAGCGGAGGTGCGTGCTCGGCTGCTGAACGAATTCGACATCGAGGTCAGTGGAGGCTTGGGCGAGTTTCGCGGCCGGGTCTGGCGCGTCGGCATGATGGGCAACGGCGCCCGCGAAACCAGCGTGCTGTCACTCCTGTCGGCCCTTGAGGTCATCCTCGGCGACATGGATTACGAGGTTGCGTACGGAGCCAGCGTAGCGGCGGCCCAACGCAGCTTCGCGATGCACAACGGCAGCCCAGACTGATTCCTGCCCGGCCGGTTTCATCCAATCTGGCATCATGGAATCATTCCAGGACAGGTGAAACTATGGTCGCTCAGAACTACCAGGCCGCAAGCAGGCGCCTGCTGGCGCAAAGCCGGGAAGAACTAGGCCGCGGCGACGTGCGCCAATCTTCAGAAAAAGGCTGGGGAGCCGCGGCCCAGATTGTTAAGTCGGTAGCGGAACAGCGCGGTTGGGAACACCGGAGCCACGCCGCGCTTTTGACGCTGTCTCTCTGCTGGTTTCAGAGACAGGCGACGCCGAAATCCGCCGGCTGTTTCACGTCGCCAGCGCCCTCCACGTTAACTTTTACGAGGATTGGGATAACGCTGAGAACGTGGCAAGCGGCTTGGATGATGTGCAGCGATTCCTGGACAAGCTGGAACCGCTGGCATCGCTGATTTAGGATTGTATAGCCGATCTTGAACTGTGGGGCGTTTGTGATGAGCAGCCGGAAGAAGATCGTGCTGGCATCTATCGCCGCAACAATTTTGCTGGCCGGGTATAGTGAGCGCCCTCACCAGATATGATGACCAGGTGTTCGTATTGGACCGGGAACGTTATCGGCTTGGCGGATTATCACCCTGATAGGCCGCGTCCAATATCTCGACCACGTGCATTACCCGCACCTCGGCGCCGGCATTCTGCAATCCCTGCTCCAGCTGGCTGATGCACCCCGGGTTCGCGGAGGCGATGACCTCGGCTCCCGTGGCCGCGGCGTTGCCGATCTTGCGCCGCTGTAGCCGGCGCGACATGTCCCTCTGAATCAGGGAGTAGAACCCGGCCGAGCCACAGCACAGCGAAGACTCCGCCATCTCCACCAACTCCAAACCGGGTATGCTCTTCAGAACTTGCCGGGGCGCCTCGGTAATCCGCTGGGCGTGCGCCAGGTGGCACGGGTCTTGCATGGTGACGCGCCAGGGCAACTGTGCGCTTGGAGGATCCAGAGGCAATCCGGCCAGAAACTCGGTGATATCCCGCGTGTTGCGAGCAAACTCACGCGCTGCTTCAGCGTATTCCGGATCGTCGCGAAGCAGATCACCGTACTCCTTCATCGACGAACCGCACCCGGCCGACGCTGTGACGATCACGTCCACGCCGGCCTGCTTGAATGCGTCGATGTTCCGCCTGGCCAACTGCCGGCCCAGCTCCAGATCACCGGCGTGCAGGTTCAGCGCGCCACAGCATCCCTGGCTTGGCGGCACGGCGACGTCGCACCCATTCCGTTGCAACACCCGCACCGCGGCGCGCATCGCGTCGCCCTGCATCAGCGGCATGACGCATCCGGACAACAGACCCACGGTCATCCGCTTCTCGCCGCGCGCTGGGAACACCTGACTACGACGTCCGAAAAACTGCTGTCCCATGACCGGCATTTGCGCTTCCATTGCGGCGAGATCGCCTGGCATTAGTCCGAGCAGTCGGGACTTGCGGACCAGCCGCTGCATCCCGGATCGCTGGTATAGACGCATCAGGTGTCCGGCCAGGCGCAGTCTTCGATTGTGGGGCAGCGCGGCTTTCAGAAACAGTCGCGATAGCCGGCCTAATTGGGGACTCTGCAGGCCGTTGTCCTGGACCTGCGCCCGCGTATGTTCCATGAGTCGTCCGTAGGGCACTCCCGATGGACAGACCGCCTCGCACGCCCGGCACTGCAGGCACAGTTCCCAATGCGAAACCAGGCGGTCGCTGATCCCGGTGCGACCCTCATGCACCGCCTTCATCAGCGCGATCCGTCCCCGCGGCGACTCGGTTTCCAATCGGGTTTCTACGTATGTGGGACAGGCGCTCAAGCACAGGCCGCAGTGTACGCAGCGGTACAGGTCCGCCTCGGCCGGTGCGTCGGAACCGGCAAACCCGGGCCCATCGTTCAGTGACCCTTCGAAGGGCAATCCATACGGAAAACCGTGTCCGGCGTCGATCCCGCCACCCATGTGCTGACCGGCGTCCGAATGCCGGTCCGGTGCGCTGACCATCACAGTCCTCCAACGAAGCGACCGGGGTTCAAGATGTTTTGGGGATCAAATTGCCGCTTCAAACGGCGCATGATTTCCATGCCCGAGGGCTGCTCCCCCCAAACATCGATCATCCCCTTGACGGCATCGGGACACCGTTCCACTATGGCTCCCCCACCCAGTGATAAAGCCGCGGATTGAATGTCCTTGAGTCCGTTGGCCACCCGCGCCGGTTCTGCGTCCGTCAATTCATCCCACCAGAGCAGGCGACCGCCGCCGAATCCGACGTCCGCGACAATCGACGGCAGCTCCAGGTTGCCCAGCCGAGTGCCGCGGAAGTCCAGAACATCCCGCAGGGCCGAGGGTTGGGCGTTGATCCGGACGCACATCGAGGGTGGCGCATCGGAGTCGGCCGGAAGGTCGGTCAGGGCACGGATCAGGCTGTCAGCTTCGTCCGCTCTGGCGACGTGGACCGTTTCGGCAACCGAAGTCCATAGCCCGACGGTGTCCTCAACTCTGCGCCTCATGGACGTTGGACGCCCGCCTGAGACCGCGATGGCCAGCGCATCGCCAGCTAAAGATGGCGCAAGCCGTTGCGCCGCCGGTCCGGTGAGGATGTGCAATCCCAACGGAGCATAGTATTGCGCCTCCAGATTCCGGGCGGCGCTGGCGGCGGTGTCGGCTCCGTCAAACGAGGCCAGGATAACTGCCCATTCCGTCGGCGCCGGAGCCAGCTTGAACGTGGCTTCGGTAATCACTGCCAGGGTCCCCAGGGACCCGGTGTACAGGCGGTTGAGATCGTATCCGGTGACGTTTTTCACCACCTTGCCGCCCGCCTTGGTCTGAGATCCGTCCGCTCCAACCACGCTGACCCCGATCAGCCAATCCCTGGGCAACCCGTATGCCGATCGCACCGGCCCGCTGATCCCAGACGCGAGGGTACCGCCCACGGTCGCTCGTTCAGCCAGCGGCGCTGAGATGGGCACGTGTTTACCGTCCTGTGTCAGCGCTGCATCCAGTTGCGCGACGGTCACGCCGGCTTCAACGATCACGGTCAGGTCGGCCGGCTGGAAGTCCACCAATCGGTTCATTCCGGTCAGGTCAAGCGCAATGCCCGGACGTGTCGGCGTATTGCCCAGTTGCGCAAGTGTGCGCCCGCCCGACGGATACACGGCTATGCCGGCGCGATGCGCCCAGGCCATCACCGCGGCGACCTCATCGGCGTTGGCCGGTTTAACCGCAGCCACCGGCACCAGCGGCCCGATGGCATAGTCACTGAGATTGACCGGGCTATAGACCGCCTCCCGACCAATCAACTCCTCGAGTTGTTGAGCGATGGGCGGTGTAGTTGTCATGCCGAACGGGGGTGGAGCGGACACCCGCAACCACCGCGACAGGCTTCAGACATACATCCCGGCGGTATGAGCCGCCGGGTGTGCTGACGGCCGCCAGTAGCTCCCATCGGGGAAGATCTTGCCGGGATTCAGCCGGTTTTTCGGAGCGAATGCTTCACGCACGCGCTGCATCGCTTCCATGTCCGCATCCGTGTAGACCAGGGGCATGAACTCTTTCTTTTCGAGCCCGATGCCATGCTCGCCGCTCAGAGTGCCGCCCAGCAGCGCGCATTCTTCCATGAGTTCCGCGGCGGCAGCCATCGCGCTTTCCATAACACCGGGCTCGCGGGCGTCGAACAACATGCACGGATGCAGGTTCCCGTCGCCGGCGTGGAACACGTTGGCAATGGTGATGCCGTAGCGTTCGCTCACCTCGGTGACCTTGCGCAGCATCTGGGTCAGTCGGGTCCGCGGCACCACCCCATCGACCAGATAGTAGTTCGGTGCGATGGTTCCGAAAGCGCCGAACGCCGTCTTCCGACCCACCCAGAGACGCTCTCGTTCCGCGTCGTCCTCGGCGACCCTGACGTCGGCTGCGCCCGTATCCCACAGCGCGGCTTCCACCTCCCCGCTGACCTCGTCCACCTCTTCGTTCAGGCCTTCCAGTTCGATCAGCAGCACCGCCCCGGCGTCGTTCGGATACCCGGCGTCGGTCACGTTCTGCACCGCTTTGATGCTCAGCGCGTCGATCATCTCCAGGGCCGCTGGCACGATGCCGTGGCCGATCACCGCCGACACCGCGGTGCACGCCGAATCGATGTCGGGGAAAATGCCGAGGAAGGTGCGCACCGTCTCCGGCAACGGCAAGAGTCTGACCAGGATCTTAGTCGTGATGCCAAAGGTGCCTTCGGAGCCGACGAATGCGCCCCGCAGGTCGTATCCGGCCGCCTCCTGCGCCATGCTTCCAAGATGCACGATCTCGCCGTCTTCCAGCACCACCTCCATCCCGATGACATGGTTGGTGGTCGCGCCGTAAGCGAGGCAGTGCGGGCCGCCGGCATTCTCGGCGATGTTCCCTCCCAGGCTGCACGCCCGCTGGCTCGACGGATCCGGCGCGTAACGCATCCCGAACCGTCGCACGTGGTTGTCCAGGTCCAGGTTGATCACCCCGGGTTCCACCAGGGCCGTGCGGTTCACCGTATCGACGTCGAGGATACGGTCCATGCGCGGGAAGGCGATCTGCAACCCTTCCGGCGGCGTAATCGCGCCGCCGCTCAGGCCGGTCCCGCTGCCGCGGCCGACCACAATTACGCCGGCCTCGTAGGCCAGCGCCATCACTCGGCTGACCTCGCCGGTGTCAGCCGGCAAAACGACCGCCCGGGGCATTGAGCGGTCAACAGAACCGTCGTATTCGTAGACCAGCAGGTCTTCGCGGTGCGCGATTACATAATCGTCACCGACGACGGCACGAATGCTTGCCAGAAGGTCGCTGCCGGTCAAGGTCCGGTCAGTCCTTCCGGCGCTGGTATATCTGGATACGGTGCCGATTCGCCTCGACCACAAACAGTCTTTCCTCGTGGTCCAGCCGGAGAGACACCGGCCCCCAGAAGTAGGGCTCGGTTTGCGCGGAAACCAGGTAGGGCGTGTCCAGGTGGTCCGGCAGATCCGGCACCAGGTTGGCGATCTGGCGCGTGTTGTACTCGTCGGGGTTGACCGACATGAAGTCCTGCGCCCATTTTGACAGCGTGGCCTGTCCCCGCAGCGACTGTACGAAGTGACCGTCTGAATCCAGCAACTGGATCCTCTCGTTGCCCCAGTCGGCCACGTAAATGTAACCCTCTGAGTCCACTGCAACCGCCGAAGGCCGGCTGAACTGCCCGTCTGCGGTCCCGGAAGATCCATAGGTGGCCAGGTGCTGCCCGTCCCCGGTGAACTTCTGAACCCGGTCGTTGCGCCAGTCCGCCACGTACACGTTGCCGGCGCGGTCCAAAGTCAAACCCCAGGGCATGTTGAATTGACCGGTCCCGTCGCCGTACTCGCCCCAGGTGGTAATCGCATTGCCTTCGGAGGTAAATACCTGCACCCGGTGGTTGTACTGCTCGGCCACGTACACGGTTCCGTCAGCAGCTACGGCTATGCCCGCCGGACCGTTCAACTGTCCGGCCGCGTCACCCTTTTCTCCCCACATCCTGACGAAATCGCCGTCGGTGTTGAACACGGTTACGCGGTGCAGGTGCTCGTCCGTGACGTGGATGTGTTGGTCGGCGCTGATTGTCATGCCAATAGGCAGCGTCCACTGTCCTTCGCCGCGCCCGGTGCCCTTGCTGTATTCGCCCAGATAATCCTCGTCCCAGTTGAGGATGCCAATGCGGATCAGAGCCTGTCGGGCCGCGTCGGCATGGTTGAGCACCATGATGCGTCCGTCGTTGGTGAAGGCGCAGTCGTACGGGTTGATGAACCCTCGACCGCTCTGATTGGTCGTCACGCCGATGGTTTTCAAATATTCCATCGGGCCGGCGCTGACCGCGGTTGCGGTAGTCATTGCACCCACTCCTCTTTTGATCAGGGGCGAATAATCATTCGCCCCTGCAATCTTCCGCCAGGTGTTGTGGCCGACGCTACGCCAGCTGGTATTCTCGCGTAGCCGTCAGCAGACGCAACAGGTTGGCGATGCGCTGCTCGTCAGCCTCGGTGCGCGATCCGTCCCGGAGGTCGGCAGGTCCCTGCTCGCTGGCGAACTCCCGGATGGACGCGGCGGTCGAGTCGGACAGTTCCAGCGGCCCGATCAGGTCCGCGCACACGGCGACCTGCTCCTCAGGCGACAGGATGCCCTGGCCCTGTCGGGCCATCCGGTCGATGATCGCTTTGACGCCCGGGTTGCCCGGATCGCCGAGTTCCTTGCCCACGAAATTCACGCGTTCCACCAGCGCGCCGCTGTCGATCCACTCGGCGCCCTCGTGCCAGCCCTCCACGCTGGGCGGCTGGAAGATGCCCTGGCCCATGTACATGGTCTGGCGGGCCAGTTGGTCTGCGCCGAAGGTGGGTTCCTGGTAGGTGCCGGCCATGCGGACCGCGCCCACCACCAATTCCACCGGTCCCTTGACACGGGCGAATCGCGCGTCCTCCGACTTGAAGTACTCCGAGTTGAACATCGTCCGCATGACGGAGCGGATTTCGTACTCGGAGTCGAAGTAGGAGGCCATCATGTCGTTGATGACTGTTTCCCCGGCTTCGTCCACCTCGTCGGCGGCGAAGAACTGGAACAGGCGGGTGCAGATGAACCGCGCCGTGGCTTCCTGCTGCACGATGATGTCGATGATGTCCTCACCGTTGAAGTTGCCCGTGTGCCCCAGGAAGGTTTTCTCTCCGTCGTCGTGGTCGTAGTCGCGGTAGTTGAAGTGCCAGTTGATGCGGCTGTACGGCCAGATGGAGTCGCGGCTGGCGCGGGTGGACATGTACTCGACGTTCCCCAGCGTCCAGCCGGTGAACGCGCGCGCGCACTCTTTGATATCGTCTTCGGTGTAGTTGCCGACGCCCATCGAGAAGAGCTCGAGCAACTCCCGCCCGTAGTTCTCGTTGATGTTGTCGTGGTGGTTGTCGTGGTTGTCCAGCCAGATGATCATGGCCGGGTCCTTGGACAGTTCCACCAACATGGTCCGGTAGGAACCCAGGGAGTGGCGACGGAAGGTGTTTATCTGGTTGACCAGGGCGCTGGCCTGGTTCAACTTGGAGTAGCCGGTGGCAAAGAGGCCATGCCAGAACAGGGCCAACTTCTCTTCCAACTGATTTCGGGTTGTGACCATCCGGTACATCCAGTACGCGCCGGCGCTGTTCAGTTCCCGCATCTCGGCCATTTCCGAGTGGTACCTTCGGATCACGTCGTCGGGCATCACGCCAGGATCTCCCGGATTGATCAGGTTCTCAACGACGTTTTCGTAACCCTGTTCGACCAGCTGCTCCAGCTCATCGCGGGTTGCGCCGAAGCCGGCCCGACGCATCAGGTGAGCCATCAGGGCAATATCGGCATTGCTCATAATTGCCTCCGCAAGTTCTGTTCCAAATTATTGGGGCGACCGGTCGGGTTAGTTGCCGACGAAGTCCCACTGCTCGAACTGGCCGTTGACAATCGGGACCGGGTCCAGGCCCAGCCACTTGTCGGCGATGGTCGAGTAGGTGGAACGGAAGTCGTTGTTCCAGTGCAGGTCGCCGTCCAGGTGGTCGCGCTCGGCCAGGGACGGGTACTGCCCGTAGAAGCCGCCGTTGACTTGGTTGCCGATGATGAAGGCAGTTCCGCCGGAGCCGTGGTCGGTGCCAGTGCCGTTGTCGCGGATGCGGCGCCCGAACTCGGTCCACACCAGCACGATAGCGTCGTCGCCGCGGCCGTGCTCGTCCAGATCGGCCAGGAAGTCGCTGATGGCGCCGGAAACCTGGGTCCACAGCCCGCCGTGCACTTTCACTTCGTCGCCGTGGGTGTCAAAACTGCCGTGCTGGGTGTAGTAGATGCGGGTGCCCAGATCGGCGGTCATCACCTGCGCCACGTTCTTGAGGGACTGGGCAATGGGGTTTTCGGCGTACTCCACCGAGGAGGAATACTGCTCCGGAGCGGTGCGCAGGATATCCGCGCCCTTCAGCGCGTCGCGGCCGGTCTGTCCCAGGTAGTCCATCACCGCGTCCTGGATGGACCCGCCGTACATCTTGCCGAAGGCGTCCAGGCACAGCCCGCGGATGCGCTCCTCTTCCACGTCGGGGAACAGACCATAGGTCTCGAGGTTGCCCACGGAGGCAACGGGGACACCGGAGGCGCCCATGGAGCGGGGAAGGCCGCGCCCGAAGTTCACGCCGGTGATGACGTTCTGACCGGCAGGGTCGAGGTCGCGAATCACGCGGCCCAGCCAGCCCTCGGTGGCGATCTTTTCCGGCTCGCAGGTATGCCAGATGTCCATGCTGCGGAAGTGCGACCGGGTGGGATTGGGGTATCCGATGCCGTTGACGATCGCAACCTTGCCCTCGTCCCACAGGGCCTTGATCGGCGCCATGTTGGGATTGAGGCCGAGCTGTCCGTCCAGCGGGATCACCTGGTCGGTAGGAATACCGACGTTGGGCCGAAAGTCGTAGTAGTGTCCGTCGGCGTAGGGAATGACGGTATTCAACGGGTCATTGGCGCCGGCCAACTGGATTACGACCAAAGACCGTTGTTTATTAGTGGTGGTCATCGCGGATGGGCCTCCATATTCAGGCGCGACAAAACGCGCCAGCGCAGGTTTGGCTGATGCTCGCAGTTTAAAGTGTGCACCCCGGCGTGTCAACGAGAGTAGTGCGTTTGTTGGCCAGCGCTCAAAGGTTTTCTCGCTCAAATAGTTGAAGAAGATTCATGTGACCCACGCCCAAGGCTTCACAAACATCCGGAATCTTGGTTTTTGTTCCGTCAGCCGAACGATTAGGTTTTTCTTCGCTGACGACGGTCCCGCCGAGGCCACTCGCAAGCGCAATCACCCATGGGTCAGCGTCTCGGTTCCTCCGGCGTGTTGACCAAATGGGCCATTGGTTGACGATCCTGGAATACGTGCGTTGCACAGTCTCCTGTTCGAGCACGGCGAGACTGGACAGGGGGAAGTTGGATCGTACGTTTGATTGGTCTAACCACGGCACCAAATCCGTAGTATGGCGTACTATTTCAGTGCGTACGGGATCGCACACGATGAAACGATCGTTTATGCGGTCGAAAAGATCCCAGACGGACGGGAACAACGAAAGTGGGTAGCGTTCTACCCAAGCCCCAATTAGTGCCGACGAGTCCGCGAAATAGATCGGTCGCTGCTGCATCACTATGTACGCACTAAGCGCGTCCGGATGTTATCGATATCGCGAACCCTGGCATCCAGAGCGTTTGCGAGGTCCAACGAATTCAGTCTCCCTTCTGCATAGGCATCAAACACTAAACCCGTATATCGTTTCCCAAAGTCTTTGAGCACTCGCACTGATGGTTGCATGCCCCCGCCATTTGCCCGAGACCTTACCTCTCGCACGGCAACGGTCTCTCGGCGGAAGGTCGCTAACAAACCGTCGTATTCATCGTCACTAAGCCGATCACTTGCAGGTACAACACCGGATCTTGCGCGTATTGCCGCGGCTTGTCGACTGACACAGAAAACGTTGGCGACCTCGGACACTCTCGATGTGACATCACCGGTCGCTCGAGACCACCGTGGCACAAATGTTGATCGAGGCATGAGCACAGCAGCTGCAGTCCGGTTGCACTGGCGTTCAAGCAGCCGATGATCTGAATGGGTTTCCCGTTCGTCTGACATGTCGTCAATGCCACATCTGCCAAAATACAAGTGAGCAAGTTCGTGAATCAATGTGAAAATCCTGGCGGTCGGTGCATCCCGGCTGTTAATGACGATGTAGGGCGCAATCGGATGGCACAACGATAGCCCGCGCGCTTCGGCAGGCTCGACGTACCACGATCGGTTACCATCAGGCCGGTAACGCGATACCAATGCGCCCATACTTTCGACGTGAGAAACCCACCAATCCAAAGCGCGCTCCGGATGATGGGCGGGTGGTGTTCTGTCGCCTATTTGCAGCCCATCCCTAATCTCGTCGGCGAGGGTCTCAGGGTCGGTGGTTAACGGCGCCGACCCCACCCACGTTAACGGTCTGGAACCTTCATCCAATAGGAGATCTATAGCGAAAGCCTGTCTTTCTTGAGCTTGACGCACCATCCAACGTAAGCGTCGAGATTGCGTAGCTGGTCTGCCCATCTGCTCGTCGATGCGACGAAATTCAGGTACAGAATCCCATTCCAAGTCCGGAATAGGTTGGTCGAGATAGAAAGCCGCCAACGGCGTTCGGTAAGCCTTGGCCAATTTTTCGGCCTGTCCTAACGTAGGCCGACTATCCGTATCTACTGACTCCCATGCTTCGACAGCTTCGATGGTCTTGCCTACGATTTTGCTAGCCTGCTGCAAATCGCAGCCGGCTTGCTCCCTGGCCCATTGAAGCATCCGAGGATTTACTAATGCTGAAACTGCCGAAGGCATGGCACGCTAATCGTTAAGAGAGATTTCGGTGGCACAATGATACCAAATAACCGGACATAGCCGCGTATTACCGGTCTGCTTGATCGGCGAACCTGTTTGATGAGCGATTACCCATAGGCTATACTACCCGCCGCCCCGTGCCTGCCGTGATTCCATACTGGCGAGCGGGGACGATCTATCAATCGGAGCCGGTGGCAACATGGATTTCAATATCGCCGTGCTTGGCGGCGACGGTATCGGACCCGAGGTTACCGCCGAGGGTGTCAAGGCCATGGAGGCCGTGGGACGCGCCTTCGGCCACAACTTCATCCTCGAGTACGGCGATGTCGGCGGCATATCCATCGACAAACACGGGACCCCACTGACCGATGGCGTTCGCGATCTGGCCACGTCCGCCGATGCGGTGCTGTTCGGCGCGGTGGGCGGACCCAAATGGGACGACCCTTCCGCTCCCACGCGGCCAGAGGATGGCCTGCTGGCGCTGCGAGCGCACCTCAACGTCTTCGCCAATATCCGCCCCGTCAAAGTCTATCCCCAGCTCACCGATTCCAGCGTGCTGAAACCGCACGTGCTGGAAGGGGTGGACATGGTGGTGGTCCGCGAACTGACCGGCGGCCTCTACTACGCTCAGCCAAAGGGCCGTACCGAAACGCCGCAGGGCATCGTCGGCGTCGACACCATGCGCTACTCGGAATCAGAAATCGAGCGAGTGCTTCGGGTTGGGTTCGAGCTGGCACGTGGGCGTCGCGGCAAGCTGACCTCGGTGGACAAGGCCAACGTGCTGGAGACTTCGCGCCTCTGGCGGGCCACTGCGACCCGCCTCGCCAGCGAATATCCGGATGTCGAACTCGAGCATGCTCTGGTTGACGCCTGCGCCATGCAGATCGTCCTTCGGCCGGCTTCCTATGACGTTATCGTAGCTGAGAACACTTTTGGAGACATTCTCACCGATGAGGCCGCGATCCTGGCCGCATCCATGGGACTTCTGCCCTCGGCCAGCCTGTCAGGAGTGCCCCAGGCCGGCGCGCGCACGCCCGGCTTCTACGAGCCCATACACGGCACCGCTCCCGACATTGCCGGCCAGGGTATCGCCAACCCCTGCGGGTCCATCCTCAGCGCGGCCATGATGCTGCGGTACTCCCTGGGCCTTACTGAAGAAGCGGCCGCCGTAGAACGCGCCGTCCAAACCGTCCTGGAGCAGGGCTACCGCACGGCCGACATCGCTACCTCAGGCGACACGGCCACGGCAACCACTCAGATGGGCGACCTGATCGTCAACGCAATCGGTTAGATCATCCTGGCGCCTCCACCGTGCTGAATGTTCTTTCCGGCGTCGGCCTCACCGTCGCCGTTGTCATATTTTTGGCCAGCGGGGTTGCGGTGGTTTTTCTTGGCGGCTACCTCGCCAAGTATGGAGACGCGCTGGCGTCGCTGACGGGTTGGGGCCGTCTGTTCGTTGGGAGCATCCTGGTGGCGTTGGCAACCTCCCTGCCGGAGGTGTCGAACAATATCACTGCGGTGCGCATCGATAACCCACAGCTGGCCCTGGGCGACGTGCTCGGCTCCAACATGTTCAATATACTCACGCTGGGTATGGTGGCGCTGCTTTTTGGCGGCAAGCGATTTTTGCAACGGGTGGCGCCCGAACAGGGTTATCTCATATTGCTTGCCGCCGTCCTCACGGGACTCGCGGTGGTCGCCTTGTTCGCTAACTCAGGTGTGCATGTTTGGCAGGTCGGGCTGTCTTCCATCATCATTCTTGTTGTCTACGTGGTCGGCATGTGGATCGTGTACAACAGGCGCCCATCCGCCGCTAATGACGAGGACGGCGACGAAAGCGGCATCACGCTACGACGCGCCTGGATCATGTTCATCCTGGTGTCGTTGGGCGTCATCGTTTCAGGAGTGCTGCTGGCCCAGAGCGTTGACCGCATCGCCCACGTGACCGGTGTATCCTCCGGCGTACTCGGCATACTGGCCGTGGCCCTGGTTACCAGCATGCCCGAAATATCGGCTACATTCGCCGCTGCGCGCCTTGGGGCGGCCGACTTGGGATTCGCCGGAGTCTACGGCAGTTGCGTCTTTAACATCACGATTTTGGCGTACGCTGATTTCTTCTACCGCAAGGGCGTGGTGGTGAACACTGCTGATCCCGAACACTACATCGCCGGAGTGATCGCTCTTGGGTTGATCATTTGGGGTGGCGTGCTGCTTTGGGGTCGAAATTTACCCCAACCGCTGATAATGGGCGGCTTGGCGCTCATGCTGATGGTCACCATCGGCGGGGCGGTTTGGGTCGCCCTGTTGGGTGCGCCGTCGCACTAGATATCGGCTCCGGCGAGTCGCAGAAGTTCCACGAACTCGCCGGCGTCGTAATCCCAGTCGAACAGCGCCGCTTCGACCACGCGCTCCGCATCGATCCCCACCACCAGTTGCTGTACGGGATAGGCCGGTCCGTCCCCCCACGGGCTGGTCGCCACCGTCCGGTCCGTTTCCGACAGGTAGGCTCGGCCGTTGGGATGGGAGTGGTAAATGATCCGTGCCGGCGTGTCCGAATCCAGGCTGTTGTTCAGGTCCAGGAGATCCCCCGTGCTGAACACGTAGGCTGATTCGGCAGTGCGCTCCGCCACCGTGGGATGATTGCCTGATGCCTGGTCGTTGAGGACCGGCCTGATGGCGCTGACCGAGGATCCGCTGGCCGGGCCGCTGAGCCATCCGCAGCATTCCGCCGGGTATGAATCCCGAGCCTGGCGGAAAACAGCGTCCATGATTTCCGACGGAATCTCCAACGGTTCTCCAAAATTGGCCATAAAACCCCCTTGTTACGAAAACCGTAACCTGATATTCTAATTCAGCCGCTAATGGCCGGTTTACCGTAATACTCCGGTAATACAGTAGCGGTAAACTGAAATCGCAAACTGACAGCTCGCCCCAACGACAACGGCGAAAATCGCGAACAGGATGGAGAAATGCAGACCCTAACTCGCAAATCTTTGAAGCTCAAGGCATGCCCTCGCTGTGGCGGCGACATTTGCCGTATGAGGGATACTTTCGGAGTCTACCACCAGTGCGCCCAGTGCGGCCGCGAAATCCGACGTGTGGCCTCCAGCCCGGCGCCAGCCACGACCATGGCAACCATGGACATGCCGGCGAATTCAAGCCATCAGCGCGAGAAGATCACGGTCTGATCCAAACCCTGAGCACAAGCAACCGTTGGCAGCGGCCTCGGACTTGGCTCCGAGGCCGCAACTTTTTAAAACCGCATCTCGACCGTAGCGACAACCGTGCACCGAGCCACCTGCAAACGAGTACGCAAACCTGCGACCGCTGGCCACCGCAGGCCGTTGAGTCAAGGAGATGAGATGATGGAGAGCATACTGAACCGGAAAGTATCTGTTCTGGGCGTACGCCGCCGGCGCATGGACCTGGGCTGCTGCCCCCATTGCGGCGGCGACGTACGCCAGGTCCGCGACATCTACGGCGATTACCGCCAGTGCCTGCAGTGCAGCCGGGAAATCCCCGCGGATCCCGCCCCGATGACTCAGCCCGGCCCGGCCATGCTACCCAAAGCGTCGGAATCCGACGAGTTGCTGGCAGCGTAATCCGTGGCCGTACCGGTTGACTTGAACGGGGTCCGCGTTCTGAACGCGGACCCCGTTTTCAGTCGCAAGCCGGCAGCCGCCAGTGGGATCATCGGTACCGGCGGGGCATGTTGTCGTTGCGGTCCTTCACGAACGCCGCGTACTGTCGTACCGCCTCTTCCTGGGATGCGGTCTCGATCGATCCCGGGCGCAGTTGCCGGATGTAGTCGATGGCCTCATCGGCTTCCCAACCGGTGTTCACCAGGTAGGACGCCAGGATTGTTCCCGTCCGGCCAATACCGGCGGCGCACGTCACCACGGTGGGCCGTTCCCAGGTTTCGATCTGCTGCTCCGCAAAGGTTACGATGCGGTCGATCTGCTCCACAGACGGAGCTGCAAAATCCGGCACCGGTTCGAACAATTCGTGGAAGCCCCACGGCTCTCCCGAAATCGTCTGCTCTTCCATCCGCACGATGGCGGTGACGTCGTTGAGCTCAAGATAGATGAGGTGGCGGCGTTCCGTCGGCCCCATGGCTCCCGCCAGCGCGCCGGGCAAAATCCAGCTGAAGTTACGAAAGTTGTCTTGCATGGGTCGCTCCGTGTTCTGGCCAACCTGTCTGTCGTCAGCAGGGCGCCGCCGCCCGTTTATGGGATGCCATCGACTCATCCAGGCGGCGCAGCATTTCCGAATCGTCGATACCGACTATTTCCATAATCTTTTCCCGGGCGCCGTGGCCCCGCACCACGCTAACACCGGACCGGGGGATGCCCATGGCGCTCGCCAGCATCTCCGTCACTGCCCGATTGGCTTGGCCGCTAACCGGGGAAGCGGTGGTCCGCACCCGCAGCGCGCCGTCATACCAGCCTGCGATCTCCGCCCGGGAAGCATTGGGTTGCACCCTTACGCGCAAGCGGGCTGTGACCGGACTGGTCATCAATGACGTGATAATAGGTCTGGTATAGTATGGGCACTTATGGTTCCGGGAACCGGATCGCTGAGGCAGGAGATCGAATGGAGTATAGCAATATTACGCTTTCGGTGGGAGACCGCGTCGCCACGCTCTGCCTCAACCGCCCGGACGCACTCAATGCGCTCAACCCGGATCTGCTCGCCGAGTTTTCTGACGCTGTCGCCGCTGTCAGCGCTGATCCCTCCGTCAAGGCAATGGTCGTTCGCGGTGAGGGTCGCGGCTTTTGCGCCGGCGCCGACCTGCTGTACTTCGACCGGGTATTCGACGACCTGTCCCTGTTGCCAGACTACGTGACCGCCCTCAACGACGCGTTCTTCGCCCTGGAGGCAATGCCCGTCCCGACCGTCGCCGTGGTGCATGGCTACGCTCTGGCCGGCGGTATGGAGCTGATGATGGCCTGTGACATGGCCGTCGTTGCCGAGGACGCGCGTATCGGTGACCAGCACGCCAACTTCGGGTTGATCCCGGGCGGAGGCTCCACCCAGCGCCTGCCGCGACGGGTCGGCATGCCCCGCGCCATGGAGCTGCTGACCACCGGCCGGTGGCTGTCCGGCAAAGAAGCCGTCGAGTGGGGCCTGGCGCTTCGTTCCGCTCCGTCGGAATACCTCGAGAATGAGCTGGAATTGATTCTTGAAGGCCTGCGCGCCAAGAGCCGGGTGGGTTTGAGCCTGATGAAATCCCTGGCCCGGCGGAGCCAGGACCTCCCCCTCAAGGACGGCGTCGCTCTGGAAGGCGCGACCTTCACCCATGTGTTCGCCACGTCGAGCCACCCCCGTGAGGGCATTCAGTCGTTCAAGGAAAAGCGAAATCCCGAATTCTGAAACCTCGCCGCCGTAGCGTTTCCCATCACTGCACAATTGCTGCCTATGCCTAGGTTGGCCATTTTGGATTTATTGGATTGAAAATCAAAGACATCCTCAGCAACCGGAGAACCATTTCCTTCGAATTCTTCCCGCCGCGGGAAGCCGATGGCGTCCCCGGCGTCGTCGACGTCGCCAATCGCCTGCAGCGATTCTCCCCTGACTTCGTGTCCGTCACCTACGGGGCCGGAGGGGGCACGAGGGCCTTTACGGAAGAGATCACCATGAGCCTCAAGCGGCGCGGTGACATGGAAGTAATGGCCCACCTGACCTGCGTCGCCCAGGGACGGGAAGAAGTACACGGCGTGCTCCAGCGCCTCCAGGCGGCCGGCATCGATAATGTCATCGCCCTCCGCGGCGATCGTCCCCCGGGATCCGAAGATGAACCGCCCGGCGCGGACGAATTCACCCATGCCACCGAACTGATCGAGCACATACGCGCCAATTTCGACTTTGGCGTCGCCGGCGCCTGTTACCCGGAAGGCCACACCGAATCGATCAGCCTGAATTCGGACATCGCGTACGCCCGCCTCAAGCAGGACCTCGGCGCGGATTTTCTCATCACCCAGCTCTTTTACGACAACAGTTACTTCTATGAGCTGCTGGACCGCGCCGCCGCCGCCGGGATTACCATCCCCATCATCCCCGGCGTGCTGCCCATCTTGAGCACTCCGCAGATCCGGCGCTTCACCTCGCTCTGCGGGGCAACGATCCCGTCCCAACTGGACGCTCGCCTGGAGCGCTTCTCCGAAGACAATCGAGCCGTGCGCGAAATCGGCATCGAACATGCCACCCGCCAGGCCGAAGACCTGTGGGCCAACGGCGTGCCGGGCATCCACTTCTACGTCCTCAATCGCACCTACTCGGTGTCGCACATATTGAGCGACCTGCACATCGGGGGCCACGGCGGAGATTGATCCAGCCGGGCTGCTGATCGCCCATGCTCTCCACCGGTGTTGACTTCATAGAGATCGATCGCGTGGCCAGTGTCCTGGACCGCTATGGAGATCGGTTCCTGCGTCGCATTTTCACCCCTGGGGAAATTGCCTATTGCCGCGGCCGCGCGCCCAACCTGGCGGCGCGTTTCGCGGCGAAAGAGGCCGTGATGAAGTCCCTGGGCACCGGTTTTCGTGGCGTCGGCTGGCGCGATGTCGAGGTCGTCCGCGCTCTCAGCGGCGCCCCTAGCGCTCGGCTCCACGGTCGGGCCCGCCGTCGCGCTGAACGGTTGGGCGTCACTGAAATCGCCATCAGCCTCTCCCATTCCCGCGGGTTTGCCATGGTCGTTGCGGTCGCCCTGCGCCCCGACACCCCGGAATCCCTGGAAGCCGCGAGAGCAACCCTCTGGGGCGACGATCTTGCTCCCCAGGCCGGTTGACACGCCATGACCGTCAAGGTCGTCACCGTCGCCGAAATGCAGGCTCTCGAGGCTGCCTCAGCAGCTGCCGGCGTGAGCACCGACACCCTGATGGAAAACGCCGGTTTGGCCTGCGCCCACAGCATAAGGCAGCGTATGGGCGGAGCCGCCGGCCGCCGGGTCGTCGTCATGGTCGGTCCCGGCAACAATGGCGCGGATGGCCTCGTCCTCGCCCGGCACCTGGCCCGCTGGGGCGCCGATGTGTTCTGCTACATCGTGCGGGGACGCCCGGCGGATGATCCGAAGATGACCGATGCCCTGGCCTACGGTATCGCGGCGCACGATTCGGCAGACGATGACGGACTGCCCAACCTGGGCGATTTGCTGCGCCGTTGCGACTCGGTCGTCGACGCAATCCTTGGGGCCGGCCGCTATCGTCCCCTGGACGGCCTCGTCGGAGATGTCACCGCTCTGGTCAACGAAATCCGTTCGGGTCGGCCCGCTCTCCCCGTCATCGCCGTGGATCTTCCCACCGGCGTCAACCCCGACACCGGAGACGCTGACCCGCGCACAATCATCGCCGACGAAACCCTCGCCCTCTGCCACCCCAAGTACGGCATCGCGAATTTCCCGGGGGCCGGCTTCGCCGGACGCATAACCGTGCTTGGCATCGGCCTGCCGGACGAGGTTTCCGCCGCGGCCGACGCTGGTCTGCCCACCGAGTGGATGACCCCGGAGTCGGCCCGCGCCCTGCTTCCGGCCCGGCCCCTGACTGCGCACAAGGGAACCTTCGGCCATCTGTTGATCGTCGCGGGTTCTCGCAACTTTGTCGGCGCCGCTGCACTGGCCGCCCGGGGCGCTCACCGCGCCGGCGCCGGCCTCGTGACCCTCGCGGCTCCCGAATCGGTGTATCGCATCGCCGCCTCCCGACTCACGGAAACCATCCACCTGCCCCTCCCTGAAGACGCTGACGGACGCATCGATCCCTCCGCCGCCGACGTGATACGGGAACGCATCGACAACTGCTCGGCGCTGGCAGTGGGCTGTGGTCTGGGTTGGTCGAGCGGCACCACAACCCTGATGGCTCATCTCCTGTTAAGCGGCGGAGACGCGCCGTCGCTGCCAGTGGTCATTGACGCTGACGGATTGAACAACCTTTCCCGCTGCGCCAACTGGGAGTACCGCTTGCGCGCTCCCGCCGTGCTCACGCCGCACCCGGGTGAGATGTCGACCCTTACCGGGATGTCGACTCCGCAGGTGCAGACTGATCGCATCGGCGCCGCCAGCCAATCGGCCGCGGCCTGGCGACAGACGGTGCTGCTCAAGGGAGCCCACAGCATCGTCGCTTCACCGGAAGGACCAGGCTGCGTCCTTCCCTTCGCCAATCCGGCGCTGGCGGCCGGCGGTACGGGTGACGTGCTTACCGGCATCATCGGCGGGCTGATGGCCCAGGGGCTTGCCCCCTACGACGCTGCGCGGCTCGGTGGTTTCCTCCACGGCGCGGCGGCCGATCAGGTGCGCGCCGAGCTCGGCAACGCCGGAGTCATCGCCAGCGACCTGCTGGATCGCATCCCCCGCATCATGGCGGGTCTGCGCAACCCGGAAGCAACTGGTGGTTAGCCTGACCCCGGAGCAGTCGGCGCGCCTGTCCGAAACCCCGGTGGGGCACCTGGCCACCGCCGACGCCAATGGCCGGCCTCACGTCATTCCGGTCTGCTTCGCCTATGATGGGCTGCACATCTACTCGGTCCTCGACGCCAAACCCAAGCGCGGGAGCCTCACCGGCCTGCGTCGCGTGCGCAACATACTGGCCAATCCGCAGGTCTCGCTGGTAATCGACCATTACGACGAGGACTGGACCCGGCTCTGGTATCTGCTGGTCCAGGGTCGGGCGGAACTGGTCGAAGACGGATCCGACCCGCCGGCGGCCATCGCCAAACTGCGCGAGAAGTACCCCCAATATCGCGAGATGCCCCTGGATGGCAACCCGGTCATACGGATCACTCCGGAGCGCGTTACCGGTTGGTCCGGCGGTTGAACCATCGCCCCCGTCGCCTTGACCCCATAGCCGCCGCACCCTAGAATGCCGGCACCCGGCCCATAGGGCCGTCTTTTGCAGGTTTCCATGACCCAGATTGTTTTTATCCACGGCCCCGGCGCCGGCGGTTGCGCCGATTCCTACATCAACCAGCTCTACCATTACCCGAACAGCCTGGCTCCCAACCTGCCTGGCCACTTGGATGGCGCCCCGTGCAGCAGCGTCGAACGTTACACGGAATGGTTGCGCGGCTGGCTGCATGCTCGCGGACACCGCCGCGACCTGGTTTTGAGCGGTTTCACCCTGGGCGCCTGTGTCGCCTTGCAATATGCCCTGGATTACCCCGAAGAGGTCAAAGGCCTGGCGCTGATGACCATCGCCATGCGTCCCAAGGTGCGACGTCCCCAGGACTTGCAGTTCCGCCTTGACGCCGCCGAGGACGAGGCGACCTACGAGAAGTGGCTGGGCATGATGGACGGCATCATGCACTTCGTCGAGCCCGACCTTCGCGCCCATCTGTTGCAGCGACATCGCGAGGTGGGACCCGTGGCCCAGCACGGCGACCTCGTGGTTATCGACCGTTTCGACGTGCGTGATCGGATCCACACTCTTGAAGCTCCCCTGATGCTGATCCAGGGCATCGACGATCCCCTGGCTACCGGCGACTACGAGGAGGAGATCCACCGCGCTGTCCCCGGATCAAATCTCATCAAGATGAAAGACGCCGGCCATTTCCCGATGGTGGAAAAGCCGGACGAATTCAACGCTGCCCTGGACGATTTTCTGAACGAAATCGCCTGAGCCACTATCCTGAAATCCTGCACGTTCGTGCGAGCCCTAATATTGGAGGAACCCCACTGTGGACGGAGTCACCGCTGTAGCTAACGTATTGAAGATGGAAGGCGTGGACTGGATCGCCGTCATGCCCTCGAACCCGCTCATCGAGGCGGCGGCCATCGCCGGAATTCGCCCCGTCGTCTGCCGCCAGGAACGCACCGGGGTGCACATGGCCGACGGCTTTTCCCGGATTACCAACGGCAACAAAATCGGCATCTTCCTCGCCCAGAACGGCCCCGGCGCCGAGAACTCCTTCGGCGGTGTCGCTCAAGCCTACGCCGACTCCGTGCCGATTCTCGTGCTGCCGGCCGGCGTCGCGCGGAATCGCCTCGGCGTGGAACCGAACTTCCATCCTGTGCAAGCCTACTCCACCATTACCAAGTGGGCCGCCCACGTCAACTTCGCGGATCGGGTTCCGGAGCTCTTCCGTCAGGCGTACACCAAGCTCCGGTCCGGTAAGCCCGGCCCCGTTCTCCTGGAAATCCCCTCCGATCTGGTGTCCGACCAGATCAGCGAAGAGGACTTCGATTACGTCCCGCCGACCAAAATGCGCGTCGCCGCCGACCCCGCGGCCGTCACTCGTGGCGTTCGTGCCCTGCTCACCGCCCATCGCCCGGTCATCCACGCCGGCCAGGGCGTCCTCTACGCCGAGGCCACCGATGAGCTGATGGAATTGGCCGAGTTCCTCCAGATCCCGGTGATGACCACCCTGGAGGGGAAGAGCGCCTTCCCGGAGAATCACCCTCTGTCGCTGGGCGTGGGTGGTTCCAGCCAGACCGGCCCCGTGCACCGTTTCCTCACCAACGCCGACGTGGTCTTTGGCGTGGGCGTCAGCTTCACCAAGAGCGGATTTACGGTTCCCATGCCGGCCGGCAAGACCCTGATCCACCTCACCAACGGTGACGCGGACATCAACAAGGACCACCGTACCGATTACCCCATCCTTGGAGACGCCAAGCTGGCCCTGCGGCAATTCATCGATGAACTAAAGGCCCAGGGCGCGCAGCAGCAGGCGCCGAACCAGGACCTGGCTGATGAGATCACCGCCAGCCGTGAGGCGTGGATGGCCGAATGGCTGCCTCGCCTCACCAGCGACGAGGTCCCGTTGAACCCCTACCGCGTGGTCTGGGACATCATGCACACCGTTGACCTCGACAACACCATTGTCACGCACGAGTCGGGCAGTCCCCGCGAGCAGGTGTCTCCCTTCTGGGAAGCTCGCGCCCCTCGCAGTTTCATTGGATGGGGCAAGTCCACCCAGTTGGGCTATAGCCTCGGCCTGGCCATGGGCGCCAAGATGGCCGCTCCCGAGAAGATGGTGATCAACTTCATGGGCGACGCCGCTTTCGGCATGGTGGGTCTGGACGTCGAGACCGCCGTCCGCGCCAACATTCCCATCACGACGGTGGTGATGAACAACTCCACCATGGCCATCTACCCCGACAGCCGGATTCCCACGGCGGTGGAACGCTACGGCCTGAAGGATCTCAGCGGCGACTTCTATCGGGTCGCTCTGGCTCTGGGGGCCTACGCCGAGCAGATCACGACTCCGGACGAGATCAAGCCGGCCATGGAGCGCGCCATGCAGGCCAACGTCGACGGCCGCCCGGCCCTGCTGGAGTTCATCACCAAGGAGGAGGGCACCTTCTCCAAGTTCCGCTTTGACTAGGTCGCAGGCGACTGGTCTTCCGGTGGCGATTACCGCGGGGGCGAATCATCATTCGCCCCTGCAGTTTTGCCCAGGGTAAACCAACCGAATCGGTTACACGATCCGCGCTCCTGCCGTCCCCGTCCCGTACAATATGACCATGGAATCGCGTCCCGCAATACCTGCAACCGCGGACGACATAACCGCTGCCTGGGTGCAGCAGGCGTTGGCCGCCGGCGGTCTGGCCGGTGCGGATGACATCGAGGCCGTGTCCGTCGAAAACATCGGCGCCGGCGTGGGGTTCGTGGGAACCATCCTCCGCTGTCATTTGTCCTTTCACGGTGATGCCGGCGTCTTTCCGGAATCGGTAATAGTCAAGCTGCACAGCTCACACCCGGAAACCGTTCAGACTGCCCGGCGGCTGCGGTTGTACGAACGTGAATATGCCTTCTACGGACAGATGGCGCGTCAGGCGCCGATACGTTCCCCCGCGTTGCTCCACGGTGATTTCGACGATCGGGACCATCGGTTCGTCCTGGTTCTGGAGGACCTTCGCGGCATGACCACCGTGGACCAGGTCACAGGAGCCAGCGCCGCGCAGGCGCAAACGGCCTTGCGCGCCATCGCCCGTATGCACGGCGCCTATTGGAACCGGGTAGATCAGCCGCCGGTTTCCCGTTTCCACGATTCTGCGAAGCCGGAACGTCGACGCCTCGTTCAGCGTGTTTACCAGGCCAGCCTGGAGATCGCTTTCGAACGTTTTGGAAGTCTGTTCTCCCCCCGGATGAAGGGGCTGGCCCGGGAGTATGGAGAAAATCTCATCGAGCACATGGACGCGCTTGCCGCCGGCCCGCTGACTTTCAGCCACGGCGATTTCAGGCTGGGGAATATGTTCTTCAGCGCCGACGGAAGCGATGATTTCGCCGTCGTTGACTGGCAGGTGTGCGGGGTGCGCAGTGGGCTGTACGACGTGGCCTACTTCCTCTCCTCCAGCGTACCGGTCGAGGTTCGCCGGGCGGTCGAGGCCGAGGCGGTGGCCGAGTATCACGACATCGTCCGGAGCGTCGGGGCTACGGCTCTTTCGCCCGAAGAATGCTGGCGCAGCTACCGTCAGAATATCCTCAGTTGCTTTCAGACCCCGATAATCGCCGGAGGGCAACTGGATTTCAGCGACGCCCAGGGCCGGGAATTGGCCGAGGCAATGCTGACCCGTACCCTGACGGCCATCGAGGACCTGGACGCTGTGGAGTTTTTGCCCGGCAGGGCCTCTCCATAAGAAACGGCAGCCTGGATCTCAGCGATGAGGCCAGCCGACGCACCATCGAAGTCGCCCTCGGCCCCACGCTCGCGGCAGTCGAAGACCTCCACGTGGAGGAGTTCCTTCCCGACCGGCCTCGCGCGTTCAGTACGAGCCTTGTTGCATCCACTTGTCGGCGAACGCGGTACGCGTGTACCGCAAGATCAGTGGCTCACGGGTCGATCAGGCCGGGTAGATCTGGCGCGGTCTGCGGGAGATTCGTCCCATCAATTGCTGACACCGAGCGATGGCGCCCCGTGTGGCTACCGCTTAGACTGGCCGCGGCCAATCTCGTATGACGGAGACGACGATGACTGTTGCCGGACCACCGGCGGAACCTGCCGACCTCGATGCCTTCCGCGCCGAACTCGAGCGCATCATCGCCGGCGCGCCCATCAGCCACACTGCGTCGGACCTGGATCGGGTTGATCCTGCGGTGGAACCCGACGCAAATCACGCGGATGAACGCGTCTCCCCTCGGCGCGACGCTGCGGTTTCTTACCAACCGACCATTCTGGACCTTCCGCCATGCGAACGTCCCCGGGAACGCCTGCGGGAGCACGGCGCGCGTTACCTGAACAATGCCGAACTGGTCGCGATATTGTTGCGTTCCGGCGTCGCCGGCGAAAACGCGATCAGCGTCGCCATGCGCGTTCTCGCCGAGTTCGACGGCCTTGCCGGGTTGGCCCGCGCCGGATACTCGGAGTTGTGTGAACAGCATGGCCTCAACCACGCCAAGGCCAGCGAGATCATGGCCGCGCTGGAACTCGGCCGCCGTATCGCTTCGCTTGCCCCGGAGGAACGCGCCCGGATATCCTGTCCTCAGGACGCGGCCAGCCTGCTCACAGCGGAGATGGAGCAGCTGGTTCAGGAGAATCTGGTCGTGCTGCTGCTCAACACCAGGAATCAGGTTGTGGCTCGCCGTACAATCTATATCGGAACGGTGAACAGCAGCGCGGTGCGACCCGCCGAGGTCCTGCGGCCCGCCATACGGGAGAACGCGCCTTCCATCATCGTGGCCCACAACCACCCGTCCGGTGACCCGACGCCCAGCCCGGAGGACATCAGCGTAACCCGCGACCTGGCCGCCGCCGGGAATCTCATGGACATCGAACTGTTGGACCATCTCGTCATCGGCCACGGTGGACGGTTCACCAGCCTGAAAGAAAAGCGATTGGGGTTCGACTGAATCCGCTTATTGCAACGTCATTCCGGCGCACGCCGGAATCCAGTCCGTATAGACCCGCACAACAAGGAGACCGCACGATGAGCGACTACTTCCTCAGCCCCGAGGGCCGTGGCTACAAAGAATTGGCGGAAGGCGCCCGCACCCGCACTTTTTGGGGCGCCCAGATGCTCTTCTCCCTGGTGGAGGTCGAGGCCGGCGCCCTGGTGCCGCTGCACACCCATCCCCACGAGCAGGGCGGCATCATCGTCGAGGGCGAGCTGGAGATGGGCATCGGAGGCGAGGTGCGCGTCCTGAAGCCGGGCGACATGTACATCATCCCCGGCGACGTTGAACACTACGCCAAGGGACAGGGAACCAAAGCCGTCGCGCTGGACATATTCAGTCCGGTCCGCGAGGAGTTCAAATACTAGGCGGGTTCGCCGAAATACTCCGCCACCGCCAGAACCAGGTTGCCCATGTGCGGGTGCTCCGGCTCCACGTCCACCCCGATGCCGAGCTCCTGCAACTTGCGGGTGCATACCGGGCCCACCGAGGCCACAGTCACGGTTCCGCCGAGGCTTGCCCGCAGGGACTCTTCGCGGCCGGAGTTGGCGGCGATGGTCATCAGGTTCGGCGCCTGCGGCCGGCTGGTGAAAGCCAGGGCGTCGATCTCGCCCTCCGCCATGCGGTCGATCAGGTCCACCACCGGCGCGGTGTCGTCGGGCAAACCCCAGTCGTACAGGGTCAGCTCTTCGTAATTGGCCCGTTGCTCCCTCAGGTAGGTGGGAAGCTCGGAGTCCGGGCCGCCGTAACGCTGGAAAATCACCCGCCTGTTTTCGAGCTGGAGGTCCCGCATCGCGGCAATGAGGTCGCGGGAGGTGTACGGCTCCGGAGGCATGATGTCGATGGGGATCTTGTGGCGGCGCAGGATCCGTCCCGGTTTCGGGCTGCGAGCCACCACCGTGATCTCGCGCAGGGCATCTTCGAACTCCGAGAGTCTGCCCATGCCGTCCGCGATACCCATCATCGCGCTGGCGCCAACGCCGGTCAGGAAAATGGCGGTGTCCACGCGCTCCTCGCAAACATCGAGGATCGCCCGCTGCACTTGCGGGCTATCTTGCAGGTAGTGTTCCTGCATAACCGGCGCTCCGACGGGTACGCCTCCGTGCCGCCGGATGAGGCTGGCCATTTCGTCGGGCATTCGGGCCTCGACGAAGGCCAGCACTCTGCCGTTCAGCGATGCCTTGGCCATTGTGACGTCGCGAAGCCGCTAAACGGCGCACTCGCCTTCGCCGCGCTCCAGCACGTACTGGTTGGTGCGCTCCCAGTCGAAGTACATCTCGCCGCCGCCTTCAGCCTCGTGCCCGATCTCCTGGGCTTTGGCCGCCACCGCGGTCATCTCTTCAAGACCAACCCGGTCCAGGAAGTCGTTGAACCGCTCGGCATCGTCGGCGCGATTGTCCTTGTAGTAAGTGACGATGTCTTTCAACACGGATGGAACCAGTTTGGCTGGCACCTTGACCCGCGGCACCCGGGTGCCGATGCGGGAGTCTTCGACCTGGTTGTCGCCATAATTGCCGCCCAGGAACAGTTCATAGGCCGGAATCTGCTGTCCTTCCGCTCCCTTGACGGCGGCTCCGTGGAAGCCGATGTTGGCGATGTGGTGCAGGCCGCAGCCGTTGGGGCAGCCGCTCATCTTGATGCGGATGTCACCCACGCCCTTGTCCTCGGACAGGCCGTTCCAGTCCGCCATCTCGGTGCGCAGCGCCTGCGCCAGGCCCATGGAGGCGGTGATGCCCAACTTGCAGCTGTCGGTTCCCGGGCAGGACACCACATTGCTGATGTGACTATGCCCAGCTTCCCCAAGGTCCAGGGACTTCAACGCTGTCCAGACGTCGTGCAGGTGGCCCGTGGGAACCCACCGCAGCACCAGGTTCTGCTCCTGGGTGGTGCGCGCCTTGCCGCCGGTGTACTTCCGTACGATGTCGGCCAGCCCGCGGAATTGCTCCGGCGTAAGGTCGCCGCGCACTATTTTGATGTGGGCTACGTGGTAGCCATCCTGTCGCTGGGCCTCCACGTTGGACTGTATCCAGGCCTGGTATTCAGGTTCGCTGTGGTCGCCGTTCCCAGTGGACGGTTGTGCCGGCGGCTCTTCGTGCTGGATATCCTCGGCGGTCATCAGCGGCCGGAAATCGATCGGCCCGATGTTGGCCAGTTCGGCGTCCACCATGTCCCGAAATTCGTCCAGGCCGATCTTGTCGATCAGTACCTTCAGGCGCGCCATCATGCGATTCTTGCGCAGAATGTCGGCGTTGTTGAATACCGTCCAGACCGCCAGGGCCACTCGCAGGTAGTCGTCCTCGGACACCCATTCGTACAGCGGCTTGGCCAGCCGCGGCATGATCGACGTGCCGCCGCCGCAGTAAACCTTGAAGCCCTTCCGCCGCTCGCCGTCCACTTCCTGGAACTGCGACACGAATGTCAGGTCCTGGATCGCCGCGGCTACTTCGTCCCGCTGGTCGTTGCCGGTGAACGCGGACTTGAACTTGCGCGGGAAGTTCTGCGTGATGGGATGGCGCACGCCGAAACGGACGTAGGCCGTCAGATAGGGCGTGGGGTCAAACACCTCTTCGGGGCTTACGCCGGCCGTGGGAGGGCCAACGACGTTGCGGACCGTGTTCCCGCACGCCTCGCGGGTCGACAGGCCCACGCTACCGAGAATGCGCAGCACTTCCGAGGTCTGCTCCAGCGGGATGTGGTGTATCTGGATGTTCTCCCGCGTCGTGATGTGCCCCTTCTGCAACGGCGCGTATTTCTCGGTGATGTCGCCGAAGCTGTCCAGCATGTCCGCCGATATGATTCCGCCGGGCAGTTTGACCCGGATCATCTGCACGTCGGCCTGCCGCTGCCCGTACACTCCCTGGCGCAGGCGGAAGGGCGTGAACACGGTGTTGTCCAATTCTCCCGTGCGGAACCGGTCGACCTCCGCGTCGAACCGCTGTATCTCGTCCTCCATGAACGGGATGATCGCTGGCGCGTCGGCCGCCAGCCGCATACTGGACTCGTGGATGTCTGCCTGGTTGGGAATTTGCGCTTGGCTGGTCAAGGTGTCCTCCTCCGAACTCTGGCAATAAAAAACCCACCGTTGCCGCGCGGCAAAATCGGTGGGCGCAGGTGCGAACCTGTAGTTGTTAATCAGGTTTTGCCTGCCCCCGCTGTCGGGGGACAGGTACATGTGCAGATGCAAATGGTTTTGCAAGTACTGTGCATTTGCGAAAACTATACTGTCGAGGTCGGGAATTGTCAACGAGGGGATTCTGGCCGGATTCGGCGGATTTCGGGCTTTGTCGTCTGGCCCGGATCAGCGCAGGGACCGGTCGGATTTCATGCTTCCGGTTCCCACCGTGTGCCCGGAAACCAGCCACATGACTCGTTCCGCAATGTTGGTGGCCCGGTCGGCGATCCGTTCCAGGTCATGGGCAACCCACAGCAGATACGTCGCCCGCTCGATGTTGCGGGGGTCTTGCAGCATGTAGGTCAGCAGTTCGCGGTAAATCTGGTTGTACAGATCGTCAACCGCGTCGTCGTCCCGGCAAACCTTGCGCGCCTGCCATTCGTCCCGGTTGGCGTGCGATTGGAGGCTCTCGCTCAACATGGTCAGCGCCAGATCCGCCATACGAGGTATGTCGATAAGCGGTTTGAGCAGCGGTTGGTCGCCGATGCGCAGGCATATCTTGGCAATGCCCTCGGCGTAGTCCCCCATGCGCTCCAGCTCGACCCCGATGTGGACCGCCGACATCAATGCCCGCAGGTCGATGGCCATCGGCTGCTGCGTCGCCATCAGCGTAACGCACTTGTTTTCCAGGGCGTCCTGCAGCCGGTCGATGTGGTCGTCTTCGTCGATGATCTGCTGCGCCAGCTCGAGGTCCTGGCTTTCCAGTGCGCTGAGGGCGCGGTGGGTCGCCTGTTCGACGTGCGCTGCCATTTCAGCCAGGTCGTCCTGCAGGCTCGACAGGTCGCGTTCGTAATCTGATCTCAGCATTTGGCGCCCCCTTTGGGTGAACCTCAAACCGCCTGGCTGCCGCCGGGGTGTTTAGCCAAAACGGCCGGTGATATACGCTTCGGTACGCTCGTCGGAGGGATTGGTGAACAGCGTCCGGGTGTCGCCAAATTCGATGAGGTGCGCCACCCGGTTTTCGTCCGGCATCAGGAAGGCGGTTTTGTCGGACACCCGGCCGGCCTGCTGCATGTTGTGCGTCACGATAATGATCGTGTAGCGCTGCTTGAGGTCCTGCATCAGCTCTTCGATGGCCAGCGTGGCTATCGGGTCCAGCGCGGAGCACGGCTCGTCCATCAGGATGACGCTGGGCTGCACCGCCAGCGCCCGGGCGATGCACAGCCGTTGCTGCTGGCCGCCGGAGAGCGCCAGAGCTGATTCCTTCAACCGGTCTTTCACCTCGTCCCACAGCGCCGCGCCCTGCAACGATCTCTCCACCAACTCGTCCATGTTGCCCTTGAACCCATTGATCTTGGGGCCGAAGGCGATGTTGTCGTAAATGGACTTCGGGAACGGGTTTGGGCGCTGGAACACCATTCCGATCCTATAGCGGATCTGGGTGGGGTCCGACCCGGGAGCGTACAGGTTGAAGTCCCCGAACCACATCTCGCCTTCCATGCGGAAGATTTCGATCAGGTCGTTCAACCGGTTGATGCAGCGCAACAGGGTACTCTTGCCCGCCCCGCTGGGCCCGATTATGGCCGTGATCTCGTTCTCCGGCATGTCCATGGTCACGCCCTCGATCACCTTGTTGGAGCCGTAGTGTACCCCCACGTTGATGGCGCGAACGGCGGGATGGGTTGCCACTGAGGTTGCAGCCATGCTGGTTTACCCCCCTAGATTCTTCTGTAGCCGGTTACGCAGGAAGATGGCGAACGCGTTCATGCCCAACAGCATTATCAACAGCACCACGATCCCGGCGGCCGCAAGGTGGTGGAACTCCTCCTGCGGCTTGGAGATCCAGACGTAGATCTGAATCGGCAGCACGGTGAAACGGTCCAGCGGGCTGGCCGGCGCGAATGGCACGAAGGACAGCGCGCCCATGATGACCAGCGGCGCTGCCTCTCCCATCGCGCGGCTCACCGCCAGGATGATGCCCGTCAGGATACCTGGCATTGCCTGCGGCAGCACCAGTTTCCAGATAACCTGCCACCTGGTGCCGCCCAGCGCGTACCCGCCTTCCCTTATGGAAGATGGTACGGCCCGTATCGCTTCTTGCGAGGACACAATCACCACCGGCATGATCAGCAACGCCAGGGTCAGACCCGCCGCGGTCACGTTTTTGCCGTCCGTGCCCGGAGCCACCACCACGAAGAAGGTCACGAAGATGGACAGGCCCAGGATGCCGTACACGATGGACGGAACTGCCGCCAAGTTTTGTATGTTTATCTGGATCAATTCAGCGAGCCGGCTGCCGCCGGAGTATTCCTCAAGGTATATGGCTGCGGAGACTCCGACGGTGAAGGATACAAAAACGCAGATGCCCATGACCCACAGGGTGCCCACGATGGCGGGGTACAGCCCTGAATTCACCGCTTTGCTGGACGGTATTTCCGTTAGCAGCGTCCTGAGCGATGTACCGTCCAGGTTGAGCCACGCCACGGCCTCTGAAATCACACTGTAGAGCAGCGCGACCAGCATCAGCAGCGCGAGGACCACCGCCGCCACGCAAACGCCGTAGAAAAGCGAGGCGCGTCGTTTGCGGTGGGCCAGCCGCTGGTAGTAATTGCCGTCAATTCCGGATGCCATTATTCATACACCTCGCGGAACTTGGACACGACGAACTGGCTGAGCAGATTCATGCAGAGAGTGATGATGAACAGCGTGATGCCCACGGCGAACAAGGCCTGGAATTGGGCGGTCCCCGGGATTGCGTTGTCGCTGAAGTTGGTGGTTGCCATGAAACCGGTCATGGTGTTCACCGGATCCAGCGGGTTGAAGGTCAGGCTGTCATTTTGGCCCGCGGCGATAAACACGATCATCGTTTCGCCAATGGCTCGCGACATCGCCAGGATGAACGCGGCCACGATGCCCGACAGGGCGGCGGGCAACACCACCTTCAAGGCCACTTCCACCTTGGTTGCCCCCAGCGCGTAGGCGCCTTCACGCAAGCCGTTGGGCACCGCGCGCATCGCGTCCTCGCTCAGGCTGGACACCATCGGGATGATCATCACGCCCATCACGATGGCGGCCGACAGCGCGTTGAAGATGCCCACGTCGTCGCTGAATGAGCGCAAAATCGGCGTGATGAAGAACAGCGCGAAGAAGCCGTACACCACCGTGGGGATACCGGCCAGCACTTCCAGGATCGGCTTGGTGATCGCTCGAACCTGCGGGTGAGCGTATTCGCTGAGGAAGATCGCGCTCAGCAGTCCCAGGGGCACGGCTACCACCATCGCCAGCAGCGCGATCATCGTGGTGCCCACCAGGAGCGGCCAGATGCCGTAGGACCGGGGAACCAGCAGCGTGCGCCACTTGGTGTCCGTGAAGAACCGGTACCATTTGACCTCTTCGGGCACGCTGAAGGAGTCGGTCTGCAGGCCCACGCCCTTGCCGGACCCGGCCAGCGCGGTCACCGTGACCTTGTGCGAGCGGCCCGGCGCGGCGTTGGCGATCACGCAGGAGGTCTGCCCCGGTCCCAGGTTGGCGCAATCGGAAAGGTCCGCGTTCAAGCTGGGCAGCACCGACACTTCATACCCGGTCGGTTCCTGCCCCAGCGTGGGCCGATCCCAGCTCACGTAGATCAACGCGTCGGTGGTGGCGCGCACCTCCACCTTGGGAACTGTTCCAGGAGCCAGAGTGCTGGGAGCTGGGCCGCCCAATCCCTCAGCCTCGCCGGTGGCGATCCGTTCGGTTGGCCGCTGCTCATAGAAATCGGAGGTGAAAAACCGCACGCCCTCAAACAGCAGCACCGACATGATGCCGACGGTGGTCAGCACCGAAACGGACGCCAAAAGAAAAAGTACCCACTTGACGATGCGATCAAGTAGGTACTTTTTCCCGCTGCCGGTGAGTGGTTGCCCCGACGCCGGTACATCCTCGGCAGACGGTTTGGCTCCCATTATTTTGTCGAAAAGCAAAGCGGTTCACCTGTTTGGCTGGCTGAACGCGCCGATCGTCAACGCAATTCGCCTAGAGTATTTGGCCGCTACTTTCTCGGTTAGACTCTATTATAATATGCCAGCCGGCCCTTGCCGACAACCCAAATTTTTATGATACAGACCATGCCGTCGGCGGATACCGCCCGTCGCTGTAGCCACCGTACTAACCGCCAGGGGGATCACTTGAGCCAAAAACTGCAACTGAGCGTGGTTGACCAGTCGCCGATGCGCGAGGGCAGCAACGCCGGCGTCGCTCTTCGAGAAACCATCCAACTGGCGGTCGCCACCGAACAGATGGGTTACCAGCGTTATTGGGTGGCCGAGCACCATAACCTGCCCAACTTCGCCGGCACTGCTCCCGAGGTCATGGTGGGCCAGATCGCCGCGCACACCAGGAGCATCCGCGTCGGATCCGGCGGTGTGATGCTGCCGCACTACAGCTCCCTCAAAGTGGCCGAAACCTTTCGGATCCTGGACTCGCTGTACCCGGACCGCATTGATCTGGGCATCGGTCGCGCCCCCGGCAGCGACCAGATTACCGCGGCGGCCCTGGCCTACCCCAGCATGCCCAAGGACGTCCGCCACTTCCCCCAGCAGGTGCGGGACGTCATCAATTACCTGAACCATACCCAACCCGATGACCATCCGTTCAACGAGGTCCTCGCGGCGCCGGAAGAGTCGGAAACGGTCCCCCAGGTCTGGCTCCTGGGTTCCCGATACGAATCCGCCTTCATGGCCGCGAAGATGGGCCTGCCCTTCGCCTACGCCCACTTTTTCGGCATGGGAGCCACCGACGGCCCGCAGATCGTCGAGTCCTACCGCCAGAATTTTGAGGCTTCAGAGTACCTTTCAGCGCCGTTGGTCAACGTCGGTGTCCAGGTGCTGTGCGCCGACACCGAGGAAGAGGCTCGCCGTATCGCGTCCAGCCGCAACCTGGGCCGCCTCCGCTCAGTGACCGGTCGGGCCAAGGGTGTCCCGCACCCTGATTTGGCCGCCAGTTACAAGTACCTCGCCAATGAATGGCAGTTCATCCAGCAGTACAGCCGCAACTGCGTCGACGGCGATCCCCAGCAGGTCAAGGAAGGCTTGGAGAAAGTGGCCGAGGATTACCAGACCTCCGACCTCAGCGTGGTAACCATCTGCTACCACTATGAAGACCGTGTTCGATCCTATGAATTGGTTGCCGAGGTTTGCAGGCTTGAGCCGTTAACTGATTAGGCAGTGTTGACATTTCGCGTCATTCTGGCGAAAGAACGTCACCCCGTACTTGATACGGGGCCGGAATCCAGTGCGCCAAAGAAGGGTGAAATCCGGCAAACTTTCCGATGGCAAAGGTTTCTGGGTTCCTGCTTTCGCAGGAACGACGGGTAATTTGGAACGACGGGTAATTTCCCAAATGTCAACACTACCTGGGGGCGAATGACCATTCGCCCCTAATCATCGCGGTTATGGCCACCTGGGACTTACACTCCCAGCTTGGCCGCCAGATCCACGAAACTGTCCGCCACCACGTTGAACGACGGGTCGGGCGTCGGGTCCGGCGTGCGGTCCGGCCCGTGCTCCCGGGGGCGCGGCACGAATCCCGTGCGCAATCCCACCTTGGCCGACGCCAGCAGATCCCCCTGGTGCGCCGCCACCATCATCACCTGCTCGGGCTTCAGACCCAGCAGTTTGACCGCGGTGCCGTAGCTCTCCGGGTCCGGCTTGTAGTGCTGCGCCACTTCGGCGCCCAGGATGCAGTCCCAGGGCATGCCGCCATTCTTGGCCATGTTGGTCATCAGCGCAATGTTGCCGTTGGACATGGGGGCGATGACGAACCTGTTCTTGAGCCGGTAGAGGCCGGGAACGCTGTCGGACCAGGGGCGGAGGTTGTGCCAGAAATAGGTGACCTCCATCTTCTCGTCGTCGTCCAACCCGCTGATCTCATATTCGTCCAGCACCTCGTCCAGGGACATCCGGTGCAGCGCGTCCAGGTTGGTCCAGGGTAGTTCTCCGGTGCGCACCTTGTTCATGTAAGGGCCGTACTTGCCGCGCCACGCGTCGGCGAAGGCGCCCCAGTCCCTTTCGATCCCCTTGATCCGACCCATGTTCGCGCACTGCTCGGTGATGCTCGACCGCCAGTCGACTACCGTGCCGAAAACGTCAAAGATGCAGGCTCTGATATCCAGCCCCAACGGAGTATTCGCCATGATGTGTGTCTCCTTTGCCGGCAGTTCCGCCCTGCCGATTTCGGCGATATCCTAGCACATACCGTCCACTGACCCGGAGCGTGCGGATGGCAGGGCAATCGCATCATAGGCTCCACGCCCGTCACTCCGGCGAGAGACGGAGTCCATTGGTCATAGCATGAACGAATTTGAAGCGTATTTAACTAATTCGATCACTGGATTCCTGCTTGAGCAGGAATGACGGCGATAGTGCGATGGCCCCGGCGTGGATGGGCGGTTCGCCCGCCGCGTATGCCGGCTATGGATTCCCGCTGCGGTCACTCGCTTACTTCCGCGGCGAGTACACGCTATAATCCGAGCTGACCAACAGTTCCGTTGCAGTCAGGGGTAGGTGCGAAGATGAAAGATCGTTACGAACAGGAAATTGAGCAACTGCTCAACGAGCTGGATTCCGACGCCCCCGAACCCACTCCCGCGCCGGCCGACGCTCCCCCGCCCCTGGACGACCAACCGTCTCCGTTCACGCCGCGGCCGCGTCAACCCCGGGCGTTCATTTCTCCGACCAAGCTGGCCATTGCCGGCGGTGTGCTGGCCCTCATTGGCCTGTTCCTGGCGAAGGTAATGTGGCTGTCGCTGGCCGGGCTGGTGCTGATGGCGGCGGCAATCGCGTGGATGTTCTTCCGCCGCATGGGCAACCGGAGCCAGCAGTATTGGCGCGGGCGCCCCATCGAGCCCGAGCCCCAGGGAACCTGGCAGCGTTTCCGCAGGTGGCTGTCCCAGTAATTACCAGCCGACGGCGGCCCCGTCTTTGCGCGGTTCGCTGCCTCCGCTGAGCACTCCGGAGTCGGGGTCCCTGCTGATCACCTGGCCACCGCCCATCCCGCCGGCGCCGCCCCGCTGCGGGCCGTGCATCACGTTCACACGATGGCCCCGCTGATGTAGTCCTGCGACGACTTCGTCGTCAACGTCACCTTCCAGCCAAACCGAATCGCCCGCTACCTGAAACCGCAGGGCGTCCATGGCTCCCTGGGAATCCATGCCGAAGTCCACCATATTGCTGATTACCTGCAGGTGACCCTGCGGCTGCATGAACCCGCCCATGACGCCGTAGCTGAGCCACAACTCGTTATCCCGGGTCGCCATCGCGGGGATGATGGTGTGGAACGGCCGCTTGCCGCCTTCGAGCGAGTTCGGATGTCCGGGCCTGACGTTGAACAGGGATGCCCGGTTGTGCATCACGATGCCCGTTCCCGGCACCACCAGGCCCGAGCCGAAATTGGCGAAAACGCTGTTGATCAGTGAGCACGCGTTCCCCGCGCCATCGACCACGCTGATGTACACCGTGTCGCTCCCGGGAACCATCTTGCCGTAGGGCGCGGTGTCCAACGCCCGGTCGGGATTGATCAGGCCGCGCCGACCCTTGGCATATTCCTTGGACGTCCACATCTCAGTGGGCACGTCGGCGCAGCGTGGGTCAGCCAGGTATTCGAACGCATCGGCAAACCCCAGGCGGGTTGCCTCGATCAGGTGGTGATACCGTTCCGCGCTCTGGGGGCCCATGCCGGCGATGTCGAACCCTTCGACAATGTTGAGGGCCTCCAGCGCGACAATGCCCTGGCCATTGGGCGGACACTCCCAGCAGGTCACGCCCCGGTAGTCCGTCTTGATGGGCTCGTCCCAATCCGAGTGGTGCGACTCCAGGTCTTCTTCGGCCAGCCAGCCGCCCTGTTCCTGGACGAACTGCGCCATGACCGATGCTATCGGCCCGGTGTAAAACGCCTCGCTTCCGCCCTCCGCCACGGCGCGCAGCGTGCCCGCCAGGGTGGGCAGTCGCATGACTTCCCCCTCACGCGGGGCGCGCCCGTTCACCAGCAATTCCTGGCCCGACGGCAACGCCGCAAGTTTGTCTTCCTGCTGCTTCCACTGAAACCCGATGATGTCGCTTACGGGAAACCCATTCTCCGCGTAATCGATGGCCGGCGCCAGCGCATCGGCCAGGCTCATCGTCCCCTCGCTCTCCAGCAGGACCTCCCACCCGTGCACGGTTCCGGGAACCGAGATGGACAGCGGGCCGAATGCGGGCATCCGGCTGCGTCCCTTGGCGTGCAGGTCCTCGATCGAAGCGGCTTTCGGCGCGCGGCCGCTGCCATTCAGCGCGAGAACGTTTTTATCCGCCGCTTTCCAGATCAGCGCGAACACGTCGCCGCCGACCCCGGTTGACATGGGCTCCACCACGTTCAGCGTTGCCGCCGTTGCCACTGCCGCGTCGACGGCGTTGCCGCCGTCCATCAACACCCGCAGACCGGCTATGGCAGCCAGCGGTTGGCTGGTGGCAACCATCCCGTGGGTAGCGTGTATGGTGGAACGGCGTGAGTTGAAGAACATGGCAAAGGCTCCGGATTGAGGTGCCGCCAGTTTAGCACGCCCCCGGAAACATGGAGCTACGGGTGGTTATGATAAGATGCTGGGGTCGCTTCTCCGCACCTTCTTTTTCGACCGCCAGCGACTCACCCATCCGCAAGTTATTTGTCACCAGCCAGGAGGTTCCTTGATGGCTATCACCGTCGGCCAGCCCGCTCCCGATTTCACCTTGCACGAAAACCCCGCCACGCGCCACAGTCTCAGCGACTACCGCGGCAAAAACGTGGTGCTCGCCTTCTTCCCCGGCGCATTCACCGGCGTTTGCACTACTGAAATGTGCACCCTGCGGGACAGCATTGGCGAGTTCGAGAACATGGATGCGGAGGTCATCGGCATCACCGTGGACCCGCCCTTCTCCCAGGCCGCCTGGAAGGCCGCCAACAACGTAAACTACACGTTCCTGAGCGACTACAACCGTGAGGTGGTGAACGCTTACGACATTGCTCTGCACGGTCTCGCCGGCATGGAAGGCTACGTCGCCGCCAAGCGCGCCGTGACCATCGTCGATGCCCAGGGCGTCGTCCGCTACCATTGGGTCGCCGACGCGCCGGTGAACGAACCCGATTACGATGCGGTCAAGGCCGCCGTCGCCGCGCTGGGCTGACAGGCCGATCGCATCGTAAAACCCAGGGGCGGCCCTTGCGGTCGCCCTTTCTTTTTGCCAACTTTGGTGTTCGCCTATCCGGTGTTCCAGGGGTGGTTCAGCAGCCTCTGCACCACCATCTCCGTCAGTCGTTGGGCGTCGACTTCCAGGCACACGTCGACGTTGGCGGCCCGGCCGGTCAGGCCGTACCAGTCCGTCACCGTTTGCCCGCGGGTCAGGTCGCTTCCCGTGTCGACGACCACCGGCAACCGTTGCATGGTCATCAGGCTCGGATCGACCGCGGCGGCCACGGCCGGCACGTCGTTGTAACGCACCGCTTCACCGTCCGCCAAACGACCCAACCGTCGGTACGCCGCCCGCGTGTAGGCCGAAGCCGACACCAGCAGTTGCACCGCCGGGGAGGCACTGGCGCGCAGCCGCTCAAACTGTTCGTCCGAAAACCCGCACCGGTCGCATACGTCCAACCCCACTTGTACGATGGGCACGCCGGAGTCGTAAAGAACCGCCGCCGCTTCCGGGTCCTCGTGGATGTTCGCCGTGGCCACGGGCGAAACGTTGCCGGGAACCCGGACCGCGCCGCCCATGACCACCACGCCCGCCAGCGCTCCTGTAATTTCCGGCGCCAACCGCAGGGCCAGCGCCACGTTGGTCATCCGGCCCAACGCGAGCACCGTTATTTCTCCCGGAGCGTTGAGGGCTCGGTCGGCTATCTGCACCGCAGCGCGTTGCCCGGGCATGCTCTGACCGGCTGCAATATCCGGGCTGCCGCCGGTCACCTCTCCCAACGCATCGCCGCCGTGGATGTGCGATGCCCAACCCGCGACCGGGGGGCGGATCAGCGGCCCTTCCGCTCCCGGATACACCGGTATGTCCTCGCGCCCCGCCGCCTCCAGGATTTTCCGGGCGTTTTCCGCGCATCGGGCCATCGACCCGTTGCCGTAGCTGATGGTCAGCGTGTCAACCTGCAACTCAGGGCTGGCCAGCGCAAACAGGATCGCCGCGCAATCGTCGACCCCCGGATCCGTGTCGATTATTACCCGTTTGGGCATCCTGGTCCTCCGTCCCGAGCCTTGCCAAAAGTTCGGCCCCGGTGATCTGTCTTCGCGCTATGGCGTCGGCACGCCCACACCGGAATCTGGGGATGACGCCGGTTCGTCACATTTCTCCCCCCCACCCCTCGGAGTTCCGAGCTCGCGGAGATTCCAGAGCGGGCGCTGAGGGTGCTCGGCAAGTACAGGTCCGTGCTTCCGTTTCACTGCTTTGACGCCGGCACCGGGTTGAGGCATTATACCTGCCGCTATGCGGGCTGCTCAGTGTGGCCAACTCGGAGGGAAAACTGATGGCGGTCAACGAAGTTCGGGGGGTTGTTTCGCGGGCCAAAGGCTCGCCGGTGGAGCTGGTTCCGATCCTGGTGCCGGACCCGGGCGAGGGCGAGGCCCTGGTGCGCGTGCAGGCCTGCGGTGTCTGCCACACCGACCTCCATTACCGGGAAGGCGCCATCAATGATGAGTTCCCCTTTCTGCTGGGACATGAGGCCGCCGGCGTGGTTGAAAAGGTCGGCCCGGACGTGTCCAACGTGCAACCCGGTGATTTCGTCATCCTGGCCTGGCGGGCTCCCTGCGGCAACTGCCGGTCCTGTTTGCGCGGTCGGCCCTGGTATTGCTTCGCCAGCCGCAACGCCCAGCAGAAAATGACGCTCGCCGATGGGTCTCCCCTATCGCCGGCGCTGGGCATCGGCGCCTTCTGCGAGCTGACCCTGGTGGACGCCCTGCAGGCGGTCAAGGTTGATCCGTCCGCCAGCCCGTTGGCGGCCGGCCTCATCGGCTGCGGCGTTATGGCCGGTCTGGGCGCCGCCATGAACACCGGCAACGTCGGCCGGGGGGACTCGGTTGCCGTCATCGGCTGCGGTGGGGTGGGCAACGCGGCCATTGCCGGTTCCCGTTTGGCCGGCGCCCATACCATCATCGGCGTCGACATCGACGAACGCAAGCTGGAGTGGGCCCGACAATTGGGCGCCACTCACACCGTCAACTCAACCGACACCGATCCAGTCGAGGCGATTCGCGCCCTGACGGGCGGCAACGGCGCCAACGTCGTCATCGAGGCCGTCGGGAATCCCGCCACCTACGAGCAGGCCTTCTACGCTCGCGACCTGGCCGGCACCGTGGTCCTGGTCGGGGTGCCGGATCCCGCCATGAAAATCGAACTTCCACTCATCGAGGTATTCGGTCGCGGCGGCTCGCTGAAGTCCTCGTGGTACGGTGACTGCCTGCCCAGCCGCGATTTCCCGATGCTCATTGACCTGTACCTCCAGGGCCGGCTGGATCTGGATGCCTTTGTCAGCGAGCGCATCGGCATCAGCGACGTGGAAGCGGCCTTCGCCAGCATGGAGCGCGGCGAGGTCCTGCGTTCCGTCGTCGTAATGTAGCCCCGCGTCATGGCGACCTTTGTCCTGATCCACGGAGCCTGGCACGGCGGGTGGTCCTGGTGGAAGACCGCTCCGCTGTTGCGGGAGGCCGGCCATCGCGTGCTGGCCCCCAGCCTCACCGGGCTGGGAGAGCGGCAGCACCTGGCGGGGCTCATGCCTCCCGCCGTGATCAATCTCGACCTGCACATCCGCGACGTCGTTTCCCTGCTCCACGCCGAAGACCTCGCAGAAGTTGTTCTGGTCGGTCACGCCTACGCCGGTATGGTGATCACGGGAGCCGCGGAACTGGTTCCTGAGCGCATCGCATCCCTGGTCTATGTCAACGGCGTCGCCCCGTCCGATGGCGAGGCCATGGTGGATCAGCTTGAAGCAGTCCGCGGCCCTGAGTTCGTGTCCCGCATCCGGGGATTCATCGCCGAGAGCGCCCCGTTCATGCCCGCGCCGACCAGCGCCGAGGAAATCGCTCTGCGCTGGTCCATAACCGAACCGTCGGACCAGGATTTCATGCTGCCCCGTTTGTCCCCCCAGCCTACGCTCACCTTCTCGCAGCCCGTCCGAACGGGCAACCCTGATGCCGTTGGCGTGCGGCGGGAATTCATCCTCTACAGCGAGTCTGGCTTCGAGCCCGTCGCGGAGCGAGCCTCCTCTTCCGGGTGGGGCGTCCACCACATTGACACCGGCCATGATCCCATGATCACCACGCCACGGGAGTTGGCCGACATTTTGCTCGCTATCGCGCCTTCTTGACCGATCCGCATTGCCACTGAAAACCGTGTCAACCCCCTTCCGCCCGCGACTACCCAAATTCGCCGGACGGTCAGGTAGTGTCTCAGTTTGAATTTTCTGAGTAGGGTCACCAAGCACACTCAATTTCAAAGAGAGACGCTACCGACGGTTACATTTTCTTGACGCATTTCAGGTTACGCAGTACCATAATCCGCCGCCGGAGTACTACCTATGCCCAAACGAACATACCAGCCCAAAAAGCGACGCCGCGCCCGTGTGCACGGCTTCCGCTCACGTTCACGCACTTCCGACGGCCGCGCCGTCCTGCGCCGCCGGCGTTTCAAGGGCCGGCACCGGCTCTCCGTATAGCCAACGGTCTGTTGGCCGCTTTGATTGCCGCCGGTTTCCTTCAGTCGATGCAACGGCAACATAGGCTGACCGGCGCCGGGCGGATTTCTGAAATCCACGGGCGAGGACGAAGCGTGGCCAACGGTTTGCTTGTAATGCGCGTCCTGCCCAACGGCCTGGATCGCAGTCGATTCTGTTTCGTCACCGGAAAACGCGTGGGCAATGCCGTGGCGCGAAACCGCGTCAAACGCCGCCTGCGCGAGGTTGTGCGCAACTCTGCTGCCGCTCCCGGTTGGGACACCGTCCTCATCGCCCGTAAGGGGTCCGCGGACGCCGATTTCAAGCAGTTGGAACGATCTGTACATAACCTGATCCGCCGCACCAGGTTGAATGCTCCCCCGGCCGCGGCTGAAAATCCGGAACACCAGCGGGACTCTGCAAAATGAAAATCGTTGCCGTGGCCGCCATACGGGTGTACCAGCAGGCGCTGTCGCCCTATCTGCCCGGGGTTTGCCGCTACCAACCCAGTTGCTCCCAATACACCGCCGACGCCATCGCCCGTTACGGTGTGCTCCAGGGGACGTGGCTCGGCTTGCGCCGCATTTTACGCTGTACTCCCGTGGGTGGCCATGGGTATGACCCTGTCGTTTGATCGTTGACAATGACCCATTATTTCCTGCCCTCCCGCAATCTCCTGACCCGCTGGGCCTTCACCGCTACACTCCGACCCAAGAGGTTGTTCCTGGCTTTGGCCGCCCTGGTCATTCTGTGCCTGGTGGTTACCGGATGCGGCCGTGACTTGGGGGCGTCAACTAAGGGATGGGGTTCCGTCTCGGTCGCCAACGGGATCGTCTATGCCACCGCACTGTCCGGCCAGCTGTATGCCCTGGACGATTTCGGAGTGGATGGCGTCAGCACCAGGTGGGTGTCCGCTCTGGGAAGCGAAAACGGTTTTGGCGGCGCCTACGGCTCCCCGGCCGTGGGGCGCTATGTTTACGTTTCGGGCATCGACGGTTTCCTGTACGCTTTTGATGGTTCCGCCGGCGCGGGTTCGGTTCAGGTGGCATGGCGTCAACCCCAATTCGAAGCGGAAGACACGCCGCCGCTGGTCAGCAGCCCGGCTCTGGACGAAGCCGGCGGCATCATCGCGGTGGGTTCCGAAGACGGTGGTCTGTACGCTTACAACGCGTTGACCGGGGAGAACCTGCATTGGTCGCCTTTCCGCACCGATGGGAAGGTCTGGTCGACTCCCGTTCTGCGCAACGGCGTGGCCTATTTTGGATCGCAGGACGGCAGCGTGTACGCCGTCAGCCTCGAAACCGGCGCATTGGTCTGGCGGTTTGACGCCGGCGGCGCGGTGGTGGCCAGGCCGCTCATCCACAAAAACCTGCTGATAGTCGGCTCCTTCGACCGCCAGTTGTACGCCCTGGGCCTGAATGATGGCCAGCCCCGCTGGCAGTTCACCGCCGAAAACTGGTGGTGGGCAACCCCCGTTTCCGCCGGTCGCGCGGTATACGCTGCCTCCATGGACGGCAACGTCTATGCCATCGACGACAATGGAGTGCTGCTCTGGACCTATGACATGGGCGCCCCCATAGTCGCCGATCCGGTCTTGGTGGAACGTGGCATCGTGGTTGCTTCTCGCGAGGGCCGGGTGGTACTGCTGCGCGCTTCCGCATCGGCCCAGGAACCGCCCCAGGAAATAGCCTCTTACAGCGTTCGCGACGGTGAGATCAAGGCGCCCCTGGTCAAATCCGGCGCCATCGGCTTCGGCGGTACCACTGAGCAGGAGGTCGTGTACGTCGGTACCGACGATGGCAAGGTGCTTCGGCTGCAGGTGCTTTCCGGCTTCATGCCCCATTGGTGCTACGACACGGAAAACAACGTGCAATGTCCCCGCAACTAGGAACCCGAAGCTGCTGCGCCGGCGGCGACAGGCAGGAATAAGTGGAATTTTTCTCCATATTCATCCTCATCTGGAATGAGGTGATTATCCGGCCCATGCTCAACACCCTGTTGGTGTTGTATGTGCTGTGTTTCACCCAGATGGGCGTCGCCATCATCGTGTTCACCGCGCTGGTGCGCGTGGTGACCATTCCTCTGACCGTGCGCCAATTGCGGCAGATGCGCGCCATGACCGGGATGCAGCCCAGGGTCCGTGAGATCCAGCAGCGCTACGAGGGTGACCGGCAGCGGATCTCCCAGGAAACCATGCGGTTGTACCGCGAGAGCGGCGTCAACCCCATCGGCTGCCTGGGCCCGTTGATCGTTCAAATGCCCATCCTGATCGGCCTGTTCCGGGTTCTCATCCTCACCCTGTTCAACAACCCGGAAGACCTGGTAAATCTTTCCGACAAGCTGTACCCGTGGATCACCTTCGTGCCGATCCATTCGGCGGCGCCGGTCAACAACACCTTCCTGTGGCTCGACCTCAGCCAGCCGGACCCGTCGCCCATAGTCATGCCGATCCTGGTGGCGGTCACCACTTGGGTGCAGCAGAAGATGACGCAGATGCCGTCCCCGGATCCGCGTCAGCAATCAAGCCAAACGATGATGTTGTGGATGATGCCCATCTTCCTTGGAGCATTCTCCCTGGGCTGGCCCAGCGGACTGCCCCTCTATTGGGTGGTTTCCAACCTCATCGGCATCACGATCCAGTATTTCATCACCGGTTGGGGGCCCTTGTTCCCGCTGTTCCCACGGCGCGGGCAGGACGATGACGGAGTGACTCTGGAAGTCCAGTCTCCCGACCCGCAGGAGAGTAAACCCGATGGATCAGATAGTGCAGACCGGGAGAACCGTAGAAGAAGCCGAAGAGCAGGCGCTCGCAGTTCTCGGCGCCGACCGCAGCGAGGTAGAGGTCGAAATACTAAATAGGGGCCGCCAGGGCTTCCTGGGCATCGGCGGAGAACTGGCCGAGGTTCGCGTCACGCGCATTGGAGCCGCGCCGTCCGCGGCGGAGAGCGCCGAATTCGATGTGGATGAGCCTCCCCGGGATGAACCTCCCCGGTATGAACGTCCGGGGGATGAGTCTTCCGGGGATGACCCGGAAAAGTTTGACGAATCCGCCCCGGCAGATGCACCGGCGCCGATCCCGGCCATGACCGCGGACACCCCTGCGGGAACGGCAGTCCAGGCTGTCCAGCGCATCCTCACGGCGGTCGGCGCCGAAGTCGAAGTGACTCTGCGCTCCGATCACGATGAGTTGGCCGGCGGCCCGGTGATCGACATCAACGGCCCCGACTCCGGCCTGTTGATCGGTCGGCGCGGGAACACTCTGCATTCCCTGCAGTTCATCGTCCAGAGCATCGTCCGGCAGCAGTACGATGAAGAAGTCCGGGTTTCGCTGGATGTTGAGCAGTACCGGCAGCGACGGGAGGACTCTCTGCGTGAAATGGCCGACCGCGTTGCCGACCGGGTCGCGCAAACCGGCCGCAGCATCACTCTGGAGCCCATGGCCCCGTCCGACCGCCGGGTGATTCACCTCTACCTCGGCGAGCGCGAGGGGATCCGTACCGAGAGCGTCGGGTTCGGCGACGCCCGAAAGGTGCAGATTATCCCCGATCGGGACTGAACCCGCAGGTTACCAGATGTCCGAGCATTGGCTGCTATTGTCGGCGGCATTTTCGTTGACCCGCCGCCGGCTGCCACATAGAATGCAACCATGACGTCGCAACCGTCATTCGATCCGGAAAGTTCCGCCCTCGATCACCCGCGGGAGGAGTGCGGCGTGGTCGGCGTATACGCGCCCGGGTCACACAGCGCCACGCTGACCTCCATCGGCCTTTTCGCGTTGCAGCACCGGGGGCAGGAGTCCGCCGGCGTCGCAGCGGCCGACCAAGGTCGGATCCGACTGCACACGGGCATGGGCCTGGTGTCCGAGGCTTTCCGGGATGGCGACATCGACGGGATCACAGGAGGTCTGGCTATCGGTCACACCCGGTACTCGACCACCGGCGCCAGTCGCAGCGACAACGCCCAGCCCCTCCTGGTCAACGGTTTGAATGGTCCCCTGGCGGTCGCGCACAATGGCAACGTCATCAACTCGAGGCAATTGCGGGAACAGGCGCAGACCCAGTGGGATTGCGTGTTCCAGACCAGCACCGACAGCGAAGTAATTGCGCAGCTTCTGGCGAACGCTCCCGGGAATACCTGGCCCGAGAGGGTTTTCTACGCCATGGCGCGTATGCAGGGGGCGTTTTCCCTCGCGTTGTTGACGCCGGATGCCATCATCGCGGTGCGCGATCCGTTGGGTATCCGACCCCTGTGCCTGGGTCGCCTGGACAACGGATGGGTGGTCGCTTCCGAGACCTGCGCCCTGGACCACATGCAGGCGGAATTCGTGCGCGAGCTCGACCCCGGCGAGGTGGCAGTCATCAGCGGCGACGGCGTGCAAAGCGCGGTTTACGGCGATGCCGCTCGCCGGGGCCGCGCGCTGTGCGTGTTCGAGTGGATCTACTTCGCCCGGCCGGATAGCGTCATGGACGGCCGGCTCATGCACACCGCCCGCGAGGACATGGGCGCCCAGCTGGCGCGGGAGCACCCCGTGGACGCTGATCTGGTGATCGGCATTCCCGACTCTTCCACCTCCGCCGCGGTGGGCTTCGCTCGCGAATCCGGTATCCCCTTCACCAACGGCTTGGTGCGTAACCGTTACGTCGGTCGCACCTTCATCGAGCCTGAGCAGCACCGCCGGGACCGTGGGGTCCGGCAGAAGTTCAACCCCATGCCGGCTGTGATTGGCGGCAAGCGACTGGTCGTGGTGGACGACAGCATCGTCCGCGGAACCACCACCCCGCACGTCGTGGACCTGCTGCGTCGCGCCGGCGCGGCCGAAGTGCACCTGCGGGTGTGCGCGCCGCCCATCAAACATCCATGCTATCTGGGCGTGGACATGGCGACGCGCGGCGAATTGATTGCCGCCAACAAGAGCATCCCCGAGATTTGCGAGATGACCGGAGCAGATTCGTTGGGCTACCTCAGCGTTCGCGGCTTGATGAACCTGGTGCACGGCCAGCAGGGTGGATTCTGCGACGCCTGCTTCACCGGAAACTACCCGGTGCCGGTGCAGTTGGAATTGACCAAGCAGTCTCTGGAACAGGCCACCGCCTGATGACCGCCGGCGAGGTTGGCGCGGCGGCCCGCGCATCGGCCGAATACGAGGCCGCCGGCGTCGCTTTGGACGCCATGGATGGCCTGAAGGACCGGATCAAAGCATTCGCCGCCATGACCCACGGTCCAGAGGTTCTGGACAGCAGCGGTGGGTTCGCCGGTCTGTTCGCCCTGGGCAGTTATCGGGATCCGGTGCTCGTTGCCAGCACCGACGGCGTCGGCACCAAGCTCAAGATCGCGGCGCAACTCGGCCATTTCGAAGGGGTCGGCCAGGATCTGGTGACTCTGAATGTCAATGACATCCTCACCAAGGGTGCGCGTCCCCTGTTCTTCCTGGACTACATGTCATTCAGCGCTTTCGACGAACATCGCCTGGAGATGCTGATGCGCGGCATGGTCTGGGGCTGCCGAGAAGCCGGGTGTGCCCTGATCGGCGGTGAGACCGCCCAGCTTCCCGGTGTTTACGCGGAGGCCGACTTCGACCTGGCGGGATTCGTCGTGGGTGTGGCCGAGCGTGACAACCTGCTCGATGGCAGTAGCGTCATCGCCGGCGATCGGCTGATCGGCATACCCTCCAGCGGCGTGCACACCAACGGGTTCTCTCTGGTCCGGCGGGTGTTCAATACCGACGATGATCCTGAAGCGCTGTTCCGCCCGTGTCCCGGCCTGGCCCGCAACCTGGGCGATGAATTGATGGTGCGGCACCGCGCCTACTATCCCATGTTGGAACCCTACCTGGGCAGCATCAAGGCTCTCAGCCACATAACCGGTGGGGGTCTGCCCGGCAAAATGCCGGCATCGCTGCCGCAGGGGGTGACCGCTGAGTTTCAACTCGGCGCCTGGCCCATTCCTCCCGTATTCGGCGCGGTCCAGAGCGCCGGGCGCGTCAGCGACGAAGAGATGTACCGCGTGTTCAACATGGGGCTCGGTATGGTCGCCGTATGCGATCCTGACCACGCCCCGGAATTGCTATCCGGCTTGCCGGACGCGGTGGAAGTCGGTCAAATCCTAGAGAGCACGGGTCCCAACCGGACCGCGTTTAGCCGTGGCTGATCCAATCCGGATTGCTCGACACAGACTGCTCAAAACGTAAGAAGGTGGAGGCTGTCATGAATCTGAAAAACCCTTTCCGCCGTAACGTTCGCAACAACGCCGACGACAAATCCGAACCCGTGCTCGACGTCATGCGCCCCTGGTGGGCGTGGGGCCCGCTGGGTCTGATGTGGTACGGGGGCCACCATTCCGACACGCCGGTCGACCCTGGACAAATTCACCATCCCGGAGATGTGGGGCATTTCCACCATCACGGGGACTCCGGTGGTGGGTTTGGCGGCTTCGACGGCGGTGGCGGCGCCATCTAGATTAGTCCCCTATCCAACGAGGAGCACCCAGGTAAGTTGAAAGCACTACTCAGCGTATTCGACAAGACCGGCATCGAGGGTTTTGGCAAATCCCTGGTTAATGCCGGCTATGAACTGATCAGCACCGGCGGCACCCACCGCAGTTTGGCCGACGCCGGCGTCCCGGTGACGCAGGTTTCCGAAGTTACGGGCTCCCCCGAAATTCTGGAGGGCCGGGTCAAAACCCTGCATCCGGTGATCCACGGCGGTCTGCTGGCCCGCCGTGACTCCCCCGCTCACATGGCGGAGTTGGAGCAGCACGGCATCGGACAAATCGACGTGGTTGTCGTCAACCTCTATCCCTTCGTGGAAACCATCAGCAAGTCCGGCGTCACGCTGGACGACGCCCTGGAAAACATCGACATCGGCGGGCCCACCATGTTGCGGGCCGCTGCCAAGAATTTCCCGTCGGTCGCCGTCATCGTGGATCCGTCCGATTACCAGTGGGTCGCCGAAGCCCTGTCCGGATCCGGCCTGGACGCTCAACAGCGCCGATCTCTCGCCACCAAGGCCTTTCAACACGTCGCCGTCTACGATGCCGCGGTGGCCGACTACCTCTCCAACGATCCCACATCCGAAGATGAAATGCCCCAGCAGGTGACCATCGGCCTCACTCGTGTCTCCAGCCTGCGCTACGGCGAGAACCCCCACCAACGGGGTGCGTTGTACGTTCCCGCCAGCGGCGGCGAGGGTGGCCTCGCCCGAGCTATCCAGTTGCACGGTCGCGAATTGTCCTTCAACAACCTCATGGATGCCGACGCTGCCTGGCGGACGGTCAGCGATTATCCCGACCCGTCGGTCTGCGTAATCAAGCACGCCAACCCCTGCGGCCTCTCGTCACGCGACGACGTCGCCCAGGCTTACGAACTGGCGTATGAGGGCGACCCGGTTTCGGCTTTTGGCGGCATCGTTGGCTTTAACCGCAACGTCTCCGCTGCGGCTGCGCAGGCCATGGACCCGGTGTTCTACGAAGTGGTGGTCGCTCCCGGCTACGATGACGACGCACTGGAGATCCTCCGCCGGAAGCGCAACCTGCGGATACTCTCGGTGGACCCGGTTGCCGGCGCTGCGGGTTCCGCGGATTATGATGTTCGCCCTCTCAGCGGCGGCGTCCTGGTGCAGACGCCCGACGCCATCGACGAAGACCCTGAGGCCTGGAACACCGCCACCGAACGCGCCCCGTCTTCGACCGAGTTGGCCGACCTGGCGTTCGCCTGGAAAGCAGTGAAGCACATAAAATCCAACGCCATCGCTTTCGTCAAGGATCGTACCCTTGTCGGGATGGGAGCCGGCCAGCCCAACCGTGTGGTCAGCGTTCACCTGTCTGAGCGCGCTGCGGGCGATAAAGCCGCGGGGTGCGTGCTGGCATCCGATGCTTTCTTCCCCTTCCCCGACAACATCGAGCTCGCTGCCACGGCCGGCATTACTGCCATTGTCCAGCCCGGCGGGTCCATTCGCGACGACGAGGTGATAGCCGCGGCCAACCAGGCCGGCATCGCCATGGTGTTCACCGGCGTCCGTCACTTCCGTCACTGACCGTCCCCGTTGGACGCGTACCTGGACATTGAGACCACCGGTTTCATCGGTGGCGGCTCCTACCCGACCGTCGTCGGCATCGCCGTGGACTTCCCCGGAGACTGGTCGACCACTCAGTTGGTTGGCGACGGCATCACTGCTGACGCCGTTCTCCATGTCCTTGAAGGCGTCACCACCATCCACACGTTCAACGGCGCCAGCTTTGACCTGCCGTTCCTGGCCTGGAAGCCCGGTGTTGACCTTCGCCGTCGCTTTGAGCATCGGGATCTCATGCGGGAGTCCCGTCGTGCCGGCCTGAAGGGCGGACTGAAAGCCATCGAGAAGTCTTTGGGCATAGCTCGGAACCTGCCGGATATGGCTGGCTACGACGCTGTTTTGCTTTGGGACAAATATTGTCGTGAACATAACCACGACGCCCTAGATATGCTGCTTGAATACAACCGCGAGGACGTCGAAAACCTGCGCGTTCTGCGGAATATATTGGAGGATGAAAATTGGAACTTGGACTGAAAGGCAAGAACGTGCTTGTGACCGGCGGCGGCAACAATATTGGCCGGGCCATTGTGCTCGCCTTTGCCGCCGAGGGTAGCAACATCGCCATCGCCGAGTTGAACCACGCCGCCGGCAAGCGCGTCGCCGCCGAGGTTGCCGCCCTGGAATCGGGCGCCTCCGCCATCGTGGTCGACGCCGACGTGACGGATCAGACCCGCACCGACGCCATGATGACCGAAGCTATCGCCCGCATGGGGAGCGTCGACGTTCTGGTCAACAACGTTGGCTGGACCATTGATCGCCTCTTCATGGACAAGTCGCGCGATGAGCACGTCAAGGAGGTCGACGTCAACCTCTGGGGCGCGATCAACTGCATTCACGCCGCTCTGCCGCACATGATCGAGCGACAGTCCGGCGCCATTGTCAGCATCAGCAGCGACGCCGGCAGGATGGGCGAGTACCGCGAAGCCGTCTATTCGGCCTGCAAGGCCGGGGTTATCGCACTGAGCAAGTCGCTTGCTCGTGAGACCGGCCGCTACGGTCTACGGTTGAACATGGTTTGCCCCGGCCTGGTGGTTCCCGATCAGTCGGAAGTGGCCGGCACCGAGAGCATGTGGAGCCAGGGCATGCAGGACCTGTTCACTGATGAAGTCCTTGAACGCGTGAAGCGCGCCTACCCGCTCCGTCGCATGGGCTCTGCCCAGGAAGTGGCCAACGCGGTGGTTTTCCTCGCCTCCGACGCGGCCAGCTTCATCACCGGCCAAACCCTCAGCGTCTCCGGCGGCTACACCATGATGTAGCGTACGCGACTTCAGTGCAGTCAAAATCAGGGGCGGGTCCAAGACCCGCCCCTGGCGTTTCACTTCCAGGGGCGAATGGTCGTCCGCCCCTGTTGTATCGACGCGATTACTGCTGGTTGGTGCCAACCAGAGCCCAGGCCTTCTCTTCCATCGAAGGAAGGACGCCCTGCACCAGGTCATTGTCGACATTGGCGGCCACGGTGGGGTAGCCGGCGCGGTCGATCATGGTGGCCAGGTTGCCGGACTTGAACTGCTCGAGGGTCCAGGCCAGCGTGTTGCCGCTGGTGGTCACGTCCCAGTAGATCCGTACGTCCTGGTTGCGCGGGCCATAGTGGTAGTGCGGCGCGATCTCGAAGCAGTCGAAAGCCAGCAGCTCGAACTCCTGCCCCAAGTGGTCGGTCAGCACGTGGATGGCGACGCCGCGGTCGTTGGCCGCGCCGATGTTGCTGCGGAACTCGACGCCGAAGCGGATGTTGCCCGCCTCGTAGATGTGGTCGCCGCGGAAGTGGGTGACCGTGCGCCGCTCGTCGCGGGCCTTGCCCAGCGCGCAGGCCTCGACCTCATCCATCTTGTTCTCGTCGATGCCCTGGGACTCGACAGCAGATGCCAGATCGTCGTAGCCGGCTCGGCGGACCATGGAGGGCAGGTTGGTGCGGATGTTCTTCAACGTCCAGCCCAACGGCGTGCCAACGGTGGTCTTGTCCATGTGCAGCCGGATGTTCATGTTCTCCGGCCCGTAGTGGTAGTGCGGGTCCTGGTCGAAGCAGTCAAACCGCAGGATCTCCGTGTCGTGTCCGTCGACTTCGCCGAACACCTGGACCATCAAGCCCTGGTCAGGCATGATTTCCTTGCGGTAGGACAACGCCACGTCCACCGGCCCGATATTGACAATGGTGTCTCCCTTTTCCATGAAGCTCGCCTCCTCGTGGAATGCGCGTGTTTTCGGCGGTCACAGTTGCCGTGACCGTCTCTTTTGCGCGGATTATAGCACTGCCGGAAATTAGCGCAAGAACACTTTTCAAAAGTTCGCCCAAATCGATGCCAAACCGAGCCCGGCACCCTATAATTCCATAGCCCGTTTGTATCCATGAGCCAGCGACGTCACACTCCGATCACCGCCGATTTTCCCGGCGCCGCCTGCCCGCCCCGCAGCGTGATTCGTTTTGCAGTATCCCGCGGCCGCGAACATAGCGCTACGGTCACCACGATCCGAACGCGCAGCGCCCACGCTGTCGACGACGCCGGTGTCGAATGGAATGTTCCGTACTCTTCAATCCGGTCCGTTGTCGATGCGCCGGAGCCGGAATGCGCACTGCACGAAATCCAGGGTGTCGGCGATCAGCTTGTATCCGCATTCCAATCCAGCGGCGAGTTGCCGGCGGGTTGGGTGTTCGGATTCGATCTCGCCACTTCCAGAGCCGGCGTCTGCCGGTACGCCGAGCGACGCATCGACCTGTCCGTCAGCTATTGCCTCGCCGCCACCCGCGCTGAGATCGAGGACACTGTGCTGCACGAGATTGCCCACGCCATCGTTGGGCCCCGGCATAACCACGATGCCCTCTGGAAGGCAAAGGCGCGGGAAATCGGCTGTGCCGGCGAGCGCTGTCACCGCGTCCAGCATTCCACGCCGAAATGGATCGGCGAATGCGGTTGCGGCCAGCAGTGGTTCCGGCAAACCCTCCAGCGCCGCATCATGCGCAACCGCGCCTGCGCAAAGTGCGGAGGCACGATAGCCTGGCGCCGGAACACCGACGCCGCGGCATAACCAATCTCTGCTGGTCCTGCGCCCATCCGGCTAAAGAGGCACAAATCGCGGTGCTATAATGCCGCCGCCGCAGGGTCGCCGAAATATCCCGTTAAACCGGCCTGCGTCCAGGAGATTTCCACATGAAAATAGGTGTCAGCATTCCACGTCTTCCAGACGCCGACGGTATCCGCGAGTTCTGCGAGCGCGCCGAACGGTTGGGCTTCGAGTCGGTGATGGCTGGCGATCACATCGTGCTTCCCGTGGGCGGCACCAACCAGTACCCGTACACGCCCACCGGGGCGTTTCAGCGTCCGTCTGATGAGCCTTTCCTTGAGACCATGACCATGCTCGGGTTCATGGCCGCCTGCACCAGCGAGATCCGCCTGGGCAGCACCGTCCTGATCCTCCCCTACCGCAATCCCGTGGTTCAGGCCAAGATGTTTGCTTCGCTTGATGTATTGTCCGGCGGCCGGATGATCTGCGGCGTGGGTGTCGGCTGGCTGGAAAAGGAGTTCGACATCCTGGGCGTCCCCTATGCCGACCGTGGGCCCATGACCGACGAATTCCTCGCCATATTCAACGCCCTGTGGACCGAGGAGGTCCCCGACGTACAGGGTAAGTACTACCAGATCGACGGTATCTACTTCGAGCCGAAACCCATCCAGCAGCCGCGCATCCCGATCTGGGTAGGCGGTCACACCCGACGCGCGCTGCGTCGCACCGCCAAGTACGGCGATTGCTGGCACACCACCCGCCAGACCCCCGACTTCGTCGCCGAGAATCTGCCCTACCTGCGCGAGCAGACCGAACTGGCCGGCCGCGACCCAGCGGACATAACGATCTCCCTGAAGCGCAGCCTGCACTTCACGGACATGGACGGCTCCGAGGAGGGCGTGGGCGTCCGTTCCGGCGGCGCGCTCATCAACACCACCCAGGCCGTCGTCGATGATGTTCACTACTGCAACGAACTCGGTATCGACCAGCTTACCTTCGATTTCCGCGTCGATGGCATCGGGCCGTGCATCCAGGTAATGGAGCATCTGGCAGAGCACATCCTCCCGGTGGCGGAGCGGCTGGGCTGATCCTCTCCAAACCGGCGCCAAAAGAAAAGGGGCGAATGTTCATTCGCCCCTTATTGTTGTCACATGGCCGGCTGGCCTATAGCCCGCTTTCCTTGAACCATTCCGCCCGTTCCACCAGGTGCTCGGCGGTCATCCGCATCTGCTCGATCTGCTCGTCGGACACCGGCCGTTTCACCGAACCCGGCACGCCCGCCACGAAGCTGCGGTCGGGCACGGTCACGTTGGACAGCACCACCGCGTTGGAGGCGATCAAGCACTCTTTTCCGATGGTTGATTCGGTCAGGAAAGTGCAGTTGTTGCCCAGCAGGCTGCCCGTGCCAATCCGGTCGCCGTGGACCACCACGCAGTGACCGATGGACACATAGTCCTCAATCACCAACCCGTCGCCATGCACCACGGAACCTTCCTGGATGTTCACGTGGTTGCCGATGGTGATGACGTCTCCGTCTCCCCGTATCGTAACGCCCGGCCAGACGCTGCTGTACTCGCCGATCACCACGTTGCCTACCACGTAGGCGGCCTCGCTCACCCAGGCGGTGGGCGCAATCTTCGGTTCAATACCACGCAAGCTACGTATCAAGATGCTTACCTCACAATAGAACGTCCCGGCCCCTGCGAGCCGGGACGCCGTTTTCGATGAAGGATCATAACGCATCTGCCAGCCGACGCGCCGGGTCAATGTACAGAACTTTCAGCAAGAAAAGCACCGTCAAGAAGGAATCCACCAGGATGCCCAGCGCGAACAGGGCCATCACGCTTTCAAAGGTTGGCTGCCAAGCGCCAGCAATATAGAGCAGGAACGCCACCAGATACACCGTGCCGTTGGTGAGAACAGACTGGTAGGCCATGTACTGGGTTTTGCCCAGTCCATAGAACACAGAGTCAATCACGGTGTTGAACGAAAAGAGGACGTATGGGACGAACAAAATGCCGAAGGCGGTAACGGCCCATCGCACCGTTTCCGGGTCGTCGGTCAGCATACCGGCAAACGTTGGAAAAGCCGGCGCCAATGCAATCCAGGCGACCATCATCCCCGCCGTGATTATCATCGAAGCCTGCCACAGCGTCCTGACCCGCGCGATGTCGCCGGATGCGTTGGCTACCAGCGCTTTGGCCGAGTCGGCGAAGGCGAGAATCGGCACCAGCATGAAGCTCCACAAGATCTGGATGGCAACGTAGTATCCGCCAATTTCCTCGGCCCCGATGGTATTCACGATGCGGATTATCATAAAGAAATAAGCGACGTTCCGAATCAGGCTGTCGGTGCCGCTGCCCAATCCCACACGCAGGTATTGCCGCATATCCGTGAATGAGGGGAGCGTTGTCAGCGTTCCCACCCTGATTTCCTTTGCCCACAGCAATAGCCCAAGCCCCACTGCGAACAGCCCTACGCTGGCCAGCAAAGTTGACCAGCCTACTCCAATCACGCCGGCGTCTAATGAAAACCCATAGCCCCCGAAAAACAGGCTGTCCAGCACGAACCGCAGCAGCACGTTGACAATCGCCATCACGAACACCAATGCCCGCATACCCAGCGACTCAAACAGCACCACGATGGCGGCGGCCAGTATGGTGAACGGTATGCTGAAAATGCTGATACCGAGGAAACTGCGCGTCTGTCCCTGAATATCCGGAGCCGTGCCGATTAGCGTGATAAAAGCGTCCCGGAAGAAGAACACGCCTACCGAGAACACCAGCGACGCCAGGAAAATGAAGGTGAGGACACTTTTCGCCCGGTCTAACTGTACCGATGCCCCGCTGCGTATCTGCGATCCCAGGAAGAAGAAAATCGCCAGCACGGTGGCTTCCTGGAAAACCTCAACTACCAGCCCAACGAACTGCCATTGCGATATGATGGCCAAACTACCGGCGTCAGGAATTTCGGTCCCAACCAGGTACACCCGGTAAATCTGATAAACGTTTGGCAATCCCAAGAACAGCAGTATGAACAGGAACAGCTTCCAGTCCCACATCCTGAGGTAATGGCGGATGTATTCAAGGGTTGCCACTTAGAAATCCTGTAACGACGGAGGACTATTTTTCGACGGAATTACTCCCGCCACTCCTTGATCGCCTGCCTTGCCTGCCGCTCACGTTCCCGTTCGATGATGGTGCGCCGCTTGTCGTATTGCCGTTTGCCCCGCGCCACGCCCAGCTCGACCTTCGCGTGGTGGTTCTTCAGGTACAGGCGCAGCGCGGCCAGGGTAAGTCCCTTTTCCGCCGTCTGTGATGCGAGGTCGCCGATCTCGCTGCGATGCACCAGGAGCTTGCGCGGGCGCCGTGGCTCGTGGTTCATGTAGCTCCCCGCGTCGTATGGGGCGATGTGGGCTCCGTGGAGCCACAGCTCACCGTCCTGCACCCGGGCGTAGGCGTCCCGCAGGTCAACCTTGCCGGCGCGGATAGACTTGATCTCGGTTCCGGTGAGCACGAGCCCAGCTTCTACCCGGTCCAGGATTTCGTAGTCGTACAGGGCTTTGCGGTTCACCGCAATCTGGCGGTTGTTGCCGCTGCCCGCTGCCCGGGCTTTCTTCTTGCTGTTTCGGTTCTTTCTCGGCATTATGGTCGCCGTTCCTGTCTTGTCGGGGTTGCGCCGCGAATTGATGGGCCTTCCCGTAGATTCCATTTTATCCCGAGGCTAGCGCTGGGCGATTTGCTCGCTTAGCACCTCGAAAGCGCGCTTCAGGGCTGCGTCCTGCTCGAATTCTATGGGCAAGGGGTGCGCGTCGGCTTCGATCTCGATGTCGGGAGTAACGCCCTCGCCCTCAATCTGGGTGCCGTCTGAAAGGTACCACCGCCGGATAGTGAAGTAGATAGCAGACCCGTCCGACAATTCGCGAGCGATGTTGACGCTGCCCTTGCCGAAGGTGCTCGCTCCCACCACGGTGGCGCGACCGCTGGTCTGGATAGCTCCCGCCATGATTTCGCTGGCGCTGGCCGAGAATTGGTTGACGATCACGACCAACGGCACGTCGGTGGCCGGCCCTCTGCGAGCAGCCTCATAGTCGCTGCGGCCGCCTTCGGCGTCAATCTCGTAGAGTATCGTGCCGCTATCCAGGAAAAGGTCGGTGACGCTGATGACCGATGCCAGCAGGCCGCCGGGATTGTTGCGCAGGTCCAGAATCAGGCCGTGCCCGTCTACGGCCTCCAACTCATCCAATGCCCGCCGGACTTCTTCCTCGGTAGTATTGGAGAATCTGTACACCCACAGGTGACCGATTCCGTCCTCCAGCATCCGGAACGCGGTGCTCTCAATGGGGATGCGCCCGCGCGTGACTGTGATGTTCACGTCCTCGAACTCTCCGACGTGGCGCACCAGCAGCGTGACCTCGGTGCCGCCCGGCCCTCGGATCAGGTTCACCGACTCGATCAGCGTCAACCCCTCGATGTCTGCGCCGTCCACCTCCAGGATCAGGTCGCCCGCGCGAATGCCGGCCTCCTCGGCCGGCGCGCCGGGGATCGGCGCGATCACGGTCAGGCCAGCTTCCGTCAGCGTGACCTGAGCTCCAATGCCTTCGAAGTAACCTCGGTAGCCCTCCTGTTCCCGGGAATGCTGCTCTGCGCTGAGGTACGAGGCGTGCGGATCTTCCAGCGCCTCCAGCATCCCGCGAATGGCGCCCTCCGACAGCGCTTTCGGCTCCAGCACTTCCTGGTCAACGTGTTCGTCCAGCAGGATTCGGTAGGCCTCGCCCACGGTTCCAAGTTCAGCCGGCAACTGGTCGCCCGGTGGAATCGGTTCCGTGGCGCCGGCGCTGACCAGGCTGCAGCCGGCCAGAACCACCAGCAGTGAAAGGGCAATCAAGAGTAGCGGCAGCCTCGCGGCTGTCAAGTGAGCAGTCATCGCCTGCATTGTAGCATGGGGCTTTTCGTTGACACTCTGTCGCGCCCGCTGATAGCATCGCCGGCACGTCTTTTCACAGGTTTGGAGTATCAATTTGGTCGGCATCGCAGCCTATGGCGCGTATATCCCCCGCTACCGTTTGGGCGCGGAAACCGTTGGCTGGAACTCTCGCCAGGAACGCGCGGTGGCCAACTTCGATGAGGACAGTGTGACCATGGCGGTCGCCGCCGGATCTGACTGTCTCGCCGGGCGGGACCGCGCTTCAATCGACGGCATCGTGTTTGCCAGCACCACTCCGCCCTACGCCGAAAAGCAGTGCGCCGCCATCGTCGCTGCGGCGCTGGACCTCCGGACCGATATTTTCGCGGTCGACGTCGCCAACGTGCTCCGAGCCGGCACCAACGCCTTGCAGGCCGGCCTGGATGCTGTGGCATCTGGGCGGGCCGTACAGGTCCTCGTGGTCGTCGCCGACAGCCGCCAGGGTCCGCCTCGCGGCGAAACTGAGCGCGCGTCCGGCGACGGCGCGGCCGCTTTTGTCATCGCCGACCGGGCAGTGATCGCCGAACACGTCGGCAGCCACGCGGTGACCGACAATATGCTCGATGCGTGGCGCGCTCCCGGCGACCCCTTCGTCCGTACATGGGAGGACCGCTTTGCCACCGAGGAAGGCATTGAGCGGATCGTCCCTGACGCCGTAACCGGATATTGCCAACGAACCGATGCAACTCCGGCGGACGTGGCAAAAATCGCCCTGTACGCACCCGATGCCCGGCGCCATGTCCGCCTGGCCCGCCAGTTAGGGTTCGCAGACAACCAGGTCCAGGAACCGCTTTTCGGCACCGTGGGCAACACCGGCGCCGCCTTCGCGCCCATGCTCCTGGCGTCGGCGCTGGAGACCGCGAAGCCCGACGATCTGATTCTGACCGTGTCCTATGGCGACGGCAGCGACGTCATCGGTTTCCGCGCTACTGAGGCTGTCGCCGAGAATACCCCGCCGTCCATGGGAGTGTCCGGTTGGCTGGAGGCCAAGCGCACGCTCAGCGATTACGAGACCTACGCTCGCTGGCGCGAGGTCTGGACGCTGGACGACGCTTCCCGGCGCCCCGCCGCCGCGTCGCCGTCCGTGTCGGCCTTGTGGCGTGAGGGCGACAAGAACGTGCGGCTCTACGGGGCCCGCTGCCTTAGTTGCGGCTACGTCCAATATCCGGCGCAACGGGTCTGTGTTGAGTGCCGTAAGGTGGATGAGAGCGAACCGGTGCGCCTCAGCGAAACGCCGGCGGAGGTCTTCACCTATTCCATGGACTACATCGCCGGCGCGGTGGATACCCCGCTGGTGGTGACGGTGGTGGATTTCGAGGGTGGCGGTCGTCTGCTGTGCATGATGACCGACCGGGAACTGGATGAAGTGCACGTTGGTATGCCGGTGGAGATGAGTTTCCGCAAGCTGCGCGTCGTCAACGGCATTCACAACTACTACTGGAAGGCGATACCCAGACGCACACCCGAGCCGGCGGCAGTAGCCGCGTAATTGGAGGAAAGAGCGATGAGTGGAATCAGGGATCGGGTCGCCGTGGTCGGCATGGGATGCACCCGTTTTGGCGAGCGTTGGGACGCCTCGGCGGCGGATCTCATGGTCGAAGCCGCCTACGAGGCTTATGAAGACGCGGGGTTGGAAACCGGCGACATTCAGGCCGCGTGGCTCGGTACCGTCAGCAGCTTCCGCACCGGCCAGCCCCTGGCCGAGGCCCTCAAGCTGGACTACATCCCCATCACCCGCGTGGAGAACGCCTGCGCCACCGCCACCGACGCCTTCCGCAACGCCTGCTATGCCGTCGCGGCCGGCGTGTACGACATCGTGCTGGCCATGGGCGTGGAGAAACTCAAGGACAGCGGCTTTTCGGGCCTGGCCATCGCCGGCGGCCCCGGTTCCGACGTGGAGCCGCCCACCCCGCCGCCTTCCCAATTTGCCATGGCGGCCACCCGCTACTTCCACCACTATGGCATCGACTACGACGACGGCAAGCGCACGCTGGCGCAGATCGCTTCCAAGAACCATCACAATGGCACACTGAACTCCAAGGCCCACTTCCAGCGGGAGGTCAGCGAGGACCAGATCATCAACGCCCCGATGATCGCCTGGCCCCTGGGCCTTTATGATTGCTGCGGCGTCAGCGACGGCGCAGCCGCCGCCATCATCACCACTCCTGAGATCGCCCGCACCCTCCGCGACGACTATATCCTGGTCAAGGGCCTTGGCCTGGCGGTGGGCGCGTTCGGCGTCCTGCGCAACGACTGGGACTTTACATATTTCCCGGAGACGGTTCGCGCCAGTCAGGCCGCCTACGAGGAAGCCGGGATCAGCGACCCTCGCGCCGAAATCGACATGGCGATGGTCCACGACTGCTTTACCATCACCGAGTTGATCATCATGGAGGACCTGGGGTTCAGCCCCCGGGGCCAGGCCAGCGCCGACGTGGCTGACGGCGCGTTTTCGCTGGAGGGCGACCTGCCGGTCAACACCGACGGCGGTCTCAAGTGCTTCGGCCATCCCATCGGCGCCAGCGGCATCCGCATGATCTATGAGGTGTACAAGCAGATGCAGGGCAAAGCTGGTGGCCGCCAATTGCAGAAGGCTGATCTGGGCATAACCCACAACCTCGGCGGGCGGCCGGGATCCTTCACCTGTTCCGTGGCAGTGTTCGGCAGACCGGATTAAAAAATCCGTGGATAAATTCCCAGCGTAACCCACCCATCCCGATGAAGGAGCGAAGTGACGAAAGCCATAAATCGTGACGCTGCTCGGTTGCTGAACCGAATAGCCGATTCCTACGACTCCGGCGAATATGTCTGGGGCAAGGGTGCCTACTACCAGATGAATGGGGCCGGGCTGGGGCTGCGCGCCGTAGCAGCCGCCAGGTTCGAAATCGCTGGCAAACCGTGCGAACAGGCTCATCACTGATCGCATCGATCCTGCGATGGTCCGTCAGGGCAACATGATGGACGCCCCGGACGTCCTGGAGATGCTGGCGGTGGAGGTCATCGACTTGGCGCGGGAGGATGACTGCATGATAGCCTACATCAACAATGGGACCCTCGTTGTTACGCAGGGCAATCGCATCATAGGCTCCAGGCCAGTCACTCCGGCGAAAGCCGGAGTCCATTGGTCATAGAATGAACAAATTGGAAGCATATTTAACGAATTAGATCACTGGATTCCTGCTTGCGCAGGAATGACGGCGATGATGCAATCGCCCTGCGTTGTTACGACTCCCAAGTTTGCCCCCGGATTGCCGTGGGTTATAATGCCCCGATTACGCCAAGTTAACCACTGGTAACGACGGCATCAGCACGTTCGGCAGCGGATGTCTGCCGGTTTCTGACCTGAGCATGTAGCCGGATCGCATCGGTCGCCAGACCCGGCTTCTGTCGCACGCAGGAGTGTCGAAATGGCCACGGCTCCCGCCCCGCAGCGCAACTTCTTCCAGCAAAAAGCCTATCGTTTCCTTGCCGCGCTGGTGTTCCGCGACTTCCGGTTCCTCGCGGTAGCCTCCCTTTCCAGCGGCAGCGGCGCCTGGGCGCTCATTGTCGCCCGCGGCGCGTGGGTCTATAGCATCCCGGAGTTGCAGGGAACTTGGGGCTTGTGGGTCGGCCTGATCACCTTCGCCGCCATGTCTCCCCGCTTCTTCGCCACTCCCTTCATCGGGTACCTTGCCGATAAGATGACCCGCAAGACACTGCTGCAGTGGGTCTACGCCCTGCAGCTCACTCAAGCGGCGATCATGGCGCTACTGGTGATGACGGGCGTAGATAATCCCTGGTACGTGTTGCTGCTGGCAATCGTGAACGGTACCCTGCGCGCCACCCAGCAGACCGCCGCCCAGGCGCTGACGCCCAACCTGGTGGACCGGGAACGGCTGCCCAACGCCGTGGCGCTCAACGAGGCCATGCAGCAGGGCTCCCGCGCCGTCGGTCCGGCGATCCTGTTGGCCGTCTCCGCCACCGTGGGCAGCAGCGTGCTGTTCGGTGATGGAGGTGTGGGGTTCTCCATTCAAAACCTGGCGTTGACCATCGGTACTTCGGCGATCGTGTTCTGGGCCTGCGCGGTCTTCTACCTGGTTGCCCTGGGAGCCGCGCTTAGCATTCGTACCGTGTCCTCCGGTGTCATCGACCGCCGCCGCAGTTTCTGGGCGAACACGGCCGCCGGTTTCGTGTACTCGTACAGCACCCCCCTGGTATTTGGCATCATTCTCATGGCCCTGGCCCACTGCGTGCTGGTCATGTCTTTCGAGTCGATGCTGCCGCCCCTGGCGCTGGAGAAGTTGTCCCCCGACGGGGTTACGTTTAGCGAGAACGACGTTTACGCGCTGATGGCTGCCCTGGGCATCGGGGCGTTGCTCTCTTCAATATTCGTGGGCGGGATCGTCAGCCACATGACGCGGGGCCGCGTGTTCCTGTTCCTCGGCTTCACCAGCAGCCTGACTCCCATCGGGCTGGGACTCTCCGCCCAGACCGGCGTTTCCATGATCGCCGCGATCTTGATGGGCCTGGGCACCTCCGGCTTCATGACCATCACCCACACCATCATTCAGTCGGTCGTCCCCGACGATATTCGCGGCCGCGTGTCGTCCGTGTATTCCATGCACGTGGGCGGCAGCATGGCGTTCGCCAACCTGCTGTACGGCCGTTTGGCGGACTTCTGGTCGCCCGGCCTGGTCATGGCGGTCGCGGGCGCGGCGTTCACCCTGGTGGTGGTTGGGACGGTGGTTGGCAGCGGTTTCTGGCGCGGCATCTACTTCCGCGGCGAGGCCCGCCCGGTTGCAGCGGCGGCCAGTCCCGCCGGCGGGGACAATTAGCTCGCCTTGGGTCCCACCGCGGCCGGCAGGTCCATGCTGCGACCATTGCCCCGGTGAACTGCGTCGCCTGGATTTGTTCGCGCGTTGACCGGGCCGTTTCACCACACCTGGGTCTGTTTTATTATCCCTGGCACAGAACATCGCATTTACTGGGAGTTGTACAGTGGCTTACGATGAAATAACCCGCTACCTTGAAACCACGCCCAAGTCTCAGGCTATCTGGGAGGAGGCTTGCCGGTACCTGCCCGACGGAGACAGCCGGCATTCCATCTTCTGGAACCCGTACCCGATCTTCACCGAATCGGCGCAGGGGGCGGTGGTCACCGACGCCGATGGTGTCGAGCGCCTCGACTTCATCAATACGATGACCACCATGATCCTGGGCCACGGCCCCGCTCCCGTGCTCGACGCCGCGCGGCAGCAGATGGAGTTGGGCCTGGCTTACAACTCGCCCAACCGCCACCAGGTGGAACTCGCCAAACTGCTGTGCGAACGCATCCCCTCCTTTGACCAGGTGCGCTTCACGAACTCCGGCACCGAGGCAACCCTAAACACCATTCGCGCCGCTCGCGCGTTCACTGGCCGCAGCAAGTTTGCCAAGGTGGAAGGTGGTTATCACGGGACTCACGATGCCGTCCTGGTCAGCCTGAGGATTGACCCGGCCAGCGGCGGAGCCTACGATCATCCCGAGCCCGTGGCGTCCAGCGCCGGCCTGGCTGATGGCGTCCTGGATCAGGCCGTGATAGTTCCCTACAACGATGTGGAGGTTGCGCGGAACATCCTGGAGGGAAATCGCGATGATCTGGCCGCGGTAATTGTCGAGCCGATTATGGGCTCCGTCGGAATGCTGCCAGCCGATACCGCGTACCTGTCCATGCTGCGGGATTTCGCCGACGACAGCGGCGCGCTGCTCATATTCGACGAGGTGATCAGCTTCCGCGTCGCGCCCGGCGGCGCCCAGGAGTATTACGGCGTCACCCCGGACATGACCGCCCTGGGCAAGATCATCGGCGGCGGGTTCGCGGTGGGCGCCTTCGGTGGCCGGTCCGACGTCATGGCGCAATACAGCCCGGTCAACGGGGCCGCCATCGCGCACGGCGGCACCTTCAACGCCAACCCCATCAGCATGGCCGCCGGCGTCGCCACGCTGAACGAGCTGACCCCGACCGTGTACCGCCGCCTCGCCGAGCTGACGGAAATGCTGAAACAGGGCATTCGCCAGGTCTGCGCCGAGTTGGAGCAGCCCGTCGTGGTCACGGGAGCCGGTTCCCTCTTCGGCATTCACTTTGGCAGCGGGCCGCTGCACAACTACCGCGACATCGCCGCCACGGACAAAGCGCTGGCCGGGCGGGTGTTCATCGGGATGCTCAACGAAGGCTTCCTGCTGGCGCCCAACCTGGTGGGCGCGGTGTCCACCGAATTGGGCGAGGTTGAGATCGACGCTTTCGTGCGCGGGTTCAAGCGGGTCCTGCAACGACAGCTGGATTAGCCCACAGCCATAGAAACCAAACGGGGCCGGCTCAATGCCTGCCCCGTTTTGGTCGCCGGTGAGACCGAGATCATTCCACCGGAGGCCGCTTTTCCCATTTTTCGGGTACCGGATACACCGGCGTGGCGATCTTTCGGATGTTCTCGGTGGCGAACCAGTCCGCGCATTCCTCCCGCCACTTGATGAAGTGCGGAGCGTTGCGATGGGCTTCCACCGCCGCCTCGTCCTCGTACACCTCGAACAGGTGAATCTTGTTCTCGTCCTCGTTGTCCTGCAGGACGTCGAAGCGCAGGCACCCCGGCTCATCGTTGTTCGAACCCCGGGCGTCTCCCAGCATGGAATCCATGAACTGGTCCTTGAAACCGGGTTTGATATTGATTTCCACAATCAGCGCGATCATTGTCGTCTCCTTCGATGGCAGCGAATCGACGGGGATTATAGCAGCGACCGGCGCAAAGTTGTAGAATGCCGCCATAGACGGCTCGCCACACGGGAGGCAATCATGGCAGATATCCCCATCGTGTACACCCTGACGGTGTGTCCCGCATGCGACTCGCTGCGCGCCGCCTGGCGCCGGGAAGGCGTTGCATACGAGGAGCGACGCGTGGACCAGAGCCAGGACACATTGGACGAAGCTCTGGACTTTGGGGATGCCGTTCCGATCATCGTGTGGCCCGACGGAAAGGTGGAGATGGGGTTTCGCGGCCAGCGCGGTTGAGAAATCGGCTGACCGGCCGGTGGCCCGTCCCAAGTCTTTCCCTCGGCAACAGCCATAACGACATCGCGTAACTTGAGAGGTGCAATCATGGTGCAGGAAGCCAGCGTCGTGACCCCGGAGCGCTACTCCCAGGGCATGACTTACGATCAGTACATGGAAACGGTCAAGGTCAACAAGGCCCGGATCGAAGAGTATTACTCCAACGTGGAGCTGAGCGCCGAGCAGGCCAACCGGCTGCAGGAGTTGGCATCACACGAAAACGGCCCGGCTCGCATGATGGTGATCGGCGAAGACTGGTGCGGCGACGTGGTTCGCGAGCTGCCGGTGCTCGCCAGGGTAGCGGAAGCCGCTGGCGTTGAGCTTCGCATCTTCCCCCGGGACGAAAATCACGACATCATGAACGAGTTCCTCAAAGAGGGCCTGTACATGTCGATCCCGGTCGCTGTGTTCTACGACCAGGGACACGAGTACATCTGCCATTGGATCGAGCGCTCCGAGACCGCCAACCGGGAGCAGGGCGAGATCGAGGCAGCCATCCGCTCTGAACAGCCGGACATCTCGGACCAGGACTTCGGCCGGCAACGACGCGCCCGCACTGCTGCCCGGGCCGGAGACTGGCAGAAAGCCACCGTTGACGAGTTGGTGGGACTGCTGCAGGACCACCTGCACTGACGTTCCGCTCGGTGTTCAGGCCGGCCCAATGTCATCGGGGCGGACAAGCGTCCGCCCCGATGTTTATTCGACTGGTTCCAGCGTGAACCGGTAATTTTCGATGACCGGGTTTGCCAGCAACCGGTCGCACATCCCCGCCACGTCGCTCTCGGCTTGGGTCTGGTCCTCCGCGTCCACCCTGATTTCCAGGTACTTGCCGATGCGCACGTCCGCCACGGTTTCGTAGCCCAGACTGTGCAGACCGCCCATAACCGTCAGGCCCTGGGGGTCGTTCACCGCGGGTTTCAGGGTCACGTAAACCCGTGCCAAAAACATGCTGGTCGCGCCGCCTCTCTGATCGCCCGGGCGTTTAGCCGCCGGACGATTGCGTCATGTCTATGCCGGTGGTGCAGGGCAACCCGTTGGCGAACTCCGGGCCGGTATTGCCCGGAAAGTCCTCGAAGAACCGGGCGATGCGCGCCGGGTCCACGCCTTGCATCCGGTCCAGGACGCCCCAGGTTGTTATCGCCACCATGCCTTCCGGTATCGCCAGGTAGCGGCGGACGACGGCGAATTCATGCGCCAGCGGTATCGCTTCCACCGCCGCCCGCAATGCCGCAACCTCGGCGTCGCTGGCCAGGTTATAGCTCACGATGATGTTCCCGTGCTCCAGGTTATGCACCAGCAACTCGTCCGGCAACGGGTGGTTGTAAAACCCGCAGTCGCTCCACCCTCCCCAGTGACGACCGGAAGTCGGCGGCACGGTGCTGTAACCGCCCGGTACCACGTCGGCGATCTTCAATTGAGGCGGGAAGTGGTCCCGACCGGGCATGGCCTCAACCCGGATTGGCCCATCGGTAGGTTGCACCGGGGCGGCCGGGACCGCTGTCGGCGTTGGAGTGGAGGTCTCGGTCGGCTCAGGTGGCGCCGGCGTTTCCGCAGGTTCCGGCGTGGAGGCGGGTGTGCTGGCGGCCGGCGTGTTTGCAGGGAGCGTCAAGGGTGTGGCGGTGGGTATGGATACCGGTGTGACCGCTGGGATCACCGGAGGCGGCGTTTCTGTTGGCGGAACGGGTTCCTGCGTAGCCTGGCATCCCAGCGCCGCCAGGCTCAGCAGTACGATCAGCGCAATCGTCAACCGACGACAATGAGGCTTTGCCATCGCGGTCAGCCCGGTTGCGAACCGCTAGGAACCTGATTCCATCGTGCCGCCGGTCGTGCACGGGGCCCCGTTGGGGAACTCCGGCCCCAACTTGCCGGAGTAGGCGTCAAAAAACCGCTCAATGCGATCCTTGTCGATGCCGACGATCCGGTAGTTGTCGGCGTCGTCCACCTCGCGCACGTTCCACTTGTCGATGACGCCCCAGGTCGTAAGCGCGATGGTGCCTTCGGGGAAGAGCTCGTTGCCGTCAGCATCCACGGTTCCCGGATTGTAAGGTCTGGCCACGCCCCAGGCGTTGGTCTGTCCAATATCGTTGAAGGCTGCGGCCAGTTCGTCGATCTGTGCCTGGTCAGCCAGGTTGTAGCTGACGATGATGTTGCCGTGCTCCATGTTGTGCACGATACGTTCGTCAGGAACCGGGCCCGTATAGAAACCGCACTGCACCCAGCCGTCCCAATGACGGCCTGAAGTTGGCGGCGTGGTTGAATAGCCTTCGCCGTCGGTCACGTCGGCGATCAGGAAGTCTTGCGAGAAGTGGGTTCGGTCATCATCAGCTGACACGGCTTCGCCAATGCCTTCCTGGACTTCGTCGGCGCTGCCCAGCCCGCTGCCGAAACCGCCGAAATTGACCGGCAGCACCACGGGCACCAGCAATGCGATGATGAAAAGACCGGCTATAGCGGCGAAGGCAAACAGCAGCCAACGGCTGCGGAAACCGCCGCCCGTCGCGATCGGTGGCGTGCGGCGCTGCGAGCGCCGCGCCGCGCTCCGCCGGCGATGTCGAGAAGGAGGCAATTCGGTTCCTTGCGGTGCAGCAGGCGAGCGACGACGCTTACAGCGTTTCGCCGGTGAGACGCTGGTAGGCCTGGCGATAGAGCTCGGCGGTTTGCTGCACGATATCGTCGGGCAACTCCGGAGCCGGTGGCTCCTGGTTCCACCCCTGGGCCGTCAGCCAGTCGCGCACGAACTGCTTGTCATAGCTCGGCTGGGACTTGCCCGGCGCGTAGCCCTCCGCGTCCCAGAAACGGCTGGAGTCCGGCGTCAGCAACTCGTCAATCAGGATCAGTTCGCCATCGAGGAATCCGAATTCCATCTTGGTGTCCGCCAGCACGATGCCACGGTCCTTGGCGTAGTCGTGGGCATGCAGGTACACCGCCTTGCTGATGTCGGCCAATCGCTGCGCCGTGTCAGCGCCCACCATGTCGACCACCTGCTCGTCGGTCATGTTCTCATCGTGTCCCTCTTCCGCCTTTGTCGTCGGCGTGAAAAGGGGCTCCGGGAACATGTCGCCTTCGACGAGGCCGGTTGGCATGGGCTTGCCGGAAACCGTGCCCTGCCGGCGGTACTCGCCCCAGGCCGAGCCGGTGATGTATCCGCGCACGATGCACTCAATGTCGATGCGTTCCGCTTTCTTGACGATCATCGCCTGCCGGCCAACCTTGTCCTCCGCGTAGGCGGGGTGGGAAACAACCGGGTTGCCCGCGTAGGCGGTGGCGTCCGGGCCGTCAGCGAGGGCCACCAGGTGGTTCGGCACGATGTGGTCCGTCAGTCCGAACCAGAAGGCGGACATACGGTTCAGCGCCGCCCCCTTGTCGGGGATACCGTTGGGCAGTACCACGTCGAAGGCCGATATTCGGTCGGTGGCGACCATCAGCAACAGGTCATCGGTGAGCTGGTAGGTATCGCGGACTTTTCCGCGATGCATGCGGTCGGGCATTCGGGTTTCAATAATCATGGCAACCATTCAGCGACCGGATAAGGGTCGGTCGTAAGGTGTGTGTCAGGCCAGCGCGGGCACGGGCAACAGCCCGATGCGCTTGAAGTTGTCGTCGATGTATCGCGTGTAGTAGCCGTAGTCGAAGAGTTCGTCCATCTCCGAGGCGGTCAGGTGTTGGGCGGCCTCGGCGTCCGTCTTGAGCAACTGCCGGAAATCCTGGGCGTCGTCCCACGCCCGCATGGCGTTCCGCTGCACGATTTGGTAGGCGGCTTCGCGGGACAGCCCTTTGTCCTCGACCAGGGTCAGCAGCACTCGTTGGCTGAAGATCAGCCCCCGGCTGCTTTCCAGGTTCTGCCACATCCGGTCGGTGTCCACGCGCCAGCCACTCACCACGTGGGTGAAGATGCTCAGGATGTAGTCCAGCATCAGGCAGGTGTCGGGCAGGATGATTCGCTCCGAGGACGAATGGCTGATGTCCCGTTCGCCCCAGAGGGCCACGTTTTCCAGGGCGGGCACCGCGTTGCCGCGAATGGTGCGCGCCAGCCCGCAGATGCGCTCCGTCAGTTCCGGGTTGCGCTTGTGGGGCATGGATGATGACCCGGTCTGCCCGGCGCCGAAGGGCTCTTCCACTTCGTGAATCTCAGTGCGCTGCATCCCCCGGATCTCGGTGGCGAACTTCTCCAGCGACGCGGCCACGAGAGCGGCGGTAGTGATGAAGTGGGCGTGCCGGTCACGCTGCACCACCTGGTTGGATACCGGAGCCACGTCCAACCCCAGGTGATGGCACACACGGTCTTCGATGTGCGGCGGTATCGTGGCGTGGGTTCCCACCGCCCCGGAGATCTTGCCGACGCGCACCGATGCGCGAGCCGCTGCCATCCGTTCCCGTTGCCGGCGCAGTTCGTCCCACCACAGGGCCAGTTTGAGCCCGAAGGTCATCGGCTCGGCATGCACGCCGTGGGTTCGCCCCATCATCAGCGTGTCCTTGTGCAGAACTGCCTGCTGGCCCACCGCGTCAATGGCGTCGTCGATTTCCTTCAGCAGCAAGTCGGCCGCGGCCACCAACTGCAAAGCCTGGCCGGTGTCCAGCATGTCGGAGGATGTCATGCCCAGATGGAGCCAACGTCCTTCGGGCCCCAGGGTTTCCGTGATTGAGCGCAGGAATGCCGTGACGTCGTGCCGGGTGGTCTCGAATATCTCCATCATCCGCTGGTGGTTGTACGCTGCTCCCCGCAGCGACTCCATATCTTCCAGCGGGATTACCCCGGCCTCGGTCCAAGCCTCGCACACGGCCAACTCAACGTCCAGCCACATGCGGTACTTATTCTCATCAGACCAGACCCGTTTCATCGCCGGCCTGGAATAACGGTCAATCACTGCGTCGCCTCCGCGCGATTTCCATAACGGCTAGATATTTTATCACAGCGGTATCGAATCCCCACCGTTCTCGATGTGCTATGTCCGACAACGCTTGCCTGCCCCTTGCCGGAAATCAGCCGCTCTCCAAGGCGTTCGTGTATTCTCGTATCGCTTCGAGCACCGGCCCGAAATCGGTGAACGGCGCGAACTTGATACCGGCCTCGTCGCACATCGCCGCCATCTGTCGGTGGGCGAACACCGTGTCCGCGACCTCCCCGGCCTCGAAGTCCGAACGCCCGTCCCCCATGAAAAATACGTGGTGACCCTGTTCCTGGAAACGGCGCACGATCAGAGCCTTGCTGTTGCCCAGGTGCGGAGCGTCGGGATACGCGAAATCGTACCGGTAACCGGAGACCCGTCCCTGCCCGTCGAATTCAGTAACTACCGCGTACACCGGCATTTCCGCTTGCCCGGACCCGCCCAGCAGCGCCTGAATGTAGAAGTCCAGTCCCTGGCTGATGATGCACATGGGGATCGAATGGGCCTGGCAGAACTCCGATAACTCCGCGAAGTGCGGGCGGAAGTTTGCATGGGCCTGCACGTAGGACTGCATGGCGTTTTTGTCAGCCTGCATCCGCAGGAAGGTAGCTTCCTGGTAGTCCTTCAGTGACAGTTCGCCCGCCCGGAATCGCTCTCGCACCTCGGTCCAGCTCGGATGGCCGAACTGGTGCAACAACAGTTCCGCCACGTTCTGGGCCGCGGCGGTGTCGTCGAAATCCGTCAGGACCGCCGGGATCCGACGGTCCGTCCCGGTGGGTTTAGCGTTCACGAAGAGACTGCCGGTATCGTTCGACGGCATCGCGGATATCGTCGTGTTTGATGCCCAGGATCTGCGCGGCATAATACGCGGCGTTCCTCGCGCCCCATCCTCCGACTGCCATCGCCGCCACCGGAATGCCGGGCGGCATCTGGGCTGTGGACAACAGGGCATCCCAGCCGTTGAGTTCACTCGAGGTCAAGGGAATGCCAATGACTGGCAACGTGGTCTGGGCTGCCAATGCTCCTCCCAGCGCCGCGGACCCTCCGGCGGCGGCGATGATCACCTCGATGCCGCGCTCCCGGGCTGTCGATGCGTATTCGTGGACCCGCTCGGGGGTGCGGTGCGCCGACATTACGCGTACCTCGTAGTCCACTCCCAGCGATTCCAGCGTGTTGATGGTCGGTTGGACCGCCTCCTCGTCGGAGGCGCTGCCCATGATGACTCCTACCAGTGGCAAGATACTTCTCCTTGTTGGTTCGTTTTCAGGTTGAGATCCACGGCGGCGATCAGTCCATGTCCGCGATATCCCGGAACGCCTCCAGCAGCGCTTTCTGGATCGCCTCGGTGTCGTCGTCCACCTCCTCATCCTCCACGATCACGTACCCGGCGTCATCGTCGTCGATCCCGACCCGCACTTCGATCTCCACCGGCTCGCCGTCGTGCCAGTAGAGCGTGTAGACGATCTCGTCCGCCAGCTCGTCGTCGTTGGGCTCGTCCACGTCGCCATCGAAATCGTACTGCCAGGACCGGTCCACCAACAGGCGGGCGCCGCCATCCAGGAGGATGTCGTTCATTTCGCCCATCATGCCTTCCACCGCCAATTCCGCCGCAAATCGCTCAAGGAGCGTGCGCCGCTCGGCAGCGTCCGCCATCTGCTTTCCGTAACCTTCGTGGTCCACGCGGACGCGCAGTCGTTTCAGGTCATCCAGCCAGGGCATGAATCAGTCCTCCGTGGTGAGATTGGCTTCGGGGTTTGCCTGGGATTGTACGCTGCCGGCTCTTTTTTGCCGCCCGTTAAGGTAACAGAACTCGTCGAGACTGCGAAAGTCGGGGAGTCGCAGCCGGCGCGCCAATGTGCCCAGGGTGTCCAGGAGATCGATGTAGCACAAACCGGGATGGCCGGTCCGGAGACCCGGCGGAAGCATACCCAGCCGACGCAGCGCCCGCTCCGTATGCGGACTCCAGGGCGCAAAAAGCGTCGGTTCCCGCAGCGTCAGCAGATACGACGGCCACTCCTTGCCGGCGCCGGCGAGCCCGAACCCGCCCGATTCCGTAGCGCACTCCTCGAACCGATTTTCCAGCTTGATGGTGTCATACAGCAAAAAGTCCATCGCGTCGCGCACGTCCGCTATGGGGTTTTCCCCGAAACGCCTCGCCTGTCTGCCCCCCGCGCCCCGGTACAGGACCGTCCCCTCAGCTTCGGTCAGTGTCGGCAGATAGTCCTGCGCAAGCCAATCGGCGCGCCGGTCGTTGCCCCAGCGGCGCCGGCGAAACGTGTCCAATTCTCCGGCCTGGTCTGCGAGACGGAAACCGTCTGCCAGCGCCGGCCAATCATGCCCAATTGACGAGTTGCTGGTCATGGTGGGGATCAGGCTGTTCCGCTATGGGATGCGGGCCGTTTGACCCGAAGCGAGCATGGCGATGTCCGGCCGGTAGTGCGCGCCGTCGAATCTGATTTCCGCAGCGCGTCGATACGCGTGATGCCGAGCCTGTTCGATGTTGTCGCCCATGCCGACGCAAGTCAGCACGCGGCCCCCGGAGGTCACCAGGCGCCCGCTGCCGTCTGCGGCGTGGCTGACCCCGGCGTGGCTGACCCCGGCGTGGAAGACCATAGAGTTTTCGTCGTCAAGAGCCGACCCGTCCAACCCGTGTATTTCCAGCCCCGTCTCGTATGACCCCGGATATCCCCCGGATACCAGCACCACCGCGACAACCGGGTTATCCGACCATTCCACCGGCCCAACGTCATCCAATCTGCCGGCCGCGCATGCCATCATCACCTCGGCGGGGTCGCTCACCAGCCGGGGCATGATCGCCTGTGTTTCCGGGTCTCCGAAACGGCAATTGAACTCCAGCACGCGCGGCCCATCGTCGGTGAGCATCAGCCCGCAGTAGAGCGCGCCCCGGTACGGCGACCCCCGCGCGGCCAGTTCCCGGATCACTGGAAGCATGATTTCGGAACGCACTTGCTCGGCCAGGGTTTCGTCCCAGGGGGTTGGCGGTCCGTAGCTGCCCATCCCGCCCGTGTTCGGGCCGGTGTCGCCTTCGCCCACACGCTTGTAGTCCGTCGCGGCAACCACCTCCGACAGATTTTCGCCGTCGGCGAACGCGAACACGCTGATTTCCGGACCGTGCAGCCATTCCTCGATCACCACCGTTTCCCCGGCCTCGCCAAACATCCGGTCCTGCATGCACACCATGATGGCGGATTTGGCCTCTTCCAGGTTGGCGCACATGGCGACGCCTTTGCCGGCCGCCAGCCCGTCCGCCTTTACCACCAGCGGCCGGTCGCGGTACTCGGCGTAGGCCAGGGCTGCCGATGCGCTGTGGAAAACCCGGTACTCCGGGCCGGATACTCCGGCCGCGTCCTGCACGTCGCGGGCGAAGCTCTTGCTTGACTCCAGCCGGGCTGCCCTTCGGCTCGGGCCGAAACACGGGATGCCGGCCTCGGCCACACGGTCGGCCAGGCCCAGGGCCAGGGGAATTTCCGGGCCGATCACCACCAGGTCAATCGACCGGTCGGTGGCGGCCTTGACCATCCCATCAATGTCAGTTTCGGAAACGGGTAAGTTGGTTCCCACCAGGGCGGTGCCCGAGTTTCCAGGGGCGGAGAATATCTCCGTAACCGTCGTCGAGCCGGCCAACCGCCACGCCAGAGCGTGCTCCCTGCCACCGGAACCGACTATCAGGACACGCACCGCCGGCTACTCCCACTCGATGGTTCCGGGAGGCTTGCTGGTGATGTCGTAAACCACGCGATTCACGCCATCGACCTCGTTCACGATGCGGTTGCTGACGCGGGCCAGCACGTCGTAGGGCAGCCGCACCCAGTCGGCAGTCATCGCGTCTTCCGAGTTGACCGCGCGGATGGCGCAGGCGTACCCGTAGGTGCGGTAGTCGCCCATCACGCCCACGGTCCGGTTGTCGGTCAGCACCGCGAAACTCTGCCAGATGTCGTGATAAAGATCCGCGCCGTGGATTTCCTCCAGCACGATGCGGTCGCAATCGCGCAGCAGTTCCACCCGCTCCGGGGTCACTTCGCCGATGATCCGTATTGCCAGGCCCGGACCCGGGAACGGCTGCCGGTAGATGATGTCCTCGGGCAGACCCAGTTCCAGTCCCACGGACCGCACCTCATCCTTGAACAGGTAACGCAGCGGCTCCACCAGCCCGAAGTTCATGCGTTCCGGCAGGCCGCCGACGTTGTGGTGGGTTTTGATGCGCGCCGAGGCCCGGTTCTCCGGCGTTTCGCTTTCAATGACGTCGGGATACAGCGTGCCCTGGGCCAGCCAACGCACGTTTTCAATCTCTGCCGCCGCATCCTCGAACACCCGGATGAATTCATTGCCGATGGTCTTGCGCTTCGTTTCCGGGTCCGTGACGCTGCGCAAGCCGTTCAGAAAACGGTCTGAGGCGTCGATGTAGCGCAGGTCCATACCCATGTTTTGGTGGAAGGTTTCCTGCACCTGTTCCGCCTCCCCGTGCCGGAGCAGGCCGTTGTTTACGAAAATGCAGGTCAGCTGTGGCCCCACCGCCTGGTGCAGCAACGCCGCCGCCACCGAGGAGTCCACGCCCCCGCTGAGGCCGCAGATCACCCGGTCGCTGCCCACCTGCTCTCGCACCCGGGACACCGTGTCCGCCACGAAATTGCCCGGCGTCCACGAGCCGGAGCAGCCGCAGATTTCGCGCACGAAGTTGCGCAGGATGGTCATGCCGTCCGGGGTGTGCTGCACTTCCGGGTGGAACTGCAACCCGAACCACTGCCGGCCGTCCGAAACCGCGGCGCAATCGCTGTTCTCGGTTCGCGCCAAGGTCGCCATGCCCTCGGGCAGTCGCTCCACCCGGTCGCCGTGACTCATCCACACCGGCGCCGATTCGCCGACCCCGGCGAGGAGACGGTTGGCCGAACCGGCTACGCGCAAGTCGGCGTGGCCGTATTCCCGGGCGTCGCCCGGCGTGACCTTGCCGCCCAGTTGATGCACCAGAGCCTGCATGCCGTAGCAGATACCCAGGACCGGAATGTCGGATTGCAGGACCCAGTCCGCAATGGTCGGCGCGCCCGCGTCGTACACGCTGGCCGGTCCACCCGACAGTATGATTCCCCTGACGTTCAGGTGCGCGACCCGTTCGCGGCCCGCGCTGGCCGGTATGATCTCCGAGTAAACTTCCAGCTCTCGGATGCGCCGGGCGATCAGATGCGTATATTGGGAGCCAAAATCGATAACCGCGATGGCGTCGGGCTGCGCTGTGCTGCTCATAAACTCCCTGCCGGCGTCTGTGAGAATCGCAGATTATATTAGCATAGCGACCGTTCGGATCGGACTCGGGCCACTGCTCGCCCGCCGGCGTCGGCCTGTTAGAATAATGGCCGCAGATCTAGCGATGATTCTCCAGACATTATGACCGTATTCGCGACAACCCGAACGCCCCGCTTGGGCGGGCCCCAAACCGTCCATTGGCCATTGCCGTTGAACCAGCGCAATCAATCCGACGGTTTGGACTTGCTCGCCGCCTTGGACGCCGAAACTATCCCGCTGTGCGTTTTCGATCCTCAATACCGAGGGATCCTGGACAAAATGCAATACGGCAACGAGGGAGTTAGCCGGGGACATGCCAGGTCGTCGCTGCCACAGATGAGCGAGGAGACCATCGCCAGGTTCCTGGAAGGCATCGCCCGGGTTCTGACCCCGTCGGGACATCTGTTTCTTTGGGTTGACAAGTTCCATATCTGCACCGGTGTAGAGCCGTGGCTAACCCAATGGGGATTGGAAATCGTTGACTTGGTGACTTGGAATAAAGGCAAAATGGGCATGGGCTATCGCACGCGGCGGTTTGCCGAGTACTTAGTGATTGCCCAAAAACTCCCCAAACGTGCCAAAGGAGTCTGGCACCGGCACAACATACCGGACGTATGGCTGGAAACGGTCAATGACCGGCATGCCCACGCTAAGCCATTGCTCTTGCAAGCCGCGTTGATTGAGGCGGTGACTTATCCCGAAGATGTTATAATGGACCCATCTGCCGGTAGTTATTCAGTGCTGAATGCAGCGGCGATGACCGGCAGAAAATTTTTGGGCTGTGATCTTGAACCATCCAACGGAAAAGGAGATGAGATAATGCCTACAATAGCGAACGCACAAAGAGCCAGTCGCGCACGTAAAGATGGAGGCTATACCCGACTTTTTGATAGCTCCCCAATCGGGGCTATGATTTCTCAAATCCACTCCACTTCGATTAGCGCAGGTACTGAACTAGAAGAAGCCATCCAGCGTCATGCCGAAGAAAGTCACGCTCTGATAACCGATGTGGACGTTTTCTTGTCGCCAATTATTGACCGCATGGAATTTGAAGGCGTGTTTTTGGCCGATAAAAAGGCGGTTAGTAAATCGAAAACCATAAACGCGACCCATAAGCCCGATTTTTTGGTTTTTCACAGAACCGCGGCAGCCCGAGTATGCTACGTCGTCGAGCTCAAAGACGGAGACACATTCGATACCAAAAAAGCAGACGGTGAGATATCGGCACTAACCGATTTCGTTGAGGAAGTTAGCGGCAGCATTCCATATCCCTTGGAAATCAGAGTTTGCTCGTTCAACCAATCGGGCAAAAGTGCCATAGTCGACGGTTTCAAAAAGCGTGTTGATGTCTCGCAAGTCTGGACTGGTCGTGAGTTCTGTCAATTGTTGGGAATCGACTATCAGGCGATCTTGGACGAGAGAAAGGCTTACGCCGAGGCCAACCGGGAATGGCTCGTGACTTCCATACTGAACGTTCCGGAGCTGAGAGAAATCGTTGAGCGGAAAATTAGCGAACGTTAATTTAAAAACGGACCATGGGACAACGTCAATGACCTCCGTAAGTTACAACAACCCTAAAGCGCAACAAGATGGCGGCAGATTCGTGCAGCCGACAACCACGGTTGTCGAACGCATTGACCAGCTGGCTCTAGGCTATCCACATGATCAACTGCTGCGGCAGCGTCGGTTGTTGCAAGCCGAGTGGTTGAAGCAGGCGATGGTCGCCCACTGGGGCAACGACCTTCCCCAACCTTTCATCGGATTCGACTTGCCTGAAGGTTTGTTCATTTTGGAATGGCAGTCGGACACGGAGTGCAATACGTTGACGGTCGACGCCGAGAATCGCAAAGGTTGGTACGATCCGTGGCACTCCGGTGCAATCGATATCGTATTGGACACTGAGCTCGACCTTGACTCGGAGGAAGGGTGGGAACGCCTTCGCTCTGCCCTCACAATAACCCAGCAATAACCACTGGCGGCCCCTACTACCGTCAGGTCCACCCCAACAATTTCCAAGACGGCCGGGTATTATCCTCAGCTTTCGGATTGCAGGACACAGGCTGCCACCTGTGCATTTCGCTCAATGACGGCGCTCGTACCACGGCGCGACGATGTTACCTTGAATACACCCAGAGTGGAGAACTCTCGTCAGTGGCGGTGGTGGAAATATCATTGCATGAGATCGAAGCATCCGGATCGGATCGGGTGGTTGATGAACCCAATGAACAAACTCATGCCCACGTTGACGCCATTTATGAAAGTTCGCTCAGCCGGCGACAGCAGCGTAGAGTGGCACAGTTCCTCGCCACTGCGGCCAACAAAAAAGGCCCGGCATACTTGCCAGATGACGCCTGACGTCCGGTGGTGATTTACTCGATTAAGGGCGCAATTATCTTGCGCATGGACTTTCAAGCCGAAATCCGTCGCGCCACTGAAACCCTGGCCCAGGGCGGCGTCCTCGCTATTCCCACCGACACGCTCTACGGTCTGGCGGCGGACGCCCTCAACCCCGACGCCCTGGATCGCGTTTACGTCGCCAAGGGACGCCCCGCCGAAATGCCGTTGCCGGTTCTGGTGTCGGGCTGGGAGCAATCCCGGCGAGTCGCCGCACTTTCGCCGGAAATCGAGCTACTGGCCCGCAGCCTGGCCGAAACCTTCTGGCCGGGTTCGTTGACAATGGTATTGCCCGCCGCTCCCGGCTTGCCCCAACGCCTCACCGCCGGCCGCGACACTATCGCCGTGCGTATGCCGGATCATCCGGTCCCGCGGGCTCTGGCCGACGCTCTGGGTCGCTCCATCACCGGCACCAGCGCAAATCGCAGCGGCGAACCTGACATCACTGACCCGGACGAACTTCGCCGCGTCCTGGCTCCGCGCGTTGATGGTATCATTGTGTCCGGCCCAAAACCCGTCGGCGGCGCCAGCACGATCGTGGCGGTCTCAGGCGACGGTATCCGCCTTCTCCGCGAGGGAGTACTGCCCTACGAGCGTGTGCGCGCAACCCTCGAAACGCTCGGGCTGGTCGAATAGCGAGGTTGGTCATCACATCGATGGAAACATACGATAGTTACCGGGCCGGCGTGCACGCCGAACTGCGATCCGAGTTCGACGGCCGGCAGGGTATGTTGTACGACCTTCTCCGCTACCATCTCGGGTGGGTGGACGAGCGCGGCAACCCTGCCGATGACGCGCTGACGCCGCTGCATCACTGCGGCGTTCTGGCTATGGCGTCGGCCGACGCCGTATCCGGCGAGCACCGGGGGGCGGTCTCTGCTGCTGCCGCGGTCGAGTTGGCGTACAACTTCGTGCTCGTGCATAACGACGTCCAGGCCGGCCGCATCGACCAGGACAACGTTCGTCCCAGCATCTGGTGGGTGTGGGGTCCCTCCCAGGCCATCAACGCCGGCGATGGATTGCACGCCCTGGCCCGTTCCGTGTTGATGCGCCTCTCCGATGCGGGGACTGACGCGGAAACCGTCCTGTCCGCCCTCCGGGGTTTGGATCAGGCATGTCTGACCCTGTGCGAAGGGCAGTACATGGACCTCACCTATCAGGACCAGATCATGGTGTCCGAAGCCGACTACATGGACATGGTGGGTCGGAAATCGGGAGCCCTGGCCGGATGCTCCGCGCGTTTGGGCGGGCTGGCCAGCGGAGCTCAACCGGCCACCGCCGACGCCCTGGAACAATGGGGAAGAAAACTTGGCATGGCCCGTCAGGTCCGGGAGGATATTTCCGACCTGTGGGGACGCTCCGGCGACGGTTTCACGCCGGCCAACATCCTCAACAAGAAGAAAAGCCTGCCCCTGATCCATGCGTTGCAAAACACGGACACCGCTGCCAAACGTGAATTGGGCGCCATATACATGAAACGCGTGCTGGAACCCAGTGATACGCCCCGGATAGTATCTATCCTGGAGGAGGCCGGATCCCGGGAATACTCAGATGGCAAAATGGATGAGTTGCTTCAGGACGCCCGCGCCGCCCTGTCCGGCGACGATATCGAGCTGAACCATCCGGAGGCGTTGGATTGGGCGATTCAATGGGTCGTCGGACGCCGCGCGGAATGAATTTGCGGACCACTCAGGAATGACCAAGCGTTCCCTCAGTCAACTGGACGTGAACGGCAAGACCGTTCTGGTTCGCGTGGACTTCAACGTGCCCATCGAGCAGGGCGTGGAATTCATCGCGAACTACGATCATCGCTTGCGTGCCACGTTGCCAACCATCGAATACCTGCTCGAACGTCAGTGCAAGGTTGTGCTGTGCTCGCACCTCGGTCGGCCCGGCGGCAAGGTCGATGAGACCCTGCGCCTGGCCCCGGTGGGAGAGCGGCTGGCTACGCTGCTGGGCCGGCCGGTCACCCCTCTGGATGATTGCGTTGGCCCTGCCGTTGCCGGAGTGGTCGCCCGGATGTCGTCCGGAGACATCTGCCTGCTCGAAAACCTGCGTTTTCACGGCGGCGAAGAAAGCAATGATGCAGGATTTTCCGCCCAGCTGGCCGGTCTGGCCGACTGCTTCGTGATGGACGCTTTCGCCGTGGCCCACCGCGCCCACGCCTCCACGGTGGGAGTTCCCAGGCATCTCCCAACCGCCATGGGTCTGCTGACCCAGCGCGAGGTCGAGTCCCTGGGCGTGGCCCTGGAAAACCCGGTTCGCCCGCTGGGGGCGCTCATGGGCGGCGCCAAGGTCAGCGACAAAATCCTCATCCTTGAAAACATGTTGACTCGGTTGGACCACCTGTTTATCGGCGGCGGCATGGCCGTGACTTTCCTGGCCGCCCAGGGCAAACCCGTCGGCGCGTCGTCCGTCGAAACCGACCGGTTGGATTTTGCCCGCGAAGTGATGGAACGAGCCGACGCCGCCGGCGTTGCCGTGCATCTGCCGGCGGACTTGGTAGTCGCCAACGAGTTTGATCCCGAACCCGGCGCGGTGGACACCGTGCCCGTCGATGGCGTACCCGAAGGCTGGTACATCATGGACATTGGCCAAACCGCTGCCGCGACATACGCCGCGTCCCTGGCCGACTGCAGGACCATCCTGTGGAACGGACCTATGGGCGTGTTTGAAATGGAACAATTCAGCGCCGGCACCCGGCAGGTGGCCAACGGCATCGCGGGTTTGCGCGGCGCAACCACTGTGGTGGGCGGCGGGTCCACCGCGGAAGCTGTTGAATCCCTGGGGCTCATGGACAGCATGACCCATGTATCCACCGGCGGCGGCGCTTCCCTGGAGTTTCTCGAAGGCCGAGCGCTTCCCGGGATTGACGCCATCCCCGACGCCTGACACCTCGCGGCTACCGGAGCTAAGCATGATTGATCTGGAACAGATCCACGACAGTATCGCCAGCACCCCGTCCAAGATTGTCCTCCTGGTGGCCGACGGTTTGGGCGGATTGCCCCACCCCGATACCCGAAAGTCGGAGCTGGAGACCGCCCACACGCCAAACCTGGACGCGTTGGCCCAGCGCAGCGCTTGCGGACTGACCACTCCGGTTGAGGTGGGCGTTGCTCCCGGCAGTGGGCCCGGTCACCTGGCTCTTTTCGGTTACAACCCGTTGAAGTACCTGATTGGCCGAGGCGCGTTGGAAGCTCTCGGCATCGGAGTCGAACTGCTGCCCGGTGACGTGGCCGCACGCGGTAATTTCTGCACCGTGGATGATGAAGGCCTGCTCACCGACCGCCGCGCCGGCCGCATCCGCACTGAATTGAGCGCCCCTTTGTGCCAGCGCCTGGATGAAATAGAGATCCCCGGGGTACAGGTGGACGTGCTGCCGGTACAGGACTACCGGTTTGTGCTGCGCCTGCGTGGCGAGGGTCTGTCCGAGGCAGTGGAAGAGACTGATCCCCAGCGTGAAGGCCTGCCCCCGCGGATGGCTCGCGCCCTGGATCCCCAGGGAGAGCGCACCGCCGACGTCGTACAGGAGTTCGTGTCCCAGGCCGGACGCGTCCTGTCGGAGGAAGAACCGGCCAACATGGTGCTGCTGCGCGGGTGGGCGCAACTGCCCAATCTGCCGGATTTTGGACAGGTCTATCATCTGAACCCGGCCGCCATCGCCGCCTACCCGATGTACCGGGGCATCGCCTCCGTCGCCAACATGCGGATCATTCCCACCGGCATGACCTTCGGGGACGAGGTGGAGACCCTGCACGCCAATTGGAACGATCACGACTTTTTCTTCATCCACTACAAGCCCGCCGACGCCGCCGGCGAGGACGGTGATTTCGACGGCAAGGTGAAGTGCCTCGAGGAGCTGGACAAGCACATCCCGCGCATCCTCGACCTGGAACCCGACGTGCTGATGGTCGCCGGCGACCACTCCACCCCCGCCATCATGGCATCGCACAGCTGGCATCCGGTGCCCTTCATGCTGAATTCACGGCTGACCCTCGGGGAAGGCGTCGAAGGATTCAACGAGCGCGCCTGCGCCCACGGATCCATCGGCCGCATCCCGGCGGAAACCATCATGCTCCTCGCGCTGTCTCACTCCGGCAAACTCGGCAAATACGGTCCGTAGCCGGCGTAGCGCCCACAGGGAACTATTATGGCCTCTCCCACCAACATCGTCGCCGGCAACTGGAAGATGAACACGGATATGGCCTCCGGTGTCCATCTGGCCTCCGCGGTGGCCGCCGGCGCGTCGGCATTGTCCGGCGCCCAAATCATTGTCGCGCCGCCCTTCGTGTCGCTGGCGGCGGTTCGAGATGCGGTGGCCGGCAGCGGCGTCGCCGTGGCCGCTCAGAACATGCACGCCGATGATAGCGGCGCATTCACCGGCGAGATCGCGCCGACCATGCTGGTCGGCCTTTGCAACTACGTGATTATCGGTCACTCCGAGCGTCGCCAGTTCTTCGGTGAGACCGACGAGTCCGTCGGTCGCAAGACCGCTGCCGCCCTGCAGCACGGATTGCGGCCCATCGTCTGCGTCGGCGAAACCCTTGACGAGCGCGAGTCGGGTCGAGCTGCGGAGGTCATCCGGAGACAGGTCGTCGCCGCGCTTGCAGACCTTGAGCCGGAGTCCGTCACCGGCGCCCTGGCCGTAGCATACGAGCCGGTGTGGGCCATCGGCACGGGTCGCGCTGCAACTCCGGAAATAGCGGACCAGATAATGGGAGGCGCCATCGCCCCCACCATCGCCGCCGTGCTGGGCGCTGACGCCGCTTCAACAATCCAGTTGCTGTATGGCGGCAGCGTGAACCCGGCGAACGCCGGCGACTTCGCCGCCGTACCCAGCGTTAACGGCGCTCTCGTCGGTGGAGCCAGCCTGGACGCCAGCGCCTTCCTGGAAGTCGCCGCTGCCTTCTCCAACTGATACCGATAGCCGTTGACCGGCCGCTTCATGTCGGCCCCGCCCATACTTATCGCCGTCGTCGGGCCCACCGCTGCGGGCAAGACTGCCCTCGCAATCGCCCTTGCGCAGCGCTTTGATGGCGAGATCGTTAACGCCGATAGCCGGCAGGTCTATACCGGCATGGACATCGGGACCGCCAAACCCACTGCGGACGAGCGGAATAGCGCCCGTCACCACCTGATCGACATCCGTGCGCCCGATGCGCCCATCAGCCTCGGCGAGTACCTGCCGCTGGCGCGGGAATGTATCGAGTCCGTTTCGGCCCGGGGCGCGTTGCCCATATTGTGTGGCGGCACCGGGCAGTACGTCTGGGCGCTTCTCGAAGGTTGGGCCGTCCCGCAGGTGCCGCCCGATCCGGAACTGCGCACCCGGCTGGAGCGTCGTCTGGCCGCCGAGGGCCCATCTCCCCTGTGGCAGGAGCTGCGGGAACTGGACCCGGACCGGGCGAGGTCAATAGATCCCAACAATCCGCGGCGCGTCATCCGCGCCCTGGAGATACTGCGGAAAGTCGGGCGTCCGGTTGAAGCCACCGGAAAGAGCGCCGAGCTGCCGTACCGTTCCCTCGTTCTCGGTCTCACCGCAGATCGCGCTGCCCTGTACGATCGCATCGACGCCCGTTTCGACTCCATGATGTCCGACGGCCTGCTGGAGGAGGCCCGTCGCCTCCGGGCGGACGGCTATACGCTGGGTAGCGGCGCCTTGTCTGGGGTCGGTTACACCGAGCTGGGCATGCATCTGGCCGGCGAGATGACGCTGGACGAAGCGGTCGCTCGCGCCAAGACCCGGACCCACCGCCTGGTCCGCCGGCAGTACACCTGGTTCAAACGCGGAGACCAGCGCATCGACTGGCTGGACGCCACCCACAGTCTGCCGGTCGCCGAAGGCGCCGCTCTCGTCCGGCGTTTCCTGGAATCATCGACCCCTTGTGATACAATTGGCGCTTGACGAAAAGGCCGGTTTCGGCGCAGGAGTCGCGACGATGGAATTCACCAAAATGCACGGCGCTGGCAACGATTACGTGTATGTCGACGCCCGTGCGATGCCTGAACGGGATTGGCACAGTCTGTCGCGCGCCATCAGCGATCGTCACTTCGGAGTTGGCGGCGACGGGTTGATCCTCGTGATGGATTCCGACGCCGCAGATCTGAAAATGCGTATGTTCAACTCGGACGGCTCCGAGGGCGCCATGTGCGGCAACGGTATTCGGTGCTTCGCCAAGTACGCCATCGAACGCGGCATCGTGCCCAATTCGTCCCGGGAGGTCACCGTCGACACGCTCGCCGGCGTTCGCACCATCGTGCCCCATTACGCCGGGGCCGCCGTGGACTCCGCGCGCGTGAGCATGGGCCCGCCGCGGCTGGCCCCTTCGGAAATCCCCGTCGACATTGATCCCGCCATCGCCGGTCAGGACGGCCCCATCATCAACTACGCCATCCACCCGGGCGATTTCCGGCTGGCTCTTACCTTCGTGTCCATGGGCAACCCCCATGCGGTGACTTTCATCGACCAGCCCATCGAGGAATTTCCCTTGCATAACATCGGCCCCCTGGTCGAGCGTCACCCCATCTTTCCCGATCGGGTAAATTTCGAAATCGTCAATATCCGGGACGACGGCAACCTGGACGCCAGGATCTGGGAGCGCGGTTCCGGCGAAACCATGGCCTGTGGGACCGGAGCCTGCGCCATCGGCGTTGCCTCCCGGCTTCTGGGTCATACCGGCGACCGGGTGGCGGTCAACCTGCCCGGAGGCACCCTCAATATCGAGTGGAACGGCGCCGGAGAAGTTTATCTGGAAGGCCCTGCGGCCGAAGTTTTCAGCGGAGTGTGGACAGAATGAGCAATTACGTAACCGGCCCCACCACTTTGGATCAGATTAGCTGGTCCGCCCAGGTATTCCGCAGCCTCTCAGAAGACGCGACGTGCCTCGCCGCCCGAGCGTCCTCGTTTCGTGAGCCCATCCTGGCCGGTCGGGAAGATGCTGACTGGGCCACCCTGGTGGCCTACGTGAACCAGTGGGGGTGCCGCATTCCCCAGCACAAGTCTGGCGGCATCGCCGCCGCGTTGACCGACGCGGCGCGGTTGCTTGAGCCCATGGCAGTCTCCGCCCTGGAATTCGACGACCTGCGTTGCTCGACCCTGGATGTCGTGGAGCGCGCCTTCGACCGCCTGACCGAGGCCAACGGCATTGGGCCGACCGGGGCGTCTGTCCTCCTTACCGTCATTAATCCCCAGTTGTTTGTGTCCTGGGGTGAAGGCATCCGGAAAGCGTATTTCCCGCAGGACCGTCCCAACGGCGCGACGTACTCGCAGTTCCTTACCGTCATGCGCATGGCCGCCCTGGCCATTGTCGCCGACGCGCGCGGCCAGCACGGCATGGAAGATCCGGCGGGCGCGTTGTCTGCCCAGCTCGGCATCGACCCGCCCTTCAGCCTCGCCAAGTTCGTCGACGAATACAACTGGGTGACGCTGGAGCGCGAAATGGTTTTCCAGGAAGGTGTGGCGGCGGCAGTGTAAGCGCGCGATGGCTTGGGAGGTTGCATTCACGGACGAGTTCAACCAATGGTGGAATACTCTCATTGAACAAGAGCAGGACGTTGTGCGCGGCAAAGTCAACAGACTTGCGTTCTATGGACGCAGTTTAAGTGCGCCGCATTCCAAGCCACTTAATGGCCTACGCCATCAGTTGTACGAATTGAGGGGTCAAATTAGCCATCGCCCATTGCGCGTTTTCTACGCTTTTGACCCGCGGGAAACGGCCATTGTCCTGATTGGCGGCGACAAAACCGGAGATAGGGATTTTTACAAGCGCTATGGACCCATAGCCCTTGACCTCTACGACGCACACATCGCTCGTTTGGAAAGAGAAGGATTAGTCTGATGAGCGGTCGTCACAATTGGAGCGAACTGAATCGGGATTTATCCCCCGAAAGACGGCAACGCATCTCGGAAGCAGAGGCCGAGATTGACGCCACTCTGCCCCCGGACGAAGCTTGTGCCGTGGTGCCGATGCAGATGCTCAGAGAGTTGGAAGATATCCCGATGTCCGAACTCGAGGCAGCGTTGCAAACTGATGAGGCCGGCGTGCTGGCTTTTGAAGAATGCGACGACCCCACGGTGTCGCAACTACGTTCTTACGTTACCGCCATGGGCGCGCGTCTCAAAATCGTAATTGACTTCCCTGACTACGAAGTTATCCTCGCCGACTTTTACCAGAAGAGGCGTTGGCCTGTCCCGCTAATCAAAAAGCCGGTTACCCGTATCGCCAGTCACCAACGGTACGAAATCCCTGAACCGCCCACTACCTACACTCAGATCCACTGGGCGGCGAAGGCGTACAACCAACATAAGGACGGGCCCAGATACAACAGAGCCTACCGCAAGGTGAATACTCCCGAGTTCCGTGAGTCCCTGATACGCCGTTGCTCCGCTTCCGACATCAATCGCCTACTGGAGTTCCTCAACCGCTGGGACAGCAGGCGCTCTTACAAAGATACTGCGCCGTTACTGCTGGAATCCGTGCCCGACGCCATCAAAACCCTGCGACATCTGGCAACTGGAGCGCATAATAGCGAAAAACTTGACGATTGGGATGTGACACTGGTGACGCGAGCCATTGACCGCCTTATGGCCGACAAAGGAGTAAGTGCCACTGTCGCGTCGAAGGTGCTTGCCGTTGTGAATCCCGAGTTGTTCCTACCCTGGGACAAAAGCATTCAGCAAGCCTATTTCCCTGGAACGCATCAGTATACTCCCGGCGCAGGCGACCGCTATGCTCGCTTCGTCATCGATATGGCTCAGGCGGCAGAAGCCATCTGTAAAGACGCCATTGAACTGCACGAAATTGACGATCCGGCCGCTCACCTGTCGGCAACATTGGACGTCACCCCGTCCTACACTTTGGCCAAATTAATTGATGAGTACAATTTCCTCACCATAACCAAAGGTGAGACCTATCCCGGTCCCCAGCCGTCTAGGAGTTAAAATGCCAAACCTCTCGCAACGCCTCGGTAAACTTGCCCCGTATCCCTTCGTGGAGATCTCCCGAATCATCGCGGAGAAGCGCGCTGCCGGCGCCGACGTGGTTACCTTTGGCATTGGTGATCCTGATATCCCCACACCGCAGACCATCGTTGACCGCCTGCTCACCGCCTCCCAGGATCCGCCGAACCACCGGTATCCCGAAACCGACGGCCTGCCCGAGATGCGGCGCGCCGTCGCTCATTGGTACAAGCAGCGCTTCGACGTCGATCTCAACCCCGACACTGAGGTGCTGCCCCTCATCGGCGCGAAAGAAGGCATCGGACACGCGGCCTTTGCGTTTCTGGATCCCGGCGACATAGCGCTGGTGCCGGACCCGGCGTATCCGGTCTACGCGGTGGGCACCATGTTCGCCGGCGCCGAGAGCTACGTCATGCCCCTGTACCAGCGCAACGGCTGGCTGCCCGAGCTTGACGCGATCCCGGAGGATGTGGCGCGTCAGGCAAAGGTCATGTGGCTCAATTACCCGAACAACCCCACCAGCGCGGTGGCGTCCCAGGAGGATCTCGAATCCGCCCTGCGCTATTGCCGCGATCACGACATCGCCATGCTCCACGACGCCGCCTATTCCGAGGTCGGTTACGATGGATACCGCGCCGGCAGCATGATGCAGCTTGAAGGCGCCAAAGAGATGGGTCTGGAATTCCATTCCCTCTCCAAGACCTACAACATGACGGGCTGGCGTATGGGCATGGCTGTGGGCAATGCCGACATGATCCGGGCCCTCTTCCAGATCAAGGCCAACCTCGACTCCGGCGTACCGCAGGCCATACAGGAAATGTCCATGGAGGCGCTCACCGGGCCGCAGGACTGCATTGATGACAACATCACCACCTACCAGTGGCGCCGGGACCGCGTGCTCCAGGCCCTGAGTCGGATGGGATTGGACGTGGAGACGCCCCGTGCCAGCCTCTACATCTGGGCGCCCGTGCCGGAAGGTTTCACCTCCGCCGACTTCGCGGCCCGCCTGCTGGAAGATATCGACATCGTGGTCACCCCCGGCTCCTCCTACGGTCAATACGGCGAAGGCTACATCCGCCTCTCCCTGACGACGCCGGACGAGCGGGTCGAGACCGGTTGCCAACGCCTCGAAAACTGGACCATTCCCGCCCCGCGAGGCTAGCCATGACTACCGCCAAAACGCCATCGCGCCTGATGACTGCCGACGAGCTTCTGGTCATGGAGCGCGTTCCCGGCAAGCGGTACGAACTCATCCGCGGCGTCCTCACGGAGAAAGAAGTGGCTACCGGTGACCCTCACGGAGAGACCGTGTCCTTTTCACACGGCAATTTGTTTCAATACATTATTGCCGTTGGCTATGGCGACCTTCGTGTTGGCGAAACCGGATACTTGCTGGAACGGGATCCTGACACCGTCCGCTCCCCGGATGTTGCCTGGTTCGCTCCCGGACGCATCCCGCCCGGAACCACCGGCTTTCCCGAACTTACCCCGGACCTGTGCATTGAAGTAGCCTCACCCAGCAATTCCCGCCACGACCGCCTCCTGTCGGACAAAGCTCAAATGTGGCTGGATTTTGGCGCACGGGAGGTATGGGTGCTCAACCCCGAGAATACCAGCGTAGCCCGCTATCGCGCCGATCAACCCACCGTGACGCTCCACGAGGATGATGTTCTGGATGGCGAAGAACTGTTGCCGGGGTTCAGCATCCCCGTGTGGCAACTCTTTCGTCGCCAGCGATAATCGCCGTCTATGCCCAAATCCCGCCAACCCAAACCAACCGGCCCGCTAACCGAACGGGCAGTGCTGGTTGCCGTCGAGGCGAAGAAGCGCGGCGAGAGCCTCTGGGGGCTGGACGACACGCTGGTCGAGTTGGACTACCTGACCCGGTCCGCCGGCGCCGAGGTAGTCGCCACCGTGTCCCAGCGTGCCGAGCGCATCACCCCAACCTACTTGGGCAAGGGAAAGCTCCAGGAGTTGCAGGAACTGCTGGAGGACGAACGCCCCGACGTTGTGATCTGCGACGATGAACTGACCCCCACCCAGCAGCGCAACCTCGAAGCGGCTCTGCAAATCAAAGTCATCGACCGTACAGCACTGATACTGGACGTGTTCGGACGCCACGCCCGCACTCGCGAGGGCCAGATCCAGGTGGAGCTGGCCCAGCACCAGTACCTGTTGCCCCGGTTGGTGGGTCAGTGGTCCCACCTGGAGCGTCTCGGCGGCGGCATCGGCACCCGCGGCCCCGGTGAGACCCAGCTCGAGACCGACCGTCGCCTGATCCGCCGTCGCATCCAGAAGATCGAGTCTGAGCTGGACAACGTGCGCAAGCGTCGCAGCCAGTACCTCGAGCGAAGGCGGCGCTCATCCACCCCCATGGCAACTCTCGTGGGCTACACCAACGCGGGCAAGAGCACGCTGTTCAACGCCCTCTGCGACGCCGGCGTGCCCGCCGAGGACCAGCTGTTCAACACCCTGGATCCGGTGACCCGGCGCCTGCGCCTGCCTGACGGCAACGAGTTGCTGCTCAGCGACACGGTGGGGTTCATCCAGAAACTTTCACCCACCGTCGTTGCCGCCTTCCGCGCCACCCTGGAGGAGCTCAGCGAGGCCGACCTGCTCCTGCACGTCATTGACATAACCCACCCCAAGGCTCCTGAGCAGGCCGAGGTCGTGGAGCAGACTCTCGCCGACCTTGACCTCGGCGGCAAGCCGCGCCTGTTGGTGATCAACAAGCTGGACCTGCTCACCGACGATCCAGCCGACGTGCAGGTCCTCGATCAGATCGACCTGTCTGCGATCTCTGGCGCGGATTCGCCCGCCGTCAACGGTCGGGTGTTTGTGTCCGCCGCTCGCGGCTGGAACCTGCCGGCGCTGCTGGAATCCATCCTGGACCAGGTAGGCGCTGCCGCAACGGCGCCGGCTCCCGCCCCCGCATAACCTGTTTGGGACGACCTTTCTTGATGACTACCCGACGACAGCTACGCATCATCCATACCTCGGATACGCACCTGGGAGACGATTGGGACCCGGAATCCGCGCAGCGCGCGCTTTCCGCCGTGGTGGACGGAGTGCACGATCAGCGGGGCGACGCGCTGCTCATTGCCGGCGACGTCTTCGACAACGCCCGTATTTCCGATGCCGTTCTGGAGTTCTTCGTAAGTGAGATCCGGCGTGCCGTCGTCCCGACGGTGATACTGCCCGGCAACCATGATCTCTACGACTCCGCGTCGCTTTATCATCGGTCTCCGTTCGGCAATGCTCCGGAAAACCTCCACATCATCCGCGGCGCCCGCGGGCAGACTCTGACCTTCCCAGAGCTTTCGTTGGAGGTGTGGGGCCGCGCCATGGACAGCCACACGCCGGCCTTTCGACCCCTGGCCGGCATCCCGACCCACCGCACCGGCCACTGGCGCGTCGCCATGGCCCATGGCCACTTTCACTACCCGGACGATACCGAGGAACGCTCATCACCCATACGCCCCCGTGAAATCGCCGAGGCCTCCTGCGACTACATCGCGCTGGGCCACTGGGAGCGTTTCGAGGACGTATCGCAAAACGGCGTCACTGCGTTCTATTCCGGTTCCCCCATGGGCGCGTCAGCCAATCGGGGCAACGTGGCGGTGAACGTGGTAGATCTGTTTCCGCATACGTCACCGGGAGTAATGGTTTCGCAAGTCGAAATGCAGATGTCCCGCGCATTCTCTGCAAACCTGCCGATTGCTGCTGACAACTGATTAGGAGCCCCGCCATGAAATCTATCTCCCGCGACCACCGCATCTACGTCCTCCACCCCGAGAACGAGCCGGCCGTCACCATCGACTCCGGCGACGACCTCATGGTGGAAACCTGGGACGCTTTCGAGGGCATCCGCGAGCCCGGCGTGCTGCAGGAAAAGTCCTTGAAAGGACCCGCCACCGGCCCGATCTACGTCAAAGGCGCAGAGCCTGGCGACGCCCTGCGCGTCGAGTTCGTCAGCATCAAACCCAAGGAAAACCCGGCCCACATGGTCATGCCCGGCCGCGGTTTCCTCGAAGCCGAGTTCACCGAGGGATACCCAACCGTTATGAGCATTGACGGTGACAATCTGGTGCTGCCCAGCGGCATGCGCCTGCCCTTGAATCCGTCCATGGGGCTCGTCGCCACCACGCCGACCTACCCGCAGGAGACGGCCAGCGACAGCGGGCCCTACGGCGGCGACATCGACATGAAAGAGTTGGTAGAGGGGAGCGTCCTGTTCCTGCCGGTGTTCGTCCCCGGCGCGCTCCTCGCCATGGGCGACTGCCACGCCGTGGTCGGCGATGGCGCGGTGGCCGGCACCGGCGCCGAGTGCTCCGCTGACACCCACGTCCGCGTCACCGTTGAAAAGGGCATGACCCTCACCGGACCTCGCGCGATCACACCTGAGCACTACGTCGTCCTGTCCCACGGCGACGACCTCGGCCCGGCCATGAAGCAGGCGGTCCGCGAGATGGTGGACTTCCTGATTACGGAAAAGGGCATGGCGCCCTACGATGCCTACACGCTGTGCAGTCTCGCCGGCGACGTCCGCGTCTCCCGCACCTTTCGCCCCATCAGCCCGGTCAAGATGATGCTATCGCGGCAGGCTTTGGATCAGTTGTGACGTCATCGGAGGGAGGCGGAGAGGAGAAGCAGCTTCCAGGCGAACGGAAGAATGATTCCAAGCGGTTCTTTGTGGCGCTGCTATTGTTAGTGGGAATATTTTGCCTGACTTCCGCCGCCGTCACTCGCCATCAAGATGAGATTGAAGACGAGATTTTGTCTTTCGACGATTCCCGAAATCCGGCCATTGAGCTGCTACTGGAATTGCTGTACGTCCCCGCGCTCATCTTGTTTAATATTTTCACATTCATCGGATACAGCGTCGGTTTAGCACTGCTTTCCTGGATAGGATGGCTATGTGTACTGGCGGCAGCACTTCTGTATACCTTCACGCTACGGAAAATCCCCCGTCCACCGTGATCACCGCCCCCGTCACGTAGTCGGACGCCCGGCTGGACAGGAAAACCGCTGCCCCCTGCAACTCGTTGGCGTCGCCCCACCGGCCCATGGGAATGCGCTTGTTGATCAGGTCGTACCGTTCCGGCTGGGTTTCCGGTATCGCCTGCGTCAGTTCGGTCATAAACCAGCCCGGCAGGATCGCGTTGGACTGGATGTTGTCGCCGGCCCAGGCCACGGCGAAGCTCTTGGCAAGCTGCACGATCCCGCCCTTGCTGGACGAGTAGGGCACGCCGCTGCCTCCGCCGCCGAAGATGCTGTACATGCTGCCGATGCAGATGATCTTGCCCCCGCCCTGCGCCTTGAAATGCGGGTAGATCGCCTTGCACGACAGGAACGCCGCCCGCAGGTTCACGTCCAGCACGTTGTCCCACTCGGCGGCGGTGATGTCCTCCGGAGCCTTGCGCACGGTGGCTCCGGCATTGTTGACCAGGATGTCAACGTGACCGAAATGCGCTATCGCCCGGGATGCCATGTCATCGATGTCCGAATCGCTGGTGACGTCGGTTGGGATGGCAAAGGCATGTCGCCCGGTCCCTTCGACGGCGGCAACGGCGTCGGCGTTCTTCTCCGGGTTGCGCGCAGCGATGGCGATGTCCGCCCCCGCGTTGGCCAACCCCAACGCCATGCCCAGTCCCAGGCCGCCGTTCCCGCCGGTGATCAGGGCCACGCGCCCGGTGAGGTCAAACAGGTTGCCGTTGCTGCTGGTCATGGTCGTCGTCTCCATTCAAGTCAGTTTGCATCATAGCCAACAATCTGCATGGGTATCCCGTCGTAGGCGCACACGCCGCAGCGGGGGGAATTGACGACGGGCAGCCGGTACTCGGAGGCTGGAGCGCAGTTATCACACAGGCCGGCCGTCAGCGCGATCCAGTCGTCTTCCGCAGGACTCACCCACGTTGCCGGCGCGCCGCACATTGAGCAGTCTATCGCCGGAGCGTCGTTGCGGGCCAGCAGAGTGATTTCACCACTCCCGTTGCCTGACGTTTCCCCCAGACTGCGCAGCCGCAGTTTCGTAGTCGTTCCGTAGTCGTACCAATGGCTGAACTCGGTCCGCGGCGGGGCAACCAGCCCCAGGTCAACCTCCATTGTATTGAGTTCGCTTTCCCGGAGGTCGGAGAAGAGTTCGTCCATCTCAAAAATTTGCCACTTGTACTCCGCGCGGCCAATGAAAAAAGAGCTGAGATGCCCGCAGCATTCCAGCCAAGTATCCCGCAGGTACCGGTCCAGCTCCGCCAGTTCAGTGGTGGCCGGAACCGCCAGATGCAGCCAGTACTCCGGTCGATAGGTATCCTCCACCAAAAGATGGATGCTATTCGCGGAGCCGGGGCCCGGCTCTCCGGGCAGCCCGATTTTGGCGAGGCAGCTTTGCAGGTGTCGGGTCATTCCGGATTTTCGGAACGACCTGCCGCACAGTTCGCATTTGCCGCTGGGCGTAATTTGAGGCATTGCAATCACCCTCGCAACCGATTCTGCCGTCATGCCGCCATTGTAGCGTATGCAGCAGGGGCGACCAATTGGCCGCCCCTGCTAATCACCAGCGTATGCCGGCGGCGCTTACAGGTTGATCAAGTCCGGCGCCGCCACGAATGCCGGAGCGAACACCAGTGACACGATCGCCATCAGCTTGAGCAGGATGTTCAGGCTCGGTCCGGAGGTGTCCTTGAACGGGTCACCGACCACGTCGCCTTCCACCGCGGCCTTATGAGCGTCTGAGCCTTTGCCGCCGTAGTTGCCCAGTTCGACGTACTTCTTCGCGTTGTCCCACGTGCCGCCGGCCGATGCCATCATGATCGCCAGCATGAAACCGGCCGACACCGACCCGATCAGCATCCCGCCCAGGGCGGCCTCGCCCAATATGAAACCGGCGGCAATCGGGGCCAGCACCGCCATCACGCCGGGCAGGATCATCTCCCGCAGCGCGCCCCGTGTGCTGATGTCCACGCAGCGCGCCGAGTCGGGAGTGGCGGTGCCTTCCATCAGACCCGGTATTTCGCGGAACTGACGGCGCACTTCGTCCACAATTCCCTGCGCCGCCCGGCCAACCGCCTGCATGGTCAGAGCCGAGAAGATGAACGGCAGCATCGCACCGATAACCAGGCCGACCAGGATCTGCGGTTGGAGGATGTTGATGCCAGAATCGCCCGCCGCTAGCCGTCCGTCCGGCCCCAGGGTGATCAGCTGCGCGCTCACGGCGAAGGCGGCCAGCAGCGCCAAAGCCGTCAATGCCGCCGATCCGATGGCAAAGCCCTTGCCGGTGGCCGCCGTGGTGTTGCCCAGCGCGTCCAGCGCGTCGGTGCGCTCGCGCACCTCCGGATCCAGGTTGGCCTGCTCGGCGATGCCGCCGGCGTTGTCCGCAACCGGCCCGTAGGCGTCGGTTGCCAGCGTGATCCCGAGGGTGGACAGCAGCCCGACGCCGGCCAGCGCTATGCCGTAGAAGCCCGCGAACCAGTACGCCAGCAGGATTGCTACCGATACGCAGATCACCGGAATCAGCGTGCTCAGCATGCCGGAGGCGATACCACTGATGATTACGGTGGCCGCGCCGGTTTGCGACGATTCCGACACGCGCTGCGTCGGCTTGTAGCTGTAGGACGTGTAGTACTCGGTGGCCAGGCCGATGATGGTCCCGGCCACGAGGCCGGCTACCACGCAGCCGAACCACCACCAGTTTCCGGTCAGGGTGATGGTCAATATGGCGGCGAAGATTATCAGCAGCCCGCCCGCGGCGAAGATGCCGTAGCGCAGCGCCCAGAGCAGCCGCTCGAAGTCGGCCTGCTCCCCGCTGCGCACCACGAAAGTGCCCAGGATTGCGGCCACGATGCCCGCGCCGGCCAACAGCATCGGGAACACCGCGTCGTTGCCGAACACCGCAAACGCGGTGGTGCTGGCAGCAGCCAGAGCAATCGCAGAGATGATGCTGCCCACGTAGGATTCAAACAGGTCGGCGCCCATGCCGGCCACGTCACCCACGTTGTCACCGACGTTGTCGGCGATCACGCCCGGGTTGCGCGGGTCATCCTCAGGGATGCCGGCTTCCACCTTGCCCACCAGGTCGGAACCAACGTCGGCCGCCTTGGTGAAGATGCCGCCGCCCACGCGGGCGAACAGCGCGATGGAGCTGGCGCCGAACCCGAAGCCGGCCACTGCCCCGATGTCCTGGAAAATCAGGTACAGGATAGTCACGCCCAGCAGGCCGATGCCGACGACCGTTACGCCCATCACGGTTCCGCTGGAGAACGCCACCCGCAGGGCCGGGTTCAACCCCCGCATGGCCGCGGCAGCAGTTCGGACGTTGGCGCGTACCGCCACGTTCATCCCGACGAAACCGGCCAGTCCGGAACAAATCGTTCCCACCAGGTATGAGATCGCCGTGGCCGGAACGCCCAGGTTGTGAGTGAAGACCGTGTAGTCCAGCACCGCCAGGATCACGGCTACCACCACAACGAATGGCAGCAGCGACATGTACTCGCGGCGCAAAAAGGCGGACGCACCGGCGCGGATCGCATCGCCGATCTCCCGCATGCGCTCATTCCCCTGGTCCGAGCCGATAACCCGGAAGGCCGTGAAGGCCGCAAAAGCCAGGGCAATTACCCCAGCCGCCAAGGCTACGATGATTGATTCCATTCTCTCCTCTCCGTTTTTCGGCTATGAATCCCGACAAACGTTGCGAAACTAGCACAGGCCCTGTTGGGTGTCAATCAAAAGGGTCAGGCGGTTTCCGGCGCTAAATCGACTATGCGTGCCCTGATTTCGCCGTCGCCGATGTCGACGACGGCGACTGTTCCCGGCGACCCCGGCGCGTGGCGACGACCGGGATACGTGGGGCTGCCCGGGTTCACGAATAGTACCCCTTCTTTCCATTCCACCATTTCTTCGTGCGTGTCTCCGAAGACGACCACGTCAACCTCGCCGCCAAATTTCTTTTCCAGCAACGCGCCCAGGCCGGTTGTCGGCCAAACCAGCCCCGTTCCGTCGGGCGTGGTAGGAATCGACGGCGGCGGCCACTGAATGTCGTGCACCATCCCGATCCGTACCCCCGCCACCTCGACAATGCGCGAAACATTAGCCAGCCGCTCCCCGGGCTCCACCGGATCCTCGTACCCCCGCACCGCCAGCACTGGCGCCAGTTCCTCGAGGTAATCGAGGACGCCGATGCACTCCAGGTCTCCGCAGTGCAGGAGCAGATCGCAATCCTGCAGCGCATCGAAAACCGCTGTTGGCAGATCCCGGCCACTGCCTGCGGAATGGGTGTCGGAGATCAGCCCGATCTTCACCGGATTAACTTACGCCCGTGCGGGGGCCAGCGCTTCCAGCGTCCCCAGCATGGCGCCCCGGTCGGACCCGTGGGGGAACGCCACTATTGGCATATCCACCCCGTTGCTGCGGAAACGGGACATCTTGTCCCGGCAGTCTTCCGGAGTGCCAATCGCCGTGATGCTGTCCACCATTTCATCGGTTATGCAGGTCGCTGCCCTGGCACGGTCTCCCTCCGCCCAGGCGGCGCGCAGCCGGTCGCACTCGTCCTGGTATCCATACCTGCAGAACAGGTCATAATAATACTGACCCATCCCGCCGATGTAGAAGGCCATGTGCGATCGCGCCTGGACAATTGCGTCGGACACCGTGGCCTCATCGTCACTGGCGCAGCTGAGGATTTGGGGCGCGGTGGTCACTGCGGAGACTTCACGTCCCGCCGATGCCGCCGCCTGCGCCAGAGGTTCCTTGATCACGGGAAGTTTCTCGCGGTGGGTCCAGATGGGGAGCCAGCCGTCCGCTTCGCGGCCGGTCAACTCCAGGTTGCGCTTCCCCAACGACGCCACGTAGATTGGCACCCGCTCCTGCACCGGCAGGACACCCATGCGAAAACGCTTCAGATTGTAGAACCTGCCCTCGTAGTTGACCCGTTCCCCCGAAAGCGCCAGCCGGATGATGTCGATGTACTCGGCGGTTCGTCCCACGGGATGGTCAAATTTCACTCCGTGCCAGTCTTCGATTACGATGCGCCCGCTGCTCCCCAGCCCCAGCGCCGCTCGTCCGTTGCTGATGCGGTCCAGGGATGCGATGCTCTGCGCCACCAATCCGGGTGTCCTGCTGTACACCGTGACGATGCCGGTTCCCAGCCCGATCCGTTCGGTGTGGCACGCCAGCATCGTCAGCACGGTGAAAGCGTCCCGGCCCCAGGACTCTCCGGTCCAGAACGATTCGTAACCCAGCCGGTCCGCAGCCTGCGCCACGGCGATCAGGTCGTCGTCATCGTTGTTGTCTCGACTGCTGAAGGTGAGCGCGATGCGTTCGGTGGTCAAAATTGTTCCTCAATTCCGGTTTTGCCAGATGTAGTACGGGTCCAGGGATTCGTCGGTCATTGTCTCGCCCAGCGCGTCACTCGCGGCCGGAAACGCCCGGCTTTCCTGCTCGATCAACCGGTTCAATTCCCGGGACCACCGGTCGACGGCAGTGCTGTCCAGCTTGCCCGACAGCATTTCCGAGAACCCCGCGACCACCTGGTCGGCAGGGATCGCCAGCGTTGGTCCTGAAATGACGAACACCACCACTTCCGGCATGTTGTTTTCGTCGTGGTAGTCGACTCCCAGGCGCTCCAGGATGTAGTGCATTGCCACCCCGCGCACGATATCGTCCACCTGGTTAGGCAGGTGCATCAGGTGCAGGAACGGCCGATCTCCCCCCTCGCGCAAAGCGCTGGCGAACTCGCTTTCGACCGTACGATAATACTCGTCGTTGAACACGTCCTCGGTGGACAGCAGCCTCACCTCTGCCGCTGGACCCCGGGTGTCCACCACCACGAATTCCTTCAGGTGTGGAAAGATGGCCAGGGTGATATCGGGATACCGCCCGTTGGGAAGCGGCCCGCCGCTGAGTTCCTGGAACAAGGTTATGCTCCCTGCGCCCGATAAGGCTCGACCGCTCCCATCCTGGAAACCGCCAATCGTATCCGGGTGTCAGCCGGTGATCAGTTCCCGTATCGCCGCCGCCACGCCTGAGAGGTCGTCGACCTCGGCGTCCGCTTTGCTGTCCGGGTCGTCCGGGTCCTCGGGCTCGTAGAAACCGCGTATCCAAACGGATTTCATCCCTACCCGATTGGCTCCCACCACGTCGTTGCTGACGTGATCGCCCACGTGGATAGCATCTGCCGGGCTCGAATCCAAAGCGCCGATGGTCATCAGAAATATTTCATCCGAAGGCTTGGCCAACAGCACTTCGTCGGAAAAGGTCATCGTTTGGAAGTAAGCTGCGAGGCCATGCTGCTCCAGGAATTGCCGGAAGGTATACCCGGGGGTCATTCCGGTATTGGATATCAGGCCGATACGCAGCCCCATCTGGTGCACCGATTCCAGTGTTTCCTTCGTTGCTTCGTGGAACCGCGGCGGATAGTCGAAGAAGGACTCGGCGTATATCCGCTCGATCTCCGCGACCGTTGGTTCCGGCAAACGCCCGACCAGGCCTTCGTCGATCAGGTTGACGAAGATCTCCACCTGCTCGCGGAAACTCACGTCCGCGTTGTTGTTGCGGACGGCTCGGCAAGCTCGATAGCATCCTCGATAGGCCTCTCGGATGTGGTCCGGGTCGTGATGGATGCCCTGCTCCGCCAGCAGATCCCGCGCGCCATCCAGGCGAACCTGGGCTCGCTGGAGACCCAGTTCCCGGTTGTCCAGAATCAGCGTCTGCCACAGATCGAAGGTTACGGCGTTTATCGTAGCCAATGTTTTCTCGGTTCCTGACGATGGTGCGAGGGTGGTTGCGGCTCTGCGGAACCGGTTTACAGCGGAGGCCGCTGGGCGTGCCAGTTCGTCGCCTGCTGGTACGCGTATGCGGCGCGCAGCACGGTCAGTTCGTCGAAGTTTCGGCCCGCCAGGTGCAGCCCCACGGGCAGGCCGTCCGGTCCAAATCCGCAGGGCACGGAGATTGCGGGTGACCCGGTGATGTTGTACACCCGCGTGTATTTCGTCAGCATGGGCACCGCCGGCAACGCTTGCCCGTCAATCTCGATGCGCCTTTCCAGGATTTTCGGAGCCGTCACCGGCTCAACCGGCCCGGCCAGGAGGTCCACGGAACCCAGAAGATCGGCCACCTGCTGGCAGAAAACCTGTCTCGCCTGCTGCGCCCGCAGGTATTCCGCCGCGGAGATGAAGAGGCCTTCCTCCAACCGCTCGCGCACCTGGGGGTACATCTTGTCGCCGTCGCTGAGCAGGACGTCCCGATGGGCCGCCGTCGCCTCGGCGCTGAGAATGGCGTTGCTGATGGGTTGGGCGTACTCGTACAGGGGCAGGGAAACGTCCACGATCTCCGCGCCCAGCTCGCCCAGCATGGTGATCGCCTGTTGCGTCGCGGTCGCCACCGCCGGATCGATTTCCGTTTCGAAATATTCCTTCACGACGCCGATGCGCAGGCCGCGGACATCTCCGGTCAGCGCCGTCGTGTAGTCTGGGACCGGCGCGTCTGAGGTCGCGTGGTCGCGAGGATCGTATCCGGCAATTACGTTCATGGCCAATGCCGCGTCTTCAGCGGTTCTGACCATCGGCCCGGGATGGTCCAGGCACCACGACAACGGCGTCAACCCGGCGCGGCTCACCCTCCCGTAGGTCGGCTTCAGGCCGACGATCCCGCATAGCGCCGCGGGTATCCGGACACTGCCGCCGGTGTCGCTGCCCATGGTGATCGTGCACTGGCCGGCGGCGGCGGCGGATCCGCTGCCCCCGCTGGAACCGCCGGTGATTCGTTCCGGGTTCCACGGGTTGTGCATGTGGCCATAGTCGCCGTTCTCGCCCGTGGGCCCGAACGCGAAGGGGTGCATGTTGAGCTTGCCCAGCAGGATCGCGCCGGCCTGGCTGAATTTTGCCGCCACCGTGCAGTCCGCTTCGGGCACGAAGTTGTCGTAGATCCGGGTCCCCGAGGTCGTCTTGACCCCTGCCGTGTTGAACAGGTCCTTCAATCCCACCGGGATGCCGTGCAGCGGCCCACGGTAATTTCCCCGCCCAATCTCGATCTCCGCGCGCCGCGCGGCCTCCCGCGCCGGCTCGGGCATCAGGGTGATGAAGGAATTGAGAGTCGGTTCGGTCTCCTCGATCCGCGCCAGGCACGCTTCCACGACATCGACGGGGGATACCTCTCCCGTTCGGATGAGGCCCGACAATTCCCAGGCTGACATGTAATGGAGTTCGTTGCCGGCCATGGTTCAGCCTCTCCCGGTTCTTGCGCTGGGTTCTTGATGCAACGACGGGACGAAGGCCGACGGGGGCTCGGCGCCGGAGACGTCGATCTCGTACAGACGGGCCAGGCCTTCTCGCATCAGCCCTACTCGGCGGGCCAGGTCTTGCGCGTGTTCTGCGTCGGACACGTCCAGGCCCAACGCCTGGGCCATGCGCAGAAACCCTTCCCCAAACCCTGGTGAATCAGAAGCTGTGGACATTCGCTCTCCCCGCAACATCGCCGTGATCTGCTGTCCAGGCGGCGTCGCAATTATGGCCCAATGCGCCCAAGTTGGCAAATGTGACCGTTGCCCCTGCGGGCATGCCGGCCCACGCCAAATCGGCCCGCGGTCGCGCCTGTACTCTATACTGCATCGTCAAACTTTGGGGTCCATCCACGATGACGTTGTCATGATGCAATCGTTCTGCACCCATTGCGGCGCCGCGCTTGCGCCCGGCGCTCCGGAATGTCCTGGATGCCAGGCAGTGTCTGCGGATGCTACCGTTCAATCCGATGCTCTCAAGTGGGGTATCTGGCAGCCCGCTCTCGGGTTGATGGTGCTTGTGCCCTCTGCGGCGCTGGTGGCGTCTCTGGCCTTGCTGATCCCCCTCGCCGTGGCCGCCGTGATTTCCGCCACCGTCCTGGGAGTGCTCCAGGTCGTTCTGGTATGGCTCCTCGCCATCCGCGCCTGGCCGCCTCCGTGGGCCCTGGTCGGGTTCACCAGACCTCGCACTTCGCGCCTAATCACCACGCTGCTGGTGGTAGCCGCGTTGATTGGCAGCCTCGGGTTCGCCCAGGTTTACACCATGGCCGCGCTTACCTTGGGTTGGGACTTCCTGATGCCTCCCGAGCTGCCGGACGGACTGCTGCTGCCCGGAGGTTGGGTCGTATTCAGCGCCGTGGCCCTGGCGGTCTGGACGCCAATTGCCGAGGAGGTGTTCTTCCGCGGATTCATCCTGCGCGGCCTCATCAACCGCTGGGGATTCGCGCCAGCCCTGATCGTGTCGGCGGCCGTGTTCTCCGCGCTCCACCTCGCTCCCGCCTTGCTGCTGCCCGTGTTCGTCACCGGCCTGCTGTTGGGTTTCCTGTACCAACGCACCGGCTCGCTGTGGCCGTGCATCGCCGTGCACGCCGCCCAGAACCTGGTGGCCGTGCTCAGCACATGGTTCGGCCTGTAGGTTGGTGAGTGTCAACAGTCCGCAGGCGATTGATCCGGTATCGCTGCGGCCGAACGTTCGTCCGCGCTGTCTGGACACCCGCCGGCCCGTAGGATAGTCTAGTTGTAATCCGAACTTCCCCGAGTGCCGCCCATGTCGATTTCGACTGCAACCCGTCCTGACCGTATCGCCGCCAAGTTCGCTGCCATCAAGGCTGAGGACCGGCCCGGCCTCGTGGTCTTCGTCACCGTAGGTCATCCGTATAAGGATGCGGCCCTGGACGTAGTCCCGCGACTGGTGGAAGCCGGCGCCGATGCCATAGAACTGGGGATACCGTTCAGCGATCCAATCGGCGAGGGGCCCGTGATCCAGGCCTCCAGTTTCGTGGCCTTGCAAAACGGCGTCACCGCTCGGGACTGCCTGGATACTGCGGCTGCGCTCCGCCCTCGGGTCGGCGACACCCCGCTCATCCTGATGGGGTACTACAACCCGGTCATGTCCTTCGGACTGAAGGAATTTGCCGCGGCCTGTTCCGAGGCCACCGTCGATGGCCTGATCATCGTTGACCTGCCGAGCTCGGAGGCTGAGGCGTTTGTGTCCGAACTCGATCCCTGCGGAGTGCGCCTGATCCCGCTGCTCGCTCCCACCAGCACCGACGAGAGCATCGAACGGTCGGTCGCGCTGGGCGGCGGTTTCGTCTATTGCACCAGCGTGGTGGGGATCACCGGGGCTCGTTCCGAGTTGTCCGGCCGCGGCCTGGACCTGGTCGACCGGGTCCGCCAGCGTACAGACCTCCCGATCACGGTCGGCTTCGGCATCTCCAGCCGCGAGCACGTGCTGAACGTTGGCGAGAGGGCAGATGCGGCGGTGGTCGGCAGTTTGTTGGTGCGCGCGCTGTCCGATGGTCCCGACGAGCAAGCCGCTGACCGCGGGGCCGCCGTCGTGGCTGAACTCGCGGGACGGTCGCAATAGTTCGTATCGTGCCGCACGGGTACGGTTTCACCAGCAATTTGCGAAATAGGGCCTTCCCGCCGTTGACAACGCAATATGACGGGAGTAGCATTTTCGTCAAAATGAGTACCGCCTGCCGCCAAATCGTCCCCGGGTATTATCGCCCATTTTACTTTTACGCTTACCGCAACACGGCCAGCGTAAACCCGGCATGGGAAGCCCGATAAGAAATTGGTGACAACCACTTTGGCAGGACTTCAGCCGGACGGAGGCTGAAGTCCTTTTTGTTGGTAACATCGGCCCCTTGCATCCGGCACCGTCAGGAGGACAAAAAGATGGCAATCTCACCGGCAAAAGACGTGAACGTGATGAGTAACAACGCGCTGGTCCGGCCTTCCGAACTGGAGGCCCGCATTCCCCTTACCACCAGGGCAGAAGAGGTCGTGCTCGAAAGCCGGCGACAACTCGAGAACGTGCTCAACGGCGAAGACGAGCGCTTTGCCGTCATCGTTGGCCCCTGCTCCATTCACGACCATTCGGGCGCACTGGACTACGCGGCGCGTCTCAAGCCGCTAGCCGACCGGCTCAGCGACCGCATCATGATCGTCATGCGCGTGTACTTCGAGAAGCCGCGCACCACCGTCGGTTGGAAGGGCCTCATTTACGACCCCAACCTCAACGACACCTACCAGATTGAAGACGGCCTCCACCGCGCTCGCAAACTCCTCATGGAGATCGCTGAAACCGGACTGAGTTCCGCCACCGAATTCCTCGACCCAATCGTGCCACAGTACGTCGCCGACCTCGTAACCTGGGCCGCCATCGGCGCGCGCACCACTGAGAGCCAGATCCACCGCCAGATGGCTTCCGGCCTGTCCATGCCCGTCGGTTTCAAGAATGGCACTGACGGCGACCCCCAGACCGCTGTGGACGCCCTCGTCGCTGCCGGCACCCCTCAGGCTTTCCTGGGCATCGACCACGACGGCCAGGCCTCCATTGTCGAGACCCGCGGCAATCCCAACTGCCACCTGGTCATGCGCGGCGGGCGCAGCGGAACCAACTTCGATGCCCGTTCCATCTCTGCCGCCGCTGACGCTCTCCGCAAATCGGGCGCGCCTTCGCCAATAGTGGTGGATTGCAGCCACGGCAATTCCAACAAGGACCACACCCGCCAGCACATCGCTTTCCGCGACGTGCTGCAGCAGCGAATGGCCGGCAACTCCGATCTCATCGGCGTCATGCTCGAGAGCAATATCCATCCCGGCGCACAGAAGCTCGGCGGAGATCCGTCGGACCTCGAATACGGCATCTCCATTACCGATTCCTGCATCGGTTGGGATGAGACCGTGGACCTGCTCGAATGGGCCTACGAGGCCATCGGCAGCGAGGTCGCCGTACCCGCAGATTAGCTCCCAATCTGCATGTCCGCACGATCCGATGAGGGGCGAATTCCGGTTCGCCCCTCATCGATTTCTTGATGGTGTCGGACCCGTTTCGCACGCACCGCCGTGTTATAATCCGGGTAATTCCTTGTACTCAATTTGGCCCCCGGAAAGTTGGACAATCATTACCATTGCAGTTCTAGGAGGCCGGTATATGTTCCCAACAGTTAGCCTGATCTCAGACGTTTCCCGAGACGATATTTCCCGCATCCGCGATTGGCTGCGTGATCCCGAGGTAAGTTCGCTGTGGTACGGCACCGATGACGCCGACGGCCACGCTCTACACATCGGTTACGCCCCCGAGTCCATCCAGGACGCCGATGAAGACACGTGGCAGCACACGTTCAACCAGGACGAGCGGCGCATTTACTCCATCTACGCCACTGACGAGGCCCACATCGGCGAGGGCCAGTTGCTCGTGGAATGGCCCCTGGAAGAAGCGCAGCTCTTCATCCTGATTGGCCGCAAGGATCTTTGGCACCACCACTACGGGACTTCGGCTCTGATTACCCTCCTCGACGAGGCTTTCGACAACCTCGAACTCCACCGCGTCTGGGTGGACGTTCCCGAGTACAACGAGCACGCGTTGCAGATGTTCCGGCACTTGGGATTTGTGCTTGAGGGTCACTTGCGCCGTACCCACCGGAAGGACGGCAACTGGTACGACTCCTTCGCCATGGGTTTGCTCTCCGACGAGTACCACCGCCGCCGCGAACGGGTCTTGGCCCAATACACGGCGTAATTGGCGTCCGAGATGGAGGAATCATCATGCCGGTCATAACCATCAACGGCGTAATCGGCAGCGGTACGCTGGAAATCGGCCATCTGGTCGCCCAGAACATGGGCCTGAATTACGTCGACCGGTACATATTCTCCGAGGCGGCTCGCCTGGTCGGCTCGCCGATCAGCCGGCTGATCGAGAAAGAGCAGCGGGTGGTCCCGTTCCGCGAAAAAGTCGCCCGCTTCATGCAGACCGTTCTCGAACGCTCGGCCGTGGCCGGCGCCGGCGCCGAACCCTACTTCGGCCGCGGCATCGAGATGCTGCCCGCCGAGGCCTACACTGAGCTGGTTTCGGACGCCGCTTCCTCATCCAACGTCCACGACCGGGCGTTCATCGAGGCCACGACTTCCGTGATCAAGGAACTGGCAGCCGGCGGCGACGTCGTCATTATCGGCCGCGGCAGCAACATGATCCTGGCCGACGCGCCCGGCGTGATTCACGTCGGCCTCCTCGCTCCCATGGACGTTCGCATCGACACCATGGCCAAGCGCGAGTTGTTCTCCTCCGAGGAGGCTCGGGCTTATTCGGAAGAGCTGGAGAACGCTCGGGTAACCTTCTACCGCAAGTTCTTCCGGGCCGAAGCGAACGATCCCGCCAAGTTCCACCTGATGCTTAACATCGGCCGCATCTCCCAGAGCACGGCCGCTGAAATCATCGCCCACGCCACGGAAGACATCGCGGCAGCAGTCCCCGCCTAGCCGTGCTCCCCATCTCCGACGCCGGGCGGCGTCACGGCTCCTTCCCGGTCGTCAACCTTGTCCTGATCGGGCTCAACTCCCTCGTATTTCTCTACGAGATCAGCGTCGGAGGCTTTGGGTTCCTCTTCGGTGGGGGCGGCCTGCCGATCTTCGTGTTCTTCCTGGAGTTCGGCTTCATACCCGCCGAACTCTCGTCGGGCCGTGGCTTCGAATTGCTCCCGATCGGCGCCGGCGGGGTCGACATCACTTCCCCGATCCCGACCTGGGGAACGATGCTCACGTCCATGTTCATCCATGGCAGCCTGATGCACTTCATCGGCAACATGCTGTTCCTGTGGGTGTTCGGCGACAACATCGAAGATACCTTCGGTCACGTCAAGTACCTGTTGTTCTACCTCGTGGCCGGCGTTCTGGCGACCCTTTCCCATTACGCCATCGATCCGTCCTCGCAGATCCCTCTGGTCGGAGCCAGCGGCGCCATCTCCGGCGTGATGGGCGCGTATCTGATTCTGTACCCCCGCAACCGGATCCGCACCCTGCTGATCTACTTTTTGATCACGGTCATTGAACTGCGCGCGGTCTGGCTCCTCGTCATCTGGTTCGCCCTCCAGGCCATCCAGGGACTCCTCTCAATTGGGGTGAGCCATGAGGTCTCCACGGCGTTTTTCGCCCACATCGGCGGCTTCGTGGTGGGCGCCATCGTGGGGTTGGCCGTTCGACCCTTCCGGCGTGGCCCGGGCGGAGTATCCCGATCCGGTGGCGGCCGTAGCGGCCAGGATTACCAACGGCCGCCCCAGTACTGGCGCGGCCGTCGCATCGATTGATTTCCGCTGGTTGCCTCTCCGCCAGACCCTGCGGTGGCACTTGCGTTACGCCTCCGGATACGGGTTCAATCCCAGCATATCCCGCGCCTGCTGCGGCGTCGCCGGCTCGCGACCGTGCAGCCGCGCCATGGTGACCGCCCACTCGATGTACTCAGCGTTCGACCTGGGCTCGGGGTTGTTGGGCAGGAACGGGCTGTCTTCCATGCCGACACGAATGTGCGCTCCCGTGACGATGGCGATGGCGCACAGCGGGAAGGTTTGCTCCAGGCTGCTGTGCGCCAGCCAGGTGGCCTCCGGGTAGTGTTCCCGGATGGTGTCGGCGATGAGCATGTAGTTGCGCGGCGAGCCGACCATGTTCACCCGTCCGTCGCCCCAGTGGGCGCCCGGCTCCACCAGGAAGTAGCGGGAATCCCGGATGTAGCCCTCCCGCATCAGGGTGATGGCGGCGTTCACGTTGCCCACGTCGTGTACCGCCGGCTCCGGGAAAGTGCCGCGCTGGTAGCACGCGTCCAGGGTGGCCACGATGTCCTCAAAAGAGTTCGGGCTGGTCACCGTGCGCCGTTGCCCGGTTTCCGGATCGGGGATCCAGCGGGTACCGGAACCCAGGTTCAGCGATACCATCTCCACCGGCTGCGGCGTCTCCAACAAGTACCGCGTCACCGCCTCCACCGGCACGTGAGCCTGCCGCGCCGTGGTGTGGTTCAGCACCAGGTCGCATTGCGCCCGTATCATCGCGTCCGTCTGCGCGTACCAGGCCGGGTCGTAGCTGATGCCGCCGTCCGGCGTCCTGGCGTGGATGTGCACAATCGACGCTCCGGCTTCGTAGCACCGGATGGCCTCCTGCGCCACTTCCTCGGGCGTCAGCGGTACGTTGGGGTTGTGCTCCCGAGCGCGGCTGCCGTTCAGACATCCCTTGATGATGATGGTATCCATGCTTCCCGCCTGTTGAGTGTTGTAAATGCCCGCGCACTGTTGTCATGGCGCCCGCAAGCAAACGTTCACCGGACGTTAACGCGGGACGTAAATCAGCCCGTCCCATCGGTTTGTTCGCTATGCTATCATACTGCCGGCACGGGATTTTGGGCTCTGTTCCGCCCGTGTTCAGCCCGCAATTTTCGTACCAGCCGGAGGAATAACTAATGCTGGACTACACCCCCAACATGGTCCTGACTAGCGACAAAGAATATAAGGTAGTCGGGACTCGCCCGGTCCGCCACGACGGCGCCGACAAAGTCACGGGCATGGCTCGCTACAGCGCTGACCTGAACCTGCCCGGCATGCTCTATGGCAAGGTCCTGCGCAGCCCCCATGCCCATGCGCGCATCAAGTCCATCGACACCAGCCGTGCCGAGGCCGCGCCCGGCGTCCGCGCCGTCATCACCGGAGCCGACATCGTGGAGCCCACCGGCCGCGCCTCCGACCTGGCCGAAGGCGCGATGGTCAACTTCAAATTCCTGAGCAACAACATCATGGCTCAGGACAAAGCTCTTTATAAGGGCCACGCCATCGCCGCCGTCGCCGCGATCAACGCTCACACGGCTGAGGAAGCCCTGAGCCTGATCGACGTCGAGTACGAAGCGCTGCCTCCGGTCATGCACGCCCGCGAGGCCATGGCGGATGACGCCACCCTGGTTCACGAGCGTCTCGCGGCGTTCCAGACTGCCGGCACCCGCGCCGGCGGCGTATTGGATGACGACGATAGCACGCGCGGCACAAACACCGCCAACCACTTCGAGTTCCGCATGGGCGACCTTGATGCCGGTTTCGCCGATGCGGACATTGTCGTGGAACGCAGCGTCTCCACCTCCGCCGTGCACCAGGGTTACATCGAGCCGCACAGCGGCACCGCCATGTGGCACGACGACGGCAGCCTGACCATCTACTCCAGCAGTCAGGGCCACTTCACCGTCCGCGACCACACGGCCCGCCTGGTGGGTATTCCCGTATCCAAGGTCAAGGCCGTGCCCATGGAAATCGGCGGCGGTTTTGGCGCCAAGCTCGCGGTGTACATGGAACCCCTGGCCGCTCTGCTGGCCCGCAAGGCCCACGCTCCCGTAAAGGTGTCCATGAACCGCACCGAGGTCTTTGAAGCCACGGGCCCAACCTCCGGCACCGAGATCTCCTGCCGCATCGGCGCGACCAACGACGGCAAGATCACTGCCGCCGAGGTCCACCTGATCTTTGAGGCTGGCGCGTTCCCCGGTTCGCCCGTCGCCGGCGCAGCCAACTGCGTGCTCGCCGCATACGACATCCCCAACACCTGGATCGAGGGCTACGACATCGTGGTCAACCGGCCCAAGACCGCGGCCTACCGCGCCCCCGGCTCGCCGGCCGCGGCCTACTGCGTCGAAGTCGCTTTGGACGAACTCGCCGAGAAACTTGGCGTTGACCCCATCGACCTCCGCCTCATCAACAGCGCCAGGGAGGGCACCCGTCGTCCCACCGGTCCGCTGACCCCGACCGTCGGCTACATCGAGACCCTGGAAGCTACCAAGGCTCACCCCCACTACGCTGCGCCCAAAGGCGGGAAAAAGCGTGGTCGTGGCGTGGCCTCCGGTTTCTGGGGCAACAACACCGGCCCGTCCGCCGCGGTTGCGCTGGTCAACCCCGACGGAACCGTCACGCTGACCGAGGGCTCGCCCGACATCGGCGGCACCCGCGCCTCCGTGGCCCAGCAGTTGGCCGAGGTGCTTGGCATCGCCGTAGAGGACGTGAACCCGCAAATCGGCGACACCGACAGCATCGGCTTCACCTCGAACACCGGCGGCAGCAGCGTCACCTTCAAGACCGGTTTCGCAGCGTACACCGCGGCCCAGGACGTGCGGCAGCAGATGATCGCCCGCGCCGCCCGTATCTGGGAAGTGGAGCCCGACGACGTGCTCTATGAGGACGGCGTCCTCAAGCACCGCGCCGACGACCAGTTGCAGATGACCTTCCAGCAACTTGCCGCGCGCCAGGTTCCCACCGGCGGCCCCATCGTGGGACGTGGCGGCGTCAACCCCGGTGGAGCTGGACCGTGTATCGGCGTCCACATCGTCGACGTGGAAGTTGACGAGGACACCGGCAAAGTGGAAATTGTCCGCTACACCGCCATCCAGGATGCTGGCAAGGCAATCCACCCCTCCTACGTGGAAGGCCAGATCCAGGGTGGCGCGGTCCAGGGCATCGGCTGGGCCCTCAACGAGGAGTACTACACCAACGACCAGGGGCACATGGTCAACTCCAGCTTCCTGGACTACCGCATGCCCACCAGCCTCGACCTGCCGATGATCGACACCTGCATCGTCGAGGTTGACAACCCCAACCATCCTTACGGCGTCCGCGGCGTGGGCGAGGTGCCCATCGTGCCTCCCATGGCTGCTATCGCCAATGCCATCTACGACGCCATAGGCGTCCGCTTGACCGTCCTTCCCATGAACCCGGGCAACGTCCTGGAGGCCCTCTGGGAAAAGAACGGCTCGTAGCGCGCTTATTTACCGGGCAGGGGCGAATGACCGTTCGCCCCTGCTGCAACAGTCCTCGCGACAGCCGCCAAACCGGAGGTGGCCGGAATGCCTGACGTATGGATACCCGCGCCGATGCAGCGTATCACCGGCGCTCCTGATCGTGTTCAGGTGGCCGGCGCCACGGTGCGGCAGGTCATCAACAACCTGGAGCAACTCCATCCCGGCATCAAGGAGCTCCTCTACGACGAAGAGTTGGACGACATAACGCCGGGTCTGGCCGTAATCGTTGACGGCGACGTCAGCCAACTCGGTCTGATGGAACGCGTCAGCGAGGACAGCGAGATGCACTTCCTCCCGGCTATCGGGGGCGGCTGAACCCGGAACTTGGGATTAACTAACCAAATAGCGCCGGGGAAACCGATAGGTTGACCCGGCGCCATATTTTCGGATTGCTGCCCGGTTACAGCAAAAACGGCGGCCCGATCTCGCCGTCAGGCCGTTGCTCAACGCGCTCGTTCACCAAGTCCACCTTGAACCCCAGATCCTGCAGCAGCTTGTAGCCCACCAGCGGGACCGCCGCCGGCACGGCTCCATTAACGAAGCCCGTGCCTTCCAGCATACCAATGGCAATGTAAACGGGCGTGTGACTGACGCTGCCATCTGCCATCATCAGGGCGGCGGTGGCGTTGGGCACGGTATCCAATCCCAGAGCGTCAATGTCGGCCTGCGGGATACCCACCCAGGTCGCCCCCGTATCCACCAGAAAGTCGAACTCGCGCACTCCGTTCTGGCCGGTGATGCTGCCCCTGGCGTAAGTCACGCCCATAATGGATATCCTCCTTGCCGAACGTTGGCTGGCACAGTGATTATACCGAATCCAGAATTGCTATTCCGGGAACAGCGTCAGAACCACGGTAATGCGCGTTACGTCCGCCCCTCCGGGTATCTCGCAGGTGTAGCCATCCGCCGCATCGATACAGTGGGGCGAGTAGCTGCTCATCACCGCTACTCCAAGGCTATCTTCCAAAATCTCAAACTCGTCCGCGGTTAGATCCAGGTCGCCTGGTTCAATTTGCCGGACGATGCTTTGCAGGTTAACGTAGCCCAGACCCTGCCGCTTTGCTGGCAGGCGCTCTACGGCGCGTTTGTACTCAGCAAGCGACGCCAGGTTGCTTCCACCACCATTCTGCAGGGCCACCGTTGTCTTCAGCGCGCCCTCGGTGGCGCCGATGGTGAGGTAGCCGTCATGGAACACATATCCGGGAGCATAATTGGTACGGGCAATTTCCCGGCGAATGCCGAAGATGGTAGCGTCGTCGCCGGCGCCTACCTCGGCGGAATCGATTTCGAGGAATGAGGAGAGATTCTCTTCAATGAGGTCAGCGACCTCAGCCATGGTGTCGGCTAGATTTTCCTTGCTGCCTTCGCGGTAAGACAGCATAATCACCGCTTCAATCGCATGGGATAGCGGATCTTCAGCGACCGCGGCGAAATCTACATCGCCTACGGCTAGAATCGCCTCGCCGCCCAAATGGTCAAACAGGTCGTCCTCCAGATTGATACCCGTCAGGTCATCGACCAGCCACAACACCAGGTCCAGCACGTCAGACAGGTTGTCGCGGGTGGTCAGCTCTGGCGGATTGCCGCTCGCAATTTCCGCAACTCCGCTGTTGATTTCGTCCAGAACGTTCGAGTCAGGCAGGAAGTCGGCAAGGTCGTAGCCGCGTATAGCGGCGCGCCAATTGTCCACGTCGGGATCGAAGGTGCTGGCGGCAAACGCCATTGTATCGTCAGATACCAGGCTGGCAGGGTCGTCGAGGTCAGCAAATTGCAGCGGTTGGTCAATGCCTATTGGCATTACCATTTCTGTAAAGATGCCCCGTTCCACCCAGGCTGATGACCCGGCTATCCATTCCGGTTCTTGCTCGCCATACCCTCCGATGCCGGTGAATCCAATGCCGGTGAATCCAATTTCGTCGATGGCAAGGTCTTCGACCAAATCAAGAGCCTCTTCATAGTCAACATAAACTGAGGCAAATCGGCGTTTTGACAACGCAGCCTGCGCCGCCTTGAAGTTCTCGCTGTCGGCCAACGAACGGTCAGTATCCCCGGCAATGGCGTCAGCGACTTCACGAAACCCGGATTCCGTGGTTGCGAGCACCAGCAAATCTTTGGACAGGCCATAAACCTGGTACTCGCTTTCGTCAATCCAAAGCCTGAAATCGTTATAGGAGTCGGTATCAAAATCCGCTCCCTCTACGTCTTCCATGTATTCCAGCCACTGCTCCAGAAAATCGCGGGCGGCATTATCATCGCGAACGGAGACAATGGCGGCCACAATAGCCTCATCGCGTCGTCTGTCGAAATCGATGAACGCCGCTGAAGCATCAGGCCCAATCCACGGCATCACTTCCGTCTCAAAGTCAATGCCCGTTTCATCCTCGAAGTCGTCCTGGAAATCGTCAATGATCCTGCGGAAGTCGCGGAATTCATTGAAGCGGTCCCAAATGTCCCGCATATTCTCAACCTGTCCATCTCCGGGCGTCAGGGTCACCCAGGCGTAGGCCAGCGTGTCCGGCGGGTAGTAGCGCGCCGAGTATTCCGGCGGTTTAGCTCCAACTAACAGGGCGAGTATCGGCCCCGGAATGGGTACCAGCCTGAAATACATGGCTGCGCCCGCGGCGATAATAGCAATGACAATTACGGCGGCAATTGCCCCCAGAACCTTTATAACCAACGTTGGAATATCTCCTTGCGCCAAATGACCTTTGCCAAATCAGTGTAGCATTACCGGGAGCCCTGCCTCACGCGTACCCAGTTTCTGCAAACCTGTCATTTCGAGGAGCGCAGCGACGGGGCAATCCCGTTGATGCAGCGACTATTCAGGCCGCAATGAGATCGCCCCCTCCGCATCAGGTTCGAGGTCGCAATGACAAACCGGGTACGCGTGAGGAGTCCTGCCCGTTGACAGTGGCCATCATCCGGGCTAAATTGACTGCGCGGTTCATCCGCTGATTAAAATTCGAAAACCAGACACCGGGCGCCATTCGATCCCAACGGCTTAATTGGGAAGGCGGTGAGAATCCGCCGCGGTTGCGCCACTGTAAGCGGGGAGTCGTCCGACGATTTGCCACTGCCGTCCGCGCCATGCGGATTGCGGGAAGGCGTCGCCACGGCTGCGAGCCGCAAGCCAGGAGACCTGCCCGGTGTTGCCTCGGAACTCTGCTCTGCGCTCAACAGGGTCGTTCTGGTGCATGCTGAGAGTCGGTCAAGCGTCCAATTGCGCCAACCGACATCGGCGATAACCCTGAACCCTGGCGGAGCTGCTTCCCAGGGTTCTCTTTTTGCCGAAAATGCGATGACATCCTCAAACGCGGGAATCAAAATGACCGTCGTGGGCGTCGGCCCCGGCGACCCCGACATGCTCACCCTGAAGGGGCGTGAAGCAATTCAGGGCGCCGACCTCGTGGTCGGGTTCAAGACCGTCCTCGACGTGGTGGCCGGCTGGACGGGCGACGCCGAGGTGCGCCCCATGGCGTACCGCGACCAGGAATCCGTTCTGGACTACGCGCAGGAGCAGGCCCGGCAGGGCATGCGGTGCGTGGTCTGCGTTTGGGGAGACCTGAACGTGTCCGCCAAGGAGCTGCTGAACCGCGTCCGCCGTCGCGCCGAGACCGTCGAGTTGGTGCCTGGCGTCAGCAGCATCCAGTTCGCTTGCGCGCGCGCCGGCATATCTCTCGAAGAATCGCTGTTCCTGACCCTGCACCAGCGCTGGGATCGCGGCTCCGAATTGGGCGAGTTGGTCGATACGCTGCACCAGGGTCGCCGCAACGTGATCCTGCTCCCCCGCCCCTTCGACTTCATGCCGCCGGCCATCGCCGCCGACGCCATTACTGACGGCGCCGAGCCTGAACACCCCGTCATCGTGTTTCAGCGCCTCACCCTGCCCGACGAACAGCGTTGGGAGGGTACGCTGGCCGGACTCTCTCGCATTACTGAAGAATTCAGCGATCTCTCCATCATGGTGTTTCCACGACCCAGTCAGGAACCGGACTGATCTATGACCACCGAAACGCAGAACGCGGCCGGTTCCATCGTACTGGTTACCACCGCCGATACCGATATCCTCACGGCGGAGCGCGCGCTGGTGGGGATGCCGTGGGGCGACGCCGTGACCGTCCGCGCATTCAACCCGGTGGCCCTGGAGGGCGACACGGATGACGCCGCGACTGCCCGCCGCGAATTGCTGGAAGCCGTGGACACCGCGTCCGCCGTCGTGCTCCGTCTGCTGGGGGGCCGGCGCGCCCTGGGCGAGGTTTTCGATCCCCTGTGGGAGATCTGCCTGGGCAACCGCACCCCGCTGATCGCATGCCCCGGCCACCAGGAATGGGATGACGACCTGGTTGCAGCCTGCACCGCTCCGGTGGCAGAGGTCGAGACCGTATTCTCCTATTTGATGCGCGGCGGCGTGCTCAATTTCCGCAACCTGTTCCTTTTCCTGGCCGATACTTACCTGGGCGGCGATTTCGGCCACGAGGCGCCGGCGCCCATGCCGTGGCAGGGCATCTATCATCCCGAGATGGCCGAAGGCATTTCCGTAGGAGACTACCGTCTCGCCCGATTCTCCCCTGACCGTCCTTCCGTGGGTGTCCTGTTTTATCGCGCGCACTGGATGAGCGGGAACCTGGCGTTTATCGACGACCTCATCGCAAAGCTCGAGGCCCAGGACGTCAACGTCCTCCCCGTGTTTTCCTACAGCCTCAAGCACCAGCCCGGGGACGGCGAGGCCGACGGCGGACATACCTTGACGGAATACATGGTCGATCCCGACGGCGTTCCCCGCGTGGACTGCATCGTGAACACGATGGGTCTGGCGATGAGCGACCTCGACCACCAGCAGGGCGGCACGGGCGCCACTGTCGCCACCGGCTGGTCCCAGGAACTTCTCGACAACCTCGATGTGCCAATTATCCAGGGCATCGTCAGCACGGGCACTCGCTCGGAATGGGAGGAGAGTTCCCTGGGCCTCGGCCCCATCGACACCGCCATGAACGTCGCGTTCCCCGAGTTCGACGGCCGGATCATCGCCGTGCCCGTGTCCTTCAAGGAGGACACCGGCGCCGCTCCCGACACCCTGGCCGCCGGCCGGATGCAGCGCTACGTCGCCCAACCCGACCGCATGGACTATCTGGCCCGGCTCGCCTCGCGTCACGCGGCTCTCCGCCGCAAGGCCAACGCTGACAAGCGCATCGCCATCATCCTCAGCAACTACCCCACCAAGGACGCGCGCATCGGCAACGCCGTCGGACTCGACACCCCGGCGTCGGCAATCAACCTGCTCCAGGCCCTGAAAGGCGCCGGGTACATGGTCGAAGACATCCCTGCCGACGGCGATGAGCTGGTCCAGCGCATCATCGAGCGTTGCAGCAACGACACCGACAGCCTGACCGAGGAGCAGCTTCGTCTCGCAGCCGGCCACGTCGAACGCCGCGACTACGCCCGTTGGTACGCAGGTTTCCCCGAATCGGTCCGCGCCGAATTGCTGGATGCCTGGGGCGACCCGCCCGGCCAGGTGTACCGCACCGGAGATCGCCTGGCCATCGCCGGGGTGCCCATGGGCAACGTTTTCGTGGGCCTGCAACCCCCACGCGGTTTCGGCGAGAACCCGATCTCGGTCTATCACAACCCGGATCTAACGCCGACGCACCACTACGTCGCCTATTACCGCTGGATCCGCGACGTGTTCCAGGCCGATGCCATGATACACATCGGCAAGCACGGCACCTTGGAATGGCTGCCGGGCAAGGGCGTCGGCCTCTCCCAGGCCTGCTATCCCGAGGTGGCCCTGGACGACATACCGCTCTTCTACCCGTTCATCGTCAACAACCCCGGTGAGGGCACCCAGGCCAAACGCCGCACCCACGCCACCATCATCGACCACCTCATCCCGCCCATGACCACCGCTGACTCCTACGGCGACATCGCCAGGCTGGAGCAGCTCATGGACGAGCACTACCAGTGCCAGACCCTGGACCCGGCCAAGCTTCCGACCCTCGAGGCCCAGATTTGGGAGATGGTGCAGCAGGCCGAACTCCATCGCGACCTTGGCGTCGACGAACAGCCCGACGATTTCCCTGAGTTCATGCTGGAAATCGACGGCTACCTCTGCGAGATCAAGGACGCTCAGATCAAGGACGGTCTGCATACTCTCGGTCAGCCGCCCACCGATGAGCAGATGGTCGGCCTCCTCTGCGCGCTGACCCGCCTGGACAACGGAGCCGTTCCCAGCCTGCGCCGATCCCTCGCTGAGGCCCTTGGCTACGACTACTACGCCCTGCTCGAAGACCCGGCCGCGGCGGTCAACGGGAATACGCCATCTGTCTTGCTGGGTTCCGAAAACGATTCGCCCATCCGCAACGCCGGCGACGTCATCGAGGCCCTGGAATCCCTGTGCCGCCAGTCATACCAGCGTCTGTGCGACGACGGTTTCGCTGCGCATCTCATCCCAACCGTCGTAACCGATACCCTGGGGCGGCCTGACGCCCGCACCGAAAGCGTGCTTTCCTACGTGGGCCAGCACATCTACCCGTCCCTCCTGCGTACCACCGACGAAATTGACAACCTGCTGCGCGGCCTCGAGGGGCGCTTTGTTCCCCCCGGTCCATCCGGCGCGCCCACCCGTGGCATGGTCAACGTCCTGCCCACCGGCCGCAACTTCTACTCCGTGGACCCCCGGGCTCTGCCTTCACCGACCGCGTGGGACGTGGGTAAATCCCTCGGCGACGCCCTTTTGCAGAAGTACCTGGACGAGGAGGGCGGCTACCCCGAAATGGTGGGCGTTGTCGTCTGGGGCACCTCCGCCATGCGCACCCACGGCGACGACATCGCCCAGATCCTCTACCTGCTCGGCGTCAAGCCCGTATGGCAGGCAGAGAGCCGCCGCGTGAGCACCCTGGAGGTCATCCCAATCGCGGAGCTGGGACGCCCCCGCATCGACGTGACCGTCCGCATCAGCGGCTTCTTCCGCGACGCCTTCCCCAACCTGATCTACCTCATGGATCAAGCCGTCGCCCTGGCCGCCGCCCAGGATGAATCGCCCGAAGACAACTACATCGTCAAGCACGTCCGTGAGGACGCCGAACGCCGCGCCGCTGCCCCGGAACGGGATGCCACCGACAGCTCCGGCGATCCGTCACTCTTTCGCATTTTCGGGAGCAAGCCGGGAGCCTATGGCGCCGGCATTCTTGGCGTCCTCGACGAGCGCAACTGGGAAACGGTCCACGACCTCGCGGAGGTGTACACTTCCTGGGGCGGCTACGCCTACTCCCGCCAGGACTTCGGCGTCACCGCCCGCAACGAGTTCCGCACCCGATTCGGTCAGATCGTCATCGCCGCCAAGAACCAGGACAACCGCGAGCACGACGTGTTCGACAGCGACGACTACATGCAGTACCACGGCGGTATGATCGCTACCGTCCGTTCGCTGACCGGCCGCAACCCCCGGCAGTTCTTCGGCGACAGCAGCGATCCGTCGCGCGCTCGCGTGCGCGATCTCCAGGACGAGGCCCGCCGCGTCTTCCGCAGCCGCGTCGTCAACCCCAAGTGGATGCAGTCCATGCAGCGCCACGGGTACAAGGGCGCCTTCGAGTTGGCCGCCACCGTGGACTACATGTTCGGCTACGACGCCACCGCCCAGGTGATCGAGGACTGGATGTACGAGGACGTTACCGAAGAGTACGTTCTCAATCCCGACATGCAGGAATTCTTCCGGCAGAGCAACCCCTGGGCGCTGCGCGGCATCGTCGAACGCCTGCTGGAAGCGATCCAACGCGGCTTGTGGGAAAATCCTCCACCCGAAATGCTGGACGAGCTCCGCCGTATGTATCTCGAACTGGAGACCGACATCGAAGCCCGCCAGGAAAACAATGCCCGGCAGGAAGCCGGCGCCCGTACCAATCCCGCAACCACTTCATGAGCAGGAGGACGCGGCCGATGGAAAATACGCTCGAATTGCTCAACGAACTGACCAGCGACCCCAAAATGATGTGGGTCGTCGGCGGCGGTTCCGTGGTCAGCGAGAACCACGCCCACGGTATCCGGGAACCTGAGGTCCACAACGGCTGGGCCACCATTGAGGCCGACAACTGGCACTTTCACCTGCAATTGGAAAAGATCGACGGCATCCAGTTCGTGGAGGCCACCAGCCACGGCGACCTCAAGTCCTACTACGTCCGGTTCTCCCACCAATGGGACGAGACCCTGGTGCGCTGTTATTTCCCCAACCCATACTTGGACGACGACGAAAAGCGCACCGAACTGCAGCCCGACAAACTCCGGGCTTTCGAGGAATCCCGCGATCGTTGGGTCGGTAAGGAGGACGACCTCGTCTTCGTGGAGCGCTAATCAGCGCATTCGCCGATATTATGCGACTGCCGGTATTGTGCTACCGGCAGCCAAGTAATAAAATGCCACCCGTTGATGCGACGCGAAACGTCCATCCCAACCAGAGGAGTGAAAACATGGGTATGATCAATCGGTTCCTGTCCGCCACCGATACCGCTGCATGGGCCCCCTGGCTCGTCCTTGGCGCCATGGCCCTCTACGTCGTTGGTTACGTTGACGGCGGAGTCCACGCCGCTTCCGTCGGCGCACCGGGCGTCCTGAACACTGTCCACGAGTTCTTCCACCACGCCCGCCACGTTGCCTTCATGTGCCATTAGGCTCCACGCCGGCCCGACGTTGGTATGACGCCGGGCCGCCTCTTTCTTCCGGCTGGAGCCGGAACGGGATCGGCAAGTTTTGCCGCGCAAACGCTCCGCGGAGCGTCTGGAGGAGTGCGCCGTGAATCTGCCTGATCGGTTTGTCCGTTTCTATCGCGGTTGGCCGTCTCGGCCGTAAGACCCGTTCAGTCAGATAGTCATCGGAGGATCATGATGACGCGCATTCTCCCCACTGCCTTGGTCATGGGCGCAATCGTAGGTTTGCTCGTTGCAGCCTACATGAATATCCTCAACGTGCCCGTGATGGAATGGGCCATCGCCCTCGAAGATTGCGACATTGACCGCGCCGGCTGCGCTGAAGAGTTGGCCGCCCCCGAAGACGAGGCGCCGCTACCCCTGTCCTTTTTGACTTCACCAGGCGGCCAGCGCATCGGCATGACCGTCGGCTTGGCCGTGATCGGCATCCTGTTCGCCGCTGTCTTCACCGGCCTGTACCACCTGATGCGTAACGCCACGCCCGGCTGGAGCCCGTGGGCCTGGGCCGCTGTGGCCGGCCTGTTGGGGTTCTGGGGCGTGTCTATGTACACCCAGATCAAGTTTCCGATGAACCCGCCTGGCATCGGTGAGGATGGCACGTTGCTGCCCCGCCAGGGTTTCCAGTTCCTCTTCATCGCCGTGTCGACTGTTTCCGTGTGCCTGGTCGTGTACGGCGTGGGCCTGATCAACCGCAGCTCGGCTGGCTCGGGACGGTGGCTACGCTATGGCGGCATCGGGTTAGCCTACGCAGTGTTGGCGCTCCTTCTGGCCTTTGCCGTGCCTGGTGTGCGTGACGCCGCTCCGGCTTGGCTCCCGACGGAACTCACCATAATGTTCCGCACCTTCACCGCCGGCGGCCACTTCCTCCTCTGGATGGGTATCGCCTTCGCTACCATCGGCTACCGCTACTACCGTGAACGCGACATCCACGCCTTCCCCCAGGCTGGCGGTCCCGCGCGAGCCGCCACCGGCTGATGAGCGCGTACCCATTGGTGATCCCGTGACGCAACCCGCCGCCGGCCGCGAGCCCCGGTTCCCCTTTACCGCCATCGTCGGCCAGACGCCGATGAAGCGCGCGCTGCTGCTCAACGCCATCAACCCTCGCATCGGCGGCGTGCTGGTTCGGGGCAAGAAGGGCACCGCTAAAAGTACCGCCGTGCGCTCCCTAGCTGCGCTGCTGCCCCAGGTTCCCGTGGTGCCGGGCTGTCCCTACAGCTGCCAACCCGGTGCTCCCCAGGACGTGTGCCAGTGGTGCCAGCAGACCGGACGCTCCGGAAGTCCGTCCGCCCGCCAGGTCCGCATCGTTGACCTGCCGGTCGGGGCAACGGAAGACCGTCTCGTGGGTTCCCTCGACATCGAGCAGGCCATCAAGTCCGGCGAAAAGAACTTCGAGCCGGGACTGATCGCCTCCGCTCACCGCGGCATTCTCTATATCGATGAGGTCAACCTGCTGAACGACCACCTAGTGGACGTTCTCCTGGACGCTGCCGCCATGGGACGCAACTACGTGGAACGCGAGGGCATCTCCGTAAGCCACGACGCGGAGTTCATGCTCGTCGGCACCATGAACCCGGAGGAGGGTGACCTTCGCCCGCAGCTGCTCGACCGCTTCGGCTTGGCCGTCGAGGTTGACGGCGTTTTTGAGCCGCCCGAACGCCGCGAGGTGGTTCGCCGCCGCATGGCTTTCGAGTCCAGCCCCTTCGCTTTTATGGACAACTGGGCCGATGCGGAGCAGGAGGAGCGCCAGCGGTTGCTCAGCAGCCAGCGGCTGCTTGCCGACGTAGTTGTTCCCGACGAAATCCTCGAGCTCATCACCGACATCTGCGCCGAGTACCAGGTTGATGGGCTGCGCGGCGACATCGTCATGTACAAGACCGCCAGCACCATCGCCGCCTACGAGGGTCGTACCGTCGTTGACGTCGAGGACGTGCGGGAAGCGGCCCTGATGGCCCTGCTGCATCGCCAGCGCCGCCAACCGTTCCAGCAGCCGCACTTGGTCACCGAGCAGCTGGACAACATGCTGGAGGACTTCCAGAATCAGCAGCGCGACCGGGAGCCGTCCGCCGATAACGACCCCGGCAACGACGACCCCGGCGACTCCGATAGCGATAGAGAACCCGACCCTCCCGAAGACCAGCCCGAGGAGTCGGCCGACGCAGCCCTGGGCGATGAGTGGTTCGAGATCGGCGATCCCTACGCCGTTCAGAACCTCCAGGTCCAGCCCCCCGACCGCCGCGCTCGGCGTTCCTCCGGACGCCGCGCCACCACCGTAAGCGGCACATCAGCAGGCCGCTACGTCGGTGCCCGCGTCCCGGAGGGTTTCGCATCCGACCTTGCCCTGGACGCCACCCTGCGCGCCGCCGCCCCTCACCAGCAGGCCCGCCGCCAAGCCACGGATGCCGACGCGTCCGCCCTGCTCGTCGAACCCTGGGATGTCAGGGAAAAGGTTCGCGAGACTCACACCGGCTCCCTGATCCTGTTCGTGGTCGACGCCAGCGGCTCCATGGGCGCCCAGCGCCGCATGGTCGCCGTCAAAGGCGCGGTCATGTCGCTGTTGCTCGACGCTTACCAACGCCGGGACCAGGTGGGCCTCATCGCATTCCGGGGAACCGGCGCCGAGGTATTGCTCCCGCCCACCGGCAGCGTCGAAATGGCCCAGTGGCGCCTCCAGGAGATGCCCACCGGTGGCCGGACGCCCCTGGCCCGCGCCCTCTACCTTGCCATGGAGACCCTCGAAACCGAGCGTCTGAAGGATCGGGAAGTGCTGCCCCTGCTGGTCCTGCTGTCCGATGGCCGCGCCAACGTCACCCTCGCCGGCGACCAGTCTTCCAACGTGTTGACACTTCCCGACGAAGTGCGTCAGCTCGGCGAGACGGTCGCGGCCGCCAAAATCCCCGCCGTGGTCGTGGACACCGAGCAGGATTTCATCAAGCTGGAGCTGGCGAAAAACATCGCCGATGCCATGTCCGCCCGCTACATCAAGCTCGACGACCTGGCCGCCCAGAGCCTGGCCGACGCCGTCCGCCGCGAACTGCCCGGCGAGCGGCCCGTGGAAGATATCACCCCGGCCTGACTCCCCCGGCGTTTACCCTTGACCTTCGTCCCTACATGGAAGGCGATGGCGGTCCAGACCGTTATTCCTGCGCAAGCAGGAATCTGCCGCTCCCGCGATTAGGGCTTTTCCAAAGTCCTGGATGGTAGCCTTTCATCTCGAACTGTCATTCCGGCGAAAGCCGGAATCCAGGACATTCCGAACATAGCGATCTCCTGGGTTCCCGCGGAAGCGGGAACGACGGATCAACTTTGGAAAAGCCCTGTTCCGCGACCGATGGTCCCTGCTGAACCTTGCCCGGCAGTGATAACATAATTCAATCCTGATCCACGCAACGAGGTCTCAATATGCCGCGCACCCTGCCCTACGCCGATATGGATAAAGTCCTGTCCCTCTCCAAGCGACGGGGTTTCGTTTTCCAGTCCAGCGAGGTGTACGGCGGCCTCGGATCAACCTGGGACTATGGCCCGTTGGGCGTCGAGCTGAAGCGCAACGTCAAGGAGGCCTGGTGGCGTTCCGTCGTCTCCGAGCGCGACGACGTCGTCGGCCTGGACGCCGCCATCCTGATGCACCCGCGCGTTTGGGAAGCCAGCGGTCACGTGGAGAATTTCAGCGACCCGCTGGTTGAGTGTCGCCAGTGCCACCGCCGCTTCCGCCAGGACCAGCTTGAAAGCGATGTATGTCCTGAGTGCGGCGGCGACTTCACCGAACCCCGCCGTTTCAACCTCATGTTCCGCACCTTCATGGGCCCCGTTGAGGATTCCAGCAACGAGGTGTTCCTGCGCCCCGAAACCGCCCAGGGCATCTTCGTAAACTTCCAAAACGTGCAGACGGCGACGCGCAAGAAGCTGCCCTTCGGCATCGCCCAGATCGGCAAGGCTTTCCGCAACGAGATCACTCCCGGCAACTTCACCTTCCGCACGCGCGAGTTCGAGCAGATGGAGATCGAGTTCTTCGTCAAGCCCGGCACCGACGACGAGTGGCTGCAACAGTGGGTGCAGGCTCGTTTCGACTGGTACGCGAGTTTGGGTATCCGCCCCGGAAATTTGCGTCTCCGGGAGCACGCCGGCGACGAACTCGCCCACTACGCCAAGGCCACCTACGACATCGAGTACCGCTTCCCCTGGGGCTGGGGCGAGCTGGAAGGCATCGCCAACCGCACCGATTTCGACTTGGGCCGCCACAAGGAGTTCAGCGGCGAAGATCTCACCTACTTCGACGACGAGATTCACGAGCGTTACCTGCCGTATGTCATCGAACCCTCCGGCGGCGTGGACCGCGCCACCCTGGCCTTCTGGCTGGACAGCTACGACGAGGAACCCGACGGCAACGACACTCGCACCGTCCTGCACTTCCACCAGGCTTTGGCTCCGGTTACCGTTGCCGTTCTGCCCCTGAGCCGCAACGCCCGCCTGGCGCCAACCGCCCGCAGCGTCTACGACCTCGTGCGCCGTCGCTTCCGTTGCCAGTTCGACGACGCTCAGAGCATCGGCCGCCGCTACCGCCGGCAGGACGAGATCGGCACGCCCTACTGCGTCACTGTCGACTTCGACACCCTGGACGACCACGCCGTCACCATCCGTGACCGCGACACCATGATCCAGCAGCGCATCCCCGTCACCCGCCTCCTCGACGTCCTCCAAGACCGCTACGACCACGGCTGGTAGAAAGGGATCGAAAATCGCCATGCCTCCTCGAACTCGCCGTGAACCTCCGGCTCGCCGGGACGCTCGTATCCGCAAGCATCTGGAGCAGGCCCGGGACTACTGGTCCAAGCGGCCGTCCCGCCTCGCAGATGGGGACCTGTGCCAGGCTGGCGAGAAGGGCTGGGGTACCGTTGCTCAACTCACCAAAGCCGTGGCTACCGATCGTGGTTGGCAGCACTATGATCATGTCGCCATCCAGGAGGCGTTAACGGCGCTGTCAGATGAAATACCCGATCGCATGACTGAGATCGGGCGGGGTATCGCTGCTGCCGAGAGATTGCACGGCAATTTCTATGAGGTTTACATGACTGACGGGCTGACCGAATTTGCGCTGGCCGAAGTGCGACCTCTCATGGAGACTCTTTGGGGATTGGTCCCCGAGGAATACACGGTCGGGGTTTCATTCGGGGATTGGGCCGCCTCGGCATAACCCACCGCGCGATGTTTTCGACCTGCTCATGCCCCCTTCCATCGTCGCCCAAATGCTCCGCTCCGGCCTGTACACCGCCGTAGTCGGCCGGAGCGTGCGCTTCTACCAGTCCACCGGCTCCACCATGGACGACGTTGCGGAGTGGGCCCGTGCCGGCGCCGGCGAGGGCGCCGTCGTGGTCGCCGAAACGCAGACCGCCAGCCGCGGCCGCCTGGGCCGGCGCTGGATATCCGACGCCGGCAACCTCTACTTCTCCGTTCTCTTCCGACCGGAACCGGACGCGCTGCCCTTGCTCAGCCCGCTGGCCGGCGTCGCCGTCGCCCGATCGATCCGTCAGGTGTCGAGCCTGTATCCCTCCATCAAGTGGCCCAATGACATAACCATAGACGGCCTGAAGGTTGCCGGCATCCTTGCCGAAAGCGCCATGTCCGGCTCCCGGGTCCAGCACGCGGTAGTCGGCGTCGGCGTCAACGTTGCCCTGGACGTCTCCGCCGATCCCGAAATCGCCGCCACCGCTACCAGCCTGAACCACGCTTCCGAATCCGAAATCGACCGCTCGGAACTGCTGCGCCGCATCCTCCAGCATATGGACGCCCTGTACCTTGACCTGCGGCGCGGCCGTTCTCCCATCGCCGAGTGGCGCCGCTGGCTGGACACCCTGGGACAGCGCGTCACAGTGACGCACCACGGCTCAACCGACACCGGCCTCGCCGAGGACATCGACGAACACGGCAACCTGTTGCTACGCACCGACTCTGGCGACTTATTGACCCTCACCGCTGGAGACATTACCCTCCGTGCAGCCCAAGGAGCGCCCGCAGCCAATGCTTGAAAACCTGTACCTCGACGGCAAAGTCGTCGTCATCACCGGCGGCGGCACCGGTCTCGGCCTCGAAATGGTACGCGCCCTCACCCGCTCCGGCGCCAACCTGGTCATTGCCGGTCGGCGCGCCGGGCCCATCGAGGCCGCCCGCGACGAAGTGATCGCCGCCGGCCAGGACGCCATCGCCGTGCCCACCGATGTTGCCAAATCGTCGGACGCCGACGCGTTGATCGAGGCGACCATGGCCCACTTTGGCCGCGTTGACGTGCTCATCAACAACGCGGCCATGGTCGCGGACAACGTGCTCAAACCCATTTGGGAGATCACCGACGACGACTGGGACGCGGCCATGTCGGTCAATCTCTCCGGCGCCTTCTATTGCGCGCGCGCCGCCGCCAAGCCCATGGCCGACGCCGGCAAGGGCAAGATCGTTAACGTCGCTTCGGGCTTCGGGCTGCGGGGTGGCCGCGATATCTATATGTACTGCACCTCCAAGGGCGGCGTGATCCAGCTGACTCGCGTCCTGTCCTTCAGCCTCGCCCGCTACGGCATCACCGCCAACAGCATCGTCCCCGGATTCATCCCGACCATCGACCCCGGCGCCGAGATCAATCGCACCCTGCCCCAATCCGGCGACTTTCTGCCCACCGGGAAGCTCGGCAAGCCTGAGGACCTTGGACCCATCGCCGTGTTCCTGGCCTCTGATGCCTCCGACTACATGACCGGCGAGATGTTCATTCTCGATGGCGCTGGCCTCGCGGCCGGCATTACCCCCACTGGCCACGCTCCGGTCGCCGCGCTGGAACCGTGACGCCTCAAGCCTGCCCGAAAACCGTCATCCATCCGTCCTTGACAGGAGTGTAGCGACGTGGCGTTGCCGTCCCGAAACCATCTCCCCGCCGAGTTCAGCCTCGCCGGGCAAACCGCCATCGTGGCCTCCGCTGGCGGCGATGAATCCCCCTTCCTGGCCGCTGCGTTGGCCGAGGCTGGCGCTGAGGTGTTCGCGGTGGCTCGTCGCGGAGATGCCGCCGATGCCATCGCCGACGCAGTAACCGCAGTCTCCGGCCGCGACACCGATCGCCACGTGGGACGCTGGGACACGCCGGACGGGGCGGCCGCGGTTCTCGACTCCATCGCCGACGCGCATCCCCGGGTCGACATCCTGGTCAACGACACCCGCAGCTTCTTCGCCAAACCCGCGGCGGAAATCGCCCTTGAGGAGTGGGACGAACTCCACGCCCGCAACGTCCGCGCCACCTTCATGCTCAGCCAGGCCGTGGGTCAACGCATGCTGGACCAGCAGTACGGGCGGGTCGTGAACGTCATCTCCAACCTGGCCGAGCGCGCGGTCATCAACTGCTCCGCCTACAGCGCCACCCAGGCCGCCGTCCTGTCCCTGACGCGCTCGCTGGCGGTGGAATGGGGCCGAAGCGAGATCCGGGTCAACGCCGTAGGGTCCGGCTGGTCAACGGCCGAGGACATCCCCTTAGAGACCCAGCGCGAGGAACTCCTCGTCCGCTACACGCCCATGCGCCGCAAGGGTCATCCCCGCGATTTGGCCGCCATGCTGGTCTACCTCTGCTCCCCCCACTGCGACTATCCCAGCGGGCAGCCGGTGTACATCGACGGCGGATTGAACGCGCATCCGTAGCCACTGCCAGCGTCATTCCGGCGAAAGCGCCGGAATCCAGTCGCTCTGAAAAGGAAACCGATATGAGTGGCGAACCCAAAATGTTCCGTATAAACCCGGATAGCCAAGAAGCTCAGGCCATCCCCGAAAAAGACTTTGCCAGCCTCGGATGGAAGGAGCGCCGGGACATCCAAGAATGGATTGCAGCTCATCCTGACATTCTGGGAGATGACTTGTTGATAGTCGGTAAGGAGTTTAGCGGCTTTGATCTCATTAACGAGCGGCTGGATTTGTTAGCAGTGGACGGTGACGGTAGGCTGGTCGTCATAGAACTAAAACGCGACGACACCGGGGCCGACGTGCACTGGCAGGCCATCAAATATGCCAGCTATTTGCACAACGTCACTGCTGAGAAGGTTGTTAGTATGCTGGCTGCATACGGCGAAACGTCGGAAAACGAGGCAATTGAGCGGCTGTTGCAGCATCTCAATGCTGATGACCTCAATGCTTTGAACAATGACCAGCGCATCATCTTGGTCAGCCATCGCTTTGCGCCGCAAGTAACCTCTGCGTCCCTATGGTTGAACGAGAAATCGCCAAATGCGGACCTGATAACTTGCATTCAGTTGGTGCCTTACCACGACCAGCAAACAAACACTCTGTTTGTTCAAGCGTCAACCATAATCCCCTTGCCCGCGAGCGAAGATTTTATGGTGACAGTGGGCGACAATGCGAATAAAGCACAGTCGCTGGGTCGTAGCAGCTTGGGCGAGAAATTAAGCCGCACATTCCGGCAGAGCATCGATCACGAATCAACGCCATTCCTCTACAGAGTTAGAGATCTGGCCATAAGTGGATTGTCGAGTGAAATCAAGCCCAACAGAAGGAGCAAATGGGCTGGTCGCCACTCAAATAGCGGGCGTTATTACCACCTATGGTATTCGCGGACGCCTTGGGCTAATTGGAACGGAATGTCATACCGCATTAATCTTTGGCCACAAGATGGATCCAAGGATTGGCGCGCTGACGTCGAATTCTGGTATGAAGGATATGATTTGGCAGGCAAGTTAGCTGGTATTCTTCCGTGTGGGACACACGAAATTGAGCCGAATCGTCTCATAGCGACTGTAGGAGTCGCTACGCTAACCGATGGTTTCAGCGAAGAAATTGCCGATACTGTGCGGATGTTCATTGAGGCAATCACGCCCGTCGTGAACGTCTTTGTGGAAGAAGGCAACGAGGAAGAGGGTTAGAAAAGCGGATGACCTAAAATGATTACTCCCGATCAAACCAAAAAAACCCAAGCCTACCTCGCCGCCGCCGACCGCGGGTTCGCCGCCGGCAACCCCCTGGCCGCCACCGAACGACTGTGGGATGCCGTCGTGTGCACTCTCTCAGCAGTAGCCGAGCACAAAGGCTGGCCCCACTCCAACAATGAGGAATTGTACGCCGTCGCCGAGCGTCTCAACGAGCTGGATGACGACGAGGACGAACCCCTGCTCAGCGGCTTTTCCTCGGTAGAAGGCGGACCGGACCGAGTCCGCTTCGGCCTTTTCGCCATGGGAGACGGTCGTGAGGAAGACGCCCGCACGGTCACCAAATGGGTGCTTGGTATGATCCGGGACCTGGACGCGCGACATGACGACGTTTCCGCAAAATCGGCACGTTAGCATTGCCCAGGGCTTTCTGGACAAGTCAGAGCGAGAGTTTGCGGCCGGTGACGAACTCAATGGTGCGGAACTGCTTTGGGGCGCGGCGGCCCACGCACTAATCGCCGTCGCTCAGGAACACGGTTGGCACTATGATAGCCACGGCGCATTTCGCGATGCTGTCAAAGCCTTGGCGACGCTGCACCAAAGACCGCAATGGATTTCCGATTTGGACACAGCAGAGGATTTTCATATCCATTTCTACCACGGCCGGCTAACCCATCAGCGAATAAACAGCAACCGCCCCAAAGTAGCCCGTTTCGTCAACCGCCTCCTTAGCCTCTTGGTGGTAAAATAGCGTGCGATGATTTCTGCCGTTTCGCCCGTTCGCCCCAATCCGGTGCGCCGCCTGCCCGGCATGCGTGATTTCCACGCCGGCGCGCGTCAGCGCAAGCAGTATGTCGAGCGCCGCCTCGCCGATTTCATCGGCCGATTCGGCTATTCGGCGCTGGAAGTCCCGGTACTGGAGACCACTGAACTGTTCCTGCGCAAATCCGGCGGCGACCTGGCTTCGCAGATGTACTCCTTCGTTGACCCCGGCTCCAACGCCATCAGCCTGCGGCCCGAGTTCACCTCCGCGATAATGCGGCACTATCTGGAGATCCACGGGCACAGCGACGAGCCGCCCCTGGTGCGCTGGCAATACTGCGGTCCGGTCTTCCGATACGACACTGGCAGCGCCGCCGACACGGGCCAGTTCACCCAGGTCGGCGCTGAATTGGTCGGCTCCAACAGCATCCTCGCTGATGCCGAGCTACTGACCCTCGCCGCCGGCATCCCCGCGGAGTTGGGCATCCCCGACTATCGCATCCGCCTGGCCGATTTGGACGTGCTGGACAGCGTGCTGGATACGGTCGGCCTTTCCGACCGCGCCCGCGAGTTCATCGTCGCCAACATGAACCGCATCGGCGAGGGCAGCGAGAACCTCGCTGCCGCCCTGCAGCGGGCCGCTGACCTGCACGTCGTGTCCGGCATCGGCCTCCCCGACGAGGAGAAGCACTTGGCCGTGGCGGTCACCGGGCTGCCCGACGGCGCGGCCCGCTCCGTCCTGGCCGGTTTCATGCGCTGGAACACGTCGGCAGACATGCCCCTGGGCCGCCGCACGCCCGATGAGATCGTCGACCGCCTGCTGCGCAAGTTGCGCGGCGGCGACGCCTCCGACGCGGTGAAACGCGGCCTCGCCCTGGCCGGTCAGCTCGCCTCCGTCAAGGGCGACCCAGCCCACGCACTGCCCCGGGCCCAGTCCATCGTTGCCGCTGCCGGCGCGGACACTCGGTCCATCGACCGGATCATCGCATTGACTTCCCTCATTGGTGAAGACCCCGCGGTGTCTCGACGATTGGAGATCGACTTCTCCCTGGCCCGTGGTATCGCGTACTACAACGGCATTATCTTCGACATCGTTCGGGGCGACGCGGATGCCTCTCTAGGCGGCGGCGGACGGTACGATGCCCTGGCCCGCGCTCTCGGCGGTCCGGCTCCCGTGCCCGCCCTGGGTTTCGCCTGCACCGTGGAAGCATTGCTGTCCGCGATGCCGCCGGCCGACGAGCCCGAAACTGATCCCGACTCCGTCCTGATATCCCCCGACGACGAGGGGTCCAACGCCGCCGCTCTGCGCGCTGCCGCCGACATACGGGCGCAGGGAGGTGTAGCCGTTTTGGACGTGGGTGGAAACGACGCGCGCTCCGATTTTCGTCGGACGGCAACAGTGTAAACACGGAGCATCGCCTTGAGACTGGTCATACCTAGCGACGGCGAACTGGGCGAGCCCACCATGAGGTTCCTGGCCTCCTGTGGCGTCAAGGTGAATCGGCCCAACTCCCGCCGCTACACCGGCTCCATCCCGGCCCTGCCCGGTATCGACGTGCTCTTCCAGCGCACCGCCGACATCACCACCAAGGTGGAAGAGGGCAGCGCTGAGATGGGCATCACCGGTCTGGACCGGATGATGGAATACCGCCACGACGATGACGCGGTAATACCCGTCATGGAGGACCTGGGATTCGGTGGCTGCGACTACGTGCTGGCCGTGCCCGACTCCTGGCTTGACGTAACATCCGTCGACGACCTCGCCGACCTGGCCCTGGAGTTCCACGAGCGCGGACGCCAGCTTCGCATCGCCACCAAATATCCGCGTCTCCTGCGCCGCTACCTGTTCGAGCGGGGCATCAACTACTTCACCCTCGTGCCGGCAAGCGGCACCCTGGAAGCCGCGCCCATCGCCGGCTACGCCGATCTGATCGCGGATCTTTCCGCTACCGGCACAACCCTCAGGGAAAACCGCCTCAAGACCCTGGACGGCGGCACGATCCTCACTTCCCAGGCCTGTCTCATAGCCAATCCGTCCGCCCTCGCCGGTTGTCCCGACAACCTCGATCTGGCACGCTCCTTCACCGAGATGCTGGAAGCCCACCTCCGCGCCGACCCGTACTACCGCATCACCGCCAACGTCCAGGGCCGTTCCGCCGAGGACGTCAGCGCCATGATATTGGCGCGCCCCGAAATCGCCGGCATCCAGGGACCCACCGTCGCCCGCGTGTTCAGCGTCGAGGAGGAGGACTGGTACGCCGTCTCCCTGCTGATCCGCAAGAACCGACTGCTGGACGTGGTCTCTCACCTGCGTGAGTGTGGTGGCGTCGATATCGCCGCGGCCCAGCTGTCGTACCTGTTCAAAGGCGAGTCCCAGGCCTTCGCCGTCTTCATGGACCGTGTCGCCGCGATGAACGGGCAGGATGCCTGCCATGCCTAACCTGCCCATGCACATCTACCTGTGCCAGCAGGTCGCCGTAGAGTTGGATTGGGGTTACGCCCACGACCACCCCGGCGCCGCGTACCTCGGGTCGACCACCCCCGACATTCGCGCCATGACCAAGTGGGACCGCGCTCGCACCCACTTCTCCGACCTGTCGGTGACCCACGTCGGCGCCGGCGTGCAGCGTATGTTCGAACTGCACCCGCAGTTGGCCGGCTCCGATAACGGCTTGTCGCCCGAGACCCGGTCGTTCCTTCTCGGTTACGTGAGCCATCTGGTTGCGGACGAGATGTGGATCACCACCATGTTCCGCCCGCACTTTGCTCCCGAGAGCCGTGTCACCGACACGGAAATTGAATCGCACATCTGGGACCGAGCGCTGCAACTGGATATGGACCGCGTCGTTCTCGACGAAAATGCCCGTCTCGTGGTTGAGAACGACGCCATCGCGGCGGTGGACCAGATGCCGTCCCTGGAATTCCTCGAGGACGAACTGATCGACGAGTGGCGTGGTTGGGTGGCCCGGCTTCTCGGCTGGGATTTCACCTGGGAACGACTCAAGCGCGCCCTCAACCGCATGTATCGCGAAAACGACGACGTGCAGCAGGTCGTGGATGGATTCCTGGAGCATATGCCTCAGAGTCTGGAGCGTGTGTACGAACGGATCCCCCGCGAGCATATCGAAACCTACCGCCAGCGGGTCATCGACGAAACCAAGGCCCAGGCCCGGGAGTATCTCAGTGCGACTTAAGATGGTGCGCGGGCTGACCGCCGCCGAATCGGTTCTGACCCGCATCGACCCCCTCGACCTCTCGTCGTTGCCCGGGCCTGTCCTCCAACGCACCCGCGACCTCTTCGGCGCCGACGCGACGCCGGAGTCCTCAGTCCTGCAGATGCTCCGCGACGTTCGCGCCGGTGGTGATGATGCTGTCCGCCGTTACGCCAGTCTCCTCGACGGCGCCGATCTGGACAGCCTGCAAGTGCCCGCGGCTGAGCTCGATGCCGCCTGGGACTCCACTCCCGATGACCTCAAACGTGCCCTGGAGTTGGCCGCCCGCCGCATCACCGAATTCCACGAGGCCACGCTGCCCCGGGATTGGGTCGACCTCGGCGGAGGTTTGGGTGAGCTGATTCGGCCCCTGGAACGTGTCGGGTTGTACGCTCCCGGCGGCACCGCGGCCTACCCTTCCACCGTGCTGATGACCGCCATCCCGGCCCGCGTCGCCGGCGTCAACGAGGTGGTCCTGGCCACCCCGCGCCGCGGCAATGAGCCGCTGAATGCCACCGTCCTTGCCGCCGCCCGGATCGCCGGCGTCGACGCGGTCTACCAGGTCGGCGGCGTACCCGCCATTGGCGCTCTTGCCTACGGAACCGAGTCCATCCGCAAGGTGGACAAGATCTGCGGCCCCGGCAACGTCTTCGTTGCCTACGCCAAACGGATGGTACAGGGCCAGGTGGACATCGACGGAGTATTCGGCCCCACCGAAACTATCCTCCTCGCCGACGACACGGCCAATCCTATCTTCTGCGCTGCCGATCTCATCGCCCAGGCCGAACACGATCCCATGGCTTCGGCCATCCTCGTGACCGACTCCCAATCCCTGATCGACACTGTCGAAGCCGAACTGGATGTACAGATCGCCGGTAATCCCCGCGCCGAGACCATCCGCCATTCCCTGGAACGACAGGGCTGCATCGTAGTGGTGGATGACTTCGATGAAGCCATCGCCGTTGCCAATCGCATCGCCCCCGAACACCTTTGCCTCATGGTCGCCGATCCGTGGGCCTGGGCCGGCCAGGTGCGAAACGCCGGCGGCCTCTTCCTCGGCGAGTTCTCGCCCGAGGTCATGGGCGACTACATCGCCGGCCCGTCCCACGTGATGCCCACCGGCGGGACCGCGCGCTTCAGCTCCGCTCTCAGCGTCCACCACTTCCTGCGCACCATGCCGGTGGTTGGCCTCAGCCCCCAGAGTTTCACTGACCTCGGCGCCGCGGCTGTCCGCATCGCCGAGGCCGAGGGGTTGCCCGGCCACGCCGGCGCGGTGCAGGCCCGCCTCGACCATATTGCTGCCACGCAAACCCGCTAACGCATTTGGAACGTCCGCCCATGTCTGAAATTGAAGAACTGTTGCTCCCCCACATCAGTCGCCTGAAAACCTACCAGGGCGTCTCTCCCAGCGAAACGCTCGCCGAGGAGGCAGGCATCCCGCTGGAACAGGTCATTCGCCTGAACGGCAATGAAAATCCCTACGGGCCTTCGCCCCAGGTCGCCGAGGCGCTGGGCAGTTTCCGCGATTACAACCACTATCCCGATCCCGCCCAACGCCGGCTGCGCGAAGCCCTGTCCGATTACCTTGGCGTCCCGGAAGACAACATCGTAGCCGGCAACGGCAGCGACGAGATAATCGACCTTTTGATGCGCATGTTCCTTGCGCCCGGCGACGAGATCATCATCCCGGTGCCGACCTTCGGCATGTATTCCTTCTCTGCCGACGTGGCGGGCGCCGAAGCCGTCTCCGTCCCGCGCGACGAGAACTTCGACATCGACATCGAAGCCATACAGGGGGCCATCACCCCGCGCACCAAGGCGATCTTCTTCCCGACGCCCAACAACCCCACCGGCAACGTGGTCACCGAGGCCCAGGCCCGCGCTCTCCTCGACACCGGCCTCCTGGTCGTTTCCGATGAGGCCTACTATGACTTCTGCGGCCAGACCCTGATGCCGCTGCTGTCCGAGTACCGCAACCTGGTGGTTCTGCGCACCTTCAGCAAGTGGGCCGGCCTGGCGGGGCTTCGCATCGGCGCCGGCGCCATGGACGCCGAACTGGCCGCCACCATGATGGGGATGAAGCCTCCCTACAACGTCAACCTCGCCGCGGAAGTCGCCCTCCTGGCTTCTTTGTCTGACACCGCCCACCTCCTGGATCGCGTCGACGCCATCGTCAAGGAGCGCGGCCGGATGTACCGGCTGTTGTGCGAGATTCCCGGAATAACCGTCTGGCCCTCCCAGGCGAACTTCATCCTCTGCAAGATGCCCGACGGGCGCGGCCTCGAAGTGTACGAGGCCATGTGTCGACGCGGCGTCTTCCTGCGCTATTTCGACAACGAACTCCTGCGCGACTACATCCGCTCCAGCGTCGGCAAACCCGAGGAAACCGACGCCGTCGTCGCCGGCTTCCGCGCCGCCCTCGGGGCGGATTAGCATGGCGACCCCCCATCCATCTCAACGCTCCGCCAGCTTGGAGCGGGCTACTGCCGAAACCAGCATTGCGATATCCGTGGACCTGGACGGCCAGGGTCGATATGACGTTGACACCGGCAACGGTTTTCTCGACCACATGGTCAGCCAGATCGCGCGTCATGGCCTGTTCGACATTGCATTGAAAGCCGAGGGCGATACCCACGTCGGCTGGCATCATCTCGTTGAGGACACCGCCATCATGCTGGGCCGCGCCTTCGGCCAGGCCCTGGGCGAGCCGCGCGGCATTCGCCGCATGGGTCATGCCATCGTCCCCCTGGACGAGACACTGGTGATGGTGGCCGTTGACTGGAGCGGCCGGCCGTACGTTGCCGTCGACACCACCCTCAACGAAACCATGGTCGAGACGTTGTCCGGCGATCTGGTCGCCCACTTTCTCGAGTCCTTCGCCATCGAGGCGCGCATCAATCTGCACGCCCGGGTGCTGGCCGGCGTCAGTCCCCATCACAAGGCCGAAGCCCTCTGCAAGGCCCTGGCCCGCGCCCTCCGCGACGCAGTGGAACCCGACCCTCGCGCCGCCGGCCAGGTTCCCAGCACCAAGGGGACGCTGGACGCCTGACCCCGGCCCCGGGCCCCGGCTCGCGGTCCAGACGACGTCTGTGGGGTTTCGCCCCGCAGGGTGCATGCGGACCTCCGCTGCGGCTCAAGGGGACGATTGGCTGCTATGCGGCCCTCCGTTCGCGTATAATGAGGATTGTCAGAGCCCGATGATCCAGCTTTGACAGGAGGGCACCATGACCATCGTTCACAGCAGCGTTAATCAGTTCAACCGGGTCCTCGTGAATGTCCTGGACAAGCCTTTTGTGGCCCGCGTACTGTCACCGTTCCAGCCCATCGCCAACACGGTGACCAGTCGCTACCTCAACTACGCCATGCCCGGCGACTGTCCTCCGGATTCTTCACCGGTCGCCTACACGATTATCGATTCCGAAGGCAAAACCCGGTGGAGCGGCGACACGGCTGAACTCAACGAAAATCCTGAGCACCGCCATCGCAACCCGCGCTGATACCGCGAGGCTAACCGGCTGAAATCAAAAGCCTTCCCCGGTCCGGGGAGGGCCTTCGCATTGTCAATGTGGTCGCGGTTACGAGCCACGCACCGGTCGCCCCCGCCGGGCGAGGAAGTCCGGGAACGCCTCTTCCGCCAGGGTGCCCCGCAGCACGTTGGTGGTGAAGTCCTTCTCGTTCATCCACTGTTGCTCGAGGCTCTCCCCCTTGTGCTGCAGCAGCAGACGCTTGATGCCGATCACCGACGGCGTGTCGTTGGTGGCAATCTCGGTGGCAATCTCCATGGTCTTCTGCCGCAAGCGGTAGGATGGCACCAGGTGGTTGAGCAACCCGATCCGGTATGCCTCCTCCGCTTCCACAATCCTCGCCGTGAACAACAACTCCTTGGCCTGTGGCCAGCCCACCTGGTTGGTCAGCGTCCACGTCGAGTTGATCCGCCCGTAGGCCGCCGCCAGGAACCGGAACCGCGCGGCGTCCGACCCGATCCGGATGTCCAGCGACGACGACAGCACCGCGCCGCCGCCGTAGGCCAGGCCGTTGATCATCCCGATCACCGGCTTGTCCGACGCGCTCACTTCGTACCCGCCCCGCTGCCGGCGGATGGCGCGCTCGTCCATGCCGTCCCTGGTGAGCGTGCCAGCATTGAGCGCCGCCTGGTCCTCGCGCTGTTCGTGGATGTCGCCGCCCGCGGTAAACGCCGGGACTCGCGGGTGAGTGTCCGCGCCCGTGATAACGATGCAGCCGATCTCCGGATCTTCGTTGGCGCATCTCACCGCATCGTGAAGCTCTTCCGTCAGTTGCCGGTTCATGGCGTTGAGCACTTCCGGCCGGTTCAGGGTTAGGAACGCGACGTGTCCCACCACTTCGCGACGCCGGTCGCCGCTGCCTTCCCACTTGGAGACACGTTCTTTGTCGGACACAATGTACTGGTAAGCCATGGAAATCGTCGCTCCTGTTGCACGGTTCAAGTGGCCGCATTGTATGGGCAGCCGCCGGCCCTAGTCAAACCAGCCGATTGACATACCACCCCGCCGCCCTGATTATGAACTCAGGTACCTGCCGATGCTTTCCGCCTTGACCAATCCCCGCTCGGTCCGCCCCCACGTGAGGCGGTGGGCCGTGGTGGCAACCTGCGCTCTGTTCATCGGCCTCGGCATGTTCGGCCTGACCGCCCCCGACCCCCGCGTCGACGCCCAGGCGGATACCGTCTTCAATCTTCGCATCGAAAAGACCATCAGCCCGGTGAAGGTCCGCGTCATACAGCGGGCCGTGACCCGCGCCAGCGAGAACGGCGCCCAGCTGCTGATCATCGGCCTGGATACACCCGGCGGCCTCTACAGCAGCACCCGCGAGATCGTCGAGATCCTCCTCGGATCGCCGGCGCCGGTAGCCGTGTTCGTGTCGCCGCGCGGAGCCCAGGCCGGCTCCGCCGGAACGTTCATCACCGCCGCGGCCCACGTCGCTGCAATGACCCCGGGTTCCAACATCGGCGCCGCCACTCCAGTATCCAGCACCGGCGAGGAGATCAGCGAGACCCTGGCCGACAAGGCCGCCAATGACGCTGCCGCCCTCATCCGCGCCATCGCCGAGGAACGCGGCCGCAATCCCGACGCCCTGGAGGAAACCGTCCGTACCGCCGCCTCCTTCAGCTCCACCGAAGCCCTGGACGCGGAAATCATCGACCTCATTGCCGATGACATCCCTGCGCTTCTGGTCGCCCTGGACGGACGCACCGTGGTCACCGTATCCGGAGAACACACGCTCGACCTCGCCGGCGTTGAGGTCCGGGAACTAAAGATGCAGTGGCGCGAGCGCTTCGTCGATTTCATCTCCAATCCCAACATTGCCTTCCTGCTGCTGTCCCTGGGCAGCATCGGACTGATCATCGAGATGCTCACGCCCGGCGCCATCGGCCCCGGCATCGCCGGCATCATCTGCCTGGGTTTGGGATTTCTGGCCCTGGGCAACCTGCCGTTCAATTGGGCCGGCGTGGCATTCATCCTTTTGGCAATCGTCCTGGCCGCCCTGGAGATCTTCGTGTCAGGGTTCGGCGCTTTAGGAATCGGCGCGGCAGTGAGCCTCGTGGTCGGCGGTTTCCTGCTGTTCGGTGATTTTGGTGGTGGCCGGATTACTCCCCCAAGCTTTCCCACCGTGTCGGTAAATCGTTGGGTGCTGGTAGGAGTCGGTGGCGTGTTGCTGTCCATCGCCGGATATCTCGCCTACGAGGTCATCATGTCCCGTACGGGCCGACGGCAGGGCCCCGGTCGGGGCGGTGGCAGTGGCAGCGACGGCCGGAGTTCGCCAGGCGATCTGATCGGGCAGACCGGCGTGGTCACCTCGGCCCTGCGCCCCAGAGGCGTCATAGCTCTATCCGACGAAACCTGGTCCAGCGTCAGCAACGACGGCCTCACCATCCCGGCCGGGCGCCGCGTGCGGGTGGTGGCAGTCGACGGTCTGCTGCTCACCGTTGAGGCCGAGGCCGGTCCCGCCGCCGTTGAGGGTCAGGAATGATGCTAGAATGATTTTGAGACCCCAGAGTACGCTGCTCCGATAAGGAGGCACCAAAATGGCCGCAGGGATCGTCGTCGTCCAACAATATCAGCGCATGGTAGTCCAACGGTTCGGCACCTATATCGGCACCCGAGGGCCCGGACTGCGATTGCTGATCCCCATCCTCTACCACGGCACCAAGGTTGACCTTCGCGAACGCGTCACCCGCGTTCCCACCCAGAAGTACATCACCGCTGACAACGTCGTGGTGGACATGGACTTCGTGATCTACTACCGCGTGATGGAAGACCTCGCTGACCGTGCCGTGCTGGAGGTGCAGAACTTCGAGGCGGCGGTCATCAACCTCGCGTTCGCGACCCTCCGCTCCGTGATCGGTTCCCTCGACTTGTCCACCACCCTTTCCGAACGCGAGCGTATCCGTGACGATGTCCAGATCCGCATGGACGAGGTCACCACCCGATGGGGGGTTAAGGTATCCCAGGTGGAAATCAACGAGGTCGACCCTCCTGTCGGGGTCAAGGCCGCCATGGAACGTCAGAAATCCGCCGATGCCATCCGCACCGCAGAGATCACCGAATCCGAGGGGCAGCGTCAGGCTGCCATCAACCTGGCCGAGGGGCAGCGTCAAGCTGCCATCCTCAATGCGCAGGGTGAGCGTGAGTCGGAGATTCTCCAGGCCGAGGGCGACCAGCAGGCCGCCATCCTCCGCGCCGAGGGTTTCAGCACCGCCCTGGAGCGCATCTACAGCGTGGCCAGCACCATCGACGGGCGCACCATGAGCCTCCAATACTTCGAAACGCTCAAGTCCCTCGGCTCCAGCCCGTCCACCAAGTTCATCTTCCCCATGGAATTCACCTCCATGCTCTCCCCATTCCTCGGCATGGGCGGCATGAGCCAACCGGACGGCAACGGCAATAACCGCAACAATTCGGGCAACGGCGCTTCCGCGGACGGCGAAAACCGCAGCTGAATTACATAACTGACGCCGGAGTTACGGGAAACGGGGCGGCCAGATCGGCCGCCCCGTTTCCATATCGAGCTGGTGTGTTTCGAGACCAGCTATTCGGCGGCCTTCCCACCCGTAAGATGGGCCAAACCCTGTCCATTGGCCAGCAACCCCATCGCCGCGCCATAAGGCTCCGCAGCCTTGCCGTCTATCTGCCGCAGCAGCGCCCCCAACTCCGCATCATCCTGCAGCCGTTCCGTGATGCGGCGGTACAGTTCTTCCTGCACCGTCTCCAGGAACTCCGCCCGCCGCCGCTCGGCGCGCCGTTTTTCGAGACCGCCCGTATCAGCCAGGTAATCACGGTGGTCGGCCACGCTGTCCCAAAGTTCCCCGATCCCGACGTTCGCGTAGGCTTGGGTCAGCAGAACCGGCGGGTTCCAGCCGTCGCCCAGGTCCGACAATTGCAGCATCGCCGTCACGGCCGCCGAGAGCTGATTAGCCCCGTCCCGGTCGGCCTTGTTGATTACATAAAGATCGGCGATCTCCATGACGCCGGCCTTCAGCGTCTGGATCGAATCCCCCGACTCCGGCGTCATTGCGACCACCACGGTGTCCGCCACGCCCATGATGCCCAACTCGGTTTGCCCGACGCCGACCGTCTCCACCAGAGTCACGTCCTTCCCGGCCGCGTCCAGCGCTCGTACCATGCTCTTAACGATCCGCGGCAACCCGCCGGACTGACCTCGCGTCGCCACGCTCCGGATGAACACCCCGTCGTCCAGGTAGTGCCGCTGCATTCGGATGCGATCTCCCAGCAGCGCTCCGCCGGTGAACGGACTCGTCGGGTCCACCGCCAGGATGCCCACCGTCAGGCCCATCCCGCGCAGGTGCTCCGCCAGCCGGTCCACCAGCGTGCTCTTGCCCACCCCAGGAGGGCCGGTGATGCCCACCGCGTACCCCGCGCCCGTATGCGGGTCCAGCGCGGCCATCGCCTCGGCAGCCGCCGGATCGCCACGTTCCAGCAGTGTCAGCACGCGCGACAACGCCCGCAATTCGCCGTTCAGCACCCGTTCGGCCAGTTCGCTCATTCCACATCCACGCGACGAAAATCGTAATTTTGGTAACGAAACACGGCGGCCAATTTAGCATCGGCCCGTTGTCGGGTCAAGGATGGTGGAATCGCGCACCCTTAACAACTCCCGCCCCAGCGGTTATCATCTTTGCGCTCCCGAACCTACGCCTGAACTCAGAGGTGACCTCAATGACTACCCGCTCCGACACCCTCCAGGGCCGCGTCGCCATCGTGACCGGCGCCGCCAGTCCCATCGGCATGGGCCGTTCCATCACCACCGGCCTGGTCCGCGCCGGCGCCCGTGTCGCCATGCTCGACATCAACGAGGACTGGCTCGACCAGACCGCCAACGACATGCGCGAACTGGGTGGCGACGAGTGCGTCATGCCCATCATCGCCGACGTCACCGACCCCGAGTCCGTGCAGAACGCCGTGCAACGCACCATCAGCGAAATGGGCGGCCTGCACATCCTGGTCAACAACGCTGGCATCAACCCCCGCACCGCCGGCTTTGGCGGCAGCACTGCCGGCAGTCGCACCGGTTTCTTCGATATCGTTCCGGACGCCTGGCTGCGCGTGATTTCCGTCAACCTCAGCGGCCCGTTCCTCATGGCCAACGCCGTCGCGGGCCACATGATGGAACAGGGTTTTGGCCGCATCATCGGCGTCACCACCAGCATGGACACCATGTGGCGCAAGGGCGGGGCGCCTTACGGGCCTTCCAAGGCCGGACACGAGGCGCTGGTTGCCATCATGGCCCAGGACCTCGAGGGTACCGGCGTCACCGCCAATGTGCTCACCCCCGGCGGCGCTACCGCCACCAACATGGTCCTCCCGCCGGAGGGCGCCACGGCCGATGCCCTCATCCAGCCCGAGGTCATGCAGGCGCCGGTGGTCTGGATCGCCTCTGATGATGCCAGCGACTGGAACGGTCGCCGCATCATCGCCTACCATTGGGACGAGTCCCTGCCTCTGGAAGCGAGGCTCGAAAAGTGCGGCGCACCCGCCGCCTGGCCCCAGCTCGGCCTCCAGGCCGTCCACCCGGACTGGTTTGGCCGCGGCTGATCCTTCGCGGAGACTCACAGAATCAAAGGGGCGACGCATGCGTCGCCCCTACTCTTTTTGCCCGGCGTAACCGCTACGTCAGTGCCGGAACCCCGTATCGAACCCTCGCGCGTCCGGGTTGATCAACAGGTCCGGCCGACCGCCCCACCGCTTCAGGAATCGCCCGAAGTTTTTGCGGCTCAACTCGTCGCGCTGGTTCTCCTCCAGCTCCTCCCATTGGCGGTGCTCGTGGCGTACCAGCGGCAGGCCGCTGTCGCACACGACCCGGTAGCCGGCGTTCTTGAACTGGAAGCAGTAATCGATGTCCAGGTTACGGTAAAACCGGAAGGACTCGTGCATCAACCCCACGGACGGCAGGTCGGCGCGCCGGAACGCCATGCAATAGGCCTGCATCGCGTCGGCGTCGCCCCGGTCCACCTCCTCGTGGAAATGCTGCATGTCATCCGTGGTCAACCCGTATGGGCCGAACACGCCGATGCTGCTATCCGCCAGGTGTTCCGCCACCGGGGTCAAAATGTCCCCGACCACCTCAGTCGAGGCGTCGAGAAGCACAATGTACCGTCCTCGCGCCTGCTTGAGTCCGATGTTTTTACCCGCGGCGTCGCCTACCACATGGTCGCAGTGGATGACACGCACGTTGGAGTGCTCGGCCTGGGCCTCTTCCAGGTACTCTGCCGTGCCGTCCGTGGATCCGTTGTCGACCACGATGATTTCCACCGACTCTCCGCCGGTGTGCCGCAGGACCGCCTCCACGCACCGCCGCACGTCGTCCACGTAGTCATAGGCGTTGACGAGGAGCGTGAAGTCGTACAGGTCGGGCTCTCCCAGCAAGGAGGGCACTTCCCGCGAAGCGGATATCGAGGGCCACCGCGCCTCCTGCAGTTCCAGCGGCGTTTGCGGACGCACCAGCGTCGCCACTCCGGTGTCCTGCACCACCATCCCGCCTTCCACCACCTGTGACCGCAGCGCGTCGGCATCGCGATAGGCCGCCTGCTGCCGCAGCTCGGACCGGCGCTCCAGCACATCGCTGTTCTGACTGCCGATCTCGTACCGCTCCGGCACCTCGTGCAGGTCCAGCCCGAATACTCGGTCAAAGTCGAGGATCAGTTCCAGCTTGTCCGCTGCCGGAAGTTCGGACCGCACCATCGCCCAAGTGATCGCCAGGGCGGTGGGCAGGTCCAGGTCGTTGTGAACGGCGTCCCAGAATTTGACGCTCCACTCCTGGCCTTCGGCGCTCATGGCATGGTGACTGGAGCCGTTGCCCGCCATGTTGCGCCACACCCAGATGCGGTTGCGCAAGCCGGTCAGCGCCTTTTCCGCCGCCCGCAGCGACGTGAAGGTGAAGTTCATCCGGTGCCGGTAACGCACTGTCATGCACAGGTACCGGAAGGCCAGCGGGTCAAACCCCCGCGTCGACAGGTCCTCGATCAGGAACACGTTTCCGGCCGACTTGGCCATCTTGGCCCCGTCCGCCAGCAGATGCTGCCCGTGCACCCAGTAGTTCACGTGCTGCTGCCCGAAGGCTCCCTCGCTCTGCGCGATCTCGTCCTCGTGGTGCGGGAACACGTTGTCCACGCCGCCCGTGTGGATGTCGAACTTCTCGCCCAGGTACTTGTGCGCCATTGCCGAACATTCGATATGCCAGCCGGGGAACCCTTCGCCCCACGGGCTGTCCCATTTCACGTCCCGTCCCGGTTCTGCCGCTTTCCACAGCGTGAAGTCCCTCGGATCGTGCTTCAGCGGGTCTGCTTCCGCGCGCACGCCTTCCAGCAGGTCGCCGCCGAAATTGCGGGAAAGCTTCCCGTAGTCCGGATAGCTGTTCACGTCAAAGTAAATGTTCCCGCCCGCTTCATACGCCGCCCCGTTGTTCATCAGCGTGCCCACCATCTCCAGCATTTCAGGGATGTGGTGCGATGCCCAGGGAAATACGTGCGCCGGCAGGATGTTGATCCGCTCCTCGTCCTGCCAGAAAACGTCCGCGTAGAATTCGCCGATTTCCTGCAGGGACTTGCCTTCGGCCAGGGCCGCCATGATCATCTTGTCGCCGCCGGCCTCAGCCAGCTCCTGGCGCATGTGTCCCACGTCGGTGATGTTCTTGATGTGGTACACCTCGTTGCCATCGGCTGCCAGGATCCGGCGGATCCAGTCCGCCATCAGGTAGGTGCGCAAGTTGCCGATGTGGGCGTAGCGGTACACCGTGGGCCCGCAGGTGTACATTGACACCTTGCCGGGCGTCATGGGCCGGATCTCCTCGACGTTCTTCGTCAGGGTGTTGTAGATGCGTAACATACCTCTACCTCCGGCGGGCGCAGTTGGCCCAAGTTTAGCACGCACGTCGCCCGGTTTGCACTCGCGCCGGCGACTCACGCTGCCCACTTTCCCTCAAACCGTCATTGCGCGAATGCCTCCAGCGCTCGCGGCAATCTCGTCGCCGTAGCCGCCGTGTCCCCACGCTCAACTGCGTAAATCCCATGACAGTTCAGGCGAAACCGGGCACGCGTGAGGGTGATGACCATCTTGGCTTCCGGCTTTCTGGACTAAAGGCGCAGCACGTTTGTAGGTATGAGGCGTCCGGCCACGGGATCTACGGTCAGCAGTGCCTCTTCCAGCGTGACCACGCCGAGCAAAGTGGGCTCGCCCGCTTCGGCGAAGATCACCGGCGTGGGAAATTCCTGTCCTTCAAGTCTTATCATGGTTCTTCCGATGTCCACCGGCGCGTTGCTTCCGTCCGCCAGTTCAGACTGTACTGAGCGTTGCACCGGCACTCCCAGCCGCTGCAACGTGGTTCCGGGTACCGCAGTGAAGGTTGAGCCGGTGTCCACAATTACATCGATGTCCTCGAACCTCCGCCCTTGCGGATCTCCGATACCTATGGTGACCACTACGGTTCCCATTGCATTGCTCCTCATTTGATCAGGTCCGTGGGTCATCCGTCATGGTGGCGATGGCTTCTTTGTAGCGACGCTGGATTTCCTCTTCGTCGGCTTGAGGGTTTTGCTGCCGGAGCAGGTGTTTGATTCCGGCTTCGCGGCCCTCGAGGTGGCCGTCTTTGCGGCCGTCTTTGTGGCCCTCAGAACGTATCGAGTTGAAAAGGTCGCGCTTGATTTTTTGCAGCAGCATTTTGAGCGTCTCCAAGAGCAGCGCGTAGGCGTACGACAGTGGCGGAACGCCCAGCGCGTTCGCGGTGGCGTTGCCGATGGCAGCGGCCCCGGCGTGAATGTCGTCCCTGAACCAGTGGACCAGCACCATCACGGCGGTGGCAAGCACAGTGTACTCAAAGGCATGTTCCTGGGCAAATGAGACCGTGTAGCGCCAGTCGGGACTTTTGAGATCGATATTGGCCGGGTTGAGTCGGACGATGGCTGCTATGGCCAGACCGGCGGACGTGGCTGGGATCAACTTCCACACGTGGTTGATTTGGTGAATCAATTGGCGATTTTCCTTTTATCGTCCAAAGCCAAACTGACGTCAACTCCTTTTTCACCACCGGCGTTGACCTTGCCCTGATAAACGTAAATCCCGCCGTTTCGCAAGTACCGGATTTTGTTTGACCAGAAGCCATGCAAGGACGGCCTGCTGGATTTATCGGGAACGCGCCCGGTATAGAAGCGGATTTCAGTCAGGGCGCGGCCCGGCTCTCTGGCAGTCAAGGCGTTTGCCAGCTTTGCGACGTCATAACTGGCCCAAGCGTAATACGACGATTGGTATTTTGCGGTTTCGGCCTGCCCGGTCCCCATTGTTGCGGTGCGGGTGCGGCTTGCGGCGGATCTGTCAGCAGCTGTGCTGTGGCCGCCGCAATGGTTTGGAGGGACTGCGTTCAGGCCAGCAGGGGCCGGAGTTTGTCGATCAGGGCTTTCACGTCGGCCAGGCCGTCGGCTACGTCCTCTGCCATCATCTCATTTTCGTAGAAGTTCTCGTGTAGGGCGCTGGCTGTGTTGAACAAACGGCGGATGTCGCCGTCGCCGGTTTCGGCCCGGAGCCGGCTGGTGATCCTGAGGTAGTGCCGGTGACGGTTGTGCTCCCAGCCGCGCTGCTCTGCGATGGCCTTGAGGATCTGGGCGGCCGCGCCCCAGCCCTTCTCGGATGCCTGTGGCAGATCGCCGGCGGCCAGTTCTTGCCCGGCTTGCGCCAGAAGATGCTCGCTGGCCTGTTGATATTTCCGCGTGGCCACTTAGGCGCTCCTCAGACTGTTTGTGCAGGTTAGCAACTCTAACCTGCTTGGGCAATGGCGCGGATGGCGTGGGAGCCCGGGCCGGCGATGAAACCGCCACTGCGTAGTCGATGTTGGCCGGGTTGTGGCGCAGGGTGAATTTCAGGGTGCGGATCATCGAGATCCAATTATTGGACTGATCTGGAGCTGTCTCGGGCTAACTGCGTCGGAGTAGCCGGTCGTACTCTTGATGTGACCCGATCCAGAACCAGATGATGTCGTTTTGTTCCATCACGCCGAGAGCGCGGTAGCCGGCGCTGACGCGCACGGAGTAAACGGGATGTCTGCGCCCGACGCGTTTGAAATTCAGGCTGGGGTGATCAGGATTGGTCTGAAACAAGGCGTAGGCGTTTCGCGCCTGCTGTTGGATGTGTGTGGGCAATCGCCGGTAATCTTCCCAGAATCTGCCTCGCGTGAAAGAACGCATGGCTAAAGATCGGCCGGGTCCAATGGAGTAGTGGCGCCGGCTCGGTGGTCGGCCAAAGTTTCAATGGCGAGGCGGCTCAGCAACTCATCCGATGCTGGCCGGTCGAATAGTTGGTCCCATTTTTGGTCAGCCTCAAGCTCTGCCAGCAAGAATCTGGCGAAACGGTCCTGTTCTTCGGGAGGAAGATCAGCAGCCCGATTGAAGGCGTCTTGCAGCAGTTGGTTCATGGCTATCCTCCCGGTCTTTGTCCGGTCGCGACCTTCAGGCCGTAGTCCTTGAACAGGTTTGGCCCTTGGCTGAGCCCGTCAATGGCGGCCTCAATGGCTTGGGCGCGTAGCTGTCAACCCGCCGCCCGCGCCCGCAGTGTCGGAGTCCGGTAGCGCAGATATTCGTGTCTGCAACGAAGTGGCCGCTATCTCACTCCCTGCCGGCGGCGTGCGGTTCATGGCCGGCGTAGTTGCTATGGTTGTGTAACTGGAACGTACACGGCGTTTAGTCCCCTGAAACGGGGCCATTTTAACGAGGCATCGCCATCCACCAGCCCCCATTTTCTGACCCATTCCAATAATCTGCCAGACGGTACACCACCGGAAGCGGCTATAAACGATTCTGCCCTGTCTGTGTCTCCAAAAAACTCCTTGGCATTTTGGGCTGATCCCGTGACCTCGGGAGAATGGAAGGTTACATTCACCTGATTTTGGACGCGTTCCAATTCGACACGGTGCCGGCCCGTTGACGAATGTTCTGTCTTAAGTTCAGCCGTAGAGATGGATGACACGGGAAGAACCCAAGTGTCTTGGCACAAATCGGGCGCATGGCCTTGTGCTTTAGTCCAGGTGCTGTACAACGGAAAAATATACAGCACATCGTTCGGGTGTTTGCAAGCGAGTTCCTCCAGTGCCTTGTGCTGTTGCTCGTTGACGCTGAATTTGTAAAGGTCGTCCACTTGGGAAGTTACCCACGGCGATTTGAACTGCAACATTAGCGCATAGCCCTGCCCAACATTTCTGATCATCTCATCAATCCCATATTCGCGCTCTTGCCTTTGAGTCAATCCAAACCAAAGTGCTCCTTGGCAACGTGGCCAGGATCGGATCAACTGAAGGAGCTCCGCGCAAACGTTCAGCTCAAGAGATTTCTCAGAGACTTCCCTTCTTCGATTTTTGCGACTTGTCATAGAAGTTACCTCCAATGTTAAGATAAGCTTACGAACCATTGGTGCTAGTTAATATCAGAGGACGAATTGAGCAATAGAGCGATGGACGCGTCCGTTTTCGTCCGGTTCCAACCCATCCCACTGCGACAGTAGGTTGAAGGCAGCCATCAGGTAGCTCAAGTGCGCTTCAAACCCGCGCCAGGTGATATGCCGCATCTGTTTGCTGCCCCACACCGCAGTCATCATGGAGAAGGTGGTTTCCACGATCATGCGCACGTTCCACTGGCCGCGGCGACAGATTTTCACGTTGGCCGGATCGCCCCCTGTTCAAGCCAGGGGCGGGCTCTTGGCCCGGTGAAACCCAGTGTCGGCCAGGACAATCATCTGCCCGTCGTAGCCTGCCAGCAAAGGCAGGAAACGTTGGTCGTGAGTATTGGCCGTGGCGCAGTCCCAAGCGGCGATCTGGCCCAGTTGGTTGAGGACGATGCAGAGTTTGCCGCCCACAATCCAGCGGTGATTGGACTTGCCTTTCCGGCCCACCTGGTGGAGGTTCCGTCCGGAACGCACCGGATGTCCCAGTTCGATGCCGTAGCTGTCGGCCACGCCCAGGATGGTGGGCTGGGCCAGGAAGTAGCCGGTCCAACAGGCCTGGGCTTCCAGGCGGCGGAAGAGGCGGGTGCGTTCGGGAAGTTTGGGGAAGAGGTGTCCATAGTTATCCTTGAGCCAATGGTAGAAGGGACGCTGCTTGACGTTCTTGATGGCGTGGAGGACGCCGATGGTAACCAGTTCGCTTATGGAGAGCCGGGCTTGCGGATGCGGCGCTATCCCCGGGAGGGCGTCGTCAACCTTACAGTAGAGTTCGGTGATAAAATCGGTGATGTTCATGGGGTTCCCTGCTGTGGAGGATTGTCAACTCACAGCATATGGGAACCCCATGGCATTTTCAAAACTAACTCAAACTAGCACCAAAGGTTACGACCGCGGGTTGCGTTCTGATCATACCTACAATGTAGGTAGCAAATGGCGCAGCGTACATAGAACTATTAGCCTATTTCGCCCCCATCTGCCGCGCCGCCAACGCCGCCTGCTCCGGCTCTCTCAGCAGCTGCCCCACGGCGTCCTCAATGGCCTGCGCCGTCTCGCTGTTGGGCTGCCATTCGTGGCGCAGCAGGCGGCGGGCGGCGCGGGATTGAGCGTCGCCGGCGGGCCGGGACATGATGTCGCTCTTGGTGATTATGGTCTGGCATTCCTGCTCGGCGGTTGCGCCCAGTTCGCTGAGCCGAACGTGCAGCGCGTCGCCGGCGTCGTAGCGCGGGATGGGCAACTTCCAACCGTGCTTGTGAAAGTCCCTTGCGCCGTACAGACCTTTTGTCATGAACATTTCCGCCGCTTTGGTAAGGGCGTTGCTGTCTAGGAGTGCTATCACGTAGTGGGCTTCGTCCTCCGATTGGCATTCCGTCTGATACAGTTTGTGGTCTATCACAGCGTACTTGTCTCTGACGATTGCTGCCGTTGGTTGCCCTTGGGTCGTGTAAGCAACCCGAACCATTCCATCTCCAGTGGTTACCCTTCGCAAGTATTCCAGTTGGTTGGTCAGCTTGTTGAGGTGGTTAAGATTTGCGAACAATTCGGTGATGCCCCGCCCTTGATGCGCCTCGCGGAACAGTGCGGCGGCGTTGTTCCAGCGACGTTGCATAGTCGGATGTAATGCTGCCGCGTCAACGCCGCCATCGGGCAGCAAAGGAATCGTCATCGTAGGGCGATGCACGGGCAATACTGCCTTTAGCGGGTCCAGCGCGACGAAAGGCGCGACGCACTCGCCCAGGTACACGTCAAAGAGGTGGTCGTTGCTGATGACGCCTTCCAGCAGGTGCAGTTGCCCTGCGTAGTTCATCTTGTCCTGACCGCTTGCCCGGGGCCGGATGTTGGTGGTGTTGGCCGCCGGTATCATCGCCGTGTGCGGCATTGTCTCGACGAAGAACAGCCGGCGGTCAGTAATGGTCGGCCCCTGGCTGGACAGATCGGCGTAGGGCGACTTGAACTTGCCGTCGTCATGGTGGAGCGCTTCGCTCCGGCGGCTGATGCCAGCGTAGTCCTCTTGCCAGTTTCCCCGCCAGACCTGCACGGTTCCCGGCGCCAATGGCTTGCCCGTTTCGCCGGCCGTGTACTCTGCGAACACGACGCTGGCCGGCATGGGGAAGAAGTCGGGCGCTACGTTGTCCAGGTCCCACGGTTCTTGAACCTTGAAGTTCACGTTGACGCCGGGCGCGTTGCGGTCGCCCTTACGCCGGTAGGTTCCGCCGCGCCACTTCAGGTGCTGCCCGGAACGCAGCGCGCTGTGGGGCAGCACCATGCCGATGACGGCCCCGTCTTTCGCGTACAGTTCGGCGCAGCGGGTGTAGAACAGCGTGGCGATGTCCTGGTGCGGGGCCAGTTTTCCGCCGGCCCAGATCTGGTAGCGTTGCTCGCTCATGCCGCGCAGTTCTGCGCGGATGATGTCCGCGCTCTGGCCGTAGGTCAGCCACGGCGGGTTGCCGATGATGCGGTCAACCTTCTCCTCGGCGATCACCGCCGGGCGGATCATGTTGCGGATGTAGTAGGCCCACACGTGGTTGCGGCCGGCGGCGTGCAGCTCCCGCATCGTGGCGGCGACGGCTGTCATGCTCCGGCGGCACTCGTCGCCCATCGGGTAGCCGTCGGCGGCGCGCTCCGCGTCGCGGCCTTCGTCGATGGCGGCGGCCATTTCGGAGATGAGCCGGTCAACGTCGGCCTGCTGGCGGGCCAGTTCCTTGGGGATGCTGAACGTTACCGGCCCGGCGTGGCCCGGCAGGGTTTCGCGGGTTTCCAGTTCGATGGACTGGCTGGCGGTGAGGGTGCCGGTGTCGTAGCGCAGTTGCATGGAATCGCCCAGGTAGATCGGCGCGCTCACGGCGCCGGCGTCCGAGTCCATGCCCTCCGCGCGGGCGGCGCGGATGACGCCGGCGGCCGCCATTACCCAGGTGGCCTTGGCCAGCTGGACGGCCACCGGGTGAATGTCGATGCCGACCACGTTCTCCTGCAACTTCCGCAGCGTTGCCGTAGCCGACAGTTCGCCGGCGTGGCTGATAATCCGCTCAATCGCAGTTTCGATGAACGTGCCGCTTCCGCAAGACGGGTCCAGCGTCCGCTGGTTCAGTGGGTCGTCAACCACGGCTTCGGTGATTTCCTTGGCCAGCCAGCGGGGCGTGTAGTATTCGCCCAGCCGCTTGCGTTCTTCCGGCGTAATCACGTTCTGGTAGAGGATGGGCGCCACTTCCCGCGGGCTTTGCGTCCAGTCGAATTGCTCGACGACGCGGGCGATTTCCCGCAGATAGGCGCTTTCTCCCGCCTCCGTGGGCCAGGTGAACAGGTCGGCGTCGATGACGCCGTGCAGGTCGGACTGTTCGGCCAGGATGCGTCCTTTGAGCAGCGCGTCCGGCCTTTCGGCGGCGTGGCGGGCGACGTCGCCCAGCAATTGCTGCTGCATGATGAGGGCGACCAGGCTGGTGATGTAAGTGTGCCTGATGAACAGCCAGTCGCTTTCGTCGCCGGCCGTGGCGGCATCCTTGCCCAGGGCCACCTGGAGCAGGTCTTGCCAGAGCCGGCGTTTCACCGCCACCGTTGGGTCGTCGCGGTGGGCTGCGTAAGCTTCCTGCAAGAGCAGGTTGCCGGCGCGAAATGCGTCGGAGTCGCTGCCGAAGCGCCTTTCGAGGTTCTCCGCCGTGGGGCTGACGCTTTCGGCCGGCGCCGAGATGATGCCGTGCAAGTATTCCCGCAGCCGGGGAGCCTGTTCCGGCCGGTCAAAGGTGCGGTGCGTGTCCCCGCGCTGTAGCGGAAGTTTCTCTTCACCCACCCGCCGCAGGAAGTAGTGGACGCCGTCGGTGAGAATGCCGTTTCGCACTCCGCTGCCGGCCTTGAGCAGGCTTTCGATGTACCCGTCCAACTGGTCAACGTCGTCCGGGTTCGGCGCGCCGTTGCGCAGGATGTCGGTTTTGAACTCAATGCACGTGTTGTGTACGTACAGATCCATCCGGCCGGGGTTGCCGATTCCCGGCGGCCCCTCAGTCGCCATGTCCGTCAGGTCAGCGATGCCGGCCGTTTCCATGAATCGGATGAAGGCTAACCGGATGTCGTTCTCCGTGTCGCCGCTGTGGTGACGGTCTATGACGAGGCCAAAAGTCTCCTGCTCTTTTGCGGTGGCCATGGTCAACTGCGCTTCGCTCGCCTCACCGCGCTGATCGTCCTGCGCCACGACAGTACGGCCCTTTGCCAGCGTTGCGCGAACCCTTGAGATACGAACGCGCCAGCATCGCGCTGCCCCCGACCACAGCCAACCCAACGCACCAGCCGATTATCTCCCGTTGTGAGGCCATGCCGTTCAATGGGTTTTCGCTGGCAATCGGGACCAATGGTTTCATGTGCGAGTGCGTGGGCGCGTCCAGCAAGACGTGACCCCAGGCTCCGCCGAAGGCCGACAGCGTCGCCGCCATTGGCGACACTCGCGGCTCCATGTGCCATGGGCTGCCGGGCGTGGCCTTGGTCGACCGGTTCCACCAATTCATGCCTCGCGCTATCGCCGGACGCAAAAGCAGCGTGAGCGCGGCCGCTGCGGTCGCGCCCGCAAACGTGTGCATTACCCTGTGGAACGCCAAGTCTCTGCGAAATGGATATGCCGCAAGTACCTCGCTATCTATCGCCACCTGGGTGAATCCATAAATCGGAATGCTGAAGTGGCGACCCAGAACGGCCTTTGCGGCTAGCGCCGGCCCCATGTGAAACGGTGTGAACGGCATCCCGGAACTATATCCTGTGGTCAATGCAGGTAGGGGCGAATGATCATTCGCCCCCATAGGCATCAAGTTAAGCGTCGTCGGTTAGGGCGAGTAGTAGTTGATATGACCCGGGGCGTTGACGACGCCGCTGGATTTTACACCCGGCGCGCAGGCATAAGCCAATCTGCTCGATGACCATGGTTGCCGTAAGTAGTCCGGTCATGGCAGTAGCCAGCATTACGGCGTAGCGACGGACGGCGGCGGCGGCCTTGACCAGGCTTCGGTCCGGGTACATCCAGACCGCAGTCAGCAAAGTCCAGTGCAGGATGACCATGGCGGTCAGTTTGGCATAGACCTCACAGAGGATCCGCCAGGGATTGGCGGAGCGCCAGCGGTCAATGCCTCCGTGTTGCTTCCACAGTTTGAAAAGCAGTTCAATCTGCCAGCGCGCCCGCGCCAATACCATTGCCTCATCTCGGCTGATCTGGGATGGGAGCGCGTTGGTAACGTAGATGGTCCAGTCGCATAAGGCCAACCGGGTTTTGCTGGGCTGCTGACCTTTCTTGCGGGCGTGGTCTTTGAGTTGCCGCCGCCGCTGGGCGCTCACTTCTGGGGGCGCTTTGACGGCCAGCAGGCGGACAGGCAAGCGGTGGGCGCGCCCCAGCAATACCGGCCGGTCAATGCCGGTTGCCGACGGAGTGGACAGCAGCTTCCGCAGGTCCAGTTCCGCGCCATCATGCCGGTAGAGTTTGGTTCCGGCTTTGTACCGAGACAGGAAATAGCCCCCTTGCGCCGCCAATTCCCGGAAGGTATCCAGTCGGTAATACCCCAAGTCGGCAATGCGCAGCGCGCCAGCTGGGACCGGCGCCGTCTGCACCGCAGAATTGCTGTCCGGGGTTCGCCCATCAGTCAGAAAAGGCCCCAGCATCAGTCCAGTGGTCAAATCCAGCCGGACCTGTAGTTTCAGGGCTGACTGTCCATAGGAACCGCTGCCGCCGCAACCGGCCCAGACCTCGCTCAGTCCGTCGGGCAGCATGATGACCGAGCTGTCCTGGATCAACACGGCGGTGAAGCGCCGCAGTAGCGGAATCGCCACCGGTTCGGCGTCAATAACTTGACCCAAAGCCTCTTGCAAAACTCGGTACAGACATTCCGCCCCTTGGGGCGTGAACCGCTGGAACAGGCCCTGGGGACTGATGGTCACCCCCAGCGTGGCCGCCATCTGGGTCAGCGAACTGAGGCTGGCGTCCGGGTCGGCCAGCCAACCGAAAACCAGGGTCTGCACCAAGCCGGGACCGGTGAGTTTGGAACGCCGTTGCACCAGCCCCGTCTCGGCGGCGGCCTGCTGGGCCACTCCGGTGAGAACCCGGCTCATGGCCTGGGCAACTTCTGGTACACTGCTCATGGGAAGCTCCGGTGGCGATTGATTGGAATGCAATCACCATCTTACCGGCAGCTTCCCTTAACTTGATGCCTATGGGGCGAATGATCATTCACCCCTACCGTCTTTCAAGGTATGTACGAGCTTCTTACGCGCTGCGCGTCACCGCCGCTCCCGAGGCTTTCAGCGCCTCAATCTCGGCTGCCGAGTATCCCGCTTCCGCTAGGATCTCGTCGGTGTGCATGCCGAACCACGGAGCCGGCGGCCCGAGCCGCGGCGGCGTTGCCGACAGCCGCGTCGTGGTGCCCGAGTGGTCCACGCTGCCCCACACCGTGTGGTCCCGGGTCACGACAAAACCCGCGTTTCGCACCACCAGGTCGTGGCGGTAGTCCTCCATCGTCAGGTTCGGGCTGACCGACACGCCCAGCGGACGCAACTCCTGCATCCAGTGCTCGATGGTGTTGCCGCGGATCACGTCGGCGATTGCTGCGCTGTCCTCGTGGATGTCCCGGAAGTTCAGGGCGGACAGCATCGATCCGTATGCGGCGGTGTCAGGGCAGTGGATATACAGCCACCCGTCGGCGGCCTGGTACAGCTGCGAACGGGCCGAGTAACCGCGAGCTTCGACTCCCTCGATGTCCTCGCGTTGGTATCCCTCGTAGTCCAGGAAGTACGGCGACTGTAAAATCCCCGCAGTCAGCGCCAACCCGCTGTCCACCGACTGGCCCTTGCCGGTCCGGTTCCTTTCGTGCAAGGCCAGGGCCACGGCGTAGGCTCCCATGAGGCCGGTGCCGTAGTCATTCACCGCGTAGGGAGCCAGCATCGGCTTGCCGTCCCGTCCGCCGCGCCGCACCTGCATCCCGCTGGTGCCCTGCGCCAGCTGCTCCCATCCGGCCCGCTCCGACCAGGGCCCATCGTATCCGAAGGCGTTCAGGGAAGCGTAAACGATGTCCGGCTTGACCTTCTTGACTTCCTCGTATCCGAGGCCCAGCCGTTGCACCGCCGACTTGCGGTTGTTCTCCACGATCACGTCGGCCGATTCGACCAGCTTCCAGAAAACCTCACGACCCTCGTCGGTCTTCAGGTTCAGCATGATGCTGCGCTTGCCCCGGTTGACGTCGATGTAGCCAATCGGGTCCAGGATGCGCGTGGGATCGTCGATCTTGATCACGTCCGCCCCGAATTCGCCCAGGGTGCGTCCGCACGTCGGCCCCGCCAGGATGATGCAGAGGTCCAGTACGCGCACCCCCTGCAGCGCGGACATCACGTCACCGTGTCCGTTGCTGGCGACCGCCCGCGCCGGCGCGCGCTCCAGTTCCGCCAGAACCTCATCGGTGTGCTCGCCCAGCTTGGGCGCGCGACCCTGTATCGCGCCAGGAGTTCCGCGGAGCCGCACCTGCACGCCCGGCTGCTTCATCATGCCGTGCTCGGCGTCCTCCACCTCGGCTACCATCTTCGCGTCAACGGCGTGCTCGTGAACCAGCCACTCGTCCACGGTCTTGCACACTGTGCATGCCCCACCCTGGGCGTTGATGTCGGCCTCCCACTGCCACGCCGTGCGTTCCTTGAACATCTCCGCGAACCGGTCCTGCCAGAAAGCCAGAGTGTCCGCGTCCACCGGCCGGCCGAACAGTGACGTGGCCTCTTCGATCCACTCGGTCTTGCCGGCCGCCGTCAGCGTTTGCCGCGCGAACCGCTCAAACATGCCGTGGTGGTACACCCACCGGCCGTCGGCGCACTGATAGGGATGGGACATCACCGTGCGCGGAAAGTCGAACAGGTCAACGTACTCGTAGCTGTTGAACTTGATGATACGGCTGCCCATCGCCGTGAACATCGCGGAGTGCAGGGGCACTTCAATCCGCTGCCCCTTGCCCGACTTGTCCCGAGCGTTGATTGCCATGGCGACGGACACCGACCCCAGCAACGCCGAAAAGGTGCTGGCAATGGGCAGTGGCGTGAACAGCGGCTCCCCGTCGCTCTCTGACGTTTCGGGGTAGAAACCCGTCTCCGCGCTGATGACCGGATCCCAGCCCGGCTCATTCCGGCTCGGGTGTTCCTCGCCATAGCCGGGCAGCGAGCAATAGATCAGGCGTTGGTTGTCCGCCGACAAACTTTCGTAGCCGATCCCCAGCCGGTCGGCTACGCCGGGACGGAAATTTTCGATGACCACGTCGGCATTGGCGACCAGCCGTCGCGCGTATTGCCGCCCGGTGTCGGTCTTCAGATCCAGCGTCACCGATCGTTTGCCACGGTTCCACGTGGCGAATGCCGGCACCGACCGCGCGGGATCTCCGCCCGGCCGCTCGATCTTGATCACGTGCGCGCCCTGATCGGCCAGCAGCATCCCAAGCATCGGCCCGGGCACGTACTGCCCGAATTCCACCACGTGGATGTCTCGCAAAGCGCCTGCAGTGCCGTTGGTAGTCATTGATCTACTCCTCGGTTGGGTTCTCTCCGTTCAGGCTGGGGGGTGGCTCGTCGAAGGGCAGGCCGTCTGCCTCGGCGTACCGCCGCCGGTCAAGCCATTCAAGCCAGCGTTCTTGCTGTTCTTGCCGCCCCTCTGTTCGCCCTTCCTGCCGTCCTTTCTCCAGACCTTTTTCCAGCCCTTCCTGCATCCCCTCTTCCTGGGCTCGTTGACGAGTCCGCTGCCGGTACCATGTCCCAAACACCATGTCAATCACCTCGGTCAAGATGTACGCCGCGGGTAGGGCAAAGCTGATAGTAGGTGCGCCGGCTGCGATTATCCCAACGGTCTGCGCGTCCCAACTTTCGCCGCTGTGGGCGCTGAAACTGTTGTAGCTGCTTATGCCAGTAAGTATAAGCCAAACCGTGGTGAAGATGCCGGAAAACCACCGGATCAGTCTGGTGGGTATGTTGAGAATGCCGGTGCGTTCTTCCCAACGATCCCGTTCGTTGTCAGGTCGTCTCATGACTCTGGCCGAAGGCGTCGTGGCGGTTATTGGGCGCTGCCAAAACGTCCTGGATCACATCCTTCCAGGCTGATCCGGGTGTTTCCTGACGCCACTATCTCTGCAATTCCCTTCCCCATAGCTGGCCCCAGCAGGATGCCCTTCTTCTGCCCGCCGGCGCAGATGTACACGTTGTCCCAACCCGGGGCCTGTCCCACGATGGGCAGCCAGTCCGGCGTAACCGGCCGCAGGCACGCTGTGTGCAGCACTTGTTCCGCGCTGCTCAGAGCCGGCATCAACCGAGTCGCCCGGCGCATGATGTCGTTCCTCGCCTCGTCGGTTAGTGACAGATCGAAACCCACTTCCTCTTCGGTCGCCCCGCACCAGATCAGCCCGTCGGGCTTCGCGTACATCGAACTGCCGCCACCGATCAACTCGTAGTCCAAGCCGGGGCCGTCCGGCCGTACGCGGATGATCTGCCCTTTCAGCGGGTCGACCGGTATCGCGATGTCCAGCCATTGCTCGGCGGTACGGCACCACGGACCGGCCGCGATCAGCACCGCGCCACAGGAGATTTCGCCGTCGTTGGTTACCACCGCCTCCACCTTGCCGTTGCCCAAACGGAACCCCACCGCGCTGCCGGCCACCACCGTCGCGCCCAGTTTCTCTGCCCCCGCGGCCAGCGCCTGGGTGAACTCCAGCCCGTCCAATGCCCCGTTGCCCACCGCCCTGATCCCGGCGATGACCTCGGGGGTGATGCGCGGTTCCAGGGCCAGCACGTCCTCACGCTCCAGCCACTCCGCAGAGAACCCCGGTTCCGGCGCGCTGTTGAAGGTTTCCAATGTAGCCCGCAGGTCGTCCAGGTCCTCGGGGTCCAGGGCGACCTTGAGGATTGACATGATCCGGCCGTTGTAGTCGATGCCCGTCTCCGCCGGCAGAGCGGCCCACAATTCCTTGTGCAGCGCAAAGGATTGCAGGGCCATCGGCATAAGAGGATCCGGCCAACCGTGCCCTTCCAAAGGATTGAGCCCGCCGGCGTTGTATCCCGAAGCGTGGCTGGCCACGCCCTCCCGTTCGATGATGGTGGCTTTCACCCCGTTGGCCGCCAGGTAGTAGGCGGCCGCGCAACCCGCCGCTCCTCCGCCGATGACGACTACGTCCGCTGTTTGGTCGCTCATGATTTCGTCCTCAATTTCCGACGCAAAATTGCGTTAGGATATAATTCTGGATAGGAGGTGTCTATGCCAATCTACGAGTACCGGTGCCCCGCGTGCGGCAATGAGTTCGAGTCAATCCGGCCAGTTTCCCGCGCCGACGACCCCATCGATTGCAAAGCGTGCGGGAAACCCGCCAGCCGTCAGATCTCCAATTTCTCGTTCAAGTCCGACACGTTCACCGCGCCCAAACTGAGGAACCGTCCCGGACAGACCTTCCGCGGCAATCGTTCCGAAGCGGTTGGGGAAACGCAGCAACCCGACGCTGGTCAGCCTGCCGGTTAGGGTTGCCTGGCCCTGGCCTCGTTGCACGGAATGCAGGTGCAGGCTGCCCGCAGGACCCGGTAGGTGTAGATGCCGGTGTAGTGAGTATCGCTCCACAGGAACTGCAGCGCGTACTGTCCCACCGCCATCTGGTCCAGCGCCCGAACGTCCTGGGGCACGGTGTCCGGATTCAACAGCGCCCGGCCCGTCATCTCCTCCACGCACGATGCGCAGGGGCAACGCAGCCGCAGCATGCGGTGTGAGTAGATCCCGCGGTGCCCGTCGTCCCAGTTGATGATGATGGAGCTGCCGGAGATGTCAACGTCCGTCGGCTTGATGATTTCGTTAGTAGTCATAACTGCTATCCGCCGGCGCTCGGAGACTGCACCTCGGCCAGCCGCGCCGGCCGGGGCATCTCGTCCGGGTCCGTGGGTATCTCGATGATGCTCGGCCCGTCCACCGCCAGCGCCTGCGCAAAGGCGTCGGCGATGTCCTCCGGCCGGTCGACATAAAATCCGACGCCGCCGAAGAGTTCCGCGTACTTGTCGAACCGGGGGTTCACCGTGTCGGCGCCCACGTACCGCTCGTTGAACGCGTACTTCTGGTACGCCTTCTCCGATCCCCAGCAGTCGTTGTTCATCACGACCGATATGTTCTTCAATCCGTAGCGCACCGCCGTCTCGAACTCCTGCGCGTTGAAGAGGAACCCGCCGTCGCCGTTGAAGTTCACCACCGGCCGTTCCGGAGCCGCAAAGTTCGCTCCAATCGACGCCGGGAAGCTGAACCCCAACCCGCCCAGGTCCAACGCCATAATCAGGCTGCGCGGCTGGTAATAGTTCAGCCGGTCCTGACCGAAGTTCGGGGCCAGCCCAGCGTCCAGCGCGACGATTGCATCCCGTGGCATAACCTTCCGCAACTCGGCGTACACCCGCTGCGGTTTGATGTAATCGCCGGTGAGCGTTCCTTCATCTTGCAAGCGGGCGGCCCGCGCGGCGTTCCAGCCGGCCACTCGCCTCGTCCATTCGGGGTCCGGCCGGAGTTCCGCCGCCGCCACGATGCCGTTGATCTCGTCCACCACGGCGCCCACGTCGCCTTCGACGCCAACCGAAATCGGGTAAATGCGCCCGATCTCCTTGGGGTCAATCTCAATGTGCACGATGCGCGCGTCGGCGGGTACGTATCGGTGGTCGAAGAACGTTGTGGACTGACCCAGCCGGGTTCCCGCCGCCACGATCACGTCAGCATTGCGCACGGCGTCGATGGCTTCCTGCGCTCCCAGCCGACCCAGGTGACCCAGGTAGTTGGGATGGTCGTTGGGCACCGCGTCCGCTCGCCCGTAGGAGGTTACGATTGGCGCGCCCGTCAGCTCAGATAGCCTTGCCACGGCCGCGTCCGCCAGGCTCCATTCGACGCCCCCGCCGGCTACGATGACCGGCCGCTTTGCCGTCAGTATCTCCTGAGCCGCCGCCTCCACCTGCGCACGGTCTCCCCGCGAATGCCCCTGTCCGGTGCGGTACGCGGTCGGAGCCATCAGGTCGATGTCCACCTCGGCGCCGGGCAGCAGGTCACGCGGAATGTCCACCAATACCGGTCCCATCTTGCCCGACGTGGCGATCCGGAACGCCTGTCGCAGCGCGTCCGGCAGACGTTCGATCTTGTTGATGGAGAAGCTCGCCTTGGTGATCGGCTCGAACAGCGCTACCTGGTCGAATTCCTGCGTCGAATCCAGGTGCTGATGGTCCCGCGACGCCGAGGGCGCCAGCACCACCACCGGCGAGTGGGCCACGTAGGCCGACCCGATGCCGTAGGTCAGGTTCAGCACGCCCGGCCCGTTGGTCACCAGGCACACGGAAGGGGCGCCGGCAATGCGGCTGTAGCCGTCCGCCATCAACGCCGCGCCCTGCTCGTGCCGCACCCCCACGAACTCCATGTCGTCGCGGTCGTAAAGCGGGTCCAGAACGTCCAGGAAAGACGAGCCCACGATCCCGAAGATCTTGCTCACCCCTTCCTGCCGCAGCAGCTCAATAACCGCCTCACCTGCGTTCATCCGTTGGGCCATAATCGCGCGCTCCTTAGCTTTCGGATTTCAATGCTCATATCCATTCTTCCGGCGTTTCATCCAGGATTTCCTCGCCCAAACGCCCAAAATATGACCGGCCAGCGGTAAAGAATTTGGACAAATTGCCATCAGTGCCGGCCAGCAACTCCTTGCGAGCTGCCGCTCGCATCACTTGATCGTCATAGAGCAGGGCATCCCAACTTCGCTTCAGGTCATTCCAACGGTTTTCTCTTGCGAGACGTAAACGCTCGGATTTTAGTCCCAAAATAGCAATCGTGTTTTCGACGCGGCCCTCATCAACGCCAGTAGCACGGCAGCCCTCACCGTCCGCTGCTATGGTACCGTCAGGGCGCACACAGACCAGCGGTGGCGACTTGGGCAGATTCCTGGGGTCAATGAGATTTGGGTCATTGGTTTCGCCTTTCGCCTGGCCACAACTGAGGTTTTGACCTATTGGATGGCGAAACCTCCCCTGGTCATCTAACGCATCTTTGTCGAACATTCTTTCCGTTCCGCCCCGACACGCCGCAATCAAGTTCAAGTAATCCAGGGATCTAACCGCACCATGTTGAGGGTCAGCTCGCGGAATAATGTGCTCGACTTGCGTGTCGTTGGTATCCAAATCAATTTCGCAGTATCCGCAAAGGTTGCGCTGTACTCGCGCAAGGGCATCGCGCAGCTCTCGGTAGGCGTGAGGAGCATCCTCGCGAAACCTGGCCCAATCACTAGCGTCACCGCCCTGCTCCAAGTAATTGCTCAGACCCTGGGGGCAATCGGCCAAGAGTCGCACGATTTTCATGGCGCCCGTCCCAACTGCTCCATGACTTCCTGACGGCGCATTTCGCTGTCGGCGCTATCCAATGACAGATCATTTGGCGACAACCGCTCAAGTTCTCTCCGGAGTTGGAGCGCGTCTTCGGATCCGCCCAAGCCACCGAAAACTAGGGCGTTATACCGATCCAACAAGGCAACGAAGTCGTTGTGCTCTGGAGGAGGACGCTCCTTTACTCCCATCAGCGCCGAAAGGACATATCCGGATTTTGCGCCGTAGGTAGATGTGCCAACTGGGCCGGGAACGATATTGCCACCGGCGCTGTAGAGCGACACAATATTCAACGGTTTCACAGTGCTTAGCACCTGTGGGCTGTGGGTCGACACGATGAACTGCGTATTGGGGAACGTCTGCATCAAGTCAGGCAGCACCCGCTGCTGCCAGGATGGGTGCAGATGCAGGTCGACTTCATCAATCAGTACGACAGCTTCAGATTGGAGTGGGTCATCGAGGTGTGGATTGCCCTGCGCCATCCTGCGGGCTAAGTCGGCCACCAACGCCAACATAATACGGTAGCCGCCGCTCAGTTGGGCCATTTCTAACGCGTCTGGTTTGCCTGTCTCTGATTCCACAGACACAACAAAACGGAGCGGGGCAGTTTCGATACGAGGATGCGATACCCCCCGCATCGTACCCTCGATAGCTCTACGTACGGTGCGGAGTTCCTTCAGTTGATAATCAAGATCGTGGAATCGCCTGAGGCTCCTGAGTTCATCGTTTTCTTTGGCGTAGAACCAAATGAAGAACTCACGGAAGGTTGTGCGAACAGAAAATGCGCCCTCTAGTGCTTGGTAGCGAGAAAATTCCCGGGCAAAGCCTCGCCGCCGTTGAGGCACGTCGAACACTGCCCGATCCGTGTCGTAAAATGCGACGATGGGCAAATCTATCGGGTGATTTGCCTCTCCGTTCATGTCGGCGTCTAGTATCTTCCTGATCTCCTCCCTCAGGGCCCTTGTTCCCAGGGGACGGCCCAATCGGAGTCCAAGTCCAGATTGCCGCTCCCATTTGACACCCGTAGTCGTTGACAACTCAACGCGCGTCGGTAATTGCCCGCGGCGGTCGGTTTTGCGGAATCCTATGCCAGAAACTTCAGGCAATAATGTAGGGATAACCCCCAGGCCCACGGCGATCGCGTTAAGTACACTGGTCTTGCCGTGCCCGTTGTCGCCATGCAGCACCGTCAACTGGGGATGTAACGGCAGTTCCAAGCGCTCAATGGCCCGGTAGTTTTCAATCGTAACGCGCTCCAGTTTCATCGTAGGCCGTCCTCAAAGCCGTCAATTTGCACCGTGAACTTGTAGGGGAAGGTTGGTAAAGTACTGTACCACAGCATCCCGCCGTCCCCGTGCTATAATGCCGCATCAATCACCGAGGAGGCCTCCCCAACATGAGCACAGTGGCAGTGGAGGTAGTGTACCGGGGGATTTTTCAAAAAACCCTGGCCCGGAACATCGTCCGCACCATCGTTTTTGCCGCCCGTAAAGAAGGCAAAATAGGCACCGCATTTGGCCGCTACGGCGACTCCCCCGAACGGAACGGCATCCCTGCCAAGCAGTTCGCCATCGTGTCCGACACCCCCGAGGAACTCGAGGAAAACCTCGCCGTCTACGAGGCCGGCGAGGTGGACGTTACGATCAACGTTGACGACACCATGTGCAAAGGCATCGAGTCCTGGGCCTGGTACGGCTTGCAGCCAATTAACGCCCTGACCAAGCCGGGCGGAACCCTGATCGTGACGTCTCGCCAGGAAGCCGATGCCCTCATCGAGGACATCCATCAGAAGGACTCCGCCTTCAACCTGTCCATCGTCCCCGCCACCACCAGCTTCTCCGGTCTCTGGGTGTACAAGGACGACCACACCGACGTTCGCATCCTCGGCGCTCTCGCCAAGGTCTGCCCCGAGCTGGTCAGCCTCGATTCCATGCTGGCCGCTCTGGAGGACCAGGACTGGGGCGGTTTGAAGCTCACGTCCGCCCGCAACTCTTTTGATCGCACCACCCAGCGCCCGGTCGAGCCGGCGAGGGTAACGACGACACCCCCTTTACCTTCGAGCTGCTCGGCTGGCGCGCCATGGAAGATGGTCTGGTCATCAGGGGCATCGAAGGGGCCACCGGCTTCCGTGGCAGCGCCCTGGGTGATAGCTACGATCCCATCAACTCTCCGGCGGACGGAGGGGAGCAAGGCTACGAGCCCACACGCAACTCGGTCTTCAAGAAGTTCAGCACCCGCTCGATGCGACCGGTGATCAACTTCGAGACCTGCATCAAGTGCACCCTGTGCTGGCTCCAGTGTCCCGACACCTGCTTCGACGTGACCCCCGACGGCCTGTACGATGCCAACATGGACGCTTGCTGCGGCTGCGCCGTGTGCGAAGCCGTCTGCCCGGTCCCCGACTGCATCACCATGGTCAACGAGGCCGAGTTCAACGACAACAACAGCCAATGGGAGCACTGGACCCGCGACAAGGACGGCTACCAGAAGTGGATGACCGAGTTGATCGAGGTCCAGAAGGCCCACGACGCCGACTCCGAGCGCAGCCACGGCTACCACAGCCCCGGCAAGTACGAAGCTGAATCCGAATCCGAAGTTGCCCTGACCGGAGACGATGACTGATGGCCACCGAAACCCTCCCTCAGACCGAGCGCCCTCAGGAGCGCGAAGAACTTATCAGCGGTAGCGAGGCCATCGCCATCGCCTGCTCCCTCGCTGACGTCGACGTTATCACCGCCTATCCCATCCGGCCCTACGACACGGTCATGCAGTACGTTTCGAAGCTCAAGGCCGATGGCGCTTTCGACTGCGACTTCATCGTGGCGGAAAGCGAGCACTCCCAGTTCGAGATCGTCAAGCACGCTTCCGCCGTCGGAGCCCGGACCTTCTGCGGCTCCAGCGGAGTGGGCTGGTTCTACGCTTTCGAGGCAATCACCGTGACCGCCGGCCTGCGCCTTCCCGTGGTCGCCATGGTGGGCAATCGCGCCCTTGACGATCCGGGAGCCTTCGGCGTCGAGCACAACGATGCGATGGCGGTTCGAGACCTCGGCTGGATGCTCTATTGGGTCGGCACCGCCCAGGAAGCCCTGGACATCGCGTTGCTTTCCTGGCGGATTGCCGAGGACCCTCGCGTTTTCCTGCCCATGGCCATTTCTTGCGACGGCTCCTTCCTGACCCACTCCCAGGCCATCGTAAATGTTCCGACCCAGGAGCAGGTTGACCGGTTCCTGCCCCAGTATGACCGGGGCCGCCTCCAGTTGCACCCCGATAACCCCATCACCGTCGCGCCGCAGGTCAACGAGGACTGGCTCATGGAGATCCGTCGCCAGACCGACGACGCCATGCGTCGGAGCAGCGACGTGATCCGTGAAGCCTACGACGAGTTCAAGCAACTCTTCGGACGCGGCGACGACAGCCCCTTCATTGAAGAGTACATGACCGACGACGCCGATATCGTCCTGGTCGGCATGGGCACCCTGGCCATGCCCGTCCGCGTCGCCGTCCGCCGCATGCGCGAGCAGGGCAAGAAGGTCGGCTTCGTTCGCGTCAAGTTCTTCCGTCCCTTCGCCACCGAAGAGATCCGCCAGGCCCTCAGCCACTGCAAGGCCGTCGGCGTCATCGACCGCGACTATTCCTACGGCTCGCCATCCTACGGCGGCGTGCTGTTCAACGAGATCCGTTCCGCCCTGTACACCCTGGACAACCGCCCGCTCATGCAGAGCTTCATCGCCGGCCTCGGTGGCCGGGAAGTCCTGGTCCGGGACGTGGAAGAGATGACCGCCATGGTCCAGGACTCAATCGACGCTGGACATGTCAAGGAAGAAAACACCTGGATTGGTGTCCGCGAATAGGAGTGCCGCTATGACTACCATGACCCAAGAACTCCCCCAGGTTAGGGGCGTCAAGCAGATCCCGGTGTTCGAAGGCTTTACCTCCGGCCACCGCACCTGTCAGGGCTGCGAATCCGCCCTGGTGATGCGCCTGATGATCAAAGCCGCCGGCCCACGCACCATAGTGGTGGGCAGCACCGGCTGCATGTACGTGGCCAACACCACTTACTACAGCACCCCGTGGGTCGTGCCGTGGATGCACACCCAGCTCGGCTCCAGTGGCTCGGCCGCCACCGGCACCGCCGCCGGCCTCGCCTCCCTCATGCGCAAGGGCAAGATGCAGGAGGAGCCCATCAACGTCATCGCCTTCTGCGGCGACGGTGGCGGCGTGGACATGGGACTGTCGGCCATCTCGGCGGCTCTGCAGCACGACGAGTACAACCTGCTCATTCTGTGCTACGACAACGAGTCCTACGCCAATACCGATATCCAGGTGTCCGGCTCCAGCCCGTGGGGCGCGAACTCCACCTTCTCCCCTCCGGGGAAGGTTCATCGCATCATGAACCGCCGCTGGAAGAAGAACACCGTCCCCATGCTCGCCGCCGGGCACCCCGACGTTCGTTACGTCGCCACCGCCTGCGGATCCTACGGGCCGGACTTCACCAACAAGATCCGTCGCGCCCTCACCATCGGCGGCCCGACCTTCATCCACAGCATCGACCCGTGCCCCAAGGGTTGGGATTACGATCCCAAATACTCCCACGAGTTGGGCATGCTCGCCGTGGAAACCGGCATCTGGGTGCAGTACGAGATCGTCGACGGCGAGCTGATCCTGAACGGACCCTCCCGCGCCATCGCCCGGGGTATCCGGCGGCGCAAGCCCGTCACGGATTACCTCCAGCGCCAGGGCCGCTTCGCCCACCTGACCGAAGAGGACCTCCAGTTCTTCCAGGATCGCATCGACGAGACCTGGGAGAAATGGTGGATTCCGGGCATCGTCCCCTTCGGTCCCCACGACGAAGGCGAGTAATCGCAAACCCGGCCTCCCAAGCCAATGTTGTTCAAGGGCGGGTGCAACACCCGCCCTTTTGGTTGATACTTGTAATGTCGTCTATGCGTTCAACACCTAAAGCGTAGTTGACCTCTCGTGATAATGTGTTAGACTTGTCGCGGAACTGACACCGCGAGGTAAAACAATGGTAAAGGTTGCCCTGACATTTGAAGGTGATGCGGACGATGTGATCCTTGCGATGCGACAACTCGCAGCCGGGGACGATTCTGCCGCTTCACCTTTTGTCAACAACACTGAAATATCCGTGGCGACTGCTCCCGCCAATGCGCCCGACGAAGCATCATCGATCGCATTGGCCGACGACGTCCCTGAAGGTCGGTGGACCATAGAACACGTCCGCGCCTTCTGGGGTTTCCTGGCCGATGATGCCAGGGAAATCTACCAAAGAGTTGCCCAGAGCGCAGGCTACGTTCTCTCTCGCCAGGCCTTGCTGGAGGAAATGCATCTCACCGTGCGCCAACTCTCGGGTCGCCTCTCCTCTCAAGGACACGCGGTGCGGCGCATCCGTCGCGTTCACAACGTCGCTCTCCCCCATCCGATGTCGTTCGACTCCCAGGCTGACGAATACAGAATGCAGCCGGACGTCGCCGACGCTATTGTCAGGCTCAACCTGTAATGCTACTCTGCGGCATCCCAACCGTTGAGCTTTCGAATAGGGTCAACCCCGGAGTATCATCATGAGAATGGACCCCATCAACCTCTATGACTATGAGGCTCGGGCCAAGCAGGTGCTGCCCCACAACAACTGGGAGTTCATCGAAGCCGGTTCGATGGATGAGATTACCACTGCCCGCAATCGTTCCGCTTTTGAAGCGCTTACCCTGCGCCCGCGTTTCATGCGTGACACCACCGAGCGCAAAGTGTCCACCACCGTGCTTGGACAGGACATCAGCTTCCCCGTAATGATCGCCCCCACCGGCGGCCACGGGAACGCTCACCCCGAAGCCGAGTGCGCAACCGCCCGCGGCGCCGGCATGTCCAACACGCTGATGATGTGCAGCACCTCTTCCAACTGCAGCCTGGAAGAGATCTCCGAAGCCGCCACCGGACCCCTGTGGTTCCAACTCTACCACCGTGGCTACGACATCACCGAAAACCTGGTCAAGCGCGCCGAGGCCGCCGGCTACCGGGCCATCGTACTCACCGTCGATACTCCGGCGCCCAGCCCCAAGGAACGAGATGTCCGCAACCGCTACGAGCGACCCGGCGAACTCGGCAACTTCCGCGACCAGCAGGACCAGTTGGCTGCGGTCAGCGGAACCGACGAGTCACCGCGTTGGGAAATGCCCCAGTCGCCCCCGCTGACCTGGGCGGAAATTGATTGGCTCCGCGGCCTGACCGATTTGCCTCTGGTGCTCAAGGGCGTTCGCGTGGCCGAGGACGCCCGCATGGCCGTCGACCACGGCGTCAACGGCGTACTGGTCTCCACCCACGGTGGCCGCCAACTCGACAGCACGATGTCCAGCATCGAGATGGTGCCCGAAATCGTCGCCGCCTGCGGTAACCACGCTGAGGTGTACGTCGACTCCGGCGTGCGTCGCGGCAGCGATGTGCTCAAGGCGCTGGCATTGGGCGCCCGCGCGGTCGCCGTCGGTCGCCCCCTCTATTGGGGCCTCGCCGTCAACGGCGCGGAGGGAGTCCACCACATGCTGGAGCTTCTTCGCGAGGAGTTCAACCGCGCCATGGCCTATTGCGGCCAGAACAGCGTTGATGACCTGGAAGATCGTCTGCTCAACGTGCCGCGCGAGTGGGGCCCCTTCCGCACCGAGAACGACATCGCGGAGCATCTGCCTTTCTAGTTGCCTTTCTCCGGACGATCCGAATTGCGCAGGGGCGAATAATCATTCGCCCCTGGTTTTTGCCCCGCTGACCGATTAATCGTCCGCCGCAACTCCCACTGCCCCAACCCCGATCTCCGCCAGGAACCCAGCCAGCAGCCCGTTGAAGATCGCCGCCTGCTCGTAGTGGGTCGAGTGCGCCGCCCCGGCGACCACCTCCAGCCGGCTCCCCGGAATCAGCCGGTGCGCCGCCTCGATGACGTTGGGCGGGAATATCCGGTCTTCCTCGCCCACGATCAACAGTGTCGGCACGGTGAACCCTGCCAGGTCGCCGGCATGTGGTCCAGCGGGATTGCGGAACAGTCCGGACACGATGCTCACCGGCATGGGCGGGTTCATCCTCCCGATCGAGCCGAAGAGAAAAGTCAGCTCCGGCTGGCTCTCGATGAATCCGTCACTCAGCGCCCGGCGCAGCGGGTCCTCCGGCGGATGCACGTCCTCCAGCAGCGACACCACGGATGGGTCTCCGATGCCCCCGGTCGTGTCTCCCAGCACCAGCCCGGTGACCCGCTCCGGATGCGCCAGCGCGAACCCCAGGCTCGTCACTCCGCCCATGGACTGCGCCACCAGAGTTGCCCGGTCGATGCCAAGGTGGTCCAGCAGCGCTTCGAGGTCAGCCGCAAACGTCGCCGGCTCCGGTTGACCGTCCTGGCCCGGCGTTAGTCCCCACCCCCGGTGGTCAAATGTCACACACCGGTATTCCTGCTGGAACGCGGTCACCTGCTGCCACCAGCTGAGGTGGCTTCCTCCCCGGCCGTGGGCAAACACCAGCGCCGGCCCTTCACCGTGGCTCTCATAAAACATCTGCGTCCCGTTGATATCTGCGTATGGCATGTAACTCCTCCCCGAATGTTTACCGGTTTGCTCCGGGAGATACCGTCTCGGCGCCACCGGCGCGATCTAGACCGGCCACGCCTCACGCCGGTATGCGGCGTCCCAGAACATGTACTCATACCGGCTGCTCGCCATGAACGCGTAGCGCATCGCCTCCCTCTCCTGCTCGCCGACCCGTTCCGCCATCTCGTCCACGAACCCCGTCCAGGCGTCCACGCTGGACTGCAGGAACCCTTCCACGTAAAACCGCGTCCATTGCCCGTACAGCGGGTGTTCCGACTGCCCCACTTCGTCCTTCAGCAGGTGATACGTCCATGGGCAGGGAAGCAGGGCCGCCGCCGTCGGACCCAACCCGTACATCTCCGCGGTCACCAGCATATGGTTTACGTAAGCCGTGTTTGTCGGCGATCTGGTCGCGCCCTCAACCTCCGGCATTGTCAGCCCAGCCGCTTCGATAAGCTGGTGATGCAGGGGCCGCTCCACGGGCGTCATCACCCGGTGCGCCAGCTCCTGCAGCAGGTCCGCGTCCGGCGCTTTGGCCAGCGTCATGGCCACGGCCCGGCCGAACCCTTCCAGGTAGTGGTAGTCCTGCCCCAGGTAGTACTGGAACGTTTCCAGGGGCAGCGTTCCGTCCTTGATCTCGCGCAGGAAAGGATGCCCGAATATGGCCCGCCAAATCGGTTCCGCTTCCGCCCGCAATAGCTCGCTGAATCCCGCCATGTTTTCCCCTTTGTGTGAACTTGGTCTGAATTAGACCCTACCCCGACGGAGACCCGGTCGCAACCGGGGCTAGAAGGACTCGTTGATCAGCACCAACTCCGCGTACGCCGCGTACCGGCATCCGAAACCCGCTCCCGCTTCCCGGGCATGCGCGGTCAGAAACTCGAACGGGCTCTTGCCCACGTCACCCAGATTCTCCAGGTACGCCCGGTGTTCCCGCAGCGACGCCAGTCCCGTCTCCCAATGTTCCGACACGTCCACCGCGTGCGACGGCGCGGTAGATCCAAACACGGTAACGAAGCGCACCTCGTTCCACGGATCGAGCCCTTCCTCCAACAATTCCGGAAATATCCAGCGGTTGCCCGCGTCTCGCGCCGCGTCGAACACCGCCAGTCCCACCCACCGGTGGTCCGCCATGTTCAGGTGCCCGCTGAAAAATTGCAAATGGTGGTTGATGGTGATAATCACGTCCGGCTTGTGTCTGCGGATCATTCGGCTCAGGTCCCGCCGCAGCGGCAAACCGTACTCGATCACTCCATCCGTGTGGTCCAGGAATTCCACGGTATCGACGCCGACAACCCGCGCCGCGTTGACCTCTTCCCTGGCCCGCAGCGGCCCCACCTCCGACGGATTCATGCCGTCGATCCCGGCCTCGCCCCGGCTCACCATGACGTAGGTGATGCGCTTCCCTTGCGCGGTCCACTTGGCGATCGCCGCTGCCCCTCCGTACTCCAGGTCGTCCGGGTGGGCCACAATCGCCAGACCCCGCTGCCAGTTCTCCGGCATGGGCACGTTCGGCGCTTCGCGTTGCTGCATGAATCCCTCCGTAGTTTCCTCAACGATGACAATAGCGCGGCTTGACCGCAGGATGCGCGGCCGGCCCTTGAATCCTCGGAACCGCCGCCGGGATCAAAGGAGTCTCGAACTGGGCGACTCTACCACCGCCACCGCCGTCGCCGCTTCGTGGCCGGCGGCATCGCGAACCAACATGGCCACCCGCCACTTCTCCACTCCACGAACGTCCGCGTTGCGGCCCAGTACCACGCCGTCGCAGTGCAGCGTCATGGCCGATGTCAGCGCTCGGTGATGGACAATCGATAGTTCGCCGCCCCACCGGAAATCTTCGCCGAAGTTGGCGCCCATCAGGCCTTCCAGCCATCCGGCCACGATCGATGTCGGGCCATTTCCATCCCGGCTCAGGTCAGTCGCAGCCATCGTATTCGCAACCTCCCGATACCCGTCCAGCTGCTCCTGCCCCGGCAGTCTCAGGCGGCCCAGGCAGCCAGTGTCGCCAACGTGACTGCACGGCAGATTGAGCGCGTCCGGTTGCGCCTCGGCCAATCCCGCGATGCGCTCTGAGCGAGCCGTCGCGCAGCCCACGACAAATGCGCCTTCGGAACGCAGGATCTCCGTACCGATTTCGTCGACGGCGAACGCCGCCGCCTTGATCCAGACCCGGCCAGGCGCGTGCCGCACTTCCCGCATCCATCCGCCCACCTGGATGCGCCGGCCCAGGATGGGAGGTCGCTTGAACTCCAGTTGTTGCCAAACTGTGGTCAGCGTTTCCCCGGCAGCGCGGGTTGCCAGCATCGCTCGGCAGTCTTCCGCCATGAGGTCCGGGAAGCATCCGTTGGCGCCCACGACCTGCCGGTACCGCGCCAGCGCCGCTGCGTCAATCATGTATTCGAGATTGCCGACCTGATCGCCGGCCCGCAGTCCATGCCAGGAGTCCGCAGCCATCATGCGTTATTACCCGCCCGCCGCGCGAATTCCAGAAAGTCCGCCGCCGCCGCGTCTTCGTTGCCCAACGCGCGGTTGGCCAGGCCCCGGCCCCGGTAGGCCTCTGCCAGGCTGGAGTTGAGCGCCATCGCCTTGCCGAATGCTTCCACGGCCGTCGCATAATCTCCCAGCGCTGCCTTGGAGTTGCCCATCGACAGCCAGACGCCGGCCAGTTCGGAGTTCTTCTCGATGGCGATTTCATACTCGGCAATCGCCGCGCCGTGATCTCCCAGGTCCGCCCGCGCCACACCCCGGTTGTGGTGCAGCGTCGCCGTATCCATGCCGCAGCCCTGCGCCAGGTCAAAATCGGCAATGGCGTCGGTCGGTTCTCCGCGGTTGCGCTTGGCAATGCCCCGGTTGTACAGCGCGTTGGCGAACGTCGGCACGATCTCGATGGCCGCGTCATAGTCTGCAATCGCCGCATTATACTCCCTGCGGTCGCTGTACAGATTGCCCCGTGCGTACCGGTAGTCCGGCTCCCCCGGCCTCAGCTCTATGGCGCGATTGTAGTAGGACAGAGCTGTTTCCCGGTCCCCCGAGTCCCGGTGCGCGATCCCCAGGTTGTACTGGGCGTTGGCGTGCTCGGGGTTGATCCGCGTGCAAGCCAGGAAGTCCGCGATGGCGTCCTGATACCGTCCCAGCGAAATCCTCGCGACCCCGCGCGCGTAGTAGTAATCGGGATCATCCGGTTCCAGTTCGATTGCCGCCGAGTAGTCGCTGATCGCGTCCTCGTAAAATCCCAGGTGCCTCCTGACCACCCCCCGCGCGTAGTAGGGTACCGGGTAATCGGGATCGGCGACTATCGCCCGCGTGTAGTCCGCGATCGCCTGGTTGAGGTCACCGCCATTGCGGTATGCGAGTCCGCGGTAGTAATAGGCCGGAGCGAATTCGTCGTTGAGTTCCAGCGCGTGGTTGAAATCGTCAATGGCGGCGTGCAGTTGACCCGCCCTCAGAGCCAGTTGTCCCCGCGCTGTATAGTGAAATTCGGTGGGTAAGTCGCCGCCCGTGGTCATCTCGTTTGCCTGTTGACCGCCACTGTTTCGTCGTTTCTCTCAATCTTACCGGCCGATTATCGGGGCTGCGCCGACCGGTTCAATGGGCGCGCCTCTTTCCTCGAGGCTCACAACTCCGTTTCGTACAAATCGTACTCGGAGTGGCTCATGCCCAGGGATTCGTAAGTGCGTTTGGCCCCCCAATTTTCCCGCATCACGTACAGCCGCATGCCGCGTATGTCAGCCCGCGCGTTTGCCATATCCGTCAGCCGCTGGTACAGCCTCCGGTACACGCCTTGCCGCCGTGCTTCGGGTTTGACATAAACGGATTGGATCCACCAGATCCAACCGTTGCGCCAGTCACTCCATTCCGTGGTGACCATCAGCTGACCCAACGGTTCGCCGCCGGCTTCGGCCAGCAGGTAGAACGCCTTCAGTTCGTCGGCCAACGCGGCGTCGACCCCTGCCCGCAGCGTCGCCCGGTCCAGCGATATCCCTTCCGATTCCAGCGCCATCGCCGCGTTGAATCTGGCGATGGTGTCGCCGTCGTCGATCCCGGCCTGACGTATGTTGAACTCCCCTGGCATGGTCTCATAATTCTAGTTACCCACGATATAATAGGCAACCGGAAAGCAATACTCACGCCCGCCGGGTTTCACCGTCCCCAGGCCGAAACGGCGTCCAGGTCCGCTTCGCGATATTTGCCCTGATCTCGGTGGACTTGCGCCCTCTCTCGCAATCACGGGTACGACAGCCGGAATGCACACATATCGCATTGTTCGACCAACGAGGAGCGCCCATGCCTAACCAGGAACGATTGATCAACGACTTCTGCGACTTGGTCCGTATCGACAGTCCCTCCGGTGAGGAGTGGGACGTCGCTCTTCACGTCTCGGATCGACTGTCCAACCTCGGATTCCAGGTTGCCCGCGACGAGCATGGCAACGTCATCGCCCGCGAGGACGGAGACCGCCCCCTGCTGCTGTCGGCCCACATGGATACCGTGGACCCCGGCCGCAGCATTCGACCCCAGGTCGTCGGCGACCGCGTCACCTCCGATGGCAACACCATTCTCGGAGGCGACTGCAAGGCCGGCGTCGCTGCGATTCTAGAAGCGCTCCAGGCGGTGCATGAAGATGGCCGACCCCGCCGCCCGGTGCAGGTCGTGTTCACCCGGGGCGAGGAAATCGGACTCGTCGGCGCGTCGAACCTCGACTTTTCGATGATCAGCAGCACCGAGGCGGTCGTCTTCGACGGCAATGGTCCGGTCAACACCATCACCGGTGGCAGCCCCACCTACATGGCATTCGACATCGATATCAAGGGCCGCGGGGCCCACGCCGGCGTCGAACCGGAGAAGGGCCTGTCCGCCATCCGGATCGCCAGCGACATCATCGCCGAGCTTCCCCAGGGCCGCATTGACCACGAGACGACGTTCAACGTGGGTACCATCACCGGCGGAACCGTGCGCAACGCCGTCCCATCTGAGGCCACCGTGTCCGGCGAGTTCCGCAGCATGAGCATGGAGTCCCTGGAGATACTGCGCATGCAGCTGGTCACCGCGGTCAACACCATCCGCGGCCGCTACACGGACGCTGAAATCAACGAGAACCTGGAAATGATGTTCCAGATGTACCGCCTGGATCCCAGCGAAGCCACCGCTCAGCTGGTCACCAGAGTCATGCGCGACATGGGACTCCAACCCGACATCCGCCCCTCCGGCGGCGGCACCGACGGCAACGTATTCCGCCTGCACGGCATCGAGAGCGTGGTCGTCGGCATGTCCACCAACCTGATGCACACCATCGACGAGTACGTCGTGGTCCCCGACCTCGTCAACACCGCCCGCTTCTGTGAGGAGCTGATGACCTTCGGAGCCTGACCCAGGCGCCTATCCCAACCGTCAGCTGCATCACGGAGCGCGGCGCGGCCAACCCTCTGCCACAACCCGAGGCCGGGTTGATACCGCGGTCGCCCGGCATCGAAAACGTCCCTCGTTTCAGATGTCAGGCCAGCAGAAACCGGGCGTCCGCATTATGCGGACGCCCGGTTTCCGTTTACGCGCCTGTCACCACTCTCGACAGCCCTTCCCCGAACTCATCCCGCTGCCACCCCCGGACTTCTCCGTACCCGCCGCCCAATTCATGGTCAAGCCGATCTGGCCGCAACGCGATCCTCTCCAGGCTCGGCGTGGGCCAGATGTGGCTCACCGCCAGCCCCAGCTCTTGGCTCAATCCCGTTCGCCAGTGTTTAAGCGCCTTCAGCCGCTCCCGGCTTTCCGGTGTCCAGGGCTCGGGTCCCCGGTCCGCCCGGGGCGGTTTCGGCGTCTCCGGGCCGGTCATCCCCCGTTCGAGGGCTTCCAGCAACTCCCCGAAGCAACGGGACGCCAACATCCCGCCGATCCCTCGCGGGGGGCTGCCGCTGGACTGCGCCAGTTCCAGCAGGTCGCCGTTGCTCGCCGCTTGCGTCGGCGGAACATCCCAGGCGCACGCCTTGCCGTCTCGAAACGCATACAGTTCCTGCAGTACCGCCGCTTCCCGGGGGTTGAGTCCTTCCCAACCTTTCACCCGCCGGAACGCCGTCTCCAATGGTTCGTCGGGTGGATGCCGCAGGGCTTCTATCCGCGCGCACTCTTCCTTCACCCAATCCGCGCGGCCCAGTTTGTCCAATCGGTACGCCAGCTCGTCCGCCAGCGGCAGCAGGTGGTGCACGTCGCTGGCTGCGTAGTCCAGCGCCGGACCCGATAGCGGCCGCAGCCCCCAGTGCGAAACCTGCAACTTGGGATCCTTGGCGATCCCCACTCCGCAGAATTCCTCGAGTACCGCGCCCAGGTTTGGCCTCGAAACCCCCAGGAATCGCGCCGCCAGCCCGGTGTCGAACAGGTTGTTGACCTCAAACCCAAAATCGCGATCGAAGAAGCGCACGTCCTCTTCGCACCCGTGCATCACCACCGCCACCGCTTCGTCCGCCATCGACTCGCCGAGAGCGTCAAGATTCTTTACTGCCAGAGGGTCCAACAGGTACGTCGTGCGTCCGTCGGATATCTGGATCAGGCAAATCCGCTCTCGGTAGGCGAACCGCCCATTGCGCTCAGTATCCAGCGCCAGTCGCGGCGCCTGACGCAACTCCTCCGCCACCGCGTCCCAATCACCCTGTTCGCCAATATAACGGTACTGATTCCGCAACAACTACCCCGGATTACCCGATCGATTCGATACTTTGTTACGAGGCCAGTGTAGCACACCTGACCGCCTGGGTTCGGCGCCGGTAACATCGCTCAACATCCTGGCAATGTCCGGGCAACCGCATCGCCTCTACCCTGTAGAGCCGCAACGCCAGCCTCATCCAACCTGCCCTGCCGTTCGTGCGAAATCAGGAACCCGGTCCATGTCGAAACTGCACCGCTTCCCATGCTGTCATCGTTTGTGCTCCACCCCGTCTGTCGGCCCAAATCCGGCTGGATCCCTGCGTGCTATACTCGCACAACATCCCATCGCAAGGAGCAATCCACCCCATGAGCGGCGCAGACCTCAAGCAGACCCTCAAACAGGGCGGCCGTATCTTCGGCACCATGATCAGCATCAACCGCAGCCCTCGCTGGATCCCCATCCTCGACGGCGTCGGCCTCGACTACGTAATCATCGACACCGAGCACAGCCCCCGTGGCCGTGGCGAGTTGGGCGACTACCTGACCATGTTCAACACCATCAGCGTGGTTCCCATCGTCCGCATTCCCATCCCCGACTCCCACTACGTCACCATGGCTATCGACGCCGGCGCCCAGGGCATCCTCGCCCCCTACTGCGAGACTGTCGAACAGGTGCGCGAGGTGGTCAAGGCGGCCAAGTTCCGCCCCCTCAAGGGCGCGGCCGCCGAAGAGGCCCTGGAATCCGGCAACTTCCCCAGCGACGCCAGCCAGGATTACCTCGCCAACCGCAACCGAGACAACATCTGCATCATCGGCATCGAGAGCCAGGCGGCAGTCGACAACCTCGACGCCATGCTGGCCGTGCCCCATATAGATGCCATCTTCGTCGGCCCCAACGACATGAGCATCTCCCTCGGCGTCCCCGACGATTACGCCCAGGAAGTCTACAAGACCACCGTCAAGGGGATCATCGACAAGTGCGAGGCCAGGGGACTGCCCACTCTCGTCCATCACCAGACCCCCGAACTCTCTGAATACTGGATTGAGCAGGGCGCCCGTTTCGTCCTCCACGGCACCGACCGCCGCGCGCTCGCCGAGGGCTTCCGCACCGAGTTCACCCGCCTCCGGGACAAGGCCGCCTCCGTGTAATGGCCGGCCGACGAGCGCGGTAACGCGCGAGGGCAAAAATTGTAGGGGCGAATGATCATTCGCCTCTACTTCGTTAGTGTCGCGGATTGCCGGACTCTGATCGCCTCCGCGTTTGCCGGTGAAGGACCCGATCCCGAATATCCTGTCCATCCACGCGATGGCTAATTCCGCGAACTGCCTTCCCACCGCTCCCGCAGCGACGCGATGTAGACCTTTTCGTATTCGCCGTGGTGCCCGTTCGCCGGATCGTCCGCCAGCCGTTCCGCCCACATGTATTCCACGTCGGCCCACACGATGGGAAACTTCGGCTGATCGAAAAACGCCGACACCGCGTCAAAGGGCGTTGCCCCTTCCATGTATCCCAGCATCTGGAAGTTGTCGTACAGGTTGCCCTGTTCCGACATGAACCGCCCCCGCATCGCCGCCATGATCATGTAGTTTGCCATGATCCATCCCACCTAACGTTCCAACAACGCGTCAAGGAATGAGACCCACATTGGGAGCGCAGCGTGGCAATCGCGATCCCGGCTACCGCGTCAGTATATGCACTGTGGTGACGTCCCCGGCGCCGGAGCACTGCGCCACGCCGACCCGCGCGTTCTCCACCTGCCGCGGTCCGGCTTCGCCCCGTAGCTGAGTCACTGTCTCATGCACCATGCGGATCCCGCTGGCTCCGAAGGGGTGACCCATGGCCAGCAGACCTCCGTCGGTGTTCACCGGAATGTCCCCACCCAGCGCGGTGCGCCCTTCCTCCGTCGCTCGCCAGGCTTCTCCGAACGGCGTCAGGTGCAACGCCTCGATCTGCTGCAACTCTCCGATGGTCGCTGCGTCATGCACCTGCGCGATGTCAACATCCTCAGGGCCGATGCCCGCCATCTCGTAGGCCTGCAACGCGGCCGGCTCCGTGCGGTACGGACTGAACGCGGAATGGTCGCTGCCCCGCCCGTTGTAGTTGCCCGAGGTCAACGCGGCAGCCGCCACGCGAATTGCGCGGCTCCGGTCCACACCGTAGGTGTCCAGCGCGTCCGCCGCGCACAGCACCGCCGCCGCGCCGCCCTCGCTGGTGGGGCAGCATTGGTACAGAGTCAACGGGTCGGCGATCAGGCGTGAGTTCAGCACATCCTCCACCGAGTAGGTTTCCTTGCGGTGCGCGTAGGGGTTCATCGAGGCCGCCTGCCGCGCCTTCACCGACACCTGCGCCAGCGCCGACGCTGGTGCTCCCGTCTCCTCCATGTATCGCTTCATGCGCAGCGCGTAGCCCGCCATCATGTGGTCGCCGCCGATGTATCGGGCAGGACTGTTCTCTGCGGTTACCGTCACCGGCCCGCTGGGCACCTTCTCGGCGCCGAACGCCAGGGCCAAGTCAAACACCCCGGACGTGATCCCCCAGTACGCCTGCCAGAACGCCGTCGACCCGCTGGAGCACGCGTTCTCCACGTTGATGATCGGCACGCCGGTCAAACCCAGCTGCGCCAGCGTCGTCTCGCCAATCGACATCCCGTGGTAATAGACGTGCCCGAAGTACGCCACCGGTATCGCCGACCACGGCACTCCCGAGTCTCGCAGGGCGTCGACCACCGCGTCCCTCGCCAAATCCGAAAGGTTCTCCTCGGGAAACCTGCCGAAGGCGTGCAATCCGACTCCCACTACCATCACTTCTCGCCCGGGACGAAACTGCGTCATTTGATTACCACCTGATCGTGTCTGCGAGCCAAGGGCGACGAACCTGCGCCCGGCCCTGCAAGCCTGTCATTGCGACCCTGCACTCGATGCGGGGGGCGATCTCGTCACTTTCTAGACGGGCCGCCACTTGTACACCGCCCGCTCCGAGCCTGCGACGCCATCCATGGCCACGGTCTGAATCGCCAGTGTGACCGCCATGCACACCCGCAGGTCGTCGTGGGCGCAGTCGATCACTTCGGCCAGCACGTGCGGACCCTCCGGCAGTTCGGCCTCGCCCAGCACGTAAGGCACCGGGCCCGGCCAGCCTGAGGGGGGTACCCTGACGATGGTGAAACTGTACAGGGTTCCCTCGGTAGATAGTTCGACCTCTGCCAGGTCGGCGGATGTGCACGACTGGCAAAACGTGGCCGGTCCGAACACGCAAACCCCGCAATGCCGGCATCGCATTCCCAGCAGCACGCCACGCTCACCGCTCTCGTCAGTCAGCCGCAGGCATTTTTCATCGACGGAAACGACCATATACAACCATCATTGCATTGTTTCAGGCGTCAGTCGGATTGGCAAACGCCCGCATCAATCGAGTGCAAGGCAGTCTAAATCCGCCCCATTTGGCTGTCAATTCAGCCGGATTACCCCAGACTGACCGCCAAAATCTCGAGGGGGCCTCGGCCTCAGATCTCCAGCTACAGGCGATGCCAACGACTATCGTCGCTAAAACCTCAGATTGGCTCGAATTGCGTAATAGGGTGTGCCTCACCGTCTGAGGACGCCCATTTTCCGTGCAGTGATGACTTCGTGAAATAATTCACGTATGTTGCGATATTCCTGCTTAAGGTGAAGTAAATTTGACTGATTTCGGCAATGCGGTGTATCGTGCGGCGACAACCTAACCGCAACACAGTATTCGCGTTTAGCGTCGGAGGTGCCGAATGTCGCTTAAGGCAGTCTGGCTCGGTTCGTTAACCTTGTCCCTCGCGCTCGTCCTCGCCTGCGGAGGAGCCGCTACCCCTGCTGAGCCGCAGGTCGTCGAGGTCACGCGTGTCGTGACCGAACAGGTCGAGGTTGAAAAGGTCGTGACCGAGCAGGTCGAGGTCGAGAAAGAGGTAGAAAGAGAAGTCGAGGTCACCCGGGAAGTCCTGGTGGTGGCCACCCCGGTGCCCCCGGTTGAAGCTGTGGTGCGCCAGCAAGACGACCCAACCGGCACGCTGACCGTGAGCCTGCAAAATCTCGGTTCACAGGTCACCGATCCGATCCTGCAGGGTCGCGCGGGGCACGCCCAGTACCAGGCGCCCATTTACGACGCTCTCCTGGGGTTCAACTACGATTCCCAGTATGGAGGCGTCGGTCCCGGTGTGGCGCAGGAATGGGGGATCGATCCCGACGGCAGCAGTTGGACTTTCAACATCGCCCCAGGCCTGGTGTTCCACAACGGTGAGGCGCTGACCGCCGAGGACGTGAAGTTCAGCCTCGAGCGCACCATGTACCACGACGAAAGCGTCGTCGGGGACGGTAACCGCCTCAACCGGCAACTCCGCCAGCCGTCCGAGGAGGCCATCGAGGTCGTTGATGATCTTACCCTGCGGATGCACACCGACGGGCCAAAGCCTCACTTCTGGAGCCTGCTGACCCGGGCGGTGTTCCAGGGCGGCCAGATCATGCCCAAGGACTACATCGAGTCCGTTGGCGGCGACGGTTTCCGGGAGGCGCCGGTGGGCAGCGGTCCCTGGGTGTATGCCGAGCACTCCGTGGGCGATTACTTCCGCTATGAGGCCTTCGACAAGTCGCATCGCGGCATCCCCCACTACGCCAACATGAGCCTGCTTTTGGTCCCCGAAGAAAGCACCAAGCTGGCCATGGTCCGCACCGGCCAGGCCGACATCATCGACCTGGTGCCGGAGTCCGCCCCTGAAGTGGAAGCCTCCGGAGCGCAGCTCACGGTCATCGAGGGCGTGGGCATGTTCATCTACCAGTTCTGGGGTCTCTACTACGATGAGGCCCAGGCATTGCCGATCGGTGACGTTCGCGTCCGGCAGGCCATGTCACTGGCCATCAACCGCCAGGACATCATCGACTTCACCCTGAACGGCTATGGGCGACCCTCCATGCCCTTTGCCACCTTCCCCACCAGCGTCGACGTCGACGTTCCCCGGTGGCAAAAGTGGGGCGAAGAGGAATTGGTGTACGATCCGGATCGCGCTCGGGCGCTGCTGGCCGAGGCCGGATATGCCGACGGTTTCGAGATCACCTTCTGGAGCACCAACTTCTCGGGCACACCCTACATGAACGACCTCAGCCAGGCCGTCACCGGCTTCTGGGATGAGATCGGCATCAAGTCTGACCTGAAAGTCATCGAGATCGGCGTGTTCAGTCCCATGACCCGGCGGCCCGGACACGACGAATGGGGCGAAGGCTTCAACGGGGCAGTCAGCATCTACCGCAACGCGGGCCGGCCGCTGCCGGTACCCCGGTATCAGACCACTTTCCACCCCGATAGCAACCACGTTGCATTCGGCGATCGCGACAGTTTGACACCGGTGGGAGAGGAATACCTGAGGCTCCACGAGATCGCCATCTCCGAGCGCGACGATGCCAAGCGGGCCGAGGCTACCAACGACATCCTCCAGTTGGTGGCCGATCAGTGGATCGGTGTCCCGATTGTCCAGGGTGTCAGCCTGTACGCCTCCAACCCGGAAACGGTGGGCCGTTGGCAGGGCATCTACGGCCGCGGTGAGCTCGGTGACGTGTTCCATCGCATACCCCACGCCGAGGGCAATCCCTGGCAACAATAGAGTTTGGATCCGGGTGGGCGCGGCTGCCGACGCAGCCAGGCCCCCCCGACATTCAACGATACAAACCTTGACGCCACACGCTGGTCGCGCCGGGAACGGGCTGAACCTCCCGGCGCGAACCGTTCCTTGAGGTCGGGGATTTGCAAAAATACATCCTCAACCGGCTTTTGCAGGGTATCGTCCTGCTCTTTATCGTCGCGCTGATCGTGTTCGCCCTGGCCAGGGCCACCGGCAATCCGGCAGACCTCATGGTGCCGGAAGATGCCACCGAGGAAGAGCGCCAATTCGTCGAGCGGAACCTCGGCCTCGACCGCCCGTACCACGTACAGCTCTTCGTGTTTCTCACCGGCATTGTCCGCGGCGATTTTGGCGACTCCATCGTGTACAAAAAGCCGGCAGCGGAGCTCTTCTTCGAACGGCTGCCCAACACGCTCAAGTTGCTGCCGCTGTCGATGTTCATCGCGGTTGCAGTCGCGATCCCGTTGGGGGTAGTAGCAGCGGTCAAGCGGGGCACCTGGATCGACCAGGTGGCCGGGGCTATCGCGGTGTTCGGGGTGGCTACTCCAAATTTCTGGATCGCCATCGTCTGCATTTACATATTCAGCGTGTGGTTGGACGTGCTTCCACCCGGGAGAATGGGCGGGCCCCTCCACTACATTCTGCCGGCGTTCACCCTGGGCACGTTCTCCATCGCCGGTATCATGCGGCTGATCCGGTCAAGCATGCTGGAGGTGCTCGATACCGAGTACGTCAAGCTCGCCCGGATCAAGGGACTGCAGGAATGGAAGGTCTTCTGGAAGCACTGCCTGCGCAACGCCCTGATCCCGGTGCTGACGCTCTTCGGTGTCTTCGTTGGCGGGTTCGTCACCGGAGCCATCGTGACCGAGACCGTGTTTGCCTGGCCCGGTATCGGCCGCCTCACCATTGACGCCGTGGCGCAACGCGACTTTCCGCTGCTCCAGGCAGTGATCCTGCTGGACGCCGTGATAATCCTGGCCGTGAATTTGGTGGTCGACATCCTTTACGCTTACGTGAATCCCAGGATCCGGTACGACTAGGAGCGATATGGCCAGCGACCGCATAGAAACCGGCGTGCAGGTGCTGGAGGTTTCCGGCGAGCGGCAGGAACGGCTGAAGTACGAACTCAAGCGACTGCCCTGGATACCCGTGGTCATCATTGTGATCATGGTGTTCGCGGCCATATTCGCGCCGCTGATTGCCCCCCATTCACCGACCAAGCAGTCCCTGCGCGACAAACTTCAGCCGCCGGCCTGGCAGGCGGAGGGTTCCGCCAAGTACCTGTTGGGCACGGACATTCTGGGCCGGGACATCCTGAGCCGTTTGATCTACGGAGCTCGAGTCAGCCTGATCGTGGCCTTCACCGCCCTCCTGGCCGGGGGCGCCATCGGCGGTGTCCTGGGCCTGCTGTCAGGCTACGCGGGTGGCAAGACGGACACGTTCATCATGAGGGCGGTGGACGCGACCCTTGCCTTCCCCACAATTCTGTTCGCCTTATTGTTAGCGGTGACCATGGGGCAGGGGCTGCAGACTGTGGTTCTTGCCGTGACCCTGATCCTGTGGGCGAGGTTCGCCCGGGTCACCCGAGGTGAGGTGCTGGGGCTCAAAGACAACGACTTTGTCGCGCTGGCCCATGTCCACGGTTGCTCCGGCGCCCGGATCATGTTCGTCCACATAATGCCCAACGTTTTCAATTCCTTCATGGTCATGTTGACGCTGCACGTCGGCCTGGTCATTCTGACTGAAGCATCGCTCAGCTTTCTCGGCGCCGGAATCCCGCCGCCCACGCCATCGTGGGGACAGATGGTCGCTGACGGCCGGGCCAAGGTCGCCACCGCGTGGTGGATTTCCATTATCCCCGGCGTTGCGATAACCATGGTTGTGATCGCGTTCAACGTGTTCGGGGACTGGCTGCGTGATCGCCTGGATCCCAAGCTGCGCCAGCTTTAGTACAGGTCGTTCCGGGAGAGGTTCGACGCTCCTCGACAAATAGTGGCCGAACGCCGTGTTCGGCTTCTCACCACAATCAGGCCGGAAGGTTAGAGCCCGCCGGTGGGAAGCGCCAGCGGACCGCAGTAGCCGCTAATGCTTCCGCTGGCGACTATTTCTGCTGAGCCGTCAGGCTGGTCACCCGGTCAACCACCAGGCGCGCCAATTCTCTGGACCAGAGCAACGCTGCGGCGCTCATCAGGATTATCAGCAAGCCGCCACCCAGCATTAAGCCGTTGACATCGGCGCACAGGCATGGCGTACCCACCGCTACCACGTAGCCGCCGGCAAGCATTGCTGCCAGCGACGCCGCCCAGAAGATGGCCGATGTCAAAGCGATCCAAACGCCTCTGCCGGTAATCTGCACTTCGCGCACCTTTGGCGTACTATTCGGTACAACTGGCTCCAGTGAGAACGAGCCAATTTTAGCATGGGTGGTCATCGGGCGGCTGATGCGCCAGCCGTGACGCGGCGCCAGTCCAACGTCCCTGAAACCGGTCGTAGGCTGGCGGTTCTGCTGCGGACCGGTCTGCTGCAGGTACGCTTGCGCCCGCGGCGCATCCGTCCCTTGACCGTCCCCAACTCGCGTGATAGCGTGAGCCCTGCGTAATTCGTAGCCGGCCGCTGTTTTGCGTCCGTTGGATCCCGAGCTTAGTTATGAGTAGCATCCTCGGTCTGGAGCCCATTTCCAATCGCCATTCGTGGGAAAAATCCCTCGGCGAATTTCTGGAGATTGTGGCCAGTTCCAATCCGGACAAGATCTTCGTGGAGATCGCCGGGCAGCAGATCTCCTACTCTGACTTCTATCGCCGCTGCCGTTCGGCGGCCACCATGTTCCGCAATTTGGGTATCGGTCACGGCGACCGCGTCTGTCTCTTCCTCCCCAACGTTCCCGAGGTCCTGTACTCCTGGTTTGGCCTCGCGCTCATCGGCGGCATCACCGTCACCATCAACACGGCCTACCGTCGCGACGAAATGGCATTCATCCTCAACAACGCGGAAGCCTCCGCTCTCGTCGCCCACGAGGACCTGCTTGACGTCGCGACCCAGGCAGCCGACATTGCACCCTGTGTCCGCCATCGCCTGTACGTGGGTGGCGATGCCACTCCAACCGGGTGGACCAGGTACGCTGACCTTCTCGCCCAATCTCCTGAAATCGCTGAACTCCCGCGCGTGGCTCCCACCGACATTTCGATGCTCCAGTACACCTCTGGAACCACCGGCAACCCCAAGGGCGTTCAGGTCACCCATCAGATGTACGTGTCCGCCGGACAAGGTTTTGCCCTCTGGACCCAGGCCACGCCCGACGACCGCTTTTTCACCTGTCTTCCGTACTTTCACGCCAATGCCCAGTACTACAGCACCATGGGCACCCTGGCCGCCGGCGCCACCCTGATCGTGCAGGATCGTTTCAGCGCCTCGCGTTTCTGGGACCAGGTGCGGGACGCGCGCGCCACCGTGGTCAACTTCATCGGCATGATGATGCCCGTGCTGGCTAAGAACGACCCCCGGCCCGATGACGCCGACAACACTGTGCGCCTCTTCTATGGCTCGCCGGCCTTTTCTCCTGAGTTCCTTGCGGAGTTCGAGCAGCGCTTCGGCACCGATATCATCGTCGGCTTCGGCATGACCGAGACCTGCTACGGCACCATTGAGGCCATACGGGGCGATCGGCGGCCGAACTCGTCAGGTCAGCCCCGCCGTCACCCGGACGCGGCGTTCGAAAACACCGTTCGCATTGTTGACGATGGCGGCAATCCGGTAGCCAATGGCCAACCGGGCGAAATCACCATCCGCAACCCCGCCACCATGGCCGGCTATTGGCGTAACGAGACGGAGACCAGCGCGTCCCTGCGTGACGGCTGGCTGTTCACCGGCGACCTGGGCTGGCTGGACGACGACGACTACCTTTACTTCGTCGACCGGAAGAAGGACGTCATCCGTCGCCGCGGCGAGAACATCTCTTCCCAGGAAGTCGAGGACGTGATCAAGAGCCACGAGCACGTCCTGGATTGCGCCATCATCGCAGTCCCCTCAGAGCTGGGGGAGGACGAGGTCAAGGCGTACATAACCCCTCGGCCCGGCGCCTCGCCGCAGCCCGAGGACGTCATCTACTGGTGCGCTGACCGCCTGGCCTACTTCAAGGTGCCCCGCTACATCGAAATCCGCGACGAACTGCCGCGGACCCCCAGCCTCCGGGTGCGAAAGGACGTCCTGCGCCAGGAGCGCGAGGACCTCATCTCCGGTTGCTTTGATCGCGAAGCTGCCGGTATCCAAATCCGGCGGTAGCCGGCGCTTCGTTGTGGGGCCGGCGGATCAGGCTTGTTTGGTCGCAGAGCAGCGCACCTTTTGGGATCTTGGGCGTAAAATCGTCAACCACATGCACGCAAGGCGACATAACGATTACAATTGAGTCCAGCGAGGTGCAAACCCAATGAATAAAATCGAAGCCATTTTCCGGCCGGAACGTCTCGACGTCGTCAAGGATGCTCTCAGCGAAGCCGGCGTCGTGGGCCTTACCGTGACCCAGGTTTCGGGTCGGGGCAACCAGGGCGGGGTGGAAGTCACTGCGGCCCGCGGCCTCGGGACCTACCGCATCGACATGCTGCCCAAGGTCAAGGTGGAGGTCGTCGTCAATGACGAGGACACCGACCGGGCGGTGGACGTCATTCGCACCAACGCCATCACCGGCGCCCCCGGCGACGGCAAGATTTTCATCTACCCGGTGGGCGACGCTATCCGGATCCGCACCGGCGAGCACGGAACGGACGCCGTTTAGCTCCGCTCGATGCTCAATCAGTCAGCGGCCTGATCTAGACCCGCTCGAGAATTAACGGCCCGAGAGCGTCATTCCTGCGAAAGCAGGAATCCACCTCCCACCTGTTCTGTTCGCCCGTCCTGGGGCCATTCCCGGAGTTGACCCGATGCCTGAACCCCGCTACTGGCTGTTCAAGTCCGAGCCGTCTTCTTTCTCCTACGACGACCTTGTGGCCGAGGACGACCACACCGCAGAGTGGGACGGCGTCCGCAATTACCAGGCGCGCAATTTCATGCGCGACGACATGCGCGTCGGCGATTACATCCTCTTCTACCACAGCAACGCCAAGCCCCCCGGAGTCATCGGCACCGCTCGCATCGTCGGTGAGGCCTACCCCGACGACACCGCCTGGGATCCCAACTCCCGCTACTACGATCCCAAGTCCAACCCGGCCAATCCAACCTGGCTGATGGTCGACATCAAGGCCGAGCGGCGCCTCCCGCGTTTCGTGAGCCTCAACGAGCTCAAGGCCAACCCGGCCCTGGCCGACATGCAGGTCATCAAGCGTGGTCAGCGACTCTCCATCCAGCCAGTGACGGCGGAGGAGTGGGCCGAAGTCTTGGCGATGGCGGAGCGACCCGAATCCTGAACTAGTCCGGCTCGGGTAACAGCGAGAAAAGAGCAGGGCGGGTCCGCAAACTCGCCCTGCTCTGCTCTTGTGTTGCGTGGCGCCGGCTACAGCGCTCCGCTGATGGTGATGTCCAGCAAAGCCGGCTTGCCGCTATCGAACGCCCGCTGGATCGCCGGCCCGATTTCCGACGGATCCTCCACCCGTTCGCCGTGGACGCCCATGGCCTGCGCCATCATCGCCAGGTCCAGCCGGTTGGCGAAGTCCATGCCCACGTAGTCGCTGTCCCGCTCGCGGTCGTCCAGCATGTCACGCAGGTAAACCTCCATGTTCACCTTGAGGATGCGGTACGCCTGGTTGTTGCAGATGGCATAGACCACCGGAATGTTGTACCGGCTCGCCGTCCAAAGCGCCTGCACCGTGTACATTGACGCCCCATCGCCCACCACTGCCAGCACCGGCCGGTCCGGATGCGCCAGCTTCACTCCCAGCGCTCCCGGCATGGCCCAGCCCAGCGCCCCGCCCCGTATGCCGTAGATGTCGCCGGGCTTCTCGAAGTCAAAGGCCCGGTTCACCGCCGGACGCGAGGTAACCGCTTCGTCGGCGATGATGGTGTTCGGCGGAACCGCGTCCGCCAGTTCGTGCATCATGCGCTCCACCGGCATCGGCGAGTTGTCCCACGTTGCCGCGATCCGATCCCGGTATCGCTCGGCGTCCCGCTCCCGCGCCGCCGCCAGGGTGGCCGCCCGGGTAGCCGCGGCCTCCCGCTGCCCGCCGGTCAGGTTCGACTCCAGCGATACCGCCAGGTCGGCCATGCCCGCCGCCGGGTCGGCCATGATCCCCACTTCTGTCGGGTAGCTCTTTTCGATCTCCCAGTAGTTGCTGTCCATGTGGATCAGCTTGGTATCCGGGTTCAGGAACGGCACGTCCACGTACAGGAAAGACGCGAATACGTCTGTGCCCACCGCCATCACCACGTCGGCGTTCTGGAATTGTCGCGCCGTGGCCGGACTATTCAGGTTCAGCATCCCGCCCCACTGCGGGTGAGACGTCGGGAAGTTCACTTCCGAGTAAGAGGTGGCGACAACCCTGGCTCCGGTCTGCTCCGCGACCCGCACCACTTGCTCCACGGCGTTCGACTGCGCCACGCGGTCGCCTACCACGATCACGGGGTTCTCCGCTCCGGCCAGCAACTCGGTCGCGCGGTCCACCGCCGCCGCATCGGGCCGGATCCGGAAGTAACCGTCGGACGAGGCCACGGGCTCGAAATCCACCTCTTCGTCCAGCGTATCCCACGGGAACGACACGAACACCGGCCCGGTCGGCGGCGTCTTGGCTTCCTTGAACGCCCGGCGGATCGCCACCGGTATGTCCGAGGCGTGGCGAATCTCGATGCTCCACTTGGTGTACTGCTGGGTCATCTCCACCAGGTCGCCGGATAGCACCGGTTCGCTGATCAACATCCTGGTGTCCGAGTTCCCCGCCGTCAGCACCAGCGGCGTGCCGCCCCGAAACGCGTTGTACAAACCGCTGATCCCGTTCGCCAGCCCGCCGGCGATGTGGATGTTCGCGAACGCCGGCTTGCCGGTGGCCCGAGCGTAGCCGTCGGCCATCCCCACCGCGGTCCCTTCCTGCAACGCCTGTATGTACCGCAGTTGTGGGAAGTCCTGCAGACCGTCCAGGAACGGCGTCTCGCTGGTGCCGGGGTTGCCGAATATGTACTCCACCCCTTCTGCCACCAGCATCTGCGCCAGGGCGTGCTTGCCTAGCATCCGCGTCATGGTTGTTCTCCTTGCTTGGCGCCCGACGGCGGCCTGTCAATCGCCATCTCCGCCAGTGTCTGCATGTCCGTTCCTGCGCCGGGGCGAATGATGATTTGCCCCGTTTCCTGTTGCGGTTGGGATCTATTGATAGATCATCCACTCCAGCAGGTTGTTGTCCGGGTCGCGAGCGTAGAGGCTCACCGCCGGCAGCGCGCCACGCTGCCGTGCGCCTTTGCGCGGCCCCGGTCCCCGTATGATATCTACGCCGGCATCCGCCAGCATTTTCTGACACTCGTCAACCGTGCCGTCCCAAACGAAGCAGATGTCGGTGCACCCGGGCACCGCCGTGGGTCCCCGGTAGTCCGCAATGTGCCCCTCGGGATGCACGTTGATCTTCGAGTCGCCGATCTGAATGGAGAAGATGTTCGCCGTGCCGGCGCGCCACGCCTCCTCATCGTTGATGGCAAATCCCAGCCTCTTGTAGAACGCCATCAGCTGTTCCGCATCAGCCGTGGGCATCGCGATGTGATCTATCCCAACCGTAGCCACGTTGCATTCCTCCTCAGTCAGTCCTGTTCGTAAATCATCCATTCCAGCAGATTGCCGTCCGGGTCCCGGGCGTACAGGCTCAGCGATGGCGCCGCGCCCCGTTGCCGCGCTCCCTTTCGGGGCACCGGACCCTGCACGACTTCGACTCCCGCTCCGGAGAGCATCCGTTGGCACTCTTCAACCGTGCCGTCCCACACGAAGCACATATCCATGCAGCCGGGCACTGCGGTCGGCCCCCGCAGGTTCGCCATGTACCGCTCCGGGTGCACGTTGATCTTCGAATCGCCGATCTGGATCGAGAAAATATTCGCCGTCCCCGCCCGCCACTCCGCCTCGTCGTTGATCTCAAAGCCCAGGTTCTTGTAGAACCCGATCAGTCGTTCCGCGTCCGCCGTGGGCATCGCCACGTGGTCAATGCTCACCGTTGTCATACGTTGTTCCTCCGGTTGATTGCGCTCCGGCCATGCCCCGTTCATGTGGCGGGAGGCTGGTCCGCATTTTGCCAATGGCGCCCCTCAGTTCGCGGCCGCTTGAGCCTGGCTGGCGGAGGCTCGCCGCAAGAAGTCCAGGATGATTCGCTGCGTGTCGCCGGCCGCCTCGTTGGTCATCAGGCCGTGTTCCGCTCCGGCGATCACGTGCAGCTCGGCCCCGGCGATCCCCGCGGCCAGGCTGCGGCCGCACTCCACCGGTATCCGGCTGTCGGCGTCCCCGTGGACCACCAGCGTCGGCATCTTGAGTTCGGACAACCGCGATTCCAGCGAATCTCCGATGTCCAGGTACGCCTGTTGAGTGGCGGCGATCCCGTCGATGCGGGCCAGATTCTCCGCGGCAATTCTCGCGAACCGTTCCGGATCGTCTGCCGACATCTGCGGGAACCGATCCGACAATGCCTGCTCGACTGCCGCCGATCTGCCAACCGCCGCGACTCGCTCCTGGAGTCGGCGCAGTTCCTGCCGACGGATCTCCTGCTGCGCCTCCTCGGAGTAGGTCATCGTGTTGATGAGGATCAGCGTGTCCGTGAGTTCCGGATAGTCCAGCGCGAACTGCGTCGCGATGGGGCCGCCCGCTGACGATCCCAGGATGTGGGCTTTGCTGATGCCCAGGTGGGCCATCAACTCGCGCAGGTCGCGCGCGCAGTTGACCATGCCGTACCCATCGACTGGTGTGTCGGACCCACCGCACGCCCGCCGGTCGTAGAACACGCAGCGATACCCCGCTGACAGCGCGTCTGCCTGACGGTTGATCGTATCCTTGCTCCCGTCTCCGCCTCCCAGCCCGCCGTGTATCAACGCCAGCGCCGGCGCTGTGTCATCCCCGAACACCTGGAAGTGCATCCGGTAGCCGTTTATCTCTGCCAAAGCCATTTTCATCCCTCGGGAGCTCTCTCGGTTGCGGCTCACTATAGCCGCCGACCCCGGGCGTCGCAAGGCAGGCTGTGCGTGACCAGGGATCGCAACGCGCATGGTGTCCGCTGAGTTCGCGGGCTTTGGTCCGAGCCAGTCAGGCCGAGCGGTTACGTTGGTGGGATGAGTATCGCCCAAATTAGGAGATACCTCGATTGGCGTGGCCTGGCTCCCGGTGGCGATCCTCTGTGCAGCGAATTGTGCGACGCGGCGAACCGGCCACTTCATTCACAATCAGATTGCTGGTTACTATCGCGTGCGGCGCGTTGTTGTGGTACAAGTGGCTTCGCTGACCGCGTCTCGATGGTTTGGCGCCGTCTAGCAATCGCCGGGGGCCGCCGGTCCCTATGCTAAAATTCAATCTGCTACGCCATCGTATGACGACCCAAAACCACATTTACTTCGATCACGCCGGCACCACGCCCATGGACGAGAGCGTCCTGGAGGCGATGCTGCCCTACTTCACGCGGCTCTACGGCAACGCCTCCAGCGTTCATACCGTTGGACAGGAGGCGCGGTACGCGCTGGACGCCGCCCGCGAACGCGTCGCCCGCGTGCTCAACTGTCGCAATCGCGAGGTGGTCTTTACCAGCGGCGGCACCGAATCCGACAACGCCGCCATACGCGGCGCCGCCTACGCGCTGGAAGAAACCGGACGCCACGTCATCACGGCGGCCGCGGAACACCATGCGGTGCTCCACGCCTGCCAGATGCTGGAAAATCGCGGCTGGGAAGTGACCTACCTGCCGGTCGACGACTACGGCCGCGTGGACCCGCAGCAGGTTGCCAACGCCATCACGCCGGAGACCGCTCTCGTTTCCATAATGTATGCCAACAACGAGATCGGCACGATCAATCCCATTCCGGAGATTTCCGCCGCGGTCAAGGACCGCGCCCGGGCCCTTAGCCGCACCATCGTCATGCATACGGACGCGGTACAGGCCGCCGGCTTCCTGGACCTGGACGTTCGCCGCCTCGGCGTGGACATGATGAGCCTGTCGGGGCACAAATTCTACGGGCCCAAGGGCGTGGGTGTGCTCTTCTTGCGCCGGGGTGTTCCCTATCTTCCGTTGATCACCGGAGGCGGCCAGGAACGCGAGCGCCGGTCCGGCACCGAAAACGTGGCCGGCATCATCGGACTGTCCGTGGCGCTGGAACAGGCCGACAACCAGAAAGCAGAGGTCGGCGCCCAATGCGCTGCCCTGCGCGACCGCATCGTCGCCGAGATCCAGCAGCGCATTCCGGACGCCATCCTCAACGGCCATCCCACTGACCGGCTGCCCAACAACGTCAACTTTTCCTTCGATGGCGTCGAGGGCGAATCGATCCTGCTCGGGTTGGATCTCCAGGGCATCGCGGCCAGCAGCGGCAGCGCCTGCAGCAGCGGGTCGTTGGAACCCTCCCACGTCCTCCTGGCCCTGGGTCAAACCGCCGATACGGCGCGAGGCTCCCTGCGCGTCACCCTCGGGAAGCACAACACCGACGCCGAGGTTGATCGCATGTTGACCGTGCTGACCGATCTCATCGGCGACCTGCGCCAGCTGCCCACTTTGACCGGAACCGGCGATGACTAGTCTGTACGGTCGTGTCCGCGTCCGGCGAATCGCGCCGGTTCTCCTGTTGGCGTTGCTGGTCCTGGCTGCCAGTCTGGCCTGTTCGTCCCAGTCGCCCAACATCGGCCGGTATTACAAGGGTCGGATCCTCCACGTCAGTGTCGCGGCTCTGGAGCGCACCGATGAGTTGCGCTGGGCTACCTCCACCCGCTTGCCCACCCAGGGCTCGGTCGATGATCCCCTGTACAAGCTGTCCCCTCAATCCGACGAAAACGAGCTCATCCTGCTCCGCGTGAAGGTTGAAAACCATACGGCCACCAGCGCCATCGTCAACATCGACCGCGATGCGGCACAGTTGCGCGACTTCTTCCAGGGCAAATATGCGCCCATCAACGTCGGCGCTCTGGCAGAGGATGCTGAGGTGCCGGAAAAGCCGTCGGACCGCTGCAACGTCCCCGTGAATCCCGAGGCTCCCACGGAATGCGTGCGGTTCCTCTGGAACGCCGCCTATGAGGAAGAACAGCCTGACGGCCAGATCAAGTTGGTCCAGCGTGCTCAGCAGCTGCCCCGGGGCACCGGCCTGGACGGGTGGCTGGTGTTCGAGGTTCCCAGGGACACCGAGTTCCGTTCTTTCCGCTGGGGCGCCGGCGACACCGTCATCATCGACTTCTGATCGCCGTTGGCGTTTGCCTTCGACGGGACACTGAGCGGATTTCGCGGATGAGCCGGCTGGCGCGTACCACAGCGCATCGTGCCTCTCCGCGCCCCTGATATGAACCGACCCGCCGGCGCCGTGCCCGTCGGGCGGCGCATCTTCCACCTGGTGGCCGCCAGTTGTACGACCCTGCTGGCCCTGGTTATTCCCGAGCCGGCCTATATGACCATGGTCGGCGGTGGCGCACTGCTTTCGCTGGCGGTGGACGTCAGTCGCCAGCGTACCGGCGCCTTCAACCGCGCCTACCTTGCGATTTTCGGATCCATCCTGAAACCGTCCGAGGCCACCGACATAACCGGGGCCACCTATCTGTTGATCGCGGCATTCTTCGCGTTCTACTTCTACGGAATAGAGGTGGCGTTGCCGGCGCTGATGTTCGTCGCCGTGGGAGACCCTGCCGCCGCGCTCATTGGGTCGCGCTGTCCGGGGCCGCGTGTTTGGGGCAAGTCGCCTTTGGGCACACTGGCGTTCGTTGCCGCCTCTCTGGCCGTGTGGGCCGTTCTCGTGGCGGCGGGGCACGGAGCATGGTCGTGGGCCGTGGTGGTCACGGCGGTCTTTGCCGCCGCGGTGGAATTCCTGCCATTGCCGCTGGACGACAACCTGACGGTGCCGCTGATCGCCGGCGGGTTTATGGCGCTGGCGCGAACTGTTGGTTTGTGACCGCGCGCCGGCCTAGGTTGCTGCGCCGTCGAACTCAATCACTTCCGCGCGCTGGCGCTGGAAGTTGAGATACGACCCTTTCGACATTGCCGGACGGAACGACGCTGTGACGCGCTTTGCTCCTTCGGCGTTGTCCGACAACAGGTCAATCACCGACATCGCCATGATCTTCGCCGGATTCACCACGGCCTGTTGGTAATCGGTGACTATGTACTCCGAGCTGTGGCCCGGGCCTTCGGCGCCGGCGGTGTACGGGTGAATCGAGGGGATGATGTGGCTAAGGTCGCCCATGTCGGTGGAACCGCCCCGGTTGCGCGTGGGCGGCATCATCAGGACGCGGTTTTCCTGCAGCAGCCCCTTCGCGTTGACCCGGAACACGTCCAGGAGGTTCTGGTCGTGCCGCATCGGCAGGTAACCCGGTATGTTGGTGATCGACACCGACGCTCCCACCGCCAGCACTCCCGAACGGAAGCACCGGTCCACGATGTCCGAGTAGCGCACCACGGCCTCCGGCGTACCCGACCTGACGCGCCATTCCAGCCGCACGTCCGACGGCACCGAGTTTACGGCTTGCCCGCCGTGCGTCATGATCCCGTGTATCCGCACCGTGTCCTGCTCCCGGTAAAGTTCCCGGTTGGCGTTGACCGCCTGCAGCGCGAAGTTGGCCGCGTTCAGCGCGTTGATGCCCAGGTGAGGCGATGACCCCGCATGCGCCGCCCGCCCGATGAAACGCACGTACTTCACCACGTGGCCGTTGCTGGTGCCGCCCATGGCGAACGCGTGCGATCCCATGTCGCTGGCGGTATGGCACATCATCGCGATGTCGACATCGTCGAATTCGCCCAGCTTGATCAGTTCCTGCTTGCCGCCCATGAATTCGATCTTGCCAGATTCGCGCAGGTCCAGCCGGCGCGCCACCTCGATGAACTCCTCGGCCGGCACCGCAAACGGCACGATTTCCCCGCTCAACTCCGGCAACACTTCCGACGAGGACAGTCCCATCACGGCCCCCAGCATCATGCTGATCTGGCAGTGGTGCCCGCAGGCGTGCGCCGCCTTGGTGGTTTCGGCCGCAAAGGGATGGCCGTCGACGATCAGGCTATCCAGTTCCCCAATGATTGCCACGCGTGGACCGGCGCCGGCCCCACCCTTGATACTGCCTTTGAGTCCGGTCAACGCCAGTCCCGCCCGGAATTGCACCCCGAGCCTGGCAAACTGTTCAGCCACGACCCGGGCCGTCCGGTATTCGCTGTACCCGGGTTCCGGGTTTTCCAGGATGTCTTTGGCCACCGCGATCAGGTCGTCGCTGTGCCGGTCGATCGCGGCGCATGCCGCCTGCTTCAGTTCTTCGCGCGTGGCCATGCAATTCTTTCCGTTTCCAGGAGGAGAGGTTTGGGTACTGGATCCAGGGTGTGAAGGAGGCGGGTTCCGATAAACCGTCCGGCGTCGTTATGCGTCGGTGTATGTTTCCTCGGCCGCCAGGCTCCGCATGAATGTCAGGTATTCTCGCGAGGTCATGTCCGCCCGATGGTTGGCCACCACCTGGTTGGCCTCTTTTGCTCCGTCCGCCATCAGGTCGATCACCGTCGAAGCCATCGCCTTGGCTCCGGTGATCACCGCCATCTGGTAGTCCTGGATCACGTAGTCCGCGCCGTGGCCGATGCCGGTCGCCCCGCCCACGTAGGGGTGCAGCGCGGGCATGATGGCGCTGACGTCGCCCATGTCGGTGCTGCCGGTCCGATGCTCAGTCCGGCCGATGTTCTCGGCGCCCACCAGGTTTTCGGCGTTCGCGCGGAAAATCGCCTGCATCCGGTCGTCCTGCAGCATCGGCAGGTACCCGGGGATGGTCTGGATGTTCACCGTGGCCCCCATCGCCATCGCCCCCGCGCGCAACGCGCGATCAACCTTGCGATTGGCGTCCATGATGGCGTCCAGTGTCTTTCCCCTGACGAACGTCTCCATGCGCACGTCAGCCGGCACCGCGCTCACCGCTTCGCCGCCCCTGGTGATGATGGGATGCACGCGAACCGTGTCGGTGTCCACGAAGGTCTCGCGGTTGAAGTGTATCGCCGACATCGCCAGCGTCGCCGCGTTCAGCGCGTTGATCCCCAGGTGTGGCGATCCGCCGGCGTGGGCTCCCTTGCCCACGAACTGGATCCGCTTGGCCACAGTGCCGTTGTTGGTGCCGGTGAGGCACAGTTGCTTTTCGCTCGGCGTGCTGGTGGTGTGCATCATCATCGCCAGGTGCACGTCGTCGAATTCACCCAACCGGATGAACTCCGGCTTGCCGCCCAGGAACTCGATCTTGCCGTCCCGGCGCAACTGGTCCCGGTATTCGATCTCGATGTATTCCTCGGCCGGGACCGCCATGGACAGGATGCGCCCGCTCAGGTAGGGCAGGATGTCTTCCCGCATCAGCGCCCTGGTAACCCCCAGCATCATGGCGATCTGGCAATGGTGCCCGCAGGCGTGGGCCGCGCCCGTTTCCGCGCTCGCGTGCGGATGCTCGTTGACGATCAGGCTGTCGAGTTCGCCCATGATCGCCATGCTGGGCCCTTCGCTGCCACCGATGATCTCCCCGCGCAGGCCGGTCATGCCCAAACCGGACCGGAACGGCACTCCCATGGCCGCGAATTGCTCGCCGACCAGCGCCGCCGTTTTGAATTCCCGGAATCCCGGCTCGGGGTTGGCCAGGATCTGCTTGGACAGGCCGATCAATTCCTCAGCGCGGGAATCGATTTCGGCGAATGCCCGGTCCTTCAATTCTTCTTTCGTTGGCATCCGAAGCCCTCCGGGGCAATCTTGGGCCACGCTCGGCGACCGCGCCGCGAATGGTAACATAACCTGCCGTCCGTGCCTATTCGGGCCGGTCGCTCACGCGGATACCAATCCGGCGCGAGTCGGTTAAAAAGCGACCGGTTGCGCCCGGTCTGAATCGTCGCCAAGTTATAATTCCAGCATGTCTTTACGAATAGTCATCTCCCCCCAGACCTTCAAGCACAGCATCGGCGCGCGTGAAGCGGCGTTGGCCATTCAGCGCGGGGTACTTCGCGCCGCGCCCGACGCCGAGACCGTCCTGATACCGGTGGCCGACGGCGGCGATGGGACCCTGGCCGCGCTGATCGATACCACCGGCGGCAGCTATCGCGAGGCCACCGTGACCGGCCCGCTGGGAAACGCTATCCAGGCGCGTTGGGGTGTCATGGGAGACGGTGAAACCGCCGTCATCGAGATGGCCCTCGCCTCGGGTCTGGCCCTGATCCCCGACGACCGACGCGACCCGCGCCGCGCCACCACCTACGGCACCGGGGAGTTGATCCGCGCCGCTCTTGAAGATGGCTACCGGCGCATCATTGTCGGCTTGGGTGGCAGCGCCACCAACGACGGCGGAACCGGCATGGCGTCAGCGCTGGGCGCACGGTTCCGGGACGCCGCCGGCGATCCCTTGCCCCCCGGCGGGGCCGCCCTGGTCAGCCTGGCCCACGTCGACACTACCGCCCTGGACCCCGCGCTGTCCGAAACCACCATAATCGGTGCGACGGACGTCACCAACCCCCTGTGCGGCGAAACGGGTGCGTCCGCGATCTTCGGCCCGCAGAAGGGGGCCACTCCCGAAACGGTGGCCGAGTTGGATGGTTGCCTGGCCAATTACGCTCGCGTGGTCAGGCGCGACCTGGGCATCGACGTTCTGCACACCCCTGGCTCGGGCGCGGCCGGCGGCCTGGGCGCGGGCCTGATCGCCTTCACCGGCGCGGATTTGCGCTCCGGTATCGACATGGTCTGCGACGTGCTCGATTTCGACCGTCACGCCCCGGGAGCCGACTTCGTGATCACCGGCGAGGGTCGGGCCGATCGTTCCACAGCGTTCGACAAGGCTCCGGTGGGTATCGCCCGTCGCGCCCGACAATTCGGTGTCCCCACGGTCCTGATTGCCGGCAGACTGGGACCGGGCTACGAAACCCTTTACGACCATGGGATCGACGCCATCCTGCCCATCGGAGAAGAGCCGACCGACCTCGCTTCCAGTCTTCGGCGCGGCGCCGAACTGCTGGAAAGAGCTGCTGAACGCGCCATCCGTCTCTACGGATTGGGACGCAGTGGCTGATGCCGGCCTTTACCTTGGCCACCGAGCATTGGTTGCCCCGGCAACCCGAGGACGTGTTCGATTTCTACGCCGATGCGTTCAACCTCGAGCGGCTGACTCCGCCCTGGCTGCGGTTCGAGGTTGTCACACCGGCTCCCATCACCATGCAGACGGGCGTGGAAATCGACTACCGCCTGCGGTTGCACGGTCTGAATCTGAAATGGCGCAGCCGCATCACCTTATGGGATCCGCCGCACCGCTTTGTCGACGAGCAGGTCCGGGGGCCATATCGAACCTGGATCCACCAGCACACGTTCACGTCACACCAAGGCGGCACCCTGGTTGGCGACCACGTGCAATACGCAATGCTCGGGGGCTGGCTGGCCGACCGCCTGTTGGTCCGCCGCGACCTCAGTCGCATCTTCGCCTTTCGCCAGCAACGCCTCGCCGAAATCTTCGGCGGCTAGGGCGCAGCCCGGTTGTGCGCCCCGGTAGGTTCGCGACCCGGATCAGGTGATGCGCGTGGACACGAATTGCACGACGATCCCCGCCAACTCCATCGCCCGCTCCGCGTCCACGTCGTCGAACGCTTCGGACGGTATCCCGCTGGGAAGATATTCGGGATACCTGGTGATGTCGTAGTACTTGTCGAGCTGCCGGGCATCGGCCTTGATCGTGTCGAAGAACATCTCGAAAATCTTGGCGTCTTCGCACAGATCGATCAGGGAGTTGCCCCAAACGTCCTCGGCCCCGCGCCGGTACAGGTAGGCCTTCACCGCCTTCTCTGCGGCCTGCTGGCTGAGGAAGCAGGCGACGTTGTAACGACCTCCGCCCCGGTTGAAACCCGCGTCCTCAAGGTCCTGCTCCGCCTGTCGAAACCAGCGAGCGCCTTCCGCAACGAAATCAGGCATCGAAAATCACCCTTCCACGCTTGCGGGCCTCGTACAGCGCCGGCAGCGTGTCCTGCAACTCTTCAAATTCAGCCGGTGTGTAGACCTGCGCCCTCATGCCGACCTGCGAGCCGATATGATAGGAGAAGAAGTCGGCGCGCCTCCCGAACGGGCGGTCGGTATCGTGCACAAACACCAGGTCAATGGTGCTGGCTGGCGAATAGTCGCCGCTGACCATGTCCCCGGTCAGAATCGCCTTCTCGATCCCCAGCGTGGGGAGCACGCCCATGATCTCGTCCAGCTGCTGCTCCATCATCTGGCGCCTGAATTGGATGAACCCTACTCGCATCGGCATCGTCCTACTCCTCGTTCAGCAGCACCATGTGGACTTCGCGAGGGCCGTGCACACCCACCACGATCGTCTGTTCAATGTCGGCGGTGCGGCTGGGCCCGGTGATGAAATTCAGGTAACTGCCCATGTCGCCCCCGTTCCTGACGTATTCCAGCCGGCGCAGGGCGAACAGGTCGTCCAGGGTTCCAACGACGTCCGAAGGTCGCACGATCGCCACGTGCACCGGCGGCACCGCCGACACCAGTCGACTCAGGCCCCGCCTGGGCAGCACCACGACGGATCCGGTTTCCGCGATGGCGTAGTCGGCCCCGGTGATCCCCATGGCGGATTCAGCCAACCGCTGCCGCACTCCCGTCCGACTGGCTGGACCCTCGTATACTGCCGGCCAGCACAGGCCGCCGGCGCTCGCGATGGCAATGTCCACCGGCATGGAATCAAACACCGCCTGTTCCGACCTCGCCACCGACGAGGCGCCGAGGGTTTGCACCAGCGACGTTACATAACCCAGCGCTTCCTCCGCTCCGTCACAACGGTGCACGTTCCATCCTCGCAGCCCCGCCGTCGCTGCCAACCGGTCCAGCAATTCCGGCGTTTCCCGGGCGATGCGCTCACGCACGGTTTGCGCCTGCGCTTCGATATCGGTCAAGTCCTGCGTGAGGGCGTTGTAAGGCTCGCTGGGCGGCCCGTCCTGCCGACCCAGGGCCGCGCGGATTGTTTCGCGGAACTGTTCCGATGGGATACCTATCGGTCCACCCGGAGCCCGGTTCTCTCGATTGAAAGGGATACCCATAAACTAGTCCTGAGACCGACCGGGCCCCGGGTTCGATAGCTCGTCCCGCCAGATTTCAGTAAACGATCTCGTAGCCGGCAAGGGAAGGTCTCGGGATCGCGTCCAGCGGGACACCAGGGGGATGCGCGTCTGACCCAACACACCGCCTTTCGCCAAGGGCGCCAGCAGCCGCCGGCCGATTTTGCGTCCCAGGTTCAAAAGTCGCGGACTGGACATAACCATAGCGAAGGACCGGGCGAGGAGACTGTCGGTATCCGCACCGGCGCTTTGGTATGAGCCTGATCCCTCAGCCACGTTGTGGCGCAGGTGCAGCAGCATCCGGGGAATGTTGATCTGCACCGGGCAGGCGTCCCGGCACGCGCCGCATAGCGTCGACGCGTTGGGCAGGTCCCTGGCCTGTCCGAGCCCGACCAGGCCAGGCGTCACGATCGACCCTATCGGCCCGGGATACACCCAGCCGTAGGCGTGGCCGCCCACCCGCTGATACACCGGACACACGTTCAGGCATGCCCCGCAGCGGATGCAGTACAGCGACTCGCGGAGCGCCGGATCCGCCAACAGGCGGCTGCGCCCGTTGTCCACGATCACCAGGTGAAATTCCTCCGGCCCGTCCTCATCCTCGTCCCGCCGGGGCCCGGTGACCATGCTCATGTACGAGGTTATGCGCTGTCCGGTGGCCGAACGCGGCAACAGCCTCAGAAACACCGCCAGGTCCTGCAACGACGGGATCACTTTCTCCATGCCCGCCAGGCCCACGTGTACCCGCGGCGCCGAGGTGCACAGGCGGCCGTTGCCCTCGTTGGTGATGATCACCAGCGAACCGGTTTCGGCTACCAGGAAGTTGGCCCCGCTGATGCCCATGTCGGCGTCCAGGAACTTCTGGCGCAGCGCCACCCGCGCGATGCGGGCCATCTCCTCGATGTCCTCCGTGTACGGCACGCCGAGTTGCTCCGCGAACAGTTGGGCCACCTGCCCCCGCGTCTTGTGCAGCGCCGGCGCCACCAGGTGGGAAGGCGTTTCGTCCGCCAGTTGGATGATGTACTCACCCAGGTCGGTCTCGAAAACATCGATCCCTTGCGCCTCCAGGGTGTGGTTCAGGCCAAGCTCCTCGGACACCATCGACTTGCTCTTGGTGACGGTCTTAACGTCGTTGGCGTGGGCGATCTGAGAAACGATTGCGTTGGCCTGCTGCGCGTCGACCGCAAAATGCACCGTCCCGCCGGCCGCGGTCACGTTCCGCTCCAGCATCTCCAGGTAGTAGTCCAGATGCCCGATGGTGTGTTCCTTGATGCGCCGCGCCTCCTCACGCCACTCTTCCCACACTTGGGGAGTGACCTCTGCGATGGCCTCTCGCCGCGTCCCGTCAAAACCCGTGCCGGCGCGGCGCAGCGCCTGGCGGAGTTGCGCATCCTTCACCGCCGCCTGGGAAGCGGGCACAAACTGCCGAGTAACGACTTCCGCCATGGCTAACCGGCCGGCCCGTCGAGGACTTGCGCGATGTGCCGCACCTGGAACGGCAATTTTTGACGGCTGACCGCCCCGCCGATGTGCATCAGGCAACCCATGTCGCACGCGGTCAGGATATCGGCGCCGCTGCTGGTCGCGGCCGCGACCTTGTCGGCCAGCATCTCTTCCGAGATGTGGGGATACTTCACGGCGAAGGTCCCGCCAAAGCCGCAGCACTGCTCGGCCTCCGGCAATTCGACCCGCTCAACTCCGGGAGCCGCGTCCAACAGGCGTTGCGGCGCTTCCGTTACCTCCATTTCTCTCAGCAGGTGACAGGATGGGTGGTACGCAACCGCAGAGCCGCGCTCGGGTCGATCATCCGTGGCTGGCTCGACTGGAGCCGGCTCGTATCCCACGACGTCTACCAGGAATTCCGTGAACTCGTACACCCGCTGGCTCAGGTCCTGGGCGCGTGCCAGCAGCTCCGGGTCGTCCGCGAACAGATCCAGATAGAACACCCGCATCATCGCGCCGCAGGAGCCCGACGGCACGACCACATACTCGCCGTCACCCAGGATATCCAGCGTGCGCTCCGCCAGTTTTCGCGCCTCGCCAACATATCCGGAGTTGTAGAGAGGCTGGCCACAGCACGTTTGGCCTTCCGGAAAGTCAACGTCAACGCCGGCTCGCCTCAGCACCCGCACGACGCTGATCCCAACCTCGGGATAAAGCTGGTCGACGATGCAGGTCACGAAAAGAGACGCCGTGATGGGCTGGGGTAACGTCAAATCAAATCCTCGTTCTCGGCGTCGCAAGGTTAGCAGAGTAGTACCCATCGGACAAGGATGGCTTCACGCTGGTCTTGGTCTTCGCCCCGCCGCTGGGTATCATATGGTGGCCTTCATCTTCAGGGCAAGGAGAGAAAACATGGTGGAGGAACTCGGCAGAATTACCCGACCGGCGACCGCCAACTACCAGGGAAAACGCAAGTTGTTGCTGGCTCCGCTGGTTCATCTGGCCGTTCCGACTGACGCGGCGCCGGCCGAAGGCGTCGATATCCTGGCGCGATACTGGGACCAGGTGGATGTTCAGGTCCGGGCCGTTCAGAACGCATTGGGCAGCGTCACCCACGTTTACCACGAAAATCTCCCGGAGGGTGGTGACGCGGGCCTGGGCTATCTGGAGGCCACGGGTCAGAGTAGCCATAAATTGTTATCCAGCCTGGTCGAAGCCGGGGCTATCCTGGAAACCACCGAATCCATGGAGGTTATGGCCGAGGCTTTGGACTTGCAGCGCTGCCTGATGCAGCCGTTGATGAGCCCCGCCGTGGCGTCGCGGCTCCAGGAATGGTTTGGCGAAGCCAATCACCGGCGGTATGAGTTTGTCGCCGAAGCTATCGACGCCACCCTGGGCGAAGATGAGACCGGCCTGCTCCTCATCAACGAGAGGCATCAGGTGCAGTTCCCCGTCGATATCGAGGTGATCTACATCGCCCCGCCCGCCCTGGACGAGTTCCGTCGCTGGTTCCAGAATTGGAGCGAACAGCTGCAACGGGAAATGGCCGCAAGGCCGTCGGATCCCGACGACCCCGACCCGGCGGTCTGACCCGGACAACGCAACAGCCCCGAGGCGCTAGCCTCGGGGCTGTGTTCATCGGGATGACGTCCGTTCGCCGGCGTTCACCTGGTATTCACCGCCGTCTGACCCGAACTCGGAACAGGCGAACGGTGTTTTTGCCGACCCTGTAGCCGCCCATTCCTCGTGAACGGCGATACGCAGCGAGGTTAGTCGTTGCTGATGCCCAACTCCGACTGCAAGTCCCGAATGGTCTCGGCGCGGTTGCGGGTGGGAACACGCACTCGCATGCCGATTGGCTCGTTCTCGACCTCGGGCACAACTTTGATCGCGACGAATACCGGCCCGGTATCCCGCATGATCTGCTCCACATTCGTGGCGAACTCTTCCAGGTCGTCAAAGCTGTAGGCGGTCGTATAACCGGATTCCTTGGCCATGCCGGCGTAGTTGATATCCTGCGCGTTGGGAACCGGCTGCCCGCCGGTGGTGGCGTAGCACTCATTGTCCAGCAGGATGTGGCAGAAGTTTTCCGGCTTCTTGCCCGCGATGGTGGCCAGTATCCCCAGGTTCATCAGCAGCGCGCCTTCGGAATCGAACAGCACCACCTTTTCATCGGGCAGACCCAGGGCGAGTCCCAGGGCCGCCGAAGTGGTCTGGCCCATGGCGCCGCCCATGTTCAGGTCCCGGTTCTCGTTGGTGCTGAATTCGCGCCAGTGGCGACCGGACGTGCCGGTGGGGATCACGATGGCGTCGCCCCGGTGCTCCTGGAAGACTCGGAATACGTCCTGGGATTGAATCATGCTTTGCCTCCGTTGGGTGGATCTTTCTTGCTCCGTACTTCGCGCTGTCCCAGGGATCCTTGCGGCGCCGGGTCATGCGGAGACGGAGCAACAAATATTGGCGAATGGTTATCTCTGTCTAGCGGTTGAACCCGTGGTATTCGTCGCCCACGAGGATGGCAACCGGCCGCTTGGTGGCCCGGGCCTCCTCGAAGGCCGTGGTGATGCGCGAGCTGTCGGCATCCTGCTCCACCAGGTAGTAGTTGATGCGGAAGGCGTTCAGGAACGGCTCGGTATAGGTGGCCGCCGAGTCCGTGATAACGCCATGCCGGTTCCAGCCGCGATAGCCCACCACCATTACCAGGGGGAACCCGGCATCGAGGACCATGCCCCGGATGGAGTCGCCAGATTCCATCATGCCCGTATTCTGGATCAGTACCACGGGGGTCTTGCCGGCGACCAGCAGTCCCAGGGCCACGCCGAAGGTCTCGCCTTCCCGGGAGGCGGGAACGATGTCCAGCCAGGGCTCTTCCTTCATCAACTCGTACAGGTAGTTGGTCTCGCTGTCAGGGATGGTCACCACGTGGGTGACACCGTTCTTCTCGAACTCCTTTACCAGAGCCTCGGGGCTCAGCACCGCTGCCTGCTGTTGCACCATGAATGTTCTCCTCGCGTACGTTTTGAACTTGGCAGTCGCGGTTCCCGCTAGCTGGGCAAAGACCCGGTACTGCTGTGGACTGTGCGGATTATAGTAACCCATAGCGAGAGGGTCAATTTTGGGTCACCCGCGACCTGATGAAACGTCTTCTCTCCACGGAGACCGGTTATTACATTCCGACGCCGTCGGTTGACCGCGCATACCCGCGATGTTAGCGTGCGCGTAATTGATCAGGCTAAATTTTTCGATCAGGGGGAAGGTTCGGACATGTCAGGAGCGCTGGAACACATTCGGGTAATCGACTTCGGGCAATATATTTCCGGCCCATTGGCGGGCATGTTGCTGGCCGATCAGGGCGCCGACATCGTGCGGGTTGACCCTCCCGGCGGGCCCCGCTGGGACACCCCGGCCAACTCAACCTGGAACCGGGGCAAGCGGAGCATAACGCTGGACCTCAAGCGCGCGGAGGACGTGGCCGTTGCCCGGTCCCTCATTCAGACCGCCGATGTGGTAGTCGAGAATTTCCGGCCCGGCGTCATGGACCGGTTGGGGCTGGGACCCGAGGAGATGACTTGGTACAACCCGAGCCTGATTTACTGCTCCATCCCGGGGTTCGGGTCGGATGATCCCCGGGCGGCAATGCCGGCCTACGAAGGGGTTGTGGGCGCGGCGTCGGCCACTTTCCGCCCGCCCAACGCCGATAGCCCGCGTCCGGTCTACACCGCCATCCCCATTGCCTCGGTCTATGGGGCCTTTCAGTCGGTGGTGGCCATCACCGTCGCGCTGAACGCCCGGGAGCGCGATGGCGTGGGGCAACGCATCGAGGTCCCGCTTTTCGACAGCATGTTCCAGTCCATCGGCCGTTTCGGAGTGCGGGTCCACGACGCTCCACCGACGGTTCCGACGCTGCAGGAGTTGTGGGGCGGCATCTTCCAGTGCAGCGACGGCGAGTACGTGCGATTTGGTGGCCCCGGCAACCAGAACTTCCGGCAGTTCGTCGAAGCCGCCGGGATCACGTCCTGGGATGCTGAGGGTCTTACCGACTTCGACCGCCCCCTGGATGTGCCGCAATTCCGCGCCGAGGCCCAGCAGCGAATTGAGGATCTCTTCCGGACTCGCACCGCCCAGGAATGGGAAAACCTGATCGCCGAGGCGGGCAGCGAAGGCGCCGTCTGCCGCACCAGCGCCGAGTGGTTTGACCATCCCCACGCCCGCGCCTCCCGGATGGTTGTGGAGGTTGACGACCCCACCTACGGCAAAATGCTGCAGCCGGGGATCAACGCCCGGATGTCTTTGACGCCGGGCCGGGTGCGCGGTCCCGCTCCCGCTCCCGACCAGCATCGGGAGGAAATTCTGGCTGAGTTGAAACCGCGCGCCGCTTCTGAAGCGTCGGTGAACCAGAACGCCCTGCGTGCCGCCCTTGACGGGGTGAAGGTGCTCGACCTGTGCATTATCCTCGCCGGCCCGACCATGGGCCGGACGCTGGCCGAATACGGGGCCAACGTCATCAAGATAGACAACCCCAGGCGCGGCTCCACCGTTGCCCGGCATAACGACATCAACCGCGGTAAGCGCAGCATCCTGTTGGACCTGAGGTCGGAAGAGGGGCGCGACGTTTTCTGGACATTGCTGGCAGACGCCGACGTGGTGGCCCAGAACTACCGGGCCGGCAGCCTGGAGCGTTTGGGCGTGGGTTATGAAGAGGTGAAAAAGCGCAAGCCCGACATCATCTACGCTTCGCTGAATGCCTACGGGCACATCGGCCCCTGGGCGGAGCGGCCCGGTCACGAAGGGTTTGCCCAGGCCACTGCCGGTATGACCCGGCGCTTCGGTGGCGATGGTATGCCCGAGTCGCAGCCCAACCCGGTGAACGACTATGGCACCGGTTTCATGGGCGCCTACGGTGTGGCCCTGGCCCTGCTGCACCGGCAGCGCACCGGCGAGGGCCAGCACATCGACTCGGCCCTTGCCTACACCGCAATGACGCTGCAATCGCCCTTCATGCAGCTTTACGAGGGCAAGCAGTGGAACGAGACCGGCGGGCAGGACGCTCTGGGCACGGGCCCGTTGCATCGAGCCTACCAGGCCAGCGACGGCTGGTTCTTTATTGGAGCCCCAGAGTCCGCCCTTTCGGCGCTGTCAGGCCTGGAGGGTCTCTCCGGGATCGACTCCCTGCGGGGGGATGCCCTGGCCTCGTCGCTGGAAGAGCGGTTCCAGGGGAATAGCGTGGCCTCCTGGGTGGAGCGACTTGCCGCCGCCGGCGTCGGCGCGCAGCGGGTCATCACCAACGTCAGGGAGTTGATGACCGACCCCTGGGTGGAGTCCCACGGGCTGAGTCTCACTCGGGAGCACGATGATTTGGGATTGGTGACCACCTGCGGCCCGGCGCCGCGATTGTCGCGCACACCCGTGCGCCCGGGCATTCCCGCTCCCAAGCCTGGTATTCATGCCCGGGAAATTCTGGACGAACATGGCTTGGGGAGCCGCTACCAAACCCTGCTCGATTCGGGAGTGATACTGACCGACGGGGTAGCGGCGGGGTAGGATTCTCCACTCGGCAAGGATTTTGGGCCGCACGTGCGCACGTGCGGCCCAGCTTATTTCCCCGCTGGCTTGGGCAACCTCGTGGGCCGGATTGCCCGTGGGCCGACCTTGCGAACTCGCCAAACGAATGTCACTTCCATCCATAGTTTTGGCGCGGCGCCAATTGCGGCCATGCGCGTCCAGAATGGTCAATCCGTTGCCGCCGGCATAGTTTCCCGGCGTTTTGAGCATGAGCGGATTGGAAGACGAATACAACGAAAAAACCCCGTTTCCCGCTCCGTTCGAGCGGGAAACGGGGCGAGTCCAGGGCGTGCTGTTTATTTCATGGCGGGAGTGCGAGGGAGTCGAACCCACCTACCCCGCTCGTCACGAGGCATAACGGATTTGAAGTCCGCAAGAGCCACCGGGCCCCATCCACTCCCACGCTGGCCGGACTAGCTCTCCAGCACCGCGTCGATCTTGCGCTTCAGCGCCGGTTTGGGCTGCGCGCCGACCACTTGGTCGACCGGCTGTCCGTTCTTGAAGAAAATCAGCGCCGGGATGCTGCGGATGCCGTACTGCGCCGCAATTTCCGGCGCGTTGTCCACGTCCAGCTTGGCCACGTTCAGCTTCCCTTCATACTCCAGCGCAAGGTCGTGCACGGACGGCGCGATCATCTTGCAGGGCCCGCACCATTCTGCCCAGAAGTCCACCATCACCGGCAGATCCGAGTCCATCACGTTGCTTTGCCAGTTCTCTCCGTTCACTTCGATTGGTTCGGGCATTCTAATTCCTCCAGACTGAATCGCTATGTCGCCGTAACCGCAAACGACAGCCGCCGTCGCGTTGGCCGGACGGGATGCTGGCAATATTATACCCCGCCTGTGGGGCGGTCAACCGAACTCGGTTCGCCCGAAGGCCTCCCCTGGCTCTGATTCCAATCCGTTCGGCGGGATGGATATCTCCGTTTCGTTGGAGCTGCGGTTGGGCGAGCGTGCGCGGTGGCGCGATCAGTCTCCACCGTCGGCGCGCGGCCTGGACGGGCCCCCGGCCCCGATAAATGTTAGTATATTTCCCGTGACTTCGACCGCACCCGTCAACGAAACGGTCCCAGTTCAGCGCGGCGATGTCGTCGAGCTGGATCTTCACGCGTGGGGTCGGCTCGGCGAGGCCATGGCCTCCCACGCCGGGTCCGACGTTTTCGTGTTCGGCGGCATTCCCGGCGAGCGGGTCGAGGCCGAAATCGTCGCCGTTCGCCGGAAATATATCGCCGCCCAGGTGACTCGGGTGATCACTCCGTCGCAACTCCGGGTCGAACCGCCCTGCGAATACTTTGGCCAATGCACCGGCTGTCAGTGGCAGCACCTCGACTATGACGCGCAACTGGAGGTCAAAACGGACATCGTGCGCGATGCCTTGGAGCGAGTGGGGAATTTTCACGCCCCGGAGGTCCGGCCCACCCTGGCATCGCCGCGCCGGTTTAACTACCGCAATCACGCCCGGTTCAACATCTGGCGCGAGAGTGGCAGCCTTGGGTTCACCCATCGGGAGCGCCGCCGCTTCGTGCGCATCGATCGTTGCATGCTGATGAACGACGGCATCAACGACATCCTCGCCCAATTGCAGGGACGCTGCGCTGAAACATCGCAGTTGGCGATCCGGCGTTCCCCCGACACCGCCGATTACCTCGTCCAGCCAACTCTCAAGAGCCCTGAAGTCCCCATCCCTACGGGACAGAAAACCTACCGCGAATCCGTCGCCGGGCAGGAATTCCGGGTGGCGTCGCCGTCGTTTTTCCAGGTCAACGTGTGGCAGGCGGCGCGGTTGGCCGAGTTGGTCAAGGACGCGCTGCAACTGACCGGTGAAGAGGTCGTGGTCGATGCCTACGCTGGAGTCGGAACCTTCGCGGTCCTGCTCGCCCCCTGGGCTCGTCTCGTCATCGCGGTTGAAGAATCTACGGCGGCCATCGCTGATGCCGAGGTCAATGCGTCCGGCCACGCCAACATTCAATTGATCACCGGCAAAGTCGAAGAGGTCCTTCCGGGCATGGAACTGGCGCCCGAGGCTGTGATCCTCGACCCGTCCCGTTCCGGGTGTCAACCGGCGGTTCTCGATGCTCTCCTGACCCAACGACCGCACCGCATCGCGTATGTGTCCTGCAACCCCGAATCTTTGGCCCGGGATTTGCGCTCGCTGAGCCGGGGCTACCGAATGGAGGCGATTCAGCCCGTGGACATGTTCCCGCAAACCCATCATGTGGAGTGCGTCGTGACCCTGGCGGCGAAACCGGCTACTGCGGAAATCGTGCTTGCGTCCGCGTCTCCCCGGCGCCGGGAGTTACTGTCTGGACTGGGTATCGAATTCCGCGTCGCGCCGTCCGAGATACCGGAAGACCCGGAGCCCGACGAAACCCCTGAGCAGATGGTGCGCCGGCTGTCTCGAGAGAAAGCGCTGGCGGTGGCCCAGACCGAATCCCCGCAGTCTGGATACTACATTGCCGCTGACAGCACGGTGGTACTCGATGGCGAGTCCATCGCCAAACCCGCGGACGCCGCAGAGGCTCGCTCCATGCTCCGCCGGCTGCGCGGAACGACGCATCAGGTGATCACCGGGTTCACCGTTTTTGACGCGGCCACCGGGCGCTGCATTACCGACTCCAACGCCGCCGACGTACAGATGCGGGACTTCACGGACACGGAGATGGAACAATCCATCACCAGCGGCACCCCAATGGACAAGGCCGGCGCATACGCCATCCAGGATATGGAGTTCAGGCCGGCCTCCCTGCTGTCGGGCTGCTACTCCAACGTGATGGGGTTGCCCGCCTGTCGAGTGGTGGACACCCTGGCCGAGATGGGCTGCGTGCTGCCTGATCGCGCCTCGATGGCGGTACCCGCGGGATGCACCGTGCCTTGCTCTCTGCGCCCGGCCTCTTGTTGATCGCGGCGGACCCGCCACCGTGAACTTCTTCGGTATCGGCACGCTGGAGGTCCTGGTCATTTTGACCGTGGCCCTCATCGCCCTCGGCCCCGGAAAAACCGTCGAGGTGGCCCGCACCATCGGTCGCATGACCCGCGAGGCCCGGCGAACTTTCACCGACATCATGGACGCCGCCTCGCTTGACGAGCGCGGTGGACGAGCCGCTGATAATGCAAGTCCGGCGCCGCAACCTTCGCCGCCCACTGATCCGGTGCCACCGCCGCCTCACCTGGCGGCCCAGAATGACGACGCCGACAACCCACCCGCTTCCCAGCCTGCGGACCAACGTTAGACCCGCTCCCGATGAGTCAGTCGATGCCGTTGCGGGAGCATTTCCGCGAACTGCGTTCCCGCGCGCTGGCCTGCGTGATCGCCCTGCTCGTCGGCACGGCGGTTTGCTTCTACTTCTACCAGGAAATTTACGGAGTGCTGTTGTGGCCCGCCCAGCACGCCGCGACCACCGACAGCGTCAACCCGCTCCGCTTTTATCAGGACTTCAACCTCGGTGTGTTCAAGTCCGCCGCCTCAGCTGAACAGACGGCTGGATTCAAACCCGTTCGCACCGAGGTCACCGAGTTTCTGAGCATCACCGTCCGGGTCTCGCTCGTGGGCGGTTTCGTTCTTGCGCTGCCCGTGATCCTGTACAACGCGATTCGCTTCGTTGCCCCGGGATTGACGCCCCGGGAGCGTAAAATCCTCTTTTCGTTCCTGCCCGCCGCGCTGCTGGCTTTTGTCGCCGGCATGGCGTTCGGCTATTTCGTGATGATACCGCCGGCCCTCAGCTTTCTCATCGGGTTCGGCAGCGAGGTTGCGGATCCTCTGATCCGCATAAGCAACCTCGTGAACATCATGATCCGCCTGCTGTTCTGGCTCGGATTGTCCTTCGAAACGCCCCTGATCATGTACGTGCTGGCCGTCCTGGGGGTGGTCAACGCCCGCACCTTCTCGCGCTTCCGGAGGTTTTGGCTCGTCATCGCCTTTGTGATAGCGGCGGCGATTACCCCTACCATCGACCCGCTGAACCAGGCCATCGTTGCCGGTCCGTTGATCGTGCTATACGAGGTCGGCGTGCTGCTCGCCCGACTGGCCGGCCGGCGCAACCGGACGCACTCGGCTTTGAACGCCGAACCCGCCAGCGAGTAACGGACAACAAAACGGGCTCGCCATAGGCGAACCCGCGAGTTCGGCTGGTGTTCTTGCAACGCTTACGGGCGTGGCTCCTCCGAGGCGCTACGGTCCGCCGTCGGCTTGTCGTCCTCCCCCGTCACCGAGGTCTTGAAAGATCGTATCCCCTTGCCCAGCGCGGAGCCCACGCCTGGCAGCCTGGAGGCGCCGAATATCAGCAGCACCACTAGTAGGATGATCAGTAGTTCGGTCAGGCCAAGTCCCGCAATGCGCATGTTGCTCAGTCTCCACGTAGGTGCGTCCATTCTATCAGAACGCTAGAATCGCCACCATTTGCTCAAATTAGCGTAACCGTTCACGTTTGATGAGATCCATCAACACAACGCGGGGATTGCCTACTTGGCCGCCACTCTGAGAAGTCTCGAAAGCCCGCGGCTCCCATCAGCCCTGAACTGTTACCGCGATTGGCGCAAGCGGCGCAGCGCTGCTTCAACTGCAAGCCGGGCCGTACGCTCGGCTTGCAGCGCCGTCTCCGCCGCCTCCCTTGCCGTCTCCGCCGCCTCCCTTGCCGCCCTTTCTTCCGCAATACGCCGCAGCGGTTCCCCGGTAGCCGAATCCGCGAACTCCACCTGCTGCTCTCCCCAGTAGATGTCCAGGCCCAATACACCGCTCCGCCCCCAGGGCTGGCCCTCCGCGGTCCGGTGGACTGCCAGCCGGCGATACGCTGCGTCCACCAACTCCTCCCCCACCAGCGGCTCGCCGTACAGTTCGCCCCCCCTCGGGTCGTACCGCCAGTATTCCTGCACTCCAAGGCGGGCGTACAGGTCCCGTTTCGGGCCCAAGTCGTTGCGGTAAGTCGAAGGGGAAGCAATTTCCAGCACAAACTCTGGCGGCTTCCCCACAATCCACAGCAAATACGATTCGAGCTCCCGGATCGCCTCCGGATCCACTCCGAAGGACACGTACCAATCCGGGGCCACGTGAGCGCGGTGGTTGCTTTCATCGTAGTAGATGAAGGTGTTGGAACTCATGAAGACATCGGCACGACCTCGAAAGTAGTCCCGCGCCAGGTACAAGCTATCGGTGATATAGGGTTCCTGGGTCATCGCGTCGGGCAGTGGCTCTTCATTGGGCGGATAGAGGGCGATCAGGTCCGCCGCCGATAGCGGACGCGAGGTCGGTTTGGTGGTCATTGCATTGCCTCGCCTTTCGTTACAGACCGTAAACTCGTCCGCCCCATGATACCATCACGGGCGAATCCGGCCGGCGCTTGAAACCAGGCAGCGATCAGACCAGCGTCAGCATTGCAGAATCGGGAATACCCTACTAACATCTGTACGCGAAGGACGCTGCCATCAGGACAACTCGGCATTTCATCGCTGCGCCGCATGAGGAGGAACCAATTGGCTGATCAGCCCAGTGAAAAATCAATCGAAAGGATGCGCTTGTTCGTAGAGCGATACTGCAACAAATCAGGCACATTCACGCATCCGGAAGAGGGCGTGGCCGAAGCCGTGATTCTGGGTTTGGCCCAGAACGTCGACGAGATCGGCCGCCCGCTCTGCCCCTGTCGCTTCTATCCGGACAAGACGGAGGAGGTCAAGCACCGCACTTGGATCTGCGCCTGCGATGACATGCAGATCTACAAGTACTGCCATTGACTGCTGTTCGTGAATGAGGCAGGTCTGCCCATCACCGAACATCTTCCCGAGGACCACGAAGGCCGCGCCATCTACGGTGAGGTGAAAGACCCCACGCCGGACAAGGGTCGCCCGTTGCGCCACAAGGCCGAGGAACGGGAGATCGAGCGCCGGGAGCGCCCTTCCTGACCCGCCGGAAACACCTCTGAAACGGGCCCTGCCCGTGTCGATCGGCCGCTCTCTCAATCCGGAGGGGGCGGCCGCTTTCGGACTCGTCGCAACTTGCCGCTGTCCAGCGCCCCCGCTATAATGCCCAAGTCCGCGCGCAGCCCGCGCCCGACTGGCATCAGCCCGTTCCGTGGCGCGTGACGCTCGAATAATCCATCTATCCGGAAAGATCAATGACGACCGTCTCGGAGTATGACGTAGCAGTAATTGGCGGCGGGCCCGGCGGCTATGTTGCCGGCATCCGAGCCGGTCAGTTGGGCCTCAAATCCTGCCTCATCGAGAAAGAAGCGCTGGGCGGTGTCTGCCTCAATTGGGGCTGCATCCCTTCAAAAGCCCTGCTCAAGAACGCCGAGATCGTCTCCTACGTCCATCGCGCCGACCAGTTCGGGTTGCAGTTCGACAATTTCCGCGCTGACTACAGCGTCGCGATGAAGCGCAGCCGACAGGTCGTTGATCGCATGACCCGCGGTGTTGATTTCCTGCTCCGGAAGAACGGCGTCGACAGCATCTCAGGAACTGCCCGCATCGTCGCGCCCAATGCAGTCGAGGTCACCGGACCGGACGGGCAGAGCTCGCGGATTTCCGCCCGCAACATCATCATTGCCACCGGTGCGCGCCCTCGAAGCATTCCTCCGCTTCCGGTGGACGGCGAGCGTATTATCACCAGCCGCGAGAGTATAGTAGCCGAAGACGTGCCCGGTTCGATTGCCATCGTCGGCGGCGGCGCCATCGGCGTTGAGTTTGCCTACATCTACCGTATGTATGGCGCCGAGGTCACCGTCATCGAGCTGCTGCCCCATATCGTGCCCAACGAGGACGAAGAAATCTGCCAGCAGCTCGAGCGGGCGTTCAATCGCCACGGAATCAAGATGATCACTGGAGCCGGCGTGACCAATGCCCAAGCTGACGCCACTGGCGTGACGCTGACCATCGACAAGGACGGCGTGGCCGAGACCGCCCGGTTTGACAAGGTGCTGGTCGCCATCGGCGTGCTGCCCAACACCGAGGACCTGGGTCTTGAAACCGTTGGGGTCGCCACCGAACGAGGGTACGTTGTCATTGACGACAAGATGGCCACCAACGTTCCGGGGATCTACGCCGTGGGCGACGTCACCGGCAAGCTGGCTCTGGCCCACGTCGCGTCCGCCCAGGGCGTCACGGCCGTCGAATCCATTGCTGGTGAAGAGACCCAGCCGCTGGACTACACCTTCATGCCTCGCGCTACGTATTGCCATCCCCAGGTGGCCTCCTTCGGGCTCACCGAGGCCCAGGCAATCGAACAGGGCTACGAGGTGAAGATCGGCCGGTTCAACGTTCAGGCCAGCGGCAAAGCAGTCGCCATGGGCGAAAACGACGGCATGGTCAAACTGGTCATCGACGCCAACTTGGGCGAGGTGCTTGGAGGCCACATGTGCGGCCCCGAGGTCACCGAACTCCTGGCGGAGTTGCAGATGACCCACCTGCTGGAGGGCACCACCCTGGAATTGGGTTGGGCGGTTCATGCCCACCCCAGCGTAGCCGAAATGGTGCACGAAGCCGCCCTCGACGCTGAGGGCCGCGCCCTGCATATGTAGTCTGGCTCATGGCGCCGCCTTCGTTTCGGTGACGCCTCAAATCTGCCATTGAGGAAGGGATATGCTGAAAGCGGACGTCCCCGAACTTAACAAGTCCGACCTGCTCGGTTTCTACCGGCAAATGAAGCTCATACGAGAGTTTGAGCGAGAGTCGGAGCGGCAGTACACCCGAGGCAACATCAAGGGTTTCCTCCACGTCTACAACGGCGAGGAGGCAATCGCCGTCGGCGCCATCAACACCCTGCGTCCCGACGACTACATCGTCACCCACTATCGGGACCACGGCCAGGCCCTTGCCCGCGGCATGACCAGCAACGAGGTCATGGCCGAACTCATGGGCAAGGCCACCGGATGCAGCAAGGGCAAGGGTGGATCCATGCACCTGTTCAGCTCCGACCTGAACTTTATGGGCGGCTACGCCATCGTCGGCGGTCAGCTTTGCATCGCCGCCGGCCTCGCCCTGGCGGTGCAATACCGCGGCGACGACCAGGTGGTCCTGTGCTTCTTCGGTGACGGCGCCGTCAACGAGGGGGAGTTCCACGAGGCGATGAACCTGGCCGCTATCTGGAACCTCCCCGTCATCTTCTTCTGCGAGCACAATCTTTACGGCATGGGCGCCTCATCCAAGGAAACCCTCGTCATGTGGGACTCCCTGCACGAGATGGCCGCCGCCTATGGCATGTCTCGCTACGAGGTCGACGGAAACGACGTGCTGGAAGTCCGGACATTGATGCAGAAGATCAACGCCGAGGTCCGCTCCGGCAGCGGCCCTGCTTTCGTCGTCGCCCGAACCTACCGCCTGCGCGGGCACTCGGTCGCCGACCCAGCGAACTACCGCCCCGAAGACGAGGTCGACTACTGGGCCGGTCAGGACCCGATACCGCGTTTCCGCGAATGGCTCACCGACGAAGGTATCGCCACCGTGGAGGATTTCGAGGAGATCGACGCCAGCGTCGATGAAGAGGTCGTCGTCGCCGCTGAGTTTGGCGAGTCATCCCCGTGGCCCGAAACCGCCTCCCTGTACGACGACGTGTACACTGATCGACCGACTGAAGGTATCCCCGCGTAACACCACCCACTTCAGGCGAGAGGAACCATAATGTCGGTCATCACATACCGCGACGCCGTTTCGTCGGTTCTCAGAGAAGCCCTGGATCAGGATGACCGCGTCTTCCTGATGGGTGAGGATATTGGCCCCTACGGAGGCGCTTTCGCCGTCACCAAGGGTTTCTGGGAGCAGTACGGCAAGCGGCGCATCAAGGACTCCCCGCTGGCCGAATCGGTCATCGTCGGCGCCGGAGTGGGAGCGGCCATGGCCGGCCTGCGCCCCGTCGTCGAGTTGATGACCATCAACTTCAGCCTCCTGGCCATGGACCAGATCGTCAACCACGCCGCCAAGATCAGGTATATGTCCGGCGGCCAGTTCTCGATACCGCTCATCATCCGCACCGTGACCGGAGCCGGAGCGTCGGTCGGCGCGACCCACTCCCAGTCTTTCGAGGGCTGGTACGCATCGGTGCCGGGTCTAACCGTCGTCACTCCGTCCACCCCCCGCGACGTCATCGGCCTGTTCCGATCCTGCCGCGAGCTGAACGACCCGGTCATGTTCGTGGAGCACATTCTGCTCTACGGCACTCGCGGAGAAGCCCCCGACAGCGGCGATTTCCGTATCCCCATCGGACAGGCCGACCTCCGCCGCACCGGCGGCGACATCACCCTTTGCGGCTACTCCCGCATGGCGTTGGTCGCTGCTCATGCGGCCGATATCCTCGCCAGAGAAGGCATCGAAGCCGATGTGATCGACCTGCGCTGCCTGCGTCCCCTGGACATGGACACGGTGGTGACCTCGGTCAAGAAAACGCACCGCGCTCTCATGGTGGAGGAAACTACCCGCATGGGCGGTTTTGCCGGCGAACTGGTGTCCCAAGTGCAGGAAGAAGCTTTCGAGTACCTGGATGCACCGGTGGGCCGCGTCGCTGGCGCGGAAGTGCCAATGCCCTACTCTTTCCCGCTCGAGCAGCAGGCCATTCCCAGCCCGGAAACCGTCGCCGCCGCCGCGCGTAAGTTGGTCAACGGCGCCTGAACCCGGCCGGCGGCGTCCGTCCGCCGATCCCCCCAAACCCGCAAACCCACAGGAGAACATCGTGGCTACCAACGTCGTCATGCCCCAGATGGGATACGATATGCGCGAAGGCACCGTCGTCCGCTGGTATAAGCAGGAGGGCGAGACCGTCGACCGCGGCGAGGTTATCGCCGACATCGAGACCGACAAGGCCACGGTCGAATTCGAGGCCTACACCGGCGGGGTGTTGGGCCGTATCGTCGCCGAAGCGGGCGTTGCCGTTCCGGTCGGTGAATTGATCGCCATTATTACCGAGCCCGGAGAGTCAGTGCCGGCATCTGCTGCGCCAGCCGCCAGCCCGGCCGCTGCGCCGCCCCCGGCGCCGGTAGCCGCCGAACCCGAACCGGCGGCTGCGCCACCTGCGGTTTCCGACGGTGGCGTCCGCGCCTCTCCCATCGCCCGGCGCCTGGCTCGGGAACGTGGCATCGACCTGGCGCTGGTGACCGGCAGTGGACCCAACGGCCGAATCACCGAGCGGGACGTGGAAAACTACCAGGCGCCCCCTGCCGAACCGGAGCCGGCCACCGCGACATCAGCGCCTGCCCCCGAACTCGTGGCCGCGCCCTCCGACTCCCGAATCGAGCTCAGCCGGATGCGCCAGACCATCGCCCGAGTGACCTCCGACAGCAAGTCCACCGCGCCGCATTTCTACGTCACCGCCGAGGTTGACATGGGCAACGCCATGTCGCTGCGCCGCGACGTGAACGACGAGTCCGACCCCGAAAACCGCGTCAGCGTCAATGACCTGATGGTGAAAGCCTGCGCGCTGGCCCTGGCCAAGCATCCCAAGTTCAATTCGTTCTTCCGCGGTGATCATCTTGAGGTTCATGGCGCGATGAATATCGGCATCGCCATCGCCCTGGAGTCCGGCCTGATCCTGCCCGGCGTCAGCAACTGCGAGAGCAAGAGCCTGCTGCAGATCGCCTCCGCCACCAAGGATCTCATCGCCCGCGCCAACAGCGGCACCCTCCGCAACGAGGAGTACAGCAGCACGACCTTCAGCATCAGCAACATGGGCATGTTCGACGTCGAGAGCTTCACCGCCATCATCTATCCCCCCCACGCCGCCATCCTGGCTGTCGGCAGCGTCAAGCAGCAGCCCGTGGTTCGCGACGGCGAGCTCACCGTTGGCACCATGATGAAGGCGACCCTCTCCACCGATCACCGCGTCGCCGACGGCGCGGAGGCGGCGCAGTTCCTCATGGAGATCAAGCGGGTCCTCGAAAACCCGGTCAGCCTGCTGTTGTGAGGAGTTGTAACCATGCCCGATGTTGAAACACTTCCGCCAGACGATGTGCTGGCAACTCTCACCGCTGTGCCGGTTGATGTCACCACCACTATCCTGGACCCGTGGTACAACAAAGGTGTTGGTGGACATCGCGATGACTACAACGATTGGCTGAACGAGGTCATCGTTGCCGCTGCAAAGGTATCTCAACATATCTTTGTATGGGGATTTCCGGAGATTGTCGCCCACCAAGTAGCCCGAATACCGCAAAATTTTAAGCTGGTCGCCTGGCTAACTTGGTACTACAAAAATTGCCCTTCCGTTATCCGGGGCTGGCGCTCTGCGCAAAACGCCTGCTTGCATCTTTCTACCGAAGACGCAAGAACGTATCCCGAACATTTCTTGAATGGCAGCCAATTGGAACGATGGAAATCCGGCAAAATGCGGTTTGTTCCAGGGCCGCCAACAGTCTTGGAAGTCCCGCTGAACGTCGGTTTTGTGGGCAAAGACGAGCAAACTGGTCATCCGGCCCAGAAACCGCTGTCAGTTATTAAGCCTTTAATTTTGATGACCACCAGGGAGAACGATCTGGTTTTGGATCCGATGTGTGGCTCGGGCACAACCGGCGAAGCCTGTGTGCAGTTGAACCGTCGTGCAATTCTTTGCGATCAATCAGAGGAATGGATGGACGTGACCCGAGAGCGTGTAGAGCGTAGTTATCAGGGCATCGATCCAATAATGGCGGCGTGAGGTTGATGTTGGCAAGCCGAGACGCAGTCATCAAAGGCCCCTACCACCAGAGATCGATAAGGGCGAGAATTGAAGCGTTCTTTCTGGATAATTTGGGAAAGGTTGCCACTCGGGAGCAAATTCTTCAGGTTGCAACCGACCCCGTGACAGGGCGGCAACCGGAGAATTGGCATCAACGTTTGTCAGAACTTCGCACGGACATGGGGTACACGATCCTTTCATGGCGGAATCGTGGAGATCTCAAAGTTAGTGAATATATGATGCCTAACGCCGAACGGCGGAATGCTGCATCGGGCCGGACCAGACCTACGGCTCACACATGGGAAGAAGTTCTGAAAATTGCTGATTACAGGTGCGCATGGAACGAGACTGGAATACCGTGCGGTTTGCGTCAGGGTGATATTGACCCCGTTGGGGGAGGAGCTGTTCGCCTGACACCGGATCACAGGGTACCGCATTCACTGAACGCAGGTGCTGACCCACGGGATGCTTCCAGATGGCAGCCGCTATGTGGCAGACACCAAGTCATGAAAAGAAATTATTGGGACGACGAAACAGGTTGGTTGAATGTGCTGGCCATCGTACAGTCTGCTTCAGAGGGACAAAAGAGGCAAGTGCTTGATTTTTTGACCGACTATTTCCGCGATGTATGACCAACCCACGGAGCTCCATCATGCCTCAGATGACCGGCGGCCAGGCTGTGGTCGCGTCCCTGCACGCCCAGGGTGTCGACACCGTGTTCGGCATCATATCCGTCCACACCCTCGACCTGTTCGACGCATTGTTTGACCGTCAGGACGATGTCCGGTTCATCGGAGGACGCCTCGAGCTGGGTTGCGGCTACATGGCCGACGGCTATTCCCGCGCCACCGGCAAGCCCGGCGTGATCCTGACGAGCACCGGCCCCGGCGCCGCCGACTCCGTCGGAGCCATGGGCGAGGCTTACTTCTCCGCTTCCGCTATTTTGCAGGTCACCACCAACGTCGAGACCGAGTTTGTCGGCAGCGGCAAAATGGCGACCCACGAGACCAAGGACCAGTTGGGCATGTTCGCCGCCGTCACCGACTGGAACGCTCGCATCGACCAGATCGAATCCATTCCGGATCACTTTGTCGAGGCTTTCGTCCGATTCGGCGAGCGTCGCCCCCGGCCCATTGAACTTGAGGTGCCCACCGACCTCCTCGGTCAGCAGGCCGAAGTCGAGGTGCTGCGACCCCGTCAACCCGACGTGCCCCAGGGTGACCCGGTTCAGGTCGAAAGGGCCTGGAACCTGCTCCGCAACGCCAGGCGACCCGTGATCTTTCTCGGCGAGGAGATTCATACCACCGGCGGCGCGGATGACATAATCCGCCTGGCCGAACAGATCGGCGCGCCGGTGGTCACCGGTGACGGCGCCAAGGGCACCTTCCCGGAGAGCCACCCGCTGTCCCTGGGTATGGCCCTGGGCAACCGCATCTGGGGCCAGAACCCGGTCCTGGACTGGATGGGCGATTGCGACGTCGCCCTGGTTCTGGGGAGCAATCTCCCCTATCGCTCGACATCGGGCGTGGGTGTCAATTTGCCGGAGACGATCGTCCACGTCCTCCTGGATGGCGATTACATCGGCAAAAACTACGAAACCGAAGTCGGCATCGCGGCCAACAGCGGCGCCGTTGTCCGCCAGTTCCTCAGCGCAGCCGGCGGAGCGGACTTGGGGACTTCAGACGATTACCGAAAGGAAATCGCCGAGCTGAAATCGAGTATCTACTCCGGCTTGCAGGACCAGTGGGGACCTGAGCTCAAGGCTTGGGAGGCCGTTCGCTCGGTCATTCCTGACGACACCATCTTCTCCCTCGACGCCACGGTCCCGGCCAACCGCGCCGTGCGCTGCCTCCAGATGGACCGTCCTCGCAGCTATATGTACCCTCACGGCTGGGCTGGCCTCGGTTTCGGTTTCCCCGCCGCCATGGGGGCCAAGGTCGGCCGCCCCGAATGCCCCGTGATCTGCGTCACCGGCGACGGCGGATTCCAGTACAATGCCCAGGAGCTGGGGACCGCCGTACAATATGGGATCAATCCCATAGTGATGGTCTTCAACGACTCCGCGTGGGGCGTCCTCAAGGGTTACCAGCAGGATCGCGGCAGCCGCCGGATGGCCACCGACCTCGTGAATCCCGACTTTATCAAGCTGTTCGACTCCTATGGCATCGGCGGCGCCCGGGTGCACAACGTCGGCGAGATGACCCGCGCCGTGCAGGACGCGGTTGCTGCGGACCGCATCCACCTCATCGAAGTCGTGATGCCCAACGGCTTCCCCGCCTTCTGCCGAGATTAGCGCGGGTCACCACAATGCGGGACGACTGGCCGTGCCCGTAAATGTGTAAACTGGCAAATCGGTGCAACAGCGTCAGGCTGGGTGAGGCGTTAGGATTCGGCTGACGTAGCCGGGGCTTACCTTGGCTATGCTGAGGTATCAACCCGATGAGCCAATCTGTGCCGGCACGGTCGCGCCGCATCTACCCGTTGTCTTCCCGTGACCTGACCGAGGAGCAGATCGCGGTAACCTTCGCGATGACCTCCCGGCGGCCCGAACCCTTCGACGAAATCGCCCAGCAGGTCAGCGCCGAACGGGCAGCCGACTTCAACGAACGATGGGTCGTGGGATACGGTCATGCCTCCGTGGCCGAACACGCCATCGTGCACCTGGCCGTTGAGAACATCTCCCGTCTCGCCTGCGACTCCCTCGAGGACAACCGCCTCGCGTCGTACACGGAAAAGTCCTCCCGCTATCAGGTCATCGACCCTGACAGTTTCCACGTACCCGAAGAACTGGATGGCAACCCTGGCCTGCGATCTCGATACGTCGCGGTATGCCGGTCTCTCTTCGTGGCCTACGCTCAGCTGATTCAGAGCGTAACTGCCCATCTCGAATGTCGCCAACCGCAGCGCGAAAACGAGAGCAGCGGGGAATACGCCTTGCGTCTGCGCCGCCAGGTCACCGACGCCTGCCGCGCCGTCCTGCCAGCCGCCACGCTGACCAACGTGGGTGTTACCGCCAACGCCCGAACCCTGGAACACGCCATCAGCAAGCTGATGTCTTCCCCTCTCGCCGAGGAGCGTTCAATTGGTTCTGAACTCCGCGAACAGGGTCGATCCATCACGCCTACCCTGGTCAAGTACGCTGACTATAACTCCTACCTCGCCAGGACTCGCAGCAGTGACCCCGGAAGCTCGCGGCAGCCCGAGCCCGAGCCCCACTGGTCAGTCCGCTTGCTGGAGTTTGATGGAGATGCTCCCCGCAAACTGTGCGCCGCTATGCTGTTCCGCAAGGGCGGCAGCTACAGCGATGCCTTGGCCAGGGCGCTAAGCATGTCGGATGCAGAGTGCGTGGCGGTCGTCAATGAGGCCGTCTGCAACATCGGCCCCCACGACTCGCCGCCACGTGAATTCGAGCTCGTCGACTTCACCTTCGAGTTCGTCTTCGACTATGGGGCGCTCCGGGAGTTCCGGCGTCACCGTATGCAGACCTATCTTTCCCAGCCGCTGACCGTGGTAAACGGGTATGCAATGCCAGCCCTGATCGGGGAGTCCGGGATGTCCGGGGTGTTCGAAGATGCGATTTCCGGAGTCGACGAGTTGTTCAGGACTCTCGCCGAAGAAAGCCCCGCGCTGGCCCAATACGCAGTAACCCACGCCCACCGCCAGCGTGTACTCTCGAAGATGAACCTGCGGGAGTGCTACCATCTGTTCAAGCTGCGGACCTCCCGCCAGGCTCATCCGGCGATTCGCCAACCGGTCCTGGAAGCCATGCGCCTCGCCGTGGAGGCGCAGCCGGAACTGTTCCGGCACCTGCCCCTGCGCAACGCTCCGGTCTGGTGGCCGTTCAGCCGCGATTAGCCCGGCCTTCGGCTAGGGATCCGAACAGTCGCGGGTGAACCCGCAGTTCCGGCAGATGATCTTGCAGCTGCGTTCGTGCATGCGGTTGCCGCAGATCTCGCAGTCCAGCCCATCGTCACGCTTTGGTAGGCGCGGAGTTTGAGGGGCGGTTCGTTGGCTGGTCATGTTCCATTACCTCCCTCTCCAGATAGACGGCGGTCCGCCAATGATGCGAGCGCTCAGGAACTTCTCGCCCGTGGGCGCCATCGGTCCGTGGCGCTCGTCCGGCAGCAACGCCACCTCGTGGAACCCGAACATCGATTGGTCCAGTTCCAGGTCTTTGACGCCGCTGCCGTCGTTCTCGTTCACCACGATGCGGTCGATCAATTGTCGCGCGTCGTGGCGCAGCAGCCAAATCTGGTAGGAATCGGCCGGCATTCCGGTCACCATCAGGACTGCCTGCGTGCCCGTCGGGTCGATCATCAACAGGCCGCGAGCCTCGGTTTCGGTCCCCATCGGGGAGGTCATCGACAGTTTCTCCGTCTCCGGTTGTGCCGAGAGCACGGTGGCTTCGACCATGTCGGCCATTCCCTGCTTGACCAGGTCCACCGATTCCGATGCTTCCGCCGCGCGCGCTTCCCCCTCAGCGAACTGGTCGGAGTTCGGCAAGAGGTTCAGCGAGTCGCTGGTCCTGCTGACCGACGCGAAGTGTTCGATGCTGGCGTCTGCTTCGGCCACCACCTCCCGCGCGCGTGATTCGCCGGCAGCCGGCGGCGCTAGGGACTCAACCGTCGACGCCATAACGGCCGACTGCTGCCCTGTCGTCAGGTTTCTGATCTCCCGGTGCTGGGAGATCATGAAACCCACCGAGGCGGCCAGGAGCAGGCTCAATGTGCCCACTGCCACCGGCGCTATCCACCGGCGCAGTCGTTTCGCCGACCAGCGCGGGTCCGCATCGATGCGTCTCGCCGTCCCCGAGGGACCCCGCCGGCCCACCGAGTTGGCCAGCACGCGTTGCTTGAGGCCCGCCGGCAGTTCGACTTCCGGCGCCGAGGCCGCGAGCCGCGCCGCGGTCTCCTGGAACCCCAGCAGGACCTCCTGGCAGTGCGGGCACCGGATCACGTGGTGGAAAACGGACTGGAACTCGGCATCGTCCAGCGCGTTCAGCGCGAAGGCTGCCAGCGCCTCCTCCGGATGCTCCGATCCAGCGTATATTTCGCCCGCATTGTCAGACCACATGAACTTCCAACGCTGCCTTGAGTTTTTGAATGCCCAGTCGCATTCGTGTCTTCACGGTGCCCAGTGGTATCCCCAGCATTCTGGAGATCTCGGATTGGCTGTATCCGTGCCATGCCGAAAGGTACAGCGGTTGGCTCTGTTCCTCGGGAATGGTCAACAATGCCTCACGTACCAGTCTGGCGTCAAAACCGCGCTCCACCTGTCGTTCCACGCTCATTTTGGCGTCGGGAATGCGGTGCAGCGCGTCCATCTCGGGATAAACCGTGTGATCCGTGGTGCGCCTCCGGGATCGGTACATGTCCACCACCTTGTGGTGCGCCACGGACATGATCCAGGTGCTCGGCGCGGCCATCTCCGGCCGGTAACTTCCGGCCTTCAGCCAGACGTTGGTGAACACCTCTTGCACGGCGTCTTCTGCGAGCGCTTCGTCTTTCAGGATCGAGACTGCCAGCGAGAAAACCCTCTGGGCGTAGCGGTCGTAGATCTCTTCCAGGGCTCTCTCGTCCCCGGAACCGACCGCTGCTATGCGCTGAGCGTCTTCGCTATGTGAATTATCTGACACCACCCCTCCAAAGTTATCAGGGGTTTCGCAATGCCTGGTTATCGGTATTTACGAACGGTCCGCCCTTCTGGATTGCTGTGGTCAGTTATCCCCCCGCAATCTCGCGATAAGGCAACCTGCGGCGTTAGACCACCAGGCTGTCAAATATGCCCTGGATATTTGGAAGGTTTTCCAGCGACCAGATCAGCTCCAGCGACTGCTCGCATTGCTGCTCCGTGATTGTCGGGCAGGCCAACCGGCGAAACTTCGCGTCCACGTCCGCGTCGCTCAGCGGATTTTTGCCATGCCCCTTGGGGAAGCTCGTTGTCGCCACCTCGGTTTGACCGTTGTTCTTGATCACCTCAATGCGGCAGTTGTACTCGGCGGGATACTTCTCCGTGAACTCCGCGTTTTCGTCTATCCGCATCTTGTTGATGATCTCGCGGAGCCCCGGGTCAGCGATCCGGTCCGGCGCAAACGTGGCCGGCGTCACTTCTCCGTCCCGCAGTCCCACGGCCGCCAGGAACGGGATGCTGTGATCGGCGGTCTCCCGGGTCTGCGGATCCCATTTCTCCGGCTCGGTGGACGCGCTGCTCACCGCAGACCGATACGAATGGATCTTGATCGACGCGATGCTGGTGACGTCCACCCGGTCGTGCAACTGGATCGCCAGGTCGATGGGCGCCTGCGTGTGAATCTGTGACGGGTAGAACTTGAAGATGGTGTCCGTGATCCGGAATGGGGTGTCGTCCCCGCCCATGGCGTCGATCTCAATCGGATACCCTATCGCCTGCTCCCACAACCCCTTGCGTCCTTCGAAAGGCTCAAAGGGCCCGGTCATTCCTTCCGCGGCCAGCTGCGCCGCGAAGATGCCGGCTCGCGTGGCCGCGGCGGCCGCGCAGCCCTTCCACATGGACAACTCGCCCATGCGGGTCACGCGCAATGGTACGTTCGGCACCACGGCCAGCGATATCGCGTGGCCCATCTGCTCCTCGTCGAGCCCCAGGATTTTTCCGGCCGCGCAGGCGGCGCCGATCACGCTCAGCACGCCCTGGTCCCACTGGTTGTCCGGAACGTGATCCGCGATGCGGCAGAACGCCTCGTAGGCCAGGGCAATCGCCGTTATCAGCGTCCGCCCGTCGGCCTCGACACTGTCTCCCACCGCCAGCGCGGCGGGAATCATGTCGCTCGGATGCCCGCCGCCGGGCGAGAAGTAGGAGTCGTTGCAGTCCAGGTAACGCACCATCACCCCGTTGGCAAAGCCGGCCATGTCCAGCGACGACCGGTCATACGTTCCCAGGATCCGGGCCGAGGTCTTGCTGGTCAGGTCTCCCGCCAGCTTGCGGGCCACCTTGGCCGGCTCGCTCAGGTAGCCGCCGACGGCGCAACCCAGGGTGTCGGCAACGGTGCGCTTGACTTGATGCACCACCTCGGGCGGCAGGTCCTCGTAGGTGAGATTGCAAGCGTAGGAGCTCAACAGCTCGGTGGTGCGGTCCATATGCCCGGTTACCTCTCTTCTTCGCGTATGCCGGTGAGCCCGACGCGAACCATTCTACAGTTCGCCGGCCCGTGATCTCGCTTGACCGTCGATCAGCGAATCACCGCTTCTGCGATGCGCTCCATTTGAGCGGACATCTCCTCCTCGGTCTCGCAGTGCTCCGGACGCACCACGACGCGGTCGGCTCCCGCGTTCAGGAAGTCCTGCACCAGCTGGCCATCCGGGGCTTGACCGTACACTGAGATCGTCAATGACTTGGGATCACGGCCCCTGGCTTCCGCCAACTCATTCAGGCGGTTCCGGCTATCCTCCACCTCGGCCGGCGTAATCCGGTTGGGCAGCCAGCCGTCGCCCCAGGTGGCAACTCGCTGCAACACCCGGCGCGCCAGCCCGCCCAGGATCACCGGAGGGTGAGGCTGCTGGATGGGCTTGGGGTTGCACATCACCGGCGGGAAGTCGTAGTAGGTCCCGTGGAACTCGGCTTCTTCCTTCGTCCATAGTTCTTTCATCACGTCGACTGCTTCCCGGGTTTGCGTCCAGCGATGGTCGAAGTCGCCGCCGAAAATCTCGGTCTCCTCCCGGTTCCATCCGGCTCCGATGCCGAACAGGAACCTGCCGCCGCTGATCCGGTCCAGCGTGGCGATCTCCTTGGCCAGCATCAGTGGGTTGCGTTCCGGCACCAGCGTGATGCCGGTTCCCAGCTTGATGGTGGTCGTTGCGCCGGACGCTCGAGCCAGCGCTATGTACGGATCGGCGAAATGCGCGTAGGTCCACGGGATCTCGCCTCCCGAAGGAAACTGGCTCCCGCTCTGCACCGGCAGGATGGGATGCTCGGCGTACCAGATGGACTCAAAGCCCAGCGACTCGGCGGTGCGGGCCATGAACGCCGGATCCAGCGTGTAGGCCGGCAGCGGGATGGAAGTTCCAACAGACATAACGTGTGCTCCTTGAGTGGTTGGTTCAGCGTGTGGCCGGGAAACGGTCAAGTTGGTGCGCCCAGTTCAGAATCGGCCCGTCGCTGGTGATGAGGATGTGGCCTTCGAGGGCAGTGGCGATAATGATCCGGTCAGCCGGGTCACCATGAATATCTTCCAAACCTCCGGCGCGTGCAGCGATGCGACCGGTAACGGGAATTTCATTGAAGCCTTCAGCCAGCAACCGTTCGTGCCATTGGGCAACGGTTCTGTTTCCTGAAATGCGGCCCTTTTGTAACAGCATCCCGATTTCCCAGATTGACATCGCGGAGAATGCAGCTTCTCCCTGACGCCTGGACGTAGTGATCAACTCGTGAGATCGCCTGCCCAGTCTTCTGTTGAGTGTGAAAAACCAGATGATCGCGTTGGTGTCAAGCAGCGTCAATTTGCCCTCGCCTTGTAGCGCGTAATCTGAACGAGGGGCTTTTCGTCGTCAAATACGGCCACCTTGCCGTCTGCGCTCTCCGAAACGGCAGCGATAATTTCGTCCAGTTGCGCCGTAAATTCACCGGTGTTGACCGTCAGGAACTTGTGCCGATGCAAAATCGACACGTCAACCTTCTCCGGCATACGATACTCCCGAGACTTGACCTCATCCGGTTCAATGAACCAGGACGCTGGCATCGGACCGGAAATGTCCCAGTCGTCATCGGTTAGAACATTTGGGTCGGTGTACCACTCCACCGGCATCGGCCCTTCAATATCGCCAAGTATCTTGACATCTTTGAAAGCGCCATATGCCGGATCTGGTATCTCCACATAGCGAACCACTTCCACCGCCGGCCCGTCGCCGTCAGCGACAATCAGCGATCCCCCACCCTGGTAGATTTCGGCAATCAGTTCCAGGCACCGCTCTTTGAACTCACCGGTACTGAGTGCTTGGCAAAAGGGCTGTTTCTTATGCTGCTCGTTCATATCATTACCAGACGGAGCCGGATCGCTGCGGGTAGTTCTTCGTCGTCGAAGTGGCATAGCACCGCGTCTCTGACCATTTTCTTCAGGTCTGCCCAATCACTGCGCTGCGTGAAAATGCTGTGTCCAACCGCCCGTGCGTCGTAGCCGCCATCAGGTGTCCCGGTAATCTCAAAAACAACCTCGTTGATTCGCATCGTCAGGCACCGGGTTTTGCATTGGATCGTGTGTTCACGTCTGCGGGTCGGTCACAGCTTCGCCATCCTTGAAATCAATCCCACCATATGTGGGCGCCCAGTTGTTCATACAGCTTCTGCGCTTCGGTTGTAATGTCACCTTCGAGGATATCGACTTCGACCGCAAGCTTCTCCTCAAAATCTCGTCTCCGCCTCAGGTTGTAGATCCGCCAAACTTTGCCGTTCGTGAGGACCGCCTGCCCAGAGGCTACCTGATCAACGTAGCCAGCAAGCTGTTCAACCGCTTTTCGGGTCTCCAAGTTATCGCCAAAATTGCTTTCAGCGCTTTTAGCTTCGATGATGACCGCCGCTCGTTCGCTCGGCCTCCATAGCACATAATCCACGTGTGGTTTGACCCAACTGCTCCATTTCGGATCTGCCTCGAATGAACAATGGCCAGGATTGGTGAGATCCCACCCCAAAGCCGTCAAGATCGGATCTATCAGCACATACCGAGTTTCCATCTCACGGTAACGGTAGTTGCTTATCGGAAAATCGTGAACTCGCTTCCTCGCTTGCTTGATTTTAGATTCCACGGCTTTATAGGACATAACCGTCGCTCCTGAAAATGCGCCGACGATAGGAATTTCAGTCATCCGCCGCCACTGCTTCCCGCACGCCCATGATGGCGTCATACACCTCAGCGCCTTGCCCCACAACCACGTCCACGTCCTCTTGCAGCAGATAGCCTTGCTGAACCAGCGTTTCAGCGTACTCGCGGACCCGCGCCAGGTATTCGTCGCGTGATCCATAGCGTTCCTCAATCGAAGCGCGCGGATCACCGGACGCCATCCGTTCCGCACGGGTCACCGCGAAGGGAATTGCTCCACCCACCACAGTGCCGCCCGGCGACAGCACCTGACCGGCTCCGCCGATGTCTGCGTGGCGCACGTTCCAACCGGTGTAGGTTGCCAGTGGCACCGCAATGGCCGGCAGCCGAATGCCGCCCACCTCGTTGCCGTCGGTGTCCACCGCTGACACCAGCGACGGGTACGCGTCGCCAATCGCCGGCGGTACGACCGTGGGGACAGCTCGGTCCGGTCCGAAGTCCAGGTGACGCATGACCTTATGGTGCTTGGGGAACTCCACGCCTGGAAGCGCGCTGAAGAGTTCCGCCAGTTCCCCGGCCTCAACGATGGTGTTGTCGGCAAACTTGGGATACCCATCGCCTGGTGGCGGCTCGTTATGGGTAACCCAATTGTCCAGATGCACCAGCGCCGCCCGCATGATTGGGCGATAGTCCACGTAGTTCAGCGCATGGGTGCCCCTTGCTCCCGAATCCGGGTTGGTGTCCGAGATCGGCAGGCTGGCCGGAGCGTGCTGCGTTCCGCAGAACAGCCAGGACCGCACGTTTTCGGGCAGCGCGGCGTCCGCTCTACAGTTCGCGGTGACGTGGGCCAGGGCTCCGTGCCCGCCCCAGTATTCCGACGAAGTGTTGGTGTAGATCACCTTGGGCGCAACGCCACGGCGCGTAACCTCGGCAAGCACGCCATCCTCGCCGCCCGGTTCCAGGTCCAGGAACGGCGGCAGGTTGTTGACGCTCCGGTTGGACAGGCTCGACGGCTGCCCGAACCGGGCGTTGAACTCGCCCATTTTTCCGCCGGCCACATTGGGCAACATCCCCTCGAAGACGATCCTGCCCTCTTCGTCGCGGTTCAAACCCAGGTGCAGCATCTGCCGCAGGAAACGGCCGCTTTGACTGCGTCCGTAGGCGTAGGCCCTGCCCAGGGCGCCGGCCAACGGGTTGGCCGTCCCAGTAGAGTCCGTCTTGCTGTGCCGGAGCCAGGCCACGATGTCGCGTGTCGCCAGCAGACCCAGACCGATCACGGGTGCGTGGGAGGTTTCATATACCACCCGATACACCTTTCCGGCCTCAAATCCCCCTTCCAGGGTGACGTGCGCCGCATCGGGCACCTTGCGACCGTCCACCAAGCGCGCGAACGCCCATTTTTCCCGGGGAACGACCGTCTCCGGCCCGTCGTCGTGATCCTGTACCGTGAGGACCGAATCCCAGCTTTCCAGGTGGTTGGTGGGATACGGCCTGTGGTCCCGGTCGGAGAGGAACTGCGTGTCAATCCGAGTCAGGGGTTGGAAAGAGACCACGATCTTGCCCGCGACCGGCGAACCGTCAGGATTATGCGCGTTGGGCACGTTGCACCGGAACAGTCCCGGCGCGTCCGGCACGTCGTGTTGCCAGCCGCACCAGACCATGCTGTAGCCCTGCCGCATCAGGAAGCCGTTGCCCGGGTGCGGGTCGGCATCGGGGGGGCCATCCGGCGCGCTGTTCAGGTTTTTCAGCGCCAGTTCCTTGCCTCGGTTCAGCACGTCCAGCAGCAGCCGGCCGTTGCCGTGATCGTTGTCAACCGGCTTGATTATCCGAAAATCGGAAGAGAACTCGACGAGCCCTTCGCCGTTTCGCGGCGCCAGCCCAATGTCGGCGATTGCGGTGTTGTCGGGATGCGACGGATCCACTGCGAAATGCGCCACTCCGTCGATTCGCTCGTAACCGCCCGTGGCGCCGAAAGTTTGGCCTTCAGCGAACGGCTTCCTCGTTGTGACTTCCAGTCTGACTAGCGCCATGTCCACGCACCTCGTTTCAGCTTCGGCAGATCCTCAACGTCACTTCCCAAAACCCACCCGCGCACTTCGATCCCTTTGTACCTGTCATTGCATCCGAGAGTCTGTTTGCATTCCCGCGATGCCATCACTATCGCCACCGGCAACTGTCATCTTCGCGCCAGCGGGAAACCCGCCGTTCTCGGGTCATGGCCTACCTGAATTCACCGATCAAATTCCCCAATGTCAGTGAACCCGGGCATCCGGCGCGCAATCCCGTTCATCGTGTCCATACCTGCCTGAACGGGTCAGAAGACTGCGCTCGCGTCCACATCGAGATCCGTCGGCGGTTCCACTCCGATGTTGTCCCGCCACCATTGCGCGAAGGGTTCTTCGCCCATCTGCTCCTTGAGCCGCGCCAGGTGCGCCTTGACCTGCACCATCATGGGCAGTTGGTGGTCCCCCGCCAGTTGATAGGTGCGCGCCACCCATTCCAGGGCGTCGGGTAGATTCCCGCGCTGTTCTTCAACCATGCCCAGCTGGCCGTAGGTCCGCGCTGCCCGCAACACGTCGCGCACGCTCTCAAAAGCGATCCGGGCCTGGTCGTACCAGTGATACGCCTGGTCCAGGTCCCCCTGCTCGTGGTGAACCACTCCGAGTTGCCGCGCCTCGATGCCGACGCCCCGCAGGTCGCCCATCTCCTCGCGGTACTCCATCGCGACCCGCAGCCACTCGTCGGCCTCGTCCAGGATGCCGCGAGCCTGCGCCAGCGTGCCCAGGTGATGAAACTCGACGATCATCTGCTCGGTCATGCCCAGGCGGTCGCTCAGGCCCAACGCCTGCTGGTACCAGGATTGGGCGTCCTCGAAGAGGTACTCGGAGTGGTCCACAGTGCCCAGGGAGTGGAAGATGTAAACCGCCGTCTCCTCGTCCCGGTTCTCTTCAACCATTTCCCGCGCCCGGTGGTACCAGCTCCTGGCCTCGTCGTATTCGAACCGCAGGTGACACGCCGATCCCAGCGCGCGAAAGTCGTTGATCATCTCTTCGTAATCGGGCAGCCGCTGGTGAATGTCCAACGCCCGCGTGTACCACTCCTTGGCGGCGCCGTACTGGCGTTGGTGATGCCGCACCTGCCCGATGGCAAAACACGCGTCGGCGATGGACTCCTGGTCCTCGCCGCCGTCGATGATTTCCAGTCCCCGCTCCAGCCACTCGGAAGCGGTGTCATATTGGCCCCTGCGCGTGGCGATCAGGCCGTTCTGGTGGTAGACGGCCGCCGTGCGTGGGTCCGTTTCCCCATCCGGCAGTTCCAGCAGGTAGTCCAAAAGCTGGCGGTTGAACAGGTCGGCCCTTTCCAGGTCCATCCGCTCCACCGATTCCATCGCGTCAGTTCCCAGTAGATACTGCCAGAATTCGATGGCCCCGTTGCCTTCCGCTTCGCTTGCGGTATGCCCGATGGTGTCCAGCAACTGCCCACGCAGCCGCCGCAATTCGGGGAACCGCTTCTGCATCCGGTAAACCTGCGCCAGCGGTTGGAACAGCACTTGGGCGTTATCCCACTGCCGGTATTCCAGCGCCAGACCCAGCGCCTGCGTCAGGTTGCCTTCCTCCGCCAGCACCGCCGTGACCCCGGTGTCCTGATTCTCGTAGAGGCTTTCCATAAAGTAGTCCGCCGTGTCGGCGTACACGCGGACGAACTCCATTTCCAGCTGCTGTATTCCGCTGCCGGATACTTGCCGTCCCAGTTTCCGCCCCAGAAACCACGGCATGGACGGGTTGATCTGGTAAACGCTGGGCGAGATCGATTCCAGGAACCCGGCCGCTTGCGCCGCCCGCAGCATGGTTCGGCACGCCGCGTACGAACGACCCGAGGATTGCATCCCGCCTTCCGGCGAGAGCAGGCTGCGCGACGCCCCGGCGGTGAGATCGTCGCCCAAGACCTGCCCGTACGCCCGCTCCTCCGTGATGTGTGACAGCACGTCCAGCATGACCCGGCGTTGGAATAGCGAAAGGAACGGCAGGTGCGTCCGGTTGCGCCGCGACATCCGCGAGAACGAATACTCCATCGCTGCGGTCAGCGTCGATCCCCGGCCCGCCTCCTCGCCTTCCGGCTCGCTATCGATCAGCCGCGCTATCTCGCTCACTGCCGCCGCCGCCGGAACGTCCTTCACCGGCGGTATCGCGATCTGCATCGCCAAGGGGTGCCCGTCCAGGAGGTCCAGCAGTTCAAAGAAATCCGCGGCGACGCGGGAGGCGGGCACCTCCGCCTGGTGCATGATCCGGGCGGTCAACGCCAGCCGGTCGGCCCCGGCCAGTCCCTCCAGCGTAAGGGATGCGTGAGGCGTCGAAACCCATTCCTCGTTGGCTCTTCTGCCCAACAGCAGCGCATTCGTCCCCACCGGTCCGCTGGTCACCTCACCCAGGAACGCCGCCAACTCCGGCAACTCCTCGTCGCCCAGCAGGCCGGGAACCCCGTCGGGAAAGCCGGCCACGTTTTCGACGTTGTCCCAAACCAGTAGCGAGGCGTTTTCGTGCAGGTACGCCGTTACCCACCGCTGCTGTTGCTCCGCTGGCATGTCGGCGAAATCCAGGCCCGACACCGCCGTGCCGATCTCGTGGATTACCCGCTCCAGGCCGGCCGGCTGCGACGTTTCGAACGCCGCGTAGAACACGCCGCCCGGATAGGCGATCCGAGCCGGCTTCAGGAACCAGCGGCACAGCGCCAGCGCCAGTTCCGTCTTGCCCACGCCGGTGTCACCCGACAGGTGCACCACCGAGTGCGCTTTCAACGCCCTTTCCAGTTGCCTCAGTTCCGCTTGCCGGCCCACCAATCCAAACTGCCCGGCCACCGGGATCTGCAGGTCATCCGTGGGCGCTTCCTCGGGATGGATCACGGGCGCCGCCAGCGGGTCCGGCTGATGCTGTGTGATCACGGGCGGCTGGTGGTTACGCGACTGGTACACCCCGGGCAAGTGCCAATCCCAGAACACGCGGCGGCCGTACATCGTGACCCGCTCCGGCGTGTCCATCAGCCCACGCCTGATCGCGGACACGGCCTCTGCCACGGTGTTTCCCTGCGCGATGCGGCGGTAGAACGTCGCGACTGCCCCTTCACCGGCATCAGGATGCAGCGGAGCCGGCAGCACCGCCACCTGGGCCACGCCGGCGTCTGCAATCGCCAGCGCCGCCTCTGCCCATCCTGCCATCGCCGGAAACTCTTCCTGGACCCCAGCGGTGATCAGCGCCACGTTGACGCCTCCGGAAGCCAGAGCGCTCCCCAGGTCAGCCGCGGGGATGGAATCAGGGCTGCCGTCTTCCTGCTCGAGGATGATCGCCCCGCCGTCGCCCAGGGTGGCTCCGTCAACGTGGGCCACGTGGTAATGATTTGGGCTGCGTTCCAGCAGGCCCTCCAGCGCGTTCAGCGTGGCTGGCCTCGGATGGTCCAGCGACACCTGGACGTTGAGTCCTTCCAGCGCGGCCACCGTCGCTTCGGCCAGGCTGGCTCCCGCTGCCGCCGGTTCCGCCATCAGTGGCCCCGAACCAGGGGCCTCGAGAGCCAACGGGCTCGGGGAGAGCATCAGCACGTGCAGCGTGTCTTCCTCCGCCCCTTCCGCACTGTCCGCCGGCGCCGGAGTGGAGGATTGACGCACTACACCCACCAGTCCGTTGATGAAATATCCCAGCGACGGGTCGTTCATCAGCTCCCAGGGCAGCGACATGAACTCCGACCGCGTGGACACGATCGTAAGGACGCCACGTTCGTCGCGGCCCATCACCTCGTCCAGCAACCCGCGGCCCTCGCTTTCCGCGCCGAAGGCCGACTCGAACAGCAGTCGTCCCAGGTTGCGCATGGCCAGTTCGACCGCTTCAATCTGAGCGATCCCCCCTGGCGTCCCGCGTCGAAATTCGGTGTGGTACCGGTCCAGCGCTGCGCGTTCCTCGTCCGAGAGGTCGATGCCGAAGCCCACGGGTGGCGTTTCACGCTCCGCGCCCGACGCTTCTACCAGTCGCACCTGTACCTGTCCCTCATCGAACAGATCGTGGATTTCCAAACTAGCGGCCATTTTGGGGATTGCTCCTGTCGATCCGGGAACGACTGATCGTTCGGATCGGGTGGACTGGGCGCGCCCGCCAGGATTAGCCGGCGCATCGTGGGTGGTCGAGATGTGCGCCTTCAGGCGCAGGGTCGGCAGTGGCAGTCGGCTTTCCGCGACAACTCTATTCCTGCCGGCGATGAGTCGCCTTTTAGCGAACCTTTTTGCAACCGCGCAACTTGGTTAAGGCCCGGGAGGCTGGAAGAGTCACGTCAGATTGGTCATTCGTTGGCGGCTCCGTAAACTTCACAACGCGGTCCAGTCCTCACGCGTACCCAGTTTGACGACTACGGGAGCGAATTTACATCGATATACAGGATAGACCGGATGATGGCGTGCGGGTGGAGCGTTCACAATAATCAATCAAATCCTGTGCATCGATGTAAAAGACAAAACGGGTACGCGTGAGGGTCCAGTCATGTTGCCACACCGGGCCGACTCACATATAATCCACAGCACTTTTCCGGCAAACCTTCCGACCCTTATCGAATCGGCGGCATTATACAACATAATGCCGCCGTTCATTCCTCATTGACGCACTGGTATCCTCCATGATCGGCTCTCCCAAAGTTCGTCGCTCCTGGTTGCTCGCGCCCGTCTCACACTCCGAACGCGTGTCAGATGCCCCCTCGGCTGGCGCGGACGTGATCGTCCTGGATCTCGCCGAGTTCGTGACCGAAACCGACAAACCCGCGGCGCGTGAGTCGTTGCCTGAGTTACTGGTTCCAGCCAAATCCACCGGCGCCGAGGTGTTTGTCCAGATTGACCCCGAGTTGATGCTCGCGGATCTCACCGCCGCGGTGTGGCCCGGGCTTGACGGCATCGTGGTGAGCCGCGCCGAAACTCCCGAGCAGGTCGCTGCTATCGACGCCATCATATCCGACCTGGAAAGTCGCCGCGGTATGCTGCCCGGCAGCGTTGAATTGGTCCTCTGCCTGGAAACTGCCCTGGGCAACCACAACGGTTACGAGGTCGCCACCGCCAGTTCGCGCACCTGGGGGCTTTCGCTGGGCCGCGCTGACCTGGTGATGGACCTGCGGCCGGAACCCTCGGGGGAGATCCACCTCATGCAGTACCTGATGCAGCGACTGGTGACCCTGGCATCGGCCACCGGAACCGTTCCGCTGGGCGCCTGGTGGCGTTTCCCCGATCGCGGCCTGCTCGCTACCCCCGCGAACACTCTCGCCGCTGCCCAGCGTGGGCGCGCCATCGGTTTTCACGGTTCTTTCTGCGTGCAGCCCGACCAGGCGCCTCCCTTGAACGCTGGATTCACTCCACCAGAATCCGATGTCGCGGCCGCGCATGGTCTTTGCGAGGCCTATGCGTCGGCCACCGCCTCCGGAACCAGCGCGGTCGTCTCGGTGGATGACCGTGTCCTCACACCGGACATCGTTCGTCAGGCCGCCAACACGATTGCTTTGGCCGAAGCCTGTTCGACCCGCGACCGTTCCAAGGCCGCCGCCGTCGAAGGCATTCCCATGCCGGTTCCATAGGAGTTCCCCATGGCCAGCACACCACGGCGACTGAAGCGGTCCGGCCTGACCATGCCCGTTGTCACCCCGCGTTTCATCGACAACGCCTGGCATCGCGGCTGCGACTACGTCAACATGGATTTGGAGGACTCGGTCCCTCCCCGTCTCAAGGACGTTGCCCGCAACTTGATCCGCGAGTCCATCCCCGTCGTCAACAAGGGCGGCGCCGACGCCGTGTGTCGCATCAATCACGACCTGATGGAGGCGGACCTAAACGCCGTCGTTTGGCCCGGGCTGATGATGGTCAACTATCCCAAGGCGGAGTACGCCCACGAAATTCAGCGAATGGACACGATCATCACCCGCCTGGAAGCCGAACGTGGCATCCGGCCCGGCACCGTGGAAATCGGCGCCAACATCGAGACCGCAGTCGGCGTCGCCAACGCCTACGAGATCGTCACCGCGAGTTCCCGGGTGATGGACTTCGGCGGGGCCTCCGGCTACGACATGTCCCGTGACCTCGGCGTCGAGATGTTCGTGGGCTTCGACCAGTTCGTTTACGGTAAGGGCGAGGTGGAACTCGCCGCCCGCGCTGCCGGCCGCGAACCCCATGCGGCGCCGTTCACGCCTAACATAACGGGCAGTGTCAGCGATCCTGACCGCGCTTTCGCCGAAGCCGACGCGGCCCGAAAGTGCGGCTTCCGCATCGGTGGCGGCCTGCATCCGGCCGTTGTCGAACCCCAAATCCGTGGCTTCGCGCCCACCGACGATGAGATTTCGGACGCCGCGTGGGTTCTCCAGGAGTACCGCAATCTCGCCCGCACCGGGGATACTTGGGTTCAGATCGACGTCTCCGCTGTTGATCGGGAAGAATCACCCCGCCCCATGGCGGCTGACTCGTACCTTGGCCGCCACCGCGTGATTGATCGCTATGAAGCCGCGCGGGCCGAAGAATTGCTGCAATGGCGATCCCGGTGCCAGGAGCGCGACCAGGAGAAAGCCGAGGCGGTCGCCCGCGTGAGAGCCGCCGAGTCCGCGGAATCCCCAGACTGACCGGGAGCTGTCCAATATGTCGATCCTCGTACGACGCTCCAACCTTGTCGTGCCGGCGGTCCAATCACGGATGGTCGTGCGCAGTTGGACGCGCCACGCTGACGCCGTCACCGTCGATCTGCAGGACGGCGCTCCCGCCGCCGAACTCGCCCGGGTTCGCGAAACCCTCCGTCAGTCCGCGGCTCTCGCCGGCAAGGGCGGAGCGCAGGTATTCGTGCGCGTCAACGCCGACTTCGTTTACGCTGACAGCAATGCAGCCATTGGGCCGGAGTTGACCGGAATAGTGCTTCCCGGTGTCGAGGCCGCGGATCAGGTGGCGGAGGCCGACGCGATTTTGGCAGATCTGGAAAAAATACACGGCGTGACCCGTGGCTCCCTCGAAATCACGCCATCCATCGAGACCGCGGCCGGCATCTGGCATATCCGCGAAATCATCACGGCATCGCCTCGTATCCGGCAGGTCGGCATCGACGAGGCTGCCCTCGCTGCCTCTCTTGGTATCCCCCAATCCTCCGAGCACGACGCCTTCGTGTTCGCCCGCGGCCGCCTGTGTATCGAGGCCACGGCCGCCGGCGTGCAGCCCATCGCCGTAGCCGACCCCATGTGCGTGCAAACCGGCCAGATCTCCCACGAGGAAATGGTCAAGATCGCCACCGACTCGCGGAACCTGGGCTTCAAGGGTATGGTCTGCGGGCACCCCAGTTGGATCGGCCCCGTGAACGAGGCCTACACGCCCACGGAGTCCCTGGTCGATTACTACACGCAAGTGCGCGAAGTCTTTGCTCAGGCGTTGGCCGCCGGCACCGCCGCCGCTCCCTTCGCGGGGCGCATGATCGACGTACCCGTGGACGAGTGGGCCAAGGACGTGTTGGCCATGAGCGCCGCCTGCGCCGCCCGCGAGGCCGAAAAGCAGGCTGCTCTGGCCGTCGCAGAAGCTTCTTTCGACTCCTCGATACCGTTGATCGGCTGACCTTTGCTGCGCGCGCCGTTAGTTTCGGCTGGACGACTTGGCGCTAACCTGTCAATCTGGGTCCTGCTCGCGCATGACCGGTTTGTGGCGGGGAAACGTCAGAATCATGATTTTCAAGATTTGGGGATTATCAGGATTGGAACCGTACTGTGACGGAGATTTCCCAATCCTGCCCAATCGTAAAATTCCGTAAATCCTGATCCAGACGATTTACAAAAGCAAGTAGGCGCGAGAGGTTCCGCTAACCCTGCGTTTCTTCGGGTATCCTATTGGGGCCATTCGCCGGGTTGCGAGCAAGTTCTTCGGAATGACTCCGCATCCCGCAGCGCCCTTCAGGAGTCTTTCATGATCTACATCGACGATGAACTCCGCCGCCGCATCGACAACGCTTTGGCTGACCGCTGCCCCATGTTCATCGCCACCGTGTCCCCGGATGGCGAGCCGCAGATCAGCATGCGGGGCAGCGTCCTCGTGTTCGACCGTGAGACGCTGGCCTTCTGGGAGCGCGGTTGGCGGAATTCCGCCTCCAATATTCAGAACGGCTCCCGGGTCGTGTTCTTCTATCGTCATCCCACCGAACGGGTAAACCTGCGTTTCTACGGCACGGCCACCATGTACCGCGAAGGCGCCATCCGCGACAACGTCATGTCCCGCACCGTCCAGGGTGAACTGGACCGCGACCCCGACCGCACTGGCGCCGCTGTCCTCGTTCGCCTCTACCGAATCAACCAACTCTCAGGAGAAGTCCTCCAGGAACGATGAACCACATTCTTTCCGTTTCCATCGCGCGAATTACGGCCTCCGCCCTCCACACCGAGGAGGGCAGGCCATGGTACACAAACGTTCTGGCCAGCTCAATTTTGGCTGGCCTCGCGGTCGGCGGATCTGCCGGCCTCGGGATCGCCGTCATGTCGCTTCTGCCTGGTTGGGACGCGGTTTCTCTTGCCGCCACGCCGACCTTCTGCATCGCCTCGCTGTTGTGCGCCACGGTGATTGCGGTAAAGACCTGGTCGCGCTGACCGGCTTCCGCTCCCCGCCATTCCGGCCGGGGGCGGGTCCTCGCCATTGAGCGGTGTCAAACTCGTGCCGTGGGCGATTTTCTACTCAACGGATACCCTTGTATCGGTATCCCACTCGATCCATTTGCCGTGCACCTGTCTGCGTGCCGTGAACCGGGTCTGCGTTGTTCCCGCGACAATCTTCCGTAACGCGACCCGTTCACCCTCCGACGGAATGTGATATACGACACGCTCCATTGACTCTGCCCGCAGGATGTCCGCGAACCGCTCCCGCGCCGCGGCGGGAAACTGGTTCAGCGTGTGGCAGTGAAACACGCACAGCGCGGCATCTTTGGGAGCGTCCCGCAGCGTATCCGGCAGCAGTTCCACGGTGTCGCCCTGCAATACCGTAGGCCGCGAATGTATCCAGACGTCCCTTGCGGAGGATAACGCGGCCGCCCGTTCCCGGTGTTCTGGCCAGACCAAAGCCTGCATCCACCGGTATTCTTCGTCGTCTCCCAAGTTCACCGGCGCCAGATCGATCCCGACCCTGAAACTCACCTCGGGGAAGGCCGTGGGCAATTCCGGCAACCCGTTCCTGGCGTCGCACTCGATCACGACTCTGGAATTGGCCGGCCCGAATTCATCGCCGGTCGAGTACCGATACCGGTATTGGTCCCAGTTCAGGTTAAGGCCGGCGCTGGCTCCTACGTCCAGCAACGCCAAGGGCAGGCCCGGGTTCTCTGCGGCGATGGTCAGGAAACCGGGCAAGAGGTAAGCGCACCGACCAACCTCGTTGGTCTGCACCATGCGGGATTCCAGATACCCGATAATCTGGTCCCGATGCGCCAGCGCAAACTCCGTAAAAGCCTGTTCCAAGCCCGCCGTCGGCCCATCACCTGCTGCTATCCGACGGTAATGTTCGGCCAGTCCGGAGCCGGGGAAGATCGCGACCGTCCGCTTGACGGCCGCAAAGAACAGGTTGGGTATCGGCTGGCCAACGCGGCACCGGCGCGCCAAGCCTGGCAGAGCCGGGTCGACGGCCACCGCTTCAGATAGTATCTCGTAGGTCCGGGAGCCGGCGCCTTCGTCCGATACCTCCGAACATTCCTCAGCGGCGAACCTCCTGAACCGCTCGGCCAGCGCCCGGTCTGAACGCAGCGCCGGCGCGAGATGTTCGATTTCTTCGGCCGGATCCACTGTCGCTGCGCTATCCACTGCCAACTGCCAGCGCATCCGCGGCCTTCACTCCCTGACCGGCCGGCAGAACCATCAGCGGGTTGATGTCCAGCTCGCCCAGGGAACCCTCCAGCTGCGCCGCCATTTGCGAAACGCTCACCAGCACGTCGGCCAGTGCGTCCACATCCGCCGCCGGCGCTCCCCGGAACCCACGCAGCAACCGCGCCCCCTTGACCTCGTCGATCATCTCCAGCGCATCCGCGCGCGTGATCGGGCACAGCCGCAGCGCCACGTCGTTGTATACCTCAACCATCACGCCGCCCGTCCCAAACAGCAGTATCGGCCCCAACTGCGCGTCATAGGACACGCCCACGATGGTCTCCACGCCGCCGGATACCATCTCCTGGACCAACGCTCCGTCAACCCGCGCGTTAGCGTCGTAAGCCGTCGCGTTGGCGGTGACTTCGCCGAAGGCCCGCCGAACCGCATCGGCGTCACCCAATCCCAGCCGTATCGCCCCCGCCTCCGTCTTGTGCAGAATGTCCGCCGAATTCACCTTCAGCGCCACCGGGTACCCGATCCGCTCCGCCGCCGCCACCGCCGCCTGGGCATCGGCCGCAACCTCCTCCTGCGTGGTCGACACGCCGAACGCCCGGATCAGCCCCTTGCTGTCGTACTCGGACAATGCCCCGCCGCGACCCAAGGCCCTGGCAGCTTCGGCCTGTTCGCTCGTCATTTCGCCGGCTGATCCAAACCCCCGCGCCAGCCGCTGTTCCCGCCAGTCGTGGTAGTCGTTCAGATAACGCACACCCGCCGCCAGTTTATCGGGCACGTAGAACACCGGGATCCCGGCCTGACGCAGCATCGGGAGACCTGACTGCGCCCCCCGCGTGCCCGTCCACAGGAAGGCCACGGGCATCCCGCTGGCGTCCCGCTGGGCGATCACCTGCGTCGCCTGCGCGTCCGCGCCCGCCGACGCCACCACCAGCGAGCCCACTCCCTCGTCCTCCGCCATGTACGACATGATGGCGGGAAAGTCGTCGCTGTTGGCGAAGCCGGTCACGTCCGACGGGTTGGCCGCCCACCCGAACCCCTTCAGGATGTCGTTGATCCCGTCCCGCGCCCGGTCCGACAGCGGCGGCAGATCCAGCCCCGCCTGCCCGAACATGTCCGCCGTCAGGCTGCTGATCCCGCCCGAGTGCGAAACCACAGCGACCCCGCGCTTGGCCGGCCGTGGGCACCGCGCCATCAGGTTCGACACCTACAGCAGGTCGTCGTAGTCCTGCACCCGTATCACGCCGTACTGCGCGAACGCCGCCTCGTAGGCCGCGTCCACTCCCGTCAGCGCCGCCGTGTGCGAACCCGCCGCCCGCGATCCCAGGTCGGAACGCCCGATCTTGATCAGCACGATGGGCTTCCCGCGCTCCGCCGCCAGCCGCGCCACCTCCAGGAACTTGCGACCGTCCTTGAACCCCTCCACGAAGCCGGCGATGACCCGCGTGTCGTCGTCGTCCAGCAGATACCGCGCGAAGTCGCAGAAGTCCAGGTCCGCCTCGTTGCCCGTTGACACGATGTAGGTGAACCCGATGCCCTCGTCAACGGCCCGCGTCAGGAACGGCCCGAAGGCCGACGCGCCGCTCTGACACACCAGCCCAATCGGCCCACTCAATCCCGACGCTCCTCGCGACCCCGCGCTGGCCCAGATGTCGTCCTTCAGGTTCGCCAGGCCCAGGCAGTTCGGCCCGCTCACCCGCATCCCCGACTCCCGGGCGAACCGCCCCAGTTCGGCCTGCAGGTCCCGCCGGTCATCGACCGCTCGTTCGGAGAACCCGGCCGAAATCACGATGGCCGACTTCGCCCCCTTCTCGTGGCTCTCCCGCAGCGTGTCCAGCACCGCGTGGTAGGGCACGACGACGCCGACCACGTCCGGAGCCTCCGGCAGCGCCGACACCGACGGATAGCACTGCAACCCCTGCACCTCTTCGTAGCGCGGGTTCACCGGATACACGTTGACCCCGCGCTCCATCGACCCCATCGCTGCCGCCACGAACCGCCCGCCGTACTGCATCCGCGGCGTCGCCCCCACCACCGCAATCGAACGCGGGTTCAGCATCCGGTCAATCGAAGCCAGCTGCTCATCACTCCAGAACGCCATAACATTTCTCCCCAAGCGTAGGGGCGAATAACCATTCGCCCCTGTCGCCCAAGATCAGGATCAAAAAATCCTGTCCATCCTGTTCATCGATGTGAAGCCAATCCCTATGTCTCCCCGGAGCGCCGCGCGTCCGCCCGCCAGTCGTCCGGACTCGGCCCCCGGTCGATCAGCACGTCCACCACCGCCGGCAGACCCGACGCCCGCGCGTCTCGCAGCGCATCGGCCAGGTTCCGCGAGTCCGCCACCTGCACGCCGAAGCATCCGAAGCCCCGCGCAACTGCCGCGTTGTCCGTCTCGGCGAACTCCGACGCGATGTATTGCCCCGGCGCCTGGTGGTGCCGCACCATCCCCAGCGCGCCGTCGTTGAACACCACGCAGACGATCGGCAGGTTGTACTGCATCGCCGTCGACAGCGCGTTCACCGTCATCATGTACCCGCCGTCCCCCGTCACGGACACCACCGGCCGCCCGGGATACGCGATCTGGAGCCCCACCGACGCCGGCAGTCCCCAGCCCATGCCCGCCGTGCCGCCCGGGCAGAAGAACGTGTGGGCCTGCTGCGACTGGAAAAGGTGCGCCATCCACGTCCGGTTGTTCCCCGCGTCCAGCGCGTACACCGTGTCCGCCGGCATCGTCTCCTGCAGGATCCGCACCACCCGCTGCGGGAGCACCGGTGACGAGTCGGTGTGCAATCCCGCGTCCTCGTAGAATTCGGCGTCCCTCTTCCGTCCCGGCAGCGCGCCGGCCCACTCGCTCCGGTCGCCGGCCGTCGCTGCCGACGCCTCCGTCGACGCGTCCACCAGCTGACCCAGTATGCTACTGGCGTCGCCGATCAGCCCCAGTTCCACCGGGAAGGTCCAGCCGGCGTTCCGGTCGTCGATGTCGATCTGGATGATTCGCTGCCCCCGCGGGTTGAACGTGTTGGGCCGCTCCCGCACCGTGTCCTGCGGGCTCAGCTTCGCCCCCACGATCAGCACCGTGTCGGCGTCGCCCACCGCCCGGTTCGCCGCTTCCTGCCCGTAGACCCCGACCATGCCCACCGACAGCGGGTGCGTCTCCGCGATGGCCGACTTCCCCTTGTAGCTGGTCGCCACCGGCGCGTTCCATTGCTCCGCCAACTGTTGCAACGCTCCGTGCGCTCCCGCCATGTGCACCCCGTTCCCGGCCACGATCACCGGCCGACGGGACTGCGACAGGATTTCAACCGCCTTCTCGATGTCCGCCGGCGCTGCCTGCGGCTTGGCCGTGTTCAGGTATCCCGCGGTGTCGTGGATGAACGGCGGCGACTCCAGGTCAACCTCGCCTCCGATGGACGCCGAACGCATCAGCAGGCACGCGGGACCCGGCCGCCCGCTCATTGAATGCTTGATTGCCAGCTGCGCCCCCAGCGCTGCTTCCTTGGGCGACGTCGCCAGCGTCGTGTACTTTGTCATCGACCGGAAGATGTTGTGCAGGTCGATGCTCCCGTACTCGCCGGCCCCCGACTGGTTCGCCGGATGCTGCCCCACGCCGCCGTCCGACGTGTCCGTCAGCACCAGCATCGGGCTGCTGCTCAGCATCGCCTCCATGATGCCGAACGCGGCGTTCGACCCCATGAACAGCCCCTGCCCCATGATCACCGCCGGCTTCCCCGTGGCCCGCGCGTAGGCGTCGGCCATGATCGCCGCGGTCTGCTCGTGCCGCGTCAGGTACGTGTTGATGGCCGGCTCCTTCCCCACCAGGTTGGTGAAAATCTGCCCCGTCCCGCCGCCCGGTATCCCGAACACGGCGTCAATCCCCGCCTCCTCCAGAAACTGCACAATCAACTCATGGGCCTGCGGCATGGTGGTCTCCTGAAATGCGTTACATAAAATCGGCAAGCAACCCGCCCGCCAAGTAGCGCCGATGATACCCACACCCCGCCGGCCGGTCAACAAACACTGTAACGGGTGTCACTTCGTCGTTGACCCTTTTGTTCGACCCCGATTATCATCTCTCCTATGACCACGCCCCACCAGACCGAGCCCAACGCCAACAACGCCCTTGCCGTTGTGCTCCGCGGCATGTTGCCCCGTTGCACCGTGCGCCCTGAAACCACCCAGGTTTTCACCAAATACCCCGCGCGCCACGCCGATGTCCTGATTACTGCCCCTGGCCGTGCTCCCGTCGCCGTGGAAGCCGAGTACATGAGCGCCCGCGAAGTCGAAAGCGACGCCAAAGCCCGCTTGGGCCTGGCAGTTTCCGGGGAATCGCGCTCCATAGAAGCCGCTATCGCCCTCCGTTACCCTCGTTCCCTGCAGGAAGCGTACGACCTTACTGAAGCCCTGCCCGCGGCAGATCTGTCCTGGTGCGTCCTCCACAATGACGGTAGCCGTTTCCCCCAATCCGGCTGGCTCAACGGCTCCGTATCCGATCTCGCCGACTTCATTCACCTCGTTTCGGTTCCTCAGCGCGACGTGGACGAATCCGCATTGGCCCTGGAGCGCGCTATCGACGGCGCCGTGGCCATTCTTTCCGAAATGGCGGAGCTTCGTCCCAATATCACCCCCGCCATCGCGCGGCTTCTCGGACTGACCGACGTCACCCAAACCCGCCGTATGGCCTGCGCTATCGTCGCCAACGCCGTCGCTTTTCAGGGCCGCCTACACGGCATTCACGACTCCATCAAATCATTGCGCGAAACCGCTGGCGAACACGTTGATAACCCCCAGCGTGAGACCCTGGCAACGTGGGACCATATCCTCGATGACATCAACTACTGGCCTATTTTCGCCGTTGCCCGCGATATCGTCGAACGGCTGCCTGCCGATGCCGCTTCCCGCATCTTGCGCCGCCTGATGCTCACGGCCGAAAGCATCAACGCCTCCGGCGCCCACATCGCCCACGACCTCACCGGACTGGTCTTCCAACGCCTCATCGCCGACCGCAAATATCTCGCGACCTTTTACACACTTCCGGCTTCTGCCGCCCTCCTGGCCCGTCTCGCCGTCGCCAAACTAGGCGCCCCTGTCGTTGCGAGCGGAGCGCGGCAATCTGGTTCCGTTGCTGACGATGGTCAAGCGCCGATCGACTGGTCTGACCCCAATGCCATCTCCCGGCTCCGCGTCGCCGATTTTGCCTGCGGCACCGGCGCCCTCCTCTCCGCCGTGTATGAGCAGATCGCCCGACGCCATGAATACGCCGGTGGCGATGCCGCGCAGCTCCACCGGCCCATGATGGAAGAAGTCCTTTTCGGCAGCGACGTTATGCCTTCCGCCATCCACATCACCGGCTCCACCCTTGCCGGCGCCCAGCCCGCCGTCGGCTATGGCAACTCCCGGATCTATTGCCTCCCTTACGGACGCTTGGGGGACGGCAGCGTCGCCATCGGCTCCCTGGAATACCTGACTTCCAACGCCCAGCTAACGATGACTAACTTCACCGATCCCGCCCGGCGCACTGGCAGTTTCGGCGAAGAAACCGCCTCCCAGATTATGGTCGAAGTTCCCGACCGCAGCCTGGACTTGGTGATAATGAACCCACCCTTCACCCGCGCTACCAACCATGAAGGCGCCCACTCTGACATTACCAACCCTGCCTTTGCCGCCTTCGATGCCACCCCCGCCGACCAGTCCGCCATGGGCAGCCGCATGAACCAACTCGGCCGGGGAACCTGTTACCACGGCAACGCCGGCATCGCCTCCGCCTTCGCCGCCCTGGCTGACAAAAAGCTGAAGCCCGGCGGCGTTCTCGCTTTGGTCCTGCCCCTTGCCGCCGCCAGTGGTCTGTCCTGGCAGGGTTTCCGCCAGCTGTTGGCCACAGGCTACACCGAATTGCAGGTGTTGAGCATCGCCGCTAACGGTCGGGATATGTCCTTCTCCTCTGATACCGGCATGGCCGAGTGCCTCGTCGTTGCCCGCAAACTCCGCAACAACGAGCCTCCCGGAGATCGGGGCCAGTTCGCTTCGTTGGCACTGCGTCCCTCCGGCTTCGCCGAATCCGCCGTGCTATCGTCAGTGATCGCCAATGTTGAACGTACCTTTTCCATCGAGCGCGGCCCCTACGGTGGCACCCGGCTGGTGGTCGGCGACGTTGCCAACGGTGAAATGCTCAGTGCCCCGCTAACCGGCGACGGCGAACACTGGGGTAGCGTCCGCATCCAGCGTTCCTCCTTGGCCCAAACCGCCTATGCCTTTACCCAGTCCCTTCTCTATCTCCCCACCGAGCGCGCCCTTGATTTTCCCGTAGCCCCATTGGGAGTGGTAGGCAAACTTGGGTTAGTTCACCGCGATATTACCGGCCCGACACCCCGCGGTCCCTTCGACAAGATCGATCCCAGCCCGTCGGCTGACTATCCCGCGTTGTGGAATCATAACGCCCGCAACGAAACCCGCATGGTCTGCGAACCCGATTCACGATTGGAGGTGCGTCAGGGAATGGACGACAAAGCCAGCGAGGTTTGGACCACCGCCACCCGCTCCCATTTGAACCTCGATTTTAGGTTTAATTCCCAACCGCTGGCTGTCGCGTTCACTGAACGGCCGAGTATCGGCGGTAGGGCGTGGCCCAACATAACATTCGACAACGAGACCTTGGACTACGCTTTCTCACTATGGGCGAACAGCACTCTTGGGCTTTTCTGCTTTTGGTGGCACTCCAGCCGCCAACAGCCGGGTCGGGGCATCACAACTATCCGTTCCGCAGAATCCCTCCCCATCCTAGACCTCCGCACCCTCACCGGCGCCCAGATTGCCACCGCCGAAACCGCCTTCGACGCGTTCCGCGATCTGGAACTCCAGCCCGCCTACCTCGCCGACGCCGACCCCAACCGCGCCCTCCTCGACCGCCGCGTAATCTGCGACCTCCTCGGCTTCGACGAAAAGATTTACAACTCCGTCCGCCGCCTCGCCGCCGCATGGTGCCTTGAACCCTCCGTCCACGGCGGCAAGGCCCGTCCCAAGTCCGCCAAGTTCGTCGCCTGATTCTTCCGCCCGTTGTGAACTTGCTCCCCGCTCATCCTGAGCCTGTCGCAGGATCGACCGCAACCGGCGGCAGAATCGTTTCGCACGCGTCGAATTTGTGACACGTTCCCGTTTACCGTTTACCGAACTCCTGTACTAGCATAGCCTTGCAGGCGAAAAATCCCGGTTCCGACCCGGTTCCGAGCGTTGGCGGCCAATCAGCACCAAGTGCTACCGGCTCTGTAGGAGACTGTCTTAGATCGCACTAATCAGGGTAGTCGCCCCGGCCACCGGGCTCGCCACAGCCCGCCATGCCATGGGCATGGACAATGAGAGCAAAAAACCCCAGCGCACCACCTCCGGCCGTAGGGCTGATACCGCTTGGAACCTGGTCACCAACCGCAAACCCACCGCCCACACCATCAAATCCCTGGAGGCAGCCCACCGCAACACCAACCTGAGTTCCCGCGCCGGCGGCGTGATCGCCTGTGCCCGGCCGTTGCCAGATCATCGTGAAGAACGCGATTGACATAACTGAACGGTCTATATCCCCTACATCCTTTGCATCGATGCCATGATCCCCGGTTGACCCATCCCCCGCGCTGCCCTATCATCCCGGCTATCCGGACGGCCCGCCGGTCCATGCCATTCTGAGCGCAGCCACGTAACCCCGCGATCCAACGGGGGTGGTCGTCTCGGGACCTCAGGACTGCAGGCCTCCCTACAACCGAGTGAGGTACAGCCATGCGTGGAGCCGAAGCCGTAGTCAAGGCCCTCGAACAGGAAGGAATACGTTACATATCCGGGTTCGCCGGCGGCGGACTCAATCCCCTCTGGGGCCCTTTGCGCGCCTCTTCCGTCCGGCCCTTCGCCGCCCGTAACGAGCGCCTCGGCGTCGAGATCGCCGACGGCTACGCCCGCGCCACCGGCGAGGTCGGCGTCGCCATGACCGGCACCGGGCCCGGCGCCACCAACTGCCTGACCGGCATCGCCGGGTGCTACGCCGACAATGTCCCCGTGCTGCTCCTCATGGGCCAGCACCCCATGCGGAACCTCGGCCAGGAGTGGCAGCAGGAGGTCTCCGCCAGCATCTTCGATGGCCTCTGCAAGTGGCGCGGCTCATTCACCCGCGTCCAGGACATACCGCAGGTCATGCGCCGGGCCTTCACCGCTCTGCGCTCCGGCTCCCCCGGCCCGGTGGTTCTGGAAATGCACCAGGATGTCCTCACCGCCGAGGCCGATGAGTCCGTCCTGGCCTACACGCCGGTGGGAACCCCCGGCAAGTCCGGCCCCTCCGACGCCGAGGTCCAGCGCGCCGCCGATATGCTGGTCAACGCCAGCCTGCCCGTCCTCAACGCCGGTGGCGGGGCCATGAGCGCCGGCGCCGCCGACGAGGTCCGTGAGCTTGCCGAGATGCTCTCAATGCCGGTGGCGACCACCATCATGGGCAAGGGCGTCTTCCCCGAAAATCACCCGCTGTCCCTCGGTGGCGGCGTCTATCCCCGCAGCCGCTATGCCTCGGCCGCTGCCATCCAGATCAACCGCAAGGCCGATGTGATCCTCGCCGTGGGCAACTCCTTCCGCCAGCCTAACGGCACCGACGGCCGGCCTATCCCGGCCGGCGTCAGCATCATCCACGTCAACGCCGACCCGGCTGACCTCAACAAGACCTACCAGGTCGATCTGCCCATGCTCGCCGACGCCAAGCTGGCCCTGCGCGCCATCATCGACGCCGTCCGCCAGCGGATCGGGCCCAGCGGCGGTGGCATGAAGCAGGAAATCGTCGATGAGATCCGCGCCTGCCACGAGAAGTCCGAAGCCGAGTGGATGCCCCGCTTCACCGACAGTGAAACCCCCACCAACGGCTACCGGGTCGTCCACGAACTCCAACAGCTCATCGACCCCGACCGCACCATCGCCCTCCACGACGCCGGCGGCAGTCGCGGCTACGTGGTTCCCTTCTGGCAGACCACCCTGCCCCGCAACTTTGTCGCCATGGGCGGCATGGCCGCCATGGGCTGGTCCGTCGGCGCCGCCATCGGCACCAAGCTGGGCCGCCCCGACCACCTGGTGGTCCACGTCCTCGGCGACGCCTCCTTCGGCATGACCGGCATGGACCTGGAGACCGCTTCCCGCATGGGCCTGCCCATCCTCACCGTCGTCATCAACAACGGCGGCACCGGTGGCGGCATGATGGGCATGGAAGACCCCAACGGAACGCCCCCGGAAATGGCCGTGCTCGGCGGCAACTTCAGCGTCGTCGCCGACGGCCTGGGCTGCTGGTCCGAGCGGGTTGAGCATCCCGAGGACATCCGCCCCGCATTCCAGCGCGCCATCCGCGCCACCGAGGAGGGCCAGTCCGCCCTCGTCGAGGTCATGATACGCCCGCTGCCCACTCCCGAAATCCCGGACGACTGGTCCCTGTAGTGGGACGTGCCCTGTAGTCCGGTGGGGGCGGACATGCTTCGCCCCTTGCCTTCTCAGAAACTGTTTCCGGGGCGGGTGCCAAACCCGCCCCGCCTGCTATTCTGACCCCAATCACGCCAGGAGGGACCACCATGCAATCCGTAACCATCGACCGCGCCAAGCGCCTCAAGGAAGAACCCCAGTTCGGCCACAACCGCTGGCACCCGGACATCTCGCCCATCGTCGAGGTTGACCCCGGCGAGGAAGTCGTCCTCGAGACCCGCGACGCCTCCGACTCGCAGATTCAACCTCACATGACGGAGGCAGACATGGCCGGCCTCGACGCCAAGGTTGGCCATCCTCTCACCGGCCCGGTTTACGTGAAAGGCGCTGAGCCCGGTGATCTCCTGGAAATCGAGTACCTTGACATAACCGCCCAGCCCCGCGGCTGGACCCGCAGTCGTCCCGGCTCGGGCTTTCTCCGCGACCTGTTCACCGAACCGTACCTGGTCCACTGGGACATCGCCGATGGTTGGGCCACCTCGGCAAAGATTCCCGGCGTCCGCATTCCCGACGGATCCTTCATGGGCACCGCCGGCCTCGCTCCGTCCCATGCACAGGTCGCGGCCTGGACCGCTCGCGAGGCTGATTGGGTCAACCGCGGCGGCATCGCGGCTCCACCCGACCCGGAGGATGCCGTGCCCCAGGGCGGCCAGATCGCCAACGAGGGCCTGCGCACTATCCCGCCCCGCGAGAACTGCGGCAACGTTGACGCCAAGCAGCTCACCACCGGGTCCCGCCTCTTCATCCCGGTCTCTGTCCCCGGCGGTCTGTACTCCGCGGGTGATGGTCATTTCGCCCAGGGCGACGGCGAGGTCTGCATAACCGCCATCGAGATGGGCGCAACCGCAGCCGTCCGTTTCGCCATCCATAAAGGCGAGGCAGCGCGGCATAACATAACCTTCCCGCGCTACTCCCACCCGGGATACTTCCTCCCGCCGGAGTGGGCCGCGCCCCGCAATTTCACCGCCACCATCGGTTACCCCATACGCGCAGACGGCGCCCAGGAGGGCGAGGATAGCCTCACCCTGGCTGCTCGCAATGCCCTCCTGAACATGATCGCGCTGTTGCAGGAGCGCGGCTGGACGGCGGAGCAGGCCTACATAATCTGCAGCGTTGCCGTTGATCTTCGCGTCAGCAACATCGTGGACCTGCCGAACGTCACGGTGTCCGCCTTCCTTCCCGAGGGTATTTTCAACGGATAGATCGCCCGCTCGTGTGCGGCATGACTGCGGCGCCCCATTTGGGGCGCCTTTTTTGTGTCCTATTTTGCCAAACCCAACCGGGTCAGGGTCACTGTCGCTGGTCTCTGACCTGAGCGGGCAGCAAAACACCCCGACCATTTGCCACCGGCCGGGGAGTTCCGCTGCCCCTCGCTCGCACGAAGAACCGGTGCGCCGTCCGACCCGCTCGCCTTTGGGTCGTCGACGTGTCACCTGCGTCGCGGGTGGCCTCGGGCGCACGCCGCGACGTGGTTGCGGTTAGTTGGTGCGCTTGACTTCCAGGATTTCACCCGGGGCCAACGCTACCCGCTTTACGTTGATGCCCATCTTGAGCATCCAGTAGCCCAGCGTCGCCTTGCTTACGCCAAGGGTGTCGGCCGTCGCCGTCAGTCCTTGATCGTTGACCAGTTCCGGGAGCAACCGCTCCAACGGCTGGTCGAATTCCTTTTCTACGCGAAGCATCAATTTGGTTTTGTGTGCCATGATGCACCTCCATCGGTGTACCAGTTTTTGTACATTCGCCAGTCGGCAGCGCAGGTACGCCGTTTTTCCGTTACCGAAGTCGATACCACGCTACACTACCGGTCGATTTGACGATTGTCAAGCGCAACCAAAGAACAATCCTAAAAGATTTTTATATTCTTTTAGAACGTGCCTGGTTACGTGCCTATTGTGACACGCGGGGACCCTGGACGCTAGGAACACGAAAACCGAATTCGGGCAATTTCGGCGATCTTTGGCTGGTCCAGTCGCCTGGCGCCCAGGCAGCTTCGTCGCCTCGGGCTGACCCGGTTGGCGGAACTTCGGTCGACTTCTACCTGGTAACTGATAGCCCTCGATCGGGGCGCTTCAATCGTTCCAGGTCTGGTGTACTGCTGAGGGACATCGATTTCGACCCAGCCCCGACCGTATCCAATGACACGTCGGTGTAACGGCTGTCAGTACACTCAGAGCGCGCGGCCGGTCCCGCAATTGAGTGTAATCCAACCACCGCCGGTGTAATGGGTTGGGGCGAGTGTACCGACCGGATGCACAGTACACCGTTATGCAGGCGTTACACAGTCAATGAGTGCGGGTACACGCCTAAATCGTTTGTGCGGTGTAATCATCCGAGAGTACATCCGTCGCGTGTAATTGGCGCGCAGGCGCCAGTCTGATCGGGAGGCAAAAAGGGAATGTGGCGTTACTACACTCCGGACTACACCGGTAAAATCGCGCCAGTTCGCCGTGCGCGCGGGCGGTTGGCAGGATCACCGGCCCGGGCTCCAGATCACGGTTGACACCCTGGAAGGTCATCCCTAGGCTTTCCGGCGAAGACGAAAGACCGCGTTAGCGGCCGTCATGGAGACTATCTGTGCAGATCCCAACTTTGCGCGACGTTTATCGCGCCCGCGCCACCATCAGCCCTCACTTCCCGCGCACACCGCTTACCTACTCGGCTGGACTGAGCCAGGCTTTGGATGCGGAGGTGTACCTGAAACACGAGGAGCACCTGCCCTTGGGCGCATTTAAGGCTAGAGGAGGAATCAATCTTCTCGCCAACATGGATGCCGCAGACCGGCAGCGCGGGGTGATCACCGCCAGCAGCGGCAATCATGGTCAGTCGATTGCAAGCGCATGCCGGGACTTCGGAGCCAGGGCCCTGATTGGTCTGCCCGTGGGCGCCAACCCGAACAAGGTCGCGTCGATGGAAGCTTTGGGCGCAGAGCTGATATTCCACGGCGAGACCTTTGATGAGGCTCGCCGTTACTGCGAGCGACTGGCGGCAGAAGAGGGCTACCGATATGTACATCCGGTCAATGAGCCCGAAATAATCGCCGGTGTGGCCACCGCCAGCCTGGAAATCATCGAAGACCTGCCCGACATCGACGTGATGTTCCTGCCTATTGGCGGAGGCAGCGGGGTTTCCGGGGCCTGCATCGTTGCGCAGGCGCTGAACCCGGAGATACGAGTGGTCGCCGTCCAGTCCGAAGCCGCCCCGGCCGCCTACCTGTCCTGGGAACAGGGCCAACTGGTGCAGGCTCCCATGCGCACCTGGGTGGAGGGAACCGCGACGGCCGAAGGTTACGAACTGCCGCAGCAAATCATGCGGCACCGCTTGCACGATTTCGTGCTGGTGAGCGAGGACGAAATCCGCCGCGCCGTGGCGATGCTGATTGAAAAGGCGCATACCCTTGCCGAGGGCGCCGGGGCAACGGCGCTGGCCGGCGCGGCACGCCGGGGGGACCTGGTTCGCGGGCGGAAGATATCCATAACGGTGAGCGGCGGCAACATCACGCTGGCGCAACTCCGCGATTGCATCGACCTCTACTTGGGAGAATGACCGCGTTCTTCCAGGTAGCGCGCCAGCTCGTCCCGTCGGAATTCGGGCAACGCGCGTTCGCCGCTCCGGTCAATCAGCCACAGGCCATCCGACTGGTCCATCATTTGGCCGATTTCCCAGCCGCTGACTCCGATCCGGTCCAGCGCTCGGAGCGCGCGCGGAACGTCTCCCGCTGCCATGGTGGCGATCAGCGCGCCAGAGCCCAGCAGGCCGAGTGGGTCGAGTTCCAACGCCTCGCAGATGGCTGCGCATTCGGGTAGCACCGGCACGCTTTCCGCTTCCGCAACCAGGCCGAGCTGCGACGCCGCGGCGGTCTCGCGCAGGGCGGTGATCAGGCCACCTTCAGTAACGTCGTGCATGCTGTGCACGGCGCCAGTCTGAAACAGGGCGCGCGCTGCCGACAAGACGCTGATGCCTGGGTCCTCCAGGTAGCGCGCGGCAATGTCCAGCGTCTGCGTGTCCAGGCCGCGCGCCCGCAGCTCAGAGGCGTGTTCCCTGGCCAGGATCGCAGACCCCTCGATGGCCACGCCGGTGGTCACAATGACGCTGTCGCCGTCCTGGGCTCCACCCGTGGAAACCAATCGGGATCGATCATCGAGCTCGCCCAGCATGGTGCCCGCTACGATTGGCCGCAGGAGCCCGTCGGTTACCTCGGTATGGCCCCCGATTATTGCAACTCCAATGTCCCGGCATGCGTCCGAGATGTCCGCGAAAATGGCCCGCACGTCGTGGGTCGTTGCGCTGGCCGGCAGCAGCACCGTAGGGAGGAACCAACGCGGCGCTCCACCGGTGCAGGCAACGTCGTTGGCGTTGACCTGGACTGCATACCAACCGACCTTGTCCGCCGCGAACGTTATTGGGTCCGATTTCGCGATCAGCAGACGATCGCCCATGTCGATCACCGCGCAATCTTCCCCCACGCCGGGGCCGACCAAAACTCGCGGGTCAACGATGTCCAGATCGGACAGTAATTCCTGCAGTAGATCCGGAGGCAGTTTGCCAGTTTCCAATTCGTTTACCTGTCTGAAGCACGGATTGCCAGAACCCGCATCGTCCGATCGAAAATTTTGATCACCATGTCTGGTAAGACCTGCTCGGCTCCTGGCGGCGCACGGCGCCGCCAGGGGGTTCGCGAACAACATGGACTGGTTTGATAGACGTGACATAACACGGCGCTCAATCCATCGGGTTTGGTTGATGGATGTCGATCCTCTTCGCGTCCCGTCCTGGGTGGGAAAATGGCCCGGCGTGGCAGGGTCTCATCTCCGGTAGTCCGATTGGTCATGGCGGCGCACCGCATACGGGCGCACGTCGCCGGCAAGCATACAACAGGATACCCGCAGATGGTGTTTCGGGGCGTCGCTGGCGCCCCGCCTCCCACCAGGGCAATCCCACCATCGCCGTCATTCCGGCTCAAGAACGTCACCCCGTACTCGATAGGGGTCCAGAATCCAATGATCTGATTCGTTAAGTGCGCTTCAAATTCGTTCATTTCATGGCCAATGGACTCCGGCTTCCACCGGAGTGACGGGCGCGAAGCCCATGGTGCGATTGCCCTGGCGCCCTCACCAGGGCCTTTCCAAAGTTGATTCGTCATTTCCGCGCAAGCGGGAATGACAGTTCGAGGTGAAAGGCCGCTATCCGGGACTTTGGATAAGCCCTGCGCCCTCGCGCGTGCCCGCTTTGTCTTATACACCTACACCGATGAACCGGGTGAACCGGGCGAACCGGATGCCGACAACGCTGGATCTCGGCTCCGCCGGTGGCGCCGTCCGGAGTGCGGGGCGTTTCCGGCGATCAATCTGATCCGGTCCATCCGGCACGTCGATGCAAATTTGCTCCCGCCGGCGCAAGCCGGGCGGCGTGAGGACGTGCGTTTTCACGCGTGCCCAGCTTGTCTTTTACGTCGATTTGCGACGCCGTCCGGGTATGGAGGTTTCGAGAAATCAATTTAATTGCAACTAATATAACAGCAATCAATCTAATCATGTTTGCCCACGCAAATTGCCCTTGACGTCCCAGGGTTGGGTGCGCGCGCGACAGCTGCGGGTCGCGCAATGACCGACTGCAATCCTGATATCCGACGTTTTTCGTCGGAAAAAGCGTTTTTCGGTATGAAAATTGCGTATTTACCATAACGTAGCCGTTTTTCGTAAACGCGAGAAAAGCGTCCAGAGTGTGACATACACGAATATTTACGGTTTTCGCAATGAAACGTAGGAATGCGTCGCATAATATTTATACGACTGAGAAATCGAGTGATTTGACAGTTATATTTGTTTTATATATCGTGCACGGATGTCCAATTACAGGGTCGGTCCAGATAAGTGGCGCTGACTTATGGACGAACTGCCTCGCGCAATGCGCAGAGGCGAATCCGGTAAGCACGGTAAAGACCGCGCCGCCTTGACCATAACTGTTAAGGCGCGGTCGATACCGTGTTCGAACCAAAATCATATGGAGGAAAGACGAATGATCAGTCGCAGGTTACGAAGAATGCGCCGCCACGGCATAGCGATTGCAGGAGCAGGCATTACGCTCCTGGTGATGGCCGTGGCTGCCGCGCTGACCCTGACCGCAAACGCGGCGGAGGCGCGCTCGAACCCACCTGGCGGGGCGCCGCTGGAGGCGCAGCAGATCACAGCGCCCAGCCTGAGCATCGCCGCCGCGTCCGACAGCGTTGTCGAAGGCGGCTGGGCCCAATTCACAATCTCGGCCGATCCGGCGCCCAGCGGCAGCCTGACGGTCCACTACACCGTGTCGTTAGAGGGCGACTTCGAGCACCCACAGAAGTACAACTGGAAAGACGCGCACCTGGGCAGCAAGACCGTGGCGCTCAGCGAATCCAGCGTCACTATCACCGTGCCCACGGTGGACGACGGCAAGTTCTTCTCGGGTGACGGCAGCGTAACGGTTGCCCTCACGGCCGGCTCCGGCTACACCTTGAGCGCGTCCAGCTCGGCGACGGTCACGCTAGTGGAGAACGACATTCCTCCTTACGTGACCATCTCGGCCAAGGCCGGGCAAGTCAACGAAGGCTCGCCGGCCCAGTTCACCATTTCGGCAAATCCGGACGCCGAGTGGGACACGACGGTCAACTACCAGGTCATCCAGATCGGCAATTACGTCGCCTCCGCCGACCTGGGCGACAAGACCGCGCCGTTACCCAGCTTCGGCGCCTTCATTGATGCGTGCAGCCAGCATTGGCATCAATACTATCGGATGCAGTGCATGAAGAACCGTGGGTTCAGCGGCTCCAGCGCCGGCATCACCGTCCCCACGGCCCGGGACAATGCCGTCGGACCTGACGGCGTGGCGCTGGTGATGCTGCTCCCCGGCGACGGATACCGGTTGGGCGGGTCAAACACCGCGTTCGTCGCGGTGAAAAACACCGACGTTCCTCCCCCGGTGCCGCGGCTGACGATCTCCGCCGCCGCGTCGCAGTTCGAGGAAGGCGCTCCGGTCCGATTCACCGTCTCCGCCAACCCCGCGTCCAGCGGGAGCCTGGCGGTTGATTATAAAGTGATGCAGACCGGCGATTTCGTCGCCGCCGGCGACCTGGGCAGCAAGACCCTGACGCTCACTGGCTCCAGCGGAACCATTGCCATCCCCACGGTTGACGACGCCGCCGCCGAATCCGACGGCTCGGCGCTGGTGGCGCTGCTCCCCGGCGACGGCTATACCCTGGGACGGCCGAACTCGGCGCAGGCCAGGATCTGGAGCAACGACGCGCAACTTACGGAGATCACGGTGTCCGGCGGCGCGGGGATCACGGAAGGTGGAAATGCCAACTACGTCTTCTCGGCAAATCCCAGTCCCCAAGGCAGCGTGACGGTCCACTACACCGTAGCGCAGAACGGCGCCATGGTTCGCCCGTCAGACGCGGGCGACAAGACCCTGACGCTCTCCGGCTCCAGGGCCGAAGTCACGGTGCCCACGGTGGACGACGACGTGGGAGAGCCGGATGACAGCGTGACGATCACCGTCAACGACGGCGCCGGCTACCGGACGGGCTCGCCGGGATCGGCGTCGGTTCCCGTACTGGACGACGACGGGTATCCGGTCGTCACCATGTCGGCCGCTGTGTCGAGCGTGTTAGAGGGAGAGGTACTCGAACTGACCTTCCGCGCCAGCGAACCCAATATGTCACACATGCGCAGCATGTTCGTGAACTATCGGGTGGAGGGCCTCCGCGGCTTGCAAAACGCTGAGCTGAGGAGCGCGCGTTTCCCGTGGGTCCAGAACTATCGGTACGTGACCGAAGTCACTGATCCCGTCTACGTCCCTATAGATGGACTCATCGAGCCTTACGGGTCCCTGACGATTACCATGCTGCCGGGTTCGGAATACCAGGTGGGCACGACCGAGCCAATCACGGTGACCGTGCAAAACACCGACAAGGAAGCTGAAACGCTCACCATGTCCGGTCCGGACACGGCAACCGAAGGGGATTCCCTCGAATACACCTTTACCGCCAGCAAGGCTCCCGTAGGCGGAGGCGTGAACATACGCTATAAAGTCAACGTAAGCAGTTGGGGTCCCCGGCGCGTCGATGCTGCTGAACTGGGGATCAAGAACGTGTGGCTCAATGCGGACGAGGATGAGGTCTCCGTCACCATTCCCACGACAGCCGACGACAGCATCTACGATGGCGATGGAACGGTCTACGTCACGGTACTTGGGGCTGGAGGTTATGTCGTCAAGAATCCACAGATTTCCACCACGGTGACTGACGACGACCCGCATCCGGACGTCACCGTCAAGTCGATCCCTGAGGCCGTGGTCGTCGATATTACTGAACATCACTTTCAAATCAACCACCCCGAGGTTACCGAGGGCAACGAGCTCAGGTTCGTCATTGAGGCCGACACGGCGCCCGCCGGAAGCCTGCCGATCAGGTACAAGGTCATTCAGGAGCATGGCGACGTCGTGGCGGCCAGCGAACTGGGCGACAAGACGCTGACGCTCACCGGAACCAGCGCCACCATCGTCATCCCAACGCTGGACGACGACGTGAAAGAGCGGTCCAGCCATATCACGGTCAAGCTCATTGACGGCCGCGGCTACAAGGCTAATGGACATGATCCCTTAACTGGCCATGCCAAGTTCTACGTCCGGGACAATGACGCCCCGCCGCCCGTTCCCAAGGTCGGCGTGACCGGTCCGTCGTCGGTGACCGAGGGCAGCCCCATCACCTACACCTTCACGGCCAACCCGGCGCCCTCCGGCAGCCTGACGGTCAAGTACCGAGTCAGCCACGACGAAGCGGTCAACAGCGGCTACCTTGATCTCAGCCAACTGGGTATCAAGACCGTGACGCTGACCGGCGGCACGGCCACCGTCAGCATTCCAACGAACGGCGACCAGGTGGACGAACTGGATGGCAGCGTGACCGTCAGAATCGTGGACGACAGTAGAGACTACGATGATGACCCAGCGAACTGGAAGGCCATCACCACCGTGCTGGATGACGACATCGCTACTCCGGAAGTGACCATAGCTCAATTGGGCACAATTACCGAAGGCGACCCGGCGAAGTTCAGAATCTTCGCGGACCCGAAGCCAACGGCCGACCTGACCGTGAACGTGACGGTGTCGCAGAACGGCGACTTTGTCGCGGCCACGGGCCCGCAGACGGTGACCATTGCCAAGAACAGCGTCTCCGCCGATCTGTCCGTTGACACCATCAACGATCAGGTGCAGGAGGCCAACGGGTTGGTGACGGTCACGGTGAATGCCGGTGACGGCTACACGGTGTCGACGGACCACCCCCTGGAATCGGTCACCGTCGTGGACAATGACAACCCGACGGATCCCATCGTGAGCGTCACCGCCGGCAGCGACGTGGTCGAAGGCGGAGACGCCAGCTTCACCATCGCGTCCAACCCGGCGCCAACGGCCGACCTGGCCGTGAGCGTCACGGTGTCGCAGAGCGGCGACTTTGGCGCGACCACGGGCTCGCAAACGGTGACCATCCCCACCACGGGGAGCGTCACCCTGACGGTGGGCACCGACAACGACACGGAGGGCGAGGCCGACGGGTCGGTCACGGTTACGGTGAATGCCGGCGGCGACTACTCCGTGTCGCCGAACCGGGGCTCGGCCAGTGTCAACGTGGCGGACGACGACCCGATAGGTGAGAGACTGACAGGTCTGAGTCCGGGTGAGATCAAGGTTTCGGATACCACGCCGAAGGTGGGCGTTACCGCCGGCGGCGGGGTGACCGAGGGCGGCGACGCCAGCTTCACCATCATCGCCAGCCCGGCGCCGTCGGCCAACCTGGACGTGAACGTTATAGTGTCGCAGAGCGGCGACTTTGGCGTGACCACGGGCCGGCGCACGGTTACCATCCCGCCCGCGGGCAGCGTCACCCTGACGGTGGGCACCACCAACGACGACGTGGACGAAGCCGACGGCTCGATCACGGTCATGGTGGATGCCGGTGACGGCTACACCATGTTCTGGCCCCAGATCGAGGCCACGGTCAGCGTCGCGGACGACGATGTTCTGGAGGTCTCGATCATCGCCGCCGCTGACGTCACCGAGGGTGGCGACGCCACTTTCACCCTGACGTCCAGCCCACCCCCGGCGGTGGCCTATGACGTGGTCGTTACGGTGTCGCAGAGCGGCGACTACGGCGTGGCCACGGGCAAACAGACCGTGACCATCCCGACCACGGGCCGGGTGCTCCTGGAGGTAAGCACCACCAACGACGAGGTCGACGAGGCCGACGGGTCGGTTACGGCCACGGTGAATACCGGCAGCGGCTACACGGTGTCAGCGACCCGGGGCGCGGCCACGGTCAGCGTCGCGGACGACGACGACCCGGCCCCGAAAGTTGAGGTCAACGTCACCGTAGAGGACGCATCGGGAACGGAGGGCGACGTGGTGGAGTTCCGGATACTCCTCTCCAATGCCTTGACTGAGGAATTCGAGGTGAACTGGTACGCTGGGCCCGCCTCCGCCCTGCTGGAGAACCGGGCGCATTCATCCGACTACCAGACCATGTCCGGGACGATGGTATTCGAGCCGGGCGAAACCGCGCTGACGGGAGTGGTCTGGCTGAAGGATGACGACGAGGAGGAGCCGGACGAGTACTTCGTCGTGGAGGCGTACCTCCCCGGAGAGTGGCGCACGCCCGCGTCCGTGGGAACCATGACCATCGTGGACGACGACTAGCCCGGCTGCGCCGGACAGTCAAGATGGTAGAGGGGCCGGCGGCATCACCGCCGGCCCCTTTCGATCTCACGCGTACCCATTTTGTCTTTTACATCGATGCACCGGATGAACAGGATTTGATTGATTATTGTGAACGCTCCCACGCTCTTGACGATGCTGAAAATTGAACTTTCCACCCGCACGCCATCATCCGGTCTATCCTGTATATCGATGTAAATTGGCTCCCGTAGTCGTCAAACTGGGTACGCATGAGCCGGCAGGGCAATCGCATCATCGCCGTCATTCCTGCGCAAGCAGGAATCCAGTGATCTAATTCGTTCATTCTATGACCAATGGACTCCGGCTTTCGCCGGAGTGACTGTTCTGGAGCCTATGATGCGATTGCCCTGATGAGCCGGGCCGTTCGGTTGCAGGCCGGATCGTACGTGCTATAATCTTGGGACGTTCCGATTGGGCCGCCAATCGGGTCACTTTGGCGCATTCGTCTAGCGGCCCAGGACACCGCCCTCTCAAGGCGGAGATCAGGGGTTCGAATCCCCTATGCGCCACCACTTGTAAATTACGCCGACGCCGCTATCAAGCCGTCGGCGATTTGGTTTTGGCCCTGGTTGGGGTTCCCGCGATGGTGGATTCTGCGACGCTGCTGGCGCTGGTTCTCGTGCTGGCATCGGCCTTCGCTCACGCCACCTGGAACCTGCTGCTGAAACGAGCCCAACACCAGGAAGTTTTCGTCTGGTGGCTGTCGGCCGCAGGCGCGGTCGGAGGCGCCCCCGTCGCCGTCATACTTGCGCTCACCACGGAATTCGAGCCGGTCGGGCTCTGGTTCATCGTTGCGTCGGCCCTGGTTCACATCTTGTATTTTCTCAGCCTGGGACGCAGCCTCGCCCGCGCGGATTTGTCGGTGGCGTACCCGATTGCGCGAGGATTTGGCCCCGGGTTGGTCCCGGTCCTCGCGGTGTTCGCCCTGGGAGAAACGGTTACCGCCGTCGCCTGGGTGGGCATCGGCGTCATCGTATTGGGCATTTACACGATGGCATGGTGGGGCCAGGTGCGCAGCATCGCCGCCGGGCGACTCGCCGGAAGCGGCTCCGGTATCGCCTATGCTCTCATGACCGGCTTGTGTATCGCCCTTTACACGTTGGTCGACAAACAGGGCGTGTCCTACGTGAGCCCGTTCCTGTACCTCCATCTGACCACGTGCGGCGTGGCCGCCGGCATGTTGCCGTACATCCTGCGTGCCCATGGCGCCGCTGCGATCGGCGGGGAATGGCGATCTGGACCTTGGGCGATAGCTGTTGCCGCCGGTCTCGTTTTCCTGGCATACGGCCTCGTGCTCACCGCGATGCGGTTGACCGACGTCAGCTACGTTGCGCCGGCTCGGGAGGTAGGCCTGCTGTTTGGAATGTTGCTCGGCTACGCCGTGTTGAAGGAGCGGATAACCCCCGGGCGGTTGGTCGGCGCGGCGATGATAGTCGTCGGGCTGGTACTGATAACCGCGTTTCGGTGATTCGCTACGGGCAGCGGCTATAATGCCCCCGACGCTATCCAACAAAGATGCTGGAGGACTGCAATGGCTGATCAATTCGACCTGTTTGAGGCAATCTACAGTCAGCGCCAGATCACCCGCTACAAACCGGATCCGGTTCCGCAATCTGAGATCCAGAAGCTGATTGACGCCGCAGTGCGCGCGCCTAATGGCGGAAATACCCAGCCGTGGGAATTCGTCGTAGTGAATGACCCGGACACCGTGAAAGCCCTGGGGGAGTTGTACAAGAACACGTGGCTGGACGCCATGGGCTGGGAGCCGTCGCCTACCGAGTCGCGGGTTTACCGTCACGCCCGATACCTGGCGCATCACATGCCCGAAGTCCCGGCGATGATAGTAGTGTGCGCCGACCACTCACGCGGCGGCGGGTTCCAGCCGGACCAGCCCATCGAACGGGGACGGCATGCGGCCTCCGTTTGGCCGGCAATCCAGAACCTGTTCCTGGCTGGCCGGGCGTTGGGGATTGGCACGCGCATCACCACGGTTCTGAACCGCAAGGAAGATGAAGTGCGGGAGCTGCTGGGGCTTCCGGAGTATGCAGAAATGATTTGCTTGACCCCGGTCGGTTATCCGCGCGGGAGTTTTGGCCCCACAACCCGTCGCCCGCCGTCGGAGGTCACCTCGTTCAACCGCTGGGGTTTCCGCGATTGGACTGATTAACCGCCTGGAGTTTTCCATGACCGAAGCCCCAACTCTCAAAATCGACGGTGTGCGCTACATCGTCACGATGGACTCGGATCGCCGCATCGTGGCCGACGGTTCGGTTGTCATAACCGGAACCCGGATCAGCCAGGTTGGCAAGTCGGCTGACCTGGCGTCAATCGCCGCTGACCGGACGATTGACGGAACCGGGATGGTTCTCACTCCCGGATTCGTGAACGGCCACATGCACATCAGCTACGCCCATGCGGCGCGCGGCCTGTTTCCGGATGACCTCGGAGCCGAATACCTGCCCAACGTGTTTCGGCTGCAGGCGGCGATGACCGCCGATGACGAATACGCTACGTCGATGCTTGCCATAACCGAGCTGTTGAAGTACGGCACCACCACCTTCATAGACCCGGGAACTACGACCCATCTCGACCAATGCCTGGCGGCTTACGAACGGGCCGGTTGCCGCATAGTTGTCGGCCGCAACGTCCAGGACCGTCCCAACCCGCTCAACTTGCCGGTGTACGGAACTGATGAGGCGATCGAGGCCACGGAAGAGGCCATTGCCCTGGCCGAAAGCGCCAACAGTGGCCTGGTATCCGGGTGGTCGATGCCGTTCGCTGCGGAATTCTGCACCCCGGAGCTGTTGGCCGCATGCGACCGAATCGCATCTGAACATGAAACGCGATCAACGTTGCACTTCAACAACGGGCCACGCTGGATCGAAGAGTGCCGACGAACGCATGGCTGTTCGCCCACGGAGTATCTCGACAGGTGCGGGGCGCTGAACCCGCGGATGACCCTGGCGCACTGCCTTGGCATCGACACCGATGAAGCGCGCCTGATCGCTGACCGCGGATCCGCGGTGGTGATGTGCCCCACCGCGGCAGTCAAAGGTGGCGCCGGAACATCCGCAAACGGTTTGCTCCCGGAACTGCTGGAATTCGGGGCGACCGTGGGATTGGGTACCGACGCCGGCAATAATTCCAACCTGCTGGAAACATTGCGGTCGGTTTACCTGGCCGCCGTGCTGTACAAAGACGGCCGGCGAGACGTGGGCATGATCCCGGCCGAAACGGCGCTGGAGCTGGGAACTATCGGCGGCGCTGCCGCCCTGGGTATGGACCACCTGACCGGTTCGATAGAGCCCGGCAAGGCGGCGGACCTGGTGTTGTTCGACACGCGCCGCGCCGAGTGGGGCGCGCTGCACAATCCGGTCAACAGCCTGGTTTACAACGCCGATGGACGCAGTGTGCACACGGTCATCGTGGACGGCAAGGTTGTCGTTGCGGATCACCGCCCGCTGTTTGTGGACGAGGCGTCCCTGGTGGCAGAGGTGCAGGGCCGGGGAGAGGCCCTGTTAAAAAGAACCAGCGTGGAGTTCCCACCACGCTGGCCAATTGTGTGAACCGGCTGACGAGAGGATCAGGTTTCCTGCCCGGGTTCCCCGATGTCCCGGAGAATATTCTCCAGCGCCTGGTCCAGGGCAGGATCCAGATCCACCGGTTCGACATACGGCGTGTACTGGTAGTCGAGGCGCACCTGATCGATGATCTGCTTGGCTTCGCTATTGGTGCGACCCAGGCGCTCCAGGTTGTCCAGAAGCTCCTGCGATTCCCGATTGCCCATCTGCTCCAGCTCGGACAGGTCCATTTCGATCTTGAAGATTGACCGGAGCCGCCGGAGTATGTCGTAGTACGCGCGGTGGTCCTGGGTGATGCCCAGCTGGTTGTTGTTGCTGGTCATGAAGGGGTACATGGGCGCCATCGCGCCCATGCGGAACATCCGGACGTCCGGATACTGGTAGTGGGCGACGGACACCAGGGCCATTCCGATGGTCGGCCCCTGTCGGCCGCGGCTGCCGTAACTGCTGAACTGGACGCCGTGGCGTTCCAGCTGTTCGCGCATCTCCGGGCGGGAATAGACGCAAGTGATGCGGCGTTCCAGGTCCGGGGGCGCGGGTCCGTTGACGCCTTCCACCGCGACGGTCTGTTGGACGCCCAGTTCCTTGATCGCCGAGAAGAAGGCCTCCGCGTAGATGTCCAGGCGATACCAGGGTTCCTCGCCGAGGAAAACAATCAAGCCGCTGCCAATCTCGTAGAAGGAGTTCTGTCGCGACATCGCGACGCTGGGCAACCCTTCATGGAATGCCGCCGAGGGCCGAAACGCGTCGTGCGTGCCGGCGACCTGGAACGGGTAGCACATCCGGTTGACATATTCGCTGAATTGTCCAACCTGTCTTGCGCCGTTTTTCTCGATGAGGTAGCGGGGCAACCCGCTGGAGATCCGGCCGCCATTGGACCATTGGCGACGCCAACCGGCCAGCAAATAGCTGGCGTCCGGTTTGTCAGTAAAGGTGAAAAGATCCTCTGGCATAGTTGACCGCCTTCCTTCCCGGCTGCCGCGCTGAGGTTTGGCCCAATATATCACATCGCCCGCGAGCCACCCTTGGTCAGCAGGCTGACGCGCTGCACGAAGGCGGGCCGGCAGCAGGGCTCAGTTACGCGAGAAACCGCCGCCGATACCGCGGGTCTGCTCGTTGACCAGAAAGGTGGCAGTGTCGCGGCCGTGGACGGTTTCCAGTTCGGCGTCGAACCGCTGCCCTCCGAACGCTCCGAGCATTTCGAAGCGCCGCTCGGTGTAGACGCGACCCTCGTATCCCTCAGACTGAACGTCGCGCTCCGGTTCTCCGGCAAGGTACATCTCGATCGCCGTGGTCATCAGGGAGTCCCGATCCTCGCCGCTGAGAAAGTTCGGAGCGCGCAGGAAGACGTAGCCCCAGCGAATGCCCTGGTGTTCCATCATGGGGTCAGCATCCTGTTGCCCGGGGCGAAACGAGGGTGTGGAGGACAGGCTTGTGGGCGCAAACTTTTGCTCCAGGATAGGGCAGGCCGGCAGAATGTTGGGGTGGTATATACATCTGGGAGGTGGTGGGCGGTGAGGGACTCGAACCCCCGGCCTTCTGCGTGTAAAGCAGACGCTCTAACCATCTGAGCTAACCGCCCGCTGACGCTGATGGGCAGACATAGAAATGGCGCGCTTGGCGAGATTCGAACTCACGACCTCTGCCTCCGCAGGGCAGCGCTCTATCCACTGAGCTACAAGCGCGCGTCGGAAAATGGTGCCGAGGGAGGGATTTGAACCCACACGTCCTAAAGGACACTGCGCCCTGAACGCAGCGCGTCTGCCGTTTCGCCACCTCGGCAAGGTGGTTTCCGTTTTTTTTTGGTCCCGCTGCGGTCGGTATGGTGGGCGATGGAGGATTTGAACCTCCGACCTCCTCGGTGTGAACGAGGCGCTCTAACCGCTGAGCTAACCGCCCGAGCGTGACCAGATGCGATTCATTATAGCCTCGGTATATCGACACGGCAACCGGGAGAAGATTTCGCAGGGCAATCGCATCATAGGCTCCAGGCCAGTCACTCCGGCGAAAGCCGGAGTCCATTGGTCATAGAATGAACGAATTGGAAGCATATTTAACGAATTAGATCACTGGATTCCTGCTTGCGCAGGAATGACGGCGATGATGCGATTGCCCTGAGATTTCGCTAACGGTCCGAAAACAAGAGACCCGGCGCGATACCGCCCCGGGTCGTTGAGGCGGACGTTATGTAAAAAAGAAGCCGAAATTGTGCCTGTTATCTACATAACGTACCTTGTGCGAACCAATTGGGGTCAGTGCGCGCCGACCCCGCTAATCTCTTTTCCAGGTTCTCCCACGGCTCCCGATTCCCTCAGCTTGGCGAACGCTTCAGCGTCGTAACCCAGTTCCGCCAGCACTTCCTCGTTGTGTTCGCCCAACAACGGAGGCGCCAATCGCAGCTGGGCCGGAGTGCCCTGCAGCTTGATCGGCGAGTTGGGAACCCGAAGGTCCGGCACGTGGGGGTGGTTGATTTCCAGGAACATCTCCCTCGCGTTGACTTGCTCGTCCGCCACCACGTCCGATGTCTTGTTGATCGGTCCCACAGGAACGCCCGCCTCGTCGATCACCTTTACCCAGTGGGCCACGGTGTTGGAGGAGAAAATGCCGTTCAGAAGGTCGACCATCTCGGCACGATGCGCTACCCGATCCGGGTTGGTGGCAAACTTCGGATCGTCCTTCAGATCGGGGTGCCCGATTGCGTTGCAGAACCGCTCCCAAAGGTTCGGGTTGGCGACCCCCAGGATGAAAAAGCCATCTGCGGCCTGGAAGCTCTGATAGGGCACGAGGCTGGGGTGGCCGGAGCCGAGGCGATGGGGCTCGACACCGGTACCGATGTAGCCGGTAGCGTGGTAACTCATGGCCGCCACCTGCCCGTCCAACAGGGCAGTGTCGATCAGCTGGCCTTCACCGGTCTTGTCGCGGTGGTAGAGCGCCGTGACTATGGACCCATAGGCCAGCATGCCCGTGAAGAGGTCCACCAACGAGAACCCGACACGCTGGGGCGGGCCGTTTGGGTCACCGGTCAGGTGCATCAATCCGCTGTAGGCCTGAATGATCAGGTCGTAGCCGGGCTTGTTAGCCATGGGGCCGGTGCGCCCGTAGCCGGAAATGGTGCAGTACACGATGTCGGGGTTGATGGCCTTGATGTCCTCGTAGCCCAGCCCCATGCGTGCCAGCGTGCCGGCGCGGAAGCTCTCGATCATAACGTCGGCTTCTGTGGCCAGCTTCTTCACGATGTCCAGGCCTTCTTCCGACTTCAGGTTGACGGACAGGCTGCGCTTGTTGCGGTTGAACGACATGAACTGCGTGCTCTCGCCGTTCCAGATGGGCGGCCACTTGCGAGTTTCGTCGCCGTCATTGGGCTCTTCGATCTTGACGACATCGGCTCCCATATCGGCGAGATTCTGAGTGCAAAACGGCCCCGCAAGGGTACGGGTCAGGTCGACGACCTTGATGTTTTCCAGAGGCTGAGACATCGTTCGGATCCTCGCTTTTTCAGGTTTGGCGGATTATAGCATGGGGGTAATCTCACGTTGACGCGTGCCATATCAGGTGTTAGCGTGTGGCCGATTTTTCGTTATGTCAGGTTTAGATGACGGATAACGCAGGTGGTCGCCCCCTCATCCTGTCCCTGGGCGGCATCAACATGGATCTGGTTACCTTCTCGGAGCGGTTACCCGCGGACGGCGAAACCGTGGTGGGTGACCGGTTCGTGACGTATCCTGGGGGAAAAGGCGCAAACCAGGCGGTGGCCGCCTCGCGCATGGGCGCCCGGTCAGCGATGGTTGGGCGGGTCGGCGATGACATGTTCGGGCCGCAACTGACCGATCTATTGCAGACGGCGGGCGTGGAGACTGACGCCGTGGGCGTCTGCGCGGGAACCAATTCCGGTATCGCAGTGATCAGCGTGGGCGAAGGCGGTCAGAACCGGATCGTGCAGGTTCTGGGCGCGAACGACACCTGCGGTGACGTCGAATACGATGCAGTGGCAGCGCTCCTGCCGCAGGCTTCCGCGCTACTGCTGCAGTTGGAAGTGTCGATTGACCTGTCGATCCGGGTAGCCTACGCGGCATATTCTCGGGGAGCGCACGTGGTTTTGGATCCGGGTCCGGTTCGGCCGGTGCCCGAAGAATTCTATCGCTCCGTGTCCATCATCACCCCCAACGAGACCGAAGCGGAGGCGCTGGTCGGGTACCCCGTCACGGACGAGCAAACGGCGGCCAGGGCCGCCGGCGAGTTGCTGGCAAGGGGTGTGGGAGCGGCGGTGATCAAGTTGGGTGCCCAGGGGGCATACTGGTCGGACGGTCAAGCCAGCAGGATGGTCCCCCCGTTTGCCGTGCGCGCGGTGGACACCGTGGCCGCGGGCGATGCGTTCAACGGAGCCCTGGCGGTTGCGTTATCCGAAAGCCATCCGTTGGACTCGGCGGTTCGATGGGGCTGCGCGGCCGGCGCGTTGTCGGTCACGCGCGTTGGAGCGCAGGATTCGATGCCGGAACGCGATGCCGTGCTGGCGTTGCTGGAACAATCCGCTTAGCGGCGATATCAGACGGGCAACCAGTGCAATGACCAACGGGGACAACTTTTGCGCCGGATGCGGGACCCGCCTGACTCTGAGGGAGCACGAAGGCCGGGAACGTCCGGTGTGCCCGCAGTGCGGGCGCGTGGTCTATTACGATCCGAAACTGGCGGCCGCGTGTGTCATTGAAAGGAATGGACAGACGCTGATGGTGAGACGTGCCGTCCAGACTGGTTATGGGTTGTGGAGTATGCCCGGAGGTTATGTCGACCGGGGAGAACCGGTGGAGACGGCGGCAGCGCGGGAAGTAGAAGAAGAGGCCGGCCTGCTGGTAGAAATCGATCAGCTGATCGGGTTGTTCTCCGATGTGGATAATCCGGTGGTGGTCGCGGCCTATGCGGCGACGGAAGTGGGGGGCGTGCTGGCGCCGGGACCCGAGTCTTTGGACGTGGGCTTTTTTGCGCTCGATAATCTGCCGCCACTGGCGTTTCCCCGGGACGAACAGATTCTCAGACGTTGGCAGCACATCCGAAACCAACGATCGTGAGTCGGCGGCAATGTCTCTGATGCGTCGCCTCGCGCCGGTGCGGGGCCTGGCCGAGCAGGCCGGCCGGACCTTGTTGGACGCGTTGTATCCGTTGGAATGCGCGGGATGCGGTGGCTCCGGCAAGATCATCTGCGACCGGTGTGCGCGGGATCTGCCGTTCCTGGTCCCGCCATATTGCCGGGTGTGCGCGGCGTATAGCGAGTCCGAGTTTTGCCCGGCCTGCGCGCAGTCGGGTCGGCAGTTCGACGGTGTGCGGTCCCCGTTCCGATATGAAGGATGTGTTCGTCAGGCCATACTGTCCCTTAAGTATGGAGGCATAAAGGCGGCCGCTCCGCAGCTGGGTGACATGCTGGCCGAATACCTTGAGGCGAATCCGCTCCCGGGCGACCTCATAGCTCCGGTGCCGATGCATTCCAGCCGGCGGCGGGAGCGCGGCTACAACCAGGCGGAACTGCTGGCCCGTCGAGTGGCGGGGCACCGCGATTTGCCATATCAGGGTGATCTGCTGGTCCGAACCCGGCGAGTAGATCCGCAGGCTGGAATGACCAGCGCCGTGGCCCGAGCGACCAACGTGGCCGACAGCGTCGCCGTGTCCCATCCGAGCGAAGTTCATGGCCGGCAAATCATCCTGGTAGACGACGTGGCCACGACGGGAAGCACGCTGGACATCTGCGCATCCGCGCTCAAAGAGGCCGGCGCCGCCTCGGTCTGGTGTCTGACGCTGGCGGTTGCGGGGAACCGTCGCCCCGCAGAGTGATCAATCGGCGGGGTGATCAATCGGCGGGGTGAGCCAAAGGACGGACTGTCGGGGACAATCAACTGGACCAACGGCAGCGCTTTCGGTTTGACATCCTACATGCGGTCTGCTGAAATGGCGGCAACGGCTACCAAACCGACACAACAAGTTCAGGAGGCAGCATCATGGCAGGCAACACTATCGTCTACGTTGGCGCCGAAGCCAGCGGACTGTACCGAAAGGCGGCGGGCGATGCTCACTGGGATCTGCTCACCGATGGGCTGGCGCCCGCCACTCAGGCGCGGGCCATTGCCATTCATCCCAACGATCCTCGCACGATCTTTTGCGGAACGCAGCGGGGCATCTACCGGAGCACCGACGGCGGCGATCATTGGCAGCGCATGAACATGAACGAGGGCCGAGTGGTCTGGTCCATTCGGTTCCACCCCAATGACCCCAATATCATGTTCCTGGGCACCGAGGGAGCCGAGGTGTACAAGAGCGATGATGGCGGCCAGAACTGGGCGCACATCGCGACGGTGTCGAACCCGTCGCAGGTGCAGATGGCGTTCGCCATGCGTATCCTGGGCATCGACATCGAGGCGAGCAATCCCAACAACATGTACGCGGCCCTGGAAGTGGGCGGCGCGGCGAGCAGCACAGACGGCGGGCACACCTGGACGATCCGCAACAGCGAGTTCGCCGGCGACGTTGACCTGCTGGACCTGCATGGCGTAGCAGTCGGCGGCGCAGATTCGCAGTCGGTGCTGATTTCCAACCGCACGGGAGTGTGGCGGAGCGCCGACCGGGGAGCGTCCTGGCAGGACTGCCAATTCGACCGGTTCTCCGACATCAAGTACTCGCGCGGCGTGGTTCGCGACCCCAGCGATGCGAACACCCTGTACGCCTGCGTGGGCATGAACTTCGGAAGCGAGCAGGGCGGTGTGATGCGGACCACCAACCTCGGCGAAAGCTGGGAGCGGTTCGATTCCGGCGTCAGCCCGGGCAGCACCACCTTCGGCGTGGCCGTGAACCGTCAGGACCCGTCGCAGGTTTACTTCTGCACGCGCCGGGGAGAGGTGTTCGGCACCCACGACGGCGGAGCGAACTGGACCGCGGATGCGTTGCCGGAAATGGCGCAGAACGTGATCAGCGTGGCGTGCACGTCGGCGTAACTGCGTAGTCCGAAACCCACCGGCAAACCGAAGGGGCGGGTTGTTAGAACAACCCGCCCCTTACTGCTGCGATGATCGTTGGGTCTAGCTGCTGGCTTTGGGCAGCCAGTCCTGGTTCCAGGGGAACTCGCCCGGACCGGCGCCGAACGCCGGCTGGCCCTGGTCGATGCGGTCGCGATAGGGGCTGGTAACGGGCTCGCGGTACGGATAGAGGCCGCCTTCGTACATCTGCTCGCCCTTCTTGAAGTGGGTGGCCTGTTCCAGGGTTTCCACAAAGGGCATGTTGATGTCGTAAAGATTGCCGGCGCTGGCGCGAGGCCGCGGACCGGCCTTGGAGACGTGCCCGTACAGCTCGCGACCGATGATCCGCTCGGCCGCCCAGACACAGTCGACCAGCTTGTCGATATCGACGCCCGTTGGGATACCCATATCCTCCATCATGTGGAGCAGGTCTTCCGTGGGTGCCATACCGGTGGCGCGCCCGTTGCCGCAGTAAGGGCAGCCGCCGAAACCGCCAATGGTGCCGTCGAGTTCAAGGGTATCCTCGGCGCCCAGAACGCGCATGGCGGCGTAGGCGGAGGCGATGGCCATGTTGCGACCGTTGTGCAGGTGCAGCCGGAAGTGGTTGATTTCGGGCCAGCGTTCCTTGACGCGTACGATGCTTTCCTCGACCTTGGCCGGCGTGCAATGGCTCATGGGGTCGCCCATGGAGCAACTGCGTACGTTGATCCCGGCCTCTTCCCACAACCCGTGCTGGTATTCCATAAGGGTCATCAGGGTATCGACTTCAAACTCGCCGAGGAAGTTGGATCCCCAGGAAGCGTTGCATCCGATGCCGGCCTCGGTGATCCCCATCTCCTGGGCCTGGGCGATGATGGCCGGCCAGCGTTCCATCTCGTCCATCTGGCTGCGGTTGGTGTTACGCCGGGCGAACACGTCACAGAGGTGGCAGGACAGGCGCGGATAGGCGTCGCGTTCAATGGTCAGGGGCGGAGAGTAGGCGCGGGCGCGCTCCACACCGCGGGCGTTCAACGCGAGGGCGCTGTAGGTGACGCCGGCTTTGGGCGTAAACTTCGTCACGATCTCGTCGATCCGCTCCATCTGGGGCGTCCACCGCGGACTGACAAAGGAGCCGACGACGATGCTGGTGAGGCCGGTTTCGGACAGCATGTCGAGGAGCTCAACCTTGTCGTCGACGGCGATGTTGGCGTCCTCGATCTGCATGCCTTCACGCATGCCCTCTTCCTTATAGTGAACGGTGGGCCATTGGCTTGGCATGGAAAACTCCTTGCGCCGGGAGGCGCGGCTGGATAGGTTCCGGGGTGCGCAAATGCACGGAATGCGGAAATTCTAGGGTTGGCCCGCCGGCGTTGTCAAGGAAACAGGTCGCACAACGAGCAGCCAGCTACAGCGCCGGGACTGCGGGGTGCGGACGCTATCGCGCGTGGACGAGCAGCGGAGCGCCCATGTGTTGCCGGGCCTCATAGTTTCCGGTGGTTTAGCGCGAGCCGCGGGACAGAGCATAGGCGATCAGCTTGTAGACGAGCTTTGCAGCGGTGTACGAGTGCGCCGGCAGGCCGTGGTCGGGCGCGAGTTCGCATACGTCAAAACCCACGATGTGACGTTCCTCGGCAACCCGCCGGAGGAGGGCGGTCAATTCGGACCAGCGCATCCCTCCAGGTTCAGGGGTGCCCACCGCCGGCATCTCCGCGGGGTCCAGGACGTCGAGGTCGATGCTGATGTAGACGTTCGATGCCAAAGTGGCGATAAGTTCCGTTATGTAATATTCGCTTTCCGGCGGCCAGTAGAAGGTGGGAACGCGCGAAGCTTCGATGTGCTCCTTCTCTTCAAGGGCGAGCGTGCGTACGCCTGCCAGCGAAACCGGACAACGCTCTGCGATGCGGCGCGCTCCGGAACTGTGGCCCCAAGCGGTTCCCTGGTATTCGTCGCGCAGGTCGGCGTGAGCATCGATATACAGCACGGACAGGTCCGGATTGAGTTCGAGGTGAGCGAACGCCGAACCGATGGTGGCCGAGTGATCGCCTCCGATGACGCCGGTGATCTTGCCCGAACCACGGGTGGCGTAGTAGGAAACCGCCGCCCGAACGCGTTCCACCATTTGGAAGGGATTGCCGACGTGGGGTTCAAGGGGAGGCCCAGTATGGATCCCGAATTCGGCGACATCGACGTCCAACTCGATATCGTAGTCTTCCAGGGCGGCGGATGCCTCAATGATGGCGGCAGGGCCGTGACGCGCACCGGTCCGGAAGGACGTGGTGCTATCGATGGGGACGGGAATGAGTACGGCGGCCGAGGTATCCAGCGAGGACTGCTGAGGCGGAAGAGCCAGGAAGTTGGTCGGCGTCCAGGGAACGGGCGGGTTTTGGGAATCAGGCAACTGGGGAGCCGGATGCGGCGGTTTGGAGCACGGTGCGCTGGCGTTCCGTTTCGCGTGCGCCCTGGTCAGCGTCGAGCCATTCCAGACCGCGGTCAAGCAACCAGGTTTTCACGTTGCCGAGGTCGAACAGCGAGCGAACATCAGCGAGAGCCTGCTCGTGATCGAAGGACTTGCACGAAAAGACGTCAATGTTCACGTAGTCACGTTCCGGGAACGTGTGGACGCTGATATGACTCTCGGCGATGATCACGAAACCGGAGATGCCGTTGTCGGCGGGCTTCGGACCGTGGTATTCGAGGACTTCCGGTTCGGTGATCCGCGTCATCCCCAGGGCCGCCGGGTACTCGTCGAGGAAGGATCGCAGGCGGTCGGTGTCCCACATCAAGGCGTGGTCGCCGCCGAAACCGTCAATGATCAAGTGCATCCTGCTCGCGAGCCCCCGCCGATAAAATAAGCCCCGTAAGGACGGGGCTGCGCCGTCTTGTGAAATCGCGGCGCATAGAATATCATAGCCGCCACGCTAATTCAAAGGGTGAAATCCGCAGCCGCAACCCATCGGCGCCGAGGTCGCAAATCCGTTGACCCGGCGTCGGCGTATGCCAGCCAACCGTAACCCCGGTTGATCCGTGGCAACACCGGTTCTCACGAGTAGAAAGGATCATGGCCGTAGACGCTGAAAACCAAGCCGACCTGGAGCTGGATCCGGTAACGGAGACGGCGGACGTCGACACGATGATCGAGGTCCGAGACCTGACCCACTACTACGGACCGATGCCAGCGGTGGAGAACGTGAACTTCACGGTGCGTCGGGGCGAGATCCTCGGATTCCTGGGTCCTAACGGTGCTGGGAAAACGACCACCATGCGTATTCTGACCGGGTTCATGCCTCCCACGCGGGGCACGGTCACCCTGGACGGGTACGACGTCGTGGAGAAATCCCTGGAAGTGCGGAAACGAGTGGGCTACCTTCCCGAATCGGTGCCGCTGCACACTGAAATGACCGTGACCAGCTACCTCAAGTACATGGGGACTCTTCGCGGCATGAACGGGCGCCGCATTCGCGGGCGGATTGATGACGTTATTGACGTATGCCGCCTGGAGGATTACAGCAAGACCATCATCGGCAAGCTGTCCAAGGGCTTCCGACAGCGAGTCGGGATAGCACAGGCGATCCTGCACGAGCCGGAGGTTCTGGTACTGGACGAGCCGACCATCGGGATCGACCCGATCCAGGTGGTGGAAACCCGCAGCCTGATCCAGGACCTGGGGCGGGAACAGACGGTAGTACTGAGCAGCCACATCCTGCCGGAGGTCAGCATGATCTGCGAGCGGGTCCTGATCATCCACGAAGGGCACATCGTTGCGGCCGACACGCCGAACAACCTGGCGCAGCACCTGCGGGGCGTGGCGCAACTGGAGGTTGAGATCGGCGGGCCGCCGGCGGAAGTTCTGCCGGTGCTGCGGAATATCGACGGGACCACCGAGGTGACGCACCATCCGAGGCCGGGCGTGAATGCGTACCGCGTCAAATTCAGGGAGGGAGCCGACCTGCGGGACGATATCTCCCGCACCGTGGTGAGCAACGGCTGGAGCCTGCTGAGCATGCAGATGAGCAGCATGAGCCTGGAGGAGATTTTCCTGCGGGTGACGACAGCGGAAGACGACGTCGAATAACCGGACCGAATCAAGATGCGAACGATCCGCGCGGTTGCGTTCAAGGAAATCCAGATCTACTTCAGCAGCCCCGTGGCATACATCGTGGCGCTAATTTTCATGGCGCTGAGCGGGTTTTTCTTCGTTCGTGATCTGGGAAACCCGTTTCCCGAAGCTTCACTGAGCAATTTTTTCCAGGGCGCGACGTTCCTGTTGATCCCATTGGCTCCTGCGCTGACCATGCGTTTGCTGGCGGAAGAGCAGAAGTTGGGCACCATCGAACTGCTGCTGACGTCGCCGGTGCGTGACTGGGAAGTGATCCTGGGCAAGTACCTGGCTAGTTTCGTGTTTCTGCTGTTCCTGCTGGCCCTGACTTCGTATTATGTCATCCTGTTGCTGGTGTTCGCGACGCCGGATCCCGGGCCGATTTATTCGGGTTACATCGGACTGATCCTCTACGGAATGGCCGCGCTGTCGGTGGGAATCCTGACGTCCACGTTGACCAGCAACCAAATCATCGCGGCGGTGGTGGGCACGGGAATCCTGGTGGTGCTGTACGCCACTTCGTTTATTGGCGACGTGGTTACCGGAGTGTGGGCCACGATATTCAACCAACTGGGTTTCACGAGTCATTTCAACGATTTCGACCGGGGGATCATCGATTCGACGCACGTCGTGTACTTCGTGACGGTGACGGCGCTGTTCCTGTTCCTCTCGATACGTGCGCTGGAGTCGCGGCGCTGGAGGTAGCATGAGCCAACAGCGCATTGGCGACGGGCCCCGAGATTGGCGCCGGCGCAGAGGACGAGGTCGCCAGGAAGACGTCGGAGACGGCGGCGGCCCCAACGACCAGGCGCCGCTGGGGGAACAGTCGCGCACGCTGTTTTCCTTCATAGAGCCGGCGTTCGATCTGATCGCGGTTTTCTATGCGCCGATACTGATCGCCGGCGTGATCGGTTTGATCGTCGGCGCCGTGCTGCTGGCGTTCATCGGTTCGCTGAAGCTGTATGGTGGCATCGTCATCGGTATCGGCGCGGTGTTGGTCCTCCTGGTGGGGCTCTCGTATTTCAGCCAGGTGCTGGCCGCGTTTTTCAGCCGGACCGGCCGCTACGGAGTCAACACGGTGATCATGACCGCCGCCTTCTTCGGGCTGGTAGCGCTGGTCAACTACGTGGCGTTTGAAAATCACTTCAGGTCGGATACGACCGCGACCAACCAGTTTTCCCTGGCGCATCGCACTCGTGACCTGCTCGACGGACTGAACCGCCCGATCAGCGTCACGGCGTATTACCCCGACCAGATACCCAGCATTGAGATGCTGACGAGGCAGGGCAAGGTTGAGACCACCCTGAGCGAGTTCGCGCGACGCAGTGGCAATTTCACCTTCCAGTTCATCGACCCGCAGAAGGAGGCCGACCTGGCGCGAAGCCAGGGGGTAACCGCGTACGAAACGCTGGCGGTGTCAGCGGTGGGCACGGATATCATCGATCTGGTCCAGCCTACCGACGAGGTTTACAGCCGGCTGGAACAGGACCTGTATACCGCGCTGCTCGTAGCGACTGAAACCCAGCGGAAAAAGGTCTATTTCCTGAGCGGCCACGGCGAGCGCGACGTGAATCGCGCGGCCGAGGATGGTTATCTCAAGATCCGCGAAGGCCTCGAGGTGGACAACTATCAAGTCGAGACCCTGCCCTGGGCTCCGGTGGACGAGGAAGTCGCGGTGCCCGATGATGCCGCGTTGCTGGTGATCGCCGGCCCGACGGGAGAGTTGCCGACGGCGCACCTGGACGCGCTGAATTACTACATGGCCGGCCGGTACTCCGATGGCGAGCCGCGCCGAGAGGCCGCGAGAGTGATCTTCCTGGCCGAGCCGGACACGCACGACACGTTCCGGGCTTTCCTGGCCTTCTGGGGCGTTATCGTCAGTGACAGCTACATACGCGACGTCGAGGGATCACAGCCCAACGCACCGCGCACGCTGCGGGTGGGGATCTACAATCCGCAGGCGCCGCCGGAAATAGTGGCGCCCAGAGGACGGCCACTGAACGTGGCTTTCATGCCGGGCACGGCCGCCATCGAACCCATAATAGAAGAAAGCAACACCCGGTTGCCGCGTCCCATAGCGGCAACCACCGCATCGGCTCGCCTGATCGATGATATCGAGCGCGTGGACCCGGTGGAGGGTGACCCGCAACGGGTATATTTCCCGGCCATGTACCTGGACATCATCGCCCCGGTGGGCGCAGCGGCGCCAACGGCCCGGCCTCCGGAAAACGAGATAGCGAGCATGGTGGTGTTCGGCGACTCGGATTTCGTCTCCAACCGGAACGTGGACCGCGGATCGAGCGCGGCCCTGTTCCTGAACTCGGCAAACTACCTGATGGGTGACTTTTCGCTGGTGTCCATACGCGACCGGGAGTTCGTTTACCGTGAATGGAACCTGGACGAAAACGAGTTCAACTTTGTAAGGTTCTCGACCTGGCTGCTGTTGCCGGGGCTGATGGGCATCATGGCGGTCGTAGTCTGGTGGGTTCGCCGCTAGATCCAAGCGCCCGGGTTCCGGTTTGCGCCGGGACGGCGGGGTGATTATCCGGCTATGAACATCCGCTTAACCATCCTTCTGGTTTTCGTGCTGGCGCTGTTCGGAGCGCTGGCGCTCTGGTTCAAACCATGGGACCAGAGCGCTCCTCGCGAGGAAGAGCCGTGGGCGTGGCGCATCGATGACAGCGCCATCGTGCGTGTCGAAGTAACGCACCGCGGGCAGCCGGGCGGGTCACTCGAGTGTTCCGAAGAGAACGTGGCGCTCACCGGCGAACTGGAAACCGTAACCTTTGACAAGGACCAGGGTCGGGGCAAGTGGTTCATCGTGGATGGCGACGAGCGGGAGGAGGTGTACCAGAACCGCTGGTCGGGCACTCCTCTGCTGCTGAGCGGGCCCAGGGTCAACCGTGTGCTCGGCGAAACGATCGAAAACCCGGCGCAATATGGCCTTGACCCGCCGGAAACTACCATCGTGATTACCGAGGAAACCGGGCTGTCTTATGAGTTCTGGCTGGGCAACCTGACGCCGGACGAGGGTTACAGCTACATGCGCCTGGTGGGCGACACCCAGTTGCTTACGGTGCCGGAGGTGTGGGCCAGAGTGGTGAACTGCCTGGCGGTGAGCCCGCCGGTCGTTCCGCCACCGCTGGAATTGGGGTACTTTTACGAGGAAGATTTCCGGGACATCCAGGAATTGGAGATCACCCACAATGGCGTGACGGCGACCTATATGCCAGAGCCCGGCACCCGCACGTGGTACGTTACCATCGACGGCGAACGCACGGCGGTCGTCGAGCCGGAGTGGTGGCTCTCGCAGTTGCAGTGGTTCGGCAAGCCGAGCAAACCCGGCGGACCCGATGCGCCCGGCGGATGGCACGTTGAGGAAGACGCGGCCCACGACCCACAATATGGATTGCAACCTGCGGTAACCAGGGTGCAGATCACGACCCACGAAAAGACGCACGAATTTTACATGGGCGGCGGGTACATTGAGGTGGACCGGGACGGCAAACCGTTCCTTGACGAGGCCGGCAACCCGGACATAGTGGTGCATTTCGCGGGGTTGCCCGGTGATCCGATCGTTTACGTGGTGAACCGGGTGCGCACGGAACGGACCATCTGCCTGGTTGAAGACCCCCCGACCGAAAGACCATACAACTGCCCATAGCCGGGGCCGCTGAGGAGGCTATTTTGAAGGCAGAGATTATCTCCGTCGGCACGGAACTGCTGATGGGCGAGTTGACGGACACCAACGCCAGCTGGATCGCAGGCCGATTGCCGGCCCTGGGCATTCAGCTGCAGTGGGTCAGCATCATCGGGGACGACTTGCCGAAGCTCACCGAAGCCTTCGTGCACGGCTGGCGGCGCTCCGACATCATATTCACCACGGGAGGCCTCGGTCCCACGCAGGACGATTTGACGCGGGAGGCCGTGGCTGCCGCGCTGGGCGAGACGCCCGTGGTTCAGGAGACGGAACTGGAAAACCTGCGCCAATGGTTCCGTAACCGGGGCCAGGATATGCCTGGCCACAACGTCAAGCAGGCGCACCTGATACCGTCCGCAGAGTTCATCACAAACCGGAACGGAACGGCGCCCGGTTGGTGGGCGCAACGGGACGGGAAGCACATCGTCTGCATGCCGGGACCTCCCGGCGAAAACCGGGCGATGTGGCAGGACGAGATCGACGCCAAGTTGAAGGAACTCGTGGATACCGAGGTCACCATCACCCGCAACATCAAGACGCTGGGATTGGGTGAGGCATCGGTGGACGAGATCATGTCCGAGTATTTCGGCCTCGAGAACCCGTATCTCGGGATCTATTCCAAGGCGGATGGCATTCACCTGCGGATTATTGCGCGCGCCGCGGATGAGACGGCAGCGCGAGAGATGATTGCGCCGATTGAAGACGCCATCCACGACCGGCTGGCGCCTTACGTGTGGGGCTACGACAACGAAACTCCCGAGCTGTCTGTTGGCGCGGCGCTGGTGGACCGCGGGATGACGCTGGCCACCATGGAATCGGTCAGCGGCGGTTTTCTGGCCAACACGATCACCGAGGCCCCGGACAGCAACCAGTGGTACCGGGGCGGCAACGTAGCGTACACAATCGAAGCAATGATCGCGTCGGGTGTCGCTTCCGGCGTCCTGGAGACCCACGGCGTAGTGAGCCAGGAAACCGCCAACGCCATGGCCCAGGTTGCCCAGTCTGCCACCGCCGCTGATTTTGGCATCGGGTTGACCGGGGTACTGGGGCCCCAGGAACTCGAAGGAAACCGCCCCGGGACCATTCACATCGCCATAGCCTACGGGGAGGACGTGCGTGAGTTCCCGTTGCGGACGCCGCCGCGTCGGCTGGTCATCAAACGCCGGTCCTGCAACACGGCGCTCACGGAGTTACGTAAACTGATTACGGAAGTCGCGCCGTAGACGGTCACGAAACAAAGCGCAGGGGCGAATGTTCATTCGCCCCTGCAAGATTCCGCGGTTCCCGAACTTTGCCCTACATGGTCAGTGACCGGTAGAGCATGGGCAGCCTTTCCGGCAGGGCCCAGATGTCGTCCAGGACCTCGTAGTTGAGGTCGCCGCACATCGTCTTCAGGTAGTCGTGACCGGCCTTGTCGACGGTCAGGCAGAAGGGGACGATCTCCTTGCGCTTGGCTTCCAGGAGGGCTTGGTGGGTGTCGTGGACGGCGTATTCCTTCTCAACGCCTTCCCGGCTGTACCCGCGATCCTGCGGCCGACCGTCGCTGATCAGGAACATGATCTTGGTTGCCGCGTCCTGATTTTCCAGCTTGGTGACAGCGTGTCGAATGGCCGAACCCATGCGCGTGGCGTGCAGGGGAGTCACCTTGTCGATGCGCCGCTTGATCTTGTCGTTGAACTGTTCTTCGATGTCCTTGATCACGTAGAATTCCACGTTTTCGCGGCCGTAGCCGGAGAAGCCGTAGATGCCGTAGGTGTCGCCGATGGACTCCAGGGCATTGATCAGGAGCGCGCAGCTCTCGCGTTCGAGGTCGATGATGCGCTTGTAGTGGCGGCGCACCAGGCCTTCGCGGCGACGGCGCAGCCAGACCATGTACTCGACCGGGTCGTCCGGAGCGTCCCGGTCGTCCACGGAGTGGCGGCCCTCATCAATGGCCTCGGCGGTGGAGGCCGACATGTCCAGCAGGAAGACCACGGCGACATCGCGCTCCACGCGGTTGCGGCGCCAGTAGATCTTCTCGTCCGGCGGCACGTTCATGCGCAGGTCGGCCCAGGCTTCGAGGGCCGAGTTCAGGTCGATGTCCTCGCCGTCGATCAGGCGATAGGTCTTGCGCCAGGTCTCCGGCATGATGAGCTCGAACTGGCGCTTGATGTGGGCCAGCAACGAGGCGTAGTTACGCAGGGAATCGTTGTAGAAGTTCGGGTCGCCCTCGTCGAGTATCTTCTCCTTGACGATGCACCAGCGCGGCTTGTAGTCGTTGGCGCGGAAGTCCCACTCGTCGTAGACGAAAGTCTTGGGTTCCAAAGCTTCCAGCTCGCCGCCGGCGTCGTCATCGTGGAGGATCGGCCCGTAGCCGCGCCCCGGGTCATTGGACGGCGGGGGCACTCCGGCTTCCTTCATGATGTTCTGGGCGAACATGGCCATGCTCTGGTCAACGTCGCCTTCCTGGGCGTCGAGTTCGAGCTCGGCGCTGTCCTGGAGCAACTGTTCGAGTTCCTCCTGGGTCATGGGCTCGGCGTCGCCCATTTCGCTCTGGTCCATCTGAAGCTTGGTGAGCAACTGGACCATTTCGGGCTTGAAGTCACCGCGATATTCGACGGGTTCGGGGGATTCGTAAGGGTCACCCTCACCCTGCTCGCCCTCCTGCTCGCTCATCTGGGCTTGCAGCTTGTCGAGCAGCGCCTGGTACTCCTCCTCGGAGAATTCGCCGGGATCGTCCAGGTCCTCCGGTTGGAACTCGTCCTCCGGTTCCTGCTCGTTCTGGAGGCGGGAGATGATTTCGTAGGCACGCAGGGCGGCCTCAGCGGTGTCCTCGATGGATGCGCGGACGGTGCGGAGGCGGTGCATGACCCGAGCGAGCATGTAGGCTTCTTCACGATAGTCCTGCGGCACGGGCAGGCCCTCGAAGCGGTCCAGGCTCATGTGGACCAGCAACTCGATCAGGGCTTCCTGCAGCGGCAGTTCCTCGATGCGCGGGCGCTGCAGGAGAGCGTCGCCCTGCACGTCCAGTGCCGGCCGTCGGATGCCGGGGTATTCCGTCTTGATGCGGTAGTCCAGCCGGCAGTCTTCGAGCACGCTGAAAAGGTCGAAAGCCATGCGGCGGTCTTCAAACAGTGACAGGAAGCGGCCGATGTCGGTGTAGACACGCATGGTGCCGCCCGGACCCTCCCCGACTTCTATGGACGGGGCGGCGTCGGGGTCGAGCAACTGGAAGTGCTCGGCGGTAGCAGTGCGCAGCGCCTCGATGCGCGCCTGGATCGCTTCTTCCATCTGGAAACGGCGATCGTCAAACACGTTGGCTGGTCGGACAAAGTCGAACTGGAAGCTGCCGAATTCCAGGTGGGAAACCTGGTGGGTGGCCACCACCTTGAACCAGGCGAAGTTCTGCGCCTTGTCGTTGTAGTTGTCGATCACGGGCGGCAGGTAAACCTTGGTTCCGTCGGTGGCTGCGGTGTCCTGATCGACCCAGCCGATCTGTCGGCGGACGAGTTCAGCGGTGCTGAGCACCTCGATGTTCTCGCCGGACAGCGCCCGGGTGTAGAGGCGCATGATGCCTTTGACCCGCTCCAGGTCCAGGCTGGAGGAAAGGGTTTCCAGCATGGATTCTGAAGTATTCGACTCGATCTTGAAAAAGGCGATGCCGCTTTCCGGGTTCTCGTTGAGGAGCTCGACGCCGTGTTGGTACCACTGGTCAAGCTGTTGCAGGGTGATCCGGTTGAGCACCGGGTCGAGGCTCTTGAGGAAGGGCGGAACCGCGTCGGGGGTGCTGGCCAGCAGACCCTCGCACAGGTCAAGGATGTGCCCCTGGGAGCCCGCGGATACGTGGGAAAGAGCCTGGGCGCCGTCGTAGAGGAACCGGGAGGTGTCGCGCAGGCCCATCTTGGCCAGCTTTTCGCCGAGGCGCAGGAACCGTCCGGTCTGCCCCTCCTCGACGTGCTGCAGCGCGCGGGGAGCCATCTCCAGGCACGCCTTGACCTCTCGCCAACTGCTGTCGGTCAGGGCGCGTGACATCGACAGGAACGCCTCGCGTTCCCGACCCATGGCCGGCAGGACATCCCGCCCGAGGACCAGGCATTCAGCGGCAACGTCGTAAGACTTGTAGGACAATGCCTCGATCAGCGATGCGAAAACTTCGACGTCCCAGAAGGGGAGGTTGCGAACCAGGTCAGGGCTGACTTCAAAGAACCGGGCCGCCAGTGTGCTGGACTTCCAGGTGCCCTTGTAAAGGGAACGGCCCAGACCGGCCCAGCGCGGAATGTACTGGGGTCGTAGGTTGGTGACGATGGACGGACTGGCTTTGAAAAAGGCGACCGCCAGCGTCGGCGAGTCCTGGGACAGGTAGGTCCCGCAGCGGGCCCACTGCATGAACGATGCAAAGGCGAGGGACCGGGCCACCTCGGGGCTGACGCGGTAGTATTCCACCGCGGATTCCCAGGAGCGCACGGTCTGGGTGCCGATGGCGACGCCCTCGCGGGCCCACAGAGCGGTTTCTTCATCGCTGAAGGACTCGGCCATGGCGTCGGCCACGGCTTGATAGGCTTCGGCGACTGCCGGAGGTAGTTTGGCCAGTTCGTCCAGCAGGTTGCCGGTAGCGGGATTAGTCAAGGCTCGTGCCCTCCTTATGTCAGCTCGGCATCGTTTGGTAGCTAAGCATCGTTTTGCAGCTCAGCATCGTTTTGCAGCTCAGCATCGATGGTCTCAAGGAACTGGTCGAGGATCTTGGCGGTGGCTCCATAGACCAGATGCTGCTGGTAGCCGTAGGAGCGCACGGAAATCCTCTCGCCGTTTTCGATCCGGGAGTCCCAGCGCAGGGTAGCAGGATCGCGCAGAACGTTGACGGGAATTTCGACAACCTCCGCGATTTCGTCTGAGCTGGGGTTGAACCGGTAAGGGTAAGGGATGGTGCCCACGAAGACCTTGACGATGAAGTTGGACCGCGTGACGTTGTCGTCAAGGCGCCCCAGGATCGTTATGTCTTCTCGGGCGATGCCCATCTCCTCTTCGGTCTCACGACGGGCGGTGTCTTCGAAATCCGCGTCTTCCGGGTCGCGGGCGCCGCCGGGGAAGGACATTTCTCCCTTGTGGTGCTCAACCGTCATGGATCGCTTGTTCAGCAGCACGCAGAACTCGCCGTCCTTGGGGTACAGCAATATCATTACTGCCGCCGGCATCAGGCCTTCAGCGGCGGCAGTAATCAGCTGGCGATTGGCCAGCGCGTTGCGGACTAGGTCGAGGGTGATTGCACCCATTGAGGTTCCATCAGCTACTCAAAGATGGAGTACACCACTTCTTCGATGCTCCGCTGCAATTCGGCTTCGTCAGACAGGGTCCAGACGATGGCGACCTGGCAGGCGCGACGGGCGGGGATGCCCTGCTGCATTAGCCGGCCGGCGTAGATCAGGAGGCGGGTGCTGGCGCCTTCGGCCAAACCGTGTTCGCGCAGGTTGCGAATCTTCTCGCCGAGGCGGGCCAGGGCGTGAGCCTGGTCTTCGTCGCAGCCGCTTTCCTTGGCCACAATTTCGGCTTCCACATCGACCGGCGGATAGTCGAATTCTATGGAGATGAACCGCTGCCGGGTGCTGTGCTTCAGATCCTTCAGGGCACTCTGGTAGTGAGGGTTGTAGGAGATGCACAGCAGGAAGCGATCATCGGCCTCGATGATGTTGCCGGTCTTCTCGACGGGCAGGATGCGCCGGTGGTCGGTGAGGGGGTGGATCAGCACGGTGGTGTCTTTACGGGCTTCCACCACTTCATCGAGGTACAGGATTGCGCCGGCCTTGACCGCGCGGGTCATGGGGCCGTCAATCCAGCGGGTGCCGTTGGCATCCAGCAGGTAGCGACCCACCAGGTCGCTGGCGGTGAGGTCTTCATGGCAGGCAATGGTTACCAGCGGGACACGAACCTCGCCTTCGCGCATGTCCTGCGCCTCGTTCCGAACCGAGGTGATGGGTCGGCCGAGTTTCCAGGCCATGTACTCCACGAAGCGAGTCTTGCCGCAACCGGTGGGGCCTTTGAGAAGGACCGGGATGTGCTGCTCGTAGGCAGCCTCGAACAGTTCCAGCTCGTCGCCGACCGCACGGTAATAGGGTTCGCTGCGGACCAGGAACTCTTCGATGGCGAACTCTTTGAAACTGGGTTCGTCTTCCAGCATTTCGATGTTTGCTTCAACCATTGCCTTGATTTACCTTTCCTTTGACTCGAGCTTGCCACAGAGCTGCCACATCGCGTTCCAATGCGGCCAAATCAGCAGAGTTCTCAACAACCACGTCGGAACGCCCGTTGCGTTCTTCCGCTGGCATCTGCGAGTTGATTCGCTTTCTGGCTTCCTCTTCGGTCATTCCGTTGCGTTGACGCAGGCGTTCGACGACCACGTCGGCTGGGGTGTGAGTTGACCAGACTTCGTCGACCAGCTTATCCCAACCCGCTTCGAAGAGGACCGCGGCTTCCACCACAGCGACCTGAATGCCGTCTGCGGCAAGGCCAGCTTTGCGATCCTCGACCATCCGAGCCATCAACGGATGCATGATGCCGTTGAGCCGCTCGAGTTGGGTGGGGTCAGCGAACACTATGGAGCCCAGTTTGCGCCGATCGATTTCGCCTTCCGTGGTTAATATGTCCTCTCCGAAGGCTGCGACGACCTGACGCCAGGCTTCGGAGTTCGGAGCGTAAGCCTCGTGGCCCAACCTGTCGGCGTCGATAATCGACGCGCCCTGCTCTCGCAACAGCTCGGCAACTGCGCTTTTGCCACTTCCAATACCGCCGGTTAGACCGATTGTAAGCATGACCGCCCGAATTAATAGAGTGCCGGGCATTCTAACAAGGCGCCTAACATCGGTCAACCGAGACCCGCCGCAAACTGAGTACGCGTGAGAGACCCGCCGGAACAGTCTCGAGGGCGGTAGCCCCGGAGGCCGCGATCCCGAACACTGCGGGAGCATAGCATTGAGCCGGCGAGTTTGACTGCGCGCCAGTGCGGCGCCGGCTGATTGCTGGCGGAGCAAGCCCGGCCGCGGGGTGCGGTTACGTCCGGCCACGGAGTGATAACCAGGCGGATTTTGATAGAATTGGGCTCGACAGATAGCGGGAACCAAACACACAGGGGGACGACCATGCCGATCATGAGGCTTTACACGGGCGACGACGGGCAGTCGCACATCGAGCAAATCGAACTGGAATCGCATCCGGAATATGCGACGATGCAGGCCGCCGAGGGGATTGTTTTCCGTCGGGTCGAGCCGGGATATTTCAGTGACTGGCACTGCGCCCCGCGACGCCAGTTTGTCATCACGCTGGAAGGCGAGGTTGAAATCGGCCTGGGCGACGGGTCGGTGCACCGGTTCGGCGCAGGGCACGTGACACTGGCGGAGGACTTGACCGGCCAGGGACACACGACGCGAGCGGTTGGGGATCAGCCCCGCCTGACGGCAACGATTCCCCTGGACGGCTAGATGCGCTCTTCTTCGCGAGCCACCGAGGAGTGAGCCGGGGATCATGGCCATGACGACTTCCACGGTGACATATCCGCCGCGACCGGTAGTCGACCGCAGCGACCTGCCACCCGGCCCGCCGGAGCTGCCCGTCATCGGGCAGACGCTGCGCTACGTTCGCGACCCGATCCGGTTCATGCTGGACTCGGCCGCATATGGCGACCTGGTAACGCTGTCGGTCAAGCCGGCCCTGCTGCTGATGGTCAATCATCCCGACCTGATTCGCGATGTGGTGGTCACGAACCACCGGCTGGTGGGAAGAGGGCCGAATACGGATGTGCTCAAGTATGCGATGGGCGACGGATTGGTGACCGCCGGGCCGGTGGAGCACCTGCAGCAGCGGCGGTTGATGCAGCCTCAGTTCCATCGGGGTCGGGTCGAAAGCTACGGCGATCCGATGCGGGATTACGCCGCGCACCACCGGGAAACGTGGACTGACGGGCAGCGCGTGGACATGGCCCGGGAGATGGGGGCGCTGACGCTGAGGGTGGTGGTCAAAACGCTGTTCGGGCTGGAACTGCCGGATGACGTGCGCCGCATCGGCGAGGCGTTCGAACTGATCAACAACTACCTGGTCCGACGGGTGAACCAACCGCCCAAGTTGCGCCGGCTGATGCATCGGCTGCCGGTGCCGTACACGGTGCGTTTCCGGCGGGCACGGGCGGAACTTGACCGCATGATATTCGGGCTGATCTCCCAGCGGCGGGAACAATCGACCGGCGAGGACGATCTGCTCTCCCTGTTGCTCGACGCCAGATTGGAGGACGAGGCGGGAGTCGGCCAGCCGTTGACCGATCAGCAGGTGCGCGACCAGACCATCACGATGTTTGCAGCGGGGCATGAAACCACCGCCGTCTGCCTCACGTGGACCTGGTACCTGCTGGCCACCAACCCCGATGCGCAAGCGCGTTTCCACGCCGAGCTGGACGACGTTCTTGGTGACCGGGCGCCGGAGTTGGCGGACCTGGCAAACCTGACCTACACGGATCAGGTTCTCGCGGAATCGCTGCGCCTTTATCCGCCCATCTGGTTCTGGTCGCGCATGGCTTTCCAGCCCTTTGATCTGGGCGGCTACAGCATCCCGCCGGGGGCGTTGCTGGCGGCGCCGCAGCTGGTGATCCAGCGGGACGCGCGCTGGTTCGACGATCCCCTGGAGTTCCACCCGGAACGGTGGACGGCAGAGTTCCGGGAAGCCTTGCCGCGCTACGCCTATTACCCGTTCGGCGGGGGACCGCGCCAGTGCATCGGGGAGGGCTTCGCGATGATGGAAGCCAAGATGATCCTGGCTACCTTGGGGCAGGATTGGAAGGTCCGCCACGACCCGAGGCACAAGGCCGAGATGCTGCCGCTGATATCGCTGCGGCCCAAGGGCGGTATGCCCATATTCCTGGAACGACGCAGCAAAAAATAAGGGCGACCAACTGGTCGCCCAAGACTTAAGACGCTACTCATTTGGCTGCCCCGCCTGGGTTCGAACCAGGGCTTACAGCTCCAAAGGCTGACGTGCTACCGCTACACCACGGGGCATTCGAAATCATTATAGCATTCGGCCCAATTTCGCTCTTTTCCAGTGCGATATACTGCGGCTGCGAACCAAATTTGAGAGCAGGTGATGCGTTATGGAAACTGTGGGATTTATTGGACTGGGGAACATGGGTGGGGGCATGTCCGCCAACATACAGCGGGCCGGCTACCCGATGATCGTTTACGATTTGCGCGAGGAGGCGGCGCTGCCCCTGCTGGAAGGCGGAGCGCGTCTGGCCAACACGCCGGCCGAGGTGGCCCAGGCTAGCGACGTAACCTTCACGTCGTTGCCCGGCCCCTACGAGGTTGAGGCGGTGTCCACGGGAGCCGAGGGTGTGCTGGAGGGTATGAGGCCGGGCAGCGTGTACATCGACCTGTCGTCGAGCCGGCCGACGCTGATCCGGGAGATCGAGCCGAAGTTCCGGGCGAAGGGCTGTCACGTGCTGGACGCGCCAGTGAGCGGCGGCAAGACGGGTGCGGCGTCGGGGAACCTGGCGGTGATGGTGGGCGGAGACCGTGAGGTGTTCGACCGGGTGAAGCCGATATTGGACGCCTTTGGCGACAAGGTGTTCTACGCTGGCGAGATTGGGGCGGGCAGCGTGGCGAAGCTGGTGCACAACATGATCGGTCACAGCGTGCGTCAGGCCATCGCGGAGGGACTGACGCTGGGCGTCAAGGCGGGAGTGGACCCCGAACCGTTGTGGGAATGCGTGCGACGCGGTGCGTTGGGCCGGATGTCATTCCTGCACGAGGGGCTGGTGCGGACGATGTTCCGTGGGGAGTTTGAGCCGGCGAGTTTCGCGTTGAACCTGGCCCACAAGGACATTTCGTTGGCAACGGAACTGGCGCGGGAGTACGACGTGCCCATGCCCATGTCCACGCTGGCGCAGCAGATCTCGTTGCAGGCCATGAACCGCGGCTGGGGTCAGGCCGACAGCAGCAGCACGGTGCGTCTCCAGGAGGAACAGGCCGGGGTGGAAGTGCGCGCGCCGCAGGTTGATCCGGAGCTGGCGGCGCGGTTCATCACGACGCACCCGGACGCGGAATAGGCGCGCGAGTATGGCGCGGGCGTTGGTTATAGCGGTTCTCGCCGCCGCAATTGGATGCAGGTACCGATAGAAGCGCTTTTTCGGTGCTCGTTTCCTGTGGCCACCGGCGGGGTTATTCTCCGCCTGCGCTGATATTCACAATGTTGATAATCAATATCGGTGTATGCTATGCTGCATCCACTCCAAGCCAAAGGAGGTGAGCGGACCAACCGCGACGGCACCGAACATCAGGAAGATTACATTTCAATGGGAGGTGGAAAATGGCGCACCGGATAAAGAAGGTCGTTTTGCCGGCAACGATATTCGCCCTGTTGGGAATCTGCACATTAGCCCTGCCACCCTTTGCGTCGACGCAAGGCCCTGACGAGACTGACGGACCGATAGGTCCTACCGGCATTGTCGTTGACGCTGACGACGCACAAGAGGGAGACGTACTGGCGGAGGGGGAGAAGGTGGACGAAGGATGCGATTTCGGCAACCAGGTGAACGAGGTTCAGATCGTTGGTGTTCCCGCTTGGCCCGAAAAGGCCCAGATGCACGTGTCGGTGGGACCGAACGAGGATTGCGAGCTGATCGTAGCCGAGGTCCTGTGGAAAGCATCCACCAATGAGGAATCGCAGCAAGGTTCCGGAAACCCTGCAGGGCCGCATGGTCCGGGAGGGGATGATGGTCCGGTGGGCGATACTGGAGCGTCTGCAACTGCCACCACAATAGATGCCCATACGTACCGGCCCGGTCGCGCGGTCAACCTGAAGCTGCTTGCCAAACACAGCGCCGGACCGTCCCGCAATTTGGAGACGCTGGCATCTTCTGGCAGCGTCGAATATGAAGCTTGGGCCAGAGGATGGTGGCGGGACGGGGTCTACCTGCGGATCACTGAAGCCTACGTCGATTACGTCTATAACAAAACCGGCTCGTCTCTCTCATTCGAGGGAACGCACGACTATGAGTGCGACGAGTTGAGCACCCATTGGCGCACCCGCGAGTGCGAAAGCGGCGTCCTGCCGAAAACAACATCGTCCATTGGACGGTACGTGCGCGGCAATTTCCGGACCATCGCACCCATCGATGGCATCCATCCCTTGATGGCAAGCCACACCATTAAGACGGACCTTACCGCGCGAACAGGCGGGATCCACATCCGGTGCGTGAGCAGCCACGAAGTGCCGCATACCGGCGTCTGGCCGTTTGTGACCACCTTCGAATGCGACGGCGAACTGCAGCGCAACGACTAGAGAAAGCCGTGCGACGGTTCGCTCTGTGGCTGGGTCGATTCGCGCTGGCGGCGGTGGCGCTGCCGTCGGTGGGACTGATCATGATGACGCTGATCGCTTTCCAAGTTGGAGCGGTCAGCGCCGCTTTTGTTCATCCTGGCGCCAGTGGTTCGCTCATCGGCGATGGCTTGCTTCTTTCGGCAAACTACATGACCAGGACCTTCCAGATTACCGGGCTTATACTCGCTTATGAGCTGTATCTTTTGTTTACCCTGATTGCGTGGCCGTTCCTGCTGTTGACCGGAGATTTGCGATGGGGGATTAGTTTATAGCGCATCCAAGACCCGGACTTTTCCCGGGAAAAGTAATCGTTTTCGGCACAGCATCTGGCATTCGGCACGGCGTTTATTCACTGGTGCTATGGGGCAAGATCGGCGGCGAGGATGCGGTCATCTCACAGTACTCCATCTTTGATGGGACAACCCCGCCGGACGCCTATGACGCCAGTACTCGGTAATCGCCCCGTCGCCATTGGTCCCGCCTGCTGTGGCATAATGCGATTCGATCTCATCCCACAGGGAACCAATGTGGCTGCCAAAGCAATGTCCATCGCCGAACACGCTCGAGTTGCCCGTGACTTTCTCGTCGTTTCCGACCGGGAGTTTGACGCCGGCGATCACCGGCAAGGGTCGGAGAAACTTTATGGCGCCGCCGCCCAAGCCGTCATCGCCGTTTGCCAGGAACGCGGTTGGTGTTTCCGAAGTCACCGGGATATGAAAAACGCGGTCCAACGCTTGAACGACGAGCAACTAGACGACGGCATACTTGGCGGATTCATCGCTGCGGAAAACTTCCATAAGAACTTCTTTCACGACGAGATGGAAGACTATGACATTGCGGCAGAGCGCCCCGCGGTGCATCGCTTCGTTGACAGGATGTTGGCATTGCTGAACGCTGAACACACCGGCTAAGATTCCCTGATTCTTGCCGTCAGGTTGCCAACCTCCGCAATTGCCCGGAGACGATGTCCACGAACAGCACGAGAACCAGGTACCAGAAGAGAATGAGGGTAACCTCGGTGAACTTGAAGTGGCTCATGGCGAGGCGGAATTCGGTGCCGAGGCCGCCGGCGGCGACGAACCCGACCACGATGGTGGTGCGGATGATCACCTCCCAGCGGTAGAACAGGTAGGTGATGAACTTGGGCAGCGCTTCCGGGAGCACGCCGTAGAGCAGCACCTGCATCCGGCCGGCGCCGGTGGAGCGCAGCGCCCGCATCGGACGAGTGTCGAGCCCTTCCACGATTTCCGAGCCCAGCTTCCCGAGGATGCCGCCGTTGTGTATGGCCAGGGCGATTACGCCGGGCAGGGTTCCCTGGGTGAAGACGAACACCAGGATCATGGCCCAGACCAGTTCCGGAACGGCGCGGCTGACGGTGAACAATCCGCGCACCAGGAAGAAGGGCGCCGTCCAGAATGGTGACCGATAGGGGGCGAGGCTGCCCATCATCACGTTGCGCGCGCCGAACATGAACAATGCCAGGGCTCCCAGGGCGGCCAGGCCGGCAGCCGCGACGCTCATGGCGAGGGTTTCGCCGGCGAGACGCGCTTTCTCGGCCCATTCAGCCGGCTGGTAGAACGCCGGGGTGGATGCAGATTTTGCGCCGAACATCCGGCCGGCAAAGTCCGCAGCCCTCGTGGCCGATTCCAGTGAGAACACATTCCGGCTGGGGAAGTGGTCATCGCCGATGATCGTCACCCACGCGGCCAACGCCATCACAAAGGCGATCACCGCGGAGGCGGCGAGAAATCCGATGCGGCGCGCCGGCGCGATGGGCGCCGTAGCGCCGCCACGGGCTACCGGCTCCCCCCGCCCGTATGGAGCAGCCATGAGCCTAACCCTGCTCGATGGCGACGCGGCGCCGGACCAACGAACTCCACAGGTCCACCACCAGAACCAGCGCGATGAGGAAATAGATGAACGTCCACATTCGGCTGTAGTCGATGTCCTGGAGGGAAATCTGGATGTTGTGGCCGAGACCGCCCAGACCCACGAAACTCAGGATGGCGGCGGACCGGATCCCGCACTCCAGGCGGTAGAAGGTATAGCTGAGCATGTCAGGCAAGGCCATGGGCAGCCGTCCGAACCAGAAGACGCGCCATTCGGATGCTCCGGTACTCCGCAGGGCGCGCAGCGGCGCTTCCGGGACGTCCTGCAACAGTTCGGCGTAGATCCGGCCCAGGATGCCTCCGTAGGGCAACCCCAGCGCCAACACGCCGGCCATGGGCGACAGACCGAGGGCCGCGACGAAAAGCCAGGCCCACACCAACTCGTGGATGGAGCGGAACACTGCCAGCGCAAAGCGCGCTGACGCGACGTTCCAACGGCGGGCCCAGCGGGAACGAACCACGGTTCCGGAGCCCAGGATACCTAACGGGATACCCATGGTCAGAGCGACGGTCATGCCGGCCCAAGCGTAAGCGAGTGTAGTCCAGGTGGAGCGGGCGCCGATGGACAGGACGTCGAGAGTCAATTGTGGCTGGACCGCCGCCGCCAGGATCTGACCGACGGCAAGGACACCACCCGCGTTGACCAGGCCATCACCCCATCCGATGCCCGTCAGGCTGATGACGAATGCGATAAGCAATATTGCGGTTAGCGCGCCGCGGCCTCCCAGGGAATTCGCGGTTGCACGCTCATTCATCCCTCAGGCCTTCCAGGGTGTAGAGGGCGCTCAGCTGGTCGTCGGTGACGAGGTGGGACGGCAGGTCGAATTCGCGTTCGCCGTTGCGGAGGCCGATCAGGCGTCCGAAGTAGGTTCGCGCCACGTCGGTGGAATGGACGGTGGCAACCAGGGTTTTTCCGGCCTGGCAGGCGGCTTGGGTCAGGATACCCATCACCTCCTCGGCGCGCGCCGGGTCCAAAGACGACACCGGTTCGTCCGCGACGATGATGGCCGGGTCCTGCACCAGGAGGCGGGCCACGGCCACCCGCTGCTGCTCTCCGCCGGAAAGAAAGCCGGCCCTCACCCGCGCGCGGTCGCTGACGCCCACTCGTTCCAGGGCGGTCATCGCCACCTGGCGGTCCTGGGGCCACACCAGCGAGATAACCGATTTGAAAAGGCCCCAATCACCCAACCGGCCGGCCAGCACGTTCTGCAGGGACGACAGGTTGGGGACGAGGTCGTACTGCTGGTGGATCATGCCCACCTCGCGCGCGAGATCGCGGCCCGGATGCAGGGCGGCCAGGTCTTTGCCGCGGAGGTGGATGGATCCTTCGGACGGCTCCAACTCGCCGGCCATCATGGACAGCAGCGTGGTTTTGCCGCTGCCGCTGGGCCCCAGAAGCGCCACGGTCTCGCCGGGCTCGATGGCCAATGACAGCGGACGAACGGCCTCGACATCGCCGTAGGTTTTGCCCGCGCCCTTGACCAGGATGGCGGGACGGCTATTGTTCGGAGATGAGGCCGAGGTCGCGGGCGATATTTTCGATGGGGAGGTAATTTTCATTGGTAGTAGGAATGAACCGGTCGGCCTGGAAGGCTTGCATGATTTCCTGATCGCGACCGCCGTTGGCGGCGTTCAGATTGAGAAGGGCGTCGACCACACGTTGCGTGAATCCCTCGCCGTAGACATCATCCAGGCCGGGTCGGACCACCCAGTGGTAGTCGACGTAGCCGGGAGAGGTGTAGAAAGCGGTGACGCGGGAGGTGTCAACGTCGCCCTTTTCCAGGCGGGTTTTCCACACGTTGGCATTGAGGGCCCCGGCCTCGACCGCGCCGGCCTCGACCTGCTTCCAGGTGGCATCGTGCGATCCGCTGTAGGCCACGCTTTTGAAGTCGGCCTCCGGCGCGATGCCTTCCTGGGCCAGGAAGTAACGGGGCATCAGGTTGCCCGAGGTCGAACTTTCGCTGCCGAAGGTGAAGGTACGCCCTTTGAGATCTGCCAGCGCGGCAATCCCCGAGTCAGGGGCGGCCACAAACACCGACGTGAAGTTTTCGTCGGTGCTCCGCTGGGCCACGGCCTGGGAACCGGGAACCGCGAGGCGCGCCTGCACCCCGGTCAGGCCGCCGTACCAGGCCAGCTGGACATCGTTGTTGTCCCATCCCGTGACTAGGGCGGCGTACGACTGGGACGGCAGGTAACGGACGGTTACCCCGGTTTCTTCGCTGATGTGCTCAGCGAGGAGGTTGAAGCGCACTTCCAGGACCGCGACGTCCTGGTCGGGAATGCCGCCCACGAAGAGGACTGGCTGCGGTTCTTCCGCGCAGGCGGTGACCGCCAGGAGGACTGAGATCAGGACTACGGCGGCGCCGGCGCGCGCCAGAAAGCGTCGGAACATGTGCGTTTCACCATCATTCTTGGGAGGGCGCCCTCGGACGCCCGTTCGTTCTGGGTAAGACGGGAAACACGCACGCAGCGAAAAGGGGACTTAGCAACTCACCCGGCGCACGATGCACCCGCCCACCACTCAACCCGGAGTGGTCGGCTGGGCGTTCAAGTGAATCCGGAGCCCGCGCTGCACATACGATCAAGAATGATAACCAGCGAGCGCGGCGGCGTCAACGCGAGACGGCGCCAGCGACCCGATCCGGTTGCGCGCGGGTCCGGTGTGACCGGCCGGGTCCGCCAGCGTGAAAGGCGGACCGCAGGGCCTGACAATGGGATTACCGGAAATCCGCCGCAGACGGGAAGGCGGCCAACAAAGGCGAGACCGTATCGATGGTTGCCGAGCCGATGCTGTCGATTGAGGGGCAGCCACACATGCCCATGGTGGCGTCCAACTCGTCACGCAGCATCTCGAGGACGGCAGCGACCCCAAGTGAGCCGTCAACCGCCAGACCCCAGAACAACGGCCGTCCGATCAACACCGCGCGCGCGCCGAGAGCGACCGCCTTGAAGATGTCGGTCCCGCGCCGGACGCCGCCGTCCAGGTACACCTCGGCGTTGCCGTTGATGGCGTTCACCACCTCGGGCAGCACTTCGATGGTGGCCGGGGTGGTGTCCAGGTAGCGCCCGCCGTGGTTGGAGACTATGACCGCCTTCGCGCCGTTTTCAGCGGACAGACGGCCGTCCTCCCCGGCCATGATGCCCTTGACGACGACCGGAAGCCGAATGTTGGACGCGAACCATTCGAGGTCGTCCCAGGTGGACGCGACGTCCCTGATGTCGCTGGGGCCGGCCGGCGCGTCCGCCGCGAACTTCCAGGTGTGAGTGCCAAGGTCGAGTTGGGCGTAGTTGGGCGATTCGGCGCCAACGTAATCGTTGCGGATGTTGCGTTCGCGCTTGGGCTTGATCTTGGCGTCCAGGGTCATGCAGATGGCCGAGTATCCGGCCTCTTCGGCCCGGGCGGCCATCTCCAGGGTCAGGCCGCGGTCCTTGAAGAAATACTGCTGGAACCAAAGCGGGCCGGACGCCGACGCGGCCACGTCCTCCAGGGTGCGCGAGGCGTGGGAGCTGAGCACCATTACCGTGCCCATCTCGCCGGCGGCCTTGACCGTGGCGATTTCCGCCTCGGGGTGAGCCGCGCCGTGGTTGCCGGCGGGATCAAGCATGACCGGCAGGGAGATGTCCTGACCCAATACCGTGGTGGCCATGGACCGGTTTTCGACGTCCACCATCATGCGCGGGCGCAGCATAATCGAATCGAACACGGCACGGGTGCGTCGGATGGTGATCTCATCGGTGGCGCCGCCGGCGATGAAATCGTAGTGTCCCTGCTCAATGCGCTCTTTGGCGATCTGCTCGTACTCGAAAATGTTGACGGGTTCCGTGGCCATGGCGTTTACCTCAAGGCTGGGTTGGAGACCTAGTGAAGAATTGGCCGCCATTATACATAGTGGGGCACGATCTCCCGGCCGGGTTCGGTTGCTTTACCACTCTATTGGCGGTACCGGCGAAGGGTCGCGCTGCGGTTGCTTGACCACCCCACATGCCCGTGCTAGCCTCGCAACAGGAGAAAGCCGGAACGGCCGGGTGGCCGCCGCGAGCGATGGTCAGAAATGGTTATCGTCTCGGGGAGGAAAGTCCGGGCTCCACCGGACAGGGTGCTGGGTAACGCCCAGGCTCCGGCGCGGGCAACCGAGTCGGGGACGGAAAGTGGCACAGAAACATACCGCCGGCCTGTCGTCGATGGGCCGGTAAGGGTGAAATCGGACGGTAAGAGCGTCCGGCCGCGTGCGGTGACGCACCGGCGGCCAAACCCCACCTGGAGCAAGGCCAAATAGGGGGACTATGGGTGTCCGGCCCGTCCCCGGGTTGGCCGCTTGACCCCAGCGGCAACGTTGCCTCGACCCACGGGGCGATGCGGGTCACACCGTATCGGGGCTAGATAGATGGTCACCATCCGCTTCATGCGGATACAGAACCCGGCTTACAGGCCGCCCGGCATTCTCCATTTCCGCATCGCAAACGCCACGCGCCCTGACGCGTACCCACATTCGGAAGTCGTCAGAATCAGGATAGGACCTCCGCTCCTGCATACCCAGTTTGTGCAAACCTGTCGTTGCGAGGAGCGGAGCGACGTGGCAATCTCGTTGATGTAGCGACGATCCTGGCCGCAACGAGATTGCCACGCTGCGCTCGCAATGACAAACTGGGTACGCGTGAGCCACGCGCCGGACGGCGCCACATCCCAACAGAACACGGAGGACGACATGGTCAGGACCAACCGAGCCAAAGCCAAGCTGTTAGCCGGCGAAATCGCGGTCGGGGGCAGCGTGAACTTTTACGCTCCGATCGTGGTCGAAATGTACGGGGTGCTGGGATTCGATTGGGCGTGGATCGACTGTGAGCATGGTTCATCCAATGATTCAGAATCGGAAAACATGATCCGCGCGGCCGAACTGCACGACATCACACCGGTGGTGAGGGTTCCCAACGCCGAGCCATCGACCCTGTTGCGATTCCTGGATCGGGGCGCGCAGGGTCTCATCGTGCCGCATATCAACAACCGTGAGGAAGCCGAGGCGGTGGCGCGGGCGTCGCACTACTATCCCATGGGAGACCGGAGCAGTTCCACGGGCGGCCGCACCAACCGGCTGGGCAGCGGACTGCCGCCGTCCGAGTATTACGAGGCCGCCAACCGGGAAACGCTGGTGATCTGCATGGTCGAAACCCCGGAGGCGGTGGCCAACGTGCGCGAAATCGCTGCGGTGGATGGGGTCGACGCGATACTGGTGGGCAGCAGTGACCTGACCCAGGCCATGGGCATGCCGCCGCAAGCCGACGTTGACGCCGCGATTTCGCAGGTGATCGAGGGAACGCTGGCAGAAGGCAAGATCATCGGGGTTGCCGGCGCCGGAATGACGGTGGACAACGTGGACCGGTTCCGCCAGTTCGCCGAGCGCGGCGTCAAACTCATGTCGGTGAATTTGCAGGACTTCGTGCGGCAGAGCGCAGGCAGGTTCCTGGCGGAGCTCAGGGCGTAATTTGGCGGTACTGGCCGTATTCGCGACCGCCGGGCAGGGCAACGGAACACGACCGAATGGGCGCCTTGCCGCCGTCGACTGCCGAGGAGCGGCCGCAGAAATGGACGCCTGCGGACGATGAAGATTCTGCATTTCTCCGATCTGCACATCGGTGTAGAGAACTACGGCCGCACTGATCCGAACACCGGTCTGTCCACGCGGTTGGGCGACTTCCTGGACGCGCTGGACGAGCTGGTAGAGTTTGCCCTGGCTGACGGGGTCGACGTTGTGGTCCTGGCCGGCGACGCGTACAAGGGACGGGACCCGACACAGACCCACCAGCGCGAATTTGCCCGGCGATTGCTCCGGCTTTCGGACGGCGGCATTGCGACGTTTCTGCTGCCTGGCAACCACGACCTGCCGGCGGCCACCGGACGGGCTCACGCCGTCGAGATCTTCTCGACGCTCCAGGTGCCCAACGTGTACGTGGGCGCAAGCCTGCAGACGTGTACCGTTCCGACTCGGGCGGGTCCGCTGCAAGTCCTGGCGGTGCCGTGGCCATCGCGGGGGGCGATGCTGGCGCGAGAGGAGTCCCGGGGACTGGGCATCGAGGAGATTCGGGCGGAAACCGAGCGTCGCATGACCATGGCCATCGCCGCTCGCGCCCAGGGCATCGACCCGGACGTGCCAGCGATAATGGCGGGGCACGTCACGGTGAACGGCGCTACTGTTGGGTCGGAACGCTCCATGATGCTGGGCAACGACCACGTGCTCAACGTGAGCGCGGTGCAGCGCCCGGAACTGGAATACGTCGCGCTGGGGCACATTCACAAGCACCAGGTGCTCCGCCCCGCCGGTGGTGACGGGCCGGCGGTGGCGTACTCCGGCAGCCTGCAGCGGGTGGACTTTTCGGAGGAGTCGGACGAGAAGGGCTTCTGCGTGGTGGACATCGATCCCAAATCTCCGCAAGGCCAGCGGCTGACGGACTTCCGGTTCCAGAACATCGCCGCCCGCCCTTTTCTCACCGTGGACGCAGCGGTGCCGGAGGTTGAGCAAAACCCCGCCGAGTTCGTGACCCGGGCGATTTCACGGCGCCAGGTGGCCGGGTCAATCGTGCGGTTGCGGATCAAGCTGTCATCGGAGCAGTCCGCCAAACTGCGGGACGCTGACCTGCGTCCGTCGTTATCAGCGGCTCACTACGTGGCGAGTATTTCCCGGGATGTTACTGACGCCGAGCGGCGGCGGATCTCAGTGGAACCTTCGGATCTGCAGCCCATGGCGGCGCTGAAACTTTATCTGGAGAGCCGGGGTTTCAGCGCGGAAAGGCGAGACCATCTGCTTGAGCGGGCGGAGGAACTGCTGGCGTCGGTTGGGACGGACGCGGAGCAGTGACCTCGCGCGGAAAACATATCGGTTCCATAGTGGACGTGCCCGGAATCGCGGCGGGTCATTGGACCGATGCCGGAGCGGCGACCGGCTGCACGGTGATCCTCAGCACGGATGGCGCGGTGGGCGGTGTGGCCGTTCGTGGCGGCTCGCCGGGAACTCGCGAAACTGACCTGCTGCACCCGATACGCAGGGTCGACCAGGTGCACGCGGTTTTGCTCAGCGGAGGAAGCGCTTTTGGCCTGGCCGCCGCCTCGGGTGTGCAGCAATGGCTGGAGGAGCGCGGCATCGGTTTCGATGCGCCGCATGGACCGGTTCCCATTGTCCCTGCGGCCATACTCTATGACCTGGCGGTCGGCAGGTCCGACGTGCGTCCCGACCCGGCGTCGGGTTATGTGGCGTGCGAAGCATCGGAGGCGAAGGCGATGGAACGCGGCTCGGTCGGAGCCGGCACGGGCGCGACGGTGGCCAAGGCGTACGGAATTGAGGGAGCGGTCAAGGGTGGGATCGGGTCCGCCTGCTGCGTGCTGCCGGACGGGGTGTCGGTGGGCGCGGCGGTGGCGGTCAACCCCTGGGGCGGGATATTCGATCATCGCGACGGGGAACTAATCGCCGGGCCTCGCGCTGCTAACGGTTCGATGGCTGATCCCGTGGAAGTTATGTTGACCGGAGGATCTTCTACGCGGTCGTCGGCCTTAACGAATACCACCATTGGCGTCGTGGCGACGGACGCGAAGCTGGACAAGATGCAGACGAATTTCGTGGCATCCGCCTGCCACGATGGGTTGGCGTTGACCATCCGGCCGTGCCACACGCCCAGCGACGGCGACACGATGTTTTGCGTGGCAACCGGTCAGAATTCGGCTGCCGCGAACCTGACGGCCATCGTCACGGCGGCCACTCATGTGACAGCGCTGGCGGTTTTGGACGCTATTGGATCGGCCCGGGGAATGGCGGGTATACCGGCGGTAACGGAGTTGAGGGATGGTCAAGCCTGACGACGTTGCGATCGGTTTCGTGGGAGCGGGAGTTCTCGGCAGCGGGCTGGCGTTGGCGTTGAGCGCGGCCGGCTGGCGGGTCAACGCAATCGCCAGCCGGACGCACGCCAGCGCCGAGGGAGCGGCAAGCCTGATTGATGGATGTGCGGCCCTGGAGAGCGCGCAGCGGGTTGCGGACGCGTGCGATCTGGTGTTCATCACTACCCCGGACTCGGCTATATCTGAGGTGGCAGGGTCAGTGCGCTGGCGGCAGGACCAAGGGGTTACGCATTGCTGCGGCGCAGCGTCGACGGAGCTTCTGGCCTCGGCGCAAGATACCGGCGCGGCTGTGGGAGCGATGCACCCGTTTCAAACGTTTGCGGCCATCGCGGGGCCGGATCAAGCGGCTGAACGGTTGCAGGGAGTGACCTTCGCAGTTGCAGCGACCGGCTGGCTGGAGGAGTTTCTGCCGAAACTGGCTGCTTCGCTGGGTGGGAGCGGCATCGCAATCCCTGAAGGAATGCGTCCTCTGTACCACGCCAGCGCGGTGTTGAGCTGCGGGTATCTCGCAACGTTGTTGGACGCGGCCGTCGGGTTGTGGGCGAGCATGGGGTTCACCGAAGAAGACGGCGTCCGGGCCGCGGCGCCGTTGGCACGGGCCACGATCGACGCCATCGAGCGGCAGGGTCCGGCCAACGCGGTGACCGGTCCGGTAGTGCGCGGCGACGCTGAAACGGTGGCGGCCCACCTGGAACTGTTGTCGCAGCACGCGGCGCATCTGCTCCCGCTGTACCGGCAATTGACCGAGGCATCGCTTCCCCTCGCCCGAGCCAAGGGAATCGCGGAACCGCAGTTGGCCCAATTGAGGCGGACAATCGGCGCGCTGGACTGATAAAATCGCGGCACGATGGCGATTACGATTCGACGATTAGCCGAGATGAAGCGGGCCGGGGAGAAAATACCCATGGTCACCGCGTACGACTACACGGCCGCCCGCATCGCTGATACCGCGGGGATCCCCATCATCCTGGTGGGTGACAGCCTGGGCATGGTGGTGCTCGGCTACGATTCGACAGTGCCGGTGACCATGGACGATATGATCCGTCACGGTCGCATGGTGAGCCGCGGGGCATCCGAGGCGCTGGTGGTAGTGGATCTGCCGTTCATGTCCTACCAGGTAGATGCCGCGGAAGCGCTGCGCAACGCCGGCCGGCTGATGCAGGAGGGCGGCGCGCACACCGTGAAGATGGAAGGCGGCGTCCCTATAGCGGGCACCGTGCGGCGCATGGTGGATGCCGGCATACCGGTGATGGGTCACATCGGGTTGACTCCGCAATCCGTTAACGCGCTGGGCGGCTACCGGGTGCAGGGTCGAACCAAAGCGGCGGCGCGGCGCTTGCTGGACGACGCGCTGGCGTTGCAGGAGTCCGGGGCGTACTCGGTCGTGCTGGAGTGTGTGCCGGCGCCGTTGGCGAAAGCAATTACGGAACGGTTGAGCATCCCTACCATAGGCATCGGGGCGGGCCCGGACTGCGACGGTCAGGTGCAGGTGTTCCACGATATGCTGGGCTTGTTCCCCGATTTCGTGCCTAAGCACGCCAGGCAGTATGCCGAGTTGGGTTCTGAAATGACCCTAGCTTTTGAGCGGTATGCGGAAGACGTGAGGTCCGGCGCGTTTCCCTCCGCGTCGGAGAGCTTCACCATGAACGAAAGCCTGCTGACCGATCTGCTGGATGGCTAGTGCAGGTCATCGAGAGAATGGGAATCGGGGCGTCAGAGCCAACGCTTTTGATGTCCTGATCCGTCGCAACGGCTGGTTCCTGGCGGCGTTCTACACTCTGTGGGCCATTCTGGCCGGTTTGCTCAGTTATGCCCGGGTGACGACGGCGGAGAACCCACCGCTGGCATGGCCCGAAATTGTTATAATCGCCATCGTCGCCGCTGCCGCAACCGTCGGCGTTGCGTTCCCATTGGCGTTCGGATTGGTGGAGGGCATACCCATGGTACTGGCCAAATTGTATCGTGACCTGGTGCGTCAGGAAGGTCGTGAAGAGGGTCGTGAAGAGGGCCTTGAGGAAGCCAACCGAGCGTGGGAAGCTTGGAACGCGCGCCGGGAGGCAGCGGATCGCGATGGCCGTCCGTTTACGGAACCGCCGCCCTCGCGGAACGGAACCCGTGAAGAAAACTCCGACTAGCTGAAAACGCGGAAGGATGAGTAGCAAATGCCCAAACTCGAAGGAAAGACAGCCATCGTCACCGGAGCCAGCCGTGGCATCGGCGCGGAAATCAGCAAACTGTTCGCTGCCGAAGGGGCGCGAGTGGTTTGCGCCGCGCGCACGGTCAACGAGGGCGACCATCCATTGGAAGGTTCGCTGGCCAAGACGATCGCGGACATCAAGGAGGCCGGTGGCGAGGCCACTGCGGTGGCGGCGAACATTTCGCTTCCGGAGGACTGCGAACGTCTCGTTGAGGAGACCCGCAGCATCTACGGGCCGGTGGACGTGCTAGTGAACAATGCCGCGCTGACCTACTACCTGCCCATCAAGGATTTCCCCGTCAACCGGTGGATGCGATCGTGGGCGGTGAACTTCCATGCGCCGTTCATTCTCAGCCAGTTGGTGTTGGGCGAGATGATCGATCGTCGATCGGGAAGCATCGTCAACATCTCCTCGGGCTCGGCGGTGGGTCCGGGACGCGGGCCATATACCACGCCGCCCAATAACGGCACCTGCTACGGCGCCGAAAAGGCTGCCCTGGAACGGTTCTCGCAGGGGTTGGCGCAGGAAGTGTACGAGTATGGCATTTCCGTGTCGGCCGTCGCTCCGTCACTGGTCGTGCCCACGCCGGGAACGGTATTCCATCACCTGGTGGAAGGGATGGACGACCCTCGGGGCGAGCCGCCGGAATTGCTCGCGCAAGCCACGTTGCTGCTGGCCTCCGAGCCTGTGGACAAGGTGACCGGCCGGGTTTGCTATAGCCAGCAGATTCTGCTGGAATTCGGCTGGATTAATGAAGGGCGCGGCTGGGGCGTGGACGACACGCGCGGGCCGGGGAGCGGATACAGCCAAATGTAACCCCCTCCGTGATAAGATGACCAAAACGTCGGGACCAGGAGATCAACCATGGAGTTCCAACTCAGCACCGCAGACGCCACCTTCCAAAATGATTTGCGGCAATTCATTGACGATGAATATGTTCCGGAATGGGAGCTGGGCGAACGGGGCACCGGTGAAGGAAATTGGGAACGCACGCTGGAAGTGCGTCGCAAGCTCGCCGACCGCGGCTGGCTCACCATGCACTGGCCCGAGGAGTACGGCGGTCAGAAAGCTTCGCCGGTGCGCACTGCCATATTCAACGAGGAGATGACCTACCATCGGGCGCCGGGTCGGGACAACTTCGGCGTGCGCATGATGGGCGCCACGTTGATGATCCACGGAACCGACGAGCAGAAGGCCGAGCACCTGCCGCCGGTCGCCAAGGGTGAAGTTCAGTGGTGCCAGGGGTACAGCGAGCCGGAATCGGGCTCCGACCTGGCGTCGTTGAGCACCCGCGCCATCCGCGACGGCGACGAGTTCGTGATCAACGGAAGCAAGATCTGGACGTCCATGGGACACCGGGGCGACTGGATCATGCTTCTGACCCGCACCGATACCGACGCGCCGAAGCACCGGGGCATCAGCTTCTTCCTGGTCGACATGAAGACGCCGGGCATCGAGGTGCGGCCCATCATCAACATGGGCGGCCGGCACGAGTTCAACCAGGTGATCTTCGACAACGTCCGCGTGCCGGCCCGCAACATCGTGGGCGAGGAGAATCGCGGTTGGTACGTGGCGGTCACGCTGCTGGATTTCGAGCGCTCGGGCATCGACTACTCGGCTGCGGCGCGCCGGCACCTGGACGACACCCGGCAGTGGGCCGACGGCATTCGGCGTAACGGGCAACCCCTCAGCCAGGAGCCGTGGGTGCGCAACGTGCTGGCCGATCGGTATATCGAATGCGAGGTGGCCCGTCTCATCGCGTACAACGTGGCCTGGATGCAGGGTGAGGGCCTGGTTCCCAACAAGGAAGCGTCCATGTCGAAGGTCTTTGGCAGCGAGACCGTACAGCGCACCACGGCGTCATGCCTGGAGATCATGGGCATGTACGGCGGGTTGCGCGACGAGAAATGGACCCCGATGGAAGCGGACATGCAGGAGCACTGGCTCCGCGCGTTCTCCCACACCATTGCTGCCGGAACCAGCGAGGTGCAGCGCAACATCATCGCCAGCCGCGGACTGGGCCTGCCGCGAGGTTAGCGATGAAAACCTCTCAATCCATGGACATTGGCTAACGCAGGTGTGAACAAATGGCGTACCAACAGGGGGGAACCATCAAAGGGGCATTGGATCGCATTGCATCCAACGAATACATTCTGCCAGCAATACAGCGAGAATTCGTCTGGAGCCGAGAGCAAATCGGCGCGCTATTCGACAGCCTAATGCAGGGCTACCCTTTCGGGGATTTTTTGTTCTGGCAAATCCGAGCGGAGAACTCTGCGCGATATCGCTATTATGGCTTTGTCACGGATTACCACCAGAAAGACAACCCGCATTGCCCCCCCGCGCACCCGATGCCCGGCCGACCGCTTACTGCGGTGCTTGACGGTCAGCAACGACTTACAGCTTTCAACATTGGCCTCCGGGGATCAATGGCGGTTAGGCGATCACACGGGCGGTGGAATAATCCTTTGTCGTTTCCAAAGCAAGTTTTTGCCTTGGACTTGTTAGCTCCCGTTGAACCCGATGAGGAAGGCCGGCGTTATACTTTCGAATTCATTGAAGAAAGCACCATAGGGCCAGGAAACGGCCGGCTATGGTTCAGGGTTTCAGACATCCTGATAATGGAGTCCGGTCCAGATATGAATGACTGGCTCTTGGATAAAGACTTAAATCGCGACCAGCAAAGCCTTGCTTATCGTACGCTGGATCGGCTGTATCGCGTCATTCACACGGAGCCGACCGTAGCATACTACGAAGAGAATAATCAGGATATTGAACACGTCCTCAATATTTTCATCCGGCGCAACAGTGGTGGGACTGTTCTCTCCTACTCGGATCTCTTGCTGAGCATAGCAACATCGCAGTGGGAAAACCTGGACGCGCGAAATGAAGTTCACCAACTGGTAGACGACCTGAACCAAATAGGGCCAGGATTAGCTCTTTCGAAGGACTTTGTGCTGAAAGCAGGGCTGATGCTCACCGACATAGCCAGTGTTGGCTTTCAGGTCCGCAACTTCACACACGCTAATATGGCGATTCTCGAAACGAACTGGGCGAAGATAAACGATGCGCTGACTGAAACTGTCCAGTTGGCAACAAGTTTTGGGTTCGACAGCAATAGCCTGAGAGCTACCAGCTCATTGCTACCGATTGCATATTATATCTATCATCTTGGAGCGCCAACAGATTTTGACACGCATGCAAGGTATGAGCCAGACCGCAGGGCGATCCGCGGCTGGCTTACCCGTTCTATCTTGAAGCCGGGCGTTTGGGGGAGCGGTTTGGATACTTTGTTGACCGCACTCCGTGAAGAGCTGCGTAACTCAAACAATGGGCATTTTCCAGCTGAGGAGATGCGCCGCGTAATGTCACAACGGGGCAAGAGCATCGAATTTTCACAGGAAGAAGTCGAGGACCTCGCGGATATGGGAATCGGCGATCGCCGCATTTTTACGCTTCTGGCATTGCTGTCACCATTCATTGACTTACAACACCACCATTTCCACATCGATCACGTGTTCCCAAAGAGCCGTTTTACCGCTGCCCAACTGCGCCGCGCTGAAGTAAGCGACGAGCAAGTGGATGCCTTCTCGGATTGTGCTAACCGCGTTGCCAATCTTCAGTTGCTTGATGGAGAGATCAACCTAGAAAAACGAGCTAAGCTTCCTGCGGATTGGATGAAGGAACATTTCAAAGACGACCAAGCGCGTCAGCATTATTGCGACCTGTACAACTTGGGCGAAGTTCCCCGTAAAATTAAAGATTTTATGGTGTTCTATGAAGCACGACGTGAACGATTGCAGGAACGCATTGCCGAGTTAGTGAATTCGGTGTGATGGAGTACAGACATGATTCGTGAACTTGACCTGGTTGCGCTGACAGCAGACCTGCCCGAACATCGCCTCAAAGCCGGTGAAGTTGGCACGGTAGTGCATGTGCATGCGGCGGACGAGGCATACATCGTCGAGTTCTTCTCCCCGGCCGGCAACACCGTTGCCGTTGCCACCGTAGAGAATGATCAAGTCCGATCGGCCCGACCCGACGAGGTTGAACCGTTGACGGTTGACTATAACTACGCTAACGACGGCATCGCCGTCCTTACCCTCAACAACCCGAAACGCCGTAATGCCCTCTCAGCGCGTACCTTGGCGGCGTTGGAAGAATGGCTTGATTGGATTGGAAAAGACCCTGACGCCCGGGTCGTGGTCATCCGATCTGAGGGTCCGGTATTCAGTTCCGGTCACGACCTGAATGAGCTGGTGAACGGCGACGTGGAAGAATACACCGCCGTTTTCGAAGCCTGCACACGGGTGATGGAAGCCATCCGGCTGCTGCCGAAGCCCGTGATTGCTCAGGTTCAGGGTCTGGCCACGGCTGCGGGCTGCCAGTTGGTGGCGACCTGCGACATCGCCGTAGCGGCAGACAACGCGGCATTCGCCACGCCGGGCGTGCAGATCGGACTGTTCTGCACCACGCCGGGCGTCGCGGTGGCGCGCTCGGTCATGCCGAAAAAGGCGATGGAAATGCTGCTGACCGGCCGGCCGATTTCAGCGCAAGAGGCGCTGGAATTTGGCCTGATCAGCCGGATTGCGCCCGCGGACGAATTGGAGCGGCAGGTGGACGAACTGGCCAGCCAGATCGCCTCGGCCAGTGCGCACACCTTGGCCCTGGGCAAGGCGGCGTTCTACCGGCAGATTGAAATGGACCGGCCAGCGGCTTACCAGTTCGCCAGCAAGGTAATGGTGGACAACCTCCTCGCCGCCGACGCCAAAGAGGGTATCTCGGCGTTCCTGGAAAAGCGGCAACCGGTTTGGACGACCTGACGTCACCGAGGCAACTATGGCATTGAAAGAGTTCATCAAGGAATCGTTCGACGCCAACTGGGATTGGCTGGTTCGGTATGTGGACGGGCTGACCCAGGAGGAGATTGAGTTTACGCCCAACGAGCAGTGCCATTCCATCGGGTTCATCGTGTGGCACTACGGGCGCGCCCTCGATATGTGGGTGCAATCGCTGGCCAAGCAGGAGCAGCAGCTCTACGAACGGGAATGGGCGCAGCGGCTGGGGTTCGAACCGGAACCGATGAACGTGGGCTTCGGATACACGGTGGACGACTTGACCGGTTGGCAGTGCCCCGGCAAGGCGCTCCTCATGGAGTATGCCGACGCCGCGCGAAACAACCTGCTGGAATACCTGGACGGCCACGACGACGATTCGCTGGTGAACACCCAGATGACGAACCGGCGCGGGGAGAGCATGGCCGTCGCCGACATGTTCCGCCTGTTGATTTGGGAAGTGAACCAGCACGGCGGCCAGGCCGGCTACCTGCGGGGGATGCAGCGAGGATTGAACCAGTAGGAACGGCCTTATCCATGATTGAGCTCCGCGACTACCAGCAAGACCTGCTGGAAAGGTCCCAAACCGCCCTCGCCCCGGAAGGAGCGAGGGTAATGACTCAGTTGCCCACTGGCGGCGGCAAAACGGAAATCGCCGGCGCGCTGCTGAAGGATTTTCTGGTTGACGGGCGCAAGGCGGTGTGGCTGACGCATCGAGAAGAATTGGCCGAGCAGACCGAGGAACGGCTGTCGTTAAACTGGTCAGTATCCGCAATGAGCGGCACCGACAGTTGGAGTCCACGCCGCCCGGCGCCCCGTATCGTCAACGGCGTAGTTATCCTCAAAGCGCAAACCGTCAGCCGACGCAACAAGGATTCGTTGGTGGTCTGGAATAATTTCGGCCCCGACGATTTACTGGTCATTGACGAAGCACACCACGCCCCGGCTACCGGCTGGGAGCGGGCGATAAAACAATGGCCGGGTCGAGTGTGGGGTCTGACGGCTACGCCATGGCGACTGTCGCGGTCGGAAGGCTTTGACCACCTGTTTGACACGCTGGTTACCGGGCCGCAGACAGCTAAAATGCAGGCTAAAAGATACCTGGCACGCTCACGGGTGTTTGCTCCTACGCCTGATGACAGGATCAGTGGCGGCGAAGTCGGCCGATTGGGCGATTTCACAGAAGGCGGTATCGCAAATGCCAACGATGGCGACGGCGATGGCGGCCATTTCATAATGACGACCCTTGCCGTTAATTTCTGGCTAAATAATGCTGCCGGCAGGCCAACAGTAGCCTATGCCGTGTCCAAAGGACATGCCGATAATCTGGTACGGGAGTTCACTGGCAAAGGCATCTCCGCGGCAGCGATACTGTCCGATACGCCACAGGCTAACCGGGAGCGCGCAATCACAGATTTCAGGAATGGAAATCTGAAAGTACTAGTGAACGTGGCCGTAGCCACTGAAGGTTTTGACCTGCCCGACGCATCCTGCGTGATGATAACCCGTCCCACCAAAAGTCTGGCCCTGTACCTGCAAATGGTCGGACGGGGCTTACGGCCCAAAGAGGACGGCGGCGACTGCCTGATTCTCGACTTGGCTGGAAACGCCGAAGAACACGGCCTGCCGGAAGCCGAGCGCGAATGGTCGCTTGCCGCCCGGGGCAATCCAGTGGCCGGTGACCCTCCGGTGCGCTACTGCCACGAATGCAACTACATGGCTCATCCGGCGCACCACAATTGCCCGGAGTGCGACGCAGATTTGGGCAAGCATTGCACGCTCTGCGGCAAGTTCCGCCCTTGGAGTCGCTGGACTACCGATTGCCCGATTGAGCACGAGGAAGTATGCGACTACTGTGATCCTGATTTTCACCGGGGCGGGAGGTACGATCCCAAACTAGATGGACAGTCTTATGCTAACCGCGCCAAAGAACTCGGCGACCAGCGCGATTTCGAGGGGGCGCTCGTCGAGTGGACATTCGCTATCCACAGCGCAAGAACGAAAGGAAGAGTGGATTGGAATTTCTATATCAATTGCATGGGGCGCGCGAAGGTTCATGCCGAAATGGGCAATGTTGAGTTGGCCGAAGCGGACTTTGCTGAAGCGGAAGCCATCTGTGAAGGTGAACCGACATCAGGGGATCCCAGGACAGCACTACTGTCGCAATTTCACGACGAGCGGGCGAATATGTATGAAAGCCGTGGCCGACATAAAGAAGCGGAACTGTACCGTAAAAAAGCCAAAGATCTGAGGGAGAAATTTTGGCCAGCCATAACACAGCCCAGGATTGATATTGCGAGTGCTCAGTCCAAACGAACCAGGCAGGCGCCATCCGGTGAGGACAATAGAAATGAGGATAGATCTGAGAGGCACCGTTAAGGGGCAGACCATAGAGTTGGACGAGCCTATCGACCTTCTTGATGGGGAGCGGGTGGAGGTAGTCGTTTTGTGGCCGGAGATAGTGCCGGTGCAGCTCACGCCCGAGGAGCTGGAGATTGCGATAGCCGAGTACGAAGCGCGGTGCGAAGACCCGGCGTATCGCGCTCTCCATCCTCTGCCGCCCACTGGCTACGTCGTCACGAACGAGATGGTCAACAGAATCCGGGAAACCGTGGGGTTTTAGATCATTCCGTCGCTGTTGGGCAGAAACGCTCCTTGAGATTCACCGATTACTTTTATTCCACCCGCAACCGCCCAGACCGCGCCTTTATTTCTTTGGACTGGATTTCAGTGGGTAGTTGACGCCCCGTTCCGGGAGGAAGTACAACAGGACGGACGTATCCGGCGATGGGGTTCGATTGCGGAACTCGACGGCAGGTATTTGCGCGTCATTCTGTTGCCGGACGGTGAGACGGTGCATAACGGTTTTATTGACGGGAGATTCAGACCATGAAAGTACAGTACTTCCCGGACACCGATACTCTGTACATCGAGCTGTGCCCTGATGCCGCGTGCGAAACTCGCGACTGGGATGAAAACACTATGCTCGACCTGGACGAGACCGGCCGCTTCTGCGCCATCACTATCGAACACGCCAGCCAGCGCATTGATATCCCCGACTTTGCTTACGAACAAATCCCGGCCTGACAACTGGCCCAGGAGTCTGCACCATGCCATCCTCCACGCTGCGATACCGATATGATCCGCTGCACCAGAACATCATCTGCTCCGAAACCGCCATAGCAGACCTGCCGGCGACGGTGGACGGCTTGGGGGCCAGCCGGGCGATGATCACCTGCGGGCCCACCATACTCAGCACGTGCGACGTGGTGCCTCGGGTCCAGGAGGCGCTGGGCTCGCGTTACGTGGGGACGTATTCGGGCGTGGCGCCCCACTCGCCCGTGGCAACCGTGGAGGCCGGCGCGGCGATGGCCCAGGAAACGCAGCCGGACATCTTCATCAGCGTCGGCGGCGGCAGCACCCACGACACCACCAAGGCCATCGCCGTTCTGCTGGCCGAGGGCGGCGACATTCGTGACTACGCCATCATATTCGAGCCGCCGGACAAGATCACCGTGCCACCCACGCCGTCGCCCAAGGTTCCCATCGTGAGCGTGCCCACCACGATGGGATGCGCCGAGTTCAGCCGAGGCGGGGGCGGCGTTACTGATCACGAGCAGGGGCGCAAGCTGAGCATCGCCGGGGACGGCGTGACCCATCGCACGGTGGTCATCGACGGGCAGGCGCTGGCGACCACGCCGCTGCGGATACTGGTTTCGACGGCCATCGGTCAACTCCGGATCGCCATCGAAACCGTGTATTCCACAGGACACAACCCCATCGGCGATGGAATGGCGCTGCACGCAATTCGCCTGCTGTTCGAGAACTTGCCCCGTTGCCAGGACGGGGACATCGACACGTTGCTGGCCACCAAGACAGCCTGCGCCATGGCTTCGCTGGCGTCATTCGGCGGGCTGGGATTGAACACTGCCACCTGTCATCACGTGGGCGGGCTGTATGACGTGCCCCACGGCGAGGCCAACGCCATACTGCTGCCGCACACGATGCGTTACAACCTGGACGCCTGCGCCGACCGACAGCGGCTGATCGCCGAGGCCATCGGAGTTGCCAGTTCCGCGATGACCGACGAGGAGGCCGGGTTGGCCGCCGCCGACGCGGTGGACGGACTGTGCCGCGAGCTGGAGTTGCCACGAACCCTGCGCGAAGTGGGCGTGCCGGAAGACGGCCTGGAATACATCGCCACCGCCACGCTGCAGGACCGAAGCCTGAGCACCAACCCCAAGCCGGTGGTGGATGCGGGGCCGATTATGGAAGTGTTGCGGGCGGCGTACTAACCCCAGCAGCTACAGGTTCTCGATCTGTACCGGCTCTACGGAGTCGGGCAGGTCGAACCCGAAGACGCGGGAATAGAAGTACAGCTCGGCTTCCAGCGCGCGCTTGATGTTTTCGGCGCGACGGAAGCCGTGTTGCTCTCCCTCGAAGGGAAGATACGCGCAAGGGATACCCTTGGAGCGCACCGCCGCGTACATCATCTCCGCCTGATTGGGCGGAACGATGCGGTCCTCCAGGCCCTGGAAAAGGATGATCGGGCACGATAATCCTTCGGTGTGGCTGATGGGCGAGCGGCTCCGATAGGTTTCGGCGCCTTCGGGATAGGGAGCGACCAGGCGATCCAGGTAGCGCGACTCGAACTTATGGGTATCCTCAGCCAGGGCTGTGAGGTCGGAGACGCCGTAATAGCTGGCGCCGGCGGCGAACACGTTGCGAAAGGTCAGCGCCGCCAGGGTGGTGTATCCCCCGGCGCTGCCGCCGCGGATCGCCAGGCGGTCCCCGTCGGCCAGATGCTGGTGGACGAGGTGCAGGGCGGCGTTGGCGCAATCGTCCACGTCCACGATGCCCCAGTTGTCGTTGAGCAGCTGGCGGTAGGCCCGACCGTATCCGACGCTGCCGCCGTAATCGACGTCGACGACGGCGAATCCTCGTGTGGTCCAATACTGCACGGACAGGTCCAGCGCGCCGGACGCGGCGCCGGTGGGTCCGCCGTGGCTCAGGGTCAGCAACGGCGGCAGCGTGCCGTCAGGCGCGGCGTATTCGGGGTTGCGAGGAGCGTAATACCGGGCGTAGGCCGGGCGGCCATCGGTGGACGGGAATTCGATGGTCTGGGCCTGGGAAATGTAGTCAGCAGCGGTTTCAATAGCGGATGACTGCCGCGCCGTGTCCCATTGGCCGTTTCGCAGGTTGACCCGGATCAGGGACATGGGCCGGCGGGGGTCGCCGGCGATGACGGCAGCGGTGATCCCGGACACGGCGAGGTCGCCACGTCCCATTTCGCCGGCCGGGGCATTGAGAGGCGTCAACGTCCTGGTGCCTGGGTTCAGCACGTTCAGTGACCAGGATCCCCGGCGGTTTACGGCACAAACGATGTTGCCATTGCCGGCAAAACCGTAAGCCCGGGCGCCGAACACCCACTGGGGACGAGCGTATTCCGCGTCGTCCGGATACAACGCTTCCGGACCGTTCCGGCCGAGGCGATACAGGTTCCACCAGCCCGACTGGTCGGCGACAAAGTGCAACACGCCGTCCGGTGACCATTCGGGCTGGCATACCGAAACCGTTTCGCCGCCGGCCACCAACGTGGCCTCGCCCAGGGCGCCGTCGTCGAGGACGGGAGCGGTCCACAAATGTGTGCCGTCCCAAGGCATAGTGGGGTGGTTCCAGGACAGCCAGGCCAGCGTCGAACCATCGGGGCTCAATCGGGGCGAGGAAACGAAATCCCACCCCGAGAACAGGACGATTTGCTCGCCGGAACCATCGGTGGGAAAGGCGGCGATGGCGTTGACGATGCTGTCGGGGTCGGAATGGTCTTCCCGCACACAGATGAGCCGGTTGCGGGTTCGGTCAATCACGGCGTCGGCGTATCGCGCCGGAGCGTCCGGCGTGACGGGTTCCGGCACGCCGGACGAATCGACGCGATAAATTCGCTGGTCGTCGAAATTCGAGAACCACACCGTGCCGGCATCGGCAACCCAGGCTCCGCCGCCGTATTCGTGGACTCGGGTGCGCGCGTTGAACGGCGCCGGGTTGACGTCGGATACCGTGCCATCAGGTTTCATGCGGACTATCACATAGCGTCCGCCTTCCCCGGGACGGGATTCGGTCCAGAGAATGGCGTCCCCGGCGATGGATACGCTGCTGATGCCGATGGACTCGGCGACGATGGCGTCAGCGGTAATCGGTGAGCGCCAGGAACCGTAAGGAGCGGTGGTTGGGGAGGCAGAACTGGTCACGGTCGGTCTCCGATTATCTCAGCCGGCAAGGAAAGCTGTGGGTCAGGCGACGGCTGGCATGACCTCGGTTGCCACGGTCTCCATGGCGGGGAACACCACGTCGGGGTCGCCGGAATAGGGCGACACCACGATGCGGGAGACGCCGATATCGGCGAAAGCTCGGGCATTGGCGCGCATCTCGGCGGGCTCGGTGCCCAGGGCGAAGCGTCCGGGACGGCCTCCCTGCAAGGGCACGCTCACCGAAACCGGGATGGATGACGGGTCGCGTTCGGCGCGTTCGGCCTGCTCGTGGAGGTAGCGCATTCCCTGGGCCAGGTCTTCGGGCTGCATTGCCGTCGGATGCCAACCGTCGCCGTGGCGGGCGGCGCGGCGGATGGCGGCGCGGCTGGTTCCGCCGATGATCAGAGGAATGCCTTCCGCTCGGACGGGCCGCGGCGAGAAGGCCATATCCGAGAACTGGAAGAACCGTCCGTCGTGGCGCGGGTCGTCGTCGCACCACAGGGTTTTCATTATTTGGATCGACTCATCCGTGTATGGCCCGCGCTCGGCGAAGGGCACGCCCATTGCCTCGATTTCAGTGTCGATTACGCCAACGCCGACGCCCAGGGCGACCCGGCCGCCGGAAAGCTGATCGAGCGTTGCCGCCTGCTTCGCCAGCCGCATGGGATTGTGGTAGGGCAGCACCAGGACGCTGGTGCCCAGGATGACCCGTTGGGTCTGCGCGGCGGCGAAGGTAAGAATCGTCAGCGGGTCGTAGTAAGGCCGGTTCCCGAGGCGTTCGTACACGTAGCTTACGTTGAAAACGTGGTCGCTGGCCCACACGGAGTCGTAGCCGAGTTCCTCGGCGCGGGCGGCGACACTCACCACATCCTGGACGTTGGCGAGACCTTGGTTGTTGGAGAGAGAGAAGCCGATGTTCATGGTGAACCTCGCGGGCGGTGTCGTGGTCAGTCTTCGAAGAAACGACGAGGGTTGTCGACCATCATGGCCTGCACGTCGGCGTCGGTGGCTCCGAGCTCAACGAGGCGGGGCAGGACGTTGCGGGTGATGAAGAGGTAACCGTCTGGGTTGAACTCTTCCCGCTCCCGCCGCAGTTCCTCGGAGGGCTGGACCACCGGCGTGGAGTGGTCGTGGGACAGCATCAGGCGATGGGCCCAGCCAGCGTCGATCAGCTGCTTGACCACCTCGGTACGTATCTCCCACCTGGGTGTCTCCGGGGTGCGCCCGCCGGGATAACGGTCCAGGCCGAGCCAGACGCCTTCCTCGAGGAGTCCGATCAGGTAACTGACGTCGGTGTCGTCGTTGCTGTGGCCGATGTAGACGCGATTGAGGTCGACGCCCTCCTCCTTGAGGATGCGCACCTGCTCTTCGCCGACGCGGTCGGGCGACCAGGTGTGGGTGCTGATACGCGCGCCGGTGGCGTTGCCGGCGCGGGCGGCGGCGCGCAGGATGATCTCCTCGTTGTCGGTGATGCCGCCGCGGTCGCTGGCGACCTTGATGATGCCGGCCTTCACGCCGCTGTCCTCGATACCCTCCTCGATCTCCTTGATGAACAGGGCGGCTACCCGGTCCACGGGCGCGCCCCAGAAGATGCGGGGGACGGCCAGGTGATTGCCGGTGCACGGGATGGCGTGAACGCCGGAGCGGCGGCTGACTTCCTGCATCATGGCAACGTCGCGGCCAAGGTCGAAGGTGGTGACGTCGATGATGCTGCGGACGCCGCCGCCGTAGGCCTCGGTCAGCGCCGCCGTGGCTGCGTCGGCGATGGCCTGGCGGTCCTGGAAGCCCGGGTAAGTAGCGGCCGCGCCGGCCGCGCCCAGGGTAATGTGCTCATGGCTGAGGGTGAAACCCAGCTCGGAGGAGTCAATGGGACCAAGGACAGTGTTCACCTGCGACATCCGGTGCCTCCTTATGTCAAATGGATGATCTCGACGTCGCCCCAGTGTTGCTGAAAATGCTCGGCAAGGAGCCGGCGGTGGCAGCGCTCGGGCTGGTCCTCGCTGCACAGTAGGCAACTGTCGGCGATTATATCCTTCGGAATGGCGGCCCGGACGAGCCGTCGTTCGATGATTGAGTGGTATATCGGTTCGTATTGGTCCCAGGTTATGTCACGTTTCCGGTACCCGTCCAGCAGGGTATCCGTGGGCGACAGGCGTGGCAGATGGACGTAGTCCATGCCGCAGAGTTCCTGGAGGAACCACGGCAGGTCGCTCTTCTTGGACCAGCCGGCCAGGCCGGAAGTGTTGCGCAGGCGAATATCGACCACACGCCTGGCGCCGGACTCCCGCAGCAGCCCAAAGAACTGGGATGCGGACTTGCGGGTGAAGCCGATGGTGTAGAGTTTCACAAGGCCAATCCCTGCTCATGATCATGGGAGCAGCGGCACAGGGCCTGCACCGGCTACCACCCTTCTAATCGTCCGAGTCATCCGGCAGAAGATCTTCCACTGATAGCAACTCGAACCACTCATCATCTTCGAAGAATCCTTCGATCTGTCGCATAGCGGCGCATTCCTCGTAGAGCAGATTTGCCGTGTGCTCCACTACATCGAGGAAATTGCCGTCTTGCGGGTAACCGGAACCTGCTCGTCCAACTACCCAACCTATGGCATCGTTTTCAGCGATGCCAATGATAAAGTCTTCATGGATGTGTAATCCACAAGCGATATTCACGGTTGCGGAAGCAGGTGATGTTTTGGTGGCCTCGAATTGCATTCCACGGTATTGGAAATGCCGTGTTGCGGCAGTCATAATGTTCCCTCCGGCATGAGCTTTGCGTGGATGTTGAAGTGGTATCTCTGTTACTTTGACAACGCCGGCCATGACTAGCTCATCTTCGAGTGCCACCCCCAACTCTGCGTCAATAAATGACATCTCACGAATCACATGAATAGTCAAGCCATCATCCTCTAGCGCCTCCCACAAGATGCCGTGTCCCCTCCGACCAACCGTCTCCACCGCCTGTCGCAATCCCTCGTCTTGTGTACCAATGTCGAGGTACTGTTGGTCAGTATCAATGCGTAACCGAGCTACCTGATCGTCAACTAACTGCAACTCAAATATCCTGATCATTGCAACGCCTCGTTAATCTATTTAGGCAAAGTATCTGCTATTCCAATTCCCGCCAGCGCATTTTGGCCTTTAGATGATTCAGGCGTGACCAAGATATCAGGCGGTCGTGCTGTAACCGACCCACTACGATAGCCGGGGCAATGCCTTGCTCGTGGGCAAACTGGCGAATGGCCCACTCACCGAAATGCTCGGCGTCGGCGAAATTATTCCAGTCAGGACGGGGAATGAGAAAATCGGACGCCCAATGGTCGGCTTCCGCGTCAACGCCGGCGATCTGGTCTTTCATTGTGTCAATGAAAACGTGCTCTTTGCTGTGCAGGAGTATATGCGCCGCTTCGTGAAACAACGTGAACCAGAGATGGTCATTGGTCTTGTGCCGCGCGCTTAGCATAATCAAGGGGCGATTGTCCGGCAACCACCGCGTAGCGCCGCTGAGGGCCACTTTGGGAAAGGGTTCCACCAGCGCCAACGTGACGCCGGATTGATTGCACAGGATGAATGTCTTGTCCAGAGCATCTCCCGTTGGCCCTCTGGTAAGCGACCTTATCTCAGAAAGCGCCGCCAGGAAATTCTGCGCATCATAAGCATCGCACTGTTGCCATTCGGCTTCCAGTTCGCCCAAGCGAAGCCACGCAGCCAAGTTGAACTCATTGCTGGCGAAGGTTGGAGAATGGCGGTAAGCCACTTTCGCATCGTCGTGGCGGCGTTGCCAATCCTCCACGGATTTTGCGCCTAAAAAATCCAGTACTTTGAGGACGCGGTCGCCGTCGGACAGTGGCTTTTCAATCACGCCCCGCCGAACCAACTCTCGGACTGGAAATAAGGCTGCCCAAGACGCGAAACCCGCTGCGTCCTCGGCTGCCGCCTGATGCTTCAACTCAATGCGATAACGGGCTTCCATCCTGAGCCATACGTCGGAATCCAGTCCCAATTCTCGCCCGAAAATAGCGGCCAACTCGGGGTCAATGGGAGTGCTGCCAACGATGACGCCATTAATCAACTCCTCCGAGAGCGAATGCCGGACGGCGAACTCAGCGGGAGTTAATCCCAGGACCTCCAAGTGGTCTTCAAGAACATACCCCGGCGGTGTAGCGTAATCCGGTCTGTACTGATACGTTCTCGGCGCCATCAGCGATTCCTCCGTGGGTGATAATCTAGCACGTCAAGTATGACGATAGCCGTCACCCGGTCCGTGTCTATGCCTCCATCCTCGTTACGCGGTATCGGCTCATGGTCGGGCACGAATATCAGCCGGTACTGGCCAGATAGGTCAACGGCGTATTGCTCGTCACGGTTTTGAGTGAGCTGATGCCGGCGTACAGGTGGCACAGTTGGAACCTGAGATAATGTAGCACAATCCCGAAGAACTTGTAGCCTAGCTATGATTGACCGTGCTCTTCGGGGGCCGTAATCGCGCTGCAGCGTCGTTTCGGTGCGGAAAGACCTCACGATTCTGTTGCCGTAGCTGATCTCCATCACCATCCCCGGCCAAGCCCTATTGGTTCCCTAACCAAGCAACTCCATTGCTGCCCCCAAATACCCTGCCGCCGCGTCAACATCCAGCCGGTCGTCGCTGTCGCGGAGGCGGCCCTCGGCGTCGATGCTGACGGCGGACCATTCGGGCAGCAGGGGCGACAATAGTTGTTCGATGTTGCCGGCGTGGAGACCACCGGCGACCACCAGGCCCAACTCGGGAGCGGCGGAGCGGATAGCTTCCAGATAGTCGGCGGAGCGCGCGGCGTCCAGTGGGAGGCCCAGGCCCTCGGAGGCGTCGACCAGGACATCGGTAACCAGCCCGGAGTATTCGGCGCAACGGCGGGCCAGCGCACTCGGGTCGTGATTGGTGGATTCCATGGCTTCACGGCCGGCCTGAAACACGATCCGCGACGGATGGCAACGTTCACGGTACCGCGCCAATGCGCTTCGGTCGGGCCAGGGCGCGCCACGGGTGGCGTTGATCTGGACCCCGTGGCAATGGGGGCCGCCAACCTCGGTGGCGCGGGCCAGGGCGTCCGCCAGGTCAGCGCCCGGGGATGGCCGGTAGTGGACGAGGTTCAGGCAACGGTGGTCGTCAGAGAAGATGCTGGCGATGGCATTCGGCGGGGGGCAGCGGTTCGGCGCGTCGCTGGCATCGCCGGATAGCAGCGCGTTGCTCAGGAGCACGCCGCACATCAGCAACCGGTTAGCATCTGCCGGTACTGATTCCAGGATGGCATCGACCTCGCTCCGGGAACAGAAGCCGGTTATGCCGATGTACGGCGTCATCGGCGGCGTGCCGCGCTGTGCCATCAGTACGCCTGGATTCCTGCTTTCGCAGGAATGACGGGCCGGTAAGCGGAAACGACGGGCCGATTAGCAGGAATGACGGGCTGGTTCATGTGGTTGCTATACGCCCAGGCCCAGTTGTTCCGCAGCCATCTGGCGGAGCAGGTATTTTTGCACCTTGCCGCTGGAGGTCATCGGGTAGTCGTCCACGACGACCAGGTGGCGAGGAATCTTGAAACTGGCCATTTTGCCACGGCAGAAACCGTCCAGGTCGTCGTCGGTGATGGCCTGGCCCGGCTCGACGACCACGCAGGCGCAGGCGACCTCGGTCAGCCGCGGGTCGGGCACGCCGATCACCTGCACCTTGTTTACCGCCGGGTGTTCCAGCAGGTAGGCCTCGACCTCCGTCGGGTCCACGTTCTCGCCGCCGACCTTGAGCATGTCCTTGTAGCGGCCCATGAACCGGATGCTGCCGTCGTCGCGCATGGTGGCCACGTCGCCGGTGTGGAACCAGCCGTCGTCGTCGATGGCCTCGGCAGTGGCGTCGGGACGCTTGTAGTAGCCCTGCATGACGGCGTAGCCGCGCACCAGCAACTCGCCGACGGTTGATGGGGGCAGGGTTTCGCCGGTTTCGGGGTCGATGACCTTGAACTCGTAGCCGGGCAGCGCGTGGCCGCTTTCAACACAGCGGTCGTCCACGGGGGCGTCCAGGAAGGTTCGGGTGGCGCCGACACCCACCTCGGTCATGCCCCAGGCCGACAGCGACGGGCAGAGCTTTTCCTGGGTCAAACGGGCGGTGGGTTCACTGGAGGCCATGCCGACGGCGAGCAGTATGGTCCGCAGGCTGCTCCGGTCAATGCGATCGATGTCCGGGTGGTGCGTGAGGTCGAAAAAGTGGGTGTCGAACCCGTTCATCACGGTGGCTCGTTCGGATTCCAGAAGGCTCAGCGCCTCGCCGGCGTCGAACATGGTGGTCAGCACGATGCGCGCGCCGGTGACCCACGACATCAACGGCCCCTCGTACAGGCCAAAGCAATGGAACAGGGGCAGATACATCAGGATCACATCGCGGGAGGACGTGGCCATGCGGTTGGCGGCGTCGGTGATGGTGCGAATGGGATTGTGGCAGTGCATCACGCCCTTGGGGAACCCGGTGGTGCCGGACGTGTACATCAGCAGGAAGGTGTCGTCAGGGCTGACGTCGGCCTCGCGGTAAGACAGTTCAGACGCGGGTACTTCATCGGCGCCGGCCAGCATGGCGTCCCAGTCAATCGTGCCGGCAGGGTGGCTTTCGCCAAGTACGATGACGTTGCGGAGGGCTGGGAACGCGGCCGGACGCAGGTCATCCGCATCGCCGGAGTCGATCTCGGGAGCAACCTCGCGGAGCATGTCGAGGAAGTTGACGGGCCCGGAGCGATCCATGAGGATGAGCGCGGTCGAGTCGGAATGATTGACCAGATACTCCATGTCGGAGGTGCGGAAACGCGTGTTGATGGGCACCAGGACCGCCCCGATCTTGGCCACGGCTCCAAACAGGAAGAGCCATTCCGCGCGGTTCGGCATCCACAGGGACACCTTGTCCCCAGGTTGAACGCCGAGGTTGATCAGCGCCCGGGCCACCCGGTCGACCTCGGCGCGGAATTCGTCGAAGGACCACCGACGCCCCTCGTACATCAGCGCTTCGCGAGGGCCGAAGCGTTCGGTGGCCTGGTTGAGCAGGTCTCCAATGGTCTGTTTGGGAAACCAGTCGGACATGAGGATGCGACCCTCCAATGAATTAGCCGATCGGGCGGAGTCGTGGGAACAGGACCGTTACCGAAATGAAAGAGACTAAGCAGCGCTAAATGAAAATTTCGTCAAGGTCAATGTTCAGGCCCGGCAGCAGCGGCGTGGTCAGAGTGTCACCTAGCCCATAAACGCCTAGTGACACGAACTGTCCGTTTTCCAGCCGGAGAACTTCAACGATCTGAGCAAGCGGATAAGCCCGCCAATACTCCAGGACTCCGAAAATGGCATAAAGATTCTGCTTGACGCCGCGGTCGAGGTCCTCGGTAGACGGAGAGGCAATTTCGATGATCAAGTCCGGGGCGCCCTGGATGTTGGTTTCCCCGATGATGTGAGAGCGTTCGTTGGATATGAAGAGTATATCCGGCTGTAGCACGTTGGTATCGGAGAGGTGAACGTCAAGAGGAGCGGCGAATACGTCGCCCAACCTATTGTTCTTGGCGAATGGCGCCATTAGGCCTACAAAACCGGAAGAAACTCTTTGATGCAGGGGAATGGGTGAGGGGGCCATTATCAGTTCTCCCTCAATTAACTCATAGCGGACGTCATCGGGCGTCAGCAGATAGTCCGCATAGGTGAATGGACCCCTGAGTGTTCGCGTAACCATCATCCGACCTCCTTGCCGTTAGGTGACATCCCAGCAAGTCAGTTATGTGTTGTCGTCCAGAGCCTTCAACTCGGGTATGACATTGGCGGCGAAGAGGCGCATGCTGGCTTCGGCGGCGTCGTATGGCATGGCCGCGTAGCTGAACGCGCCGACGTAAGTGTCATGGCCGGTGCGGTCGCGGATCTGCAGGATCTTTTCGTAACACTGCTCGGGCGTGCCCCAGACCTGCAGGTTGACGAAGAAGTCCACCACCTCGTCGTCGCCGTAATCGAACATCTTCTCGGCGACCTTGCCGTAGTATTCGTAGCCCTTGATGTCCTTGTGGTGGTCGGCTTTGAACTGGTAATGGTCCATCACGGTGTGCCAGTAGCCGCCGATGTAGCGACGTGCCATGTCGCGGGCGTAATCGGGGTCTTCGTGGCAGAAGGTCCAGCAGGCGACTACTGGCGACGGCGGACCGGCGGACCCGGTTCCGCGACTTTCGCTCCAGGCGTTTCGGTAGTTGGTCAGGTCGCTTTGCACCTCATCCCAGGGTTTCTGGGGGATGACCAGCATGCCGACGCCGAGTTGGGCCATGATGCGACTGCTCTCCGGGGAGATGGCGGCGGCGTAGGTTCGATCCTTGAAGCTGCGGAAGGGATTGGGTCGGATTTCACGGCGCGGTTGCTTGATGTACTCGCCGTCGAACTCGCAGAACCCGCTCTCCAGGCCGGCCAGCAGGCACTCGGCCGATTCGACGAATCGGGTGCGGGACTCGTTCATGTCGACGCGAAAGCCGTCGTATTCGATCTTGGCAAGGCCGCGCCCCATCCCCAGGATGAATCGGCCGTCGCTGAGGTTGTCCAGCATGGAAACCTGTTCGGCGACGCGCATTGGGTCGTGCCAGGGCAGGACGCAGACCATGCTGCCCAGCTGCATGGCGGTGGTGCGACCGGCCATGTAAGTCAGGAACTGGAGCACGTCGGGGCACATGGTGTAGTCGGTGAAATGGTGCTCCACGCCCCAAATGGACTGGAACCCCAACGGTTCGGCCAGGTCGGCCAACCGGAGTTCCTGCCGGTACACCTCGTAGTCGGAGGTGAACTTGGCCGGGTTCTGGAAAATGGTGGCGGCGCCTACGTGCATAATTTCATTCCTGGGCAGATGTGTCCGAACTTTCAGGAGGCAGAATTTGATCAGGATCCAGTCCCAACTCTTCCAGGCGGGTCAGAATTTCAGCGCGTTCGCGAGCGCGGCCTTTTTCGAGCCCCTCTTCAAGGCCCTCTTTACGGCCCTCTTCCAGCAAGCGTTGTTTTTGCGGTTCCAACAGGTGTCGGTTCAAAAATTCCGCGATTACCATGATGCCTCCTACGACTTCAGAAACTGCTTCAAAAAGCGGTTTTGATATGCCATATGTGACGCCGAATACAGTCAGCCCGATGATGAATTTGTCCAAGTTGTTGGGGTCGTTTACCGCGTTGATGCCGTACCAAAACAGGGCTCCGAAAATGCCAACCTGAGCGCCAAACTTGAGCGCCTTGATTATAGGGCGTTTCACAGCAGCGGCCGCACCTTATCGGGAGCGCAGGCGTGCATGACCGCCTGGGTGGAGGCGATTTCGGGGCGGGCGGAGATGACGCGAACCAGTGCGACGTCCAGGCCTTCGGCCAGCTTGGCGAAAGCCGCTGCGGCGCCGTCGGGCTTGCCGTAATAGCCGACGGCCAGAAGGGCGTCCGACGGATAGGCATCGGCGACCTCGTCCATGTCGCCGCCCCGTGAACGGATCGCGTCGGCGCCGGCCAGCTCTTCGGTGTAGCCCATGCGCTCGAAGTGGGCGCGGTAGCCGAACTGACGCTCCCGCGTCGTGGGAACCGACGCCCCCAGCGGGTAGCCCAGGCAGTTCTTGGCGAAGGCGCGGCGGGCCACATCCTCGTCGTCATCGACGCAGATCCGGATGTACTCGACGACCTTGCACTCAGACGGGTCGCGGCCGACGCGCTCCGCGCCTTCGGCGATGCGCTCGCGGCTCCAGGCGATCTGCGCGGGAGTGCACCAGTTCAGGCACACGCCATCGGCGACTTCGCCGGCCAGACGCAGCATTTCAGGACCCAGTGTGCCCAGGTAAATGGGCGTGTTGGGAGCCGGCCGGATGGCAAGACGGATGTTGTTGTAATTGATGTGTTCGCCCTGATAGGAGACGCGCTCACCGCGAACCAGGCCGCGGATCGTGGTCAGGTAGTCGCGCATGAGGTTCAGGGCGGAAACGCGGGGGAACCCAAGATCGCGGCGGTTGGCGGGTCGGTACGCGCTGCCGGCGCCCACGCCCATGATGAACTTGCCGCCGGTCTGCTGGCTCATGGTGCCGCCGGACATGGCGAAACCGATCGGAGTGCGGTACATCACCGGCGAGACGCCGATACCGGTAGTCAGGCCGCCCTCGACAACGTCGCAACTGGCCTGCCAGCGGCGGGCGCAGACCTGGAAGGAGTCGGTGCCGATGTTTTCGGGAGTCCAGATGCTTTCGTAACCGAGCTCCGCGGACTCGCGGGCCAGGTTGGCCTGATCGTCCCAGTTCATTCCAAGGGTGTGGTCCAGTCCGACGCCGATTTCCATTCCGTTGCCTCCAGCGATGCCGCTTGTCAGTTGCAGAATTTTACCATGCTGACACCGCAGGTTCGGGCCGGACGGCCGGAGTAGGACGAGACGGCAAGCCCCGGTGTTATAGTCCGGCAACTGTTCAGAGTCCGCGGGATCCCTTGTGGGAAACACGCCATTCCTGCGAATGCTGGAATCCAGAAAGCCCGCGCACCGGCCATCATGAGCATGGCAAAGATTTCCTGGATACCGGCTTCCGCCGGTATAACGGTTTTGCGCTGAGCAGGTCTCCTCAAGTCTGAACAGTTACCGTAATCGGCGCCGCATCGTGGTTGATCGCCCTATTGAGTTATACTTGGCCACCGATTTGGACTCCAATGTCCCTACGCAGCAAGGACTGCAATTTTGCTTTCAGCTTCATTGTCAACCATCGCGGCGTTGGCAACCGTACTGACGGCCATAGCCTGCCTTGGGCCTGCGTCCAGCGGCGCCGGCAACCCGGGCGTTTCCGCCGACGAAATCCTGTTCGGCCAATCGGCCGTGCTGAGCGGTCCTTCACAGGAGTTTGGCAAGGGCATGAAGCTGGGCATAGAAACGGCGTTTCACGAGGTCAACTAGGAGGGCGGCGTCCGCGGCCGGAAGTTGAAACTCGAAACCCTGGATGACTCTTACGAGCCTGACTACTCGTCCCACGCCACAGAGTGGTTCATTGAGAAGGAACGGGTTTTCGCCCTCATCGGGGCGGTTGGCACACCCACGTCCCGGGTAGCAGTTCCCCTTGCTCACGAAGCCGGCGTTCCCTTTCTGGCCCCGTTCACCGGCGCAGAACTCTTGCGAGACCCGGCGTTGAACAACGTGATTAACGTTCGCGCCTCATATCATCAGGAAACGGAAAAGCTGGCGCTCCGTTTGAATGAGCACCTGGGGCTGACGCGGGTCGGCGTCTTGTACCAGGACGTTCCTACGGTCAAAATGGATTGGAAGGGGTTCGCCTGGCGCTGGGACGGCGCGGGCTGGAGCCGATCGGATCGTGGCATTACCAGCGGAATTCTGACGTGGCAAGAGAGCTGGACTTTACGCATTTACGCTGCGTAGGCCAGGGAGGTTATGATCTTGTGGTGGCGGGTGAGTTGGCTTTTAGCCATGTTGGCTGGTTTTGGCGACCTGGGAAAATCCTCCGTGGCGGGCCACAGGTGGCAGCGCACCAAGGCCAGGGCGTCGCTGAAAGTGGGCTGGGGTTTGGGGTACCAGGCTGCGGCCCGGCAGGGCATGGGTTCCGAATGTTGCAGTTGGTGGGCGGCGAGGGTTACCCAGGAGAACAAGCCCAGCAGGACCGGCGTGGTGCGGGCGATGGCCCGGTGGGACCATTGGCGTTGGGTTTCCACGCCCAGGTGGGCGCGCACTTCTCGGAAAGTGACTTCCAGTTGCCAGCGCAGCACAAACCACTGGACGATCTGGGCAGGATCGGCGTTGGGGTCGGTGCAGAGCCGGGCCTGGGGCTGGAACCGGTGTTGGGGGTCGCGGAGCAGCGCCCAGCGGATGGGCAAGGGCGGCTTGCCGGAGACGTACCAGAGGGCGGTGTGGGAGGTCAGTTCCACCATGCGGGCGCGACCGCCGTACCAGGCCACCGACACCGTGGTCCAGGGCGTGTCGGGATGATTGAGCAATTGGCCCAGGGGAGTTTGTCGTGGGCCGATGATGCGGGACCGTCCCCGCTGGCGGGGTTGGCGTGCCGGTGGCGGATCGTAGAGACGGGCGTCCAGCCGCAGGCGGGTGATGAAGGTTACCGGTTGGGACAGGGCGCGGCAGAAGTTCAGCAGGTCCAAAGCGGCATAGGCGCCGTCGCCCACTACCACCAGGTCTCGGTCGGGCAGCCACCGACGCAGTTGCCGGATCAGCTGCCGGGCCCAGTCGGTGAGTTTCTTGGGCTGGCGACCCTGGGCTCGGTAGTAGGGTTCCGAGGGCGCCAGCACGGTGAGCAGGGGCAATGCCCACACTCGGCCCGCCCCGGGGATCGGTCCCAGCCACATCAGGGAGATCCAGCGCAAACCGCTGGCCTTGACCACATGGCCCCGATGGGAACGGGCCGCGTCTCGGTAGGTCCCTTTGGCCTTGATCCGAGGACCCCGGCGGCGCTCCAACGTCTCGTCGATGCCAAACACCAGGGGGCCTCGGCTCGGGCCAAAGTGTTCCAACAGCAAACCCAGCAGGATGCGGGCCGACCGCCGGGGCGACCACACCGCCCGGTTGAGCACCTCGTGGTACCGAGCATAGTCATAGTGATGGCTGCGGCCCATGACCCGCAAAGCCTGGGCCACGGTGCGCTGCCCCGTGGTCAGTACGGCGCCCACCAGCAGCAACTGGGCTTTGCTCCAGGTAGGTTTGCTGAACAGCGTTGCAAAGGGCATGAGTACGGCTACAATGGCATCGGGCAGGGTGAGCATGACTGCACCTTCCGTGGAAAGTCGGGGCAGTCAGCTTACCCTGTTTTTATACTTTTCCTAAATTTTGCGTAAAGTCCAGGAGAGGTAACCGGAAAAATCGTCGCCGCCAATCCCGAAGCGGTCGTCATCATCGGCGCCTACCGGCCGGTGGTTGCAACCGTGAAAGCCGTGCGCCGGGAAATCGACCAGTTGTTCATGACGGTTTCTTTCGGAGGCGGCGCCGCGCTGGAGGGCGCTCTGGGGAAGGACGGCGAAGGCGTGTACGTCACCCAGGTGGTGCCCTTTCCCGAAGACCCCAACCATCCGCTGGTTGCCCGGTATCAACGCGCACTTTCCCAGTACAGCCCGCAGGCCAGACCCGGGTTTGTGTCCTTGGAAGGATATCTGGCCGGCCGCGTCGCCATTTTTGGCCTGGACGCCTGTGGTCCCGAAATCGACCGCAAGTGCTTCATCGAAGGTCTGCGCACGTCGGGTGGCATTGACATCGACGGTTTCCGGCTGCGGTGTGGCCCCGAGGACAACCAGGGATCGGATTCAGTGTTTCTGACCGTTATCGGTTCAGATGGAAAGTACCATCGCGCCGACAAGTTGGAGCTGGACTTTGGATAAGCAAGAGACGTTGATAGTGGGACATTCATTAATGCGGTCAACCGTACGGTTCCTTTAGAGACTTTTGCCGTCGTCCGGTTGCGCCGTCGAGCGGGCAGTACAAAGTCGACCGTCGTTAATTTGTGGCTAATTGAGAAGAGTCAGCAAGTGTTTGAGCGCGCGAAACGAAATTTGAAGCCAATCAGATTTCCGTCGTTCAGCTATGGATTGAAGGACCTGCCGGCGACGTTACTGGTGGCCTGGTATCCAATGCCCTGATCGTTCCAGCGGCCCTGAGCTTCGGCGAGCTGTCCGGGCTGGGTCCCGTGGCCGGCTTGTACGGGGCCCTCACGATCGGTGTTTTTGGAGCTTTGGTCGGCAACACTCGGGGGATCATCTCGGGCGTCAGCTCCAACGTTTCCATAATCATGGCGCTGGTGGTTGCCCAATACACCAACACCGTTGCCGAAGCTCTGGCGGTGGCCATCCTTGCCGGCCTGATCCAAATGGCGTTTGGCGTCATGCGCCTGGCGCGATATATCTCGTACCTGCCCATTTCGTTGCTCAACGGATTCTTCACCGGCGTCGGCATATTGCTCATTACCACCCAGATTGCGCCGGCGCTGGGAGTCCCCCATGTGAGCGGAGGACCGGTCGGAGCGATACAGGCGCTGCCGTTCACCGTCCTTCGCGCTAATTTGGATGCCGCGCTGGTGACCGCGACCTGTTTAGCGGTGGTAATCCTGTGGCGGGGACGGTTGCAGCGTTTGGCGCCCCGACAGCTCGTGCTGCTGATCGCTGGAACGGCAGTCGGAATATTATGGCTGAAAGATGCGCCAGCAGTTGGGCCGATCACCGTTGGGATACCGACAATTCAATGGCCGGATTTCTCGATAGCGTTTTTACTGCGCGCCGTGCAGCCGGCGTTCATGATTGCGATAATAAGCTCGATCACCATTCTGATGGGTTCGATGCTAGTCGAGTCGGTTACCGGTCGCCAACAGCAGGCCAATCGGCTTCAATTTGCCCACGGCCTGGGCAACGTGGCGGCCGGATTGGTCGGGGGATTACCCGGTGGCATCTCCAACGGATCAATGGCGAACGTGCTCTCCGGAGGCAGGACTTTCGTGTCCAACCTGGTGGCGTGGCAATTGTCCTGCTGACGATAAGCACCGACTTGAGCCTGCTGATCGCATTGATTCCCAAGGCGGTCCTGGCATGCATACTCATAGTCATCGGCATCACCGTCATCGATTGGCGTTTGCTGGGCCGTCTGCACCGGACGCCGGTCAACTTTTGGATGGTTATGGCGCTGACTACACTCCTGGTTGCCTTTGTGGATACTCTGACCGGTTTGGTCATCGGTTTCATGATAGGCATGTTCGTCAACTCTCGGGATATAGAGGACTTTGAAGTGCCCCGGCTGGTATCGGTTCCACTGGCGGATCGCGCACTCCTTGGTGAAGGCGCCGACTCGACGATCCTTTCGGGGCGCGAACCAGTTTGGTTCAGTTCCCGGATCGGGTATCGGTGGCGTCAGCACGTGAAATTGCCCGGATTGTCGGACAGGATGTGCGCAGCCACCAAGTTGCCATTTTTGACTTTTCCCATACCGAATACGTTGACAGCGCCGCGGCGGTGATGCTGGGCCGGCTCATCAACGTAGCCTCTCGCCGCCAGAGCGATTTCGTAATCGCGGAATGCGGTCGGATGTGGCTGACAAGATGCGCGCGCTGGGCTTCCTGGAGAGTGTTGGCCCGGACCACCTGGTTGCGGACCTGGACGCCGCAAAGCTAATGGTCAAGCCAATGATTGAGGCGGATATCGCCGCAGAACGGGCGTCGGCGTAATTGCAAACGTAGCGGGAACCGAGCCGCGCTCACTGAGGGCTAATCCAGGCAGCCCTGAGCCAATACCTCCGGGAACAATGCCCCGGGCGCCAGTGCTATAATCGGCGCCGGTTGGCGAGGGAGGGTCTAGCAACTTGTCCACATTCCTGGGCGCCCGTGCAAGCGAGACCTTCGGCTCGTTCCGGCGGCGCGATTTTTCGTTGGTGTGGGTGTCTGCCAACATCGCTATGGCCGGCCGGCAGATGGAGATCATCGCGGTGCTCTGGCTGGTGCTGGAGTTGACGGGCGACGCCCTGCTCGTCGGGCTGGCCGGAGGATCGGCGCTCGGCCTGGCGTTCCTGTCGGTCTTCGCCGGCGCGGTGGTGGACCGGATGCCGCGCCGGCTGCTGATGGCGGCGGGCCACTGCATCGCGGCGGCGTTGGCGTTCCTGCTGATGACGCTGCTGCTGGTCGACGCGCTCAAGGTCTGGATGATATTCGCGATCATCCTGGGTGGCGGGGCGTTTCGGACCGTAGAGCTCCCGGTCACCAACGCCCTGCTGATTGACACGGTGCCTCGTGAGCGGCTCACCAACGCGGTGGCCATGCTGGGGTTCGGTCAGAACCTGACGCAGTTCATAGGACCGATCGTGGCGGGTTTCCTCTACACGCCGCTCACTCCGGCGGGATTGTTCGGCCTGATCGGTGCGATGTACATCATCGGGGCATTCATGGCCCTCATGGTGCGGACCCGCAACGCCACTCAGGGCCATACGACGCCTCGTCAGATCATCATCGGAGTTGCGGAGGGTTTGCGCCATGTTTGGCAGCGCAAGGAGCTGTTCATGGCGCTGCTGATCGCGGCGATGTACAACGTGACCGGCTTCCCTTTCACCACGGCGTTGATGCCCATCTTCGCCAAGGACACGCTCCAGGGCGGGCCGGAGATACTGGGGCTGCTCAACGGGGCCATGGGCGCGGGCGCGGTGGTCGGCGCGCTGGTGGTGGCCGGCATCGGCAACCTGCGGAGGCAGGGCTGGTGGCTGGTGTGGGGCGTGAACGGCGGTTGGCACGGGTCGATGATCCTGTTCGCCGCTGCCGTTCTGACGCTGCCGGGGCTGTTGCCGTCCGGCGCCGTGCTGGCGGTGGCCCTGGCGATCAAGGTCCTGACTGGTATCGGGCGTTCGGTGTCGCTGGTGCTGGTGATGACGGTGCTGATGGGCAACTCCGACCCCGAGTTTCGGGGACGCATGGGCGGAATGCGCGTGCTAGCGATCCAGGCCCATTTCCCGGCCAGCGCGCTGAACGGATGGATGGTGACGCAGATTGGAGCGCCGTTGACTGCTCTGTACCTGGGGATAGCCGGCTCCGTTGCGGTGTTCCTGTGCCTGTTTTCGCGACGGCTGCGGGAGGCATAGGCGGGCGGCGGGTGCGATTGACCGGGGCTGTGCTCAACCCTACAATCACCTGAAACAAAGGTCACGAAGATTGTCGGCAACGCTGACGGAGGGACCATCATGACCACACCGACCATCCCCACCGAAGAACAAGTCCTGGGCTGGTTCGACACGCTGAGCAACTGGGGTCGCTGGGGCGACGACGACGAACTGGGCACGCTCAATCTGATCAACGATGACAAGCGGAAAGAGGCGGCGAGCCTGGTGCGCGAGGGCATCAGCGTCACCTGCTCGCGCCTGCTGGTACCGGAGATGGCGCCGGATGTCACCAGCATCCCGCCGCTGCACTACATGGTGTCCACCGGCGAGTCCGCGCCGTCGGAAGGCAGCGGAGGAGCCAGCGATTTCATCGGCGTGTCCTTCCACGGGCTGACAGTCACCCATCTGGACAGCCTGTGCCACCAGTTCTGGAACGGCAAGATGTACAACGGGCAGGACGCCGGCCTGATCAACAACGCGAACAAAGCCGGCGCCGGGGCAATCGACAACGTGCGCAACGGTGTCGTTACTCGCGGGGTGTTGCTGGATATCGCTGCCGTCAAGGGCAAGGACTGGCTGGAAGCTGCCGAGCCGGTGTTCACCGCGGACCTGGAAGCTGCCGAAGAGGCCCAGGGTGTTCGGGTTACCGAGGGCGACGCGCTCTGCATTCGCCTGGGCTGGTACAAGCGCCGGCAGGAGGTTGGCCCTCCCACGGCTGCGGAAGGACGGCCCGGGCTCCACGCGGAAACGCTGCCGTGGCTGCGGGAGCGCGGCGTGTCCATAGCGGCCTGCGACGCCTCCTGGGATGTTGCCCCCAGTGACTACCCGTACGTTGGCCTGCCCATCCACAAGGTTGGGATCGTTGGCATGGGGTTGTGGCTGATCGACGCGGCCAACTTCGACGAGGTGGCTCCGGTGTGCCGCCGGCTGAATCGTTGGGACTTTATGTTCACCGTCGCGCCGCTGCGCTGGCACAACGCCACCGGCTCGCCGGTAAATCCGCTGGCGACGTTCTGACGTTCTGATGTGGAGTTGCGTGATGGATTTGCCCGTTTTCGCGACCGACGACCCTGCTTCCAATCGAAAGGTGTGGGCGGATTGGTTGCGTCGCCCGGATTGGAACAACGTTCCCACCCGGGAGGATGGCGCGCAAGAGTGTCGCACCCCGTGGGACGTGGGGCTAGCCCTGGCTTTCGAGTGTTGGCCGTCCAGTGAAGAGGTGATTGACAGCGACGAGTATGAATATCAAGACGACGTCGATGATGCGATTATGATTGGCTGCTACGGTGTGTGCGCGGACGGCGGAGCTATCGACCCTGCTGATCTGCCGGACCGCGTTCGCAGCCGGATTATGATGGCGGCCCGGGCCGCCCAAAGCGCGCCGCCCTACGCAAACGCCTTCCATGACATAGACAAAAACTCCGTTGCGGATTTGATCAACGAGGAGGAGTGGAACCTGGTGATAATCGGAGGAAGCCTGATCGGTATGTGGGAACATAATCAGTCTCCGATGAGCGGCGCCATCATGACTCCGCAGGACGTGGCGCGGTTGATTGCGGATATTCTGGACGCCGCACCGCCGTCCCTGCTGGTACCGCCGGAGGGACAATAACCGGCCAATATAGCCCATCTGGTATGATTGCTTTACGGGCGTGAGGATGGGAAATAGCTATCAGGGTCGGCAGGAAGGAATGATGAAATCCAACACCAAAAAAGCGGCGATTGCGCTTATAGCGTCATTGGCGGGGTCTGCTTCTTGGTTCTTGTTGATGTACGGCGTCTACCAGTGGGGCTATCACTCTGGCGGATAGGGTCATGCCGGCCGACGCGACTATGGCCTTGAAGAAATCGATGAAATTAAACGCTTCAACCGTCACCACAGCCGTTGCTGTTTTGACGTTGCTGATCACTATCGGAACCGGGATGTTTTACTTGAGCAATCTCTCCAATAGAGTAGAAAACCTTTCGGTAGAGACCGACGACCTTCGTGAAGAAATGCGCCGCAACAACGAGCAATTCCTGCACTTGCTGGGTAACCACACGCATGATGCTGATGGCAACGCCGTGTTCACCGTGCCGCCCGGTTTGAAGCCTACCGGAGCCAATCCGAATCAACCAATTCTGCCGCAATGACAGCTGACGTGGACTACGGGCCGGGCCTGCTGGCTCCTTATCGAGTATTGGATCTGACCGACGGGCGCGGCCTGCTCTGCGGCAAGATGCTGGCCGACCTGGGCGCGGACGTGGTGCAGGTGGAGCCGCCCGGAGGAAGCCCAGCCCGAAATATCGGGCCGTTCTACAAGGATGAACCGGGAGCCGAACGCAGCCTGTTCTGGTGGGCCTACTGCGCCAACAAGCGAGGTATCACGCTGGACATCGGCACGGCTGACGGCGCGGCGTTCTTCCGGCGGCTGGTGGGCCAGGCCGACTTTGTCATCGAGTCGGCGGACCCTGGATACATGGCCTCAATCGGGTTGAGCTACGCGGCATTGCAGGAATTGAACCCTCGACTGGTCATGGTGTCGATCACGGCGTTCGGCCAGGATGGGCCATACGCGGACTACACGGCGTCGGACATCGTGGGCATGGCGCTGGGCGGGTTCATGCACCTGACCGGGGACGGCGACCGTCCGCCGCTGCGGGTCAGCATGCCCCAGTTCTACCAGCATGGCAGTGCGGCCGGCGCGGCCGGCGCCATGATTGCCCACACCCACCGGCAACTGACCGACGAGGGCCAGCACGTCGACGTGTCCTGCCAGCAGGCGGTGGCGCGGACGCTGGCCCACGCGCCCCAGTACTGGGACCTGGAGCAGACCATCCTGCGCCGAATGGGAGCGTACCGGGAGTCGGCGGGCGGCACGTTCACGCGGATCAACTGGCCGTGCAAGGATGGCTACGTGAACTTCCAGCCGGGCGGCGGGACCGCCGGCGCGGCGCGCAGCGTGCGCTCCATGCTGGCGTGGATGACCGAGGAAGGTATGGGAAGCCCGGAGCTGGACGCAGTCAACTGGGAAGAGCTGGGCTACGGCACGGCTCGCGCCGACATCATGGAGCAGACGGTGGCAGCGGTGGCGCCCTTCTTCATGACCCACACCAGAAACGAACTGGCCGACGGCGCCCTGGAACGGCGCATCCTGCTGTTCCCGGTGGCGACTCCCAGCGACATCCTGGCGCACCGGCAGCTGGCGGCGCGGGACTACTACGACCGGATCGAGCACGACGACATCGGCGAGACGGTCACGTATCCGGGCCACTTCGTCAAGGACCTGAACGATCCGTCTCGAGTGGGAATACGACGTCGCGCCCCGCGCATCGGGGAGCACAACCGGGAGATTCTCGGCGGCGAGTTGGGCCTGAATGAGCGAGACCTGGCCCGGCTAACCGAGTTGGGTGTGGTTTAGGTATTTGCATGGAATAACAGGATGAAGGGGATATCGTTATCTCTATCATGTGCATCTCTATCATGTGCATCCACGCAAGGGTTCTGTTGAATTTTGCGGGGTAGGCGAACCCATCCTGCGGGTACATGAAGAACGAAACCAACCTGCGGATGGGGCGACCTCATGGCCGCACTAGCCACAGGCGACAGAGGTAAGAAGGATGGGAATACCGCTCTGCGATAGATGCCGAAAGCCAGTGGAAGATGACGATGCGGGGGAATGGATGTGTATCGACGGTACGCCTTTTCGGATGCACGCTGAATGTGTTCACGATAAGGCTGACGATGTGGGTATTTACCACATCCAAGACCATGACACCTTTGTACTGCAAGCGCAAGACGGGTGAGCGGTGCGGGAAGCGGCGGGGATGGCCGACGCTGAGACCCCATGCTACACCGCAAAATTCAACAGAACGCACGCAAGTTAATGGTTTTGGAGTATTCGATATGGCTCATCTGCCGTTGGAGGGCTTGAAGGTCCTGGATTTCTGCTGGGTGGCAGTGGGTCCGATGACCACCAAGTACCTGTCCGAGTACGGCGCGACCGTGCTGCGGGTGGAGTCGGCCAAGCGTCCGGAAACGTTGCGGCGCGCCGGGCCCTTCGCCGGCGGTGAATCGGGGGTCAACCGTTCCGGATATTTCGCGAACTACAACGCCAACAAGTACGGCCTGTCCATCGACATGAGCCATCCCGACGCGCCGGGCCTCATCCTGCGCATCGCCGAATGGGCCGACGTGGTCACCGAGAACTTCACCCCCGGTACGCTGGAACGATGGGGCCTAGGTTACGATGAGCTGAGCCGGGTCAACCCGCGCATCGTGTTGTTCAGCGCGTCGATGCTGGGGCGCGGCGGCCCGATGCAAACGCAGCCCGGGTTTGGCGCGGTGCTGTCGTCGCTGGCCGGTTACACCAACATCATCGGCTGGCCGGACCGTGGGCCGGTGAACCCCTACGGCGCATACACCGATTTCGTGTGCCCCAAGTTTGCCGTGTCCGCCATCCTGGCGGCGGTGGACCGGCAGCGGGCCACCGGACGAGGGACGCACCTGGACATGTCCCAGCTGGAGACGAGCCTGCACTTCGGCGGGCCGATGCTGCTGGACGCCGCCGTCAACGGGCGCGAACCGGGCCTGGTCGGCAACCGTCACCCTTCTGCCTCTCCCCACGGCGCATACCCCTGCGCGCCCGACGCCAACGGCGAGGCCGACCGCTGGATTGCCATCGCGGCTTTCAATGACGAACAGTGGGCTGCCCTGCGCGACGAGGTCGCCGCCGACGGGTTCACGGACATCGCATCGGGCGAGTTCCGGACGTTCCGCGTCCGCAAGGCCCATGAGGACAAACTGGATGGCATCATCGCGGATTGGACCGTGAAACACGACCGCCACGAGCTGATGCGTCGCCTGCAGGCGGTGGGAGTTCCCGCCGGAGTGGTCAACGACACCCGAGACCTGTTCGAGGATCCCCAACTCCGTCACCGGGAGCACTTCACCTGGCTGGATCATCCCGAGATGGGGCCGTATGCCACGGACTATACGGAGACGCAGTTGTCGTTGACACCGGGAAGGTTGGACCGTCCGGCGCCGCTGCTGGGGCAGGACACGGAGTACGCGCTGCGCGAGATTGTGGGGTTGAGCGAGGCGGAGTACCGCGAACTGGCGGAGGCGGGAGCGTTGGAGTGACACCAGGAAATGGCGTTCCCTTTTGAGTTTGCGGTCGAAGGCCCGCCGGTATCACAACAGACGCGCCGTCGATCCAGGCTTCGAGCGTGGGAGCGAGAAGTAAACGAAGCCGCAAAGCGATTCTGGGATGGCTCGCCGCCTTGCCTGGGAATGTTGGCGGTGTGCGTTACCTACGTTTTTGACACCGTCGAATTTGGTGTCGATAATATTTCTAAACCTATTTTGGATGCAATGATAAGGGCTGGTTTATTCTGACGACAATCAGGTCGTAGATCTAATTTGTCGTAAACGACACCGTGATCGAGCCTACGGCTTGGGAAGTTTGTCCGACCTTTTCGATTTATATTTTCAAGCGTACCCCGAATTCATCCACGTTAGCATCAGCCTCGCAAGCGAAACGGAGGTGTCGAGTGACTGACGACCTGACCATCACCGAGCAGCAAGTGGCCGATATTAAAGCTGCCGAATACCTTGGAAAAGGCTATAAGGTGACTAGGGAGGTTCCGTTGGAATTCCTACCCGGTTATCGAGCCGATTTGATCGTCGAAAAAGACGGCGAGACAAAGGTGATTGAAATCAAGACTAGGTCGTCTCTTCGTACCATCCCTGCTCTACGGGAAGTGGAGCGGGTAGTCAATGCCCGACAAGGGTGGAGTTTCGAGTTGCAGATCGTCGGCGAGCCCGAAAAGGTTTCTATTCCGGAGCGGTCTCGGTGGCTCGACGAAGAGGCTATCCGGGCCCGCTTGACGCAGGCCGAACTGCTAAACGTTGAGGGATTGGTAGAAGCCGCCCTGTTGATGGCTTGGGCGGCAGTCGAAGCTGCCGTCAGGACATTAGTGGCGGACGAAGGGGTGCAGATAGATCGTGCGACCGACCCCGGCTACGTCTTAAATATGGCGGTGGCGCACGGGGCGATTTCGAGAGAACACTACCGCGCTTTGCGGGATGTCATGGTTCACAGGAATGCGGTTGCACACGGTTTCGTGGCATCCGACGTGACTCCGGCATTAGTGACCGATCTCATCGCAGTTGTCATTTCCTTGCTTCGGGAGCACGAAGAGCTTTCAGAACGGCCCGACACTCCTGGATGAGCGATCTGCTCTCTTCTATCGTCCTGGCGGTGCACATCGCCGCCGGCTCCATATCGTTAGCAACCGCCGGGGTTGCATTGGTCACGGCCAAGGGCGGGCGTTGGCACGTGCTGGCCGGGCGGATCTACGCGGTCGGGATGACCGTGGTGTTCCTGACGGCGATCCCGCTGGCGTTGCTGGTCAGCAGCTCGTTCCTCTTTATGATTGCTCTCTTCAGTTTCTACCTGGTGTTTGCCGGTTGGCGGTTCGCGCGCAATCGACGGCGGCGAGCCCATCCGGTGGACTGGGTCGCGGTCGCAGCCATCGTGATGACCGGACTGGCGATGTGGGGCTACGCAGTAGTTTTAGCGTTGGATGGCAGCTCCCATTGGGTAACCATGTTCGTGTTCGGCGGCATCGCCATTGCATTGGGACTGGCCGACGTCTGGTTCCACTGGACCCAGCCGGGCGGCGCGCGGCGAGTGTCGCGGCATCTCACCAACATGATGGCCGGCACGATAGCGACGATCACGGCGGTGACCGTGGTCAACGTCGACATGGACCCGGTTTGGGTTCCCTGGATATTGCCTACCGTCGTGATCACGCCGTTGATCGTTTGGTGGAACGTGCGCATCCTGCGGCGGGCGCGTTCAAGTTGACATCCCAGAGGCGCAATGGCTAAATTGGCGTTCATCAACGCCAACCACATCCATCGGAGAGGCAGGAAACATGCTGAAAGACCGAATCCATGACGAATTGCTTTCGCCGGAAAACCTGCGGAACCCGTATCCGTACTACGCGATGCTGCGGGAAGAGGCGCCGGTTTACTGGAATGCCAAGTTCGACACCTGGGTGGTGACGTCCTATCAGGCCGTGGTCTGGGCGCTGCGACATCCGGAGTACTTCTCGTCCGAGGTTTTCCTGCGTGATGAGAAGCCCCCCAGCCCTCCGATTTCGGAAGAGGACTTTCCGAAGTACCAGTACAACCTCGACTACATGAACAACTGGTTCATCCGTCGGGATCGGCCTGATCACCTGCGCATGCGGCGCGCGGTGCACCCGGTGTTCAACCCGAAGTACATCGACAACCGATTCCGGGCAATGGTGCAGAGCATCATCCAGGACCTGCTCAAGGACTTCGACCCCGAGAATGGGGAGATGGACGTGCTCCGGGACTTTGCCAACGCCATGCCGGTGCTGGTGATCGCCAACTGGCTGGGGATGCCCGGTGAGGACCGGGAGTTCATCCGCACCCTGTCCAGGCAGTTGCTGTCCCTGGACCAGGAATCGCCCGACCGGCACACCCGAGTGCACGAAGCCATCACCACCCTGAATGATTACGTCAACCCGCTGGTGGAGGATCGCGTCAGCGAACCGTCCGACGACCTGCTGTCAGTGCTGGCCATCGGGGAGCGCGAGGGCGAATTAAGCCGCGAGGAGGTGCTGGGCAACACCCTCCTGCTGCTCATCGCCGGTCACCAGACCACCATCAACCTGGTAGGCAACGGCACCATGGCGCTGATGAAGAACCCCGAGCAATGGAACATGCTCAAGGAGGACGACAGCCTCCTGGTGCGCGCGACGGAGGAGCTGCTCCGGTACGACTCGCCGGTGAAGCGCGCGCCGCGCATTGCGCTGGAGGACATCGAGTTGGCGGGCCAGAAAATTCGGGAGGGCGAGAAGGTGATGACCATCATCAACTCCGCCAACCGCGACCCGATGGCGTTCGAGAATCCCGAGGACCTGGACATCACGCGCTACCCGAACCCGCACGTGGCTTTCGGCGGCGGCATCCACCACTGCCTGGGCGCGAACCTCGCCAGGCTGGAGGGCCAGGAGGCGTTCCGCGCGCTGACGCGCAAATTCCCGCCCTTCAAGTTCGCCAGCAACCCTGACGATCTGGAGTACCACAACCTGCTGAACATCCGCGGCGTCGTGAGCCTGCCGGCTGAATGGTAGCGGACCTGCACACCGGCGGTGATGCGTAGGGGCGGGTGAAAACCTGCCCCCATAGGCATCAAGTTAAGGGAAGCTGCCGGTAAGATGGTGATTGCATTCCAATCAATCGCCACCGGAGCTTCCCATGAGCAGTGTACCAGAAGTTGCCCAGGCCATGAGCCGGGTTCTCACCGGAGTGGCCCAGCAGGCCGCCGCCGAGACGGGGCTGGTGCAACGGCGTTCCAAACTCACCGGTCCCGGCTTGGTGCAGACCCTGGTTTTCGGTTGGCTGGCCGACCCGGACGCCAGCCTCAGTTCGCTGACCCAGATGGCGGCCACGCTGGGGGTGACCATCAGTCCCCAGGGCCTGTTCCAGCGGTTCACGCCCCAAGGGGCGGAATGTCTGTACCGAGTTTTGCAAGAGGCTTTGGGTCAAGTTATTGACGCCGAACCGGTGGCGATTCCGCTACTGCGGCGCTTCACCGCCGTGTTGATCCAGGACAGCTCGGTCATCATGCTGCCCGACGGACTGAGCGAGGTCTGGGCCGGTTGCGGCGGCAGCGGTTCCTATGGACAGTCAGCCCTGAAACTACAGGTCCGGCTGGATTTGACCACTGGACTGATGCTGGGGCCTTTTCTGACTGATGGGCGAACCCCGGACAGCAATTCTGCGGTGCAGACGGCGCCGGTCCCAGCTGGCGCGCTGCGCATTGCCGACTTGGGGTATTACCGACTGGATACCTTCCGGGAATTGGCGGCGCAAGGGGGCTATTTCCTGTCTCGGTACAAAGCCGGAACCAAACTCTACCGGCATGATGGCGCGGAACTGGACCTGCGGAAGCTGCTGTCCACTCCGTCGGCAACCGGCATTGACCGGCCGGTATTGCTGGGGCGCGCCCACCGCTTGCCTGTCCGCCTGCTGGCCGTCAAAGCGCCCCCAGAAGTGAGCGCCCAGCGGCGGCGGCAACTCAAAGACCACGCCCGCAAGAAAGGTCAGCAGCCCAGCAAAACCCGGTTGGCCTTATGCGACTGGACCATCTACGTTACCAACGCGCTCCCATCCCAGATCAGCCGAGATGAGGCAATGGTATTGGCGCGGGCGCGCTGGCAGATTGAACTGCTTTTCAAACTGTGGAAGCAACACGGAGGCATTGACCGCTGGCGCTCCGCCAATCCCTGGCGGATCCTCTGTGAGGTCTATGCCAAACTGACCGCCATGGTCATCCTGCACTGGACTTTGCTGACTGCGGTCTGGATGTACCCGGACCGAAGCCTGGTCAAGGCCGCCGCCGCCGTCCGTCGCTACGCCGTAATGCTGGCTACTGCCATGACCGGACTACTTACGGCAACCATGGTCATCGAGCAGATTGGCTTATGCCTGCGCGCCGGGTGTAAAATCCAGCGGCGTCGTCAACGCCCCGGGTCATATCAACTACTACTCGCCCTAACCGACGACGCTTAACTTGATGTCTATGGGGCGGGTGAAAACCTGCCCCTTACTGCTGTCGCCTTGACCGCAGGGCTAGGGTTCGATCATTCCGTAGCCGACGTTCTTGACGGTGCGGAAGTAGGTTTCGGGCCCGTTCTCCAGCTTGTAGCGCAGCCGGCGAATGTGCACGTCGACGGTGCGCGTGCCTCCGATGTTTTCCACGCCCCAGACGCTGGCCAGCAGTTGGTCGCGGGTGAACACCTTGCCCACGTTGTCCATCAGGAACTTGAGCAACTGGAACTCCAGCCAGGCCAGGTCCACCGGCCTTCCATTGACGGTGACCTGGTATGTGGCGGGGTTCAGCGAAATGCCGCCTACCCGGATCGATTCCGACGAGACCGACGCAGTGGCGCGGCGGTGAGCGAGACGCAGGATCCGCTTGATCAATTCGGCAGGGGAACAGGGAACGGTGACGAAATCGTCAGAATCATCATATAGTTCGGGATCATCCAACTCGTAGTCGGGAACACAACGGAGCACCAGGGGTCCGGTGTCCTCGTCGGGGTGGACGGGCAGATCCGCGTGGGGAGAAAGCAGCAACACTGCCGGAGATTGAGCGCCGTAGTCGATATCCAAGTCGTAGGCGGGCTCGGGGCCGATTACCTCTATGGCGCCGGTGTCCGATGCGGCGGCCAGGGCGGCAGTAAGCATTTCCCAACCCTCTCCCAGCAGGAGGACCCGGGGGGCGAAGTCGCCGGTGGGTTGGGAACCTGCATACGTTATCATCGCCGAACCTCATCCGCAGCGCAGGGATTGTTTGGCAGGCCGCTGCCGATGGCTTTATATTGCGCACTGCGGATTAACGGGCAATTACGAACTGATTACGCTTTTGTTACATGGCATGTAGGATCGAATTGGATGGCAGTTGGCCGTCGGAGTTCAAATCGCGAATGCGATGTCGGCGACCGATTCTGGAGATCACCGGTGCGATTTCCTCCCCTGGTTGAAGGACGATTCATCAAGCGTCTGAACCGGTTCGCGGCCCTGGTGGACGTGGAGCGGCGCGAGTACCTGGCACACGTGCCCAATTCCGGCCGGATGGGCGAACTTCTGGTGCCCGGTTTTCGGGTATTGCTGGCGCCGGCTCCAGCAGGGACGAGCAGAAAGACGAGCTTCGACCTGGCGTTGGTGGACACGGGCGACGCGCTATCGTCCGCCGATGCCCGCCTGCCGAACAAGCTGGTCGCAGAGGCTTTGGCGCAAAAGCGCATGCCCCAATTCGGCCGCTACCCGGTCGCGCGAGGGGAGCAGGTGTTCGGGGACAGCCGGCTGGATTTCCTGCTGGAAGGTCCCGACGGTAAATGCTACGTCGAAACCAAGTCGGTCACGTTGGTCGAGGATGGCGTAGGTCTGTTTCCGGATGCGCCGACCCTGCGCGGCGTGAAACACCTGCGGAGCCTGATGGCGGCCCTCGAGTCGGGGCACCAGGCCGCGGTGGTGTTCGTGATCCAGCGAGCGGATGCTGAGGCGTTCGCCCCACACGACGTAGCGGATCCGTTGCTCGGCGTCACTTTGCGAGAAGCCCGCGACGCCGGCGTCTCGGTGTGGGCATATCGCTGCACCGTGACTGAGCGCAGCATCGAGCTCGCTGATACCGTGCCCGCCCTCCTGTGATTCATGGGCCATTCTCAAACGTGATTACGGAAGTGAAAGTGCATCACGCTGAGCCGTCACTGATGGAGATATACCGTCGGTTGCTGGGAACCTACGGGCCGCAGGGCTGGTGGCCGGCGAGCAACCGGTTCGAGATGATCGCCGGGGCGATCCTCACGCAGGCGACGGCCTGGGGCAACGTGGAACGGGCCCTGGACAACCTGCGGTCCGCGAGCATCGAGAGTTGGCCGGCGGTGCACGCGTTGCCGTTGGAAGAGTTGGCCGAGTTGGTGCGCCCGTCGGGGTACTACAACGCCAAGGCGCGGAAGCTGAAAGCCTTTGCCGCCCACGTCTGCGTGGATTATGCCGGCGACCTGAACGGAATGTTCGCGGCGGACACGAAGACGGTGCGGGAGGAGTTGTTGGGCATCTACGGGATCGGGCCGGAAACCGCCGACGACATCCTGGTGTACGCGGCCGGCAAGCCGTCGTTCGTTATTGATGCCTACACCATCCGCATCCTGAAACGGGTGGGACTGGCGCCTGTGAATCGGGACAACTACGATGGTTGGCAGGCAATGTTCCACGCCGGCATCCCGGCGGACACACAAGTGTACAATGAGTTTCATGCCCTGCTGGACCGGCACCATAAGGAAGCCTGCACGAAAAACGCGCCTCGCTGCGGAGGTTGCTGCTTGCAGGATATTTGCGCCACTGGGCGGGCGACCATCGCTATCCAGTAGATAGACCGGGAGTTAAAGCATGACCACGACAAAACCCCGCAACGGCCTGCGGCTGTCCGTTGATGAGTTCATGGAACTGGACGACACGTGGGATCGTCGGAAAATGGAGTTGGACGATGGAGTACTCTACATTATGCCCCGACCGCGGATAGTGCATAACTTTGCCCAGAGCGAGTTTTACCTGCATTTTGCGATGTATCGCAACCGCGCCGACGGGCCTCCGATTCAGGTCTATACCAACGTGATTGTCGCCCTGCCGCTGGATTCCGGACGGCTGTACGCCCCCGACGTGACGGTGATTCTGCCGGGGAACTCCTGTGCGGTTCGAGACCGCATGGTGGAAGGTGCGCCGGATATCGTGATCGAAATCCTGTCCTCGGACCGGAGCCGCGACCTGGTGCGGAAGCGACAAGTGTACGCCGAGGCCGGCATTCCTCATTACTGGATCGGCGATCTGAGGCAGGACACGCTCACCTTGCTGGAACTGCGGGACGGGGCTTATGAGGAGCGGGCTACGCTGACCGACGACGACACGCTGACCACGCCGCTGCTGCCCGGTTTCGTCGTAACGCTGGCAGACATATTCCGGCACCCCCTCCGTCCACCCCATGCCGGCGAGTAGGACGGCAGCGGCGTCGCCGGTGCTATGATGGCGCCATCCGAACCGGAACCGGAGGACAGAAAATGCAGGTAGTCAGGATTTATACGGGTGACGACGGCGAGTCGCACATTGAAGAAATGCAATTGCCCTTCGAGCAGATGGGCCATGCCTTGAGGACCGCTACGGAAGCAGCGACCGGCGTGCAGTTCAGCAGTTTGAAGCCCACACAACTGGTGGATTTTCACACCGCCCCGCGACGTCAATACGTCATCACATTGCAGGGCCAGGTGGAAATCGGTATTGGCGACGGGACCAAGCGCATCTTCAACGTCGGCGACATCGAGCTGTGCGAGGACCTGACCGGCCGCGGCCACACCACCCGCAGCGTGGGCGACGTGGACCGAATCAGCGTGCAGATCCCGCTGGCGGACCAGACACCCGGCGGCGGGCTCGGCGTGTAGCCGCGTTTACTTTCAAACAAGACTCTACGCGGATTGGCGATCAATCGCAGGAGACAATCATGCCCATTGCCCCGCTGGCCGGCGACCTGGAGATGTACTACGACGACGATAACTTCACCGATCCGTGGCGCGACCCGGACGGTATCGAGACCATCGTGCTGCACCACGGCAACGCGAAGAACGCGCGGTTGTGGTACGCATGGCCCCCGCTGCTGGCCCGCCAATACCGAGTAGTCCGGGTGGACATGCGAGGTTTCGGGCGTTCGACGGTGCCCGCGCCCGGCTACGATTGGTCCCTGGAGGGTTTTGCCGGCGACCTGCGGAACCTGCTGGACTACCTGGAACTGGACAAGGTGCATTTGATCGGCGAGACGATTGGCGGCACCATTGCGCTGCAATTCGCCTACCAGTTCCCGGAGCGGCTGCACACCGTGACCACCTGCACCTCGCCGTACAACTTCACCGGCGTCGATACCTACCAGAACTACTACCGGTTGGTGGCGGAAGAGGGTGTGGAAGGCTGGGCGCGCGCCACTGGTGGGCGCCGGGTGAGCGCCGACGCGGCTCCGGAGCACCACGAGTGGTACATCCAGCAGATGGCTCAAACCTCACGCCACGTGGTGCTGGAGACGCTGGCCTACCTGGGTACGCAGAACCTGTCGGACAAGCTGCCGACGATCCATACCCCGGCGCTGGCGATGGTCGGCGAGCTGAGCGAGGGCGACATCCCCGACCGGACGCAAGGGCAGGCGGAGCTGATGCCCAATTGCCGGTTGGCCCGGGTGCCGGGCGCCGGCGGCTACGTGCAGCACTCGGCTCCTGAGAAGTGTGTGCAGACGTGGCTCGAATTTGTAGGAGCGGCGCACCAGCCGGGGTGAGGCCTTGTCCACATCTTGGGGTTCTGATCGCATGGTGAACGCGCGCCAACGCGCGTTCACTCCAGTCTTCGTTCCGCTGCTTCCAATTCATGATCCTGGAACAGACCGCGCCACGGTTCCCGGAGCACCAGGGACTCAACCGTGAGGTCGAGTCTTCCCAATTCAAACAGGCGAACGAAGCCGTTGGGAAGTTCATCACCGGCCAGCAAACGCCGCGCCGCTTCCACCCCGCCATGTTCTTCGACCATCTGCAAGAACCGGATTGGGTAGTACCCTAACGCGGACGCTTCGTCATAAATCCGAAGCATTTCCTGGTGAAATTGTGCTTCCAGGCTCATGGCTGATCCGATCCTAGAACAGGGACTTGGACTGGCCGCCGTCCACGTTGATGCAGGCGCCGGTGATCAGGCCGGCGCGGTCGGAGGCCAGAAACGCCACGGTCTCACCGATGGGCTCGGGCCAGCCGAACTTGCCCATGGGCAGGTTGCGGTCGATGAACTCGGCCACGACCTCCGGGGTGTTGTTCTGCTGGAAACGGTCCCAGGTGCTGCCGGGGAAGTCGATGCTGCCCGGCGCGACGCAGTTGACCAGCACGCCGGTTTGCGCCAGTTGCAGGGCCAGATGCTTCGAAAAGGCGATCATTCCCGCCTTCCCCGTCATGTAGTCAACCGAGCCGCCATGCTCGCGCCCGTAAATTGAGGAGATGTTGATCACACGGCCCCAGCCCTGCGCCTGCATGTGGGGGAGGGCCAGCTTGGTCATCCGCACGGCAGAGATGAGGTTGACCTCCAGACCCTCCAGGAACTGTTCCATGGAGGTCTCGTCGAAGAGGACGGAGCCGCGGCGGCCGCCCACGTTGTTCACGAGGATGTCGGGAGCGCCGAGTGTGGCGGTGGTCTCCTGGAGGAATTTTTCAGCGTCGCCGGCGCTGGTGACGTCGGCCTGGCTTCCGCTGACCTTGATGCCCAGTCCCGCGAGTTCGGATACCGTCTTTTCAACCTGCTCGCCGTCGCGTCCGCAGATTCCGACGGCGCAACCTTCCCGGCCCAAAGCCAGGGCGCACTGCCGGCCCAGACCACGACTGCCGCCGGTGATCATCGCTACCTTACCGTTGAGGGTCAAATCCATGGGATAGCCTCCCCTGATGTCATTTGAAGTGGGAATGGTGGAATTATAGCGGGTTGGCGGTTGCGACGGCGCGCGATTGAAACGGCGACGGCGGGCGGGCTATGATGCCTGAAAATACGAGGAAGACCAGCCGTGCCCAGACCACGACGAAATGACAACGCCGCATCGCTCGACCCGGCGCGTAGAGATACTATCCGTGAGGAAGCGGTCAATACGCTGCTGGCCCAACTGCTCCGCGACCAGGGCATCTCGGCCCGCGCGGAACGGCGCAACCGCAATTCAACCCCTGATGTCCGCGTTGCCCTGAAGACCGGCGATACCGTGCTGCTGGAATGCAAGTGGGAAGCTTCCGTCAGCCAGTTGGAAAGTCAGCTGGACACTCGCCTCCAGCAGTTCCCCGACGCATTGGGGGTTATCGGCGTCCTTTACCCTGAAGGTCTGAAGTACCTGGACGACACCCGCGAAGGGCTGGAGAACGCCGGGGATCTCGAATGGTGGCTCCATGGTTCCCGGGGCGAGCCGACGGCAGAACGTCGCTCTCGTTTTGGCTCACCCGCCGACATTGCCGACCAGTTGCGGGTGTTGCCCCTGGAACTGGAAGGAACCGACCGCGTGGTTGCCGCCGCCGCCGTCATCGAGCACGCCGTTGAACAGTCGGCCCAGAAACTTGCCACCCACGCCAGAACTGCCCGCCGCGTCCGGGACGTCATCGCCGAGACCGACCAGGAAAAAGACCGCGCCAAAGCCTTGCGCATCGGCTGCCTGGTGGTGTTCAACGCCCTGGCTTTCCACCTCAGGCTTGCCGCGACACACGACGACGTGGCGGGCGTGACCGAGGCGTGGCGCGATGGCATTCCCGGCCTGTTCCGGGCATGGCGTTACATCTGCGACAACATCGATTACGTGCCCGTTTTCGACCTGGCCGCCACCATACTGGACATCCTGATTGACGCTCCAACCGACTGGCACGCCCCGGTCCTGGATCCGCTGCTGAAAGCCATTGACGACACGCGCCATCTGGAAGGGCATGACCTCTCCGGCCGGCTTTTCCACACTCTCCTCACCGACGCCAAATTCACCGGCGCCTATTACACCTCGGTTCCGGCGGCGACGCTGCTGACTCGGCTGGTGTTCCACAACTGGCCGGCCGGCGTTGACTGGAGCGACCACGAATTTCCCGCGTCCCTCAACGTAGCCGACATCGCCTGCGGCACCGGCACGCTGCTGATGGCCGTGGCAGCCGAAGCAGAACGTCGCCATACCGAAGCTGGCGGCCAGAACGCTCCGGATCTGCACAAAGTGATGGTGGAGCAGGCCCTCCACGGCTACGACGTTCAGCTTTCCGCCGTGCATTTCGCCGCCACCAGCCTGGCGATGCTGAACCCCGATATCCAGTTTGACCGCATGAACCTCTACATCATGCCGCTGGGAGCCGATGGCGACGACGTATCTTTAGGCTCCCTGGACTTCCTGGGGGAAACGCAAGCGGCGGTGCAGTTCGCGCTATCACCGGATTCCATGGGCGGCGGGCGAACGGTTCGCGACGCCGGCCGGCTCTATGGCGGCGGTTCTAAAGGCGCGCAACAGGAGGAACTCGCCACGCTGCCGGACCTGGACCTGGCGATAATGAACCCGCCCTTTACCCGCTCGGTGGGCGGCAATTTGCTGTTCGGCAGCCTCCCTGCCGCCGACCGCCGCAAGTTGCAAAATGAACTTTCCCGCCGCCTCAAGTCGCGGCAGGCGACGGCAACCGCCGGCCTGGGCGCGGCCTTCGTGGCGGCGGCGTCACCCAAACTGCGCCCCGGCGAAGGACGCCTCGCCCTGGTTCTGCCGGCCACCGTATGCACCGGCCCTTCCTGGCAGCAGACCCGTTCCCTCATTGAGCGTGACTTCACGCTGGATATGGTTATTGTCTCCCACGACCCATTGCGCTGGAACTTCTCCGATAGCACCGACCTGTCTGAAGCCCTGCTGATCGCCACGCGCCGGCGTCCGCGGAACGGCGATGGTGATAATGACACCCCAGAGTATCGCACCACTTTCGTCAGCCTGTGGCAAAACCCCGACGGCGTGCTGGATGCCCACCGCACTGCTCAGGCCATCGCTGACACCGCGCCGGCCAACTTGGAATCCGCCGGCGCCGCGCTGGTTGAAGTTGACGGCCGGCATGTCGGCGAGCTGGTGTCCATACCCGAATCCAAAATCATCGGCGGCAAGTGGGCCGGCGTACAGTTCGCCCGCGCCGACCTGACCCGCAGTGCCTTGCGCCTGCTGGACGATGGCGAAGTGTGGGTTCCCGGCGAGTCAGTTGTGGGCCATCTTCCCCTCTGCCCCTTGGATCAACTCGGTGAGGTCGGCCCTGACCGGCGGCGGCTGGTCGATGGGTTTGACCGCACCGATACGCAAACTGCTTATCCAATGGTCGAGGGGCACGACTCCGGACAGCGAAAATCTCTCGTCTGTACACCGGACGCTTACTTGTCACCGCTGGTAACCCCCAAAGGCGGACAACGTCCGGGATATGGCGATCACCTTTGGCAACAAGCTGGCCGCTTGCTTATCGCCGAACGGCTGCGGCTGGACACCGCCAGGGTTGTCGCAATGCGAGTCGATAACAGGGTACTTTCCAACGTATGGTGGCCCGTCAGTGTTGAGGAAGTTTCGTATGAAAAGGCGCTGGCCGTATGGCTCAATTCCAGCCTCGGCATTTTGACCATTCTGGCGCAACGCACCAGCACCGAGGGCGGCTGGGTCGGCATGAAAAAAGCCGACCTGGAACAGTTGCCCGTGCTGAACCTTCGCATCGTAACTCCGGAGCAGTTGCAGGCCCTGTCGCAACTCTTTGACGACGTTGCGGAGGAGGAATTTGAGCGTCTGCCGGCGATGGCCGAATGCGCCTCCCGCCGCCGCCTGGACGACGGCCTGTCGGAAATCCTGAGCCTGCCCAACCTGGACGGGCTGCGCCGGTTGCTGGCGTCGGAGCCGGTGGTGAGCAACCGGCGGTTGTAGTTGCTAAAGTCTGTTCAAGTCGACGGTGAATGCAGCCTCTCTCAGCTCCCTGCCAAGTGCAAGTTTCCATCCTTCACCGTCGTCCATCGGAATGTAGATAACGCCGTCATAGTCCGATGGTCTCTCCACATCGCCCTTGAGCAGTACGCACACGCGATTGCGGCCAAGCGCGTGGGTGAAATAGCCCAGCTCAAAGACCACGTTCTGCCGCATACGTGGTTGTCGCTTATCCGGTTCATCGGCAAGACCACCGACGGCATCCGGCGTGCCAAGCACTATCGCAAACCCCACAGTTCCGGCGTATTCCTCAAACTTCTCGATTATGGTGCGACCTTCATTTGCCTGTTGCCGCACTGACACGTACCATTCTGCACGACCGTGGCAACAACTGTTACGCCGTCGCAGTGTCGTCGCCGCTCCGACCGCCTACCCCGGTAGGTTTGCGGACGATTGGCTGCCCAACCAGCAAAAACCGACCAAGCCATCGAAACCCCTGTAGCCCAACTCCTCACCGACCCAGCCCAAGCCGCCCTTGCCCAGCGGCATCTGTAAGTGAAGGATAATGCAAGGACGACCACCAATTGATTCGCCAAATCAACCACGTGTGGAAGCTGATCCCGGCCACATCCGCCGGCCTGGCCGTAGCGGCCATCGTCCGACTCAACCCGGCCAATATCGATCTCAAAAGCCCCGACTGGCGCTACACGGCCTCATTTGCCCAGGAACATGCCTTTGAGTACACTGTCCTTGCCACCGCGGTGATGGTGCTGGTCCACTGGTTCAAGGACGACATTCACGCCGGGGCCGCTGCCATCGGCAATGCCGCCGCAAACGCGCTGGGCGTTCCGCCACTTTCGTACGCCTACGCGCTGCTCCTGGAGACGCTCAAAATGCTGCTGCAAAAAATCAAGCGCGACCTATTCAACTCGATACGTTCCGACGGTCAAAAAGAGGGCCACAAAGAGGGCCGCCATGAAGGCCGCCATGAAGGCCGCGAAGCCGGAATCAAACACCTGCTCCGACAGCAAAACCCCCAGGCCGACGAAGCGGAAATCCAGCGCCGCTACGAAGAAGCCATCGCCACCATGACCGACAACCCACGGGCCTGATCAGAGGAGAAACGCAATGGGAACCGTAGTGGTCACCATCGGTATCGGAGACCCGCAAGGGCAGAGGTTCGAAGACGTCGAAGCAATCGTGGACACCGGCTCAACCTTCACTGCGATACCCAGAACCACGTTGCAGCGGCTGGGAGTGCCGGTAGAACGCTCTGCCCAGTCCGAACTGGCGGACGGAAGCAACACGCCGGTGGACATCGGAAGAACCATGGTCCGACTTGAAGGACGGGAGTTCCCCACACCGGTGATCTTCGCCGAAGCGGGCGAGCCTACTTTGCTTGGCGTGGTCACGCTGGAAGATGCCCTGCTGGCCGTTGATCCGGTGGCCAGACGCCTCATACCTACCAACGCGCTGCGCCTCTAGCTCAGCAAGCCGGAAGTCAAAAGGAACTGCGGTCTGAAGGTCACGACTGGACAAAGACCGCTATGAACGTCCTGCCGTCGGGCTGAAACGGTCGCCGGGCCTCGTGCTATAATGCGCCCCGGTTACTATTCCAACGGGGTATTGAACGGATGATTAAGCGGTTTTCGGTTCTGTACGTAGGGCAGATCGACCTGGACAACGTGGGCGCGGACGGCACGCCGGCCGACCAGCGCCGTTATAGCAACGAACAGCTGATTCAGGCTTACGATCACGCGGAAGAGCTGGCCAAGCACATGGACGAGCGCGGGTTCTACTGCATGTGGATGGCCGAGCACCACTTCCAGCACGAGGGTTACGAGTGCATCCCCAACCTGATCCTCATGGGAGTGCACCTGGCGGGACAGACCAAAAACCTCAAGTTCGGGCAGGCGTTCAACATCATCCCCATGTGGCATCCGCTGCGGGTGGCCGAAGACTTCGCCATGGCCGACATCCTTACGGGCGGGCGCATGATCTTCGGCGTTGGTCGTGGCTACCACGCGCGGGAGGTGGAGACCTTCGGCGCGCCGGTGATCGACAACGACGCCAACCGCGAGCTGTTCCTCGAACAGATGGAGGTCATCCTCAAGGCGTTCAACGAGGAGACCTGGAGCCACTCCGGCAAGTACTACACCATCCCGCCGGAGGTTCCCTATCGCGGCTACGACCTGAAGGAAATCACCATGGTGCCTCGTCCGGTGAGCCGGCCCGTGGAAATCTGGCAGCCCATCGCCAGCGGGCGCACGCTGAACTACATCGCCGAGCGCGGGATCAAGGCGATGGTGGCGCTGACCGGCGAGCGGTACGCCGAGCAGATGATCACCCAGTATCACGACGCCGCCACGGAAGCGGGCCGCGACATTCCGCTGGGCGGCGACATGGCGCTGGGGTTCGGCTTTTACATCGCCGGCAGCCGTGAAGAGGCCATGGAAAAGGTTCGGCCCTTCCACGACGAGCGTTACAAGTGGTTTGCGCCCTTCGGGTTCGTCCGGTACACCGACGAGCAGGGACGGCCATGGGGAACGCCGGGCGCGCCGGCGCGGACGCCGCGCATTGAGGACGGCGTGGATCAGAAAGCCTGGTTCTGCGGCAACCCGGACGATTTCATCGGGTTCCTGCGGGAAATCGAGGACAAGTACCCGGGTCTTGAGGACATCGTGCTCCAATGGCCGGAAGGCATGCCGTGGAGCGAGTTCAAAAACCAGTTGTCCATTTTCGCCGACGAAGTGATGCCGGCATTCGCTGGGCGCGAGGCGGCACTTCCGGTGGGCGACGACTAGGGTTGAGGCGCCACGCTGGAGCGATTGCTTGGCGAACCCTGAGCACGTTGCTGTCGCCAAGAGGCGAACGTTTGCCATAGCGCGCTGGCGGGCGCGCGAGTTTCAAAGCCGCCCGCGTCTTGATCTATCGGGCGCATATCTCAGCGGGATCAAGATGCCCGGCGTGGACTTGGGGTTCGACGATCTGACCCAGATCGACCTGACCTCGGCGGACCTGCGGCATGCGAACTTCGGCGGAGCCCGGTTGCGTGGGGCTTTTCTCACTCGCTGCAACCTCAACCGGGCGAACTTCGCCGAATGTCAGGCTGCAGAGGCGTCGTTCCTGCGATCTGACCTCCGGGGCAGCAACTTCGACAGCGCGGACCTGAGAGGGGCTGACCTCTCCAACTGTGATATCGGGTTCTCCACGCTGGTAGGCGCGAACCTGGCCGGCGCGGATCTGACCGAGGCCGATCTGACCATGACGGATCTGACCGACGCCAACCTCAGCGGGGCCAAACTGAGCGCGGCGTGCCTGGACGTGGCGAATCTCACCCGCTGCGACCTGCGCCGCGCGGTCCTGGTGCGCACCCGCCTGGATCGGACGTTGCTGGAGGACGTGGTTCTCGACATGACGCTGTTCGCCGACTGCGACCTGAGCGGCGCGCTGGGGCTGGAAACGCTGCGCCACGACGGCCCCAGCATCATCGGGGCGGACACGCTGGCGCGCTCCAACGGCGGCATTCCCGAGTCTTTCCTGCGGCCGGCCGGCGTCCCTCTAGAGTTCATCGAGAATCAGTCGAGCCTTGGAAATCAGACGACGCCGCACCGGAGGGTTTTACTGATCGGCTCCGTGGTGGATGACGCCATCGTCCGATGGCTGGAGACTGAACTGAGGTCGATGGGTTTGCAGTGCTGGAGCCTGCTGGCGGACGACGAGGAAACGGCGTACAACGCTTCGGTGATCCCGCCGATGAGCCGTTTCCGGGACTTTGACCGGGTGGCGTTGCTGTGTTCCCGGGACGCGCTGGAAAGCCCGGCGTGCTGGCGGCTGTACCAGGAGATCATGCAACGCCAGGCGAATTCTGCGGCGCGGCGCTCCTACGTGGCGGCGTTGTGCATGGACGACTGCCTGGACAACGACGGTGACGAACTGTACCGACGGTTGAACGCTGGCCCGACCGCGCGTCTGCGACTGCGCAAGGACCGTGTGGGCGGATACCGGCGCGACCTGCCGGGCGTGATGGGGACGCTGACGGCGGAAATCAAAGCGCAGCCAGACCAATGGGACGACGAACCGCAAGCCGGCGACGCTGAGGCCGCGACCGGGTAGGTCCGCGCGGAGTCAGTGGGGATGTTGAGAGTAGTCCCAATCGGCGGGCGCGTACTCGATGCGAACGTCGCTGCCCAGCATCAGGCAGGCTTCTCCCCACTGGCCGGCTGAATCGATACCCCAGGCATCAGCGCTGTCGGCGGGCCGGAGGCGGATGCCGTCCTCGCCGCCGTAGATCAGCATGATCACGCCTTCGCCGGAGTCCTCGGACAGCGCGGCCATGGCGGGGCACGGTTCCCCGTTCTCCCATCCGACGACGTCGCACCATACGTCCTCGCCCATGGGATCCGGAGCCAGGAGGCGCACGATCGGCTGCGGGTCCGTCAGCAGATCGAAGACGCGATTGAGGTCCATGGGGCTGTTGCCGTCGGCGACTACTTCTACTTCGTACAGCATGTCGGTGACTGGGACGAGGAGCGTTTATGCGCAGCAGGCTGCATCCCACAGTGCGGCGTCCGGCCCGGCGCTGCCCGGCCCGGTGCTACAATGTGCGCGCCCGTTGCGTCCAGAGTAAACGTAGGGAAAGGAAGTGGTTATGGCTGGCATCGCTTTTGAGAAACACACATTGCCCAATGGTCTGGACGTGATACTCCATCAAGACCGTTCCATACCGGTGGCAGCGGTCAACGTTTGGTACCACGTGGGTTCCAAGGACGAGGAGATCGGCCGCACCGGATTCGCCCATCTCTTCGAGCATATCATGTTCCGTGGGACGCGGCACCACAATGCCAGCCATTTCGAGCCGCTGCAAAAGATCGGGGCCAGTCTGAACGGTTCGACCACCGGTGACCGGACCAACTACTGGGAGGACGTTCCCTCCAATTACCTCGAACTGGCGCTTTGGCTCGAAGCGGACCGGATGGGGTTCCTGCTGGACGCGCTGGACCAGGAAGGGTTCGATACCGAACGCGACGTGGTGAAGAACGAGCGGCGACAGAGCTATGAAAACCGCCCCTATGGCATGGCCCAGTGGCACATCCAGCAATCGCTGTTTCCGCTGCCGCACCCTTACCACTGGATGACCATCGGATCCCAGGAAGATCTCGATGCCGCCAGCCTGGAAGACGTGAAGGAATTCTTCCGCCAGTATTATTCGCCGTCCAACGCCAGCCTGGCCATCGCCGGGGACATCGACACGACCGAGGCGCTGGACCTGGCGCACCGTTATTTCGCGGACCTGGACCCGGCGCCGAGCGTGCGCCGCATCGAAAGGGCCGATTCGCTGCTATCGGGCCGCGTGGACCTGGAAATGACCGATCGCGTCACGCTGCCCAGGATCTACGCGGCGTGGTTGGCTCCGGCGAATTTCTCGGGCGACGACGACGCGGGCGACATCCTGCGCGCCATCCTGTCCGACGGGCAGAGCAGCCGGATGTACCGCACGCTGGTTTATGAAAAGCAGGTCGCGCAGTCCGCCTCATTGGGTTACCACGCCGCGGAAATCGCCGGCCAGTTTCGCATGGAACTGACGCCGGCAGAGGGGCATACGCTGGACGAAGTCGAGGAAGCAGCGGAGGCCGTGCTGACGGGCATCGCCGACAACCCGCCGACGGAAGAGGAGTTCGAGCGGGCCGTCAACCGCATCGAGATGCAGCATCACCGGACGCTCTCCCGGGTGGGAGGTTTCGGCGGCCGCGCTGACGCCCTGAACTACTTCAACGTGTTCACCGGCGACCCCGACAGTTTGAACCGGGCGATGGACCAATATCGCCGCGTCACCCTGGACGACGTGATGAAGGCGCACCACCGGCTCATGGAAGCCGGGCAGGTTCGGATGCGAGTGTACCCGGAGCGCTCCCTGAGGGCCGCTACCGTAGCGCTCGACCGGACCCAGCAGCCCACCGGTGGCCCGACGCCATCGTTCGTCCCTCCTGCGCCGGAACGGGCTCGACTGTCCAACGGGATGGAGGTGACCGTCGTCACCAGGGCGGGAACGCCGTTGGTGACCTTTGCGCTGCTGGCGAAGACCGGCGCCATCGGAGATCCCACGAGCCTGCCCGGCCTGACTTCGTTCATGGCGGCGTTGATGGATGAAGGCACCGCGAACCGGAGCAGCCAGGAAATTGCGGCGGCTTTCGAGCATATCGGATCGAGGCTCTCGGTGGAGGCGCGCAAGGAAGTGACGTTGCTGACCGCAGAGACCCTGAACCGGCACTGGGCGCACGCCCTGGGACTGGCGGCCGATGTGGCGCGCAACGCCAGCTTCCCGGACCACGAGCTGGAGCGGGTGCGGCGCGAGCGGTTGACCGACTTGCGCCGGGCCCGGGACGATGCCGGGTTCGTGGCGGACACCAACTATGGGGCCCTGATTTTCGGATCGCAGTCTCCCTACGCCCATTCCAACCTGGGCAATGATGCTACGGTATCAACCGCCGGTCGGGATGACCTGGTCGCTCGATATCGCCAGGCGCTGCGGCCGGACCGCCTGTGCCTGCTGGTGGCGGGCGACGTCGGTCTGGACGAAGCGGTTACTGCCGCCGAAGCGTGTTTCGGTGATTGGTCGTCTGAAACCGCCGGCGCCGCCAGTGTGGATGTCGCGGCTGAAATGGCGAACGAAGGTCCGCGACTTTTCCTCATCGACAAACCGGGCGCCGCGCAGTCCGTGATCCGGGCGGGCATGCCGCTGGTGGAACGCCGGGACCCGGATCACATGCCCCTGTCCGTTTTGAACTATGCCTTCGGCGGACAGTTCTCCGCTCGCCTCAACCAGAACCTGCGGCAGGACAAGGGCTATTCCTACGGCTACAACTCGGGGATCTCGTGGTACAACGCCCCATCGCTGTTGTCTGTCGGCGGGAGCGTCCAGACGGAGGTCACGCGGGAGGCGGTGGTGGAAACGCTGCGGGAATTCAAGGACATCAGCGGCGCAAGGCCGCTCACTGCCGAAGAATTGGAAAACGCGCAGAATGGGTTGCGTTTCGGTTATCCGTCCGGGTTTGAACGACCCGCCCAGTTGCTGGGCCAACTGATCCCGCTGGTCCAGTTTGACCTCCCGACGGACCACTTCCGCACTTTCGAGCAACGACTGGACGGCGTCAGCCTGGCGGACACTCACCGGGTGGGGGCCAAATACCTGTCAACGGACCGACTTCGGGTCTTGATTGTGGGTGACCGGGAGCGCGTAGAAAAGCCGCTGCGAGAGCTGGGTTACGGATTGACGGTGCTCGATGCGGAAGGTGCGGTGGTGGGCTAAAATCCGCGTACTGCTAAAACACGATGGGGACTCGCTTGCCATGGACGCAAAATCACTGTGCGACAAGCTTCTGCTCGCCGACACGGAAGATACGGTCGTCAAAACCTTGAAAGACGCCGGCTATTGGGACGACGTGACGGCGTGGCGTTCTTACGGAGACTTGGATAACAACTACGGAACGATTGGTAACCAGCAAAGTGAAGCGGTCGCTGCCCTGGTGGAAAAGATAGTTAACGCCATTGATGCCCGCCTGACCAACGCCTGCCTGGAGCGTGGCGATGACCCCGAATCGTCAGATGCGCCCGGTTCCATCCGCGAAGCGGTGCACAGCTACTTCGGCGACGGCGGTCCGTTCGATCCCGACCGCAGTGGACGCCTGTCCAATTGGACTGACGCCAAACTCAACTTGGAGGACGACTTCATCACCCTTAGCGCTACCGGGGCACGACCGGCAGGTAGAGGCAGCAGCAACGCCCGACCTTGTTTGAGCATTGCAGATCAGGGCGAAGGGCAAACGCCTGATGATTTCCCCGACACCTTTCTTTCCTTGCACCGCAATAACAAAATCCGCACCCGGTTTGTGCAGGGCAAATTCAACATGGGCGCCACCGGCGCACTGCCCTATTGCAGTGAAAAGCATAACTTGCAACTGATTATCTCGCGCCGCAATCCAGGATTGTTGAACGGTCACTCGCCGGCCCGGGCGCATGAATGGGGATTTACCATCGTCCGACGGATCGACCCTTCCAGTGATTCCCGCAGCTCCGTGTTTCAGTACCTCGCTCCCGTAGGGGCGGGAGCTGCGAAACCTGGCGGCGTGCTGTCTTTCCCGTCAGAGTCCTATCCCATCTTTCCCGCCCGGTCTGGCGCTTACGCCAGGCCGGCCGCGTTCGGGTCGTTGGTCAAGTTGTACGAATATCGCTGGCAGGGGACCAGCTCCAGCATAATCATGCCCGGTGATGGCAGCGGGTTGGTCAGACGTATGGAGATCGCGCTTGCGGAGCCGGCGTTGCCGGTCAAGTTGTACGAGTGTCGCGGCTATGTTGGCAACGAAAATTTCCGCGGCGCCAGGGGAATATTGACCGATCTTGACCGTAACCCCTCGGATTTGGAAGAAGGCTTCCCGCAGAGCGCGGATTTAGGCATTGGTTCTCACCAGGTAAAGGTCAGGATCTTTGCCTTCAAACCGGACGCTTATCAAAGTCACCGCACCGCGCGACATGGCGTACTATTTCTGTACAACGGTCAGCTGCATGCGTCATTTCAAACGCGTTTTTTTAGCCGTCAGAGTGTACGCAAGAGCTATCTTGCCAACGACCTGTTAGTGACGGTTGACTGCAGCAGTATCGACCGCCGCGATTTTGAAGAACTCTTCATGAACAGCAGAGACCGCCTCCGCTCGGACTCCAGGCTGTCCGAAGAGATTGAGCGAAAACTGGAAGAGCTATTGAATAATAGCGAGGCCCTTCGCCTATTGGAGAGGCAACGACGCGAGGCCGCAATCGCCAAAAAGTACGAAGATGACGATGGCCGAATGGAGTTGCTCAAAGAGATACTCTCCAACAACCCGGATATTTCTCGATACCTCCTGGAGGGAGCTATCGTGGTTCGCGCCGGACGCGGCCCGCGCCCGGTTGATGATGGTCAGTTTGCGGGCAGGCAGTTCCCGACGTTTTTCAAACCTCGTCGCCCGGAATGGGCTGTTGGCGCGGGCAGAACCGTGACTTTGGAATTTGACACTGACGCCGAAAACAACTATTTCGACCGCAGTGTTTCCCCGGGTAAGTGGTCAATAGCCAATTCATCAGGGGAGGAGTGGACCAATTACTGGGACCGTACCGGCCCCAACGGCGGCATCGCCCGTTTTCGCTGGAATACCGGCTCACTGCCGCCCGGCGTGATCAAGCCCGGGGACGGTTTCGATTTCACCGTTGCCGTCTCTGATGAAAGTCGAATTGATAATCTTGAAAGCCAGGTCAGGGTCAATATCATCGATCCAGTCGAGCGAACCGGCGGCGGAGGTGGAAACCGGCGCGAACGCGGTTCTGACTCTGTCGCTCCGCCAAACATCCACGAAATATACGAAAATGAATGGTCAGCACACCCTGTGGGGCCTTTCGACTCAAAAACCGCAGTTCGCATCGCAGCGGATTCGTCCAACGATTCATCCAGGGAAGCTTGGGATTTCTACGTCAACGCGGACAATGAGTACATCCACCATCACAGCCGCAGCAAGGACCGGCCCGTTGAGATCGTGCGCAAGGCTTTCGCTACGGCGGTGGTCTTTCTGGCGTTGGCAATCATCCGGGGAGAAGCAAGCAACGACAAGGTCGTTGGGCATGACGAAAGCGCGGAGCCTCTATCCGCGGATGGTATTCCTCAAACCGTTGATCGCGTCACGCGGTACCTCAGCCCGGCGCTGCTGCCGCTGATAGAATCGCTGCGCATCGGCGGCGACACTGAACCGTCAGCGTAATCCCACGCGATCAATAGCATCACCGCAGCGCCGCACGCTGCGCGGCAAACAGCGGCTCCATGCCACGCGCGGCCAGGGACAAGGCTTCTCCGACCCTCTGACGGGGGAACGGGCTGCCCTCCGCGGTTCCCTGGAATTCAACCACCGAACCGGTGTCGGTCATCACGATGTTGAAGTCGGCGTCGGCAGCCGAGTCTTCCGAGTAATCCAAGTCGAGAAGCAATCTGTCGCCGGCAATCCCAACGCTGATGGCGGCTACGGAGCAAATCAAAGGGACCCGTTCCAGCTTCCGGTCGGATACCAAACCGTTCAGGGCCAGGCTGAGCGCCACGAATGCGCCGGTGATGGCGGCGGTGCGCGTGCCGCCGTCAGCCTGGAGCACGTCGCAATCCAGGTAGATTGCCCGCTCGCCGAGGGCTTGCAAGTCGGTGGCGGCCCGGAGCGAACGGCCGATCAGGCGCTGGATCTCCTGGGACCGGCTGGCGATTCTGCCGGAATCACGGTCGCGGGATCGTCGGGAAGACGTGGCGCGGGGGAGCATGTCGTATTCCGCCGTTACCCACCCGGTGCCGCGCCCCTGCATCCAGCGGGGCACCTGCTCCTCCACGGAGGCAGCGCACAGCACTGCGGTGTTGCCCATTTCGATCATGGCGGACCCTTCGGCAAAGGGTTGGCATCCCGAAGTGATGCTGACGTTGCGCGCCTGGTCCGGTCGTCGGCCGTCGGACCGTATGAGTTTGCTGTTCATTGCGTCGATGTCCTGCTTTGGCTGCGTTTCATTGTGCCACAACAATCCCGGCGGCGTTGATTGAGTGAACGAGAGGCGAGTTGCATCCCCGGCACCGGAGAGGCACAATCGGCGCGTGATTTTCGGATTGTTTGACTCCCCGTGGCATTTGCTGGGCCTCGCCGGTTGGTGTTTCCTGATGGGCTGGGGATTTCGAATTGGCCTGCTGCGCATGGCGCTGTCCCTGGGAGCGATAGGGGTGCTGATCGTCCTGGCATGGCTGTTCAAAGACGCCAAAAGCCCGGCGTTGGTGTACGGGCCGTTGGCGTTCGTCGGGGTCATCTGCGTCATCAGCGTTGGCATCTTCGGGCGAGGGTTGGAACAGCGACTGGGATACGGGTCCACGGCGGTGCGGGTAAATCATGCTGGGGGATTGCTGCTGGGGCTGATCATCGGGGCGGCGGTTTGGATCTTTGCGCTATGAGGCCCGGAGATTATTGGAGGTAGGGGCGTACCGTCGCTGGCGGGGAAGCCGCGTCCGGGGCATTGGTGGCGCGCTGCTATAATCTGGCACACCGTTAGTGCAGACAGGACGGACGCGAGGCTGCCGCATGAACGCGATCAACTCCGACATCGACGCCGTAGGAATAGTGCTCGCAGCGGGTCGCGGATCCAGGATGCGCTCGCGCATTCCGAAACCGCTGCACACCCTGGCGGGACGCGAACTCATTCGTTACCCGATTGCCGCACTGCATGAATGCGGCATCCGGCGACTGGTGGTGGTGTCATCCCCGGACAACCGGGATGCGATTGCCGGTATCCTGGGCGATCAGGTCACCTACGCCATTCAGACTAAGCCGGACGGGACGGCGGATGCGGTTGAGTGCGGCATCCGCGCTCTCCCGGGCGTGCCGTCGCTGGTGGTGGCGCTGGCCGCGGACACTCCCCTGGTAAGACCCGAATCGATCCTCGCATTGATGGAAAGCCATCGAGCCGGCTCGAAGCGCAGGATGACCATACTGTCGGCGCCCGGCGCTTTCGGCCCGGACCTGGGGCACATCAAGCGGATAGAGAGTCATTCTCCGGGCGGACTGGGCGACCTTGTGGCCATCCAGGAGGCTGCGGACCGGGATGAACCCGATAACGGCCTGGCCGAGGTCAACACCGGCGTCTACTGCTTTGACGGTTCGTGGTTGGAGAAGTCGGTGAAGATGGCGCCGACATCCGCGTCCGGAGAGCGCTACCTGACCGCGTTGGCGAGTATGGCCGTGGACGCCGGTGACGCGGTTGAGGCCGCGCCAATCGCGCTGCCGGACGAGGCGATGGGGGTGAACGACCGGGAGCAGCTGGCCGCGGCCGGGGCGGTGATCCGGGATCGTATCAACCGCTTCTGGATGTCAGCCGGCGTCACGCTGGTGGATCCGGCCACAACGTACATCGACGTTGATGTCGTGATAGGACAGGATACCGTGCTGCAACCCAACACGATGCTCACCGGCGGCACGAAGATCGGCGAGGAGTGCGAGATCGGCCCCAACACCGGTATCCGGGATTCCGCGATTGGGGATCGTTGCCGCATCATGGCATCCACGATCGAAGAGGCCCGGGTCGAGGACGACGTGGAAATCGGGCCATATAGCCACCTGCGTCCGGCGGCGTGGATCGAGGCCGGCGCGCATCTTGGGAATTACGTCGAGGTCAAAAACAGCCGCGTGGGCTCGGGCACGGCGGCGGGACACTTCTGCTACCTGGGCGATGCCGATATCGGCGCTGGCGTGAATATCGGAGCGGGTACCATCACCTGCAACTACGACGGAGTCGACAAGCACCAGACCGTCATTGGGCCAAGCGCGTTCATTGGAAGCGACACGATGCTGATCGCGCCGGTGACCGTCGGAGAGGGCGCGGCCACCGGCGCGGGAGCGGTGGTTACCCGCGATGTCCCGGAGGGTAGACGGGCCGTCGGCGTTCCTGCTAGACTCCTCCCGAAATAACAAAGCGGGAGCGAATGACCCGCTCTCGGCGCCGGGAGCGCCGGTTGAGAGCCACTGGCTTGGATACTGATAGTAGCTTACCTCCGTTATTGTTCCTGGCAGCCTCGCTGCTGCTTTTTGCTTGGGCCAGCGTCGCGGCTGCGTCCAGACGACAAAGCCAGGCCAGCGCGGTCTTTCTGGCCCGTCCGTCATCCCCGGCGATAGGGATCCTGTTAGCCGCCGCCGCATCCGCAGCCGGCGGCTCCGCTCTGGCAATTGCGTACCAGCTGGCCAACGGATCCCCGGCCTTCATCGCACTGGCAGCGGCGGTGATGGCAACCTCCACGGGTCTGGCGTGCGTTTACCTCGGCGCGCGTCTGTGGGCCCGTCAGTCGCCCCGGGTCGTTCGCCGGCTGGCGGATCCGAGGCGTTGGACCGGCGATGCCAACCGGCCCGGTTCCGCAAGCGGCCCCAGCCTTCCGATCGCAATGGATGGGGGTTCCGACGGGGACCCGGAGAACGGCCATGCGGACGGTCCGACGCTGACCCCGGCGGAGCTGATGAACCTGGACCGCAACGACATCGACATGGTGCGGTCCATCAGTCACATGGATGATCATGACGTCAAGGACATCATGGTGCCCCGTCTGGACGTGCAGGCTGTAGAGGTGACCACCGCAATGGACGAACTGGTGCGGATGCTGGTCAACACCAGGCACACTCGGGTGCCGGTTTACCAGGACACCATGGACAACGTGGTGGGGATAATTCACATCAGTGACGTACTGCAGACGGTGGCGGAGGGCGCATGGCAATCCGACGTCAACGCCATCATGCGCGAGCCGGAATTTGTCGCCGAGAATATGGCGGTTGACGATCTTCTGCACCTGATGCGGTCGAAGTCTTTGCAGATGGCCATCGTCGTGGACGAGTACGGCGGTGTGGAAGGTCTGGTCACGCTGGAAGATGTGCTCGAAGAGATCGTTGGCGAGATCGACGACGAGTTCGACGATGCGGGAGCTGAAGAACTGGAACCCGTAGCCGACGGGTCCTGGCTGGTCAAGGCGACGGCCCCCGTGGAGGATGTGTCGCGCGTGCTGGGCCTGGATCTCGATTCCGGCGACGTCAATACCATCGGCGGATACGTTTACACGCTGCTGGGGCGGATGCCCTCCGTGGGAGACGTGGTAGTTTCAGATCAGACGTCGATTGAGGTCACGCAGGTGCGGGGGCGACGCATATACGAACTGCGGCTGGTGCTCCCAGCCGCAGAGAAACGAGGCAAGACCGGATAGTCTCCCGGCAGGTGCGGGGCGCCTCTAGCGAACGCCCACCAATTCACCGCTCAGGATCAGGAAATGGTCGTACCAGCCGTTGGGTACGGGCACGGCGAGGTGGAGGGTCGCTCGGTCGCTGCTGCTGAGGCGCAGGTCTCCCGCCTTGACCACTTCGCTGTGCGTAGCCGCGTACAGGTAGTCGCGCTCCGAGGTGTTTACAAACATCAACAGCTCATCGCCCTCAGTGAGCAGATGGGGCGCGCGGGTCAGGTTGCCGAAGCTGCGCACCTCCGAGCCGGCCGGCCCAAAGAGCCATATTGCCCCACGTTCGCCAGGATTGGCGGTGACCGAGGCGTAACCGGCGGCGGGGTTGTCCGCTGCGGCGTAATTGGCTATGGAACTGCCCGAGATGCTGACCCGGTCCAGCCTGGCGTCGATTCCCAACGACGGAACGATGACGCGGGACGCCGGGGGTTGAGTTCCCACGGGCCAGGCGGCGGCGCTGGGCATCTCGGAGTAACCCAGTTCTTTCATCCGCTCGGCGTACGCGCCGGCAGGGAGTGAGACGATGGACACACCGGTCCCCCCGGCGGTGCCGGCAGGCGCTGCGGCTTCGATCAATGTTGCGTCCTGGCGGAGCGCTTCGTAATCGTCGAGGCTCGCCCTCAAGAAGTAGAGGTACCCGTAGTACGCGATGCCGGAAGCCGCCAATATCCCACCGACGGCCAGGAGAGAGATGCCTGCCCAGCGCAACCCGTAATATTGCGCTCGGGTGCGCATCTGCATGTAGTCAAGTCCAATCTGCATAGCTGTTCCCTGATTATTCCTCGCGCCATATTCGGTTCATGCGCGCGGTCCCACGCCGTCGAGATGCTGACGGCCTGCTCCAAATGTCCCGCTCCGGCGGGACGCCAGGATCAGTGCCTTCCAGCCCGGATTGGCTCGTTGACGAAGATATCTCCGTTGCGGATTTTGATGTTGTATCCGCAACTGGGGTTGATGCAGGTCCAAGCTTTATAGTGGACCGGAGCACCCTGAGCACCGTAGTCCGAGAGTGGCACCAACGCCCCGATGTTGCACTGCTGACAAATCGGCAACTCCATCGCTTCCACCGACATTACCTCCCTTACCCGTTCCAGGTTCCAGACTGGGTATGCAGCCCGGAGTATAGGCTTTTCGACCGTGACTTGTCCGCATATCCAGCGGCGTTCTTTGGCGGTTTTACAAAAAATCTACGAGCGTTGAACACACATCCGCCAGAAAATGTGCGGGGCAGCGTTCAACGCTGCCCCGCGACCGGAAACGTTTCGGTCCGACGACTTTATTCCAGATAGTCGCGCAGTTTCTTGGAGCGAGTGGGGTGACGCAACTTGCGGATCGCTTTCGCCTCGATCTGCCGAATTCGCTCGCGGGTAACCCCGAATTCACGGCCGACTTCCTCGAGGGTCCGCGTGCGACCGTCCTCCAGGCCGAAGCGGAGTTTGAGCACGCGACTTTCGCGGTCGGTGAGGGTGTCCAGGACCTCCTGCACCTGCTCGCGGAGCAGTTGCGCCGAGGCGGCGTCTGCCGGAGCGAGGGTAGTGCGGTCTTCGATGAAGTCCCCGAGGAAGGAGTCCTCCTCCTCGCCGATGGGGGTTTCCAGCGAGACCGGCTCCTGGGAGATCTTCTGGATTTCCTCGACCTTTTCCGGCGTCATTTCCATGGCTTCGGCCAGCTCTTCGGTGGAAGGCTCGCGGCCTTTTTCCTGCAGCAGCCGGCGATGGTGTCGCATCAGCTTGTTGATGGTCTCGACCATATGGACGGGGATGCGGATGGTGCGCGCCTGGTCAGCGATGGCGCGAGTGATCGCCTGGCGGATCCACCAGGTGGCGTAGGTGCTGAACTTGTAGCCCTTGCGGTAGTCGAACTTTTCCACGGCGCGGATCAGGCCGATGTTACCCTCCTGGATCATGTCCAGCAGGGCCATGCCGCGGCCGATATATTTCTTGGCCACGCTGACCACGAGGCGGAGGTTGGCTTCGGTCAAATGAGTCTGGGCCCGTTCTCCGTTCTTCATCGTGATGTAGTAGTAGCCGGCGGCCTCAAGCTTCTTCTCCTCCACGCGGTCGATCAAGCCGGAGTCGCGCAGCAACTGGGAAAGCAGCAGCAGCGAACATTGGTCATCGTGAACGTACACGGAAGGAACGTCCAGGCCCTGTTCCGGACTGTAGCAGCCCTCCACGCCATCGGGATGCAACTCGGCCCAGATCGGCACATAACCGGTGACCACGTCGACGATATTCTGGGGCAAGACCCAGGTGTCCAGCGAGAGTTGAACGATGCGCTGGTAGGCAACCTCCGGGGTGATGCTCAGGTCGCTGGCTACCTGCTCGATCATCTCCTGGGACACCTCGGCGTCGATGGCCTTGCGGAGCGCCGGGGAATCCTTGATTTCGTCCAGCGGCATGGCCTCGTTGAGTTCGAGGTACCGGGAGAGGGAGCGGACCAGCGGCGCCGCGTTGGCGATGCGGGCCAGCAACAGCATGGTTGCTTCCCAGACCGCGTTGTCCAGTTCGACTTCACCGACGATGGGGAGATAGTCGACTTTGAAGCCGTTCGCCAGGCGGGCGGCCACCTTGCGGCACGTGTCCCTGGACTCAAGCAGCGGTTGGCCGTCGAGGGCTTTTTCAAGTTCTTCCGGGTTGTCCAGCTTGGACAGGTAGCTCATGCCCTCGAATTTGCGCAGGTGATTCAGGCCTTCAAGCTCACGGGCCAGCCGGCGTTCGTCAGCGGAGGTGAGCAGGTCGACCCGGCCGATTTCGCGCAGGTACATCCGGACCGGGTCGTCCAGCGCGTCGGTGCCATCGGAAGTGTCGACGTCGGCCCAGTCGCGTTCTTCGCGTTCCATGTCGCGGGCGGACGGACCGTCCAGCTCGGGGAGGACGGTGCGGACGGCGGCGGCGCGGCGGATTTGCCACTCGTCTTCGGTCGAGTCGGGGTCGTCGACAATCACGACCGCGACGCTCACGTCGTCCTCTTCGGCGCGGTCGTCCTCGTAGTCGGTTTCGTCCGCGACGGCCGCGGTGGAGCGGGGCCGACCGTAGTTATCCGAGTCGTCGGAGATGGCGACCGCTTCCCCCGCGTCATAGTCCCCGTCTTCGTCGGGGACGATTACGTTCCGGCGGTTGTTCATTATGGTCATAAACCTCTCCTTTATTTGTGATGTGGCGAGGCCGGCTGCCGGAGCTGGTCGATCTCGCGTCGGCGTTTCGTACTGATCAACCAGGAGCGTAGGATCTCTGAATCGGACTCTAAAATGTCCGCATCTTCCATGGCGCCGGGTGATTGAAATATTTCCCGGTTCAAATAATCTGTTTCGAGACTCAGGCGGACCTGATGCCAGGCACGTTCGATCTTGGCCTGAGTGGAGAACATCAGGTCTCTGTTGCGCAGTTGGTTGAGGTGAGGCTCCAACTCCGGTGGTACGGAGATTTCACCGTCATTGCTGGGTTCCATAACAAAACATACGGATCGAAAAATTTCCCGGTTCTCGGACCGGCTGAACCACGCCGGGTCTACGGAATTGGCTGCATCCTCTTCCAGTTGGTCGCGATGCTGAAGCAATATTGCCAGCACCAACTCTTCGGTTGCGTTCTTGTCGCTGCCCGGCAGCGGAGTTGCGTCGTCGGCGGTGGCCGGCGCGCGGTTGGTGCGCCGGCTCTGGCCTTCCGGGCGGGCCGCCATGGGCATTGCCGCCCGCAGGGTTGCCACGTCCACGCCAAAATGAGCCGAAAGGGCGTCCAGGTAGAAATCCCGTTTGATCGGGTCCGGAACGTGCGCCACGAACCGCAACATGGTTTGCGCGGCCCAGGATCGCCCGTCCGCAGTTGACGTGTCGACGCGGTCGGTCAACGCGGCGAGGAGGTAGTCGAACAGCGGGGAAGCGCCATCAATAAATTCGGTCCAATCGTTGGGGGACTGCCGGATGTAGTCGTCCGGGTCTTTGCCGGGCGGCAGCTCCGCGATCCTGAGGTCCAGCGCCTCCGGCTGCTGCATGACGGACGCGCCGGCCCGATTGGCGGATCTCTGGTCGCGCTGTTGGAAAACGCCCCAGGAAGATTCCAGGCTGCGCAGCGTGGCGTTGCGGCCGGCCGGGTCGCCGTCGAGGGCCATGGTGACGCGATGGGTCAATCTCCGCACCAGGGCGACCTGGTGTTCCGTGAGGGCGGTTCCCATGGACGCGACCACGTTGTCAAACCCGTGCTGGTGGGCCATGATGGCGTCCATGTAGCCTTCGACGATGACCGCGCCATGCTGGCGGACGGGTTCCTTGGCCAGGTGCATGGCGTAGAGAATGCGGGACTTGTCAAACACTGGAGTGCCGGGTGTGTTTAGATATTTCGGGGTGGCGTTGTCGTCCAGGGCCCGGCTGCCAAAGCCGGCCACGCGAGCCGACCAGTCCCGGATGGGGATCATCAGCCGACCGCGGAAAAGGTCGTAATAGCGTCCGTCGTCCGTTTCCCGGGCCAGGCCGGCTTCGGCGATGTCTTCTGCCGCGTAACCGGCGTTGGTCAGGTGCGCCAGCAGGCGGTTGTCCCGAGCCGGGCTGTAGCCGAACTCGAAGGTCTGCAACGACCGTTCGTTGATACCCCGTCCAAGAAGGTATTCCCGCACGAAGGCCGCTTCCGGCTCCACCAGGGTGCGCTGGAAAAATTGGCGTGCCGCGTCGTTGATCTCGAACAGTAATTGCGAACGACCGCCGGTTTCGGCCTGGTCGGTAATGGCGATGCCGACACGGGCGCCCAGGCGCACCAACGCTTCCCGGAAGTCCACCCGCTCCTTCTTCATCACGAAGGAAAAAGCGTCACCGCCCTCGGCGCAAGCGCCGAAACAGCGCCAGGACTGGCGATCTGGAAATACGAAGAAGGACGGCGTCCTTTCGTCGTGGAAAGGGCAATTCGCCTTGAAGGAACTGCCTGACCGTTGCAACTGAACGTAACCGCCGACCAATTCGACGATGTCCAGCCGGCTTTTTACGTCATCAAGTTGCGTCATAAGAGAGCAAATTACCGCGAAGACAATTCGCCAAACCTATTTTACCACACAATCATTGATTCGAGTAACCTCGGGCTGGTGAGCCCAGCCCGGGGGCGCACGCGTACCCGGTTTGGATAGTTCGTCAGAATTAAGATTTGCGGGATTTTATGATTTGGCAGGCAGGACTGAGGGAGATCCATCACAGCATGGTTCTAATTCTGATAATCCCTAAATCCGGCCCATCCTGATTCTGACGATACCACCGCCCCAAATGGGTACCGTGTGCCGCACTGGTCGACCGGGCTGGAACGACAGGCCGGGCCAACCGCATGGCACGAACACGGGTCAGGATCCGGGCTGGTAAGTGACCGTGATGACGGCCTCGGTTACTTCGTCGCCTCTGGACGCCACCACCCGGATCGTGTTGACGCCGGGCTGAAGCAGCAGATCGGCAACCCAAAGGCCGGTGGGATCGGGCAACGCGGGTATCAGGTCGCTTACGATTACCTCAGCGTCGGGCGCCGTGAACCCGGTGACGGTAAGGATGCGATTGCTCACCGTGGATGCGCCCGCGGGGTCGGTGATCGTCAGGGTCAACTCTTCCGACGAGCCCGCGTAACGCACCTGGAGGAATTGGCGTTGCTGTTGTGAGGACGCACCGTGGTATCCGATCACCTCGATCACGTTTATCCCGGCCGACAACAATACTGTGCCCGCAAATTCCCCGGCAGCGTCCGCCTGAATCCGGACGTCCCGCTCGGGGAATGCGCTGCTGGAATAGATTAACTCAACAATTGACCAGGGCAGCGTGGACCCGGAGACAACTATGACCGGGGGACCGTAAACGGTCGCCATATCCGCCGGGTCGCGCACCTCCAGGAAGTGAGGTCGCGGCGTAGGTGTTGGCTGTACCGGCGTCGGAGTGGGCGGCAGCGTGGGCGTGGGAATGGGTGTGGGCGGCGCCGTCGGAGTGGGCCGGGCGGTAGGAATGGGTGTGGGCGACGCTGTTGGCGTCGCCGTCACCACGACGGGAGTCGGCGCAAGCGGAGTGGGCGTAGGTGTCGGGTTGGCCCGTGTCGCCTGGTAGGGGACCGCGGGCAGCCCCGGCAAATTCGACAGCCAGAGAGCCAGGAACAAAGCCACCAGCAGGATAGCAGCGGTGACGGCTACGATCTGCTGCCGCAAAGTTCGACGGTCCGAAGCAGAAAAGGGGGAACTAGGAGCCGGGGGTTCCGGCGGGAAGCGTCAGCGTGAACACCGTGAGGGCGCCCTCTGCCGCAGCAAGGGTCGACTTCACGGTGAGGTCGCCGCCGTACCGAAGGGCCAGGGTGCGGCTGATGTACAGCCCGAGGCCGGAGGAGGTTTTCTCTTCGCTGCGGCCCATTTGTGGCGTCCAACCTCGGTCGAACAGGTGAGCCCGATAGTGAACCGGAATGCCCGGGCCGTCATCGGCCACGCGCACCTGGAAGTTGTAGGAATCGCGAGTGACCGTGATTTCAATGTAGTCCCCGCCGTAGCGGAGCGCGTTATCCACCAGGTTGGCGATGATGTGTTCCAGGGCGGCGGCGTCGGAATAGACGAGGCCGAAATCCTCCGGCTCCGACCACCACGCGATGTCCTTGCCCTGTTCGGCGGCCTGACCGGTGTAGCGCTCCACGATGCGGCTGACGACGGCAGAAGGCTCCACGGGATAGCGTTCTATGGGCGCGTCCGGGGTTTCCAGATTGATCATCACCTGGATGTTGCCCATCATCAGCCGGAACGACGGCGCCTGCTCCTCGATCTCGTCCAGCAGTTCGTGGATAACGGCGGACACGTCCTCTCCGGTGGCGGCCAGCACCCCCCGAACCTCGCGGCACTTGCCGAGGATGCGACGCATGGGACGACCCAGGTCGTGCTGGAAGGTCTCGAAGTGCTGCTCGGTCAGCTTGTTCCAGTCGTCCGCGCCGTTGAGGCCGTCAGCGTGGCGGTGACGGATGCTGGAAACTACGTAAACGCTGACGGCGACCGCCAGGCCGAAAACCACGCCGGCGATGCCGATGTATGACAGCGGCTCGATGGCCCAGGGTTCCGGGAACACCCGGGCCGGCGGCAGGAACAGCGACGAGACCATCAGCGCCAGGCCGAGAATGGCCAAAGCGATGCCAACCAACGCGGGCCACGGGTGGAAGGAAAGTCGGCGCCGGGTCAAAACCGCCATGCGATCACCCTACTCGCGCGGGGGCAGCAATCGGTAGCCGCGGTCCCGCACGCTGACAATGAAATCGTTGGCGCCCAACGAGATGCCCAACGCCCGGCTCAGGGATACCTTGATCTCGCGAACCCGGACCCGCAGCGAAGCGCGGGTGTCGTCGCCCTCCAGGTAACGCTCCAGGCGGTCGAAGGGCACCATGTTCCCGGGGCTGCGGTACCAGGCCTCGGCCAGTTCTCGCAGGATGTCAAACCGGCGGCCGGAAACGTCCGGCACCGGCGCCGCCTGCCCGTTTTCGTCGCGCACCGACACGGTCCGCGCGTCGGTGTCGACGATGATGCGGTCACCGACGGCGATGGATCGCGGCTCGGCTCCCACCAGGCGGCGGATGCGCAAGGCAACCTCTTCGGGCGAGGCCAGCTTGTCGATGAACTCGACCGGGGCCTCAACCTGGAGGGCGCTGCGGGCCACCGTATCGCGCTCAACGCCCTGGCTGTACTGGGTGAACATCAGCACGGGGAGGCGAGGGTGCTGCCCAACGATGCGTTTCAGGATGTCCAGACCCTTGAACTGGTCGTCGCGGTATTCGCCGAGGCGCACGTCCAGGATCACGCCGTCCGGGAGGCGCTGGTCAATGGCGTCCAGCGCGGCCCACATCATCTCGTCGGCAGAGCCGTGTTCATCCTTGCCGACCACGGTGGTGCCCCAGCCTTCGTCTTCGAGGCGTCGGCGCACCGCGCGCACTATCGCGGACGCAGCTTCGTCGTCGACTATCAGTATGTTGCCAGAGCGCGGAGGCATGACGGGCCAGGGTTACCGGGCCGGCCGGCTGCGGTGGCGGAACACGTCGGCCAGCGGGATGGCCAGGCCGGGCAGCCGGGGCGTGGTCAGCGTATCGGCGACGGTCAGCAGGGCACGCTCCACGTAGCTGCCATCCTGCAATTCCAGTAGCCGCACGGTATCGTTGCGTCCGTCGCAAATCCAGTATTCCGGGATGCCGGCCTCGGCATATACTTGCCGCTTCCTTACCAGGTCACGGTTGCGGTCGGTGGAGAGGACTTCCACCACGATGTCCGGCGCCCCTTCAATCATCACGTCGCCCACCACGGCCCTGCCGCCACGAATAATGATCGCCAAGTCGGGCGCGAAAAGCCGGGGAAGTTCCGAAGGCAAACCGATGACGACGTCGTCATGTACTTCGGCCGGTGGTTCCTCGAACCCGTCAAGGTAGCCATCAAAATGATGGCAAAATCGCCGCTTCACGAACTGATGGTCCGGTCTGGGTCTGGGCATGATGTAGAGCGCTCCGTCGTCCAGCTCCATCTTGAGCTTGTGGTCCGGTTCGGGGAGCTCCAGCTCCAGGAACTCGGCGACAGATACGCGCATCCCGGTGTGCGGTTTCGTTGGCGTGGTCATGGTCACCCATTCGACAGGGGGCGTCGGAACACGTCGGCCAGGGGGATGGCCAGGCCGGGCAGCCGGGGCGTGATCAGCGTATCGTCAGCCTTCAAGACGGCCCGTTCCATGTACTGCCCATCCCGCAATTCCAGTTGCAACGCCGTGTCGTTGAGCCAATCGAATATCCAGTATTCCGGGATGCCCGCCTCTTCGTACACCTGACGCTTGCGCACCAGGTCACGGTTGCGGTCGGTAGAGAGAATTTCTATTACAATGTCCGGCCCGCCTTCTATCATGCGATCACCCACGACCACCCCACTGCTGCGCAGCACGATGGACAGGTCAGGCACGAAAAGCCGGGGCAATTCCGCGGGCAGGGCTACAACGAAGTCCGTAAACACTTCGCCGGGCGGTTCCGCAAAAGAGCGGAAGTAGCTTCTGAAATAATAAACCAGCTCAATTTGGGCCGACTGATGTCTCAAACGAGGTCTGGGCATGATGTAGAGCGCTCCGTCGTCCAGCTCCATCTTGAGCTTGTGGTCGGGTTCGGGGAGCTCCAGCTCCAGGAACTCGGCGACGGATACGCGCATCCCGGTGTGCGGTTTCGTTGGCGTGGTCATGGTCAACTATCCACAGGTCGATGTCCGGTTAACGATGCTGCGCCGGCTGTTCAGGCTGGGAGAACACGTCGGACAGCGGGATGGCCAGGCCGGGCAGCCGGGGGGTGGTTAACGTATCGTCGGCGGTCAGCAAGGCACGCTCCGCATAGTGGCCGTCCTGCAATTCCAGTAGCCGCAAGGTCTGGTACAGCTCGTCCACTATCCAATATTCGGGGATGCCGGCCTCCTCATAGACTTGACGCTTGCGCACCAGGTCGCGATTCCGGTCAGTAGAAAGGACTTCGACCACAATAGCCGGAGATCCTTCCACCATCCGATCGCCCACGACCGTCGTACCGCCGAAGAGAATCACGGTCAAGTCAGGCGCAAAAAGCCGCGGCAATTCTGATGGCAAAGCCACGTTGACGTCGGTATAAACCACGCCCGGAGGCTCTGCAAACCCGCGGAAATGATGCCTCAAATAGTAGAACAGCTCGCCTTGGGTCCACTGGTGGCGGGGTCTGGGTCTGGGCATGATGTAGAGCGCTCCGTCGTCCAGCTCCATCTTGAGCTTGTCATCCGGTTCGGGGAGCTCCAGCTCCAGGAACTCGGCGACGGATACGCGCATCCCGGTGTATGGTTTCGTTGGCGTGGTCATGGTTTCGCCTCTCGCGTGTAAAACCATTATAAAGCCGTTGCCCGGCCGCCGTCGCACCTGAGTCAGCGCGGTATATCATGTATCTGACGCACGACGATTGGACGGCGATGACGAGCGCCTGAGCAATCACCTTTAGAAAATGTCAGGGAGCGCTATGCAGAGCACCAAGCACACTACTACCCGCAGCCCCGCAACTGTGACCGTGGCCCTCGGGCGCCACTGGCCGGTATTGGTGCTGGGCATTTGCGCGCTGCTGGCGCTGCTGGCCATTGGAACCGAGCCGGCGAGAGCGGCGCCGGCGGGTCAGACCCCAACCAATCACAAGCCGACATTCGACGTTGAAACCGCGACTCGGGAGGTGCCGGAGGACAGAGGGGCTGGGGCCCAGGTAGGAGAACCTCTGCCTGCGGCTAGAGATGACGATGACACTGAGCCTGCTTACACGCTCGCCGGTGATGACAAAGACAGATTCCATTTCGATGGCGATACCCGTCAGATTTCCGTAGGCGAGGGCACAACCCTGAATTTCGAAAACAAAAATACGTACAGCGTTATTCTTCAAGTTTCGGACGAAAAGGACGATCAAGGCGCGAGCGATGATGTCATCGACGCTACTATCGACGTTACGATCAATGTTACCAACGTGGACGAGCCACCGGGCAAGCCAGCCGCCCCAAACGTCCGCGCTGCGGGTACCGACGGCGATACCACGCTGGCAATACGCTGGACGGCCCCGAACAATACGGGGAGGCCGGACATCAGCGATTACGACGTGCGCTATAGCGGCGGTTTCATGGATGCGAGCTATAACGGCACTGCCACTTCTACGACCATCCCCAAACTCCGGTCCGACACAAACTATCAAGTGCAAGTACGCGCCCGGAACGATGAGGGGGATGGCCCGTGGTCGGACCCCGGCACCGGCCAAACCGGCACTGCTCGTTGCACCGACCTGGAAATCGACCAGGACGACAACACTACTCCGGGGGCGACCGTTGACCTTACCCTGCGGTTCACGCCCGGAGGGTGCGACCCCACCGGCACCGGCGACGGCGACCTGAGCGACCAAATCACCATCACCCTCGCCGAGGACATTGGCATTCCCTCCGGGTTTGATGAGGATGACGTCTCCCTGCGCGCGGCGCGGCGATACGAACTGCCCTGGGCCGAGGTCAGCCGCAACAACGACGGACCCCACGAAATCGTCCTGCCGGGCTGTGGCGACTGGGAAGCCGGCTCGGACGATAATGTTTGCGACGATACCGGCTTTCCGGTGACCATCGAGCTCAACAATTTGCAGCTGCCCAACGTTCCTGCTGATCCTGACGATCCCTATACAGTGACTATTAAATGGGAGAACGGCCGGCTATTTCAGGATACCGTGGGCGTGGACGCCACGCTGGAGATCGACGGCGACAGCGAGGTCGGGTACGGCGAAACCGTCGAGTTCCGGGGCTTCGGCTTCACCGATGGCGTCAGCGTTGACCTGTACGCCAGACTGTTCTCCGGGTCCGGAACGGAGGCTTGCACGGTCGCAACCGTCAGCGAGTGGACGGAAATCGGCGACGGTACAATCGTAGGCTCGAACCATCGTTTCACGTCCCGGGTTGAGATCAGTTCGAATCAGTTTCGTTCTGCTGGCCGGTATCAGATTTGCGCGGTTGACGGCGCCGGGGTCGCCAGTGTCGACAACCCGCTCATAACCGTCACCGCCGGCCTGGAAGTCGTCGGCAGTTCCGAGGTGTCTCCCGGCGACACGGTGACGCTCAGGATTATCGGCGGCTCCGGTGTGCCGGCGAGCAACGTCAGGGTTGCCGGCCAGCAGTTGCAAAGCGGACAGTGGAGCCAATCCGGAGACACCATCCGCGTGACCATCCCGCCCAGTTTCAGCGGCATCGTAACCATCGGAGCGGATCTGAATGGCCGGTTCGCGTCGGTCAACATCACCATCAAGGACGCCGACCTGTCGGTTCGGCCGGACAGCGGCCTCGGTTTGGGAGTGCAGTTCCTCGTCAGCTCCAACAATCTGGCGGGCAATCAGGTCTGCCAGGTGAGCCTGGACGGGGTTCCGCTGGCCTTCCTCGACCAGAGCCAGGACAGTATCAGCAGGTGCAGCGAGGTGGCTCGCGGGGGCCGTCTTACCGCCCCGGCGGCGATGGTGAACTCCGACGGCAGCATCAACAGCGACCTCATCATCAAGCTGCTGGAATCGGACGGGGAGGAAAAACTGGAGGTCACCAGCGATGCCGGCGTCAAGGCCTCGGCCACCGTTCAGGTGGCCAAGCCCACGTTGACCGTTGTTCCAGACGAAGGCGAGGTGTCCCCCGGCGATTACATCGTTTTTCGGGGCGCAAACTTTCCGGTGGAACGCGGATTCTACGACCCGCCGCTGGTCACCCTCGAAATCAACGGGCGGATCGAGCACAACGTTTACACCTCCAGCGGCCAGTGGGAGTATCAATACCGCGTGCCCTCCCGCGCCGAGGGCGGCTCAAGTATCCGGCCCGTGGTCAAGATAAACCGCTACCCGTTGCACCAGCTGACGCTGGATCTGGAGCTCACGGTGACCGCAGGCAAATTGCAGGTCAATCCCGATGCCGTAAAGATCGGCCAGCCCGTTCGGGTTACCGTGAGCGGGCTGGACCGGTTCGTGCAGGGCTACTCGGTGCGCATCAGCAACGGCCCGACCCTGCGGTTTGACGATGAGCCCAGGTTCGCGTCGGACGGTTCAGGCACGTTTTTGGGCACCACGGTGATTCCCGAAGACTTTCACAGTGACTACGCGGAGGAACGGAGCTACACGGCGAGGTTGCTGCTTTACGAGTCCAGCGACCGGCTGCCCGGCGTGGCAACCACCGTGACCCTGCTGCCGCAGCGGTACGCGACGCCTACGCCGATTCCGACCAACACACCGCCGCCCACGAACACACCTGAGCCGACGGCGACCCCGGAACCCACGCCGACGCCGGAACCCACGCCGACGCCCGTACCGACGGACACGCCGGTTCCGCCGACGGCGACCCCGGAACCCACGCCGACGCCGGAGCCCACGGACACGCCCGTCCCGCCTCCGCCAACCATCGACCAGGCGGCGCTTTCGGCCACAGTGGTGGCGGCGGTAACGACGGGCGAGACCGAGGCGAGGGATCGGCCGGTGGCTGCTGAAGAGGAGACGGGCGACGGGGGCGTCAGCGGCCCGGCCGTCGCGTCGATTGTAGTTGCTGCGCTGGTGGCGCTGGGCGTGGCCGGAGCGGTGCTTGCCTGGTTGATGCGGCGGCGGCGCGGCGGCGGGAACGGCGGCGGTGGCAACGGCGGGGGCGGCGATCCTGACCCCGGGACGTAGCAGCAAAAAGGAGGCGGGTTTCTAACCCGCCTCCCAGTTTTTGATAGCGCTCCCGATTGGCGTCAGGAGTCTTTGGTCAGGTTGGTGAGGAACTCGGAATTGGTGCGGGTGCGGGCCAGGCGCTCGAGGACGCGCTTGGTGGCGTCGCCCATGTTGGCCTGGTCGCCGCCCGAGGCCAAAGTCACCATGCGGCGCAGCAGCCAGATCTGGGGCATGGCTTCCTGGTCGTAGAGCAGTTCCTCCCGGCGCGTGCCGCTGCGCACCACGTCGATGGCCGGGAAGTAACGCTGGTCGGCGAGGCGGCGGTCCAGGTGCAGCTCCATGTTGCCGGTGCCCTTGAACTCCTCGTAGATCACCTCGTCCATGCGGCTGCCGGTGTCCAGAAGACAGGTGGCGATTATGGTAAGCGACCCGCCTTCTTCGAGATTGCGGGCGGCGCCGATGAAGCGCTTGGCCGGGTACAGGGCGGCGGGATCGATGCCGCCGGACAGCGTGCGCCCGGAGGTGGGCAGGGCCAGGTTGTAGGCTCGGGTGAGCCGGGTGATGCTGTCCAGCAGGATGACGACGTCGCGTCCGGCTTCGGTCATGCGCTTGGCGCGTTCTACGGCCAACTCCGCGACCCGGCACTGCTCTTCAACGGACTCGTCGAAGGTGGACGCGAACACGTCCCCTTTGACCGCGCGCCGCATCTCGGTGACCTCTTCGGGTCGCTCGCCGATGAGCACGACCATCAGCAGGACCTCGGGGCGGTTCTCGGTGATCGCCGCGGCAATCTGACGCAGAACCGTGGTCTTGCCGGCCTTGGGCGCGGATACCACCAGACCGCGTTGGCCCAACCCGATCGGGGCAAACAGGTCGATCATGCGCGATGACAACCCGCCCTGTGCGTGTTCCAGGACGATGTGGTCGTCCGGGAAAATGGGGGTCAGCGACTCGTAGATGCGCCGCGAGGCCGGTTTCTGGTCCTCGGGGTCCAGAAGGTTGATGCTGGTCGCTCGGGTCAAACCGTAGCGTCGTTCACCTTCCTTGGGAGGCCGCACCAACCCGGTGACCGTATCGCCGGTCTTGAGGTTGAACCTGCGGATCTGCGACTGCCCGACGAATACGTCACCCGAAACCGGCGGGTATTGCAACGAGCGCAGCAGCCCGTGACCGGCGTCCATCACTTCCAGGATGCCCGAGGCGGTCAGCAGGCTGCGATTGGCAGCCGAGTGTCGGACACGGTTCAGCAGGGCGTCCCGGGTGAGGTCGGCCAACGCTGCGTCGTCTTCGAGACCCACGTCAGGAGCCAACTCGAGGAGTTCTTCCAGGGACATGGACGTGAGTTCGGCGACGTCGACGTAACGCCCGGGGTGAGATCCGTTGGGATACGGCGGTCCTCCATCCGGCGCGTCATCTGCCGGGGCGGAGTCGGCCAACGCGACGCCGGCCTCGTCAGTGGCCGGGGGACGCCTTCGTCGTCGGGGTGCGGTCGGGGAGCCAGTGCGGGCGCGGACCATGTTGTCAGCCTCCGGAAGCTTGCTGCCAGTCCTGCAGGAATCGCGACAGGCCGGCGTCGGTGAGGGGGTGTTTTATCATTTGCGTCAAAACGTTGTAGGGTATCGTTGAGATATCAGCGCCGGCGGCGGCGGCGGTCACGCAATGTCGAGCTCCGCGTATGCTGGCGGCCATCACCTTGGTTTCCACGGACTGCTGGCGGTAAACCGCCACAATGTCCTGGACCAGCGCCATGCCATCCTGGCCGATATCGTCGAGCCGTCCCACGAAGGGACTGACCACGGCGCTCCCGGCATTGGCTCCGAGCAGCGCCTGGTTGACGGTAAAAACCAGCGTCTGATTGATCTGTATGCCATCCCGGGCCAGCACGCTGATGGCTTTGAAGCCTTCCTCGGTGCTGGGGATTTTGACCCAGGGATTGGGTATCCACTCTGCGATGTCCCGACCCTCGGCGATCATGCCCGGAGCGTCGGTGCTGACCACTTCTACGGAGATTGGCCCGTCGATTATGTCGGCGATCTCCTGGACCGCGGCCCGGTAGCCGGCGGCGCCGCCGATGCCTTCCTTTGCAGCCAGGGAGGGGTTGGTAGTGACCCCGGAGATGACGCCGAGTTCGGCGCCCATGCGGATCTCGTCGATGTTGGCGGTGTCCAAAAACAGTTTCATTGCTATGTCCTCCTCGAGACCGAGAGAAGGTCGTGTTTCTGATGTCGCGGCCACGTGCGGCTAAAGCGGGCGAACAGGTGTCGCCGAAGTGTGCGGCGCCGCGCCGAATTCACGGGTCAGGGTTCAGAGAACCGGCTTTTGCCGGGGCATGGATTGAATTGTAAATGGGGCGAGTTCCCGGTCTGCGGAAACTGTCAGTCCGCGGAAAAAGACCATCCGCCGGCCCGTCGGAAAGGCAATTGCCGGCCTTCGCGCACCGTTTGTTGAGCCTGCTCGATCAGTGCGCTGAAAAGGGGATGAGGCCGGTTGGGGCGCGACTGAAATTCCGGATGGAACTGCACGCCGACCATGAATGGGTGATCGGGCACCTCGGTGGCTTCAACCAATTCGCCGTCCGGAGACAGCCCGCTCATGATCATGCCCGATGCTTCGAGACATTCCCGATAGGCGTTGTTCACTTCGTAACGGTGCCGATGACGTTCTTTGATTTCACTGCGGGCGTAGGCGTCGGCGGTCCTGGTGTTGCCTTGCGGCCGGCAGGGGTAGTGGCCCAGGCGCATGGTCCCGCCCAGATCGGTGATGCCGCGCTGCCCGTGCATTATGTCGATCACCGGATGCTCGCAGTCGGGGTCAAGTTCCGACGAATTGGCGCGCCGAAGGCCGGTGACTTCGCGCGCCCAGTCGATGACCATGACCTGCATGCCCAGACACAAACCCAGATAGGGCACGTGCTTGTTCCTGGCATATTGGCTGGTGTCGATCATCCCCTCGACTCCCCTGGGGCCGAATCCGCCCGGGACCACGATTCCGGATACCTCGCTCAAGTGGGCGTCCGGGCCGTCCCGCTCCACGGCTTCCGAATGGACCCACCGCACGTCGGCCCGCAAGCCGCAGGATGCAGCGGCGTGCCGCAATGCTTCGCGCACCGACATATAGGAGTCGGGATATTCCACGTATTTGCCCACCACCGCGATGGGAACCTCGCCGGTCGCGCCGTTCATCCGGTCGACCAGAGTGGTCCAATCGTCCAGTTGGGTCTGCCCATTCAAACCGAGGGATTCCGAAAGGCAGCGTCCCACGCCAAAGTAGTCCATCACCAGCGGCACTTCGTAAACGTTGCCCACCGTAGGCATGGGGAACACGGCTTCGGAAGCCACGTCGCAAAACAGGGACAACTTCTCCCGGATGCCGGGTGTGACATCCGCATCGGAGCGGCAGACCAGGGCGTCCGGCTGAATCCCGATGCTCCGTAATTCCTTTACGCTGTGTTGTGTTGGTTTGGTTTTCAACTCTTCGGAGGCCGTGATGTAGGGGAGGAGGGTCAGGTGCATATAGAAGACGTTGTTGCGGCCCACGGTGTTGCGCATCTGCCGGATCGCTTCCAGGAACGGGAGTCCCTCGATGTCTCCTACGGTGCCGCCGACCTCGACTACGACGACGTCGGCGTTGGATTTTTCCGCCAGTCCAATAAGCCGATCCTTGATTTCGTTGGTCAGGTGGGGCACGGTCTGGATGGTGCCGCCAAGGAAGTCGCCGCGCCGTTCTCGGGTGATGAGTTCGAGGTAGGTTTGCCCGGCGGTCACGTTGCTGTCGCGGGTCAGTTCGACGTCGATAAACCTTTCGTAGTGGCCGAGGTCCAGATCCGTTTCGCCCCCGTCCTTGGTGACGAAGACTTCGCCGTGCTGGTACGGGGACATGGTGCCCGGGTCAACGTTCAGGTAAGGGTCCAGCTTGATGACGGTAACGGAGAGCCCCTGGCTCTTCAAGATGCGTCCGATAGACGCGACGCAGATGCCTTTTCCGATGGAGCTAACCACTCCGCCGGTCACGAAAATGTACTTAGTGGGCATACGGATAGCGGTGGATCCCATGCCACAGGTTACTCAGGATCACTTCGGAGGTCCTGTGGAACACTCGGCGTTCCCTCGTTGGAACCTAACGGTCTTGCCTGATCGGGATCTATGCCGGCAGTTATCTCAATTCGTTTGCCGGTGTGCCCAGGTGCGTCCGCATTGGGACATCAGTAACGGATGGGAAATGATACCTTGGGCACTCGTATCGTACACGCCGAGTTGGTGAGCGTCAAGCGCGTGGAATAGATCGAAATCGCCGGCTTGCGAAATTGGCGTCCGGTTTGAGGGCCCGGAACATTCGCGGTCGCCGGAATGGCGTCGCCTGAGCCAAGCGACCGCGCCCCACGTTCGGTGAGGCGGCCAACCTATGCGCCGAGACCGATCTCGACGAGAGCCGTGGCGACGGTATCGCCGATATCCGCAGGCGTGGGTATGATGCGCGCTCCGGCCCGTTCCAGCGCGCGAATTTTGGACTCGGCGGTGGCGGACTCGCCGGTGATGATCGCGCCAGCGTGGCCCATGCGTTTCCCGGACGGCGCGGTGGCCCCCACTATCAATGAACACACCGGTTTGGTGAACTCCGGTGAACCGATGAACTCGGCGGCTTCCTGCTCCATGTTGCCGCCGATTTCGCCGATGAACACGACCAGGTCGGTGTCCCGGTCGTCGTTGTAGAGGCGGAGGATGTCCACGAAACTGCTGCCGATTATGGGATCGCCGCCGATGCCCACGCACGACGACTGGCCAATTTCCTTCTCGGTCAACTGCCCTACAGCCTCGTAGGTCAAAGTGCCGCTGCGGGATACCACTCCCACCCTTCCCGGCATATGGATGTTGCCGGGCATTATGCCCACCTTGCACCGGGCTCCCGGGTTGATCATCCCGGGGCAATTGGGTCCGATGAGGCGGACCGGGTTGGCCTTGACGTACCGGTACAGGCCGACCATGTCGTGCACCGGTATCCCCTCGGTGATGCAGGCGATCAGAGGAATCCCGGCGTCCACGGATTCGGCGATGGCGTCCGGCGCGAACGGGGGAGGCACGAAGATCAGCGACACGTTGGCCTGGGTGGCATCTACCGCTTCCTCTACGGAATTGAATACGGGAACCGCGTCGTCGAACAGCTGCCCGCCCCGGCCCGGAGTCACACCGGCCACGAGCTGCGTTCCGTATTCCTTGCAGGCTCGGGCGTGGAAACTGCCCTCGCGTCCCGTGATGCCCTGCACCAACACCCGGGACTGCTCGTTAAGAAGGATGCCCATGAGACTACGCGCCCGCCTGCGTGTTGTTGGACAGCGCCGCCGTGACTTCCGTCAGGGTGTCGGCGAAAGTGACGTTGAGACCGGAGCCGGCGAGGATTGATTTTCCCTCTTCCAGGTTGGTGCCCAGCATGCGCACCACCAGCGGCTGCTTTGCCTGGAGTTGCTCGTAGGCCAGGACGATGCCCCGGGCCGCCACGTCGCAGCGCAGGATGCCGCCGAACACGTTGACCAGCACCCGATCAACTTTCGGGTCGGACAGGATGATGCTGACCGCCTTGGCCACCTTTTCGTCGGTAGCGCCGCCCCCGACGTCTAGGAAATTGGCTGGCGGCGCGCCGGCGGCGTTGGCGACGTCCAGCGTCGCCATTGCCAGGCCCGCTCCGTTGACCAGGCATCCGACGGAGCCGTCCAGGCTCACGTAGGCGATATCGTCGTCTGCCGCTTCGGCTTCGAGGGGGTCTTCCTGGTTACGGTCCCGCAGTTGTTGCAGGTCCGCATGACGAAACAGCGCGTCGTCCTCGACGTCCATTTTAGCGTCGAGGGCCATGATTGAACCGTCCCCGGTTACGATCAATGGGTTTACTTCTACCAGCGAGCAATCATTTTCAACGAAGATGCGGTAGAGGGCCGAGAGTACGTCCGCAGCGTCGCGCAAAGCCGGGCCACTCAAGCCGAGGCGGGTTGCCACCCTGCGGCGCTGGTACGGCATCAATCCCAGGACGGGATCGACCGGCTCGGTGATGATGGCGTCGGGGTCCTCGGACGCCAACTGCTCGATGGAGGTCCCGCCGCCGGCGCTGGCGATCAAGACCGGTCCCCGGTGATCGCGGTCCATGGTCACTGCCACGTACATCTCGCTCCCGATGTTGGCGAGCGATTCGACCAGAACCGAATCTATCGGCACTCCGGCATCGTCGGTCTGGTTGGTAACGAGGCGGGAACCCAACAGACCGGCCGCAAAGCTGCTGGCTTCTTCGGGGCTGCTCACCACCTTGACGCCCCCGGCCAGGCCCCGACCGCCGGCGTGGACCTGGGCTTTGACGGCGGCCCGGCCACCGAACGACTCGGTTGCCGCCGCTGCTTCGCTGGCGGTATGCGCCAAACTACCATCGGGCACTGAAATACCGTAGCGGGCGAATATTGCCTTGGCTTGATACTCGTGGAGTTTCATAGCGCGGACAATTGTGCCGCAAGTATTGATGGGCGTCAACGCGCTGCGGGTCAGGAACTCGGCGCCGACGACCCGCTATGTCTGGCACGGGCAACCGACCCGCACGATTATGGTATGGTATTACGGGGCTGGTATTCGGAATGTCTGGCCTGGTTGGCGACGATGGCAGCGAGTTCCCGATTACCGGTCATGCGACAAGTCTAGACAGGATTCGAGGTGTTTCACCGATGGTTGCTCACACTGAGCGTATGGTGTCCGTCCGTGGCGGGATGTTCAATGTCCAGGTCGCGGAAGGCGGTTCCGGCGACCCACTGGTTTACCTGCACGGCGCGGGCGGTTACGTCGGATGGCCGGATTACCTGGACCGGCTGGCGGAGGACTACCACGTTTACGCGCCGGCGCATCCCGGTGTTGCCCAGTCCACGGGTCTCAGCCATCTGGACGACCTCTGGGACCTGGTGCAGTTCTTCGAAGAGTTCCTTGACGCCCTGGGAATCGAGCGATGCCATCTGATCGGGCATTCCTACGGCGGGTTCTGCGCCGCTGAACTGGCCGCCCACCGCCCGGATCGCATTTCCCGTCTGGTCCTGGTGAACTCGTTGGGACTGTGGCTGGAGGACAAACCTGTTGCCGACTTCTTCATCCTCACGCCCGACGAGCGGCGCGAGATGCTCTGGCACGACTCCGACGGGGATCTGGCCCACGCCTCCGTTGCGCAACCCACGGAGCCGGAGGCGCGGCTGGAACACACCCTGGACCGCATCCAGACCCTGCAATCGGTCGCCAAGTTCACCTGGCCAATTCCGGAGCGCGGCCTAACCAAAAGGGCCCATCGCATCGTGATGCCCACCCTGATCGTCTGGGGAGATTCTGACCAGGTGATTCCCCCGGAATACGGTGAGGCTTTCCGTGACCTGCTGCCCAACGCCACGTTGACCGTCATCCCGCAATGCGGTCACATACCACAAGTGGAACGACCCGAGGCGTTCTTCGACACCGTCCTGGGTTTCCTCCACGACTGAGCTCCGGAGCAACAAACAGGTTTTCATCGCCTATTCCCTGATGCCGCCAAGGGATATTAACGCGGAGTACCAACATGGCCGTCAGCACCGCCTTGCAGGAGGCGTTCAATCGCCACATCAACGCCGAGTTCTACTCGTCGTACCTTTACCTGTCGATGTCCACCTACTGCGATTCCATCGACCTGCCCGGTTTCGCTCATTGGATGCGCATCCAGAGCCAGGAGGAATACGACCACGCCATGCGTCTCCTGACCTACCTGGAAGACCGGGACGGGCGGGTTACGCTGCTCCCCATCGAACAGCCGCCCATCGAGTTCGATGCCGTGGAAGACGTGATGCGTCAGACCCTTGAACACGAGCAGCACGTTTCCCAATTAATCAACCAGCTGTACGCCGTTGCTGCCGAGTCTGCCGATTTCGCGAGCCAGGTCATGCTGCAGTGGTTTGTCAACGAGCAGGTTGAAGAAGAGAAGACGGCCCGGGACGTGATTGCCTCCCTGGACAAAGTGGCCGGCCGCAGCGACGCCCTGCTGCTGCTGGACCGCGAGATGGGAGCACGCACCCTGGTGCCCGCTGCCGCCTGATGGACCGGGAGGTCACCGAATGACTCTCAACGAATTCATCGCTGACGCGCTCGACAAGGAAAACGGCTTCCTGACGGATGCCCTCGACGGTTTGGGTCAGGACGAACTCGCCTGGCAGCCGGCGGCCGACGCAAATTCCATCGGCTGGATTCTCTGGCACATGGTCCGCGTCGAGGATATGTGGATCCAGTTCTTTGCCCAGTTCCAGACGGAGCTGTGGGAGACCGAGGGTTGGCACGAGAAGTTCGGCCTGCCCACCCGTGACAACGGCTTCGGACATACCGCCGAGCAGGTGAACAACTTCCCCGGCGTGGATCTCGGGGAGTTTCTCCGGTACCGCGCCTCAGTGCGGCAGTCCACGCTGGCATATCTGGACACGCTGACCCCGGAGGATATGGAACGCGTCCCCCGGGAGCGACGCCCCGAGATGTCGCTGGGCGCCATGTTCCGCCAGATCATCGGCGAGATGTACCAGCACGTGGGGCACATCGCCTATCTGAGGGGATTACAGGGCAAATGACTCCGGCCACATTTGGACCCGCCACTACGGGTGTTGGCGTCGTTCCAACACTGGCAACTCTGATGACTGCTCAAGGGCTACGAGCGGCGCACAGATCTGGAGATTTGGAGTTTCGTGGGTTGGGATCGAGAGTCAAGGCCGATTGCTAAACTCATCTGCGCCTAACGCAACCGGCGCAACCCTTCTTCCAGCGCTACCCACGGAAGCAGGGCACACTTGACGCGCACGGGGTATTGGCGGACCACTTCCAGGGCCTCGAGGTCGCCGAGCTCGGACAGCGCCACCGGCGGCAGCGGCTTCCCCTGCATCAAGTCTCGGAACAGCTGGGACAGGTCGGCAGCCTGCTCCACGGTTCGGCCGTGCAGGTTGTCGGCCAACAGCGAAGCGGATGCCTGGATTATGCTGCACCCCTCAGCGTGGGCGCTCACGTCCTGGATGGAGGGTGAGCGCCCGGCCGCGTGATTGAGGCGCAATTGGAGCGTAGCCCGGTCTCCGCAGAAGGGATTGAACTCCTCGGCTTCGACGTCCGCATACGACAAAGGCGCGCGATGGCGCGGTCGGCGATAGTGGTCCATGATGACGTCGCCGTAGAGCGCGTCGGGGTTGTCGGGCAGGGGAGCCATCGGGACGAGCCCAGGGAGGCGTCTATCGCCTATTCAGTGGAGGCGACGCCCTCGCCGTCCATGGCCGCTTTCAGCGTGTGCCAGGCCAGGACGGCGCACTTGATCCGGGTGGGATACGCGATCACGCCGGCCAGCATTTCCAGGTCGCCCAGCAGGTCGTAGTCGAGTTCGGCGTCGGGTTCCGTGAGCATCCGGTGAAACTCGTCGAACATGGCGATGGCGTCAGAGGTCGAAGCGCCCTTGACCGCCTGCGTCAGCAGGGAAGCGGAAGCGCGGCTGATCGCGCAGCCGTGTCCCTGGAAACCCACGTCGCCGACCGTGTCATCGTGCAGCCGAAGCTGCAACGATATTTCGTCGCCGCACAGCGGATTGAAGCCGTCCGCGTGGTGGGTGGCGTCCTCCAGGGTGCGAAAGTTGCGGGGCCGCCGGTTGTGTTCGAGCAGGATTTCCTGGTAGAGATCGCTCAGATCCGATGCCATCAGCCGAAAACCTCAATGACCCGATCAATCCCCTTGATCAGGGTGTCAATTTCCTCGGTGGTATTGTAAAACGACAGGGATGCCCGCACCGTCGCCGGAATTTCATAGCGCGCCATCACGGGCTGGGCGCAATGGTGACCGGTACGCACCGCGATGCCCTCGGCGTCCAGGATGGTACCGATGTCGTGGGCGTGCGCCGATTCCATGTAAAACGACAGGATGCCGCCACGATTTTCCGCCGTTCCGATCAGCCTCACCCCTTCGGTCGCGGCAAGACGCTCGGCGCCGTAGCGCATCAGCGCGTGCTCGTATGCGGCGATGCGGTCCATGCCGATGGCTTCCAGGTACTCGACGGCTGCCCCGAGTCCGATGGCGCCGGCGATGTCCGGAGTGCCGGCCTCGAACTTGTGCGGGATGACGCTGTAAATCGTTTCCTCGTAAGTGACCGAGCGAATCATCTCGCCGCCCGACTGGTACGGGGGCATGTCGTTCAGCAGATCCGCCCGTCCCCACAGCACGCCGATGCCGGTGGGTCCGTACATCTTGTGGCCGGAGAAAGTCAGGAAATCGGCGCCCATGGCCTGCACGTCGATGGGCAGGTGCGGTATCGATTGCGCGGCGTCAACCATTACTGGAATGCCACGGGCATGGGCCAACTCGATGATGGACGACACCGGGTTAATGGTGCCCAACGCGTTGGACTGATGCACCACGGATACGAGCCGAGTGCGCTCGTTCAGCATGCTCTCGTACTCGTCCATCAGCAGTTCGCCCTGGTCGTTGAAAGGTATGACCCGCAGGCGGATGCCGATTTCTTTGCCCAAGATCTGCCACGGGACGATGTTGGAGTGGTGTTCCATGCCGGTGATGATGACCTCATCCCCAGCCTGGAAGAATTTGCGCCCGTAGCTGCTGGCGACGAGGTTCAGACCCTCGGTCGTGCCCCGCACGTAGATGATCTCTGAGGCGTCCGGGGCGTTGATGAACCGGCGGATCGCCTCACGACCCGCCTCGTAATCGTCGGTGGCCCGTTGGCTCAGCGTGTGCACGCCCCGGTGCACGTTGGAGTTGTTGTGCAGGTAGTAGTTGCTGATGGCATCGATAACTGGCCGCGGCTTTTGGGTAGTGGCCGCGTTGTCCAGATAGACCAGGGGTTTTCCGTTGACGAGCTGATCCAGGATCGGGAAGTCCCGGCGGATGCGCGCGACGTCGCCGTTGGTCAGCGAGCCGGAGAAAAAAGCGTGGGCGTTCGCAGTAGCGGCGGTCACGAGCGGCCTCCGATGGGCAGGGCGATGCTGGCGGAAGGGATGGCGTTCCGGAACCGTTCGTCGAGATACTCCCGCAACGGCTCCAGCGCCACCGTGTCGATGATTTCGCTGGCGAAGGCGTGGATCAGGATCCGGCTGACTGTCGGCAGATCCAGTCCCCGACTGCGCATGTAGAACACCGTGTCCTCGTCGATATGCCCCGCCGTCGCGCCGTGCCCGCATTTCACGTCATCGGCGTATATCAGGAGGCTGGGCTTGCTGTCGACCTCGGCTTCTTCAGACAGGAGCAGGTTCTTGTCGGTTTGTTGGGCGTCGGTCTTTTGCGCGTCTTTGCGCACAGTTACATTGCCGCCGAACACGGCCCGGGAATGGCCGTCCAGGATTCCCTTATAGAACAGCCGACTGGTGCCGTAGGGCTCCGCGTGGTCAATGTTGATGTAGTTGTCGATGTGCTGCGTGCCGTTGGTGAGGTACAAGCCATTGAGCGTGCACTCCGCTCCGGTTCCGGCCAGAGTGACGCCAAAATCGTTGCGGCCCAGCGCCGCTCCGTGGGCGATGGCTACCGAGGAGAAGGCGGAGTCCTTTTGCTGCACAACCCGGCTCACGCCGACGTGGTAGGCTTCCGGGCCCTCGAGCAGGAGGCGGTAGTGTTCTACGCTGGCTCCCTCTCCCACCGCGGTTTCCATCACGGCGTTGGTCAGGTAGCGCACGTCAGGACCGACGAAGGTCTCGATGACGGTGACGCGGGAACCAGGAGCGGCAGAGATTACGAGGCGCGGGTGGGTGGCTCGCGGTTGTCCACGGCCGGTGGTCAGGTAAACGACGTTGATGACGCCGGCATCCGTTCCCGCCGGCGCCGAGATGCCCACGCCATCGCCCGCAAAGGCGGTATTGAGCGCGGCGAACCCGTCGTCATCGGGGGTCGCCAGATAGCCCAGCACTTTCGCGCCAAGTTCGGGATCCGACAGCATCGCATCGCCCAGGCCCGCGGCGATACCCGGACCGTCGCCGTTTACGGTCGACAGGCCCGGAACGAAGACTCCGTCCACAACCACCAGGTTGCGCCAGTCCGACTGCCAGGGCGCAACGGCGCGCGCCTCCGCCTGGGTTGGCTCCGCTTCCCCGCCGGAGGCGAGGTCGCCATGCGCGAAGTTCACGCGGGCAATGGGGCCGGCGTTGGTGTACTTCCACGGTTCGTTGCCGCGTCTGGCGGTGGGCAGTCCGAGTCGGTTGAACGCTTCCCAGCCGCGCTCCCTGAGTCCCTGGATAACCAGGGAGTTGCTGGCCGGCTGCGCAGCGTACGCGGCCGCGTAGTGAGGATAGGTTTCGGAGGCTGGCGCTGGGGCAATTGTGGTCATTCGGCTCGCTCGGCAGTGCTGGTTGTTGAGTGTTTAGAAACCCTGACGAAACTCGCGCGGGGGCTGGGGTCGTCGCAATTGCGGCAATATCCTGGATCTGAATTCGTCGACCTGTCTCAGGTCCAAATCCACGATATACGCTGGCAAGTTGTTCTCGTAAAAGTTCTCGTGCAAGTCTTGGGCAGCGTGGAACGAGCGGTCCAAGTCGGGCTCCCGCTCTGCGGTGGCCAAACCTGCCACCAGAGCCCGCAAATCCTGATGTCTCCCATGGACGACCTGGGCGTCCTTCCAATGCTCCGCCACCGCCTTGACAATCTGTGCCGCCGAACCCCATCCCTTTTCGGATGCCTGTCGCAGGTCACCCTGTCGCAGGTAGTTGTGGGCTTTGCCCATTAGCTCGTAGCTCGCGGCCACGTACTCCTGGGTCTGAAAGGACAGCCGGCTCCAGTCCGCATCAGTCAGGGCAGCGCCTGTGGGGTTGTTTTGGGGCGTCATTAGGCAATCGCTGTATCGGCGGCGAGCGATACGAAAGGATCCAGAGTCTGCGCTAGACGGCGGATCCCGCTTCTTCGCGCACCCAGTCGTAGCCCCGGGCCTCCAGTTCTTCGGCCAGTTCCGGGCCGCCGCTGCGGACGATGCGGCCATCGACCAGCACGTGCACCTGATCGGGGGTTATGTAACTCAGAATGCGCTGGTAGTGGGTAACCACAACCGCCGCGTTGTCCGGCCGGCGAAGGCGGTTCACGCCGTCCGCGACGATGCGCAGGGCGTCAATGTCCAGCCCGGAGTCAGTCTCATCCAGGAGCGAAAGGGTGGGTTCCAGCAGTGCCATTTGCAGCACTTCGTTGCGCTTTTTCTCACCGCCGGAGAAGCCTTCGTTGACCGAGCGACGTACCAATTCCGGGTCGATTTCCACCTCGGCAACCTTGCTGCGGAGCAGTTGATCAAACTCGCGGGCGCCCATTTCCTCCTCGCCCAGGTGGACCCTCTTGGCGTCCACCGCGGCTTTGAGGAATTGCCACGCGCGAACGCCGGGCAGTTCCACCGGATACTGGAAGGCCAGGAACACTCCCGCGCGGGCCCGGTCTTCCGGCTCCATGTTCAGCAGATCCATACCCTTGTACATCGCCGATCCACTGGTGACGGTGTATTCAGGGCGGCCGGCCAGGGTGTTGGCCAGGGTGCTCTTGCCGGACCCGTTGGGGCCCATGATCGCGTGGATTTCGCCCGGATTTACGGCAAGGTTCACTCCCCGCAGTATTTCCTGATCGTCGATGGACACCCGGAGGTCCTTGACCTCGAGGATAGGCGAAACTGATTCGTTGGCGGTGGTCATCTTCGTGTTGCGAGTCCTTATGTTTGGAGGGAAACGGGAAACCTGGCGGGCCGGAGGCGCTAACCCACCGTTCCTTCCAGGCTGACCTTGAGCAACTGCGAGGCTTCCATGGCGAACTCGAAGGGGAGTTCCTGGAAGATGCCCCGGCAGAACCCGTTGATTATCATGAAGTGCGCGTCCTCGACGCCGATGCCTCGCTGCTGTAGATAGAAGAGCTGATCGTCGGATACCTTTGACGTCGTGGCCTCGTGCTCCATCTGGGCGGAGGGGTTCTTGACCTCGATGTAGGGCACGGTATGGGCGCCGCACTGGTCGCCAACGAGCAGGGAGTCGCACTGGGTGAAGTTCCGTGCGCCCTTGGCCGAGGGATTGATCTTCACCAGGCCGCGGTAGGTCTGCTGGCCCTGGCCGGCGGAGATTCCCTTGGCTACGATGGTGCTCCGCGTGTTCTTGCCCATGTGGATCATCTTGGTGCCGGTGTCGGCCTGTTGCCAGTTGTTCACCAGCGCCACGGAGTAGAACTCGCCCACGGAGTTGTCGCCCTGGAGGATGACGCTGGGGTACTTCCACGTGATGGCGGAACCGGTTTCCACCTGCGTCCAGGAGATCTTGGAGTTGGCGCCGGCGCACTTGCCGCGCTTGGTGACGAAGTTGTACACGCCGCCTTCGCCGTTGCGGTCGCCCGGATACCAGTTCTGGAGCGTGCTGTACTTGATCTCCGCGCCTTCCATCGCCACCAGTTCAACCACGGCGGCGTGCAATTGGCTGGTCTTCCGCATCGGGGCGGTACAGCCCTCGAGGTAGCTCACGTACGACCCTTCGTCGGCGACGATGAGCGTGCGTTCGAACTGCCCGCTGTCGGCCTGGTTGATGCGGAAGTAGGTCATCAACTCGATGGGGCAGCGCACTCCGGGCGGAATGTAGGCGAAGGAACCGTCGGAGAATACGGCCGAGTTCAGCGTGGCGTAGAAGTTGTCGGCGAAGGGGACCACCGAACCGAGGTACTTCTGCACTAGGTCAGGGTGGTTCTGGATGGCCTCGCTCATGGAGCAGAAGATGACGCCGGCCTTTTCCAACTGTTCCTGGTAGGTCGTGGCCACGGAAACGCTGTCAAGCACCGCGTCAACCGCCACGCCCGCCAGGCGGGCCTGCTCTTCCAGGGGAATGCCCAGCTTGTCGAAGGCTTCGAGGACCTCCGGGTCAACCTCGTCGAGGCTTTGAGGACCGTCCGCAGCGGATTTGGGCGCAGCGTAGTAGTGCATGTCCTGGAAGTCGATGGGCGGATACTCTACGTTGGCCCATTTCGGTTCGGTGTAGGTCTGCCGCGACCAGAACCCGAAGGCCTTGAGCCTCCAATCCAGCATCCATTGCGGCTCGTTTTTCTTGGCCGCAATCAGGCGCACCACATCTTCGCTGAGGCCCTTCGGGATGGCCTCCTGCTCGATGTCGATGGTGAATCCCCACTGGTAATCGGAGTCCAACTCTTCGGACGTGGTGTCGCGAGAAATCACGCGTTGAGCCTGGCTGGTCATTGGGCTCACTTCCTCCCCGGCCGGCGATTGCTTGCGGCGCGCCGACGGACGTTTCGATAATTCCCGACCGTTAAGGTCAACAATCATCGTAGACCAGCCTACCAGTTCTGTCAACGACAGCGGCGCTTCATGCCAGGGCCTGTGCAAAGTCGCCTTATAGCCCTTTACCGCTCATCCTGAGCTTGTCGAAGGATACTTCTGCAAATCGGTGGATGGTTCGACAGGCTCACCATGAGCGGATGAAGCGGCTTTGCACAGGCCCTGCACCTTGGTAACTGTTCACATTACGCTCCCGTCAGGAAGCAGGTAAGATCGCTCCCCGAACTGCCCGGAGACCATGGCTTCGACCATCCTCTGCTATACTCTGCGCAGCGCCGGTCGGCAACGTCGACGCTGGGGAATTTCGCTTATGCCAACGACGCCAATCTACTGCGACGCCCACACCCACCTGGACCAGTACGTGCCGGAGGAAATACCCGGTATCCTGGAACGGGCGAGCGAGGCCGGCGTGGGATACATCCTCCTGGCTGGGACCACCATCGACTCCACCGAGCGCTGCATCGCGCTGGCTGACGAGCACCCGATGTTCTACGCCGGCGTGGGCATCCACCCCATGCAGGCCGACGATCCGGTGAACGATGAGGCTTACGGCCGGCTGGAGGCCCTGGCCCGCGACAACCCGCGCGTGGTGTGCATCTCCGAGGTTGGACTGGATTACCTGCCCTCCTCGCCCGACCACGAGGTGCAGGATCAAGTGTTTCGGGCGCACATCCACCTGGCCAAGAGCCTGGGCCTGCCGATCATCTTCCACTCGCGGGAGTCGCATCCGGCGGTTTTCAAGGTATTGCGCGAGGAGAACGCCGGCCTGGTTGGCGGCGCGATGCACTACTTCCAGGGGGACGCCGAAACGGCGCGGGAGGCCATCGATTGCGGCTTCTTCATCTCCCTGGCCCGCCCGCTGACTCGACTCGAGGAACTGCGCGAAGTCGCCCGCGATATTCCGCTGGAAAACATCGTGCTGGAAACCGACGCGTACCCGCAGCCGTTCAAGAAGTACCGGCACAACTGGACGGAGCCGCGCCACCTGGCCGACGTGGCCTGGTGCCTGGCCACCGTCAAGGGCATCTCAGTGGAGGAGGTGGCGGAAGTGACGACGGCAAACCTGAGCCGCCTGCTCCGCATCGATGTTCCGTCGGCCCCCGGATCCGGCCAGGCGTCGGCGTAGTAGCGCCTGCCCGCATTCGCGGCCCAGGCTGTTTTGTCAAGGAGCAAGTTATGACCACCCAGGAGGAACGGCAGCATCCCGAAGCTCCGGAACAGATCGAACCCCGGAGCCTGGACGACTACCTGGAGGTCATGACCAAGGCGGTGTTCCAGAGCGGGATGTCGTGGAAGGTGGTTAACACCAAGTGGCCCGGGTTCCAGGCCGGGTTCCAGGGGTTCGACGTTGCGGCGGTGGCCGCGATGGACGAGTCGGCCATCGACACGCTGGCCGCCGACCCGGCTATCATACGGAACCGTCGCAAGATCGTCGCCACCGTGCACAACGCCCAGAAACTCATCGAGCTGGAGGAGGAGCACGGCGGAGACATCCGCAACTACCTGCGCTCCCACGGCGACCTCGAGGCCACCATCAAGGACGTGCGCAAGCAGTTCAAGTACATGGGCGACATCGGCGCCTACTACTGGCTCTACGTCACTGGCGAAGACGTTCCCGGCTGGGATGAATTTTGCAGCCGCGGCCATTAACTTGATGATTGTCAGAATCAGGATTTTCGAGATTGCATGATTTACCGGATTAGCGAAATCCTGGAAATCTCTGAATCCGGCAAATCCTGATTCTGACGGAATGAAGAGCAACTACCAACGGAGGTTGAGGCCATGACCATCCCTGCGACCTGCCAACTGGCCCTGAAAGAGTGGGCGGTCACCGTCAAAGCCCTGGCCGACGGCGACCAGATCATGATGCTGCGCAAGGGCGGCATCCACGAGGAGAGCAAGGATTTCCGGGTGGTGCACCCCGAGTTCCTGCTCTACCCCACCTACCTGCACCAGAAGGAAGACCTGCTCAAGGACAGTCACCAGCCCGCGCTGCGGCAATTGCTGGCCGACGACCCGGACGACAAGGACGCCGTCACCTTCACCCACTGGGCCCGAGTCCATGAGCTCATCGAGATCGACCAGCAGGGCAAGGTGGAAGACCTGGCGCCGCACCACATCTGGACGGACACCTACGCCCAGTCCCGCCTCCACTGGAAGCCCATGGTGCCGCTGACCATCATGCTGCTGCGCGTTTACAAGATGGAAAACGCGACCACTGCACCGTTCATTCCCGAGTACGGCGGCTGCAAGTCCTGGGTGGACGTCATCCCCACCGTCCGCCTCGGCAACGCCACCCCCGTCCTCGACGACGCCCGCTTCAACGAGATGGCCGAAGCGGTGCGCGGAAGCCTGGGGTTGGTGCCGGCGTAGGGCCGGGAGCGAGCAGCCCTTTTGCCATGCACTTGGGCGTGACTGATCTGGTTGGTATGTATAATGCACCGCTAATCAGCGGTCGCTTTCCGACCCCTGTGCAGGAGATTACAGCATGATGTACCACGTTTACCGGGGTGATGGGTACGAAGCGGTGTCGGTGCCTGTTACGTCCAGATTAGCGGCCGAGTTGAAAGTTCGCGCCGATGAGGTGGGCCTGGATATCCCAGAGCTTATATTGGACCTCTTCGTGGGAGCGCTCCGGTCCGGTTGGGAGCGCGGTTGCCCCACGTTCACGGTTGCCGATAATTATGCCGCGGATTTTGTCTCCGACGGTTTCAGGGTAGTGGCACGCCATGATGGAGAGTCCACCCTCTGCCCGTTTGACGGGATTCCTTTTGATGACGCGATGGCGAAGCTCCGCGATGCTACTGCCGATCTGACCGATGACGAGATTCTCGAGATCATCCGCCCGTGAAGGTTCCCCGGGTAGTGCTGGACACGGGCGTGCACTTGACCCAGGCAAGATCGGGACTCAGAGACAGCAGTATTTGGGTAGCGATGAGAAGCGGTCGCCTGGTGCCACTGGTGTCCCGGGCCACCTATGAAGAATTTCGGGAAAAGTTGGGGGATCCCAGGTTTGGTATCTCCGAAGCCGAGCGAGACTCCATTTTAGCCGAGTACCTGAAATACGCCGAATACATTCGGGACGTGCCGGATTCGGAAATCAAGGTGTGTCAGGACGAAAAAGACCAACCCTTCGTTGATCTGGCGATGGCCAAGGAGGCCGACGCTATCGTGAGCATTGACCCTGATTTGCTGAACTGCGACGGCCTGTGGGACTTTCCAGTACTCAATGTGACGGAGTTCGTTCGCGGCCTCTCCTGAGAGAAGCGGTGCGCGGAATCTTGGGCCTGGCGCCGGCTTAGGGGGCACTGAAATTTGCTGACAGTTGGTTGTTGACGGATGGTAGCGAGGTCCGCTAAACCAAAGCCATCCTAAATTTTGGAAGGCGAAAACCATGGGACTGGACGTTTGGGCGGTCAAAACCGAATACCAGGGCCTGAAGCGACCTACCCCGCCAATCTACGATTTTCTGTTTGACCTGATGCTTGACCCGGACACGGGTCGAGGCGACGACCCTTGGGATGACGACGACACCTGGGGTGGTTCCTGGGACAACAATGGCCTATACGAATTCAGCCGTGTAGGTTTGCGCAAACGGGCCAACATCTGGGCGAACCAGAAAGGCTTGGGACAATCTGAAAAAGCCAGGTTGCGCCGGTGGATCAGGAACCTTCCCTGGCAAGACGATCTCATCATGCTGCACTTGGGGAACTGAAATGACCAGCCGACGACAAGCAGCCCAAGACCGCTATGACCACATCCTGCCGTTCATTGAAGAGGCGGCGGACGAGTACTACGGCGGCAATCTCGACCGGGGATTTCGCCATTGGGCATTCGCCACGGTGTTCGCCATAGGTCACGACGTTTCAGGCAATGACATCATCGAAGCCACCGCCATAGACGGCGCGGATGACTTCGAGGTTGACGGGTACTTCATCCCAGAATCGGATGATGATTCGGTTGTTCACTTGTTCCAAAGCAAGCACCGCCAGCCCGGAACTTCGATGGGACCCCGGGAAATCTCTGCTTTCTTGAATGCTCCTAACCGCTTGTTGAGTGCCAATGAAGTCGCCGCCAGTCGGAACGACGAGACCAAGGCCCTGCATGATGAACTGGTGAAAAGGCTGACCTCACGTGACCGCCCCTGTTCGATCAATTTGATATGGGCGACAAGCGGCTCGCTGACCGATGCGGCCCGACGAAATGCGGAGGAAAGCAGTTCACGGAAACTCACTGTAAGTATCAACAACAACCCTGTTGAGGTTACGGTGACACTAGAGTGCCTAGACCTAGCCGATCTATACGATCACTATGTCAACCAACAAAATAGCGACGACATGAGCGAACCTTGCGATTTCACGTTCCGACTGGAGCCCGGAACGTTTCACCAAACCGGAACCGATACCGATTATCCCACTTTGTCGATGACGGTGCCGGCCCGGCAAATCATCAATGTGTTCGCCAGGCACAGCTACAGGATATTTCGTTTGAATCCTCGCGGGCCCTTGGGTAATAAAGTTAATGCTGAAATCAAGCGGACTTTGAACGACGCGACGGATCGCAGGCGGTTTCATTTGCTGAACAACGGCATCACAGCGATTTGCGACTCCTACCGGTTGGTAGGCAATCAACTGTTTGTTCAAAATTTCCAGATCATCAACGGCTGTCAAACCACAGTCACTATATGGAATGTGAGGGCGATCATCCGAGATGACCCGAGCGTACTGGTGACCGTGAAACTCACCGAATGCCCGGAGCATTTCTCACGAACCATCGCCCGAACCACCAACAGACAAACCGCCATGCGCGCCCAAGATTTCATCTCCAACGAAGCCGTCCAAATCAGATTGCAGCGAGAATTTGCGGCTTTGGCTCCTCCTTGGTTCTACGAAATCAAAGCCGGGGAATGGAACAAGATGATCGGTGGCCAATCCGCCAAAGAGCCTTATCGTCAGTCAGGAAGAGAATATCGAAAATTGGCAAGCAAAGATGTCGCCCAAGCGGTGGTGTCGTTTGCCGGCTTTCCGGGAGAAGCCAAAGACAAGATCCGGGAGTTTCTGAACAAAGGGCCGGTGTCATCGATCGCTCGAGAAAGTGAATTCAGCTATGACTCCATCTACACTGGTAGCGTGACCGCAGAACAATTGCTGCTCCCTGCGGTGGTTCAGCGCAAGGCAAATAAACAGGTCGCGGTCGATAAAAGGGAAGAGGACTGGGTGGGTTACTCAAGCTTTCACATAGTTTGGCTGATAGGAAACCTGTTACGTGAGCGTTACCAGCTCGAAGGTTACCTGTTTTCGTCGGACCGGGCTTCAGCCATTGTCGAGCAAATCGATGAGTGGTTTAGTCCGTTATACACAGTTGCGGTAACTTCCATCAGGAACACGCTGCGGCAAGCCAGGGACAACCACAATTTCACCGGGAACCACAAAGAATTTTTCCGCTCTGCCGCAAGCTATCGATTGATGGAATCTAATCTACAGGGAGCTTTCCGCATGGCACGCGATTTCGGCGACCCGTTCGCGAATCTCCCGGTGCCCTAGCGAGCTTTTGCCCAACTATGCGATCTGCGCCCCGTCCCATTCCCCCGGACGCCCTCGCTGGCCTCTGCTCCGTCGCTGAGGTATGCGACGTGCTGCGTGGCTGGGGCCGGGCTGACTTGGCTGTGCGCATGACCTACCTTGCCTCGGATGAGGACCTGGATGACGGCGACGTTCCGCTGACTCTGGAAAGCGCCCGAGGATTTCTGGCATTTTTCGGCGCGGTGGAAACTGACGGGAAAGTACGTATGACCTGCACGCAGGAAGGTTGGATTTGCGCCGAGTGGGAATTCGCTGACAATAGAGACGCCGGCCTGTGGTTTTTGGACGCCGACCGTATCATGTTCACAGCCACCGACCGAGCCGGCAAGTTCATCAACATCCGAAGCGGGAAGAAAACCGCTTCCCGTCGGGTGATTGTGCAAAAACTGGCCGATGAGGGCTTGTTCGTATGTCGCTAGCCTCTGCCCAACGGCGCGAATTATCGGGTCATCACCATGTCGCGCGATTTTGCCGGCGGCGGGACATAGCGGACGGAATAGTCGCTCGAAGCGCGTTTCTGCTCCGGCCAGGCGAAGAATTCCTGTCAACCAACTGGCTGGAGCATTTTCACGATTCGGACCGACAGGAACAAATCATCGGAGTTCACCGAGCTTTGACGGACAAGGGTTTCCGCGTCAGGCGTAATACGGCGTTTGCTGTCCTCAATGTCGGCGTTGCCATCGGGGCGTGCAAGAGCGACTTGAACCTGGACATACAAATCGTAGCATTGGGAGAATCGCACGACCCGTCGCACTCTGGCATACTCGGTTACACCGCAGATGATACCGACACCGCGGCGGCGTTGGCGCGACAGGTTCAAGAAGTCCACCCCACCGCTTGACCGACCTAATAACCGGACCCCGATCATGCACCACACCACTCTCCGCCCCCTACCCGCGGACGCCCTCGCCAGCCCCCGCTCGGTCGCCGAGGTGTGCGACGTGCTGCGCGGCTGGGGCCGGGCCGACCTGGCTGAGCGCTTGGCTAAATCGGTAAGCCCTGACGACGTACACTCCGCCACTTGCTCGATCTAACCAAAACAGTAGGAACAACCATGGGCACATTTTACGCAGACGTCCTGATCGGCAACGTAAACGGCGGCGATATGTTGCCGGTATCAGCACTGGTGGATACCGGTGCATCGGACTCAGCGTTTCCCTCGGATCTGCTGGAAGGGTTGCAAATTCAACCAACGGGCAACCCGGTCTTATATTATCTGGCCGACGGCAGTACTCTGGAGTGCCAGCGCGGAGAAGCTCGACTTTCCATCGCCCTGCCTTCGGGACAGGTTGCTGCCGGAACTTGTCCGGTAGCCTTCTGGCCAGATGACAGCGGTCAATGCATCGGAGCGACCACGTTACAGGTACTGGCGCTGGTGGTTGACGCTGCCAATGAGGAACTGGCCGCAGCTTCCGGTTTGAGACGCGGTTGGGCCGGTGACATCCCACCGTAACGCATAAGGACACACCACCATGCCAACCCTTCTCTCCCTGCTGGAACAGGAAAGCCGCCGGCGCAACCTCGTCGCCGACGGTGAAGGGCTCACCGCCGCTTCCGCTTTCGCCCTCGTGCGCGACATGCCCTACCAGCGCGCCAGTACGCGAGAGCCCGAGGCCATCGTCCGCGAATGGCGCGGCACCTGCTCCGGGAAGCACTACCTATTGGACGAGATCTTCCGCGAGCTCGGCATGGAGACGCGGATCGTCATGTGCACACATCGGTTCACGCGAGAAAACACCTCCCATTTCCCCGCAGAGCTCAACTCCCTGGTGACCCTGGAGCCCGTGCCGGACGTGCATACCTACATACGCCTGAAAACCGATGTGGGTTGGATGAACGTTGACGCTACCTGGCCGTCCAGCGCCGGGCCCTTGGGGATGACGGTCAACCGGACGTTTGCCAACGGCAAAGATATGGCCATCGCGTGCGATCCGATCGGTTCGTTTGTGGTTCCCAACGGCGATGATCCGCAGGCATTTAAAGAGCAACTGATAGCGGAATTTTGCGGTTCCTCCAGTACAATACGAGACGAATTCATTGAAGGCATGAGCCGTTGGCTAAGCGACGCCACTCAAGGATGATTAGATTATGAAATACCGCCAACTCCCCCGCACCGACCTGATGCTCTCCGAAGTCGGCTTCGGCATTTGGACCGTGGCCACCAACTGGTGGGGCCGCATCCCCGAGGAAACGCGCCGCCAACTTCTGGAGGAGGCGCTGGAACTGGGCATCAACTTCTTCGACACCGCCGACACCTACGGCGACGGCTACGGCGAAGACGTCCTCGCCAAGTTCATGAGCCACCGCCGCCACGAGATGATCATCGCCACCAAGTTCGGCTATGACATCTACGACCAGACGACGCCGCGGGTCGGCCACCAGGAGCGTCCGCAGAAGTTCGAGCCGGAGTTCATTCGATTCGCCTGCGAGCAATCGCTGCGCCGGCTCAAGACCGACTACATCGATCTGTACCAGCTGCACAACCCGCGCATCGAGGCCATCGAAAACGACGAGGTCTTTGAGACCCTCGAAGAATTGAAGCACGAGGGCAAAATCCGTTACTACGGCTCCGCATTGGGCCCCGACATCGGCTGGTTCGAGGAAGGCCAGGCCAGCATGGAGGAACGCCACGTCAGCAGCTGCCAAATCATCTACAGCATCCTCGAGCAGGACCCGGCGAAGGACTTTTTCCCCATCGCGAAGAAGGAACAGGTCGGACTGCTGTCCCGCGTGCCCCACGCCTCCGAGGCGCTGACGGGCCGATACGACGCGCCGCCGGAATTCGACGAGAACGACCACCGCTCGTATCGCCGGCACCAGTGGCTGAGCGAGGCGTTGGTCAAAGTCGAGCAGGTGAAATTCCTCGCCGGCGAAGAGGTGGGGCGAACCATGAGCCAAGCCGCCATCCAATTTGTGCTCCACCAACCGACCATCACCAGCGTGTTGCCGAACTTCACCACGCTGGACGAATTGAAGGAGTACTCCGACGCCGTGGACACGCCGCCAATCACCGAGGGCGACCAGGCCATCATCGACGATCTCTGGGCCAACAACTTCCACATCGAAGAGGCGGAACCGGCCTTCCGCGAGGTCTAGTCGAACCCGGCGCGGATCAATCTCGGTATCCGATAGCCCTTGGAATTGGAACGGGCCACGGGCTTGATCCGCACGTCTGTCCCGAAAGCGTTGTTATCGCGACGAATTCGGCGAACGTTTGACACTGGAATGGGCTAGTGATAACTTTCACATAGCCCATTTTCGTATCGCCACAGGAGAGTGCCTTCCTGATGCCCGTTAATATTTGCGTGCTGGCCAAGCAGGTCGTTGACCCGGAGATGCCCGCCGCCGCCTTCCGTATTGATCCCGACGCCCGGCAGGTGGTACCGCCGGCTAACATTCCGCCCGTGGTGAACGGTTTCGACGAAAACGCGGTGGAGGCTGCCCTGCAGATCAAGGACGAGCAGGGCGCCAACATCACCGTCATCTCTTCCGGAACCACGTTCGCCCTGGACGTGATGAAAAAGCCGCTGTCCATGGGCGCCGACGAGTTGGTGCTACTGCAGGACGACGCCTTCGCCAACTCGGTGGACTCGTTCTTCACCGTGCAGCTGCTCGCCGCCGCCATCAACAAGCTGGGCGGGTTTGACCTGATCATCTGCGGACGCCAGGCTTCCGACTGGGACAACGCCCAGGTGCCCCTGGGGGTCGCCGAGACCCTCGGCATGGCCTGCATCACCCTGGGCAAGAAGGTGGACGTGCAGGACAGCAAGGTGGTCGTGGAACGTCTCGCCCCCGACGGCTTCGAGGTCGTCGAGGCGGACCTGCCGGCCCTGGTCACCGTCAGCAACGAGCTGGGCCAGCCCCGATACCCCACGCTGCGAGGCATCATGGCGGCCACCCGCAAGCGGCCAACCGTCTGGACCACTGGCGACCTGGACATCGACGACGCCCAGCTGGAGCCGCGCCTGACGCTGCATGATCTGTTCGTGCCCGAGCGGGACCAGGACTGCGAGATCATCGAGGGCGACGACGACGCGGACGCGGCTCGCCAGCTGGCGTTGCGGCTCCGCGAGGATCGCCTTATCTAACGTACCAAACCTGTCATGCCGGCCATGAGCCGGAATCCAGAACCTTTCTCAAGCCAACTTCACTAACCCCGGCAACCAACTCTGGATTCCCACGAAAGCGGGAATGAGCGTAAAGAGAAACGCACTGATTCACGGAGATAAACTTCTAATGGCAGACGCAACCGGCATCCTCGTTTTTGGCGACGCCCCCGATGGGCAACTGGCATCAACTGCCCAGGAGTTGCTGGCCGCCGGGCGTTCGCTGGCCGACGCCCTGAACCAGGAACTGTCCATCGCGGTGATCGGAGCGGACGTCGCCGATGCTCCCCAGCAGGCCATCGCCCACGGCGCCGACAAAGCCTACGCAGTGACCAACCCTGCCCTTGCCGACTACCATCCGGATCTGTTCCTGTCGGCCATGCAGACCGTGGCCTCCGAGGCCAACCCCGGGATCATTCTCATTGCGCGAAACAACGAAGGCCGCGAACTGGCTCCTCGTCTGGCGTTCCGCCTGGGCGTGGGACTGGCGCAGGACTGCCTGGAGGTGTCCGCCGATCCCGGAACCGGTCGCCTGCTGGCTAACCGCCCGGTGTACGGCGGCAGCGCCATCGCGGTGGTTAGCTGCACCCATACTCCGCAGATCGCCGCTCTGCGGCCCAAGACCTACGAACCCCTGGATGCTGACGCCGGTCGCAGCGGACAGGTGGTGGCATTCCCCGTGGATATCGATGCCGCCGCCGCGAAGACCCGCGTGGTCGATGTGGTGAAGGAAGAGGCCGAGGGCATCAAGCTGGAGGACGCCCGGATCGTCGTGTCCGGCGGACGCGGCCTCGGCGGACCCGAGCCCTTCTCCCAGCTGGAAGAACTGGCCGGCCTGTTGGGCGGAGCCGTGGGAGCGTCTCGCGCCGCCGTGGACTCCGGTTGGGTTCCCGCCAACTACCAGGTGGGACTGACCGGCAAGACCATCACGCCCGACCTCTACATCACCGTGGCCATTTCCGGCGCCAGCCAGCACATGGCCGGATGCAGCGGCTCCAAGGCCATCGTCGCCATCAACAAGGACGCCGACGCCAACATCTTCAAGGAAGCCCGCTACGGCGTGGTCGGCGACTGGGAAAAGGTAATCCCGGCCCTGATGGAGACGGTGCGGGAGCTGACGCAGTCGTAGTGGTGCAGGTTAGACCGTATCACAATTCGAGAGGTACGCTCAGATGCGCTCAAAACTTCAGGCGTACCTCATGGAAAACCCTATTGACTGGGCACTCGTTACTTCGTGGTTGGTGTTCGCAATTGTCCTAGCCACTATGATCGTGGTATCGTCGATACGCCAACTCACGCAGGTAGAAAACTACCTTTTTCAATCGTTTGCCTTGGTCACTGGCCTTTGGGGTTCGTACAGATTCGGTCGCAACGCTGCACGAGCTGCGGCGTATGACGTCATACGCCCACACGCTCGGGCCTCGATACGTAGGATCCTGTCATTGAGGGATAGTCTCTTTCGCCTGTCTGAGCGCATTGAAGATTACAAGGCGAATGGGAGCGATGACCACCGATTGGACATCATTCAGGCCATAGTCAATGAACAAATTCCCACCGGTGGCTCTGCTGTCGAAGACTGGCGGGACATAGTGCCCACCGACGTGGATGAAATTCTGAGCTCATGGCCGGAGCGATGGGGAGTCGAGCGAGATGGGAATACACAGTGATCCCATTAGGGGGAAGATCGCGAAGATCCTGACGTCGCGAGAAGTTGCCTTGAACATAGGCAAAAACCAAGGCGTCGAGGTTGGCATGTTGTTCGATATATTGTTTGAGGTTGATGTGACCGATCCGGATACGGGAGCAGAACTGGGAGCTGTTGAGTTGCCTAAGACGCGCGTCAAAATCACGCGCATCAGCGATAAGGTCGCCGTAGCATCGACCTATCGTACCAGGCGTGTAAACGTCGGAGGATCAGGGACAGTATTGTCAGCGATGTTTCAACCCCCCAAGTGGGAAACGCGTCGAGAAACGCTTCGGGTACGGGAATCGTTTGAGCCGATCGGCGACCATCTGGATGAAGAAAACAGTTATGTGGCGGTGGGCGACCCTGTAGTGCAAGTATTGGTCGTCGACGACACCGAGTAATCCAAACGAGCGCGTCTTGGTTTTCCAGGTTATCAATTCTAAATCACCACGTTGTCAATCAGCCGCACCGCCCCCACCCGCACCGCTATAGCGATCATCACTGGCTGGCCGGCGGGGGCGGCTTCGAGCGGCCGCATGGTGTCGGCATCTACGATGCTGATGTAATCGACCGCGTCAATCAGGGTCTCGCGTCCCAGTATGTTGTGGGCGGCACGCTGTATGCGTCCTGCGTCTCGTTCGCCCCGGCGCCATACGTCCTCGGCGGCGCATAGCGCCCGATACACTGCGGGGGCGGCCTCCCGCTCTTCCGGGGTCAGGTAAGCGTTGCGACTGCTCAGCGCGAGGCCGTCCGGCTCCCTGATCGTCGGCATGGTCACCACGTCGACTCCCAGGTTCAGGTCGGCGTTCATCTTGCGGATGACCGCCACCTGCTGGCCATCTTTCTGCCCGAAATAGGCCCGGTCGGGGCGCGTGATGGTGAATAGTTTCGCTACCACGGTAGCGACGCCTCGGAAATGTCCCGGCCGGGCCGCGCCCTCTATGCCCTCGGCGACAGCGCCCGGCTCGACCCAGGTGTCGAAACCGTCGGGATACACTTCGTGGGGCGGCGGAACGAACACCAGGTCGGCGCCTTCCGCTTCCAACAACGCCAGATCCCGCTCCAGGCTGCGCGGGTAGCGGGCAAAGTCCTCGTGAGGCCCGAACTGAGTCGGGTTTACGAAGATCGACGCTGCCAGGGTTGAGTTGTCCGCGCGCGCCTGTCGGACCAGCGACAGGTGCCCCTCGTGCAGCGCTCCCATGGTCGGCACCAGTCCCAGCGCACGGTCGACTTCCCGGCACAACGCTGCCATCTCTGCACGAGTTTCAACAACTTTCATAATCCAATATCTTGAACATCCGGTGCATCGATGTAAAGAACTTCATTCGGGCGGGAACAGCTCGTCGATTTCACGTTGCATTCGCTCCGCATCCGTTTCGCCCATGACACCGGCAACGGCGACGCCAGAGACTGCTCCCATATCCGCGTAAAACGCCTCGTCGTAGTCACGGGGTCGCACCACCACGGGCATGGGCACCGCGTGGCCGAATACCAGGGCCTGTTGCTTGCTGTCCAACCTCGATAGCACATTCCGCAGTTGGCCCGCGTCCCGGGCTCCCATCAACACCGCGTTCATGTCCCGGTCGTCGTTCAGCGCGCACGACAGCCTGGTGCCCAGCTGGCTCATGACCTCGGAGTCAATGCCGCTGGGTCGCTGGTCGACGATCATCAGCGTCACGTTGTACTTTCGCAATTCACGGGCGATGGCGCCGAAAATGGTCTGGGATGCGATGTCCGGCGTGAGGAACTTGTGCGCCTCTTCGATGAAGATCACCAGCGGTCTGGGTTCGTCTCCATGCCCGCCATCGGCCAACTCCTTGCGCCGCACCCAGGTCTCGTGGATGCGACGGGTCAACAGGTTGCTGACCAGCACGTACGCGGCGGTGTTGCGCCCATATTGCCCGAACTCCAGGACCACGTGATTTCCCCGCTCCAGTTGTTCGATGATGCCGCCGGCGCTGGCGTTGCCCTGGCTCTCGTCCGCCAGGAACCCGAACCGCTCCCAGGACAAGAGGCGACGATGCAGCGTTTGCAGGGCCGACAGGTTGACGCCGATTTCAGATGCCAGGTCACCCACGTCAGCCGTGCTCAATGCCATGAATTTCCGCAGCCAGTTTTCCCGAAAATGCCGGGCGACATTCCACGCGGCGCTCGCCGCCACCTCCGACAGGTTGAGCGACTCTCGCAGCACCTCGATGTCCTCGGGTTCGACCTCGTTGTACCCGATTCGAACCACCCCGTCCGGCGTGGCTCCCCGTCGGCGGCTGCTTTCCTCATCCAGGGTGAAGGTGACGACCCGGGACGGGAACAGCTGCTTCAGCCCTTTCACCTGGCGTCCCCGGTCGTTGTCCTGGCCCTGCCAGCCGTACTCGCTCTCCATGTCGAATACCAGCGACACTGCCGGGGTTTGCTTCACCAGGCCGGCCAGCAGCATCCGCGCCAGAAAGGTCTTGCCGGTGCCGGAAGCGCCAAACACGCCGACGGACCGGTTGGCCAGCGTCTCCAGATCCAGGCGTACCAGCGACGATTCCATGCCCTGCGGCGACCCCAGGGCGAAGTCCCCGTCCTGAGCCTGAAATACCGCGTCAATGTCTGACTGCGAGGCTGCGTATACCGGGGAAAAATGCTCGGGAATCGTCTTCGCCTGTTCGGCAACCCCCTGCTGGACGGCCTCAATCGGAACCGCCATGCTGGGCATGGCCGACAGTTGCCCATAAGCCACGGTGCCGGAGATGACCTCTGCGGCGAAACCGCCATCGCCGATTTCAGGGGGTGGAAAATGACGCACTCCGTCGTCCACAGCCCGCAATTCGATGTCGGTCACCACAGCGAAATAGCGCTGCCGGCGTCCCTGGATGGTCACGAACGAGCCCACAGCCACGTCCTCGACGCCGGAGTCGGATGCGTCCAGCCGGACGTCCAAACCGCGTGACAGTGAGCCTCCGACCACTTGGCCAAGCCGGCGAACTCCAGGTGAACCCGAGCCGTTGCTTCTGAATCCGTCAGCCAGCATCATCCACCGACCTCGCGCAACAGGGCCCGCATGCGCTGGGGCTCACGAGAAAGCTCGGCGGCCAGCGCCTTTCCGGCCCCGATCAGGAAACTCCGGGAGTCGGTTCGGGAAATGGAGGCCTGCCGCAGCAGTTTCGCAATCGCAATGTCTGACGCCGGCGATCCCACCTCCAACAGGAGCTTCAGCCACCCGAAATCGCCGCCGAACCCGGCGACATCTCCGGCATCGCAGAGGAAGACAAACGAGTGGAGGTCCGGCGGTAGGCCGGGTAATCCCGCGCGGATTCTGCCGTCGTACCGGTAGCCGACGATAGCCGCGGTGAATCTCGTGACCATGATGGCGCTCAGTTGGGGATTGGCTGCGTAGAGCTCGTCTTCCGTCTCCAGGTCTGCGCCTCTGGGCGCCAGTGGACGGGTGGGATCCAGCGGCTCGTGCCGGATCTCCAGAACCACTGCGTAGATCGGAGGCGACCCCATGCGTACCAACGACCCCAGCGGCGGCGCTTCGTACGCCCGGTAGCATTGAGCCTCCACGCGCTGCGTTTGCGACGCCGTCACTTCCGCCACGCGCTGGCCGGTTTGAACTTCCCCCATGGGCGAATTCTAGCACGGCGAAGGCTCCGGCATTCGTGAGTGCCGGGGCAGAGACCGCCCGCAAGGGCTCATGCTTACGGGCTTTCGTCAATCGTCATAATCAGCGTTTTCGAGATTTGAGGATTGTCAGGATAGGATCCGTCCTGTCATGGAGAGTTTACGATCACGCAAATCAACAAATCCCGTAGTTCCTGCTTCTGGAGTTTCCCGCCCGCAAAACTGAGTACGCATGCGCCGCAAAGCCTCACGCGTACCCCGGTTTGTCATCGCGAGGAGCCAAGCGACGCGGCGATCGCGTTCCCACAAGAACGTTCCGTGCTGCAACGAGATTACCGCGCTGCGCACGCAATGACGGCTCCGGTGAAACTGGGTACGCGTCAGCCGCAAAGCAGGTTGACGCCGGTGGATGCGATGCTATAATTGTTTATCGCAAATCCATGCAACAACGGTGGTATGCGCATGTCTGGGCATGAATCGGCAGTGGCGCGCCTGCGCTCCGAAGGCTATCGGATGACCCCGCAACGTCTGTCGGTACTGGACATCGTGGCCAACCGGCCCGGCCATATCGGCGCCGACGAGGTGTGGAACCTGGCCAAGGAACAGCACCCCTACGTCGACCTGGCTACCATCTATCGCACTTTGCAGTTGCTCAAGCGTCTCGGAGTCGTGACTGAGGTGGTAATCGGCAACAAACTCCATTTCGAGCTGGCCGACAACCACAATCGCCACAACCACATGGTCTGTTCCGATTGCTATTCCGTGCAGACCCTGAGCCCCGCCTACCTGGCGGAATTCAGCCAGCGCCTGCAGCAGGAGTTCGGGTTCACGCCCGACCTCGACAACATCACCATCGGCGGCGTCTGCTCGATTTGCCACCCTCCCGGTTGACAGACGAATAGCAGGCTAATTCCTTCCCACATCTTGGGGGGATTTTCCCACCCACACAGAGCAACAATAATGTTTCTTACGAAAATTTGCATCACGTTCCTGCTTAGCCTGGTTGCCGTAACAGCCATCGCGTGCGCCGGCGAAGAGCCGTCCGGAGCGCCGGCTCCCGGCCAGCCGGCATCCTCCCAACTAAACGTGGTGACCACCGTGTCGCCCATCACCAGCATCGTGGAAAACATCGGTGGGACTCGCATCGCTCTGGAAGGTGTCGTGCCCGAGGGCGTAAACTCCCACACGTTCGAGCCCGCGCCAGCGGTGGCGGTTGCCCTCTCCGGCGCAGACCTGATTTTCCTCAACGGGCTATTCCTGGAGGAGCCGACCCTGGAAATGGCGAAGGCCAACCTGAAGCCCGGGGCCGCCATAGTCAGCCTGGGAGAGCAGACCATCACCCGCGAACAGTGGCAGTTCGACTTCTCCTTCCCGGAATCGGACGGTCAGCCCAACCCGCACCTGTGGCCCGACCCCATCCTGTCTCTGCGCTATGCCGAGATAGTCCGCGACAACCTGGTGGCCAGGGATGCGGCCAACGCCGATTACTATCGCGCCAACTATGACGCTTTCGCCGCGCGCATTGCGACGCTGGACGAAGCCATCAAGGTCGCCATTCCCACCATCCCCGCGGAGAAGCGCAAGCTGCTGACCTACCACGACTCCTGGGCGTACTTTGCCGACCGCTACGGCCTTACGGTTATCGGGGCGGTCCAGCCGTCTGACTTCTCTGAACCGTCAGCCCGCGACGTTGCCAACCTCATCCGGCAGATCAGGGAACAGCGCATCCCCGCCGTGTTCGGCTCGGAGGTCTTCCCCAGCGACGTCATGCAGACCATCGCCGCCGAGTCCGGAGCCGAATATATCGACGAACTCTCCGACGACGACCTGCCCGGCGTGCCCGGTGATCCCGATCACAGCTACCTTGGTCTGGAGGTCGCCAACCTGCGCATCATCATTCCGGCCCTGGGCGGAGACGCGTCGGCGTTGGACAACGTGGATATATCGCCCGTCTTTGACGGCGTGTCCAATGCCGTCTATCCTCAGTAATCCCGTCGCCACGAGCAATCAGGATCAGGTAATTTACGATGCTGCACCCGCCAGAATTGGAGCACCTCCACCGCCCGGACCCCGACGCCCGACCCGTGGTGGAAATGCGCAACGTCACCGCCGGATACAACAAGTCTAAGGTGCTGCAGGATGTTGACCTGAATATCATGCCGGGCGATTTCGTGGGGTTGCTGGGGCCCAGCGGTTCCGGGAAAACCACGTTGCTGCGCGTGATCCTGGGGGCGGTGGACGTGCAGCAAGGAGAGGTTCGGGTCAATGAAAAGCCGGTTCGGGGGCGAAACAATCGAGCGGGTTACGTACCCCAGCTGGAGACTATCGACTGGAACTTCCCCGTCACCGTTGAAGAGACGGTCATGATGGGCCGCACCATGGCCAACCCGTGGTTGCCCTGGTACCGCAAGCACGAAAAGGAACTGGCCTACGACATGATGCAGCGTTTGGGGATCGCGGACTTGGCCAAGCGCCACATCCGCCAGCTCTCCGGCGGCCAGCAGCAGCGGGTCTTCCTCGCCCGGGCGCTGGCCAGCAGCCCCGATCTGCTGCTTCTTGACGAGCCCACGTCCGGCGTTGACCTCAAGACCCGCGACGACGTGATGCACCTTCTCCACGACCTCAACCACGCCGGTGTGACCATCGTGCTCACCACTCACGAAATCAACGCCGTCGCCGTGCATCTGCCACGCATCGTTTGCCTGAACGGTTCCATCGTCGCCGACGGGCCGCCGCACCGTGTCATCACGCCCCACATCCTGCAGGAAGTGTACGGGGCCGAGATGCCGGTCATCCAATACCACGGCATGACCCTGGTTGCCGAAAGCGCGCACTTCTGGATCGATCGCAACGGGGGCGAGCCTCTGGCCACCATCCCGGACGAAAGCCACCGGGAGCCGGTTATCCCCCATACCCACCCGACCACGGCGAACGTTCCGGAGCACCATCATCACGGCAACTCCGTATAGCCCAGGGTTTACGCCGGCTTTCGCTGGCGTTGCCCGACTGTCACGGCGGTCGTTGCGGAATTGCTTTCGATGATATTATTCACCTCATCCTATTCTGAGCATTCCTGTGATGGCGCTGCTTGAACCCTTCGAGTTCGGATTCTTCGTCCGTGCGATCATAGCCGCCTTTCTTGTGGGCGGCTTGTGCGCTTTTATGGGCACGTACATCGTGCTGCGCAGCATGTCGTACATCGGTCACGGCCTGGCCCACGCCATATTCGGCGGCGCGGTCGTCAGTTCGGCGATGTCGTTCAACTTCTTCGTGGGCGCAACCCTTTGGGGGTTCCTGTCGGCCTTGCTGATCGCCTGGACCACCCGCAAAAACCCCATCGGTTCCGACGCTGCCATCGGCATCGTGACCACCGCCAGCTTCGCCCTGGGCATAGCGATAATCAGCCGGAAACATGGCTTCACCCATGACTTTGAGGCCGCCCTGTGGGGAAGCGTGCTGGCGGTGGAGCGAGCCGACATCATCGCCATCGCGGTCGTGTCGATCGCAGTGGCCGTCGTCTTTTTCTTCGCCTACAAGATGTTCCTCTTCAACACCTTCGACGCCGACGTGGCCCGGTTCTACGGCATTCCCACCGCGTGGATGGACGCCATATTTGCCCTCATGCTGGCCGGCACGGTGGTGGTTTCCATGCGCGTGCTGGGTGTCACCATGATTGCCGCCGCCGTTGTCATCGCACCCATCGTCGCCCGATTGTTGACCAATAGCTTTGTGAAGATGACGGTGCTTTCGACGTTGATCGGTATAATGTGCTCGGTCACCGGCATCTACATGAGCTATTTCATCAATGTCTCTTCGGGCGCCAGCGTCGTCCTGCTGTCAGCCGTCGTGTTCGTTGCAGCGCTGGGCTGGTCCAGGATCCGGCGCCATCTCTCGCGGAGCCCCGCTGAGGAACCGGGCCTGTCCCGCCTGCCCAGCGGCTCCGTGGATTAATCGTTCACCGAATTCTCCGGGAGGACCCTATGGCACATGCACATCATCACGCGGCGCCTTCGGTAGTCGAAGGCCGCACCGGTTTCCGAAGAGGAGCGGCGTTCATCATCGGCGGCCTCACCAGTGGCCACGGCGTGTTCCACTGGATTGCCCAGAGTTTCATCGTCGTGCTGCCTGAGGTTCGCGACCTGCTCCTCGGCGGCAGCATCATCGCCGCGACCAGCATCCAGACTACGCGGGAGATTGCCTCCGGAGTGGTCGCGCTGCCCGGCGGCGTGCTCACCGACGCCCTGCGTCGTTACTGGGGGTGGGTGATGGCGGTCTGCATGGCGCTTTTCGGCGTCGGCTGGCTGTTGATGGCTGCGGCCGGATGGCAAGTGCCCGGCAGCGCGTGGCTGGTAAGCAGCCAGAGCGCCGGAGCCGCCAGTACTACCGGAGCGCTGAACCCCGTTGGATACGCGCTGCTGATAATAGGCATGGCAATCGTTGCCGTCGCCGCCTCGGTGTGGCATCTGCCCGCCATGGCCGCGTTGTCGTCTCACTTTTCGCACCGGCGCGCGTCCGTCCTGTCCTTCCATGGCGTGGGCGGCAACGTCGGCGACGTGCTGGGTCCGGCGCTAACGGGTCTGTTGCTCGTCACCATGACGTGGCAATCGATCATCACCATCTACGCGGCGGTGCCGATTTTCCTGGCGTTCTTGGTCTTCTGGGCGTTCCGCGACATCGGCAATCGGGCCCAGGCGGCCGCCGAAGCGGCGCCCGCGTTCACCATGCGTTCCCAGGTCGAGGAAACCAAGCTGCTGGTCCGGAACCCCCGGATCTGGGGCATCACCGTCGTGGCCGGACTGCGCGGCATGGCGTATATCGGATTCGTCACCGTGCTGCCGCTGTATCTCGCCGACCAACTGGGGTTGACCGTCGACCGGGAAGGCGGGGTTTTCGAGGGCGTGTTCATCCGCGGCTCGCTGATCGCCCTGCTGGTTTTGGTGGGCATCTTTGCCAGTCCGGTGATGGGCTACATTTCGGACCGCGTGGGTCGCAAAATGGTGCTCATCCCCGGCATGCTCTTCCTGGCCGTGGTCACGCTGATCATGGTGCCGTTCAGCGATAATCTGGCCATAATGACCGTCCTGCTGGCGGCTCTTGGCATGTTCCTCTACAGCGACCAGCCGATCCTGACCGCCGCGGCAATGGACATCGTTCGGGAAGGCACGGCGGCCACCACGCTGGGGCTGCTGTCCACCTCCCGGTTCATCCTCAGCGCGGCGTCGCCTCTGCTGGCGGGCTGGTTGTACGGGATGGACTACACTTACCTGTTCTACTATACGGCGGCCCTGTATCTGGCGGCTGCGGTGATCCTGGCGCTGGTTCGGTTGCCTCAGTTGGCGCCGGTGGAAGACCATCACGACGGGCACGGTCACCACGACGGGCACGGCCATCATGACGACCATGGCGACGATCACCACGATGACCACGGCCACGGTCATCATGACGCCGGTCACCACGATGACCACGGTCACGGCCACGGTGGGCACGATGATCACGGTCGCCGTCACCACTGATTGACCGCTACCAACAAAATGAGGGGCGACCAAACGGTCGCCCCTCTTGCTTTCGGCGGTGCGCCGCCCGGGGTTAGTCCTCGTTTTGCTGGGTCTGGCTGCCCTTCACGGTGATGGTGATGTGGGACATGGCGGTCTCGCGGGAGCCGTGCCAGTGGTCTTCGCCGGCAGGGATGACGGCCACGTCGCCTTCTGTAACCGTCACTTCCTCGTCACGAGTGGCCACGATGCCGGTGCCCTCGGTTACGATGAGGATCTGGTCGCCGCTGTGCGTGTGGAACTTGTTGCGGACGCCGGCGCCGAAATGGACGATGCCAAAGTTGAAGTTGTTGCTGTCGTCAGGATCCAGAATGGCCTGCCGACCCACGGGGCCGGTAAACAGGGGGGCCGTGCCCTCGGTCCTTTCCACTGCCGACATCTTTACGATTTTCATGGGTTTCGTTTACCTCCAAAATAAGTTGCGGGATCGAGTGTCCCGAAAATGATACCCTGCGCCGCTTATGTCGTCTAGCCGGGCGGAGGGCCCTGGATCGCTACAGCTCGCGGGTCATGCCTCTCGTTGACTCCGCAAACTGCGGGCCGTACACTGCGGGGCCAGTTACCCCCTGATCCGAGCTCGCCGGAATTCCCCCGTGGAGGTGCCGCAATGAGTTTTGACCTGTACGAAAAGGGCATGAAAGTTGAAGCCACCGCCGATTTTGAAGTGCGTGAGGTGATGGCCTCCCCGGTGGGTTCGTCGGTGCGCAGCATCACCGCGGGAGATGTTGGCGAGGTCCGCGAAAAGCGGACGATCGGTCCGGCGACATGGCTCATCGTCTATTTCGACAGCGTGAAACGTCAGATCAACGTCGACCAGACCAACATCGACAACATCAAGCCTGCCTGAGGACATCGAGGAACTCCGCCATGACCGACAATCCAATCGCCCAGGTCAACACGCTGGTCTTCGATATCTTCGGCACGGTGCTTGATCTGGGCGGAAGTCTGTCCGGGCCCGCCGGCCGGTTCCTGGCGGAGCACGGCTCCACGGTTTCGGCGGACAAGTTCTGGGACGACTGGCGGGGCCGCCAGCGGATTGAGCAGTACCAGGACAACCTTTACATGCTGGGCCACAGCGGATACCTGGAGACCTGCCGACGTTCCTTTGTCTATTGCCTGCGTCTGAACGGGGTGGAATTCGACCACTCAGACGTGGACCGGTTCATGGCGGTGTACAACGATTTGCGCCCGTTCGACGACGCCGTTCAGGGCCTGCGCAAGCTGGCCGACAGCAAGCGATTCGGCATGGTGGTGCTTTCCAACGGTGAGCAGTCCTTTCTGGAACGCATGGCCGCGATCAACGTCGGGATCCCCTTCGATCACGTCATATCGGTGGAGCAAGCCGGCGCGTTCAAACCGCACCCGGCGGTTTACCGGACGGCGACCCGCATCCTGGGCAAGGCGCCCGGAGAGATCATGATGATCTCCTCCCATTCGTTTGACGTGACCGGCGCGCGGGCGTCCGGGTTCCGGGCCGGTTACGTCAACCGTTACCGGCTCCCAAACGAGGAATCGGTGTACCTGCCGGATTTCGAAGTATCGGATTTCCACGAGCTGTCGGACCGGCTGCTGGCATCTTCCAAGTCCGGGGCGAACTCCTCGTAGCCCATGGCCTCGGTCGCCGCCGCCGGGCGGCTGCGCGCGTTTTCCGCACTTCGCCACCGGGACTTCCGGTGGTTCTTTCTGAACATCGGCGTTCAGTCATTCGGCCAGGGCATCCAGTTCCTTGGCATCGGCTTCCTGATCATTGACCTCGGCGGTGAGAAGACTGCGCTGGGCCTGGCGGTTAGCCTCTTCGGCGTCTCCAACCTGGTCTTCACCTTCGTGGGCGGCGTACTCGCCGACCGGGTTGACCGGAAGCTGTTCCTGATCTGCTGCGTCCTGGGCAACGCCGTTGTGACGTTGGCCCTGGCTTTCCTCGCCCTGGCCGGCTTGGCCCAGATCTGGCACGTGTACACCGTCGTGTTCATCCTGGGTGGCCTGATGGCGGTGCAAATGCCCGCCCGTTTTGCCCTTGCCGCTGACCTGGTGCCCCGGGAACACATGATGAACGCGGTGGCCCTGCACACGTCTGTCGGCCAGATCGGCAATATGCTGGGGCCGTTGGTCGGCGGCTGGGCCATCCAGTACATCGACACCTGGGCCGGGATAATGATCAACGGTGTCAGCTATCTGCTGGGCATCGCCTTCCTGATGATGGTGACCCGTCCCGTCGCCACTACCCGGCGGAATTCCTCCCCGATCAGCGATTTCACGGGAGGACTCGCCCACGCCGTTCGCACGCCCATGGCGGCGGTGCTGATCTTTCTGTCCGCTACGTTCGGCTTTTTCGGCATGGCCTACATGCAGGTCGTGCCCGCGTTCACCACCGAATTCCTGCGGCTCAACGCGTTTCAGACCGGCGTATTCATGGTGTGCCGGGGCGCCGGAGCATTCGCCGGATCCATGGTGGTTGCCAGTTGGGGCGACAACAAGAACAAGGGGCTCCTGATGTATCTGCAGCTGGTGATCTGCTGCGTTGGGTTGATCGCCATGGCCTGGTCGCATTGGTTCTGGGCCGCGTGCATGCTGGTAGCGTTGGTTGGGTCCACCAGCATCGGCGGGTTCTGGCCGGTATCCAGCTCAATGATGCAGCTGACGACGGCTCCCGATATGCGCGGCCGGATGATGGCCATGATGCAACTTGCGCCCGTGTTTCACTTCCTGGGCGCGTGGCCGCTCACCTGGTTGGCGCAACTGTACGGTTGGTCCGCCGCCATCACCAGCGGGGCGGTTGTGCTCCTGGTTATCTCGCTGGCCGGCTGGTCGTACCGACCGATGGTGCGGCGGATGAACGAGATCTGATCGCTCCGATTGAATGGGCGCGGTTGTCGGTGTCTGCCCGCTATGCCATACTGCCAAGACACTGGCGCATCGAGTGTGCAGAAATGGAAACAATCACGTTAGCCGATTACGTTCAGTATGGGTTTTTGGCATTCATCGCCCTCTTGCTCGTCGCTATGTTTGTTGCGCTGGTACGGCAGTCCGGCGCAATCGGCGAGTTGAAAGGCGAAGTTAGAGGCATCAATCTTCGCATCGACGAAATGAGCAAAAGCCATTCGGAGCGCATGGACGAAATGAGCAAGGGATTCTCCGAGCGCATGGACGCCATGGGCAAAAGCCATTCCGAGAGCATTGACGCGTTGAGCAAGAACTTCTCCGAGCGCATGGACGCGACGGGCAAGGGATTCTCCGAGCGCATGGAGGAAATGAGCAGGAGTCATTCCGAGAGCATTGACGCGTTGAGCAAAAGCCTCTCTGAGCGTATGGACGAAATGAGCAGAAGCCTCTCTGAGCGTATGGACGAAATGAGCAGAAGCTTCTCCGAGCGCATGGAAGCGATAAGAAAAAGCCATTCGGAGCGCATGGACGAAATGAGCAAGGGATTCTCCGAGCGCATGGACGCCATGGGCAAAAGCCATTCCGAGAGCATTGACGCGTTGAGCAGGAGCTCCTCCGAGCGCATGGATGAAATGAGCAGAAGCTTCTCCGAGCGCATGGACGAAATGAGCAGAAGCTTCTCCGAGCGCATGGATGAAATGAGCAGGAGCCATTCGGAACGCACGAATGCGTTAAGCCGGAGCTTATCGGAGCGCATGGACGAAATGGGCAGGAGCCATTCGGAGCGCGTGGATGCGTTGACTGCCCGCGTCGAGAGGCTGGAAGACGGATTGTCGGCGCTTGCTCGGGAAGTAAGCGAAGTCAAGGGGCTCCTCCTTGCCCTGCACCAACGGGTCGATCTGGTGATGCGCCATCGCCACGAGCCGGATAGTGGGCAGGTCATTCTCACACCCGAGGAAGTCGCCGCCGATTAGATTGGCGCATTTGCGCCATATCCTTGCCTGTCAACGCCAACTGTCGTATATTTGCCGTCAACAGGCGCCCTATCTGTACCATTCAAGGAGCGAAAAATGGTTAAACCCAAGCAAGTCGGTCACCTCGTCATCAACGTCTCTGATGTGGCGGCGTCCACCAAGTTCTATACCGAGATACTGGGATTCCAGATCGCGGTCCAGCGTCCCACCGCCACGTTCCTGACCTGTGGCGAGATCCACCACGACCTGGCGTTGTTCCAGGCGTCCGAGGACTCTCCGGAGACGCGGAAGGGGAACGTCGGGCTCAACCACTTCGCCGTGCAGGTGGAAGACCACGACTCCCTGCGTGACCTGTACCACACGCTGCTGGAGCATGACGTCAAGGTCGATCGCACCACCGACCACGGCATGACCGGAAGCGTGTATTTCGAGGACCCGGACGGCAACGGCATCGAGTTCTACTACGACAAGTTCGAGACCCCTGAAGAGGGCCTGGCCGAGATGCGCCGCGAGGGCCGCGAGAACACGGTCCTGGTCCTCGACTAGCGCCGGCAAGTCTGCGGAACCAAAAGGGGCGGGTGTGTGAACCCGCCCCTCATTCTTTGCGCGTCAGTTGGCCGGCACGTCAAACCGGAACAGTCGCGGCGTGTTATCGGCGTCTGCGGAGGAGCGGTCGGTAAACGGTCGCAGTGCGAACACGGCGGCAGTGGCGTCCGCAGGAATATCAAAAGCCAGGTGAATGTCGCGGAAAGAATTCCCCTGTACGGTCCGGTCATTGCTCCATGGAAAAGCGTTTCCGACGTCGGTGCTCAAGAGATAATCCCGGCCGATTTCAACAACTACCCGGCCACTACGACCATTGACATGACGGGCCTGTATGATCAGCCAGCGACGCCCCGGCGGGGGATCTGCTTCATACGTTGTGTCGTCTGATCTGGTGAGCGTCAGAGTTTGCGGGGTCTCAACGCCGTTGAGCATGAAGGAGTAATCTCTGAAGGTTGCCGTGTCGCCAACGCCCAGGTAGCCACCGGCGGGTATGGGCAACCCGGTGATGGGGCAGATGTTAGCCTGCCCGGTATGCCCGCCGATAACTGGCGCCAGCGTCGGGCAAGAACCGTCCTGATCGGCGACTGTCAGAAACCGCCAGCGTGGGTTTTGGGGCCACGAGTAACTGCCGATGAGATCGTGGATATTGTTGGTGACGGCGCCGCTGGACAATACGGTGAAAGCGTGGCGGACACCTTGAGACAACCGTCGGACGGTGTACTCGGCGCGCCCATTGACAACTTGCAAGTTGCGAGCGTCTTCGTCAACGTAGATGAAGGCGTTAATCCAGTCGCCGGTCCTGCTGGCTTTAGCCAGAGGGTAATCAGCCTCCATGTTGACGTAACCGATGCGATAGTGGGTCACAAAGGGCACCACGTCCCAGGATATGATCGCCTCGCCGGGGTTCACGCCGTCGCGGACGCTGATGTTGGTTACGGGAGGAACGCGAGTTTGGGCCTCAATCTCGGGGGGGGGGGGGGGGGGGGGGGGGGGGGGGGGGGGGGCGATGCCAGCAAACATGGCCCAAACGGCCACTATGGCAATTGACGTTACTAATCGCAGTTTCATTTGCTTTTCCTCCTTGGTCTTTCACGTCGAATGAAGTCACCGCGCTCCGGCCAGGCCATCATCGTCGTCGCCCGGCAGGTCGAACTGGCCCAGGATGTCGGCCAGCGTCCCTTCGATGCTCGGGTCCAACTCAATGGGCTCCTCGAAGGGCTGGAACTGATAGTCGTTGCGCACACGGTCGATGTACCTCCGCGCTTCTTCGTTGCGCTGGGCCACGCGGTCCAGGGATTCCAGGAGACGCGACGCTTCTTCTTCGTAGCGAGGCCTCAGGTCGGACAAATCTATGTCCAGGGAGTACAGGGCGCGCAATCGACGCATGATGTCGTAGAAAGCCCGGTGGTCGGTGGTGATGCCCAGCTGGCCGCCGCCGCTTCCGCTCCCGCTGCTGCCCCCGCTGAAGGGGAACATGGGCGCCATGGCGCCGACCCGTACCATCTCAATGTCCGGATGCTGGTAGTGGGCAATACTCACCAACGCCATCCCCACCGTGGGGCCCTGGCGCTGCTGCGACCCGTAGCTCGAGAACAGCATGCCGTGCTGCCGCAACTCGTCCGCCATGGACGCTTTGCTGTACACGCACGACACCCGACGTTCCAATTCCGGCGGCGCCGGGCCGTTGTAGCCTTCGACAGCGGCAATCTTGGGATTGCCCAACGCCGCCGCGGCCTCGAAAAAAGCGTCACCGTACAGGTCAATGCGGTACCAGGGCTCAACCCCGAGGAATATGACCACGCCGTTTCCGGCGTCCCAGAACCCGTTGTCCCACTGCATGGGACGACTGGGGAGGCCGTCGTCGAACGCCGCCCGCGGGCGGTACAGATCGTGGGTGCCGGCCACCTGGAAGGGGAAGCACATCCGGGAGATCTCATCGGTCATCCCGCCGATACGCCGCGCCGACAGCTTGTCGATCAGCCAGCGCGGCATACCACTGGAAATGTTGCCGCCGTCGGACCATTGCCGCCGCCAGCCGGCGAGGAGTACCCGCGTCTCCGGGGTTTCGTCGAGGGCAATAAGCGGCTCGGCCATGACACTTCCCTCCGGGCGGCGCTAGATCAACTGGGCCGGCGTGAAGATGCCATCCATGTCCTCAGCGGACGCGGGAGCCTTCGGAGGCTGACCAAGCTGATCGTCCATGAACCAGTACACCTGCTTGAGATGGTGCGTGCTGTGGCTCAGGATTATGTTCAGCAATTCGAGAACGGTGACCTCGCCGCCGTAGTGCGCGGGGACGACCCGATCAAATCCATCGGTGTCACCGCTGGCGAGGAATTCGGCGATGTCGTCGGCCACCTTGAGCGCGTAGCTTGCGATGTCATCAGGCGCGTTCAGGTGAGCCAGGCTCTCTTTGCACGCCCGCATGTCATCGGTGCTCATGGAGCCCCGCGTGCTGCTCGTATAAGCGAGTTCGGGGAAAGACACGATGTGCACCAGGGTGTCCCGCAACATTTCAGGTCGCCACTGCACGGGCTGCGCGAGCTGTTCCGCAGAGAGCTCGCAAGTGGCTCGTGCCGCCGCCCCAAGGATACGCTTGTATTTGTCGGCGAGCCAGGCGGTCCGGCCGGAAAGGTCAATGGGCGCCTCGGCCAGCCCCAACGCGGGGATCAACTTCTTGGGATAGTAACCGATAATGACCTCCGCGCCATCGATGATGGTTACGGGAGCGGACAATATGCCGCGAGATTTCAAATCCTCGCGCGCCGGCTCGTCGGTCAGCAGGTCGTGGTGTTCATACTGAACACCGTTGGACGCCAGAAACTCCTCCAGCGTCCGGCAGCTGAATCAACCAGGGTTGGTGTAGACGTGGACTTCTCGCTGTGCGGTTGTCATGGTCATTTACCTCGCGTTTTGTGGTTTATTCCCCGGAGCGGAACCAGTCGGACTTCCGCTCGGCAATCATGATGGTGGTGCAGTTGGTGTTGGCGCGGATGCAGTCCGGCATCACCGAGGCGTCGGCAACGTGCAGGTTCTCCAGCCCGTGCACCCGGCAGTGCTGGTCGACCACTGCCATCGGATCGTCGGCCGACCCGATCTTGCAGGTGCCGGAGATATGCTGCGAAGTGCTGACCACTCGCTTCAGCCAGTCGTTCAGCGCCTCGTCGCTCTCCAGGTCTGCCGGCAGCGGGTCCAGCAACTCGTCGGCGACGTCCTTGTAATGGTCGCTGTCCAGCAGGTTGACGCAGACGCGGACCGCCTCGCGCATTCGAGCAAGGTCAAACTCTTCCTCGAAGTAGTTGTAGTTCAACGCCGGCTGGTCATGCGGGTCGGCGCTCGCCAGTCGCAACTGACCCGATCCAATCGCCAACTCGAGGATGCAGGTGAACCGGATGCCCTCTGCTTCCAGCGGGTCGCCGGCGATGGGCGACGAGAAGGACGACTGCATGATCTGAATGTCGTTGCGGAGATGGCTGCCGCTGGCGGTATAGCGCAGGCAGACCTGGGTTCGCGGCGCCGATGCGTCCAGCGGGAAGTCGTCTTTCACCTTCACCGGGACGCGAATGTTGGGGTGGTCCCGCAGGTTCTGGCCGACGCCGGGGAGCTCATGCACCACCGGGATGCCCATCTCCCGCAGGTGGTCCGCCGGACCAACGCCCGATAGCATAAGCAGCTGCGGGGACGCGATGGCGCCGGAGCTCAGGATGATGTCGTCGGCTTCAACGGTGAACACCTCGCCGCCACTTTCCACTTCCACGCCCACCGCCTTCTTCCCTTCGAACACGATCCGGCGACAGGTGACGTTGGGGCGGATGGTCAGGTTGAGCCGGTGCCTGGCCTCGCGCAGGTAGGTGATCGACGTGCTCATCCGCACACCGTTGGGGTTGTTCATCGGGACCGGTCCGACGCCGCCGGAATCCGGATGGTTCATGTCCGGGTCGTGGGGGTGACCGGCGTCGCGGCAGGCGTTCCAGAAGGCGACCTGTGCGGGCAGCCAGTCTTCCTGCTTATGCCGCCGGACGGGAATTGGGCCCGTGTTGCCATGGAAGTCGTCGCTGATGTCGACGTCCGTTTCCATCTTGCGGAAATAGGGCAGACAGTCGGTGAATTTCCACTCGTCGTTGCCCAGGGCTGCCCAAGCGTCGTAGTCTTCAGGAACGCCGCGCAGCAGCACCTGGCCATTGATAGCGGAGGATCCGCCGACCACCCGGCCGCGCGGAACGGGCATGGGATTGGCCTGGCCCGGATTCTGGGCCCAGAAGGTCCAGTTGTGCGGGGCGTCAACCGCGGACGCGGTCTGGTCGTAGCCGTACTTCAGGTCGTCCGGATATAGCTCAAAATCGGGATAATCCGGTCCGGCCTCGAGGAGCAGGACCGAACGGTCAGGGTCTTCCGTCAGCCTGGCTGCCATGGTGCAACCGGCTGATCCCGCCCCGATGATGATGACGTCATACTTCATGGCGTTTCGCCTCCTGGGTGAACGCTCCGGGATCATTTCCTGGGCGGATTATCGCCCGTATCGTCGCCGCCGGCAAGGGGGCGACCGTCGGGCGGCGCGTCCCCGTGTGATAGACTGACGGGCGATTTTAAGTGGCAATGCCATTATTGGCATAGACGATAGACCAAGGAGACGTGTCCGATGCCCAAGTATCTCTTGCAAGCCAACTATACCACCGAGGGTTTCCAGGGATTGCTGAAGGAGGGAGGAACCTCGCGCCGCCAGGTTTTTGAGGAGCTGGCGAGAGAGCAAGGTGGGGTTTTGGAGTCTTTCTATTACGCTCTCGGCGGCTCGGATCTCTACATGACCTTCGAACTCCCGGACACGGCAACTGCCGCCGCGGTGTCGATGACCATAGGAGCCGGCGGCGCCCTCAACATCACGACCGTCCAGTTGATATCTCCAGAAGAAATCGACGCGGCTTCCGGCAAGACGGTAACGTATCGTCCTCCAGGAGCATAGGTTGCTGAGTAAAATCGAAACGCCGACGGATCCGTCATGAACGAGAGAGTCATGTCCCCAGCAACACGCTCCGCAAAGATCGTCGCCTATGGTTCAGCCTATGACACTCTTATGGCTGGGCTGCGGGAATTTCCCAAAGAAATGTGGGACTTCCGCGATGAACACGGCTGCTGGAGCATCCACGAGCACCTGGTACATATCACCGATAGTGAGGCCAACAGCTACATCCGGTGCCGCCGCTTCATCGCCGAGCCGGGCGAACCGCTGATGGCGTACGACGAAAACGGATGGGCAAGCGCCCTGGGGTATGCCGGCAGTTCTGTGGAAGGCGCTCTGGAACTTTTCCGGATCCTCCGGCAACAGACCTGCGACCTGATAAAGACGCTGCCCGATTCGGCCTGGGCCAACACCTGCTACCACCCCGAGAATGGTGACATGACGCTGGACGCCTGGCTGGACGTGTACGCGGTCCACGTACCGGAGCACCTGCAGTATATGCGGGAAAATTACGACGCCTGGCTCGCCTCCCGCTGAGTTTCCGCGCTACGACAGCGACGCCCGTTGCGTTCCAGGGCTTTTCCAAAGTAGCTTTTGTCATTGCGAGCGCAGCGCGGCAATCTCGCTCCGGGGGCATGACTCATACGGGAAAGCCCTGTTGCACCGACAGGATTGCCACGTCGCTCCGCTTCTCACAATGACGTGGGAAAGGCCCTGGTTGCGTTCGCCAACGGGTATCAATTGCGCTATACTTCCGCCAATACTCGGCGCCTGCTCCGGGGCGGGTTTTCGTATCCATCCCGGCGTCGGATAACCGGAAGCGGGCGACCCCGCGACTTCTCAGCACAGGAGATTTGCCATGCAGTTCGGCTTGCTTTACGAATGCCAGCGCCCCTTCCAGGGCACCGAGATCGACTGGAACGCGCTTTACAAGGAAACCCTCGAGCAGTGTGAGTTGGCCGACCAGGTGGGGTTTGACAACCTCTGGTTCGTCGAGCACCACTTTCTCACCGGATTCTCGGGCTCGCCCTCACAGGACGCCATGTTTGGCGCCCTGAGCCGCATCACCAAGCAGATCCGCATCGGCTACGGCGTTTGCATCCTTCCTTACCACCACCCGGTTCGCGTGGCCGAGCGCGTGGCGCTCCTGGATCAGCTGACCGACGGACGCATTGAAGTTGGCACCGGCCGCTCCAACGCCTACGAGCAGACCGGCCTGGGCATTGACCCCCGGCAAACCCGTGACCTGTGGAACGAGTCCATCAGCATGCTGCCCAAGATCTGGACCTCCGACGAGTACGAGTACGAGGGAGAGAACTGGAGCGTGCCCAAGCGCCGCGTGCTGCCCAAGCCCTATCAGCAGCCGCACCCGCGCCTGTACCTGGCCTGCACCTCCGAGGACAGCTTCCGCCTGGCCGCTCAGAAGGGCATCGGCGTATTGTCGTCGGCCTCCTATGCGGTCGAGGTGTTGAAGGAAAAGGTGCAGATTTACCGCGACGCCCTCAAGGACTGTGAGCCGGTGGGCGAGTTCGTTACCGAGTTCTGGGGCAACAACGTTCACGGCTTCTGCGACGACGATGACGACTACGCCAAGGAACTGGCCGCAGAGTCCATGAAGACCTTCTTCGGGCCCGACAAGCCCTACATCGCGGGCCGCATCGGCGCCTACGAGGAACTGCTGGAAGCCTGGGGCGGCGTTCCCGAGCACCTTTCCGCCGACTTCAGCCGCTGGCTTCGCCAGTCCGACGAAGAACACCAGCAGTTGGCGGAAGAAGTTGGACTGTCCCTGGACGCCGGCCCCGGCGCCGCACGGGCGGCCATCGCGCAGCTGGACGGCAAGACCCTGTCCGACCGCGGCGTCATCATCGCCGGCAACCCCGAGTCCTGCATCAAGACCTGCCAGATGTACGAAGACATCGGCGTCGATCAGGTCATGCTGATCATGCAGACCGAGACCATCCCTCACGAAAAGGTGATGGCCTCTATCGAGAAGTTCGGCAAGGAAGTCATCCCGCACTTCCGGAACGGCAACGGCGCCAAGTAGCCCCTCTCACATCGGGTTGCCGTGTAGGGGCGAATATTCATTCGCCCCTGCATTTTTCGGGGCGACGCTATGACCACGACTGCGAACCAACCGCCGGTCAAATTCAACGTCCGCGTTAACCAGTACCGGTACTCCTACGAGGACCTTCTGCGCATCTGGCAGGAAGCGGACCGCCTCGGGTACTACTCCGCCAGCCTGTTCGACCTGCTCACCGTGGACGCGCTGGAATGCTGGACGACGCTGACCGCGCTGCTGGCCCAAACCGAGCGCATCCGCGCCGTGCCCATGGTGCTGGCCAACCCCTATCGACATCCGGCGCTGACGGCGAAGATGGCGGCGACGCTGGACGTAATCAGCGGCGGCCGGATCACGCTCGGAATCGGCGCCGGCGGAAGTCGCAGCGATACAACCGCGGCCGGCATTTCTTTTCCTTCTACGCGGACGCGCTGCGAAATGCTGGAGGAGGGGATTGCGCTGATGCGCCGCCTGTGGACAGAGTCCTCAGTAGATTTCAATGGTCAGCACTATCAGGTCGCCGGCGCGTCCATCGAACCAAAGCCAACCCAACGGCCCTCCGTACCCGTCCTTGTCGGTGGCCACGGGCCCCGTTACGTGCTGCCCGCCATCGGTCGCACCGCCGACATCAGCAACGTGGGTTCCAACGACACGGTTGACCAGCATCGCCGGTACGCCGGCATCATCCGTCAAGCGGCCGAGGCTGCGGGCCGCCATCCTGGCGATATCGAGCTGACGCACAACGCCGACTGCGTCATCGCCCCCACGCAGCGCGAGTACGAGCAGCTGGTTGCCCGGCTGGCGGAGGAGGCGGGGATGACTGCTTCCGCATATCGGTCGGAGCGACTGCGCAACACCCTTTCCGGCACGCCGGAGCAGGTCTGCGACCGCCTCAGCGAGTACGTGGAGTTCGGGATACGGTACTTCTTCGTCGTGTTCCCCAATCCGGCGCCGTCGGAGACGCTGGCGCTGTTTGCCGAGGAAGTCATGAGGCGGTTCAACCCGGCGGCCTGATCGGACTGTCGCCGATACGACGTGGGCCAGCTACGCCGAGACTGACAACTCTGCTGAATTGGCTTGCTGGCGCTGTGACGGTGACAGGCGCGGTGCGCCCAGCGTGGCAAACATCAGCGCGCCAGCGCCAATCACGACCGCGATGAAGGACAGGGGCCCGTAGAAACTGTGCACATATTCGTATGCTGCTCCCACCGCTATCGGCGCCATCACCCCGGCCAATAGGGCCATGGGCCAACCCATTCCGATAATGGTAGCGAAGTTGCGACGCCCGAAATAGGCTCCATGAATGGCATATACCAGCGGGAAAGCGCCATTCGTTCCCGCCCCTACCAGCGCTGCTGACAGGTAGAACAACGGCAGCGTCCTGCCCAACAGCAGGACAAGCAGACCGGCTAATGCCAGTAGCGTGAAAGCGAACATCGTCCAGCGTACTGAAAATCGGTCGCCAAGTATCCCGGCTACCAGGCTGAAAGGCATACTGATTAACACTTGCACGGCGATCACTCCACCTCGTGACAACGACGAAAAACCCGCGTCTATCATCAATAGCCCTGAGAGCACCGCAAACCCGCTGAAGCCTGACCCGACAAGAGCCCGGCCCACGGTGATAAACCAGAAGCCCCGCGCACGAAGCGCTTCTCGGGAAGTGTAATCCGGCCATGCCGCAGCGCTGTCCTCAGATTCAACGCCGTCAGGATGCTGGCCGTAGTCCTCTGGCCGATTCCGCACCAATCGAGACACGGGCCAGGCAATGGCAAGGATAAAAGCGCCGATCCCTATCCCCAACCCCAACACGGAAGAACCGCCGATCACCGCCGAAAACCCCGCGACCGGCAACGCAATTACGATTACAAAGGCCGCAGTCGAGGACAGCATTACGACGGCCATCGCCGTGGCGCGACGCCGGCGAAACCAGTTGTTAACCGCCGTCGCTATGAGCAACGTCAACAGCTCTGCGCCGTGAGCCATCAGCGCGTAGGTGGCGGAAGACACCAAAAGGAACGGCGTCCCGGTTGCAAGGATGATGTTGACGCCAAGACCCGCCAGCGCCCAGAGCGTAAGGCAGCGCGCGCCCCACCGATCAATTGCCCGTCCCAGAAACGGCAGGAAGATTAGAAACAGTAGGAGAATGCCCCCAACAACTAATGGCTGTTCTTCGCCCGACCAAGTGAATAGAGACGGCGGGAAGGCGCCGATTCCAATGATGAAAGAACCAGCCCAAACCAGCTGCCAGCCGTAGAACCGCCGGCGGGTTTGGATAGGCGCGGCGTCGCGTTCCAAGGGGATCAGTTACCGCCCGACGTGCTCGCCCCCTGCGTCACCAGCCGCTGCACGTCGGCGCGGCGTCGCTGGGACGGCGACAGGCGCGGGTTGCCCAGGAACAGGAACATCACCGAGCCCACCGCGCTGACCGCGGCGATGGACGCCAGCGGCAGCGTGTAGCTGCCGGTGACGAACTCCTGCATCCACGCGACATAGGGCACCACCACGATGAACATTATGTTCATGGGGATCATCGAAATGCCTGTAATGCGCGCAAAACTGCTGCGCCCGAAATATACTCCGCGAATGGCCGTGGTCAGCGGGGTTCTGCCCCCGAACCCGATGCCCATCAGGACGGTGAACAGGTAAAACATCGGCAGCGTTTCGGCGGTCAGCAGGATCACCATGGCGATGGACTGGAGGAAAGAAAAGCCGAAAATGGCCAATCGTATGGGAACGCGGTCGCCGATTATCCCTCCCACGAGGATGAAGGCGGTGGACACCGCGGTTTGCGCTGAGATGACTCCGCCGATTTGCCCCAGCCCGAAACCACGTTCCACCATCAGCAGTCCCAGGTAGAACATGACGCTGATGATGATGATGGACGAGCTGGCGTGCCCCATGGTGATCAGCCAGAAGGCTCGCGTGCGAACTGCTTCCTGCCAGTTGTAGTCGGGCGCCACGGCCGCGCTGCCGTTGGCGCCCCGCCGCGGACCGGCGGAGGTCGTCGCTTCCGGATCGATGCCGTCCGGATGCTCACCGTAGTCCTCGGGGCGATTCCGGACCAGCAGGGCCAGGGGCACCGCCGCCACGAGACCGATGGCGCCCACCACCAGCGCCGTATTCTGCCACCCCAGGCGTCCCGGAATCTCGACACCGGTTTTGACGTCCCAACCCATTGCCCATGCCATCAGCGGCACCACGAAAACCCCGCCAATGCCGAACCCGAGCATGGGTATGGACATGGCGGTGGACCGGCGCACCCGGAACCAATTGTTGAGCGCGGTGTTGGCCGGCAGCCATGAGCCGAGACCGGCTCCCAGGCTGACGATTACAAAGGCCAGGTAGAACATCCACAGGTTGTCGGTACGGCTGAAGACGAAGAACCCGATGCCAAATATCACGAGGCCGATCGCCACCATCTTGCGGGGTCCCAGCTTGTCCACGCCCCAACCCGCGATGGGCCCCATCACCGTGCCTTCCACCCGCGTCAGGGTGAACGCCCAGGACAGTTGAAAGGGCGTCCAGCCGAAGTTCTGAGACAATACCGGCAACCACAGCGAAAGCGCCTGGAACAGGGGCACCGTGCCGATAACCATGATCACGGCGCCGATGACGGCCAACCACCACCCGTAGAACATCCCGCGCGCTAACCGGATCGGATGGGCCAGTTCGCTCGCCTGAATCAACTGTGTTCTCCCGTTACGTTGCGATAATCGCAAGGCCACTCGCCAATACGGCGAATGCGACCCCGGCAATTATACTCCACCCAACAGCGGTATCGGCATTCCGAATATGTAAAACCTTGTCATATTGCGATGATGCCCAAATGCCCGGATGGAATAAACGTGAAGAGCGGGCTGGAGCAACGAGTAAGGTTTTGACACTCCAGCCTCCCTGGAACCACAGCGCCGGCTCCGGTGAACATCGGAGCCGGCGCTGTGAATGGCTCTTCGCGTTGGGATGAGCTGGTCAGCAGGTGTTGGCGTCCCCGTCGTACAGGTGGCACGCGGTAGCATGACCCGAGGCGTATTCGACCAGGGTCGGCGTGTCCACGGAGCAGCGTTCCATGACAAACGGACAACGGGGGTGGAAGGCGCATCCCGTGGGAGGATTCAACGGCGACGGAACCTCGCCGGTAAGCACTATCTCCTCCCGTTGGCGCCTGGGGTGGGCGGGCAGCGAGGCGGAAATCAGCGCGCGGGTGTACGGATGCTGGGCGTTGGTGAACAGTTCAATGGGCGGGGCTTCCTCGACGATCTTGCCCAGATACATCACCCCGACCATGTGGCTCATGTAGCGCACGGTAGCGAGGTTGTGCGCGATCAGCAGATAGCTCAGCTCGTAGGTGGACTGAAGTTCCTTCAGCAGGTTCAATATCTGCGCGCGTATCGAGACGTCCAGGGCGGACACCGGCTCGTCCAGCACGATCAGCTTGGGACGGGTGGACAAGGCCCGGGCGATGGCGATCCGCTGGCGCTGCCCGCCGCTGAATTCGTGGGGATAACGCTCGGCATGGAACGGATGCAGTCCAACCACCTGCAGCAGTTCCTGAACCTGAGCGCGGACCGCAGACCGGCTGAGGCGTTGGTGGGTGATCAGGGGTTCGGAGACGATCTGGTCAACGCGCATCCTGGGGTTCAGGGAGCTCCACGGATCCTGGAACACCGCCTGGACCGACGCTTTGAAGTTGCGTCGTTCGGCTCCGGAGAACTGCTTCATCGGGCGGTCATCGAAATAGATGTCGCCTTCGGTGGGCTGGTCGGCCATCAGCAGCAGGCGGCTGGTGGTGGTCTTGCCGCAGCCCGATTCTCCCACCAGGCTATAGGTCTCGCCCGGCATGATGTTGATTGAAATGCCGTCCACTGCTTTTACCGTTCCGGTCTGCCGTCGGAGCACGTTGCCCCGAAAAACCGGAAAGTGGCGACGTATGCCATCCAGCCTGACCAACGCCTGTTCGCCGTTGCCAGTTGCAACGCCCGTGTTTCCAGCGGCAGTCGTAACCATTATTCCGCCCTCCAGCATCGCGACACGTGGCCCGGCGCCACCGTGAATTCCAGGGGATAGTCCTTGCAACGTTCCCAGGCGTGCGGACACCGTGGCGCAAACGAGCAACCATCGGGCAGGGCATCCAGCGACGGCGGCTGGCCTTCGATCGAAGGCAGCATGTCAACGTCCGTGTCCAGGTCGGGAACGGATTCCAGCAGCGCTTCGGTGTAGGGATGGGCCGGCCGGTCGAACATGTCCTCCACGTCCGATTGTTCCACGATGCGGCCCGCGTACATGACGGCCACGCGGTCGCACATCCTCGCCACGATCCCGAAGTCGTGAGTGATAAAGATGATTGCAGCGCCAGTCTGATACTGGATGTCCTTGAGGAGGCGAAGGTATTGCAACTGAATGGTTGCGTCCAGGGAGGTGGTGGGCTCATCGGCGATCAGAAGATTGGGGGCACGGGCGATGGAAATCGCTCCGACCACACGCTGACGCATTCCCCCGCTCATCTGGTGCGGGAAGTTGGTCAAACGGTCTTCTGCTGCGGGTATGCGCACGTTTTCCAGCAACTTGATCGCGCGGTCACGCAGGGACCGCCGGGGCTCGTTGTATTCCAGTCGCAACGACTCGACAAGTTGATCGCCAACTGTGAACACCGGGTTCAGGGAAGTCAGTGGGTCCTGCATGACCATGCAGATGCCAGACCCGCGGATATCGCGCATTTCGCCGGGGCTCTTTTCCAGCAGATTTTCGCCGAGGTAGTTGATGCTTCCCCCGATGATCCGGCCCGGGTGCGGGACCATCCCCAGGATCGACCATGCGGTCATACTCTTGCCGGAGCCGGACTCGCCCACGATGCCCAGGGTCTCGCCGCGCTTCAGTTCGAAGCTGATGCCGTCCACCGCTTTCACCACGCCGGTACGCGTGAAAAAGTGGGTCTGCAAATCCTGCACTCGCAGGATTACGTCGTCTGTCATCGATTCACCTATCGACCTGAGCGCCGGTCGAAAATCGGGCCCGCGCACATCATGGTATTTTCTTGCCGGGGACGGCGTTGCATGTCATTTTGGGAAGATTATCAAGGCTTTCCGCAACCCGGGTAGACTGACGGCGGCGCCGCTGGCGCGATGCCATTGCGCTAAGGAGCGGCTTCCGCGAATCACCGGAGTCTCTTCCCCGCCGGTCGGCGTCCATTATACCGTAAGGAGGGGTACGCATCGGCCGGCGGAAATGGGCTGCGTCGCCAACGGGAGCTCCACTTGGTCCTCGTGCAGGCGGCGGCTGGGTTCAACCTTCCAGGGCGTCTGCCTGGAGCGCCTTTCCGCTCAATTCGCCCAGCCGGGCCGGGGTTATCGAGTTGCCCAATGCCGGGCCGCCTGGAGCCGACACGCGTACATAGTTGTCCGTCAGCCCGCTCCAGAGCATGGTCCCGTCGACCCCGGGTTTGGCGGTTTCCCACAAAACGGGGCGGACCTGGCCCTTCATCCGAGTGCGAAATTCCGCGAACCCGACGGCAGCTGAGGCAGTCAACTCACCGGCGCGCCGGCGTATGTCCTGCGGCGGCAACTGATCCGTCATGTGATGCGCGGAGGTGCCGGGGCGCCTGGAGTACGGGAACACGTGGGCGTCGGCGAACTGCAACTCGTGCACCAGATCCAAACCTGCGGCGTGATCCCGTTCGGTTTCACCCGGGAAACCGGCGATCACGTCCGTGGTGATGCCGGCGCCTGGCGCCCGTTCCCGGATGCTCGTAACCGCTCTGCGGAACGTGTCGGTATCGTATCGGCGGCGCATGGCTTTGAGCACGCTATCGCTGCCGCTCTGCAACGGCACGTGAAAGTGCGGGCATAAGCGGGGGTTCTCCCAGCGTTCCAGCAGGTCCGCGCCGATTTCATGGGCCTGAAGCGATGAGACCCGCAGCCGCGGCAGGTCGGTCTCCCCCAGTATCCGGTCGAGCAAACCCGGCAAATCCGCGTTTTCCAAATCAAAGCCGTAGGTGCCCAGTTGCGTACCGGTCAGCGTGACTTCCATGAACCCGCCGGCCAAATACCTTCGGATGGCGTCAACGATTTGATCGGGAGGGATGCTCCGTTCGCGGCCTCTCACCCTGGGCACGATGCAATACGCGCAGACCTGGTCGCAACCCTCCTGGATTTTGACCATCGCCCGGCTCCGGCGAAGGATGCCCGTGAGCGCGATGCCGTCGCCAAGGGCCCCGGCATCAGCAGAAATGCCCTGCCGACCCGCGCTCTCGGTCGTGGCCATAGCCACCAGGTCCGGTTTCGACCGGTTGCCGACCACCAGGGACACCTCGGGGATGCGGCGCAGGTCCTCGGCGGCTCGCTCGGGGTAGCATCCGGCGGCGACGACAACTGCGTCCGGATTGGCCCGGTGGGCAGCCCGCAGCGCCCGGCGGGCCTTCGAATCTGCGGTGGCGGTAACCGTGCAGGTATTCACGACGATGATGTCGGCATCGCGACGCTGGTCCACCAGCCGGTAGCCCGCTCGCGCAAACTCCTGCGCCAGCGCCGCGCTGTCCGCCTGGTTCAGCTTGCATCCGTGGGTTTCTATCGCAACGGTCCCGGCCTCGGCCACGCGCGCATCAGCGGGGTCGCGACGCTCCGACGTGGGCCGTCGTATTACCTGTAGTATCTCGTCGGTAGGCAAGTGTCACCCGCCAAAGTCCGCAACTTCGTCATCAGGATCGGCGGAGGGCAGAGCGTCGTCGCCACCGGGTATTCGAGCCACCAGCCGGTCGATGCCCTCGTCCAGGTCGTCCATCGCGAGGATCAGATAGTCTACCCGGGAACGCCTGTCGCGCACGCGCTCGGCGGCATCGGCCAGGGCTGAAAGATGATCGAACGCGTCGCGGATGTACCGGTCTTTCTCCTCTTCGCCGATGCGCTTCACGAACTCTTTGAGCCCGGCGTCGTCACCTGCCGCTTCGCCATACCACAAAGCGACACCGCGCGCCGCCGCGACCAGGCTGCCCCATATGAGGTCTTCGGCATGGCTCCACTGCCCGCGTTGCATGGCCACGTGCGCGGATTCCTGCAACCGCAGCGCCTGGCTGCGGTATCGTGCCAGCCGGGCCGGCAGCGTTCGGGTGGATGATGTTGATCGGCGGTCGGACATGCTACGCGATCGATTTTATCAGACCTTCGTGGCGGGCCTGTAACGCAGGTAGTAAACTGCCAGCCGCAGCCCGCTGCGTCCGGGCGCCAAACTTCCAACTCAGAGTGACTTATGACAACAGTACCCCAGTTCCGCCATGTAGCCTATCCCGTTCGCGTTTTCGCCGGCGACGGCGCATTGTCCAACCTGTCGGCAGCCGTGAACCGCGCCGGAGCGGCCCGGCCTTTCGTAGTCTGTGGTCACTCCGTGGCCACGCGCACCGCCCTGCTGGACCGAGTGAGCGAAGCCCTGGGCCAGGAGCCGGCCGGCGTTTTTGACAGGGTGCAAGCCGGCTCGCCCGTGCCGTCGGTGATGCAAGGCGCAGCGATGGCCCGGGAGGCCGGCGCCGACTTGATCATCGCTGTGGGCGGCGGGAGCGCCGTAGTCACCGCAAGGGCCATCATCATCATGCTGGCTGAAGGAGGCCATCCGCGCGACCACGCGACCAAGTATCCCGAGGGACAGCCCCCGATCAGTCCGCGATTGATGGAGCCGAAGATCCCCAACATTCTGGTCCTGACCACGCCCACCACCGCCGCGACCCGTGCCGGCACCGCCGTCATCGACGGGGACACCGGTCACCGCCTGGAGATGTTCGATCCCAAGACCCGCCCGGAGGCTGTGATCTGGGATTCCGACGCCCTGCTGACCGCCCCCGCAGAGCTTTGCATCAGCGCGTCGGGTTCGTTGTTCAGCGGGGTGGTGAGCGCGCTTCAGGCGCCCCGGGTCAACGCTATGGCCGCTGCCGATCTGCTTTCGTCGCTGGGATTGCTGGTTGAGAATCTTCCGCTGGTTCGCAAAACTGATGACGACGGCACGGCCCGTGTCAACCTGTGCGTGGCATCGTTCATGTACAACCGCGCGTGGGATACCGGAGCCAGCGGATCCGCGCTCGGCGTGGTGAGCGCCCTGGCGCACAGCCTGGATACCCGCTATGCGGAGTGCGACCACGGCTCGGCCTACTCCATTACCACTGGTCCCGGGATGAGGTTCAATCGCGACTTCAACACGGCCGGTCAGGCGCGGGTGGCAGACTCCCTTGGCGTACGCGAGCCGGGCGATGATGACCAGGAAGCAGCCGATTCAGCAGCGGCGGCGGTGACGGGGTTTTTCGAGGCCGTCGGCCTTCCCGTGCGTTTGCGGGATGTCGGTGTCCCGGCGGATGGTATCCCGCAGATCGCGCAGGATGCCATGACCGATTTCGGATTGCATCGCAATGTCCGCCCGGTGAACGGGGCGGAGGAATTGGAGGCAGTGCTGCGTTCCGCCTGGTAACGTCTCTGGCCCGAAGGTGCAGCGGGTTAGTCCCACCAGGCGGCGCCGATGATCTGGCGCACGCTGTCAACTTCCCAGCGGGCGAGCAGTTCTTCAAGTTCCGACAATATCCGAAACGGCGCGTTCAGGTCGGCCAGGTTGGCGCTGCCAATTTGGACTGCGGTCGCGCCCGCCATCAGAAACTCGGCCGCGTGTCGTCCGGTCATGATGCCGCCGACGCCTATGATCGGGACGTCCACCGCCTGGGCCGCCTTGTGCACCAGCGCCATGGCGATGGGCCGCAACGCCGGCCCCGACAGTCCCCCGTACCCGGTGCCCAACACCGCCCGTCCCGTGTCCACGTCGACGTGCATGGCCGGCACGGTGTTGGAGATCGTCAGCGCGTCAGCACCGGCCCCGACGGCGGCGTGGGCGATTTCGGCGATATCGGGGACATTGGGAGACAGTTTGGCCCAAAGGGGTAGGTCGGCTTGGCGTCGCACCCCGGCGATTGCCGCCTCCGTCAGCCGTGGGTGGTGACTGAACATGGCGCCATCGTCCACGTTCGGACAGCTCAGGTTCAGTTCTATCGCCGAGAATCCTTGGACCCCGCGCGTGAACGAGGCCATTTCCTCCCATTGTTCCGAAGAGTCGCCGGCGATGCTGATCACGAAATTTGCTTTCGACCCGGCCCAGTTCGGGGTCACGTTTGCCATTGCCGATTCGATCCCGGGATTGGTCAGGCCCACCGAGTTCAGCAAGGTGGTCTCGCCGGCCTCCAGGCCCTCCCGGAATGACGCGGGAAACCAACGCGGTTCCGGGTTGCCCAGCCGAGGATTCCGGGTGAAAGTCTTGGGCAATATGGCGCCGAGAGATTCCAACGGAGCGTCCGGGGCGAGTCCGCGTCCGTAACCGTCGTATCCGAAGGTGCCCGACGCGATCATCACGGGATTGACCAACCGCAATCCCCGGGGTTTGCGCGGAGCCAGATTGACGGATAAGTCCATGTTTGGCAGGGCCTCCTTCAGCATGAACGTAGGGGCGAATTTTGGTTCGCCCCTACCGGGTTCCTGCGGGTCTTTCGCCGGTTACAGGCGCGGAACGTCCTCTTCCTCTTCCTCGAATGGCGAGAAGATTCGCGACGCGGTCAACTCCACCTCCCGATCGATCTCGGAGTCGTTGTCGGTCAGTGACTGAGCCCGCCGCACCAGTTCGTCCTCTTCTTCCGCGGTCCTGATCTGGAAGCCGGCGCCGCCGATGGCCGCGCCGCCGAACGGCGACGGGGCCTGCCCGGCGATCAGCTCCTCGTCGATCAGTTCCTCCGCGCCTTCCAGGGGGGCGAACTCGTCCGCTATTTCTCCCTCACCGGAGAGCCAGGACGGCGCCAACTCTCCACCGAATTCGTTCATGGCCTCGCGGAGAGCGAACTCGTTCTCCGCCTGGAGCAGGGAATCCAGCCGGGCCGGTATCAAACGACCGATGATTACGTTCTCCTTGAGACCACGCAACCAGTCCCGGTCGCTGGCGACCGCGGCCATGGTGAGGACCTTGGTGGTTTCCTGGAAGGAGGCCTTCGACAGGAAGCTATCCGTGGTCAGGGCGGCCTTGGAAACGCCCAGCAGCAGGGTCTTCGCCGTTGCCGGTTCGCCGCCTTCGGCCAGCACCTGGGCGTTCTGGTCCTGGAACCGGAACTTGTCCACCACGTCGCCGGGGATGAACTCGGTGTCGCCGGCCGTCTCGACCTGCACCCGCCGCAGCATCTGGCGCAGGATGACCTCGATGTGCTTGTCGTGGATGCTCACGCCCTGAGAGCGGTAAACCTCCTGAACCTCGTCGACCAGGTAGTGCTGCAGACCTTCCAGGCCCCGGATGTCCAGCAACTCCCGGAGGTCCAACGGTCCGTCGACCAGCGCGTCGCCAGCCATCACCTGCTGGTTATCGGCGACCTTGAGCGTCATCTGGGAGCTCACGTCGTAAACGCGGGACTCTTCCTCGCGCCACACGACGGTAACCCCGTCTGAGGTCACTTCGGCCTCTCCCTGGAAATCGGAGCGGATTTCGTTCACCACGTCGGTGTTTGCCAGCGCGGTGCCCGTCTCCGCGTCGCCGTCGGTGGACGGGGAGGACGACGTATTCAGCACCACGGCGAGCAACTTGCCTTCTTCGACTGGTTCGCCCCGTTCCACCAACCGAATGGCGCCGGCAGGCAGGACGTAATCGTGGCGTTCCTCTTCGTCGTAGGTGACCCGAATGCGCCGCGATCCATTGGGATCTTCCTCAATGGCAATGGCGCCGTCAATATGCGTCAGCACGCCCGCGCCTTTCGGTGGCCGCACTTCGAACAACTCCTGCACCCGGGGCAGGCCCGTGGTGATGTCGGAGCCGGCGATCCCTCCCGTGTGGAAGGTACGCATGGTCAACTGGGTGCCGGGTTCGCCGATGCTCTGTGCGGCGATGACACCCACTGCCTGTCCGATCTCGACGAGTTTGCCGGTGGCCGGAAGCCTCCCGTAGCACATCTGGCAGATGCCGCGGCGGGTCTGGCAGGTCAACGGGGACCGAACCGGCACGCGGTCGATACCGGCGTCGCGGATAGCGGTTGCCAATGCTTCGTCGATCATCTCGTTGCGGTCAACAATGATCTCGCCACTGGTCGGATCGGCGATCACGTCTCCGGCCATACGGCCGACGATGCGTTCCGGTAGATTGGAAAGCGTCGGGTCATCGGGCCGGGGCTCCACGTAGAAGGGTTCCGCGAATTCGCAGTCCGACTCCTGGACGATCACTTCCTGGGAAACGTCGACCAACCGCCGGGTCAGGTAGCCGCTGTCCGCGGTGCGCAGCGCGGTGTCGGTGAGACCCTTGCGCGCGCCGTGGGTGGAGATAAAGTACTCCAGCGCCGTCAGGCCCTCGCGGAAGCTGGACTTGACCGGGCGTTCGATGATGCGACCCTCCGGGTCACTCATCAGGCCACGCATGCCGGCCATCTGCTTGATCTGCGAGATGTTACCCTTGGCTCCCGACTTGGCCATCACGGCGACGCCGCCGTAGTTGGCCATCTCCGACTCCACCACCTGCTGCATGTCATCGGACGCTTCCGTCCAAGTGTCGATGATGCGCTCGTACTTCTCCTCCTCCGTCATCATCCCCATCATGAAGTTGTCCTCGTGCTCGGCCACTTTCTGGCCGGCAGAGTCGAGGATGTCCCGCTTGCGCTCCGACACCTGAATGTCGTTGATCGCGATGGTAATTCCGGACTTGGTCGCGTAGTAGAAGCCCATTTCCTTGATGCTGTCCAGGGCTTTTGCCGTCTCTTCGTTGGACAGGTTCCGGTAGAGTTCGGACGTGAGGTCCTTGATGGCGCCCCGGTCCATCAACTGGTTTTTGTATCCCATGGCGTCGGGTATGGTTTCGTTGAATATGAGACGGCCCATGGTGGTCTCGATCTTACCGTCCGCGCCGGACACCTTCAGCACCGTTATCGGCGCGCGCAGGTTCAGTTGCCCGTCGGAGTACGCGATGCGGGCTTCGTCGACATCGTAGAACACCCCGCCGGCGCCCTTGGCGTTCGCGACCAGTTCGGTCAGGTAGTAGCAGCCCATCACCATGTCCAGGGTGGGCGCAACCAGCGGGTCGCCCGAGGCCGGGGACAGCATGTTGTTGGTGCTCAGCATGACCGACCCGGTTTCGTACACTGCCATGGCCGACAGTGGCACGTGAACCGCCATCTGGTCGCCGTCGAAGTCAGCGTTGAACGCGGAACACACCAGCGGGTGCAACTGGATAGCGCTGCCCTCGATCAGGACGGGTTTGAAAGCCTGGATGCCCAACCGGTGCAGGGTGGGCGCCCGGTTCAGCATCACCGGCCGGTCCTTGATGACGTCTTCAAGGATGTGCCAAACCTCGGGCGAGGATCGCTCGACCATGCGTTTGGCGGCCTTGATGTTGGGAGCCAGGGCGCTCAACACGAGGCGGTGCATTACGAAAGGCTTGAACAATTCCAGGGCCATTCGCTTGGGCAGGCCGCACTCGTCCATTTTCAGCTCAGGGCCGACAACGATCACGGAACGGCCGGAGTAGTCCACACGCTTGCCCAGCAGGTTCTGCCGGAACCTTCCCTGTTTGCCCTTGAGAAGGTCGCTCAGGGACTTCAGCGCGTGGTCCCGCTTCCCCTTGACGGCTTTGCCCTGCCGTCCGTTGTCGATCAGTGAATCAACGGCCTCCTGCAGCATCCGCTTTTCGTTCCGGATCATTAGACCCGGAGCGCGCATGCTGGCGAAGCGCTTGAGCCTGTGGTTGCGGGACAGGACCCGCCGGTACAGGTCATTCAGGTCGCTGGTGGCGAACCGGCCGCCGTCCAACTGCACCATCGGGCGCAGTTCGGGCGGGAGCACGGGCAGGACGGTCATGATCATGTCCTGCATCCGGTTTTCGCTGCGCCGGAAGGTTTCCAGCAGGCGCATCCGTTTGCCAGCTTTGGTACGGATCTGCGAGGAGGTGGCTCGCATTTCCAGCTCGGTGTAGTACCGCTCCTGGTCGAGGTCCGTGTCCAGCAGATTCAGGAATTCCAGGATCGGCTCCGCGCCCATTTCAGCGTCGAAAGCCTCGCCCCAGAAGGGCTTCAACCGGTCGTAACGACTGGTGGAAAGAGTGGTGAGGTGCAGGCCCGGCGAGCCGCTGCGGGCGATGTAAAACTCGTCCGGCAATTCGGTCTCGTTGCGCATTGCCGCCGGCAGTTTCAAATCGTCCCACAGCCATGCCACGTCCGCGGTGCGCGGACGCTGGGAAGGGTCCCAACGGAGCCAGCGCATGGCCTGGATCAGGTCTACGGCTTCCTTGCGCCGTTCGGCCACGGCACGCAGGAGGTAATCGTCGACCACCCCGATCAGGTCGCGGAGCACGGGCAGTTGCCGGCGCCACAGCGATATTTCCTTCCGCTGGTCGTCCGGGGCGATGTCGGTCTGGATGAATTCGATCCGGTCTTCGAGTTCGCCGATCACTTTCATGTCGGCGCTGTCCGGCTGCAAACGGTCCAGCAGCGCGTTGAACGCGGGCAGATTCCAGCCGCGTCCCTCCGGATTGTCGTCGGAGCGGCGGTAGTTCCAACTGCGAACCGCCTGTTCGACGGTCGTCAAAGCATGTTCGATCTCTGCCAAATCGTCCGACAATGGCTGTTGGGCGGTGGGTCCAAACGACGCGGAACCGACGCCGATCACCGCCGCGGCCACTCCACTGACGGCCGGCGCCAACGCCTCGTCGTATACGATCGTGATGTCGTCGCGCAGGCGTTCCACGGCGTCAAACAGGTCATCCTGCAACTCTTCGCTGGGATCCCCGCGCCACGCGTTGAAGGCGTCAACTACCGCCTGAGAGCGCGAAGACTGCTGGTCCAAAGCCTCGGCGATGGGCCGGCTGCCGTGGTGAAGGCCGGAGATCGCCACTGCAACCTGGTCGCCTTCGATTGCCGCCATGGCCAGCTTGTCGGGGGAGTCGATCACCCCTTCGGCCAGGAGCAACCGTCCAACTTCGTAGGTGGCGCGCTCGGCCTTGATACCTTCCGTCGCCAGGTTCAACAGGAATTCCAGGTCAGCCGTGAAATCGCCTTCCGTGGGGTCCGTGACGCCGGCAAGTCGGTCCAGAGCCGATTTTGCTCCCGCAACCGCCTGGGGCAACGTTTCCGACGGGGCGGTAATGATCGACACCGCTTCGTGCAGGCTGCCTTCCAGCGCCCAATCGCCCACGCGGTCCGCGATGCGCTGCCAGGCTCCATAGGCAACCGCCAACGGCCCTTCCCGAAGTTCGTCGACCTCCGTGCTGTGCCGTTCCAACTGTTCGCGCATCAGGTCGATGTCGACCTGGTTGATTACGTAGGCCGAGTAGTAGAGGATCCGGGTGAGGTCGGACAATTTCAGGTCAAGGGCCAGGCTCATCACGCTGGGCGTGTTTTTCACGAACCAGATGTTGGCCACCGGAGCGGCGAGGGCGATATGCCCGAGCCTCTGGCGACGGACGTTTGCCCGCGTGACCTCAACGCCACAGCGGTCGCACACCACGCCCTTGTACTTCTGGCGCTTGTATTTGCCGCACTGGCATTCCCAGTCCTTGGTGGGGCCGAAGATTCGCTCGCAGAACAGCCCGTCCTTTTCGGGCCGCTGCGTGCGGTAGTTGATCGTTTCGCCCTTCTGGACCTCGCCGGAAGACCACCCGGCGATCTGCTCGGGCGAGGCTATGGAAATGCGTATGGCGTTGAAATCGGATGAAGTTGCTTCGCGGTTGTCCAGCATCCTGACCATAATCTAATTGACCTCCGCGGTGAAGAGATAGTCGTCCTCGCCGGGCAGACCCAGGCTGCCATCTTCCTGCTCCTCCTCGTCCTCCAGCCTCACGTTCAGCCCCAGGCTCTGGAGCTCTTTGAGCAGGACGTTGAAGGATTCCGGGATTCCGGGTTGGGTGATGGGGTTGCCCTTGACGATGGATTCGTAGGTATTTACCCGACCGGTTACGTCGTCGGATTTGATCGTCAGCACCTCCTGGAGGTTGTGCGCGGCCGAGTAGGCTTCCAGTGCCCAAACCTCCATCTCTCCGAAACGCTGGCCGCCGAACTGGGCCTTTCCGCCCAGGGGTTGCTGCGTGATCATCGAGTAGGGGCCGGTGGACCGGGCGTGGATCTTGTCTTCCACCAGGTGGATCAATTTCAGCATGTAGATGCTGCCGACGGCGACTGGCTGATCGAATGCCTCGCCGGACCTGCCGTCGAAGAGTTGGAACTTGGCAAACGTGGGCGGCGATATGAGCTTGTCGCGGTGCACGTCCAGCGCCAACTGGTGCAGTTCGGGCAGGCTGAGCCCGTCGGGGTCCTCGCCGGCCACGTCCCGCAGCCAGAGGAACAGGCACGCCTCACGCGCCCTGCCCTGCTGGGATTCGTCGTAAATCGCTTCCGGATCGAAGCCCTGGTTCCGAAGCCAGGCGTAGACCTTTTTCAGGTCGATTTCGCCTTCGGGGCCGGCGCTGTGATCAGCAGCCTTGGCCTGCTCCGCGAACCACCAGCGCGCCAGGGAGTCCTCGATGTTGTTGTCGTCCGCCCCTTCGAACACGGGCGTCAAGGCCTGGAAGTTCAGGCTCCGCGCCGCCCAACCCAGGTGGCTTTCCAGCACCTGGCCCAGGTTCATGCGGGAAGGCACGCCGATGGGGTTGAGAATGATGTCGACCGGGGTGCCATCGGGCAGGAACGGCATGTCCTCTTCCGGCAGGATGCGCGACACGACTCCCTTGTTGCCGTGCCGTCCGGCCATCTTGTCGCCGACGGAAATCTTGCGCGTCTGGGCGACCCAGACCCGTATTGCCTCGTTTACGTCCGGCGGCAACTGGTCTCCAGGCTGCTCATCGCCGCGCTTTTCACGACTGAGCGCCTTCACGCCGATCACCTTGCCGCGTTGGCCGTGCGGGACGCGCAGGGACGTGTCCCTGACATCCTTGGATTTCTCGCCGAAGATGGCGCGCAGCAGGCGTTCCTCGGCCGTCATTTCGGTTTCACCTTTCGGAGTGACCTTGCCAACCAGGATATCTCCGGGGCCGACGTCAGCGCCGATCCGGATTATCCCGCGTTCGTCCAGGTCCCTGAGATTGCCTTCGCCCACGTTGGGGATGTCCCGGGTGATTTCCTCGTCACCCAGCTTGGTAGACCTGCTTTCCACCTCGTACTTCTCAATATGGACCGAGGTGAACTGGTCGTCCTTGACCAGGCGTTCGCTGATGATGATGGCGTCCTCGTAGTTGTAGCCTTCCCACGACATGAACGCCACGAGCACGTTTTGACCCAGAGCCAGCTCGCCGCCGTCGGTGGACGAACTATCCGCCAGCGTGTCTCCAGCGTTGACGCGGTCGCCTTTCTGAACGACAGGCCGCTGATTCAGGCAGGTGCCCTGATTGGTTCTTGCGAATTTGATGAGCCGATGCGCGTGCTGGTGGCCGGCGCCGTCCACGACGATGATCTCGCGGCCGTTCACCGACACCACCGACCCCTGGACGCGGGACAGCAACACCTGGCCACTGTCCCGCGCGACGCGGCTTTCGATGCCGGTGCCGACGATGGGAGCCTGTGGCTGGAGCAGGGGCACCGCTTGCCGCTGCATGTTGCAACCCATCAGGGCGCGGTTGGCGTCGTCGTGTTCGAGGAATGGGATCAGCGCGGCGGACACGCTCATGATCTGCAGAGGCGACACGTCGGCGTATTCCACCGTGGCCGGCGGAGCGAGACGGTAGTTGTCTCCCTCCCGCACTTCGACCAATTCGTCGGTGAATTGGTACAGTTCGTCAAAGCCCGAGTTGGCCTGAGCGATCCGATACTGTTCTTCCAGGTCGGCGGTCAGGTACTGGACGCTCTCGGGTCGCGTGTCCACGAACGGCGCGACCTCGATGGCGAGGTCGCCGGAGAGCCGCCGGAGCCGGCGCCAGTGTTCGTCCGTGATCGTATCGCCCGCTTTGACGATGATCTCGCCCTTGCGGGTCTTTACGTCGGAGGCAACGCGGTGGCCGAGCGGGTCGAAATATCCGGGCAATCCGGGAGTGCGGCAATCACCCAGCCACAATTGCTTGATGACGGGCCAATATGGGGTCTCGATGAACCCCAGCCGATCGATACGGGCATAGGCCGCAAGGCTGCTGAGCAGTCCAATGTTCGCGCCTTCCGGCGTCTCGATGGGGCAGATGCGGCCGTAGTGTGACGCGTGCACGTCACGCACGTCGAACCCCGCGCGTTCGCGGGTAAGGCCGCCGCGACCCAACGCGGAGAGGCGGCGCTTGTGGGTCAGCTCCGCCAGAGGATTGGTCTGGTCCATGAACTGCGACAGCTTGTCGCCGCCGAAGAACTCCCTAATGGCGCCGGTCACCGGCCGAACGTTCACCAGCTTGGCCGGTACGGCGTCCTCGGGTTTTTCGAGTCGGCCGACCCGGTCCTGGAACATCCGGTGCATGCGCAAAAGGCCAATCCGCACCTGGTCTCGCATGAGTTCACCGGCCACGCGCACTCGGCGGTTGCCGAGGTGGTCAATGTTGTCGCGGGGCTCGCCGTTGCCAACGTGCTGGGTGATCAAGGCCTCCAGCGTGTCGATGACGTCCATCAGATCGAGCACACGGCGCTCGTTCAGTTCGATGCCCGGCAGGTTGAACCGTACCCGGTGCATGTTGCCGTTGGGGCCGCAATTAACCTCGGTCACCACACCGACGATGCGCGATGCGCGTGCCCGAACCGGGGTGAGCCGCCAGTACTGCAGAGGCCCCTGGCTGACGCGCTCGGCGTAAATCAGTTGCCCCGCTTCAACGATGCTGTCATCGGCCAGGAAACGGCTTTTCATGATGGAGACTTCGCCACGGGTGATGGCGTCATCCGACGCCGAACCACTGAAGATTGGCTGGGTGGCAACTGCCACCGGGTCTCCCAGGTTCTCCGTGACTTGCTGTTGGACGCGGACGGTGAAGCCGCCGTCTTCCTGCGTGCCAATGAGAGACAGGAGCGTGCCCGCGTTGGCGGCGTCGTGGGTTTCCACGTGAACAACCTGCTCGTCGTCCGACTGGCCTTCAAACAGGTCGACGGGTACGATCCGTCGATCGGCCCGTCGCGCCAGGTAGCCGTAGTTGATGAGGGCTTCCACGTCCCGGTCCGAGAGTATCCGGTGTTCCCGGCCCGATGCCGCGAAGATTTCCGCAGGCGTTGCTCCCTCTCCCGGTTCGGCGCGACCGCGCACGAGTTCAAGGATGTTCTTTTGGTGGTCGGACAGGATCTGCGAAGATGACCGGCCCAGGCGTTGGTCCACCTTGATTCGACCGACTTCACCCAGGTCGAAACGCCGACCATCGTAGAAATGGTTGAGCACGAACGTGCACGCGGCATCAACCTGTACGGCCGGTTCACCCGGGCGCAGCCACTTGTAAAGGTTACGCTGCGCGAGGCCGATGCGGTACGCCTGTTGGCTGTCAAACTCGCGGTCGGGATGCATGCGGTCCCATAGCGACCTGAGTTCCTCGTCCTTCGGGTTGTAGTCCCGGTCTTCCGCCGGCTCCGCGCCGGCTACGAAACGACGGCACTCGTGGTTGTCGACGTTCTCAAAGAGCGCCCTCATCTCCTCGGCGCTGACGATCCCCAGGGCGTAGAGGAACGTCGACACGCCCATCCGGCGGCGGCGGTCCACGCTGACCGTGATGGTCTCCGGCAGGTTTCGGCGCCGGGCATAGTAGTGAGTCCAGGTCGACAGCTCGATGCGGGCGCCACGGCTGGCCGAAATCCGCGCCTTGTAGTACCAGTTTTCCAGTTTTCCGCACTCGGGACACGCGGGGTCCTGGGAAGGCTCGCGTTCGAAATACACGCCCGGCGCGCGCTGGAGCTGGCTGACGAGGACCCGCTCGGCGCCGTTGATGATGAACGTGCCGGTGTCGGTCATCATGGGCACGTCACCAAAGAAGATGTCGGATTCGGTGATCTCACCCGTTTCCTGGTCCCTCAGCTGGGCTTTGACGTACAGCGGCTGGGAAAAGGTAATTTCGCGCTCCCGGCACTCTTCCGGACTGAACTGCGGCGCGTCGAACCAGTGGTCCAGGAAGTACAACTCGAACCGCTCGGCGCGGCGCGACGCCTCTCCATTGGCGAAACGGCGAGTTATACCGGCGACGATGGGTGAGCAATCTCGGAAGGTTTCTGCCAGACCGTTTGTCTTGAACCAGTCGAAGGACTCGATCTGGCTTCGGATGAGATTGGGCACGTCCAGAACGTTCGCGATGCTGGAATCCGAATAGGTTTTCACATCGCGAGCGGACAGACCGCGTTCGTTCCTGCCTGAGCGTTTGCGGGTCAAGACCATAAAACGACCCTCCTGATGGGTGCGCGGTGGGTGGTTAACGAAACTTCGCCTGCTCCTCCACGATTCGCGAGCAGACACGAAGACACGGCCTGCCGCCGACGGCAAGCCGCATCAATTGGCCAGTTAGAACTGAGGGAGCAGGCTGAACTTCAAAAAAATCAGAGCGATTAGCATTCTGCGCATGTATAGAAAGTCCGGGAATCCTACACTGATTGCAACGAATTTGTCAATCGGATATCGTCATCAATCAGGGCAACCGCATGCCATTGCCCTGCTTCAGCAATTCGTGGATTTCCGTGATTCTGATGGCTGGAAATGTTCATGGTACGGCGCTGGAAACCGCAGGTCTGCTGAATCTCACACTTTCCGGTGATGGCATTCATCGGGCGAAATTCCGCTCCCGAACCTGCCCCTGCCGGGAACGTTGCGGCAGGGGGGCGTTGTGGAGCTCCATGGGGGAGCCACGCTCAGTTCTAGCCGCCGCCACCCCGGACTTCCAGGCTGGGCTTCGTCATTTCCTCGGGATTGAGCAGTGCGTCAAGTTCCGCTTCGCTCAGAGCGGTGTCGTTCCGCGCGACTTCCCGGATGGTGCTCCCGGTTTCGGCCGCCTTCTTGGCGATACCCGCGGCCGCATCGTAGCCGATGGAAGGGGCCAACGCGGTTCCCAGCATCAGGCCTTTTTCGACCATGGCGGGTCCGGTATCAGTTGCGGTGATGCCGACCACGCACTGGTCCGCGAAATTGCTCGCCGACGCCGCCAACAACGACACCGACTGGAGGAGGTTGTACGCGGCCAAAGGCATCATCGTGTTCAGCTCGAAATACCCACCCGCCCCGGCCAGCGCGACCGCCGCGTCGTTGCCAACGACGTGCGCGGCGACCTGGATGACCGATTCCGATATTACCGGGTTGACCTTGCCCGGCATGATGCTGCTGCCCGGTTGCACCTCAGGGACGTTGATTTCGCCCAGCCCGGCGCGGGGCCCGCAGCCGAGGAACCGGATGTCGTTGGCGATTTTGTGCAGGCTGATGGCCACGGTCTTCAACTGGCCGCTCGCCTCGACAATGCCGTCCAGGGCCGACTGCGCCTGGAAATGATTGCCCGTCTCACGGATGGAAACGCCGGTAATTTCTGCCAGCCTGGCGCAGGTCCGCCGCGAGAATTCCGGATGCGTGTTTACGCCGGTGCCCACCGCGGTTCCGCCGAGGGCCACTTCCGCCAGCGCTTCCTGCGCCCGCCTCACCCGGGTGACACTGTATTGAGCCTGGCCAGCGTAACCGCTGAACTCCTGGCCGAGGCGGACCGGCGTCGCGTCCTGCAGGTGCGTTCTTCCCGTTTTGATGATCGGCCAGAACTCATCGGATTTCGCCTGCAGCGCCGACTGTAGTGACTCCAAAGCCGGCGCCAGATCTTCGTTCAGCCCCAGCAGCGCTGCCAGGTGGATCGCCGTGGGAATAACGTCGTTGGAAGATTGGCCGAGGTTGACGTTGTCGTTGGGATGCACCAGGCGCGATCCCAGGTCGCCGCCCAGGATTTGCGAAGCCCGGTTGGCGATCACCTCATTGGCGTTGGTGTTGGTCGAGGTGCCGGATCCGGTCTGAAAGATGTCCAGTACGAAATGATCGTCGTGCTTGCCGTCCGCGACCTCCTGGGCCGCCTGGACGATGGCGTTGCCGACCGTGGGGTCCAGGACGCCCAGATCCATGTTGGTTTGCGCCGCCGCCAGCTTTATGAGCCCAAGGGCTCGTATGAACTGACGGGGGAAGCGCAGGTCGCTGATGGGAAAGTTCAGGACCGCCCGCATGGTCGACGCTCCGTACAGGGCGTCGGCCGGGACCTCCATCTCACCCATGGAGTCGCGTTCAATCCGAGTTGCCGAAGTAGTCATCGCTTGGTGCCGTCCTCTGTTGCTTTGGTTTCCATGTGTTGCTTTGGTTTCCATGGTGGAATATGTCTTGTGCGTTGAGCGGTTAAGGGAACAACGCTACGTGCCTTCCCTGATGAAGTCTGCCACCCGCTCCGCGATCATTATTGTAGTGGCGTTGGTGTTTGCGCGGATCACGTCGGGCATAACCGACGCGTCGACGACGCGCAGGTTCTCCATGCCGTAGACCCGGCAGTATTGGTCGACCACCGCGTCCAGGTCCGAGCCGGGACCCATTTTGCAGGTGCCCGACGAGTGGTGCTGGGTGTAGGCGTTGCGCAGCATCCATTGATCCAGCGCAGCATTCGATGCCAGTTCTTCGTCCGTAGGGGAGAGACGCTCCACGACGAACTCGCGGAAAGTCGGCTGCTCGGCAATCTGCAGGCCCAGCCGCACGGCCGCGCGCAGGCGCTGACGGTCCACCGGGTCCGACAGGTAGTCGTAGAACAGGTCCGGCTGCGCGTGCGGGTCGGTGGAGGCCAGGCGCAGGCGTCCGGCAGTGGATGCGTTCTGCAGCGCCGCGCTGAACCCGAAGTGGAAGTCGTCCGTTTCAATGTTCACGCTGGACGGGCGATGCTCGCTGGTCATCAGGATCGGCGAAAGCTGGATGTCGCCCCGCGTGCCCGTGCCCTCCGGACTGTAGCGCAACGCGACCTGGATGCTCGGCGCGTCCAGATCGGGCGGGTCGCCCACCCCCCGAAACAGGCTGAACACCGCCGGGTGGTCGCGCAGGTTCTCGCCGACGCCGGTGAGCTCGTGCACCAGCGGTATGCCCATCTCCTGGAGATGGTCGGCCGGTCCGACGCCCGAAAGCAGGAGTATCTGGGGTGATCCGATGGCCCCGGCGCTCAGGATAACCTGGTTGCCGTAGACCTCGAATACCTCGCCGCCACTCTCCGCTTCGACGCCGACGGCGGTTTTGTCCTCGAAGAGTACGCGCCGGGTTACCACGTTCCCCCGCACCGTGAGGTTCATGCGGTGGCGCGCCAGCGACAGGTAGGTCAACGAGGTGCTCATCCGGACGCCATCGATGTTGTTCAGCGGCCGCGCCGCGACGCCGAATGAGTCGGGATGATTCTGGTCAGCGTCTTCCGGAAACCCCAGTTCCCGGCACGTGTCGTAAAACGCTTCAGCGACGGGCAGCCACTCGTGGCGCTTGTACCGCCGCACCGGAATCGGCCCGGAGTTGCCGTGGAAGTCGTCGCCGCCGAAGTCCAGGTCGTTTTCCAGCCGGCGAAAATACGGCAGCACTTTGGTGAACGACCACTCGTCGTTCCCCCAAATCGCCCAGTTGTCGTAGTCCTCCGGTACCCCGCGGAACAACACCTGGCCGTTGATGCTGGACGAGCCGCCCATGGCCTTGCCGCGCGGGATGATGATGGGCTCCTCCTGTTGGGGCGTGCCTCTGGCCAGGTAGCCCCAGCTGTGCGGCCCGTATGCGGAACGCCACATGTTGTTGCCGTCTTTCAGGTCAATCGGCAAATGCTCGAAGTCGGGATAGTCCGGGCCGGCTTCAAGGAGCAGGACCGACACGTCCGGGTCCTCGGTCAACCGGGAAGCCAGCGCGCACCCGGCCGATCCTCCGCCGACGATTATGTAGTCATACTGCAAGGGGTTACCTCCCGATGATCGAATCCGGGTCCACCCTGACTTTCGTCAAAGGCCACAACTGTCCAGCAGGCAATTGAAAAAATTGACATCGTCCATTCCGTCCAGAGTCTCTTCGTGGCGGTCTGCCAGGTGCCGCATGATGCGCGGCGTGTTCATCGGAACCAGCAGAGCGGTGGCGTTGATGCTGACGATGCCGATCATGGGGTGCGCGGTGAAACGGCCAGCGGCCTGCGATTGTTGCTCGCAGCGCAGGCACCGAACGGTGATTTCCTCGTCACGCTGGTCGTAAATGAGGCGAATCAGCGGAGCCTCGCCAACGTTGACGTCATACACTTCGCCGTTGCCAAATTGGTCGGGACCGATGTATTCCGCAGCCAGCGAGTTCGTCCATCCGTCCGGCGGGTACACCACCCGATTACTGTCCCTGGGCATGTCCGACACCTCGAAAACCAAGTAGAAAAGCGTTGCCCGATTTTACCCCATTGCCATTATGATCCGCCACGCCGGAGCGCATCAACGCGAGAACCCGGCCCGCGCCTTGTCCACCGCCGGGTTGCGACCGGGATCTCAATGGACCATCAGATCCGCATCGCGTGGGTTGCTCGACGGCCCGCAATGCAGGTGGCAAAGCAAACGACCGTAGGGGCACGGTTGCCGTGCACCTATCAGTGTGGCACCATGAACTCCAATAACGCTAGGACGACTGCCGGGACGCGGGCAACACCATAGGAGTGGACCGATGAGTTTGGACATCTTCGACGTAACCGGGCAGAAAGTGTTGCTGGTTGGCGCGGGTCGTGGCATTGGCAAGGGCATCGCCCTGGCGTTTGCGCAAGCCGGCGCAGACGTGGCCGTAACCGGATTGACCTCCACCGGGGTGGACCGGGTTGCCGAGGAGATCAAGGCTGCGGGAGGGACCTGTCTCCCGCTCACCGGCGACGCGACCACTGCGGCGGACACCGATGCCATCGTCGGTCGCACCCTCGCCGAGTTTGGCCATATCGACACGCTGGTCAACTGCGTGGGGGACGCCATCCGCAAGCCGGTTGCACAGCTTCCCGGCAGCGATATCCCCGGCATGACGGAAACCGAATGGCACAGCATCGTCGACATCAACCTGACGGAAGCTTTCCAGGGTTGTCGCGCCGTGGGGCCCCACATGCTGGAGCGAGGTCAGGGCAACGTCATCAACATCAGCGGCTGGGCATCGTTCCGGGGACGCCCCATGTCCGCGGCGTACGACGCCTCCAAGGCCGGCGTGATGAGATTCACCGAGTGCGTGGCCCAGGAGTGGGCTCCCTTCGGGGTCCGTTGCAACGCCATCGCGCCCGGCACGTTCCCAGATCCGGAGCAGATGTCTGAGGAGGCTTTCGGGGCGCGAGACGCATCTGCTGGCGATACGATCCCACTCGCTCGCGTGGGCCGTCTCATCGAGGTTGGCTACCTCGCCGTCTATCTTGCCTCGCCGGCCGCCTCCTATGTGACCGGCCAGACCTGGGCGATCGACGGCGGGGTGAGCATCAAGCATCCGTGATCCGCGAGCCGACCGAACGCCGGCTTCAATCATTCACCTCCGCAATGTCACCTGTTCCGTTCGAGAAAATATCAGACAAACCACGATCAATGCGATGCGCACGGCGGGACCCACGGCAGGAGATTCGCTATGACGATGCACTATGAGTTGCTGGCTAACCGCATTTTGGAGCGCGTGGCAACCCACTTCCCCAACAAGGAAATCGTAACGCGCGTGGGGGAGGAAACCCACCGTTACACCTACGCCGATATGTTCGAGCGCGCCTCGCGGCTGGGCAACGCGCTGCGGGAGTTGGGGGTTGGCCGTGGGGACCGGGTCGGCACCTTCGCCTGGAACACCTACCGACACCTGGAAGCGTATTTCGCTCCGGCGACCATCGGCGCAGTTACACACACCATCAACATCCGGCTGGCTCCCGACGACATGGCCTACATCATCAACCACGCCGGCGACAAGGTGTTGTTGATCGATCCGGACCTTGCTCCTGCGATTGAAGCCATCGCCGACCGCCTGACCTCGGTCGAGCGCTTTGTCATCCTCGGCGATCCCAGCGAGATGACCACGTCGCTGCCCAACGCCGTGTGCTATGAAGCCCTGCTGGCCGCGGCGTCCCCCGAGTACCGTCCGGCGGATGTCGACGAATACTCCACCATGGGCCTCTGCTACACCTCCGCCACCACCGGCTTGCCCAAGGGCGTGGCCTACTCCCACCGGGCCGTATACCTCCATTCGATGACGGCGGCCACCGCCGATATGATGGCCGTTTCGGAACGCGACCGGATCATGGCCATCGTGCCCATGTTCCATGCCAACTGCTGGGGCTTCCCCTACGCGTCCGCCATGTTCGGAGCGTCGCAGATCTTCCCGGGGGTTCGGCCGGACCCGCGCGTCATCTGCGAGATGATCGAGCGCGAGAGGGTGACCATCAGCGCCGGCGTGCCGACCATCTGGATCGGCGTTCTCGACTACCTCCAGCGATCCGGCGTCGAATACGACCTGTCGTCGCTGCGGCAGGTGGTCAGCGGCGGCTCGGCGGTTCCTCTCGCCGTCTTGCAGGCTTACCGCGATCAACTGGGCGTCGAAATCGTTCACGCCTACGGCATGACGGAGGCCGCGCCGCTGATCTCCGTGAACCGGCGGCGCAGCTGGCTGGATGACCTTCCTGATGCGAAACGTCTCGAACTCAATGCCAGCCAGGGCGTGATTGCCCCCGGCATCGACATGAAGCTGGCCGACGAGAACGGCGATGACCTGGCCTGGGATGGTGAACAGCGTGGTGAGCTCTGGTTCCGCGGCCCGTGGGTGGCTGACCAGTACGTGGACGACGAGCGCAGCGCGGAGACCTTCATCGACGGCTGGTATCACAGCGGCGACATCGCCACCATCGACGCCAACGGCTACATCCAGATCGTCGACCGGGTGAAGGACATGGTGAAGAGCGGTGGCGAGTGGATATCCTCCGTGGACCTCGAGTCAGCGATCATGGCCCACCCGGACGTGCTGGAGGCCGCCGTCATCGCTATCCCGGATCCCCAGTGGCAGGAGCGACCGTTGGCCTGCGTGGTGACGCGAGCGGAAGCGTCGGGCCAGTTGACCAAAGATACGATACTGGACTTCATCCGTCCTGACTTCGCCCGGTGGTGGCTCCCGGATGACGTGGTGTTCATCGACGAAATACCCAAAACCAGCGTGGGCAAGTTCGACAAAAAGGTCCTCCGGGAACGCTTTGAACATCACCGCTGACCCAATCCGATGAGCCACGCCTCGGCCGGTTCTTCAGCCATCTCGGCGGTTGGTCTCCGCAAGGACTACGGTGATCGGAGCGTTCTGCGCGGCGTTGACGTCTCCGTGGCCTGGGGCCAGATCGCGGTGCTCTTCGGAGCCAACGGCGCGGGAAAGACTACTCTGCTCCGGATCCTGGCGGGCCTGTCGCGCCCGGACGCGGGTGAGTCGCACGTCGCCGGCCTGCGGATGCGGCGTTCCGGCGGCCGCGCGCGAACCCTGGTCGGTTTCGTCGGCCACCAGACTCTCCTTTACAGCGACCTGACCTGTCGGGAAAACCTGGCTTTCTACGCGAAACTGTACGGCGTAAACCATCCCCAGGCTCGCATCGAGAGCGTCCTCGATCAAGTGGCCCTCGCCGACCGCGCGGACCGGCGCGTCCGCACGCTGTCCCACGGCATGCAAAAGCGCTTGTCCGTAGCTCGCGCCATCCTGCACCAACCCGCAGTCCTGCTGCTCGACGAACCGGAATCGGGCCTCGATGCCGATTCCGTCGCATCGCTGGGCGAACTGCTGCGCGATTGGACGTCGTCCGGCAAAACCGCGTTGCTGACGACCCACAGCTCCGAAATCGGGCAGGCTTGGGCCGACTGCGTTCTGAGGCTGGACCGGGGGCGATTGGCGGTCGAGACGCCTTTTGATCGCGGCTCCGAAGCGACGCCTGCCAAATCCAATCCGAGCCCGGTTCACGGGTGACACAACCCAATTGGACCGTCGCCCATGCGGCTGCTCAGCGCGACCCTGGCCATAGCGTGGAAAGACGTCCGCCTGGAGATTCGTTCCCGCGACACCGTCGTTTCGGCTCTGATCTTCGGCCTGATCGTCGTAGTGGTCTTCAATTTCGGTCTCAACCGCACCCCCGGCAGCCTCGCGCCGGTGGCGCCGGGCCTGCTCTGGGTGGCCTATGGTTTCGTCGGGGTGCTGGCGATGAATCGCGCGTTCGCTCGCGAGCTCGAGCAGGGAGCGCTGGATGGACTGCTCGCTGCCCCGGTGAGCCGCGACGCCGTTTTCCTGGGCAAGATGCTCGGCACGCTGGCGTTCATGCTGGTTATCGAGGCCGTGTTGCTGCCCGTGTTCGCGGTCATGCTCGACCTGCCAACGTTATCTCCGGTCCTGGGACTGATCATTCTGCTGGCGACTATCGGCTTTGCCACCGTAGGAACCTTCTTTGCGGCCATCGCGGCCCAAACCCGGTCGCGAGAAATCCTTCTGCCCGTGCTCTTCTTCCCGGTGATCGTCCCCGTGATCATCGCGGCGGTTGAGGCGACCGACCTGGTGTTGCAGGGTGGTCCGACGCTGGCGGTCTGGACCCGTTGGCTCCCTCTGCTGGTAGTCTTTGACGCGCTCTTTTTGGTAATATGCCCGTGGATATTCGGGTATGTTTTCGAGGGATAGCGTAATTTGGCGGCAATAGCGGGCCGTGGCCCAACGGGATCCCCGATTCGATCCTCCCTCCGAGATCCCCGAGCGTGGCTGCTGGTACTGACGGCGGCATTGACCATCGCCGACGGGTACCTCATCTTCGTGGTGGCTCCCACCGATCAGGTGCTGGGCCACATCCAGCGCATCTTCTACATCCACGTTCCCATCTCGATCCTGTCTTTTCTGGGGTTCTTGGTTTGCGCCGTGTCCGGCGTGGGATACCTCGTCAGGCGGGGCGAGATGTGGGACCGGGTGGCCCATGCGTCTGCCGAGGTCGGCGTGGTGTTTGTCACGCTGGCGCTGATTACCGGAGTCATCTGGGCGCGTCCGGTGTGGGGGGTCTGGTGGACCTGGGAGCCGCGCCTGACCACCACGCTGATCCTGTGGCTGATTTACGTCGCCTATCTGATGATCCGCCACTATGCTCCCACGCCGCAGCAGGGCCGGGCATGGTCGGCGGTGGTCGGCATCATCGGTTTCGTTGACGTGCCAATCGTGTACTATTCTGTCCAGTGGTGGCGATCCATCCATCCCGTGCAGGTGATCGGACCCGAGGCTGCTGATGATGCTCTCGAGCCGGTCATGGCTCGCATCCTGGTCTTTTCGTTGATCACGGTACTGGCGCTGTTCACGTATCTATTGCTGGAACGAGTAGCTCTGCGGGGAGCCGAGGACGCCGTTTCCGCCATTCGCCGTCAAGGAACCTACGAATAGAATGACTGTACCTCCCCACAATCTGCCTTTCCTGTTCGCCGCTTTTGCCGTAGTGTGGGCGGTGTTCTTCATCTATGCCGCGTACATGTCCTGGCGCCGTCAGTCGGTGCAGCGCGACCTGCGCGAGCTCCGGCCAACGACGGGGTCCGGCAGCGAACCGGACGCGGACCAACCGGAACAGATTAGCTCAGTATAATGGTACAGACCTTTCAAACCGACACGCGGGACTTCCATGCAGACTGATCCATACACCGCTCCCGTTTCCGTAGCGGAACACGCCGCAGAGGCGGAGTCCGAGCGTTCCGCGTGGCGCAACCATCGCACGCGCCTGCTGATCCTCGGCGGCGTGATCGCCCTGGCGGTGGCCTACATGGTCTATGCCGCCTTCCCGGGGAACACGCTGTATTTCGTCACGGTCAGCGAATTCGTGGAAGACCCCCGCCTTCGCGACGGCCAGACACTCAGGGTTGCCGGGGCCCTGGCTCCGGACAGTTTCCGCAGGGAGGATGGGTCAACGCTTTCGCGGTTTAGCCTGGGTGACAAGCAAATCGATGTGCCGGGTGTCGCGCCCGGGAGCCCGCAGGTGGAGGCCACCTACGTTGGCGTGCTTCCTGACCTGTTCTTCAACCCTCACTCGGAGATAATCCTGGAAGGCCATTACGACGGCCACGACGAGGTTTTTGCGACCGACAATATCCTTGTCAAGTGCCCGTCCAAATACCAGTCGATGCAGTCTGAGAACCCGGACCTCATACCCGGCGCCGCGGCGCCGGCGCAGTCTTACTGACCAGCAGTTCCCGCCGGCGGGTCGTCGCCACATCGGGTTGCGACGCCGCCCCAACCAAAACGCAAAGAAGCCGGCGTCGCGTGACGCCGGCTTCTCTGGGTCAATTCGGCCCGGGAGAGCCTAGAACGCGTAGGCGTCCATCAACTGTTCCACGGTCCGCTGGCGCGCCTTGGACCGTATGGAGCCCATATTGCCTTCCAGCGAAGCGCGGGTCTCATCTTTATAGATGACGCCCACGGGCAGGCCGCCTTGCTGCACCAATTCATACGCTGCCTGTTTGCTGGACGGATCGTGCTCTTCCGGTATGTCCCAAAGCGCAGGGGCGATGCCTTCTTTCGCATTGCCTTTGATCAGCTGGAACGTATCGTTATAGGTGACGCACGGGGATTGCACATGGATCATCGACATTCCGTCGTGGTTCATGCCCTCGTTGATCAGACGCGCCAGTACGCGAGGTTGACCTGAGAAACCGGAGGCGATAAATGACACGCCCAGAGTGAGGTACAACTCCAGCGGGTCCAGGTCTTCTTCAATCTTGCCGAACGGCGTGCTGCTGGTGATGGTTCCCATCTCGGTGGTTGGCGAACTCTGGCCCTTGGTGAGGCCATAAACACCGTTGTCCATGATGACGGCCGTTACGTTGACGTTGCGCGCCGCCTGCGGGGCGATGTGCTCGCCGCCGATACTCAGGAAATCCCCATCTCCGGCTACAATGACCACGTTCAGCTCTGGCCGGGCCATCTTGACTCCCATGGCTACCGGCAGCGTACGGCCGTGGATGCCGTGGATGCCATAGGGCTGCTCGCCTTCCAGCAGGTGGACGAGGTTGCCGCTGCAGCCGATGCCGGCCACGACGACGTTGTTTTCGATGGGCAGGCCGGTTTCCTCCAGCCGGTTGATCATGGCGAATTCCAGCGCGCGGCGCACACCGAAGTCCCCGCACCCGGGGCACCATTTGAAGTCGTATTCCGGGTTCTTCTTGCTCATGCCCGTGCTTCCTCCGTGTGTTCCGCCATGATCCGTTTGACCTGGACCACCAGGTCGCTAACCTTGAAAGGCAGGCCGGTGTATTGCGTTATGGGCGTGGAGTTGACGCGGTGGAACCGCAAAATATTTGCCCATTGTCCCTGATAGTTGAGTTCAGGGACGATCACCAACTCCTTGGCCCGCAGTTCTTCCCTCAGTTTGGGCGGGATGGGATGCAGGAACATCGTGTAATACCAGCCGATGTCGACCCCCTCTTCCCGCAGCGCTTCGTAGGCTTCTCGAACCGGTCCCTTGGAACCGCCCCACGGCATCAGCGCAATCTTGGCCTGGGTGTTGTCGCTCTCGTAGTGATCTTCCTCAAGCAACTTCAGTTTGCTGAAGCGGCGCTCGGTCATCTGAATGTGCCGGCTGGGCAGGTGCGTGGTGTCGCCCATCTCATCGTGCTCGCTGCCGTTGGCAACGTAGGCGCCAGGGCCACCCGGCAAAGGCATCGGCGACAGCTCGTTTCCGGAATAGCGATGATAGCCGTTCCCGCCTTCGTAAGTCAGCCGTTCTTCCACCGGTACCTTGCTCAGGTCGGGGCGGGGGATGTTCTGCACCCTCTCCGCCATGGACATTTCGCTCATGAGGATCACCGGGCCCTGGTACCGTTCCGCCCAGTTGATCGCCTGCACGGCTCCGTAGAAACATTCTTCCACCGAGCCGGGCGCAATGATCGGCATACGGACGTCACCGTGGGCCGGGAACAGGCAACCCATCAGGTCGGACTGCTCGGTCTTGGTGGGCAGTCCCGTGGCCGGTCCGCCACGCTGTACGTCCACCACGACCAACGGTATCTCGGCCATCCACGCCAGTCCCAGTCCCTCGCTCATCAGCGAGATCCCCGGTCCCGCCGTGGCGGTCATGGACTTCTTGCCGGCGTACCCCGCGCCCAGGATTGCGGTGATGGCTTCGATCTCCGAGGAAACCTGGTACGCGAATTTGTCCTCACCGACAAGGTTCCGCTCCATCCAGAGCAGGATCGTGGTGGCCGGAGAGATCGGGTAGCCGGCGTAGAACTCGACGCCCGCGTGGGTTGCGCCCAGGGCGATGGCCTCGTTGCCTTTGAGCATCAGTTGCTGGTAGTCCGGCGGATTGGGCGGGGCGAGGTCACCCAGCACGAAACCGCTCTCCGCGGCGTTCTGGCGGCCCAGCCGCATGGCCTCGATGTTCGAAGAGATGATCTCGTCGTCGTTATCCCGCCCGCGGCGGAACCGTGCCTCGACGAAATCCTCCAGGTACTCCTGAGGCATGTGCACCAATTGAGCCAGCGCGCCGATGACCACCATGTTCGCGGCGCGGTTGTTGCCGGTCGATCGCGCCAGGGTGTCGACGGCCAGGCCGAAGGAGCGTGGGTCGGTCATGGTGAAGTCGTCGGCGTTGTAAATGATCACGCCGCCTTCGCGCACTTCCTCGGCATGGGTCTCGTAAGCTTCCTCATTAAACGCCACAAGGACGTCCACCTGGTCGCCTGAACTGAGCGTGTGTTCAGTAGATATCCTGGCCTGGGTCCAGGTCGGGCCGCCCAGGATTTGGGACGGGAACGTCGCGTAGGTCAGGGCATGATACCCGACCTGCGTAGACGCCTGGGCCAGTCCTTCGGCCGAAGTAACGACGCCCTGTCCACCTTCACCGGCGAACCTGACGACGAAGTCGTTCATCAACATTAGGAGGTTCCTCCGAAGCGGCTGTAATCAGCGAGCGGACGGCCGGCAAAATCCCTGCGGGACATGAACATTTCGAAGCATAGTCAAAAAAACACCTACCCACTTACCAGCGGGAGGCGCTATTGGTTGTCACCGAAATTTGGGCCACAAACTCGTCGTGCCGCATTCGACATCGTTAATCGCAAACACGATAACGCCGTCTGTTTATCGCACGGAATATAGCATCGGGCCTCGATATTTGTCAATTTGGGATGATCAAAAGCACTCCCGAAATCGCCGGCATCGGCGTTGGGTGGGCGCCAATCGGGGTTGCCGGCGCAAGACGGGACGAATATTTCACAAAAGGAGCCGGTTCCGATCATGCCCGGCAGAATAATGGCAAAGGCGCCAAGGCCGGATTTCCGGTGCAGGGTAATCGCATCATCGCTGTCATTCCTGCGCAAGCAGGAATCCAGTGATCGAATTCGTCAAATACGCTTCAAATTTGTTCATTCTATGACCACTGGACTCCGGCGAAAGCCGGAGTGACGGGCGTGAGGCTTATGATGCGATTGCCCCGATTTCCAGTGTTTGCCGGACATTCGCCTGTACGCTTGTTGCTATAATGTCTCAATTATGCGCGCCAGCATCGACGTGATCATACCCTGCCTCAACGAAGAGCGGGCGCTTCCCGAAAGCGTTGGTCGGCTTCATGAGTTTATGTCATCCAACATGGCCGAATACTCGTGGAGCATCGTGGTGGCCGATAACGGCTCGACCGACGGCACCCTCGAGGCTGCTGCTGATCTCGCGGAGCGTTTCGCCGAGGTGCGTTTCATCCGGCTGCAAGAGCGCGGCCGCGGCCGGGCGCTGCGGCGGGCGTGGACCGAGAGCGCCGCGGATGTCATGGCCTATATGGACGTTGACCTCTCGACAGACCTGGCGCATTTGCCCACGTTGGTGTCGGCAATTGTCGACGATGGATACCATGTCGCCATCGGCTCTCGCCTGTTGCCCCAATCGCGCGTGGTCGGACGCACCCTGAAGCGCGAGATAACCTCACGCGGGTACAGCCTGTTGTTCCGGTCGATGTTTTTCACTCCTTTCCGCGACGCGCAGTGTGGGTTCAAAGCGGTCAGCAAAAGGGTAGCTCACGATCTTAGCCCACTGGTGTTGGATAACGGCTGGTTTTTCGACTCGGAGCTGCTCATCCTCGCGCAGAAATGCGGCTTTCGCATCCGGGAAATTCCGGTGCACTGGACTGATGATCCGGACACCCGCGTCCGCATCATCCGCACTGCCTGGGAGGACGTCAAAGGCCTCCTTCGGCTCAAGTTCGGCGGCGTCGGCAAGGTGCGCTATCAGCTGCGCGCCGCCGGCAAACTGTAATCAACTCATTCAGCAACCTGACCCGGGACCGCTTCGCACGGGTCACCAGATGAGGCCGGTGCGACCGGCCTGCCGGAGGTCTCTGTGCTCGACCTGATCATCGAGCCGATGCAGTACGGATTCATGCAGCGCGCCCTTTTGGTATCGGCCCTGGCTGCCACCGCCTGCGGCATCGTTGGCACGTTCGTAGTCCTGCGCGGCATGGCTTTTCTCGGCGACGCGATCGCTCACTCGTCGCTGACCGGTATGGCCGCTGCGTTCATATTTGGCGCCAACGTGTTCCTCGGGGCTCTCTGCTGGGCCGTACCGGCGTCGCTGGTGATTTCCGCCCTGTCGCGCCGCTCGGGTATCCGGATAGACGCAATTATCGGGGTGATGTTCGCGGGAGGGTTCGCCGTCGGAGTGATCATCATCAACTCGTTGGCCAGTTATGCCGGAGACCTGCTGGGGATTCTGTTCGGCAACGTCCTGGGGGCTTCGTGGCTCGACGTGCTGAGCGTGGGCGTCCTGGCGATCGGCGTTATGGGAGTGGTGTGGGCCTTCTACAAGGAGCTGGTGTTCACCACTTATGACGCCACCGTCGCGGAGGCCGCCGGCGTACCGGTGCGCTTCCTCGAATACTTGCTGCCGCTGCTGGTGGCGCTGACAACGGTAGCGGCCATCAAAACCGTGGGCAACGTGATGGTCATGTCTTTGCTCGTGGTGCCGTCGGTTACCGGTACCCTGCTGACCCGGCGGCTCTCATCGATAATGGTGGCCAGCGTCGCTTGTGCCCTGTTCGCAGTGCTGGTCGGTTTGTACTGCTCTTACTACTTTGACCTGCCAACAGGACCCACCATCGTGGTGGTATCCGTCGGACTGCTGCTGTTGGTGGCCGGGCTGTCGCCGCGCCGGGGCTTTCTGGTGTCCTGGGTCCGCCGGAGCCGCTCGGCCGGCTAGCGGGAGGGCTCGCCCCGCCGCCCGGCGCTGGCGAACCGGGTGACGCTCTGCTTCCAGGCCAGCGCCGTTATGAAACAGAAGGTGGTCAGCAGTGCCATCACCGGGCCTGAAGGCAGGTTGAAATAGAAGGACAGGTATAGCCCGCCGAACGCAGCGGCAACTCCCAATGCCACCCCAAGCAGCAACGCCCGGTAAAAGTTGCGCACCAACAGCAGCGCGGTGGCCGCCGGCGTTATGAGCATGGACACCACCAGCACGATGCCCACGGCTTGGAGCGAGATCACGGTTACCACCGCCAGCAGGACCAGAAGCGTGTACTCCAGCAGGTTGGTGGGCAACCCCATGACCAGCGCGCCGGTGGGATCGAAGTTAGAGAAAAGCAGCTCCTTGCGGATGACAAACACCAGCGCCAGTACCACTCCCGCCAGGGACAGGGTGATGTAAACGTCGGTTTGCGACACTCCGAGAACCTGGCCCAGGAGAATGTCCTCCAGGTTCACCGGCAGCCCGCGCGCGGCGGTCAACATGACCAGTCCCAGCGCAAACAGTCCGGCAAAGGTAATGCCCACCGAGGTGTCCTCGCCGACGCCAACCCGCTTGACCAGGTAGCCGATCAGCAGCGCCACGCCGACGGCCACCGGAATGGTGCCGGCGAAAGGGCTGAATCCCAGCATGAAGGCAGCCACCATCCCTGGCAGCACCGAGTGGGCCAGGGCGTCTCCAACGAAGCCCAGGCCTCGGGTCACCACGTACACGCCCAGCACCGGACACATCACCCCCACCAGCAGGGACACCACCAGCGCCCGGCGCATGAAACTGTACTCGAAGGGCCCCCAGAGCCCTTCGATTAGGGCTTCCAAGACCGACCCTGCCCGAGCATCGACGTGGGAGAGAATGCGGCCTGCCCGGTCATGTCCCAACCGGGTAAGGAGGCTGGATTTGCTGCCGGCTCAGATTGATTCGCTCCAGCGCCTCCGGCTCGCAATTCAGAGGCAGGTAATCGTCGCAAATCTCAAACATCTGGATGATGTCGTGAGACGACATCAGGATGGTGTGGCCGTCGTCACGAAGCCGGAGCAATACACCCAGCAGCGCAGACTGAGAGGGAATGTCCACCCCGGAAAAGGGCTCATCCAGCAGCAGGATGCTGGCGCCCTGGGCCAGGGCGCGGGCGATGAAGACACGCTTGCGCTGCCCGCCGGACATCTCGGTAATCTGGGCATTGCTGAATAGCGACATCTCTACCGTTTCCAGGGCACGGCGGACGATCTCCCGGTCAGAGCGGCCTGGCCAGCGGAACCAGCCGATCTCCCGCACGCGGCCCTGCATCACCACGTCCCACGCGCTCATGGGGATACGGGTGTTGATCCGCTCGTACTGCGTCATGTAGGCCACCTGGCCCCGTTCCTCTTCGGGCGCACGGCCGTTGATCAGCACCCGGCCGGAGGTGGGACGTATCAACGACGCAATGGTGTTGAACAGGGTGCTCTTGCCCGATCCGTTGGGACCCAGCACACCCACCAGGCATCCGGAGCCGATCTCAAAATTTATCCGGTCCAGCACCAGCAGCCCGTTGACGTGGACAGTCAGATCCTCGAAGGCCAAGCGGGGCGCCGATCCCTCCGTGTCCATGACTACTTCAGCGCCTCCACTATGACGCCCACGTTGTAGCGCATGAACCCCAGGTAGGCGCCGGCCGGGCTGCCCGGCTCGTCCAGTGAGCTGGTGCGCAGCGCCGAAACTATCTGCACGCCGGTCTCTTCTGCGATCCTCTGTGACAGCCGGGGCGCGAAGATGTCCTCGGTGAAGATCGCTGGAACGCGTTCTTCCCTGATGTGTTCCACCAATGCCGTCATCTCCTGGGCGGTCGGTTCTTCCTGGCCGGAGGGCGGTTTGACCGCTCCCACGACTTTGAAACCGTAACGGTGGGCAAAGTACCTCAGGCTGTCGTGGGAAGAAACGAGCAGCCGACGCTCCTCGGGCACCGTCGCAACCTGCACCTCGATCCAGTGGTGGAGCGTGTCCAACTCGGCAGCGTAGGCGGCGGCGTTGGCCTCGTATTCAGACCGGCGGTTGGGGTCGGCGGCTGCCAGGCGTTCAGCGATGCCGCCCACCGCATCCTTGACCCGCAGGGGGTCGAACCAGAAGTGCGGGTCCAGTGGCCCGTGGTCGTGGTCCGCGTCGCCATGGTCGTGACCGGCGTCGCCATGGTCGTGACCGGCGTCGCCATGGTCGTGACCGGCGTCGCCATGGTCGTGACCGGCGTCGCCATGGTCGTGACCGGCGTCGCCATGGTCGTGACCGGCATTGCCATCGCCATGGTCGTGATCGTCCTGTTCCTCCTCGTACTCCAGGAGATCAATGTATTGGTTCAAGGACACGATGGCGTCGGTGTCCTTGGCTACCCTGGAAACGAGGTCGTTGACCCACTTGTCCTCGAGCCCCTGTCCGATGGTGACCACCAGGTCGGCCTCGGCTACCTTGGCGACGTCCTGGGCGCCGGGTTTGTAATTGTGGGGGTCAGTGTCAGCGGGCAACAGTGACGTGACCACCACCCCGTCGCCGCCCACGGCCGCCACCCAGTCGGCGACGATGTTGAGCGTGGTAACGATGGTGAGCTTGCCGGTTTCCGCGCCCGCCGGCGGGTCGGAGTCCGCCGGTTCGCCGGGCGCGGCGCCGGCACAGGCCAGGGATGCAAGCATCAGGGCAAGAAGCAAGGCCGGCAGCGTCAACATGTGGCGCACGGAACCTGTTGGCTTTGCCGGCCGGAAGACGCTGGTTGCGTGCCTGATGCTCAGTATCATCGCTTGGGTCGCTCCAGGACGTGCTATTCCAAATCGCCAGGGGGACGGGGGCTCGATTACTTATCGGTCAGTGCGCGTACGAGATTAGGTTCTGTTGAAATTTGGGAAAATATCCGTCGTTCCTGCGAAAGCAGGAACCCAGAGACCTTTTCCATCGGAAAGTCTGCCGGATTTTACCCTTCTTTAGCACCCTGGATTCCGGCGAAAGCCGGAATGACACGAAATGTCAACATAACCTAGTCGGGGCCAGGGCAATCGCACCATCGCCGTCATTCCTGCGCAAGCAGGAATCCAGTGGTCGAATTTATCAAATACGCTTCAAATTCTTTCATGCTATGACTAATGGACTCCGGCTTTCGCCGGAGTGACGGGCGTGGAGCCTATGATGCGATTGCCCTGTAGTCGGGGCGCATACGGACGGCTATTTGATAATTGCGATCGGGCCCTAATTCAGTGTCCGGCATGAGGGTGAAAAGTATATTGAATGTATGTTGCGCAGTACGCGCTTCAACCACGTTGACAGACCAATCGATTGTGCGCGAAGCGTAACAATGGGCGGCCTTAGCTGTCAACTGGACGCACATACTGTAACCCGCAAGAATTGGCGGGTTTGACCATCGCCATCGGCGCGGCGGTTGCACTGCGGCAGTAGCGGTTGGCCGGGTCCACGGGGTTGCCACTCGCTTTCGCCTCGCTATGGCGATCGAAAACATGGCGTCAATCTGTGGCTGACGTTGAGCGTTCATTCTACGTCTGATACAATTCCGTCGGCCAAAACGCAAACGACCTACCGATCACGACCACTGGCAGTGAGTCTCTTTCACAATGAGCGCCGACGTTCTGGCAACCGAACCCCGCGAGTTCAACAGCCGCCGCAGACGGCTGATGGAATCCTTGTCAAACGGCGCAATCGTTCTGGCCGCGGGGCATGACGCATCCCGCAATAACGACGTTGACCACGAATACCGGCAGCCGTCCAGCTTCTGGTATCTGACCGGGTTCGACGAACCCGACGCCGTGGCGGTTCTGCGCCCCGGATCGCACACTCCTTACACGCTTTTTGTACGGCCGTACGATCCCACCTTCGAGATCTGGGTAGGTTATCGCGCTGGCGTCCGAGGCGCCGTCGGTCCCCTGGGAGCCAACGCCGCCTACTCCGTCGACCAGTTGGACAGCCAGCTTCCCAAGCTGCTCGCCGATTGCGATACGGTCCACTACGCCCTGGGCAGCGACGATCGGGTGGACGCGATCATTTCCGGCTTGGTCAAGCGTCGCCGGGGTATGGCCCAGAGAGGCGCGAAGCCCATTCGTCGCATTGATGACCCCACCCCGACAATTGACCTGATGCGCCAGATCAAGACCGACGATGAGATCGCGCTTCTCCAGCGAGCGATCGACATCACCGCTCACGGGTTCGACGCGGCCATGCGGACTGCGGCGCCGGGCGTGCACGAATACGAGGTGCAGGCCGCCCTTGAGCGCCCGTTCCGGCAGCACGGTTCGCCGCGCAACGGCTACCCGTCCATAGTGGCCGGCGGAGCCAACGCCTGCGTACTCCATTACGTCCGGAACCGGGATGCTCTCGGCCCCGAAGACCTTTTGCTGATCGACGCCGGCGCCGAGTATGGCTTTTACACTGCCGACGTCACACGGACGTGGCCGGTGTCCGGCAAGTTCACGGCTCCGCAGCGGGCGATCTACGAGCTGACCCTGGAGTCGCAACGCAAGGCTATTGCGGATGTGAAGCCCGGCGCCGGTTTCGACGACGTGCATCGGACTGCTGCCCGCACGCTGGTACAGGGCCTGATCGATCTGGGTATCATGTCCGGCAGCGTTGACGGCATCATGGAGCAGCAGTCGTACCGGGACTACTACATGCACGCCACGTCGCACTGGCTGGGCCTGGACGTGCACGACTGCGGTCCTTACCGGGATGACCGGGGCCAGGTGCGCCTGCGCCCGGGAATGGTGCTGACCATCGAGCCCGGGCTCTACTTTGGTCCCCAGGCCAAGCAAGCCCCTGATATCTACCGGGGGATCGGCATTCGTATTGAAGACGATGTGCTGGTCACGGAAGACGGGTGTCGCGTCTTGTCGGACGCCATACCCAAAGACCCGGATGAGCTCGAATCCATCGTGGCGGACTCCCGCTGATATTCGTTAGCTCTTGATCGCATCTCTGGCATGACGGTTGCTTCGGATCCGGTTGTGATGAAATTGCCAAAAGAAGGACCGGTGTCCGCCGCTAAGGGTGCGGCGGGAGCGGCATCGGTGTTCATCCGCCCTGCCGCAATTGTTCCATGCGATGCGTCGCAGTTCCGGACCACGGGGGATTCGTCCCTCGTTATTTTTTTGCCCTCCACAGTCCGGGCTGCTGAGCCGCCACGCTCAGTAGAAAGGGGCAAGCTACCAATTGCGCCCGCCGCGCTCATGGGAGCGGCGGGATTCGCTCTCACTAATTTCCAGCGAAATCGAAAGATTTCGCTCTTTTTTTGCCGTTCCAACCGCGAAGCTGGCTCCGTCAGCTCTTTGGACTCTCGGGGAGAACATGAGGAGGTATGCCTATTGAACACGGCGATGTTCGGCCAGTGATGGCCGCGATTGGCAAGCGCCAATTTTCTCAATCCACAGGAAAACCGACCCACCTTCCACTTACAGGAGGATTAATGAGTTCCGCCACGATGGCTACTCTAAAGCAAATTCCATTTCGGTTGCTGTTGGCCGTTGCCGCGGTGGGCTGCGCCGCCGTTCTGATGGGCGCCGCCTGCAGCGCCGCGGACCAAGCGCCCGCCACACAGGCCGGCTCCGGCGCCGCTGCGGGTTCAGCGGCGACCGACAGCACAACCTCCGGGAGTACGACTGCGAGCAGTTCCGCCACCACCGGATCTACCGGTTCAAGCGCTGGTCAGGCGGAAAAGGCAGTCGACCCCAGCATGTACGCCACCCTCTCGGGCGACATCGCGATTGACGGTTCGTCCACGGTGTTCCCCATCACGGAGGCGGTGGCCGAAGAGTTCGGCGGCCTGACCGACGACAACGTTCGCGTGGTAGTGGGCATTTCGGGAACGGGCGGCGGTTTCAAGAAGTTCTGTGACAACGAGACCGTGATCTCCGACGCGTCGCGCCCCATCAAGCAGAAGGAAGTTGACCTGTGTTCCGCCGCAGGCGTGGAGTACATCGAGCTGCCGGTTGCGATCGACGGACTGTCCGTGGTCGTGAACCCGGAGAACGATTTTGTGGACTGCATGTCGGTCGAGCAGTTGAACCAGATCTGGAGTCCGGAGTCTGAGGGCGTGGTGACCCACTGGAACCAGGTGAACCCGGAGTGGCCGGAGGAGGAGATCAAGATGTACGCGCCGGGCGTTGACTCCGGAACGTTCGACTACTTCACCGAGGCGATCAACGGCGACGGCGGCGTCTCGCGCGGCGACTTTGTGGCGTCGGAGGACGACAACGTGCTGGTGCAGGGAGTCGCTGGCGACAGGTACAGCATCGGTTACTTCGGCTACGCCTACTACGTGGAGAACCAGGACAAGGTGAAGGTGGTGCCGATCGACGGGGGCAACGGCTGCGTTGCGCCGACGGATGAGGCGATCAACAACGGGTCGTACGCGCCGCTGAGCCGGCCGTTGTTCATCTACGTGCGGTCGGACGCGGCGCAGCAGGAACACGTAGCGGAGTTCGTGCGGTACTACCTGAGCCCGAGCGGCCAGGAGTTGGCGGCGTCGGTGGGATACATCCCGTTCCCGCAGGATGTGTACGATCTTGGTTTGACCAAGTTCAATTCGGGGACCGTCGGAACCGTGTTCGGCGGCGACGACGCCTTCAAGGGCTCCGTTGCCGAGGGGCTGATGAAGTAAACCGAAGTAACCATCGGCCATCTCGTAGAGGCGAATGACCGTTCTCCTCTACGAGATGGATAGACAAAACAAGACATCTGGATCCCAGCGCCGCCGGCCCTGTGGAACGACAAAACTGCGTTTGTACCGGCAAGAACGCCCATGCTAGCATAGGAGCACGATGCAATTCGTCAGGTAGGGCGGGATCCGGAGCATGACACAGGAAACTATAGCCATAATGGGCGTCGGCATTGCCATCCTCGCGGTCATAGTCCCATTGCTGCTGTTCACGCTGAACAGCGTGAATAAATTGTCCGCGGCCCAACATCGAACTAACGAAGTGTTGGCGGCGCTCGCCAACCATCGCCATGGAGAAGACGGCGCGGCTACGTTCTCCCTGCCCGCCGATTAGCCGCGCAATCATGCAGCCGCCGGCGCGCCGCTGAGACAATCCCGGAAATATCCGGCAAAACAGGGGCGAATAATCATTCGCCCCTACAAGTTTAGTGACCGTCGATTCCAGGGTTACCGCCGCGAAGACGCCAGCCCGAATCAGTCGCGTTCCAGGAACTCGCGCACCTGTTGCTCCAGCGGCTCGCGGTCATAAATGCCCAGCAGCAGCGCCGCGTTGCGCATCCAGTCTCCCTGGAAGTAGCGCTCGTAGAGCACCTGGCGGCCGGCGAACGAGCTGCACGCCGCGTCCCACGCCAGCCGGAACAACCTGACTCTTTCCTGCGCCGTGGCCGTATCGGTGTCGAGGTAGGTGTCCAGCACCTCGGCCATGGGCCCGCCGAAGTCGCCTTCCGATGGCAGGGCCATGAGGCTGCTGGATCCGAGCAATTGGATGATCTCCGCCATCCTCGGGTACATCTTGATGAACAGATTGCGCGCCACGTTCAGCGGCACCCGATCCGGCAGCATGACTCCCCAGTCGTCGATCTTCGCGTTGACTTCCGACTGGGTCAGCAGCGCCTTGGTGATCTCCAGGTTTTCCACCAGCTCGGCTACGAGACCCTGCACCTGCGGGATCTCGCCGTTTCCCAGTGTTTTCACCATGAGGCTGGCGATCCCGGTGATGAATTCGCACTTGGCGACGTTCTTGGTCACGACCTGGTGGCCGGTGTGCACGTACTGCCCGGTCTCGTTGGACATGTTGTTGCACTTGTGCCGGTCCCCATACATGAAGACCCGTTCCCACGGCACCAGCACGTCGTCGAAAAAGACGATGGCGTCCATCTCCTCGAACCGTGAGCCCAGCGGGTGGTCGAAGTGCGACCTGCCCAGGTCGAAGCTCTCCCGGCAGATGAACTTCAGGCCATCAATGCCGCAGGGCACCGAGAAAGCGAAGGCGTACTTGTGCGCGTCCTCGTCTCGCGCCAATAGCGACGAACGGGTGGGATAGACCATGATCTCGTCCGACAATGGCCCCAGGGTCGCCAGCACTCGTGGGCCACGCACGATCAACCCGGCGTCCGTTTCTTTCACGACGTGCAGCGCGACGTCAGTGCTGTAGTCCATCGAAGTGGCCGAAGGAGCCCGGTTCCGCTGCAAATTCACCAGCGTGTGGGTCATGCACAGGTCGTTGTCCCGCACGTGCTCGTAGTAACTGACCACGTTTTTCTTGAACTCCGGACGGTTCTCGCCGAAAAAGTCACCCGCCGCCGCCATGGACATTATCGTCACGTTCAGGAAGTCAGGCGTCCGTCCCATCATGCCGTAGCTGGCGTGGGCCCACTGCGACATCATCTCCCGTCGCCGCGCCAGGTCGTCCTTCGTCTTCGGAGTGAGGAACGACAGGCCCACCGGGTCGCCCGTGATGGGAGAGGAGTAGGTCATCGGGCAGGCGGCAGACCCATCGTGCTGCATGTCGTACAGCTGCGCGATTGATCGCGCTCCATTGGCCAGTCCGGGAAACTCGGTAACGTCATCCACCCGTCGCCCGTCCATCCAGATTTCGCGTTCCTGCCGTTTCAGGCCGGCCAGGTATTCGGCCCCGGTTCTCGCGGGCATGTTATGGTACCTCCCACTTCCCAATCCAGTATTCCGCTATGTCATCGGCGGACGCCGACCGGTCAGGCGCCCAGGTATCGCTTGAGCCAGTTCATCGCGTGCACGTTGAAATCGGTGCACGGACTGTGGGTCAGATCCGGATACACCAGCAGCGACTTTTGCGCTGTGATGCGGTCGAATACCGGCATGATGGTCTCGTACGGGCAGGTGGTATCAGCCATTCCGATGTTCACCAGGATTGGACATTCGATGCCGTCGGCCAGAGTCATCGTATCGAAGTAGTGAAGAGTGTCCAGCATCGCCTGACGCTGCTCCGGATGTTGTTGGACGTAGTTCTGGAGCTCGTCGTACGGCCGGGTTTCAATGTCGATCGCCACCGGGTAGTTGCACATGAACGGCTCTTCAGCCACCGCTGCCGCCAGCCTCGAATCCAGGGCAGCCGTCGACAGCGTGAACCCGCCACCCTGGCTGCGGCTCCACATGCCGATGCGGCTGGCATCGACCTCTTCCCGCTCGGAGAGGAGATCAATCCCGCGGACGCAATCCATATATGCGCCGCGATAGTAATAGTTCTCACGGTCGGTGACGTTGTAGGTCAGCTTGGTGCCATGAGGCAGATCCCATTCAGGGATGCTTTCGCCTTGAGCCCTGGGGAACAGCGTTAAGACCGCGAAACCGTGCATGACAACGTGGAACGGAATCTCCTTGCCACCGCCATAGCCCGGCACCGCCAGCATCGCCGGAAACTTGCCTGATGGCGGCAGGTCACGGGGAGCGGTGTAAAACGCTCGCAGGCGCTGGCCGCCGTAGCTGCGGAAGGCCACGTTCCAGGTTTCGTAGTCCCGCCCGCTGAGTTCCGCGTTGGGGGAAAGTTCGGCGCCCACCGGGGTTTCGTTCAGGATCGCCCGGGTCGCATTCCAAAAGTCGTTGACCGCTTGGTCCATGTCCCGCTCCTTCTGTCTGGCATTTATTGCGCGGTGGCGCGGGTTCGACCCTGCAACGGGTGGCATGGCACGGATTGTGGCCGCCCCACCGCACCAACGAGGGTTCCGCCCCGGCGTGCGCACGCATCGAAGTTTCGCCTCTGATCAAATGTTATCACGATGGCTTCACAAGTTGCCGGCCGATGCTTCTCTGAAGTCGTAACCGTACTCGGAAACCAGGAATGGGACGTACTGGTTCACGGCGTCAATCACCTGGTCGCTCACGTCGGACGGGTTTTTCTGGAAGCCCTCTATCGACGCCACGTACTCGGTGAGTCGAGGCTCGAATTCGGCGTAGCCTTCCAATCCCAGCGCATCGTAGATGTGCCGTATCTGTCCCACCTTGTCCTGTTCCAGTTCTTCGTATCGGATTTCAACCAGGCGGTCGGCGGGTATCTGATCCCGCTGCCTGAGATAGGCCTGCGCCATGTCCCGATACACCGCGATCTGCTTGCGCAGGAGTTCGTCAAAGTCCACGCGCTGCAGGGCGTGCCATTCGTTCATCAGGCGAATCAGGTGCACGTAGGACCGCAGTGTGTCGTAAGGGTCCCGCTGGATGTAAACGAACCTGGCGTCAGGGAACAGGTCAAGCAGCGCGGTGATCCGACTGGTGTTGGACGGCGATTTCAGCAGCAACGGTTTGCCGCCCATGTTGTAGCTGGCGGCCTGGAGCAGCTTGGTGAATTCACGCTTCCACTCGGCCCGTTGCCGCTCGCCCAGCCTTTCCTCCACGAAGAGGTAGTCAAGCGCCCGCTCCGCCGTGCGCGGAAAGTGCAGGAAAGTGTAGGGACTGAGGCCGGAGGTGCACATCATCGCGATCTCTTCTTCCTGCGGCATCGCGAAGTCCACCGGGATGTTGTCCACCCCGCGGTCAGGCGGCAGGCTTCTTTCGATCAGCCGGCGCACGCGGTTCTGGCCCGCCAGGAACACGTCCGGCATCGCCGCCTGGTACGTGTTCACAAACCCCCATCTCGCATCCATCGACATCAGGTTGTGCAACAGCGTGGTGCCCGAGCGCCAGAATCCCAGCAGGAACAGCGGCTCCGGGTGCAGTTCCTCCCGCGCAATGCGTCCGCCGTATCTCAGGCTCTGCCAGAACCTCATGGGAGTAAACAGGGCATTGCAAAACAGCAACCCCAAAAACCGGGGGCCGAATTCCCGGTCTACGCCGTGGGTCCGCGCCAGACGCAGCGCCAACGATACGCTGCCCGTTGTCAGGAAGCTGTTGAACCCGGATGCGAACGTGGCCGACCTGCCGGGCTCGCCGGGACGATAGCCAACCCGCCACGACCGGCTCGAACTGGATCCCGTTTCCGTCAGTCTTGGGCTAGCCATCTCCCTGTTTCCTGCCGTCGTGTTCAGCGTTCAACCGGCTATCCGGTGGAGCGATGATATCGGCCGCGGCGCGGATGTCAAACCCCGTGCATATACCGCGTTGAGCCCTGGAGTGGGCCGACGGGATTTTGCCTCGTCAGCACGGCGCGCTGGCAACACAGTTGCGTGGGTCCCGCTGCGTGTGATGTGGACACGTCCCCGGGATATTCCGGGCTGGACGCCTGGTTTGGCGAACCTGGACTCCGCCCGCCTCGGCGATTTTACCCCGCCTTTGTCAGCACCCACGCACGTCATTGCGACACGGGACGTGTAGAATTTCCCCGCGCTTGCGGTTTCCACTCCGCCGGCGCGGAGTGTTTTGCATGGCACGCTTTGGCGTCCGTCCCACATCCCCAATGCTTGAGGTTCTTGGCAACCCGGGTTTTCGGTCGATCTGGTATGTCGTCAACGTCGCCGAGTTGACCCGCTGGATGGAGCTGTTTGTTGCCAGCGTGCTCGTCTATTCCCTGACCGACTCCGCCCTCATGCTGGGTCTGGTGCTTGGCTTTGAAAACCTTCCGCGGCCCTTCCTGTCACCGTTCACGGGCATCATCGCTGACCGGTTCGACCGCAAAAAGATCTGGATCATCTCCCTGGCCATCAAACTCGGCGCTGCCGTCGCCCTGTTCTTGTTGCTGGTCACCGGTCAAATCGCCGCGTGGCACGTTTTCGCCGCCATGCTGCTGCAGGGGGTGAGCCGCGCCCTGGAAGATCCCGCCCGGCGCACCGCCGTGTTCGACATCGTCGGCGAGCGTCGCATCGTCAACGCCCTGTCCATCGATTCCATCAGCATGACCATCGGCCGAATGGCCGGTCAGCCCATCGGCGGTCTGCTGATCCAGCACGTTGGTCTCTTCTGGCCGCACTACCCCGGCTACACCTGGGCCTTCCTGGGCATTGCCACCATGCACCTGGCCGCGGTGCTGCTCGCCTTCCGTGTCCGCATTCCCAAAGTAGAACGCGAGTGGCGCGTCGAACCAATCTGGGACAGCCTCGGCGACGTGGTCCGTGCCGCTTTCGGCCACCGTCAACTGTTGGGGATGTTGTTCATCACCATGGTGATCAATGGCCTCGCCTTCCCCGCCCGTCAATTCGTGCCCGCCATCGGCCGCGACCACCTAATGGTCGGAGAGGCGCTGGTGGGGGTCCTCGCCGCCGCCGAGTCAATTGGACAACTTGTCACCGCCGGCGTCATCGCGTCCATGGGCGCCATCAGCTACCACGGTCGGTATTTCGCCGCCGGAGCATTCGCCGTGATGGTTACGTCGGTCATATTCGTGTGGCTGCCCTGGTATGAGGCCACCTTTGCCATCCTGGTGATCAGCGGCATTGGCCTCTCCTGTTTCGGCACCATGCAGAGCACGATCACCATGCGCTCTTCGCCGCCCGAAATGCGCGGGCGCATGGTGGGCCTGATGAGCCTGTGCATCGGGCTCGGAACCCCGCCGGGAGTGCTGCTCATGGGCTGGTTGGGCGACGTCATCGGTATCCAGTGGTCCGTTACGTTCAACGCCCTGGCCTGCATCGCCATATCTTTGCCGGCCCTGTTCTTGACCCCATTGGTGACCCGGCCTTCGCAGCCGCCTCCCGAAACTCGGCCGCAGCCCCGTCCCGCCTGACGCCGACGCCCGACGAACAACCTCGCCGTCGGCTGCAACGCTGAGCGCGAAGACCCAGAGCAATCGCATCATAGGCTCTACGCCCGCCACTCCGGCGAAAGCCGGAGTCCATTGGTCATAGAATGAACGAATTTGAAGCGTATTTAACGAATTAGATCACTGGATTCCTGCTTGCGCAGGAAAGACGGCGACAGTGCGATCGCCCTGCGCGAAGACCCCGGGTTCCCCTTGTCGTGTGTGCCCTGTGCTAAAATCCCGGTGCTGCACTTGCGGTGACCGACGATGCCTCCCAAAGCCGCCACCAAAACCCGCCGTTCGCGCCGTTCCAAAAAGCCCGGCGTCACCATTTCTGACGCCATCCGGCTGCTCACGGAACAGTACGGCCCGTTTGAAAACGAGCCGCGCCTGGACCCGGCCCACGAGCTGGTCTTTACCATCCTTTCCCAGCACACGTCGGACCGGAACTCGGAGCGCGCGTTCCGGAACCTGATGCACACGTTCAGCACTCTGGAAGCCGTCGCGGAAGCCGACGTAGCGGACATCGAAGCTGCGATCTCGGGTGGTGGATTGGCCCGTGTCAAAGCGCCTCGCATCAAGGATGTGTTGGGGATGATTTTGGACCTGAACGACGGGTCCCTGGATCTCCACTTCCTCGCCGAAATGCCCATGGACGAAGCCCGGGCATGGCTGCGCCAGCTGCCCGGTATCGGCCCCAAATCGGCGGGCATAATCCTGAGTTTCTCCCTCGGGATGCCGGCCATGGCCGTCGACACCCACATCTTCAGGGTCAGTCAGCGCCTCGGAATCATCGGCCCCAAAGTCAACGCCGAAAAGGCCCACGAGGTGCTCGAGGCGGCCATGCCCCCCGAGGACGTGTACCCCTTCCACGCCGCTTTCATCACGCACGGTCGTCAGGTGTGCAAGGCTCAGAGACCTCTTTGCGGCGACTGCGTGGTGAACTACGGTTGTCCTTCCCGCGACGAGGAGGCGATCCGGCGGGCGGCGGCCACGTCCGCAGCCACGGAGCCCGACGCGCCCACTCACGATACTGCCGATTCCGACCGGCCCGACGGCCAGGCGCCCGGACGGAGGCGACGAAGCCCGGAACCGCCCACCCCCGTCCCGCACACCCAGGTCGTCAAGGAGCTCCAACCGTGAAAGTCGGAATCATCAACGTCACCGGATACGCCGGCTGCGAACTCGTCCGCATCCTGCGCCATCACCCCGAAGTCGAAATCGCCTCGGTTACCGGGCGCAGCGCCGCAGGTCAAGCCCTGGGCGAGGTTTTCCCTCACCTGGACAATATGGGCCTCGGTATCACCGCGGACCTGTGCGAAGACCTCGATCTCGTCTTTTCGGCGTTGCCCCACAAGGCCAGCGCCGAAGCCTGCATCCCGCTGCTCGAGCAGGGCGTCAAGGTCGTCGACATCTCCGCTGATTTCCGCCTCAAGCAGGCCGACGTCTACAGCCAGTGGTACGGCGTGGAGCACCCGGACCCCACGTACCTGGAGGAGGCGGTCTACGGCCTCACCGAGCTGAACCGCGATGCGGTGGCTGGCGCGCGTCTGGTGGCCAACCCCGGCTGCTATCCCAGCAGCGCCATACTGGCCTTGGCGCCAGCCATCGAACACGGGCTGATCGGCGGCGACATCATCGTGGACAGCAAGTCCGGCGTTTCCGGCGCCGGTCGGACCCTCAGCATGACCACCCACTTCTCTGAGGTCAACGAGAACGTGATGGCCTACTCCGTCAACGGCCATCGCCACCTGCCCGAAATCAGCCAGGAGCTTGATGGCATGGCCGGTGACCCGGTCAACCTCACCTTCCTGACGCACCTGATTCCCATGACCCGCGGCATCCTCAGTTCCTGCTACGCGCCGCTCCAGGACGACATCGCCCAAGACCCGGACGCCAACGCGCGTATCCGCGGGATCTACCAGGAATTCTACGCCGATGACGCTTTCGTGCAGGTGACCAGCGCGCCACCCCAAACGAAGCAGACCCTGGGCAACAACCATTGCCTGGTTTACCCGGTGGTCGATGCGCGCACCAACCGGCTCATCGTGATCAGTTGCCTGGACAACCTGGTCAAAGGCGCGGCCGGGCAGGCTGTCCAGAACATGAACCTCATGTGCGGCTTCCCCGAGGAGATGTCCCTGGAAGCCCTCGCCGTTTACCCGTAAAACGGCCCCTGTGGTACACTGGTTGGGCGTCGCAATAGCAACGCAAAACGCCCCGGTCGTCTAGCCTGGTCAAGGACGCCACCCTTTCAAGGTGGAGATCATGGGATCGAAGCCCATCCGGGGTACCAGCAAATGAAAACGCCCTCCGCTTCAGGCGGAGGGCTTATTTCTTGCCACGCTCGAGTGCAGCCAGACTAGCCGCCGGCGAAGAAATCGAACACGTTGCCCAATGTTGACGTGCTGCCCTTGTAAATTTCGGTGTACCCGCATCGCTTGCATGACAGCGTGGTGAACTTTTTGTTCTGGACGTCGAAAATCTTTGCGAAATTGCCGCCGGTGGCGCGGAATTCGTCCGTTTCGCACTCGGTGTGCTGGCACTTCGCACATACATAGGTCGCGGTTTTGATTGCCATGGCTAATCTCCGGGCTTCGTTGGTTTGTTGACCGCCAAGTGTAAACCTGTGGGCCCGCTTAATTCGTTACGCGGCTGTTCATGATTCGGATTGATCGGCACATTCGGCGGCATCGGCAACACCGGGGTCGAACGGGCGCGAGCCCTGGCCCGATCTGTGGCGTTGACTCGGGCGGATTAAGTGTCCATAGCTTGTTAACCCGGGAACTGATCCGGGTCCGGCGACCGCCAGATGGATGCCGGCGACGCGCCGGACGACCAACACCCAACGCCAATCGGCGGTTGAACTTTGCCATTGCGTGCGGCTATCCTATGTCGACGCGCCGGCAACCCGGCTGGCTGCGGATCCCATCCCCTTCCATCAGGAGCTTTGAACTATGGCCGGCACCAAAACTGCACTCACCGTGGACGTCAACGCCGAGCACATCGGTCTCATCAACACTTCCAAGGAAAAGTACAACATCGCGGACGACGGCAAAGTGCTCCGCATCGTTATGGACTACATCCTCGTGAACCCGGACATTCACGACCGGGTTTTCAAGGACGTGCGCTGCCTCCGCTGCGAGTAGCGGGGCCAGACCCGGGGACTATTCGGCGGTGTGTTTGACCGCCTCCATCGCCAGGTAATAGCCGTACACGCCGAAACCATAGACGCATCCCTTGCTGACCGGCAGGACGGCCGACACTGTGCCGCGAGCGGTCGGGTTGCTGGCGTGTACTTCAATCACCGGCATGGGCACCTGCTGGATCGCGCCCCGTAGCGGGCCGTTCACCGTAGTGTAGCCGGCCGGATTGATCAGGCAGGCGTCGTAGCCCTCCTCCCACGCGTCGTACAGGGCGTTCACAACCTCGCCCTCCACGTTGGAGTGCACGATTTTCACGTCGATGCCCAGGCTTTCGCCGTAGCCGCGGATCTGCTCATTCATCTGGTCCAGGGTGTTCGGGCCGAAGACCTCCACCTGCACCTTGCCGCGCATGTTCATACCCGCGCCCTGGATCACCAGCACCTTGGTCATTATCCGTCTCCTTGAGGTTGATCGGAAGCGCCATTGGCGTTCCCGTTGCTCCGATTGCCATCCAGGATGTTAGTGAGCACTCGCCGCATGCCTTCCGGTTCGTCGTCCGATTGGTCATCGTCGGGCGCCGGCGGCGCCGTTGCGGGAATGGGGGTTTCGGTGACATAGCCCGCCAGCAGCACGTCCAACTGCAACATGAGCAGCTTGTTCCAGGCGCCGGACGTACGCAGCGCTTGCGCCGGATCCGACATCTCCTCCAGCAACACGCTGGCGATTGCCGTCTGCGCGAAGGACATCGTGCCGATCATGAACCTGGCCGGCACTGAGCCGAGGTAACCGCGCTCCAGCGAAGGGTTGCTGTGAACGACACCCATCGCCAGGAGAAACACGGGAAACTGCTCGTCCAGCCGGAAATCTATGCTGTGCCTCAGCCACCGCGCCAGGCTGTGCTTGCGCCGGTCCAGGCGAGTCTGGTCGATTTCACCCTCCGGGGTCAGGAAGAACCGCGCTGTCTGGGGGAACTGCAGGAAATGGTCATAGACTGCTGTGGTCAATTCCTCTGCCCGGTCCAGCAGGATCGGCCCGCTCGCCCTGACCAACGCGAGGTCTTCCTCGGAGAAACCCATGAAGTCGGCCATCTGCTGCATACGGGTCGGCCAGTCGAATATCATACTTAAGTCCTCGCGGCGCCGTGTTTGGCGACAGCCAGACTATACGCCCCGTCCCCAGTCCGGGCAACCCGACCAGGGTCGCCCCGGACGGCGTATCGCTTGGGGGCGGAAGCGCACCCCACCCGGCCCGGCTGCCCGGGCCCGGCTGCCTGACATCGGCTTTGGCGGGTCGGTCAGCTCTCGCCGCCCCCCATTCTTTCTACCCTCAAGAATCGCTCCAGATCGCGAACCAGGTCTGCGGGGTCGGGCATTTCGGCGCTGTCGACGGCCAGGTCGTACTTTTCTTCCAGGGTATGGATGTATTTGCCGAGTTGATCGTCATCGGCGATCACCTTTTCGACCTCGCGGTCGAATGCCTCGGCCATCACGGTGAGCCTGCCCAGTTCAACCGGCAACCCCAGCATGTCCGAAAGGTTCTGCGCCAGACCCAGGCCGACCCTGAAATTCGGCGTCGCGTGCAGGTAATGTGAGACGTGCCCCCACAGCGAGGTGTAGCTGATCCCTCGAGCTGCCAGTGATTCCGAAACCGGCAATGTGATTCCGGATGGCCCTTGATAGTTGGAAGTGCGGACGTTCGCCCGGTCAAAGGCCGCCTGGATGCGTTGGTTGGTTGATGTGCCGCTGAACTTGGTGACCCGCGTGTGAGGGACCGCGTCCAGCAATGCTCCGATGTGGACCACCGATTTGACGCCGCACTGACGAGCCAGATCGCCGACCAGCGAAGCGAACGTGCGCCACTTGAGGTGCGGTTCCGTCCCCAGGTAGAAAACCACCGGAGGCGCGTCATTTGATCCAGGCCACAGGTAAAACTCATTGGCTGGCCACTGCAGATGCCTGATGCCATCCTTGCTCCGGGTCGAACGCGGCCGTTCCTGGGCGAAATTGAAGAATTCTTCGGGATCGATTTCCGCGAATTTCTGCGCTCCCAATGCGGAGAGCATGTAATTCAGGGTGGCCGTGGCCGCGTCTCCGGCGTCAGGCCACCCGCGAAAAGCGGCGATCATGCGCTCTACCGGCTGATCCGGAAACTGGCTCACCAGTACGTAGTCGTCGAAAGAGGCCATAGGTCAATCCTTGTTGATTATGTTGACTACATGCTCAAATATGCACAACGGCGGGAATTCTAACATTCGTGCCCGGGCCGGGCAACGATCCCGCTTGTGCCGTTGGCGGGGCGCGGTTGGCAGCCAACGCCCGGTTGACCACCAACGCCCGCGGTTGCGCCAAATGACCGATCCCAACTCAGCGCGCGGGTGTTCGTTATGTCACGGGATGGCCGGCCTGGACTCGACGCGCGGGCGCGGAACGAGCCCGTTCCAGCCGCCCGTTGGCAACCCCCAGCCGCCCGCAAATACCGGCCCCACAGGCGGATTGGGCTAGATATCGATGCGGGTCTCGCCGTATCGAGCGAGGAAGTTCTCCTGCAGGGTCGCGAACTTGGCCCGGTAGGCGGCGGTGTGAATGGGATCGGTGGTCATTATCACCGCGTCTTCCCGGTTGTCGGCGTAGTAGTTCTTGCGTATCCCCGCTTCGTTGAAACCGTATTTGTCGTAAAGGCGTTGGGCCACGAAATTCGACACCCTCGCTTCCAGCGTCACCTCTGCCAGCGCTTGCTCGTAGGCCACCCGGAGCGTGCCGATGATCAGGAGTTCTCCGATTCCGCGCCCCCGAAGTTCTTCCCGCACGGCCACTTCCGTGATGTGCGCCTGATCGCCCTGCAGCCAGATGCCCACGTATCCAGCCAGGTCGTCCCCGACGACGTGTTGACCGATGCCGAACGCAGACCTGACTCCGGTAAGCATTCGCCCCCAGAGCGATTCATCGGCCGCTCGGGTTCTGTGTCGATTTTCGCTGCCGCCGGGCTCGTCGTCCGCAGAGTCTGCGGCGCGGTACGCCACCAGGAATCGTGTGTAGCGGCTGTTCAGTTCGCGGCGAAATGGCGTACCCACCCAGCCGGGGTTGAACGCCTCCTGTTCGATCTCGATCACCTGCGGGATATCTTCGGCCCGCATCCGGCGCAGAGCAATATCCATGACCGACGCTTCCCGGATAGATTGCGCCATTCTATCAAACAGTTATGTCGGCCTCGCGCGCTCACGCGGTACGGACATCGCCCCAGCGCTCGGAGCCGGATATCAGCCGGGCAACGAAATTGAACCATATTGGCCATCGAACCCGGGGGTTACGCGCACCTGACCGATTCGGGCCTGCATGATTGCCCGCGCCACCGTTTCGTCGGTCACCGCTTCCAGGTCGCCGGACGAAGCCCACAACAGCGCATCCAGTTCGCTCCCCACGGCATCCGTGATGAACGAATATTCCCGCGCGACGGTTCGGGTGTTGATTCCAACGCCTTTCACCGCTGCGATTATCTCCCGCAGCGGGATCAACCGGGCATACGGTGGCCCACCTTCGTCTCCCCGAACGAACCCGTCGTCGTCCGGGTCGCTTGCGTCAACGCTCGCGCGGCCGGAAACCTCATTGACCCGGTGCAACACCCCCAGAGTCAATTGCCGGCCGCACACCGGACAGGCCGGGCCGTATCGTTCCAGGTCGGCGGTACCGTATGCCACGCCGCACTTGCGGTGTCCGCTGTAATGGTACTTGCCTTCCTCCGGGTAAAACTCCACAGTGTATGCCACGCCTCCTCGACTGACCGCAGTCGCCAACCCGTCCCAGGTCAAGGGCCCTGAAAACGCGGTCACTTCCCGTCCCAGGTTCCCCGGCGAGTGGGCGTCCGAAAAGGAGACCACCGCCCGGTGCGCCAGCTCCGGCACGGCGCGGTTCATCGCCGGATCCGACGACAGCCCACTTTCCACGGCGCGGATCATCGGGGCCAGATCGCCGAAGCATTCTTCCAGGCTGTCGAACCCCGCTTTCGAGCCGTACACGCCATACCACGGCGTCCAGGCATGGGCGGGAATGACCAGTGATTCCGGAGAGCAATCCAGCGCCGTTTCCAGCAATTGGCGCGCGGACAGGCTGACGGTGGGACGGCCGTCGCTGGCGAGTTTTCCGTATTTATCCAACCGGTCGGTAAGCGCGGCCGCAACTTCCAGGGTGGGCACGAGCACCAGGACGTGAATGCGGCGCGTGCGTCCTCCCTGTCGGTAAACGCAGCTGATCTCGGTGCCGGGCACGAACCTGATCCCTCCGTACTCGTAGAGACCGTCCCCGGATTCGGTCAACCGCGAAGCCAGATTGTCTGCCCAGACCGGGTGCGTAAAATCGCCCGTCGCCAGGAGGTCGATCCCCTTGCGCCGAGCCCCGGCCGCCAGGTTGTCCAGCGTCAGGTTCTTGCTACAGGCAAACGCGTACGGGGAATGAATATGCAGATCGGCGACGAATGAACCCACCACGGCGGCGGCAACCTCACGCTGCCAAAATGGCTTCGGCCAGTTCTTGCGGCCTTTGCACGGTTACCTGGTGTCCCGAGTCCAATTGCACTACGGTAGCTCCGGGTATGCGGGATGCCATCGCCTGCTGCCGACTCGGGCTGATCAACCGGTCGTTGGTGAGCACCACGTAGGTCACCGGGCAGGGGAGAGAGTCCAGACTGAAAGCAACCGGCTCCGTTAGCATCTTGAGAGGCAACGGCCCGAAATGCCCGATGGTTTGGACTCGGTCCATCGGGTCCAAACCACCGCAGCGGTAACGGTTGATCGCCTCCAACGGCGCCGGGATGTCTCTGCCGGAAATTGCTCCGAGCGCCTTGCACACGCGAACCAGCAACCGGACGGGTGTAGGGTATGTGGAAACCGCGGATTGGCCCGAGGCCGGGACGATGCCGCACACCAGCACGAGACGTCGTGGAGCGTGGGGCAGCTCACTGATTGCCTGCAGCGCCACCGTCCCGCCCAGCTCATGACCAACCAGCGTATAGTCCGAAAAGTTTTCCTGTTCAGCGACCCGTACGACCGACTTCACCGCCTCCGCCAGGTCGATCATGCCGGCGTCGCGCGCTGCGTCCGCTCCGTGTCCGGGCAAGTCAACCGCCCGCACGCGGACTGCCTGCCGCGCCCGATGAAGCGGTGGCGGGTGCTGTGCCGGGGCTGTCATGTGGCCCCAAACCTTGCCCCAACTCTTCGCTCCCTGTCCGGCTCCGTGAACTAAAAGAAAATCCGACACGCTCTGCACCTGCGTCGTTGGTCCGTCGCTTCCTGTGTGGAGATTACCTGGCCATCACCGCCGTGAGGGCCTGAATCACGGCGTCGTCCTGCTCCGGCAGCACGGTCCTGGGATCCAGGCGAACCGCGGCCTCTTCGATCCTGGCGATCACCGGGGTCGATTGCCCGCGGAGCGCGGATAATACCGCTTCCGGCGACCGATCCGGCGGGGCATTGATCGTCAGCGTCCACGACGGCAATGTTTCGCCGGGCAGGCTCCCGCCTCCGATCGCTGACCGAGCCGGCTCGACACAAGCTTCCACCAGGTTGTCGCTCAAGATGGCGCGCCATTGTTGCGCCCGAGACCGCACGTCATCGGCGGTCGCCGAAATCATTCGCCACACGGGCACCCTGGTTTCCGCTTCGCCCGTCACATAATGCGCCAACGTTGCCGTCAAACTGGCGAGGCTCATCTTGTCGATCCGGACCGCCCGCGCCAGCGGATGTCGCTCCAACTGTGTTACCAGGTCCCGTTTGCCGACTACGATCCCGGCTTGCGGGCCGCCCAACAGCTTGTCACCCGAGAAAAACACCAGCCCGACACCCGCGGCGACGCTTTCCTGTGGAGTTGGCTCGTGGGCCAATCCGTACCGCTCGGTAGGCAGCAACGCTCCGCTCCCGACGTCATGCAACACGGGGACACCGGAGGTCTCGCCCAGCGCCACGAGGTCACGCTCTGCGACGAACGCGGTGAAACCCTCCACCCTGAAGTTGCTGGCGTGAGCTTTGAGAAAGGCTCCGGTCTGCTCACTCATGGCCTCGGCGTAGTCCCGCGCGTAGGTCCGGTTTGTGGTTCCCACGTCAACGAGCGTGCAACCGCTTTGCCGCAAGACGTCGGGTATGCGGAACCCACCGCCAATCTCGACCGCTTCGCCCCTGGAAACAATTACCTCGCGGCCGGACGCCAGAGCCGACAAGCCCAGCAACAGGGCCGACGCGTTGTTGTTCACGGCCAGTGCCGCTTCGGCTCCGGTGATACGCTGCAACAGCGATTGCAGGTGTGCCTGGCGCGACCCGCGTCGTCCGGTTCCGAGGTCGATTTCCAGGTCGGAGTATCCCCGGGCCACGGCATCGGCTGCGGCCAGAGCGGCGTCGCTCAAAGGCGCACGACCCAGATTGGTGTGAATGACGACCCCGGTCGCGTTGATAACCGGGCGAGGCGACGGCTCGGTCAGCTCGGCCACCAGGGAAAGAACGGCCTCGGCGATCTCGTCCCCGGCCGGCGCGGCCCCGCCGGACAATACGCGCTTCCGGGCTCCGTCCAGCACTTCCCGGGTCAGTTCCACCACCATCTCACGTCCGTGCGCGGCCACGGCGCAGGAGAGCGCATCACCGTTCACCACGCGCTCGACGCTGGGGAGGTTGCGAAGTTCGGAACCGATTGTCATCTGTCGCCCGGGTTGATTGGCGCCGACTCTGGCGGCGTACCTTGGTATAGGCTGGTATTCTACCATCCCGCCGTACCCGCGCCTGTCCCCGTCGGCGCCCGAAAACACGGCCGTCAAACGGGGTTCTCCGGCGAATCTACGCTGATAGCAGCCGCGGCGCCGGGTGCCTGCAACCCCGCCGATGCGCTATCATAGACGCCGTTCAAACCGTGCGCTCGACTACAGTTGGGGCAGGACCTATGAGACGTAAAGCAGTAGGAATCGGGATCATAGTCATACTGGCAGGAGCCATCGTGTTTGGCACAGTCGGCTCGGTGATGGAAGTGGTCGCGGCCACCTCCGTTTCAGCCCCGTCGGGCGAGGGCGAATATGTGGCGCGTCTGGCCCCGTCTGCGGACGAAAACCCGGCCCTGGAAGCGCTGAAATACGCCTGCCCATTCCATTAGCCGTCGGCCCCGGCAAGGGCTGATGGCAGGCGCCGCCGAAGGCCGTGCGCCTGTAGACACACAACCAGTCCCTAGTTCGCGTCCCGATCCCGACACCCAGGAGAAAACATGACCCCGGATATCGGTTTGCCGCCAGAGCTGGACGCTCTCAAAAACACCGTTCGCCAGATCATCCGCGACGAATGCATGCCACTGGAGCCGGATTATCTGGCGCACCCGCCACAGGAAGGCGAACCGGAAAACGGCGCTCCACGCGGCGTTCTTGAGACCGTGCCCGGAGTCCTCGGTACCCTCTCCGCGGACCAGTGGGGTCGCCTGAACAATGTCTCGAAGCAAACGGGGATCTACACTTCGTTTGTCCCGGAGGAGTACGGCGGCGGAGGCATGGGCGCCCTGGGACACCTGGTCCTGGAAGAGGAAGTGCACCGCAGCATCGTTCACCTGCCCACCTCCCCGGTCCCCATGTTCATGATCGGGGCGTGCACCCCGGAGCAGGAGGAGAAATATCTGTATCCCGCTATCAATGGCGATCTGTACTACTCCTTCGGGCAGACCGAACCACAGGCTGGCTCTGATCCCGGCGGCATGATGCAGACCCGCGCCGTGCGGGACGGTGACGACTGGATTCTCAACGGCACCAAGATGTTCATCTCCGGGGCCGCTTCCGCCGACTTCCTACTGGTCCAGGCCGTTACCGACCCGGACAAGATGCAGCGCGGCGGCATCACGATGTTCATCATCGACAATCCCACGCCCGGCGTGACCTTCGAGCCCATTCGGGTCTGGATCGTCCCGACCAAGGCGCAACAGCACTACATCCATCTCGACAACGTCCGGGTGCCGCAGACGCAGGTCCTTGGCGAGGTTGGCGGCGGTTTCACCCTGGGACAGCAATGGCTGGTCCACCATGACCGTCTGCTGCGTGGCGCGATGGCGCTGGGCATCCTCACTCGTGCGCTGGAGATGGCCATCGAGTGGTCGCAGCAGCGCGTGACCTACGGCCGCCCGATCGCAGACCGCCAGGCCATCCAGTGGATGCTCACCGACGTATACATGGACATCATCGCACTCCGTTCGGTCGCGCGCGAAACCGCGGCTCGCGCCGACGCGGGCGAGGATGTGCGTGTGGAGGCGTCGATGGTCAAATACGCTGCGGGTGAGTGGGGTTGGCGCAGCATTGATAAGGTAATGCAGGTATTCGGCGGCATGGGCGAAACCCTGGACCTGCCCATCGCCCATTGGTATCACATGCTCCGCCACGCCCGCATCGGCGGTGGCACGTCAGAGATTCATAAATTCGTCATGGCGCGCGCGCTGCTTGGCGGGCGTGTTAACTTCCAGGGATAAAATGGTGAAGGACTTTCCATGAGAGGAATATCGATCCGCGCCGTCATATTTTGTGTGGTCGCGTCATTCGCGATCCTGGGCGCAGCGTGCAGCTTCCAGCCACCCGCGGCGTCTTTGTCCGGCGGGCCAGTCATCGGAGCGTCCGATCCGGTCTCTCAGGTCGCGGTGTACCCGTATGACGCCATTGTCGTGACCGGATTTGGCAGCGCCAGCGCGACGCCGGATCTCGCCAGGCTGTCGCTGGCGGTTTCGGTGACCGACGACACCGTGGCCGACGCGCGGAAAACTGCGGCTGAGGCGATGACCGATGTCCTCGCCTCCATCAAGCGCCACCGCATCCTCAACTCTGACATCGCCACCAGCCATTTCCGCATTCATCCCGAGTACGAGTACGGGCCGGAAGGCCGTGAGCAAGTTGGTTACACCGTCAGCAACGGGTTGTCCGTCACCGTCCGGGATATCGACAAGGCGGCTTCCGTGATCGACGACGCCATAGCAGCCGGCGGTGACCACTTGGTGTTCAACAACCTCAGTTTCGGGCTGTCCGACACGACCGAGCTGGAAAAATCTGCCCGTGAAGCCGCCGTCGACGACATGCAAGAGAAGGCAAGCCAGTTGGCCGAGTTCTCCGACCGCGAACTCGGAGACCTCAAGGCGGTCTCCGAAGGTGACTTTGGCGGGCCTGCGGTTCCATTCCCTGCGGCTCTGGCCCGTTCGGAGTCGGCCGATCTGGACACGCCGATCTCGTCTGGAGAAGTCGCGGTCACGGTCAGCATCTCTGGCGTGTACGAGCTGAAGTGACCCTGATGGTTCTCAGCGACCGCAGCATCCGCCGGCAGATTGCGGAAGGCCGGATCGTGGTTGAGCCCGTCGACCAGGCCGACATTCAGCCGGCCAGCATCGACCTGCATCTGGACAGTAGGTTCCTGGTTTTTTCCAATTCAAGGCAACCCTACATCGACGTGCGGGAGCCTTTGGACAACCTCACGGAAGAGGTCAACATTCCCGAAAGCGAACCGTTCATGCTGCATCCCGGGGAATTCGTGCTGGGTAGCACCCTGGAGCACATCGAACTGCCCGACGATCTCGTCGCCCGGCTCGAAGGCAAGAGCAGCCTGGGCCGCCTCGGCCTGCTGATTCACAGCACCGCCGGTTTTGTGGACCCCGGTTGGCGCGGGCGCCTGACGCTGGAATTGAGCAACGTGGCGCGGTTGCCGATTGCCCTGTACTGCGGGATGAAAATCGGCCAGATCTCGTTCCTCCAATTGACCTCCCCGGCCGAACGGCTGTATGGATCCCCGGAACTCGGGAGCCGTTACCAGGGTCAATCCGGCCCCACGGCCAGCCGTTTTCACCAGGATTTCTCGGGACCAGGAAACCCGTGAGCATGGCGGCCGGGCCTGACGATCACATGGCTCTGGCGGTTGCCCTGGCCCGGTCTGCCCTGGGGTCCACCAGTCCCAACCCGGCCGTAGGGGCGGTGATCGTCGACGAAACGGGCGTTGTCGGCGAGGGCTTCACGCTTCCTCCTGGTCAGGCCCACGCGGAGATTGGCGCGCTGACACAGGCCGGCCAAGCCGCTGCCGGCGCGACGCTGTACTGCACGCTGGAGCCCTGTTGCCATCACGGTCGCACGCCTCCGTGCACCGATGCGATCATTGGCGCCGGAATAGCGCGTGTCGTTTACGCGGTGACTGATCCCAACCCGCGCGTATCCGGAGGGGGAGCCGCAGCGCTTCGATCGGCCGGCATCGAGGTTGACCAGCGCTCGAACTCCAACGCTGAACTGCTGTACGAAGCCTTTGCCAAGCACGTCACCACCGGACTGCCCTTCGTGGTGGCCAAATTCGCCATGAGCCTGGACGGCAAAATCGCCACCCGCACCGGGGACTCCCAGTGGATCACCGGACCCGACGCCCGTTCCCGCGTCCAGCAGATGCGGAAGGAGCTGGACGGCATCGTGGTCGGCATCGGCACGGCTCTGGCGGATGATCCGCAATTGACCGCCCGCGACGAAAGCGGCGGTCCGCTCCCAGCCAATTTGCAGCCCTGGCGCGTCGTCATCGACAGCGACGCCCGGACATTGCCCAATGCCCGTATGCTCCGCCAGCCCGGACGAACCCTGATCGCAACGGCGGCGGATCCCAACGTATCTCGTTCCGTTGCTCTGCAGGATGCCGGCGCCGAAGTGATGTCGTTCCCCGGGACGGACGGCCGCGTGAATCTGTCGGGGCTGCTGGCGTACCTGGGTGAACGGGGAGTGGTCAGCGTCATGGTGGAAGGCGGAGGCGGCGTGCTTGGCGCCATGCTTGACGCGCGGTTGATCGACAAGTTCGCCGTGTTCCTGGGGCCGATGTTGATCGGGGGCGCGGGCGCGCGTTCGCCGGTTGAAGGCAACGGCGCTACCACCATGGCCGACGTCTTGCGACTCGAACGCACGACCATAGAAACTATCGGACCCGACTGGTTGATCACCGGCTATCCAGCTTCAGGAGGCGACTGAATGTTCACCGGCATCGTGGAAGAAGTGGGGCGAGTCGCCTCGCTGTCCGAATACCGCCTGGTCATCCAGGCGGAGACTGTCCTGGAAGATGTTCACGAGGGGGACAGCATCTCCGTCAATGGCGCTTGCCTGACGGTTGTTGAGTTCGGCGCCGGCTCGTTTGCGGTGGATCTGGCGCCCGAAACGCTCCGCCGCACGTCCCTGGGTCAGGTCGGCCCCGGCAGCGCGGTCAACCTGGAGCGCGCGCTGGCCGCGCATGATCGGATGGGCGGGCACATTGTGCAGGGCCACGTGGATGGCACCGGCGACATCACGGGTATTACGCCGGAAGCCGACTGCTTCATACTGGAGATTGAAACACCGACATCTCTGACCCCGTATATCGTGGAGAAAGGGTTCATCGCAGTTGACGGAATCAGCCTTACGGTGGTACAAAGTTCGGAGCCCCGCTTCACAATTTCGGTCATTCCGTTCACCATGCAGCACACAAACCTGCGCGAGCGGGAGGTCGGCGACAAGGTAAATCTTGAAGCGGACATCTTGGCAAAATACGTGGAAAGTCTGCTGGCGGCCAGGTTCGCCTGACCAGCAGATATCCATACCATTGGATCCAGAATTCAGATGCAGTTGGCAAGCATCGAACAGGGCCTGCAAGACCTGAGAGCCGGCAGATTCCTTATCGTCGTGGACGATGAGGATCGCGAGAACGAAGGCGATCTGGTCATGCCGGCCGAGTTCGTGACCCCCGAGGCCGTGAATTTCATGGTCACCTACGCCCGCGGTCAGCTGTGCATGCCGATGACCGCCGACCGTCTGGCCGAACTGGACATCCCCATGTTACCGAGTCGGCATTCCGACTCGCCGATGCCCACGGCGTTTACGATGCCCGTCGACTATGCCATCGACACCACGACCGGGATCTCGGCGCAGGATCGCGCGGCCACCATCCGAGCCCTGATCGACCCTGACGTCCGTGCCGAGGACTTCATCCAGCCCGGCCACCTCTTCCCGTTGCGCTATCATGTGGGGGGAGTCCTGGTTCGTCCCGGTCATACCGAAGCCATCGTCGATCTCTGCCGGTTGGCTGGACTTTATCCCGCCGGTGTCGTGTGTGAGATCATGAAAGACGACGGTACGATGGCTCGCCTGCCCGACCTGATTACGATGGCCGCGAGTCACGAGTTGAACATCCTCTCCATCGCCGATCTGGTTGACTACCGCCGCGAGAACGATCCAACGGCGCACGAGGCTGGTTGACCCGGCCAGGCAAGGATGTCCGGCCCGGCCGTGTGCTACACCGTTTACGGTCGGACCGCGCTCCCCAAATTCCGCATCCCCCGGAGGAATAATGCCCCTATGCAGCCTTGAAGAGGCGCTCGAAGATCTGACCGCCGGCAAGTTTGTCATCGTGGTCGACGACGAGGGGCGAGAGAACGAGGGAGACCTGTTCCTGTTTGCCGAGCACGCCACTCCTGAGGCGATTACTTTCATGGTCACCCATGCCCGGGGATTGGTATGCGTCCCCATGCAGGGCGAACGTCTGGACGAGCTGCAGATCCCCAACCTGAGGAGTCGCAACGCTCCGACATTGCAGCCGACCGCGTTTACGACGTCCGTAGACTTCAAAGAGGGTACGTCAACGGGCATATCGGCCTACGATCGCAGCGCCACCATACGAGCGCTGATCGACCCCGACGCCCTCCCCGCCGATTTCGTCCATCCGGGCCACATGTTCCCCCTGCGAAGCAACCCCGGCGGCGTCCTGAACCGCCCCGGCCATACCGAGGCCATCGTTGATCTTTGCAATCTCGCCGGAGCGTACCCTGCCGGAGTGGTGTGCGAGATCATGAACGCCGACGGCACCATGTCACGCCTGCCGGAACTGGAAGTATTCGCGGCCAGGCACGACCTCAAGATCTTCAGCATTGCCCAGCTGATCGCCCACCGCCGGATCAGCGAGTCCCTGATCTCCCGGGTTGCGGAGGCGAACCTGCCCACCAAGTACGGTGTGGCGCGGATAGTCGGATACCGCAGCACGATCGACAGCGGAGAACACGCCGCGTTGGTGGTTGGGGACTGGAACGAGGGCGACGACGTGCTGGTTCGCGTGCACAGCGAATGCCTGACCGGCGACGCCTTCGGCAGCCTCAAATGCGATTGCGGCGAGCAGTTGGACCTGGCCATCCGGATGATTTTCGATCAGGGACGCGGCGCCCTGGTCTACCTGCGCCAGGAAGGCCGGGGGATCGGCCTTCACAACAAGATCAAGGCTTACTCCCTGCAGGACGAGGGCATGGACACCATCGAGGCCAACGTGGCCCTGGGGTTCCAGCCGGACGAGCGCAAGTATGATCTCGCCGTTCAGATCATGCGCGACCTCAACATTACGCATGCGCGGCTGATCACCAACAATCCGCACAAGATGGCGGGCATCAGCGGTCTTGGCATCCAGGTAACCGACCGGGTTAGCCTGTCAGTGCCGCCGAACGAGACCAACGAAGAGTACATGCGAATCAAGCGGGACAGCATGGGACACCTGCTGGCGTCCCTCCAGCCGAGTTCGCCTGACGTGCCGGCCTAATCGGCTCCCAGCCGGCTCACCAGCCAGGCTTCGATAAAGCCGTCGATATCGCCGCCGAGCACGGCGTCCGCGTTGCCCATCTGATAGTCCGTGCGGTGGTCCTTGACTGACTTGTACGGATGCAGGACGTAGCTCCGTATCTGGTTGCCCCATTCGGCCGAGACCCGCTCCCCGCGAAGCGCCGACAGTTCCTGGGCCCGTTCCTCTTCGCGCAGCGCCAGGATCTTGGCCCGCAGGATCCTCATCGCGTAGTCGCGGTTCTGGTGCTGCGACCGCTCGGTCTGGCATGTGACCACGATCCCGGTCGGCACGTGGGTCAGCCTGACGGCGGAAGCAACCTTCTGCACGTTCTGCCCTCCGGGTCCGCTGGAGCGGAAGAAGTCCATCTTCAGGTCGTCTGAGCGCAACTCCACCTCGGTATCGTCATCGACGGCAACCGGCAACACTTCCACGCGAGCGAATGAGGTCTGCCGCCGCCGCGCCGGGTCGAAGGGAGAGATGCGAACCAGACGATGCACGCCCACCTCAGCATTGAGGTAGCCGAAAGCGTGCTGCCCGCCGATTTCCAGCGTGCTGGTACGAAGGCCGGCCTCGTCGCCGTACGCAGTGTTCAGCACCTGGATCGGCCGATTGCTGATGGATGCCCAGCTGGAGTACATCCCCGTCAGCATTTCGACCCAGTCGTGGGAGTCGGTGCCCCCGGCGCCGGAGTGAATCGTCAAAATCGCCGGGCGACCGTCATAGGGTCCCGACAACGTGAGTTCCATCTCCGCCTTCGCGAGGGTGGCGGCGGTTGCGGCCGTCTCCACCGACAGCTCGTCGGCCACGCTTTCGTCGTCGCTTTCAATCGCCAGCGTGGTGAGTTCGAGCAGGTCGGTCACTTGAGACCGCAGACCGTGCCACAATTCCACAGACTGCTGCAGGTGCCCGAGTTCCTGCATTTTGCGCTGGGCCGCTGCGGGGTCGTCCCAGAACCCAGGTGCGGAGGCTTCCTTTTCCAGTTCCGCAATGGAGTTTGCACACGCTGACAGGTCAAAGACGCTCCATGACCGCGTCCAACTTGGTGGACATATCTTCGAGATGGTGGCGCAGTTCTTCCATTCGTGGGGATTCCTCCTATCAGTAGATAGTATAATATTCGTAATCAGCGCTGCTATTATATCCTAATGATCCCGTCAGGTTGCGTCGGTCAACGGCGCAGCGTTTGCATACATACGGATTGCAATAGGGTCTGGCGCATTGGGAGCAGCCTTGGATACGGAGCGGCCGGCCCAGGATCCCATGGGGCAGATTCTGGTTGACACCAGCCGCGCGACTGGCTAGGCTACGGCACAATGTCCGTAAGGTGTACTTGCGATGGCTGGGAAGCACCCCCTTGACCTACGAATTGAAATCGCCGACCTTTTCGACAAAGGTGTTTTAGCGGGCACTACGCCCCTTGACCGGATAGCCGTTTCGGTTGGCGAGAAGCCGCATCGGACACGGAGCGCAATCCGCGCACTCGGCTTCGAGATGTTCAAAGCACGTGCAAGGATTTGGCGGCAAGTTCCGACACGCTGGGCACCGCCTCGCAAGTGGCCCGAATTGACGAGGCGTCATCGCCAGGTCACTCATGCAGTCCGCGACCTTTACGATACCCGGCGCGTTACTGGACGCTGCTATGCTGCTGACCTTGCGCCATTGGTAGGCGCGTCGGAAGAATCAGTCGTGTATGCTCTCAAGACCCTGCGTTTCAAGGTGGTCAAGAAGGCGCACAAAAGGCACGCTGGTTACGAATCTGCCATTTACACCCCGCCCCGTGAATGGGATGACCTTTTTGAGAGGCAACGGATGTTGCGCCGGAGCGGGTTGAAAGCTGATGCCGTGATTCGAATGACCGATGCTGCCGCACAATTGGCAGGCATTATTGACCGGGCCGTCCGTGACTTAGATGTGCAGAACATTCCCCTGGACAAACGTGGTAGGCTTAAAGACAGTATCCGCAAGGTAATTGAGGAGACATACCATGTCGCCGAGCGCGACTACATCCCCCGGATGGAGTTGGTGAAGGCTCTCGGAGCATCGTCGGTTGACGGGGCCGAAAAATTGTTGGCCGACGTGCAACTTCTCCGGCAACAGGCTAATGGCAAGGAACTGGACGCTGCAAAGACCGTCGCGGTTTTGGAAGGCGAACAGGTTGCATTGGCAGACATTGCGAAACTGGACGAATCGCTGATGCGAGAGTGCGTCAAGATCATGTCCAGGCGCATCACAGCACAGGACGCCATAAGCCCAGCGGCTTACGCAATCCGCTGGGTGCGGGAGAACCATCCCGTAGCGTAAGGTGGACGTATACACCCGTAACTCAGGTGGACGCACATAGCCCGAGAGGGCATAGTGCCCGCCAACCAAAAGGAGGCCGACATGGCTTACATTTCGATAGCCCGGCGCACTGAGGCCTGTTTGTTCCAACTTAGGAACAACGGGGACACAGACGCCACCGTCAAGTACATCTTGCGGGAGTTTGCTGATGAACCGGCAATGCAGCAGGCCAAAAACAAGGAGAAGCTCGCTACGAACATCATCACGATGGGCGGAACCGGGCTGAACCGGGACGCCAATATCACTGCTATGAGGCAAGCCATCGACATCTATGTCGAAGAGGAGCATCGGAAAGTGATAGCCAAACTGGAGCAGGAGAAGGAATCCTTGCGGAACGATTTGGAGCGCGAAAGGAACGCGAAGTACGACCTTGAGCGCGACTACCGACAGCAAGTGACCCGTGCTCAGGAACTCAACGATAAAATGCTGATGGCTTCTTCAGCCTAGCAATCTACCCACCGTCCACCTGTTGCGTTATTGCGGGGTGTTGAAGACAACACCCCGCGATCAGCTGTAGACACTGGGCCGCATACTGCCGACGGGCCTCAATTGAGCAGTCATCAATCTTCGGGCGAAGGGGAGGCATGGATATCATGCTAACAGCGGAAATGGAATCGAGGCTGGCGAATTTGGCTCATCAAATGGGTTTTACTGGCCCGGACGGGCCGGAACGCGCACTCAAAGTGGCGGTAGAGGCGCTAGAGGCGAAATTACCCCGGAGCGGCAAACCCTCCCCGGCGGAAATCGCTGCTGAAATGATGCCAATCGTCGCCGCTGCCCGGCGCTGGCGGGCAGAACACCCCTTTGACGACGACAACCCTCCGTCTAGAGTCTGGCAAGAGGAACTCTACGATGATCGGGGGTTGCCAAAGTGATGGTTGCCGACACCTCGGCAATAGTGTCGGTAATCACCAACGAGTCGGACGCTCCCGATTTTCTGGCGGCTATGGAGCAGGACGGCGAGATCCTCGTGTCCGTCGGAACCGCCATTGAGTTGATGACGGTGGCGATTGGAAAGGGCGAAGACATCTACGGATTAGCCAGCCAATTCCTACAGCGTTCCTTTGTAAGCGTTGTGCCAATGGATGCGGAGCATATTTGGTTGGCCGCCGCAGCTTACCGACGATACGGCAAAGGTCAAGGCCACCCGGCGCAACTCAATTTTGGCGATACGTTCGCCTATTCCCTGGCGTCAGCGCGCCGGCTGCCGTTGCTGTTCAAAGGCAATGACTTCGCCCAAACCGATATTCAGTCTGCGATATAGCCGCGCCAGCGTTTTTCCGTCATGCCGGGTCATACCGGTCCCTGGGTTATAATCAAGTTGCAATCATCGCCAAGCAGGTACGACAATGCTGGATCACGGAACCCCGGAACACGCCGTGCACGATCCTATCGAATCGTTGCGGCATCGGATGCGCCATTCGGCGGCCCACGTGATGGCCGATGCGGTGCTGCAATTGTTTCCAGGGGCAAAGGTGGGCATCGGGCCGCCCACTGCCGACGGGTTCTACTACGATTTCGACGTGGCCCAGCCCTTCACGCCCGAAGACCTGGAGCGCATCGAGACGCTGATGCTGGACACGATCCGTTCCAACGCGCCCTTCGTCCGCGAGGAGTTGAGCCGAGATGCTGCCAAGGCCATGTTCGACTCCCAGCCTTACAAGCAGGAGATCATCGACGATCTTCCCGACGAAACGACCCTTAGCATCTATCGTCACGGCGAGTTCACCGATCTCTGCCAGGGACCTCACGTGGAAAACACCGGGGAGATTACGGCGGTCAAGCTGCTCAACGTGGCCGGCGCGTACTGGCGTGGCGACGAAAACCGCCCCATGCTCCAGCGCATCTACGGCACCGCATGGGAGTCGCAGCAGGAGCTCGAGGCGCATCTGGAGCGTCTGGAGGAAGCCGAACGCCGCGACCACCGCACCCTGGGTCGGCAGCTCAATCTGTTCACCGTGCACGAGGAAATCGGACCCGGCCTGATCGTGTGGCACCCCAAGGGCGGCATCATGCGCTCGCTCATCGAGGACTACTGGCGGGACATCCACTATCGGCGCGGCTACAACATTGTCTATTCGCCGCACATTGGACGAGCGCGGCTGTGGCAAACCAGCGGGCACCTCGATTTCTACCGGGACAGCATGTACGCCCCCATGGAGATCGACGAGCAGGAATATTTCCTGAAGCCGATGAACTGCCCGTTCCACATCCAGGTTTACCGCTCCGCCCTGCGCAGCTACCGCGAGTTGCCCCTGCGCATCGCCGAGCTGGGCACGGTTTACCGTTATGAGCGCAGCGGCGTCCTCCACGGCCTCATGCGGGTCCGCGGCTTCACCCAGGACGACGCCCACATCTTCTGCCTTCCCGATCAGGTCGCGGCCGAGGTGGGCGACGTACTCGACCTCACTTTTGAAATCATGTCCGCCTTCGGGTTCGAGGACTACGACATCATGCTGTCCACTCGTCCCGAGAAGTACGTGGGCGAACCGGAAATGTGGGACCACGCGACCGAGTCGCTCCGCCAGGCGTTGGTATCCCGCGACCTGCCGTACGGAATAGACGATGGCGGCGGGGCGTTCTACGGCCCGAAGATCGATATCAAGATCAAGGACGCGCTGGGCCGGGACTGGCAGTGCACCACGGTACAGTTCGACTTCAACCTTCCCGAGCGCTTCGATCTGGTTTTCCAGGATGACCAGGGCAACCGGTCGCGGCCCTACATGGTGCACCGCGCCATTCTCGGATCGCTGGAGCGGTTCTTCGGCGTACTGGTTGAACACTATGCCGGGGCATTTCCGCTGTGGCTCGCTCCCGTGCAGGCCACGGTGATCCCCATCGCGGACCGGCACAACGAGTACGCGGAGCAAGTCGCAGCGCAGTTACGGGACGCCGGCTTCCGCGTGGAGGTCGACGACCGCAGCGAGCGCATGAACCAGAAAATCCGCCAGGCCCAGTTGCAGAAGATCCCTTACATGCTGGTCGTCGGTGACCGCGAGGCCGATGCCAACGCGGCCGCCGTCCGCACCCGCGACGGCGACAACCACGGCGCCCTGCCGTTGAGCGAGGTGACTTCGATGCTGCAAGCCGATATCGAAGGAACACCTGCCGCCAAATGACTTCGAGACAGTCCGGGGAAAGCGAAACGGGCAGTACCAGCGGCTGCTTGTTTCGTCTGCGCGTAAGTTCGTCTGCGCGTAAGTTCGTCTGCGCGTAAGAGCGACGGTACCTTCTCTGGGTTACTACTGAATCAGCTTGGCGAACTCCGCGCCGAAGTCGCCGCCCCGGCCTCCGTAACCCTTGCGGAAGGTGATCGCGCCCGCGCCGTCCACCGCGATCATTGACGACTGGCTGACGATTTTCAGATCGGCCAGCATGGTTCCCACGGGCTGAGTGGAGATCATGTCGGTGTATCCGTGATCGGCAACGTATTCGTCCAGCGTTGCCGCGCTCTCGCTGAAAGCGACCAGGTAAAAGTCAACCTGTCCTGCGTGTTCTGCTACCAATGGGCTGAGCGTCCGTAACTCGGCGCGGCAGGTTGGTCACCAGGTGGCGAAGTACATCATGAACACCGGCTTGCCGCTGCCCACGATGTCGGCCGATTCGATCCGCGACCCGTCGGACAGATCCATTGCGAACGCCGGCGGGGTTTCCCCAACCTGGGCTCCGACGTCAATGGCCGGGGCCTCGGTGGTGGTTGGGGCAGTTGGCGGAGCCGAAACCGGTGTATCCGTAGGCGCAGCGGATGCTGTGGCAGATTCGGTGGCGGCCGGCGCCGTCGCTGCCACCGCCGGGGGATCAGTGGGCGACGGCGGAGCGGAAACTGTCGCTGCTTCCGTCGGCGCTGTGATGGCCGCGGGCGCCGTCGTTCCCGAAGTTGCGGGCGGCGCTGAGGTCGCAGTCACTGCTTGAGGTTCGCCGGCGGATGGCTGGGTCGCGGCCGGCGGAGCTTCCGTCGCTACTGCGGAGACCACTTCGGCAGGCGTCGCCGGCTCTTCAGCTGCACAGCCCACCAGGCCCACCGCTAGCAGAGTGGCGGCCGCGATGCCCGCCCAGTATTTTGCAACCTTTTTCATTCTTTCCCTTCGGCGGCGTCAACGACGCCGGAGCCTATTGTCATCAAGCCGGCAGCTGCAGATCCATCAGCCGCCGGTCCTGCTCTTTCTTGACTTCCGTTTTGGTCGGTACGGCGTGTGGGTCGGCGGTCAGCTCGGTGAACTGTGGCAACCACTGGTCCGCGCTGCCCATCAACTGCCGGTGGTAGATCACCCCGTCGGCGTTCACCGCCATCATCGCCATCTGGCGCGTGATTTCCAGGTCGGACAGCATGGCTCCGACGGGTTGCGCGGCGATCAGGTCGGTGTAACCGTTCTCTTCGATATACGCTGCAATCGCCTCCGCGGGTTCATTGTAGGCAACGACGTAGAAGTCGATTTCCGGAAACTCGCTGGCGATGGGGTTCAGCGTCTGCAACTCAGCGCGACACTCCGGTCACCAGGTGGCGAACCAGAACAGATGCGCCGGCCGGCCGCTTGTCGCCAGGTCATGCGAAGAAACTTCGGAGCCGTTCGCCAGCATCATGGTGAAAGGCGGGCTGGCTTGCCCGATCTTCAGGTTGCCGCTGTCTTCAGGCGCGGCCATGGAGCCCATCTCCATGCCGGCCATACCGTTCCCGCCGTCATCGGATGCGGGGGCGCAGGCGGCTATCGCCAGCAGCGCTGACACCGCCATCGCACAAAGCAGCAGCCACAGTTTCAAAGGTTTGTTCATCGCATTCCCTCGCGATGGTTATCCATCCGGTATGCCCTGCACATCAGCCGGGATTGTACCAGAATCGAGAGCGACCCTCGTGCCCAACCGCTCGGTCAACCAGGGCAATCGCAGCATAGGCTCCACGCCCGTCACTCCGGCGAAAGCCGGAGTCCATTGGTCATAGAATGAACGAATTTGTAGCGTATTTAACAAATTAGATCACTGGATTCCTGCGTGCGCAGGAATGACGGCGATGGTGCGATTGCCCTGCTCGATCAACGAGAACAACCCCTGCGTGCTGCATCATGCCGAAAACTCTGGTAGCTCGGCATTCTCAACGCAAGCGTCGTGGTGGAACCGAGCGTTGGTCGAATGTTTTGCGCATACTGGCGCCCACACGATTGACCGCCCGCCGGCCCGGTCGTACATTCAGCAATGTAAATCCACTGCCGCGCTCCGTCGCGATGAGATGATACGCACAGATGCCTTCCGCCAATGATTTCACGACTTATCGCAAGACGCTCCAGGCCAGCCTGGAATTGGGCAACGCCACCGAGCATACCCACCGGCCCGCCCTGCAGGCGTTATTGGAAGCAGACGGCAAAGTGACTGCGGTTAACGAGCCCAGGCATATCGAATGCGGCGCCCCTGATTTTGTCGTTACTCTCGCTGGGGATAACCCTCTGATCCTTGGCTACGTAGAAGCCAAGGATACGGGCGTTTCCCTGGCTGATATTGACCGGGAAAGCGCCCGGGCGCGTCCCGACACCGACAACGGCCGGCAATTCAAGCGGTATCGCAACGCGCTTCCCAACCTTATCCTGACCAACTACACCGAGTTCCGCCAGTACATAGCCGGCCAATGCCGCGGTGTGGCTAGTCTGGACGAGCCCGACGGCGTCAAGAACGTAGGGTTGCTGCTGGCCGATTTCCTCGACCGTCCACCTGAACCTGTCGCCAATTCTGAGGAACTTGCGCTGCGCATGGCGCGGCTGACGCATCTCACCCGTGACGTGGTGGCGGCTGCCTTTGAGAACGGTGAAGCCTCGGACAACATCCGCGATCTTTACGACGCTTCCCGGACGGCTCTGGTTCCCGACCTGGCCACGGACACTTTTGCTGACATGTTCGCGCAAACTTTGGCCTATGGCCTTTTCGCTGCCCGGCTCAACCACGCCGGCCAGGCTGGCGCCGGGGATTTTCGCCGCAACGACGCCGCCCATTTGATCCCTGCCGCCAATCCTTTCATCCGCCGGATTTTTGGGATGATGGCCGGCCCCGACCTTGACGCCGAGCCCTTCGTCTCTTTCGTCGACGACCTGACGCAACTGCTGGCCGGCGCCGACCTGGCCGCCGTATTCGCCAATTTCGGAAGCCGCGCCGCCCGCCAGGACCCGGTGATGCACTTCTACGAAACCTTCCTGGCGGCCTATGACCCGGCCCTGCGGGAGCGGCGCGGCGTGTATTACACCCCGGAGCCGGTGATCTCCTACATCGTGCGCTCCGTCGACCGTCTGCTCAAGGAGCGTTTCGGCTGCGCCGACGGGCTGGCCGATAACGCTACCGCCGATTACGAATACCTTGACGGCGGCGGCCAGACCATCACCGGCAAGTCCCACCGCGTCCTGGTGCTGGACCCGGCCTGTGGCACCGGATCATTTCTCTATGCCGTGATTGATCACGTCCGGGACCATTTCAAAAATGCCGGCAACGCCGGGATGTGGAGCGGGTACGTCAAAGAGCACCTGTTGCCCCGGCTGTTCGGCTTTGAGCTGTTGATGGCTCCCTACGCTATGGCTCACCTGAAGCTGGGGATGCAGTTGGCGGCGCAGGATCTGCCGTCGGAGCAGCAGGCGACCTGGGCCTACGAGTTCGGCGCCGACGAACGTCTGGGTGTGTTCCTGACCAACTCGCTGGAGCAGGCGGAACAGCAAACGCAGACTATGTTCGGTCCGCTGCGCGCCATCACCGACGAGGCCAACGCTGCCGCCGCAGTCAAGCGCGACCTGCCCATCATGGTTGTCATCGGCAACCCTCCGTACTCCGGCCATTCCGCCAACAAAGGGGATTGGATAGCCAACCTGGTCAACGATTACAAAACCGTTGACGGGCAGCCGCTGGGTGAGCGCAATCCCAAATGGCTGCAGGACGATTACGTAAAGTTCATCCGCTTCGCTCAGTGGCGGATACAGCAGACCGGCGCCGGTGTCCTGGCGTTTATCACCAACCACGGTTATCTGGACAACCCGACTTTTCGGGGGATGCGGCAGCAACTGCTGGACACTTTCACCGACATCTACCTGTTGGATCTGCATGGCAATTCTCGAATGAAGGAAAGCGCCCCCGACGGCAGCGTCGACGAAAATGTTTTTGACATCCAGCAGGGTGTCGCTATTGCTATCTTCGTTAAAGAAGCAGGCAAGCTAGGGCCGGCGAAGGTGAGGCACGCCGATTTGTGGGGCACTCGTGATGCCAAGTACGCCAGCTTGTCCACATCGGACTTACTGACTACCGACTGGCAAACCGTTGAGCCGGAATCTCCAGATTACCGATTCAAACCTTGGGACAAGAAACTTGAAACTGAATACGCGCAATGGCGGAAAATTACCGATATTATGCCCGTGAACTCGGCGGGCATTGTGACCGGACAAGATAAGGTGGCCATCCGCTGGTCAGCAGATGAAATGAGTCACACGGCGCGTGATTTTGAGTTCCCAGCAGATGAAAACATGGACGAGAATTTGGTGGTTCCGATCCTGTACCGCCCGTTTGACATCAGGTACACCTATTACAGTGACTCGTTCATCACCAGACGCCGCCGAAATGTAATGCAACATATACTAGCAGACGGAAATACTGGCTTGGCTTTTATGCGCCAAGTAGCAGTGAATGACGAATATTCTCATTTTGGTGTGTATGAAGAGATTGTCGATAACCGCGCTTTTTACAGCAGCAAAGGCATAATGCAATTTGCTCCGCTGTACCTCTACCCCACCGATCAAGAAATTGCCTCGGGTCTTTATGCCGACGGAGAGCGCGAAGCGAATCTTGCGCCGGGGTTCACCGACGACTTGGCACGGCGCACCGGATTGACGTTCATCCCCGATGGCCCCGGCAACTTGCAGGAAACCTTTGGCCCGGAGGATGTGTTCCACTACATCTACGCCGTCTTCCACTCGCCGACGTACCGGGAACGCTACGACCAGTTTCTCCGGTCCGACTTCCCGCGGGTGCCGCCGCCGGGCGACGCTAGTTTGTTCCGGGAGATGGCCGGCGTGGGCCGCCGCTTGGTCGAGGCCCATCTGCTGCGCTCCGAGAGCGTGAGCGCTACACTGGTGGGTTTTCCGGTTCCCGGCGACAACGTGGTCGCCGCCGGCTACCCAAAGTACGCGCCCGGTGATGCTGACGATGACGGCCGCGTTTATATCAACACCAGCCAATATTTTGCCGGCGTTGCGCCGGCGGTGTGGGATTTCCGCATTGGCGGCTACCAGCCCATGGACAAGTGGCTGAAAGATCGCCGCCGGCGCGCCTTGTCAACTTATCCCGACGTGGAGCACTACCGTCGGATGGCGGCGGCCATCGCCGAGACCATTACGCAGATGTCGGAGATAGACGGCGTAATTGAGAATGCCGGCGGGCTCTTCGGATAGCGCCCGTTGACCCACGCTGGCAGCGAGCGAACGGTCAACGTGGAAGTAGTCGCACGCATTCGCACCCGCCAGGCGGTTACGAGGGACGCCTGCAATCTCTATGGGCCAGGGCCACGCGAACCGCGTCGAACGACGTGTCTGGTGGGCCCGAAGGCCGCGTTCCGCAGCCCGGCAGCAGTAGCAGGTCTGCTCCGACACGCCGCTCGTTTAGGAACGCGCGCGCGTTGCAGCGCAAACGCTCGCCGCCGCCCATTTGCCCTCGCCGGCTAGCCTGGGGCTCAGCCTCCCATGAGCGCACCATCCGTCAGCCACGCGCCCTACAGCGATGGTTCGCGACCACCTCGACAACCGGCGCACCGCCTCCCCGTGCTATTATCCGGTCCATGCCCCGCAGCCGGAATCGCCCCATGACATAGATGACGTAATTCGTCACCTCTATAACGAAACCGGTCAAACCTTCAAAACGGCCCGACCTGCCGTGTCCTTCGCCCGGTCCTTCCCGCCCTTGCCCAGGAGTGTTACCCCATGGCAAATCGCCTGATCAACGAGACCAGTCCCTACCTGCTCCAGCACGCCGAAAATCCCGTGGACTGGTATGCCTGGGGTGAGGAGGCCCTCGGCCGCGCCCGGGACGAGGACCGGCCCATCCTGCTCAGCATCGGCTACTCCGCCTGCCACTGGTGCCACGTCATGGAGCGCGAGTCCTTCGAGAACGAGGACATCGCCGCCCTGATGAACGAGCATTTCGTCAACATCAAGGTGGACCGCGAGGAGCGGCCCGACCTCGACGCCGTTTACATGGAGGCGGTGCAGATGATGACCGGCAGCGGCGGCTGGCCCATGACCGTGTTCCTCACTCCCGCGGGCCATCCCTACTACGGCGGCACCTATTTCCCGCCTGAGGACCGCCAGGGGATGCCCGGATTTCCTCGCCTTTTGGCCGCCGCCGGCCAGGCCTACCACACCAACAAGGGCGAGATCGACCGCGTCACCCGCCAACTGTCCGAGCAGATGGGGCGCACCGGGCAGATGCCGCGCGGTTTCACGCCCCTGACCACCGAGGTGATGCACAACGCCTACTCCCAGCTCGCCACCCAGTTCGACCATCTCAACGGCGGCTTTGGCAACGCGCCCAAGTTTCCCCAGCCCATGACCCCCGAGTTCCTGCTGCGTTACAACCGTCACGGCTTCAACGCCCGCGCCCTCGAGATGGTCGAGCTGACCCTGCAGAAGATGGCCTACGGCGGCATATACGACCAGGTGGGTGGCGGATTCCACCGCTATTCCACCGACGCCTACTGGCTCGTTCCGCATTTCGAAAAGATGCTCTACGACAACGCCCTGCTCGCCCGCCTGTACCTCCACGCTTGGCAGGTAACCGGCAACCCCCTGTACCGCCGCGTCACCGAGGAGACCCTCGACTACGTGCTGCGGGAGATGACCGATCCGGCGGGAGGGTTCTACTCTGCCCAGGACGCCGACAGCGAGGGCGTCGAGGGCAAGTTCTTCGTGTGGACGCCGGACGAACTGCGTCCGCTGCTGGGGGACGATGCCGATCTCGTCATGGGCTACTACGGCGTCACCGAGCGCGGCAACTTCGAAGGCGCCAATATCCTGAACATTGCCCGTCCGCCGGAAGAGTACGCGAGCCAGCGCGGCGTCTCCGAGTCCGATCTGTTCGCCGCCGTCGCTCGCGCCCGGGCCGTCCTCCTCGACGTTCGCGAGCAGCGCATCCATCCCCTGCGCGATGACAAGGTCCTCACCTCGTGGAACGGCATGATGCTCCGCTCTTTCGCGGAGGCCGGCGCCGCTCTGGGCCGCGAGGATTACCTGGACGCCGCGCGCAAGAATGCGGATTTCCTCCTCGGCAACATGCGCGACGCAAACCGTCGCGTGCTCCGCACCTGGCGCAATGGCGAGGCCAAGCTCAATGGCTACCTCGAGGACTACGCCTGCCTGGCCGACGGACTGCTGTCCCTGCACGAGGCCACGCTGGAACCCCGCTGGCTCCAGGAGGCCGTGTCAGTAGCCGGCGGCATGAACGCCCTGTTCTGGGATGACGCTGTCGGCGGCTTCTACGACACTGGCAGCGATCACGAAACGCTGGTGATCCGGCCCCGCGACGTGTTCGACAACGCTCAGCCTTGCGGCAGTTCAGTCGCCGCCGACGTTCTGCTCCGGCTGGCCGTGGTCACCGGCAACGACGACTATTCGGCAAAGGGAGCGACCCCGCTCCGGGCGATGCAGCAGATGCTGGGGCGCGCGCCTTCCGCCACCGGCCACTGGCTGGGCGCGCTCGATTTCTACGTCTCGCTGCCCCGGGAAATCGTCATCGTCGGGCCAATCGAAAATCCCGGTACCGGGGATATGCTCGATGAGGTGAGCCGGCGGTTCCTGCCGAACAAGGTGCTGGTTGGGGTTGCCGATCCGACGAACCCGCCGCTGAAGGACTCCCCGCTGCTGGAGCAGAGGGTGATGCAAGACGGCCGGCCCACGGCCTACGTGTGCGAAAATTACGCGTGCCAGCTTCCGGTCACCGAGGCCGCCGCGTTGGCGGCGCAACTGGATTCCTAGCGGGCGACCGTCAGGCCGCCTGGCGCAGCAGCCCGGCCTGGGTCACCGTTTCGCGGTTTACCGTGTCGGGCAGGCGGTAGCGCGGCCAGAGGATGAACCCGGCGGCGGCCAGCGCTCCGGCAAACACGGGGGCCAGCCGGATACCCAGGGGGTTGTCGGGAGAGTCTCCTAACAGCAGTATCAGGCTCAGGAAAAGCGGAGGCAACGCGAAGGTGATCTTCTCGAAGAAATTCTGCGTGGAGTAAAACATCGCCTCCCGTCGCTCTCCGGTCAACAATTCGTCGTAATCGGTCACGTCCGCAGTGATGGCTTTGGGCAGCAGGAACACCGCCGCCATGGGCAGTCCGGCGGCAAAGAACAGGATGAGACTCTGCAGCATCACGCCTCCGCTCTCAATCAGGCCCACCAACGCCAGCAACGGGAACGCGGCTCCGCTGCCCAACAGACATAGGCCGTAGATGCGCCGCTTGCTCACCTGGAAGAATTCAAACACGAGCCAGATACTTACGCCGGCGATGGCGACGCCAATAAAAACGGCGATAAACAGATTTGCGGTAACCGACTTGTCCGCCTGCAGAATCACCACAGTGAAGAAAGGTATCCAGCTCTGCATCATGCCGACGCCAGTGGTGAACATCACAAAGGTGGGCAGGTAATAAACGAACTGAGGGTTGCGCAAGGTGTCGCCCAATCCACGCCAAAAAGCAACCTGCGCCGGTGGTGTGTGACGGGGCGCCCGTCGCCATATTGCCGACAGCGACAAGTATCGGAAGACCACGCCCATTAGGGCCAGAATAATTCCCACCTGTTGGAAGCCCAGGGCGTCCACCATTCTGCCGATAATGATCAGACCGATGGCGGCGCCAACATAAGCAAAGGCGAAGATCAAGCCCACCAGGTTCATCCGGTCTTTGGGCGTGTTGGTTACTTCCGGTATCAGGGCTTCCAGGGCGCCGCTGGACATCGTGGCTGCGGTAAAGAACAGCTCCAGTATGATCACGAAGTACAGCGCGTTCCAAAGGCTCGCCTCCTCAGAGGGCAGGAACCATACGAGGGCGGCAAACAGGCCGTAGAATGGAGTGCTGAAGAGGATGAAGGGAATGCGGCGTCCCCAGCGGCTACGGGTGCGATCACTCCACCAACCAATGAGCGGGTCGGTGAATGCGTCAACGAATCGGCCGGCAGACAGCAGGAAACCGGCGAACACGCGAGCATCCAGGTCGATCCCCAGCAGGGCAATGCCCGGGTCGGGGACCAGGGCCACGCCCTCACTGGCCGGCGGAGCCAGAAAGAAAAGTATCCACGACTGCCGAAAATAACTGATGGCCTGCAGACCGATGTGGTCAGACGAGAACAGCAGTTTATTCAGCAGCGGCAATCGAGTCGCCGGCCGTTCAGGTTCATTCATTGCATATCGGGTCGGGCATCGAATTACCGCCACAATGTATCACACTACTGAAGGGTCGACCGGGCTCGCTCATCGCAGGGCCTTTCCAAAGTTGATACGTCATTTCCGCGCAAGCGGGAACCCAGAGGTCGTTATGTTCAGAATGATCTGGATTCCAGCGCAAGCCGGAATGACAGTTCGAGGTGAAAGGCCGCTATCCGGGACTTTGGAAAGGTCCTGTGCTAATCGGGCAGGGTAATCGCACCATCGCCGTCATTCCTGCGCAAGCAGGAATCCAGTGATCGAATTCGTCAAATACGCTTCAAATTCGTTCATTCTATGACCACTGGACTCCGGCTTTCGCCGGAGTGACGGGCGTGAGGCCTATGATGCGATTGCCCTGCGCTCATCGGTATCGGGTACCGTTCAACTATATTCGTGTGTATAATCTCTACGGTTTTACCTGTGCCGGATACTGGACATCCGGTTTTCCGTTCGGGCCTGTAGTCCAACAATCCTTGGCAACCCGTATCGGCCCGTGAAATCTATTTGCTAAGGAGGAGATCATGGCAGAAGCCGCCAAGATCATTTACACCGAAACTGATGAAGCGCCGTTCCTGGCAACTCACTCACTGTTGCCAATTCTACAGGCGTTCACCAAGAGTTCGGGGATTGAACTCGACACCTGGGACATCTCGTTGTCAGGTCGCATCATTGCCAATTTCCCGGACAATCTGACCGACGAGCAGAAGATCCCGGATTACCTGCGGATGTGCGGCGAGTTGTGCCTGGAGCCGTCGGCGAACCTGATCAAGCTGCCCAATATCAGCGCCTCGATTCCGCAGTTGAAAGGCGCCATCGCCGAGTTGCAGGGCAAGGGTTATGACATTCCCGACTATCCCGATCAACCCGCCAACGACGCAGAGCGTCAGATCCAGGCCCGCTACTCCCGCGTGATCGGAAGCGCTGTCAACCCGGTAATCCGGGAAGGCAACTCCGATCGCCGCTCGTCGAACGCGGTCAAGGAGCACGGCCTGCGCAATCCTCACCGGATGATGCAGGACTGGCCCGAGGTCTCCAAGACCCGCGTCAGCCACATGAACGATGGAGACTTTTTCAGCAGCGAGGTGGCGGTAACCACCACGCAGGCGGGGTCGGCCTCCATCGTATTCACCGGCAGCGACGGAAGCGTGACCGAGCTCAAATCGGGCATACCAATTCAGGCCGACGAAATACTCGACTGCGCCGTCATGAATGCCGGGGCTCTGCGCCGGTTTTACGCCGAAGAGATGGATAAGGCCAAAGCGGACGACGTTCTGCTCGGCCTGCACGTAAAGACCACCATGATGCGCGTGTCCGATCCCATCATATTCGGGCACTTGGTCTCCGAATTCTTCAAGGATGTCTTCGAAAAGCACGGCGACGCACTGGCCCAGGTGGCCGTAGACCCCGACAATGGCGTCGCCGAACTGCTGACCAAGATCCAGGACTTGCCCGAGGCCAAGCGCGCCGAGATCGAGGCGGACATTCAGGCGTGCTACGACAAGCGCCCCGATCTGATGATGGTGAACTCGAACCGGGGCATCACCAACCTGCACGTTTCCAGCGACACCATCATCGACGCTTCTATGCCGGTGGTCATCCGCGACGGAGGACGCACCTGGGGCCCGGACAACGATTTGCACGACACCGTCGCTCTGATCCCCGACCGCTCCTACGCCACCATTTACCAGGCGGTTGTCGAAGACTGCCAGCAGCACGGAGCCCTCGACCCGTCAAAAATTGGCAGCGTCGCCAACGTGGGTCTGATGGCGCAGGCGGCTGAGGAGTACGGTTCCCACGACAAGACCTTCAAGGCCCCGGGCAACGGGACGATCAGCGTGGTCGACGCCAACGGCGCTACGCTGATGCAACAGAGCGTCGAGAAAGACGACATCTTCCGCATGTGCCAGACCAAAGATGCCCCGATCCAGGACTGGGTCAGGCTCGGCGTGTCCCGCTCCCGTCTAACCGGCCAGGCCGCCATCTTCTGGCTAGACCAGAATCGCGCCCACGACGCTGAGCTCATCAAGAAGGTAAACCAGTATTTGCCCAACCACGACACTTCCGGGCTGGACATCAGCATCCTGCCGCCCCTGGATGCCATGAAAGCCACGTTGGAGCGCAGCCGCGCCAGCCAGGACACCATCGCCGTGACCGGGAACGTACTGCGCGACTACCTGACCGACCTGTTCCCAATCCTCGAGTTGGGAACCAGCGCCAAGATGCTCTCCGTGGTCCCCCTGCTCAACGGCGGCGGACTATTTGAGACCGGCGCCGGTGGTTCGGCTCCCCGGCACGTGCAGCAATTCGTCGAAGAAGGACATCTGCGCTGGGACTCTCTGGGTGAATTCTGCGCCCTGGTTGCCTCGTTCGAGCACTTCGGAGAAGTGTACGACAACGACGGCGCGCGGCTTCTGGCGGAGACGCTGGACCAGGCGATAGGTGAGCATCTGGAACATCAGAGAAACCCCTCCCGTCGGGTGAACGAGCTTGACACCCGGGGCAGCCACTTCTACCTCGCCCTCTATTGGGCGCAGGCGCTGGCGAACCAGGACAAAAACCCAGAGTTGAAAGCCCACTTCGTGGAGGTCGCCCGCCAGATGACCGAAAACGAGGACCGGATCATTCAGGAACTGATCGACTGTCAGGGCGAACCCGTGGACATCGGCGGGTACTACCGCCCTGACCAGGAGAAGTCCGCCAGAGCCATGCGACCCAGCCCCACGCTGAATGCCATCGTGGATGCCATCTAACCCAACCTGCATCAATCGGAGGACCACTCAACACATGCGAAGCAAAGTAACCGTCGTCGGCGCCGGCAATGTCGGCGCCACGACCGCCCAACGGATCCACCAGCTCGGCTATGCCGATGTCGTCTTGGTGGATATCATTGAGGACATGCCACAGGGCAAGAGCCTGGATATGCTGGAATCCGGTCCCATCATCGGCTCAGATGGCACGATCACCGGCTCCAACGGCTACGAGGAAACCGCTGGATCTGATGTTGTGGTCATAACTTCAGGGCGAGCTCGAACGCCTGGAATGAGCCGGGACGATCTGCTCCTCACCAATATGAGGATCACAGCATCCGTTACCGAGGAAATCGTCAGGTACTCCCCCGACTGCATCATCCTGGCGGTTACCAACCCGCTGGATGCCATGGTGCAGAACGTGTTCGAGACCTCCGGGTTCCCGCGCAACCGCGTGTTCGGAATGGCCGGCGTTCTCGACACCGCCCGCTACCGGACCTTCATCGCCCAGGAACTTGACGTTTCGGTCGACGACGTCCAGGCCATGGTGCTGGGCGGGCACGGCGACGACATGGTGCCCCTGGTGCGCTATACCACCGTCGGTTGCATCCCGCTTGCGGAACTCCTGTCCCAGGACCGCATCGACTCCATCGTGCAGCGGACCCGCGACGGCGGCGGCGAAATCGTCGCCCTGCTCAAACAGGGCTCGGCCTTTTACGCGCCGTCGGCGGCGATCACAGAGATGGTCGAGGCGATCCTGCTGGACCGTAAGCGCATCCTGCCCGGCTGCGCCTACCTTGAGGGTGAGTACGGGATCAACGGGCTGTGCGTTGGCGTTCCCGTCAAGATCGGCGCGGGCGGCATGGAGAAAGTGATCGAGATCAGTCTCACCGACGAAGAAAAGTCCGCTTTGCAGTCCTCGGCCGCTTCCGTGCAGGAATTGGTCGATGTAATGGCAAAAGCCAGAGAGGAAGCCGCATAGCGTGGCCGGAATATTCCGGCGCACCCAAAGTCGAACTGGGGCGGGTTGCCAACCCGCCCTTTCTTCGTTTTGCGGTATGTATAATGAAGCAACCATCTTATGCGCTGCGGGAGGCCAACATGACCCAACGGACACCACTCGAACGGGACCTCCTGGAAAAAGCCGCACAGTATTTCCCCGGTAGCGGCACCGGCAACACCTCGTATCCGGATGACCTCAAGTTCCTGGTCAAGGAAGGAAAAGGAGGGCGTATCTGGGACGTGTCCGGCAACGAGTACGTCGACTGGTTGATGGGTTCCGGACCCATGATCCTGGGGCACGCCCACCCCGCCGTCACCGATGCCGTTCTGTCCGCGGTGAGCCGTGGCTCGACCTTTTTCGCCACCAACGATCAGGCTGTGCTGCTGGCCGAGGAGCTCGTGAAGGCCGTTCCCTGCGCCGAGCAGGTGCGCTTCACCACCAGCGGCACCGACGCCTGCTTCCAGGCCATGCGCGTGGCTCGCGCGTACACGGGCAAGGAAAAGATCCTGAAGTTCGAGGGTGGCTACCACGGCACCAGCGATTACGCCATGATGTCCGTCTTCGCCTCAGCGGCCGTGGAGTTCCCGCAGGCCGAAGCTAACACCGCCGGCATCCCCGGGGCCCTGAGCGACCTGATGCTGGTGTCCCAGTTCAACGACCTCGACACCACGGCCGCGATCATAGCGGCGCACAAGGATGAGATCGCTGCCGTGATCGTCGAGCCACTGCAGCGCACCATCGCTCCCGATCCCGGCTTTCTTCAGGGCCTCCGCAAGATCACCCGGGATGCCGGCCTGCTGCTGATTTTTGACGAAATCGTCACCGGGTTCCGCCTGGCCTACGGCGGCGCACAGGAATATTATGGAGTCGCGCCCGACCTGTGCACTGTGGGCAAAATCATGGGTGGCGGATACCCCCTGGCAGCGCTGATGGGGAATGCCGACGTGATGTCCGTCTATGACCGCGCCGCAGTGTCGGCCGATAACTACGTTGACCAGATTGGGACGCTGAACGGCTTTCCCATCGCGTGCGCCGCCGGTCTCGCCACGTTGGCCGAACTGCGCACCGAAGGCGCCTACGATCGCCTCCATGAGGTTGGAGGGCGCATCCGCTCGGCTCTGGCAGACGCCTGTGAAGAGCAGGGGTTCTCCGTACAGAGCGTCGGCGAGGATGCGATCTTCGACATCTATTTTGCGGAGCACCCGGTTCGGAACTTCCGTGACGGCCTGGCCGCGGATGGCCAACCTCTGTCGCGTCTCAACTTCGGACTGCTGGAGCGCGGGATCCTCAAGTCGTGGCCGCAGAAATTCTATCCGTCTATCGCCCACACTGACGCCGATATCGACCGGACGATCGCGGCGATTCGGGAAGTCGCGCCGACCATCAAGGGCTGACAACCGCAGGCAGCGGATAGAACGGAGAAGGGCGGGAGTTATCCCGCCCTTCAATTTTTCGGTACAGCCCGCGCACCGTTTCAGCGTCGCAGACCGGCTTTGACTTCCAGCGGACCCGTGCTGATGATGTGCTTTTTCATGCCCAACTCGGATGGCGACATGCCCATCGCCAACCCGATCAGCTGGGGCATGTGCAGAATCGGCAGGTCAATTGACCGGCGGGCCTGCGAGGCTGCCTTGGGTTGGAACCCGTCCAGGTTGAGATGACACAATGGACACGGGGTAACCATGGCGTCGGCTCCCAGGTCCTTGACCTCGGAGGTGTGCTTGCCCACCATGGCCATTGAGTTCTTCTGGTTGATGGTTAGGATCGGAAAACCGCAGCAGCGGGTCTTGCCCTCGAAATCCACCAGCGTCGCGCCCAGCGTCTGTATCAGCATTTCCAGCGACTGCTGCCGTTCCGGGTGGTCGGCTATATCCAGCGCTTCAGTTGGCCGTACGATGTAGCAACCGTAGAAGGGCGCGATCTTGAGGTCCGTCAGTTGGCGCGTTATGTAGCCGCCCAAACGGTCCAGTCCATAGTCCTCGATCAGTATCCACAGCATGTGCTTGGGCTCGGACTGGCCGCTGTACTCCAGCCCTTCCTCGGCCAGGTAGGAGTTGATTTCCGACAGATATTCGGGGTCGCGCATCCGGTGGTTTGCCTGTGACATCACGCCCTGGCAGGTGCTGCAAATGGTGAGTATTGGGAGGCCCATCCGCTCCGCTTTGGCGAAGTTCCGGGCGTTCAGGGTGTCCCCAAACAGCTGATTCTTTTCCTGGATAACGCCCGCCCCGGTACACGTCCAACCGGGAATTTCCTCCAGTTCGATCCCCAGCCGCTGGCAGACCATGTGCGCCGCCGGGTAAAGCTCGGGCGCTCCACCCTGGGAAACGCAGCCCGGAAAGAAAGCGTACTTCACGAGTTCCTCCTCTTGGATCAATGGGCCACTAGTATAGGGGCGAAGATCGGTTCGCCCCTACTGGCCTTGGGATGACGGTGGTTCCGTGACCGTTGGACGCGACCGCTACCCAAATGGGGAGTTGTTGCTGACCTGCGGCTCCGGCGGATTCGGTTCCAGCTGGCGGAAAAGCCTCCGCACGGCTTCGACGTTTTCCACGTTTTTGTGCATGACCGGGGGCACCTTTCCCCTGCGGAGAGCGCGGAACGCCACCGGCATGTAGTCCATCAGCGCCGGCATATTGGTGAACCCGCCGACCGACTTGATGGGCAGTCGCAGTTCGTCCAGACGGCCGCTGTGCCCAACCGAGTCGGTGAACGCGTCGGTATGGCGGGCGCCGTTGTTGTTGGTGTAACCCTGCTGTATCGCCTGCTCGCGGATCGCCATGATGCGGTCCATTGGAGCCACGCCCTTGGGGCAGGCCTGGACGCATTCATTGCATCGCGTGCAGTCCCAGACGCCGGTGGGTTCGCTCAGCGCCCACAGACGTTCCATGGATACGCCGTCGCCGTCGCCGTCGCGCGGGTCGGCGGTGAACCGGTATGCTTTGGCCAGCGCCGCGGGACCCAGGAAGGTCGGGTCCACCTCGAGCACCGTGCAGTCGGAAACGCAGGCTCCGCACATAATGCAGGCGGTAACACCGGAAAGATGCAGCATCGCGTCATTGGACACGATGTACTCACCTTCCGGTTCCCGACCCATGTGCTTCAGGAACGGGTCCACCGCTTCGATCTTGTCCCAGAACATGTCGAAGTTCACGACCAGGTCCTTGATCACCGGCATGACGCCGGCCGGCTCCACGGTGATTACTCCGTCCTGCACCACCGTGTTGGCGATGGTCTTGCAGGCCAGTCCGGCGTGGCCGTTGATGCGCATCGCGCACGACCCGCAAATCGCGCTACGACACGAACATCGCAGCGACAGCGTACCGTCGTCGTCTTCCCTGATCTGGATCAGCGCGTCCAGGACCGTGGCATTGTCGGGGATGGTGACCGGGTACTCCTGCCAATAGGGCAACCGGCGCTCGTCATCCGCCTCCGTATCCTGTCTTTTTACCCGGATGGTAACGTCCATAGCCTAGTATTTCCTCTCCTCCGGCGTCCACTTGGTAATGGTTACCGGCAATTCGGATTTCACGGGTCCGCCGTCGCCCCTGGTCAGGACGATGTGGTGCAGCCATTCTTCGTCGTTCCGATCGGGGTAGTCCGTACGGAACTGTGCGCCGCGGCTTTCCTTTCGCTCCAACGCTCCCGCGGCGATGGTATCGGCGCAGTCCAGCATGTAGCCCAATTCCAGCGCAAAAATCAGGTCGGTGTTGAAACTCTTGCCCTTGTTGTGGACCGGAACGTTTTCGTAACGGCGGCGCAGCTGGTGCAGGTCTTCGATGGTTTCCTCGATGCCTTCCTCGTTGCGGAACACCGCGACGTTCCGGTTCATCGATTCGCCCATTTCCCGACGGATTGCCGACCAACGGTCTCCGTTCTCGGGGCGGTCCAGCATCTCCTGGATCCGGCGCCGTTCGCGGTTCAGCGTGCCGTTGATGTCGAATTCAGGATAGCTCATGTGGCGCGTGAATTCCGACGCGTGGTTCCCTGCCCGTTCGCCGAACACTATGGTGTCCAGCAGCGAATTGGCGCCGAGCCTGTTCCCGCCGTGCACGCTCACGTTGGCGCACTCCCCGGCGGCGTACACGCCGTTCAGGTTGGTGCGACCCTCTATGTCGGTCTTGATGCCCCCCATGATGTAGTGCATGCCGGGGCGGATGGGAATGGGTTCCTTGATCATATCCGCGCCGGCCAGGTCGATGCCGATCTCCCTGATCTGGATCAGCTTTTCCATGATCAGGGCCTCGCCGAGGTGCGTGCAGTCCAGATATACGCACCCGTCGACTCCGTTGCCCGCGTTGATCTCCGTCTGTTCCGCACGGGACACCACGTCGCGCGAAGCCAGTTCCATCATGTTGGGAGCGTACTTCTCCATGAACCGGTTCCCGTCTTTGTCCCGAAGGTAAGCGCCTTCGCCTCGAGCCGCTTCGGAAATCAGCACGCCGCTGCCGGCCAGGGTGGTGGGATGGTATTGCACCATCTCCATGTCCATCAGCTGTCCGCCCGCGTTGTACACCAGCCCCATGCCGTCGCCGGTGACGATGAGCGCGTTGGTGCTGGGCTCGAACAGCCGCCCACACCCGCCGGTGGCGAGGATGACCGACTTGGCTCGTATCAAATGCAGTTCGCCGGTGCGAATCTCCAAAGCCATGACGCCGGCCGCCTGCCCGTCTTCCATGATCAGGGCAGTGACGAACCATTCTTCGTAGCGCTGCACACCGGACTTGATAAGCTGTTCAAACATCACGTGGAGCAACGCCTGTCCCGTGAAGTCACCCACGAAAAAGGTGCGCGCCCGCCGCTGGCCGCCGAATGCCCTGGTGCCCAACCGGCCGTCGTCGTCACGGTTGAACGTGACGCCCATGTGCTCCATGTCGATCAGGGAGGCGCCCGCCTGACGACACATCACCTCAATGGCATCCTGGTCACCCAGGAAGTCGCTGCCTTTGATGGTGTCATAGGCGTGGTCTTCCCAATCGTCGCCCCGGTCCAGCAGCGCGGCATTGATGCCGCCCTGGGCCGCATTCGAATGGCTTCTAACCGGATGCACCTTGCTGATGATGGCGGTGTTCGCGCCGCCGGCCCGCGCCGCGATTGCGGCCCGCATGCCGGCCAGACCCGCGCCGACCACCAACACGTCGTGTTGCAAAACCTCTGCCATGTATGTTTTCCTCCGGCCGGGCACCGCAAAGTCCGGCGTTTGTTGGCGCTCACAAGCGGCGCGCCGATTAGCGGCGGCTAATTATCGCCCATAACCCGCATCGCTAGCAACAGCGACGCAATGCTCTTGGCGTCCCGTATCGATCCGTCTGCGATCAGCTCGATTGCTTGTTCCAACCGAACCCTTCGCACTCTGATGAACTCGTCCTCGTCGGCTGACAGTCTGGCCGGTGTCAAGTCCCTCGCCAGGAAAACATGCGTGCGCTGGGTGCACAGCACAGGTTCCGTAAAGAACGTGGTCAACCGATCCAGTCGGCCAGCGGTGTATCCGATTTCTTCCTGCAACTCCCTGACCGCGGTGGTTTCGGGCGACTCCCCCGGCTCCATTTTTCCCGCCGGCGCTTCGAGCAGGAACTCTTCGGCCGGCTTCCGAAACTGTCGAACCAGCATCACCGTCCCATCCTGAAACACCGGCACCACGCACACTGAGGATGGGTATTCGACGATGGCCCAGCCGCTCTCTTGCCCGTCTTTCGAAAGGACCGCGTCCTCCCTCAGGCTGATGAACTGACCCCGGTAGATCCATCGCGGACCCGGATCCGTCCGCCTGCCCATCGTGTCGGTCATCAGGGAAGCGTTAGTCGCCGCCGAGCGTCTGCAGCGCCAGCAGAAGGGACGCCACGCTCTTCGCGTCCTGCACCTCGCCGGAAGCGATCACGTCCAGGGCTCCGGACAACGGTACGCGGACCACCTCGATGAATTCGTCCTCGTCAGAGTCCAGAGCCGCCGGTTTCAGATCCGCAGCCAGGAACGAGTACATGAACTCGGAACACCAGCCCGGCGCCAGCCAGAACGCGCTCATGGCAAGCAGATTGTCCGTGGTGTGCCCGATTTCTTCCTGGAGTTCCCGCTGGGCCGCTTCTTCAGGGGTCTCTCCGGGCTCGATGCCTCCGGCCGGCACCTCGAGCAGGAATTGGTCCACCGGTTTTCGGTACTGGCGCACCATCAGGACGTTGCCTTCCGCGTCCACGGGCACCACGCAAATCGACGGCGCATGGTCCACGATTTCCCGGGTGCTCTCGCGGCCATTTTGCAACCGGACCGTATCGACCCGTACGTCGATGATCCGCCCGCTGTAGATGGGACGCGATGAAATGGTGGGTTCGTTATCCGGATACGTGCTCATTTCGCTCGTGCCTACCGGCCCTGCAGGCTGAAGCCCAGCCTTCGCGTCAGTGTCGCCCAGAAATAGTTGTGCTCGTTGGCCCTCAGGAACCGAGCCCGGTACGGGCTGCGCGTGATGCGTACCCAGTCGCCCGGCTCGATGGGGTGGTTCTCGAATCCGTCCACGCTGATGATGGCTTCCTGCGAGCCTTCCAGGTGAAAATCGACGCTGCTGGTCGGGCGCAGAACCAGCGGGGTCGTCAAACCCACGTGAGACGCCAGCGGGGTGAGCACCACGTCGTCGGATAGCGGGTCCACTATGGGCCCTCCGGCGGCGAAACTGTAACCGGTGCTGCCCGTAGCCGTCGCCAGGATCACACCGTCCGCTCGGAAGGTCGACACGTCCGCGCCGTCGATCACGGCCCGCACCGTAATCACTCGGGAAACTCGGCTCCGGGACAGCACCACGTCGTTGAGCGCATGGTACGGTCCTTCACCGACCCTCGCCTCGTCATCGCCGTGTCGATACACCGTGGCCATGAGCATGCTGTGCTCTGAAACTCGCATGTCGCCGTCGAGGTAGCGCGGCAACTCCTCCATCACGCCCGGAACGGTCAGTTCGGTCATGAAACCCAGGCGGCCCATGTTGATGCCCAGCAAAGGGATGCCCCGGGGCGCTATGGCGCGGTTGACCCTGAGGATCGTGCCATCGCCGCCGATGGTGATGACGAGGTCGGTTTCCCGGGCCCTCAGGTTCAGGTCTTCCGCGTCTTCGGCCCGTAGGATCCAGCTATTGGCGCCAAGATTCAACTCGCCGACGATTGCGTGGGCCAGATCCAGCGCTTCCGGGATCAGGTCGTTGTAGGCAATGCCGACCGTTTTCATTTGCGCCAACCCGCCTTCATCTTACCCACCGGCCAGCAGCACGACCGCCGCGCGCTCTGCGGCTCTGAACATAGCCACCGGCGCCACGCCGAGCCAAATCACGCACAATGCCGCCACGCCCACGGCCACGTTGACCGGCCAGGAACCGCCCAATCGCTCCGTGTGAATCGCGGGCTGCAGGAACATCACCTTGATGACGCGGAGGTAGTAATAGGCCGAAACCACGCTGTTCACCACCCCGATGATCACCAGCCAGGTCATCAGTGATTCACCGGTGTTGATGGCGGCCGCGAAGATATAGATCTTTGCCATGAATATGCTGGTGGGAGGCACCCCGATCAGGGCGATCAGGGCCAGCGCCAACGCGATGGCGAAGAACGGGGCCCGCCTCAGCATTCCGGCGTAGTCCTCGATCTCGTCGCTATTGATCCGGTTGCCGATGCACACGATGGCGAAGAAAGCCGTGAGGTTCGCCGCAGCGTAGGCGACCAGGTAGAACAGCACGCTGCTGGGCCCGAAACTGGCTGAATCGTCACCCACGGTAGTCACGGCGGCAACACCGACCAGGATGTAGCCCGCGTGGGCGATGGTGCTGTAGCCGAACATTCGCTTGATGTTCCGTTGGGCTATCGCCACCAGGTTGCCGATGGTCATGGACAGCGCGGCCAATCCCGCCAGGAGGACCCACCAGTCTCCGTCCAGCGCGTCGAATCCGATGTAGAAGACGCGCAGGACCAGCGCGAAAGCGGCCGCCTTGCTCGCCACCGAAAGGAACGCGACCATGGGGGTCGGCGCCCCCTCGTACACGTCCGGCACCCACATTTGGAACGGAGCGGCGGATATCTTGAAACCGAAACCCACGAGCAGGAGCGCCACCGACAGCAGCACCGCCATGCTCCCGAAGGGCAGGATGCCGGACTGCGGATTCGCTGCCAGCGCCACTGCGATCTCGTCCAAGCGCGTGCTGCCGGTGAACCCGTACAACAACGCCATTCCATAAAGCATCACCGCGCTGCTGATCGCCCCGACTATGAGGAACTTCATTCCCGCTTCGCTGGACCGCGCGTTGGGCAGGAACGCCGCCAGGGCCGCCAGGGGCAGAGTGGTCAACTCCAGCGCAATATAGATGGAGATGAGCTCGCTGGCCGCCGCCATCAGCATCATGCCGGTGGCCGACAGCAGCATGAGACCAAAGTACTCGCCCTGCAGCCGCTCCATGCGCCGCACGTAATCGTTGGACACCAGGACCACCAGCCCGACGGACGCCAGGATCAGGAAGTTGAAAAACAGCGCGAACCGGTCTATGGACAGGGTATAGAGGATTACCGAGCTTTCTGCAGTCAGCTCCGTGGCCCCGCTGCTGGTCAGGTCCACCAATTGCCAGGCGCTCAACGCCGCCGGCGCGGCCAGCCCGGCAAATGCCAGTCCAACCAGGAAACCGGTGCGACGGGTGACCAGATCCGCGACTATCACCAGCATGGCCAGGGCAGCCATGGCCAGATAGGGCGCAATCAGGTAGAGGTCATATGCTGTCATTGCGTTTCCGGTTTTGGTGACTACTTGGGGATCCCGGCCAGCCCGGCGTTGTAGCCGCTCACTATGGGTTCCAGGCCATCGCGGAACACGTCGGTCAGCCAGGCAGGGTACACGCCCACCGCGACTATGCTGATGACCAGCAGGGCCACCGGAACCAATTCCACCGGCGCGGCGTCGGTCAGGTTATCCCAGCGCGCTGGGCGAGGGCCAAACAGCGTTCGCTGCAACATCCATAGGATATACCCCGCGGCGAGGATGATGCCCAGCACGGACAGGATTGTCAGGGCCGGGAATGCCCGGAATGCCCCGAAGAAGACCAGTATCTCGGACACAAACCCGCTCAGCAGCGGCAACCCCAGGGATGCCGCTCCAGCGATCAGGAACGCCCCGGAGAGTATCGGCATACGGTTCGCCAGGCCGCCCAGGTCCGGTATGTGCCGCGTGTGCGTCTGCTCGTACAGGATGCCCACAGCCACGAATAGCAACCCGGTGATAGTGCCGTGAGTGAACAGCTGCATGGCTGCGCCGGTCAGGCCGGCGTCGGTCAAAGCGCCCCCCACGACCGCGACGGAGCCCAGTCCAATCAGCACCAACCCCATGTGGCTGACGCTGGAATACGCAATGAGCCGTTTCAGGTCGGTTTGCCGCAGCGTGACCACGGCGCCATAGAGAACGCTGATAACCCCGAGGGCGACAATCGGCATGGCGAACTGCTGCAGTTGTTCCGGGAACATCCCGGCGTTGATCCGCAGGAGGCCGTAGCCTCCCATTTTCAGCATCACGCCGGCCAGCATCACGCTGCCGGCGGTGGGGGCGTCCGTGTGAGCGTCCGGCAACCAGGTGTGGACCGGCCATGTTGGCAGCTTCACCGCGAACGCAATGAAGAACAGCCAGAACAAAACCCCCATCGGCAGCGCGGCGCGGGACGCGTCCAACGCGCCGCCCGGCTCCAACAGTCGCGTCATATCGAAGCTGCCCACCCCGGCGCTCACGAACACCGCCACGATGGCAACCAGCATGAAGGCTGACCCCAGGATCGTGAAGATCAGGAACTTCATCGCCGAATATTCGCGCCGCCCGGTTCCCCAGGTCGAAATCAACAGGTACATCGGCACCAACTCGATTTCCCAGAACAGGAAGAACAGCAGGAAGTCCAGCGCCGTGAACACGCCCAGCACGGCGGTCTGCAGAACGAACAGCCAGATGAAATACTCGCGCACGCGGTTGCTGATGTGGAAAGATACGAAGACCGCGCACAGGCCAAGCAGCCCGGTCAACATGACCAGCGGGGCGCTGATCCCGTCCACCCCCAGGAGATAGCTGGCCTGCACCGTATCGGTGGTGATCCAGTCGAACCGATCGACCAGCTGGAACCTTTCTCCTCCCCGTTGGAACAGCGCGAAAACGATCACCGACAGGACCAGGTCGGCTGCGGCTACGGCCGCGGCGAACCAGCGGATATGACGAACATCCCGCACCAGCCCGACGGCCAGCAGCAGAGCGGCTACGGCGGGCAGAAAAACGGTGACGGTCAGGAGGCCGTTGAATCCGGTCGGCATGCGGGTTTACCCAAAGGCCAGGTACAGGATGATGATGACGAGTCCGCCGGCGGCCGCGATCAGCGGGTAGGTCTGCACCTGCCCGTTTTGGGCCAACGCGATCAGACCGCCGATGTTCCGGGATAGCCAGCCCAGCAGGCCAACTATTCCGTCCACGATATTGCGGTCGACCCAGTCGGCTATCGCCGCAACCGTGCGGTAGAAGACCCGACCCACGATGATCCCCTCGTAGAGATCGTCCATGTAATATCGCTGGGCCAGAAGGGTGTGCAGAGGGCCGCCCCGGCTCAACGGTTCGAAAGCAGTAAACGGTTTCGGCCAGGCGTAAGTCAGCACGGCCAATCCGATGCCGGCGATGGCAACGGCGTTTGATATGACAGCTATTGCGATGTTAAACGGCGGCGCGTGATGCCCGTTGTGCAAACCTGATGCAAAGTACTCCGTCAGCCAGTGCGATGGAATCAGCCCGAAGATGCTGCTGACCCCGATCGGGTTCGCCAGCCAACCGGCCACAATCGCGCTGAAGCCCAGGATCCCCATGGGGATCACCATTACCGGCGGCGATTCGCCCAGGTGTACGTGGTGACTGACACCGGTGGGCGCCGGTTGGCCAGCCTCCTCCGCGTCGTGAAGTTCGCGTTCTCCGCCGCCTCGGAACTCTCCGTGGAAGGTGAGGTGCACCATGCGGTAGGTGTAGAACGCCGTCAACAGCACGCCCACCAACAGCATTGCAAAAACCAGCAGGCTGATCGACGCCGGCACGGGTCCACCGGCGAGCCAGGACTCCAGCAGGATTTCGTCCTTGCTCCAGAACCCGGCCAGCGGGAATATGCCGACCAGGCTCAGCGCGCCGATGACGGTGAGCCAATAGGTGCCCGGCATCGCCTTCCGGAGACCGCCCATGTACATCATGTTGAAGGTTCCAGCCGCGTGGTTCACGCTGCCGGCTCCCAGGAACAGCAGGGCCTTGAAGAACGCGTGGGTGAAAAGGTGGAACAGGGCAGCGTTGTACGCTCCCACGCCCAGGGCGGCCATCATGTAGCCCAGTTGGCTGACCGTGGAATAGGCCATCACCCGCTTGATATCGTTGGCGGCCAAACCCATAGTCGCCGCGGACACTGCGGTGAACGCGCCGATCAGCGCGACTACCATCATTGCCGCTTCGGACTCGGCGAACACCGGGAAGAACCGTCCCACCAGGAAGACCCCGGCCGCAACCATGGTCGCGGCGTGGATCAGCGCGCTCACCGGGGTCGGGCCTTCCATGGCGTCGGGAAGCCAGGTGTGCAGCGGAAACTGTCCGCTCTTTCCCGCCGCTCCGGCGAACAGGCCCAGACACAACCACACGAGCGCGCCGCCGGCGACTATGCCGGCGCCACCGGCAGCCACCGGAGCGGCCGCCTCCCAGATGTGCGGGATGTGCAGGGCGTTCAACCCGTGGGCGGCAAAATCGTCCGCCTGGAAGAACAGGTAGATTATGGCAAGCAGGAAGCCGACGTCGCCGATTCGGGTGATGATGAACGCTTTTTTCGCCGCCGCGGCCGCCGCCGGACGGTCGTGCCAGAACCCGATCAGCAGGTAGGACGAGAGGCCCACCAGCTCCCAGAAGACATACATCTGGACGATGTTTACCGCCAGCACCAGGCCGATCATTGACGCGCTGAACAGGGACATGTAAGCGTAGTAGCGGGCGAAGCTCTTGTCGCCATCCATGTACCCCATGGAGTAAATCTGGACCATCAGGCTCACGCCGGTGACCACGACCAGCATGACGTTGGTGAGAGGGTCCAGCAGCAAACCGACTTCAATTGCCGCCGGACCCAGCCCCAGCCAGAGGTACGGCACGAAGTCATAAGCCTCGCCGTGGGCGGATGACCGCAGCAGCCAGACCGACAGGATGAACCCGATGCCCAACGCCGCGATCGTGACGTAACCGGCGGTCTTGGCGAAGGCCGGACCAAGCGGCCGGATGACCAACCCGATCAACAGGAAAGACGCCACCGGCAGCAGGAAGATTGCCCATACCAGGGATTCGGTCAGCATGTTCCGGCGATCCTCACAGCTTCCTTACGATCTCTTCCGCGACGTGTTCCCGGCCCTTGGGCACGTAGATGACGAACGGGATCCGCTCGCTCCAGTCCAGGATGTCGCCGTCCGGCAGGATGCGGCTGGGCAGACCTTCCGCCTCCAGCACTTCCTTCCAGATTTCGGCCGCCATCAAGTTCGGGGCGCGTTTGAACTCTACCCACATGTTCGAAGAATGATTTGCGTTGTCGCGTGTCGCATTTTGAATAGAAGGTGATTTCAGTGGCGCAGGGTTGCGGCATCGGTCAGATCGACGCTTTCGTTGGACCGGAATACGGCAAAGACTATGCCCAGGCCCAGCGCGATCTCCGCCGCGGCGACGGTGATGATGAACACGGCGAACACCTGCCCGGTGAACACCGCGGAAAGCTGCTCCTGCACCGCATACGGCGCAACGTATCTCCCCAGAGCCACCAGCGTCAGATTCACGCCGTTGAACATCAGCTCAATGGACATCAGCACCGCTATGAAGTTCCGGCGCGCCAGCGCTCCATAGAGGCCGATGCAGAAAATGATCGCGGCTACAATCAGTAGCGTTTCGAGCGTCAAAGCCTTATCTCCCGCGACCCCGCGCCAGCGCCAGGCCTCCGATGGCGGCGCCCAACAACAGCAGCGAAACGGCTTCGAACGGCAGGACGAAATTGCCAATCAACAAATCGGCGAGACCGCCGCTGCTCACGCTTTCGACTTCGGCTGCGGTCAAACCGGCGTTGGTCAGGTCGGCGGCGTCCGGAATGCCCACCGCCTGCGTCTGCGCCAGTTGGGCTTTGGCCTCCAATCCGGCGCCGGCCAGGGTTGTCCAGTCGGTAGTGACCGCGGTGGCGATCATCACGGCCAGCACCAGCGCCGACACCACCGCAGCCGGGATCTGCAAACGGTTGGGAGTGTTGCCCTGCTGCACGTCACGGGTAAGCATAACCGCAAAGATGAACAAGACGGCGATGGCCCCCACGTAGATCAGGATCTGCACCACCGCCAGAAATTCGGCGTTCATCATCACAAACAGCCCCCCCACCGCTACAAACGCCATGGCCAGCATCAGGGACGCGCGGAACAGGTCGCGAACCAGCACGACTCCTAACGCTCCCCCGATGGCAACCACCGACAGCGCCCAGAAAACGAGATGCTCAAACCACATCTAGGCTTCGCCCTCGCTGTCGTCGCGGCCGCTGGCCAGGCGCATTCCGGCTTTTTCGTGCTGGTGCCAGCGCCAATTTTCGCGGCCGACTTCGCGCCATCCCAATGGCCTTCCCTCGCCCGGCCGGTAATCCATCCCCTCCAGCTGCGGCCGGAACCAGGCGCTGGGGTTCTTTTCGGCCTGACGCAACCGGTCAATGGTGATCACCAGATCGGTCCGCTTGTACTGGCCCTCTTCAAATCCGCTGCCCATGAACAGCGCGTCATAGGGGCAGGCCTCGACGCAGAGGCCGCAGAACATACACCGCTGCAGCTCGATGTCGAAGGTTTCAAGACGATACTTGTCGCCCTGCAACGGGGCGGTCTCGCTTGGGGAGGTGACGATCTTGATGATGCCCAGCGGGCAGTACTTCGCGCACGACGCGCAGCCGGTACATCGCTCCTCGTACCACGTGAACTCCTCGCCGCGGAAACGAGGGTGCTGCCGGATACGCTGCTCCGGATATGAGGTCGTGAAAGGCTTGCGCATCAGGTTCGAGAGCGTTACCGCCAACCCCTTTATCATTTCCAGTCCGTACACTGCGTCACCCCCGCCTATCTACCGCATTCCAATCGTCGGCACACCGGGCACGATCTGGGTTGCCGTGGTTGCCGTCGGCGCCTCGGTGCGGACCTTTTCCTTGATGAAGCGCCCGAAGAAGAGGATTGATCCACCTGCCAGGACGATATTGATGCCGGCCATTATCCACAGGTCCGCGGTGCTGAGCGACCCGTTGGCGTCGCGCAGGAAAAACACCTCGAGAACGACCGCTGCCAGGTTGATTATGCTCAGCGGCATCAGGAATTTCCAGCATACCGCCATGATCTGGTCCAGCCGCAGTCGCGGATAGGTTGACCTGATCCACACGAACAGGAAGATACCGATGAAAACCTTGATCAGGAACCATAGCCAGCCGAGCCAGTCGGCCGCCGGACCCGCCCAACCGGCCAGGAACAGAGTGGCAATCAGACCCGACACCACCAGCACGCCACCGAACTCGGCGGCCTGGATCAGCGCGAATTTGATGCCGCTGTATTCGGTGTGATAGCCGGCGATGATCTCCGACTCTGCCTCTGCGACGTCGAAGGGAGTGCGGTTCAATTCGGCGGACATCCCGGCAATGAACACGAAGAAGGCCAGCGGCTGGACCAGGAAGAAGGGCACGGTCTGGGCAGCCACGATGTCGCCCAGCGACATCGAACCGGCGACCAGAACCACTCCCAGCAACGACAGCACCACGGGCACTTCGTAGCTGAGCAGCACCGCAACTGCCCGCCCGGCGCCGAAGAGCGCGTACCGGTTGTTGGACGCCCACCCGGCCGTGAATATCGCGATGGAGGTCAGCGAACTAACGGCCAATACGAAGAGAACCCCAACGTTCAGGTCCACCAGCGCCACGTCCTTGGCGAACGGGAGCACCGCGGTGCCCAGCAGCACGGCAGCCACCATGATAATCGGCACGGCAGTGAACGCGAGTTTGTCGGCGCCGTAGGGAACGATGTCCTCTTTGGTTATCAACTTGGCCAGGTCCGCAATCGGTTGGAAAGCGCCGAACGGTCCCCACCGGTTGGGGCCCACGCGATTCTGGAACCGGCCCAGGAGCCTGCGTTCGCCCCAACTGACGACCGCTGCGCCCAGCAACACCGCATTGATCAGGATCAGCATGATGACCAGGCCGGCGATGAGGTAGCTCAGCCAGCACGGAGCGACGTGGCCCACCGCGTTGTAGACGAAATAAAAAAGCGGGTTGCCGCCCAGCACTCCATCGGCGCTGAGCATCCCTTCGGCGTTGGTCACGCACCGCATTACCGGTCGACCTCGCCCATGTTGATGTCAACGCTTCCCAGTGACACGATCATGTCGGCCAGTTTCCACCCGATGAGCAGGTGTTCCGTGATGGTCAAGTTGATCAGGGAAGGCGAGCGTATCTTGCAGCGGTAGGGTGATACTCCGCCGTCGCTGACCAGGAAGAACCCCAATTCACCTTTCGAAGCCTCGACCCGGCCGTAGGCTTCAGCGCCCGGCGCTGCCCGGAGGACCAAGGGCAACTCCTGCCGCACCGGTCCGGGTTCAATCTGCGCCACGCACTGCTTGACGATGCGAAGGCTCTGGCGCACTTCCTGCATCCGCACCCAGAAACGGTCGTAATTGTCCCCGTTTTGTCCCACCGGGATATCAAACTCAACCTGGTCGTAGGCGTCGTAGGGAGCGATCTTGCGCCAATCCCAGTTGACGCCGCTGGCCCGCAGGACTGGTCCGCTCACCGAGCAGTTGATCGCGACGTCCGCCGGCAGCGGGCTGACCCCACGAGTGCGAACCATTAATATTTCATTGCTGAGCAGAAGGTTTTCGATCTCTTCCAGTTCGCCCTCGAAATCGTCGAGGAACTGGTCCAAAGCCGGCCAGAAATCTGCCGGCGTGTCGGCGAAGACACCCCCAGGGCGCATGTAGCTCACCGTGACCCGGGCGCCGCACAGCATTTCGAACAGGTCCAGGATCCGCTCCCGGCTGCGGAAGGTGTACATCAGCGGCGTGCCGAACGCGCCCAATTCCTGGACGAAGAAACCCACTGCGATCAGGTGGCTGGCGACCCGCTGCAGCTCGGCGGCCAGGGTGCGCAGGTACTTCCCGCGCGGCGGCGGCTCGATGCCCAGCAGCTGCTCCACCGCGAGGCAGTACGCCTGGTTGTTGATCATGGATGACGTGTAGTCCAGGCGGTCCGTCAGGGTGACCACTTGCACGTAGTTGCGCTCCTCGGCCAGCTTCTCGGAGCCCCGGTGCAGGTATCCCAGCACGGGCTCGACTTCTACAATATCCTCGCCATCGAACGTGATGCGGACCCGGAACACGCCGTGCGTGCTGGGGTGCTGCGGCCCCACGTTGACCGTCATTGGTTCGGTGCGGATGGTCATGGCTTGCGGCTTCGGAAACTCAGGGCACGGGTTCTACAGGAAGTCCTTGCGCAACGGATGGCCATCAAATCCCTCCCACAACATGATGCGCTTCATGTTGGGATGGCCAGTAAAGCGGACGCCCATCAGGTCCCAGATTTCCCGTTCCTGGAAATCCGCGCCTTTCCACACTCCAACCACCGAGGCCGCTGTCGGCTCTTCGCGCCCGTAAACCCGACTGCGCACCACCCCCGTGTGTCGCCTGGAGATTGAAGTCAGGTGGTACACCAGCTCAAAGTGCTCCACGAAATCAATGGCGCTGATCGAGTTCAGGAACTTGAAGTCGATCTCTGCATCGTCGTGGAGGACGCTGGCGACCGAGCCCAGCGAGCCCGGCTCCACCCAAACTGCCGCCTCGCTCCACTCAACAACGGAGTTAGGAGCAGCCTCCCTCAAGCGTTGCGCCAGGGTCTCCCCGGACACCGCGGGCAGCGTCACGGCTTGAATCTCCCGTCGCCCAGGTTGCGGTACTTCTTGATCTTCTCGTGAAGTTCCATGATGCCGTACAGCAGCGCGTCAGGACGGGGAGGACACCCCGGCACGTAGACGTCCACCGGGATGATGTGGTCCACGCCGGGCACCACGCTGTAAGACCCGTAATACGGCCCCCCGCTGGTGGCGCACACCCCCATGGAAATGACCCAGCGCGGTTCGGCCATCTGCTCGTAGATGCGCTGGATGGGCGGAGCCATCTTCCAGGTGACGGTGCCGGCCACGATCATCAGGTCGGCCTGCCGCGGAGAGGCACGGAACACTTCCATGCCGAACCGGGAGATGTCGAACCGGCCCATGGCGGTCGCCATCATTTCGAAAGCGCAGCACGCCAGCCCGAAGGACACCGGCCACAGCGCTGACTTCCGGCTCCAGTTCACCAGGGCGTCCACTGATGTCACCATCAGGTTGCGCTGCAGGTCTTCCGGCACCTCGATGGCTGGCACCTCGATGGGAGATTGGGAAGCGGCGATGAGCTCGTTGACCAACTGCCCTTCCGAACGGTCGATGTCCCAGGTCCGGCTGTGCAGGGGTCCTCCGGACGAAGGCATGGTGAAACCCGTATGCTCTGCCATGCGGTTCAGCCCTGCCACTCCAGATCCCGCTTGCGCCAGGCATACGCCCAGGCCAGCAGCAGGATCCCGACGAATACCGCCATTTCAATCAGGGCAAACAATTCCAGCGTCAGGAACTTGGTGGCCCACGGGTACAGGAACACCACCTCAACGTCGAATATCACGAAGAGGATGGCGAACATGTAGTACCGGAATTGGAACCGGTTCCACGTGCCGCCGATGGTCTGCACACCGCACTCGTAGGTGTCGTGCTTGACCGCGTTCGGTCGATCCGGGCGGATGCCGAAGCGGGACAGCCCATGCGACGCCAGCAACATGCTGCACGGCACAACTATGGAGATGACCAGGAAGATGGCGATCAAGCCATACTGGCCAAAGTAGTCTTCGAGCATCGGAGCGGCTTCTCGGTTCCACAGACCGTATGGTCTGGATAATTGGGCGGCGGCATTATAGCATAATGGCCGTTCAGCCGCGCATCAATTCATAGCCAAAGAGGTTATCCGTGAACATCTTCTTGGCTCTTTCCTGCTTGGACTGCTCGGCCTGATCCCTCCTCGCGATAGCAGACTGAAGAACCTCGCGCTGTTGCTGAGTTTGCCAAGGTGGGGCATCAATTTCTATCGACACGGAGCCATTATTTTCAACACCGATACGGCCAAGTACATCGATCACTAGCCGTGGGGATCGGGCGATGGTGGAGTTGCTAAAATCGACGCGCCGGGTCTGTATAGCCTTGCCGTCCGGATCAGTGATGGTCAGCTCATATCTTGAGCCGGGATTTGCTTGCGGCAGACGCTTGGACACGAATGGCAGAGCCGGGTTGAAGTTGCGCACGAAGTGCTGGTAAGGCTCATATGCCGCGCTGTTCCCAGTTCGGGTGTTGCGCAGCGTTATCCGCGCGGGCAATCGCCTCACGTAGAGAGGGGTACGACTTTCGGAGAAAGCGTAGCAAGCACCCATACTGAGTCCGGTCAATTCCGGGTCGGGGACATCGGCGGGTATCAAGCTTTCGGCGACGATTATCCTCTCCGTTCCGAATATCTCCGTCAACCGTTGGCGGAAGACCGGCGACTTGGTGGGGCCTCCGAACAGGATGATTCCGTCCAGGTCTTTGGCGAAAGCGGCGGCCATTTCCCCCAATCTCAACGAAGGGATACTGCTGTTGCCAAGAGTAGGCGACTCCTCATCCCATTTCCAGATTACCTTCGCGCTGATATACGCTTCGCGCATCGCCGCCCGTGTCCGGTCAATAAATTGCGATTCTTTCAGCACCTCTTCCAAGTCCGACCAGGTGACTCGTGTGTCTTCAAGGGCCTGCTCCGGATTGGAGGGAGCGAGTTGCTCTTTGGCGAGACGCAGCAGGCGCGTCGGCCCGTAGTATTCCAGCCTGTCCGCCAGTAGTTGGTCGATGGTCGAACCTCCCAACAGCGGATCGCCGCTGGAGGCGTACACCGTCATTTGCCTGTCAGTTTCCACCTCGGCCAGAGTGCAGTCGAATGAACCGCCGCCTAAGTCATAAACTAGGTAAGAACCCGGCTGGAGCACTTTCAGTCGGTTGGCTAGGGCCAAGAAAAGTGTCGGCTCCTCAATCACCGCGGAAACCTTATTTTCGCCGCCAAACTCAGCCAGGATCGACGCCAGCTCCGAGCGGTATTCCAGATCTGCTTGCACTGGACAGCCGGCCCGCCATTTAAACTCGCTTGGCAACTCGGCGCGCCGGAATGCCTCGGCCAGAATCTGCTGTATCACTTGCCAGACTGGGAACTCTTCACCGAACGCTTTGACGCATCGTGTCTCCGGGCTCCACCACTTGGGTGGACAAGTTTGAGAGGTGTCCAGGTGCCAACGAACGAAATCGTCGCTGGCCAAAGCCCAACGCTTGATGTTGCGGACCACAACGGTATCATCGTCGCTCGTCAAATCGTCGGCCGCTTCGCCTACGATGGAGATGACCTCTCCGGCTTCCCGCCGATAGGCAATAACCGCCGGCATGGTTGATTCGCCTCCCTGCCCAATCATCAACGGCCGGGGCGTTAGCACTCCGTCCGAATCCCAAGTGGCGATGCGCACGTTGGTAGTACCGAAATCTACACCGACTACTTGCATCAGTTGACCTCCGCATGGCAAGCCACGCTGGCTTTGAGCAACACGCGATCGCCGGCTACTTTACCGGGTATGATTGCTCCGGGGAAAGTGATCCGCACCGGGGAACCACTGGGAACATACTGCTCTGCCTGGTGACGCATGGGGTCATAAGGCACGGTGTCATCAATTGTGCCAAACTCCTCGGCACCGCCGGCTCGTAGCGCAAGAGTAAGGTTCGCCTCAATTCGGCGTAGCATCTGTTCTGGGCTGCCTTGAGGGTCACGCAGCGATTGCAGTGTTTCAGTAATCACCATGAGAATGTCTTGGAGTATATCCATCCGGGCTACCTCACGCCCGGCCGCAATTTCGGCGCGGAGGCTTTGCACCGTATCAGTCAGTCGTTCTTCTTCGCGGTGTCGTTCTGCCATCTTGCCATTGTAGGACTGTCGCTTATCCTCCAATTCATTGGTATGGTCTTTGCGCAAGTCGACAATATGCTGACGGCCATCAGACAGCAAGCCAGTCAACGTTGGGTCATCAACGCACACTGAAGGGTCAGCCAGTAAATCGCCGATTCGCCGTGAGGCTCGGTCGACGACGGAGCTTTGACCGTCAGTTATCAGAAGGGCGGCTAGGACCAACAGTTTCAACTCTTGGCCTGGGGAAGATGCTGGTATGTGATACGTACTACCGACATAATCGTGCACCTGGTCTATAGACGCTTTCCCGGTAGCCGATCGGACAAGGAGGTTCTGGATAAGTTTGATCCTAGCCTCGGCTGGCAAGGTTTCCAGCAGACTGTCCAACCCGGCGTAGTCGATGGCCGAATTGCCATTGGCAAATGCAGCCAAAAGCAGTTCCTCAGCTATGGCCGGCTTGTCTTGGTCTGACCGGCCGAAGCATGATTGGAAGCAGTGTCTGGCTCCGGGTGAAGAGTTGGCAAAAGCCTGCCACAAGCCCGCAGCAAACCCAGCACGCCACGCTTCGGGAGGCTCGTCGGGGAGGCCACCGGCTTGACGTAGCCACCGCCCAGAACCATCGGGGAAATTGGCGACTTCAACCAGGCGCCCCATAATCTCACCGACAGGCTGTGCTAGATTGCCAACATCGGCATAAGATTCCGGGCGGTCGCGCCACCGTGAAGATAGACGGCTCAACAACTCCGCCCATCTTGCCGCATGTTGCTTTGAGCGCTTTTCGGACGCCAAAAGCTCCAGGGTCGTCTGCGACGCGCGCTCTATCGACTGCGGGACGAGTGCGACGGGGAAATGGTCGAGGGCTTGGAATGCGGCTTTGGTAGGCGCAGGGTTGGGGGGTGTCGTTGTCTCGCCACCTAACCAATTCAGCCACTGCGCTTGGAATTTGGAGGGCGATTTTGCTCTGGGCGTCCTGACTTTCCGAGGAGTGGGAGGAAGCGGTTCGGGCGGTATGCCCTCAACTTCATGGAGCACGGTGAATTGATTCGCTTTCCGCTCCTCGAAATGATCGGATTTGTTCAGCATGGGTCTCACCCGCTTCCACCAGTTATCAAGGCTGGGGCTGAACTCCATCCGCGTTGCCAATACGTCAAGTATGTCCTTCTTCCTTCCGGTAGTGTCCGGCAGAGATGCCAATGCCCACGCTACCAGCTTTAGCGGTGCGTCGTTAGCCCAAGCCGGATCAAAGCCCGACCCGTCGCCATTCGTAGCTTCCATAACGCTGTCCGATTGCAAAGTTCCAGTGGTCATGCTTAAACTTCCCCGGCGTTTCGCTGTCTCGCCATTGTAGCAAACTGTCTGCTTGCGACAATCGGCTCAACATCACCATAACCCGAAAATCAGAGCAGCGCACCGATGTCCTCTACTCTCATCCCCTCAAACTGGACCAGCCAATACGTTGCCGCCAATGGATCCGGCACCATTACCTGGAATGGGGAGACCCGTCGAATCCCCCTCTGTTGATGCTCCACGCCACCGGACTGTGCGCCTGGCCGTGGAAGCCGGTCGCGCGCCGTTTGGCCGAAAACTACCGGGTTTTGGCTTTTGACCAGCGAGGACATGGCGACACCGACAAATCCGACAAGGGCTACAAGTTCGAATACGCGGGAGAAGACCTGGCCGCCATCGTCGAGGCCATGGACCTCGATTCCCCTCGGGTAATCGGTCATTCATCCGGTGGCCTGGCCGCGATCATCGCGTCGAAGCTCTTACCCGGCAAATTCGACCGCGTGGTGTTGGTGGAGACCCGGATCAGCAACGACGCACCGTCGGCGCCCAGCCAGGATCTGGCCCGGCGCGCCAAGCGGACGCGGATGAAACGTGCGGTGTGGGAGTCCCGCGAGGCAATGTTCGATGCCTACCGCACCCGCGCCGCGTTCATAGATTGGGAGGACGAACCCTACCGTCAATTCATCGAGGGAGGAACCAGGTTGCTGCCCGACGGTCGCGCCGAGCTGAAATGCCTCCCGGAAACCGAGGCCACGTTCTACGGCATGCGCGACGATCTCCAGGTAGAGCAATTCCTCAAGGGGCTGCCCGGAGATTGGCTGCTCCTGCTCGCCGACTACCCCGGTTCCCAGCGCATCGGTGATCCTGGAGTCCGACGGTTCAGCGAGTTGGTGCCCGGCTCCGTGGTTAAACCCATGGGCAAGGGCAGCCACTTCCTGCCCATGGAATATCCCAACGACGTGCTGAATGCAATAATTGATTGGTTCGGCGACTGACCGCAGCGGACACGCTTTCCGCAACGCCACTGACGCTCACCGCATCGACCTGACAGGAATGGGCTTTTGACCGCTTCAGAATCAAAATCAGCAGCAGGACCTCTGGCCGGGCTTCGCGTACTGGATCTGTCCATCATCGTGGCCGGCGGCACCGCTTCCTCGCTCATGGCCGATTTCGGGGCCGAGGTGATTAAAGTTGAACGGCCCGGCTCCGGCGACCCTCTGCGCAATTGGGGCCCTTTCTACAATGGCGTGTCGCTGTGGTGGAAGGTCCACTCCCGAAACAAGCAGTCCATCACGCTGAACATGGCCGACCCGCGCGGCCAGGTTCTTCTCAAACAGTTGGCTGCGCAAGCGGATGTCTTGATTGAAGGGTTCCGGCCCGGAACCCTGGAGCGCTGGAACCTCGGTCCATCGGACCTCCACGCCGGCGACGTCAACCCTGGGCTGGTGATCCTGCGTTTTTCGGGGTTTGGACAGACCGGGCCGTACCGGGATCGCCCCGGTTTCGGCACCATCGCCGAGTGCATGAGCGGTTACATCGGCATGACCGGCTTTCCCGAAACTCCGCCCAACCTGCCGCCAATCCCGCTGGCGGATGAGATCGCCGGAGTTTTCGGCGCCATGGCCGGCATGATGGCCATCTATCGGAGGGACGCTGATGCGAGGGATGGTGGCAAGGGAACCGGGCAGGTGGTTGACCTCAGCCTCTTCGAGCCGCTTTTCCGCCTCTGCATTCCGCACCTCACCATCTACGATCGGTTGGGGGAAATCCGGGAACGCGTCGGCAACGACTTTCCAGATGCAGCCCCGCGCAGCCTCTACCGAACCGGGGACGAACGCTGGCTTGGCCTGTCCGCCACCTCGCAGAACACCTGGGAGGGCCTGGCGCGGGCCATGGGGCTGGACGAGCTGCTTTCCGACCCGCGATTTGCCAACAACGCCGCGCGCCTCGAGTCCAAGGATTCGCTGAACGTCGTGCTCCAGGAATGGCTGGGTTCCCGCGACACCAACGCCATCATGGACGAGCTGATCCCGGCCGGTGGCGTCGTGGGCCCGGTTTACAACAGCGCCGACATCGTTGCCGACCCGCACTTCCAGGAGCGCGATGACATCGTCGACATTGAGGACCCGGAGTTGGGACAAACCCGGATGCTCGGCCTGGTGCCGAAATTCAGCGAGACACCGGGCGAGTTGCGTCACATGGGTCCCACCGTAGGCGAGCACAACTCCGCGGTTTACGGGGAATGGCTGGGCATTGCGGACTCGGATCTCCAGGCGCTTGCTGCTGAAGGTGTTGTCTAGTTATGTCGTCTACCGTCCTGGTCGTTGCCACCCGCAATCCGGGCAAGATGCGCGAGTACCGCGAGTTGCTCGCCGACTGGCCAGTCGAACTGATCTCGCTGGACGATGCCGGGGTTTCCGGGGACGTCGACGAGACCGGCGACACGTTCCTGGCCAACGCTCGCCTTAAGGCCAGCGAGTACGCCCGCCTGTCCAACCTGCCTACGATTTCGGACGATTCCGGGCTGGAGGTCCATGCGCTGGGAGGTGAGCCCGGCGTGTATTCCGCGCGCTACGGTGGCGACGCCTGCCAGTCCGATACCGACCGGGTCGCCCTGTTGCTGGAGAATCTGGATGGCGTGCCCTGGGATCGGCGCATCGCCCGGTTCCGCTGTGTCACCGCCATCGCCACTCCTGGCGGCGCGGTTATCGGCACGGTCGTCGGCTCCGTCGCCGGAATGATACAATTTGAACCGGAAGGTGAGCATGGTTTCGGCTACGACCCGGTGTTCTACCTGCCTTCCCTGGGGCAAACCATCGCGGAGGCGCCCCTGGAAATCAAAAACCGCATCAGCCATCGCGCCGACGCAGCCCGGAAAGCGCGCACAATGCTTCAGGCGTTGTTGGACCAATAGGTAACCGTTGCCAGCAGCATGATCACCGATCTCTTCGGCCGCCCACTCAGAGACCTTCGGATATCGGTCACGGACCGGTGTAACTTCCGGTGTCCGTATTGCATGCCGGCCGAGATTTTCGGCGAGGCCTACGAGTTTCTCCCCAAGGATGAAATCCTCACCTTCGAGGAGATATCGCGCCTGGCGGCGCTGTTTGTTGGCGCCGGCGTGAACAAGTTGCGGATCACCGGGGGCGAGCCACTGCTGCGCGTTGATCTATCCAAGCTGCTCGCTCAGTTGGCCGCCATCCCCGGGGCCGACGACATCACCTTGACCACAAATGGCTACCTCCTCGCCCAGCAGGCGACGCAACTGGCCGAGGCCGGTCTGGACCGCATCACAGTCAGCCTCGACTCCCTGGACGACGAGGTATTCAAGCGTATGAACGGACGAGGCTTTGGCACTCGCCGGGTCCTGGACGGTATCGGCCGGGCGTCGGAGGCCGGATTAAATCCCGTAAAGATCAACGCTGTGGTCCAGAAAGGGGTGAATGACCACACCATCGTCGACCTGGCTCGGCACTTCAAGGGCACGGGGCACATCGTCCGTTTCATTGAGTACATGGATGTCGGAAACCGCAACGGTTGGAAACTCGACGAGGTTGTCTCCGCCGCCGAGATAGTGGCCATGATTGACGCGGAGTTGCCACTACAGCAAGCCGAACCCAACTACGTTGGTGAGGTGGCCAACCGCTGGCGTTACCGCGACGGCTCCGGCGAAATCGGCGTAATTGCCTCGGTGACGCAGCCGTTCTGCGCCAGCTGTACCCGCGCCCGCCTGTCCACCGACGGCAAGTTGTACACCTGCCTCTTCGCCACCGATGGGGTCGATCTGCGCGGGCCCATGCGTCAGGGCGCCTCTGAGGACGAGTTAGCCGGCATCATCGCCGGGGCCTGGAAGGTGCGTCGCGACCGTTATTCTGAAGAACGCACCGAACTGACCACTGCCGAAGCCGCGGCGCGCACCAAGGTCGAGATGTACCACATTGGCGGATAACGAGGACCCCATGACCACGGAGAACGCCAGCAGGCCCGCCGACCAACTCACCCACCTGGCCGAGGACGGCAGCGCCCGGATGGTGGACGTCGGTTGGAAGCCCGTCACGGATCGCATGGCCCAGGCCTGCGGGTACGTAGTCATGGAACCGGCCACGCTCGCCCTGATCCGGGACGGCCTGATGAAAAAGGGCGACGTTCTCACCATCGCCCAATTGGCCGGCATCATGGGCGCGAAGAAAACCTCTGAGCTCATACCCTTGTGTCATCCCCTGCCGCTGAACAAGGTGGATGTGGAGCTGGAGCTGGAGGAAGACGAAAGCCGGGTGCGCATCACGACCACGGCCACCACCTCAGGCAAAACAGGTGTTGAGATGGAGGCGCTCACTGCGGTCTCGGTGGCCGCGCTCACCGTCTATGACATGTGCAAGGCCGTCGACCGCGCGGTTCGCATCGACGGCGTGCGCCTGCTGCGCAAGACCGGCGGGCAGTCCGGCGACGTCGATCTCACCGGCGTCTAGCCGTTTCGCCCGGCAATTTCCGCCGCCAGGACACGTACCGCCTCGGTCAGGTAGATCAGGCGCGCCGGCGCGGGCAACTCCAAAGGCCTGAACTCCTCGACCTGGTCGACTTCCAGCACGCCGACGACGCCCGGGATCGCGGTTACGTCCAGTTCAGCGATCACGCCGTCGGGCGTCAGGACCACGCATCCCAGGTCGCGCACGGGCGCCGGCATCGGATCGAGCTCAATCGCCTGTATCGTCGTCATTCCGAGGAATGACGGGAACGGCTGCAGTCGGCGGCACAGGTCCGCGACGATCAATTCCAAGCCGGTGGCGGCCTGCCACAGGGCATCTTCTTCGCGGCTCGGTTCATACTGCGCGGTCATTCGATTGACAACCCAGCCGTGCGAGCCTTACGATAGATTGGTCTGCGGTAGCATCGGCGTCTGGTCGGGGCCGCTCGGTAGGCGACGTAGCTCAGTGGCAGAGCGGGCGCTTCATAAGCGCTAGGTCGTTGGTTCGAATCCATCCGTCGCCACCATCGCTCACCGAGAGCGCAAAACGAAAGCCGGGTCACTTGACCCGGCTCGTTTGTTTCTCGATGCTGGCCGCTTATTCGTCCCGCTGCCCGAATTCCTCGCCGAGTTCACTCAGGAACTGCTCGATCTCCGGCGACAACGCCACCGCATCTTCCTGACTTGCGGATTCTTCGGTGGTCTCGCTCTCGGCCTCGTTGTTGTCGTAATAGTCTTCCATCTGCTTGATGAGGCCCTGGAGGTCGGAGTTGCGCTCCACCGCCGCATTGAGTTCCCGGTATTGCCGCTGGCCGCGACGTGTGGGGGCCAGGTCAGAGGGGATCTCCGAGTACACTGACGATAGCACCTCAATCATGCGCGCCGTCCCGTTGTAGTCCTCGTCAAGTTGGACGTACTGCGGGAGGTGCACCATGAAGTTGATGGCCTCGATTTCCAATTTGTCGATGCCGTCGGACACCAGGTTCATGATCGTCGTGGGCCCCTGGTAGGTGCTGCCGCGCAACTTGAGGTTGGGCACCGACCGTGACTGTGGCACCGAACCCAAGGAGCCGGTGACCAATAGGGGACGGGTGTGAGGAACCGCGTCGTACATTGCGCCAAGCCGGCAGTACCGCTTGACGTTGAATTTCTCAACCACTTCCAGGATCGAGTCGGTGTACGTCTCGCTGTTGGCGTGGGGCTCCCGCAGGTGGAAAAACAGGTAATCCGGGCCGTTTTCCGTTGTGGCATACCGGATAATGCTGTTGGGGACGCGCACCCGGCGCTCGTTGTCCACCAGCCGCATGCTGGGACGATACCTGGTGAAGTCGAAAAACTCGCCGGGGCGGTGCAGTCGGCCCAATTCCTTGGAGCCGAGGTACCGTTCCAGGCGGTTCAGCGTCAACGTCCCGACGCTGCCGACGTCCACCCACGGGCGGATCATGGCGAAAACGTGCGGGTCCCGCAGTTCGGGCAGGGGTTCCTGTAGTTCAAATGCGCCTACTTTCATGGTATCCATATCTTGCCAGAGTTGCCCTCGTAATTCAAGGTTTGCGGCGGTTGAACCGCCGTCTCGCTTGGCCTAAAATGCCATCACCCTACGGTTCCCGTTCGCGGCGAACCGTCTTTCGCGCAGATCGCGCCCAATTGCGGGAGGCATTTGATGATTACCACTTTTGACAGTCTTTATGCCGGCCATGTCGACATGGAGAACGTGGGCTACGCCGGCGTCGCGGTCAACGACCGCACTTATTCCGACGAATACCTGGCCACGGCGTTCGACAAGGGCGTGGCCATCGCGCAAACCCTGGACAAGCACGGCTACGATACCTTCTGGATGGCGGAGCACCATTTCCAGCCTGAGGGATACGAGTGCATCCCCAACCTGTTGATGTTCATCGTCCATCTGGCGCACGTGACCGAACGCCTGCGCTTCGGTTGCGGTTTCAACATCGCTCCCATGTGGCACCCGCTGCGCCTTGCCGAGGACTTTGCCATGGCCGACTGGCTCACCAAGGGCCGGGTGACCTTCGGGGTGGGTCGCGGTTACCACACCCGCGAGGTGGAATCCCTGGGTTCCCCGCTCATGGACCAGCCGGCTAACCGTGAACTTTTCGAGGAACAGGTCGAGGTCATATTCAAGGCTTTCCACGAGCGGTCATTCTCCCACCAGGGCAAGCACTATAACTTCCCGCCGCAGGGAGTGCCCTACCGCGGCTACCCCCTCGAGGAAATCACGCTCGTCCCCCGGCCCAAGACCCTTCCGGTCGAGTGCTGGCAGCCCATCCAGGGCGGCACTGGCCGGGCCCTGGAGTTCATGGCCAAGATGGGCATCAAGGGCGTCATCGGCGGGGGATCCTCCGAGGGCGGCGCCATGGACGGGATCATGCACGGCTACCGCGACGCGCTCCGGCGCAACGGCAAGCCCGACGCCGAACTGGGCGAGGACTTGGCCGTTGGCTTCCACTTCCACATGGCCCCTACGGTTGAAGAGGCTGCCCGCCAGGGAGCCCGGTACTACGAAGAAAACCTCAAGATGTTCGGCCCTCTGCGTCTGACGCGCGGCCTTTCCGATCAGCAGATCCGCGACATGAGCAATCCTGAGATCGCGCCCAACGCCGGCCTCCCGACTATCGAGGACGCCATCGAAAACGGCAGCGTCCTTGCCGGCCCGCCTGATCGCGTCATCGAGCTGCTCAAAGGCGTCGAGGAGCGCTACCCAGGGTTGAAGCGCGTTCAGGTCGGCCAGCCGGTCAGCACTCCGCAGTCCGTGATCCTCGAGCAACTCCAGTGGTTCGCCGAGGAAGTGATGCCGGCTTTCAAGGACACCAAAGTTGAGGTGGCCGTGCCCGCCGACAACTAGCCGGCCGCGCAAAAAAGCCGTGTGCGCAGTAGGGGCGAATGATTATTCGCCCCATAGGCATCAAGTTAAGGGAAGCTGCCGGTAAGATGGTGATTGCATTCCAATCAATCGCCACCGGAGCTTCCCATGAGCAGTGTACCAGAAGTTGCCCAGGCCATGAGCCGGGTTCTCACCGGAGTGGCCCAGCAGGCCGCCGCCGAGACGGGGCTGGTGCAACGGCGTTCCAAACTCACCGGTCCCGGCTTGGTGCAGACCCTGGTTTTCGGTTGGCTGGCCGACCCGGACGCCAGCCTCAGTTCGCTGACCCAGATGGCGGCCACGCTGGGGGTGACCATCAGTCCCCAGGGCCTGTTCCAGCGGTTCACGCCCCAAGGGGCGGAATGTCTGTACCGAGTTTTGCAAGAGGCTTTGGGTCAAGTTATTGACGCCGAACCGGTGGCGATTCCGCTACTGCGGCGCTTCACCGCCGTGTTGATCCAGGACAGCTCGGTCATCATGCTGCCCGACGGACTGAGCGAGGTCTGGGCCGGTTGCGGCGGCAGCGGTTCCTATGGACAGTCAGCCCTGAAACTACAGGTCCGGCTGGATTTGACCACTGGACTGATGCTGGGGCCTTTTCTGACTGATGGGCGAACCCCGGACAGCAATTCTGCGGTGCAGACGGCGCCGGTCCCAGCTGGCGCGCTGCGCATTGCCGACTTGGGGTATTACCGACTGGATACCTTCCGGGAATTGGCGGCGCAAGGGGGCTATTTCCTGTCTCGGTACAAAGCCGGAACCAAACTCTACCGGCATGATGGCGCGGAACTGGACCTGCGGAAGCTGCTGTCCACTCCGTCGGCAACCGGCATTGACCGGCCGGTATTGCTGGGGCGCGCCCACCGCTTGCCTGTCCGCCTGCTGGCCGTCAAAGCGCCCCCAGAAGTGAGCGCCCAGCGGCGGCGGCAACTCAAAGACCACGCCCGCAAGAAAGGTCAGCAGCCCAGCAAAACCCGGTTGGCCTTATGCGACTGGACCATCTACGTTACCAACGCGCTCCCATCCCAGATCAGCCGAGATGAGGCAATGGTATTGGCGCGGGCGCGCTGGCAGATTGAACTGCTTTTCAAACTGTGGAAGCAACACGGAGGCATTGACCGCTGGCGCTCCGCCAATCCCTGGCGGATCCTCTGTGAGGTCTATGCCAAACTGACCGCCATGGTCATCCTGCACTGGACTTTGCTGACTGCGGTCTGGATGTACCCGGACCGAAGCCTGGTCAAGGCCGCCGCCGCCGTCCGTCGCTACGCCGTAATGCTGGCTACTGCCATGACCGGACTACTTACGGCAACCATGGTCATCGAGCAGATTGGCTTATGCCTGCGCGCCGGGTGTAAAATCCAGCGGCGTCGTCAACGCCCCGGGTCATATCAACTACTACTCGCCCTAACCGACGACGCTTAACTTGATGCCTATGGGGCGAATGACCATTCGCCCCTACTTTTATGCGCCACCGCCGACGGTCGGCTCCTGTCCATTCACGAGGTGGTCAAATTGGTGTCAAACCGATCCGACGATTTTCGAGACTGCCTGCTATGCTGGTTCGCGCATCATCGAATTGGAGGCCAACCTCATGCCCGAGATAACCGAATACCCCTCCGGCTCCCCATCCTGGGCCGACCTGCTGTGCAAAAACGGTCAGGCCGCCAAGGACTTCTACTCCGCCCTATTCGACTGGACGTACGATGACCACCCCGCCGGCCCCGGCATGGTCTACACCATGTTCAGCCACAACGGCGTTCCGGTGTGCGCGTCCGCCGAACCCGGTCCCGGCCAGGAGAACCTGCCGCCGCACTGGAGCGTTTACGTCACCGTGGACGACCTCGGCGCCGCGGTGGAACGAGCTCGAAACGCCGGCGGGACCATCCTGATGGAACCCTTCGACGTAATGGACGTTGGGCGTATGGCCATCGTTCAGGACAAGGAGGGCGCCTTCGTGCGGCTTTGGTACCCGCTGAAGCACGCCGGCGCGGGCAAGATGCACGAGCCCGGCTCTCTCTGCTGGTTCGAGCTGGCGACAACCGACCCGGAATCCGCGTCCGCCTTTTACACCCAATTGCTCCAAGCCGAAGCCGGACCAGATCCAAATACCGACTTCCCGTATACGCTCGTCAAGGTTTCGGGCGTGCAGGTTGCCGGCATCATCCAGATTGGCGAAGACTGGGGCCCGGTGCCGCCCAACTGGGGCGTCTATTTCGGTGTCGAAGATGTCGATGCCGCAGTAGCAAAGGCTCAGGAACTGGGTGGGAAAGTTTGTGTCGAGCCCCGCGATATCGAGGACTTCGCCCGTTTCGCGGTTTTGTTTGACCCGGACGGCGCCGTCTTCTCCATCATCCAACTGGGCGAGTGGCCCGAATAAACGTCAATGCCGTTCGGAACTGAAGGGGCGGCCAGTGCGGCCGCCCCTTATGCGTTCGCTTACTGCAGTGTTCCCGGCGGATAGTTCTCCAGCCACCACCGCGCAATCTCGTCGCGCCGCGCGAACCACACCCCGGGGTGATTGCGTGCGTACCGGAGGAAGCGATCCAGCGCCCGCGACCGCGCCGGCCGTCCCGCGATGCGGCAGTGCAAGCCCACCGACATCATCTTGGGGTGGGTGCGGCCTTCCTCGTACAGCACGTCGAAGGTGTCCTTCATGTACTCGTAGAAGTCGCCGACGCTGTTGAGGCCGCCCCGCCAGAAGCGAGCGTCGTTGGTCTCGAAACTATATGGCAGCACCGGCCACGGCTTGCCGTGCACCTCCGTGTAATACGGCAGGTCGTCGTTGAATACCCCGCTGTCATAGACGAAACCGCCTTCTTCCACCACCAGCTCCCGCGTGTTGACGCTCGGGCCGTACCGAGTGAACCAACCCACTGGCCGTTCGCCGGTGGTCCTGGTCAGCGATTCCACCGTCATGCGGATGGCCTCGGCCTCCTCGTCGCGCGTCTTGTTGTGGTATTCCTCCCACCGGTAGCCGTGCCCGCAGACTTCGTGGCCGCGCTCGACGACAGCCCGCGCGACCTCCGGGTTCCGCTCGAAGGCAACGGCGCAGGAGAAAAACGTGCTCTTCACGTTGTACTTGTCCAGCAGGTTCAGTATCCGCCAGACCCCTACACGACTGCCGTACTCGAAAAACGATTCGTTGAACAGGTCGCGCTGCCCTGCCGGCACGGGAGACTGCACCTCATTGTTCGTCTCGTGGTACCCGTCGCCGTCCAGCAGCGACGCCTCGCTGCCTTCTTCGTAGTTCACGACGACCGAGATGGCGATGCGCGCGCCACCGGGCCATTGGATGGCCGGCGGGTTCTCGCCGTAGCCGATGAAATCGCGCCTTGCTTCGCTCATTCGTTGACACCCTCTGCGATGAGACTTTGCCGGATGGCATCGATTTGCTCGACTACTGAATCCAGAACATCGGGATATTCGACGCCCGTGGGCAAATAGATCGGATCCCACCAACTGTCATCCGACGGCCCTAACCATAACGGCGTGTGCCCGCTCTCTACCCAAGCCCAACTGGACATATCGATTCCGAACCAAACCACAACGTCGTGCAAACGAAAGTACCGGCCATATCCATGCCGTTTCGGAGTGGCTCGCAGGCCACTGGCATCCGCCCAACCGTTGGCGATCGCTCGTTGAGTAGCGGCATCTACTAGATCAATCAAGTTGAGCATACGCCTCGGAAATTCTTGGCCGAGCTCGTTGGAATGTATCGGCAAAAACGCATCGCTGTCCATGCGCTCGGTCAGTCCGCGCAGTTGCTCAATGTCCTTCACCGCGGCTCCGTCGCCGGCCAGGCTCGCTTGCGACTCCATTCGCTCTAGCACGGCGCGCCAACTGGTCAGCATCATTTTGTGGCCACTGTCGTCGATTGACACTCCGCGCAGCTCACCGGACGTGGGGGTATCGGAGGTGACCCTGAGCCTATGCTGTTCTTCAGCTCGCCCGGACAGTTCCGGCCACAACGTTTCGACGCGCTGCGCCGGCGCTACAAACAACAGGGCCGAAGGCGTGTCTTCCGGGAGGCGCGCCAAGTAGGTGTTCGGTTGATTGTCGGTGAGGCCGGCCCAGAATTTCGCTTCGATGAGCACCCGTTCCGTCCCACTTTCGTCAGAACAAACCAGGTCAACGCGCTCCCCTTCCTCGCCACCGGCTTCAGTCCGAAACCGCGTCAAAGAACCCACCTCCACGCCGGCGTTGAGCAGCATGTTTTCGAGGGATTTCCGAGCGGCTTCGGATCGTTGCAGGATGTACCGCAGTGCTTCAGTAGCGATTACCTCGGTTTGTCCATACAATGGCACGACATGAGAAAGCAATGTGCTCACGGCACACCTCCACACTACTGATTGATGAGGATGCCATTGTACATAACCGATCACAGTCGTGCGCATCCTCCACGAATTAGCATCCAATAGCTCCAACCGCGCCGATAGGTGTGCACCGTGCTGGACAATTCCAACCGTACGGTACAAAATGCGGCCAAATCTTCGCCAATATCGAACTGCCGCTCAGGGTGACCATAATGACGATCCCGACTGCATCGACCCAGAAATTAACCCCGCTTCTGTTCCTTGAACGCAGCGCCGCCGTGTATCCGCACCGCGCCGCCTGCGTTTACAACGGCGCGGTTACCACCTACGCTCTTTTTTACGAGCGGGTGCGCCGCCAGGCTGCCGCGTTGCGCAGCGTCGGCGTGGGGCCCGGCGACCGCGTGGCCTTTCTGCTGCCGAACCTGCCCTCCATGCTCGAGGCCAACTTTGGCCCCATGGGGATCGGAGCGGTGTTGGTGGCGTTGAACATACGCCTTTCGCCCCGCGAAATCGCGTACATCCTCAACCACTCCGGAGCGAAGGCGCTGGTGTTCGACTCGGAACTCGCTGACACCGTGCGCCAGTTGCGCGAGGATTGCCCCGGTGTGGAAACTTGGGTGCAGGTGCGCGATACCGCGCCGCTGGCCACGGATATTCCCGGGCCGGAGTACGAACAGTGGCTGGCCAGCGTGGACCCGCTGCCTGAACTTCCCGGACCGGCCACCGAAAACGACACCCTTACCATCAACTACACCTCCGGCACTACCGGCATGCCCAAGGGAGTGGAATTCACCCCGCGTGGCGCGTACCTCAACGCGCTGGGCGAGGCCATGGAAATGGGTATGAACTGGCGCAGCATATACCTGTGGACGCTGCCGATGTTCCACGCCAACGGGTGGTGCTTCCCCTGGGCGGTGACCGCCGTGGGCGGGGCCCACGTCTGCCTGCGCCGGGTCGATCCCGCCGAGGTTTACCGGCTCATTCGCGAGGAGTCCGTCACCCACCTTTGCGCGGCGCCCACCGTGCTCACCGGCCTTTACTCAGCTCCGGAAGCCGCCAGCGCCGACCTTTCCGGCCTGACGATCATGACCGCGGGCGCCCCGCCGGCTCCACAGGTCATCCGCACCATCGAGGGCATGGGCGCGGAAATCATCCATGTGTACGGCCTGACCGAGACCTACGGGCCGTGCACCGTTGCCGCCGGCCAGCCCGAATGGGACGACATGGGCAGCGACGACCTGGCCCGCGTCAAAGCCCGGCAGGGCGTACCCTTTATAGTTTACGGTTCCGGCCTGCGCGTGGTCAACGAGAGCATGGACGACATCCCGCGCGACGCCGAAACCATGGGCGAGGTCGTCATGCAGGGCGACGCCGTGATGAAGGGCTATTACAACGACCCCGAGGCGACTGCCGAGGCTTTCCGCGGCGGTTGGTTCCATTCCGGCGATCTCGCCGTTTGGCATCCCGATGGCTACATCGAACTCCAGGACCGTTCCAAGGACATCATTATCTCCGGCGGAGAGAACATCTCCAGCCAGGAAGTTGAGAAGGTCATCATGGAGCACCCCGGCGTCCTTGAGGTGTGCGTCGTCGGCGTGCCCGACCAGCGGTGGGGCGAGGTTCCCAAGGCCTTCGTCGTTCCCCGTGATGGCGGCCGGCTCACGGCCGACGAAATCATCGATTTCACCCGTGATCGGATCGCCCATTTCAAGGCGCCCAAGAGCGTCGAATTCGGCGACCTGCCCAAGACAGCCACGGGCAAGATCCAGAAATACATCCTGCGCGACAAGGAATGGCAGGGCCAGGAGCGCCGCATCCAGGGATCGCAGGTGTAACCGGCCGCAATCCGGCGCTATCATCCGCTACGAGGAGGACAGGCATGGAGTTCGGACTCTTTCTCGAGTTTCCCCGACCCATTGACGGCGACCACCACGACGCCTTTACCCAGTCGTTCCGGTTGGTCCAGGAGGCCGAAGACCTTGGCGTGGCCTCGGTTTGGCTCGCCGAGTACCACTTCAACATGGAGCGTGTCCTGGCGTCTCCGGTGATGATCGCCACGGCGATTGCCGCCAGGACCAGCGTCATGCGTATTGGGACTGCTGTTTACTGCCTGCCCCTGGGTCACCCCATTCGCGTGGCGGAAGAGATGGCGACCCTTGACCACATCAGTGACGGCCGGGTCGAGCTGGGCGTCGGCCGGGGCACCTTCCCCAATGTCCACGAGGGCTTTAACGTGACCTTCGAGGAGAGCCGCAGCCGCTTCGATGAGTTCCTGGAAATCGTCATGTCCGCCTGGACGCAGGAGACCTTCTCCTTCCACGGCGAACACTACTCTTGCGACGAGCTCACCGTTACGCCGCGGCCGTACCAGAAGCCCCATCCGCCCATCACCGTGGGCGTCACTTCGGCCGAGAGTTTCCCCATCATCGGCGCCATGGGGTATCCGTTGATCGTCAACCCGTCCCGCGTGTTCACCCTGGACCAGTTGGCTGGCCCCATGGCCGAATACCGCGCCGCGTGGAAGGCGGCCGGACATCCCGGGGAAGGCAAGGTTGGACTGCGGGTTCCGATTTATGTCAATGAGGACGCCGAGGCGGCATATCGTAACCCGATGGATTCGGCGATGAACTCGATCACCCGATTGGGAGAGCGCGTGGGATCCTATGCGGGTCGGGCCGGCACCACCGGCGACTGGGCTGAACAGAGCCGCATCATCCTGGGCATGGACTACGACGATTGGCTCCGCGACAAGGTCGTCTACGGAACACCCGGCGCGGTCACAGAACGCCTGACCGAGCTCGAAGAGAACCTTGGCCTCGACCAGCTCATCTACGAGATCAACTACGGCAACCTGATGCCCGACGAAATGCAGACGGCCTCCCTGCGGCTGTTCAACAAGAAGGTCTTGCCAAAATTGGTGTAGCGACGATTGACTTTTCCACTACCGACGAAAAGCATCTCCCGGCAATCCGGAGTGTCGGATGATTGAGCTAAGGGCGCCCGGCCTGATGTCTTCACCTGATTGGCTGTAGGATAGCGTAACGGACCAGCGTTGCCCGCTGTGGGTCGCCTGATAAACACAGTGTTACCCTTTCCCGTAACGCTCGAAAGCGAAGCCGTGTCGCTCCAGGATGGAAACTACCTGTCGGTAGTTCACGAGGTCGGGGTCACAACAAAGCCGGCACAGGCAAATTGTTGACCCGTAGAGCCGATTCTCACCGAGTTCAGCAAGGGGAAAGTTCGTTGCATTAGTGCGAGTTGCAAGCGCAATCTCAGTGGGGCCTTGCGAGTCAGGAACCTCTGCTGCTCATTTTCGGGCAAATCTGTTACGTAGTCGAGGTAAGTCGCTATGGCGTCGCTAAGCTCGCGACGAACTTCCTCAAAGTTTTCCCCTTGCGCAGCCAGATCGAGGTCAACACAAAGGGATTCCCAATCCCCCGGTTTTCCCCAAGCGTAACATGTTAGCTTGCGCATATTTTCCGCTCGTGTCACCAGAGCCCACTCATCAGTCCCAGGTGAAGCAGACTTTCCCGGTTCCGCCGGCCTCGAATAGCTTGTACGCCTCGTCGGCCTGGTCCAGCGTGAACCGGTGGGTGAACAGTTCCTTCAGCGGCACCTTACGGTCGACGACAAACCGTGCAACCTCCTCCAGTCCGTTCAGGCTGAAGGTCCACGATCCCAGGATGGTCAGTTGCTTGTGGATGATTTGCGGGCTGACGTCAAAGGTCGTGGTATTGCCCTCACCGACGAAGCAGACACGCCCCCACAGCATCGCAGCGTCCACCGCGTTGATTCGCGCCTCGGGCCGGCCCGTGCAATCCAGCGTCGCCGGCGAACCCTCGCCGTGAGTGAGTTCCCGTATGGCTTCCACCGGGTTCTGCGTGCCGGCGTCGATGCACACGTCCGCGCCCAGGCGTTGGGCCAGTTCGAGCCGTTCCGTGTCCACGTCCACCGCGATGACCCGTGCGCCCATGGCCTTGGCAAACATGGTGCCGCTGGCGCCCACCGGGCCCTGGCCGAATATGGCCAGCGTGTCGTCGCCCGATATGTTCAGCCGCTTCAACGCCCAGAACGCCGTTCCCGTTCCGCACGCGCACGCCGAGCCTTCGTCGAAGTCCAATCCATCCGGCATCTTCACGCAGGTGTAGGCCGGGCAAATCAGGTAGTCCTCGTGCCCGCCATTGGCTCGGGTGCCGTAAACAATGGATCCGTGCAGACACATCTGCGTGTATCCGATGCGGCACATGGTGCAGGCCCGACAGCCCGTGTAGTGGTGCATCATCACCCGGTCGCCAACCGCAACCTCCGTCACGCCGCGGCCGATTTCGGCGATGACCCCGCAGGGTTCGTGGCCGGCCACTTTCAGGTTGGCCGGGTCACCGCGATCGGCTTTGGGAGCGCGGTAGTGCCTCAGGTCGCTCCCGCAGAGGCCGGAGGCCTTCATGGCGATGACGACTTCGCCCGGCCCCGGATGAGGGTCTGGCAGCGTGCGAATCTCGACCTCTTTGTCTCCGGTGAAAACTACTCCGCGCATGGCAAGTCCCTCCTTCCTGCCCGGCAGGCTATCCGTTTATGGGTCAATCAAGACGCCCGGATTGAGTATCCCGTTCGGGTCCACCGAACGCTTGACCGCTCGCAGGGCCTCGGCGAAGGGGTCCGGACGCTGTTCGTCGTACCAGGGGCGGTGGGAACGTCCCACCGCGTGGTGGTGGGTGATGGTTCCACCGGCCGCCATTACCGCGTCCGAGGCTGCCTGCTTGACCTCGGCGTGGGCTTCCAACTCGCCGCCCACCTGTCCCAGGGCTTCGAAGGTGTAGTACGGCGCGGGCCCGTCCGGATAAACGTGCGTAAAGCGACAGGACACGCGTCCGCCGCCGCAGGTGCGTTGTAAAGCACTCTCCAGCGCGCCCCGCACCATTTCGTCCATCGCCGGCCAGCGTTCCCAGGTGATTGACGTTTCCAGGGTTTCGGCCACGATGCCAAACCCGATGGTCGCGTTCCGTTCGTAGGGCGCGTTGATGAACGAATCACGCCAGTTGCCCACCGCGCCCTGGCGTCCGGCCGAGGATCCCGACCGTTCGGCCGCGTCGGCGACCTGAATATCCTCTTCCGCGATCATCCCGCCGGCGTCCCTGGCGATGGTCACCGCCTGGCGGATGTTGTCGCCCTGCGGGATTTCCGCCGACTCGAACCCGATAATCAGCAGCGCTTGTTTGCCGTCCAGGCCGGCGAAGTCTTCCGCTTCTGCCGGGTCCAGCATGCGCAGATTGGCCGGCCACTGCTTGGCTTGGGCAATTAGTCGCGCGCCCTCGGACGCAGCGTGCATCCCATCGAAAACCACACCCGCGGAGGCGCGGAATCGAGGACGCGCCTGTATCCGCATCCACGCCTCGGTGATGATGCCCAGGATGCCCTCGCTGCCGATTACGATCCGGTCCGGGGAAGGCCCGGCGCCGCTGCCGGGCAACCGACGCGACTCCCACAATCCGGCCGGCGTCACCATCCGCACCGACTCCACAAAGTCGTCGATGTGCGTGTGGTTGGTCGCGTAGTGCCCGCCGCTGCGGGTGGCAATCCACCCGCCCAGGGTGGAGAACTCGAAGCTTTGCGGGAAGTGGCGCAGGGTGTATCCGTGCGGTCGCAACTGGGCTTCAAGCGCGGGTCCCAGGGCGCCGGCCTGAATCCTTGCGGCCCGAGACGTTTGGTCCACTTCCAGAACCTGGTCCAGCCGCGTCAAATCGATCGTGCAGACCTTTTCCGCTTCCGGAGGCTCCACGCCGGCTACGACGGTGCTGCCACCACCGTAAGGGATCGCCACGATGTTCGAGTTGGCGCACCAGTCCAGGACCCGGGTGACCTCTTCTTCGGTCCGGGGATACGCGATCACGTCGGGTGGGTTGAGGAAATCACACTTGAACCCACGGATGCGATCACGAAAGCTCCGCCCGTAGGTGTGCGCCGCCCGGTCATGGTCGTCCATGCTGCAGAACTCAGCAACCAGCGGGTGCGGCGTGAAGCGTGGCTGGCGGAGGTTGAGGTCGGCGTCGGTGGGAGGCCGCGGGGCCGGCAGCCCTACGCCGTACCGCCGGTGGATTCGCTCCGCCATCGCCGCATAGTCGGCCGACGACGGCTCGCGGTCTTCCATTCCCCAGGCCCAGAAACTGCGGCGCGCCATCGCGTCCCTCCTGTTCGGGGAAAAATAATGGTCGGGGTGAGTGGATTCGAACCACCGACCTCCACGTCCCGAACGTGGCGCGCTAGCCACTGCGCTACACCCCGACTATGTTCAAATTGTAGCATACCCGCAGGCCCGCCTTGCAAACCGGCGGTCGCGCCGTTGCGTATGATGGACAGTTGAAAGGGGGCTGTTGAGATGCGTATCCGAAACTTGGGAAGGCCGTGGTTGCTCACCATGATGCTGGTCTTGGCGGCATTGGCGCTGGCCTGCGGAGCCGGAGTGGAGTCGGCGCCGGCAGCGCCAGCCGCGCAACACCCCGAAGATTCCGCCACCTCTTCAAAGTTCGTTAACGATGCGTTTCAGGAAATGTCCGAGGGGGAATCCGGCATGGCCGGGGCCGATGGAGCCGATCATATGAGTAGGCAGCAGGGTATGCCTGCAATGGCGGCCGCGGCAACGCGCGCTCCCGTCGCCGCGTCACAGGAGTCCGCTGCGGCGCGACCGCAACAGCCCCGGATTTCCGACTCGCCTCAGCCTCAATCCGCGCGCAAGCTGATCGTGGAGTCGTGGATGAGCCTTGAGGTCACGAACATCGACGCGACACTCCGGCAGGTGGAGTCTCTGGCGGCCCAGAGCGGCGGTTGGGTTGAATCCTCTGAAGTTTACGGCGAGGCCGGATACCGTTCCGCCACGGTGCGGATTCGCGTGCCTGCCGACCACCTGGCCAGCGGCCTGGATTCCCTGCGCTCCCTGGGGCGCGTCACGGACGAGGGAGTTTCCTCGACGGACGTGACCGAAAGGCTGATCGACAACGAGGCCCGCCTCACCGCCTGGTACGCCCAGGAGGAACGCCTGGTCACCCTGCTGGAAAACGCGCCGACTGTCGAGGACATCATCCAGATCGAGCAGCGTATCGCAGAGGTGCGAGCCGACATCGAGCACGTCGAGGCTACTCAGCGCGATCTCACCGGCCGTGTCGCCACCTCTCTGATCACGGTCAATCTGCGCCTGCCTGCGCAGTTCGCGGCTGACCCGCCCGTTGGATTCCTTCAGCTGTCCGTGGATGACCCGTCATCCACGGCCGATTCGGTGATCGCCCGGGTGGAATCTCTCGGTGGCTACATCGGTGAAAAGCGTGAGTTTGACGAGGGCAGCGGGCGCATCGTTGATCTGGTGGTGTTCGTCAAGCCGGCTGACCTCGCCGGTCTGATGGACTACGCCGCCACTCTCGGCGCTCCATCGGGGCGGCAGCTCAACTCGGTTGGACCCACCTCGCTCAACGAAGTGGCCAACGCGCGTCTCACGTTGGGGATCCGTTCCGATGTGGAGCTTGGCGCTTCCATGTCCCTGGACGCCTCGGATCCCGCGGAGGTCGCGGAGAAGGTACGGGTCCAGGCCGAGAGCCGGGGCGGGTTTGTGGAACACTGGAACGAGTTTCAGGACCGGGACGAACATCGGGTCAGCATGGAGTTGATCGTCAAGGCGTCCGACCTGCGTTCCGTTATGGATTACGCCGCCGGACTGGGTAAGCTGCAGCATTGGGACTACAACGCCGTCGGGCAGAACCCGTCTGCCGCCGCCCCCAACGCCCGCCTGAATTTCTCAGTCGGCACGCCGGAAGACTATTCCACGTTGTGGATAATTCTGGCTGCGGTCGTCAGTGCGGCAGTGTTGGTCGTGATCGCGATCGTTGCCCTTGTGCTGGCCCTCCGGCGTCGCCGGCACCGCAGAAACGAGGTCGGGGCGGCCGCGGACATGGAGCCCACGGCCAGCGAGTAACGGTCAGTCGGCGGCGACCGGCTGTCTCGCCGGCCGTCGCCGCCTCCGGTTCCGGGAAGGCGCCTCGGGCGGGGCAACGATCTCTGATTGCGCCGACTCCGCCGCCACTTCCTCCATTGCGGCGCGCATCTCGTCGACGAACGAGGCCACCCGTCGCAGCGCGCGTCCCAAACGCGCCATGCCGAAATCGGTGTCGCCCGCCGTTCGCACTTCCATGTCACGCCGGCCGACCCGGATCCCCGGTCCCATCTTGTTCTGCAACGCCTGCCGAGCGTCGCCCACCGGATGCCGGAACACGACGGTGATGATCCCGTCACTGCTGGTGGCAATGGATTCGACCCCGGCCGTCGAGCCCAGGCAGCGCAGCTCGCTTATCGCCAGCAGGTGGGTCACCTCCTGAGGCGCCGGGCCGAACCGGTCTTCCATATCGGATTGAACCGCTGCGATCTGCGAGCGGTCGGTGATGTTGGACAGTCGCTGGTAGAAAGCCAGCCGGGCCGGCATGTGCTCAATATAGCCTGGCGGTATGAACGCCGGCAGCTGCAGATCGATCCGCGGTGGAGGCTGCGTCTCTGCGCTGGTCTCGCCCGTATCGCGGTTCGCCAGGTCCTGCACCGCCTGGTCGAGCAACTCGGAGTACAGGTTGAGTCCCACCGCGTGGATCTGCCCGCTCTGGTCGGCGCCCAACAAGTTTCCCGCGCCACGGATTTCCAGATCGCGCATGGCGATGCGGAACCCGGCTCCCAGTTCATTGGCGTCCAGGATGGCGTGGATGCGCTTGCTGGCCGCCTCGGTGATTTCCTGGCTATCCGGCAACAGCAGGTAGGCGTAGGCCCGGTGGTCTCCGCGTCCAACCCGGCCGCGCAGCTGGTACAGCTGGGCCAGGCCGAACCGATCCGCCCGGTCGATGATGATCGTGTTCACGTTGGGCATGTCCAGCCCCGACTCAATAATGGTGGTGCAAACCAGCACGTCCGCTTCCCGGTTGGCGAACGCCACCATCACTTCTTCCAGCTCCGTTTCCGGCATCTGACCATGCCCCACCGCGAACCGGGCTTCCGGTACGAGCTTCGCGAGTTCGTCCGCTACGCTGTGGATCGTGCGAACTCGGTTGTGCAGGAAGAACACCTGGCCATCGCGCTCCAACTCCCGCAGAATCGCCTCGCGCACCGGCTCCGCGCTGTCTTCGGACACGAAGGTCTTGACCGGCAACCGGGCTTCCGGTGGCGTGTGGATCACGCTCATGTCCCGCACGCCGGCAAGCGCCATGTGCAGTGTGCGCGGAATGGGTGTCGCGCTCAACGTCATCACGTCCACCTCGGCGCGCATCTGTTTCAGGCGTTCTTTGTGCGCAACCCCGAACCGGTGTTCCTCGTCGATAATCACCAGTCCCAGGTTCTTGAACCCCATGTCCTTTTGCAGGATGCGGTGTGTTCCGATCACGACGTCGACCATACCGGACTTTGCCGCTTCCACCACCTCGTCCTGCTCTTTGTGAGTTCGGAACCGGCTCAGCACCTCGACCTTCACCGGATAGGGGGCCAGACGCTCGGCGAAGGTAGCGTAGTGCTGCTGGGCCAGCACCGTGGTCGGCACCAGCACCGCCACCTGCATGCCCTCGTTGACCGTCTTGAAGGCCGCCCGCAGGGCGACTTCGGTCTTGCCGTAGCCGACGTCGCCACAGATCAGACGGTCCATGGGCTTGTCGGCTTCCATGTCGTTCTTTACTTCGTCGATGGCCTGCATCTGATCTGGCGTTTCCTGGTAGGGGAACGAGTCTTCCAGGTCCCGCTGCCAGGTCGCGTCCGGGCCGAAACGATGTCCAACCACGGTTTCCCGGATTGCGTAAAGCCGGAGCAATTCTTCGGCGATCTCCCTGGCGGCGCCCTTGGCTCGGTCCTTGATCCGTTGCCACTCGCTCCCACCCAACCGGGTGAGCGTTGGCGGCCGGTCAGTGGCGGCCACGTAAGCTCCCAGCCGGTCCATCTGCTCCGTGGGTACGTAGAGACGGTCGTCCTCGGCGTATTCCAACACCAGGTACTCGCGGTCGTCGCCCGTGGACTCCAGGTGAGTTGTGCCAACAAACTTGGCGACTCCGTGGTCGATGTGGACTACAAAGCTGCCCGGCGCCAGGTCTCCCAGGGCCACCGCATCGCCCAGGTCACGTCGGGTTCGGGACGGGCGGTAGCTTCGCCGTTTCACCGTGCCGAACAGTTCGGCGTCGCTGTAAACCGCCACTGCTGGTTCGTTGTCCGTCGCCTCGGTCTGCCAGCCTCGACTCAGCGCCCCGGTCAGCACCTGGACCCGGTCGGCGCGGGGGCGGGCCCGCAGGATATCTTCCAGCGTTGCAGCGACCCCGGCATCCTCCAGAACCTGGACCAATCGCGCCGCGTGCTGCGTCACGGCTACCACCGCTCCGCCCTGTGCGACCCTCTCCGCAACGTCTCTGGTGAAATAGTCCAGCCCCGCGCTCTGATCGGGCAACGATTGCAAAATAGTCGGCGTGTCCTCGGTGCCCCAACGCTCCATGCTCACCGTGGTTGTGCCGGCGGCG